>CAWHXW010000006.1:0-110319 GCA_963833465.1 Ignavibacteriota bacterium | reverse complement strand
TTAATTTTGTTAATTGACGATTTTATCTCTCTCATAAATTATCGTTTCTGCCTAACGGACTGCGGCTAAGCTGCCGCATGACCAACTTTAATGTTACACAAAACGAAACAAGTTCACGCTACCAACTGAATTATTAAGCACTAAACTTCTAAGCGCAATGCAAAATGCACCCACGCTCATCCGGTCAGCTTGAGCCGCTGGTTAGGCAACAACGCAACAAAAACATTTTTTGTCATACATTTATTTTTCTAAAATATAATATGAAATAACAGCTTGGTATGGTTAAACCAATTACATGTATAAAACCACTTATATTAGAATATGAGTAACTAAATAAATATATTATATCGGGCGACAGTACTAACAGAATATTTAACACTATGGTTACTATTATTATTATTTTATAGTGTAATTGTTGCTTGAATAATGAGACAATACTGAAAACGCCAATAATACTGCCTATAACCTCGCGGATTAATTCCACACAGAGAGCAACATTAAAAATGTTTCCATAAAATGCGAAATTTAAAAGTCCCGGCATACGAATAGGCCCAATATTCAAAAGTCCACAAAGAATATTCTCAGGTATGAATCCTATTTGGGTAACGTGTTTATGAAAATAGAAAGCAAAATCAAAACCAAACAATAACTCAATTATCATCCATAAAAATGGAAGACCAAAAATAAAAGAGTAAATGTACCACTGTAAAGGATATGAGAAATATTGCAATTTATTTCCAAAGGTCGTCTGCTTTGAAACAACGTCGGCACTTAATTTATTAAGTTTTACTTCATTGAGATGACCACATTGCGAACAAAACATCTTCCCTTGTGGAAGTACCGCATTACATTTTGAACAGTTCATAGATTCACCCTTTATTTACGAGTTTTCCAAGATTTGCAGCAATAGTTCCAATCGTTTCTGATAGCATCGCATTAGTTTTAACAGATTCTGTTGCAATGATGCGAGTATTATTTTCGGTATCAATAAAAATTAAGGTAAGCTGAGATGCGAAAACAAGGATTAGTCCAAATACAATTGAGATAACAATCAACGCAAAA
Source organism: Ignavibacteriota bacterium (assembly GCA_963833465.1). GTDB lineage: Bacteria > Bacteroidota > Ignavibacteria > UBA10030 > UBA10030 > Fen-1298. The sequence continues at coordinate 109,257 of CAWHXW010000006.1, read as the reverse complement.
CCAACAGACGGGTTTACAGCGTCAACAAGTGCTATTCCACCAATAATACCTCCGACGATAATAAGCCAACTTAACACTTCAAAAGTTTTGGCAATTATATATGCGGCTTTATATTTTCTTTCTTCCATAATAATTCTCCTTTTTTTAAATTGATGAATACGGATTATATTTCCCGTTGTTGCCTAACGGATGGCGGCTAAGCTGCCGCACTGATAACTTTCAAATTGTATCATACGAAACGAGTTCATTATGAGAACTTTCAATCAAAACAAAACCTCTATAAGCGCAATGCAAAATGCACTCACGCTCATTCGGTCAGCTTGAGCCGCTGGTTAGGCAGCAGAATTTATTTTTAATTCTGATTCTACTATTGAATACGTTGTTCAAAGTTAAATGCCATATCTTTTATGCAATTCTATTCTAATAGGACAACTGCAACAAATTCCATTGCCATAATGAAACTGATAATTACAATGCGATGGAGGATGACACTGAACAAATGCAAATTGATTTCCAAATATTCTTTCTACTTTACAAGATGGAGTACCATTTAAGCATTCCATATTTTTTCCGCATTTAGTTGTCTTGTTGATGATTTCTTGTGAAATAGTGTACGACATTTGAGCCTCCGTCACAAGGAGCAGATTTTTATTCTGCTGCCTAACGGATGGCGGCTAAGCTGCCGCACTGATAACTTTCAAAACACACTAAACGAAACAAGTTCACGCTGAAAAGTTAATTATTAAGAACCGAAACCTCTGCTCGCCATGCTTAACGTACCACGCTCATCCGGTCAGCTTGAGCCGCTGGTTAGGGCGCATTGAAAGAAATATTGATCCGATATTTAAAATACATACCAACAAGCATAGAATAATAATACTCCTAAATGGAAAAATAGAGAACTGGCCGCAATCTGTGAAAATAGTATTTGCCTGTAATTGGGCGGCGGCTTATTTCATTTCATTAAAGGCATTACTCTATTATCTCCAGCAAGAAAACAAATCTCTCCGTCGTCAGTTGGTGGATCGCATTCCACAAAAGGATAAATTGTTGTGAACAGCATAATGTGTTGCTCGTTTCCAAACTGCGCCGACAGAAACATTTCTTCGCCGCCGCTCCGCATGGTTCTACTATACAAAGAGAATCCTATAGGATTATTTGCAGCGATATATGTATTGGCAAATTCTTCAATGAGGACATTGAACTTGTTGTTTATAATATCATCAATGGACAATATGTATTTGTACCATCTCATAGAAATGCGCCCTAACGGATGGCGGCTAAGCTGCCGCGCTGAAAACTTTCACGATATACTAAACGAACTAAGTTCATTAACTGCACTTTCAATCTGCGCTGAACCTTACCGCGCAATGCAAAATGTAGCAACGCCCATTCGGTCAGCTTGAGCCGCTGGTTAGGCCAGCCCACTCTCTCTAATGCGGAAATTCTGATTCTATGGTTTCACTGACTCGATCAAACATTTTTTGTAATTTCTTTTGGAGTTTTCGCTGCTTCGTGTGATTTGCAACTGCCGCAATATCTCCAAGAAGTAAATCAAGATCGTACACGTTCATGTCCAAAACGATTCCATTATCCTTCAACATCGCAAGCCTGAAGCGCTTCTCAGTTTCTAAATCAATGCTCATAAGATTCACAATAAGATCGCGCTCCTCTAGATTAAAAAAGATTGGTTTTGCTTGTTCATCGGTATCCATTCGTTCATTATTCATAACTATAGAGTTTTTTGGGCTGCCTAACGGATGGCGGCTAAGCTGCCGCATGACCAACTTTCAAATTGCACCAAACGAAACAAGTTTCATGCTGATGACCATATTAATCTGTACTCAACCAACGAGGTACTGAATAGCTAATTATAAAGACCTAAACCCACCATTAGCAATGTAAATTGCACCTACGCTCATTCGGTCAGCTTGAGCCGCTGGTTATGTTGCAATTATTTCATCTCAGCAGTATAAGTTTTTTAGTCTCGGTGAATGAGCCAGCTTGCAAACGGTAAAAATAAATTCCACTCGATATATTTATTGCATTCCATTGCCGCGAGTAACTTCCTGCCGACATTTCTTCAAAGACAATTGTTGCTACCTCTCTTCCTATCAAATCAAATACTTTCAGTGATACAAAAGATTTAGACGGCAGACTAAAGGAAATAGTCGTTGTTGGATTAAACGGGTTCGGATAATTTTGGCCAAGACTAAAATGCGACGGCAATTCGGTCGGGAGTTTTTCCACTGATGTGATCATCTCCGACAACGGTCGTTTGAAGACGCCGCCGCCCCAAGTCCCAGCAAAGAGATTCGTGCCGGAGACGGCAAGAGCATGGACATAAGTGTTCGTCAAGCCGGTATTGACCGCAGTCCAGCTTGTGCCGTTGTTAGTGGAAAGAAAGACGCCATCCCCATCAGTCCCAGCAAAAACATTCGTGCCAGAAACGGCAAAATCATTGACATAAGCGTCGTCAAGCCGGTATTTACCGCAGTCCAACTTGTGCCGTTGTTGGTGGAAAGAAATACGCCGTTATGAAGTTCCAGCAAAGAGATTCGTGCCCGAGACGGCAAGAGCATAGACATTAGTGTTCGTCAAGCCGGTATTAACCGCAGTCCAGCTTGTGCCGTTGTTGGTGGAAAGAAAAACGCCACCATCAGTCCCGGCAAAGAGATTCGTGCCGGAGACGGCAAGAGCATGGACATAAGTGTTCGTCAAGCCAGTATTGACCGCAGTCCAGCTTGTTCCGTTGTTGGTGGAAAGAAAAACGCCGCCGCCATAAGTCCCAGCAAAGAGATTCGTGCCGGAGACGGCAAGAGCATTGACATAAGTGTTCGTCAAGCCGGTATTGACCGCAGTCCAGCTTGTGCCGTTGTTGGTGGAAAGAAAAACGCCGCCGCCATCAGTCCCGGCAAAGAGATTCGTGCCGGAGACGGCAAGAGCATAGACATAGTATTCGTCAAGCCGGTATTAACCGCAGTCCAGCTTGTGCCGTTGTTGGTGGAAAGAAAAACGCCGCCTCGATCAGTCCCTGCAAAGAGATTCGTGCCGGAGACGGCAAAAGCACGACATTAGTGCTCGTCAAACCGGTATTGACCGCAGTCCAGCTTGTGCCGTTGTTCGTGGAAAGAAAAACGCCACCACCATCATAGTCCCGGCAAAAAGATTCGTGCCGGAGACGGCAAGAGCACTAACATTAGTGTTCGTCAAGCCTGTATCGACCTGCAGTCCAGCTTGTGCCGTTGTTGGTGGAAAGAAAGACGCCACCGTATAAGTCCCGGCAAAAAGATTCGTGCCGCTGACGGCAAGTGCAGAGACATGAGTTTCTGTCAAGCCGGTATTGACTTGAGTCCAGTTTGTACCGTTGTTGGTGGAAAGAAATACACCGTCGCTATTAGTCCCGGCAAAAAGATTCGTGCCGGAGACAGCAAGTGTACTGGACATGTGTGTCCGTCAAACCGGTATTGACCGCAGTCCAGCTTGTGCCATTGTTGGTGGAAAGAAAAACGCCGCTAGAAGCTCCAGCAAAGAGTTTCGTGCCGGAAACGGCAAGAGTATAGACATAAAAAATGCTCGTCAAGCCGTTGTTGACTGCAGTCCAGCTTGTACCGTTGTTTGTGGAAAGAAAGATACCACCGCCATTAGTCCCAGCAAAAAGATTCGTGCCGGAAACGGCAAGAGTAGAAACATCAGTGTTCGTCAAGCCGGTATTGACTTGAGTCCAAGTTGTGCCGTTGTTAGTGGAAAGAAAGATACCACTGCCATCAGTCCCTGCAAAGAGATTCGTGCCGGAGACGACAAGAGCAGTGATCCAATTATCAACTAAGCCAGTACTCACCGCAGTCCAGCTCGTCCCGTTGTTGGTGGAAAGAAAGACGACGCCGTCCTTAGACCCGGCAAAGAGATTCGTACCACTTACAGCGAAGCTATGTATACCACCACCGTAAGGTCCGTTGGTCTGTATCCATTGGGAATGCATTGAAATCGTAGTGGTGAAAATGCAAAACATTACAAAGAGTAAACGGAAAATGTTTTTCATCTTTTTCTCCATTTTTGAAATAGTGAAGGACAATTGCAACATAACGGTACGCGGCTAAGCTGCCGCACTGAAAACTTTCAAATTATACTAAACGAAACGAGTTCATTATGACAAACAAATTATTAAACACCAAAACTTCTAAGAGCAATGCAAAATGCACCTACGCTCATTCGGTCAGCTTGAGCCGCTGGTTAGGTGCAATTGCATCATCGCAGTAAAACAAGTTTCTTCGTTTCAGTAAATGAACCAGCTTGCAAACGATAGAAATATATTCCACCTGTCAAATTACTTGCATTCCACTGACGTGTGTATGTTCCTGCTGACATTTCTTCAGAGACAATGGTTGCTACTTCTCTTCCAACAAGATCAAACACTTTCAAAGAAACGAACGATTTTTGTGAAACGCTAAATGAGATTGTCGTTGATGGGTTAAAAGGGTTGGGATAATTTTGTAAGAGTGAGAAAATTGTTGGTATTTCACTCCCTCCTTTGTTTACAGCAGTGATCATCTCCGATAATGGTCGTCTCCAAATGCTACTGCCCTCAGTTCCGGCAAAAAGATTCGTGCTGGAGACGGCAAGAGCATTGATATAATTGTTCGTCAAGCCGGTATCGCCGTAGTCCAGCTTGTGCCGTTGTTGGTGGAAAGAAAGACTCCGCCGCCCCCGCCCCCGGCGGCGAAGAGATTGGTGCCGGAGATGGCAAAAGCACCGACACTAGTGCTCGTCAAGCCGGTATTCACCGCAGTCCAACTTGTACCGTTGTTGGTGGAAAGAAAGACGCCGCCATTATTGCCAGCGAAGATATTCGTGCCGGAGACGGCAAGAGCATAGATAGAACTAGAATTGATCGTCAAGCCGGTATTGCCGCAGTCCAGTTTGAACCGTTGTTGGTGGAAAGAAAGACGCCGCCACCACCAGTCCCGGCAAAGAGGTTCGTGCCGGAGACGGCAAGAGACAAGACAGTAGTGTTCGTCAAGCCGATAATCGCTACAGTCCAGCTTGTGCCGTTGTCGGTGGATAGAAAGACGCCGCCAAAAGTTCCGGCAAAAAGATTCGTGCCGGAGACGGCAAGAGCCCTGACATAAGTGTTCGTCAAGCCGGTATCGCCGCAGTCCAGCTCGTGCCATTGTTCGTGGAAAGAAAGACGCCGCCGCCCTCAGTCCCTGCAAATAGATTCGAGCCGGAGACGGCAAGAGCATTGATATAAGTGTTCGTCAAGCCGGTGCTTGCCACAGTCCAGTTTGTGCCGTTGTCAGTGGATCGAAAGACGCCGCCTTCAGTGCCAGCGAAGAGATTCGAGCCGGACACAGCAAGAGCATAAACAAGAGTGGATAATATGCCTATATTGACAGCATTCCAGCTTGTACCATTGTTGGTGGAAAGAAAAACGCCGCCAAAAGTTCCGGCAAAAAGATTCGTGCCGGAGACGGCAAGAGCATTGACATAAGTGTTCGTCAAGCCGGTAATTGCCACAGTCCAGTTTGTACCATTATTAGTGGAAAGAAAGACGCCGCCATTAGTGCCAGCCAAGAGATTCGTGCCGGAGACGGCAAGAGCATTGACATAAGTGTTCGTCAAGCCGGTACTCGCCGTAGTCCAGCTTGTGCCGTTGTTGGTGGAAAGAAAGACTCCCCAGCCCCCGGCGAAGAGATTGGTGCCTGAGATGGCAAAAGCACCAACACGAGTGCTCGTCAAGCCGGTATTCACTGCAGTCCAACTCGTACCGTTGTTGGTGGATCGAAAGACGCCGCCATTAGTGCCAGCCAAGAGATTCGTGCCGGAGACGGCAAGAGCATAGATAGAACTGATCGTCAAGCCGGTACTCACCGCAGTCCAGTTTGAACCGTTGTCGGTGGATCGAAAGACGCCGCCATCAGTGCCAGTGAAGATATTCGTGCCACTTACTGCAAAAGCCCAGACACTGGTATAATTGGATGTGTCGTACATGTTCTTTTGGTAATCCATTGTTAACCGAACTCCAGCTTGAGCCATTGTTGGTGGAAAGAAAGATGCCTCCATTGGAAGTTCCGGCAAATAGATTCGTGCCGGAGACGGCAAGAGCATTGACATAAGTGTTCGTCAAGCCGGTACTCGCCGCAATCCAGTTTGTACCATTATTGGTGGAAAGAAAGACACCGCCAGAAATTCCGGCAAAAAGATTCGGACCGGATACGGCAAATGAAATAACGGTGCCCCCGTAGGGACCATTGGTTTGCATCCATTGGGCTTGCAATGGATTCGTAGTAGTGAATAGGCAAAACATCACGAAGAGGAATCCACCAAAGTGGACAAGTCGGAAAATGTTTTTCATTTGTTACTCCTTTCAAGAAATAGTGAAGGGCAATTGCACCTAACGGATGGCGGCTAAGCTGCCGCGCTGATAACTTTCAAATTGTACTAAAACGAACCAAGTTCATGCTGAAAAGTTTATTATTAAACACAAAACCTATGCTCGCCATGCTTAACGTACCAACGCTCATCCGGTCAGCTTGAGCCGCTGGTTAGGCGTTTTGGAGTATTATCTTACTTTTTATTGTTAAACAACATATGGAAGCCAAAGACAACAGCAATCGCAATGAAAAGGGTTTTTATTACTTTAAAAAGAAAAATGAATAGCCATCTAAATAAATACCAAGTAACAATAAATGGCCAAAATAAAAAATAAATAATAATCATAATTTATTCTTCATATAATTCACCGCATTGTTCCAAAGGTAAATTGATCGCGTGATATTATCTCCGTAAGATGATCGGTTATTTCTCACGCCAAAGATAAATCGGACGATTTGGCAATGATAGTCACCGCACCATATTTAATATCGTAAAGCGTCGTCCAATTATTTCCACCAACAACCACCATATTGTCGTCTATCCAATTAAAAGATCCTATTGGTATATTACGCGTGTTATCTGAAAAATCATTTCTGCCTTGATTCAATATTTTTGTTTCATTTGTTTCTAAATTTGATAGAATTAAAAACACATCACTAGAACGTCCTCCATACGCATTTTCGTATTGCATTCGTTGTATTGAGAGTAATTTGTTCTTGCTGGGAGACAAGGATGGATTTTCAGTTGTTACTCCAGCTTCATCCTGTGATTTAGAATAAGATATTTCTTTGGATTCTATGTCATAGAATGCAACGTAAGTCTTGTTACTATATTTTTGCGATTGGAGTTCCAAAACAATTGATTTAGAATTAGCAAGCCATTGAGCTTTACTTGGTCTTGAAACATAACCTGCTATTTTTTTCTGGTTTCTCCCGCTTATATCTGAAAGATACAATTCTCTCATTCTTTTCTCATTTCCATATTCATCGATCGTTAAAACAGAACGATAGAACAATATTTTTCTACCATCAGGTGAAAACAACGGTTGGTCCAAATCATTAATTGTGTAAATAGGGTTTCCAGTTCTTGGATTGATGACATAATAAGTGTGTTCATAAGACATTACCACATAACCTGGATTTATATACGATTCTATCTTTGCGCCATTCTTTACTCTAAATGAAACTAAAGTGTCCATTTCGGTTAAATAAAGCAGAGAACCGACATTTTCTCCAACTTTGTTCCTGACCTGCCAATAATTGAAAAAAAGAGAATCACTATTATTGCTCCATGCAAAATTTACCTGTGATAATGAAGTTTTGATTTGTTTTGAATGGATGGTTTTAATTTTAAGTGTTCGAGTATCCAGCACGTCCACATAAAAGTCATTTTCAACTTTATAACCAATCGCCAATAACTTTCTATTGGGGGATATACTCGAAGTGAAAGGCATTTGTTTAACATTTGTTATAATAATTGAATCTATGCCTTTAGCAGCATCAAATATTTTAATATTGTCAAAACCCGCCCATAATATGCCGCAATAACTTGATAACGTGTTTTTGGGGGTGGTCTCTTCACGAATCTGTTGATTAGAAGAACAACCTGAAAAGAAAACACCAGTATTTATTAAAATAAATATTACAGCGCCATACTTGTTCATAGCTTTTCTTTTATTATGAATATGAATGATCCGAGGAATTTAAGATCGCACATTTATCTTGGTGATAATTCGAATAATACGAAACTATTTTTCCAAAACGCCTAACGGACTGCGGCTAAGCTGCCGCACTGATAACTTTCAAATTGTACTAAACGAAACGAGTTTCATGCTGAAAACAAAATTGATTTGTACTTTCGGCACTTTGTACAACAAACATAATAATAAAAACCTAAACCCACCACCAGCCATGCAAAATGCACTCGGCTCATTCGGTCAGCTTGAGCCGCTGGTTAGCTGGCAAAAACAATTAGAAATAGTAGTTCAAACAAAGTGTCGAATAAGTAAAACTCAGTCCAGGGCTGATCGTCGTATTTTGAGTCGTCATAACATTTTGGTAACCATAACCTGTGGATGATGAACCAACGTATACACTCTCCTGAGCATTGTCGGTTTGATCGTATTTTGCGGAATACAAACGAATACCAAATTCACCGCCAATGCTAAAATTCTCCGAGAAATGATACTCACCACCAAAAGCAATTTGAAAACCCCATATGCTTAGATTATCAAGATACTTCTGCAAATTCTGATCGACACCATTACTCGAAGCACTGCCAGATAAAATAGGTCGCGAAGCAGATGCAGTGAGATAGGCATCAACTTTTTCTGGCCCGCCAAGTAATACTTTTATACCGATCGTTGGGGAATACACATTGAGAGATATATCATATTTATCGTCAAATGGATTCAATTGATACCCGTATGTGTCTTGATAATAACCTGATATATATTGATACGAATAAGTTTCAGCGATATTGGTTCCGCTTTCTTCAAGGGTCGTAGAGAAATGCATATAATCTAATCCACCAAATATAATAAGTCTGCTAATCTTTATACCAAAAGATGCTCCATTCAGATCCAAACCAGGCTTCACTGAAAATACAAATTGGCCTAATGTCAAACTGGTTGTCATAAATATCATGACGCAGATTATCACGATCTTTTTCATTGTGTCTCCTCTTATTGTTTATATGTGTTATAGTGATTTATTGTTATGAACTTGAAACAACTACTTTCTTTTTGCCAGCTAACGGATGGCGGCTAAGCTGCCGCACTGATAACTTCCAAAATGTGCTAAACGAAACAAGTTCATTATGAAAAGCTTTATTATTAAACACAGAACCTATGCACGCAATGCAAAATGCACTCACGCTCATCCGGTCAGCTTGAGCCGCTGGTTAGCTGGCACTTGCTTAATTAAGATATCTTAAATGTTTTTCTTCCATCCAGCCAGACGTAATCATGTCAATATTACCAAGATACCTTGAATAGATATATTGGGCGTCAGGCCCCAATAGAACAAAAAGCCATGTCCGATTTGATTTATCAATTGTCTGAGACAAGGCAATGGCATGTGAGCCTTGTCGAACCTTAGCCAGAATGTTGCCGTGAACAGGAACAGCACTGAACTCGCTCTCGAGTGTATCCAAACTATTTATAATTGCGGGGCTTAAACGTAGATCTATCATAGAGTCGGCGACAATTACTTTTTTTTGAAAACATCCTTAGCGTAGGGAGCTTTAAATCTTCGTGCTCTAAGACAATATTTGCCATTTGAAAGACTAGTTTTCCTGATATCATCCAGGGTTTGTAGAGGATATGGCTATCACCATTGACAGCAACAAAAGAAAATAGATCGCTATTATTGGCCTTTATGAAGCTTTGTAATTTGCCCTTGAAAAATACTGCAATATTTATAGAGCGAATCAGTTTTGATCCAAAGGATTGTAGAGCACCCTTCTTGATGAATGCAATCGCAATAAACCAGATCAGGAATACCGTCGCCAGAGAAATCAATTGATTTTAGATGTTCGACGATGTTTTCATCAGTGGAATCAAAATATGGGACTGTTGAATCGAGTTTTGTAGGAGGAAGTTCAATAATGTGTTTAATTGCATTAAGTTGTTCGATGGTTATTGAATCGAGATTTGAGAAATAGACGGATATTTTTGCTGGATAAACTAAATCATCAAAATTACTAACAGGGTACACAGTCGTATCCAACTGAATGCTTGGGGATTTGATGGTGTCGGTGGTAGTAAGCATTGTTGTTTCAACGGTTTTTGGTACAGAATATATTTTAAAAAACCACCATGCGCAAATAATGAGCAAAACTGATAAAGCGAACCATGTAAATTTCTTCATATGCTTCATTCAAGTGCCAGCTAACGGATGGCAACAAGCTGCGGTTGCGAATCCGTTGAATATAAACAAGCAGCGCGTGAAAGTTAAAATTATGAAACTAAAACAAACACACAAACGCGCGGAATGTTGCACAAAAGCTCTTTCCGTCAGCTTGAGTTGCTGGTTAGGCAACTGATAAATAATATTTTTGAATATTGCACAGAACCAATGCAAGCAAACTTATTACTGAAACGACTAGTCTTCTTAACGACAAATGAAACTTAAAAATAAAAACTTAAAAAGAATTTCACACCCAAGCTTGCTGAAGTTGCCTAACGGACTGCGGCTAAGGTGCCGCACTGATAACTTTCAAAATAGGACCTAAACGAACCAAGTTTCATGCCGAAAACAAAATTTATTAACACTAAAGTTATGAAGTACAATAAACGTAATAATAAAAACGATAACCCACCACAAGCCATGCTTAATGTACCCACGCTCATTCGGTCAGCTTGAGCCGCTGGTTAGCCCGCGCGCACAGATTTACCACTTTAAGATATGAGCCAAATTTGGAACAATAAGTTCTTTATGCCAGAAGGCCGCAAGCGATTGAAGCAACGATATCGCGCACTTACTTGTTTTAAGTTTTGCTTCATCGAATGACCTATTCCACATTTAGAACAATAATTTCCAAGTTGATTATTATGATTACAACCTGTATGATAAAAGGATGATTTAGAGTCTGTCTTTTTAAGAATCACAATTCCTATTATACAAGTTGCAACTCCGAAGATAATCCATACAATAGATTTATTAAGCTCTTTTTGGTAGTATTCTTTTTCAATATGCATTAGGTACTTTTGCCCAAGTTCATTTTGATAATCAGCAACTTGCATACCATAATAAATTATTGCAGCAAGTCCTACGAGAAGCAAAATGATACCAAGTAGTTTTACATTTGACATGATAATCTCCTTATATTATTGTTACAAAGAATTTGGAACTGCGCCCAACTTGATATTTACATCTGAAAGCACCTAAAGCGGGCTAACGGACCGGCGCTAAGCTGCGGCGCTGATAAGTTTCGTAATGCAATAAACGAACTGAGTTCACGCTACCAACTAAATTATTAAACATCTAAAACTTTACACGCAATGTAAATTGCACCACGCTCATTCCGTCAGCTTGAGCGCCTGGTTAGCTGGCAAGCAATAAATAATTATCGTATCACTTTGGAGATTTCTTGAACTTCAAACGGCATAAAACCACTGTCAGTTGCACGACCGCTAGATGCATCAAAAATAACGCAGAAGAGTTTCCTCGTTACGAAAATATGCTTTCCATATCCATCAAAAACCGAATGATTATTGTGTTCAATGTGATCAAACTTTTTGAGTTTAGTTGCTTTATATGGGCCATAAGCCCATTGAGGATAAATAGATTTTTGTTTCTCCCATTCCTTCTTGGTTGAAACTTGCCTTGTATCTCCCGTGAAATACACTGTATCTTGAATAGCTTCAAATTCGGATTGATCAGTCTCTATTCCATTGATAAAGTATTTATATATAGTTGTTTCTTGTTTGAGCATATTAAATTTTGGAAATAATGTAAAGTTGGTATCTATAATAGATTCCGGATATGTCCAAGTAACATACACAAGTTGACCAATGGTCTGTACCTTTTTCTTAAAAGCCCATATTCTACTATCACGTAAGGTATCTATTGCCAACCTGATTAACTTCAACTCCTCTTGCGAGAAAGACTCGTCTTCAGAAATCAATTGATTTGCGCCTCTTATAATATTCGACGGCCTGCCAAGAAAGTGTTGAACTTCATCATATGTCATACCTACTTTGATCGAATCATGGATATTTCCAACGGCTGATTTTTGTTGTTCATTCTTTTGATTGCAAGAAATGAATAATAGCAAGACAAACAGCAAAGGAAAAACGAAATGTAGGTTACGCATAAACTATTTCCTTAGATAATAATATTTAATTGGAAATGATGATGCATATTCTTGCCAGCTAACGGACTGCGGCTAAGCTGCCGCGTTGAAAAGTTTCGTGATGCACCCAAGGAAACAGATTCACGCTACCAACTGAATTATTAAGCACCAAACCTTTACGCGCCATATTGATTGCTCCCACGCTCATCCGGTCAGCTTGAGCCGCTGGTTAGGCGCAATTTCATTCCGTGAAAGTCGAGCACTCCTCGTGCTGTTCAGCCCAGCGCAATTTCAGAAGAAACCCTAGCTGCTTTCCACACAGAATACAAACTCGCTTGGCTCTTCGCACTGACTGGATTGTGTTCTTTCTGGTTTCTTCTGCACGCTTATTAGCTTCTGCTTCCTTCCGCCGTTCTTCTTCGGTTTTAGGTCTTGGCGGAGTCGGGCGGAGGGGTATCAAGCCTGTCATCCACCAATATCTGGCGTCTGCTGCGGCAACAGCAGAGTCAATGTCGAGCTTATTAATTCCTTGCTCACAAATTAATACGGGCACGTCTGTAAAAATCAACCTTCCTCCCGCAGGAAGTCGGTCAGCCATGCGATTGAGTTTGGCCATATATTTACGCTCAGTCAAACAGTCTCTGCGAAAGTCAACGGCGGATTGCGGGATATAAACATATCCAGTGCCTCGTGGTATCCGAGCGCCAAATCCTCCGCACGGACAGGGTCCCAAGAACATGCTCCATCGCCGTCGGGGGTTGCGGACTCGAAGTATTGTAAGTTGGAAGGCTGACTCGTTGGAGAAGCTATCGCTTGTTCGTCGTTCATATTAGTTGTTCCTTTAGTATTGGTTGTGGTTTCTGAATTGCGCCTAACGGATGGCGGCTAAGCTGCCGCACTGAGAACTTTCAAAATACACTAAACGAAACAAGTTCATGCTGAATAGTTTATTATTAAGAACCGAAACCTCTGCAAGCCATGCTTAACGTACCAACGCTCATCCGGTCAGCTTGAGCCGCTGGTTAGGCAGCCACAAATTATTTTGTAAATATAATTGCCGTAGCTGTAGCTTTTAAAGCATGTTTTGTGCGAGCACTAAAGACTGCTGACTTTGTATAGTTATCAAATTTTAGATCAATGAGTGCATCAGCACCAATAGCTCTTGCCTGATCCAATAATTCAGGCATTAATTCGTCTTCACCAATTTCTTCGAGTGTAGTCGTGGCTTGTTTATGAACTGTGACAATTCCAATTTCCTTGTAGGCCTTTTGAGGTTTAGACATCAGAACGAGGACATCAAAGTCAGCAGGTTTCGGCGGATAAATTGTGGAATCAGTTCTGATAAAATTACCTTCCGCCGTACATCCAACTGCACAAAAAATAAAAAAGACTATAACCAATAAATTAAAGAAAGCCATCTTTGGAATCATTTCGTTTACTCCTATTTGCTTTTGTGGCTGCCTAACGGACCGGCGCTAAGCTGCGGCGCTGAAAACTTTCAAAATGCACTCAACGAACTGAGTTCACGATGATTCTTTCAATTTTGCACCTGACCTATGTGAGCCATGCTCTAACGTAACTAGCCCGCCGACAATTGCTTTTTAAAAAAGTCGGCGGGCGACGCTCATTCCGTCAGCTTGAGCGCTTGGTTAGGCAGCCCTCTATCATCAAAATACACAAGTGCATTGCTGAAATGATTCGGGAACTTCAGACCCTCCCACTTCCTTGGCACTTAGGACAAGTTATCGTTCCTCTGCCATTACATCTTGCACAAGGCTCGTATGTTTTAATGTTGCCTGCTTTGCCGGAACCACTACAACTAGGACATTGCAGACTGCCATTACCGTTGCATACTTTGCATACATTTTCTGACTTTGGCTTTTCCATATTATTTTCCTTTGTATGAAGTTGAGCTTTTTGTTTTTGGATTGACGAAGAGAGCAAAGATGCTCAACAATAGTTGTTGCATTTTTGTTAGGACTATGACTTCGCGTTGATCGGGCGTAATCACTGTTCTCCATATTTTGGCCCGAGCTAAATCGGCTCCCTTAAGGTTTGCCGCGCTTAAATCAAGCCTTGAAAGGTTGGCACGATTGAGGAAAGTAAAACTAAGATCCGCACCATCAAGCAAGGCGCTTCTTAGATCTGTGTTTCTGAAATCACAACCGCGAAAATCTCCATTCTTCAAGTTTGCCCCACACAGAGTTGAATCGTTGAAGTAAGCACCCCTGATCTCTGAACCGGAAAGTACTGCATTTCTTAGGTAGCAGTTGCGAAGATCTGCTCCATTCAGAACAATAATTGGATTCTTGTTTATGAGATTTGACTCGTAGAGAAATTGAAGAGACTCGCCTTTGCGAACACCATCCAATGTACGAAAAGCGGCCAGAGACCAGTTGCGGGCTAATGTACGAACCTCGCTGGTGGCACTCGATCTGCGCAATCGATTCTTAAGTAATAGTTCAGAGAGTCGGTCAAAGTAGTTCTCCAACGCCTCTTGTCTCTGTTGGCTCAACTGAGATCGTGCTTCGACATTTTTATGGATCGTACTCAGTAGCCAAACCGAAAGAGCGAGAAATGCAGGTACGATAAGTAGATCAAACCAGTCCCAAAGCGTTTTTGCCCGAGGGCCATTGCGTAATTCATCATAGGGACCGAAACCTGACCAAGGGGGTGAGTTGCTTGGGTAAATAGCCCAGTAGACCAACCAGTACATAGCATAGGCCGCAACAATTGAAGCCACAAGTATAAGGTATCGTTTGAAAATTTTCATTGCAGTGTTTTACTTGTTTGTTAATATAGACACACGACTTTAAAGATTAATAAACTTCTATTCTTATATTTGAAATCGAAATTGTACCGGAATAAGGTGGCATCTGATTGCCACTGCCGACAAAAGGACAAAAATAAAACATCAAGCCTTTGATAAATAAATCATTAGGATTCATGCTATAATTACTCAATGAGGTATCTGAATTTAGATTTCTGCAAAGATATTCTTGTGGTATATCAAGTTCTATGTTTGACGAAACAAACATTTTTTTCCAAGGATCGGGATAAAAATCATCGCCAGCATTTAAGTTGTTGACAAATGTATCGAATAGACACAGATAATGTGAACCAATACTGTCAACAGGGTTAAATGAAATGGTATAGAATATTTTTCCTTTTGTTGCTGTCGTATTATGAAATATTATTTTGTCGCCATTATAACCCGCCGCAATAATGTAACTAAAGCCTATAAGGGTCGGCATTTTTACATGCAATATAAGATTGAATCCAGTTGCACCAGGATAAAGGGTATCGCCATTCTCTACATTTGGGAGTTCTCTACCGATCAGACCAGTAGGTGGAAGTCCTTCAACACCATTAGGAAGCTCCCAAGCGTACGCTCCCCAGCATAATTGACTTGGATACCACTTCACTGTATCCAATATGGTTGCGGATTGGACAGGCTGTGTAGAGTTTTCTTTGCAACCATAGAACAAATAGAACAGTGAAATATACAATGCGAATATTTTCATTAAACACTCTTTTCCCGGCTGCCTAACGGACCGGAGCTAAGCTGCGGCGGCGAACAGCTAAATCATCAGAAACTATCCGCGCGGCAGACATTGCACTTTTCTTTAACAATTTTTCTGGCGCGCGGCGAAATCGTCGACCGCTGGTTCCGTCAGCTTGAGCGACTGGTTAGGCCGCCTTCTATTATTTTGAGACTATTGGCTGCCAGTAGTGAACGAAAATGTGAAAGGAGATGTTAGTGATCGTCCTTGTGCGTCACGCATTCCCGTACCGAGTGTTACGACATACGCAGTGTTGGGACTGAGTTCGAACTGATTCGATAAGTTTATATAGACATAATTTTCCCCATAGTAATTCCAAGATCCAGAGACTGGAGGAGAAATGGAAATCGAGGACAGGAATGTGGAGTAATTGATTGTATTATTAAACTCAAGTTCGATTTCATAATTTCGACTCACGTTTGTTGCCGCATTGTTCGGATAAGTATATGTTACCCGGAAATATGGTTCTGGTGTAAATGAAAGAACATAGGGGGACTGCAATGAATTTCCATTTATATCTTTCAAGGTTGTTGCAACGGTAAGGGTGTAGGTTTGGCCTATATTCCACCTGTAAGATGAGTCGGATCGAATATCGATAAAGATCAAATCGCCTGTGGGAAGGGAGTTTTCTTCAGTTGTGTCTATTCTTGCATAACCAGATTGCGGTGATAGCTGCAAAGATTTGTTGACTGTGGAAATATCCATTATTTTGTTAAACCTAATACTTATACTTTCATTAAAATTGCTGATGGGCCCAGTTTGGCCATTTTCTGGGAATGTCCAAATTACTTTTGGCTTTACACTTGGATCGGTTAATTCATCGGCTTCTGATGGTCCGGCTGGGCCTTGGGGACCTTTTTATACAGGAAGATAAAAGAAACAGAACGGGAAATAGTAACAGGGTTAGGTATTTCATAAGTGCTCCTTTTGAAAGTGAATGATTATCTGAAATAGCGGCCTAACTAGTAATTAGATAGAATAATTCTATATATCATGCATATTAGGCATGAATTATAGAGTAATATAAAATTCAATAAACTCATTACAACCTAACCTGAATAAATGTCATACCATAATGTCAAAATAACAATGCACTAGATTCAACAAATTTGATATTCCTAAAAATTCAGTATTCGAGTTCTACACTTCTTAATCGCTCCCACAGTTCCTCTCTCTAAGATACTTTTAATTTGTATCTTTATTCTATTGACAAATTAATCTATAATTCTCATAATTAAAAAGCAATAGAAAACTTTGCCTGAACAAAAATTATTGCAACAGCTTCATACGCGCTAAACATCTTATGACCAAAAAATTTTCAGTTGAAATTCTTACTTCAACATTCTTTCTTTCTTTTTTCCTTTTACTTTCTGCCCGCCACCTTTTACTTTTTATTTTCTATCTTCATCCTCATCCTTTTAAATAATTAATCTCCGGTCCGCAAAACTAACGAAGCAATCTGCCGCAATAATAATGTGATCATGCACCGCTATGCCGATAACCTTACCTGCCTCTACAAGCTGTTTGGTTATGGCAAGATCATCTTGGCTTGGTTCCGGATTGCCGCTCGGATGATTGTGCACGAAAATAACTGCCGCTGCTGATTGTGAAATCGCTTCGCGAAAACATTCCCGAGGATGAGCAAGCGATGAATTCAAAATTCCCCTTGTTATTTGTTTTGGCTCAAGCAGCCGGTTGATAGAGTTTAAAGGAAAAACCCAAAATTCTTCCTGTACTAAATCTTTGAACTTTGTCCCAAATCGCTGAACAATATCTTCCGGCGATTGGATAGCAAGCCGCTCTCTCCTTTTCGTCTCCGGCAGCCGTTTTGCAAGCTCAAACGCTGCTGCGATTGCGACAGCATGGCTTTCGCCAATCTCATATTTTTTAATTTCTTCAACAGACAACAAAGATATTTCGTGCAGTGTTCTTTCGTTCGAGAACAGGCGCCGCGCAAGATCAACTGCCGTCGCCCCTTTCTTCCCAACTCGAATAAGAATTGCAAGCAATTCGGCATCGCTTAACGTATTTGCCCCATGATGTAAAAGTTTTTCTCTCGGGCGTTCATCAGCAGGCCACGCTGTGATGGGAAGATGATAAAATGTCGGCTCAGATACCTGTTTAGTTTTACCGATCTGATTCAATGGCTAATTCCCTAAACGAGCAAAATCAATTTTTCCAATACAATAAATCTGGTGACCTTTATACTGCAAAACACTCAAACAGGTATTCACACGATTTTTCGAAAGAGAAATTTGTGAATGCAGCCCTTCAAATCCTTCTACTTTTGCAAGCGCAGCGGCAATATCTTTCCGTCTTGACTTCCCTTGCGACACAATCTGCAGAACCAAATTCGCCACGTCGTAACCGAATACAGCATTAGTTCCCGGAGTTTTATTGCTGTTAGCTAACCTGTATTTTGCTTCAAATGTCCGGTAAGTTTCACTTTTTAAATCTGGATACGAATCCGCAAAAAATATCAAGCTGTCGGTGTACTGGCGATTCTGATCGAGCGCCGCTTCGTCATTCCATTCTCCTGTGCCGAGCATCTGCGCTTGAATGTTAAAAAATTTAATTTGTGAACTGACAATTGGAATTTCTTCCGAGCTTGCAATCGGCACAAAAATAGCATCAATTGTAGTGACAGGCAAACCGAGACTGTCATATTTCATATGCTCAAGATGTGTCGGAATTTTTAGCGAGTCGGCAATCTGTTTTCCCCTGCTGCCGAACAACAATGTTACAGGCGCAGTTAGCTCACCTTCAATAAGAGAATCGAGTAAGTGTTGATTAACACCCCACTTCATAAATTTATTCAATTCTGCTTGCCGCATCTTTGCGCTAAAATCAATCGTCGGTACTTCAATTCTCGCAAGCGCTTTTCGCCTTATGCTCATCAATTCAGTTCTCAAATCAGACGAGCCGGCAGCATACCATTGCATATCAATCATTTCACCGCCTAACGAATCTACTTCTGCAGCGAATGATTCAGCCATCTGCTTTCCCGCAACATCCGTCGGAGCAAGCACGGCAAAATTCCGAGCGCCGAGTGTTTTGTAAGCAAATGCCGCCGCATCGCAGCCCCGCACTTCATAATCTGGATTTGCTTGAAAGATGAAAGGGCCGATAATAGCAATTCCGTTTGCAGTCGCAGTCGGCGTAACTAACGGAACACCGCGTTCGTTTGCAATTCCAGCGCTCGCAAAAACTTCATTGCTCGAAATTGGCCCGATGATTGCAGAAACTTTTTCATCTGTGCATAAATCCGCAACTAACCGTGCGGCTATGCTTGGATCTCTTTCTGTATCATGAACGTCAAGAAATATTTTTACAGGCATTTTTTGATTGTACTCGTCAACTGCGAGCCTAATTCCCTCTAAAAACTCCACACCCAGCGCCCGAGTCAACGGGCTTTCTGCTTTCAGCATCAACGGCAGAATTACGCCGATCTTCATTCCGCGGTTTTCAATTTGCTCTAACAATGCAAGAGCATCGCTTACATATTTTATTTGTGGCGGCAATGATGCAATTTTATGCAGCATCTCTTCTGCCGTTGAAACATCCCCGATACGTAGTAGTTTTTCCGCAATCCGAACAGTGACAAGAGATTTCATCTCATCGCTTTTCGCATCCGGCTGAAGCTGCTGCAATTCCGAAAGCGTAAGGTACGACGACGCCAGCGCTTCTACCAGCTTCTCGGAACGTTCCGTCAATTTTTTCTCATGCGACGTTTGAAGCACAATAATACATTCCGATGCAGCATCTTCATAACGCCCCGAGCGGAAATAATTAATCGCAAGCGTATAATGCGCATCATCTATGTAAGTTGATTGAGGATAACGATCAATTAAATTTTTCAAAAGGCGGATAGATTCCCGGTAATTTTTCAATTCATAAAACGCTTTCGCGCCCATAATAAACGCGCCAGTTGTCCGGTGACCTATGGGATAATCCTTAATCAATTGAGTAAATAAAACCGATGCAGTATCAAATTGCCCCGCTTGGAATAATTTCATCGCATCGACAAATTCACGCTCTGCTTCGGGTTTGAATACAATACTATCCTGCTGGGTTTGAGATTTTACGCAGATCGAGAAAGCAAATGTCACAAAAATAATTGCTGGAAGAGTAATTGAATTTTTCATTTAGACTTTCATAAAAGAAGTGCAAAGTTGGTTCGTTATTGATGTTGAAAATACAATATCACAATGTAATTTGCAATTAAAAATCTCGGCGTATCGAACGTAATCCTACAATAAAGCAGAACGCAGAAAGAAAAAACGAAACTACAGCAATGAGTATTTCTGCAATCAGAAACAGTTCAAAGTGGAATATTTTAGATTTAAATAACGCCGCAAAATATGCAGATATCGGAACAAGAATAATGACAACAATGATAATAAGATAAATAAGTGTTGCTAAAAAGGCCAATGTAGCGCCTTGCGTAGATGCAGCACGAATCGGTTTCGTTCTAGATAGTTTGCAAAGAAAGCTCCAAACCCGAGATTGAATGATACCATCGTCATAGAAATCCAAAATGCGCTGAATATGCCGAACCAAAACAAAACCGAACGCAATTCCGTTTTACCGACAAATGGAATATTGCTTGCAGCGGCTATGTACTCTGCTATCGGTAATACCAGCATAAATCCAAGAATAAATTTTATCAGAATAATCTTTTTTTCTTTTATCGGACTGCTTCGGAGCGCCCAAAATGTCTGCCCTTCCAATCCGATCATCGGAAAAACAAATCGAAGAGCAAGCGAGCTTATCATAAATCCGCCGAATACAAACATTACTAAATATGTCAGCATCTGCACATCCATTATATGCCAATTAAGGTTGATCTTGCTGACACTAATCGCGAATAGTACGGTTAAAATAATCATAACGACAAAATGAATCCATTGACTGGCTTCTCTGATGAATACGAAATACTCCTTTTTAATCAGCACTTCAACCTGTGAAGAAAATAAACTTCTGGATCGAAAATCTAAAAAATGTCTGTGAACCGGATCATAAATTTTTTGTGCCGAAGATTGTACGTCTAACGAAATTAACCAGCTTCGATAATAAAAGTTTTTTGCCACAAGTATTAGTAAGGCAAACGCAAGGATAGTAACGGAAAGAAGAATACCGGCATACGGCAATGCTTTCATCACCTCGCCGTTAGAAATATGAAAGAAAAATTGCGCCACCCATTGATTCGGAAGGTACTGAAGATAACCCGGAGCCGCATTCGATAGATATTCATCTATATTTGGGTAAAAACGATTGACCTTTTCTACTAATTTAATTGGATTGGATGAATCAAAAAATAAATAGATGAAAAAGAAATAAATAGCAAAAAGTCCGGTCATTACTTTTCGGAATCCGATTCTGCCGGCAAGCTTCATAATTCCCATCAGAATTATTACCGCAAGACATGCAGAAAGAAACATAAACGGAATCAACACAAAGAACATTGCTCCGGCAAAAAATTACCAAGGGTAACCGAAGTAGCTGCCGTATCCGAAAAGCGCCATAAATGCTATGACGAAAAGTGTAGTTGAGCTGTAAAAGAAATTGTCGAAAAATTTTAAAATGAAAATTGTGCTAAATGAAACTGGTTTCGTAAGAAGAAAACTTACTTCAGATGAACGATAAAGAGTTGAGTACGAGACGATGATGTTGCCGAGATTGACTGAAATGAACAGTACGAAAAGCATCATCGAGATAAAAGTGTGGAACAGGTATAAGCCGGTGCGGGTATGTTCAAGCATAAAACGTGTTGTTGAAAAAGCAAACGTGTACGCTCCGTAGGCAAATCCGCAATATACAAGTGATGAGGCAATTCCGCGCACGATGGAAACAGTGCGTTTATCAAATGCAGTTTTAAAGAATGAAAGAATTTTGTAATGGAAGATATGGAAAAACATTTGCGTTACTGTTTAGTAACTTCCAAAAATACGGATTCGAATTTTCCGTCGTACTTTGCTTTATCTAATTGCAGCTGTTCGCGCGTATCGCAGAAAACCAATTTTCCATTGTTGATAATGCCTATGCGGTCGCAAAGTTCTTCAGCAACAGGCAAGCTGTGCGTAGACATTAAAATAGAAATGCCGCTTTGCGATTGCAACCGCAATGTATCACGAACTATTTTCGCACTTCGCGGATCCAGACCTATCATCGGTTCATCGATTATGATTGCTTTGGGATGATGAAGGAGCGCTGCAGCAATTGTAATCCGCTGTTTCATCCCTTGCGAATAATCTTCGGTCCGCTTGTCAATCCAGCTGCCGATTTCAAAATGATCGATTAGTTCGCCAACGCTGTTATGCAATATCTGTTTTGGAATTTTAAATAAGCCGCCAATGAAGTAAAGAAATTCCCTGCCGGTGAGCTTTTCGTATAAGAATGGTACATCCGGCACATAAGCAACGGATTGTTTAACTTCCATCGGCTGCTTTATAATATCGTAACTATTAACAATGATACTGCCGGATGTCGGAGCAAATAAGCCGACAATCATTTTAATTGTAGTAGTTTTTCCAGCGCCATTTGGTCCAAGGAATCCGAAGAATTCGCCCTTCGGCACAGTCAATGTCAAATTATCAACTGCCGTGAAACTGCCAAATTTTTTTGTAACGTTTTTAAGTTGAATCATTAAAAGTAAGAAGTCTTCAACGCTAAGTTATCATTCTTGATAGGTTTTTCGTTTTATAATTTACTTCCAACCGCAGCTAGCACGCTGCTATCCGCTGCTGATTTTCACTTTTTCATTTTGCATTATTTTTTTTTGAACTCATTCCCACTCGATTGTTGCAGGCGGCTTGGAGCTGATGTCATAAACCACTCTATTGATTCCACGCAATTCATTCGTAATTCTGTTTGAAATATACGCAAGTACATCGTTCGGAATTTTTGCCCAATCTGCCGTCATTCCATCCATGCTTGTTACAGCGCGAAGTGCGACGGCATTTTCGTATGTGCGTCCGTCGCCCATCACTCCGACAGAACGAACCGGAAGTAAAACTACAAATGCCTGCCAGATTTTATCATAGAGATTCGAACGCTTGAGTTCCTGAATAAAAATATCGTCCGCTTCGCAAATCAATTTAAGTTTCTCTTTTGTTATATCGCCGAGCACACGTACTGCAAGCCCTGGCCCAGGAAATGGATGCCTTCCGATTATATCAGCCGGAACTTCAAGCAATCGTCCAATTTCACGCACCTCATCTTTGAAAAGTTCTCGGAACGGTTCGATGAGTTTGAAATTCATTTTCTCCGGCAGCCCGCCAACATTGTGGTGAGATTTAATTGTGACAGAAGGTCCTTTGAATGAAACCGATTCAATCACATCTGGATAAAGAGTGCCTTGTGCAAGATATTCAACCGAGCCGCTTAACTTTTTTGCTTCTTCTTCAAACACTTCAATAAATGTCTTGCCGATTATTTTTCTTTTCTTTTCCGGATCTTCTACACCTGCAAGCAGTGATAAAAACATCTCGGCTGCATCAACGTAAGATAGATTAATATGAAATGTATCGCGGAAAGTTTTAACAACCTGCTCGCTTTCATTCTTTCGCATCAATCCGTTATTAATATGAACGCAATGCAGTTGATCCCCCACAGCGCGGTGCAGCAAAACAGCAAGCACCGATGAATCTACACCGCCGCTGAGCGCGCATAAAACTTTTGCCGATCCGACTTTCTCACGAATTTCTTTTTCAGCTTGTTCTATAAACGAAGCCGGCGTCCAGTCGCCTTTTGCTCCGCAGATTTTAAATAAAAAATTAGCAAGAATTTTTTTTCCATCCGGTGTGTGCGCTACTTCCGGATGAAATTGCACACCGAACATTTTATTTTTAAGATTCCTTATTGCGCAAATAGGAGCGTTATGAGAATGCGCAATTGGTTCAAATCCTTCCGGCATCTTACTAAGTGCATCGCCATGACTCATCCATACTGGTGTAACCGAATCAAGTCCGGCAAGAAGGTCACTATTATCATCTATCTGCAAATCTGCTTTGCCGTATTCACGGCGGGCAGCAGAATTGACAATGCCGCCAAATTTATCTGCAAAAAGCTGCAGCCCGTAACAAATACCAAGAATTGGAACTCCTAAATCGAAAACACGCGGATCAGGTTTAGGCGCGTCTTTTTCATAGACACTCATCGGGCCGCCGGACAAGATAATGCCGACCGGCTGTAAATATTTTATTTGTTCGATGGAATAATGAAACGGGTGAATTTCAGAATAGACTCCTAATTCACGCACCCGCCGGGCAATGAGCTGGGTATATTGCGATCCGAAGTCGAGGACAAGAAGTAATTGTGTATGTTCCATAAATTAATATATGAAAAAGTCAGGTGCAGTTCAAAATTACAACCCTTCCAAATGTAAAAGAAGATTCGTATCTTAACCGAGCAAATTTTATTCAAATCATTTAAAAAAAAGAAAATTTTATGGGCAGAATTTTTGAAAAAAGAAAGTATGTGATGTTCGCACGCTTTGCGCGGATGTCTAAGGCATTTAATAGAATCGGCCGCGATATAAATGTTGCAGTCAGATTAGGCGGGCCCGACCCCAAAGGCAACTCGCGTCTTCGTATTGCTATGCAAAATGCAAAAAGTGTCAACATGCCTAAAGACCGCGTTGAAGCCGCTATCAAACGTGCATCGGATAAAGATACAACCGGATATGAAGAAATAGTTTATGAAGGTTATGCTCCGCATGGTATCGGCGTAATTGTCGAATGCACAACCGATAACCCGACACGCACTGTTGCTAACGTCCGCCATTACTTTTCAAAAGGAGGCGGGTCACTTGGTTCGTCAGGTTCACTTATGTTTATGTTCGAACGCAAAGGTCTAATCCGAATCGTGGCATCTGCAATCACAAATATAGATGAATTCGAATTGGAATTGATCGACCACGGCTTAGACGATCTTGTTCAGCATGAACAAGAACTTTTAATTTACACATCATTTCAAGACTACGGTAAGATGTTAAAATATCTTGAAGAAAAAGAAATTGAGGTTAAAAGTTCGGAGCTTCAATATCTTCCTACAACAACAAAAGAATTATCAGATGAGCAGGCAAAAGAAGTGAAAGAACTGTTAGACAGAATAGAAGAAGACGATGATGTGCAGTCCGTTTTTCATAATATGGCTTAGCTTATAAATTCCTTGCAGTATTTTTCAATTTTATTGAATTAATTTTAAAAAATTCAAATATATGCCGACCTCTATGTACTAAAAACCAAACAGAATGAATCGGAGAATAGACAATTCATTCGGTTTTTTTGCATTTAATCTACAAAAATTATAAAATTTCGTGGCACATCGCTTGCAATCATACTAATTGCAAATGAATATCTCTTTACGAGGTGCATTATGAAACGAATATTTTTTATCCTTTTAATTTTCAGTTCAGCTATTATACTTAATCTAAAATCTTCAGCAGCGCCCAATCCTGTTATTTCTGAAGTGGAAATGCAATCCGATTTTTTCAATTCATCGCTTGCACCTTACGGTGAATGGATTGAAGTAGAATCAGGAATCCGCGTCTGGCGTCCTTTTCACATTAATTATCAGTGGCGCCCGTATCTTATTGGCCGCTGGGTATGGACAGATAATTATGGATGGTACTGGATGTCCGACGAGCCGTTCGGCTGGATCACGTACCATTATGGACGCTGGTATTATGATGATTACTACGGCTGGGTCTGGATAGCTGATGATGTATGGGCACCTGCATGGGTCGAGTGGCGCTATGACGAAAACTACATTGGTTGGGCTCCGCTGCCGCCCTATGCAAAATTCAATATGACCTTTGGAATTCAGTACACAACTCGCTGGGTGGCACCTGTACATTATTGGAATGTAGTTCGTTATAATCGTTTCGGTTCAGTTACTCGCTATCGCGATACAGCACCGGAAGAATATACGAGACGACTTATTCGCACCGGTCGTACCGGTCCCCAATATGGAATAGATCACGACCGAATAATAAATCGTGGAGTTGACAAAACATTTGTAGAAGACCGCGGTAATGTACGATTTGAAAGAACGGAAGTAAGAGAAATTCGAGAACAATCCGGTGAAAGAATGATAAGATCAAATGACAACCGGCGCATAGAAATTTATCGCCCTACACCAGATGAGATGCAGCGCAGTACAGGTCGCATCGAAGCGCGGCGCGGCGAAAGAAATCTTTCAATTGATATAAATACAGTCGAACGACAGCGTACCGAATCTTGTACGCCGCAAATGAATGTGCGACAATCACAACGCAATAGACAGGAAATGCGCCGCGAGTTGATCCAGCGGCACGAGCGCAAACAAAATCCTTCACCGCCTGCAACCCGTGAAACTCGGCAAAAGCAAACAGAACGAGGAAAAGAAAATTCCCGAACCGCACAACAACACAAATCGGTTCAAGAAAGACAATCGGAAAAAATGAAAAGTGAAGAGAAATGAAAAGTGAATGAAATTAAATAAACATCGGAGTATTAAACCCAATATAGAATAAATAAAATTATATCTTCACAAAGAAGATGTAAAAAGTAATTTTGTGTAATCCACTTTTCCTAATTTTGAATATCCTATCATAATCTAATAAAATCTATTGGGAAATCGTTACAAAGATCGCGTATGATTAATCACAGACTTTTACTATCACACCGATTAAAATTGAAGATGTGATTAACCAATCACATTTTACTCCAGTTGTGCTTATCTGTTTTCTATTGATCAAAGATTATCGTACAGGAAATTGTATTCTCACTTCCTGATATATCACGATATTTTAATTTTGCTTGTAACATTGAGAAATCGAAAATAAAAAAGCCCCGACTATTGCCAGGGCTTTCAAATTTTTCTTTTTGGAACTTAGAGCTATTTCAATAATATCATTTTTTTAGTAATTGTGAAACCTTGGCCGTTTAATTGATAGAAATAAACACCTGTCGAAACCGCGCTACCCTGATCATTCCGCCCGTTCCAAGTGACGACATGTGTGCCTGCCTGATAAATTCCATCGCTGATAATTGCCACTTTTTGACCTAACAAATTATAAACTGTCAAAGTTATCTTTTGAGTCTGCGGTAAATTAAATCTAATTTGTGTTGTCGGGTTAAACGGATTTGGATAATTCTGTTCAAGTGAATAAGTCTTCGGAATAGAAATATTCACTGCTGCTTTTACGGATGTTACAATATCGGATCCAACTTGAATATTTACATTGGTTGCCGGTACAGCATTTCCTGATGCATCGTAAGTTGCAGTAATATTAGATACTGTTCCTGTAGTATATTCTGAATTATCCATCATTACTGTATATGTTCCAGGTGATAAATCTGAAATATTGTATGCTCCTGTAACACCGTCGGTAATACCATACCCTGCAACATTATCTGCACTATCGAGTGCATAAACCATTCCTCCACCGACTGCATTTGCTGTTGATGAACTAGTTTTACCAATAGAACCGGGTACGCTTGTACTCGATACAGTCCCGCTTATCCATGTGAATCCTATTGACGAGTTTAAAATCGGGTTCACATATATATCTATATCGGAAATATTACTTCCTGCCATCGTTATAGCCGTTGCTAAACTCCAGCGCAATGTAGGCTGGCCGCTGGAAGTGTAGTATGATGGAACATATTGACCAAGCGGAACAGCGAGGATGAAATATTGACCCGGAGGCAATTCCGGCAAATCATAATTACCGAGTGAATCCGTATCGGTCACATAATGTTTATAGAATGCTATAGTGTCATTTGCTGCCCACCATTCACGAAAAGCTATAATCCGAGCTGAAATACCTTTCTGTGCCGATGAATCATATACAGTGCCGTTAATATCCCCTAATGGAATCGGAGGCAACGATTTCAATGAAAAATTAATTTGTGTCGTATCGGTTAACAAGTTAAAAATATCGGCTGTGAGAATGTTTGTTCTATTATTATAGAATAGTTTGTAGTATCCTTGTTTCGAAGCACGGATAACATAATAACCTCGTGGAACACGCATTGAATAATTGCCGTTTGAATCTGTCCACGTGTGATATGTCCACCTTGTGATGGCATCAAATGAAAAAGTGTAGCTGTCTAACGGATTGTTTGGATCCAAGCTCTCTCTTACTCCTTCAGCTCTTGTTGAATCCGAAGGAGCAAACCGAGAACCATTAAAGGTAAAATCAGCTCTTGCCCAAATTACTAATGCTCCTTTTAACTTTGTTCCGAGTGAATCTGCCACACTTCCGGATACTTTATATACAGCCATGCGTAATGTATCTAACAATAACATGAAATTGACTGTACTTCCTGGATTTGCTGGTGTGGAATCAGAAATTGCCAATGCTGTCGCACCTGAACGGAATCGCGCGTTGTTGTACCATTGAGGTAAATAATGCGGATTAAAAGAATACGCATGAACATAATATGAGCCCGGGTCAATATCCCTGATTAAATAATGTCCCGTGCTGTCTGTAATTGCATGATATTCTAAATGGTTTTGACGATCTTTTTCAAATAGATCAATGAAAACATGTTTCAAAGGATTGCCCGAAGTGCTATCAGTGACCAATCCGCTGATAATTCCATTTCCTAATCCGACGCTAATGGAAAAATTTTGGGCTGCACTGCCGCCGTGGCTCGAAGTTACTTCGACTGTGGCAACAAACCAGCCGCGTTTTTGCGGCGTCCATTGGATTAATCCGGTAGTATCAATTTTCATATTAGCTGGTTTATTAAGTAAATGATATTTTAATACTGCATTGCTGTCGGAAGATGTGGCTGTAACCTGATAAGTATACAATATCCCAACTCGTCCCCGAAGCGGTGCAACCGATGTTATTTCCACTTCATCCTTCAATGGCCATACCCTTACGGTTGCAAACCAGCTGCGAATAATTCCACCCTTCCCATTATTCGTTTTAACTACATAACTAAACATTGTCGGCACGGTGACTTTCGGTGTATCGACACTCATTGTGTCTTCCGTTGTTAGAATAGAATCATACAATACATTTGTATCAACAAACTTATTTACCGGAAGCTGCGCTCGATAAACCGTATAGATATGAGAAAGTGTGTCGGCGGGCTTGGACCATTTCAGTTCGACCACCTGTTTCTCATTTACCGTAGCTTCGAGTGGAAAGCCCGGCAGAATTTGTGCTATTGTTGCTGCTGAAATTACAAAAAGCGATATAGCAGTCAATAAAGAGCGAAAGCTGTATCCATTAGTCATTTTACACCTCTTCTTAGGATTGTCAGTTTATTATTTAACATGTGAATAAGACACTTCAATTAGTAATTAGTTTAATCTCGGATTGTTAATTATTCTGTGATAGTGAACACAATAATTTCGATGAAAAGTCAGCTCTGATCCATAAAACTCTGATTTTAAACATTTAATCCACATTGAAAAACTTCACAGATAAATGAGATAAGCAAAAAAGTGGGTTTAAAAATTATTAAAAGTGCAGCAGTATATCAAAGGTTTGGTCGCACTAATTTGTAAAAGATTAATTGTTACAATTCACAGATTCATAGCGATATTATAAATATTTTAAAATCGCCTGCATATCAGCTGGTAATTCGGAATCAAACTTTACAAATTCTTTTGTTGATGGATGAATGAAACCAATGGTCTTTGCATGCAATGCCTGCCTCGGAATAAGTTTTAGGAGATTGGCAGCTAATTGCGACTTCTTCCCTGTCAATCCATTCCAAGTATTACACCGCCCGCCGTATGTAGGATCACCAAACACTGGATGATTTATATGCGCCAAATGCACGCGAATCTGATGCGTGCGGCCGGTCTTAAGATGCAATCGAACTAATGAAAGAAAATCAAATTCTTTCAGAACTTCATACTCCGTAATCGCAGACTTTCCATTTGCTATAACCGCTACTTTTTTCCGATCATGTTTGCTTCGTCCAAGATTTGCATCAATCACTCCCTTCAGTGAATTAAATTTGCCCCACACAATTGCCCAGTATTCGCGGTCGATAGTTCGTTTGGCAAATTGCCTTGCAAGAAATGCATGCACTATGTCATTCTTAGCTACTACCATTAATCCTGTCGTATCTTTATCCAACCGGTGCACAATGCCGGGACGCAATTCGGTGTTGAGTGTCGAGAGATGATTGCAATGATGCAAAAGTGCATTAACGAGCGTGCCGGAATAATTATTATACGCAGGATGAGTCACCATTCCTGCCGGTTTATTTACGACCAGCAGAGATGCATCTTCAAACACAATGTCGAGTGGAATATCTTCCGGTTTTGCATCCATGCGCGGCGGACGTTGAAATGTAATATCAATAATGTCATCTGGATTGAGCAGATAACTCGATTTGACAATTCTGCCGTTCACCAGCACCATTTCGGCTTTAATGGCTTGCTGAACTTTGTTTCGTGTGGCATTTTCTACGCGATGCGTAAGATAAACATCGAGACGTTTGCGGTGTTCGCCGGGGGGAACGACGATGCAGAGATGCTCGCGCTCCTCTGTATGATCAACAGAGGATTCTAGAGGTAACATAATTCGAGTTACTATAATAGATTTGCCGAAGACATCTGAAAATCGTTCTTTGGTTCATCCATCGTGCTGATTGAAGAATTCTGGCCGGCAGAAGTTTGTTCTGATTCAAATTCTTTTGTTGCCTGTTCTTCTAATTTTGAGAACTTCCGGTAAAACAGGAGCATCAATACAATTCCTATAGAGACAGAAGAATCGGCAACATTAAAAATGGCAAAGCGGTTTATATGAAATGCAAGAAAGTCTATGTGAAAGAAATCCATATCAATAAAATCAACTACTTTACCATAGAACAACGGAGCTTCGCCGAAGATAATACCGTAAAAAACTCTGTCAATAACATTGCCGAGCGCACCGCCAAGAATCAGCGCAAGTGTCAGCCGAACAATGAGCGGTTCCGTTCGTGATATATATATATAGTAAAGAATACCTGCACTGGCAATAATATTGAAAATTACCAGAAATAACCGCCCGCCGATTTCAATTCCAAATGCCATACCAGGATTTTCAATAAAAGTCAACCTAAGAAAATTGCCGATTACCGGAATACTTTGCCCGAGCTGCATTCCTTGATGATAGTAGTTGAAAATAGGAAGAGTAAATCCCTTCACTAACAACTTTGACACTTGATCAAGAAAAATAACGCAACCGGTTAAATATAAAACACGCAATAAAGACCTCAATAATCGTATTAGGGAAAAAGAAACATCATAAGAACTGCATCACGTTATAAACATGGAATCTGCTTTTCAAATTGAATTGCAACTCTGTATCTCTGCATGATTATTATGATTTCAATTATTTATTAATTTCTAAATATTAAATAATGAACACTCAATCGTTGATTACAAGTTATCAGCGTTTATTCGCCATCAATCTTTAAACATTAATTGCCGCCTTTTCTCATTTTGCATTTGACACACTGGTGCGCATGCGGAACTGCTTCGAGGCGTTTCTTGTCAATCAAATTTCCGCATTCTGAACAGAAGCCGTATGTACCATGCTTAATGCGCTGTAAAGCATCATCCAAATAATTTAGAAACTTACCTTCACGCGAAGCAAAAAGAAATGTCTTTTCCCGTTCCATTGCATCTGTGCCCTGTTCCATGTGAAGCGAATAAGTCGAATTTTCAATTTCGTACTGGCCTGTAGTCACATCCATCATCGTTGATTTCAAAGATTCGAGTTCTTCAAGAATTTCTTTCCGTTTTTCCATGATAATTTTCTTGAATTTTTCAAGATCCGCTTTGCTGTAACCTTTTTTGGGTTTGATTTTTTGAACCGCTGCTTTCGTTTTCATTGTTACGACTTTTTTTGAAACGCGCTTTGTCGTTTTCTTTGCTGAGGTTTTCTTTGCTGTGGTTTTTTTTGCAGCTTTTTTCTTTGCCATGGTTTCTCTCCCGCATTATTGGGATAATGGAAAAAACAATAAATTAAACTTGCACAAATATAAACTAAATTCTCACAACTGCAATTAAACTTTGCTCGCCGTTAATATCTTCGCTTTTTGCCTTATTTTTTAAGGTATCCTCGCCGGAAATTTCTCCAAGTTCAATTGCCAATGTTTCTTGCTTAACATATTCCGACATACGATCCAGCGCTTTATTCAATCGATCCGACGATGTGTGCTGAATACGAATCCGATCCGTAACTTCAAAACCTGATTCTTTCCGCAGGTTTTGCACCCGATTCACAAACTCGCGAGCCAGCCCTTCATCAATTAATTCGTCTGTCAAAGCTGTGTCCAAAGCAACTGTCAGATAGCCGTCAGTTTCAACCAGCCAGCCCTGAATATCTTCATGCAATATTTCCACGTCACTTATGTCTATTGTATAATCTGTACTGTTAACATTTATTACAAGCATCCCTTGCAACTGAAGTTTGTTTATTTCTTCTGATGATAGTTCGCGCAGCCGCGCCGCTATCGGCTGGACAGATTTGCCAAACCTGGGTCCAAGAGATTTAAAGTTCGGTTTCGATTTCTTTTTTATAATTGCAGATTCATCTGCAACGTATTCAATTTGTTTGACGTTTATTTCTTCAAGAATTACATCTTCCATAAGTTCAATTTCTTTTCGGTCGTCTTTGGATTTAACCGGCAGAATAATTTTCTGCAAAGGCTGGCGTACTTTCAAATTTGATTTCATCCGCATCGCGCGCACGAGTCCGACAATACGGATTACATGTTCCATTCGATGTTCAAGTTCCGGATTAATGGTGCCTGCATCCGTTTCCGATAATAATTCAAGATGAACAGACTCTAACCCCGATTTACTCCCTATCGTCAGATTATGATATAATTCGTCCGACAAAAACGGAGCGAAAGGAGCAATAAGCTTACTGATCATCAACAAGCATTCGTGCAATGTTTGATATGCAGAAGTTTTATCTTTTCCTTTTTCACTCTTCCAGAAACGTCTTCGATTGCGGCGCACATACCAATTGGAAAGCTGGTCAATAGTAAAATCACTCACAGCTCTCGCTGCACGTGTCACATCATAACCTTCCATTGATTGATTATAATTCTTTATAAGTGAATTCAACTCGGATAAAATCCACTGATCAATTTCCTGCCGTTCGTTTATGGAAATTTTCGATTCACTATTATCAAATCCATCCACATTCGCATAAAGCGCAAAGAAAGAGTATGTGTTCACGAGTGTGCTGAAGAATTTTCGCTGAACCTCACCAACTCCATCCGAATCGAATAAAGTGGGCCGCCACACAGGACTTTGCGAAACCAAATACCATCGCACCGTATCTGCGCTGTATTTTTTAAGAAGCTCGATCGGATCAACCGTATTCTTTTTAGTCTTTGACATTTTCTGCCCTTGTTTATCAAGGATTAGCTCGTTGACAAGGACATTTTTAAAAGCCGGCTTATCAAAAATAAGCGTGCCGATGGAGTGCAGCGTGTAAAACCATCCGCGCGTCTGATCTATGCCTTCAGAAATAAAATCAGCAGGATATGACTTTTCAAATTTTTCTTTATTCTCAAAAGGATAATGCCATTGCGCAAACGGCATTGAACCGGAATCGAACCACACATCAATAAGTTCAGGTGTGCGTTTCATTGTGCTGCCGCATTCACAAATAAACGTTACATCATCAACATAAGGCTTGTGTAAATCGAGCGGTTCTGAAACATTACCACCTTTTTTATATTCTTCCACACTGCCGATGCATTTTTGTTTGCCGCACTTTTCACAGACCCAAATAGGAAGCGGTGTTCCCCAGAAACGGTCGCGCGAAAGTGCCCAGTCCTTATTTTCTTCCAGCCAGTTGCCAAACCTGCCTGCACCGACTTCAGGCGGAATCCAATTAATTTGTTTGTTCAATTCAATCATCCGCTTTGCGTAATCTGTAGTGCGAATGTACCAAGACTCGCGGGCATAATATAACAACGGAGATGAGCACCGCCAGCAATGCGGATAACTATGGAGATGTTGTTCTTTCTTGAAGAGAATATTTCGATGACGAAGATTTTGAATAATTTCTTGATCGGCGTCCTTTACAAACATGCCGGCAAAATCTGTTACTTCAGAATTGAACTCGCCGGATTTGTTCACCGGATGAATTGTAGGCAAACCATACTTTCTGCCAATTTGATAATCATCTTCGCCGTAAGCTGGAGCCATATGAACAATTCCTGAGCCGTCTTCCGTCGTTACAAAATCAGCAAGGACAATGTACCACCCTTTTTCTTTTACTTGATGATACGAGAACATTCGCTCGTATTCTTTGCCGGCAAGAGCTGCACCCTTAAATTTATCAAGCACAACATATTCATCACCAATTACAGACAGACGCGCTTCAGCAAGAATTAAATTCTCGCCTTTATGTTCAACTTTTACATAATCAATTTCTGGATGAACGGCTATAGCGACGTTCGAGATTAACGTCCAAGGAGTTGTCGTCCAG
Organism: Ignavibacteriota bacterium; assembly: GCA_963833465.1. GTDB lineage: Bacteria > Bacteroidota > Ignavibacteria > UBA10030 > UBA10030 > Fen-1298. The sequence goes on along the minus strand of CAWHXW010000006.1, from coordinate 75,066 downwards.
ACGAGGAAAAAAGTATTCTCTTCCCCTTTTACTTTTAATTTTATATAAACCGATGGATCTTTGACATCTTTGTAACCGAGCGAAACTTCGTGAGACGATAATGGTGTTTCGCATCGCGGGCAATACGGCTGAATTTTGTATCCTTTGTAAATAAGCCCTTTATCGAAATACTGCTTTAGCGCCCACCAAATGGATTCAATATAATTATTTTCAAATGTGACATACGGATGCTGGAGGTCAACCCAGTAGCCCATCATCTTCGTCAGTTCTTCCCAATCGGTTTTGTACTTCCACACCGATTTCTTGCATTCTTCATTAAACTTTGCTACACCATAGCTGACAATATCGTCTTTGTGTTTGAAGCCGAGCGATTTTTCAACTTCGATTTCGACCGGCAAGCCGTGCGTATCCCACCCTGCTTTGCGATGCACTTGAAATCCCCGCATCGTTTTGTAACGGCAAATTATATCTTTCAGAGTTCGGCCCATCACGTGATGAATCCCGGGTCGGCCGTTTGCAGTCGGTGGACCTTCGAAAAAAGTGAACTCCGGTTTTCCTTCACGCGCAGAGATGCTTTTATTAAAAATATCGTTCGCTGCCCAAAACTTTAAAATTTCCGATTCGAGTGTATGATAATTTAATTTATCTGTTAACTGCTTGAACATTCTATAATTTTCGATTTAGTGATTTGTTGATCTGGTAATTGATTGAAGCATATTGCAAAACGAACATTATCAGATTGAATTTTTTTTAGATTAATACATTAGATTTTCATTTTCTTCACAATTTCTTTCATAATTGCAGTCATCTTTGGTTCGGCTTTGGCGGCAACTTTTAGAATATCTTTAAGCATCGCCGGCTTTAATGAATCGGGAAAACATTCATCAGTAAGAATCGAAAGTCCAAGAACTTTCATCCCCATATGGACAGCAACTATATCTTCCGGGATAGTCGACATTCCGACAGCATCTGCACCAATAGCACGTAAAAACCGATATTCAGCTTTTGTTTCAAGATTGGGTCCTTGCATCGCAACATATACACCCTTCTGTATGCGAATCTTCAAATCGAGTGCAGCTTCTTCTGCAAGTGCAATAAGCTGTCTGCTGTATGCTTCCGACATATCTGGAAATCGAGGCCCTAGTTCATCATCATTGGGACCTATAAGCGGGTTATCGCCCAGCAAGTTGATGTGATCATGAATAATCATCACATCGCTTTTTTGAAAGAGCGGGTTTAGCGCTCCGGCGGCGTTTGAAATGAGAATGCTTTCAACGCCGAGAAATTTCATCACCCGAATCGGAAAAGTAATTTGCTTCAGATTATATCCTTCATACAAATGGAATCGCCCTTGCATCGCTACAATTTTTTTCCCGGCGAGTGTTCCAAAAATCAATTTACCGTGATGCGATTCTACAGTTGAAACAGGAAAATGCGGAATATTCACATAGTCAATGACAAGTTCCTTTTTGATCTCTTTCACTAATCCGCCAAGACCGGTTCCAAGTTACAATGCCTATTTTGGGTTTAGCATTTGTTTTGGTCCGGATATAATCCAACGTTTCAACCATTTGATTTCTCAATTCTGACATTTTCTAACTCTCAATCACATTTTATAACTTCTTCAAAATATCTTCTAATTCCAAATAATCTTTACCCGTTCCTTTTGATGGATCTTTTTTCCCTTCATCATCTTCAATTTCAAGTGCTTTCATCAAATTTAATTCCGACGAGAGTAAAACTTTTAACCGGCTGAGAACACTTTCTTTCCTTGCTTTGAGATGGGAAATTTCTTCTTTAACGTGAGCAAAATCAAGCCTGGCTTTCTCAACAATTTGCGATGCTTTTATCTCAGCTTCTTTTACAATTATCTCACCTTCACGCTTGGAGTTCTCAATAGATTTTCCACTCGTTTCCTGCGCCTGCATTAAAGTCTGCTGCAGAGTCTTTTCTATGTTTTTATAATCCGCAAGCTGAGTCTCCTGTTGAAGGAGTTGATCTTTTTGTTCTCTGTTTTCGCGAATTAAATCTTCTACTTCGTTTGAAACCATCTCAAGAAAAGACTCTACTTCTATGTGGTCATATCCGCGCATTGATTTCTTGAACTGTTGATTTTTAATTTCTAACGGTGTAATTTTCATCGTCTATCTCCAATATTACTGAGTCGCAAGAAGGCTTTTGATAGAAATATCTTCATCTACTTCATCCCAATGAATCCCTATGCCACCGCCAATAAAACGCCATTTTTTTTTCTGTTCTGCAGTTGCTTTCATTAAGCGAGGGAACCATTCAATCGGTATTGCAACTTCTCTCCCATCGGCAAGAATTACTCGAAACGAATCCTCAGCAAAAACAACTTCTACAGCACGAGGTTCAACTTTGACTGCTAAAGTACTCATTCCATTTCTCCTCAAATATTTTTTGATTTTTCTCGATTATTCTATGAATCTCCATCAGCTCATAACTTCGAAATTCGTATGACTCAGCAAGCTGAATTGGCTGTATCCAAAATTTTGCATATTTTTCTGTTTTTTCAACGTGAATATGTGCAGGTTCTTTCCCTTCTCGACTAAAGAAAAAAAATCTATATCCATTCTCATACAAAACTGTTGGCATCTTTGAAGCTTCCTACGATATTTCTCGTCTTCCGAATACTGCCGTTCCAATACGGACAAGCGTAGATCCCTCTTCAATTGCAACTTCAAAGTCATGCGTCATACCCATTGAAAGATGACGCATCTGTACATTTGCAATTCCTTCAGCTTCGATCTGTTTTTTTAAATCAGTCACACATCGAAATGAAGAACGAGAATCATTCGGATTATCCGAAAACGGTCCCATTGTCATTAATCCGCAGACTCGAAGATGAGATAACCGTGATAATTCTTTTATCAATGAAATAGTTTGTTCCGGCGGAACACCAAACTTTGTTGCTTCATCCGTAGTATGCACTTCCACCAGCACATTCTGAATACGGCCGTATCGTTCGGCTCGTTTGCTGATTTCCTTGCCGAGATTAAGATCATCTACTGAGTGAATAAGATTGATATATTCAGCTATATATTTAACCTTGTTCGATTGCAGGTGGCCGATAAAATGCCAATTTAATTTTTTTCCAGAGAGAACTTTGTACTTTTCCCGTAATTCTTGAACATAATTCTCGCCAAAATCAATCTGCCCCGCATCGATTGCTTCTTGTATCAATTCTGCCGAAAATGTTTTTGAAACCGCAATAAGCAGTACATCATCAACTTTCCGTCCACACTTTTGACAGATTTGTTCAATACGTTTCTGCAGATTTTTAACGTTTTCAGCAATCATTCTGCTTTTATAGGTGGTAAATATACTCCAACTCGCCGCCAAAATCAAATGTAAACTGAAAAAGTGAATTCCTATAAATTTAAAAAGATGACTTTTCGTATTTCTTGACTTCAACACGTTAATTTCTTTTATTAATAAGTGAACTTTTAACGACGGAGTAAATTGTGTCTGATTTTGATCGTTTTGATGACAACAATATGGGTCCGAAACCTAACAAGCATTCGGAAGACGATGTTCGGCGGTTTCGTGAATTACTCCGCAATGGCGGCAAGGATATTAACAGTCCTGAAGCCCTAGAAGAAATAATTCAGTTTTACTTTGAACACGATAAGTACGATGATGCATTAATCTATGCTGAACGGTTGCTTTCATTTGAACCTTTCAACGCAGATGCTTGGCAGCGGAAAGGCATGATTCTCAATAATTTATTCAGGTACGATGAGGCGCTCAATTGCTTTGAAAAAGCATTAGGAATGAATCCGACTGATCCTGAAGTATTTATAAATCGAGGTATAACATTAGATAATTTAAATCGCATAAATGAATCCATGGAATCGTTCAACAAAGCGCTCGAACTTGATCCATCTCATGAAGACGCGCTGTTCCATAAAGGTGTGACTCTTGAGAAATTAGAACGTTACGCTGATGCAGAATCGATCTTTCAACACATTCTTCAAATTGACCCGGATTATTTCGACGCCTGGTATGAGCTTGGATATTGTTACGATTACCTTGATAAACCGGCAGAATCTATCCGCAGTTATGATGAGCATATTAATCATAATCCGTACAACTATAACGCATGGTACAATAAAGGAATCGTTCAGAATCGGATTGGGCAATTCACTAAAGCCATTGAAAGTTACGAATATGCATTAGCGATTAAAGAGGATTTTCCCGCGGCATGGTATAATATGGGAAATGGGTATGCAAATCTTGGACGGCTTCAGGACGCTATTAGATGTTTCAAAACAACTCTTAAATATGAGCCGAAGGATGCGGCGGCTCTGCATAATTTGGGCAATGCATACGAGGAATTGAATGACTTCAACGAAGCCATAGCCTGCTATTCAGCTGCTATCAATATTAATAATCGGCACCATGAATCATTTTTTGGTAAAGGATGCTGCTACGATGCACTCGGACAAACGGCGCAGGCATTAGTTGAATATCAAAAAGCCGCAGAGATTAATTCCGATTATCCGGAATATTGGTATGCTTGCGGAGATGCACTATACAATCTTGGCCGAATAGATGATTGCCTTGAATGTTACCGAAAAGTGATAACTTTAGATCCTAAGGATCCTGAAATTTGGTTCGATCTTGGCGACACACTCGGCGAAAAAGGATCTTATGATAGAGCGCTCTCGGCATTAGGAGAATGTGTACGGCTTGATCCGAAATTTGCACCGGCATATTTTAGCAGGGGAAAAGTATTGATAGCAATGAATTCCAAAGAAGAAGCGTCTAACGAATTTTTTATTGCTTTTAATTTAGTACCGGATTTGAAAAAGGAATTCGAGCAATTGTTTCCAGACCTCGTCTCTGATAAGATTTTCGAACACTTATTTATAAAGCATTAACAATCGCTTCTTTCTTTATACAGTCCTTGTGACTCACTCAAAACTATTTTTCCAGGATATATATTCATGAAACGTTTCGCAGTGATAGGCCATCCAATTAGCCATTCTCTTTCTCCACTGATGCACAATTCAGCATTTAAGTTATTAGGTTTAGATTGCAATTACGAAATGCTCGACATTGAGCCGGCTTCCTTACGAAGGAAATTCGAACGCTTTAGAGAACATAAATGGGGCGGTTTTAATGTTACCATCCCACACAAAGAAAAAATCATTTCTTTTTTAGATGAAATTGTACCGGAAGCACAAGCAGTCGGCGCTGTGAACACGGTCGTAAATCACAATAAAAAATTAATTGGTTACAACACGGATGTTATCGGAGTTGAAAGATCGCTTAGTAACTATCGAGAGAATATCGAAGGCAAAATGTGCACGATTATGGGTTCTGGAGGTGTAGCGCGCTCAGTGGCGTATGTACTTACTCGTAAAATCAGACCTAAGAAAATTACTTTCTCAGCTTTGATTCCGGAGCAAGCTGATGCGCTTATTAAAAGCATTGGAAGCACGAATGTCCAATTCAATGTTATCCAATGTACTGACGCAGCACTTGAAACTGCAGTCAGGAATTCCGTGCTTATTGTTAATGCAACTGATGTGGGAATGTTTCCTAATGTTCTTAATTCTCCTCTTCCAAATCAAAATTGGTTGTCAAGTACGAACATTGTTTTCGATCTCATATATCGCCCATTAAATACTCGGCTATTAAGTGATACGCAAGCCGTTGGTGCAAAAACGATTGACGGTTTGGGAATGTTTATTCATCAAGGAGCTGCAGCGTTTCAGCTATGGACAGGATTGGAAATGCCTGTGGAACAAATACGGAAAATTCTCGAAAACAAATTGACTGAAGTGTAATATTTTTTCTTTCCTTTGAAAATCCGTTGACTCTCTTCCACTTTTTTAGTAACTTATTAAGTAATTCGAAAATGACAGTACTCAGATTGAGGATAAAATGTATTCAGTAGTAGAAATTGCTGGAACACAAGTGAAGGTTTCCCCTACCGACAAAGTGTTCGTACCGAAAATGCAGTCGGAAGTCGGCTCTACGGTAAAATTTGATAAAGTAATTCTGACAAGCGACGAAAAGAAAACAAAAGTCGGCAGCCCGTTTATTAAAGGTGCGTTTGTCGAAGCAAAAGTGCTGCGACATGTTAAGGACGAGACGGTTATCGTGCTAAAAAAGAAGAAACGGAAGGGCTACAGAGTCCGCAACGGGCACAGACAACAATACACTGAAATTGAAATTACAAATCTTGCTTAGATTGGAGAGGTTTTATGGCTCATAAAAAAGGCGGCGGAAGTTCCAGGAACGGGCGCGACAGTAATGCCCAGCGCCTCGGTGTCAAACGCTTCGGCGGACAAGTTGTTCTCGCTGGTAACATTCTCGTGCGCCAACGAGGCACAAAGTTTCATCCCGGAATCAATGTCGGTATCGGCAGCGATGATACACTATTTGCGCTTGCTACAGGCATTGTAAAATTTGAACGACTTGGTAAAGCGAGAAAGCGAGTTAGTATTATACAGGCTGCCTAAACTCGTAAAAACTTTTTTCACCAAGCCCCCAATGGGGGCTTTTTTTTTCCTAAATAGCAGGACTGCAATCTGATTACTTGTATCGAGTATTAATGCAAGTTGGCGGAAACGAAAAGAAGGAATAATGCCACTTATTCTAAATATAATTGCAGATGGTAATTTATTATCTCTTTTTATTAATCTAAATCTTGCATATGAATGCTTCATTTATTATACTACCTGCAACTTGAACCTTCGATATTATTAATTCATCAATATCAATTCACATAACATACACTTCATTAATAGGAGGTCTCCTTGAAAAGAATCATACTTCAGTTGGTTAAGATGGCCATGCTCACTGCAATGGTCACTTTAATTGCATTGGGAGGCGGATTTCAATTGAACGAGCATGGTGCTGCAGCTATGGCGCAAGGTGGCGCTTTTGCAGCAAGAGCCGATGATCCATCGGCGATCTATTTTAATCCTGCCGGATTGGGTTTTCAGGGTTCATCTATATACCTTGGCGCCACGGCTATAATGCCGAAGTTTTCCTTTTTTGATGCTCTCTCCAATAACGAAACCAAGATGGTAGATCAAACGTTCTTCCCGATCAACGCGTATGGAACATATCAGGTCAATGATAATCTTCACGTCGGTATTGGCGTTAACAATCCTTATGGTTTAGGGACCGAATGGCCTATCGGTTGGGAAGGTCAATACGATGCTCAAAAAATTACTCTTCAAAGCTACTTTATATCACCAACAGCAGCATATAAATTCAATGATCAACTTTCTGTTGGTGTTGGAGTAAATTATGTAATTGGCGGAGTAAAAATGTCAGTCGCGACACAAATTCCATTCGATAGCCCGCCTCCCATTGTCACTCTGGATTTGAATGCGACAGGAGTGGGATTCAACGCAGGGATTATTTATAAATTCATGCCGGAATTATCTATCGGCGCTTCCTACCGCAGCTCAGTAAAATTAAATGCAACCGGCACGGCAAGTTTTGATCCAAATTATGCGGACCTAAATCTTCCGACAGGAGATGCAAGTGCAACCATAACATTGCCCGCGACAGCTTTTTTAGGCGTAGCATACAAACCCATGAAAGATCTTGAAGTTGAAGCTGATTATCAATTTATCGGATGGTCTTCTTATAAAGAACTGGCAATCGACTTCGCAGCTAATCCGGCTATGGACAAAGTAGCGCCTAAAGATTATCAGGATACATATATATTGCGTCTCGGTGCACAATATACAATGGGAGACATCAAATTAAGAGCCGGTTATCTTTATGATCATTCTCCAGTATTAACACAATATGATGAACCGCTTCTTCCTGATGCAAATCGGAACGGTTATAACATCGGCATTGGATATAAGTTTAACGCGCAATGGAGAGTGGATGCAGCGTATTTCTTCTTGAAGTTTGACCAACGAACAGCTACAAATACTATTATAGGATTGGACGGAACGTATAATTCTACGGCGAACCTTATTAGCATTGATGTTGGTTATACTTTTTAAGATGATACTTATTTTGCATCCATTAACCAAATGAATTGGAGATAGACAATGAAACAATATATTTTTCTTTTAATCACTTTAGCTGCGCTGATTGCTGCACTCCTGATTGGCTGCTCGGATTCAGCACCAACAGGACCAACTGTGGGACTTGGCAATTCGACAGTTACAAAATATGTATCTGTAGGCAACAGCTTGACAGCAGGTTATCAATCCGCAGGATTATATAAATCGGCACAACTTTATAGTTATCCAAACCTCATTGCTCAACAATTGACAAAAGCCGGGGCAACCATAGGGACATTCGAACAACCATATTGGCCAGATCCAGGAACGCCAGATCCATTAACGGGAAAAGCTTCGCGATATATCATTTACGGTTGGTCGGGCACAACTCCAGAGATTGGTCCGATCGGAGAAGCGTTAACCGCAGCTGCACCTGAGAACGCTGCAACGCTCGCAAGACCTTATGATAATTTAGGAATTCCCGGTATTCCGCTTGCTGGATTTATGGACACAACCGGAACATACCAGGCTTCACCTCTAGGGCCAGGTGCCATTTTACGTTGGGCTAATCCAGGATCGCCATTTCCAAAAAGTGTTTTCATGCAAACCGTGGCATTACATCCTGATCTCGTAACTTTCTGGCTTGGTGCGAATGATGTTTTGGGATTTGCTGTCAGCGGCGGCACTTCTCCAAGTTCACCAACCAATCCAGCTATATTCGGCGCACTATATACACAAGCGCTCGATACGCTGCGTAATGCTCTTCCAAACACAAAAATTATCTTAGGAAATATCCCCAATGTAACTTCTATTCCGTTCTTTACAACTGTGAACCCTCTGGTAGCTCCGAATATCCCAGCACCTTATTACTTGCGTTATCAGAAACACGGAACATTAGGAATGTCAATGGATTCAACAAAACTGACAGAAGCGAATGCTCCCTTAATTACTTTAAAAGGACAAGCATATGCGAGTTTGCTCGGTCAACCAACAGGACGGTTCTGGCGTGATGCAGCAGCTTCATTAGGAGTTCCGGTTGCAGCAGTATTAGCGGCACAAGGTGTTTATCTTGATACAACCAAGCCATTTGGTTTTCATCCGCAAAATCCATGGCCAGATGCTCTAATTCTCGATGCTGATGAAATTGCATCAGCGACAACTGCAATAAATAATTTTAATAATACTATTGCTAATGTTGCTGCATCTCACGGTGCGGTAGTTGTAGATTTCAACACCTTCTTTACTAACGTAAAAGCAAACGGACTCGTTATTGCCGGAGAAAAATACACTGCAGATTATATTACAGGCGGCATCTTCAGTCTGGATGGCGTGCATCCTTCAGACCGCGGTTACGGCATTGTTGCAAACGAATATATCAAAGTGATTAATGCTTCCTTTAAGATGAATATTCCTTTGGTTGATTTAACCTCTTTGCCAAAGTTGACGGCTCCGCTTTCTAAAACCGGGAATGGAAAGATAAATCCCGTTCTTCCATTTGGGGCATTTCGTTCTTTCGATTGGCTTTTTAGTCCATCTACGCGATTCTAAAAATCAGTCCGAGAATATTTCTGATACAAAAAAACCCGTCTTGAATAGAGACGGGTTTTTATTTTCTTTCATGCTGAACAAACCTCAATGAAGTTTCACTTTCATTTCCACTACAAAACCAGATTTTAATTGCCTGAATTTTACATTATCCATTAGCGAACGCATCAAAAAAACACCGCGTCCATTTTCTTTAAGCAAATTTTTTTCGTCACGCGGATCCTGTAGATTTTCCGAATCAAAACCTTTCCCTTCATCAGTAACACTAATAGTCAATGCATCTCTATTTGCAACGCATTTAATATTAACTTCTTTATCGGGATCGGATTTGTTACCATGAATAATTGCGTTATTCACTGCCTCCGTACATGCAACCAATAGCCGGTACGTCATTCCGTCATCGATATGCTGCTGTGTACTGACCTGCCGTAGAAATTCTTCAATACGTGAAATTTCTTTTTGATTACTTTGACAGGTCATTTCATAAATACATTTGTGATGTACTCTATTCGATTTATTCTTTTTCATTGCTAATACCATTCCATTTCCAACACTACAGGACGAAACTTACTTGTATTGAAAGATTTGAAAGGACAATTGCCGTTATTCCGTTGTTTTTTTGTTCTTCCCGCCATCCGTTAATAGTAATTTTCTCTCCTGCCAAGCCTAACCATTCAATAGATGCAGTCGGACCCATTGCTTCAATTCCTTGAGAAAATATTCGTTGATTATTTTGGTATGTGTAACGATCCTGACCAAAATAACGAAATCCAATTCCAATTTTTAGTTCTATCATCGAAGACCAAACGATTTCGGGCCACATCATCTTTTCGATAACATATTCTTCTGGATTTTCTTTAAACTCCTGCCACAAAAGTGTTCCACGTTCAAAGATACGCAAGCTTCCTGAAAAGTTAAACTGGATTCGATCGCTTATCCGAGTCGCAGTCGAATCCAACCATAAAACTTGTCTGAACGAAAAGCTTCGAACAGATGCTACTTGCTGCTCATAATCACTGATCGTATAATTAGCGAGCACTTCGGTACGCATAATCGTGCGAAATGACGAACTCGGCGTATATTCGACACCTGGGGAGAACCGGATGACGCGATTCCAATTATTATTTGCGCTCTGGTCTCGATCTAAATACACAAGATGAAATAATGTCAAATCCGCATTTAACATCAGCAGTAAGCGAGGTGAAAAATAATGAAAATATTCAGCGCCTGATGTTAAAAGCAATTCATCACGATCATCGGTATTGAGTATGTCTGGGGTATCATAATGTAGAATACTTGACGACGATACCAAATGAATTTTATCATCCTGAGAAATTTCGACATTTAGTGCTGTTGTAAGCGTTGTACGTTGCGCAGTATTTTCCAGCCTGCTTGCCGAAGCGCGTTGTGTATCAATTATAGCATTCGAGGCATTAGCGTCGTCAAGCACTGTATGCTGTTCTTCTTTGTCTGTATAGGCAAGCTTGACATCTGCCCTAAGCCAATAAAACGGTGACCATTGCATCGAAATGATTCCAAAAAATTGCATCTCTTGGATGCGTGTATCGAGAATCAAAGACACAGGATGAGCATAATCCTTGAAGCGATATCCCCTATTGATCAATTGGTTTGAGACTCCAATCGAAACAACCGTGAAGAAACTTTGTCCAAAATTGTACTTCGTTTGATTAGAAATTTCTAGTACGCTTGCATCACGCTGAAGAATATTATACGGCACACCAAGAGTATATTGACTTGCTGAATCGAGCGACGTATAAAATTGCCTGCGCTGCGTACTGTAATTTATCGCGAGTGAATCATCAACACCCCCGCCAAAATCACGCAAGAGTGTAAGTTTAATATCTCCCGTACTTGGAGAACGACGGCCAAGAAAAGATTGGTTTCACGACGATTGAAGTGAAGTGTTAAATTCTTCAAGTTCCACTTGATGCGCATTTAAACCAAATGCGTAATCAAAACCATGATCATTCTGCTGGTCTTGCGTATTTAATTCATATCCTCCCATCGCTTCACCAACGATATTTCCATCTGGATTGTACTCGAAACCCGCAAGAACTTGATGATCTGCCATTCTGCTTAGATCAATTGCTCGATTATCAGCAAGAACATTAGATGAATCTTTGATCTCAAGATTCCATTTTTCTAAAAGCCATGCACGTACAGCGATTATTCCTTCATATTCATCTTGAATTGCAGTTTGATCCGTTTTTATAAGGCGGGATCGAATTCTCTGATTTATATCGACACTCCAAAGTTTTCCATAGATTTCTTTTCTAAAATTTCCTGTCCACAAATAAGTATTAAGAATGCGATCAAAACCTAAGGAAGAAAGATTTAAGCTGTCTGTTACTGGTGCATTGTAAGGATGAAAAAATTCCTGGCTAAATGTCATTTGATGAATGGAAACTAATGCAAAAATAAAAAAACACAGGAAAACGAATGGATTTTTGAGTTCGAACATCACAGGCCAATTCCATTTTCATCCGCTAAACATCAATAGAAATCATTTACAGTCCGAGCGGGTTGAGATTTCAACCGAAAAACATGAGTTCATCAATTCTCAATCACAATTCAAATTTCTCGCCCATCATCGGGATGGAAATATCCTCTTTAACACCCGTTGCTTTAAGCTTAGCAGAAAGTTTCTCGATTTGCACTAATTCGCCATGCACAAGAAATAATTTCTTCAATTGAGTCTGGTCAGCCATTGTAATGTATTCTACTAATTCATCCTGACCGGCATGTGCAGAGAAAGAATTTAGAATTACTACTTCTGCATTCAATTTATATATTTCGCCAAAGATGTTCAATTCAGGTTGTTTTTCTACTATCTTTTTGCCAAGTGTGTGTTCTGCTTGATATCCGACGATTAATATTGTGTTGTTAGGATTTTCTATATTGTTGGCAAGGTGGTGTACAATTCTTCCGCCTTCGCACATTCCGGATGCTGAAATAATAACGCAAGGAGAATGCAAATCATTCAATTTTTTTGATTCGTCAACTGACCTTATATAAATCAAACGATTGAAGCCAAACGGATCTTCATTCGCATGCAAGTGGTTAAGTGTTTCTCTATCAAAACATTCTGTATGCAGACGGAAAATATCGCTTGCATTTACCGCAAGCGGGCTGTCGATGTATATTGGAACAACAGGCAATCTGCCTTCATCAAATAGTTCGGATAAAAGATAAACAATCTCCTGTGTTCGTCCGACGCTGAATGAAGGTACAATCACCTTGCCGCCTCGATCGGATGTTTGCTGGATAACTTTGCACAGGGAATTCTTCATTCCTGTTATCGGATCATGTACTTTTCCGCCGTATGTACTTTCGGAAATTAAAACATCTACACAGCCGATTGGCTGCGGGTCTTTGATAATCGGCGCATTTTTTCTTCCCAAATCTCCAGTGAAACCAATTTTCTTTCTTATGCCATTTTCTTCAATATCGAGCACTGTAACAGCAGAGCCGAGAATGTGTCCGGCGTCGAGAAATTTCAACGTCACTCCTTTAGCAACCTGCACCTGTTGCTCATAATTGATGCTGATGAATTGCGACATTGCTGTCGTTACATCCATAACATCATATATCGGCTGCACAATAGGCTGGTGTTTTTTTTGATGTTTCTTGTTCACGTATTCAATATCCCGCTCTTGAATATAAGCGCTATCGTATAACATAATGTTGCATAAATCGCGCGTTGCCGATGTAGCATAGATAGGACCGCAATAGCCGCTCTTTACAAGATTTGGAAGATTACCGGCATGATCAATATGAGAATGAGAAAGAATAACCGCATCAATTTTGGATGTATCGAAAGGAAAGTTGCGATTCTTTTCGTATGCTTCCGCTCGCTTCCCTTGAAACAAGCCGCAATCAAGAAGAATTTTTATGCCGTTCACAGAGACAAGATGCATTGACCCAGTAACTGTCCGCGCGGTCCAAGAAATTGAATATTCATAAAATAAATGCTTTCAATAGTTAGTATAATTTGTTGTTTGAAAATAGAAAGAAGAGAGGTGAAATGCAAAAAAGGCGATCCTGTTTTTAGAATCGCCTTTTTAAGACGACAGATAATAACTATATGTCTCGTAGTTTTAACCCAAACATATTTTCTAATATCTATTTTGGTTCGAGAATTTAAAAATCAAAGACAAGACTGACCTTTGGTTTCACTCGATCTTGCTTCACATAGGTGCCATCTGTCCGCAATGAGCCATCCGGATTTCTGTTAGAGAATGTGCGCTGATAAAGCATTGACACTAATAAATATGGCATAGGTTTGTATCCAATCTCCCCGCTTAGAATTGTATGATCATCTAAAATGAACACACGCCCAATACAAGTCTTATCAAACGCACCTCGCAAAACAATTCCTGGAATTGCCGGCAATTGTGTTTCTGCGTGTATTACGCCTTGATCTTTAGTATCAAACGGCGCTTGATATCCAGCAATGATATTGAAAGAGTTTAGAATACTAATAATAAGTTCTCCATAATAACTATTTGTAGATTTCGTTATATCTAAAAGCGTATCCGATTTACTTAACCGATTACTCACATCGAAACGGTCATGCTCATACAGCGCATTAAAATATGCCGGGAGATAATTCTTGCCGTTAAACCGCAATTCATATTTTCCTTTCAGCGTGACAAGCCCCAATCCGGAAGCATACATATTTATGCCCGCAGATGATCCGTGCCCGAAATTTACAATCTGTGCAAAATCATAATACAGGGATGATTTAAAAACTGCATAAGAGATAATTGGCAGGCCAAGATCAAATCCATAGATTGCCAAACCAGATTTGCTTGAATCAATAGTATTGCTGTTTATTGCTACACGATGATAATCGGCGTATTCATTAAGATCGCGGGCGTATGTAGCACCAACTTCAAAATTATTTACAACCGGAAGTGTTGCAAGACTTGTGAACTTTAAAGGTTTCACATACCCGCGTAATCCTAAAAGTCCTTTGTTATTAACGTCGCTGTAAATAGACTCAAAACCTTCCTTCTCAAAATTTAAATCTAACTCTACTCCTGTCCTCCGTAAATCATAGCTTGCACTGTTACTGTAGTTATAAATGATTGACCCGTGACCAAGGAGCGAGTAATCAAGTTGTCCAACGCGTATATAAAAGGGATCACCTTTTTCCGCCCAGCGAACGTAACGGACGATTCGGAGGTAATCTTCAAAATTCGTATAATCACCCGGGCGTATTTTGCCCTGAGTGTTAAAACGCAAGTTTAAATCAATGCCTACGCCGAATTGCCCAAAAGCTAATTCCGGTGTAATGCTGACCAAGTAATATGTTTCGCCGTTTATAAGAGTAGCACCTAAACCCATCGGAAGTGTACCTCCGTTTTGTCCCATCATCGCTGCAGCAGCGCTCGGGAGCTGCGCGTTTGCGATTAAAGGAATAAACATCAGCATAGAAAATATGGTGACGAAAATTTTAATTGATTTCATGATTCCTCCTGTTATATTGTTTTTGTTTTTAATTTCTAAAAAGAATTCGACAAATAAAAACAGCTCCAAGCATGCCGGCGACATCTGCCAGCAATCCGACCGGAACAGCATGGCGGGAATTTTTAATATTTACAGATCCGAAGTAAACCGCAAGCACGTAAAACGTAGTTTCTGAACTGCCGTACATAGTAGAAGCAAGCACGCCTATGAATGAATCCGGGCCATGCGTTTTCATCAGCTCTGTCATAATTCCCAAAGAACCGCTGCCCGACAGCGGACGCATCAATGCCATCGGCAGCGTGTCTGCTGGCATTCCGATTAAATTTGTAATTGGAGAAATTATTGAAACCAGCAAATCCATTGCACCACTTGCACGGAAAATTCCTATTGCGAACAACATACCTACTAAATACGGTATAATGCGAATTGCCGTATTGAATCCATCCTTTGCACCTTCTACGAAAACTTCATACATGCGCACTTTCTTTACAAATCCCCAGCCAAGAAACACTGCAATCATCAACGGAATAGCAAAAATAGAAATCAGGTTGATGATGGAACGAAAGAAATCAGCCATTATCTTCCTTTCCCGCTAATTTCTTTTCTACGTTTAATTCTTTCTTGTAATTCGGTAACCGCTGAAGAACTTTTGAAGCAACGATTCCAGTTATTGTTGCGCAGCCTGCACCGAAAATCGCTGTGCCGATAATGATACCAGGATTTGCAGATCCAGATGCAGCACGAACTGCAATTGCAGTTGCTGGTATTAATATTAATCCGCCGGTATTAATGGCAAGGAAAGTCACCATCGCGTTTGTTGCAGTACCGACTTTTGGATTGAGCTTATTCAATTCCTCCATTGCTTTTAAACCCATCGGTGTAGCAGCGTTACTTAAACCAAGCATGTTTGCAGCCGTATTCATTATTATTGCACCGATAGCAGGATGATCGGAAGGAATATCCGGAAATAAATGTTTTGTAATTGGAGAGAGCAATCGTGTAAGCACTTTCACCAATCCGGCTTCCTCTGCAACTTTGATTAGGCCAAGCCAGAGAGCCATCACTCCAATTAATCCGATTGCAATTTCAACGGCAGTATTCGCAAAGTCAATTGCAGCTTGTGTTATGGCTTTCAGTTTTACAAAACGAATCGGTTCCAGAATTATTTTCACTTTTGCCCAAGATTTGTCTTTGGAAAAATCTAATACTTCTACTTTCCCCGTCAGCTTATCTTTGGATGAAGCTGATTTGCCCATTTCTTTCCATTGAATCGGTGTTGCATCCGTTGATGAAAAAAGAAAGCTTCCTGTTCCATCTGATGAAAGCGAAATAACAACCGGTTGCTTTACATCTTCAATCTGCGATGTTGTTTTATAGAAATCATTGAATTGTTTTGCTGTAAGATAAAATTGCCCTTCCCATTTTGAAGTAGTTCCGGATGGTATTTGCGATGAGAGAAATGTTATCTCCAGAGGTACATTGTTTTGATATGTGCTCTGCAATTCGTCATTGATATCTTTGCCGATACCGACGATAAGTGCAATTGACACGAGAAAAAGCCAGATGTAATTAAGCATCCGATTCCGTTAGTATTTTCTATCGGTAACTAATAAATCTCTGCTGCTATTATATTCTTTTATAGGGAAAAAACCAAACAATTTGTTTCTTAAAAAGGATTAACATCACATTTAATAAACAAAAAGGAGAAAATATACGACAAATTTCAGAGCGACATCATATCAAGAAAAAAGCAACTTTAATTTTCAAGAATCGTTCGTTGTTTTTTTTCGTCTCTTTGATGAAGAATCCGAGACTTGTTCCATCGTCTCTGCCGATTCATCTTCATCTTTTTTTATCTCTCGTTTGAACCGTTCCTCAAATATCGTATAAAGAATTGGAACAAAGAAAAGCGTCAAAACTGTAGAAAATGTCAGACCGCCAATAACTGCAATCGCCAATGGCGCTTGAGTTGACTCGCCGCCAATACCGGCAGCCATAGGAATGAGTCCGAGCACAGTCGCTAAAGATGTCATAAGGATCGGTTTCAAACGCGTTTTGCCACCGCGTATGACAGCTTCATGTAATTCTAGACCTCCAATTCGTAGATGATTTGTATAATCCACTAAAAGTATTCCGTTGCTGACGACAATACCAACCATCACGATAACTCCCTGAAATGATGTAACCGAAAGCGTCGTATGTGTAAGGAACAACATCCACAAAACGCCGGCTATGCCGAGCGGAACCGTGAACATAATGATGAACGGATCGATGAATGATTGAAATTGTGACGCCATAACGACGTATACTAAAATAATGGCGAGCATAAATGCCATACTTAAATCACTAAATGTTTTTTTTTGCTGTTCAACATTGCCCGTCTGTTTGATTTCAAATCCTTGCGGCACATTCAATTTATCGAGTTTGTCTTGAATATCCTTCGATACGCTTCCCAAATCTCGTCCAACGGCATTTGCAGTCACCTCCACAAGGCGCTGCTGATATTTTCTATCAATCTGCACCGGACCGCTGCGTTTTTCAATCGTTGCAATATTTCCTAATAATACTTGCTGCCCATTTGCAGTCGTAATAGTTAATTGTTTTAAATCCTCGATTTGGTTTCTATAATTCTGATTAAGCCGTACAAGAATATTATACTGATTGCCGGAAACCGGATCCGTGTACAACGACGCAACATAGCCAGCCATGCATGTATAGATCGTATTTGAAATACCTGCAACATCAATTCCTAACACACCTGCTTTGTCGCGATCAATATTGATATGAAGTTCAGGTAAGTTGTCATCGCGAGAGATCTGCACATCCGCCGCACCAGGAGTTGATCGGACAATTTGTGCGATTTCTTTGCCCAGTGCGTTTCCCGTCTCAAGATCAAACCCGCGTATTTCAACATCAATGGGAGCGGATGAACCGAAATTCAGCAGATAACGCAATATTCCACCGGGATTCAAAAACACCTGAACACCCGGCAGTTTTGCTAACTTACGTCGCACATCTGCGGCAATTTCAAACACCGAACGGTTTCGATTTTCTGACGGCACAAGTCCAACTGAAATATTTCCTGCATGGGTGCCCGAATTACCTCCCCCTCCGATACCTGAGCTTGCTTTTGCATTGGTGGTAATGCCAACATCTGTTATGAGAACCTGCGTTTCAGGCACCGACGAAAAAATGATTTTTTCCATTTGTCGCGCCATCGAATCCGTTTCTTCATATCGAGAACCGACCGGTAGTTTAAAGGATACAGTAAATCTGCTTTCATCCTGATCCGGGAAAAATTCAGTTCCGATGAACATGAAAAGTCCTAGCGATAATACTGAGAAAAGAACAATGCTGATAACAACCGTTTTCCGATGCTTCATCGTCCAGCGAAGGCAAGTTTCATAGAACGATTCAATACTTTCAAGCATATCGTGAAAATACACTCTTGTACGATCAGAAAATTTTGTTGAAGCCCTGTCTAATTCCTTTTCCGGCGGGAGATAATTCAAGCACATCAACGGAGTAACCGTTCTCGAGACAAAAAATGATCCGAACAATGCCACAGCAATCGTAATGGTAAGGGGAACAAAGAGAAGCTTTGCAATTCCACTGAGAAAGACAATTGGCAAAAAGACAATAACTGTAGTGAGAGTGGAAATAAAGATCGGCGCAGCCACTTCCTTTGCAGCATCTAATGTTGCATCAAGACGGGATTGACCTTTCTTCCGCATATTATAGTGACGAGAGATTGCTTCTAACTCGACGATGGAATCATCGACAAGCCTTCCCACCGCAAGCGCCAATCCACCAAAGGTCATAATATTGAGTGTAATATTACCAAACCGGAATAAAATAAATGTAATGAGAATGGAAAGCGGAATAGCAACAAGGATAATTAACGTGCCGCGAATATTGCGTAAGAAAAGGATGATGATCAACATTGCAAGAATGCCGCCGAGCATCGCTTCTCTCTGTAATCCGGAAATCGTTTGTCGTATATAAACAGACTGATCGAATGTGACAGTCATTTTTACTGCAGAGGGAATACCTGTTAGCTTCGGAATACCGCGCACAACATTATCGACCACCTGAACTGTGTTTGCACTTGAAAGCTTCAAAACTCGCATTATGACGCCAGGTTTGCTGTTGACACGGACAATTTCTGTTTGTTCCTGATAACTGTCTTCAACAAAACCGATGTCTTTCAGTCGTACAGGAACACCACCGATTGTTTTCACGACGATATTTTCCATCGGCTTAACGACATTAAAGAGGCTTTCCGTCTTTAAGGTGTAATCAAACGGGCCTGTTTTAAGATCACCCGATGGGATAATGAGGTTTGAATTGGCTACAACGTTTAAAACGGTTTGTACAGGAATATTCATTGCCTGAATTCTATTCCTGTCGAGTGTGACATGAATTTCCCGAATTCTTCCGCCTGAAACAGTTGCTGAAGCAACACCGTCGATATGTTCGATTTGCGGTTCAATAATATTGAACGCCAGATCATACAGATCGCGCTCATCCATATCACCTTCAACAGCAACAACGCATACCGGAAGGCTCGTTATGTCGAATCGCAACACAGAAGGCTGCGAGATACCGGTGGGAAGCTGGCTCAACACTCGATTGACACGTTGTACACAATCCACAAGCCCAACATCGGTGTTGGCATCCCAATTGAAATATACTTGTACTGCTGAAATTCCCTCGCGTGTTGAAGACTTTACGTAACTCACATCGTTAATAGAACTGACACTTCGCTCAATGAGACGTGTTACGCTCTGCTCCATGTCGAGAGGGCTGGCACCGGTATAATACGTTACGGTAGTAACAACCGGAATTGTTATATTCGGCAGCATATCGATGGGAAGCTGCGAGAACGAGACAAATCCTAATAAAACAATTGTAAGCGCAAAAAGAAACGTTGATATTGGATAACGAAGTGCGAGTCTGGTAATCCACATAAATTGTAAACCGTTTTACTTTTGAATATTAAGAGCCGTGCCTTCTTTAACAAATTGCTGGCCCGTTGTGATGACATCTTCATCGCCATTTAAACCCGAGAGAATCTCGGTGTGCGAATTAGTTTCGTTGCCGATTTTAATACGGACTTTATGTGCTTTCTTTGTATCCGAAATGTAGATAAAATATCCGTCATCGTCTTTCAATAAAGCATCCGATGACAGTGTGATGGCGTCCTCCCGTTCACTTACAATAAATGAGATGGTTGCAAACATACCGGGTTTAATGATACGGGAATGATTGGGAATGTCAACTTCAATCGGCATTGTGCGCGTTGTCAGATCGACGGCTTCGCTGAAACGGCTGACATAACCTGTAAATTCCTGATTTGGCAATGCATCTAACATTACTTTTGCTGTCCGCACATGATACATTTGTGACAAATCTTTTTCCGGAACGTACACTATAATTTTTACGCTATCGAGATACATCATCGTAAAAAGTGTTGATGTACTTGCATTGACAAGAGCACCGGCATCTAAAAATCTTCTTGTAACAAAGCCAGTGAACGGGGCGACAATGTGCGCATAACTGAGATGCGTTGCAGCGGCATCATAATTTGCTTTTGCAACCTTCATTGCCGCTTCAGCATTATCCACATCCTGTTTTGACGCAAGGGTTTTTTCAAAAAGCTGCTTTACTCGTTCGAATAACAAAGACGCATTTTCGTACGTTGCGTTTGTCTGTTGATATTGCTGGAACAATTCCGTCGTATCGATCAGGGCCAGCATTTGATTGCTATGAACGTAGGATCCCATTTCAACATAATTGTGTTCCAAATTTCCGCTTACTTTGGAATAGATAGTCGCCTGCTGCATAGGAACAACATCACCAGTATATGTGAAAATTGTTCTCATTGTTTCTTTAAATGGTTTTTGGACTTTGACAAGCGCTATGCCCAGCCGCCGTGGGTCGTCCGCCGACGAGGTCAAGGCAATCCGTAAAATCACAACGAGAAGAAGTACAACGATTATTCCGCCGCCGATAAAATATTTCTTTTTTATTCCCATAATCATTAATTATTTTCTATATGTTACAATTGTCACAAATGGATAAAATTAGAACAATGAGTATAGCTAATTTCCCTCTTTTCTTCACATTCATTTTTCCTGTTACCTGTTTTATTGAAAGTAAATATTATAGGCAGCTATGCATTAACCAAACTCAGGTACAGATAAGTTCATTTCTTTGTCGGTTCATGTTTTTTTGCTTCTCGTTCATTTATCTCCTGAATAATAGCATCAAATGATTTTGCCTGTTCTGGGCTCAAGACTCTGCGTATTTCCATTTGTATCGTATCTCGCATTGCAAGCATTTGTTTTCGATGAACATCCATCTGTTGTTTGCGAGCATCAAGAATTGAATCCACTTGTGCAATTTGGCGTTCATTAAGTTGCAACCGTTCTGTCAACATTTTTTGGAAATCTTGCGGTGTATGGCCTGCCTTGATGAAAACGCGATCCTGCACAAACCATCCGCATAAAACTCCAAGGATAAAGCTGAGGAGAATGAACAGAATTGTTTTTGTTTTTGGTTTCATAAATAATTTCTTTCAGTGTTTATTTGGTCATCACAGCATACAACAAATCACTTTTCGAAAGATTTTCTTGTTGAAATAATATACGTGTTGAAATTGAATCAGATGTTATTCTATTTAATAGTTGATCGTTCATTGCCGAGACAGTGTTGTTGCTGAAACTCGTAATAAGAAACATGACAAGTACAATAGTTGCAAGCAGGAAAAATGTATTTCGCGCTGATGGCTCTATTCCAAGCCACTCCACCGTTTGTTCATCACGTTTCTGAGCAGAATATACTACCCGCGCCGTGAAAGAATTTTCAAGTTTTACTTCTCCCAGCGCACAGATTTCTTTTCTAATGATTTTTGAATGCTCTATAAATTGACAGCATTCAGAACATACTTCGAGATGCGAAAGGACTTTTGTTTTTTCGCTGTCGTTGATTTCATTGTCAAGATAGGATGACACTAGTAATTGCATCTTTTTGTGGTTCATTTTTGTTCCTCAAAATAATCACTCAATAAAATTTTAAGTTCCGAACGAGCGCGAAAGATACGCGATTTTACGGCTTCCAAACTAATATTAAGAGTTTCGGCAATTTCACTATAACCTAAATCCTTATATTCACGCAGCACAAGTACGTCTCTATGTTCTGGTTTTAGACGCTGAAGCGCAGATTGAACTATTTGCCGTTTTTCATCCATCAGTATTGAATCTGATGGTATAATATGATCATTATCCTTTCGGCTTTTTTCCAGAGCATCTTCCGTTAAGAAATCCAATGAAAGGACTTTCCTGATTTTGCGTTTCCGAATTTCATCAATACATAAATTCAATGTAATACGATAAATCCATGAAAAAAACGACGCATCAAACTTAAAGCGCGGCAAAGATTTATACACGCGAATAAATACTTCCTGTGCGATATCATCCACATCGTCGCGGCTGCCCATTGTTACATAAATGAGGTTAGCCACTTGACGCTGATAACGGCGGACAAGCGATTCAAATGCTTGATGATCACCCGCCTGAATCGCTTTGATGAGCGAAAAATCGTCTATCACCATCGTTTCAGTTTCATGTGATAAACGCATAATATTTCAATTTGTTTCTGCTTATATAGATCATTGCAAATTTTTAAATACTCAACATTGTGAAAACTAAAATAATAGTATACATACTCAAAATAATTGAAATATGAACTATGCCGCCCAATTTTTTTATAAACATTTTCCTTTCATAATAATCAATCCAAAACTTTTTCTATCACTCCGCCGCCCAGAACATCGTCTCCATCATATATTACTACTGATTGTCCAGGTGTAATAGCGCGTTTCGGCTGATCGAACACCACCTTAATATTTCCATTTTCTTCTAAAGAAACAAGCGCATCTGTTCCTTTATCTTTATATCGCACGCTTGCTTGAATACAAAAATTTTTTCCCAACCCGGATAATCCATTCCAATTTACTTGACCTGCGATGAGAGTGCGGTGATGAAGTTCATCATCAGTTCCGATTTTTATAGTATTCGTTCTGCTGTCTATCTCAGTTACGTACATTTTTTCTGCCATAGGCACCGATGTTATGACGTTGACCAATAGTATAGAATGGATATCCTTTGTGCTTGCCAACAATATTTCCATTTTGCATTATATTCCCGTTGGCAATCTGTTCCTGCAGACCAGATATGTGCTCGATCAAAAACCTTTCATAATTATCATCAGGTATGAAACAAATTTCATAACTTTCGCGTTTCCGCGCATTTATTAGATTGTAATGTTCCGCAATCGCTCTAACTTCTGGTTTAGTCAATTCACCAAGAGGAAACATTGTTTTGCTAAGCGCTTCCTGCGTTACTGCCCATAGCGCATACGATTGATCTTTCTCATTAGACTTACCACGCGAAAGGATGTATCTATTCCGAAGTTTCTCGAAACGAACACGAGCATAATGTCCGGTTGCTATATTTTGCGCTCCAAATTCTTTTGCCTTTTCTAACAGCACACCGAATTTAATTTCCCGATTACAGATAACACAAGGATTTGGCGTTCGGCCTTTCATATATTCTTCTATAAAATTATCTATTACAACAGTTCCAAACTCTCTGCGCAAATTAACAACATAGTGCGGAAAACCTAAATTCTCGGCAACGGCATGAGCATCCGTCACAGCGTTTAAGTCGCAACAGCTGCTCTCATTCGGGCCAAAGCCGCCAACTTCCAAATAATCGTACGTCTTCATCGTAATTCCAATTATGTTATAGCCCTCATTCATCAACAGTACAGCAGCTACCGACGAATCCACGCCTCCGCTCATACCAACCGCTACGGTAATATTTTTATTTCCCGATTTCATTTTTCTATTAAGATACGAAACTATTATCCTGCGTTCAAAACCGAAGATGAACATCTGTATAACATAATAATCCATTTTTTAAACAATATTTTGCAGGAAAAAGGTTTCAGTGAGGAATAAAATTATTGCAAACTAAAATACATTTGCTTTACGTCGTTAGTAAACCTATTAAACGGCTAACGAAAAGTACTTTTACAGTGGCGCAAGAATTATCACCTGATGCTGAAGTGTGTAGTTCATCATCGTTCTTAGTGGCAAAGCAGGGACGAAAGTCCTGATACTGTTATTTCTATCGATCTTATAGCTTTTCGATATTTTATTAATGCGGCAAACCGAGACTATCGAGATCTTTTATAACCTGTTCTTTTGTTCCCCAATCGCTCCAGAGAATTCCTTCTGTACGTAAAACAAAAAGACTGTTAGGAATTTCTTCCAGCAGTGATTTTGAGAAACTCTTTGATGGGATATTTGAAAAAGCATCGGCAATAAAACTTTCTTCTCTATCAGTGCCATAAATTGTATTGGCTTTCTTGAATGCATTATAAATACTTTCCAAATGTTGGCGGTACATTTTGACTAGCGTTTCGCATTTTGTTGCAAGCACCAACGAGTTCCATAGCCATCCCCTATTAAAATACTGCTGTGCACCTTCAACTTCCGGCTTTTCATCGAAACTTATAACTCTATGAAAGCGGTTTCTTTTATAATTTAAAAAATTTTTACTGGGCTCAATCCATCCATATTCTTGAACTGCTTCCAAAGGTTTGATTCCTAACAAGACTACGTAATTTGGATGTGCCTCACTGAAAGAAACAGCCAACTCAACATATTGGAGAAAACGCTTTTCTTCTCCAATAAAATGATCCGATGGAAATATTACAACTGCAGCTTCAGGATCGCGAACATAAATATGCGACAAAGCAAGGTAAATGCTTGCCGCTGATTCACGGTTTTCTGGTGTAAAGAGAACTGCTTTTTGTTCGCGCTCTTTCAGTATTTCAGGTAAATATTTACGATGTTTGCGGGCAACAACAATTTGAAGCTGTTTCGGAGGAATTATTTTTTCTATACGATCCAGTGTGTGACGCAGCATAGACCGCTTGCCTATAATTGCAGAGTACTGTTTGGGACGTTCGGTACCATACCGTCTGCGAATAAATTCCTGCAGCCGCTTTCCTTCTCCGCCTGCGAGAACAATTCCCCAAAGATGATCTGTGCTTGCCATGAATTGCTCGTTTTTTTGAGCAGCAATCACACACTGCAATTGTAAATTAATTCTTTGGACAACGTCTATTAGTTAGAAGAAATGTATGAAAGAAGTATCATTAGCGCAATAACGAACTCTTAACTAATGGATAATTATCCAAATATTTCTTATTCCACACGTTCAACTTTAACAGTATCCGTTGTTCCCATCGCCATCAATGGTAACCCGGCAGTGAAAACGATAATGTCTTTTCGTTCGACATATCCTTTTTGTTTGAGGCGCTCAATAACCTTTTGGAATGCTGTATCATTATTGTTGATTAAATCTTTAATGACAATCCCGCGCACAGACCATACGAGATTTAAACTACGAAGAATTCTTTCATCACTTGTCACGGCAATTATTCTCGATTCAGGGCGATACTTGCTGATTCGTACAGCCGTAATACCTGAATGCGTGATTGGTACTATTGCCGTTGCATTTACCTGTCGGGCTAAAACACATGCAGCACGGGCAATTGCATCGAATACATTCTCCTGAATTTCTGCCGGAATTTGTTTGATACTCAGGTGATCGTGCCTGCGGATTTCAGCGCGGCAAATGATACGGTCCATAGTTTGTACAGTTTCTACCGGATATTTTCCAACCGACGTTTCAGCACTTAACATAACAGCATCTGCTCCATCGAGTACAGCGTTTGCAACATCGCTTGCTTCAGCTCGTGTGGGTCGCGGATTTTCTATCATCGATTCAAGCATTTGCGTTGCAATAATCACAGGCACACCGGCGTCATTACACTTTCGCACAATCATTTTTTGCAGGATTGGTACATCTTCCGGCATCATCTCGACACCAAGATCACCGCGGGCTACCATAACCGCATTAGATTCAGCAATAATGGAATCTATGGCATTAATCGCTTCTTTCATTTCGATCTTTGCAACAATTGGAATTCGTACTTTCGTTTGTTGTTGAATTACAGACCGTAGATATTGAATATCTTCAGCAGAACGCACAAACGAAAGGGCTACATAATCAACATCATGTGCAAGACCGAACTTCAAATCCTCGATATCTTTTTCCGTCAACGATTGTGTGCTTAACTTTACACCAGGCAGATTCATCCCCTTATGTTCTTTCAGAACGCCGCCGTTTATGACAATACAGTTGACATCTTTTTCCGTTTTCGATACAACCTTCAACGCAATTTTTCCATCATCCAGCAAAATAGTATCATCTGTTTTCACATCATTCGGCAATTCATGATATGTTGCTGTAACTTTATTTTCATCTCCCATTATTTCGTCGATGGTAAACGTGAACGTTGAACCTTCTTTCAGCTCTATGGATTTATTCTGAAATTTGCCGATTCTGATCTTGGGTCCGCATAAATCCTGTAGAATGCAAATGTATTCTCCTGTGAGTTTGCTTGCCTCTCGGACATTATTCATTGATATAAGATGATCCTCGTATGTTCCATGCGAAAAATTCAATCGTGCAACGTCCATGCCTGCTTTAATTAGTTCAACCAATTGTTCAACACTTTGGGATGATGGACCTAGCGTGCAAATAATTTTTGTCTTGGCAATTGTTTTTTTACTTCTCATAATTTTACCTTTTTATCTTTCTTTCATCTTTACTAATTGAGGCAGTATTTCGCCTGCTTTTCCAAGAAGCGTTTCATCAACAATGTGAGATATATCTGTTCGTTCCATATTAATTTCTACGACGTATGCACCATGCTTTCGAGCAGTTAAAGGAAGACTTGCAGCGGGATAAACTACCGCCGATGTTCCAATTGAAAGAAATAGTTCGCATCGAGTCGCTGCTTCAGTTGCAATTTCAAAAATACCTTCAGGCAGCATCTCGCCAAACCATACAATATCCGGACGAATTATTCCATTGCAGTACATACAATGTGGAACTTTGTTTTCTGAAGAAATTTCTACATCAGCAGAATATTTGCCGCAACTTATACAGTAGCTGCGCTCGATATTGCCGTGAAGTTCTAATACATTTTTACTGCCAGCACGTACATGCAAATTGTCAATATTCTGCGTAACCAAAGTGAAGTCTTTAACTAATTCCTGTAAAAGTGCGAGAGCAAAATGTGCTGGGTTAGGTTTCACATTGTGAATTATTTTCTTTCTGTAGTTGTACCATTCCCAGACCAACTCCGGATTACGCATAAATGCACCGAAGTCAGCTAACTCTTCCGGCTTTAGCCTCGACCACAATCCATTAGAGCCGCGAAAAGTTTCTACTCCGCTTTCCGCCGAAATACCTGCGCCTGTCAGCACACAAATTGATTCTGTATTATGGAATAGTGAATGGAACTTATCAGAAATATTCATTGCATTGGCTTTATAATAAGGATATCCCGACAAGTTGATTCAATAATTGATTGCTCTACCGGACGTGTTTTGTACTCGCCATTAAGCCAAAGCGTTACCTGATCTTTGTAGTGGTCGGAAAATACTTGTCCAGATTGACCCGGTGGAAGAATTGAGCGGGTATCGTTTATGTCGGCAAGATTAAAAACCTGCCGCATCGAAGGTCCTACAGCACTTTCAAAAGAATGAGCAATGAAGTATTGCCCCACATTAATCGTAGAGTGTGAACCGCCAATAGGAAAAGGCCCAATGTTGAAGAATCCGGACAGTAATTTGTTCAAACCAAAGACATGTCCAAATGTTACGGTGTGCAATCTTCCCCACTGCCATTCCTTAAGATCTCCTCCAAGTTCATTCTTTAGCATAACCAGTGCATCACTTACACTTTTGCGGATAATATCATCACGCGACCTATGCACTGAACTATTAAGATCATCAAACCATTCTGAGTTTGGGTTCTTTAATAGATGAGACAATGCCGTTAAGGGCGTGCTTGCCAGCGTGTCGTACAAATCCATACAGCCGGTCACCCATTTTATCATGAAATGTATTGTAAATCAGTTTATTGATTATCGCTTGAAAAAGAGTAGTACTCACGTCTTCTTTCCGCATTTCAAAATTCCAATTCCGAAAATATTCCAATGTTGTCATTACATCTTTATCTGTAACGATAACACTATCATATGAGTGAAGAATATACGGTACAACTTCCCTGGCATGTGTGGAAATAAGGTCAAGCTGCAAATGTTGGATTTCTTCCATAGTAAATTTATCTTGTTCATGCAGCACTTCGTTGATGCGGATTGATCGCCATGGAGATTCCCAATGGTTAGAGATATAATATGGATATGAATCGTCTATAATTTTATTGTTTGCAGTAGCTATAAATCCATCCGGCGGATTGAAAATATGAGGCATCTGATCGAACGGGATAAATCCAGTCCAATCGTACTCATCTATCCAGCCCGGAAATGGCAATGTCGCGCCTTTCATTTTTCTAATCGGGATCTTGCCTCCAGTACCGATATCCAATATTTCCATCCACATCGGCGTACACAAAATTCTGTGCGGGCACAGTAAATAATTTTAACGCTTCCTGAAATTCCTGCCAATTGTTAGATTTATCAATTCGATATAAAGCGCCGGCTTCATTCGAGATTTCATTTCCAGTCCAACGCATGGAAATAAGCGATGATGCAGATTGAGCAGTTGGTTCTATTTTATTCACAATCGGACCACGATGTGTATGGTAAATAGTAAGTGCAATCGGAAGTGAACCTTTCACAATAATGGTATCAATGGTTTCTACAATCGGCAGCCATTTTTTGTTGAATCGATAACGTGTCGGATGTTGAAGCGAATCAACTTCTTCGACATAGAAATCTTCGTCATCAATCATTGCATTTGTCACACCCCAGGCAACTCGCAGATTTCTTCCTGCTACGATAAACGGCACACCGGGTATCGACATTCCAGCAACATTCAAAATCGGTGCACTTATATGAAGTTCGTACCATCGTGCAGGTGACATCAGTATAAGATGTGGATCGTTGGCAAGGATAGGTTTTCCGGTAACAGACTTTGCACTGGAGATCGACCATGCATTGCTGCCGGACTCAAGTGCGCGAATGCCGAGAAGTGAACGGTATGCTCCTTCCGCGTCAAAAAACGGCTGAAGGTCATCAGCTAATGCTTTCCCTTTTAATTCCTTAGGGATAATTAGTGGAGCGTTTTCCGGCCAGTAAGGAAATATTTCTTTTGCCTTCGCTTCACCAAATCGCTGTATTAATTCTGCAAGAAGTAAATCTATCCATCGCGAGTAATTCAATTCCCATGCCATCAATCGGCTAACAAGCAGCGAATGCTCAATTGTCCATTTCTCCGGTTCTATATTCAACATATCAAATTCGATCGGATATTTACCTGAATGCGTTGTAATGAATTCATTTACTCCATCAGCGTACGCCTGTAATGCTTTACGAGTATCATCATCGAGCGACAGTGAAATCCTTTGCACATTTCGCCACAGACCGATAGTGTGAAACATTTTATCAATCTGAAGCGCCGGTTCACCTAGTACCTCCGATAGACGCCCCATACCTACGCGCCGTGTCAATTCCATCTGCCACAACCGATCCTGTGCATGTACATAACCGACAGTAAAGAATGCATCATATTCTGATTGCGCTACAATATGTGGAACACAAAATCCATCCCGATAGACTTTGACCTCCTGCACCAACCCTTTTACTTTTATTGTTCCTGAAACCTTTGGAAAGGATCGGGTCACAAGACAGTAACCAATAATTATAGCTGCAAGTAAAACAACAATAAATGCCAGACTAATTCCTATCAAAGCTTTTCGCATGGTTTATTTAACTATCCTTTTGTGCATACAAAAAAAATCCGTCCTGCTTTTTAACAGGACGGAGATAATGTAAGCAAACTTAGAAAGTCGTGCAACTCTATCAGAATCTATACATCAAAGTAAAATTCAAATTACTGGTGGTAATAGTTTCACTTGTTCCGAGATTATAAGAATCACCCTCTAGATCAGAAAAACCCGTGGTGGAAGTTTTCCAAGTTCCGTATGCATACGCTGCATTAAGTGTAGTATGTTCATCAAGTGCAAAACCTACTCCTCCTGTATAGTACATTTGATTAAAGCTGCTTGGCTGCCCTTTCCATGGAGAAGGATTATCAATGATTCCTCCGCGAAGTTTCAACCCGAGATTAAAGAGCGAAATTTCAAATCCTCCACGTAAATTTGTTGTCGCCCGCATTCCATTTTTGATGCTATCATTTTCAGCCAGAAGATCAGAAATGCTAGTATTTGTGAATTCCATTTGTGTCCAATCCGTGTATTCAACATCAGCCGCAAGGGTTAACCATTCAACCGGCTCTACAGAAATTCCACAGCTTAATACATATGGAGTTGTGACCTGATACTTGGTTGAATATACACCGGAAGGAGATGAATAGGAAGTTTGACCATTAATATCTGGTGTTTTAAACTGACTGGTAAAGTTTTCGGAATACGTTTCATTTATATCATAGACTGTTGCTGTTCGAATTGCGATACCAAACGAATACATATCCGGCCTTCGGTACATCAAGCCAAAGAGAGCATTGAATCCTGATATATCATCTATATAGGATGTCTGATATGTCAACTGACTAAAGTCGGACGGATTGGTAACATTCTCCACAAAGTTCTGGTTGAACGAATAAGAGCCAGATGCAAAATTAAGCGATACACCGACAGAAAGATTCTTGCCGATATCCATCGCGCCTCCGAATGTCCAATGGTTTAGTCCACCACCTTCCAGAAAACTGATCATCTGCTGAACCTGACCAGGTACGATTGAATGCAAAACGCCTGCACTGTCTGAGTACACTAGATCCAATTGCCCCGGAATAGTGTTATTAAAGAAGTTAACGCGGCCAGCACTGTCTAATCCATTCAAATAATTTGCGGTAGGAATCAACAACTGCGTAAAAGAATTTGAGCTATTGACTGCATTGAGATTTGCAGTGCTTGTATAATTTGCGGCACGGTTGAAACCAAATGCAAATGTCAAACTTCCACGGCTTGTTGGTATAGGATAGACTATGCCGATATTATTGAGATTCATAGAACTCGTATTGCTTGTTGTTGTGGAATTAAGATAAGTTGCATCATTTGAATAGTTGAGCCAGGAAAATCCGAATGAGAATTCAAAGTTCCTTTCTAAAGCTAATCCTGCAGGGTTCCAGAAAAGCGCTGAATAATCATTGACACCGCCAACAGCTGCATTACCCATTCCGAGTTGTTGTGCGCTTACACCTAATCCGAGTTGAGAATACCTAATTGCATCTTCTGTATTTTGTGCATCCACAAATCGAATTTGGAATCCGATTAGCATTAGAACAACCAGCCAATATTTTTGAAACGTTTTCATAGATTCAATACTCCATTTTTCATTTTAGTCTTATCAATGCGATCTACCTGAGCCACTGCTTTGACGGCTGCTGCCGCCATTACTTCTTGATGCCGGTGCACTCGGAGCAGAACTTGTCCGGGTCGACGATTGCCGCGAATAACTTGGCGCCGAACCTCGTCCGCCAGATCTAAATTGACCTTTGCTTGTTCCCTGACTTCTATAATTTCCACGATTGCGTGCGCCACCGATTCGGGAGTTTCTGGCGATTGTATTACTCTGATCACGATAGCGAGGCTGTTGAACATTCGGGCTAAACCAATTGCCCCTTTGGCGAATTGTCGATATTCCGACAGATGTATTCCGTAAAGTTCTTGTTGTCACAGCATTTCTACTTTGAGTCACTACACTCCCTGTAGACCGAGGAATATTTTCAACTCGTCCATTATACGTCGTTTCTGTTCCAGTATTTCCATATCTCATTAAACCAGTCTGTCTGACATTTCCAATTCTTTGATAACCGGAATTACGCGTTGCATACTGACGTGAATAATTGTATCCACGATAACCCCAATGATCGTATCTTCGATAATAATTCCCATATCCCCAATAATGCGGGTAATAGGAATAACCTATATAAAAAGCAGGACCCCACAACCATGGGTCCCAGTACCAGGGATATACACAGCCATAATCCCATGACCAATATGAATTCCAACAGGGGTAATAATATGCGAGCCCTAGATTTTGATGCGATTGCCAATTATCATAATCCTCGCCGTAATAAGCTGAATCGTTTTGAACAGCACAAGGGGGCGGCTGTTGATATGATGGCTCTTCTTCTCGCATTGTAGCAAATTGAGTGTAACAACCTTGGAAAAGAATCCCCATCAATCCAAACGGCAGAAGAATGTTGAAAAAAAATTTTATTGTTTTCATGTTTCACCTCATATATTTGACGACTAAAAAGTTCTCAAGTTTCTTGCCAGCAAATAAAAAAAATTATGCCTGAATTCAGCGAGTTTTCGCTATATTCAGGCATTTTAATTGCTGTCAAATTTCCAACTGTCTACAAATCTAATCACTGCTGTCCACTGGCTTGCACATCTATCTAAATATAGAACATTATAAAAATTCCATTTTAAATGTCAAACAACAAATAAAATTCAAAAACCTATTAGAATAAAAAATAATTCTTGGATTTTGTGATTGAAATTTGTTTGTTCCTTGTAATTTATCAATCGGGATTTTAGAAACTTCCTATGTAATCAATTTGAAGTGTACGATTCCCGACATCTACATTGTTTTGGTTCTTGGTGAGATTTTTCAGATTGAAGCCGACTATCAATCCTTTTGCACATGTCCATCGAAAACCAAAATTGAGGTACCCTTTTCCTTTGCCAAGTGCGTTATTATTAATATCGTTTTCAGCAAAATCGTATTCCATCATAACTGAAATATCTCTTCCTACAGATTTTTCTACGCCTATATAAGCATTAGGATTTTTATTACCGTCATTTGTTTCCATAGATTTATTTAATCCGCCATGCAGACTTAGATTACCAAGAATCTCATAATTTTTACTGGCGGCGATGTACACTCCGGGCGATTTGATGGTGTAACGCTTTAAAGTATCAGCATCGAGATAGGGTTCTTTACCTTGAGAATCAAAACCGATAGCAAGCGCAGGTAATGTGCCACTTTCACTAAGAAGACGCAGTTTAGCATTCACTCCAGGCACCGGGTTCATATCAATTTTACTTTGTCCAATTATATTTGTGCCGCCGTAGGAAATTCCAAATGTGAACGGCTCAAAAACGCCCACTGAAATCCCCACTAACACCCCGCCATCCTGAAAAAAGTTGGATGAGACAGAATATGATCCGCGTTTCAGTAATCCGGCTGTCGGTTTATCAATCAGCATCGTCGGTTCGATAGTAGCACCGTCACCGGCATAGCTTTGTGCCATCGTTGTTTCTAATGTTACTGTCAATAATAGAACCGCTAATATAATCAAACTGGTTTTTTTCACTTGATTCTCCTTTATATAAACTGAATTATTCTTCGTCATCTCCAAATATTTTCTTAACGTTCTTCGGAAGTTCTTTAGTCGCTTCAGGTGCAGAATTGTCTTTTACTTGTGGAATGATTGGTGTCGACATCTTTCGAATGATTTTAAATCCTTCCTCAACAGCCATATCATCCGCAGACAATTTGTTCTCATTTCTATTTTGTGCTGGAAAATTAAGTATTGCAGCAGGCGATGGGAGGATTGCAGCTTTTTGTTCATTCAAAGATAATAATTTCTTAAAAATTATTTGTCCTTCTCTGGCCAAATCTTCTTCAGAATACATTAGAATCTGCCCTTTGCGGACAAAAAACTCGCCATTTATCATGACATCGTCTACCTGTCGTGAAACGGCTTCTTGAATTACAACTTCAAGAATACGTTCGGCGTTATCGTCAAAAAGAATTGAATTAATGTGAAACTCGGATAGATCAAGGAAAACAAGATCGGCTCTCTTACCTGTTTCTATTGTTCCGATTTCCGCATCAGACCCAAGCGCACATGCTCCATTTTTTGTCTGAAGAGCTAACAGATCGTAAGTTCGTTCATGCTGTAAACCAAATGTTTTTAGAATTGAGCAATAGGATCGAATGTTTTCCAATGGCTGTGCAACGCCCCAGTCTGTTCCAAATGCTAATGTAATTTTATGCTTGAGCAATTCTCCGAATGGCGGCATTTCTGTTCCCTTTTGAAGAATCGCCGACGGTGAATATACTAACGGCACATCAAAATTTTTAACGATTTCAAAATCCGAATCTTCAAAACATGAAAGATGAAGTAAATGCACAGGTGAATCAAATGCACGATACTCGGCATATAGTTGGGTAATAGATTTATTGAACTTTTTTTTGATAATATTAAATGCTTGTCGGGTCTGGCCTAAATGCAATATAATCGGCCATTGGAGTTCACGTGCTGAACGAATAATGGATTGAAGATTATATGTTGTAAGATTTTCTTCATCAGCAATAACTAATGCGAATCGAATTGATGATTCACGCAATTTGCGAGCCGCATCAATCTGATCACCATTATGTAGCCCAATAAAACCTCTCTGATTCGTTTGCTGCAAAGCTTCAAACGACGCCGTAAAGGAATGCTCAGGATTATCTATACCGTACCTCTGCCAATGTTGTCACACCGCATTTGAGCGCTGCGAAATATGATAATCTGTACATAGACAAATATTCTTGAAACGTGGCTTCCTTATGTAAGTAATTGATAGCGCGGCTAATGATCTGGCTTTTATTCCACCGGGACATCGGTTGACCGTATGTTAAATATCGCAAGATAAATGATTCACCCGAATGATGGGCATCTACAAATCCGGGTAAAATAATTTTTCCAGCAGCATCAATAATTTCGGCTTTCGGATACATCACCTTGAGAGCATCAGCTCGCTTGCCAATTTCGATAATGCGACCATTCTGAACGATGAGTGTAAGCATTCCTGCTCGTTTCTGTTTATCACCTGCAAAAACAAATCCGTTTTCAATTATTTTAATTGAGTCACTCATACAAATTATTCCATCTTCCACCAGGTTGTGCCATCTTTTTTATCTTCGATTATAAAACCGAATTTATTTAAGCCATCGCGGATAATGTCTGACAAAGCCCAAAGTTTTTGCTTTCGCACTTCTGAGCGTATATTAATTATTAGGTTCATCAGATTAAATTCGGTTTTAGCATCACCAATCGCAGAATGAATGTGCTCCGGTATTATTCCCAACACTTTTCCGCCAAGTTCGTTAAAGAGTTGATCAATTTGTTTGAGCGTTTCTATACTAAGCTTATGTTCAGAGTTAATAAATTGGTTGGTCTCACGAGATAGATCAAATAATACTCCAAGAGCGAGCGGCGTATTAAAATCATCATCCATAGCTTCAAAAAATTGTTTTTTGTATAAAGATAGGTCAAGTGCTGTTCCACTTGTGCGCTGTTCAGATTCAGATTTCTTTAATTCTTCTTGAAGATTTCTTATTGTGTTCAATAACTTATCGTACCCGATATTTGCTCCCTGTAATGCTTCATCGCTAAAATCCAATGTGCTGCGATAATGACTTTGCAATATGAAAAAGCGTACTACTATCGGATTATATCTCTTAAATGCATCCTTTAGCGTTATAAAATTTCCAAGCGACTTGGACATCTTTTTTCTATTTACTGTCACAAGATTGTTGTGAATCCAATATTTTACAAATGGTTTTCCAGTTGCGGCTTCGCTCTGAGCAATTTCGCATTCATGATGTGGAAATTGGTTATCCATTCCACCGCCGTGAATATCAATTGTCTCGCCAAGATATTTCATCGACATCGCAGAACATTCGATATGCCAGCCTGGAAATCCTTCGCCCCAAGGACTCGGCCATCGCATAATGTGTCCACTTTCAGCTTTTTTCCACAACGCAAAATCCGCCGGATGATGTTTCTCTGTCCGCGATTCAACTCTCGTTCCTTCTACTGATTCTTCCAGCACTCGTCCGGAAAGCTTACCGTAATTTTTAAACTTCTGTACATCATAATACACAGAACCATGTACCTCATACGCAAAACCGTCAGCAAGAAGTTTCTTAATAATTTCGATCTGTTCGATTATGTGTCCAGATGCACGCGGCGAAATATCCGGTCGCTCAATCCCAAGCTTATCCATATCATCAAAATAACTTTTCGTAATCGCTTCAGCGATTTGCATTGGATGGACACGGTCGAGGCGCGCTTGTTTAATAATTTTATCTTCACCTTCGTCAGCATCGTCGGTAAGATGGCCAACGTCTGTGATATTTTGAATATAAAGAACTTTATTGCCAATATACCGCAAATATCTAACAATGACATCAAAAGAAATGTAACTTTTTGCATGGCCAATATGCGAATGACTGTACACTGTCGGACCGCACACGTAGATTCCAACATGCCCTTCGTGAATTGGTTTAAATTCTTCTTTAGTACGAGTTAAGGTATTATAGATGAATAAAGACATTTTTTAAAACCTCTTTCTTTTTTTATTTCATCCTAATTAACTCTCTTGCGCCATTTAGACTTGCCTCAGTCACTTCTTCGCCACTGAGCAGTCTAGCTATTTCTTGAATGCGTTCTTCTTCATTTAACTTACGAATTGTTGAAGAAGTTCGTTGTCTCGTTTCGCTTTTCTCTACAGCAAAATGACAATCCGCAAATCCTGCAATTTGCGGCAAATGTGTGATAGCGATAACTTGATGGAATTGTGACAAGCTCTTCATACTTTTACCGACTGCCTGAGCTATTCTTCCGCTAATACCAACATCAATTTCGTCAAAGACAAGCAATGGCAAACGGTCTGCCTTGGCAAGAATTGTTTTCAATGCAAGCATAATGCGCGATATTTCACCTCCTGAAGCAACCTTAGCAAGAGGTTTCAAATCCTCACCAATATTTGTCGAAAGAAAAAACTCAATAAAATCGATCCCGTTTTGTGTCGCATCATAAAAATCGCGTCCGAGTTTGACATAAGCGCTGTTCACTTTACTGTCTATTTTTCCAAGTGTTCGATTTTCGATTTTCACATCAAATTGAACATTTGCAATTCCTAATTTTATTAACTCAGTACAAACCGATTTACTGATCTTACCTACCAACTCCCGACGTTTTGTTGAAAGCCGCTGTGCAGCATCAGAACAGACTTTTCGTTCAAGATCAATGTATTCACTTAACTTTCTAATTTCACTCTCGAAATTTTCTGCCATTACAAACTCTTTACCAATTTTTTTGCGATGTTCTATCACAACATCCAAAGAACCGCCATATTTTTTCTTGAGAAGTGTTATCTGGCCAAGCCGCTCGCGGATTTGTTCTAACTGGTCAGGGTTAAATTCAATCTTAGAATTGTAGCTCTGAATAAACTTTGTAAGTTCGCCAACAATCGCTGCGGCAGAGGCACATTCATTCTTTATATCTTCAAATGCATTGTCAATCTCTGCAAGATCTTCAAGTTGATTCCGGGCTTTTAATAATAAATCATACACCGACTGCCCGCCTATATTCTCCTGATTTTGTAAAGCAGGTTCGCCTTCGTAGAGAGAATGATAGAGCTGCGATGTTGCTTCAAAAAGTTTTTCGGAATTTTCCAAAATGCGTAATTCATTTTCAAGATTAATTTCTTCACCGGCATGTGGATCGACAGCATCAATTTCTTTAATTTGAAATTCATATAAATCGCGTTTTTCTTTTAGTTCCTTTTCCTTAAGCGAGAGCGATCGAAATTCCATAAAAAGTAAAGACAACCGATCATAAGATTCGCGATATTCATCCACTAATTTGTCTAAACTTCCGAATTCATCTAATAAACTGATATGTGTTTCTGAGCGGAGCAAAGATTGGTGCTCATGCTGACCATGAAGATCAACAAGGTAGTCGCCTATTTCTTTTAAAACTGTAAGTGGCACCGGCGAATCATTTACAAAGCAGCGAGATTGCCCTTTGACGGAAACTTCGCGGCGAAGAATAAGATCGTCCTGCAATTCAATTTTATTCTGTTTAAGAAGCGTTTTAATTTTATCATTTTCCGCCATTCCGAAGAAACCTTCAACTATGGTTTTATTGCTTCCTTTGCGTACTACATCTGAACTTGCACGATCGCCGAGTATTAGACTTAAAGCATCGATAATGATGGATTTACCGGCACCAGTTTCGCCGGTAAGAATATTAAGTCCGTTCTCAAATTCGATTTCAACGGATTCGATCAGGGCATAGTTTCGGATAATTAAGGATTTGAGCATAAAGGTTCGCTCAAATTTAAGAAAAAAAGATGGAATTTCAATGATGAAGAATGTTTTTGAAGGAAATCAATTTCGTGATAAGTCGTTTGTTTCCAAATCGAAGAAAAGAATCTCCGGAACATCGCCGATAACCCCATGGAAATAAGCATAATTAATAAACTCAGCTAAACTTTCTTTTTCCTTCTCGCCAAAATCGTACGAGAACGATGAAAGATAACTTGTTAGTTCATTTATAGAAAGATGACGCTGTTGTGCTGCACTTTGTGCAATTTGAGACTTTAGAAGAACGCCGTTATTTTTTGCTATGAGCAATGCATCTGCTTCCTCTTTCGATAATTCTTCTTCACGACCAACCCAAAATCCATGAATATATGGCAATCCCGTCAAATCATTCCATTCTTCTACGAGATCAAGCGCTAAGGTGTTCGCCAGTTCAATTTTCTTTGGATTGTCTTGAACAACTAATGCTGCATCGGCTTTTGATAACATTGCATTTACATCCGGCATCATCGGAATAAATTGAAGGTTAGAATGTGTTG
Source organism: Ignavibacteriota bacterium (assembly GCA_963833465.1). Lineage (GTDB taxonomy): Bacteria > Bacteroidota > Ignavibacteria > UBA10030 > UBA10030 > Fen-1298. The sequence continues at coordinate 36,233 of CAWHXW010000006.1, read as the reverse complement.
GCTCGTTGCGGTATTTTTCTAACAGAATAATTTTTGTAAGAATTATTTCAGATGTGAATCTAACATCGATTGCGACACGCTCAATATTACGCAGATCAGATTTGATAATAAGCTGAATCGTGTTTGATTGATTGGTTGACGCGGCGCAGATGTTCGGTACTATACGGTATTCCCCTCCATGCCGCGCGTAATCTATAGGTGATAAAAAAGCGTTCCGTATTCCATCGGAACGCTCGCTAAGTTTTATTGCATTCTTTGCAGGAATATCTATGTCTAGATCAAATGGTGATTCCCTTCGATCCAATCCGAATAGGAGCGGCTTCAAATACAGTGTATCAGACGCTGCAAGCCGCGATTTCATTAGGCGTTCGTTTTTTGAGCTACTGCTTTAGTCGCTAGGTCACGAACATAATAAATTTTAGAGCGGCGAACTCTGCCTTCCTTCACTTTCTCGATCTTCGCAATCCGTGGAGAATGTAATGGGAAAATTCGTTCGACTCCAACTCCGTCAGATATCTTGCGAACAGTGAATGTTGCATTGAGACCAGAACCACGTTGACCAATAACTATGCCTTGGAATTCTTGAATGCGCTCTTTATCGCCTTCTATAACTTTCACATGCACATTTACAATATCGCCGGACTTAAATTTGGGGATATCGGTTTTCAGTTGAGTTGCTTCTACAAGTTTTAATTTATCCATTTATTTATCACTCCGCTAAATCAAGTTACTGTATATTATTTTCAATTATTTTTTATAAAATCATCACCACGCAGATGTTTAGTTCTTTGTTCTCGCTGCTTCTGACGCCAGCGATCAATTTCCTGATGATCTCCTGAAAGCAGAACATTCGGCACGGTCATCCCACGAAATTCTGCCGGCCTTGTAAATTGCTGACATCCGAGCAGCCCGTCTTGGAATGAATCTGTTAATGCAGATTCGCCATCATTCAAAACACCGGGAATAAGCCGCACAACAGCATCTACTAAAACTGCTGCTGCCAACTCACCACCTGTCAGCACATAATCGCCGACAGAAATTTCTCTCGTAACTAACATCTCCCGAACTCGTTGATCAACGCCTTTATAATGTCCACATAACATCATCAAATTATTTTTCAACGATAGTTCTATTGCAATCTTTTGCGTAAGTACCTCGCCATCTGCCGAAAGAAAAATAATTTCATCGTACTTACGTTGTGCTTTCAAATCTTCCACGCATTCAAAGAACGGTTCTGCCTTCAACACCATTCCAGCGCCGCCCCCGTACGGCGTATCGTCAATAGTATGATGCTTATCATGCGAGTAAGCACGGAGATCATTGATAACGATCTCGGCTATTTTTCTTTCTTGTGCCCGCTTCAGGATACTTTCTTGAAGCGGACTTCCCAATAACTTCGGTAATCCTGTAATGATATCGATTCGCATCAGCCAAGTAATCCGTCTAAAGCGTTAATTGTGATTCGTTTATTTTTTATATCCACTTGTCGGATAATCGCCTTAACTGCAGGAATTAATATTTCTTTCATACCTTTTTTAACAATCCATAAATCATTCATTGGAAGCGAAAATAAATCCGTTACTTTACCGACAACAATTTGTTCTTCTGTAACAACTTCGCATCCAACTATGTCATCCAAGAAATAGGTTCCATTCTGAAGTTTCACTATATCTTCTTCTTTTACAAAAAGATACTGGTCCTTTATTTTCTCTGCTTCCTCAATCGTTTCAACACCATTAAAGGTTATAACCACTTGCTTGTTATCGATTCTTACACCTATAATCTTTTTAAATTCTGCATTTGCTGAATCGTTACCAAGCCGCACAGCCGTCAGATTGACGAATCTTTGCTTGTCTTGTGTTAATGGCAAAATTTTTACTTCACCCCGAGTACCAATCGGTTTAGAAACTTTGCCGATCGCAATTAAATCCATCCGGATTCTTTAATCTCCATACTGAGATACAAGAATTGTTAACTTCAAAATAATTATCCTATAATATCCAGCACTGCTCGTTTACCTTCTTTCGCAGCGATTGCTTTCAGAAGCACCCGCAGGGAAGTTGCTGTTTGACCATGTCTTCCAATAATCTTCCCTATATCTCCTTCCGCTACTTTTAGCTTGAAGATGCAATTATTATCTTTCTCTTCAATTTCGATGATAATTCCTTCTGGATGATCCACCAGATGTTTTACCACAAACTCCAGAAATTCCTTCATCATTCCACCTCTCGCGCAGAATAACGGTTGTGTTATTATGGTGGATTAATTTTTCCCGCCATTTTCACAACCATTTCAATTGTGGAAATAATGTTAGCGCTCTGCTGCTGCTCTAACTGTGGATTATTGATCAACAAAAAATATTTCAATACCCATTAGATGGGAAAACCATCAAGCATTCTCTTTTGTCGTACTAATCTGCCGCAAACAAAAGGAACATATTCTTGTAACGCCCTAACAAAGTGAATACTAATCAATAGTCTTATTCAGCGGCAGCAGGTATTTCAACAGCTGCTGCAGCTGCGATTTCTGTTGTGGATTCAGATGCTTTCTTCTTGCGCTCTGAACGTCGTGCTTTGCGATCAGCTTCACGCTTTGTTTTATCGACCTGAAGCATTTGCCAGCGTTCCATGACGCTCTTCACTTTTGCCTCATCTTTGCCTTGTCGTATAAGAGTCCAGCGCAACCAGAAACCTGTACGTCGCAATAATGATCTTACTGTATCTGTGGGTTGTGCGCCTTTTCTAAGCCAGTATTCAATCCTTGGTTCTTTCAACACCAACGTGATAGGATCAGTATGCGGATCGTACTGACCAAGGGCTTCAAGATATCCACCATCACGAGGAGAACGGGAATCTATAGCAACTAATTTGTAAACAGGATGCTGTTTTTTCCCTTCCCTTCGCATTCTAATTTTTACCAATATTATTACTCCTTTGTTTTACTTGATTCTATTACTAAATAGTTGTTTTCATATTTCTCAATAATTCACCGGGAATTGCATACCGCGCATCGCGCGGCGCATATTTCCTTTGCTGAATCGCTTTATCATTTTCTGCATTTCATCAAATTGTTTAAGCAGGCGATTAACGTCCTGTACCGTTGTGCCGCTGCCTAGTGCAATACGCCGTCTTCGATTTCCATTGATTATCGCCGGATGTATACGTTCTTCTATTGTCATCGACTGAATGATGGCTTCTATCCGCATTAAATTTTTCCCGTCAACTGCCGTGTTTGCCGGAAGTTTATTCATTCCTGGTATCATACTCATCATTTGATCCAGCGAACCCATTTTCTTTATTTGATGGAGTTGATCCAGAAAATCTTCAAATGTGAATTGTGACTTCCTAAGTTTTTCTTCTAACTTGACTGCTTTCGCTTCATCAAAATGTTCTTGAGCTTTTTCAACGAGCGTTACGATATCGCCCATACCAAGAATCCGAGAAGCGATACGTTCAGGATAAAAAGGTTCTAAAGCGTCTAATTTTTCTCCGACCCCAATAAATTTTATTGGTTTCTGAACTACATTACGAATCGAAAGCGCAGCACCGCCGCGACTGTCACCATCAAGTTTTGTAAGAACAACTCCATCGAAATTCAAACGATCGTGAAATGCTCTCGCTGTATTGACAGCATCCTGTCCGGTCATTGCATCAACTACAAACAGGATTTCATGCGGCTGCGTTTTATCGCGAATTGTTTCAACTTCTTTCATCATCTCTTCATCAATATGCAAACGCCCTGCAGTATCGATGATTATTGTATCGCGAACATTTTTACGCGCAAAATTAATGGCATTTTCAGCAATTTTTATCGCACTTGACTCGCGTTCAGCATATACAGGAATTTGAAGTTGTTGTCCCAGCATTTCCAACTGTTCAATCGCTGCAGGCCGATGAACATCTGCCGCAACAAGCAACGGAAATCGTCCTTTATTTTTCAAGTAGCATGCCAGTTTTGCTGAAAAGGTCGTTTTTCCTGACCCCTGCAATCCCGCCACTAAAATAACTGTCGGCGGAGCTTGTGCCGAAGCAATATCTACTTTTGATTCACCAAGCAGCTTCACCATTTCTTCATGAATAATTTTTATGATGAGCTGACCTGGAGTAATACTCGCAAGTACTTCCTGTCCTATGGATCTTTTCTGAACATCTTCGATGAACTGTTTTGCAACCTTATAATTTACATCTGCATCAAGCAACGATCTGCGCACTTCGCGCAAAGATTCTTCAATATTTTGAGTCGTTATTTTCCCTTGTCCACGAAGTTTTTTAAACGTTATCTCTAACTTCTGGGTAAGACTTTCAAACATTTATTTTCCTATGTCAATTATTCAGTAAAAAATCTTTGCCCTAATTCTTTTTATTGCTCAATAGCTCAATCTTAAAAATCATATTTCAGGATTGACACCAGCTTAAAAATATTGGAACTAAAAGCTAATATGAATTTTCTTTTTAAAATAGCGAAAAAAGGGGAGGCAATCAAGAAGTTATTTTTAGGATTTTCATTTCTATAAAAGAAAATAGAGCACCATTCTTCGCGAGGAAATTTATTCTCTAATACATTTAACCAAGCACGCGCGTAATTTCTTGCAACGATGTTATACCGGTCAGTGCCTTACGGACGGCATCTTGCCGAATAGCTTGGAAACCGAAATTAGCAGCTTCTTCACGCATAGCCAGGATAGATTCTTTTTGAAAGATCATATCTCGCAATGCCGGACTAATTGTTACAATTTCGCTGATGGCGACTCGACCTTTGTAACCAGTGCCCAAGCAATTTGGACAACCGCGGCCGCGGAACAACTTGAGATCGGATGATTCCATTGGGGCGCCAACCATCTGAAGTTCTTCTGGTGAAAGTTGATACTCTTCCCTGCAATTAGGGCAGATTCTGCGGATTAGCAGTTGATATACAATTCCGACAACCGTCGAAGCTAACCAATATGCCGGCACACCAAGATTGAGTAAACGATGAATTGCACCAATCGCATCATCAGCAAGCATAGTACCTGAGAACTAAATTCCCTGTCAACGCGGCTTCACCTGCGACAATTCCGGTCTCTGCGTCACGGATTTCACCGATCATAATAACGTTTGGATTTTGTCGAAGAATAGCCCTTAGTGCATCAATAAAATTAAACGATTTATCAGGAGGTAAATGCACCTGGCTTGCATACGGCAGTAGATACTCGACCGGATCTTCGACAGTTATCACGCATTTTTCTGGACTCGCCACATGGTTCAATGCGGCATAGACCGTCGTAGATTTCCCGCTTCCAGTTGGCCCAGTTATTAATAACAAACCTCGAGGATTGCGAAGCAATGCCCTGAGTCGATCAAGATTTTCTTTTGAGAATCCGAGATCTTCAATTCTGGAAATACTTGCAGTCTTGCGAAGTAACCGAACCAAACATCGCTCACCTGAAAGTACAGGTACGACATTGACACGAAAATCGAGCGATTCGGACCCATAAACTGCCGAGTACCGCCCCTCTTGAGGTTTCTTTTTTTCAAATTGATTCAGCCCTGCTTTTGATTTCAGCACACTAATTATGGGGTCATTCATATCGGGTGGAAGAGAAAGCAAACGCTTGAGCGTTCCTTCATGTCCTAAGCGAATTTGCATTTCACCTTCGATCGGTTCGAAATGAATATCATTCGCACCGCTTTGAACAGCTCGGACGAGAATTTCTTCAACAATCTGATCGGCTGTTGGAAGTTTTCCCTGACGGAACAAATCTCGGATTTTTTCCCTTGAAAGCGATTTGACATCGATTTGTTCTAAAGAAATACGTTGCAACCCTTGCCCTGTAAATGGGCGCGGTTGATTTGGCTGTTGTGGCGTGACTGCCATGACTTTTCTCCATCGAAGTGATGGCTTATTTAATATAATGAATTAAATATTCCAAAATTTTCAAACAAATAACTGCTCGCTTCATCATTTAAGTAAACGGTAAATAGAAAACTTTTAACTTGCTTTTTTCAGTGCTTCTGCTCCACTTACAATTTCAAGCAACTCTTTTGTTATACTTGCTTGACGTGCTTTATTATACGACAGCGTTAGATTATTGATCAGTTCTTTTGCATTCTCAGTAGCATTATTCATAGCTGTCATCCGTGCACCTTCTTCAGCAGTGCTAGATTCCAGCAGAACATGCCACATAAGAAAATTCAAATGCTTTGGCAGTAGTACGTTTATAATTTCATTGCTTGAGGGTTCATAGATATAATCCACCTGATTCAGTAAGTGAATATCTTTTGTTTTCTGAATTTGTTCCGGCAGAATTGGCAAAATCTGTTCAACGACAATTCTCTGCTGAATAACCGATTTAAATTCATTATAGATAATTTCTACCTTGTCAAATTCACCTTTTAAATAAGCTTCTATTATTGGTTGAATGATCGCTCTTGCATTACCGATATGAAGATTTCCGAATAAGCCGACGTGCTTATTATATAACTTGTAATTTTTCTTTAAAAAGAAGTCTGTTGCTTTTTTCCCAATCGTAACGATGCGTACACCATCCGGCTCATTTAAAAAATCCGGATAATGAGTATTGATATGATCGATAGCGGCTTTGATAATATTCCCATTGAAGGCGCCGCACATTCCGCGATCGCCAGATACGATTACCAGCAACACTCGTTTCATTTTCCGGTCATACAATAACGGATGAATTGATGGATCTATTTTCGCAACAAGATGTCTCAGCAGTTCGTTCATTTTGAGAGCATACGGTCTTGCCGAAATAAGCGCATCCTGCGCACGGCGCAGTTTCGCTGCAGCAACCATTTTCATGGCTTTTGTAATTTTTTGCGTGCTCTTAACACTTGTCACACGGCGACGGATTTCTCGAAGCGTTGCCATGGATTATTTTAATGTCCCTTTAAATTTCTGAACAAATTCTTTTGCAATACTATGAAGATTCGTTTCAAGATCTTTGGATAGCTCTTTTGTCTCTGCAATAGCATCGAGCACATTTGAATATTTCATTTCCATCATTTCGAGAAACTCTTTTTCAAATCGCTGTACTTCTGTTAGTGGCAACTCGTCCAAATATCCATTTGTGCCTGTGAATATACTCGCTACTTGTTTCTCGACAGACATAGGAACGTATTGATCTTGTTTGAGCAATTCCACAAGGCGTGATCCTCGACGTAATGTTTGCTGTGTTGATTTATCAAGATCCGAACCAAACTTTGCAAACGCTTCCAACTCGCGATATTGAGCAAGGTCGAGGCGCAAACGTCCTGCCACTCGCTTCATCGCTTTGATTTGTGCATTACCGCCGACACGCGATACCGAGATACCGACATTGATTGCAGGCCTCACACCTGCATTAAACAAACTCGGTTCAAGATAAATTTGCCCATCGGTGATTGAGATGACATTTGTCGGGATATATGCTGAAACGTCCCCTGCCTGCGTTTCAATGATCGGCAATGCAGTCAAACTTCCACCGCCAAGTTGATCATTTAATTTTGATGCACGTTCTAATAAACGCGAATGTAAATAAAAAACATCGCCCGGATATGCTTCACGCCCCGGAGGACGACGCAAAAGCAACGACATCTGGCGGTACGCTTGTGCATGTTTTGAGAGGTCATCATAAATCACAAGTGCATGACGACTGGAGTCGCGAAAATATTCTCCCAGAGTTGCACCTGCATAGGGAGCGATAAACTGCAACGGGGCAGAATCGCTTGCGGACGCATGGATCACTGTTGTGTATTCCATCGCACCACTTTCTTCCAATGTTGCTACTACCTGCGCTACTGTCGATCCTTTCTGACCAACCGCAACATAGATGCAATACACCGGCTCGATGCCTTCTTTCTTTGCTTTCTCAGTGTGCGTATATTTTTGATTGATAATTGTATCAATCGCAATTGCGGTTTTTCCAGTCTGGCGGTCGCCGATAATTAATTCTCGCTGTCCACGCCCGATGGGGATCATACCGTCTACCGGTTTGATGCCTGTTTGCAACGGTTCCTTTACCGGATTTCGAGCAATGACGCCAAGTGCTTTTCGTTCTAATGGAAGAAATTTATTTGTTTTAATAGGTCCCTTTCCGTCAAGAGGCTGTCCAAGCGGTGTCATAACGCGGCCAAGCATTTGCTCGCCCACAGGCATAGACGCGACACGACCAGTGCGTTTTACAGTGTCGCCTTCTTTGATGTGAGAAATCTCCCCAAAGATTACACATCCGACATTATCTTCTTCGAGATTTAATGCCATACCGAACACATTGCCGGGGAATTCTACTAACTCGCTCGCCATTACTTTTGATAAGCCGTAAATGCGCGCAATGCCATCACCTATCTGTAAAACAGTGCCAACATCATACACATCTATTTCTTTTTCAAAACCGGATAGCTGCTTTCGTAATATTGCCGATACTTCATCAGGTCGTACTTCTGCCATTTTCTTCCTTTATGTACTTCCAGCATAAATACTGCTGGATGATATTAAAAATGAATTGCAAACATTATATTACTATCAATTCTTCCGCAAAACGCTTACGGAGAAGCTCAAGCTGCTGCTTCACACTGCCATCAAATACTGTGTCGCCGATACGAGCAATAAAGCCGCCAATTAATTGTTTATCTAAACTTTGGTCGATTAACACTTTCTTCTGCGAATAAGCTTCAAATCGTTGTTTCAGCTGTGCTGTCTGCTGTTGTGATAATCCAGCAGCAGTTTTAATGTTAACATGAACGATTCCTAATATTTCATCCTGCAACCGGAAAAAAGACTCAACGATATTCGGAAGTGCATCTTCACGTCCTTTTTCGATAAGCATAGATAGGAATTGAAGCGTAAGCTGTTGAACTGTAGATTCAAAAGCCGCTTTGAAAGCTTCTTGCTTTTTATCCTTTTTGATAACAGGACTTTTTAAGAACCTCCGGAACTCATGTGAATCTTCAATGATATGCTGAATAATGGTAAGGTCATCACTTACATTTTTAAGTATATGTAATTCTTCAGCAGTTGTTAATAAAGCTTCAGCATATCGATTTGCTATTCGCAGATTTGCCATAGTCCGTCAGTTCTTTGGAAGTTTATTGATCACGGAATCTGTAAGCTTTTTTTGCCTATTCTCGTCTAATGTTTCTTCGAGAATTTTTTCTGTTGCTTTAATAGCAAGATCGGCAACTTCAGAACGAAGCTGCAACTTAGCTGCTTCGACATTACGTTGAATTTCTTCCGCTGCCTGCTTTAATTCTTGCTGTGCTTGTTGTTTTGCTTTTACTACAATTTCATCTTTTAACTTTTCAGCAAATGCTTTGCCTTCGCGAATCATTTTTTGATATTCTTCTTCTGCGCGGGCAAGATTCTTTTCATTCTGTTTTATCATCTCTGCCGCTTGCGAACGAGCGCGATCCGCTTCCTCGAGTGCACCCCTAATTTTTTCTTCACGGTCACTTAGTGTCTTGAGTATGGGCTTCCATGCAAACTTTGCCAACACAATGCAGAGACAAACAAATGTCACGATGGTCCATATAATCAGACCTGGATTAATCTCTATCATATATTCAACCTCAAATTATGATTTACCAGCGAGTACCATACAAATGACGAGTGCAAAAAACGTTACGCCTTCGATAAGTGCCGCAGCAATTATCATGGCAGTTCGAACTTGTGGGGCAACTTCAGGTTGACGACCACTTGCTTCCATTGTGGCTGCAGCAAGCTTACCAATACCATACGATGCACCAAGAATAATAAGTCCTGCGCCTAACCCAGCAGCGAGATGTGCAATAGCGTTTATTCCCATTTTTGAATTCTCCTGTAATTGAATTGAATGTGTTATTTGCGTAATCTAATAATACCTAATGATTTCCTTCATGATTTTCATGTGCTGCCTGCACTCCAAATCCCATAAACACTGCTGTGAGCATGGTGAATATGTATGCCTGCAAAGCAGCTACAAACAACTCCAACATATTAATGAATAATGCAAACAAAACTGAAACCGGGGCTACCGCAATCGATTGGAACATAAAAATGAGACCGATAAGCGATAGAATAACAATATGACCTGCACTCATATTGGCAAAAAGACGAATACAGAGTGCGAACGGTTTTGTAAATAGGCCTAAAATTTCTATGGGGATCATAATAATCCACAATCCCCAGTGGACACCTCCTGTCAGGTGTAAAAGGTAATTCTTTAATCCTTGTGCATGTATGGCCGAAACCTGAATCATAAGAAACGCAACTATTGCTAATCCTGCCGTGACCATGATATTCCCAGTTGGTGTTGCACCATAGGGGATCAACCCGATCAAATTCATGAAAAGTATGTAGAAGAAGGTCGTTAATAGATAGGGAATATACCTTATGCCTTCTGGTCCCATATTGGGAAGAACGACTTCGTCACGAATAAATACTATGAGCATTTCCATGAGACTAGCGAATCCGCGAGGGACGAGAGTTTTACGATATGCTCGAGCAGATAAGATCGCTCCTACAATCAGAAGAAGAGCACAAAGCAGGAGAAAAAAAACATGCTTCGTTGGCGAAAGATCAAGCATGAATCCGCCAATATGAATTGGTGGAAATTGTGGCAACTCAAAATGAAGGGAAGGCAACTCGATCGTATGTGAGTCTTTCACATGATCTAGAAGATGTTGAAAATTGAACCCATCTCCATGCTCTGATGCTCCGGTGCTCTGTGCAATACCATGGTGAACGCTATCAGCAACAACTGCAGCAACCTGATGCAGTGTTTCATTTATTTTTGGATTCTCGAATAGCACTATAAACTCAATCTATTTTTTCGTAGATATTTTTTTCTGAAGAAAATAAATTTCTAGTCCCAAATTCATCGCATAGAAAAATAGCAATGTAAGCATTAGCGATGCCGCATGGAATCCGAAAACCCATGTGAGCAATAAAAAAACTCCCCACATGAGCATCAATCGCCCAACCATTCCACCTAAGACATATTTTAAAAAAGTCGTGTGGGATCGTTCAAACGATGCTTCAATTGCCAAATATCCCAATAGTAAATTTGCCAGGCTCATAACACCGCCGGCAATAATACTATGCATCACATCTGCAGTTGCAAATTCTGAAATCGGGTAATACGTCAATACGGCTGCAGAAGCAAAGCAAAAAAACACTAACCGTAAAAACGACCAATCAATCTTCATGCTTATTACTTTTCCGCGCTCGGTCTTCATCTGCTATCATCGATGCAACGGACTTAAAAAATTTAATAAATCCTCCAACCATTCCTATCGATGTTCCTACCAACTTTCCAATCGGAGCAATTCCGTATCGCCTATCGATCCAATCACCCAGGAAAAAGAAAACAACGACTGCGGCTGCTAATTGAAATCCAAGAGTGAGGTATTGTCCGTATTCTCTATAGGTACTTTGGATATCGTTTTTTTTCTTTTTGTTTTCCGCACTATCGCTTGGAGGTTCAGAGCTCATTTTATGCCCCTGTTCTCCGCAGTCATTTCAACTTAATGTTTCACTTCGTATATAGGGACTTTTTCGGTCATTGAAACCCTGCCATCAAAGATCGATCCTTCATCAACAACTAGACGCGTGGCTCTTATATCGCCTCTGACAACCGATTTCCCTTCAAACACAATTTTCTCAGAAGCACTAATAGTGCCGCGCACTTTTCCACCAACGGTGACATTCTTTGCTGTAACATTACCTTCAATCTCACCTGTTACACCAATTGAAAGCGATTCGCTTGCTGTAACCTCGCCAATCAATTTTCCATCGACGCGCACATTTCCTTGGCTTCGAATCTTTCCTTCTACAACCGTCCCTGTTCCAATTATATTCATTTCTTTAATAGGATCAATTTTTGTCGACACGTGTCACCTTTAAAAATAAGAATTTATCATATAGATAGATGGATCTACTGGAACTCCGTCTTTCCAAATTTCAAAATGTAAATGCGGACCGAAACTCGTTGTTCCTGAATTACCGAGTGTTGCTATCGGTTCACCACGATGAACAAATGAACCTGAAGCCTTCAACAACGATTGATTGTGCTTATAAAAACTCATAAAACCGTTCGTATGAGAAATAATTACTATATAGCCATCATCATACGTCCAACCAGAAAAAACGATATTCCCATCTGCTGATGCAACAATTAAATTACCTGTCTTTCCAGCAATATCCAAACCTAAATGATTGTTTTCTGGTTCAAATCCCTTTGTGATATATCCTTCTGTCGGAAGGATCGCTGGAAATGAAACAGCAATTTTAGTATCTACTTCAAGTTTTAAATGCTGCGCAGACATCATTTGTTGTTCCGGACTTATTAATGGTTCGGCTTTCGCAGTCAAATGTTGTTCCTTGCCGGCATTATTATTTCCTGGCTCAGCAATTCTCTGAATAGTTTTCACAGCACCGGAATCAGAGATCACTACATTCTCACCCATCGCTCGGCGCAGCTTAATGTTATAAGTTCGTAATTCAAAAAGCTGTTCCATCAAACTTGTCATTCGCTGATTTAATGATATTAATTCTTTCCCATACTTATTTTCCAACCCTGGATTTGATAATGGGAATATCTCACCAATTGGAGTATAGATGAGAATAAGCAGTACTAGCACAACTGCTAAAGCCGCAAATGTTATTAATCCCATTACGAACTGCCATGGAGCTAACCTAAAGTTCTTTGCTTTACCAGCATCTTCATCTGGTACTAAAACAATTGTGAAACGATTCTTTTTTGAAATATGATGCAGATGTTCTGTTGACAAAAGCTTGCGCCTTTACTTTAAAATCTTATTAATTTAAGAGAAAATTATAGCAAAAAAAAGACAAATATCAAAATATTCGGCAGCTTGACTTACCAGTCAATTTTGCGTACCATATATATAATATAATTGGATGAACTGTATCATTAATGCTGAAACAGTAACCAAGAAGATTTTATAGGAAATCAATATGGCAAAGACAAAGTACATTATGCATCAGTGTGCATATTGCAGACGGGAAACAAAAATGGAATTTGTTGGCAATCAACCGACTGAGAATAACGACGCTGATGCCGTAAAAATGTGGTACCGATGCGGAAAATGTAAACAGACTGCTTTATTGACTCTCTCGCTTGCCAGCTTAACAAAAAAGAAAGGTCAAGTGATTGCTATTGAACGTGAAAAATGCACTCCATATTCAAAGGAAAAAACATTCACAATTGGTGAACATATTTATCATTCGGATTTAGATGACATGGGAAGAGTCGTTCGAAAAGATAAAATGTCGAATGGAGTCCATTCTATCGTTGTAGCATTTGAGAAACTCGGTGAACGGAAACTTTTAGAAAATATCGCTGAAGAAGTAGTTGAAAACGAAGCTGTATAATAAAAATAATTTTTAGTAAAGGAGGTGATTTCTTGGTCGGCATTTTAATTGGTGAGAATGAACCAATTGACCGTGCATTACGTCGATTCAAAAAAAAATATGAAAGATCGGGCATTCTCAAGGAAGTGAAGAAGCGTGCATTTTTCACAAAACCTTCGGTCAAGAAACGTATGAAACAGGCAAAAGCAATTCGCCGAACTATACGTGCTGCATCAGAAGAACTCTAATCCTATTTACACATTTTATACGAGGCCCTTTCAGTTAAATACTGAAAGGGCTTTTTATATATTGGATGAGATTCCGCTTTTATATTATTTTATTTATTTTTTGAAACTAATCCGTTCTTAGCGACGTTGAGCTGCATTCATTAGCTGCTGAATTGTTTGAAAATCTGCCGATCGTTGGGCATGCACTACTACCCATTGATTCTCACGGTGCTCAAAAACAAATGTGGTAGGCAGATACTCATCCATAAGAACACCGTTAAGCGTATATGTCTGGCGCAAAACAAAAAAAGCATATGCTCCATCGCCATAGACTTTAACGTTCATGCCTTCTATCCGATTATCATAATCTTTGATTCCAGGTAATGCCTTGCGTAGACGCAATTTTGTAGAATCTATTGGCTCGGTCAAACCCCAATATGTTACATAATCGGCATCTTTTCCAAAGAAACTATCCATCAAGCTGTCGGTTTTAATAGAAGCACCATTATATGCTTGTTTGAGTGCTTGGTGAAAATCAGCAATTTCGTTTTCAATTATCACTTTATCTTCTAGTACAGAGCCAGCCACGTTCTTTTTATCTGAGACACAGGATATTAATACTAACAAAAACAACAAAGCAAAAATTTTCATTGCTGACTCCATCTGAATGTAAAGAATTTGTGAGTTACTTGTTCTAAATAAGAATTACTTTGTGATTTTAAGATTTCATAAATTATTATTGATAGAAATTTCGTTCCCATTTATAATTGTGCAATTCTGTAACGAGAGATTCACTCAGCTTCCTTTTATCGGATAGCAGACAGTTGGACTCCACGTTCCTAATGCTGCGCATTCCAGGAATGACCGTTGAAACTGCAGGATGATTCAAACAAAACCGCAGAGCAAGTTCGGCTAATGTTGCAGCTTCTTTGCCGAGGAATTTTCTAAGTGCGTCTGCATGCTCGGCAACTTGTTGTTTCCGATTGTCTCGAAAATAAGTGTTGCGGAAATCGCCTTTGGGAAACTTCGTATTCGCAGTTATATTTCCCGATAATCCGCCTTCATCTAACGGCACACGCACGATAATTCCTATTTTATTTTTTTGACATAGTGGAAAAAGATTATCTTCTGGAGTTTGATCATAAATATTGTAAATGACCTGAAAAGAATCAACCAAACCTGTCATAGCAACTTTTAGTGCATTTTCCGGCTGATGATCATTAATTGAAATGCCGAAGAAACGTATTTTTCCTTGTTCCTTCAAATTGGCAATAGCATCCTGCCATTCAATTTCAGTTGTCCATGAATCATCCCATACGTGAAATTGCTGAACGTCAATCGTGTCAACACCAAGATTCTTCAAACTCATTTCTGTGCATTTGACGATGTGATCAAAAGGAAATGCTTCTCGCAGAGCTGTTCCCGGCAAAGCAGGCCATCTATTATTCTTTGGCGGAATTTTCGATGTGACGTACAATCGTTCCTTCCTTCCTTTGATTATTTTTCCGATTAAATTCTCGGAATGTCCGTCACCATACACTAATGCTGTGTCGATAAAATTTAGCCCAAGATCGATTGCACGATGCAATGCACGAAGTGATTCGTCATCTTTCGAGTCCTGCCACATCGAGCCGCCAATTCCCCAAGCTCCATAGCCGATCTCAGAAATTTTAATCCCTGTTTTTCCAAATTCCCTGTATTCCATGTACTTTATTCCCTTATTTTACATTTAAATTTATTCCATGTATCCTCGAGATCCTGTTTAGAGTGCTTTGGAAAAAACTTTAGATGCAATTGTTTCAATTTCGCCATCGTTAGCGAATCAAGTTCTTCATCATCATGATCCCGTTTTGCCATCATCTCAAATGCCGGTCGCTCATCCTTGTTCATTTTCATAATAACTGATTTCAATTTCTGAATCATTTTATGCTGCTCTACCGATGTCATATAAACCTCACAGGAACTATAACCTATTTCGCCCATTTTTTCAAGAAGCTAAATACTTTTTTCTTATCGTGCCCTTTGATTGGGTAGTTCTTTGGATATTCTAACTCACCTGTATCTTGCGAGTGCAATAGCTTGCCGTTTCTTTCCAGTATAAAGAGGTGCGGATACCCTGTCACCTTTGGATACTTTGATAGAACTTCCTGATTTTTATTTTCTTTGCTGACATTAATTTTAACGACGACATAATGCTCGTTCAAATACTCTGCAAGATCTTTGTTTTGAAGAAACAGACTATCAAGGCGACTGCACCAAATGCACCATTCACCTCCGACATCAAGCAATATGCGCTTGTGCAATTTTTTCGCCTGAACGATGGCATTTTGAATATCTTTTTTTGCATCCCGTGCAGGATCAAACTTTTGTTGTTGTTCGAATATCGGTCTGTCAGAATCTGTGTGTTGTTTAGCAAATGATGGAATGAATAATATGATTACTGTAATTATGAAAAGAAATAATGTTTTCATAAGTATTCCTTTTGTTTAATAAGGTAAATAAATGAAGAAATAGATTCTTTTTATTTGATAATGTAATCAGGTATGACATTTAATGTTCGTATTTTGCTCCGAGAGCGGAATTTGGATTCGCAAATACTTTGCTTAGAGGATCGACGTTTTCCCCGTCGCCCTTTTAACTAAACGATTTTAAAATATGAATATTCTTTTATGGAATCAATTACAGAAAATGTTGTGAATTCTAAGAAAGAAAGTAATCGTATTCCAGAGAAATTACCCTTTATGTTGTTACTCAATTATTCAATCAAACTTAGTTATAACGGCGCCACAACAAATATTTCGTAATAGCCATTAAACTCTTAAAACAATTGCCTCTTTTAAATAGTTTTTCATTCTGATTAAAATCACTACTGCTGGTACATCCCATTGCAACTTATAGCCGATGACAAGACAAAGAGCAGAATTCTTTGCACCTGTGACTAGACAGACCAAACCGATATTGTTCATTAAAAGATTTTAGTATCATCTCAGCCAGATGATGCCGATGCTCAATCAAACAATTCAGAACAGAGGAGGCATACAAGTCTTGTGCAAAATTATCCAAATCTATTTAATCCGACTACAGTTATCAGATTTCAACATCATGTAATGTCAGCTTAAAAGTGTACAATGTGCTTGGCAGAGAAGCTGCAAAAATCGTCGTTGGAATGAAAGACATGGAAAATTATAAGGCGACATTTGATGGTCTAAGATTGGCAAGAGGAACGTACGTTTGCGTTTTGGATGCAAATGATACGCGGATTATTAAAAAAATGCAATTAATCAAATAATAATATACGATTATATTTAAAGAGCCGATTACTTGTCGAATAATTCTTCGCCGAACTTGTAGCTGAACTTCACGAAAGATCCGGCAGACCATAAATTATTATCAATCAGATCCTGATCTTTATAGCCCTTGAAGTTATAGCCGACAACTAATTTCAAGTTTTGCATAACAATATAACCTACATCCATGCTGTAGCCGTATAAAATGTTGTTGGCTTCTTTTTGAAGAAGTGCACGATATTCGGTGCCGATATCAAATTTGTCAGTAATATCGTATGTACTTCGTAGGAGATAAAAAGTGGAATGTGAATAACTTTTTTATTCATCTGGGAAGCAACTGGAATAAAAATTATAATATATTTCTGGCACTCGAATTATTCAACTATGTTACTGAGAATCCAAGCTCGATTTCCTCTCGATGGCAAATTTTGAATTCGCAATTTTTTTCAGGTTTATTTCAACAAGAGCAATTTCCCTGATGCAAATAATTGGTTTGCACTTCGCATGATAACAAAGTAGGCACCTGAAGCAACTTTCTGGTTATTCTCATTTGTTCCATCCCATGTTATTGTACCAGACTTTAGGAGCCCATTATAGGATTTAACTAAAATGCCGATTGCGGAATATATCTGAATTTTTACAATTGAATTCTCAGGAATGCTGTATTTTATACGGCAGATAGGATTGAATGGATTGGGATAGAATGTCAACTCGAATTTATTCGGGCTTATATTTCCATGAACTGACTCAATTGATGTCTGGCTCTGCAGAACGAAATGACAGACCGAGGCAGCTTTGATAGTATATGAAAATGAGTTATTAGATATATTAGTCACATTTTCAATCTCTTGAATCGATGAACTGTTTTGGTTGAGTTCCCACACTCTTCCGCTAGTGATCTGCCCTGAAAATGAAACTGAAAAATTTCCTGTAATATTTTGACCGAAGTTTTTATTTATCACGATGAGATGAATTTGATTTGAACCGGCTGCAGTCGAAGCATAGATAGAACAATTAACACTGTCGCTAGTTCCTGATGTAAGATAATGATCGCCAAACGTTGAGTTGCTGCCGTCATAGTTTCTGTAGATCTCGTAAGCGGCAGAAATGAAGGGGCAAGGATCGCTTGGTTTCCATAAAGCGGCGAAATAAACTCCGTATTTTGCAAAGATTCCTAGAACATCGTCTATTGCTATTGCACCAGAAATATCATTTGCTCCGCCGTAATTAAATTCTGTGAATGCTAATTTTGTTCCGGGAAAATATTTATTGATAGATTGCATTAACTTAGGAATCAAAGGTAAATCGGTTTTTCCCCATTGACTTATCCAGCTGTTTTCAATATATGTTTTATCCCACAAAGTACGTGGAGCTTGCACCCGTGCAAGATTATCGGCAGCGGATGTTGCATCGGAATTTGTAATCCTATTTCCATCTGATCCTTTTGCTTCTGGATACCAATGCAAATCGAGCACGTCGAGCAATCTCAGTCCTGCGGTGTCGCTTGCTTTTTTCATACTGTCTAAATAGTAGTCGAGGAACCAAGCATACCCTTTGCCTGAGCTGACTGCAGCCCAATCGGGAGCATTCTGAAAAGTCGTGTACCCATTAAAGCCGTACGATACGGGTCCGAATATTTCCGCTGTCGAATCTAATTTTTTTACAGATTTAGACAACGCAACCGACCTACCGATAAGTTCTGCGCAAGTTGGCTGCGTCGGGTGAATTCTTGGATGTGTCCCATTCCACAAATCAGGCTCATTATCCAATGCATAACCGCGTATACCGGTAAGTGAGCCCGCTGTCCCATATTGATCTACCAGAAAGTTCACATATTCGTCCATGAAAACCGTGTCGTCACTTGCATCGGGCTGATCAGAAAGTTCTGAACTCTTGTTGAATTTGACATAAGCCCATCGAGATGAGGGAGCAGTCTGATCTGAATCTACTGGTCCATTTTTATCTTTAGCAACGAAACCTGCCATTTGAAGAGTGATAAGCGGATAGCCATTAAATTGAGAAACCAAATTGTAAAATGCTTCTGTAACAATTCCAGGGATATCCGAGTCTAATGAAGAAACGCCGAAACTTGATGCTAAATAATCGTCGCTCGATTGATTCCAATCGCTGCCCGCGTTGGAAGCGTTATTTTCCCAGTTATAACCAGTCAGACGGTTTCCGCCAAATCGCATTGCAGTCCAATTTTCTCCACCGACTAACAATTGATTTGTTCCATATATGTAAGGACTGATAGGTTTTATAACATTGTTTATTACAACGGTAAAGTTGGCGGTTTGGGAAAATGCAATATCAGGTATAAATAACAATAAAGTTAATAACGTAACCATATTACGGATATTGTTATTTATATTTAGTAAAATTTTCTGTGCGACTAATTTTTCAATAGCCACAATTATTTTCTTCTAAATTTATTATTGTTTAAAAAAGTGGGCACCTAAAAAATGCGATATTAATTATGATCCAATTTTTGTTGGAAGATTTTTATGTCAGTGCCGAGAGCGGGACTCGATAGGAATTGAATGTTAAATATTGCTTTTGCTTAAATTCGACAGAAATTACAACAATCAAATAGATTTCTGTTCTTCAACTTCCTTGTATTTCCCTAGATATCCCGCGTCCCAAAAAATATTGGACACTATTTGGACACTATCCCACTTGATTTGTCCGTATTCAATATAACCAAACAACAGCTATTCGTCAACTTCTATATTTACCACGAAATCGTTTTTTCCCTAGCACTCCTTCATCACGAGCTACAAGAATTTCTTTCCTATCATAGGTAACTCTTCTTCCAGATTTTTTATAAGGAATTTTATCACCACTTGTCCAATTACGAATTGTTTTTTCTGCAACTCCTAATAATTTAGAAGCTTCTTTTACATTAAGAGTATCTTTTCCAATGGAATTTGAATTGATTGCTTCTATTGATAACATTGCTCGACGTACAAAATATTGCCTCCATTGCAAATCTTCTGGAGCTTCCTTCAGTTTTTTTATAATTCCTTCATCATCAAGCACATCTCGCACTGTGACAGTAATTACTTCGCGTCGAGTTTGATTGTAGAATGCATATATAAGACTCTCATCATCAAAATATATATCTACAACAACATCATCGGGCTCAACAATTATTTTTTCAATTCGATGTGATGATTTAAGTCTTATTATCATTGCTCCTTTTGAACCAACTTCAGCAATTATCTTTGCATCCCCTATCTTATTAAATAATGACTCTTTTATAATCTTAGATGTAATAAGTTTAGCTTGATCTGGTACAAGTGGCATCAATTTCCCAGCTAAATAAGGATGCTCGAGAGCCTCATCTGCGTCATAGGTGACAATTCCATAATGGTCTCCTTCATCATAATAAACTATTACTTTTTTCAGTTTAATTTGTTGGGACATAATGCAATCCTGCTCGTTTAATAGGCTTATTTATCTTTAATGTAGATAAATCAAGTGTAAGGTGTAAGGCTCATAAACAGCCCGAAAACATTGGGGAAAATATTGATCTTACACATTACACCTTTACGCACGAATTCAGCATATTGAAACCATTCTCCCACGACAAGCTTTCCATTCGCATACTTCAACGGATCATCCACCACCAACTCGCCGTGTCGATGCGGCGACGATGTGGATGATCATACTATTACCTATTTCTGACAACACGATAAAATACAGATTAGTTAATACCGAGAACGATTTCCATCGCGTCTTCGGTCGTTTGACTTTCGGTCAGCCATCGGGCGAGCTTTGTTCACTACTATTTTACGTCCTTTTACCTCTTTATCATTCAATCCAGCTATAGCCGCCTCTGCTTCCGTTTGTATTGGCATCTCGACAAATCCGAACCCCTTCGCTGTTCCTGTAAATTTGTCCTTTATGAGGGTAACAGAATCAACTGCCCCAAACGCCGCAAATTCCTTTTTCAATTCGTCTTCCGATATATCACGTGACAGATTACCGACATACATTTTCATCGTGTTTCTCCTTTGATCAATTTGTTTTAGTTCTCTATTGTTTTGGGATGTTTACGAAACCTATTGCGTATCGCTCTACACACAGGATACTATATGTTTTCGTCACTTCCTACAGATGAATGATCTTCACTGTTGAGAACAGCTCGCCGTGTGGTGTGGAGATGATATTCATTCTTCTGCAAACTTCTTTATCGCGTCAATATATTTAACAATCGCCTTCGCCTTGTTCTTCCCAAACGACATCCAATGCCAGGTTGTTTCTGGATTCGGATTATCTACAGTTGGAATACGAAGGATAGGTTTACCCTGATATTCTCCAACGACAGGTTGCACTTCTTGCTTTGGTTCTTCCATAATGTTCATTTATATCTTCTGTTTTGATACTACTTCCGCCGGCAACTTGACGAGCAACGTTTTAATGTGCTTTGGGAATCGGCCATTTTCCTTTTCTTGCTTGATAAGTTCAACCATTGATTTATCTGTAAATGCAAACACAATTTCCTGCGGTTTTTCACTGAGGGAACCTGCCCAAAAAGCATTCTTACGGATCTTTGTAAGCTCATCTGCGTTCTTGCCCGGGCTTGTTGAGATAAAGCATACTATTTTGCCGTCCTCGGAAACTGCATCGCATTCAAATTCTCCACCGGACTGCACCGCTAATTTCTGTTTTGAGAATGCTTGATGATATTTCTTGGGAAGAAATTCGCTTCTTATCCAATTTTCAACTTTTTTTGTTTCTATTGTTGAGTCTGCCATTTACTGTTTCCCCTCCACAATCTTAATCTCCTCTTCAGTCAACCCATATAGTTCATATACAGCCTCATCGATTTGGCGGTCGAGGGTTTGGCATTGCATTTCGAGGCGATTGGTTTCGGATTCGGTTTTGGCATTCGATAATTTCTCTTTTGCATCCAACATTTGCTCGACGAGTTTCACTATGTGATCGTGGTGGGATTTGTCTTTTGCATCTTCAAAATTGATTGTTCGGATAGGGAGTTGTTGCACATATATGGGTTTCGCTTCAATAAATCCTCCTGCTCTCTCGGCGGCAATATCTTTTAAAAACCACCAGAGTAATTTGGAATTCATACAACCTAGCACATAAAGATTATCCGTAGGTAGAATACACGATGGTGCGTTTATATAATACTTTTGTTTGTCGAGTGCGAATGGAGCCCGGTTCGATAAATTTCCCCAACATATCTTTGGTTTTTCAAACTCAGAATAATACGCACAAGATCTTAACTCCCACCAATATTCTCCTTGGTCGTATCTTTTAATTGCGTCTTTTTCAAATTGCATAAGATGGTTTGAAATCTGGGGGTAGTTTGTCTTAAACCATTTCCATACATCACTAGCCTTTCCGCATTTACTGCGTGTCCAACCGTTAGGGATAAAGATCAAAAACTTATCGCTTGTTAAAAAAGAATAGCTATTGATATCTTTTCCTTCCAAGTAGGGTCTCAATAATTCTGAGTTAGACTTTTGTGCATTTATAAATTTCCGCGCTTTCTTCTCATCAACAATAAACGCTTCGTTAAGTCCTGTTATTATTCCTCTGTAAATATTCTTTTCCGTGTATTGTATGACAGGTTTTGTGCTGACCCGCAGTTTATCGAGAATTGCCATTTTCTTATCGTTCGCAAGAATCCATCCTTTATCGTCAAGCCTTTCAATTCTTACCGTGAATGCACTGTCGTTTATATAATTCTTAAGATTTCCAAAGTCTTTACTGTTCACCATAGTTGTTTTAATTAGCTCATTGACTTTATTCTTCTGCAAGATAATTATACAAGGATATGTTGTTGCGCCCTCAAATATTTGAATATGTTGAAAATCAATTAGTTCCTCAATGCCTTTCCCCTTAATCCAACGTCGAAGTGGCTCGCCATAGTTTGATCTCATCCATTTGTTTGAGACTATGAAACTAAATCTTCCGTCTCTATGTAAAAGATTCACTCCTCGTTCAATAAAATAGACGAATAGATCAGCAGCTTTGTGGTAAACTCGATATGTTTTTTTGAATATCTCTTTTTCGACTCCACTTTGTGTTTCCATTCTCACATAAGGCGGATTCCCTACAACCACATCGAATCCACCTCGCTTCATCACAGTAGGGAACGCATCCTCAAAATTCATCGGTTTCAGCTTGTTTTCATCTATATCGGCAAAGAGCTGGCCATCAATAATATCACGACCTATAAGTGAGTTGCCGTTAATAATGTTTTTTCGCAAGTCAGGTAAAATCGTTTCTTTAAACAATCCAAATTGATGTGCGTCGTGCATTGTCACATCTTCTAATAACTTCAGATACAATGAAAGCTGCGTTACTTCAGTTGCCTGAAAGTCGATATCTACTCCATATACATTATTTAGTAATATATCTTTTTTCTTTTTTAAGGTCAGATGCAGTTTGCCTTCACGTTCAAAGACATCCGTCTCTTTTTGCTTGTCAGGATTTGCTAAATAATAATGGATATGATAATCAAGTAACTGGCTGTATACTTCGATAAGAAACGAACCACTACCGCACGCAATATCAGCAAATGTCATTCGTGAAATTTCAACAGGGGTTTTACCTTCGAGTAATTTGCCCACAGTTTCATTAACGATATAGCGAACTATATATTCAGGCGTATAATAGACGCCACCCGCTTTCCTTACTTCTGGTTTCTCTTCTACTTTCGCCCCCTTCGGCGTGACGCGCACTACTTTACCAAGGAAGCGTTCATAGATGCTGCCGAGGATAGAAATAGGAATTTGATCGAAGTTGTAAGGTGAACTTGGATCAGCCAACTCATCGCAAATGCGAACAAACTCTTCATCGTCTGGAGGATTAAAATCTTTGCTATCAAGCAATTTTTGCGGTTTGAAAACAAGTCCGTTGTATTTTGGATCAAGTTGCTTACAGAGAACTAAAAATCCATTCCAGGCTGACTTCTTTGATCGTAGATTAATAATTTCGGGTTCTTCGATTTGTTTGTCTTCAAGGAAACGTATAAATACTAAACGATCTATTGTGCGCTGGACTGCTTCTGTGAGTTCTTCGCTCTGGAGATTAGGATTTGATTTCTTAAATGCCTTCGCTAATATTTCACGGTATTCATCTAACTCTTCTAAGAATGCCTCGTCAACAGCTTGGTAACCACCCTTAAATAATCCACGTTGAATCGCTTTGCCACGCGGCTTAGGAAGTTCTGCAGCTTGTTTCTCTATTGAGCCATTAGCCACTGCTTCGTGTGAAAAGAGCCAATAGATCCGAGAGAACTTTTCCTCATTTACATAATCACTGTAATGGAAATATTCGATCTTTTGATTCATCACATCTTTGATGTTCGGCTTATACCGGCAATCAAGGATGTGGAATTCTTCGAAGTCTGTGAGAATTGCAATCGGAGTGTTAGCATTCCATCCGTATCGAATTGTCTGATAGTAATCATCAGGATTGGCAAGGTTGCGTGATGGCTTCTTCGCCTCGACAAAGAATTTCGGATCACGGAAATTTGGTGCAAGGAAGAAAGCATAATCGGCACGGCGCTGTGAACCCGCCATATGCACTTTGTTTTCTATATGAACTTCCTGTTGATACGGATTCATTTGAACATTGTGCGTTACGTCCCATCCAAGAGCTGTAAAGAACTTATCAATAAAGTCCTGCCGTATCTGGCTTTCCTGATACCCAGGAGAAAGATAGGCTGATTCTTGCGCCTTGAAATTTGCAACGAGTTGTTTTATTGTTTCAAATGCTTTTTGCATAAGTCATTTTTAACCAATTCTTATCGAAATGTGCGCTGTTTGGTAACGATTTGTGCTGATAATGTAAGCCAATGATGATGGAAAATCAAATTTGAAACGATAACAGGGGATGAATTTGCGATTTGCAGGACTAACCGAGAGATAATTTTCATTTATGCATCGCTGATCGAGGATAAATTTTCAATTTGCAAGGGAGATTTCGTATAAATTTTCATTTTGGCAAGCTCAATCGAGGACTCATTTTGCCCAACTACTATAAAACTAAGAACTTACAGCTTGCCTCTTTTGTCATACCTTTGTCATATGTTTGTCATCCTTTTTGACCTTCCCGAGATCTATTTTAACCCTTTCGAGACCTTGTAACGACCCTTTCGCCATCCCTTCACAACCCTTAAGGCATCTGGCGAGATGGCAAAAGCATCTGTGGGGAATACTTTTAAAAGGTCGAAGCTTAAGCGCCTCGTATGTTGAGTATGTCATAAATATATTGATATTATAATCCATTGGCAAAGTCATAGGAGAGATAGGAGTCGCTAGATATCTTCCTAACAGAAGAATATCGTTAACCAGATACTTCTCCCTATGACTTTGTGCTTCTCCAGAATCTGAACAGTACTTTGAGATCCATATTTATTCCCGTGGAATCCCGTATAACGCACGAGTCTAGATCATACAGAAGCTGCCAATGTTTCTTTTTCCTTAACCTCTATTTCAAGGAGCTTTTCTATGAATATCTTAAAACAAACCGTCGGTATAGATGTCTCTTACAAAACCTTCGATGCCAGATTCGGTACCATCGATACCCTGCAAAATACTATCATTTCTCAAGCCAAATCTTTTAAAAATTCTCCTGCTGGCTTCAAACTCTTCCTGATATGGATCAAAACATTCATTGTTTCTCACGATGTGCCTCTGATCTTTGTCATGGAAGCTACTGGTGTCTATTATGAACACCTCGCTCACTTCCTCCTTCAGCACGGCTACCAACTCGCCGTCGTTCTACCCAATAAAATAAGAAATTATGCCAAATCCCTCGAATCTAAATCCAAAACTGATCCTATCGATGCCGCTACTGGTTAGGCCGCCAGCGGATTTTGTTAACTTATTGTGTTATAAAAAATATTCCCACTATTATGACACCAGCTCCAAAAATATTTGTCAAACTGATCCGTTCGCCAAAAATGAGATACGAAGCTAGCGTAATAAGAGCAATGCTTGCTCCAGAGAAAATGGGATAAGCAATTGCCAAACTTAGATGCTTGAGTGCTTTGGTAAACAAGAAAACGTTGATGGCACCGAGAATTAAACCAATAGAAAATAAACCGAACCAAAGAATTCCGTTTTGTTTGGTTGAGATACTTTTGAAGATCATATATGCGGCAGCATTAAAGCCGACCGCTAAAAACAAATACAAATATTTCATAAGAAATTGAGTATGTTAAATATTTTTTCTGGCGGCCTAACGGATGGGTGCTAAGCTGCCGCATGACCAACTTTCAAAAAGCACCAAACGAAACAAGTTCACGCTGAAAACCAAATTTATTTCTCTCAACCAACGAGGTACTGAAAAGTTACTTATAAAAACCCAAACCCACCACCAGCAATGAATTTTGCAATGCGCTCATTCGGTCAGCTTGAGCCGCTGGTTAGGCAACCGATTAACACTGAACTTGCCAATTGCTGAAAACCAAATTGCGGCAATTCTTTTCTAACCATAACTCGATAAAAAACAAAGCATGTAAATGCTGAAACCGTTCGCAATCAACAACCGCTAATAGAAACAAACTTGAAAAACGCACCGCTTAAAATATCTTTTAACAGAGAAAAGCTTTACCGACTTTTCTTTTTTATAGGTTGCCTAACGGACGGCAACTAAGCTGCAGCGCTGATAAGCTGCAAGTTGCTGAATACAAACCAAGTTTATTATAAAATCTTTCAATCAATAATCCCTGAGCGCCATGCTTAACGCAACATGCTCATTCTGTCAGCTTGAGTTGCTGGTTAGGCGCACCATTCTAACAGTACTAACAATCATTGGATTGTTTTTCATCTTCATCTGCTTCCAAACAACGTCCTCGGGAACAATTATATTCGCTGCTTTGGTTAGAAAACAAATTGAGTTGTGGTTTACCAAGCAATGAATTTGGTGCGATACCCAAAGAATAAATCCAATCGATAAAACGATCAATGTATGGATCATTTGAAGTTGAACGATGTCCTTGCCCTTGTTTAATGATAGTTCGAAGATTATTGGGTAAATCAATTGGATCATCTCCAAAATAGAAAAAATGATCAGATAATAAAGCGCACTTTCCCCTTAAGTCTTTCTCTCGATTTTCTTTTGTATGCACACTTTTTCTAATGGCTGGTGGTTGCTCCGAGAAATCGTAAACAGAATCTCCGAGACGACGTCTCACATCATAATTTTGCCAATCAGGAACTTTATTTGGCAAATAATGATATGTATATTTATCATACTGTTTCATCGTCATAGTTTGGCTAACTCGCATTGCATAAACGACTTTATTACTAATATCATCAATTGGAGAATTGGACGAACCAGTTCCTACTATCCAATCGCCTACTTTGGCAGTCCTACGAATTACTGGTTTACAAATTACAAGAGTACATATTCCCCAATATGGATTTGGTGCTGCTCCATCGTCGTACGGGATACAATAAGAAAATAGTGTTGACATAATTGTCCCTTTAATGGTGCGCCTAACGGATGGCGGCTAAGCTGCGGAAACGATTACTTTCAATTTGAACCGACATCGCGCACAACAAATTTATACTTTTATTCCAAACCATCTCGCGCGGACTTTTGCAACCACGCTTCTTCCGTCAGCTTGAGCCGCTGGTTAGGCAACAAAGGACGCCAACACCTGATGTTTGCACGACACTAACAAATAAAAACTTTTTGATAACTATTATTATTTAAAAAACCTTACGGTGACAATGCCCTTATGCGACAATATCCACAAAAATTATTTAAAAGCAAACTTTTAAAAACACCACCAACATAAATACGACAACCCTTTAGAAACCACAAAACTACAAATTTAAAAATCTTTGAAAGTCTTTACACTAAAACGTTACTTGTTGCCTAACGGATGGCGGCTAAGCTGCCGCACTGATAACTTTCAAAATATACTAAACGAAATGAGTTCATGCTATCAACCGAATTGATAAATACAAAAAGTTATAGGTACTAAATACTAAATAGTGAAAACGAAAACCCACCACAAGTCATGCTTAACGTACCAACGCTCATTCGGTCAGCTTGAGCCGCTGGTTATGTTATAGTTTATTTAATGTACAAACTTTCCGTAAAACAATATTCGCTATCACCATCAATACTTTAATTTTTCTGAGCACAGGCAGCGCATCACCGAGATTCTTTTTGGAAATTAACTTGCACCGCTTTTGTACTCTCGCACTAAACAAAACTTGTTGACAATTAAAGTTTGTAGAAAGCTAACAACTTTTAAATCTGCACAACATTTATATAATATTAAAGCCAGTAGAAAGAAATTACCAAACCAAATTGGTAACGCATACAAAGTGCGCTGCCTGTGCAACATAACGGATCGCAACTAAGCTGCGGCGTTGAAAAGTTTCGTAATGTAACCAACGAAACGAGTTCACGCTACCAATTGAATTATTAAGTACCAGACCTATATTAGCCATGTTGATTGCTCCCACGCTCAAACCGTCAGCTTGAGTTGCTGGTTAGGGTGCAGCATATGTACCAACATCTTTCTTTGTATCAATTATCTATATATAGCGTAGGCAATGGGAACGAGACCCACACCCGGAAAATTTGCCAAATAAATAGTATTGCTGAAATCCGGCCAAGGAAATATCGCAACCTTCGTAACACCAACAACCGTAAGATGAAAAACAACACCGTCGGCCTTGATATCCTGAGCCAAGATCTGTTTGAACTGCGGCCTGAGTATGACAGTGTGCTTAGTAAGAATGTGCCAAATGGTAGGACTTAGATAATCCTCTTTGGTTGGAAGCTTCTCGAAAAATGTTTTGAATTGTCTGGTGGGCTGATTTGGAAGCTCGAGTGTATTAAGTAGTTCACCTGAAGATTCGCTGACGTGATATTTTTGTATTCCATCGACCTTCTCGACCACGAAAGATGTCTGTCCGGAACTATGAATTGATCCATTTTTTTCATCGAAGAAGATAGGAATAAATAATAACCGCTTTGCCTCTCTGTCTAGGTCTTGGTAGTATTGTTCTCGATAACTCAAATAATCTGAGGGGATGGTTAGATTTTTGATTTCATCGGCATCAAATTGATTAAAAGAATCATGAATACCCTGTTCATCAAAGAAAACCTCCATCTTAAGATGTGATGGAAAGAACGAAGAGAAGTCCAAAAAAAGTAGTGTGAATAACGGGAGAATAGCAATTATTCCTAGAATAGTTCTAGTTATTACTATGCTAGATATAGGAATTTTGATTTCAACCATCTCGATAAAATGACCAAGTGGTCTTATTGTGAGCACTGTACCTTTTCTCGTTTTTTTGACAAGGAAAATTGCAACAACAAACAAAAGCGAAATAAGAAAAGGCGCGTAAAGTTTAAGAAATATGACAAGGGTTGATTCCATTATTCCTCCAAAAATTTTAGAATAGCCTTTAGACTCTCTTCAGGCGCCTCTTCGTGTGGAATGTGACCGCAATTTGGAATGATTACCAATCTTGAATAGGGAATGTCTTTCTGCAATCGGCGACCGTGTTCCAGTGAAATTGCAGGATCGTTTGCGCCCCACAGAATTAGAGTTGGGATTTCAATTGTTTTGATCAAAGCGGAAATCGAATCTGGGTTCGCGGGTATTATTTGTCTTGCACACTGAACAAAGGAGTTGTAACTACCGGGTTGGTCAAAGAAGTAAGCATATCTTTTTATTCTCTCATCTGATAATTTATTTTGATCGAAAAAAAGATGACGCAAGGTAAAGCTCGCCCTTAGCTGGGCTGGGACGAGATGCATTACAATCCAATTTGTGGGTGATCTTCTAAGGATATCAATGAAGAAAGGAAGATCTTGTACGTAGGCCGCGGCGTCTATTAAGATTAGTCGCTGAATAAGCATATGGTTGTCACTAGATCGATCTTTCAAGTAGGTGAATAAACAGACTGCACCTCCGTATGAATGGCCCACAAGTGTAATGTCATGAAGATTCTGAGTCTTTAAAAAAGCAAGGACAACCTCGGCCTGGTCATAAAGAGAATACTTACTATCATCAGGCTTTGATGAAAGACCAAAACCTTTAAGATCTAGAAAATATAGTTTTTTCCCTTGCATAAGTCCTGATTGGATGTCTCGCCATGTTTCAACAGAAGCTCCAAATCCATGAAGAAAAACAATTGCCGAGTTACCATTACCGTGAACCTCGTAACTGATTTGTATATCGTCGGAGTATGGAAAAGTTCGTTTCACGTCAGTTAAATGTGTAATCATATTCATTGAGCAGTTACCTATGAAAAATAATGTGAGTAAGAACGGGAATAGTTTGTACATTTAATCAAGATGTTGTCAAATAATATTAGCTGTTAGAAATTATCTCATTTGACTTCCGTAATCATGAAATGTGCTGCACCCTAACGGACGGCAACTAAGCTGCCGCACACTAAACTTTCAATATACACTAAACGAAATGAGTTCATGATAAAAACCATATTAACCTTCTATGAACCAACGAGGTACATAAAAGTAAATAATAAAAACGAAACCCACCACACGCAATGACTAACGCAATACGCTCATCCGGTCAGCTTGAGTTGCTGGTTAGGGCGCAAACCATTCTTTATTTTATTATTATACTTTCTAAGAACTTCTTCACTTCGCTTCGTATTTTTTCAAAGACTTCTTCTGTTGAGTCAAGACAGATAAAAACTCCATAGCGTTTCTCATCGAATATTGTAAAATACAAACAGGTATGTCGCGTTTTGTAACCATCTGTATATGGTGAATTAAATCCATAACTGTTTTTAATATTAAGCCCATATTCAGATGCAAGATTTATGTTCTGCTTATAATCGTCGAGAACTTCTGGCGGAGCGAATTTTAGGATAGAAGCCTCTGTAAAAATATTAATTCCTCCGCTGTCAGATGTTAAAGTATCAAGGTTTAGTTTTACCAATTTGATAAGCAAGTTGGGAATAATTTTAACTCTCTTTGAATCGAAGATAACTGCTCTTTTGTAAGATATATCTAAATAGCCCTGAGATTGAGACCTTTTAGGTGCACCCCAAGCATCACTCAATTGGTAAATAAACTTATGCTGTCCGAAGCGAAGTGTGTCTGTTTGAGCAACAGCGACAGATATATAAATGAAGGAAAGTATGATTAATCTTTTCATAATGTTTGCGCCCTAACGGATGGCGGCTAAGCTGACCGCGCTGATAACTTTCAAATTAGTACTAAACGAACCGAGTTTCAAGTTGATAGCCTTCAAAATATACTAAACCGTTGCAAGCCATGCTTAACACACCGACGCTCATCCGGTCAGCTTGAGCCGCTGGTTAGGGCGCGTTTGAATATTTTGCGACCCGCAAATCATATTTCAGTGAGTCTGGTAAAACTGTATTGATTATTTGTGCTAACCTAAACAATTGTGGTACCCAAATATTACCAAGTTGAACTATTTTACTTTTACCCTGATAGTCAATTTTGAAAAAGAATTGCATCCCATCAGGTACACCTGTATCATAAATTCTTTGAAGCGTGTCGAGCGATTCTTGTTTTAGAAAAGTGTAGAACGAATCCAATTGAGATTTCTCCAGCCCATGCACAAAAAGAACCTTTGGCTTTTCTCCAATAAGCCCACCAATAAACTGAGCTTGAGCTAAGGAGTCTGTAATAGTTGTTTCAACTGAATAAGCCAAAGAATAATTTGATGATATTACAGTGATTCTAAATGGATCTCTTATTTCCTGTTTGACACAACTCAAGAGAGTAAGCGATATAAAGCCAACAACAATTGTTCTGAGAATAATCATTTTTAATCTCTTCTGAACGCGCCCTAACGGACTGCAACTAAGCTGCGGCGTTGATAAGTTTCGTATTTCACAAAACGAGACAGGTTCACGCTACCAACTGACTTATTAAGCACTAAACCTCTATTAGCCATGTTGAATGCTCCCACGCTCCAACCGTCAGCTTGAGTTGCTGGTTATGTTATAGTTTATTTAATGTACAAACTTTCCGTAAACTAATTTTTAATGACACCACATAACTTGAATGTTGCTGAGCACAGGCAGCGCGCTACCAAGACGCTTTTAAGAAATTAACTTGCACCGCTTTTGTACTCTCGGTACTAAACAGAACTTGTTAATAGCAAAAACTTATAGAAAGCAACCAACTTCTAAACCTGTACATCTCTTATAAAAAGTAAAACCAGTAGAAAGCGATTACTCAACCAAATAGGTAACGCTTACAGGGCGCGCTGACTGTGCAACATAACGGTATGCGGCTAAGCTGCCGCACTGATAATTTCAAAATAGTACTGAACGAAACAAGTTCATGCTGAAAACCAAATTAATAATTCCCCAACCAACGAGGTAATAAAAAGTTAATAATAAAAACCTAAACCCACCACACGCCATGAAGTTTGCACCAACGCTCATCCGGTCAGCTTGAGCCGCTGGTTAGAACACACGCAATGAAATATTTGCCTGTAAAATACAAATTAGAATTTAAATTCTACGTTTAGATTCGGAAATATATATAAATCCGGATAATGGTAAGGTGGATTTTTCTTATCTAGTATCTTGAAGCTTTGTGGTTCATTGCTCTTATTGAGACAGAATCCAACAAGAAACTGAGGTGTTATATAAAACGGTGTTTCCATAATTGAGAAATCGAATTGATAACCGAGATGAAATTCATTCCAAATTTCAAAGCTAACATAGTTCTTTTGTTCGTTATTCTCAAAGTATTTTCTGTTTAATAGATAGAGTTGATAGTCCAAATGAAGATTTTTCCATAAATGTTTCCTATAACCTAATACAAGTGAATATGACTGACTTTTCCCAGGATAAGTTGTCCCCGAAAGAGAAGTTGTTGTATTGCTCTCATAAAAAACACCAAGAATCACTTCATCCTGAGAATCATATTGACGGTGATATGTAATTTCATATATAGAGAAGAAAAGATCTAAGGCACGTAAATCCAACGAATTCAAATATGACTTATTATTATACACGCGATTAATTAATACAGTGTCATTTTGTTGTCCAAATAGGGATTGAATACCTACAATAAAAAATAGAATTAATATGATTTTCACAAAATGTCTTTTTCGTTTCATATATAATCCATTTATTTTTTGTAGTCTTCAAATAAGCACTAACTTGTATAGCCACACCATAAGTAATTCGTGTGTTCTAACGGACTGCGGCTAAGCTGCCGCACTGAAAACTTTCAAATTGTACTAAACGAAACAAGTTCATGCTGAAAACAAAATTAATTTACACAAAAGCCATGAGGTACAAAGAACAAAATAATAAAAACTGTAAACCACCATCTGCCATGAAGTTTGCAGTACGCTCATCCGGTCAGCTTAAGCCGCTGGTTATACCGCTTGCTTTATTTTTATATGTTTAGTTTGTTAGTTTCAAATGCATATCACCTAAGTAAAAGAAGTTTCTTGGTATCGACGAATGAACCAGCTTGCAGCCGATAAAAATAAACGCCACTTGGCAAATCTCTTGCATTCCATTGAACGGTGTATCTCCCAGCCGATAATTCTTTAAAAACAATTGTTGAAACATCTCTTCCAAGCATATCGATAACATTTAATGAGACAAATATCCGATTGGGTAGATCGAACGAAAAAGTCGTCGATGGATTGAATGGATTGGGATAATTTTGTCTTAAATTAAACGTATGAATCGACATTAATTCATTCGGATTATCCACTGATGTTGAATTTTCAGGAGCTCCATTTTTGATCCACAGAATAATTGTATTTAAATCACTGGCTGCCATTATCGAACCGCCCAGCGGCATTTGTGAACCAAAGCCGGCATTGCCTTTTATTTTCTTTATAAGCACACTGTTCAGTATCACCAGCTACAACCACTGGTTTGTGATTACCTGTTGTAAAAAGATTTGCATAAGGACTAACATATAATCCTCCGTTGCCTCCATGACAGCCAGTACAGCCATAACTATCAAACAATGGCTTTATTTGACCAGTGTACGAAATTGTTTGAGGAAACGAATATTGCATGGTAATAAAGAATAATACAACACTAAGTATTAGTTTTTTCATGACCTTCCCTTTTATAATTATTGTTTAGGCATTGTAACTATCTTTTTCATTAGCGCAAGCGGTATAACGGACCGCAACTAAGCTGCGGCAACGATAACCCGCAAGTTGCTGAAAACGAAACAAGTTCATGCTGAAAAGTTTATTATTAAACATCTCAACCTCTACGCGCCATGCTTAACGTACCCACGCTCATTCCGTCAGCTTGAGTTGCTGGTTAGCCAGCATTTTGACTACCATTTTTAGAATCGTTCTTAAAGGCAATTCTGATTGCGAGATCGATTGCGACTATAACTATTATTAAGAAGAAACCAAGAGACGCAAATACGATAACTACGAATCGACCCGAAGTTAATGGCCCGGTATTTCTCAATTCATTAATCAGCATCCAATTGAAAAAGAGAAATGCAAATATATTTGTGAAAACTACTATCCAGCGGGATATTATAGGTTTCCGGGTACTGCTAATTACTTTCTGCAATTGGACAGCTTTCTTCTTACGAGAGTGCAACCATTTATAGACAATGTCAATCGCTTGAATCATGCTTGACAAAGCCAGAATTGCTGTGAAGAAAACCATCCAATCCATAATTTTATTTCACCTGATAATCTTTTACAAAATGCTGGCTAACGGATGGCGGCTAAGCTGCCGCGTTGAATAGTTTCGTAATGCACCCAAGAAAACAGGTTCACGCTACCAACTAAATTATTAAACACAAAACCTCTACTCGCAATGTAAATTGCTCCCACGCTCATCCGGTCAGCTTGAGCCGCTGGTTAGGCGGCAGTTGCAAATTTATTTTATTCCTTTCGCAGAAAGGCTAGACATATATTTTCTGTCAACTCCAAGAACATGATTAGTATACCATTCTGTTAAATACGTAAGCATCTCTCGTTGTACTTCTAATCCTTTCAATGATACTTCTTGGGATAATGTAAACACCTTTTTTATAAACTCAAGATGCAATCCAACATGCCACAGCAAATCAGGATATTCAGCTTCCTTCATATATCGTTCTTCGGTTGAGAAATGGTTGTAGGCGTAATTGATAAGGGAATCAAGAATGATGGATGTTGTTTGCCATTCATTCTTCTTCTCAATAGAATCGATGATTTGATTTATAATGTCAAGCAAGCCGCGATGTTGAAGATCGATTTCCTTTACACCGACGGAAAATCGTTCAGTCCAAGGTATCGGTTTCATATTGCATCTCCTCTATTGACTGCCGCCTAACGGACCGGCACTAAGCTGCGGCGTGATCAAATGTCAAATTACACTCAACGAACCAAGTTCACGCTGAATATTTTGCTCTTGCAATCGACCGTTGTCCGCAATGTAAATTGTACTCACGCTCACCCCGTCAGCTTGAGTGCCTGGTTAGGCGATACTTTAATTTTGCGTTAAAATTATTTATTAAACAATTATTCCGTTTTGTTCTTTACCATCCAAAAAACGAGCGCGGGAGGTGCAAACAAAACTTTACTGTACGTTTTTATTAACCAACACGAAGCAATAATTTAAAACGAAACCCACTTAACAAACTTTATGCTGGTGCACCGACCGCGCCGCCTAACGGATTGGCGCTAAGCTGCGGCGCTGATAACTTTCGTAATTCACTAAACGAACTGAGTTCACGCTGATAAATAAATTATTAAGTATCTAAATCTTTACTCGCTATGAATTTTGCAGCACGCTCATTCCGTCAGCTTGAGCGCCTGGTTAGCCAGCATTTGCGCTCACATCGATTGTATACCACGGTTCATCATTTATCTGTTTTTCCAAATTCTGCAGTTTAGAGATAGTTGGTCCACAAAGGAATATCTTATTCCCTGGAGAAATATCTTGCGGGAATATGACAATTGTTTCCATAAGATGAGCGAATTCTTCTATTGCAGATAAAGTGCTACTTATCAAATATGCCACTAATGATTTTACAGATCCTAATTTGTGCGGTTGTGTATTGGATTCGTTCCATATTTTCATTGAGGAAAATGGTTTTGTCTCAATGGATATAGCAAAACCTTTTTCTAATGCAAAAACTAATTCAAAACTCTTACCACTATGAGAAACATATACTCTGTATTGGCGCAACCATTCGAAGAAATATGCTTGTCGTAGATAATATTCTGCAATTGGTTCAGGAACAGAATATCGAGTCACAATTTCTTTCATGGTCATTAATACATTCTGATAATAAATCATGTCTGCGAAAGATTTCGGCAATTGTTTTTTGCCATAATTAGAATCTTGGAATTTAAACTTCGGGAACAACTTGGAGAGGCATTCTTGAAGAAGATCATAAAGACTCCGACAAACTAGAAATAAATACTCTAACT
>CAWHXW010000005.1:0-196865 GCA_963833465.1 Ignavibacteriota bacterium | reverse complement strand
TCCGTTAGGCGGCAGAAAGGACTTTATGAAAAATCTAATGGTCTATAAATCAGCTTTACTATTTATTGAAGTCCTATTTGCTATTTCTACCTGTTGCGCACAACAAAAAGATACAAACGGAGTCTCAGGTAAGAACCCTACAACTAATCGAACAAATGTAAGCAGATATGACATAATAGACCATGCTAGGCAGTCTGACTTAGTGGTGATTGGAGAAGTCGTAGATTTAGAAGACCTCCCTGGTCCTTCATTGGAAGTATTTCATTCAGAGGCGTTAGTGAGAGTGGATAGCGTACTGAAAAGGTACAGCCAATTTTAGGACACTTATATTATTAAGAATGAGCGGGCCCATTTCAGACAAGGGAAATCTCAGCCCAGGAATTTCGGTTGATGCACACTTCCACGTCGGGGAGCGAGGTATCTACTTATTTCACCGCCCCGACAGAGATAATTTCTTAACAGCCCCTTTCATCCAGCGTGGTCTTTTTTCTCTCCTCCGTCCACCGACGCCGGAAGAGAGTGCTCAATTAAATTACAAGGTCTCTTTTTATGGAAGACCGTCTTTGAGCGAGTTACCGGACAGCGTCTTTTGGGGAGATAGTGTTTGTAGAGATGTAATAATAGACGGCTCTTTAAATCTTCCATCGGGCAAGGAAACTGTGGAGAGCGTTGCAAAAAAAATAAGAAACTTAAGCCCTATAATTAATCGTTAGCTGCCGCCTAACCAGCGGCTCAAGCTGACCGGATGAGCGTGGGTGCATTTAACATTGCGCTTAGAGGTTTTGTGTTGAAAGAAAATATTCGTCTTGAAACTCATTTAGTTTGGTGCAATATTCAAATTGGTCACGCGGCAGCTTAGCCGCCATCCGTTAGGCGGCATACTTAAATTCAAAGAAAGGATTCTATAATGTATAAATTTAGTTATGTTCTTATCGTAGTAATTATTTTTTGCTATTGGTTGTAAAAAAAGATGAATGTAATCCAACGCAACCATCGACAACAGGAACTATTCAAGGACAAGTCACGAGCATAACAGGAGATACTGTCATTATTGGTGCCATTGTTACAACTTCTCCTGCCACAAGCTCAGATAGCACAAATGCACAGGGGAGTTATACGATATCCAATGTTTCACCGGGTCAAGAAACAAGTCAATGGTGCTAAGGATCGGCAGAGAAGAACTACAACGCAACGGGAAGAGAACAACTTTTCCAAAAAAGATCATTATCCAAACCGTATTAATTCAATGCTTTTTTATGTGTTGGACTTTTAATCTCTCCCCTGTCACTCGTTGACTTTTAAGCTGATTCACTTTATTTCAAAATTGAGCCTGGCTTTTTCAATGCCATTTGTATTGATCGACCGGAGTGTTTTCACGATGGAAAGGCAGGACTCTAATGCTTTTTTATGAAAATAATTCATTTAATAAATTCTTTGAAATGAATATTAAAACAGATTATCATTGAGAAGAATATTTTCAGGACAAATCCGGGCTAAAATTCATATATGCCTCCATTAATTTGGAACAATCTTCACCACGCTGAGTATGTAGATGAGATAATCTTTTATAGGTAATTATGCACATACAGATATTTCTTATTTTCTTTTTTGGCAATAATTCATAATTCATCAAGGAGGCATTTTAAATGACATTCATTAACACCTATCTTTTCATTTTTATTTGGGCAACATTTCACATTTATTGGCAAATTGGATCTCATAATGTGAAGTTATCGGAACAGACTGAACCGCGCCGCACATTCATCCTCCGGAGTGTATTACTCCTCGCAGCCGTGGCACTGCTGGTGTTTTACGGTATTCCGCTCGGATTTTTTGACCGCGAAATCTTTCCCTATCCGAGCATATGCTGGTGGGCAGGAGCTGTAATTACAATCGCCGGATTAATATTTTCCGGCTGGGCACGGCAACGCCTCGGACGCAACTGGAGTGTAGTTGTCAGTATTAAAACCAATCATGAACTTGTTACCGATGGGCCGTATGCAATGGTCAGACATCCGCTTTACACCGGACTCCTGCTCGGATTTCTCGGATCCGTGATTGCACTCGATAAGTGGCGTGGCATGCTTTCTTTTATTCTAGTGTTTGCAATCTTTTGGAATAAACTACGACTCGAAGAGAAATGGATGCTCGCACACTTCGGAAGCGAGTATGAAAAATACTCGAAGTGTGTGGCGAGGCTTGTACCATTTATTTTTTAAACCCACAGCATGCCAGCTAACCAGCGGCTCAAGCTGACCGAATGAGCGTCGCCCGCCTACGTTGAAAAGCAAACTTCGGCGGGCTTGTGCAAAATCAACATTGCAAGTTGAGGTTTAGTGCTTAATAATTCAGTTGGTAGCGTGAACCTGTTTCCTTGAGTGCAATACGATAATTGGTCACGCGGTCAGCTTAGCCGCAGTCCGTTAGGCATTTGCTTAACGGCAGCGGGCTAATGCCTGACTTTAATTTTTCAATCGTTGCCAAAATTAACATTAGGAGTATTTATGAGAACGCAAACATTTATTGTTGTAGTTTTTCTGTCCTTTGTGCTTGCTTTATTTCCAAGCTGTAGTAAGAAAAGTAATCCTACAGATGCGACAGGACCAACTAATACAGGTAATCCCAATGTCATATCAGTAGCAATATCTTCAATTCCAAGTGGAGCTAAAATATTTATCAATGGAAGTTTTTCTAATGATACAACGCCTCATACTTTCTCTAATTTGGCATCCGGAAATTATCAATTTGCAATTTCAAAAACACCTGATTATGATAGTGTTAATCATTCATATTATCTTGTGGAAGGTGATCAAATAGTAATCAATGATACATTAACACCGTCTTGGGATCTTCAATTTACTAATGGAACTTTACAAGCCAGCTATCCTGCTTTTCAAACTAATCAGGGCAATGGATATGTGAACAACTATCTTTTTCCTCAAACATTAATAATACCAAAATATTATAATATAAAATTAACAATTATATATTCTACAGAGAATATGATTAATGGTAATTATAATAATGGTTATTCTGACAATGTAACGGCATCCGGAGGGCAAATTTGGTTTGGTAGTCTTTATCCTCAAGGAGCTAATAGCCAAGGAACTAGTACCTTTGGTTTTCTGCAGCCTACAAGCTCAGAATATTCTTATGATACAGTAACATTTGAAATCAATAAAAATCTATATCCAACTGGTACTCAAGGGAAAATCTGTTTTGGTGTAGCAAATGGACAAGGTACTGGTGGATGGTTTTATATAAATATAAATAAAGCAATTTTGAGTACACATTAAACAGAATCTGGTTTAAAGCAAATGCCTAACCAGCGGCTCAAGCTGACCGAATGAGCGTAGGTGCAATTTGCATGGCTGGTGGTGGGTTTAGGTTTTTATTATTATGTTTGTTGTACGAAGTGCCGAAAGTACAATTCAATTTTGTTATCAGCATAAAACTTGTTTCGTTTTGTGTATTTTGAAAGTTATC
Source organism: Ignavibacteriota bacterium (assembly GCA_963833465.1). Lineage (GTDB taxonomy): Bacteria > Bacteroidota > Ignavibacteria > UBA10030 > UBA10030 > Fen-1298. The sequence goes on along the minus strand of CAWHXW010000005.1, from coordinate 193,379 downwards.
AGTGCGGTAGTGGCGCTGTATGTCATGTTCCACTTAGCCGCCAACCGTTAGGCGCAGTTTGTCCGACTCATAGATATATTTAAGCAATGTGTTAAAAGAAAAATGAAAAATCAGAAAATCTGTAAAACTTGTGTATTGCCAGAATCTGCTCTATTTCCTCTTGATACCACTGGCACTTGCAGATTGTGTAATTCACCATCCTTGTTCAAACATATTGTCAAAAAGCCAGACAGTGAAAAACTTTCACAGTTAATCGAACAAGCAAAACGAAACGGAAAAGACCGGCGATTTGATTGCATTGTTGCTTGGAGTGGCGGACGAGATAGTACTTTTATGCTTCATGAACTTGTTAAAAAACATGGTCTTCGATGTGTCGCTGTCTTTGGTAAAACCCCATTTACTCCTCATGAAACAATAGATAGTGTTCATTCAATATCAGAACAACTTAAGGTAGAATTGATCGAAGTACAAACACCATCAGACCATCAAGAAATCGCTGGTTATTGTCTTAAAGAGTATTTAAAGACTCCGATACCAATCCTTATTAATCTTGCTTGCTCTTCCTGTAAATTCATCAACAAAGCGATATTCAAGCAAGCGCAACGATTAGGTGTTAAGACAGTGATTTATGGTGGGAATCGATTTGAGTACTTTCCATCAGGGCCAGCATCTATTGACATCGATTCAGAAAACCGCTATTCATTTTTTAATATGGTACAGGACAATATATCGCGTTTGATTAAGGGTGTGGGTATATTAACTACCTCACCTGCTCTTCTCAGATATTGTCTTACCTTTTTTAAGGCTTCCGTGCTTTATGTCAATCAATACACAGTGTATCTACGAGTTCGCTATCCAGATATTTTTAGATTCGATTACTATCATTTTGCAGATTGGGATGAAAGTAAAATTAACGTTGTACTGAACAACCTCGGATGGAAACTTCCTTCGGGCTGTAATTCAACATGGCGTGCAGATTGTGTCTTTGAAGCAGTTAAAAACACAGCTTTTAAACAACAATTAGGTTTTACATACGCGCAAGCTATGTATAGCAATTTAATACGTGGGGGTAAAATTGTACGCGAAGAAGCACTGGACAGATTGAAAAAGGAAGGTATATCGGAACCAAGATTACATAAAGCATTAGAATTATGCGGATTGCCCAAAGATGCATTCACTTAAAAACGGATAGGAAATGCTACAATCACAAGGAACAAAATAGATCCTTCAAACTGCAACTAACCAGCGGCTCAAGCTGACCGTATGAGCGTGGGTGCAATTTGCATGGCTGGTGGTGGGTTTAGGTTTTTATTATTATGTTTGTTGTACGAAGTGCCGAAAGTACAATTCAATTTTGTTATCAGCATAAAACTTGTTTCGTTTTGTGTATTTTGAAAGTTATCAGTGCGGTAGTGGCGCTGTACGCCATGTTCCACTTAGCCGCAGTCCGTTATGTTGCAATTGCCCTTCGCAATTCAACTAAAGGTGAAAAGCCTATGCCTCGTAATTATTGGTTTATACTGTTGGTGTTTTTTATTATTTACAACTATCAATCGGTTGTTTGGTTAAATAAAAATGATATATCAGAAATATCAAATTAAAAGAGGAATCAGAAGAATGAAACAAACATGTGCAATAATGCTAACAATATTTGCATTTAATATAGCTGTGGGGCAGGATACTTTACACAGTGTTGCAGCGAATGGCCTTTTAATGTATTGGAAGAATATCCCGGATGGATTGAAATACCAATATGGTTTTGCCTCAACAGACTCTCTCAAAGATGTGCACCTTGAGGAGCCATTTAACCTGTACCAAATCACACCTGCATCACTTGAAAATTACAAAGAGGGCGATTCCACCGAATCACTTTTATCAAAAACAGATCTTTGGTATTTCCCTTTGAGTGTGAACAATGAAATCAAATCTGTTATTGTAGTCGAAAAAGTCGGCAATGATTTCAGAGCCGTGTCGTTTGGATATGCAAACCTGGCTAGAGAAATTAATACTATTAAACATAAATGGCATACATCTAACGGTTACCGCTTCCATCTAGTTGTTGCTTTTCAAGCAAACAGCTATCTTTACACTATACCCGAACAGAATAATCACAACTTAACGATCATAGAACTAACGGATAGTTCTAAGTCAGTAAACTCGGTCGATGCATTGGATGTCGCAATAAAAGGGAATCCATCCTCAACCGTTGAACAACTCAAGAGAAGGATTTGTAATCGCGGAGACTCTAGTGATGAGAAGTAACTTGATGAAACGAATATATTATCTTCTTATTTGCATAACAATTGGCGATAATAGTATCATTGCGCAAATATTGGCTGTGCCGCAAAAGAATCAGGAACAAAGCCAATGGTGCTGGGCCGCTACATCGCAAGCGGTTTTGGAGTATTATGGTGTTTCTAAAACGCAAACCGAAATTGCACAATACGGCACGAATGACACTAATACTTGGAATTGGCTTTATGGCAACACTACTGGACCTACAAGAAATGGAGTCGATCTTATATTAAACTATTTCGGAAGTATTTCCAGTACAGGCCAAGCCAATTGGTTTACATTAGAATTTATAACCGCTGAACTCACAAGCAGAAGACCGGTTCCCATCCGATGGGGATGGGATGCGGGTGGAGGTCACATACTTGCGATTCATGGGGTTGTCGATAGTCTTGTCTATCTTATGGATCCATGGAACGGTCCAACGATAAACACGTATGCGTGGGTAAGGCAAGGAAGCACGCATACGTGGACACACAGCTTGAAAATAAATACGACCCCTACATCCGTTGATGCTGGCTCCAGCAATTTGATAAAAGATTATGTCCTTTATCAAAACTATCCCAACCCATTCAATCCCCTGACGAATATATCATTCAATCTTCCACAGCAATCATTTGTATCGTTGAAAGTATTCGATTTGTTTGGAAGAGAAGTAGCAACCCTTGTCTTTCAAGAAATGTCAGCAGGAAATTACCAGCGGCGATGGAATGCGGCAAATATGTCTAGTGGAATTTACTTCTATCGTTTACAAGCTGGCTCGTTTACTAAAACAAAGAAACTAATTCTACTCAGATGAGGAATTGCAACCTAACCTGCGGCTCAAGCTGACCGGATGAGCCGAGTGCAATTAACAAGGCGCGTAGAGCTTTTAGTCTTTAATAATTTATTTTTCAGAATGACCTCGTTTCGTTTATTACAATTTGAAAGTTTCAGCGCGGTCAGCGGCGCTGTACGCCATGTTCCACTTAGCCGCCATCCGTTAGAGCGTGACCATTAAAAACACATATAGAAATATTGTTATTAACTCGGCCATTCTCTTTGTAATCGCTAACATTGTTGAAATGACGATGCATGAATTTGGTCATTTCTTTGCATCTATTTTAGTCCATGCGCAACACATATCCATTCACCATAATTACACTTCGAATGCAGGAGATAATTTAGACTTAATAAGCAATTTATTTATTAAAGGAGCTGGACCACTCGTCAGTATGATCATTGGCATTCTCTTTCATTTAATCTGTGCTAAAAAAAAGAAACGGAATAATCTTTCTCTCTTCTACGCGTATATATCTATAAATGGATATATCGGATTTTTTGGCTATTTAATCATTGCCCCTTGGTTTCCCAATGGTGATACCGGATATATTTGTTATGCTTTGGGGTTCCCCATCTGGGTAACAATCATTTTAGCGATTGCAGCATCAATTGTAATTTATTTGTTAATAAACAGCTTGATGAAATATTTTGTGGAAATGGGATCGAAAGAAATAATTGACAACACACAATCCAGAGAAGTATTTGTACGGTCATTGATTTTATTTCCTCTTTTAATTGGCATTGTTGTGACTACACTATTAAATCTACCGATTCCTGTTTTAATCAGTTTGATTGCTCCTACATGTGGTAGTCTTTTATTTTTGTGCGGCTATGAAAGTGCAGTAAGGAAAAACTATTCAACTGAACATGCAAACAAAGAATTTGATCAATTTAACAAGCTTAATATTCCATCGATTATTTTCTTCATAATTACGATCATTTTTAATAGGTTGCTGGTATGCGGAATCTTTGTAAATTGATTTATCACGTTGAAATTAAATTATACAAATATTTCCAGAACCTTTAGAAAGACATCGTAAAAATGGTGCGCCTAACCAGACATAGATACCGACGGTTTGTTTTAAGATATTCATAGTCCAAATTCCTTGAAATAGAAGTTGATGGATAAAGACATTGGCAGCTTCAGAATAATCTTGAATAGTGCGTTATACAGGAATCCATCTGTACGGGATAATCGATTCGATTAAAGATCGAAATGGGATTTAGCGCCAATCGAAAAAACAACTCAAATATATATATGAAGATTCAGAAGAACATATTGATAATCAGTAATATTTTAGAGAAATACTCAACCGATTTGGGTAGTGATTTTATTTTGTACAAAAATCATGTTTTGAGGTTATTAAACTATTATCACATTCTTGCGAAAGTTGACGAAATTCCTCAACAGGTTCTGATTGCAGCAGCATTTCATGATCTTGGCATTTGGACGGCAAAAACATTCGATTATCTCGAACCTTCAGTACAATTAGTAAGAGAATACCTTGAATTCAAAAACCAGAATAATTTTGCATTGGAAGTAGAAACCATCATTCTCCAGCACCATAAGATTCGAGAGTATTCGGGAAACTTCAAATCGACTGTCGAGCTGTTCCGGAAAGCTGATTTGATCGATGTTTCACTTGGCTGTATTAAATTTGGGATTCCAAAGACATTCATCCATGAAATCAAGTCAGCATTTCCCAATGCCGGCTTTCATCGCAAATTGACTTTTCTTATGGCTCGTCAGTTTGTTCGTACTCCATTGCATCCTCTTCCGATGGTGCGATGGTAATAATAAAAGCGACATAACTTGCAATCAAGTCGGCGATTGCGGGCTTGCAGAAAATATTTAACGATAAGAGTTATGATGCAAGATAAAAATATTTCAAAATGAATTTAATTCGTTCTGTGAAAATTAATTTTGGATATGCTCCGGCTTAATTCCGTCGGTTAAAGGAACAGTATTTATTATAATTTAAGAATGAAAAGTTTTATCCATATAAATGACTCTATAAATCAATGTATTAATCTCATAACAAAATGAATTAGATTGCGATAATTATATAGATAACGAGCCCATATATTATTGAAAAACTCGTCATGAAAAAACGCGACTTTTTAATTCTCTTTATTATAATACTGTTTGTAGAAAATATTTATTGCCAATCCGACCAAAAAGAGAATCAAATCCGAATAAGCGAGGATTTGTTTTACAAAAAAATTCAAGACAGCGTTTATATGTTCACTCATTATTTTCCAGGGGGTTCCAATGGAATGTTTATTCTTTTATCGGGCAAGCAAGGATTACTTATTAATACTCCATGTGAAATAAGCGGTACAGTCTCTTTGCTAAATTGGATAGAAAATAATTTTGGGACTCTAAAAATTAGTGCAATTGTTACCGGTTTCCATCAGGATAATCTTGGCGGTGACGAAGTCTTGCTTTCAAAAAATATTCCAGTTTATGGTTCTGATTTAACGATAAAACTTGTAAAAGAAAAGGGTATTGAATTAAAAAGACTAATTATGGATATGGCTGCTTCAGATGATAATAAACGGTATTACAATTCCTATAGAGTATTAAATTTAGTGCCACCTAATAAAACGTTTCCAATTAAAGAAGGTATGGAATTAAAATATGGCAGCGAGATTTTTGAAGTGTACTTTCCTGGAGAATCTCACACCATAGATAACACAGTTGTCTATATGCACAACCGAAAGATATTATTCGGTGGCTGTATGATTAAGGGAATGGAATTTGATTATCCTGGTTTTACCGGATATGCAAATATGGCTGAATGGCCGATTTCTGTTGAAAAAGTAATGAAAAATTTTCAAGATTGTAAAATTGTTATACCCGGTCATGGAAAAGAAGGAGGAAAGGAATTGCTCCCGCATATGATCAAGGTTTTAAATGATTGGAATAAAAAACAAAATGCAAAAACGGAAAGCCAATAATTCAAGCGCCGTAAAACTGAATGCACAAAAGAGTTTTTGTTCTTATCAAACAGTAAAATATATCTTATACACTCAGCCAGGCAGGTGACAGTTGAGAAAATAAATATGCGATAAAACAAGTTCCGTGTAATGGCTGCACAATTTGTTGTCAAGGTGATGCGGTAAGACTTGAAAATGAGGATTTGCATTTCAAATATAAAACAGAACCTCATCCTTTTATTCCGGGCGCGCTGATGCTTGCTCATAAACCTAATGGCGAATGTGTATATTTAGATAAGGATGGATGCAGTATTCATGATCATGCACCTTCATTGTGCAGGATTGCCGATTGTCGGAGTCTTGCACTTCGGTTTGATTACGAAATGGCAAGGCATCTTCATGCTATGAATAAATTGGATATTCGAGTGTGGGATCAAGGGAATAAGCTGCTCGAAAAAATGAAAACGGTAAAACAGCAAAAATAAATCTCGCGAAAAGAAAAGCAATTCAAAATTGGAATCGCTATTAAAATCAGATGCAGCGAAAAAATAATTATAGATTCTGGAATTAGTTGATTAAAAGTTGTTTTCGATTGGTTGACCTTGTGATGCCGCTTTTATATTATAAAATCATTGAATGGAATTAGAGGAATCCCAGAAATGATAATCAAATTCAAAATATCTCTTATAATGATTCTTAGTTTTTTCATGATGTTTCAGGTAAGTTCATGCTCATTTTTCGTTACCAAACATGAAATTAAAAAGACAGGGATCATTGATGCCGATAATCCTAACATTCAATATGTAGGAAGATTCGATTTCTCAAATCCAAAGAAAGTTATATTCGATTGGGCAGGAGTCCGCATTTATGCTAAATTCCAGGGAACAAGTTGTTCCGTCAGACTCCGCGATACAACCGATGAATATGCAATTATTATAGATAATCATGCCCCCCGAATACTTACGACAGGCTCTTCAGATGTTAATAAGGTTGCATCATTTCTTTCCGATACAATTGCTCACACGATAATGATTCAGAAAAGAACAGAACCGCTTGTGGGGAAAGGAATGTTTATGGGATTCATTCTCGACACAGGTGCAACACTTCTCCCAATAGATAATAGATTTGACCGGCGTATTGAATTTATTGGTAATTCGATAACAAGCGGATATGGTGTTATGGGAGATTCGACTGCTTGTCATTTTAGCCCTCAAACTGAAAATGCGGCAATGTCTTACGCATCAATCACTGCAAGAGCACTGCATGCTGAGTATCATCTTATTTCGTATTCCGGCAGGGGAGTTGTTCGTAATTATGGTGACTCGAACAAGACATCACTCAATCCAATGCCGGTGCTGTACGAACGAATTTGTTGTTTTGATTCGACATCGAAATGGGATTTCAAAAAATGGATTCCGCAGGCGGTTGTCATTAACCTTGGCACAAATGATTTTTCAACAGAACCGCATCCCGATAAAAATGTTTTCATTGATGCTTACAATCAATTGATCGATCGTGTACGCTCATTGTATCCCTGCGTAACTATTTTTTGTGTGAGCGGCCCGATGATAGAAAAACCATGCACTGATTATGTCCGGGAAGTTGTAAAAGAGCAGCAGAAAAAGGAAGGAAGAGATAAGGATGTGTTCTTTATCGAAATTCCTCGAAATATTATGACTAGTAATGACTGGGGATGTGATATTCATCCTAATGTCCTAGGGGCAAACAAAATGGCAGATATCGTTATTTCTATGATAAGGCTTAGGATGAACTGGTGATGTAACTTTGCGATAATGCTGCATCTCTTGGAAAATTGCAGGAGTTGGTTTAAAAATAAACGCTGTCGAAATTGAATTTTAAAATAATATATTGCGGTAATAGAAAAGGAAAATTTTTATGGATAATCTGAAAAAAATATTTCTATTCCTTTCTTATTTTGCAGTAATTATTCTGACCCAACCGGCGAATGCTCAATCCAATGAAGCGATCGTAGGCGATATCAGAATTCAATCTCTATCTGAAAATCTTATTAGGATTGAGCAAAAAGGACCAAAGGGTTTTGAAAACCGAAATACTTTTACCGTAGTGAATCGGAATTGGACAGGAGAATCGATTAAAATTCAAGAGCAAGGAAGTCAGACTATTATCACAACTTCAAAATGTAAAATCGAGTTAGCTAAGAATTTTAATTCACTCGAAGGAATATTTGTTCAATTGAAAAATGGGAAAAATCAATATCGATTCAAAACTATTCCGGCTCTTGATTTTGAGCCGGGTCCTGATACCAATGATCAAATATGGATTCTTCCGGACAATCCACGATTAGTACCACCCGAATGGGGCGCAGCACCGCCGCCCGAAAATTTCAAGGATGACGCAACTTCCGGCTGGGATACTACAAATAATGCAGAAGATGTATATGTTTTCATTATTGAATCTGGACATTATAATAGTTTTAGAAAAGATTTTTTAAAACTTACCGGACCGACTCCAATGCCTCCGCTTTTTGCTTTTGGTTTGTGGAACAGCCGTTATTATCCATACTCCGAAGAAACAGCACTTCAAACAATCGACACATATCGAAAAAAACAAATACCGTTGGATATGTTCGTTGTAGATACCGATTGGCGGCTTGGAGCTTCACATGGTTATACTATTAATGATTCATTATTTCCTGATATGAAAAGGTTTATTGATAGAGCACATGAAAATGCATGTGCATCTTATGTATAATGATCACCCTGAAGCACGAACGAAGTCTGCATTGGATCCGGCAGAAATGCAATATCGATGGAAAGGACTTACAAGTCTCCTAAATAAAGGAAATGATGTTTGGTGGTATGACCGCAACTGGATCACCGGACTGAACGAACCTATGCTGGGTATTAGCAAAGAGGTTTGGGGTATGCGCCTTTATCATGATATAACAGAAAAATTTTATCCTAACAGACGGCCTCTCATAATGTCAAATGTAGATGGTATCGATAACGGTTTTTGGAATTCACCTTCGCATCCAGCTTCTCATAGGTTTCCAATTTGGTGGACCGGTGATCAAAAATCAAGATGGGATTTTCTGGAAATGGGAATTGCAAACGGTATCAACAGCGGTATTTATAGAATGATGCCCTATGTAAATGAAGACCTCGGAGGCCATACAAGCGGAAATCCGGAACCAGATCAATACGTTCGATGGATACAATATGGAGTCTTTTCTCCAATTACGCGGTTGCATTGCACACGAGGATTGACTCGTTATCCATGGGAGTTCGGAGAAGAAGCAGAAAAGATTACTTCGGAATATATCCGGCTGCGGTATCGACTTCTGCCTGCAATCTATGCCGCAGCACGCCGCGCTTATGAAGATGGAACACCAATCATGCGTCGCTGCGATCTTGAATGGCCAAACCAACCCGATGCCAAATGTGCTCGACAGTTTCTTTTCGGAGAAGATTTGCTTGTTATTCCATATGCTGTAAGCAAGACAAAAGATGCAGCATTACCGATACGTTTTTTACGGACTTCCGATGGAAAGCCGGGACTTCTTGGAGAGTATTTTGATAATCAAGAATTAAAAGGTAATCCGGTATTTATTCGAAGGGATTCCATTATAGATTTTATTTGGGGGACCGGAAGTCCGGATTCCAGAATTCCTGTCGATCACTTTTCTATTCGCTGGAGAGGAAAAATTTGTTTATCGAAAGAGGAAGGTTTGTCCAGACTCAAGGTAGTTTCGGATGATGGCGTTCGTGTGTGGATAGATGATAGTCTGGTAGTTAATGCCTGGCATGATCAGGCTGCCACTGACTATCCGATTTCAATAAATTTCGTGCCAGGCCATTCCTATTCAATACGAATTGAATATTATGAAAATACAGGTGGTGCACAGCTCCAGCTCATACAGACTGTCGATATTGATCAAATATTCAAGGCATGGATACCTCCTGGAGACTGGCTGGATATTTGGACGGGAAATAAATTGCAAGGTCCGAAGACAATAGTATTGAATCCGGAAATATGGAAATGTCCTATCTATGTTCGTTCCAGAGGTATTATTTTCTCTATACCTCAGATGCAATACATAACGGAGAATGCTTGGAATAAAATTATTGTTGATGCTTTTGTCCCAAAAGAAAATAATGTCAGTACAACGCGCACGCTTTACGAAGACGATGGCATTTCACCGGATTACCAGAAAGATGCTTTCTGTAAAACATCTGCGACTCTGGTAAAGAACGGAGAAGATGTTCAGTTTGTGATTGATAAGAGGCGAGGGAGCTATAAAGGTGCAATTTCTTCGAGAGATTGGATCATTAGATTGAACCTGCCTGCGAATAGCAAGCCAAAAAATATTGTGGTCAATGGAGAAAATGTTGATCTCAATTCCTCCAATGAAGCAGCACTGATAACTCAATCTGAAAATCAAGAAGAGACGATGCCTTTCAATGGTGCCGGCAGTAAACCTCGAAAATATGCAGGTCCGATTTTAGAACTAACTATCCATCAGAAGAATGTTTTAGATTCTATTCGCGTTTCGTGTAAATTAAATTAGATTGGAAGAAGATTTCTATTGCTATTTTCAAAAAGAGAAGGAATCTCAAATAAAGGTATTTCAAAACAAATATTTATAATAGATAAAAATGAAGCAGAGCATTAAAAATGGGGGCACAATTGTGATGGCTGGCAATTATTAAAATCACAGGAGTTAAGCATCATACAAAAGCAAATGCCGGTGAATAGATTTGAAATACCGAATATTCATTATAAGTTACTTCAGTTCTTTTTCGTTTTATCAAGAGAATCAATAATTGAATTGGACAGAAAAGTTTTTTCTCTTAAAGCTGATCAAGTGATTGAAATTCCAACGAACGTCCCCCTTTAAAAAATATTTTAGAATTTATTTTTGTATCTCATCCTTCAAGTTGCGGTGATAGAATTTTAGCTTGAGATCATTCCGCTGATCTGCCCACGAATGATATGCCAATGGTAAGGTAGTTTATTTTCAATTGTTATGAGTTTTATTTACCAATACCCAATAGAGGCCAATATGGCTCATTACATTTACAAATGCGTTGAAATCCACGGGTTTGACTACATAGCTGTTGGTATTTAATTTATAAGCGGTATTAATATCTGGATCAAGCTGTGAAGAAGTAACCATTACTACAGGGATCGGATTTGTTCTTTGATCAGCCTTGATTGCTCGAAGTACTTCAAGGCCGTTCACTTTGCGTAATTTTATATCAAGCAATATTACTTTTGGATGATTTGTAATCTCACGTTTAGCATACTTACCATGGCAGAAGATAAAATCTAAAGCTTCTGCGCCATCTTCAAGAACAATAAGATTATTTGTGATATTGTGTTTCTTAAGCGCCCGAATAGTTAATTCAACATCTTGAGGATTGTCTTCGACTAATAGAATATCTACTTCATCAAATTGGTTCATAACATATTTTCCTTCCGTGGAAGTGTAAAAAAGAAGGCAGCACCTTTATCGACCTGACTCTCAGCCCATATTATTCCGCCGTGACGATCGATTAGTCGCTTGACTATTGCCAATCCGACACCTGTTCCCTCGAATTCCTTATCGCTATGCAAACGCTGGAATACTCCAAACAGCTTGTCTGAATATTGCATATTAAAACCAACTCCATTGTCTCGTATTGAATATACAATTTTTTCTCCGTCTTGTTTGTGCTCTACCCCAATAACCGAACGTGTCTGCTTAGATGAAAATTTGATTGCATTGGAAATCAGGTTGACCCACACCTGATGAATCAATGTCGGATCGCCGATTGCTGGCGGTAAATGTGCAACATGAAAATCTATGTTTTCTCGGCTTACCAATGTTGTCAATTCATTATATACAGAATGCACAAGTTCTTCCATATTGATTGAAGAGACTTGCATTTCAGCGCGGCCAAGATAGGAAAATGAAAGCAGGTCGTCAATCAATTTACTCATTCGTTTTGTTTCGTTACGAATGACAGTGCAAACACGCTTGCCTTCTTTATCTAACATCGGCTCATAGCCCTCTAAGAGAATATTTGTATATCCGTCAATTGCCCGTAGCGGTGCTCGAAGGTCGTGAGAAATTGAATATGCAAATGCTTCGAGCTCCTTATTCGCCAACTGTAATTGACCTGTTCGATCTGATACATGCTGCTCAAGTTCTCTATTGCGCGTTCGAATTCTGGCTGTTCGTATTTGGAGACCCAAAAATAATAAGCCGAAAATAAAGAAAACTACTACTACACGAAACCACCATGTTTCCCAAAAAGGCGGTGTAATTAATATTTTTAAAAAAGTGCCGCTTTCATTCCATGCTCCTTGGTTGTTGGAAGCTTTAACATGGAATATGTACTGTCCCGGCGGCAAATTTGTATATGTGGCGAAACGTCTGTTTGCATCCGTATAATTCCACTCTTTTTCAAATCCTTCCATCATATAAGCATAGAGATTCTCATTCGGCGAAGCATAGTGAAGCGCTGCAAATCCAAAAGAAAAGACATTGTCTACGTAAGAAAGATTAATCTTAGCACATTCCGAAATAGTTTTTTCCAGAATTGTTCGTCCATCCAGTAATTTGCCTATAGGAACAGGTTTATTAAGAATTTGAAAATCAGTCATCACCACCGTCGGAAGATTAAGATCATTTTTGATGCTGTCGGGATGAAAAATATTAAAACCCTTTATGCCTCCAAACATCATCTCACCGTTTTTGAATTTCCAACAAGAATTTGGTTCAAACTCATTACTTTGAAGGCCGTAACTTTCAAAATAATTTTTAAACTTATTTGTAGCAGGATTAAATTTTGATAACCCGCTATTTGTTCCGATCCATAGATTGCCATGATCGTCTTCAAGTATTGCTTGTATAGAGCTGTTTGGCAAACCATCTTTTTGATTGTACCGGCAGAAAGTTCCAGTGTTTCGATCAAATTTATTAAGTCCATTAGTTGTGCCCATCCACAAACAACCTGTATGATCTTCAAAAAGACTTAAAACTTTATTACCGCTAATGCTCGTTGGGTTCTTAGGATCATATTGATAGTGAATGAATGTTCCTTTCGTCGGATCGAATTGATTCACACCCCCTACAAGGGTCCCGATCCAAAATGTACCTGAAGTATCCTCGTAAATAGACCAAATAAAATTATCGCTTAAACTTTTTGGATTGTTTGGATCATTAACATAACGGGAAAAATTATTTTTTTCATAGTCGTATCGATTTAACCCTGACAATGTACCTATCCAAATATTTCCAGCTCTGTCTTTATAAATGTTAAACACACTTTGGTGGCTCAAACTGTTCGGATCGTTTAGATTTGGCAGATATCTTGTAAATTTTTTATGAATAGGATCAAATCGATTCACGCCGTTAACTGTTCCAATCCATAACATTTTGTAGCGGTCTTCACAAATACTTCTGATAACATTATCGCTCAAGCTGTTTGGATCTTTTGGATTGGATGTATAGTGCGTGAATTGATTTATTTTTCTATCATAGCTGTCTAATCCATTGGAGGTTCCTATCCAAATAATTCCTTGACTGTCCTGATATAATGCATAGATTGTATTATCAGCTACGCTGTTAACATCATTTATGCGATGCTTATATTGTATAAAAAATCTTTTGCTCGGATTATATTTGCTAATACCATTAAAATTTGTTCCAAACCAGAGTATGCCCAGCCGATCTTCAAAAATAGAAAGTACCTGAATTTCCACTGAGACTATTCGGGTCAACAGGGTTGTTCTGATAGCGAATGAACCTGCCATTATTTTTTCCGTCGGAACCAGGGATAAATCTATTTAATCCTCCGCCATCAGTGCCTATCCAAAGATTTCCTATACGATCTTCATAAATAGCCCTAACAATATTGTGAGCTAAACTAGTGGGATCTGCCGGATTATTTTGATAACGGATGAAACGATTATTTTCCGGATCAAACAGGTCCAATCCACCACCCCAAGTTCCTATCCATAGTTTTCCTGCCCGGTCTTCATAAATTCTCCATACTCCATTATAACTTAATGTCTGAGGATTATTAGAATCATTTTGATAGCGGGAAAATTCTACTTTCTTCCTGTCAAAACAATTTAATCCTCCATCAGTACCAACCCAAAGTTGCCTATGGCTATCTTCAAGAATAGAAAGCACATTATTCTGACTTAGACTTTTGGGATTATGAGGGTCGTTCATATATCGGATGAATTGATTTCTCTCTCTGTCAAATTGATTAAGACCTCCTCCTTGTGTCCCCACCCAAAGAATTCCAGACCGATCTTCATAGACGTACCTGACATAATTATTACTCAAGCTTCTCGGATCTTTAGGATCATTTTTATATTGAATAAACCGTTCTGTTGTTCGATCAAAGCGATTAAGGCCGTCTTCTGTCCCTATCCAAAGCTCACCTAAATGATCTTCAATAATGGATTCAATATTGCTTTCGCTAATGCTATAAGGATCCTCAGAGTTAGCTTTAAATACTTTAAAGTTATATCCGTCAAAACGATTGAGGCCCTCAAAAGTTCCAAACCAAAGAAATCCTTTGCTGTCCTGGCACATGCATAATACTGAACTTTGAGAAAGTCCGGATTCAAAAGAAATCCTATCGAATTGGATTTCGTCGACCTGCGAATACAATGTGGTACTGAAAATAATAAGTGCGAAACCTAAAGCAACAGCTGTATTGTATATAACAATTCTCATTTTTATTCATTCATCCATTCATCTATTCAAAGATATTTTTAATCAACCTTGAATGAACTGATATGTCCCCAAATTATGCACCAATGATAAGTTAGTTTATTTTCAATATCAAGCTACAACCTGATAAAAAAATATGTTTCTAGTGCTGTTCCAAAGAGAAATGATTCTTTTTAGATTTAGTAAAAAGTATATTGGAATTATTGCAAATTAAATGTGCAAAATCAGTGCGACAGTAATATTCTTTATTATTAATTCTGGTTACTGCTGTCTGGGGAAGATTCCGAAAAGAAATTCAGAGGTATTTCTTTAAAATATTTAATTTCGTTTGTGAAACCAGTTCTTTCAATGCTTTTAACTTCAAATAGAGCAATAAAATATTCAGGAACAGATTTGTTTATCTTATTGATATCTTCTAAAAATTTCATTCGTAATGCAGAATTCGTCAGCATTTTCGTTCGTTCCAAACGCCCGCCGTAACCGAACCCGACAATAAACATGATATTTTCTTTTGAGAATCCAGGCATTTTAACTAATAAAGAGTAATCAATATTATACTTATTCTTTTGTTCGTAAGATGCCTCAACTCTGATAAACGAATCTATTGCAATACCTTTTTCATTATTGATAAACAATCGCTCATCTGGAAAATATTGATATCGAATAGGTGTTTCGAAAAATATTTTATTTAGTATTCGCAGGTTTTTGAATTCACCGATATAGATGATATTACGATCCCGAATTTTTTCGAGAGAGAGCGTTGAAGACATAGAGAGGGATACATCATTTTGGAAATGATATACAATATGAAGAATATCCAGCAGGTTATCAGCAGCGCCATAAGGGACACCTGTTATTTCTGACTTTGCCAGATTTGCTTTTGGATATTTTATTAAGAAACTGGCAAGGTCATTCTCGGAAGATATTTTCCAGTCTTCAACTTGACGGTACCGTTTATATTCCGGGGAATATTCATCCATCCAGAAATCGTCTCCCAAAATGATTGTAACAGGATAATCATTGTTGAAAAAAGGACCCCAGTACTTATCGAGGGGATCAACAAAATATGGAGATTGAGAACCTGAAGATATATAGCTTAAATCTGGCTGTCGAAAAATGAAGTAAAAATTAATAAGTAACAAAATTAAAATTACAATTATTTCCCAACGTTTTAAAAATGAAACGATGCTATTTAATATTTTGAGATGATTAATTTTGAAACGAACGATTTGAATCTCATAATGTCCCTTGGGTATTATCAATCTAAATTTATCTTCTTTGCCTTCATTGATATAATATCCATCCAATTTATTTCGCAAAATCAGAATGTGAGAACGAACCGTAGCATCTTTATTCGAATTGAACTCGGAGCTTTTACCAAACACATCGATCGCGATTGTAGTTTCTTTCGGAATTTTTTTTGATAAAGTGGATTCTACAAGGTATGTAAGTAATTTTGAGTAAATAGACGAATCTTTAAAATCCTTACTTTGCAGTATTGTATTTAAGAGGGATCGTATTTCTTTGTTTGAAAGCATTTTATGACGAATATATTCTGTATTTAAATGTTAATGTATCATATTAGGAACAAAAAAACAAATCATAAGCTTCTAATCTAAACGTCGTTAAAAAACGGTTTTATAACGGTTGTTTCCTTGCCGAATAGCGAGATATTCCCTAAAATTAAAGTGAAATTTTACTATACAAATCAGAATCCTAAACTAATTCTATGAAACATAGCAGAAAAAGCAGGCTGAATTGATGCATAAAGTATATGTTTCAAGAAAGTTTTAGTTAACAGGCAATAAATTATTTTGAATTTACCGCAAACGTTTGCGGTAAGGATTGCGGTTGTGAAAAAAATATCAAAACAAGCAACAATAATTGATATGGCAAAAGAGTTGGGAATATCTCCGTCTACGGTGTCTCGTGCATTGAGTAATCATCCCGATATTAAGCATGAGACAAAAGTTAAAGTGAAAAAATTGGCGAAGGTATTACGGTACTATCCCAATCCGATCGCACAAAGTTTAAGAAGCAATCAAACAAAATCAATTGGAGTTCTTGTCCCGGAAATCAAGCATGATTTCTTTTCTTCAGCAATTAGCGGAATGGAAGACGTAGCGTACAAATTGGGATATACGATCATTCTCTGTCAATCGAATGAAAATTATAAAAGAGAAGTCGTGAATATAAATATGCTTATGCATCACAGGGTTGCAGGCGTTCTTGTTTCCATATCACAAAATACAAAGAACGGAAATCATTTTCAGGATTTAACTAAACGAAGAATTCCTCTGGTTTTTTTCGACCGTGTGTGTGAAGACGTCATCGTATGCAAAGTCGTGATTGATGATTATAAAAGTGCTTTTGATGCTGTGAACTATTTGATAGAGAAAGGATATAAAAGAATTGCACATTTAGGCGGACCAAAAGAATTAGATATTTGCAGAAAAAGAAAAAATGGCTATCTGGACGCCCTCAGACATTCTGGTATTTCTATCCAAAAGAATCTTATTCGATGCAGGGGAATGCAGGAACAAGATGGATATGCTTCTATAGACTTTTTTCGGGAATAATGGATCTTCACCTGATGCGATTTTTGCAATAAACGATCCGGTTGCGATCGGTGCATATCAAAGAATTAAGGAAGTAGGATTAAAAATTCCCGGCGATATTGCGATCATTGGATTCTCAAACAATAAAATCACCAATCTTGTCGATCCTACGATTACAACGGTGAATCAACCATCATACGGAATGGGGAAAAAAGCAATGGAAATTTTAATTGGATTGATTAAAAACCCCGGGACCATTAATCAGAATGAAACAATAGTGCTTGAAACAGAATTGATTGTAAGGAATTCGACGTAAAGAAAAATATTTATACTTCATGCAAACAATAACAGTTACGCTATATAAAAATATTATGAAGGACATCCATTAAGGAGAAAAATATGTCTATTGATACTTCTTGCAATCAAACTAGAATCCTCTGTATGCTAATATTGGCTTCTCTTTTCTCTTTCTCTTTTTTATACGCTCAAGGATATGGATCCATAAAGGGAAGTGTATTAGATAGGGAGAGTGGTGACCCGATAATTGGTGCAAACATCGTGATTCAAGGAACAAGTTTAGGGTCTGCTACAGATATAGATGGAAAATTTCACTTGCCTGTCGTACCTGTCGGCAAATGGACAATAAAAGTATCCTGCATAGGATATGCTCCAGAAATTCGGGAATTGAATTTGCGATCCGACTCACTCATTATATTGGAATTCAAAATGAGACCGCAAGTAATTCAGGGACAGGAAGTGGTTGTGACTGTTCAAGCTCGAGGGCAAAATGATGCAATAAACCAGCAACTGATTTCAGATAAAATTGCCAATATCGTTTCATCCGCGCGAATTCAAGAACTTCCAGACGCAAATGCAGCAGAATCCATAGGCAGATTACCCGGCATTTCACTTGTACGTAGCGGCGGTGAAGCAACACAAGTGGTTATTCGCGGACTTGAACCAAAATATAATTCCATTACGATTGATGGTATTGCGCTTCCTTCTACAAGTTCAGGTGATCGAAGCACGGATTTGAGTATGATTTCATCCAATAGTCTTGAAGGAATTGAGGTTTATAAAACGGTATCAGCGGATATGGATGCTGCTGTTATTGGCGGAACCGTGAATTTCGATATTCGGCGTGCAAAGTCAAATCTTGATACTACAGCTTCAATTTCACTTCTCGCACAGGGAGGATATAATGACCTGATGGATTCGTACAAAGATTACAAATTTGTCGCAAACGTTGAAAAAAGATTCTTTAATGATAAGTTCGGCGTGTTTGTGCAGGGTATTGCACAAAGGCAAAATTTAACTTCGGACCAATTAGGGGCATATTACTATAATGGAAATTTACCTGTAGCAATAAATCCTGATACCATTGCGATGGGATGGACAACTCTTACTTTTGATCAATCAATCCAAAAACGATATGATGGAACAATAACATTGGACTATAATCTGCCAGATGGAAATCTGTCGCTCCTCAATTTTATTAGCCATGGAACAACGACTACTGAACAACATTCAGAACTGTTCACTGTAGCGAATGCGCCAAACAATAAGGATGATATTATTTTTGGAACATCTCTTGAAACAATCAATCTTAATGTTATCTCGAACATTTTAAGTTATAAACAAATATTTGGATCATTAAAAATTGATGCAAAACTCTCGAATGCATATTCAGACAATGCTTCTCCGTATGGTTGGTACATGGATTTTCAACAACAACAATCTGGAACACATAATATTCCAACAAATCTTACTCCAGCAGAGGCTGTTCAGCAGGGAGAGGCATTAGTTGATACTTCTAAAATGAAATGGACAACCGTTAGAGGTTGGAGCGATTTTACTAAACAGGATGATCGACAAATTTCTCTTGATGTCGAGAATAAATTTAATCTTTCAAACGAAGTATCCTTAGCTTTAAAAGGTGGAGGCATGTATAGGTACACAATCCGATACTATAATTATGATCAGTCTGAAGGTGATTTAAGTATTTCATCAGCTCCCGCTACTAAAGGAGCACGTGCTTATATTATTCAACAGCTTCCTTGGCTGCAAAATGCTCCCTATAATTTAGATCCGTCAGGAAATACTGCATTTAATTATGCAGGGTTTTATAATGCTGGTCTGAATTTTGGAAACTTTTTGAACGGTCAGTATCCCATGATTTCGGCGACCAAAACTAATGTCATTGATAATATGATGCATCTTCTGAAAGATTACAGATCAGGAGTAACTTCAGCACCTGATCAACCAGTATTTGATCCAGATTATGTCCAAAGTCATGCAAATGATTATTCCGGATATGAAGCCCGCAGCGCCGGATATATTATGGGTACGTTGAACATCGGTCAATCGCTATCAATTATTCCCGGTCTGCGATATCAAGAGCTGAGAACATCCTTTACCGCTACGCAATTTTTAGGTTATGCTGAATCAAACATCAGCTTAGCCTATCCTAATTCAAAAGTGACAGCAGAAAATTGTTACAGATACTGGCTGCCCGATATTAGTATTAAATTTAATCTGTCGGAAGCGATTGGTTTTCGAGCGTCATATACTAATACAATAGCGTATCCTGATTACAATAGCTTTATTCCCAAACTATATATTGATAATACTGTTCATACAATCACTTATAATAATACAGATTTAGTGCCCGAACGTGCAAAAAATTATGATGTTCAAATGTCCATACATGACAATGGCATAGGATTATTTACTGTTGGCGGATTCTTGAAAACAATTAATGATGAAATTTATAGTCCTGGGCCGCTCTTTCTTGATACGAATATGGTAAAAGCTTACGGTTTTCCTTCTCAAAGTGCGAGCGTCTGTACTCTCTACACGTATATCAATAATCCGTATCAGGTTAAGGTCTGGGGAATTGAAACTGAATGGCAAACGCATTTTTGGTATTTACCAGCTCCGTTAAGCGGCTTAGTGATGAATGTTAATTATACACATATTTTTTCTCAAGGAACGTTTAGTACAAGGATGCAGCTTCCTGTCCCTGGCAGTAAAAGTAAAAAAAGAATTGTGGACACGCTTTATACAGACAGACTCTACCAACAACCCACCGATGTTGCGAATTTATCAATCGGATATGACTACAAGAAGTTTTCTATTCTGGCTTCTATGATTTATCAAACTGAAATATTTAACCAGCCTGATTTTTGGTGGACACTTCGTTCTGATAAAACAAAATATTTGCGGTGGGATATTTCTGTAAAACAAGGATTGCCATGGTTCAGTATAGAGATATATGGTGACGTGAACAATCTTAATAACGAATCTGATATTTATACTATTCGAAAGAATGGATATCCTCTTTCGGAAAATAGTTATGGTTTAACGGCAGATTTAGGAATTCGATGGAGTTTATAAGCAAAAGCGATTTAAGCAACTGGAAATCTTTATAATTGTGAGTCAGAAAGGAGGAGAATGAAAAACAAAACTTATATAAAGCTTTTCCGGTGAAGCAAGAAGGAACGCATACATGAGCCGGATATCTATCGCAATGAATAAATAATTAACAAACTATAAACCTCTATGAAAGGATGTTAAGATGAAAAAGATGTCAGTTTCAATGTTATTGGTTGTATCGCTGCTGTTATCTTATTCGTCAATAATGACGGCAGCAGTACGTGATACTGTCCGCATATGGGCAAATCCTGCCACTTGGCCTTCAGGATCAATGGATGATGTTATTAATAGTGATACCGTTGCCGGAGGCTATGTTAATCCAAACCATGTTTTCGTTTTGCAGAATAATGGAACAAATGATTCTGTATTTTATGTCATAGCTCCCGTTACAGCCAAAGGAAGCATTACCGTTATCGGAAAAGTAAATCCTGTTACTGGCAAACCCCCGGTGGTTGCACCCTATATTAATATCGATAATTCATCAATCAATGATTATTTTGAACCGCAAGGCAATGATACACTAACATTAAAAGGTCTCTATTTCATTGGAACACGTCCAGATGGTGCTGCAAATACCGGCCGTTTTGTTGAACCATCCGGTGATTACAATGTTTTCTTTTTCGATCATTGCATACTCGAAAATATTACCGGACCTCAACACACACCGAACTTATTCGATACATGGGCACATGCTCACTGTAGTTTTTATATCACAAATTGTGAGTTTAGGAATAATCAAGATGATGCTGTAGGAAATCCTGGCTTTGCATGGATCGAATGTTCTGATGCGACAGCAATTCCTTGCGATACGGCATATTTCCATAACAATACATTCTTCTTTACTGGTGGATTGATATTAGGAGGTGGAGGATATGCACCATTAAAGTTGGATTTCCAGCATAATACTATCTTCATGTCCACCCAGCAAGGTGTATTTCAACTATATTATCTTAATAATGCCGTCATCACAAATAACGTTTTTTATAGCGTTGGTTCAACAAGTCAACCTTTATCTTGGGGGGACACCATGGGGCTGGGTGGCAGCTGGGGGGGAAGTTCGTGGTTTGCCGGCCTCATCAGCATAGATACTCTTACGAGCGTATTAAAGAACGGTCCATTAGGTTTGACGGAAGTAGGCAGAAATATTACGATTACAAATAATGCATACTGCTGGCCAAGTCAAGTTACTGCCAAATGGACCACGTATGCTTGCCAGAACCTGCCATTAGTTGCAGCTCGAGGTAATATCCTTACAGATAAAACAACTTGGCCCAATATTAATGTAGCAAGTAATGATAGTATTGATCCAGTTTTCGATGCTACACTCGTTTCTGCTTCAATAACAAAAATGGTTCCATTAATCGATTCAGCGTTCACTGCGTGGAGTGCAGATGGTTATCGTCCGTATGTTTATCCAATAGCAAATCCGGGGGATATAGTTACATGGGGAGCAGTCCCTTCAAGCTGGGCAACGACGCAGGGCTACCCTGTGGTGGAGAATTTGCGTTATACAAATGCGTCTCTTCAAACTGCAGGTACTGATGGAAAAGCTTTAGGTGATTTGAACTGGTTCCCTGAACAATTGAATACGAGTGTTTCTAAATCTCCTAAATCAATGCCACTGAAGTTTGCATTAAATCAAAACTATCCAAATCCGTTTAATCCAAGTACGAAAATTTCATACACACTCGCTACTAAAGGTATGGCGCGGCTTTCTGTGTACGACATTCTCGGCAAAGAAGTAGCGGTTCTTTTCGATGAAGTTCAAAATGCAGGACAGCATGATGTTATATTCGACGCAAACCATCTGAGCAGCGGGGTTTATTTCTATAAGCTGGCAAGTTCCGGGTTTGTGATTACAAAGAAAATGATTCTATTGAAGTAAGTTCTTTCTCCAACTTCGGCTTATTCTTGGTGCTTGAATTGTTTTTTCAAGCGCCAAGAATAAGTGAAAAATGTAGAAGTACAAATAAAAGTATAATTCAAACAATAAAAATTGATTTAACGAAAGAAAAAAAAAGAATTAAAATTTTCAGTTTACTCTTATTTTGCTGCTAAGTGCAATCTGAAATTCTTCCATATTTCTTTTATAATTCTTGGCCATTTAATTTAGGCAATGATAAAATGAAAAATTCTAGTTCAATTGTCACAAAAATATTCCCGATGTGGGTCATTTTCATCATTGCCCTGCTTTTTCCAAAAGAGACGAAATCGCAATTTGCAAATGGTGCGGATATCGGTTGGTTATCACAAATGGAATCTGCCAGCTATGTCTTTAAAAATAGTTCCGGAGTTCAAGAGAATTGCATGACGATTTTAAAAGAAAAAAAAATTAATGCACTTCGATTTAGAGTGTGGGTAAATCCAACTGGAGGTTGGTGCGGAAAAAAAGATGTGGCAACAATGGCTCATCGTGCTGACAGCATGGGTTTCAGCGTGCTATTGGATTTTCACATGAGTGATACCTGGGCTGATCCAGGACACCAAACAAAACCGGTAGCGTGGGCAACTCATACAACAATACAATTAGACACGGATGTCTATAATCATGTCTACAATATATTAGATACACTTAAATCACTCGGTGTAACGCCAAAATGGGTGCAGATTGGCAATGAAACTAACGATGGAATGTTATGGGAAGATGGAAGAGCCTCTACACATATGGATAATTTTGCTTCATTTATTAGAAGCGGATACAATGCTGTTAAGGCTGTCGACAGCACAATCCAGGTAATTGTTCATCTATCAAACGGACATGACGATGGAATGTACAGAAAAATATTTGATGGCTTAAAAAATAATGGAGCTCAATGGGATATTATTGGAATGTCGGTGTATCCATACTGGGCTGGCTTGACCTGGGCTGTTGACGATAGCTTGGCTCTCATAACTATGAAAGATATGATTTCAAGATACGCGACGAAAGTGATGGTGGTTGAATCAGGTTATTTCTACTATCAACCGACAGACGCCTACAATTATCTTGTAGATCTTTTACAAAAAACTAAATCAGTAGGCGGATTAGGTGTCTTTTATTGGGAACCAGAATGTTACAATTGGCAGGGTTATAACATGGGTGCATGGAATCCTTCGACAAAAGAGCCTACGATTGCGCTGGATGCTTTTTTAGATACCGTTGCCACTTCAGTGGCAAAGGAAGCATCTGTTCCTGTTGATTATAAATTAAATAATTATCCGAATCCATTTAATCCGAGTACTACCATTGAATATACAATCATCCGACATTCACAAGTGCTGCTGAATATTTATAACATATTGGGACAAAATATTGCAACACTTGTAAATGCCGTAAAGAACCCGGGAAAATACTCCGTCATCTGGAATGGTTTGGATAATACCGGAAAGTCGGTGGCATCGGGCATGTATATAGTAAGTCTTAGTACAGAAGGAATAAAATTGACCCACAAAATTAGTCTTGTGAAATAATAAATTACTTCGTAAGTGATTCCAAAATAATTATAAAAGTGAATTTTTTAAAAATCATTTTAGGTGACTAAAGGATTATTAACTGAAAATTGAAAAAAATATTCAAAGATAAGGAGTTTATGAATGGATAAGTTTATTCTAAATTTAATCCATAGGCCTGAATTAGTTCCGGAGTATATTGACACCAGTGCGCAGGAAGGACAAACAGCGGAAGTCAGTAAGGCAAACGTTGTGAAAGAATCACTGGAGATTTTTTGTCTGCAGCAGGACATCGCTCACCAGAATGGGCTTAGAACTACTATTCAAATGACTTATTCCAGTCTCTATAATGAAGAGTGCATTGAACTTGCAAAAAAATATCATGACGAATACAACGATGAAATCGGCCATACATTCCTTGGCTTGAACTGCAAAGAGTTTCGCGACAAATACAAGTCAAAAGAATTAGCTATCTGGCTGTTCCCGATGGATTTGAAAAAAGAAATTGTGGTTGACTCGTTTGAACGCTTCAAAGAAATTTTTGGATTCTATCCGACATCGACTGGCTCATATTTTATGGATGCTGAATTGATCAATTTCATCAAAGAAAAATATCCGGTGGTAAAGACTGCGATTGCGACATGTTTTGAAGAAGGACCGAAAGTATTTCGTCACACTAACTCATCTTGGTACACACTTATGGACGGATCTCCTTGGACTGCGTGGATTCCTTCAAAGAAAAATACTCATGCCATCGCAGAGGATGAAAATGATGACATCGGAATTGTTGCAGTACCTCACCTTTCGCGTGATCTATTGGCAATTATGGATAATGCGGGCGATATGTTCGGGACGCATCCACAAAATATTATTCGCGGCATGATGTATGAAGATGATCGTTTGCCTTATATGTATAATCTTATTGACCATTATCAGGTCATGAAAAAATACAACAAGGGATTTACATACAATCTTGCTTATGTCGGACCGGGATGGATGGGCAAAGGCGGACGCTGGGAAGCGCCGTACAGAATTCTTAAAAAAAGCTACGAAGATTTTCTTTCCTATTACGGAAAATTAAAAAAAGATGGCAAGATGGAAGATATGACGATGACGGAGTTCGCAGATTGGTTCCGTGAAAATCAACCTCGCAGCGGACCGATTTGCGGTCTGTGGAAAGACCTTGTCTTTGGAACAAAAAATCAATCGTTTTGGTATGCAGACTCGAAGTTTCGTGTTCAGATCGATCTGAAACAAGGAGGAGCGATCACAGATTTCCGTCCGTATGCTTCAAAATTAACACGCCCCTGTGGTGTCGGAACGAAAGCAAATCAGGATGCGTCGTATCCGTACATTGTTCACTCACGCTATCGAGCGGGTGCGTTCACTCATTATGCAGGCGAAGGTTCGATAAAAAGCTGTAAGGTTCGTTACGGTTCAGAAGAAGTGGACGTCAGTTCATGCCGCAGCACCGGTACATATAATGAAAGAGAAGGATGTCGAATTCTAGGCGTGAAACCAGTTGAAATCGAATTTCATAATTTAACTATTAAGCTGGCAACAACGTATACGTTCAAAGAAAATACGGGAGAAATCCTAATCGGCAGAAAAATTATTGAATCAAGTGACCCAGCAGCAAAAGTGGAAATAGATGAATTCCTTGCTTCCTGCTGGGGCACGACTGAATATCCGGAGGATTTGACCGGATGTCTGCTGACGGTGGTCGGCAATGATAAATCACGAAACACGCTGACGTATGATTACCGTTGCAGAGTATACTCAGCAGAAAATGTAGTATATGTAGAAGCGATTATTCCGCAGATTCAAACGAAAATTAGCATGATACCACTTAATGAAAACTGTAAAGGATATTATGAGGAAGGATATTCGTTTGCACCGAATTTAAAAATTGGCATCATTAAAAAAATTGGACTTCAAGAGGAGTTAGTGACATGTCTCAAGGTAGAAAAGGCGTAATAAATTATCGCTGTCCCAATTGTCTCTTCCGGGACATTGATTTTGATCTGTTGTACGACAAAGAACACGATCAGTTTTATTGCAGGAGATGTAATTGGGAAGGAGATGAGCATACAATCTTGACCATGTACGCTTCCTATAAAAGTAAATACAAGCACATGCTGAAACGTTATACCGTCGAAGATATATTAGCAAAAGATGAAGATTAAAATATCTTGAATTAAAACTCGTAATGTGAATTGAAATTAAATATGACTACACCTAAAAAGTTAACAGGCCACTTTACTCTTCCTGCCCAGAAAGGAATGGACAAGGAAGTAAAAATGCTCTGTGAAAAATGGGGAGTGGATGCGATTCGTGATAGCGATGGAACCACTCTTTCGCCGGAAATACTCGGTATGGGACCCGATGTCTACTCTACAATTTGCCTGATCAGAGCTGATCAAGTATGGGCGAAAGCACATCCCGAACAATGCCAGCAGAAATTTCTTATGTCGTATCCTGTAACATGTAATAGTGAAAGAGAATTGAAAATTAAGATACAAAAAGGATACAGTCAGGAAGAGTTTAGAATTGATATAAAGCATGACCCGAAAAAGTATTGGGAAGTCATCGACCGAACCGCAAATACAATCGTTGATATTCGCGATTGGCAGTTCCTCGAACAAAGCAAAGAAGTGTTGATATCAAATCCACGCAAATGGCATATTTATACAGTCAATTTTCTTGTCTATCAAATCTGGGAATCAACGTCAATGTACAATTATATCACCAATAATTGGACAGGTGAACATCAAATGGGAGTTGATCCCCATCAGCCGGAAACAGGAATACATCTTTTAGAATATCTCGATCAATGGC
This sequence comes from Ignavibacteriota bacterium, assembly GCA_963833465.1. Taxonomy (GTDB): domain Bacteria; phylum Bacteroidota; class Ignavibacteria; order UBA10030; family UBA10030; genus Fen-1298. The sequence continues at coordinate 166,349 of CAWHXW010000005.1, read as the reverse complement.
TTGCAGTACATCCCAATACGGATGTTGTTCGTTTCACATCCATGCTGTATCAATTTCCGTTGATAAAAAATGAAAAGCGAGAAAATGCCTATCAGGATTGGAGTGGGTATTTAGATCCAATGAGCGCTTTAGCAATGGACGAATTTGAAAAACAAAAAGGGTATCGTCTGCGAAGCGAAGACATTGTCGATGAAGGGTACTTTAATGCATCGTACAGGATCCCCCAAAAGAAGTTTCTGGATTGGATGAATTTTGTTCAGGAATTTGTGCGGGGTTATACAAAAAAGTGCGTGGAGAAAGTTCATCAAGCCAATAAAAAAGCAGGACTGTTTTTCTGCGATCATTGGATTGGAACAGAACCATATCTCGATGGATTTCAGGACCTTGGTTTTGACGGGATCATCGGGCCATGTTTGAGCGGCGTCGAATTGAGAAGAATATCTGACGTTCCGGGAGATTTAGTGAAAGAAGTCAGATTGTATCCGTACTTCTTCGAAGTCAACCTTCAGGATGAACCAGTGTTCAAAGACAACGGTGATCCAGTAAAAGAATGCAGAAAGTGGTGGAAAGGAATTCGACGCGCGCTGCTTAGATGCTGCGTGGATAGAATAGGTTTCGGCGGCTATCTGGATCTTGCCGTAAAGTATCCTGATTTCCTGGAATATGTCGGAGAGTTGGCAAACGAATTCAGAATTATCCTCGACAAAACAAAGAAGACAAAACCTCTGAACGCGGTTAAGAAAGTTGCATTCTTAGATTGCTGGGGCAAGATGCGCTCATGGATGCACAATGATGATTGGCCGAAAGGACATGTGCCGGAATTCCTCAGCGGCTTTGCAGCGGATGTTGAGTTCATTAGTTTCGATGACATCCGTAAAAATGGCATTGGCAAAGATATCGGAACAATTATAAATTGGGGCTGTGTTGGAAGTGCATGGAGCGGCGGTCAACACTGGGCAGATCCGGAAGTTGTTGAAACAATTCGAGCATGGGTTGCTGAAGGAGGAGGATTTATCGGTGTTGAAGATCCGACAGCGTTCCAGTACCAAGGGCGGTTTTTCCAGATTGCCGATGTTCTCGGAGTGGAAAAAGAAATCGGCAACAGACTATCGTGGGCAAAAAATATTCGTCCCGAAATAAATGTCAAACATTTTATTCTAGAAGATATTATAGAGAAAATTGATCTCGGAGTTGCCAAATCAAATGTTCATATAAACAGCGAGGATGCAGAACTGTTAGCTGGAACTCCGACTGCTGTTCAATTATCGACGCATACATTCGGCAAAGGACGCTCAGTGTATTTTGCAAATTATTTACACATTGCACAGAATATGCGAATATTATATCGTGCAATTCTCTGGGCATCTGGGCAAGAGCAGCAATTGCACAAATGGTTCAGTGCTAATATCAACACAGACTGTGCTTTCTATCCAGATGTGAAACAGTTTGTTGTTATGAATAATTCTGAGCTCAATCAAACTACAAGGGTGTATAATGCGGATGAAAAATCAACAGAGATTATTTTGAAACCGCTGGAAATGAAATGGTTCACATTAGATAAACTGAATTGTTTGTGTCAATGAGGGTTTGAAATACATTCGATGAAAAGTGATAATAAAATACTTTTTGGTGGAGATTATTTCCCGGAACAATGGCCCGAGGAAATATGGAAAGATGATATCCGACTAATGAAACAAGCGAATGTCAACATGGTGAGTGTCGGTATTTTTGCATGGACATTACTCCAGCCGGATGAAAATACATTTTCGTTTGACTGGCTTGATAAAATCATGAATCTGCTTGCAGAAAATAATATTGATGTATGCCTGGGAACATCTACTGCAGCACAGCCGAACTGGTTGACGAAAAAATATGACGACATTCTCTTTGTCCGGGAATCGGGTGAACAGGTTGTCTACGGCTCGAGACAAACCTATTGCATGAATAGTCCGAACTATCGAAAAGCCGTACGAAGATTAGCTTATGAAATGGCACTTCACTACAAGGGACATAGAGCGTTAAAGCTGTGGCATATCAACAATGAATATGCAAACAGGAACAGCATGTGCTTTTGCAAAAATTGTGAACAAAGTTTTCAGAAATGGTTAAAAGAAAAATACAAGACTCTTGATCGCTTAAACGAATGCTGGGGTACGGTATTCTGGAGTGAAAAATATTCCGAATGGAATGAAATCAATACGCCGCGTGCAAGCGCCGGTGGACGCAATGCGACGAAGCTGCTGGATTATAAACGATTCTTAAGTGAAAGTTTTTTCACGCTGTACAAGGAAGAATTCGATGTGATACGAACAATTACACCGGAGATTCCTGTCACGACAAATTTTGAAGGTGACTGGAGCAAATTTGATCACTTTCGTTTCAAAGATCATCTCGATGTCGCTTCGTTGAATTTTTATCCTGACCCAAGTAATCAGAATTCATATAAGTGGGCTGCTCTTCGCCATGCGATGATGCGATCGCTACTGGGAAAACCGTTTATGCTGATGGAGCAAGCTCCTTCGCAAGTTGATTGGTATCCCGTGAATGTTTCCAAATCTCCCGGCTTGATGCGTCTCTGGAGCTATCATGCTATCGCGCACGGATCTGACTCAGTGATGTTTTTCCAATGGAGAGCATCTAAAAAAGGAGCTGAAAAATACCATAGCGGCATGCTTCCGCACTATGGAGAAGATTCTCGTGTGTTCAAAGAAATTTGTGATTTGGGAAATGAACTGACAAGGCTCAACGACATAGTTGGTTCAACAATTCATGCAGACGTTGCTATTCTCATGGATAATGATTCATGGTGGTCTGTCGATAGCCCTTATGGTCGCGGCACAAAATCGTTGGATAATGAAATCTTTTGGTCTGCCAACGGGCAGCCGTTTCCGACAGTCTTAGTCAGTTATTTTGGCGAATTGGAATACTACTTTAATGCCTTTCACGATCTCAACGTTTCTGTGGATATCATCGGAGTTGATTACGATTTTTCAAAATACAAGATCGTTGTTGCACCGCTTCTTCATTTGTTAAAACCCGGGTTGAAAGATGCCGTGCAGGATTTTGTCAGGAAGGGCGGAATTTTTATCTCGACGTATTTCTCAGGAGTGATTGATGAGTTCGTTGGTGTCTTTTTGGATGGGTATCTTGGTCCATTAAAAGACGTGCTGGGAGTAAAAGTTGAAGAATATAATCCTCTGCCTGCCGGCGGCAAAAACCAAATGAAGATGACAAAAGCAGTTAAAGGTCTTCAGGAAAAATATGGCTGCTCGCTTTGGTGTGATGTCGTTCATCCAACAACAGCTCAAACGCTTGCCGTATTCACAAATGGTTACTATGCAGGATCGCCATCGCTGACGGAAAATACATACGGTAATGGAAAAGCATATTATGTTGCGACAAGACCGGATAAAGATTTTATGAGGGACTTTTTATTAGAGGTGATGCATGAAGTTAATCTTCCTGCTTTATCGCTGACTGAACAAGTGGAAGTTATGGTTCGTTCGGGCGCTAACATGAAATATTTTTTTTATATGAATCATGGAGAGACTGAGAAGCAAGTGAACCTGCCTGAAGGAAAATTTAAAGACCTGCTTACCGGAACTGTCTATGAAAACGTTTTGCATTTAATCAAATATGGAGTTTATATTTTAAAAAGAGAAGGAAGTATCTCATAATGGAAAATTCAAGAATAAAATCTGAAGATAAAGTCCGTCTCAGAGAAAAATTAGCGCTGGGTATTGGTGGATTCAGCAATATGTTCGGTTTTATTGGCGTCAATACGGTTGCGAGAACCGCCTATGTAATGATCCTTGGATTAAATGCTGCTTGGATTGGTATCTCATTGACCATTCCAAGATTTTTAGATGCATTTCTTGATCCGCTTGTCGGTAAAATTTCCGACAATTTTCATTCCCGGTGGGGACGCCGCAGGCCATTTATTGTTGTCGGAGCTATATTCATGGGAATCATTTTCGGTTTTATATGGATGGTCCCTGACTCATGGAACCCGACTTTGAAAATCATCTATTTTATTCTGATGCAAATTCTCTTCTATCTTTTTTATTCAATCTTTGCTGTTCCATTTAAAGCCCTCACGTACGAGATGACTCCCGATTATAACGAGCGTAATCGTGTTATGGCGTATGTTGCTTTTTTTCATAAGTCGGCAGAATTTCTTTATGAATGGACTATTCCCTTCGCTGCAGTTATTAGCTCGGCATATTTTGCCTATAGATTGCCTGCAGGTAGTAAAGTAGAAATGACGGGTGTCATTATCGTTACATGGATGATAGGGTTGATTATCATGAGCGTCATAGGTGTGATACCGGGTTTGTTTGTACGAGAGCGCTTTGCAAAAAAAATTGAAAGCCAGGAAAAAGTGAAACTGTTGGCATCGGCTAAAGAAGCATTCAAGAGTCGGCCATTTCAGATACTGATCAGCATCATTATATTCAATACGCTGGCAGGAATTCTCGCTTCAAACATTGACCATTTTGTTATGGTGTATTATATGGCAAACGGCGATATTGCATTGGGCAGTATCTGGAAGGGGTTACTCTCGTCGGGGTACGCCGTAACAGGGTTTGCATTTATTCCAGTTATCACGTGGGTTGCAAATAAACTTGGTAAAAAACAAGCGCTGTACTTTGTTTATTCATTGAGTGTATTAGGCGGCATCATGAAATGGTTTATTTTTCAGCCAGGTCATACTCTCATTTATATCGGCACTGTCGCCATCGATCCGGTTATTCTCATCGATCCGCTTCTGTGTGGACCAATGTGGGTTGCTGTGAAAATTTTGCTTGAATCCATGATGGCGGACATCTGTGATGAAGATGAATTAAAATACGGCAAACGCCGCGAAGGTGTGTTCGGCGCAGTCTTCTCATGGTTAGAGAAAACAGCGTTATCCATTTCTGCATTTTGTGTCGGCTTAACCGTTTGGCTGGCCGGTTTTCACAGTGAATTAGGCGGTCACCAAGATCCACAAACATTTCTAATTATGCGTCTGTTTTTAGCTGGTGCGACGTCTATCACAGCATTATTTGCAATTGTTGCATTAAAATTCTATCCTATTACCGCTGAACGTGCCCAAGAGACGCGTCGTAAGCTTGAAGAAAGAAGAGGCAGGGCTACGGTCTAAACAAAATGTGAAAGTGATTGTTACGTTCTGAATTCAACCGTCATTAAGCAGGATAGAATTGAGTGATGTGCAAGAAAAAATACTTGCGACTTACTCTTACTAAAAAAACACAATGCAACTACTTGCATTCTAGCATATTACTTTTCTTTGTGTGTGTTCTCTTTGTTTCTTTACTCAGAGCGTTCTCAGAAAAAGATACCACATCTTTTTCCATTAATGAATTTCAGGATTCCGTTATTGTGAACAGCGGATTTGAAAAATTCACGCAAACGAATTCGCCAGTCGGATGGACTTCATCTGCTGATCAAAATAATTCTGACGCGAGCCATATAGTAGAAGGTGGTTACTCTGGAAAATATGCGCTCGAGCATAGAAAAGGAACGACGTACAAAGTCACGACATCACAGACACTCACAAGTCTCTCAGATGGTTATTATTCTCTGTGGGCTTGGGTCAGGAATAGTGGAGGACAAAATTCTTGTTTTCTTGCGGCGCAAACGGATGATATAAAGAAAATCACAAGCCTTCCTGTATCGAAGGAGTGGAAGCGAATTGTTGTAAGAGGTATTTTAGTCAAAAGCAGAAAATGCACTATCAGTCTAACCTCAGATGCAAATGCAAATAATTGGTGTCAGATAGATGACTTGCAACTTGTGAAAGCCACTAAACCTTATCCATTTTTAAAAGGCGGAGATATTTCTGAACTGAGCTATATAGAATCTATGGGTGGAAAATTTTACGATAACGGCGTGGAAAAAGATTGTTTGCAAATATTAAAGGATTATGGATTTAATTTAATACGATTGCGGCTTTATAATGATCCGGGCAATCCTGACTACAGTCCATCCAAACGTCTTCCGACCAGGTTTTCAAAACCCAAAAGATATATTAACCATGTCAAAGCGAACGAAAGCCATGGGTTTCCAGATTCTTCTCACTTTCTATTACAGTGATTATTGGTCGAATGTGAAACCTCATGAATGGGAAAAATTGAACTTCGACGATCTTATGAAGGCTGTTTACAATTTCACTTTTAATTTTATGAATCAAATGCGGGCACAGGAAACTGCACCTGAATTCGTTTCGATAGGAAATGAAATTTCAGGTGGAATTCTTCTTCCATCAGGATCCTCGAGTGACTTCAAATCTATGAGTGATCTTCTTAAGGAGGGATGTAGGGCAATCAAAACAATATCCCCATTGACAAAAATTATTCTGCATCTCGATGATGGCGGTAATTCCGATAAGTACATTTGGTTCTTCAATGAATGCCAGGTAAACGATTTGCAGTACGATATCATTGGTGCTTCCTATTATCCTTTCTGGACAAAGAAAACCGTTCCTCAAATCCGCGATTGGGCAAACTATGTGAGCACGAAGTTTGGTAAAGATATTCTAATTATGGAAACCGGATATAATTGGAAACCTACGATTCTTAACGGAGATATAGGACAACTCAAGAATAACGGGCCTTATGATTCTGTTTATCAGAGCACGCCCGCCGGGCAAAGGGATTTTCTCTATGAATGTTTCAACGACTTGAAAACTGTCAACAATGGAAGTGTTATCGGAATTCTTTATTGGGACCCGGTGATGATTGCAGTTCCGGGAGTTGGATGGGAATTGGGTGGTCCCAATGTTGTTTCAAACACGACATTGTTCGATTTCAAAGGCAACGCTCTTCCCGCATTGAAAGTATTCCAATATAATAATTAGCTACTGGAAAATATTTTAGTGATTTTTTTATTTTGATTCTTTTCTTAAAGCAAATACGATAAAGAGAAATGTCGTACACGCCGTAGCTTTTTAATTTAAAGTTCTAAACTATGAAGGAACTTTTCTGATATTCTGGCATTAAAACTTCATTGTTATTTGCCTATTTACTTCCTGACGAACTTCATAAAACAGTTGGCAAATTAAATGTGATTGTTCTCGGCTATGAAAAAGTGCATTTTCCTTCCTTGCCTTCGCATACAACCTTTTGTATATTAAACCTGAACTTAAAGAAGATTGCTTCCAAAAATTCAATAAGAAATTGCTCGCAAAGAGTAAAACGCCAATGTTCAAGGAACCGGAAGATCCAATTCGCTGGCGTTTCTTATTCGTGGTATATTGAGTAATTATTTAAGCACTCTTAGAGTGAAATAAAAACGAAACTTCACTCAACATGAAGAAGGCGAATGTAGAAAATAACGGAATTTCACTTGCGCCCGTAGCTCAGCTGGATAGAGCGACAGCCTCCGGAGCTGTAGGCCAGGCGTTCGAATCGCCTCGGGCGCACAAACAATTAAATTATTAACTGATTTAGGAATAGACATGCTTAAACCACAGAAAAAAATTTCAAAGAGGGAAATTAAAGAAGATAAACTTGTGACAAAATATTTTGAAGCTCGCAAGTGGATAGATGATAACACAAAGATTCTTTCTTACGTTGGAATCGGGATTGCGGGACTTGTGATTATCGGATTCCTATGGACTAAAAGTCGTGCTGATTCAAATGAAAAGGCAACGGCGATGCTTGCCAATTTAGAGCCATATTATGATGAAGGAAGATATGATCTTGCTATTAATGGTGTGCCGCAAGAAGGCACTCAAGGATTACAAGCTGTAGTAGAAGAGCATGGCAGTACAAAAGCAGGTGAAATTGCAAAATTATATTTGGCAAACTCGTATTTCGCTTTAAAAAATTACGATAAAGCTCTGAATGTATATAATGATATTAGCGTTTCTGATAAGATGATAACAGCTTCTGCTTATGCAGGAATGGCAAGTTGCTACGAAGCGAAAGGTGATTTCAACCAAGCAGCTTCCTACTTTGAAAAGGCAGCATCGAAAAATATGGCATCTGTACAGGCACCTGAAAATTTGCAAAGATCTGCGACAAATTATGCGGCAGCCGGAAAAAAAGAAAAAGCTATTGAACTTTTTCAGATACTAAAAAAGGAATTTCCAACTTCGTCTGTACGCTCATGATGTCGATCGTTTCATCACTGAATATAGTATGTAGGAGATTCCTATAGTACATTGTCATCAATTATAAAAACTAAACATATTCAAAAAAACCAGATAAAAAATATTTTTAAGTCTTCGGTTATTTGGGTTTAATATTCATTTCATTCTTTGGGACGTTGTACATCGAGAATTCATTATTTTGCCATTTAAAGCAACCTTAATAATTTATAAATTAAGTTCTCAGTTATAACTATATATTTTATAGCCAATGAAAAGATTGGCGATATGTTTCTATAATTTTGAAAAGAACAACCGATAACAATCTTGTTTTATTCCCTTGCAGAAATTGCTTTTTATAACTCCATTTCATTCCAAATGTCATCGGATGTATTTGTTCATTACTAAATTAAATAAGTGAACATTATAAAACCATTTTTTTCCTTATCCGGCTTGTTCTTCTGCATAATGTTTTTTTCAACAACCAGGTCGTATACTCAATGGAAGCAAGCAAATGGACCTTTTGGCGGTATAGTCCGTGCTCTTGTCGCTAGCACTGATTCGAAAGGCGGAACTAATCTTTTTGCCGGAACTGATGGCGGAGTTTTTCTTTCGACTAATAACGGTGTCAATTGGATAGCAGTAAATTCTGGCTTGACGAACAAGTATATATGGTCACTTATCGCAAGCCCTAATGAGAAAGGCGGAAATAATCTTTTTGCCGGAACTTATCGCGGCGTTTTTCTTTCTACAAACAATGGAACTAATTGGACTGCTGTTAATTCTGGTTTGACAAATACGAATGTCTATTCTCTTGCTGTTAGCACAAATGGAACAGGTACTAGTAATCTCCTTGCCGGAACTTATGGCGGTGGAGTATTTCTTTCGACCGACAACGGTTCTAATTGGTGTGCTATCAATACCGGTTTGACTAACAACAATGTCTTTGCTCTTGATATCTGTGATACCAATCTTTTTGCCGGAACTTATGGAAGCGGAGTTTTTTTTTCGACCAACAGCGGCAATAATTGGATTGGTATTAATTCTAGCTTCAACCATACTAATATATATACTCTCGCTTCTATGTCTAATGAAACCGGCGGAATGAATATTTTTGCTGGAACATCTTGTGGAGTCTTTCTTCTAAGCGTTCTTGACACTAATTGGACCGCCACCAATTGTGGTTTAATAAACACTAATGTCTATTCAATTGCAGTCAGTTCAGATGGAAAAGGGAATAGTAATCTTTTTGCAGGGACCTCGCGCGGTGTCTTTTATTCCACAAACTACGGAACAAATTGGATCTCTATTAATTCTGGCTTGACGAGGTACAGATGTCTATACTCTTGTCATCAGCCCAAATGAAACATGCGGCACAAATCTTTTTGCAGGAACTGATGGTGGAATATTTCTATCGACCAACAACGGTACTAACTGGTATGCCGTCAATAACGGCTTGACGAACAATAATATCTATGCTTTTGCCACAAGTGCTAATGGGACAGGCGGTACGAATCTTTTTGCCGGAACTTCACGCGGTATTTTTCTTTCGATAAATGGCGGTAATGATTTTATTGCTGCTAATGATGGATTAATAAACCCATATATTTGGACTCTTGCTGTAAGTCCCATTGGAACAGGCGATATTAATATTCTTGCCGGAACAGACGGTGGAGCTTTCCTTTCGACGAATAACGGTAATAATTGGAACGCTGTAAATGCCGGTTTACCATATACAAATGTTTATAATTTTTCTTTCAGTGGTAATAATATTTTTGCTGCTACTGCTGATGGAGTATTTCTTTCGACCAATAATGGTAATTATTGGACGGCTGTCAATTCTGGTTTAACAAATATTGATGTTTATACGCTTGCATTGAGTACAAATAAAACGAGCGGTACAAATCTCTATGCAGGAACTTATGGCGACGGAGTATTTCGATCCACTGATAACGGCACTAATTGGGTCACATTTAATTCCGGTTTAACAAACAAACATATTTGGACTCTTGTTACCAGCTTGAGCGAAACAGGAGGGACCAATCTTTTTGCCGGAACTGACGGCGGCGTATTTCTATCTGTTAACGATGTTAATAATTGGACGGCTGTCAATTCTGGTCTGACAAATAATTATGTATGGGCACTTGCTGTTACAGGTACTAATCTCTTTGCCGGAACTGATGGTGGAGTATTTGTTTCAACCGATAATGGCACTAATTGGTCTGCTGTCAATGATGGATTGACAAACACTTTTATCTATGCACTTGCGGTCTGCGATACGAACCTCTTTGCAGGAACTGAAGGAAAAAGCGTGTGGAAGCGACCGCTTTCAGAAATGATTTCAACCAATGTTAAAAATATTGATAATGATTTACCTATAAAGTTTTCATTAAAACAAAACTATCCGAATCCGTTCAATCCAACAACAATAATCAGTTTTCAATTATCAGTTGATAGTTATACAAATTTAAAAATATTCGATGTGGCAGGAAAGGAAGTCGCTACACTATTATCAGAAACTTTACCGGCAGGAATCTATAAACAACAATGGAATGCGGTCAACACTCCAAGCGGCGTCTACTTCTGTCGTTTATCTGCTGTTCCATCAGCACGGCGAGATTTTCTTCAGTCTTCTAATCTTAATGGACAAGCCGGAATTTTTACCGAAACAAAAAAACTTGTTTTGTTGAAATAAATTAATACGAAATATTTTCAAACGATTATATTTGGATGAATTTTAGCGTGTGTTCGCTTTTTTCAATTGTTAAGTATTGTTAAACAAAGCACTTACTGATATTACAATAGAAAACTACGAATAGGTGTAAAATAATCAATTTGGACTATCCTTGCGAGCGATTTATTGGTTATTTTCAAAATATTTATTTCTAATTTTCTGTAACTTTATGCGAGTTCATACGATAAATAAATAGCAATGCAATTAATCCATTAGATTTAAAAAATACGTTAATAATAGTCAGTTTTAAAAATATATTTGATTAGTTGTTTATAATGAATTATGATTAGTGTATCCAATATAAAAAGTATTGTATTGTTGATTGTACCGGCAATTCTTTTGCCGCTTGTTTTTACTTATGATGTTATACATGCTGCCGTTGATTTCGATATCGCCGGCATCACTGTCCTACGCGAACTATTCGTTGTTGGCTCATTCATGTTAGTCGGCATCTTCATTGAAAAAAGGCGAAAGATGTCGCAACGCAATGCTCCGAGAGAAATTGGGCGACTATTTTTTGCGGTTGTATTTTCCTTGGTCATACTGGGATTTGGTTCATTCGTTCAAGCTCATCGCTTTTCTGGAGGTGAATCATTCAGCATTCATAAATCTGCATTAACGTTGTGCATTTTGACTCTGATTAACTTGGCGCTTGGAGTATTGTCTTTGTATTTGCTAGTCATCTTACATGATTTAGTGTTATTCAAACGCCGTAAAACAACTTGGCGATATTACATTGCTTATCTCATTTTTCTTTTCGCGGCATGTGCGGCAGATTTTCCGTTTCTTTTTCAGGAAAATAATTTATTCGCTTCGATATTCTTTGCTCTGGCGTTTGCATTGATTGTCATGAATTCGTTCAAGCAAAATTGGATTGTATTTCTTTCAAAACGTGAAAAAAAATATTCTATCATCTATTCATTTTTACTATTTATTGCTCTCCTTGTCTTGGACGTTTTCCTTGTTCAAAGATCTATAAGTGGTGATGATCTTATTTCGTACAGCAGGCCGCTTCATACCTTTATTCAATTGAACTCAATATTCGGCACAATTTATTTTGGTGTCACATTTATAAGTACATTATTTCACCTGCCAACAGCGGAAGTATTCGAAAGAAAGCAATCTGAATTAATTTCTCTGCATAACTTAAGCCGCCTTGTGACTCAGGTGTTTGATTTCAACGATTTGTTAAATACCGTTACGCAAATGACATCTGAAGTATGCGGTGCACGCAGTGTATGGTTGGAATTATTTTCTGTGAATGAAAGTACCGGTGAAATTTCTGTAGACGTAGCCGCAAAGCGAAATATCACTCAACAGGAAATTGATCTCATTGCGGCAGAAGATGGAATACAATTAAAACGATATCTGATTGATTCTCATAAAGCATTGCTCATTGAAGATATCTGGTCGGATCGACGGACAAAGCATCTTAAAAAGAAGGGCTTTGCGCGCGGTTCCATGCTTACTGTTCCGCTTCTATCACATGAAAAAATTATTGGTGTTTTGCATGCTACAAAAGACTATCAAAATGCATTTGATCAAGAAGATATCGATGTGATGACAACATTTGCCGATCATGTGAGTATTGCTATAGATAATTCGCGTTTGATTATTAAATCAATCGAAAGAGAACGCCTTCATCAAGAAATGATGGTAGCACAGCGTATGCAGAAGCGGTTGCTACCTCAATCAGTGCCAAATTTGTCAAAAGCAGAATTCGCGACGGTGTCAGAATCTTCAATGGAAGTTGGCGGAGATTATTATGATATAATTACACTTCCCGACGAGCGAATTGGAATTATAGTTGGTGATGTATCTGGGAAAGGTGTCTCTGCCGCATTCTATATGGCAGAAGTAAAAGGGATTGTGATGTCGTTAAGCAAAATTTGCGCAACACCGAAGCAATTACTTTCTCGAGCCAATGACACTCTAATGGAAACTTTAGAAAAGAATATGTTTATTAGTGCTATATACGGTATGCTTGATCTTCAAAACGCAACGCTTACGCTTGCACGCGCAGGTCATTGTCCGATGATATATATATCACAAAATGTAATTGAATTAATACGATCAAACGGAATAGGTTTGGGATTAACGGATAATGAGCAGTTTGAGCAGGCAATTGAAGAACGAACTTTAAAACTTCAACACGGCGATATTTGCATTTTCTACACAGACGGCATTACTGAATCGCGAAATGCAGAGATGGAAGAATATGGATATGAGCGGTTGATGCAAATCGCAAGTAAATGTATCAATTATTCAGCAAATGAAATCAAAAATATGATCTTATCGAGTGTCAGAACTTTTATCAGCCAAGGAACGTATAATGATGATGTAACACTGATTGTAATGAAGTGGTTAGGAAGTAATTAAGGATAGATAGAATGGAGACTCGATCGGTTATTTTAAGGAGAGAAGGACAAGAAGGAGACCACCATGATTGATTTTAAAATCCACCAAAGAGAAAATGAGGACATCAGCGTGATTGAACTAAAAGGCTATCTTGATGCTCACACGGCGCCTGATCTTGAAATTGCTTTCCAGAAGCTGATAACGGAAAACAAATTTAATATTGTAGTGAATTGCCGTGATCTTTCGTATATCAGCAGTGCCGGTTTAGGAGTATTTATGGCATATATCGAAGATGTGCGCAAAAACAAAGGTGATATCAAGCTGACAAATATGACACCGAAAGTTTATAACGTATTTGATTTGCTGGGCTTTCCAATCCTATATGAAATATTTAAGGATGAGCAAGAAGCCGTCTTGCGATTTCATGAAAAAAAGAATTGAAGTTCTAATTTTGCATTGACATTGAAATAATGGAAACGAAAGCAGCACATAGATCAAAAATAATCCTGAGCCGGACGGATAATCTTATAGAAGTAAGAGAATTTGTCGGTGAAGCAGCACATGCATTTGGCTTTTCAGAAGAAGATGCAGCTAATATTGTGCTTGCTGTGGATGAAGCATGCACGAATATAATTAAACATGCATATCAATATGCGGCTGATAAAAAGATTGAAGTTTCTATTTTTCAAAATAATCGTTCGTTAGAAATTAGAATATTTGATAATGGCAGATCATTTGATCCTTCCAAAATCAGCCGACCGGATCTGAAAGAACATATTGGACATCGCCGTCGGGGCGGACTGGGAGTATATCTTATGAAAAAACTTATGGACAAGGTGGAATATAATTTCCATCGAGGCAAACTAAATGAAGTACGGCTTATTAAGTATTTGCCAAATGCATCTTCAGTCGCAGAGAGGTAACAACGAAAGGATCTCATTTACAATCGGCATCTGCAGTTCGAAAACAAACTTCTGATCTTCTTCCGTTGTTTGAATTCAGTACTATTATTAATTCATCGCTTGAGCTAGATTTTATTCTCACCACAGTACTTTGTACACTGATGGGCAAGATGCTTGTAGCACGCGGGATTGTTCTTCTTAAGCGCGATGGAAAAATATTCAAAGTGATAACTGCAAGGGGCTTGGATAACTCGATTATTAAAAAGAGTATTCAAATAGAACGTCCGCCGCGCTCCATTCAATTGATTAAAAAATTGGTTCAGGAAAAATCAGAGTGGTTGGAATTTCTAAATAACAATCAACAGTCACTGGTAATTCCAATTATTGCACAAAAACGCATTGTGGGATACATCACACTCGGCGAGAGACTGACAAAATCTTCATTCTCATCTCTGGATAAAAAAATAATTCAATCATTAGTTAATCTGTCAGGCACGGCAATCGAGAAGGCGCTTATCATAAATCAGGTGAAAGAGGCAAATAGAAATCTCGATAGAAAAATTCAAGAACTTAATACACTTTTTGATTTAAGCAAGGAATTCAATATAGGATTAGATGAAAAAAAAGTAATACGGCTTGTAACATTTGCGCTTCTTGGACAAGTCGGAGTGAAGAATTATGCCATCTGTATTCGGAATGAAAATGAATTAAATATTATTGCTTCGAGAATGGAAGGAAGTGCTGCTCTGCAGGAAATTTTGCCTGATCTTTGCAATCTCACAAAATCTGCTACTACACGTGATTTATTAAAGTCGAAAGCATACCGAATTGCCGCAGCCAACTTAATTAAAATTGGAATTACAGTAGTAGTACCAATGCACATTCAGCAGAAGACAATCGGAATGATTTTACTCGGTGAACGATTACGCGGCGGTGTATATTCGCAAGCCGATCTTGAATTTCTTTATTCACTTGGTAATCTTGCTATCATCTCCATCGAAAACGCACGGCTCTTTAAAACTGCTATTGAAAAGCAACGGATGGAAGATGAATTAAATATTGCACGTGAAATTCAGCAGGGTCTTCTACCTGAAAAACTTCCCACTATTCCGAACTTTGATATTGCTGCGCTTACGATTTCATCAAAAGAAGTCGGCGGCGATTATTACGATGTTATCACTCGGACGCAGGATGAATATGTATTGGCAATCGGTGACGTTTCAGGCAAAGGAACGCCAGCAGCATTACTAATGGCGAATGTGCAAGCGGCATTACGCGCACTTGCACCTTTGTGCACATCGGTTGCTGAAACAACCGGGCAGATCAATGATCTCACTTGCTCAAATACTCGAGGAGGAAGCAAGTTTATTACATTCTTTTGGGGCATACTCAATGCGCAGACACGTCAATTCTGGTACACGAACGCCGGACATAACCCGCCGTACTTATTGAGAAAAAATGGAACGATGGAATATTTGGAAGAGGGCGGCTTAATTCTTGGTATTTTTAGAACGACAGCACCGTATGCGGAAACTTTGGTCACGCTTTTGCCGGGAGATGTATTAGTAATGTACACAGATGGAGTAAGTGAAGCTATGAATCAAAATAATGAACAATTTACTGAAGAACATCTTGAAGCAATTCTAAAAAGATCGATAGATTTATCAGCGAAAGAAATTATTCAACAAATTCAAAAAGAATTAGAAATTCATACACAATCTACGCCGCAATCCGATGATATTACAATGTTGGTTTTAAAGACGTTGTAATCAGCATTCTTGGAACAAAAAGATTTTGATATATCTTTTGATTTTTTATTACCCACCATGTCTAGAACCACTTGTGCGAATATTAGAACCAGAGCTTGTCGTTTGAGTATTATTGGATTGGCTTGGTCGCTGATAACCTGTGTCTCGAATTTGAGATTGTGATTGTTTTATAGGCTGAGAAGACACGGCCGAAGGTAACGGATTATAAATCGGTGTTAATGGATCGTAAACAGGCACGTACACTGGCAATATTTCAGGTTGATATATAATAATAGGTGAAGGCTCAATTGTCGAATTATCTTCATCATCCACAAAAGCAAGCTGTGTGTAACAACCACTTAATGTAAAAGAAAATATTATTGCCAATATCGGTAATAGGAGAGAAGATTTGGAAGTTTTCATTTTTAATTCCTTTCCGATGACAATGTTTAAACTTACAAGAGTTATGCCACAATATTAAAGGGAGATTCAATAATAATCTTTCTTCTACTGTATATAAGAACCATCAGTATGAATAGTAAAATAGACGAATCTGTTAGGACATCTATCATCCAATAACATTAAAGCCAGTGGAAATCATTTTATTTCGTTATGACTAAATTATGCAATGGCGAAATCCATTGATTATGATTAAATTACCTATTAGCTACATTTTAACGAATGATCATAAAGGAATAGACAGCACTCCGACAGCATCCATCCGAAGAGTTGCCAATTATAATTTTAATGCGATAACATATTCACATTTTTTGATTTTGGGGGATCCATGAGATCATCAATTATTCAACTATTCTTAATCTTACTTTTCTTCATCACTTTTTCAGGTTTTCAGCAGAAAAATAATTATATAAAAGAAGCTGACGGCATTCTTGTGTACGTCGGTAAAGAGAAAATCCAATTACATGTGTTGGGTGATAAAATTGTCAGAGTTGAAGCCACACTTTCAGGTGAATCACGAACCCATAAAAGCCTGATAATCATCAATCGGCCGTATGAGAACATTAAATGGAAAGTCAGGGAAGAAGCCGGCACTATAGTACTTGAAACAGGATCAATTCAGGCGAACGTTAATCTTTCGACCGGAAATATCCAATTTCTTGATAAGTCAGGTGAGAATCTCCTGCGGGAAAACGGAAGGGAGATTATTCCATCCGTTGTTCTTGATGAAAAAATAAACAGCGTCAAACAAAAATTTATTCTATCGGAGACGGAAGCTCTTTACGGCCTGGGCCAACATCAGGAAGGCCATATGAACCTCAGAGGAAAAACTGTTGATCTCTACCAGGCCAATATGAACGTATCCGTCCCTGTACTTGTTTCGACAAAAGGTTATGGTATCCTTTGGGACAATTATTCGTTGTCAAAATTTTCGGATAGTGCGCAGGGCATGGAACTCTGGTCGGAGGTCGGCGATGGCATAGATTATTATTTCATTGCCGGTAGTTCAATAGATGAGGTTATATCCGGATATAGAACATTGACGGGGCAAGCACCGATGTATGCGAAGTGGGCTTATGGATTCTTCCAATCTAAAGAACGATATCAAACTCAGAAAGAAGTTATTGGAATTGTGGATGAATTCCGGCAGCGACAGGTTCCATTGGATGTTATTGTTCAGGATTGGTACTGCTCGGGAACCGCAGCAATGGGGTTCACATTATATGAACCGGGATCGTTATCCGGATCCGATAATAATGAATAAAGAAATTCATGAGAGAAATGCGCACATCATCATCTCGGTATGGGCGAAATTCTTTTCTGGGAGTACCAATTATTCGGAAATGGATCAGAAAGGATTTTTATTGAAACCTACATGGGAAAACAGCAGATACTATAATCCGTATGAACAAGGAGCCCGTGCATTGTACTGGAAACAGATCCATGATTCATTATATGTCAAGGGATTTGATGGATGGTGGCTGGATGCCAGTGAACCAGAGGTTGGTGATTTGAGAAATAATGAGATCAAAATGATCATAAATAATAATCTGGGCACCGGCGCACGCTACCTCAATACGTACCCTCTAATGACAACGACAGCCGTATATCAAGGGCAGCGGCAATCAACGTCGGACAAACGCGTCTATATTCTCACGCGATCTGCCTTCCCCGGCCAGCAACGCAATGCTGCAACGACATGGTCCGGCGATATCACGGCAAGTTGGGATGTTTTTCATAAACAAATTCCCGCCGGCCTTAATTTTTGCTTTACCGGAATACCATACTGGACAACGGATATCGGCGGATTTACCGTCAGAGTTCCAGGAGGAAGCAAGAATGAAATGTACAGGGAGCTATTTACGCGCTGGTACCAGTACGGTACATTCTGTCCGATTTTCCGGGTTCACGGAAGCAGTACGCCGCGTGAGATATGGCAGTTTGGCGATAAAGGTTCCTGGTCGTACGATGCCCAATTGAAGTTCGATAATCTTCGCTATAGACTGATGCCATACATTTATTCGCTTGGTTGGAAAGTGACTTATGATAATTATACAATAATGCGGGGCCTTGCCTTTGATTTTGCACATGACAGTAACGTATTTAACATTGACGATCAGTTTATGTTCGGTCCTTCCCTGCTTGTGAATCCTGTGACGGAACCAATGTACCATGCCTGGACACAAGCTGATTCTGGAAAAATTATTCCAATGAACAATCTGCTCTCGCAGGATGGAAAATCCGGATTGACCGGAGAATATTATGAAGGAATGGAATTCAATAGATTGTTTACAACACGGAGGGATTCAGTTATCGATTTTGATTGGGGCGAAGGTGAGCCTCTCCAGGGAATGACAAAGGATACATTTTCCATCCGATGGAGTGGTAAAATCGTAGCTCCCGAGACAGGAGAATACATAATCAACACCATAACAGACGATGGCTCACGCGTGTGGGTGGATAATAAGATGCTCATAGACG
The DNA here is from genome assembly GCA_963833465.1 of Ignavibacteriota bacterium. GTDB lineage: Bacteria > Bacteroidota > Ignavibacteria > UBA10030 > UBA10030 > Fen-1298. The sequence goes on along the minus strand of CAWHXW010000005.1, from coordinate 147,572 downwards.
ATTGGCAGGACCAGGCGCCGCTTATTGCTTCCGGGAAAATATTCCTCGAAGCGGGGAAGAATTACGACGTGAAATTCGAATATTATGAGAACAGGTTAGGTGCCGTTGCTCAATTGCGTTGGGTACTTCCTTCCCAGCAAAAAGCAGACACAGGCTCACAACATGAAAAAACAAGGAAAGTGTATTTACCCGGTACTACAGCATGGATCAACTTTTGGACAGGGGAATCACTTGCTGGCGTACAGATTATTTCTGCTCCGGCTCCTATAGATATTATGCCGCTCTATGTCAAAGCGGGATCAATTATTCCAATGGGGCCATATCTCCAGTATGTGACAGAAAAGCCAGCCGATCCGATCGAGTTAAGAATTTATCCTGGTGCTGATGGCACATTTGAATTATATGAAGATGAAAACGACAACTACAATTATGAGAAAGGTAAGTATGCAGTCGTTCCGTTCTCATGGAATGATAAAACGAAGGCATTGACTATTGGTGAACGCAAGGGTGAATTCGAAGGAATGCTCAAGGAACGGATTTTTAATTTAGTATTAGTCAGTCAATCGGCTGGCATTGGAATAGAGCCATCAACAGTTTTTAGGACTCTTCGATATACTGGAAAACGTTTAACAGTAAAAATGGATTAAAAAATCGTTCTGGAAACATTCAACGATTTCCATTGTAGCCGCAACCGGCCTGCCCGACGGAATGAAATGTAGAAGGTTGAACGTAGTCTCAAGGAAAAACTAGATGCCACATATAAAATTAAAATCTCTTAGGTGTTCAAATTGCAATACACATATATTTGTAATGAATGAATATTGTCCAAAGTGTGGTCAGAAAAATCATGCGCTCAATGTTCCACTGAAGCATTTATTAGAAGAGGCGGCAGAGGGCATCTTGCATTTTGATACTAAATCCATTCAGACATTAATAGCTATTTGCTTTAAACCTGGATTTCTTACATCTGAGTTTATCAGAGGGAGGCACGTCCGGTATGTTGCACCTGTCAGGTTTTATATCTTCATTAGTTTTATTTTTTTTCTAATCATTTCTCTTCCGCAGGCGACGTATACATCATCTTCAGATGTCGATGTGAATTTAAATAAAATAACATATTCTGGTATCAGTTTGGCAGACCTTCGGAATGTTACGCTCCAATCGCAACTTGATTCTGTGATGCAGGTTAATGCAATTCAACCTACGATTCTGAACAGGTACATGATGCGACAATTGTCGCGACTCGGAACAGAAGGACAGGAGGGATTCAACCACATGCTCCTGAAAGGTGTTTCGTATATGATGTTTGCATTAATGCCATTGTTTGCATTGATTATTTTTATACTTAATCGGAAAAAAGCAAAGTATTACATCGGTACGCTGGTGTTGTCTATTCACTACCACAGTTTTGTTTTTCTATTGTTGACAGTTTCTTTTTTGGTGGATCGAATTGCCAATACGTTGATAATATTTATTGTCCCAATTTTATTATCTCCAATATACCTTTTCATGACTTTCAGGCGTATTTATAGAGATTCATTCCTTCGAACTTTATTAAAAACAATAGTGATAGGAGTCTTACAGATTATTTCTATGGGACTTTTATTTGTACTGACGGCTTTTATTGTACTATTGCTATTCTGATATTATTCCTAATAGAACTTCTTTTTCTCGAAACGTTGATAATAGGACACACTTTGTGTAAATTCTATCCGATTGCTTTAAAGCAATGTATGTAATTTTCTTTGTTGATAAGGATTTCTCTAGAATGAATTACGACTTTTCTCGAATCGAAGCTAAATGGCAGGAATTTTGGGAGCGCGAAAAAACTTTTCGCGTTTTAGATGATGAACAGAAACCAAAATCCTATATACTGGATATGTTTCCTTATCCGTCTGGAGCTGGATTACATGTCGGTCATCCAGAAGGGTACACTGCAACCGATATTCTTTGCCGTTATCGAAGGATGAAAGGCTTTGCTGTTTTGCATCCTATGGGATGGGATGCATTCGGACTGCCCGCCGAACGTTATGCAATGCAGACAAATATTCATCCAAGAGAAACGACAGAACGCAATATCGATACTTTCAGACGCCAAATTAAAATGCTTGGATTGAGTTACGATTGGGAACGAGAAGTCAATACGACCGACCCAAAATATTATAAATGGACTCAATGGATATTTTTAAAAATTTATAATTCATGGTTCGATTTTCGTGAACACAAAGCACGTCCGATTCAAACATTAGAACAGGAACTTGCCTCATATGGAACTAAAAATCTGGATGTCCAATATTCATTTACTGCAGATGAATGGAAGCGGAAAACAAAAAAGGAAAAACACGATTTTATTGCGCAATTCCGGCTTGCTTATGTTGCTGAAATTCCAGTCAATTGGTGCGAAGCGCTCGGCACAGTATTAGCAAATGAAGAAGTTGCAGAATGGACTGAGAAAGGTTACACGATCGAACGCCGTCCGATGCTACAATGGATGATGCGTATTACAGCGTACTCCGAGCGATTGTTAGAAGATGCAAAAGCGTTAGATTGGCCTATCTCGACGATTGAGCAGCAGCGAAATTGGATCGGCCGTTCTGAAGGCGCAGATGTTATTTTCGAAGTGAAAGGTAAAACAGATAAAATTCGTGTTTTTACTACCAGACTTGATACACTTTTCGGTGCAACGTATATGGTGCTTGCACCTGAGCATCCATTAGTAGATGTCGTATCATCACAAGAACAAAAAGAAAATATTCAGCAATACAGAAAAGAAACAGCATCTAAGAGCGAACTGGAACGCGGAACAGAGAAAGAAAAAACCGGTGTCTTTACCGGTGGCTTTGCAATTAATCCGACCACAGGAAAAGAAATTCCAATATGGATTGCAGATTATGTACTGATGGGTTACGGCACTGGAGCTATCATGGCAGTCCCGGGCCATGATGAACGTGATATGGAGTTTGCGAAGAAATTCAATTTAGAAATAATCAAAGTCGTTGATGGCGGGCGAGACGCTGCTGAATGTTTTATTGATGACGGTATTGCAATCAACTCGGCAAATAATGAAGTTTCGCTGAATGGATTATCGACACCTGAAGCAAAGAAAACAATCATTAGTTGGTTAGAAAAGAAAGAACTTGGCAAATTTACAGTAACATATAAATTGCGCGATTGGCTTTTTTCACGTCAACGGTACTGGGGCGAACCAATTCCAATTGTCTATTTGGAAGATGGAACATTGAAAGCAATTGATGAAAAGGAATTGCCGCTGGAATTGCCGAGGTTGGAAAAATTCCAGCCGAGTGGAACAACGGAATCTCCACTTGCGCTCGCAACGGAGTGGGTGAATATTATAGACAAAGAAACCGGATTGAAAGGAAGACGTGAAACTAATACAATGCCGCAATGGGCAGGGTCATGCTGGTACTATCTTCGTTTTATCGATCCGAAAAACGATGATGCCTTTTGCAATATAGAAAAAGAAAATTATTGGATGCCTATTGATTTGTATATTGGTGGCTCCGAGCATGCAGTTTTACATTTAATGTATTCACGTTTTTGGCATAAAGTTTTGAACGACCTTGGTTATGTTAGCACGAAAGAACCATTTCTAAAATTACGGCATCAAGGTATTATCCTTGGCGAAGATTCCCGCAAGATGTCGAAGTCGCGTGGTAATGTTGTCAATCCGGATGATGTTGTAAAAGAATACGGAGCCGATTCAGTGCGAATGTTTGAAATGTTCATGGGGCCATTAGAGGAGATGAAACCTTGGAATACACGCGGTGTAGAAGGTGTATTCCGGTTTCTCAATCGGTTCTGGCGTTTGTTTGTAAACGAAGACGGTAAGATAGACACAGCCATCCAGGATATCGAACCAACCACAGATTTCGAACGGCTTTATCATCAAACTGTAAAAAAAGTCGGCGACGATATTGAAAATCTTCGTTTCAACACCGCCATTTCACAAATGATGATTTTTTTAAACGAAGCAATGAAGTTAGAAATACGGCCGCGAATAATTATGGAAAATTTTGTTCTGCTTCTCGCGCCATTTGCACCGCATATTGCTGAAGAAATTTGGGAAATACTTGGGCATAGTAAATCAACAGCATATGAACCATGGCCGAGTTATGATGAAAATAAATGTGTAGAATCAAAAGTTGAAGTAGTGTTACAGATTAACGGAAAGATTCGCTCTAAAATTGTCGTTGCGAAAGATACACCCGGCATGGAATTAGAACAACTGGCATTTGAAGATTCCAACATCAGGCGTTATACCGATGGAAAGCGTATCATTAAAAAAATTATTATTCCAAATAAACTTGTTAATATTGTAATTGGAAACTAAGCAAGGATTATAAATTGGTTCAGTTTTCAGTTGTCATCATTACTTATAATGAAGAACGAAATATAGCTCGCTGTCTCAATTCTGTCAAAGAAATTGCAGATGAGATTGTTGTAGTAGATTCTTATTCTTCTGATAAAACTGTAGAAATCTGCAAATCTTCAGGTGTAAAAGTATTTCAGCATGAATTTGAAGGACATATACAACAGAAAAATTATGCTTTGGAAAAAGCTTCATTCTTTTTCATATTGTCTCTTGATGCTGACGAGGTCCTTTCAGATGAATTGCGAAGATCTATCGCCTTTGTAAAATCTAACTGGAAATATGATGGTTACGAAATGAATCGGTTAACCAATTATTGCGGTGCATGGATCCGGCACGGCGGCTGGTATCCAGATCGAAAAATTCGCTTATTCGATAAGCGAAAGGGGAAATGGACTGGAATTAATCCGCATGACCGTTATAAATTAAACGAAGCAAGTGCGTCTGTCGGATATTTGAAAGGAGACATTCTGCATTTCAGTTACTTTTCTATTTCAGGTCACATCAAACAAGTAGACTATTTCACGGATATATCTGCGAGTGTTTTATTTGAAAAAAGGAAGAAAGCATCGATTGTGCGGCTGCTCGTTTCTCCAGCATTTCGATTCATTCGTGATTATTTTTTAAAGCGCGGTTTTTTAGATGGATATTATGGATTTATTGTTTGTAAAATATCTTCGTACGCGGTATTTTTAAAATATGCAAAATTGCGTGAAATTTGGAAACAATAAAGGAGACATTTATGGCTTCATCAGATAAAAATACTTCGCTATTTTTTAGTCTTGTAATGACATTTCAGGCAGCAGCAATGCAGCAAATGGGAAAATTGAAAAATCCTATATCGGATAAAATTGAGCGTGATCTTCAGCAAGCACAATTATCTATTGATATTCTCGATATGCTGGAAGAAAAAACAAGAGGGAATTTGTCAGAAGATGAAACTAAATTACTGAAAGGCATACTACAGGAATTAAAGTTGAATTATGTTGATGAAATGTCAAAAGAACAGCCGTCAACAGAAAAAAAATAGAGTCTACTATGAAATTCGGAATTGCGGGAAATTTAGATAAAGCAGAATTGCCAAAAGTAGTCGAACGGTTGATCAAAAGATTTGACCAAGAAGAAGTAGCTTATGTTCTTGATGAAGCTATGGCTAAAGGATTGAGAGGAAAAATAGACAAACATTTGCTTAATCAATCGCCTATGGTATCGGAACGAAAATTGCCAGCTGCATGTGATATACTTATTTCGCTTGGTGGGGATGGAACGATCCTTCGAATGGCGCATCTTGTAAATGGTAAGCCGACTCCAATTTTAGGTATTAATCTTGGCAAGTTAGGATTTCTTGCGGAAGTTTCACTTGATGAGCTTGATGAATGCCTTACAGAGATCATCGATGGTGATTATATAGTTGAAGATCGGATGATGCTTCAAGCAAGAATCGGCAAACTAAAAAATTTTCAAGCACTAAACGACATTGTTCTTCATCAAACCAGTTCTTCACGAATGTTCAATGTAAAGACATTTGTGAACGGTGAATTCTTATCTGATTTTACCGGCGATGGTATTATTATTTCAACTCCGACAGGATCGACTGCGTATGCTCTTTCTAATGGCGGCCCGATTGTAACACCTAAAAATAATTTGATTCTTATAAGTCCTATTTGTCCGCATACATTAACGGCACGTACAATTGTGGTTCCTGAAGAATCAATTGTTACACTAAAAATTGAAACTGCGACTGGAAAGATTCATCTTGCAGCTGATGGACAGCAGCAGTCTTTATTAATGCCGCCGGTAGAAATTATTATAAATCGTTCGCTGCTGATAACTAAACTTGTCAAGCGAAAGAATAGAAGCTATTACGATGTTCTAAGGAGAAAACTTAACTGGGGAAAGGATGCGCGTAACTCGTAAGGCATCGAAATTTAATTAAGGATTTCCACCTTCATCAATCCACGTTTTGACGCCGGTGATCTGATTCGTTGTCAGCGGTTGCTGACGGAGCGGCATTTGCGGAGCCATTCTTCCGTCGAGGTACATTACTAGAGGACTATTATTTCCATTTTTAATGATCACTAAATTAATTTGACCTGGTTGAGGGTACATAATGTTTTGATATGCATTGGTTTCAAGATCAATGACACCTTGGACATTGTTGTCACTATGGCATTGAGAACCTAAACAAGTTTGTTGAAAGAGCGGTCCAACATATTTACTAAAAGTTATCCCACTAGGAGGGAAAACGATATTAGAAGAATGATTTTGAGTTGTTTGATCTTTACATGAAAAAAAAGTAAAAATAGATATAACTATAAAGCCAATTATAAATAGAATAATTACATACGAATGTTTTTTAAGAATCTTCGTAAATTGGTCCAATTATTTTTAAGTAATATATGTATTATAATATTAAAAACTTATATATTTTGCAAAGACATTATAATTGACTTTGCTTTGATCCTTGGGTATATTTTAAGATATGGGCCGTTAGCTCAGCATGGGAGAGCGCCACAATGGCATTGTGGAGGTCACCGGTTCGAGCCCGGTACGGTCCACTAAAAGGACAATTAAAATGGTTGTCCTTTTTCCTTTATGTATTATGTCTATATACTTCAAAGTACGGTCTCAAGTGGGTATTACGTAGGGCATACTGATGACGTATCCCGTCGGCTAAAAGAACATAATTTGGGAATGACAAAATATACTCGACTTGCGAGGCCATGGAAAGTTATGTACATGGAGCCATATGCAACACGTTCAGCAGTGATGAGAAGAGAAAAAGAGATTAAAGAAATGAAGAGTAAAAGGTATATTGAAAAATTAATCAAAATGGGAGAGCGTCCCGACACGACGGAGTCGTGACGGGAAGGTCACCGGTTCGAGCCCGGTACGGTCCACTAAAAGGACAATTAAAATGGTTGTCCTTTTTCCTTTATGTATTATGTCTATATACTTCAAAGTACAGGTCTCAGGTGGGTATTACGTAGGACATACTGATGACGTATCCCGTCGGCTAAAAGAACATAATTTGGGAATGACAAAATATACTCGACTTGCGAGGCCATGGAAAGTTATGTACATGGAGCCATATGCAATACGTTCAGCAGTGATGAGAAGAGAAAAAGAGATAAAAGAAATGAAGAGTAAAAGGTATATTGAAAAATTAATAAAAATGGGAGAGCGTCCCGACACGACGGAGTCGTGACGGGAAGGTCACCGGTTCGAGCCCGGTACGGTCCACTTAAAGGACAATCAGACTGGTTGTCCTTTTTCATTATCAAGGGAAATCTTAAAAAATGATTGCTACTCAGATCAAACTTTCTTCATCAGAAGAACTTTCAATAAAATGGGATGATGGCATAGAAAGCATTATCTCTCTTCGAACGTTGCGTGATAATTGTCCCTGTGCTGGATGTCAAGGAGAGACGGTTTTACTCAAGAAATATGAACCCGAACCTCAGCAGAATCTTCCTGGAAGATATAAACTTACAGGTATTCAACAGGTTGGTCATTATGCGATTCAAATCTCTTGGAGTGACGGACATTCCACCGGTATATATACATGGGAGTTGTTGAGAAATCTGTGAGAAAAATAAATCAGACTTGCATGAAAATTGGAGGTAAATGGAATTTATAAACAAAAGAGCGAGATTATTTTCTGAAGCTTTGCACTTGCTTTAACGACGAAAATTCGTTAAAGTTTGAAAGTATTTCGTCAAAGTTTTTTAAAACAATGATGGGAAACATTCGATGTAAAGGAGCATTCCCCGATGAAACCGCTCTGTGTTTTTCTCTCGCTAATTTCTTTGTACTGTTTCTATTTAACCTGTGTACAAGCTCAGATAAAAGGCAGTTTTTATGACAGTGGTATAGATAAATCGACCAAGGGTGACTATCAAGGCGCGATAGACGATTTCACGAAAGTAATTGAACAATATCCAAATGAATCGAAACCTTATTATTATCGGGGAATAAACAAGTTTAATATCAAAGATTATTTAGGTGCAATTGTTGATTTCAATAGAACGATTGGATTGAATCCTAAGAATGCAGATGCATACTATATGCTGGGAATGGCAAAAGTTGGGATTAAGAAGCGAAAGGAAGCATGCATAGACTTCCAAATTGCAAATCAACTCGGGAGTAACTCTGCATCATCCGCCTTAGATAAATATTGCCAATAATTTTAATAGGAAAAATAATTGCGTTGAACTGAACCATCGTGTGATTTGTAAATTTCAAAATTTTGAAATACCAATTGAATTAGAATATTTATTTTTATATATTTATACAAAGATTAAACAATTGAGGCAGCTAATGCGGGCGCTTAGCTCAGCTGGTTCAGAGCGTACGCCTCACACGCGTAAGGTCGCAGGTTCGATCCCCGCAGCGCCCACAAATATGAATGTTCTTTGAAGATGTTCCTTTAATTCCTATCCAGCGAGGTAGGAAAGGGATTTTATGTGACGATTAATGATTTCAGATTTTTTAAGCCCCCTTTTCCAAGTCCGCTGGAACTGGGGGTTTTCTCATTTTTAGAAAGGCAGATGAAAATGAAAACAAAAACAATAGTACTTGACGCCGATGGTCTTCGACGAACAGTAAACCGCCTCTCGCACGAAGTAGTCGAGAAAAATAAGGGTGTGCAAAATGTTGTACTAGTCGGAATTAGAACGAGAGGTGAATTTCTCGCGCATCGTGTTGCGAGAAAGCTTGCAGAAATCGAAAACATGAATGTGCAGGTCGGCATCTTAGATATTACACTCTACCGCGACGACTTGCGCGGGCGTCTTGATCAACCAGAATTGAAAAATTCAGAAATACTTTTTGATATTCGCGGAAAAACGATTGTCTTGATTGATGATGTGCTTTTTACAGGGCGGACAATTCGTTCAGCTCTAAATGCCTTGATGGATCTTGGACGGCCATCTGAGATTCAGCTGCTTGTATTAGTAGATCGCGGACATCGCGAATTGCCCATCAAAGCTGATTTTGTAGGAAAAAATGTGCCAACTGCACGCGGACAAGAAGTACAAGTATCAATGGTGGAAACAGATGAAGAGGATGCAGTCTATCTTATAGAAAATGATGAAAATGAGGAGGAACAATGAAATTGCAAAGCCGTCACTTACTTGGATTAGAAGGTATGAGCAAGGACGATATTACGCTCATTCTGGATACAGCGATATCATTCAAAGAAATTCTGGAGCGGCCAATTAAAAAGGTTCCACCGCTTCAAGGAAAAACAATTGTGAATTTGTTTTTTGAGAGTTCTACTCGTACAAGAATTTCATTTGAACTTGCAGAAAGGCGTCTTTCGGCAGATGTAGTGAACTTTGCTGCATCGGGCAGCAGTGTAAATAAAGGCGAAACATTGAAGGATACAGCACGTAACATCGAAGCAATGAAAATCGATATGGTCGTAATTCGTCATTCAGCTTCTGGCGCACCGCATTTTTTAACGCGAGTCGTAAAAGCAAATGTGATTAATGCTGGTGATGGGGCGCATGAGCACCCTACACAAGCGCTGCTCGATATGATGACGCTTCGAGAAAAACATGGCTCACTTGAAGGATTGCGCGTTTGTATAGTGGGCGACATAACTCACAGCCGTGTTGCACTTTCAAATATTTATGGATTAAAAACTATGGGTGCAGAAATATCAGTGTGCGGCCCGGCAACGCTCATCCCGCGAAATATTGAAGAACTTGGAGTGCATATTTATCACAGATTAGAAGATGTTGTTCCGCATGTTGATGTGCTGAATGTTCTTCGTATTCAACTGGAACGGCAGAAGAGTGGATTATTCCCTTCGCTTCGTGAATACCACCGCTATTTCGGTGTGACAAAAGAAAAAGTTGACCGTGCTTTAAAACCGATCACCATTATGCATCCTGGTCCAATTAATCGTGATGTCGAACTTTCAGCCGATCTTGCCGATGGACCGCATTCTGTGATTTTAGAACAGGTCACAAATGGTGAAGCAATCAGAATGGCGGTACTCTACTTACTTGGAACTTCTAATTGAAGGAGCTAAACATGAAACTGCATTTGAAATCTGGTCATTTAATTGATCCTTTTAACGGGAAAGATACAGTTGCAGATATTTTAATAATTGATGGAAGGCTTGAAAAGATCGGCGCATCGCTCTCCAGTGACAAATCTTATGAAATTATTGATCTTAAAAATAAAATTATAGCTCCAGGATTTATTGATATGCATGTTCACTTGCGCGAACCGGGGTTTGAACATAAAGAGACAATAGAAACTGGCTGCGCGTCTGCAGCAGCTGGAGGATTTACAGCTGTATGCTGTATGCCTAATACGAATCCAGCGATCGATGAAGAATCTGTCGCTCGCTATGTTCAGGAAGAAGGAAGGCGCGCAACCGGTGGACTTGTAGATGTGTACCCAATTGCTGCAGCATCAAAAGGACGGAAGGGAGAAGAGTTATCACCTATGGCTGAGCTGGCGAAAGCCGGTGCGGTCGCTTTTTCGGATGATGGAACTCCGATTGAAAGTGCAGAATTGATGAGGCGCATCTTTGAATACTCGTCCATGTACGGTTTGCCAATAATCCAGCATGCAGAAGAACCTACGATGACAAAGAATGGATTGATGAATGAAGGATTCGTTTCGACTCGGCTCGGTATGCCTGCAATTCCATCGATTGCGGAAGAATTGATGATTGCACGAGATATTGTTCTTTTGCGTTATATTCCGCGAGCTAAATATCACGTTGCACACATAAGCGCAGTTGGCTCTATAGAATGTGTACGAAGAGCAAAAACAGAAAGGTTGAATATTACTTGCGAAGCCGCACCTCACCACTTTACACTTTCAGATGATGCTGTTGAAAGTTTTGATACAAATTTAAAAATGAATCCGCCGCTGCGTACAAAATCAGATGTGCAAGCGATTAAAGAAGCTTTACGCGATGGAATTATTGATGTCATTGCCACAGATCACGCACCGCATACGATTGACGAGAAAGAAGTTGAGTTTGCGCAAGCACCGTTTGGCATTGTTGGGCTTGAAACTGCTGTTGGTTTGTCTATTACAGAACTTGTTCACAAAAAATATCTTACGATTGTTCAGTTGATTGAAAAACTTTCAGTCAATCCGCGTCGAATTCTTTCTTTGCCAATGATTAATATTCAGGAAGGAGAGATTGCAAACTTAACACTACTGGATCCAACCGTCGAATGGATAGTGGACATTCAATCGTTCAAATCAAAATCTAAGAACTCTCCGTTCAATGGAAGGGCATTAATGGGAAAAGCAATAGGAATAATTAATAATGGAAAATACTTGCGTACAAGTTGATTTGTTTGACTCGATAAGGAATATTTTTACTAATAATGGCGGCTCACCTTCTTGAGCCACCGTTTGAAATGATTATGAGCTTACTGTTGAGATTTTATTTCATCATCAATCCCGCAAACTGTATGGGATTTCTGTTCGTTAAAATATAGGATTTTATAAAAATTACTCCTCAGAATTATCGTAAGATAATCATTTTCCAAAAGAATTGAGAAGTTGTCAATCAGCAAAAGTGTGCATTGCATGATTTTCGAATGAGTTTAAGCCTTTATGGCTTGTTTTTTCAGCCATGCTGGATATTAATTCCAAGAATCTTCCAGAAAAATTGTCTTTGCCTATTAATCAAAACCTTTTCATTGATTTTTAATTGATTGTTTTTCATTGATTGACTTTCTCCTCGTTTTCTGATAATTTTGACAGAAATTATGCGATGGCTGTTTATTATATTATTTTTTTCTTTTTCTTCTGAAGCGCAGATAAGACAGCAATCTGTTACAGCCCCACAAAATGGAATACTCGATACAATTTCTGTTCATTTGAACCAGAAACACTCAAAAGAGTTGGCTGTTTTTCAGAAGATAGAGTCCGGAATAAGAAAGTGCACTGTAGAAGAATTTGACAAGGAACTTGGTACAATAGTTTCTATCGCTATTGGCTCTGGTGAGCGCGGATATTTTTCGATGAACCAGGCGGCATCAGTATTATCTGAATATTTTTCAAGCCGCAGGCCGATCTCTTTTGAGTTTTCCCGGATTCATGAAAAAGGCCCTGTACCATACGCAACAGGCCGTCTAGTCTATGTCCAAAAAGGAAATCAAGAATCGGTGCAGGTATATGTATCACTGACAAAGCAGGATTCTCAGTGGGTAATTTGTCAATTCAATATTTATTAATAAAAAATTGGGCATGACAAGTCAATACGAAAAGTATGTCCGCCCCGCAATGTGGGGCTTTTTTATTTGTATTGTCATTGCAGTCGTGATTTTTGTAATACGGCTTTTAATTCCATCAATTAATGCTTATCACTGGAATGTAGAACGTGCTTCACGGCGGATATATGCAGAACAAGTTATTCATGAAGCGTTTCAGACCAGAATTGATCTGTTAGAAAAAATCGCCGAGCGTGTTTCTGAAGATACATCTCTATATACAAGTATCAACATCAATGAAATTCCTAATGCACTTAAAGTATTTCGATGTCTTAATTTTTATAAATTAAATGATGATCAAACGATTGATCTCATAGATTCGACAGGAAATATCCTTGCATGGAATGGACCTAGCATTGCATCAGCATATAAACAGATACCTAATCAAAATTCAGCCGGATCATTCGTTTATGTAACACAAAATGGATTGCGTACCTATTTAACAGTAGGAAGAAGATTTGCCAATGAAGGATGGTCTTTGTTGGTAAGTGAACCGCTTGAAGTCAATTCTCCAATTTCAAATCGCTTTATTCAGAAAACAAGTTTCAGCACGGAATTATCATTAAAACTTGAGACACAAGTTGTACTGAAACTTCCACAAACGCATGTTGCAAGTCAAGGAGAGTATTGTGTTCCTATTGTCAACCAAGCGAATAAAACGATTGCTGAATTCTTTGTTACAGAAATAAGTCGAAATAGCAAAACTTCATCAGATATAGATTTATGCAATAAGTTGATAATTCTTTGCTTGGCGTGCGGTTGTTTGTTCCTTACATACGCATGCATATTATGGATTACCCCAAAAAATAAAAACTGGATGACAACCACAGCGCTGATTCTTTCTTTTTGGTTTGTGCGGTTTGTAATACGAGGACTAAATGTTCCTGCAGCTTTTATTGACGGATGGCTCTTCAATCCTAATTTATACGCTTCACCTTTTATTTTTGGATTAACCTCTTCGCTCGGAGAACTCATTCTTACTGTATTGGCAATATTGTTTTCTAGTTGGTTATTATTTTCACGTATTGTATTTAAGAATGAAGTAAAAGGAATGTTTGCGAAAGTTAGCAGAGGATTTGTACGAATTAGATTTATAATACTTGTCTGTATTATTTCGATGCTGACTCTTTGGCTTTTTCGTGGATTTAGCGAAGCAGTGCGTAGTTTCGTTTTCGATTCAACAATTCGATATAGTAATCCATCTGAAATTCTTCCAGATAAAACCGCTGCGCTTATGTATTTTAATATCATTATGCTTGGCACTTCTCTGCTGTGCATCTCAATTGTAATGCTCTATGGTGGAAGAAAATTATTCCTTATATATTTTTCTCAAAGAGAGGCTGAACTGCAAATTTTATTTATCAGTTCTATTATTATTAGCATCCCAATCTTTGCTGTCCTCGATAGTACTCAAATAATTCCGCTTCTCTGTTCAATTATTTTTATCGCAATCTGTGTTATTTTTTTAGAGTTAATTATTTATTGGAAAAAAGCAGGGTTAGATTCAGCATTGCAGCAGTGGAGATTTGCAGCATGCATGATTATATGTTCATTTGTTATAAGCGCACCTTTATTGCATCAAGAACTTAAAAAAAGAGAACATAAAGAAGTAGAAAATATTGGAAATGAGTTCTTGCGCCCTTCTGATAGTTGGCTGACAAATGTTGTACAGGATGGACTACGAACATCAATCGAATATTTTGCAGATAATTTAAACCAAAATTCTTTTTTATCGGCAAAAATGAACAATCTTGCATTTGTTCTTTGGACAAAATCATTAATTGGCAAAGAGGGATACAATTCTGCTCTTATTTTGTACGATCAGCAAGGCAATGAAATGGATCGGTTTGTTGTAGGAATGACTAAATCGGAACAGCAGAATATTCTTACAAAAGTATTTGCCGGTGAAGAAGAGGCAATTCAAGTTATTGAGCCAGCAGAGCCGAAAATATTGGGTAAATTATATGGAATATGGAGTACTATTCGTGATTCAAACGGACAATTACTTGGCAGTATTGCACTGATTTTATCGGAGCACCTAAAAACAATATTTCATGAAGAAGAAACAGAACCACTGCGGCAGTATGGAGATCGGCTGGAGAATGATGCTGTGCGCGAAGTTGCAATCCACGAATATAAAAATGATTCATTGCTATTCTCAACGGGAAGAAAATTATTTCCGGAAAACCGAATATCTGCAACCATCGACAGTGAACTTCAGAAACAAAATAATCTATTTCTATGGAAAGATATTTTGATTAATGGATATAAAACACAAACCGTATTTATGACCGATGCTGCAGCACCTGAAAGAATTGCAGCTATTAGTTTAGAAGAATTAGATTTTCGCTGGGATATGTTTGGTTATTTGCAGGAATTTTTTATCTGTCTTACCTTCTTGGCAGCAATAGGAATCGGTTTATGCATTCGTAAAAGCATGCAGAATGAAATACTTTTGATTGGATTTAGAGGTAAACTGTTAATTGGATTCGTATGTATTACACTTGCACCGCTCGTAGTGTTGAGTTACTATAGTAAACAGCTTGTTACAGAACGAGTTCAAAAGCAAGGAGAAATTGAACTGTATAGCGAGCTGGCTAAGTTGCAGGATAGAATCAGCTCATATGTCTCTGATGAAGAAGATTTTGTAAAAGGTGTCGACGACGATTTTTGTGAAGCAATTGCCGCTGAATATGGAGTTGATTTTTCAGTTTATCATAATGCATCTATACAAGCAAGCAGCAGATCCGAACTTTATCGTGCATCTTTATTAGACACTCGACTTAACGGCAAAGTCTTTGCATCAACTGTACTAGATAAAAGAACTTATTTTTTAAGAAATGAAAAATTTGGATCGGTTGAGTACGTTGTCGGTTACACTCCAATTAAAATCGTTGGAAATATTGTAGGTATAATTGCTATTCCGACATTAAATAGACAAAAGGAAATCGAAGCTGAAATATCTAATCAAAATGTATATGTCTTCAGTGTTTATGCAGTTATTTTTGGAATTGCCTTGGCAGGCGGTGCGATACTTGCTTTACGTTTTACGCGTCCTTTGTATAAATTGACGAACGCAGTAAAAAACGTTGCAGATGGAAAGCTTAATATAAATGTTGTTGTAAAATCACGTGATGAAATAGGTACACTTGCACGGTCATTTAATGATATGATCTCAAAGCTGCGAATAAGCAGAGAGGAACTTGCTAAACATGAACGCGAAAGCGCATGGAAAGAAATGGCTAAACAAATAGCGCATGAAATCAGAAATCCGCTTACACCTATGAAGCTTTCTATTCAACATTTGCGGCAGGCATTTAAAGATCGGGCACCAGAGAGGGAAGAAATTCTCCAGCGTGTTGCACAAACAGTAATCGAGCAAATTGAAGCTCTCTCACGCATTGCGACAGAATTTTCACACTTTGCCAAAATACCGGAAAGGAAATTTGAAAAAGTAAGTATTGATAATTTATTAAAGGAAGCAATTAATTTATTCAGAGAAGTAGAGGGAATCACTTTTATTGATCGACTTGCATCTCCTGATGTGGTGGCAATTGCAGACAGCGATCAGCTTCGCGGAGTTTTTATTAACATTATAAGAAACGCTATTCAAGCTATTGAAAAGGAAGGAACAATTACTATCAGCACTTCCAAAGATGGGCGAATGTGCCTTATTGTAATCTCTGACACTGGTTTAGGAATTCCAGAAGAGATACGAACAAAGATATTTGAGCCAAATTTTTCAACAAAGTCAGAAGGAATGGGAATTGGATTAGCAATAGCAAGGAGAGTAATTGAAGACCATGGCGGAAAAATAACCTGCCAAAGCGAACGCGGGAAAGGAACTACATTTGAAATTCAGCTTCCAATTCAGTATGCTTGAAAGGACATTGATATTACCGAAAATATTTTCAGGCTATCCGGAAGTTCGTTCAGGAATGAGCACTAAACTTGGAAGTAAGAATTATTCTGAATTCGAAATGAATCTAAGTTATGATGTCGGCGATGATCCCAAAATAGTTAAAATGAATCGGGAGACATTCTTTTTAAATTTTGGAATATCCAATAATGAACTTGCTGTTCCTCTTCAATCTCATTCAAACAATTGTTTTGTGGTCGCTAAACCGGGTGAATATAAAAACTGCGATGCTCTGATTATGAATACAGGCGGTGTAGCATTAGTTTTAATGGTTGCCGATTGTGTTCCAATCTTACTCTACGATCCAATACAAAAAATAATTGCAGCAGTTCATGCAGGATGGAGAGGCACCGCAAATGCATTTATCAAACATGTTTTATTTAAGATGAAGAATGAATTTAAAACTAATACTAAAGATATCCTTGCCTTTATAGGTCCATCAGCCGGAGTGTGTTGTTACGAAGTGGGCAAGAAAGTTGCTGTGAAGTTCAAGAATAAAATTGTACCTTATAATAAGACGAAGATATTTATTGATTTAAAGAAAAAAAATGCATTTCAACTTCAACAGCAGGGAGTTGTCACTGGTAATATTGAAATCAGCAAACATTGCACGATTTGCGAGAACAAATTGTTCCATTCTTATAGACGAGATGGAAAAAGTGCTGGCAGGATGATGACTGTTATTTGTTTAAAACCGTAACTGGAGATAGATTATGTGTGGTATTGTAGGATACATCGGGAAAAAAAGTGCGCTTCCGATTTTAATGGAGGGGTTGAAGCGTATGGAATACCGTGGATATGACTCGGCGGGAATAGCACTCATTAGCAATAATACGTTGTATATTAAAAAACAAAAGGGGAAGGTTGATGACCTTTTAAAAAAAATAAATAATGGCTTACCAATCCCAGATGTGCATATCGGTATGGGCCATACGCGTTGGGCTACTCACGGTGAACCAAATGATATTAATGCGCATCCACAAATAGATTGCAAGAATGAAATTGCCGTAGTTCACAATGGCATCATAGAAAATTACCTTGCTATTAAAACGAAACTGCTTCAGGAAGGGCACAATTTCATTAGTGCTACAGATACAGAAGTTGTTGCGCATTTAATTGAAGAAATATACAAGTCAACTCAAAATCTTTTTGAAGCTGTTCGTTTAGCGATGAAACAGGTAACAGGAACATACGGACTTGTCGTATTATCATCACGTGAACCAGATAAAATCGTCGCAGCTAGAATGGGCAGCCCACTTATTCTAGGAATTGGTGATGGTGAAAATATCGTTGCTGCAGATGCGGCTGCAATTATCGAACACACGCGGCAAGTTGTCTATTTGGGGGATGGTGAGGTTGCAGAGCTGACGGCAGATAATGTAACAATCAAAACACTCAGTGACGTTAAAATCACGAAAGTAGAGGAAGAACTTACATTCGATCTCGAACAGATTGAAAAGGGTGGATTTACTCACTTTATGTTGAAAGAAATTTATGAACAGTCTGAGTCGATTCAGAATGCAATGAGAGGGAGATTGCTGGAAGAAGAAGGAAATGTAAAGCTTGGAGGACTTGATGGAGTAATTGAGAGAATTGTGAATGCACCGCGTCTAATTTTTGCTGCTTGCGGCACGTCTTGGCATGCTGCTTTAATTGGAGAATATATGCTTGAGCAGTATGCACACATTCCTGTGGAAGTTGAATATGCTTCAGAGTTTAGATATCGAAGCCCGATTTTAACAAAAGAAGATATTGTAATTCTTATTAGCCAAAGCGGCGAGACAGCAGATACACTTGCAGCTTTGCGTGAAGCTCACGCAAAAGGAGCAACAGCTATTGGAATATGTAACGTAGTTGGGAGTTCTATTGCTCGCGAAAGTGACGGCGGTGTTTATATTCATGCAGGGCCGGAAATTGGAGTTGCTTCAACAAAAGCATTTACATCTCAATTAACAGTATTGGCGCTTCTGACTATTCTGCTTGCAAGACGCAAAGGAATGACACGGGAACAAGGCATTGAATTAGTTCAAGAATTAAAATCACTGCCAGAAAAAGTGAAAACAATTCTTTCAGATACAAAACAAGTTGAGTATATTGCAAGTGAATTTAGGAAAACTAAAAACTTCCTCTACCTTGGCAGAGGATATAATTTTCCAGCTGCACTTGAGGGGGCGCTTAAATTAAAAGAAATCTCCTATATTCATGCAGAGGGGTATCCTGCTGCAGAAATGAAACATGGACCTATTGCATTAATTGATGCGAAAATGCCGGTCGTATTTATTGCGCCGCATGATAGAACTTATGAAAAAATTATGAGCAATATTCAGGAAGTTAAAGCACGATGCGGGAGAGTTATAGCTATTGTTAATAATGCCGAGAAAAATATTAGTCAGTTATCCGATTATTTAATTTGCATCCCCCAAACATTTGATTTGTTCTCGCCAATCCTTTCTGTTATTCCGCTGCAATTACTTGCATATTACATTGCTGTGTCGAGAGGATGCCATGTGGATCAGCCAAGAAACCTTGCAAAGAGCGTCACAGTAGAATAAGGAATTGTTTTTTAAAAAATTCCGTGTATCTTTCAATAATAGTTTATCAAAGGAAAGTGTAAAAAGATATGAAACAAGAGTCAAAATTTAGACCAAATGAATGGGCGCTTATACTTGGAGCTTCCAGCGGATTTGGTGCAGCAACTGCGATTGAATTGGCAAGGCATGGAATGAATATTTTTGGAGTGCATCTTGATCGACAAGCTACGATGTCGAATGTTCAGAATTTAATCAAGGAAATAAAAAGAACCGGTGCCAAGACTGTGTTTTATAATATTAATGCGGCAGATAAAATTAAACAAGATGAGACCCTCGATGATATTCAAGAGCAATTTGCTATTAATTCTTCTGATACAATAAAAGTATTTCTTCATTCGCTTGCATTCGGAACATTGAAACAATTTATTGCAAAGAAACCGGATGATGCTATAAGTCCAGCACAAATGGAAATGACAGTCAATGTAATGGCGCACAGTCTTGTATATTGGGTGCAAGGATTGATCTCAAGAAATTTAATGATACATGGAGGGCGTATTTTTGGAATGACAAGTTCGGGTGGACACACGGCCATGCCTTATTACGGCGCTATATCTGCTGCAAAAGCGAGTTTGGAAGCGCATATTCGCCAGCTTGCAATGGAGCTTGGGCATATGGGAATCACAGCGAATGCGATAATGGCAGGAGTAACGGATACGCCTGCGCTGCGTAAAATTCCAGGAAATGCTGAGATGCGCGAAACAGCGCGCCGTAAAAATCCATCAGGAAGACTTACAACACCGGAAGATGTTGCTAAGGCAATTGTTCTTCTTTCTGCCGATGAAGCGCTTTGGATATCCGGAAATAGCTTAGGGGTGGATGGAGGAGAAGATATTTCAGCTTTCGCAGGTCATAGAAATCAACACGATTATAAATAAGTAAAATATTAATCAGGAAAAAGGAAATTAATATGTTTCAATTTGAATTTACGGAAGAACAAAAGATGCTACGGGATATGGCGCGGGATTTTGTGAAAGCAGAAGTAAAGCCGCTTGCACAGAAAATCGATGAAGAAGAATGCATACCGCCCGAATTAATTAGAAAAATTGCCGACACCGGTTTTCTTGGAGCTTCATTTCCGCAAGAGTACGGCGGAGGCGGATTTGGTGAAGTTGGTTATTGTGTGATGCAGGAAGAAATAGGACGCGGATGTCTTTCTACTTCAACTTTTATCGGAGCACATCAATCTATAGGTGCCAACGCAATCTATATCGGAGGTTCGGAGGAATTAAAGAAAAAATATCTCGTTCCGCTTGCTGAAGGAAAATATATTGGCGGATTTGCATTAACAGAAGCCAATGCTGGCTCCGATTCATTTAATTTAAGAACAAAAGCACACTTGGATGGCAACGAATGGGTTATCAATGGCGAAAAATTGTGGATTACAAATGGCGGTTTTGCAGATATACTTTCTGTTTTTGCAAGAACGGAACGCGGGATCAGTGCTTTTGTAGTTGAAACAAAAACACCCGGTTTTCATGCAGGGCCAAAAGAAAAAAAGATGGGCATTCGAGGCAGCATGACAAATGCGCTAACTTTTGAGAATGTCCATATCCCAAAAGAAAATCTCATTGGTGTTGATGGGAGAGGATTTCTTATTGCAATGAAAACATTAGATGCCGGACGGCTTGGTTTAGGTGCGGCATGCCTCGGTGCAATGAAAGAATTATTGGAAATGAGCGCAAAGTACGCAAAGGAACGGAAGCAATTCAATGAACCGATTTCGCATTTTCAGTCAATCCAATTTATGCTTGCGGATATTTCATTGACCATATATGCATTAGAATCTATGGTATATCGAACAGCGCAAGAATATGATGAAAAGAAAACGGTATCGCGGCAAGCAGCGTATGTAAAACTATATGCCTCAGAACAACTTTGTAAAGTTGCCGATATGGCAGTGCAGATACATGGCGGTATGGGATATTCCAGAGAACTTCCAGTTGAACGATATTATCGCGATGCCCGCATCAATAAAATTTTTGAAGGGACTAGCGAGGTCCAGCGTCTTGTAATCGCACATGATATTTTAAAGAGGAACGGAATAGTCTAAGAATCATTTCTTGACTTTTTGCAAAAACTCTGGTAGTTTTAATTAAGTTTTTGGTCCCGCTGTGGTCCAGCGGGATTTTTATTGGACAGGTAGCTCAGTTGGTAGAGCAATGGACTGAAAATCCATGTGTCGGGGGTTCAATTCCCTCCCTGTCCACAAAAAAGGTATTCGATAATTTCTGATACTTTTTCTTCTCAATTCCTACAGAATTTGTGTTAAACATGCCTTAGAATATAATTCAATGATATTTGTGCGTTGAAGTACATTTTCAAAAAAATATTTATTGCAGCTTGAAATATCAGACGAACTTGCTGA
Source organism: Ignavibacteriota bacterium (assembly GCA_963833465.1). Taxonomy (GTDB): domain Bacteria; phylum Bacteroidota; class Ignavibacteria; order UBA10030; family UBA10030; genus Fen-1298. Next base: position 126,052 of record CAWHXW010000005.1, on the reverse strand, counting down.
TATTATATATGAAAATGCAACTTTACTGGAGGAACTTAAAATGATGTATCGAAATATCTTATGTTTATTTGCCCTATTCTTAACCGGCTGCGCAACATATCAGGAATTAAATCCAAACCCGGAGATTGTTCCAAAAGAAGGGCAATATGAATACCTGAAAAACGGTGATGAGAACTTTGTACTTAAAAGAGATGAAAAATATGCTATTAAGTTTCCCAGACCAGAGAAAAACGATTTCTATCTTGTTTTGGTCGGGAAAAACAAACCGTTGCTTTATTGCTATCTTCAAAATTATTTCAATGCGCAAATTGAAACCACACTAACACATTCATTTGGTTTTAAAGAAGGATCAATTCAAAAAATATTTGATGAGAATCATGCAAGCGACAGTATCTGTATATATCCAATCGATTCGATGTCTGCATATTATTCGTGGTTGATTGATACCGTCAGGCAAGAGACAGAATTGGCGCTGCGCTACAGATATGTCCAACAATGGCGGTACAAATTTGAAATTGAATACGACAAGTACAAAAAAATATTAGCAAATAATACAGTCGACCGGATAATTTATAATGTTATTGATGCAAATTATAATACGGATATTATTGATTTCGATCGTTTGATTGCAAGTATATCTCCGAAGAACAAGAATTTGCAGTCAATGTACAAGGATATGCTCAAGTTAGAACAAGTGTTCCCATCAAATATCAAAGAGAGCAACGATGCGGCATACTCGACATATACTGCTTTTCGGGCAAATGTCAACGATGAGATGCTTTTTCAAAATAATTATTTGGCAATCCTGACAAATCTTAAAAAAGAAAAGGAGACCCGTGATAACATAGTGTCATTTATAAAAGCATTACCAGAATTTACGGATTTTCTCTCGGATTTAAGACGATATCCGGCGCGTATTAACGAAAAGATACGGAAAATATTCTCTCAACATCTGAACGATATTCTTCCATATTACAGTAAAATTGTGAAGAATAGTGCAAATATCTATGATTTAGGATCGCATCAAGAACTTGATTATGTTCCTAAATTTTACAAAGTATTCGGTGAAGATATTTCTGATGATCTATTAAATGTAATAGCATTCTTCCACAAGTACGATAAAGAACTTAATGCATTACTTGCGGTCGAGAATAATTTAGCGGACATTAATAATATGGTATCAAATATCTCAGGCCGGCCGGGAAAATTATTTTATAGCGAAATGCTGGCATTACTTGAAAAGACACAGAACATGCTGCCTGAATCGGAAGTAGGACATGTGGAAAAGTACGGAAAGTATAAATGTGCTGTGATGCTTGACCATAAAAATAATAGTGTAACAATGTTTTTAGAAGGTCTTATTGAACAAATAAAAGCCCTGCAAGTAGTGGATGAAAAATCTACAGAGATTGAAGCTATGTTTAAACATACAGCGGCATGGCCGTCTGATACTTTTTATTTAGAAGCACATAAAGATATAGAAGAAATTGAGAATAATATTCCCGAATCACTTCCGGCAGAAATTAATCCATACAGCAGCAGTAAAATTGCTGTGTGGACAAAAAAACGGTTAACAACCGAAACCATTCGAATAAAAGAGTTAAAGCTGCAGTACGAAAAAGCAGAGGAGATTGTGCCTCAAATCAATATATTCAAAGGGCAGGAAAATTATAAAAGTGTAATTAAGCTGCTCAATGCCAATCATTCACTGGGGTTTCTTCTTGTGCAATACCCCGGCATCGACACTCTTTCTTTTGGCCACCAGATCAGGACAATTTCTAATTATTTGAATGACAAATTATGGGGTGCTGCCGAAATAAAGATTGACGAACTATTTCATGATAGGGATTATCTGAATCCGGACGCTGTTGCAGAAAAGAGAAATCAATGTGTCAGAAAGTATGAATCCGAATTATTTGAAAAAGTAAATTATGCTTCAAGGTCATCGGTGGAATTATTCGTACATAATCATGAAATATCATTAAAGAATATTCCCGCTCTCTATAAAGATTCCGCATTCCTGCCAGTCTATAAACTCACATTCAGTTCAACAGGTCCGAAAGAACTTCAGCAGAAGAATAAACAGATTGAAGATTATTTAACCGAGATGAAAACAATTCGTTTCCCGGAAACAGCTGTAAAGGCGCTTTATAAAGAACTGACAAAGAATATTCGTGAACAAGGAGTGGAAAAAGCCCGCGCTATTGTGGATCACGGTAAGTATTATAAAGGCACTGACAGAGAGGTGAAAAGTCTTATAGATGAATGCGATTGTTCCGTGCCCAAGACAATTACAAAATCGGGCGAATATCGAAAATTCTTTGTTTTACCTTCGACGAACAATAAAAAAGGAAATAATGAATATTTGCTGAGATTAGATTTGCAGATTCCTTCGGAAGCAGAATTTCCAGTATTCGATGTTAACATTGCAATTCCGCCGGAGCTTGCTCAAAATGCCGAACAGAAAGCATGGTTCGATGAAATTTCCATCAACAAAAAGCAAATTAAAAATGAAGGAAGATTCCATATTACAGCGCCGACTTCAACCAATAATTTTGAATCACAGATTACGCCTGTGCAAATAAATAAAGAAAGTGCGAACATCATCGAGATCAAATTGAACTATGACGGGTTCAGGGCCTTCGAAGTAAGCGTTATGGCTCAGAAGCCGATCATCCGTAAGTATTAATTTTATCATCTAATAGTTGCAAGGACACTCGTATGAAGAAAAAATATTTTATCATAATTGCGATTGCAGTCGTCGTCGGAGGCGTGCTTACGTATCTTTTGTGGCAGCCGAGTATCAAAGATCAAATTGTTATTCCGTATATTGCGCATCAGAAACCTACAATTGATCCGCATTTACCGAGTTCTAATCAATTATCGGATAAGCTCGATGAAGTTGAATTTGACGGTCTCTTCGATGTAATGGCAACTCCAAGTGGTGTAATGTACGAAGATGGATTAGGCGAACTTGTCGGTGTCGATCAAAACGATGTTGTGACCATTCGATTGAAAGGTAATAAGCTTTGGCATGATAGCTATATGGCAACAGTAGAAAAAAGCATAGTAAATATTAGTAAAACTCAAGATCATTTTTTCACTGCAAGTGACTTGAATTTCACACTTAAGCGAATACGAAGTCTTGGAAGTTTGTCTCCTGATTATATCCTCGTTTCTCAAGCGTTAAAGAGTTTCGAGTTTGACGGGCCGAATGAGAAAGGAGAGGTTCGCTTTAATTTTAAGAAAGATAGAATATGGAAAGATTCGGATATAAAAGAAGTTCTATCTTTCAAGATTATTCCCAGTAATTCAGAAATGAATGCAGCAAATTACCTTGTTGGCACAACATCATATATGGCTATTCCGCAGAAGAACGGAGTTCCTAACTTCCATAAAACACCGGATGGAGAAGCATTTATTACGAATGTAAAATTGGCGCCGTTCATAGATAACAGCACGTTCACAACTGAATTGAAAAACGGCTCCATTAACACGCTGCTGGAAACTCCGTTTGGAAGTCTTTCACCTATTTTAACAGACACAGAAAAGTACTTTTATAAATCTAATATCAGTACTGCATTCTTTGCAGTTCTTTTCAATACGGAACGTCTTTCTCTTGAACAGCGTAAAGAATTACGACGGCTGATCAATAATAAAGCCGTGCTTGAGAGATTTTTTAAAGTGAATTCGCCTCAACAGCGTCAAATTGTGGATTATAAGGGAAATAAAAATAATTATACGGATTATCTGAATAACAGCGTCTTCCCATCTTCGTCCTATTTTGTTGAAGAAAAGATAGTAGTGCCTGTTCATGACGATACTGTCGCCAACCTTTCTATTCTTCCACAGGTCGTCAACATTAAGGTTTGCATGAATTATGGTTTCAGGGAAGAGTATGAAGAGTTGGTAGATATTTTAAATGAACCTTCTATTACAAAGCAAAAGATCAAAGTAACTGCAGCTGCAAATGAAGAAATCAAAGCGAGAGATTACGACGCCCTTTTGATAGCAATCAGCGGATATAGAAGTAATTTTCTTTTTGATTTATATAATATTTTCATGCGCGAGCCGGATCTTGAAACATACAAAATCAATCTTATCACTGTCCCAGATGAAAAAGGCATACAGAAGATTAGTCCCAGCACATGGCAGCCATATAATAATTATTTCTCCCTTAATGCGCGCACACAGCATGCTGACAGTGAAGATCTGAATAAACTGCTGCATGATATATACGGATTTATGGCAACTCATGAAATCGGAGATAAGCAAGCATACTCAGAACGTATTGATCAACTTGAAAATAAAATGTGCCTTGGCGTGTGGTTGTTCTCGCTGCCATCGTTATCCTATTTTAGCACGCAGCTGGACAACTCGAGTGTACAACTCTACGGTGTTGCATCGCAATTGTCAACAATTAAGAAATGGAAAGAATCAGTTCATAAGTGAATTCTTTACAAGGCACAATTATAACTCGAACTGCAGAAACACTCGCATTTCTTACTGTGGCGAGTGTTTTGTATATTTTGCCGGTTGTTTCTCAACGCTCAAATGCGGTTGCTGATTACCTCGTTGTAGAACATAGCAATCAACTTCTAATCTACAACAAATATCAGCAGCGAATCACTCAGCAGGAGAAAAAAGCATTTGTTCCATTCGTTCCTTTGAGAGTTCTTGATTCCTGCTGTGTTCTTAACGATAATTACACTCAATGCATGAAAGTTGAATTGAATGGAAACATCTTCTATCTAATCAAAAATAACAAAACTACGTTGATGGGCAACGAGAATTTAGGTTTGAATCAGATATACTGGAATGCAGCGCTTCTTGAGGACACTGTTCAATTGATGGCAAACGGCGACGCTGTTCTAATTTCTCCAGATTATACGCAGCGTTTCCTTTTGCAGAAAAGTGAAAAACTTGTCAGATATTTTCAAGATGGCGATTTGACATATATACATCCTTTTTCCGCACCCTTACGATTTGGCTGGGCTCGTCTTGCCGGAATAGTGCGTGAATTACCATCTCAAGAAATGGAACAGAATAATATTGATGATACCGGTATACAAGGAAATATTTTGGAACGGATTGAATTAAAATTCAAAGAAGTGAACGAATTACTTGCATATATATTTTCATATTTCAATAAACAATCAAATCAGAAGAAATCTGTTCCCCAATGGCATTCTGTAGAATCTGAAAAGAGCATCACATATATGCTTATCCCTCAGTTATATAGAGCTAGTTTTCCGCAAAGCGATCAATATCTTGAAAGAGATTTGGATAATATATTATTAGGTACTGTATATACGATATCATATACACCAGGTAAAATTGAAATTCAACATAAATGAATTTTGAAATATTTTTCATATCTCTTGCTTTAACTAAGGCTTATCTGTGAAAATAAAATTTATTGATCATGCATTCAGTATCTTATTTATTGCATTGGTTTTTGTCGTCGTTCTCCTTTTTGGGCTAAAGAATGAGACAGCTAATCAAAACTGTGATAACACACTCATTAATTCGCTAATCAAACAGCACACTATTGATTTTGGCAATCCTCTTCATAAATCGCTCTTTAAAGAAACTCTAAATTTATTCCATCCGGATCAACTGGCAAGAAATGACTCTCTTTTAAAGGCAATCGATCTGTACCGAGCGGTGCAATTCACTAATCAAATTTATAAAACAGGTAGCCCTCCAAGAGGATTGTCAATCCCGGCACTTTATAATATTGCAGGTATGTATTTCAATTTTATCCTCGTTTATCTGATTGTAATTGCAGTCAGTTATTATGCGGCGCATACTGCTGCAATCTTTTTTTTTATAAAACATAAGCAAAGAACTTCATTGCCTTCCAATATACTGAACAAAGGTCTGCATCCTTTATTGGGTGATAGAAAAGAGTTGTATGATAATTTAAAAACTGCCGCCAAATATATCGTTCTTATTCTGAAGACAGCGCTCAAGGGATTTTTATTTATGGTTCTATTTTCACCTGCATATATTATTGCTTATTCCATGAAATCGACATTTGAAACAGGCGGTTTTGTTTTTATGATTGTCTTAGGAGTTATCTCTAACGGCCTTCTTGTTAATTACTCATATAAATTCTATACCATTCTTATGAATGAAAGCCGAAGAGGATATGTGCAAAATGCAATTGTAAAAGGGTTGAACAATTCCTACCAATGGAATACCACGAACGGAATATCGTTTTTGTCTGTTTTTAAGTTGAAGAAGTTTTTCCTATCTCATGTATTTCAGCATATTTATGCAAATTCCCGTTATCAATATATTCCAACGATGAAACAATATGCTTCTTTTCTTATCACTGGACTTATTATTATCGAAATGGCGTTGAATATTCAAGGTCATCTTTGCTATGAACTTCTTCAAGATATTCTTTATCAGCGCTATGATATTGCGCTCGTTATTATATTTGGGGTTTTCCTGTTAGTAAAGGCAACAGAAATTCTGGTTGATTATTGGTTTTATTTTGAAACACAGAAATATGAAAATAAATCATAATTTAACTCTGCAAGAAATGTTGTACCATCTGCTTAAAATATTCCAACAAAGGAAAGATATTCGGTGGTTTCTTTTCTGGCTTGCAGGGTTGCTGGGATTATGGTTGTGGGACATAGTGTTTCTCAATTCTCTTGCATACGAATTAATTCGTTCTGCTATCGTCAATACATTTATAGGTGCATCAACTGCCGTAGCACTTTCATTGTTAATAGGTTGGTCGGTTGGTATTGCTTTGTATTTCTTAGAAAACGCATCTTCGAGAATCCTTTATCTTTTATTAATATTTATTCTTAATCTCATCCGTTCCATACCGCAAATCGTCGGCTTGCTGATAGGATACATTTTCCTCACGTTATTAATTGCCTACGGCGTACTTCAATCTCAATCAAGCCAAATCTTATGGACAGCATTTGTTATAAGTATTTTTTGTTCTCTTGAAATAATCGACCTAATTACCGAGAGAATTATGCATTATCGGAAATCGGATTATTTTTATGCTATGCTGTGCTGCGGTATAAAAGAGAGCAGAATAATAAATGTCGAAATTCTTTGGAAGAGCAGTCTTTCACATTTATTTCATAAAATAGTATCGTTATTCGGCGTTGTAGTTCTCTTGCAATGCAGTATAGATTTTATTATTTCCGTCGGATTATCGACCGACGTTAGTTTGAGCAACTTCCCCGTAACATTAGGCAGCTTGCTTGCGAAACTTGACAGCAAGCAGGATATTCTTGCAGTGGGTTCAATACTGTTGGATCCGTCATATGCTTCACAGATTTTCTTTCAGCATCTTCAAGGAGTCAGTATTGCATTTATTATAGTATTTACTCTCATGTGCGTTTTTCAAATAGCGGATGGACTTGTTAAACAATATGATTTGTGATGATGTATGAACATAATACATTTCAATATTGAAATTGCAAAGCATGACTGGAATCTTGTGTGTGTGAACGACTTTCAGATGAAAGAAAACCAAATCTTATTTCTTTTCGGCGAATCAGGGATTGGAAAATCCCTGATTGCAAAGGCAATTTACGGCATTTTGGATCCTGCAGAATTTGATATTACAATCAACGGAGAGTCGTACGATAAATATTGTAAAAAAAGGAATACAAAAGAAATTCAACAAAACAGTTTTTTTGTGTTTCAAGAACCTTCTTCACATCTGGATCCATTATCAAAAATTGAATTTCAATTAAATGAAGGAATTCTAGCAAACAGACTTGAGCATAGCAATATCTTACAAAGGTTGTGGGAAACTTCAGACCGCAGCATAATAAAAGAACTGCTTGGGATTTATCCTAAACCTTACAGGCCGAGCGGTGGAGAGAAACAGAGATTTTTATTAGCAATGGCTTTTCTAAAAATAGAAATGCTGCTGGAGAAAATGCCGGAGCGAATAAAAACTCTTTTTGTTTTTGATGAGCCAAGCGGAAGCTTAGATAATCATTTCCGTGATGTATTTCTATCACTTCTATTTGAAAAATATCAAAAAAGAAAATTCACAGCCCTTCTTATAACACACGACTATTCAATAATCAGCGCTGTAAGAAACTACGGCTCTAATATTTTCGACGATATATCTTATAAGGAATTAACCCTAAGGCACAATAAGCTTATATTGAACGATTTTAGACCTGAGCGCTATATAAGTTGGGTGAAAAGTCAGGAAGAGAATAAAGTATCAAGTGCATTGACACGGCTGAAAAAGCCATTGCTGAATGTGGAAAGCAACATCGAAGTTTTTGGACGCAGGCTTGTTATATCGAATGACCGAACAAGCATTAGCAGATGTTCCCTTGAAATAGATCCTTTTACTATGGTTTATCTTAAAGCGCCAAGCGGTGCCGGCAAAACCAGTTTTGCAAAATCGATTATGGGACTCATTAGAGCACGGAATCTCAATGTTACTCTAAATGGGAATTCTCTGACTGAAGAAACTCCAAAACGGTTCTGGCAAAATCAGGTTTGGGGAAAACAAATGGCAATTACATTTCAGCATGCAGATGAAGCATTGAATCAGAATTCAACAGTAATAGGAGCGTTATCCGGGCTTCCCGCAGAGAAATCGATGGCAGAAGAAATAGATTGCATGATGAGAGAACTATTTGAAGGCGAGGTCAATGATAGATTTTTAAATACGAAAGTAAAATATCTCAGCGGTGGCCAAAAACAAAAATTGAATTTGCTAAGAAGTTTAGTTCTTGACACCGATATCCTCATACTCGACGAACCTTTGAATGGATTGGATTTTGAAAGTATAATTAAAGTGATTGCAATGCTGAAGGAAAAACAGAAATTGGGGAAAGGAATTTTATTGATCTCGCATAATGAAGATATCTTTGATGCAATAGTTCCCGAAGAGAATATCTATTACTTACAAGCTTTTCAACTTTCTTAATGTAAAATAATTTCTATCTTCTCTGTTATTTGACTCGTTCATAAAAAGTCGTTAAGCAGAATCTTAATCTTCTTCAATTCGATATCTAATTTAAAATACCAGCTATTGAGTTAACAACATTTGATATTATTTCAACAATATGAGTTTCTTTGTCTCCGTAAAATATCCGGCTTGAATTCGATAATAATAAACGCCGCTTGATAGATCTTGTGCGTTCCATTGCCGTGCATGTGTGCCTGCATTTAATACTTCGGAGAAGACCGTTGCAACATTTATTCCAATCATATCATAAATCTTCAGCGTTACAAAACACCATGACGGAATGCTGAAAGATATTGTTGTCGATGGATTAAAAGGATTTGGATAGTTGTCAAAAAGATGAAAGCGAGCAGGCGTAATTTATGAAGCGACCGAAGTCGGTGTAACTACTTTTAGCATAACCGGAAATGATTGAATCTCAATGGAATCTTTTAGGTTTGCACTCAACCTGTAATAATATGTTTATCCTGCGTTTGTTGTGGAATCTACAAACATAGAATCAGTCGGTGGGATATTTTTAAAGAAGGCAGAATTACCGCTGCCAATTCGGCGTTCAACCGTAATACTGTCGAAATGGACGGAGATTCTCATTTCAAATCTAATGCAGAAGAATATGACAAAGCGCACCAAGAGTACATCGAAACATTTGGAATACAATTTCTCCTGTTCACCAACGAAGAGGTATGTAAAAATATTGAAGGTATGTGCTATGCAATATGGAATAAAATTGAAAGAATAGTTGAAAAAAGAAAGATATTAGCATAAGCTATTATAACAGAAATATTTGACCTGCCCTTTAATCCTCGCCTAGAATTAGGATAGGACAATAAAAATAAACTCCTTGCATTGCAGCACAAATAAAGATGTAACTGTCGAAAAAGTCGAAATATTTTTATACTTTGTCATTAAGAATTTTTAAAAAATCGGAATAATTGTACTAGCGAAAATGGCATTAAGATTAAATTCGATTTAATAATCAATATTTGCATTTATGCCAATTCGATGTACTAATATTTAAAATTTTCTTATCACTAATTTAAAATTAAACACAAAGGATATTTATGGAAACTTATTGCTCAGGGCTGAGCTCGAATCGACAAATCAAATTAATTACTAATCGCTGTGCTACCAGAATTCTTTTATGCATTCTTGGAGCTATACTGCTATTTTCAGTATCTTCTGCGCAAACTCGTCAGATGCCATTTAGAGGGAAGAACCTTGCATTCATGGATTTTATAAAGCTATCGTATTCAGACCGCGTAACAGCGATTTCTTATAATTATAAGGATACCGTATTAGTAGAAGAATTTCTAAAATCAGTTCCTCCTGAAGATATCGATTCAATGCTCGCGACTGTTAATAAACGTATAGAATTATATAAAAAAAGATGTGTTGCGTTGGGATTTACAGATGAGCAAACGAATATTCAAACTATGTCTTTATACAAGACATCCGACGCTCTAAAAATAATTAAACCAGCAAACAGCAATATCGCGCCTAAACAGAAAGCGAAGAAAAAAACGGAATCTGCTGAAACTCAGTTTAAAAATTCCAATATAGAAGAGAAAATGAATTTTTTATCATTTATAGTCAATATGCCAGAATACTTCAATAAGTTTTACACAATGCTTACTCCATCTGAAAAGGATTCTACAGCGCTCACAGTTGATCAAATGATTTCTAATCAGAAACTTATGAACTCTAAAACGGAACAGCCGCAAGAAATAACTGATAAAAAAATAAAAAGGTACACCGATTTAAAGGTGAAACTGCAGGAGATCAAAAAGGCGAATTAAATTTTTTTTAAATAATCAAATTAATTATCTGAAGAAAAACTAATTCAGCTGAATGAATTTGCAGCTTTAAAGGACGACATGATAAAGTATTCGATGGCATAAATATGAAACGCAAAACAAAGGTGATATAACCAATGAAAATCAAAGCAATCTTGTTTGGTGCCACGGGAATGGTTGGCGAGGGTGTTCTCCTTGAAGCTCTTAAATATGAAAACGTAGAATCGGTTTTAGTTATAGGCAGAAGGTCATGTAAAGTGACGAATGTTAAATTGAAGGAAATAATTCACAACAATTTCTTTGATTATTCAACTATTGAAGATCAGCTCAAAGGTTACAATGCATGTTATTTCTGCCTCGGAGTTTCATCGGTTGGAATGACTGAAAAAGATTACACTCGGATTACGTACGATCTTACAATGCAGGCGGCCACAACTTTATCAAGACTCAATCCTAATATGACATTTTGTTATGTCTCGGGAACGGGAACAGATAGCACTGAAAAAGGCAAAATGATGTGGGCGAGAGTAAAAGGGAAAACTGAAAATGATCTCGCAAAACTGCCCTTCAAAGCAGTGTACATGTTCAGACCGTGACTTATGAAACCAACTAGGGGTCAGAAGAATGTAAAAAAAATATTCAAGGCGGCGGGATTGTTATATCCATTATTGAATTTTCTTTCTCCAAAGAATGTTTCAACATTAGAAAATGTCGGTATCGCAATGATTCATGCAGTAGAGTATGGTTACAAAAAGCATATTCTCGAAAATCTGGATATCGCTCAACTTGCTAGAAGCGGATTAAACAATATGTCAATCTGAAAAAAGTTTGAAACAAATGAGATGAAAAAGCAAAGAACACTTCCACAAATGTTTGAAGACAGCGTTGTAAAATATTCAAACAATATTTTAATGTGGGAGAAAAAAGGCGATATATATAAGGGAACAACATATCGCGAAATGCAAGCACTTGTGCATCAATGTGCGGCGGGACTTATTCATCTTGGTATCAATAAAGGCGATCGATTGGCACTTATTTCTGAAGGAAGAAATGATTGGGTCGTATCAGAACTTGGCATTCTTTTTACAGGTGCAATCAATGTGCCGCTTTCAGTGAAGATCGACGAGTTATTGGATTTGAAATTTAGATTAGCACATTCCGGTTGTCGAGCTGTTATTATATCAGGATTGCAGGCGCAGAAAATAAGAACAATAAAAAATGACTTACCGGAGTTAGAGAAAATCATATTGCTGGATGGTGATCCTCAAACTGAAGAGGAAGTTGCATTCCAAGCATTACTTAATGATGGCAAAAACTATCTTAACGCTCATGAGAAAGAATTTAAAACTCGTTGGGAATCAATTAGCGAAAATGATCCTGCAAACATTTGTTATACTTCCGGCACAACTGCAGATCCAAAAGGAATTATTCTAACCCATCGCAATTACACTGCGAACGTTGAGCAATCATCAACGCTGTTGCCGATACCTGAATGGTACTGCTCATTGCTTATCCTTCCATGGGATCATGCATTTGCGCACACTGCAGGTATCTATACTTTGATGAAAAACGGTGCCAGCATGGCATCAGTAAAACCCGGTAAGACACCTGTTGAAACGTTAAAGAATATTTCAAAAAATATTAAGGAAACGCGCCCTACATTTCTTCTAAGCGTGCCATCATTAGCCAAGAATTTCCATAAAAATATCGAGAAAGGAATTCGAGAAAAGGGAGAAGGAATAATTAAGCTATTCAACAAAGCGCTTGATCTTGCTTATGCATACAACGGTATCGGCTGGGATCGCGGCAAAGACGCGTCTGTTGCAACGAAACTTCAATTGAAGATGTACGATTTGCTTATTTTTAAAAAAATCAGGAAAAGCTTTGGCGGGCGACTTGAATTTTTTATTGGCGGCGGTGCATTGCTGGATATAGAACTCCAGCGTTTTTTTTATGCCATTGGAATTCCAATGTTTCAAGGTTATGGCTTAACAGAAGCCGCGCCTGTAATTTCAGCAAACGTTCCAAGAAAACATAAACTTGGATCATCAGGATATATTGTTCCGAATCTTGCTGTTAAAATCTGCAATGAAAAAGGAGAGGCACTTCCAGTTTGCAGGCATGGCGAGATTGTAGTGAAAGGCGAAAATGTAATGGCAGGTTACTGGAAAAATGAAAAAGCAACGCTTGAAACTATTCGCGATGGCTGGCTTTATTCTGGTGATCTCGGTTATATAGATGAAGATGGATTCCTTTACGTTTTAGGCCTGTACAAAAAGTTTGCTCATAAGTCACGACGGCGAGAAATACAGTCCGGAAGGAATTGAAGAAGCAATTGTTGGCAATTCGAAATATATCGATCAAGTCATGCTGCACAATAATCAATCCACTTATACAGTGGCGCTGATTGTTCCCAATAAAGACAATGTATTAAAGTTCCTGAAAAATCAACATCTCTCGCCGCAGGATGATAGTGCGCAAGATATTGCTTTAAATTTGATTGAGTCGGAAATTGCTGAATATAAAATTGGAGGAAAATATGCAGGAGAATTTCCGGAGCGCTGGCTTCCTTCCGCCATTGCAGTACTGGGCGAGGAATTTACAGAGCAAAATCATTTCTTGAACAGCACATTGAAAATGGTGCGTGGAAAGATTACAGAGTTCTATAAAGATAGGATCGATTTTCTTTTTACTGCCGAAGGCAAGAATATATGTAATCACCAAAACAGAATGATTATCAAAAGGATGGAATGAATAATTTACAGACTGAACATTTATATAAAAGCAGAATCGTTTGATATTTTTAAATTGATTTCACGATTCCGTTAAATTGAAAATCATGAATATATAGTGAATGATGAAATAGACTTTTACTGGGATAGGTTCAAGAGAAATAAATGAAATCACTTCGAGAATTATTTGGACCCAGCAAAGAGGAAATATGGGCGCAACTTAGCAGGGAAATCGGTGCCGAGTACCAAAAAGGCAGATTATTAAAGTCAAGAAAAGTTGTTTTATCTCACAGGCAATGGAAAATTATTTTAGATACATATACAGTTCACTCAGGAAATGCATCGATCACCTACACAAGAATGCGCGCTCCGTACGTGAACAAGGACGGTTTTCATTTCCATATTTATAAAAAAAATGTTTTTAGCTGGATCGGGAAGCTAATAGATGTGCAGGATATCGAAATTGGCGATTCATATTTTGATGAAGAGTTTATCATTCAAGGTAAGCCCGAAGACATGGTGATGAGGCTGTTTGCAAATATGAAAATCAGGAAGCTCATTAAGAATGAGCCGAATATACATTTTCAGGTAAAGGACAATGAAGGGCTATTCGGCACAAAATTTCCTGAAGGTGTGGATGAACTTTATTTTCAGACACTCGGTGTTATCAAAGATAAACAGCGTTTGAAAGAACTCTTCGATCTTTTTGCGGAGGTGCTTGAAGAATTATGCCGACTTGGTTCTGCCTATGAAAACGAACCAGGAGTGACCTTGAAATGACACAGGGGCAGAATGAAATTGAGAAAGACAAAACAGCAATGGTGCTTATTGTCGAAGACAGCCCGACACAGCTGCTCATTCTTAAAAATTTGTTGGAAAATAATGGTTACAAAGTCGAACGGGCAGTAGATGGTGAGGATGCCCTTACTTGCGCTCGACGTGAAAAACCTGATCTTATAATCAGTGATATTTTTATGCCAAAGATGGATGGTTATGAACTATGTGAAGCTTTAAAGCAAGACTCTCATCTTAGGCAAATACCGGTTATATTGCTCACTACTATGTCAGCTTCAGAGAGCATCGTTAAAGCATTAAATACCGGTGCAGATTATTTTGTCCCGAAACCATACAACGAAAATTATCTTATTTCGAAAATAAAATCAATTCTTGCTGTAAAATCTGTTGACAAAATTTATGATCAAAAAGACACAATGGAAATTGTAGTAGACGGCAAACGGCATATAGTTACTTCGAGCCGCCAGCAGATTTTAAATCTGCTATTATCGACATATGATGCGGTGGTTCAAAAAAATGTAGAGCTCGATGAAGCGCAAAAGAAACTCCGCGAGATGCAAAACCAATTAGTTGAGAGCCAGCGCCTTGCTGCAATTGCAGAAATTATTAGTACTATAGGCCATGAAATCAATAATCCCCTCGCAGCAGTCATGGTACCGCTGCAATCCCGTTTAAGACATGATCTTCCGGATAATTATAGAAAAGATTTTGAAGGATGGCTTGAAATGCTAAAGAGAATATCTGTTGTCGTTAAGAAATTATCAGAGCTAAAGTCATCCAAGACAACTTCAGCCGGCGGAAAGTTTAAGATGATTGACCTTTCATCGGAAAAAAATATTATTTCCAATGAAACTTAAAAGAGTTATATGTTTTTATTGATATGAAATTAATAAAATATTTATCTGAAAAGCCGCTTCTCATTTTTTTTCTTTCAGTCGTTGCAGCAATAGAATCTGTCTGGATACTTAAATCGGACGAATTCTATTATATTGACGAATTAGCGCATTACCTTTACAGCAGATTTGTGCTGCAAGCACTGCCGATGACAATACAAACCTGGCACAGGCCAATACCACAATGGCTTTTTGCTCTTCCGGCACAGCTTGGACATACATTCACAATGTTTTTTGCGGCAGGGTTGTTCATTTGTCTTCTGTTAATCACTTACAGGATTGCAATACTGCATGGAATAAAACATGCTGAATGGGTTATTGTGCTTGTCGGGCTTCAACCTATTCTCTTCGATCTTTCATATGCCTGCATGACGGAAGTACCAGCTGCATTTACGATTGCGCTTTCCTACTTATATCATTTGAAAGAAAAGCATGCGTGGAGTTTAGCATTTGCTTCTATGGTAATAATGTGCCGGACAGAAATGTATATATTTGCAGGTTTGATGTTTTTAGTTTATGCGTCAAAACGTGAATGGAAAATATTGCCGCTGGTATTGGTCGGGCCATTACTTTGGATCTCATCGACTACAATTATTTCTGGAAATATCTTTACTTTTTTTAAGGAATGGAAACATTTTTCTGAGATAGGAAAGTTTATACCTGGCGTTTCGCTGGCTCATTACATAGAAAACTTGCATACAACGTTCGGATTTGCACAAGTAATTCTTTTTATTGCAGGTATAATATTCATTGCAAGGATAAAAAAGAACATTGATTTTGGAATTATATACGCCGCAATAGCAATTACTATCATCCTTCATACAATTGCCGGAGCAGATATATTTCATTGGACGGCGAGCATTGGCGAACTGCGATATATTGTAGTTGTAGGACCATTTTTCGGTATAATATCAACATACGGTTTATCCGAAATTCTTGAAAGAATAAAATCAGCAAACGTGCGATTTGCGTTTTCAATTCTAGTCTTCAGCGTTGTTGTATTTAATTGCACACTAAAAACACAACCGCGGCTTTGGGCAAATTATAACAAAATAGCAATTGAAATGACGAAAGAATTAATGAACGAATATCCGAATCTGACTGTGCTGAGTAATAATCCAATCGTTGCTTATTTGATGGATGTATCACCGGCAGGAGGACCGCATTATGCTATATTCAACAAAGATACTCTTAAAAAATATCCGGAATGTCTTATTTTCTGGGATCCGTTTTCATCGAATTCTATATTCTATCAAACGGAAGTGACAAAAGAGATGATGTTGCGGGATACGTCGATAAAAATATTGGAAAAAAATAGTTATTGGGGTGCAGAATATTTTTTACTTTATAGACATTAAAATTTAATTTTTCTGTTTGTCTATTGTTTTTTCTTCGGCTTATAGTCTGGATATAATTTGTCTATACAATTTGGACAAAGACTATGCGAAAAATGCACCTCGGTGTTTTCAGTTATGTATTCTTCAACTGCTTTCCAATAACCTTTATCATTACGAATGCTTTTGCAATTTGCACAGATTGGAAGCAATCCGCTCAATACTTTGACGTTATCTAATGCTTTTTTTAATTTTAAATTTAGCCGTCTTAATTCCATGAGGTCTGCAAAACGTGCAGTTGCAATTACCATTGTTCGTTCTATTTCCTCGCCACTCGGCGGTTTTAAAAGATATGCACCTGCTCCTGCTTGACTTGCTTGTGCAACCATTTCAGGATCATCATGGGATGTAAGTAAAATGACTGGTCTCGGAAAATTTTCCATTATTTCTGCAGTCGCTTTCAGACCATCCATTTTTGGCATTTCAATGTCCATAAGCACTATGTCGGGCTGCAGGGATTCGGTCATTTCGATTGCTTGTTCGCCATTCGATGCTTTACCAACTACTGTATGACCGATTTTTTTTAATTGTCGCTGTAAAAGTTCTCTAATAGATTCCTGATCATCTACAATCAGTACTTGTAGGCATTTCTCTGTCTTCATATCAGTCTTTAATTAGTAAATTTTGCTTTTTAATGTTGATGAATGAATAATGATTGCAGTATAAGTGCGATCAAATTTTTCCTGTCAGATAGGGAATGTATTTTCTATCTGTTTGAAGAATATGATTCTGAAGGAAATTGCTTAGGAAATTTAACACATCGATTGCAAGTTTGTCTTCATGCCGTTCATATTCGATGAAAAATTTATTAACTTTTTGGACAGCTTCTTCATGTTCTGCTTTATGACTGGAATAATCTGGATAAGCATATATTTTCATCAAAGATTCTTCTGCTTTGAAATGATATTGAACATATTGCTGCATTTCCTTTAAAACCGCTAAGAGGACTTCTTCGCTTTTTCCATTTCTCATTGCATCATGCAAAATATTAATAATATGAAAGAATTTTTTATGGTGTTCATCAATCTGTTTATTACCGACAGAAAATGCATTATCCCATTCAATCAGAGGCATTTAATTTGTCCATTTTTGAAAAGAGTGGTCAGTTCATATTAGTTTTCATTTATCTGCTAATATCTAATATATTAATCATACACAAAAATTTACTAATTTACTTAGGCAGAGGGGGTAATCAAAATTGAAATTAATGAGATATTATGTGCTTTTCTTCTGCAAAACAACGCGTTCTTTTTGTTCTTCCTTGCTTTTCCGCGCCTGTGTGGCTATATTGACTCCAATTTGAAGGATGGAATTTTATAGATATTTGGCTTTCGCTTGAGAAGTTATGCCAATACTAAATAAGCTTGTCGCAGCGACTTTTCCGTTAATCCCAAAAGCAATTATAGGACAGGTGGCTAAGCGTTACATTGCCGGAGTTGCCTTATCAGATGGTGTTCATGTCGTAAAGGAGCTTAATAAACAGACGATTATGGCTACAATGGATCTCCTAGGTGAAGATGTAAAGAATTTTGCTGAAACAGAAGACGTAAAAAATGGAATTCTTTCAATTCTCGAATCTATAAAAGAAAATGAATTAAAATCTAATGTTTCTATTAAACCGACACAGCTCGGTTTGAAAATAGATAAGGATCTCGCTTATCGAAATATTAAAACGATTACTGAACAAGCGAAAGAATATGGCAACTTTGTGCGGATCGATATGGAAGATACTTCAGCAACGGATGATACTCTTGCCATATATCAGCGCCTAACAGCGGATGGATTGACCAATACAGGAATTGTGATTCAAGCATATCTTCGTCGGAGCGAAGCTGATGTACGTATTTTGATGAAAAGCGGAACAAACTTCCGTCTGTGTAAAGGGATTTACAATGAGGAGCAGGCGTTAGCATATAAACAGCCGCAGGAAATTCGGGATAATTATTTAAATCTTTTACGAATCATCCTTGAAAACGGCTGCTATGCCGGTATCGCTACGCATGACGATTATTTAATAAATGGTGCATATGAATTGATTGAAAAATTAGGTTTGAAAAAAAACCAGTACGAATTTCAAATGCTTCTCGGTGTGCGCGAAAAGCGACGCGGTCAAATCATGAACGACGGGCATCGATTAAGAGTTTATGTTCCATTTGGAGATCATTGGTACGCTTATTCAACACGACGATTACAGGAAAATCCGAAAATGGCATGGTATATAACTAAAGCGATTTTTGTCCATTAAAAAATATTTACTGAGGAACGCAAAAACAAGGAGCAATGTATGGCAGATGCAAATAATACAGGCAGCAGTAAGAAATTTATTTCATACGTTCCGGCGAACACGAATATGAAAGAATTCACAATTAGAGCATTGCTTATCGGTTTGGTGATGTGCGTTGTGCTGGGTGCGGCAAATGCATACCTCGGTTTAAAGGCGGGCATGACAATTGCAGCGACATATCCGGCGGCAGTTATTGGCATGGCGCTATTGAAAATTATGAAAGGGTCTATTCTTGAAGAAAATTTTGCAAGAACAGTCGGCTCTATCGGTGAATCGGTAGCGGCTGGCGCCATTTTTACTATTCCAGCATTTGTCATTTTACGTATTTGGAATTTCACATCGCAAAGTATGTTGACTGAATATCTTACCGCCGTAGCGCTGATGATTCTTGGCGGCGTGCTTGGAATAATGTTCGTGACAGTTCTTAGGCGTGTGATGGTGGAAGATGAAACTCTGCCTTTTCCAGAATCCGTTGCAGCATCAGAAATTCACAAAGCTGGTCAGCGCGGTGCAGATGCTGCAATTTCACTTTTTAAAGCAATGGGAGTAGGCGCTGTCATCAAATTGATGGATGGATTAGGAATATTTCATTCGTCTAATGACTTTCAGGTCATGGTTGGACGTTTAAAAGAATCTTTTGTCAAGCTTGGATTAAAAACAGATTCTGAAAAAATTCTAGGTGGTGGTATTACAACAATTTCTGCTCCAGCAGCAACACCGGCATATATCGGTGTTGGCTATATCATAGGGCCGGAACTTGGTGCATTGAACTTTGCAGGCGGTGTATTAGCATGGGGATTGTTTGTTCCATTACTCGTGTTTTTCCTTGGTCCGCAATTGATTGATAAATATCTTGTTGCAAATAATGGAGACTTTAGTGCGGCATGGATTGCCATTACAGGACATCTTTACCGTTATATCGTGCGTCCTATTGCAGTCGGAGGAATGCTAGTCGGCGCGTGTTATACACTCTGGAAAATGCGAAAAAATTTGATTCTCGGCATTAAACGTGGTATTGCTGATGTAAAGAAATCTGCAACAGCAACTGTCGCAACAGAACGTACCCAAAAGGATTTATCATTTAGGGTTGTCATTTTAGGAGTAATAATAATTTTTGCGCTAATGATTGGACTTTATTTCTATTTTACAAATATGATTCTTGGAGCAGTACTTTCCGCTGTTGTGATGTTAGTAACCGGTTTTTTCTTTGCAGCTGTTTCAGGAAATTTAGTCGGAATGATTGGTTCATCTAATAATCCAATTTCT
This sequence comes from Ignavibacteriota bacterium, assembly GCA_963833465.1. Lineage (GTDB taxonomy): Bacteria > Bacteroidota > Ignavibacteria > UBA10030 > UBA10030 > Fen-1298. Next base: position 105,918 of record CAWHXW010000005.1, on the reverse strand, counting down.
GGATTGACTCTTGCCACGACTGTCGTCGCTGCATTGACAATGGTTTTGGTCGGTGTCCACGGAATTCAAGGTGTTGCAGCGGTCCTTGGCGTTGCGGCGGTTGTTTGCGTGTCTTCAGCAGTAGCAGGTGAGATGCTGCAAGATCTTAAAGTTGGTCATATTCTCGGCGGCACGCCTTCAAAAATGCAAATGGGAGATATTATTGGAGTTATTCTTGCCGGACTTGTGATGTTCTTTCCATTATATATTCTTCACAATTCTGATTTAGCGAGTAATCCTTTGACCGGCGGATTTGGTTCTGCCAATCTTCCGGCGCCGCAAGCTGGATTAATGGCAGCGTTATCGCAGGGAATTGTCGGCGGTGAAATGGCTTGGCCGTTAGTTATTGTCGGAATTGCGTTAGGAATTTCGCTTATCCTAATTAAAGTAAAGAGTCCGATGTTATTTTCTGTGGGAATGTATCTTCCACTTGAAACTACATTTGCAATTTTCATCGGCGGATTGATTCGCGGTCTTGTCGATAAGCGCGCATCAAAACGCGGTTACAACGATGCTCAAAAAGCAAGAGTTGAAAATGCAGGTATTTTATCGGCGTCAGGATTAATTGCAGGTGAAGCGTTAATGGGACTTTGCATTGCAACAGTGGTCTTTGTTAGAGATCAGATGGGCGGCCCAGCAGAATTTTGGCCAATTAAAATATTTGAATCCGTCGCTTCTTGGTTAGCAATTCCGATTTTTGCAATACTTGCATTATATTTAATTTATGTTCCGCTTTCGAAAGCGGGAAGACCTGATGAGCCTGCACCGCCAACAGCGATGATGTAAAAACTAAATTACAATCAGAAGATTAGATTAGAGCGAGCAAATGAAATTATTTTTCTAAACTAAAAAAAGAGGTTGTTATGTCAAATTCATTAACAGGTTTGAAGCCAGAGTTGCTATGGAAATACTTCGCTGAAATCAGCAAGATTCCACGCGGTTCTAAAAACGAAAAGAAAATATCAGCATACGTTGTTGAAACTGCCCAAAAATTAGGGCTCGAGGTAAAACAGGATAAAGTACTCAATGTTGTTGTTCGTAAACCAGCTTCAAATGGATGTGAAAGTATTCCTTCAGTTTGTTTGCAAGGGCACCTTGATATGGTGTGTGAAAAAAACAAAGACAAAGTGCATAACTTCGAAAAAGATCCGCTCGACCTCGTTCTAAAAGGTAATTTATTAATGGCGAATGGAACAACGCTCGGTGCAGATAATGGAATTGCTGTTGCGACTAATCTTGCTATTATGGAAGATAAATCGCTTGAACATGGGCCGCTGGAGTTTTTATTCACTGTAGATGAAGAAACTGGATTGACGGGCGCAAACAATTTGCAGCCAGATTTTATCAAGAGCAAGATACTGATGAATTTAGATTCAGAAGAAGAAGGCGCTATTTACGTTGGCTGCTCAGGCGGAAGAAATTCTATTGGAATTTGGAAAGCTTCATATGAAAATGTTCCGCCAAAATATGCACCTGCAATCGTAAAAGTTAAAGGATTAAAAGGCGGGCATTCAGGACTGGAAATTGATAAAGGACGAGGTAATTCCATAAAGATTCTTAACCGTGTTTTACTGGAACTTGATAAGCTCGGTGTACGAATTTCTACATTGAATGGCGGGAATAAAAGCAATGCGATTCCGCGAGAAGCTGAAGCAATTGTATATATTCCCAACAAAAAATTAAACGATGCCAGTGCAGTCGTCTCCCAGTATAATTCTATTATAAAAGATGAATTACCTAATGTTGAATCTGAACTCGCAATTATTTTAGAAGAAGTAAAAGGAAAATCGAAGGGGAAAGTATTTAAAAAAATATTGCAAAAAAAAATACTTTTAACGATATCCTCATTACCTCACGGAGTAATGAAGATGAGTGCAGATATTCCGGGATTAGTTGAAACATCAACCAACGTTGCAATTATTTGTACTGATGCAAAAGGTGTCACTTTGACAACAAGCCAGAGAAGTTCGGTTGCATCAGAAATTGATGAGATCGTACATTCAGTTGTATCCGTAATGATTCTCGGAGGGGCTGAGGTCGAGACTAATGACGGATATCCAGGATGGAAACCGAAAATGGATTCTTCTATTTTAAAAATTGCCAAAGCAACATATCAAGCACTATATAATAAAAAGCCGGATGTAAAAGCAATTCATGCAGGACTTGAGTGCGGAATAATCGGCGAAAAATATCCTGGGATGGATATGATATCTTTTGGCCCAACACTTGAAGGAGTTCATTCCCCTGATGAAAAAATCCACATCGACACAGTAGAAAAATTCTGGAATTTCTTACTCGCTATTTTAAAAAATGTGAAGTGAAAGGAAAATTGATTCGGCAACAACATTACAGAAATCAAATGTCAAAGCAAGCGCTGTGCGATAAAAGACGTGCAGCGCTTTTCATTTGAAAATATTCATAAGGAAATAATATGACAGAAATTGAATCTCTAAAAGCGGAATGCAACTGGTTTCATCCATCGCGGCGACTATATCGATATGCTGTTTTGTTTATCGTAAGCATGCTTACATTCGGAAGCTACTTCGCATACGATAGTGTCGGCGCAATTGCCCCAACGCTTATTACAGCGCTCGGTATTGGACGGGAATCGATCGGAAAAATGTACACACTTTACAGCGTTGCAGCTATTCTTTCTGTTTTTATCGGCGGACTGTTAATCGACCGAATCGGAACGCGCCGCTCAAGCCTTCTTTTTTCTGCGCTTGTTACAATAGGTGCATTGATTGTCGCAATAGCGCCAAATATTTGGATTCTTTACTTTGGACGTTTTATTTTTGGCTGGGGATCGGAATCTTTGGTCGTCGCACAAAGCGCAATTTTTACCAGATGGTTTAAAGGAAAAGAATTGGCATTTGCGTTCGGTGTCGGACTTACCCTAAGTCGTCTTGGAACACTTTTCAGTTTCAACACAGAAGCATTAATCGCAGAATATTTTAACAACTATAGCGCGGCTTTATGGGCGGCAGTTATTTTCTGCTGTTTGTCGCTGCTTGCGAATGCTCTATACATATTTTTGGATCACCGCGGTGAACGAATACTAAAACTTCAGGAGGAAGGCGGCGGAGATAAAATTATTTTTGCCGACATCAAAAAATTTCGTTCATCATATTGGTACGTCACGCTTCTATGTATTACATTTTATTCGGCAATTTTCCCATTCACAGCACTTTCCACGGATTTCTTCAATAGTAAATGGGGATTGCCGCTCACAGCAGGATCAGAAGGCGGATTTTTCACACAGGTATTCTATAACGTTATTCACATGTTCAGTACGGCAGGCGGAACTACGACAATAATTATATTCGCTTCTATGGTTTTTGCGCCATTCTTCGGACAATTGGTCGATCGTTTTGGAAAACGCGCGACCGTGATGGTTGTCGGATCTATTCTTATGATTCCCGCATTTCTGACAATGGCATTTACAATGATTCCACCTGCACTTCCTATGATTGTATTGGGAGCGGCATTTGTTATGGTTCCTGCAGCAATGTGGCCTTCGATTCCGCTTATCGTAGAAAAGAATCGTGTCGGTACGGCCTTTGGATTGACAACAACGATTCAAAATATAGGTCTGGCATTATTCCCTTGGCTAAACGGATTGCTTCGTGATGCTACACAAGCTTACACAGCAAGCATGGTGATGTTTTCTATGCTCGGCATATTCGGTTTAGTTTTTGCAATACTTTTACTTCGTGCAGATAGACGCGAAGGTGATAAATTAGAAAAAGTGGATGTTATTCCTGCAAACTAAAAATACTAAAATTAATATATCTGATGCTCGAATCACATATTTCTATTTCAAAGTCATTAAAGATACCATCTGCGGAATTGCAATTCAAAACCAGCAGAAGCGGAGGCCCTGGGGGGCAGAATGTGAATAAGCTGGAAACTCGTGTTGAATTATTATTCAATGTGGCAAATTCATCGACTATTCCAGAGCATATCCGCCAGCGTTTGCTAAACAATTTGACTTCGCAGCTTGATTCATCAGGTGTGTTGCATATTGTCGCTCAAGATACAAGAAGTCAGTGGAAGAATAAGCAGCTCGCAATTGAAAGATTATCAAATCTTCTAAAATCTGCACTAATTATACACAAGAAACGTATCGCCACCAAACCTACACACACGGCGCGTGAAGTGCGGCTTCGCATAAAAAAAGCACGTAGCCAAACCAAGCGAATGCGGAAAGTTGTCGTAGAAAAAGAAAGCAATAATTCCTTTTAGAGTAAATTACAGATAGAAGGTTACGATTCCGATGGCCGCAAAACCCACATATTTCATAAGAAGAAAAGTATGGTGGTGGAATCCATGGGTTATTGCTGTTGCTATAGTTTTAATATTTGTCGCTGTACCTATGGTTTGGTGGATTTCGACGTATAACAGCTCAATAGCAGTTCTTATGTTTGTAATCACTTATTTGAGTTTGCTTGTATTTGTTATGTATATGGTCAAACGTTCTTTACTTGATCCACACATGAAGGTAAACGAGGATGAAATAAAAAAACGGAAGAAGGAAATACTCGATCATCGAACTTATGAAAAAACACTTGTTCATACTAAGGATTTATTGATGCTCCAGAAAGGCGAAAAGACTACAGTGTTGGATATTTGGAAACTTGATCCAAGTCTTGAAAAACGTCATCCCTTCTTTTCTCAGACTGAGACATGTAATCTTGATCCAATAATAAAAGAATTGCATGTCAGGATACAGATTGGTGAAATGCAATCTGATACTGACCAAGCAATTATATCTGAAAAGGAATTCCTGAGTTCAGTTTTTGGTTATTTAAAAATTCTTGGCTCAGATGAACATCTAATTAGCTTGAAAGCATTATTTAAGCTTCTTGTTATTGAGATTTATTCATATAAACATTTTTCTCAGCATAGAGTGACCCACTTTCCAATATTCAGTTTGATAGTTACTGCAACCGTTCTCCCGCAACTTGCGTATACAGCAGCAGGTGACATTCGACAGATGAAAATCATAGGTGATGTCCGTTTCTCTGGAGGTAATGAAATCACTCCACACCGTGGCATCGTATCGAATGCAACGCAGTCGCTTTAGTAATCAAACAAGAGGATATGTATGAAAAGGCTCTATCGTTCACAAACGAACAAGAAAATTGCGGGAATTTGTGGCGGCATCGGTGAAATGACAGATACCGATCCGACTATTATTAGGCTTATTGTAATCGTGCTCGGTTTTGCAACTGGTTTTTTTCCATTTTTTATCGGTTATCTCATTGCATGGTGGATTGTTCCTGTGGCTGGACAAAACTAATAATCGTCTGCTGAAACTTTCTCACTTGTGTTTGGTGTTGTACTATTGAATTAAATAAACTCGAATTTAAAGGGTACAAAGATGAAATACACAAATACAATAGTGCTTTTAGCATCATTTACATTTCAGATGATATTATTTGCACAAACCAAGGAGAAGCAAATGGAAAAACTGCCGCAATTATATTCCTTTACAATGAAGACAATTGATGGAAAGGATAAAAAGCTTTCAGACTATAAAGGTAAAGTATTGATGATTGTGAATGTTGCATCGAAATGCGGGCACACGCCTCAGTATAAAGGGCTCGAAGCAATTTATGAAAAATATAACAATCGTGGATTTATGATTCTCGGATTTCCAGCAAACAATTTTTTGCGACAGGAACCGGGAACTAACGAAGAAATTAAAAAATTCTGTTCGCTGAATTACGGCGTAACTTTCGATATGTTTTCAAAGATAAGCGTGAAAGGGAATGACCAGCATCCTCTGTACCATTTTCTGACAAAAGAATCGCCAGTTCCGGGAGATGTTAAATGGAATTTCCAAAAATATCTCGTTGATCGGAAAGGGAATGTCGTTTATAAATTCTCGCCCGGCACAGAACCAACTGAAAAAGAAGTAATAGATGAAATTGAAAAACTTTTAAACGATCAATAGTAATCTTCATTATTAATTTTCTATTAAAAGGTCAACCAGATAATGGCTGACCTTTTTTTGTTGTTCGAACATCGGTTGATACTACTTTAAAAAAGCGGTATGTTACTATAAAGTATGGCTTCAATTATTCCACTTTTAAACAAATTAAAATTGAAACCGGTATGGAATTATGATGCCGGCGCAATAATCTGGCAAATATTTACTTCAAATGATCATATTATAGGTGAAACACGAAATCAGGAAGAAAAATCGACAAGTTTCTTTTGTATCAATGGGCAAACAGGAATACCGTTATGGAAAAATATCGGTTTTGATGAACCATGGTGGATCGGAGTTGAAGCGGTACAAGAAAAATGGATGATTCTGCATGGATTTGCAAGACCGGATATGCCTGCACATCGAGGCATTCGCGTAATTGACATTGAATCAGGAAAGCTGCTTTGGAAAAATGATGATCTTACATTTTGGTTTATCAACAATGAAAAGCTTTACACACACAAATATTTATTTGAAAAACATTTCAGCTATGAACTTGATTTAGAAACAGGTGCGATATTAAAGGATTACTCAAATAATCTTAATTTGTTGCAGGAGCTTCGACAAAAAGTATTGCGGGGAGAATCAAATCAAAATGTAATATTCCCGGATCTGTTTAATGAAAATGAAACTAATTCAGTTATCAGGACGATTATTAAACGAATTACTGAAGGCAAGGCAATTGATAGTTGCATCGAATATGTTTCACATCGCGGCATTATCATCGTAAGTTATTATTGTAATGCTCAAAATCAATCAAAATCATTTTTCGTGAATAACATTCTATCAGTGTATGATTTAAGAAATGAAAATATGCTATACAGCGAAATTATTGCTAAAGATTTGCAGGTGCCAAGTCCAGATACTTTCTTCATCAAAGACGATTTATTATTTTTCGTACAACATCAAACTATCTTAACAGCCTTACAACCATGGAAATTATAACAGAACATTTCAAAGTGGCAACTCATGGAAATTCGGAGGTAATCAACATTACCGGACAAGTTGCTGATTTGCTTCAGAAAAAAAGTCTAAAAGAAGGCAGTGTAACTCTATTTGTTGTTGGTTCAACTGCTTCTATAACAACGACAGAATTCGAGCCGGGATTGAAAAAAGATATTCCGGAAATGCTGGAACGAATCGCACCAAGCGATGTGCGCTATCACCATGATGATACATGGGGAGATGGAAATGGCCATGCACATTTAAGAGCATCGTTTATTGGTCCGTCTCTCGTGGTTCCATTTGCAAATTCTGAGCTTCTTCTTGGAACATGGCAGCAAATTGTGCTGATAGATTTCGATAACCGTGCACGGAATCGGGATATTGTTATTCAATTAATGGGAAAGTGAGAAAATGAAAAATTATCGTATTAAAATTGTCGATGCATTTACAAAGAAGCCGTTTGCCGGTAATCCCGCCGGTGTTGTTCTCGATGCAAATGGACTGACAGAGACACAAATGCAGTTTATTGCACGCGAATTAAATCTTTCTGAAACAGCATTCATCCTTCCGTCGACAGCGCCCGATGCAAATCTTCGTATTCGATGGTTCACGCCGATAGGCGAAGTACCATTATGCGGTCATGCGACAATTGCCAGCTTTCATGCTCTTGCGGAGGAGGGAATGGAAGGTATGCGCACAAACGGCCAGCATTATTTTCGATTGCAGACAAAAAGCGGCATCCTTGCTGTTCGTGTAGAGAAAAATTTTTACGGAACTACAATTGAATTTGAATTACCAGTGCCGAAATTCAAAATTAAAAAGGCGTTGTCTGCAGAAATATTTCATGCATTAGGAATTACCAATAAAGAATTGAAAAAAGATTTGCCCGTGGTAACTGATGGATATATTTACATTCCCGTGAATGGACTCAAAGTTATTGGCAGATTGAAACCTGAGTTTGAAAAACTTGCTCGCGAATTAATGAAAATGCGAGTTCAAGGTGTCTGTGTTTTTTCTTTGGAAACAAAGGAAAAATATTCTTCGGTACATTCGCGATTTTTTGCTCCAAACTATGGTATTAATGAAGACCCTGTTACAGGTTCATCGAACGGTCCGCTCGGTTTTTATCTACATAAATATGTATTGCCTGCAGGATATCATGTGGCAATTCGTGAAATGCCAGATGGTGGAATGGAATTTATAGGCGAGCAAGGAGATTTTCTTAAACGAACGGGCCGCGTGAAAATTCGGCTTCGGCTAAGACAAAATAAAGTTGAAGACTTAAGTATTGCAGGCGAAGCTGTAACAATATTAGATTCAACTCTGAAGATTTAATCAATAAAAAGGAACGATTGAATGACAACTAAAGCAATTATATTTGTAATTATTTTACTAAGTGCGTTCGGATTCTTCGGATTAAGTTTGCGGCGAATGATAATTCTGATATCAATCGGGAAATCGGAAAATCGATTAGATCATTTCTTGGAGAGATTTAAAAAAGTGCTGACTGTGGCATTCGGTCAATCGAAGCTTTTCCGAGAACCGATACCAGGGTTAATGCATGCATTCATTTTCTGGGGCTTCTTAGTTTTATTGTCATCTGTTTTAGAAGCGATTTGTGAAGGACTTATTTCAGGATTTTCTTATCGGTTTATCGGCGTTTTTTATCAGCCCCTGAAATTTTGTCAAGAACTTTTTGCGGGGCTTGTTCTTGTTGGCATCGCTATTGCTTTATATCGTCGGTACATTCTTCGGCCCAAAAGACTGCAGGTTGATAAACATGCACAAATAGATGCAACTGCAATTCTCTTAACCATTTTTCTGATAATGATAAGTTTATTAGGACAAAATGCGGTACGGCAACAAATTGAAATGAGTCAAGATGGACTTTTTCTCTCAAGTGCACTTGCTCCAATTCTAACATCTTCAAATTTATCGACAAACAATTTCCTATTTGAAATTTACTGGTGGATGCATATTGTACTCGTGCTTGGATTCTTGAATTACCTGCCGTATTCAAAGCATGCACACATACTGACGTCTGTGCCAAATGTTTTTCTCTCATCCTTGAAGCCAAATGGTGCTCTAAATCCTGTTAATCTTGAAGCAGAAGGAATAGAAAAATTTGGTGCGTCGGATGTTGACGATCTAACTTGGAAACAATTGCTCGATGGATATACTTGCACAGAGTGCGGACGTTGCGTTGTATCTTGCCCTGCGAATATAACCGGAAAAAAGCTGTCACCTAAAAAAATTATGACCGATATTCGCCACCGTACAGTAGAAAAAGGAAAATTGATTTCAAAAACTAATAAAGCAAAAGTTATAAGTGAAGTAGAAAAAAATTCATTGGAGAATGGATTGCTGCATAATTATCTTACATTTGAAGAACTCTTTGCTTGTACAACTTGTATGGCTTGCATGCAAGAATGTCCCGTTAACAACGAGCACATACCGGCAATTGTAGAACTGCGCCGAAGCCTTGTTTTAATGGAATCTAATTTTCCGCCGGAAGTGCAAGTCGTATTTAAAAATCTTGAAACAAACTTTAACCCTTGGGCATTTTCCGCGACAACTCGTGCAGATTGGGCAGAAGGAATGAATATCCCTCAAATGTCACAGACAAAAAATATTGAAATTCTTTTTTGGGTTGGATGTGCGGGCGCATTTGATGCACGCTATACAAAAGTAACACAAGCTTTTGCAAAGCTCATGCAGAAAGCCGGAATTAATTTTGCCATTCTTGGAATAGAAGAAAAATGCACGGGTGATTCTGCCCGCAGAATCGGCAATGAATATCTTGCACAAGTTTTAATGAAAGAAAATATTACAACTCTAAATAGATATAATGTGAAAAAAATTGTAACAACATGCCCGCATTGCTTCAATACACTTAAAAATGAGTATCCTCAATTCGGCGGTTACTATGAAGTTATTCATCACACAGATTTTTTAATAGATATCATCAAGCAAGGTAGACTGAAAGTAACAAAGAAGGAAGCGGCGAAAGTGACTTTTCATGATTCATGTTACCTCGGACGTTATAATAATATTTATAATCAGCCGCGAGAAATTCTCGGTGCAATTCCAGGAATAGATTTAGTAGATATGAAGCGTTCGAAATCAAAAGGATTCTGCTGCGGTGCAGGCGGTGGCAGAATGTGGATGGAAGAGAAGGAAGGCAAGCGCGTCAATGTTGAAAGGACAGAAGAAGCGCTTAAATTGAACCCTGATATAATAAGTACAGCATGCCCATTTTGTATGACTATGTTAGAAGACGGCGTAAAAGATAAGGAAGCTACCGAATCAGTGAAGGTGAAAGACCTTGCAGAGATTCTATTGGACGCCGTAGAATAGATTCTATAATATTTCTAAATAGCAAATCAGAATTAATAAAAATGTTCCATTTAGGGATAACTGTGAAAATAATTAAGGTATTAGTTATCACAATTTTGCCAATTCAGGTGCTATTTGCACAAATCTATAATGTTTCTGGTGTTATTCAAGACTCAGTAACTGGCGAAAAGTTATCGGCGGCAAGTATTCGAATATTTAAATCACCAGTTGGAACGATCACAAATTCAAATGGCAACTATCGATTATCGCTAGCAAATGGAAAATACATATTTTTATATTCTTACCTAGGTTATCGATCGGATACTATGCAAATTATATTGGATCATAACATTGTTACAAATATAAAGCTTGTCCCATCTGATATTCAATTGGCTGATGTTTATGTTATAGGCGAAGACCCCGCGGTTGGCATTATGCGAAAAGTGATTGCCAACAAAAAGCATTGGATGGATACGCTGAACACATATCAATGTGAAGCATTTACGCGTGATGTCATTCGGAGAGACACAGCAATTGCAATGATTGATGAAGCATATACAACAGGGTATTGGCAAAAAGGCGACACTTTGAGAGAGATTGTGCGCCAGCAGCGTCAGACGCAAAATCTAAAAGGGTTAGAAAATTTTGCAGCTATAGGTGAAATCATCAATTTCTATGACGATGATGTGCGATTTAACGGATTCACATTTGTAGGACCGACATCAAAAGAAGCATTTAATTATTATGACTTTAAATTGGAAAGAACAAGAAAAATCCAAAGTGCAGATGTTTTTGAAATTAGGATAACACCACGCTCTCGATTAGTCCCGCTCTTTAAAGGAATAATAAGTATCGTTGATGGGCAGTTTTCATTAGCCGGAGTTGAAGTATCGCCAAACGAAGCGTTTGAACTTCCACTTATTGGTAATATAAATTTAACTTACAAACAACAATTCGCTATTTTTAATTCTACGTTTTGGATGCCGATAGATATTAGTGTCAAAGGCACTTTTGAAATAAGTTTCGCGGGAATAACCATTCCGAAAATCGGGATAGAAAGTTATTCATCCATTTACGATTATAAGATCAATATTGCGTTGCCGGATAGTATTTTAAAAAAACCAAAACGGTATCTTCCGCCGGAAGCGGAAAAAATGGATTCTACCTTTTGGGCTGAACATGAAATATTGCCTCTGACATCTGAAGAACAAGTTGCATATCATACTCTTGATAGCACTCAGACAATAAATAAGCAATTTCAGGCAACCGGTTTCCTTGTTACTGTAAGCAAGCTATTCCATTCTCCTCTGAAATATTTGGATTATCGTTTCGACCGAATTGAAGGATCATTACTTGGCGTAAAAACAGAATTCGATAGCCTAACAAATAGTTTTAAACTTAGAGCATCGTTAGGATATGGATTTTCCGATAGAGTAACAAAAGGATGGATTGCGCCGGAATATTTTCTTACTCAAGACAGAAAATACGGTATTGGAGTAGAAGTATATAAAAAATTAGCTCACTTTCCAGATGAATCATACGATGATTTTTCTGTGACTATTTCATCGCTATTGTTTAAAAATGATCCTAGAGATTATTACTATGCAGGTGGTTGGAAAATGTTTTTTGATTTTGAACCGATAGAATATTTTGAGGCAAAGGTTGGTGTGCAGAGTGAAGAAAACAAATCGGCAATTCAAAATTCATATTATAGCTTATTTTATAGAAATGATTATTATCGTACTAGTCCAACCATTCCTGAAGGAATGTTCAGAAGTTTAACGGCAAAGTTCCATTATGGAGACAATGCAGTTCCGCTAAATTTAGTTGCTAATAATTATGCAGAACTAAATTTAGAAAGTTCAAACCCAAGCATAATTCCTAGTTTAAGGGAATTTTCGCAGGTAATATTTAAAGGACAATGGCTGGTTCGAACATTTATGAGCAGAAGTTTTCTTGCTCCGACACTCTCTATGAAAATTTTAGCAGGTATGAGCAGCGGCGATCTGCCTATCCAGCGAGTTCATGTATTGGAATCGCAATTAGATGGTTTTGATGCTTCTGGAACTTTGCGTGGTTTGCAACAAAGAGAATTCGGCGGAGACGAATATGCTGTTTTATCCTTAGAACATAATTTCAGAAGTTTGCCATTTCTTCTTTTAAATATTCCGTATCTTTATAAAAGAAGTATTGAAATAATATTGCATGTCGGAACAGCAAGATCATGGGCAAACCAGAATTCAACGAGATTATACATTCAACAAACACCCGGATGGTATTCGGAAATGGGAATAGGAATCAGTCGAATTCTTGGACTTTTACGTATTGATATTACACGCCGTTTTACGCCGCCATCTAGATTAGTGTTAACGTTTGGAATAGCTACAATATTGTAATAATAATGCCGATTACTAAAATCATACAATTATTTGAAGGACGCACAAACGCCAATGACATTAAAAAGGCGGCGGAAATACTTCGTTCAGGAGGGTTAGTCGCGTTTCCAACAGAAACAGTTTATGGGTTGGGTGCAGATGCTTTAAATATAAATGCTGTGAAAAATATTTTTCGAGTAAAAGGAAGACCCTCAGATAACCCTCTTATTGTTCATGTTGCATCTATGGAAATCGCATGCCATTTTACGACAGCGATTTCTAATAAAGGATTAAAATTAGCAAAAACTTTTTGGCCTGGTCCATTAACACTTGTTGTGGAAAGAAAGGCAATTGTTCCTGATATTGTTACTGCTGGTTTAAATACTGTAGCAATCAGAATTCCAAATCATCCGGTTACTTTAGAGTTGCTTGAATATTTTGGAGGAGGAATTGTTGGACCAAGTGCGAATATTTCCGGACGACCTAGTCCAACATCGGCAGAACATGTGTACCATGATTTGAATGGAAAGATTGATATTATTCTTGATGCAGGATCAACAACTATTGGTGTAGAATCCACTGTTATAGATGTAACCATAGATCCGCCTGTAATTTTGCGAGTCGGCGGATTAAGCCGTGAAGATATTGAGAAAGAAATAGGAAAAACTCTAAGAACAGACGCTCAAGAATTACTCCAACGTTCACCTGGAACTAAACATCGTCACTATGCACCAAAAGCAAGAGTGTTTCTTGTAGAAAAAAACGATAGCAAAGATTTTGTGAGGCGACTGAAGGAAATGAAAGACAAGGGGAAAAAGATTGGTGCAATTACTTATTCAGAAGATTTGAACGCAATCGACGCTACAAAATTCCATCTTGTTCTTTCTTCATCTGCTGGACAATATGCACGGAATATTTTTAGAGCGCTTCGTGAATTAGATAATTTAAATGTAGATTCTATACTTATAGAAAGTGTTGAAGAAAAAGGGATAGGTGCAGCAGTGATGGATAGACTTATAAGAGCTGCGCATAATATATAAAATATTATTCCCAAGGAGAAAATAAATGATTCTGTTAAATACTGAAAAAGCAGCTTCTGTTCCGATTGTCGCTATTTTAATGGGAAGTACATCTGATGCAGATACGATGGAACCTGCTAGGCAAGTGCTAAAAGAATTTGACATCCCCTGTGAAATGAAAGTGCTTTCAGCACATCGTACACCAGAACAGACTATTAATTATGTAAAGGCAGCAAAAGAAAGAGGAACAAAAGTTATCATCGCCGGAGCTGCAGGTGCCGCACATTTAGCAGGAATTGCTGCTGCTGTTACAACATTGCCCGTCATTGGTATCCCTATCAAATCAAAATCTCTCAATGGACTGGATTCATTGTTGTCAATTGTCCAAATGCCTGCAGGTATTCCGGTTGCAACAGTTGCTATTGATGGATCTGCCAATGCTGCATTGCTTGCGATCGAGATTCTTGCACTGTCTTCTCCAGAACTTAATTCAAAACTCGAATCCTATCGTACAAAGATGCAGGAAAAAATTTTAAAGTCTTCCATATGAGTAAGCGCAGAAACAGGAATTGTTCACGGAAACCGCATTGCTTCTGCCTTATCTAATAGATAAAAATACCGATTTAATTAATTACTAAAAAGAAAATATATGAAAATAGATCAATTGTTAAAGAAATTGCTTCCGCATGATGAGAACTTCTTTAAATTATTAGAAGAATCTGCACAGAATCTGATTAAAGCAGGAGTGGTATTAAAAACGCTTCCACTATGCAAAACGCAAACTCAGCGTGAAGATGCCGCTCGGCGAATAAAAGATATTGAACATGATGGTGATTCAATAACGCACAGAATATTTTCGGAACTCAACTCTACATTTGTAACTCCAATCGACCGAGAAGATATTCATGAGCTTGCATCTGCTTTAGATGATGTTCTCGACCATATAGATGGATGTGCAAATAGATTTGCGCTTTACAAAATAACACGTGTTCCTAAAGCAGTAGCGCAGCTCATCGACGTCCTTGTGCTCTCTATGGATGAACTGAAAAACGGAGTACATCTTTTACGCAATCTTAATGAAGCGGAGAAATTTAAAGACTCGTTCACTAAAGTTAACGAATATGAGAATCAAGCCGATGATATTTTTGATAAAGCTGTTGCAGATTTGTTCGATAAAGAAAAGAACCCTGTGCAGATTATTAAACTCAAAGAAGTATATGTTGGGTTAGAAACTGCAACAGATAAATGTGAAGATGCTGCAAATGTACTTGAAGGTATCCTTATAAAACATAATTGATACATGTATGTAGGATTTGTTTTGCAAAAAGCATAATTCAGAAATACATCGATTGGATAAATAAAAAGATTTATAATTTAAAATGAGGCGCAACCGGAACATTGTTCTATGATAACACTTATTATCTTTATTATTTTGATTGCGTTGGTTTTTGATTTCCTCAATGGATTTCATGATGCAGCAAATTCGATTGCTACAATAGTTTCTACGCGTGTTCTGACACCGCGAAAAGCGGTTCTTTGGGCGGCATTTTTTAATTTTTTAGCGGCATTTCTTTTCACGGGTCATAACGTTGCGAAAACAATAGGCAAAGGACTTGTAACTCCAAGTTTAGTAAATGAATATGTCATTCTTGCGGCGTTGCTTGGAGCAATAACTTGGAATATTATTACATGGTATTTTGGCATTCCTTCAAGTTCTTCGCATGCATTAATGGGCGGTTTGGGAGGTGCGGCAATTATGCGTGCAGGTTTTGATTCCATTGTCTGGAGTGGTTGGATAAAAACTCTCATTTTCATTGTCGTTGCTCCCGTACTTGGTATGATGCTGGGTTTTGCTATGATGATGCTCTTGATGTGGATGTTTCATAAGCATCCGTCATCAAAAATCAACAACATTTTTAGAAGATTGCAACTTGTTTCCGCCGCTTTCTATAGTCTTGGACATGGTGCAAATGACGCACAAAAGACAATGGGAATTATCACGATCTTGCTTATCAATGCACAACTTATTCAAACTAGCGGTCCGGATGATTTTCCAATTAAGTGGTGGATAATTATTCCATGTTATACTGCTATTTCAATAGGCACAATGTTTGGCGGCTGGCGCATTGTAAAAACGATGGGGCAAAAAGTAACGAAGTTAAAACCTGTAGGTGGATTTTGTGCTGAAACAGCTGGTGCATTTACATTACTTATTACAGCGTTCAGCGGTATTGCTGTAAGTACAACTCATACGATTACAGGTGCGATTATGGGTGTAGGATCAACTAAACGGATGTCAGCTGTGAAGTGGGGCTTGGCTGGAAGAATTGTTATCGCTTGGGTAATTACAATACCAATATCCGCATTGGTTTCCGCCGGCTGTTACTGGTTAATCGGCCAATTTCTATAAGAAATTAGAAAAGGTCTATTTCAGATACACCATCTTTCTTTGCATTTGTACAGTCCCGGTACTCAGCGAATAAAAGTAAATTCCACTTGCAATATTGCGGGGATTCCATTCACACTCATAACTCCCGGCGTATTGTCTTGTATTTACAAGCACTTCAACTTCACGTCCTAGGATATCATAAATTTTAAGAACGACTTGTGTTACACTTGGAATCTTGTATGAAATAGTTGTCGCGGAATTGAATGGGTTTGGATAATTTTGTTCCAATGTGAAGGCAGATGGGGGAAGGTTGTTCTCATCAAAAGAATATTTTAAAATCCATCCTTCCGGATCTAGGAGTAATGCAGAAGGTTTTATAGGGCATTTGATAGTAAAAGTCTGTTGTTGAGAGTCGTTCAATACTGTGAATGTCTTCTCAATTCCAGCTTCCGTAATTTGTATATCGATCGGCATTGTATAAAATAAGGGAGCAGTTCCAATAGTCGTTTGATTAATATTTAGTATAATATATGATGAATCTCCTAAAGATCGCCAAGTCCAAGAATAGTTATAATTTGGGAATCTATCGCCATACATCCACTCTTGAAAAAAATATTCAAGGCTTTTTCCAGAGACATCTTCGCACACGGATTGAAAATCTTTGATTGTGGCGGTTGAATATTTTAACTTTGGATCGTTGGCATACGAATGAAGTGAACGAAAAAAGATGCTGTCTCCTAACACGTGCCGAAGCATATGTAATACAACTGCCCCTTTTGAATATATTCGATACGAATTGAAAAGATTGCTGACACTAGATGTATCAGCAATTCCAATCGCACCTTGGGATAGCATAGCCTGATTGAGCTGCGAGTTCATATATATCCAATATGAATTAATTCCATACTGCCGTTCACGGTAGAGTGCAGAAGAGTATTGTGCAAAACCTTCATTTAACCAGAGGTCAGACCAAGTTCGGCATGTAATCATATCACCAAACCATTGATGGGCAAGTTCGTGAGAAAGCACATCTTCATTAAATGATGTGAGAGAAGTCATAGTTTGATGTTCCATCGAGCTGCCACCGCTAATCTCTGCATGTCCATATTTTTCTTTAATAAATGGATACAGCCCGTATAGATTTGAATAGATTGCCAGCATGTTGGCAACGCGCGGAAGATTTTGAAGAGCTGTCGAATCATCTTCAGGAAGAATGTAGTTCAGAATTTCCATGGAATCGTTAGCAGAGTATCGAAACCAATTGGAAAATTGAACATAGTTAGTGATTGCAACAGAAATGAGATAAGAAGCGATAGGATATCGTTCTTTCCAATGATAAGTGGATGTCCCATCTCCATTGTTGATAATTGAAACAAGCGTTCCTTCAGATCCCGTATTTAAGGAAGAATCGCAAGTAATAATAATATCTGCAGAATCGGCTTTATTGCTCGGATCATTTTTGCACGGCCACCAATCTTTCGCACCGTAAGGTTCACTGAGAGAATGAATCCATGGAACACCAGAATGAGAATCAAAAATAAAACTTCCGAATCCTGTTGCAATTGGAAAACCCTCATAAAAGACATCAACCGATAAAACTTCGTTTATTTTAAAATAACGAACGAGCGAAATATCGAACCACTCGCTTTTTTGATTAAATGGCATATTCTGTCCGTTCACAAGCACTGAGTCTATATGCATTTGATTAACAAGATCAAGAGTAAGAGTATTTGCATTGTCTCTGCAAATTCCTGTGATTGTGACTTTTCCTTTAATAAAGTCTGGTTGAACAGTGATATTTAATGCGAGACAATAATATGTTACATCAAACCAAGTGCTTGCAGCTGTCTCTATCTCTGAATTAGAAAGCTTTTGAAAGGGATTGTTTTTCTCAGAATAAATATTTTTTCTCTGGCTCTCATAAGAAAAATTATTAAAACGTATTTGAACTCTTCCATAAGTAAAGAAAACAAACACAAAGAAGAATAATACAGTGATTGTAAAAGAAATTGTTAAATGAACATGTAAAAATTTAGTCATAGATTGAAAAAAAAGATCATCTTGCAGGATTTCAATTAATTATTCGTTAACAATCAATTGAAATTGTTAATTATAAAATTCTATTACCGATTTAAAATAATCAAAGCCATCCTTTTTCTTTGTACCATCGGAAGGTTTTTTCTACTCCAGCATACATGGATGTTTGTGTTTGGAATCCGATATGCTCTTGAATTTTTCGCGGATCGCAGACCCAGTATTTTTGTAGAAGATCTCGTGCCTTTTCAATATTTAACACAGCAGGTTTATTACTTAAAAGCGACATGAACTGCATAATGCCCGCTATTGAATATACTAACCCATTGGGCAGAATTACTTTAATTGTCCGTTTATCGGCAAGAGTCGCAAGGTATTCAATGATGGAGGAAAAATTATAAATTGTCGGGTCGGCTATATTATATGTTTCGCCGATAGTTTTGTCATTGAATGTTGCACGAATGATTCCTTTTGCCAAGTCAGGTGCATAGACAACGCTAACTGTTTTCGCTGATGAACCAAGGATCGGTTTAATGCCATGAGCAACCCATTTGAATATTTCCAAAATGTCAGTATCTCGCGGTCCAAAAACTGCAGGAGGGCGGATGATAACAATTGGCAGCTTTTCAGAATATTGCTTGCAGAGATTTTCAGCTTCTAACTTCGACTTGCCATATGTAGTGATAGGATTGCATAACGCAGTTTCGTTTAAGGGAATACCAGTCGGACTCGGTCCAACTGCTGTCAAGCTGCTGATATAACAAAATTTCTTCAGATGCTTCAATTGGCTTGCCGCACAAAGTAGATTTTTGGTTATTGTGACATTTCCAGCATTGAATTCATTTTTGTGCTTGGCTTTAGTAACTCCAGCAATGTGAATGATATATTCAACATCCTCAATGGATTTTATAATCGAAGCACGATCTAATAAATTGCATTCTACAAAATTTACTGGCAAACCTTGAAGCCATTTCAAATTTGTCTGATTGGGACGGATAAGACAGCGTACATAAAATCCTTCCGCAAGTAATTGCTCAACTGTATGGCTTCCAATAAAACCGGTTCCTCCGGTCACGAGAACAGAGCTAATTGTTTTTCTCCTATGGCTTTTGTCTTCATTGACTTTCTTTTCATATTAAACTATATTCAAAAAAGTACAAAAGAAGCAAAATATGCTTCTTTTTATGATCATTTTACTATTTTCCTAGGAGAATTCATTGGACCTTTTTGAAAAATGTTGGAGTTTTACACGTGCAGACGAGGTAAAGGCAAGGGGATGTTATCCGTATTTTCATGCAATAGAAGAAAGTGAGGGTCCAGTTGTACAAATAGAAGGCCGTAAGATAATAATGGCAGGGTCCAATAATTACCTTGGATTGACGGCACATCCCAAAGTTAAGGAAGCAGCGATTGCTGCCATAAAAAAATACGGCTCTGGCTGTTCCGGTTCAAGATATTTAACCGGTACACTTGATTTGCATGTAGAGTTAGAATGCCGACTTGCAAAGTTTATGGGAAAAGAAGATTGTCTATTATACAGCACCGGATATCAAACAGGACAAGGAATTATCCCTGTACTCGTTGGACGCGGTGATTATGTTGTTTCTGATAAAGATAATCATGCTTGTCTTGTTGCTGGAGCTCTTGTTGCAGCAGGAATGGCATCTTATGATTCAAAAGAAGGCAATTCTATTGTTCGATATAAGCACAATGATATGGCGCATTTGGAACACGTACTATCACAGCTTCCAGATGAAGCTGCAAAACTTATCGTCAGCGATGGTGTTTTTAGTACATCGGGCGAGATTGTCGATCTGCCATATATGGTGAAAGTTGCACACAAACACAATGCGCGTGTATTGATTGACGATGCTCATGCAGTCGGTGTAATTGGTAAAGGCGGACGAGGCACTGCAAGCCACTATGGTCTAGAAAAAGAGACTGATTTAACGATGGGAACTTTCAGCAAAACATTTGCATCGCTTGGTGGATTTGTAGTTGCAGAACATAAGGTAATTGATTATCTGAAACACAGCGCACCAGCACTTATTTTTAGTGCAAGCCCAACACCGGCTTCTGTCGCCTCAGCATTAGCGGCACTAGATATTCTTGAAGCTGAACCTGAACGAGTAGATAAATTAATGAGCAATGCACGTACTATGCGGACTGGCTTGAAAGCTTTAGGATATCGCGTAAGCGAGCACGATACAGCAGTTGTCTCCGTTATAATCGGCGATACAGAAAAAGTTTTAATGATGTGGAAAACACTCTTTGAAGAAGGAGTATTCGTTAATGCATTTATTCGCCCTGGTGTACCGCCGGGAATGGAAATGCTTCGCACAAGTTATATGGCGACACATGAGAAAAAACATCTCGAAAAAATTCTCGAAGTATTTGCGAGTATAGGTAAAAAGTTCGGTGTTATCAACTAATATTTTTTTTAGCTGCAATAAAGTAAGTACTACAATCGCAGCTAAACTATGTTTATGATTTAACTTGTTTTTCTTTCTTATGAGGTACTGAATGGATGGATTAATAATTAGGCCGATTGCATCTAAAAAAGATGTGAATTTGTTTATCCGCTTTCTCTGGAAAATTTATAAGAATTATCCGGCATGGGTTCCACCTTTAATGATGGACAGAAAGAAGTTAATAGATAGAGAAAAAAATCCGTTTTACAAGCACACTGATGCAGAATTTTATCTTGCCGAACATGAAGGCGAAGTAGTTGGCAGAATTGCCGCAATTGTCAATTATAATCACAACAAGGAGCATAGCGAGAATATCGGATTCTTCGGTTTTTTTGAATGCATTAATGATCAAACGGTGGCTAATGCACTCTTCGATAAAGCAAAAGAATATTTGCTTGCTCATGGAGTAACAGCTATGCGCGGGCCGGCAAATCCGTCAGTGAATGACGAGTATGGATTGCTTGTTGAAGGTTTCGATGTAAGCCCTACGGTTATGATGACATACAATCCGCCTTATTATATTGAATTGTTAGAAAAATATGGTTTCCGAAAAGTAAAAGATTTATATGCGTATTTACTTGATCAAGAAAAAGTATATACAGATAGATTTAATCGCGCTCACGAACTTGTTAAACAAAGGCATAACCTTACATTTAGAACTTTTAATAAAAAAATGTTTAATGAAGAAGTTGAAAAAGTGAAAGAAGTTTATAATAGAGCATGGGCAAAAAATTGGAGTGCGGTTCCGATGACCGACGATGAGTTCGATGCGCTTGCAGCAGATTTGAAAATGATTATTGTTCCGGAACTTGTTATTTTCGCAGAGAAGGACAACAAAACAGTCGGATTTGCTCTTTCATTGCCGGATATTAATATTGCGCTGAAGTATAATAAGAATGGTTACACATTGCCCGGTTTATATCATCTTATGACGAAGAAAAAGAAAATAGATTTAGTACGAATTATCGTCTTAGGCGTTTTACCGGAATATCTTTCTACAGGCGCCGGCGGGGCATTATTTTATGAGACTGCAATTAATGCAAAGAAACTAGGATATAAATATGGGGAAGCAAGCTGGATTCTTGAAGATAATGATCGAATGACTAAATCGGCGGAAGCGATGCAGGGAATAATAAATAAACGTTATCGGATTTATGAAATGAATATTTAAAAATTATGAAAATTAGGAAAAATATATTTTACACATTAAATGCGGAAATATTTTATGCCAGTTCAAAAGGTTGATAAAATATGGATGAACGGAGCACTTGTCAATTGGGACGATGCAAAAATTCATGTTCTTTCTCACGTGCTTCATTACGGCTCAAGTTGGTTCGAAGGAATTCGTTGTTACGACACAAAAAAGGGACCGGCAATTTTTCGTATGGATGCGCACATTCGCCGGTTGTTTAATTCCACAAAAATTTATAGGACAGAAATTCCTTATACAGAAACGCAAATTGCAGAAGCGATTAAGAAGACGATTCTTGCTAACAAACTCAAGGCGTGTTATATACGGCCAATTGTGTACCGCGGATACGGCGACGTTGGAGTAAATCCTCTTGGATGTCCGGTAGATGTTGCAATCGCGGTCTGGGAGTGGGGAGCCTATTTAGGCGCCGGTGCATTAGATAAGGGAATTGATGTCTGCATCTCTTCATGGCGGCGTCCAGCTCCCGACACATTTCCGGCAATGGCGAAGTCAAGCGGAAATTATTTGAATTCTCAGTTGATTAAATTGGAAGCTCTTACAAATGGATATGTGGAAGGTATTGCACTGGATGTAAATGGGACAGTAAGTGAAGGAAGCGGAGAAAATATTTTTGTAGTTCGAGATAACTCAATTTATACAACCCCTCTTGGATCATCAATTTTACCGGGCATTACGCGCAGTTCAGTTGTTACACTGGCAAAAGAACTTGGATATCCGGTAATTGAAATGGCAATTCCAAGAGAGATGCTGTATATTGCAGATGAAGTATTTTTCAGCGGAACTGCAGCTGAGATAACGCCAATACGTTCTATCGATAAAATCATCGTTGGCGCAGGACATGCTGGCCATATAACAAAGAAACTTCAAAAAGCATTCTTTAAAATTATCCAAAGCGGAAAAGAAAAACATAACTGGTTAACGTTTGTTCGATAAACCACAATGGAGTAACCGAGATGGAATCTTCAAAATCTGGTTCTGATAACGCTCTTTGGAAAAATTTATTTTCTCAACGCGTTATTCGTGAAGGCACTACAGAAGAAATTTTAAGCAAGGTTCCTGCATTTGCCAATCTTGCACCACGTGATTTAAAAGAAGTTGCAGCGATTGTTCACAAACGTGAATACCGTGCAGGGGAGCCGGTATTCTATCAGGGTGATCCGGGATTGGGAATGTACATTGTTCAAGATGGGGAAGTGTCTATTGAGATTTTGGGTAAAGATGGAAATCAACAAGAACTTGCTATGCTCGGAGAAGGAGATTTTTTTGGCGAACTTGCATTGCTAGATGAATCGCCTCGTTCAGCGAATGCCGTTTGCAAAACAGACTGCACGCTTATCGGTTTCTTTCGTCCGGATCTCTTTGAATTGATTGACAAAAAAAATACATTAGGAATAAAAATTGTACTTAAGTTGGCAGAAATTGTTGCGCAGAGGTTGCGACAAACCGACAAAGAACTTTCAAAAGTGAAAGGTCAATTAGAGCGGCTTCAAGCACGAGACGAAAGGGATTCTCATGTCAACAAAAAAAATCCGGCCAAAGAGGAGTGTCCAAACACGCCAAGTTAAGCAGGTTCATCAATCGCAAATTAATATTCAACGAATTCTTGTGCCCATTGATTTTTCTGAGCATTCAAAAAATGCATTGAAATATGCTATCCCATTCGCACAAAAATTTAAAGCATCCATAGATCTTATTTATGTCGTTGAGCCCACAATCTATCCTGCAGATTTTAGTTTCGGACAAATCGGATTTCCAAATATTGAAGAAGAAATGCGAACTCGAGGCAGTGCCGAATTAGAAAACCTTATAACAAAGGAAGTTGCAGGAAAAGTCATTTCACGAAAAATTGTTCGTACAGGAAAACCATTCTACGAAATTAACCAGTACGCTTTAGAAGAAAATATTAGTCTCATTATAATTGCTACACACGGACATACAGGCATGGAGCAAATTCTTTTTGGTAGTACGGCAGAAAAGGTTGTGCGGAAGGCACCTTGCCCTGTACTTGTAGTAAGATCTGGTGAACACGAATTTGTAAAAATGTGAATTGATGAAACGAATATTAAATATAAATGCTATCTAATCGTGTGTGAATTGTAGCAAGATGAATGCGATGATGCAACAGTTGGCCGTCAAGGTATGGGAAAATGGTGGAGTTCATCCAATAATTCATAGGCAAATGCTGCAATTTGGGGTGTGTGCAGTTAAGTTCTCCTATAGATGTTGTGCTTAAATCATCTTCCAAAAGTTTAAAAGTTGTACATTATCGCAGAATTATCCGAATCCGTTCGACCAGTCAACAGTCATTAGTCATCATTTGCCGCTAACTAGTAATTTGGTATTGAAGATATAGATGTGCTTGGCAGAGAAGTGGTTATTTTGATTAATGAGCTTCATACCGTTGAATATAAGTCAATTACATTTAATGCAAGTAACCTAAAAAGCGGAGGTTATTATTATCTTTTGAATGCCCACACGACAAGAAATGGAAAAACGGAATCATTTAACATAACGAAAAAATTATTTTGCTGAAATGATTTAAACCAACAAATAATAGGGACATTCAATTGAACGTCCCTACCAGGATTTCAAGTTTTTTTTGCATAAGGTGAATCAAACAAATATTAATTGTTTGTAAGGATGTGGACGCTAATAGCTAACTACTTCTTTCCAAAACAAAGTTAACAAATTGAAGAAGCGATTGTTTGACCGAAGAATTAGGGAAGGAAATAAGTGAATTACTTGCAAGCGCGGCAAATTCTTCTGCTTTTCTTAATGAATATTCTATGCCGCCATTAACACGGACGAAGTCTAATACCCATCCAATTTCTTTTTGATGTGCACCTTTTTTTATATATCGCAATGCTTGTCTTGCTTCATGTCGATTGCCGTTTTGAAGCGCGTAGATAAGCGGAAGAGTAAGTTTTTTTTCTTTAATGTCGCTGCCGGTAGATTTTCCTAACAATCTTTTTCGTCCAAGATAATCTAACAGATCATCTCTTATCTGAAATGCCAGTCCGACATTTTCTCCATAAACTTTCAGCAGATTTCTTTTTTCTATATCTTCTGTTGTACTTGCTGCTCCAATATCTGTGCAAGCTGAAAAAAGAGATCCGGTTTTATCGCTAATGATTTTAATATAGGTTTCTTCATCGATGTCAAGCTGGCGGCTTTTTTGAATTTGAAGTAATTCACCCTCGCTCATTCGTTTAACGGCATATGATATCGAATTTAAAAAATAGTGATCACTGTATCGTAAAGATAGCAGCAATCCGCGTGAAAGAAGGTAATCGCCCATTAATACAGCGACTTTGTTTTTCCAAACTGCATTTATAGATGCAAGACCGCGGCGCGCATCGGCATCATCTACTACATCGTCATGAACTAGCGTAGCCGTATGAAGAAGTTCGATAAGTATTGCAGCTCGATAAGTGCTTTCGTTAATTTGACCGCATAACTTTGCGCTAAGCATAACTAATAAAGGCCGAACACGTTTTCCTTTTTGCCGAAGAATGTAACGAGCCACAATGTCTACAAGTGCAACTTGAGAGTGCATAGCGTCTCTAAAGACAGCATCGAATTTCTTCAGTTCTTGCTCAACAGGCTCACGAATAATATCAAGCAAATGATAAGATGAGTTCAAAATACTCATAACGCGTTTTCGGTTTGTGGAATTCTTTTCTTTTGTGCAAGTTTAGAAACAAAAATACTAACTTCATAAAGAAAAAACATAGGAAGAGCTAGAAGTGTTTGTGTGACCATGTCAGGTGTAGGTGTTACTACTGCGGCAATAATGAGAATGACAACAATGGCGTGCCTGCGGTACTTTCGCATAAATGCAGGAGTTAATATTCCCATTTTCGATAAGAAGTAGGAAATCATTGGCAGCTCAAACACAAGTCCAGCCCCAAGTAATAATGCCATCATAAAACTAGTATATTGATCGATAGCAACATGCATTTCAATGTTTTGCGTGCCAAAAGTCGAAAAAAATGCTAATGCACCTGGAAGTAAGACATAATAACCAAATACTATGCCGGTAAAAAAACAAAGAGAAGTAAAGAATACTATACGCGAAATATATTGACGTTCCTTTGGAAGTAATCCTGGTGCCACGAATTTCCAGAGGCAATAAATCGAATAAGGCATACTAATAATGACGCCGCATATTAAAATTGCATTCATGTACAGCATCACGATACCGTAAGGCGAAAGAACCTGAGCTTTTAATCCGACAGATCGAAGTGGATTTAGAAGAATAGTTTGAACAATAAAATCAGCAAAGTAAATGCACAAAAAAGTACCAATGAGAATGCCTACAATCATTTTAATAATTTGCCGTCGCAGTTCCTCTAAGTGATCGAAAAACGACATTTCACGTTCACCGGAAATTCCTCGCGCGGATTTAAATATTTTCTCGATTATGGCTTGTGCAATTCCCATTGTTAACGCTAAATTATTTCAGGGTACAAAGGAAATTTCTCGCAAAATGATTTTATTTCTTCGCTGATTTTTTTAAGTAATTTTTCATCTGTTCGGTTATTAAGCACACGGTCTATGAATTCTGCTATGATAATCATTTCAGGTTCTTTCATTCCACGTGTCGTTATAGCCGGAGTGCCGATGCGAATACCGCTTGTTATAAGCGGCGATTTATCATCAAAGGGCACTGCATTCTTGTTCACTGTTATACCGGCGAGATCAAGAGCTTCCTGAGACTCTTTACCGTTAATATTTTTATTATGGAGATCTATAAGCATCAAATGATTATCAGTTCCGCCGGAGATAATATTATAGCCGCGCTTAGTTAATGATGAAGCAAGTTCTTGAGCATTTTTAATAATTTGTTCTGCATACGTTCGATATTGCGGCTGAAGATTTTCTCTGAATGCAACGGCTTTTGCCGCAATGACGTGCATAAGCGGTCCGCCCTGAATGCCTGGAATTACCATCGAATCAATTAATTCGGACATCATCTTTATCCTGCCGGATTTCGGTGCTACTTGTCCAAACGGATTTTCATAATCTTTGCCGATGAGAATCATTCCTCCACGAGGGCCGCGAAGTGTTTTATGAGTCGTTGTAGTAACAACATGGCAAAAGGGAAGGGGATCGTTGTGCAGTTTTGCGGCAATTAAACCCGCAGGATGGGCAATATCGGCAAAGAGAAATGCACCTACTTTGTCGGCGATTTCACGGAATGCTTTATAATCGATATTACGGGAGTAAGCGCTGGCACCAACGGTAATCATTTTTGGTTTTTCAAGTTTTGCTTTTTCTTCAACATCATTATAATCTATGCGGCCTGTTTCTTTGGATATACCGTATGCAGAAAAACGAAATAATTGACCGGAAAAGTTCACAGGAGATCCGTGCGTCAGGTGTCCACCATGAGAAAGATTCATACCGAGTACAGGGTCACCCGGTTTGATGAAAGAAAAATAAACAGCCATATTCGCCTGTGAACCAGAATGCGGCTGCACATTAGCATATTCGGCACCGAACAATTTTTTTGCCCGTTCGCGTGCCAGATTTTCAGCAACATCTACGAACTCGCATCCTCCGTAATAGCGTTTAGCCGGATATCCCTCAGCATATTTGTTTGTCAGAACGCTGCCCATTGCTTCAAGCACAGCAGGACTGACAAAGTTTTCTGAAGCGATTAATTCTAGTTTGGAATTTTGTCTGTGCACCTCGCCCTGAATGGCGGCGAATATTTCCGGGTCTGATATTTTGAGATTATTCATGATTAGATTGAATTAAAAGAATGATGAAATGAGTACAGAACAATTAATTTTTATAAACTCGTAAGTGAATAGATTTTTTCAATTCGGCGCAAATGCCGTTCTCCGCCGCTAAATGGAGTTGTTAAAAATGTTTTCACAATTTCTATTGCTGTTTCCCAGCTACAAATGCGTGCTCCTAAACATAGGATATTAGCATCATTATGCTCGCGCGAAAGTTTTGCTGATGCAGCAGATTCGCAGGCAGCGGCGCGTATACCTTTGTGTTTGTTGGCGGCAATCGACATGCCAATTCCAGTGCCACAAATTAAAATTCCAAGCTGGTATTTACCAGAAGAAATCGCCTTAGAAACAAGATGCGCAATATCAGGATAGTCAACAGAGTCTGGAGATATGGTTCCAAAATCTTGATAAGGTTTTTTAATTTCATCAAGTAGTTTTTTTAGGCGTTCTTTGTATTCAAAACCAGCATGATCACTGCCGAGTGCAATCATAGGATTTATTCCGCATCATATCTAAGGAACCATATTTCGCTTGCAGATACTGCGATAGAAAGGCGAATTATAGTATCCTTCTGTAAATGATTATCCATAGTACCGCGTATTCCAACTTGTAATCCGATATTGAGACGAGAGTCAAGTCCCATTGGAAGCCCAAGACCTCCGCTTATGATAAATTCGTTAATTCCAATTCCATTTATTTCGTAGTATGTTGAGTTATAAGCAAACCCGGCACGGTAGACAATACGCTTTAAATATGTATCTGCATCTTTGGCAGGGAGTGCTTCAAAACCGATGCTGGTACGTAGAGAATTTCTCAGATTGACACTATCGGCCGGCAAGCCAAAATATTTTGTTCTTCCCCAATTCTCCATCACGATGTCTCCGAGGAACCTATAGCGATTCTGATGCAAGTAAGAAAGTCCGAAGCCAAAAGAAAATGGAATGCCAACTGTACCCTTTTCGTTAACAATTGAATCGTTGGATGAATATGAGCTTCCGGGGTAGGTCCGCTGTATATCAGCATTAAGTGAAGCAGCAGTTGTTAAAGTCACTCCAACTGTGAAAGAGCGGAGAGCAGGGAAATTGATGAGATCTGATATACCTTCATAAATTGCTCCGATCATAAGATTGAAACCAGAATAATAAGTGGAGCGATCAAATGTGGTAGAAGTCAGATAAGTGCTATCGAATGTGATCGTTTGATATTGATCTGTATTTCCGTATAAATAATTTAAACGTGCGCCGAGATGCAGTGTCGGTAATAAAGAAGCAGAGAGTCCTAAAGCAATACAGGATAAGCCGCCGCTGCCATAAAACGTAGTATTTTGTACTGATTGAGTCAAAGAATTTTCGATTGATGATGTAATACCATAATTAACATTGCTGTATGGAGTGAGTTCTGCAGACATCACAATTCCATTTTCTCTCGAAATTGGAAAAGCAAATGCTACTCCCTGGAATCCGCCAGTTGAATAAGAAGAAGAACCTGTTTCATCCTTTGATAAAAAATTGTTGTATTCAAACCCACCAGAAAATCTTGTGTAGGAAATGCGTGCCAAGCCGGCAGGATTTAATATGTTAATAAATCCATCGTCAATTAAAGCTATTCCCGTACCACTCATTGCACAGGTTCGGCTGTCGCCGTAACGGAGGATATCACCAAATCCATATTGAGAAAAAGAAGAACCACCAGCAAAAGTGATTAATGGAAAAGTGACTATTAGGATAATTAGAAACAGTTTTAATTTGAAATTATTCATAGTCAATTATATATTAATGCTGGGAAGAATAAGTAATAATTAATTTTGGTTTTAACTTTTGATTTGATATTGCACCGTATAAAGTATGTAAATCGAAAGAGCTAGCTTCAGAATAACCGCTTAAAGCAATCTTTCGTATAGAAGCATTGCTAAGCATACGTGCAACAATTTGTTTTATTTCAAATGAATAAACCGTGAAGCCGGAACTATCGCTACGCTGGCTTAATCCATAAGCTCCAGCATCACTGTTATCGTTGGATCCAACAGAAAGAGCGTACATTGTATCGTGAGCAAATGGAGTATATTGAGAGGAACTTTGAGATGGGTTTAAAGTCACTTGCAGCACAGCACGATAGACCGATACAGGCCAAGGAATAGAAATACTGTCGAAAGATATTAGTCCTCGATAGGAAATGCCGCTTTGTACATAAATCAGATTGTTGTCGGTCATAAGACTTGCCTTATTAACCGTCGAAAGAAATTTTGTCGACCCGAATATGAGAGGAGCAGCCTGCCGAGGAACGCCATTGGTATCAATATAATTGACGATAAGCATAGGTCGAAGTGAAGAATCTGCATTGAAAGAATAGTAACCTTTGATAACATTTGTATTAGTCGGTTTTAAGATAATACCGTCGTTAAGATTCATAGTATCTGTGTTTGACGAAAACCAGCTTTTAAATATTCCTACATCAAGAATTTTTATTGCAATCGATGATGTGTCCCCACTGCCCGAAATAGATGTCTGAATAGAAAGGGGAGAGCTGTTGTAATAGAAAGTTGGGTTATTGTTAAGTGAATCGTATGTGAGTGAATCGCCCATCAAACTTGCGACAGCGCGATATGCATTAAATGATAGCGGTGCTAATGAATCGCCGAAATGATATGCTCCTTTCAACAGGATCGTCGCACTTCTGATATTAACACCGATAAGTGAATCCGGCCAGCTGTAAAATTTTAAACATGCCCAAGCTTGATACGTTTTGTAATTACCAACCATAAACCGGTCAAGCGAGGATGTATATATTAAATTTGTATCAGAAGAATGAGCTGTTGCATAAAATGTATCTATATGGACGATACCGTACTCACCGAGCGGCTGAGAACCTCTGCCAACAGAATTTGGTGCGTCATAACAGCCGGTGATTAAAAATAATATTACTGCGATGCAAAAAAGTAAAATAAAACGAAACACATTCAATTCACAATATCCTTTATCTATTTTGATTGCGATTTACAATAAGTAAATAGGAAATCTCAATCAGAAGTTTTGGACGGTGGAGGTGAGCAGTTTCTGCAATTTAAGGCAGTTACAGACCATTAAAAATCCAGCGTCGTTCAGATTCATGCGTTATGCTTTAAAAGATCTTTATATAGGTTAATGTACTTTCGAGCAGAGTTTTCCCATGAAAAATTGCACATCATGCAATTTCGCATCAGTCTTTTCCATTCTTCAGGCTGCTGGAAAACTTTTAGTGCACGCTGGATAACCTTCATTAATTCTTTAGATTCATATTTTTCAAATTTAAATCCCGTTCCTTTTCCATTACCGATGTAATCCTCCACAGTATCATCTAATCCGCCGGTTGCTCGGACAATAGGGATTGTACCGTAACGCATACTATACATCTGATTTAATCCGCATGGTTCGTACTTAGACGGCATGAGAAACATATCCGTTCCCGATTCAATCATATGCGCTAATTCGTTGTCATAGCCGATAAATGCAAAAATACGTTTTGAATATTTCTTTTGGAGAGCTTCTACTTTCTTTTCGTAATCTTTTTCGCCTGCCACGAGCATTATTATCTGGACATCAAGTTGAATTAAATCTTCTATAATATCAAAGACCAAATCAAATCCTTTTTGATCCGTAAGACGACTAATCATTCCGATTACGGGCCGGTTTTCCGAAAATTCCATTCCTAATTTTGTTAATAGCGCTCGTTTGTTATCGATCTTTGCTTCAACAGATTTGATATCAAATTTTCGATAACTAAATTCATCAGTCGCAGGGTCCCAAATTTGGTTATCGATACCATTTAGAATTCCGCTTAGATCTTTACGTCGTGCGGAAAGCAAACCGTTAAGCCCTGCACCAATTTCTGGGGATTTGCAAATTTCGTCAGCATATTTCTCGCTGACAGTCGTAATAGCATCGGAAAAAAAGATACCTGTTTTAAGGAAGTTAAAGTTGCCGTAAGCTTCTACACCATTTGTATCAAATAATTCTTTTGGTAAATTCGATTTAGAAAATGATTCCTTCGGAAAAGCACCTTGATATGCCATATTATGAATAGTGAAAACTGTCTTCATTGATTTGAAGAAAGGATCTTCCATACACATCGTTTTGAGATATGCCGGTATTAAACCGGACTGCCAATCATTGCAATGAATAATATCCGGCTGCCATCCAAGTCGCTTTAATGTTTCTATCACACCACGGCAAAAAAATATGAATCGCTCGTCATTATCCTTATAATCTTTCTTTGTCGAAGGACTTTGGTAAATGCCATCGCGGCCATAATAATTGACATTGTCTAAAAAATAGACCTGCACTTTTTCTTTCAAATTATTGATGAAAGAAGACTTCACATTCCCGAGTTCAATAGTATTTCCCACTGGAATCGGGATCTCGTGCAAGCGTATGATGTCATGCAATTTAAATCTTCGTTCACCGATAAATCGGTACCGCGGCATCATTATGCGAATCTCGTGTCCGAGGTCTTTTATTGCTTTAGGAAGGGCGCCAGAAACGTCTGCAAGCCCGCCGGTTTTAGCGAACGGATACACTTCGCTCGTTACAAATAGAATATTAAATGGTCTCGACATATCACCTAAATGAGGATAAATATATTTATTACTAATTTAATGAAATATTGCCTTAACTGCAAAATAAATCATCTCTTTATGAAAATTTCGATTATATATCTTTCCCAAGAATAAAATATGTCGTAAAAATAAGTTTGCGCATAAATATCTAAAATTTAGGTTTAAACTTTGTCCAAATAAAAGAACATATAATTCTCAGCAAATAATCCTTTTTGATTGAAAACTCAATTACTTGACAATCTTTGTTTCATTCGTTATCTTTTATAAAATAAGTAATAGAAATATAATGTTTGTGGAGATTGTATCGAGGATTTGTTAAAGGTTTATTCCTAAAGAAATCTGCAGCAGTTAGTGCTATAGGAATTATTTTCAATAATTAAACCTTTTTCAAGTTCGGCTGGCGATCTCACAAAGAAAGTTTAGCCGAACGAGAAAGATTATTTTCTCGTTTGGCTTTTTTTTTATGAAAAAGACATTTGCATTTATTATGCTGTTACTAATCGGGAAGCTGATTGTAACTGCACAACCTTTGACAGATATCAAAATTATAAAAGAAAATCAAAATTCGGTTATTTTGGAATATAAGCCGCACATCAAAACAGAACATGTGATCGGAACTCGTGGAAGCATTTTTACAAGGTTTCGTTTTTTCGAAAGCCAAACAACATTTGATTCTACAGGGCAGGCGGATTTTACGCGAAATGTTCTGTTACTTTTTCCATCGACACGATATTCATTACAAGTGCTTGGGAGTGAATTCTTGATAAAAGATTCAGTGAAACTTTTGCCAAAACCAAGATTAAAATCTTTAAAAGATTTTGGAATAACAGAAATTTACGAAGAACCAAAATCTGCCCAGAATATGCGCCCTTTATCTCAAAGATCACTTGCCGAAGTTGTGCGAGTCGGGAAAACAAGCATTGGATGTGTAGGAACGCTTGTTCTGCATCCCGTACAAATAATAGATAAAGAAAGAGCAAGAGTCTACTCACGAATTTTAATTCGGCTTGAATTCAAAGATTCTTTTTTGGATGGAATGCATTCAACTTGTTTTCTTAAAGGAAATCTGCCGCAAAAATCGCAGCTATCTAAAATAATGCAAACGGGTCTAAAAAAAATCAGTGCAGGCGACTTTCCATTTGAACAGGGAGATTGGTATCGCTTCAGTGTAACAAATGCCGGAATGTATAGATTGGATTATACTTATCTGCAGAGTCTAAATATTTCAGTTAGTGATATCAATTCTATAAGGTTGTTTGGAAACGGCGGTTTAGTAATTCCGGATAATAATACAGATCCGAGACCAGATTCGTTAGTGGAAATTCCGCGGCTTGTTGTCCGTAAGAATGGCAGTGTCCCGGATACAGCAGATTATATTATTTTCTATGGATGCGGAGTAACCGGCTGGAATTATAATCGAAGCAGCAAATTATTCCGTCATTATATTAATCCATATGCTGATACGAATTATTATTTTTTTACAGCAAGCCAGGCAGCAGGCAAGCAGATGGATTCAATTCTTTCTCCAAATCTGAATTTAACGTCGAGACAATATTTTCAGGAAAAACTTTTTGTTGAACAGGAACTGACAAATCTTTTAAATACAGGCAGAAGATGGTTTGGCAAGGAATTTACGCAAACAGATAATTTTGACACATATTATAATTTTCTTCCCGGAATAGTTTCAAATTCAAAAATTAATTATGTATTCGACTTTATACGCCGCTCGGCATACACAGATAATTTGGATATATTTGAGAGCGGCAATCCACTTATTCAACATATGGCGATGGGGCCGACAACCGATGATGGAACTTTAGGGGATGGCGAGACAGGTGCATGGGCAGAAGATATTTCATTAAATACAAGTGGGAGAGTGCCGCAGTCTGATCCGAACGAGAGTATAGTTAAAGTGCAGGTGACAAGCAGTGACCCAAGCTCATGTACTTGGTTAGATTGGTTAGAAATTTATTACCAGCGGAGTTTTGAAGCCTTGAACGATGCACTTTTATTCACAGCCCCAGATACAGCAGGATTAGTGCCATACACTGTAAATAATCTTTCATCAGGAATCCGCGCTTTTGATGTATCGAATCACGGTAGTGTAAAGCAAATAAAATTCAACCAGACAGATTCGTCATGCACATTTCAACTCCAACAAGTCGCAGGTGTTGCACGGAAAATTTTTGTAGTCGGCAAAAACGGTTACAAGATTCCACCTGCAGCGATAAAAATTGATAAATATGTTCCTAATAATCTTCATGATTTTCAAGATCAGATTGATTTTATTATTATTTCCCCACCCGAATTTATTTCTGAAGCTAACCGATTAAGAGATTATCGCCAATTGCATGATAGTTTAAACACAATAGTTGTGAGCATTCAACAGATCTTTAACGAATTCTCCGGCGGTCTTCCAGATCCATTGTCAATAAGGGAATTTTTAAATTATACTCAAAATAATTGGGTGGATCCGAAACCAAGGTATGTATTGTTGTTTGGTGACGGGTATTTCGATTATAAAAATAAAATCACAAATCAACGAAATTGGATACCGCCATGGGAAACTTTGCAATCCTTCGAGACAATTGATTCTTATCCAAGCGATGACAAATTTGTTATGCTCGGTTCTTCTAATTCTTATTCGCTCGCAATAGGACGGCTTCCCGTTCGCAATTTCAACGATGCTGCATCTATAGTAGACAAATTAATTTCTTATGAAACAGAGCCGTTAGATCCCTGGCGGAATAGAATTACATTTGTTTCCGATGATGGAAAGACATCAGGTACAGAAGATGACGGCGCAGAGTTCACTAATGAATCAGAAAGCATAGATAATTCTGACGAGCTGAAGGATTTTGAAATAAATAAAATTTATGAAGTTGCTTATGCTACAGTGAATAGCGCTGGCGGCCGCAGGAAGCCGGATGTAAATGTAGCAATTGACGCCGCATTTAATTCTGGAACAATCATAATTAATTATATAGGACATGCTAATGAGCGGTTATGGGCGCACGAAGGAGTTTTTACACGGGAGGATGATTTGCCGCAACTTGTCAATAAAGATAGATTAGCATTTTGTTCAGCAATGGGATGCAGCTATTGCATGGTTTGATAACCCAAGTGAGGTTAGTGCAGGAGAACTTTTAGTCACAATGGATCAAGGCGGATGTATTGCTGATTTTTCAGCAGCGCGTGTAGTCGAAGATATATCTAACTATTCATTGGATGAGTCATTATTTAGTTATCTTATGCAAAGAAATCAAAGTGGACAGTTTCCGTTAATTGGCGATGCATGTCTATTTGCAAAATCTGTTAATTCAGATCAAGAAAATACTCTTAAATTTCTGCTCTTAGGCGATCCCACTGTTCGTCTGTTAATGCCAAAAAATGTTGCTACGGTTGACAGCGTGAACGGCTTTAATGTTGCATCGAATAGTACAATTAAAATAAAATCTTTGGGACTTGTGCCTATTGCTGGTACAGTGAAGCAAAAAGATACATTATTATCATCATTCAACGGAGAAGGCACTCTGCAGCTTTTTGGCGCACAAAAAGAAATGTCAATTATGGATGGCATTGACTCAAGTAAAGATATTTTCCGATTCACCTTGCCTGGCAGTTTATTGTACAAAGGAGATGTGTCTATTACAAATGGACACTATGGTGCCATTGTTCCTATTCCAAAAGATGTAATATTTGGAAATAGTGCGCGAATCGCATTCTACGCTTGGAACGGGCAGACCGATGGAATGGGAAGTACGGAAAATATAATGATTGACGGCATGGATACTTCGTTAATCAAAGATACTGTGGGACCTGCTATTTCTGTTTATCTCGATACAATAGCGTTTAAACCAGGCGGCGTAGTAAAAAGCAATACGGTTATTATTGTAGAGCTTGAAGATGCGAGCGGCATTAATACATCGAATGTTGGAGTTGGACATCAATTATCGGCGACAATAAATAACCCAGACCGGACTTTCGACCTGTCTAGCTATTATACGAGCAGTCTGGATAATTACAAAAAAGGTGAAGTGCGTTATCCATTAAATGGACTCATTGACGGTAAATATACATTGCTTGTGAAGGCTTGGGATAATCAGAATAACTCGTCAGAAGCTGAAACCTTTTTTGAAGTGCATACTGCTGACGATTTTGCATTACTTAATGCCGTAAATTATCCCAATCCTTTCTCAAGTTCTACAATATTTACATTCCAGCGCACATCTTTCAATCCGATTGATGTGGAAATAAAGATATATTCAATAGCGGGCCGTCTTATTGCAAATATTAACAAGCAGAATGTCGTAGATAACTTTGTGAGGATACCATGGGATGGAAAAGATAATGAAGGAAGTGCATTAGCCAATGGAGTCTATTTCTATAAATTAATTGCACGCGACAGAATTGGACAACGCACAAATGAAACAATAGGCAAGATGGCTGTCTTAAGATAAATTATTGACGGCAATCACAATATTAAGTGAATGATAGATAGAAAAAATGAATCTGAAAATAAATTTATGCATGTTATTATTGCCGATCAAAAAATATATCGGCATTTATTATTGTTAGGAGGATTACAGGTATGATAAAAAAAATGATTTTTGTACTAGTATTTTTAGGGATTTGCATTCCCAAAATAGTGAACGCGCAAACGGATAATATTCAAGTAGTAACTACTGCCGTACCATTTATGCTAATTGTCCCTGATTCAAGAGCAAGCGGAATGGGAGAGACAGGTGTGGCTATTGCAGATAATGCATGGGCTACATTTTGGAATCCTGCTGGACTTGCATTTCAAAAAGGATCTGAACTTGCGATGACCCATACAAATTGGCTGCCGGCTTTGGGATTGTCAGATCTTTGGATTGCCCATCTCGCATACAAGCAACCCGTTGAGGATTTAGATGGAATAGTAGCTGCTCAATTGACTTATCTTAATCTTGGTGAGTTTAATAGAACGAGTCCTGAAGGCCCAGAAGTAATTGGAACATTTAACGCTTATGAAATGGCAGTTGCCGCTTCATACAGCACAAAGATAAATGACCAATTAGGAATTGGCACGAGTGTCAGAATTATCTATTCTCACCTTGCAGATCAGGGAGCCGGGCAAGAGGCAGGCAGCGGAACATCAACTGGATTTTGTTTTGATATTGGTTTGCTATACCGTCCGCTTGTATTTAATATTCCTTATACAGGTATTGATCTTGGTAAAAGTACTAGTTTTGGTGCTACTATTACAAATATTGGCCCCAAGATGTCCTACATCGACAGGGCGCAAGCAGATCCTTTGCCCATGAATCTTCGTCTTGGTATCGCATATAAAATTCTTGAAAGTGATTACAATAACATGACTATTACGTATGAAGTGAGCCGGTTATTGGTAACCAGAGATACCAGCGGCGGGTCAGATGAATTCTACAAGGCATTTTTTACTACATGGACAAACAGCAGTTTAAGCGAACAAATAAGACGATTTGATTCCGGATTAGGATTGGAATATTGGTACGGTTCGCCAAAGCTGATTTGCCTGCGTGTAGGATATTTCTATGAGGATCCGAGGGAAGGAAACCGAAAGTTTATGACATTCGGTGCCGGACTTCGGTACGATCTCTATTCGTTCGATTTTGGATACCTTAGTGCATTTGAAGGTCAGAATCCACTTGATGGAACATTGCGTCTGACACTTTCAATTGGCTGGGGCGGCGATGAAAACTAAAAATATAGAATAAATATTTAAGTAAAATAAGGCGGCAGATTTATCGTTTTCGAGAGTTATCAAAAGGAAAATACATATTCATGAAAGCAGATGCGTACATTGTATAAACAAATCAAGATCATTTGCATCTCTTATCGTATTACAGCTAAAGTCAAAAAACGACTCAAAGAAATCGTCAGTTTACAACCTTTGAGATATAGTTATAAAGCCCGCGTTTTTGCTACAACATTTTATTATTTCTTGAACTAGCAAGCAAAAGCGTTATTAATTAAGGATTGGAATTTTCATGACAAGAGTAGGGGCAATTTGTGTATTGCTCTTTTTATGCAGTTTTTTATTTGCACAAAAACGAAGTGCAGCAGTGCATCCATTGAGAAAACTCAAGTTTCCTGAACATGTACAATCAAATATTATAATCCAAAAGAATACTGTCCGTATTCTTGCTATTATGGTAGAGTTTAAAAAAACTCCTGATGTCGAAACGACAGGAGATGGAACATTTCAAATTTCAGGTTCCGCTGCACAAATTGACCCGCCGCCGCATGATTCGTTGTATTTCCAAAATAAAATTCAATTTGTCGAAAATTATTTTCAAAAAGTATCTAATGGATATTTGACAATCACAGGGTATGTTATTCCACAAAAGATAACACTTTCTAATCCGATGGCATCATACTCGCCTCCACCAACTGGAAATGACAACCGAAATCTTGCTCAGCTGGCTAAGGAAAGCTGGCAGATTGCGGATTCTCTTAATAATGGAATCGACTTTTCAAAATACGATGCGTTTGTCATTTTTCATGCTGGAGTAGGGCGAGATATTGATTTAGTAAGCTCAATAGGAATTAATCCCACTCCGTATGATATTCCTTCGCTGTTCTTAGATTCAACTGCATTTGCAATCGCATTTGGACAAACATCTTTCGATGGATTTGTGAATGGTTTTATCAAGAACACAATTATTTTACCTGAGACTGAAACTCGCTATATTTCGCCCGACACAGTTCAATTAAGCATCAACGGAATGTTTGCAGCATCTGTTGGAAGTTATTTAGGTTTACCGGATTTATTCGATACACAGACCGGCTCCTCCGGTATAGGAGCTTTTGGATTAATGGATGGTGCAGCTATTTTCGCATACAATGGACTATTTCCGCCTGAGCCAAGTGCTTGGGAAAAAATGTATTTAGGATGGGTTGCACCGATAACAATTGCAAGTTCAAAATCCAATATTTATGTACCTGCAGGCGGATTAAAATATCCACCGAAACAAGACACAATTTATAGGATTCCAATAAGTTCATCAGAATATTTTCTTGTAGAAAACAGGAATAGAAATCCCAGAGGAATAGGTCTGAATCTTAAAATTGCGGATGCAAATGGAGACACACTTTGGCGTCATTTTAGTGCAGATACTGCTGGGTTTCTCTATTCTATTAATGATGTGTCATACGATGTAAGTGGGATCATCGGTTCTGTTGTTGATGTAAGCAACTTTGATTGGGCATTGATCGGTGAAACTGATTCATCGGGAAAAAGTAATGTATATGACGGCGGAGGGATACTTATATGGCATATAGACGAAAGTGTGATCCAAGCCAGCTTAAGCACAAATTCTGTCAATGATAATCCGGACCGTCGCGGTGTTGATTTGGAGGAAGCTGATGGCTCTCAAGATATTGGCCAAAACTATGTGCTCTTTACAGATCCCGGCTACGGAACGCAAAACGGATGGCCGTTAGATTGTTGGTTTGCTGAAAATCCAGCACTTCCATACAAGAACATTTTTAATCAAAATTCATTTCCGAATAGCAACAGCTATTCTGGAGCCGCAAGTCTAATAACAATCGATAGCTTCAGCGTAAGATCACCGCGTATGACAATGCATGTTGCAATTGGAAACCCAGTACTTTACCGAGATTCTTTATTGAGCAAAACATTTTCAACCACAAGCGTTAATTCATTTCCGACATCTACAAAAAATCATCTTTATCTTTCTACAAACAGCGGAATTTTTGCGCTCCAAAACAATGGACAAAGCATTTTAGGAAACGCAAAATACTTATTATCAGGCAATTCGACGACAAATAGTGTCGCAGCGTACACACAGCCGGATTCCACCGATATAATTGCGGCTGTACAAGACAGTTACTTTAACAATCTATAAACTTTCTTTCCAAGGTGGGCATAATTCAGCTGATAGTTCCAAAAAAAATTACACACATCGGTTCACGACTTCTCCATGCATTACAAAATTGGGCTTTACACGATTAGATTCGTTATCAGTGCTTGTCGGATCAGAAGCCGGAATAATTTATCAATTTGATACGAACGGCGATACGATTTCTACTCGACAAGCCGGACCTGCCCCTGTTTCGTCAATTACTTTATTGCCGGCATCTTCATTAGCGGTTCAAAATGAATATTTCTTTACGTCGGGTAATAGACTTTACAGTGAACAATCGTTTATAGATTTACCTGTTTCATCAAATAATTGGGTGCTTGCCGCATCTGTTTCGCCAAAAGGAAATTATATAATTGCCGCAGAAAATAACGGGAATAAAATAATTTCTTATAATCAATCTTTGTCCCAGAAAAACTTTGAGATAAATGTTCCAAGTTCTGGAATTCTTAATCTTGCAATAGCTGATATTGACGGCGATGGGGAAAAAGATATTATTGTTCAATGTGCAAACATTCTTTCAGTTTTTAATCGCACAGGTTTCATGCTGGATGGTTTTCCAATTCAGGCAAGAACCGGATTGGCATTTACAGGAACGCCGCTTGTCATAGATTTCAATGGAGACGGCAAGCCAGAAATTTGCCTCTTAACAAATGACGGTGAAATGTGGGTGTACGACAGAAAAGGAAAATTGCTTTCAGGTTTTCCGGTTCAAGTAACATCTTCAGGAAATGCTTTTCCTGCAGTTTACACAAGTCCATATCCATCAAACAAATTAGGGATAGCGGTTCTTTCAGCGAGCGGTTCATTTGATGCATTTCTTACTTCAAGTATAGCGGCACCGGCTTCATTAGTTTGGTGGCAATATTTGGGTGATGAAAAACACAGCAATGCTAATGAAAATGTTAGTAATGCGCAGCCGATTCCAATTAGCACCGAGTTCTTTCCAAAGTCACGTGTATATAACTGGCCGAATCCTGTTTATGGCAGAACAACGCAGATTAGATATTTTACAAATGAAGATGCAAATGTAACAATCACAATTCTTGACCTCTCGGGAAAGAAGATTACGGAATTATCGGGGCACGGATCAGCCGGCATGGATAACGAAGTAACATGGAATGTATCGAACATTCAAAGCGGTGTTTATCTTGGCCGCGTTGAAGCGCGAGGTGCAGATAAAGATGAAGTAGTGTTTATTAAAATAGCAGTAGTAAAGTAGGTTATACAAATTTAATATTTTGGTAAGACAATTATAAGTGAGAAAGTTTGAAGCAGGCATTAATCTTAGTTTTCATATATATTTTTGTTCCTTCTATAGCTGTCAGCCAGGAGGATTATAATCATCCCGAATTAGAATGGAACACAATCGAAACGAAACATTTTTTCGTTCATTTCCATAATGGTGCTGAACGCACAGGGCATGAGGTAGCAAAAATAGCAGAAAGTATTTACGGACCGGTTACCAGAATGTACAGCCATGAACCGGATCAAAAAGTAAATTTTGTTATTCGTGATCACGATGATTATTCGAACGGAGGGGCAGATTCATACGATAATTTTATCGTAATTTATGCCCCCGCGTTAGATTTTGAATTGCGAGGAACGCATCCCTGGCTGTGGAATGTAGTAACGCATGAGTTCACACATGTTGTGCAAATTCAGACTGCAATGAAATTCGGCAGAAGAGTTCCAGGAATTTATTTTCAATGGCTTGGATATGAAAAAGAAATTCGCCCGGATGTACTCTATGGTTATCCAAACGTTATTGTGTCCTACCCGATTTCGGGTTGCGTTTTCCCGCCATGGTTTGCAGAAGGTGTTGCTCAGTATAACAATCCAATATTGGGATTTGACAACTGGGATTCTCACCGCGATATGATATTGCGAATGTATATGATGGATGGAAACGCGCTTTCATGGAATGAAATGGGTTTCTTCGAAAAAAATAGTCTTGGCAATGAATCCGTGTACAATGCAGGGTTTTCTCTTGTTGGATATATCGGCAAAAAATATGGTAATGATAAGTTAGAAGCAATATCAAGACAGCTTGCACAGCCGGTCAGACTTACTATCGATGGAGCTATTGAAAATGTATTAGGAATGACCGGTGAACAGCTTTATAGTGAATGGAAAGCAGAAAAAACAAAGTTATTCAAACATATCGCAGATTCTCTTAAGCCAACGCGAAAAGATGGAGAGATTATTGAGAAAGAAGGATTCGGAAATTTTTATCCCGTATTCTCGCCGGATGGCTCGCAAATTGCGTACATCTCAAATAAAGCTACAGATCATTGGTCCAGTTTTATTTATGTTTATGATTGTGCTACAAAAAAATCGAAAATGATTTTACCGGAATCGCCGACGTTTCTCGTTCGCTCATCTATTTCATTTTCCCCTGACTGCAAATATATCTACTATGCAAAAATCACGCGGGACAACCCGCATTGGTCAGGATACAGTGATTTGTATAGATACAATCTTTCCGAAGAAAAGGAAGAACGCCTAACGCATGGACTTCGAACATTTAATCCGAAGCTTTCATCAGATGGGAAAAAGCTTGTCTATACGTTCGGAAGTGATGGTACGTCAAATTTGGGGGTTTGTGATGCAGATGGAAAAAATATTTCGCCTTTAACAAGATTTCAAAATGGAGAACAAGTTTTCACACCGGTTTGGTCAAAAAATGGTAAAACGATTGCTTTCGGGTATTCAACAGGACATAACCAATCAGTTGCTCTCATAGATTCAGATGGAAATAATTTTCGATTATTGATACACAAGGGTGATTGCAGGAATCCATTCTTTGTAACTGATTCGACTTTAATATATTCATGGGACAAAAACGGTATTTTCAATATATTTAAATTCAATCTCAACACAGGGCGTGAAACACAAATTACTAATGTAATCGGCGGAGCATTTCTTCCTGCGGCGAACAGCAAAGGAGATGTCGCTTATGCCGCTTACACATCAACCGGTTATAAAATAGCGCTTTTGCATCAGGATTCGATTTTAGCTCCGCAAATTTTAGCTTCAGAAAAAGATTCTCTTCAGATAAAGTCAAACACACAAAATATTTACAGTAATTTAATTGAGACTAAAGCTTGGATGCCATCGTCATCTTTGCTAAGTGGAAATCCTATTTATGATTCCATATCTCTGCCGCAGCCAAAACCTTATCACTCAATGTTCACGAGCATTTCATTTATTCCATTGCTTCGTATCGATACTTATAATCCTAACAGCAACGGACTTGATTTTGTAAAACCGGGATTATATATAACTTCTTTTGATGTGCTTAATAAAATGGATATTTTCGGAGGCGGTGATATAAATAGAAAATTAGAAAGGGATCTCTTTTTCATTTTTGAGTATGGCGGCCGGTTGCCGATTCTTTATCAATTAGGTTTGGAGCCGACA
Organism: Ignavibacteriota bacterium; assembly: GCA_963833465.1. GTDB lineage: Bacteria > Bacteroidota > Ignavibacteria > UBA10030 > UBA10030 > Fen-1298. The sequence goes on along the minus strand of CAWHXW010000005.1, from coordinate 62,434 downwards.
GCTTCAGTGGAACTTTACAATATTACACGTGAACGCAATGTGTCTTTTACACTTCCATATAATCCGAGTCCGCTGAATTTTGGCGCAGATGTAACATATAATCTTTCAGAGTTTGATTTTTCCCTAAAGCAAAAAGTATTCTCAGAAAACTTTGATTTGAAAGTTACTTACTCTCTAAGTCGATACAGTCAAGATTTTGGAAGTTGGGTTTATCAAATTCCTACTGCTGACCCAGATTCATGGTATAGTACAGTAATTCCAGCATCAGGTTCAACCTACTTTATTGGCAACGATTTTTCAATTGAAATAAAGTACGACGGTATTTTGCCCACGCTGGATAAAGATATAAATCCGGTAGGAAGATCATTCTTATTAAAATATTTGTTTGATTTGGATAAATTTAATCCTACAGATTCAACTCAGCAAGGCAATGGATTCCGCGTTCCTATCTATACTCTGTATAATTTTTCAAAGCTTGAGCTTAATTGGAACGAACATATAGCAATGCCATTCCCGAATCAAACGCTTTCATTCACTTTAAATGCTGACGGAATACTTGGTCCGGCTATTGACGAATTTTTCGATTACTATGCAGGCGGTCTAATTGGAATGCGCGGTTATCCGTTTTATGCACTCGGAGGGAATAAAACAGTTTACCTTAATGCAACTTATAGGTTTCCGATTGATACGAAATTAGATTTCAGAATTCTTCAAATATATTTTTCAAAACTCTACGGCTCAGTATTTTATGATATAGGGAACGCATGGCCAAATGAAACGCTATCGAATAATTCCTGGAAGCGTGATGCAGGATTCGAGCTTCGGTTAGAATCAATTTCCTTTTATGAATTCCCGACAAGAATATTTTTTTCGGGCGCTTATGGATTGGATCAATTCAGCAGAAGCGTATATGACATAAATACTCAAACCGTAGCTTACGGCCATGAATGGCGTTTCTATCTGGGTGTGTTGTTTGGGTTTGATTTAAATGACTTAATGCCACGACAATTTATGAGGTAATTATGAAAAATCGAATTTTAGCAACCGGACTTTTTACACTCTTTTTTGCAATTACATTGCAAAGCCAATATCTCGATGCGCCCAATGATAAAACCAGCAAGATATTTTTAACAGGCAGTTTGATAAATGATTTTGTTATGCAGGCAAACCAAATTCAAGGGTTCGATAGCTCTAATAATAAGTCCGATATAGTCGTGGAGAAAAAATATTCTCCTTTTACTGCCGGATTGTATTCTGCTGTCATACCGGGTGCAGGGCAATTATATACAAAAAGTTATTGGCAAAGTGCATCCTTCTTTGGTGCAGAAGTTCTCGCATGGGTCGTGTATACTGTCTATGAAAAAAAAGGCGACCGGCAAACAAATGCTTTCCAGCAATACGCAGATCAACATTGGTCGGTAGTGACGTATGCTAATTGGATTAATGCAAACTTTGGTACATCAATACCTATATCCATCCTAATAATGGTCCTAAACCCTGGCAGCAAGTCAATTGGGTTGATTTATATAATGCAGAAGAAAGTGTAGGTGCAATGACGGATGCGCAAGGCAATGGGACAGGTTTTTCGCATCGACTTGCACCTTATGGTAATCAACAATATTATGAAATGATTGGCAAATATGGGCAGTTTGGCGGAGGATGGGATGATGCGGCAACATTTCAACCCGGCGGATTTACTCCGGCAGATGTAATTGCAAATAACGGAATAGGAAATGTTTCTCCAAATTTTTTTAATTATCGCAATATGCGAAGCGACGCAAACAATTTTTATAATATTGCAACAGGTGTTTCGATTGTAATAGTTGCTAATCACGTTTTTAGTGCTCTTGAGGCAGCTTGGAATGCATCACACCTCAATCATAAAATTCAGTTGGAAGGGCATATTCAATCGAGAAGTATTTATGGAAATTTTGTAGAATTTGTGCCGACACTTCATATAACGTATGATTTATGAAAATCCGGTCAGCTTGATTGAAGTGAATTTGTTGCGTAAATTAAATATAAAGGTCAAATTTTCCCCTTTGAATCAAATTATGGAAAATTCACTAGCTTAGATGAAAAAACTATTTTCTCCATGGCGTTCGGAATACATTAAAACATTTAGTGATAAAGGAAAATCACGCGGATGTCTTTTTTGTGCAATAGCGAAAGAAACATGCGATGACAAAAACTTCATTATATGGAGAGGAAAATTTTGCTTTGCTGTGCTTAACAAGTTCCCATATAACAGCGGCCATTTGATGATTGTACCATACAAGCATACATCTCGATTTATGAAGATTTCTGAAGAAGAACATAGAGAGATTATGTTGGTAACTGGAAAATGTATAGCAGCGTTAGAAAATATTTCAAATCCGCAAGGATTTAATTTTGGTGCAAATTTAGGTAGAGCCGCAGGCGCGGGAATTGAAAAGCATATCCATTTTCATCTTGTTCCGCGATGGAATGGAGATACGAATTTTATGCCGATTTTAAATGACGTAAAATTAGTTTCCGAGTACATGACCGATAATTGGCAAAAACTAAAAAAAGCAATTAAAGCTGAACAATAGCCGACAATGGAAAAATTTCTTATTACTGGATTTTCTGGTTTTGTCAGTCAGCATTTTTTGAATTTTCTTGAAAGCAAAAGAGAACCGGCTTCTGTTCTTGGGATAGATATGCATGAACCGATTTTCAATTCTGATGAATTCAAGCATATTTCCTGCCAATTTGAAAAGCTTGATTTGCTTGATAAAGATAATGTGCAAAATGTGATATATCAATTTCAACCGGATTATATTGTTCATCTTGCATCATTTAGCAGTGTTTCCTACAGTTGGAAAAATCCTATTCTGAGTTTTCAAAACAATACAAATATTTTTCTCAATATCTTAGAAGCAATCCGGTTGCACAATATACGAACGAGGATATTATCCGTCGGGTCATCTGAAGAGTACGGCAATATTGAGGATAAGAATGTACCGCTTTGCGAAGAACATTCTTTGAAACCTGTAAGTCCTTATGCGGTAGCAAGAGTTTCACAAGAAATGCTTTCGCAGGTTTATGTTGATGGGTATGGGTTTGATATCGTTATTACGCGATCATTTAATCATCTTGGACCGGGGCAGCATGAGATATTTGTAGTTCCAAATTTCGCCAAGCAATTGATAGAAGGATGGCAGAATAACCTCAAGAAAGTCAAATTAACAACAGGTGACCTAAGCATCGTTAGAGATTTTTTAGATGTTCGGGATGTTGTAAAAGCTTATTATATACTTTTAAAAAAAGGAAAAAACGGAGAAATCTATAATGTTTGCAGCGGGCGAGGAATTGCACTTTCTGAAATTTTGCATATAATGTCTGCCAAACTCGAAATTGAATGTGATCCGGCAACAGATTTAAGATTGATTCGGCCTAAAGAAAACATGATAGTAATAGGATCAAACCAAAAAATCAGGAAAGAAACCGATTGGTCGCCGGCAATAACACTTGAAACATCGATCGAAGATATTTTATCCGATTGGAAAGAACGGCTGAAGAATAAGTGAGTGTCATACAAGAAAATCAAAAAAATATAGTTTTACAAATATATGAAAACGCTTGTATTCGGCAATAACTTATTCTAATGTTATTGAGCGTTTAAAAAAGTGAATAATTTTAAACAATAATTTGGGATAGCAAAAAGAATAAATTTAATTATTATTGGAGTCTTTCAAACATGAATATTTTTATTGGAAAAATCGGAATAAGATCAATAGTTATTGTCCTTTTTCTTTTGCTGTACTTTCAATTTGCCTATACACAAACTTCTGATGATAAAGATATAATTCAGCAAGCGCAGCAAGGTATATTTACAAAAATGACACCCGATCAAATTAGAGCAAAACTAAAGGAATACGGGTTGACAGAAAGTGAAGCAATACAAAAAGCAAGAGAGAAAAATATTGACTTAGAGCAATATCTTCAACAAGGAACTCAAGGTACTTTACAAACAACTCAAGCTCCTGCAGCCGTACTACCGCCTGCAATTCCTGCACCATTAGTAGAAGAAGTACAACTTGAAGAAAAAGACTCGAATAGAGTAATTCCCACAGAATTTGCCCAGCGAGCAGGTTTAAAAGGTCTGAAACCTTTCGGGTACGATCTTTTTCAGTACAGCGTCTACGACATTTGAACCGAATATAAATATTCCAGTGCCGCCTACGTATGTTTTAGGTCCGGGCGATGAAATATTATTAAATATATGGGGTGACACACAGTTGTCCTACCAGCTTGTTGTCAGCAGGGACGGAACAATAATGATTCCAAGTGTCGGATTAATAATTGTGAATGGACTTACTGTGGAAAAATTAAAAACCAAGGTACTGGATCGCATGTCAACCGTGTATTCAAGTCTCAAACACGGAGCTTCCAATGCCACTGCATTTCTTGATATGTCTATTGGAAAAGTAAGAACAATTCAAGTCTATGTGCTAGGAGAAGTAAAAAAACCCGGCGTGTTCACGCTTACAGGCATGGCTACTGCTTTTACTGCATTATATTACTCCGGAGGTCCAAAAATAGACGGCACGCTCCGAGAAATTAATATTAACCGCGGTTCGCAAACAGTTGCTTCTATAGATTTTTACGATTTTGCATTAAAAGGCGACAGGTCTAAAGATGTCCGTTTGCAAGATGGAGATATCCTTTTTGTTCACACTGTAGGTAGACGAGTAGCTTTAATTGGAAAGTTTCGCCATCCTGCAATTTACGAAATAAAACCTGGCGAAAATTTAAGCGATATTATTAAAATCGGTGGCGGTCTGGAAGTCGATGCAGACTTCCGCAGACTTCACATAGAGAGAATTATTCCTTTCAATGAACGCGATAAATATGAAAAGAATATTTTAGATTTGGATGTCACGTTCACTTCCGCGGATTCATTGCTAAGGACTAAGTACGAAATTATTGACGGTGATGTAGTGAGCATATATGCTATCAGGGGAGAGCTTCAAAATCGAGTATCCATATCGGGCAATGTTAAACATGCAGGCTTGTACGAATTATTCCCCGGCATGCGAGTAAAAGATCTGGTATTGCATGCTGATAGTTTATTGGAAGCAACATTTATGGAAAGAGGCACGATAAAGAGAATTCTCCCGAATTTGAAAACTCAGTTTATTGGATTTCATCTTGATAAAGCAATGGAAGGAGATACTGCTGAAAATCTTAAATTGCAGAGGATGGATGAAGTAACGATATATGAGGATGTATATTTTAAAAGAGTTAAAAATGTTACAATCGGCGGAGCTATAGTAAAGCCCGGTAAGTATCAGCGGAGCGAGCACCTGATGCTGTCAGATTTGATTGTACTGGCAGGTGGAATTGAAGAAAATGCGGAATTAACACACATACAGGTTTCCCGTCGCGATACGATAAACGAAAAATTATATTCTACAGTGTATGATAAGATATTGCCTATAAACTATTGGGCTGCCTTAGAGAATAACGATTTTGAGCTTCAGGATCATGACTTTGTTGAAGTATTTCCAAACCCAAAATTTAGCCATCAGCCATTTATTAAGTTGAAAGGCGAGATTCGTTATCCGGGATCTTATGCAATCAGGTACGAAGGTGAAAAATTAGCAAATATTATTTCAAGAGCAGGCGGTTTTAAAGAAACAGCATATCTTGAAGGCGCACGTTTTTATCGACTTCATAAAGACGAGAAAATACAGGTGCCAATTATATTAGAACATGCTTTAAAGGATACGGAATCAATTGATAATGTAGAGGTATTTAATGGAGATTCATTGGAAATTCCTGTCAACAAAAACGTAATTACAGTTGATGGAGAAGTGTATTTCCCATCTGCTGTCCTTTATAAAAAAGGAGCCAGTTTAAATTATTATCTGAAACAAGCCGGAGGATTAAAAAAAGAAGCGGCATCTGAAGATATTGTAGTTACTCAACCTAATGGAAAAAATTGGGAATCTTCTTGGTTTATTTTTCCAGATCCAGAAATACTTGCAGGTGCAACTATTTATATTCCAAAGAGAATAGAAGAAAAAACTCAGACACTTGAAATACTAAGGGATTGGGTTATAATCATTGCCAATACAGCGGCGATTTCACTTGCGATTGTACAAATTAAAAAATAGCCACTATAAATTTGCGACAACATAGAGAGAAAATAGATGACTGAAAAAAAAATTTCAATTAAGAAAATTGATTTTAATGCTTTAATGCAGAGTAAGTGTACGAAATTGGAAAAAAATACTGAAATTTTCAGGTGGAGTGACAGTTATTATCGGAGTTATTGTTTTCTTGATGCATAATAAATATACAACTGAGACATCGCTTCTTCCTGAGCTTGATAAAAATAAACTCCTCGGATTGATGGGAGGTGCCGATTTTGCCGCTTTGACAGGTGTAAATATGGGTGAGACTCCGATGTCTCGCCTTTATCCGATGATTATTAAAAGTGCCCGAATACTCAAGGAAGTTATTTATACGAAGTATAAGACCGAAGAATATGCCGACTCGGTTAATCTGATACAATATTTTGATCCCTATGGCAAAACTGAAGATGAAAAATTCGAAAAAATATTAAAAACCTTACGCGATAGAATGGATGTTACGTTCGACAATCGATTGGGAACGCTTGTTATGCAATTACAGATGGAAGAACCTAAATTAGCGGCAGATGTGGCTAATGAAATAACAAGTCAATTGGATATTTTTACAAGAATAAAACGTAAAACGAATGCGACATTACAGCGTGAATTTATTGAACAAAGGCTAACTGAAGTACAAAAATCTTTAAGTGCAGCAGAAGATAGTGTTTGGCAGTTTCGAGAAACAAACCGCCGGATTCTTGATTCTCCTCAATTGCTTATATTACAAGCACGGCTTGATAGAGAAGTTCAGGTTCAAACGACTATATTTATAGAGTTAAAAAAACAGATTGAAATTGCAAAAATTGAAGAAATCAAAGATATTCCATTGATTAATGTATTAGATGCAGCGCGAGTTCCAGTAAAAAAAACATCGCCGCATCGCTTAATAATTTTGATCTTGACATTAATAATATCTACAGTCATATCTTCTATTTGGATTGGATTGGAGTTCACGAAATTACTGAAAGAATTGATTCTTCGGTTTAGATCATTTTTGCGTTCAGCTGCGGCATCGCAATAGAAACACATTATTTTAGTGTTAGTACATTCTAAACATTGTTGAACTCAATCAGTCTGCATTTTAAACAATTTCCGGGCAAGCAATTGTAATACTTGTTTCTAATGAATAATTTGAAAAAAATATACATTCGCTAGTGAAGAAGCCATTTTTACAAAATATAATTGCAAATGTGGCGGGCAGCGGGATTGCTCGAATTCTTGGAGCGTTAGTGCCTGTTATTATTGCATGGCGATTCGGAATCGGTGCGGATACGGATATTTTCTTCTTTGCCTTTGCAATTATAATGTTTCTTACATCCATTTTTTCCTCAACAATGGAAACGATTTCAGTTCCATTTTTAGCTGCATACAAACGCGATGGAATCAATATCGGTTCATTTATAGGAATGGTGCTTATCATTATAATTGCGCTTACTGCTCTGCTTGCTATCAGTTGCGCTGTATTATTAGTACCCATCCTCAGACTAGCGACGCGTTTTTCACCTCAACAAGTAGATCATATTCGTAATATGGTACTATTTATTATTCCGGTCTTTACATCGGTGGTCAGTTCATCTATTGTTGTAGGAGCATTGAATGTAGAATCTTATTTTTTTGTACCTTCTATTTCTTCTTCTTTTCGTTCCGTTGTAGTACTTGCATTTATCTATTTTGGAAGCGGATTTTGGGGAATATATGTTCTGCCTTCAGGATATATTGTGGGAGAATTTCTACGTGTTGCAATGCTTTACTGCTATGCCTTGCGCAAGCAAGTTTTTCATCTTCGCTTTGATATTTCAATTTGGCCACACGTACGTGAATTCCTTCACAAGGGTTCTTTCCACGTAGGATCGGCTTTGCTTGGCGGATTAAATCCGCTTGTTGACAGATCGCTGTCGCTGTGGATTGGTCTGGGAAGCATTTCTATAATCGAATATGCCGATCGCCTCAATGCTTTTCCAGTAATGCTTTTGTTAAGCATTTTTCCTGTAATTTTATCGCGCTGGTCAAATGATGAAACTTCATCTTCAATACAGCGTTTGAGAATTCAGATGTGGCATGCGCTGAAAATGCTTTTCTTACCAACGCTTCTGCTTATTGTTGCAGGAGTTGCTTTTTCAGAATCTCTTGTCAGGTTCGTATATCAACATGGCGGATTCCCGAAAGAAAAAGTATTAATAGTCAGTTATACTTTTTCAGCATATCTTATTGGATTGATGCCGTATATTTTGTCGCAAATAATTGTACAGGGATATATAGTCCGTAAGGCGACAAGAGTGCTATTCTTTTTTGCCGCAGTGCGAGTTATACTTAACATCGTATTTGATTATATTTTTATGCAAATATGGGGTGTTGTAGGGATCGCAATTTCTAGTACAGCTTGTACTTTTATCATTACGATACTTTTGATACTGCCGTTTTACGACCGGTCAAATGAAAATGCTAATGCACAAAAATGGTTGGGAAAAACACTTCATTTCTTGAAACTGGATATAATCGAATCAGCATAAATTAATTATAAGACTATACTCATGAAAAAAACTACTACAAAAGCATTTCTCAAAATTTCAAACAATCAGGTAAATTATAATTGGCGTGCTGGAAGTTCGGTGCTTTCAGGCAAGTTTATTTTAGAGTTTCTAAATAGCCATCAAGATTTAATGCGTGGAAGATTATTCGATCTTGGATGCGGCGAGCCGACCATATGGCTTACTTTATGATCGGCTCGCAGTTTCTTTTGAAGCGATGGATAGAGCTAACTCTTTGCATAATATAGATGCTACAATTTTGGGAGAAGCAGAAAATATTCCTTTTCCTGATGCAAGTTTTGATGTCGTACTTTGTACAGAAGTACTTATGTATATGTATAGTCAATCCAAAGTTATTCATGAAATCTATCGTGTTTTGAAACTATGTGGTGCCTGCTTCTGACAACTACATTTTTATATCCTGTAAATTAAATTCTTTTTAATCATTGTAGATTCAGTTTATTTGGAAATTGTATTTTACTTAAGGAGAGCAGGATTCTCCATTCAGCACATGTAGTTGCAAAAATAGGATTTATAAGTTTACTAATTATTTTTCTTTTCATTTCTGGTTTTTCCCTTTTTTGATTTGTCCTAAGTGGGATACTGCATCATGCTAATACAAGATAGAATAAGATGCCTTTATGAAATTCACTTTTCCGAATGATTGAGAATTAAATTCAAGAATCGAAAAATAATTGTTGATTTTGAGGATTTATTTGAAAGAATCTCTAAAAAACAAAATTACGAGATTTATTAAGGGTGACAAGTTTCAGTTCCATATAAAATTCAACATTTACATTTTTAATGTTAAACAATTTTGTGAAAAATTTATTATAATAATAAATTATACTATATAGAATTTTAAGAAGGAATTTAATGAACCAGAAAAAACGATTAGCAATTATTACCTATCACGGAGGGCTTGGCGGCGCCTCTAAATTAGTACATGACCTTGTTTTAAAAATTCATGATGAGGAAATATTTGAGGTATCGGTAATTTATGCTCATAAGATAGATGTTTTTGGTGAAATGTTGCAGCAACATGGAGTTCATGTATTTTGTGCACGTATGAAAAATGGATTAGACCTAAAAAATGCCTGGCGGTTATATAAAGAGTTGAGATATCAGAAATATGATCTTATTCATCTCAATTATTTTACGCCATTGCTTAGATTTGCTGTGATTTGTGCAATCAGAAAACAACCGTTGCTCTTAACACGTCATATGACACTGAAATATGAAGGGCCAAATTGGTATTATCGTTTTTTTAATCGAAACTTGATTCGAGCAAACGACTATGTGCTATCTGTCTCAAAACATGTAATGAGCGAAGTAATTAACGAGGGTTTCGCTATTCCGAATAAATCATTTTTGATTTATAATGGCATAAAAGTTGACAGATACAAACGGTCTAATAATAATCAAGGAAAGTTCTTCTTACATGATGCAATAAACTTGCCTCATTCAACCCTTATTATTGGTACCTGTACGAGGGTTGGATAGACACCATGGTGTTGATCATCTTATACTTGCTACTAAGTATTTGAAAGATGCGCTGTCTGATTTTCACATTTGCATCGTAGGCGATGGTGATCTTCGGAGAGAATATGAATTTTTACGGCGAAAGCTTGGATTAGAAAATGTAATCAGCTTTTTGGGTGCACGCACAGATATCCCGGAAATTCTACATTCAATGGATATTTTTATCATGCCATCCCGTGATGAGACATTTGGGATTGCGGCTGTTGAAGCAATGGCTGCGGGTTTGCCGGTTATCGCATATAATGTCGGAGGATTACCGGAAATTATTGAGCATGGAGTAACCGGATTGTTAGTTCAAACTCGAGACCCAAAATTGCTTGCTGATTCGATAATTATATTGGCAAAAGATACCGATTTGAGGAAAAAAATGGGAAAAGCAGGCATACGAAATGTCGAACAGCACTTCAATATAGATAGAACATTAGAACAATATATGAATATGTATCAAAAGATTCTTTCTTTAGATTCTGATATACGATGAATACTTCAGAAGTTATTCCTCGAAGCGAGGAATCAAATCCCGCCAGCTTATCTTTCGTTGTAGTTATTATACTTATTATCGGCGGCACTATCTCTTTGCTTTTACCGCAGATGTATAGTGTTGCATTAATTTTTTTGTGTTTTGGCTTCGGTATTGGATTTTTCAATATCAGAATATCTATTTTAGTTGCATTGTCTATTCTCATTTATATTGCCGGCGAGATTCAAATAATTTTCACCGGCATTACATATGTGCTGCCTTCTGGTAAGCTCAATCTTCATCTTTTAACGTATTTTATCTTCGGCGCCTTTCTTGGAATGATTACATCAAAACCAGCTCGTCTAAAGATGCTGTACACGCAATCAGTTTTTTTCAAGACTCAGACAAAATGGATTGTTTGGTTTGTCGTTCTTGAGATAGGTGTCGAACTCCTTAATTTTCGAGGTGTTGGATTATCTAACCAATTTCCTGATGTTTATATAGGTCCATTTTTATTTTATTGGTTTATTGTAGTGTGTATCGCAGAGGATGATAATACACAAAGGGTTATAGAAAATTGGGCTATCTTTATCACTATACCGCTGGTATTTTTAGGTATTATAGAATATTTTAAAAGAGAAAATTTGTTCTTCGATACAATTTATCGAAATCAGTGTACATGGTACGCTGAATATCAATTTGAACTTTCGTATGGAGTCCCTTATCGTATTACCACATTTTTAGGCCATCCTCTAATTAATTCAATTTATTTTTGTTCTTTGTCGTTGTTTGCTTTGATACGAAGCCGTATCTTCAATCGAAAAGAAAATCTTATCTATCCTTTTTTAATTGCCGGTATTTTATTTTCTGCCGGACTACTTTTGACACTTTCACGCGCTGCTTCTTTCCTATGGATTGTTGCAATTTTTATTCTGGCATATTATGGAAGACAAGGAAAACACAAGATTACTAACTTGCTTGCCATATTTGGCATCCTGGCGGTGTTGTTGATATTTTTATCCCCGGTGGTTGGAAATCTTTTTGAACGCAAGCTCGATGATTCATCGGCAAATACTCGCTACGAATCAATCGGAGCTTTAGCTACCCAATGGCAAGAAATATCAATAATTGGTCATGGATCACAAAGCGTTGATGAAATAAAGGTGCGTGTTTTCGGGATATTAACAGGCGGGAATTTAGAAGTTGGGTGGCTCATAGTTCTTATTCAATTTGGATTAATATTTTTGGTTGCCTATTTTATTATTATTTTTATCCCGATCAAAGCGGCATTTGCACGTAAACGCTTGATATTTCGCCAAGAAATATTTCCTTATGCCATGATAGTTTGTATGCTAATTTTATTATTTGCTACGAACAATAGTATCGGTGAAAGGTACACATTGAACTATTTCTTTTTTTATTGTTCAGCTCTATTAACAGGGCGGATTATTCGGTTAGATAAAAAATATTTAATACAGATATGATTATGTCGTTTCACAAAATCGCTAAGTTGACCGTTCAATGGATACTTTTGCATTGCGGGTATGTGCAACTTCGCGATGTAATTCTTAGAATATTAGGAAAAGTTCCTATCACTATTCTTACTTACCATCTTATAGGGATGAATAAGCATCCGAACAATGTAACGCCTTCGACGTTTCGACAACAGCTTGAATATTTATGTAAGCGATATAAAGTAGCTGATATCGGTGATGGAGTGAAAGTATTATGTTCAGGTAAGCGAAATAGTCGTTTACTTTGCTGCATTACATTCGACGATGGGTACGAATCGAATATGCAATTTGCTGTTCCGATTCTTAAAGAGTTTTGTAGTAGTGCCATTTTTTTTGTTGCAAGTGCCTGTATCACACAGCACCGCCCTTTTCCGGATGATGAACGCCGTGGATTGCTCGACTTTCTTCCTTTCACATGGGAACAAGTGATAACATTACAGAAACAGCATTTTTGTATTGGTAGTCATACTAGTACCCACACCAACTGCGGAGAGGAGAAGAATCTATATGAGATCGGTCAATCAAAAGATGAGATTGAAAAAAAGCTCAACAGCAGGGTGGAATATTTTGCATTTCCGTACGGACGTCCAGATTCAATTCACTCAACTGCTTCATTTATTCTTAAAGAATCGGGTTATACAGCGGGGTTTAGTTGTTTCGGCGGAGTTAATTATCCTGATAAATCAAACATTCTTCAGTCTATGAATAATGCTCCTATTTTCAAACGGATCCATATTTCCGAAATAAAATACTTAATTGAATTTGAGTTCCAACTTCGCTTGCAGGAGGTTATTTTATTGCGGCGATGGATAAAAACATTGCTAAGAAAAAAGAATAAAGAAAAGTGAAAACGACAATCTCGGAAACTGATAAAATTCCGTGGTTTGGCATAAATTGGGGTGTGGACACGCGTGTCCATGCTTATCCTCAAATTTTTGATGGCGGGGTAATTGAAAAAGAATTTGGGCAGTTTCTCCAATCATCGTTTGGAAGTCATTTCCACATTCGATATCCCGGCGGAGCGTATGTTCAAGAAAAGAATCTTGACCCTGAAGAGACGAAGGATAATCGGTTTATCCCAGGACCTGCTATATTTTATTCTTTCTGCAGCCAAAACAATATTTCAATCATTCAACAATTACCGGTATCGGCGTTAGTAAATACTAACGGTGTGAAACCGCTTCATCCCGGAAAAGAATCAAAAATAAATTGGATTTTATTCGATACTGTTTTAGATCGTACACATCATCTTTTGGAATGGATCAAGGAAAATAATTATTGGTCAAATGTATTAGCTTTTGAGATAGGCAACGAAGACTATGCAGAGGAAGAAGGAAAGTTCACACCTGATGAATACGTAGAAGTTGTCGCACGATATATTCCGTTGTTGAAAAAAATGGATTCAAATATCCGAATTATTATAAATGCCCGCCCTTTTGGTAAAGATAACTGGGGGAAAACCGTTCTCAGGCTTATTAAAGAACGAAAACTTGAAAACGAAATCTTTGGTGTTGCAACGCACGTGTATCCCGGCTGGAATGAATCACAACTTGACAAACAAAATATCGATTTTCACGAATATGTTTTATCGGATTTATCACTATTTAATAAAAATAAAAATTATTATTTGCTCGAAAATATATTAGAAGAATTAAAATACCCTAGATCGTATTAAAATATATATTACTGAGTGTGCGCTCACTTTGCCATTAAATGATTTTTCTTCAAATAGAAAAGATCTTAGTGCTGCAATAGGATTATCAAGGAATATGGTTGCATTAGTCGAAAAGCCCAGGTTTGGAGGACTTTCGTACACAGGTATATTTCATCAATATTTAATTAAAAAAAGTAATACAAAGGATTTATCTGTAAAAGATACATCATTGCAGGTGTATTCTACAAAAGTAACAGATTGGGGATTAGGTGAATTATGGTTTTTACCGGAATCAAATAAAACAAAATTTATTCCGACTCCTTTGTTATATGCGTTAGGCATTTTTTCTAAAGCATTTGAGTCTGGCATAAAATATGGAGTCATAAAAGTTACCGGCAGTATTGAAACACTTTTTATTGCGGAAGAAAATAGAAACTATTTTCTTCTTTTTATAAATGTTTCATCATCTCCGGTTAGTGTAGATTTAAGAGCTAAATGTGATATTCATATAATTGAAGGAGGGTTAGATGCGCGTGCTCTCCCTTTAAATGCAATTGACAATATTGGCAAAACATTAAAGATTCATTCACAGAAATTAGTTTTAGACGGTGGTTTTATATTGCCTCCGTTTTCTTTGGGATATACATATTTAGAGTCAGGCAAATTGAATGGTGTTGCAATTGACGAGAAACTTATTGGATTTAAAGGAATGAAAGATGGACAACAATTAGAAATTGGGTCTTTTGGATTTGAGCAAAGTATAGATGGATTTTCAATATACCCGACCGGTGCTATTATTTCCGGTGTATCTACAGAGTTGATTCCGATGAGTAAAAAACAAATCGAAGCAATAACAGAATCAAATATAAAAAATATTTGTTGCTGGAGTTTTGAAGAAGAAGATTAACATTATAGTTTCATAAAATGGATGCAACATGAAAAGAAATGAATTTATTTTTATCAGCATCTTTGCAATATTTTTAAATCCGATAAAACTTTTAGACGCAATTATGAAAAAAGTAGACAGGAAAAAGAAAAAATTGATATTTACATGGCAAGATAAAAATGGAATAGTTCACAAAAAAATGGTAGAAAAAGCATGAAAATTGCCGTAGTGCATTCAGTGATTTCAAGTGGTAATGTCAATCCAAAGTTTTATGGGGTTCAGCAATTTGGATTTTGCGAAGGATTGGCTGAGCAGGGAAATGAAGTATTATTAATTTCTTCATATCCTGGCGGAGACGCTAATGCTTTTATGGATTTTGGATCTAACAAGTTTCATGTAAAATATTATAAGGGATATTTAAATAAATTTAATCAAACAATAGTTTTAGGTTTCTGGAAAGATTTATCCAGGTTTAAACCGGATGTTGTTATTATCGGTGAAGATCAACAGATAACTTCATTTATAGTTACACTATGGGCAAGAATAAATAAGGTGCCGATAATATTGCATCAGGGATTATACTATTTAAGTATTCGGAAAATGATATTTCACAAATTATTTTTAAAGTCATTTGGTAAAATTATTCACAAATCAATATCGTTAGCAATAGCAAAAACTACCTCCGCAAGCGAGTATTTAATACGAACGGGATTAAAAAAAGAGCGCATTTTAATTTGTCCTGTGGGTATTGACAGGAATTTCATTAGTTCGAGTATTTCGACAGAAAATGATACTGAACTTCTTTCTTTTCCTAAGCCATATCTATTTCAATATTCGCGACTTGTGAAGGAAAAGGATCCTGTTAAATTTATTGAAATTGCATTTGCACTTTCGAAATTAAACAAAAACTTTTCTTATGTCCTTCTTGGCGATGGACCATTGAAAGAAGAATTAGAAGAAAAGATAAAATTATTTAATTTAGAAAATAAGATCACACTTATTTCTAAAATGATAGATAGAAGGCAAATTGCCAAATTAATAAAAGACGCTGCATTTACAACAATTACATCTACACATGAAATTTTTAATATGACAATGTTAGAATCTTTATATTTAGGTGTTCCGGTCGTAGCTACGAAAATTGGTGGCATGGCTGATGTAATAATAGACGGATACAACGGATTCTTTATAGATTCTCAAGACGTAGAAGTTACAGCAAGAAAAATACTTCAGGCATATAACGATAAATACTTTTATGACAAATTAAAAACGAATGCTGAAATATCAGCGAAAAAGTATGATTGGAGTATTATCGGAAAAGATATTAATAATTTTATTTCAAATAAATTAAAAAAATGAAGGTTCTTTTTTTAACCACATATCCAATTGAAGGACCAGTCGAAAGATTTAGGTATATCCAGTACTTCAATAAATTTAGACAATTTTCGATTGAACCGATATTCCATCCTCTTATCAACTCAAAATTATATCGAATAAAGAATAAAAAAGGCGCAATTTTTATTTTTTTGAAAATATTTTTGTTCATTCCTAGATTTCTATTAAGAATATATGATATTATAACATCGTTCACTTATGACTCGGTCATAATTTCAAGAGAGATAATTCCTTTTGGTCCTATCATTCTTGAACCCTTATTGTTTTATTTTCAGAAGAAAGTAATATTTGATTTCGATGATGCTATTTTCGCTGAAGGAAAGTACTTCGGAAAATGGCGTTCGTGGTGGTATAATGGCAATAAAGCTCAATTCCTTATTAATAGATCAAGCATTATCATTGCAGGTAATAAATTTTTAGCTGATTATGCAAGACATTATAATGATAATGTTAATATATTGCCGACAGGAGTGGATATGAATAAATTTTGCCCTCCTCCCGATAAAGAAGAGAATGAACGGCCAATTGTTGGTTGGGTCGGGACAAAAGGAGGTCTTTATCTTGTTCAGGAATTACTGCCATTGCTAAGAGACCTATCAAAAGAAATTAAATTTACGTTTAAAGTAATTGGTCCTTCAAATGTTAATCTTGAAATACCTTCCGGTATTGATTTTGTCTATGAAATTTGGAGTATGGCTAATGAAATTGACTCTCTTAGAACATTTGATATCGGAATAATGCCTTTAGGTAATGAAGTCGTGGATTTGGGTAAATGTAGTTTTAAAGTTATACAGTATATGGCATGTGGTATTCCTCCAATTGCAAGCAATATTGGAATGAATAAGGATGTAATAGAAGATGGTGTTACTGGTTTTCTTGTAAATAATAAAGAAGAATGGATTTACGCATTTAGAAAATTATTGAATGATCAAAAATTAAGACATACAATAGGCAATAATGCTAGAGAAAGAATTCAGAAAACATTTTCTTCTGAAATAATTGGAAATACTTTTTCCAATATTATATTAAACTGCCTAAATAAATAATGTAAGAACGTAATTTAAAATAGGGTCTAAATCAGAGGTAATAATGCATCTGATAGTAGAAGAACATATGATAGATAATTCTTTCATTAATAGTATGAAAGAATATGATCCTAAGATTGTGCTGATAAAACTCAAGTTCTCAAAAACTGGAGGATGGAAATTCTTTATAGATAAATTAATTAATTTCTGGATTAATTATTTAGTTCTATCTTTTTTAGCTTTAAGATCATCAAAGAAAAAAGACATTTTGATTACTTGGCAGGTGTTTGTTGGAGTTATTACCGGAATTATGATTAGGATATTTTGCTTAAAACGCCGGTTGATTATACTTTCATTTATTTATCGTCCACGGAACAATCGTTTTATCAACTTCATTAGATTACATATTACGAAATATGGACTTAAATCTGCCGATAAAGTAATATGTTATTCTCAGTATGAAATGGATACTTACAACGAATTGTTTAGATTCCGTAAGCCCAAATTTTATTATGTGCAATTAGGAAGGACATACGAATTAAATTCATATAAGGGATCGGAGATCAATAAAAACTATGTTTTCTCTGCCGGTCAGAGTAATAGGGACTATGATACTCTAATAAAAAGCATGAAGTTCGTAAACATTGACTTAATTATTGCTACTACGAATAATTTAAATATTCCATCTGATATCAAAGAAAATATTCTTGTTATGCAGCTTGCGAATGAAAAATTTCAAAGTGCATTGTTAAATTCAATATTAATGGTTATTCCATTAGACGAAATTGAATATTCCAGCGGACAAATTGTGTTAATTAATGCTATGGCTTTAGGCAAATGCGTGATTATTACAGAAACAAAATGGACGAAGGATTATATCACACATGGTGAAAATGCCTGGTTAGTTCCGCCAAAAAATGAGAGAGCTTTAGCTGACGCTATAAATAATTTATTAAATGATTCGAAGCTTAGAAGCAGCATCGGACAGAAAGCACAACATTACTACAATAGTAAGCTTAACGGAAAAGAATTTGGAAAAAGAATTATAGAGATTATAAAAAATTAATAAAACGGGAAATCATTCATGAAAAAAATTTATATAGCCGGTTGCGGCGGTATGCTTGGTGAAGCATTTTATAAACAATTCAAAAATGACTATGAACTTAAATGTACAGACATCGATGTGAACGACTCATGGTTATCCTATTGTGATTTTCGGGATTTTCAGCAATATAAAAAAGATGTTATAGAATTTAATCCATCATATCTATTCCATCTTGGAGCATATACAGATTTAGAATTCTGCGAACTTAATTCGGAAAAAACGTATTTAACAAACACATTATCAGTAGAACATGCCGTATATATTGCAAATGAGCTGAATATTCCATTGTTATATATCAGCACAGCAGGCATCTTTGATGGAAACAAGCTTCAATATGACGATTGGGATCAACCTCATCCTCTAGGACACTATGCGCGTTCGAAATATGTAGCAGAAGTGTTCGTAAAAGAAAATATATTCAAGCACTTAATTTGTAGGGCGGGCTGGATGATGGGCGGCGGTCCGAAGAAGGATAAAAAGTTCATTCAAAAAATAATGAAGCAGATAAAAGCAGGTACAAAAATATTAAATATCGTAAATGATAAACTCGGCACTCCGACATATACTCATGATTTTGCAAAAAATGTAAGATTGCTTCTTGAAAAGGAATACTGGGGCTTGTATAACATGGTTTGCGGCGGTGAAACAGGAAGGCTTGAAGTGGCAAAAGAATTAATTTCTATCTTAAATCTTGAACAAGAAATAGAAATACATGAAGTGGATTCATCATTCTTTAAAAAAGAATATTTTGCTGAAAGGCCGGCTTCTGAACGTCTTTTGAATGTAAAACTTAATCTAAGAAAATTAAATATTATGCGAGATTGGAAAGCGGCTTTGAAGGAATATATAAATGAGTATTATAATGGATATCTCAATGAACATGCAGATTAAAAAAACGGCATTATGAAGATAGCAATAATTGGAACGAGAGGAATACCTGCAAGTTACAGCGGATTTGAAACTTGTGTCCATGAAACTTCAATTAATTTTGCAGCGTCGGGACATCAAGTTCGCGTATATTGCCGACGCGGCAGAGTTGGTAATGATATAACTAAGTTAAAAGGTATTGATCTCGTTTTCTTGCCTTTTATTAAAGGGAAGAATATAGAGACTTTTTCACACACGCTAATTTCAGTAATTCATATTTTTTTTAATCGGGTAGAGGTAGTTCAAGTATACGGTGCAGGAAATGGCTGGT
The DNA here is from genome assembly GCA_963833465.1 of Ignavibacteriota bacterium. Lineage (GTDB taxonomy): Bacteria > Bacteroidota > Ignavibacteria > UBA10030 > UBA10030 > Fen-1298. The sequence goes on along the minus strand of CAWHXW010000005.1, from coordinate 42,966 downwards.
TCATCCCTCTTTTGCGATTGTTTGGAATACCTGTAATTTTCATGATAGACGGTTTAGACTGGCATCGAGCAAAATGGAACAGATTAGCAAAAATATTTTTAAAATATGGGGGGTATATCGGCGCACGATTTGCGAAATATTCTGTCTCAGATTCTAAACACGTTATCTCGATTCTAAGCAGCGAATTTCCAAATCTGAAATTTGTATATATCCCGTACGGTGCAAATATTCTCGGAGCTGCAGATTCAGAAATATCAGGAAAATTGGATGTGATAAAAGACGATTATTTTCTTTTTGTTGGGCGGTTTGTTCCGGAAAAGAATGTACTTTTATTGGTAAAAGCTTTTGAAAAAGCAGAGACAAAAAAGAAATTGGTACTTATCGGTGGAAGTGCATATACAGATGATTACGAAGCAAGCATTCGGAAAACTTCATGTGACAGAATAGTATTTGCAGGGTTTATATATGGATCTGAATATGAGCAGATTCTCAAAAGATGCTTTGCCTATATTCAGCCGTCTGCACTTGAAGGAACTTCCCCCTCACTTTTGGCTGCTATGGGTGCCGGTGCAGCTGTACTCGTTAGTGATATTCCGGAAAACAGAGAAGTAGTAAATTCAGCTGGCTTCTATTTCAAAACAAATGACGGAGAAGATTTAACAAAAATGATTAATTGGCTGGATAAAAATCCCGACAGCGTTGTTCTAAAACGTGGAAAATCAATTGAACGAGTTTCAAAATATTTTGCATGGAATGTCGTGTCAAAATCTTTTTTGGATTTGATGGCTGGTTAAATTCCGTTCTTTAAAATAAATAATTTATCCGGCTCAAGAATTATGCCGAGTTGGAAAACATCTAAAAGAAATAGTGTCGAATATCTCAAGAATCCGTCAGTGATTTTCTTTATCATTTATTCAAAGCAATATTGACGCGGTTTAATGCAAAATACTAAATACATAAATATTCCTGCCGCCGGATCATTTTCCAAATCATTTCAGAGTCTTAAAAGAATCATATATTGTTTTTAAAGTAATATTTTAACCTTTAAATTTTATGAAATTCATAATGTGATTAATCTCACAAATCTTGTATACGAAAGCATAATTCATTGCTTTTCAAAAAGTTTTTCTACAAATTAAATCAAATCATTACTAGATAATATAGAGAACAATTTTTTATCGTCAAAGATTTTAGCCGGCATTTTAAAATCCAACTGAATAATATATATTAGCTAATGCTCATAGTTTTAGGGACAAATTAAGAGATAGAATATTAAATGATACGGCGAAATTGGAGAACTATATTAATCGCTGCTGCAATTATTACAGATATAATGGCGATTATTTTTTCCGGATTTTTAGCTTATTTCCTTCGAAGGTTTGTTTCTAATTTACAACCACTTCCGATGAATGTATTTTATCTTCATGGTTTCTTTTGGGGATCAGTTTTTCTTTTATTTGCTATGCTTTTCGGTGTCTATCGAGCTACATTGCATAGCAATTCCATTCGTCAATATTTCTTAGCGGCTAAAGCATATTTATTTGCAGCGCTTTTTTTGTTGGCAATTCTTTATATTTTTGATACGAGTACTTTTCCGCGTAGGTTCACGTTATTATTTTTTCTTGTCCTTCCGTTTTTATTTGTAATATGCAGATTTGTCCTTAATAAATTTATACGTATGATGCAGCAGTACGGATATGGAATTCATAATGTCCTCATCGCTGGCTATGATAATGGCGGAATGGCAATTATTAAGCGATTTAAGAATTTTCCTGAATTAGGATATTCTCTCAAAGGAATTATCACAAATCAAAAGCAACAATCTCTTACGCCCGTGGAGATTCATGGAACTTTAGTTCCGCGGTATTCACTCGCCGAGCTTGAGAAAATTGTTATCAAATATGATATTGACAGAACATTTGTACCATCGACTGATGTAATTACAAACGGTTATGCGCCTGTTTTTGAATTATGTCAAAAAAAGAATATTAAACTGAAAGTTTTATCTGAGAATTCAGATTATCTTCTTCAACATTCATTTATAAATGATATTGCAGGTATTACTTTGTATGCGCCCCCCAGACTTAGAATAGATGCGCTGAAAAGAACAATGAAACGCCTTTTCGATATAATTATTGCTTGCTGTGTCCTGATTATCATTAGTCCAATTTTTATTCTGACAGCATTAGCAATATGGATAGAATCCGGGCGTCCTATTTTCTTTATGCAAAAGCGCACCGCAATTAAAGGCGGCAAAACTTTTAATTTTTATAAATTTCGAAGTATGGTTAAAAATGCCGATGAAGTGAAAGAGTCGCTTTTTGATTTGAATGAAACCGATGGTGCACTTTTTAAAATAAAAGATGATCCGCGTAATACACGTGTCGGAAGATTTATCCGACGGTACAGTATTGATGAATTGCCTCAGCTTATAAATGTAATTAAAGGGGAAATGAGCGTCGTTGGTCCGCGGCCGCTGCCGATCGGGGATTTCAGAAAATTAAAGGAATCAAAAGAGTATTGGCATTCTATACGTGATCGGGAAAAAATGAAATCGGGGATGACCGGATTATGGCAAATATCCGGCAGGAGTAAAATAGGATTCAGGGAAATGATATGGCTTGATTTATATTACATTGAAAACCAATCACTATTATTTGATTTGGAAATACTATTTGCAACAATTCCTGCTGTGCTTTTTGGCCGTGGAGCATATTAAAAATCAATAAGATGTAATAAGTAAATTTATATAAGAGATCGGTAGAATAAATAAGAAATCAGATGCAGTTAGCCGAACATTTAAGCCTGAAAGAAAATAAAAATTTATAAACTTGATCTCTTAACTTTTTATTAGGTAATTCTTATTGTAACAATTGACCGTATTCCTTCTAACATATCCTCTTTGATAAATTTCTTCATCTTTACTTTCTGTTAATTATTCCGTAAAATTAAAATTAATTCGACGTTCTTTAACACAACTGAGAGTGCAATTTGCATATTTTTTATATTAGCTATGCAATTATTCTTTTCACTATTAACTAATAATTCTCAATATGAAAATATCAATTATTGGAACAGGATATGTCGGACTTGTGCAAGGTGCATGTTTTGCAGACACGGGCAACAGCGTTATTTGCATGGATGTTGATGAAAAGAAAATTGAGAATCTCAAAAGAGGCATTATTCCGATATATGAACCGGGACTCGATGAAGTTGTGAAGCGTAACATACAGGTGAACCGCCTCATTTTTTCGACAAATCTTAAATATTCCGTAGAAAAATCTAAAATTATTTTTCTCTGTCTTCCGACACCGCAGTCTGAAGACGGCTCTGCTGATCTTAGCCATGTATTAGGTGTATCTGAACAAATAGCAGGATATGTGAATGAAGAAAAAATAATAATAAGCAAAAGTACCTGTACCTGTAGGTACTGTTGAAAAAATAAGGCAGCTATTTAGGAAAAAAAGTAAATATGCAGTGGATGTTGTTTCAAATCCTGAATTTTTAAAAGAGGGTACTGCACTTCAAGATTCTCTAAAACCGGATAGAATAATTATTGGTACGCACGACAAAAAAACCGCCGAGACATTAAGAGAACTTTATGAACCGTTTGTACGGACGGGAAATCCAGTAATTGTAATGGACGAAAAAAGCGCTGAACTTACTAAATATGCCGCAAATGCTTTCCTTGCTACGAAGATAACATTTATGAATGATATGGCGAACCTATGTGAGGCAGTAGGCGCAGATATAGAATGGATACGAAAAGGAATCGGCAGCGATCCTCGCATTGGAAAGAATTTTCTTTTTGCTGGAATCGGATACGGCGGGTCTTGTTTTCCAAAAGATGTAAAAGCTTTAATTAAAACTTCAGGAGATCATGGCCATAAACTGCGTATTTTGGAAACAGTCGATCAAATCAATGAAGAGCAAAAAGTTATACTAATTAGAAAAATAAAAAAATATTTTTCAGGTAATCTAAAAAATAAGACAATTGCTATTTGGGGAATTGCATTCAAGCCGCAAACAGACGATACAAGGGAAGCACCTTCATATGTTATTATTGAAGGACTGTTAAAAGAAGGTGCTAAAATCAAGGTACATGATCCGGCAGCGTTGACGAATGCAAAGAAAGTTTTTGGGCCTAGAGTGCATTATTGTGAATATTCATACGATGCATTAAAAGATGCGAATGCACTTGCAGTAGTTACAGAATGGAATGAATTCCGCAAACCGGATTTCGAGCGCATGAAGGCGTTGATGAAAGAGTATGTAATTTTTGACGGAAGAAACATTTACGATCCCAAAGATTTGAAAGAAGCTGGATTTAAGTATTATGGAATAGGGAGAAAAGCAGATTAAACGGTGAAGTAATTTATAAGAAGCTGGAAAACTCGATTTTAAAAAAGGTTAAATTTTGAAATATTTATTTTTGAAACTATAAGGTCTTTGGCGCTTGAAAAAAATGAACTTAAATCAAAAATGAGTGCTTCAACGAAATTAACAGCTATTAGTTGTGAATAACTAAAAGTCAAACGAAACCTAACTATTACTAATATTAAAATGAAAAAAGCACTTATAACCGGTATCACAGGACAGGATGGTTCATATCTTCTTGAATTATTATTAGAAAAAGGATATGAAGTACATGGGATTATTCGCCGAAGCAGCTCGTTTAATACAGGGCGGATTGATCATCTTTATAATAATCCAGAAGTTCAGGGCAAAAAGATGTTTTTACATTATGGAGATGTGACAGATACAAGCAATTTGAACCGTCTGTTGGAAAAAATTGAACCGAATGAGATTTATAACTTAGCTGCTCAAAGTCATGTTAAGGTATCATTTGAAATTCCAGAATACACTGCAGAAGTGGATGCTGTAGGGACATTGCGATTCTTAGATGCAATTCGAGAAACGGGACTTCGCACAAAGTTCTATCAAGCATCAACAAGCGAATTGTTTGGCAAAGTGCAGGAAATCCCGCAAACAGAAAAAACACCATTTTATCCTCGTAGTCCGTATGGTGTTGCAAAATTATACGGTTTCTGGATTATAATTAATTATAGGGAAGCGTACGGATTATACGCTTGCAATGGAATACTGTTCGATCATGAATCACCGAGAAGAGGTGAGACATTTGTAACAAGGAAAATTACTCTTGCTGCTGCACGCATCAAACTCGGATTACAAAATAAACTTACAGTCGGTAATTTATACTCAAAGCGCGACTGGGGTTATGCACCGGAATATTGCGAAGGGATGTGGCGTATGCTGCAGCAGGAAAAGCCAGATGATTTTATTCTTGCTACGGGGGAAACACATTCTGTAAAAGAATTTATTGATGTTGTCTTCGGCGAATTGGATATGGATATTATTTGGAAAGGGGAAAAGGAAAATGAAATCGGAATATCTAAAAAAGAAAATAAATTATTAGTTGAAGTCGATCAGCGTTATTATCGTCCGACAGAAGTTGATTTACTAATTGGAAATCCGGCAAAGGCAAAAGAAAAATTGGGATGGACACCGAAAACATCATTCAGAGAGTTAGCAAAGATGATGGCGAATGCCGATTTTGAAAAAGTAAAAAGAAGAGGATATTAGTACGGAGAAAGACGCAAAAATATATGTTGCCGGTCACACCGGGTTAGTTGGGTCGGCGATTTTACGTTTGCTTAAATTGCAGGGATATTCCAATTTTTTGCTTCGGACGATAGAAGAATTGGATTTGACTCGTCAGTTTGAAGTAGAAAAATTTTTTAAGCAAGAACGCCCTGATTATATTATTCTTACCGCAGCAAAAGTTGGCGGAATATATGCTAATAATACTTTTCCTGCTGATTTCATCTATATTAATCTGCAGTTAGAAAACAATATTATTCATTCAGCATATCAATATGGCGTAAAAAAGCTTTGTTTTTTAGGAAGTTCTTGTATTTATCCGAAATATGCTCAACAGCCAATGAAAGAAGATTATTTGCTGGATGGAAAATTAGAACCTACGAATGAACCGTACTCAATTGCAAAGATAGCAGGAATAAAAATGTGCCAGGCATACAACCGTCAGTACGGAACGAACTTTATTTCTGTCATGCCGACCAATCTATACGGGCCTCACGATAATTTCGATTTACAGACTTCTCATGTTTTACCGGCGCTTGTAAAAAAATTCGTGGATGCAAAAAAGATGTCGGCTCCCTCAGTTACTATTTGGGGAACAGGATCGCCAAAGCGCGAGTTTTTATTTGTAGATGATCTTGCCGATGCAATTGTTTTCTTGATGAATCACTACGATGATAGCGAGATTATAAATATCGGATCGGGAAAAGAGATTACAATACTTGAATTAGCAAATATAGTCAAAGAGGAAATAGGGTTCAATGGTCCTATAGAGTTTGACCCGACAAAGCCGGACGGCATTCCACGCAAATTACTCGATGTATCAAAAATTAATAAGCTCGGCTGGACAGCAAAAACTTCATTGCGAGACGGCATAAGAAAATTAATACAGTGGTACATGGAGAACAAGTGAAGCGGTCATTAGTAACAGGTGGTGCAGGATTTCTTGGTTCACATTTGTGTGACCGTCTGCTTAATGAAGAACACGAAGTTATCTGTCTTGACAATCTTATCACAGGTAATACAGATAACATAGCACACCTGCTGGGGAATAAAAAATTTAAATTTATTAGTTACGATGTAACAAACTATATTTTCATTAATGGAAACATAGATTATTGTTTTCACTTTGCTTCTCCAGCAAGTCCAATTGATTATATTAAACTGCCGATTCAAACGCTGAAAGTCGGTTCTCTTGGTACGCATAAAGCATTAGGGTTTGCAAAAGCTAAGAAAGCGCGTTTTTTGCTTGCATCAACATCGGAGACTTACGGCGATCCGCTTATTCATCCTCAAATTGAAGAGTATTGGGGAAACGTAAATCCTGTTGGGCCGAGAGGTGTTTATGACGAGGCAAAACGATTTGCTGAAGCGATGACAATGGCATATCACAGGTATCATGGAATAGAAACACGCATTATTCGTATTTTCAATACATACGGCGAACGAATGCGAATTGATGACGGCAGAGCTATTCCCGCCTTCATTTCTCAAGCGCTGCGTAATGAAGATGTAACTGTTTTTGGAGATGGGAATCAAACTAGAAGTGTTTGTTATGTATCGGATTTAATAGACGGCATTTATAGACTTATGATGTCTGAATATGATATGCCGATGAATATAGGAAATCCTGATGAAGTAACAATGCTGGAACTTGCGAAAGAAATAATTCATTTAACAGGAAGCAAAAGTAAAATTATTTTTAAAGATCTACCTGAAGATGATCCAAAAGTTCGACAGCCGGATATTACAAAAGCAAAAACAATCTTAGGATGGTCTCCGAAAGTGAGCAGGCAGGAGGGTCTAGAAAGAACATTAAAATATTTTCGTGCAAAATTAAATATATAAAATGATATGTGGGCTAATTTATAATATAAAATCTTGTTTATAGTATAACTTTAAAAAGAATATTGATTTTGCATCCAAAATAAATCTCACGTATAACGCCTAAATAAATACATTTTTAATTTTATCGGTTATTGAAGTACAGCATGAATTCAAATTGTTACGTTTAAGTCGATTAGATCAATTATTATAAAAACAAAAAAACAAATCAAAAACTCTTAACGCTATTCTTATAAATAATTTAAAATAAATAAAATCAATAATAGTATTTTATCCTATTAAGGAAAATGAGAACTCGAGCTTGGTTGTTATATTTTATTTCATTGATATCTGATCTTATTTTTGTATTGATTTCTTTAGTAATCTCAGATCTATATTCTGTATCCTCTTATGTTATTCATGTTCATAAAGTCGAATTAGTGCATCTAAATTTACTATACATCTATTTGCTTTTATGTGCAGCTTGGTATTTTAGTTCGAAGTCTATTGGTTTTTATAATGATCCGCTTGCTAAACCAATCAGTATCGAAGTTATTGATGTTATAAAGATTATTGCAATCCAAATTGTATTCCTCGTATTGATTCTATTCTTAGCCAAGGAACATATTTTAACCAGAACATTTGTTTTAGCGTATTCATTTTTGCTTTTTGTATTTTTATCTTTAGAGAAAGTTTTTATACGACTATTTCTGGCATCTTTCAGACATAAATTTTATAAATTAGGGAACATTCTCATAATCGGTACAAATAAATTAGCTGCTTATGTCTCATCGAAACTTGAAAACCATCCATTGGGATATAATGTAGTCGGATTCATCGAAGACGAATTCGAGTTTACGTTTAAAGGAACTGTTCTCGGAAAAATCTCGGATTTAGAAAATGTAATATCTGAAAAGTGTATCGATATGGTAATTGTTGCGCTTCCTAAAAATAAAATGTTTATGCTGGAGCAAGTTATCTCTCTCTGCCAGAATAATTCAGTTGAGGTAAAAATTATTCCAGAGTTAGTTTCGTACTACTTGGAAGGTAAGAATTATACATTCCTTGGCGATATTCCAGTTGTATCGGTTGATATTGATAAACTTTCGGAAATGCATTGGCGTTTCTCAAAGAGACTATTTGATATTGTGTTGACGATTATTTTATTTGCTTTGATATTCTGGTGGTTACTTCCTATTATAGTCGTATTGCAAAAGGTATTTAATCCTGGTCCCGTATTCTACAAAGCAGAACGCTGGGGTAAGGCCGGAAAATCATTTCTAATGTACAAATTCAGAACAATGAGATCTTTTAACAATAATCAAAATAATGATCGAAAAGATTCTATAACAGACAAAAATGATAATCGAGTAACAAAATTTGGACGACTTTTAAGACGAACGAGTGTTGATGAATTGCCGCAATTTCTAAATGTATTTAAAGGAGAGATGTCTATTATTGGGCCAAGACCGTTTGATGCAGGAGAAGCGGTACAAATAAAAAAATTGCTTAATAATTATATGGTAAGACATTATGTGAAACCCGGTATTACGGGGTTGGCGCAAATCAACGGTCTTAGAGGTGGAACATCTGATGAAAATTTAATGCAAAAAAGGATTGATATGGATAATTGGTATATAAATAACTGGACAATTGGTCTCGACTTTAAAATAGTAATAATGACTGCCTTCAGATTTATGATAGGGGATGTGAATGCATTTTGACATTGAAACAGCAGAAATATAAATATTTGTTGAAATGTTTCGATGTAAAAGCTGAATACCTTTAAACGGCTTAAATACTATACAAGAAAAATAAAAATATATGATGCCAAAGAAAATGAATGCATTATAGCATTTGTCGAACTTTGTTACCGGATATTTGAAAAATATTTTTAGTTCATTCGTTATATGCGGAGAGCATTATTTATTTCCTGCGCGTTGATGTCCCAGCCGTAAAAATAATTAATATGCAACAAAAAATAAAGTTTAAAAAAATCAGAATTGAAGCATCGTCTGTATGCCAGCTTAAGTGCCCTTCTTGTCCAACAGCGTCTAAAGCAATATATCCAACCATTGGAAAGGGATTTCTTAGATTGATAGATTTTTGCAAGTTGATTGATGAAAATGCATGGATTAAAGAGATTGAACTTTCAAATTATGGGGAAATATTTCTCAATCCGGATCTTTTAGATATAATGAAGTACGCATATGAAAAGAAAGTTAAACTAACAGCTGATAATGGAGTCAATTTAAATACAGCAAGGAAGGAAGTGCTTGAGGGATTAGTAAAATTCAAATTTAAAAGTATGACATGTTCTATTGACGGAACAACAAATGAATCTTATGCGAAATATAGAACTGGCGGAAATTATGATACTGTAATTAATAATATTACATCTATAAATAATTTTAAGAAAATATATCGTACAAAATATCCGATTTTGTCGTGGCAATTTATTCTTTTTGGGCACAATGAGAAAGAATTATTAGAGGCAAGAAGTACGGCTAAAAGTTTCGGAATGAATTTTCGAGCTAAACTATCCTGGGACAATGAATTATCACCGTCGAGCCCAGAAATTGCGATGAAAGAATTTTTTATCACTTCACGAGAGGAGTACAAAAAAAAATACGGCATAGATATTATGCAGCATATTTGTCATCAATTATGGGATGAGCCTCAGATTAATTGGGATGGAAAAGTGCTTGGATGCTGCCGAAATTATTGGAAAGATTTCGGCGGCAATGTATTTAATGATGGATTTATCGAGACACTTAATAATGAAAAAATGAATTATGCCAAGGGCATGCTTTTAGGAATAAATGAGGAACGAGACGATATACCCTGCACTACATGTGATATTTACTTAACAATGAAAGCAAATGCTAAATGGTTAGATAGAAGTATAGGAAAAAAAATGTATGTTAAATTATATAAGCTTATTCCTCGAAGAATAAAATTAGTAATTAGAAAAATAAGAAATCGAAAATCATATTAACAGTTGCAACTTGCAGCAGCTTTAATACGCAAGGGAATAAAACTATGTTGATTTGACTTTAAATGGTTCTTCTTTGGACATCTATAAAAATATTTGTATGTTTATCAAAAAAAAGATTTGGGCTTTCATATTAACGAATTTATTTTGATAAATTATTTAAAATGAAAAAAGTATTGTCACTTTCATTTATCATATTGTTAGAAGATGTTTTTTCAAAAGTAATTACTTCCATTTGGCCTATTTAATTTGCAAGAGTCTTTGAGACTAACAGCAATAAACAATATTATTTTTGCTATCAATTGGTTTTATTACATAAATATTTTATCTGTTTGCAGGTGAATAGATTGTGAATATTGAACAACTTGATTTGCCGGTAGATGATTATCGTGTTACTGCAAGACGGATTTTATCGGGATCTAGTTTCCGCATCAGCAGTTTTATAGTTGTGCGCGTACTTGTGATCGCAAGATTAGCTATTTTTTCAAGATTATTTTTGCCGTCAGATATTGGTATTGCAAATCTTGCAGTAAGTGTTGTGACACTGATTTCAATCCTGGCAGATTTTGGATTCGGACAGAGTGTAATCAGAAAACAAGAATTCTCGGAAGATTTTTTGAATTCAGCTTTTACGTTATCTGTAATTACAGGTCTTATAATATATATTGCAACATTATTTTCTTCTTCGCTGATTAGCCAGCTGCTCTCTGCAAATATTAAAGATTACATCAGATTAATCGCGATTATAATATTTTCAGTTCCGATGCGATTCCCAAATTATTTGTGGGAAAAGGAAATTCAATTTCTGCATCCATCAGTAGTTTTAATTGTGAACGAAGCATCCTCGTTTGTTGTTGCAATTGCAGTCGAATTACTATTTCACCTCGGTGTGATGAGTCTGCTAATCGGAACATTGTCAAGCATTGTTATTTCATTTGCGTACAGCTGGGCATTCACTAAGTATAAGCCATTTTTCAGACTTAATAAAAATGATACAAAAGCTATATTGGATTTCGGATTTCCATTTATGGTACAAGGAATGAATAGCTCCGTAATGTCAAAAGGAGATAATTTATTGGTAGGTGCTTATGCGGGCACAACTCAACTGGCATATTACAATTTTGCATGGCAATTGCCGACAATGATATCAACATTTGCCCAAACTATTGAGTCTACACTTTTCCCTGTATATGCAAAGATCAATCACAACAAAAATGCGGTAATGCAGCTGTTTTATTCGTCAAATAAAATGTGGTCTATTATTGGATCATACTTCGGATTCGGCATTATTATTTTTGCAGATGCTATTGTTAATATACTTTTTGGGCCGAACTGGTTACAAGTAATTCCTTTATTGAAAGTAATGACTTTATCTTTCATCATTAGATACTGTTCAGGATATGCATATGGTAATCTGGCGGTTGTCAGGGGAAGAACAAAATATCTCATGAAATGGGGAATCGCTAATACTATCTTTATTCTTACTTTTGGTCAGTATATGATTTTCAAATATGGAGGTATTGGCGGAGCGTGGTTCTGGGTAATACAGGTGACGCTGTTCACTCCTTTACAGAGATTCCCATTGATTATTCAGGAATTAGGATCTTTAGATGTTCTGAAGTATGTGTGGCAGCCGCTAGCAGCCGGTATATGCTGTTTCGCTATATCATTGATATTATTTCAACAAAACTGCGGATTCCTTATAACAATAATTGAATTTACGATTTACAGTATTTTATTTATTGCTTTTTTATTTGTAATAGATAAACAACTTATTCTAATGGCAAAAAAAATATTTGTCTTTATTTCAGAAGGATAGGCGCGGCTTATTAATGACTTTATAATTATTAGTCTGCGATTCTATAAATTCCAATGCCCGAATTGTCTGTCATTATGACTATCTACAACTCCGAGCGATTCCTACGCGAGGCGATCGAAAGTGTATTATGCCAAACATTAAGAAGCTTTGAGTTTATTATTTTCGACGATGGTTCGACTGATACCTCGGCTGCAATAGTTGAAAGTTACAGCGACTCTCGTATCCGAATATTCCGATCGCCGCACATCGGAAGAGCCGCTGCATTAAATAAAGCAATTGCGCATGCAAAAAATGATTTGTTGGCTTTTATGGATTCGGACGATATTTCTGTAAAAAATAGATTTGAGGAACAAATAAAATTTCTTTCTGAAAATGCTGCTATTGGCGTTGTGGGATGCTGGCTGGATTTGATAGACGAAAATGGAAAATATATCGGAACAAGAATATTTCCAAAAAATCATCAACAAATTGAGAATGAAATAACTCCCCTCACGTCAATCATACTTCCCGCCAGTATAATTAAAAAAACTTTAATTGATAAAGTAAATGGATTCGACCAATCATTGATCACTTCAATTGATTACGATTTATTTTTGCGGTTATTGCCAATAACATCCTTCCATAATATACAATTGCCGCTGTTAAAATATAGAAAACACAGCCGATCTATTACATCATTTAAGATTCAATCACAAGATAAAACTAACCTGATAAAGGCAAGAAAATATCTCGAATCAAAAATAAATAATGGATTAGCACGCAAAGGGCGCGCATCTATATTCAGCAGAATCGGTATGTGTGAATTCTATTTGGGATCTATGCATGAGGCGAATAAATTTCTTTTTAAAGCCATTTTATTGGGAGATTTCAGATTAATAAACTTGCGCTTCTTTTTTCATTCACTGTTGGGTAATACATTGATTACGATATATCGAAAACAAAAACAACGGATTATTTCATTTACAGGAAGGAAGTAAATGTTAAAGAACAGCAAGATCTATTGTTTGATATCAAAATATTGTGAAAGTATTTCGGAACATCCTTTATTATTGCTTTGCGGCTGTGTGATCTTATTTTATATTCCTTTGATTTATTCTTTCTCGATTTTCTATAACGATGATTATTATATCTTCTATAAAATATCGATGAATCATGGAATGCCAGTAACATTGGATATAGATGAAAAGTTTTTCTTCTTTCTGCGGCCCGTTACGTATTTCTATTTCTGGCTTCAATATTTATTATTCAATACTTCATCACTTGCGATGAAATATTTTGCAATGTGTATTAATACTGGTACAGCAGTTATTCTTTTTCTTTCCCTAAAAAAAGCGTCAGAGAAATTTTCATTATCAATAAACAAGCTAGGATCAGCTGCGCTTTGTTTTGGCATGATTATTCATAAAGATTTTGCACATGGTGTTCTGTGGATATCCAATATTAACGAGTCGCTTGCGGCTTTATTTTATATTTTAACTTTTTATTTTTTATTGAAAGATAAAGTGACGACTAAAAATATATTGTTATCCTTTATCTTCTATTTATTGTCTGTATTTTCAAAACAACAAGGACTTCATTTTCCGCTTCTTTTAATCCTGTATTATTATTTCTTTCGGCAAACAATGGATGCGGAGTCGAAAAAGAATGTAGTTATTCTCATGATCGCCTCAATGATCGCCTTTATTGTTGTACTGTTTCTTAACTATTATTTTATGAAGGCGGAAAATATCGATTATTCGTTTTTTTATTCTTTATGGAAAAAACCTTTTGCGTTTGCAGGAACAGTATTTTATATGATGTTCCCTCTCGTGGGAAAAGAAGTGTATGCATATTTTTTAATTCACAAAAGTTATGTTATTGTTGTTGGTATTCCGATTTTAATATGTCTGATTTTAATTGCTTACTTTAAACGGAAGTATCTAAGACATAAAATCTTCGCTGTACTTATCATTTTGTGTATGATCGGAATAATATATTTTCCAAGGATGATGGCGCCAGGTGGAGAAAGACTAAATGCGATTCAGTTAATATGGTTCACTGCAGGACTGAGCCTTGTTCTAAAAAAAATGAAAATTAAAGTCATTATTTGTTGCTGCATAATATTTATTGTTCAGAACGGTTATTCTTCAATAGTTCTTTCAAAAGAATTATGGATTCAAGAGAATAAGGTTAGAACATTAATTAAAGAGATTGAAGATCTTCGGATAAAGGATAATCGGCCGATATGCATAGTGCCGTCAATTTCGAATTATTGGAATATCCCATTCATGCTTTATTATTTGAATAATCATGAATTCGGGAATCAGAATGATGTTGTATTTACCGATGTGATGGCTTACAGCCTTGAGGCAGTTCCATTTGAGAATACGATTGAAGTTAATAAAGAAAAAAATATCATTTCTGTTTCTGTTGATAGTAAGTCTTCTTCTTATTTGGATTTATATTATAATTCAACATTAAAAATATTTGAAAAGAAAAAACATAAAATAAGAGGATACAATCGAATAACTTTTGAGCTGCCGGAAAAGCTAATGAAATATGAAATATTGCAGTATGATGGCACAGGATTGGTTCAAAAATGATAAAAGAATCATCGTCGATTGATTTAAAAAATAAAACAGGTCTAAACAAGTGAAAACTGCTGTAGGTTTTGTCGGTTCGCAATTAGATTTTAATCTATTCTCGCGTTTCCATACCGGGCTCACTGCCGCCGGTTACAGATTAATATTGCTTACTTGCAAACCATCGCTTTGGTTGTATTCGCGTTTACAAAAGATTCCATGCTTTCTTGTAAAGAATTCCGAAAATATAATGAGCAATCCTTATGCGAATATGACGACTGAAGTGCTATGTGGTGAGGTCGGTGAAAATGCAGCATTACGATTCTATTATGGGGTAATGGAAAATGCAGAAATAATTCATAGCGACGGAGACATTTCTCTTATATTGATCTGGAATGGCAGTTCAATACCGACAAAAGCGTTGTCGGTGTTTGCACAGCTTAATAATATTCCTGCATTATACTTTGAACTGTCGAATATTCCTGGAAAATTATTTGTCGATCCAAAGGGAGTCAATGCGCAATCGTTATTATTCCATAAGCCAAATATTTTGGATAATTATTCCATAGATGAGCAGCAATTTGAAGAATGGCGCAGGAAATATTTAGAATATAAAAGAACGGAATCGATCACGCCGCTTGCTAAAAAATATCGCGGAATAAAAAATATTTTATTTCCAATAGATTCATTTGCAACCCGATTCCTTAACATCCCTGTTATTGGTGAAATGAATATTATCAGAAAAACTAAAGATATTGCACAGAAATCCGATGCTTATTTTTTATTTGATGAATACGACATTTCGTCGGGAATATTTAATTTCTTTCCTATGCAAGTGAGCAATGACAGTCAATTACTTTTCAACACTTCAGTCACTATGCATGATGCAATTGAAATAGCATATAAACAGTCTAGAGAACAAGGAAGAGATTTGCTTATTAAACCGCATCCGGTTGAGAGAGAAGAAAAAATCTTTAAATATCTTCTATCCTTACAAAATAAAGACGGGCTGTATATTGTAAATAAACCGACATTTAATATCGTTGAACGATGTCAACAGATAATAACTATCAATTCCACAGTTGGACTGGAAGGGCTGATAGCGGGGAAGAAGGTTGCATTTTTAGGTAAGTCATTTTATTCTATGATGAATGAAGAGCAGTTGAAAAAATATCTCATGAAATATCTTATTGATGTAGATTATTTTTCGAATGAAGATATCTCTGCAAAACTTATCAAAACAATATTATCGCGGGTGCTGATTAAATGATACCAAAATTATGATTATAAAAATGTGTGATTTAAAAGCACAATTAATAAAAATTCTCTGCAAAAAATGATTATTAAAATATTCCGGAATTATTGTTGAAATATTATGGTTAAAAAATCGCCACTCGAAATACTAAAATATTTTGCCAAATTGCTGCATCCGTCATATAAAACGTTGTTTCTTGAGTATCCGTTCTTATTCAAACAGCGGGAGAATATCAATCCGCATTCGTTTATTTTCGAAAGGATAAACTTATTGAGAGACAATTATTATAAAATGGCAGAGCAAGCTGTTTCCTATTCACGATTCTTAAAAGATATTCCATTGTTCTCTTCAAAAACCGATAAAATGTCACCTTCATGGAATAACGGTTATATAAATCCGTTGGACATTTTGATTTTGTATTCCATGGTAGCATATAATAAGCCGGAGACATACATTGAGATAGGTGCAGGAACATCCACGAAGGTAGTTTTGAAAGCAAAAAAAGAACAAAATTTACAAACAAAAATTATTTCTATAGATCCAAATCCTCGCTGTTCGATAGAATTTCCAAATATTAATCATATTGTAAAACCTTTACAAGAAATTGATATTTCCATTGTACAAAACCTTAAACCGAACGACATTTTGTTTATTGATTCCTCACATCGGATTTTACCAAACTCCGATATGATGATTTTATTCCTTGAAGTGCTTCCTTACTTACGATCTGGTGTCATAGTACATTTTCACGATATTTACTTGCCATATGATTATCCACAAGAGTTATGCGATAGATTTTATTCGGAGCAGTACGGACTAGCGATACTTCTTCAAGAAAATTCAAAACGTTACAAAATCTTAATGCCTGTATATTTTATTTCTCGAGATAAAATTATTTCCGGTATCTTTGAGCACTTTTACCGGGAGTGCAACATTCAACAATTGCAGACTGATGGCGGCTCATTTTGGATTCAAATACAATAATAATACCTTATGAAAGAAAATGACGGTTTATCAGTTTTATTGCCTTTCTACAATAGCTGCGAGACACTTTTTAATTCGGTACAAAGTATTCTCAAGCAAACATATGAACATTTTGAATTATTATTATTAGATGATGGCTCGAATGATGGCAGTTCAGACATCGCAACGAAAATTCTTGATAACCGGATTTGTTATCACAAATTAGCACATCAAGGTCTTGCCAAAACTCTTAATTATGGATTATCAATAGCAAAATATGATATCATCGCAAGGATGGATGCGGACGATCTTTGTGTCCCAAGGCGATTTGAAAAACAATTATTAATATTACGTCAATTAAAAATAAATACAATTATTTCATCATGGTACGGCATTTTCAATGATTCAAAATTGAATTATATCATTACTACGCCGGTGAATTCGATTGACATTAAGAAAGGATTATTATTACATAGTTATATTTCTCATCCTGGATTAATGTGTTATAAATCAGCTTTGTTGGACAACGGCGGCTATTGTAATAGAATAGGAGTCGGTGCATTTGAAGATTATGAAACCTGGTTAAAGATTAAAGATAAAGTTGAATTTTATATTATTCCTGAAGTATTAATGTTTCAAAGATATAGAAAAGAATCGCTGTCGAATAATATTTTATATAAACAAAGAATTATGTATTCCATTCAACAGCCGTATTATGATAATCTATTATTGAATTTTGCAATATCAGACAAAAAAGAACAAAATTTATATCACGGCTGGCGCGAATATTATTTTGGCAAAAAGAAGTATGCCAGAGCATATTGGAAATATCTCGGTATTTACATTTTAAAACAGCCGAGAGTTATTATGGCATGGTTTGTAACATATCTGCCTGAAGACATTTTTGTAAAATTTAAGGAATCGAGAATGAAATTTCGATTGCAATATTTATTTTTATATAACAGCCCAAAGTTAAAAAAACTTAGAATAGTGTTTGGGTCATTATTGAAACCTAATACTCGTTAAGTATGCGCATTCTTCTTGTTACGGATGATCTTTTACCTGGAGGAACTGCAAGATTTGTAATTTCATTGGCAAATGACCTGCATGTGCGCGGCTATGACGTTACTGTTGCATCTTCAACCGGTGAATTCAAGCGTTATCTTAATTCTTCAATTAGATTCGTTCAGCTTTATCTTCGCAAACAAAATTCCACCTCAATAAATGTCTTTGGAATAATTATTTCTATAATACGATTATGGATGTTATTAAATTTTAATAGATTTGATATAATTCATTCTCATAAAAGATTATCTCATTTTCTGGTTCATATTCTGTTGTGGAGAACAAAAGTTAAGCATATTACGCATTATGCAAGTGTTTTTCGTTCAAAGAAAATATTTACAAAATTCGGACAAATGGTTTTATGTTGTTCGGATGCGGTTAGACAAAATCTGATCGATTCTTTTATGTGCCCTCCTGATATTGCATTTACTATTTATCATGGAATAAATCCGCTTTCAATTTACAACAGCGAACAAAAACAGAACCTTCGTGCGACTTTAATGATACGGCCGAATGAAAAAATCATTTCATCTGTCGGACAATTTGTTCCAATGAAAGACAGAGAAAATTTGATTCGTTCAATTGCTCTGTTACGAAAAAGAATTGACATCAATAATGTTATCTTTTTTTTATTAGGCTACGGCACACAAGAACAATATTTAAAAGAATTAGTAAAAGAGTTTCAGCTTCAAGAAACAATCAGATTTCTTCGCGGAACTTTTGATGTTGAAGCGTTAATAAATATTTCGGAATTTATGGTGCTCAATTCAACGCAAGAAGAAGGTTTTGGCATTGTCTTGCTTGAAGCTGCTTCAATTGGAAAAATGCATATAGGTACAAAAGCCGGAGGAATACCTGAATTTATCGAACATGAAAGGAATGGATTGTTAGTTGAACAAAAGAATCAGGAACAACTGTCCGATGCAATAGAATATTGTATTAAGCATCCTGATATGGTCGAAAAAATGGGAATTCAAGCGCAGAAGAAATATCAGGAATACTTCACTTTTCAGAGAATGATGAATGAAATGATACTAAAATATAAGCAAGTATGCATGCCGTAATCTCCTGCATTTATTTTAAAATACTTTCTTCTCACTTAATAAATTCAAAGAAATCCTTTTTGAAAATGATTTAGATTCTAGTTGAACTTAGAGATATATTTTAATTATTTATTTTTCAATTATTAATATCCAAACTTGTTTAATCAGCTGTTATATTATAAATACAGAGCGATAATGTCAGCTTTATGTTCCCAACAAAGCGCCTGCTAAATATAGATATTTATAACTCCTCAATGGAAGAATTGCTATCAATTGTCGATAGAGGAGTAATTTATACGCTTAATGTAGATCATTTAATGTTGTTGCAAAAAGATCATCATTTTTATTCGACATATAAAAATGCTGATTTTGTTCTTCTAGATAGTCAGGTTATCTTTTTATTATTCAAATTAGTACGAAAACCATTCAAAGAAAAAATATCAGGATCAGATTTATTCCCAAGATTTTGTGAGTACTATAAAAATAACGAAAATATAAAAATATTTGTTTTAGGTGGATTAGGAAATGTTGCGGTGAAAGTTCAGGAAATTCTAAACGAAAATGCCGGCCGCCAAATAGTTGTAGGTGCATATTCGCCTAGTTTTTGTTTTGATATGAATCCATCAGAATGTGAAGAAATTGTTAAACAAATCAATAACTCAAGAGCGACGGTTGTTATCGTAGGTGTAGGAGCTCCTAAGCAGGAAAAGTGGATTAATCTCTATAAGGACAAGTTGCCAACTGTTAAAATATTTATGGCAGTAGGTGCAACATTAGATTTTATCGCAGGTAAAGAAATACGTGCACCCAAATGGATCCAAAAGATCGGGCTTGAATGGCTGTTTAGATTACTTCAGAATCCTAAACGTTTTGCAAAGAGATATTTATTAAGAGATATGCAGTTTTTTTACTATTTTATATTAGAAAGATTGAGTTTATATAAGGATCCATTTGGAAGCAATAATTAAGAGAAGTTGAAATTATTTTTTTTTGCATGCATTATTGGATTGCTGGATTAATGCACAGAAAATAAATTGATGATAAAAATAAAGTATGATATTAAAATAGATAAACTGACAAAACAACATCATATCAAATGATTATAAAGTTTGCAAAGTAAATATCAAGTGAAAAATATGATATTTCCAAGTCGAAGAGTAATTGCGCTGCTGCTGATGTTCGCTCCTTTATATTATTTACAATCTCAAATTCATTTGCAAAAAGAGACATATTCGGGAAATCAGTATAAATTACAATATGTCAGCAGCGGTTATTATTACGATATTCAGGAATTAGCTAACAAAAAATATATTTCTTTTAACGGTCCAATTCTTAAAGAAGAAGAAATTCCTTTTCCAACTCGAGAACTTTATATAGCTATTCCTCCTGATTCACATCCTGCAATTCAATTTGTTGTTACGAAGCAGCAGCCTATTTCTCTTGAAAAATTTGAAAACATTCCAAATAATAATATTCCTCGATATAAAATAAAAGGCTGTTTGTGGGTAGGCAATTATTATTGTATGCATATAACCGTCAATCCATTTTCGTATGATGCGTCAAGCGGCAGAATTATTGAGATCCGCGAATTTCTCGTTAATATTAATCTGCCTGCTGTTAGTGCTGCTAACTCTGAAAAAACACATGAGAAGCTTCCGGAGATGGTTGATAATGTGCAATTTGCCGAACAATGGAAAGCACAAAAAGCAATGTATTCAATTCCTCAAACAGATTCATGGATAGATTATTCCCAGGAATATCTGAAAATAGGAGTTGCGAATGATGGAATATACAGATTAACATATCTCGATTTACAGGCGAATGGAATTCCAGTTTCAACATTGAATCCTAACTTATTTAAATTGTTTTTAAAGGGAAAAGAAATCCCGCTTTATGTGCATTCCGAAAATGATAATACATTTAAAGATGGAGATTATATCGAATTCCTTGGCAGAAGAAATTATGGAAGCTCGCATTATCGTGAACCGGCGGCTTATGGTACTCCTTACAACGAATATCTTAATCGTTATTCTGATACTACAATATATTGGCTCAGTTGGAATGGGAATATTGGAAAAAGAGTAGATACTGTAGCCGCTACTTCAGGATATCCTTCTGACACCACAAGGTATTATGATGAATTAATTCATAGCGAAAAAGATGTCTATTGGGATTTTTCTTTAAGCGGAGATAATTTGAGGAAAAATATTCCCGATATTTTGGAAAATAAAACATGGAATGAAGGAACTCTCGGTGTCGGAACTAAGCAGGTATTGTTTTCCGTTTCGAACCTTTTCCATAACGAACCATCAAGAGCATTTGTGAAATTGCAAGATTATTCATCGAACATAACGACCAATGCCCACGATCTTGCACTATCAATTAATTCCTTCCCTAGCATGTACGATTCCGGATATATTAATAAATATCAAGTGAAAGTGCTCACAGCAAATTTTTCATCAGCATTATTATCGAATGGCGACAACATTGTGAACATTAATTCTTTCCCTACGCTAAACACAATTAATAATGTCGCTCGAGATTGGTACGAACTTGAATATCCGCGTTATTTGATTTCAGATACAATTTCGTTGAACTTTTCTTATCGCTATCCGATAGTGCCCAAAGTATCTCTTATTAATATTACAGGTGTGTCATATTCCCCGGTATCTCTTTATAGATTTTCAAATTTGGATAGTTCGATTATAAAAATCACAAACTACATACACAGCAACGACACTTTGCAAATTATTGATACTGTTGCGGCAGGGAGTTCCTATTTCCTTATTAGAGCTGATAGGGCGGAAACGCCGTTCATAATTTATAAAAAGAAATTCGTTAATCTTCGTAATACGTCTAATCAGGCAGATTATATTGCAATTACTCATCCATATTTCCTACCGGACGCAGCGAACTATATATCATTCATATCATCAACGTACAATGTTGCAACTAAACTTGTTAACGTTTATGATATTTACGACGAGTTTAATTATGGTTTTTTTGCCGCAGAGCCGATTCGTGATTTTTTGAAGTCAACATTTATATATTGGCAATCACCGAAGCCGAAATTTGTATTCCTTATCGGGAAAACCACATACGACTATTACAGCGACAAGACGAAATATTTCGGCGTGCCGGCATTAAATAATTTTGTCCCGTCATATGGCAATCCAGTAAGTGATACATGGCTTACTATTTGGGACAGTACGGGGTCAATGATACCTCAAATGAATATCGGAAGGGTACCGGTAAAAAGTATTGATGAATTTCAATACTATTTTTCGAAGCATCAAAAATATGCAACTAAAGGATACGATGACTGGAATAAACGATATATATTTTTTGCGGGAGGAGATTTTACTGATTCTAATCAAATTGCTCAATGCAAAAGCGTGAATGATTTTATAATCAATAATTATGTCGAACAACCGCCGATAGGAGGCGAGAGTTTTAATTTTTATAAAACTGCAAATCCTATAACTAATTTTGGGCCATATAACCCTGAATACATTAGCGATGCAATAGCTCAGGGAAGTATTTTTATTTCTTACATAGGCCACAGCGGAACTCAGACATGGGATAATAGTATAACGGATGTAAGTCAGTTGGCAAATATCCGCGATAGAAATCCGCTTATTACCGATTTTGGATGTTCGACTGGAAAATTTGCTGAGCCGGATGTTTTTGCGTTTTGCGAACTCTCTGTAAATGATCTTAAAGGTCAGGCGATTGCATATATCGGCAATTCATCATTGGGATTTACTTCTACGGCATATACATTTCCTCAAGTATTCTATAAAGAGATGCTTTTGGATACTTCTCTTTCAATAGGAGAAACCCACCGGTTAGCCAAATTAGATTATATCAAAGAATTCGGGACATCAAATGAATATGGAATATTTATCCAGACCAATTCTCTAATTGGCGATCCAATTATTACTCTGCCGATACCAAAGAAGCCAAATTTTTCTCTCAGCAATACGACAATCACAACAAATCCTCAAGTATTAACAGAACAAACAGACAGTGTAAGTATAATATTTGCATACAATAATTATGGTAAAGTTGTGAACGATTCAGTTGAAATACTAATAAAAGATCAATACAATGGCGCACTTTCATACAGTAAAATGATAAAACGTCATATTCCTTTTTTTGTTGATTCTCTTTCAATAGCGGTGCCGATAAAAGGAAAACCAGGGGAGCATTTATTATCGATTAATATAGACCCTTCAAATTTAATAGATGAGATTTATAAAAACGACAATTCTTTGTCATATCAATTTATTGTGGCAAGTTCCAATATTAGAAACTTAGCAATAACTCAGCTTGAAAATCAAACACAAGGCAATATTCAATTCCTGAATCCGTCGATACAGCCATCGCAAAATACTTTTGCAGTTGAAGTTAGCAGCAACAATTTATTCTCTCCGAGTAAAAGTTATACTGTCCCGTACGACACATTTTATTCAAAATATAAAATTGATACGTCCTTAATTGGAAAAAGAATATGGCTGAGGACGAAATTCGATGCATCAAGTTTGGAAGGATTGACATATTCATATTTTATCGGAAAAGAAAATAATTATTTCTTAAATGACAGCGTATCCTTCCTTAGCTTGAAAACTAATCAGACAAATATCTATAATAATCAGATTATGATAGATACGACAAAAGTAATTATGAGCGCAATTTCGGGAGGCGTCAATGACGGGAATACAGCCGTCATAAGTGAAAACGGACAAAATTTTATTCCTCAAAATACTGTGCGAGGATTTCACGTCTGTGTCTTTGATGGAGCAATGTATAATTTTATAGGATATTATAGGTTTGACGTTCAATCAAGTTTAACTGTATCTACAAATTTTATAAATTTTCTTGACACATTAAGCGCAGGTTATATCGTTATCGCTGCGATTGCAAATGACGTTGCGAGTAATAGCAGCGATTTCCCGGAGGCATTAAAAACAGCAATAAAACAATACGGCAGCATTTATATCGATAGTGTCGGAGTTGCCGATTCATGGGCTATGATTGGCTGGAAAAATGCATCTCCGGGAAGAATACCAGAAAAATATGCTAAACGCTACAATGGCCATACGATTTCTATTGATACTACTATTATCATTCCGAATGCAAATGGGACATTCGAAACTGAAAATATTGGACCCGTTGCAACTTGGAAAAATGCTGAAATACGATATTCTAATCCTGCGTCGGGTACCGTTAAATTTACTGTGGTCGGAATTAAACCGAATAATACTGTTGATACTATCCCTAAAATAACATTGGCAGATTCAACAATAGATTTATCAAAAATAGATGCCCAGCAATATCCGTTTATTAGAATTTCAGGCGCACTTGGAAGAGGATTGGGACGAATCTCACCTTCAATTTATTCTGTTGCAGTAAATTACAATCAATTTGCAGAGCTGGGGACAAACTATCAAGCTGTGGAAAGTTATGTGACAGAAAATGGAAATGTCAAAAGAGAAATTAACGCAAATGATACAATTTTGCAGGGAGAAAAATTAATTATAAAGTACAGAGTCTATAATGTGGGCGGTGTAACTGCTAAAACGTTCGGTGTCCGAGTAAATTCAATTTGGGAAAATAACAACAATGAATTGGTCTCGAGTAAAATCATCGATTCATTGATGCCGCAAACATATAAATTGGATTCTGTGGTTTATAACACTTCCCTTGGATACGGTAAACGGTCAATTCAAATTACAATTGATCCTGATACATTGATAAAAGAAATATTCAAAGATAACAATTTCTATTCTTATCCGATATATGTTAGGCAAGATAGTGCCTTACCTTTTTATCCTAATTTGTTTATCACTCAAAATAATATTAACCCGTTGGTTTCACCGATTACAATGGCTCAAGATAGTGTCCGTTTTATGATCGTTTATGGAAATTCAGGCGCGTGGATCAATGACAGTGTAACCATAGCGATAAAACAATTTTATATGAATGCTAATGTCGCTTCCTGGAATATTCGGCGTAAATTCCCGATTGATTATGATACTTTATATATCCGGGTTCCGATATTGAAACGTGCAGGTGAGCATCAGTTGCAAGTCACATTAGATCCTTTTGGGCTTATTACAGAATCATCAAAACTTGACAACACTGCGAGCTATTATTTCACTGTTGTCACTACAGATTTTATTATTCTTCAACCGACCTCGATAAGCTCTTCATGGTTTTCAAAATTAATATTTATGAATCCGACGAATTTGCAAAATTCGGCAAATATGACAGCTAATTTAGAAATTGATACGATGGCAAATTATTCAACAGCGAAAAAGATCCGGATTCCAATGAGTGAATATTCTACATCGTACGATATCAGCACGCTTCAAAAATTGAAACGATACTACTGGAGAATAAGACAACAACAAAGCGATACAAATTGGACTTGCGGGTCATTCTTCCTTGGCAGCTCATCTGCATTTTCAATAGGACAATCAGATTCCATCGGCTGGAAGAATAATATTTTTTCCCATGCAGAATATTTACCCGCTGGCGTACATATTGCCGATACGAAAAATTCAATAATAGCAATTTCTGCAGGTTACAATGACGGAAGAACTGGAAGTATTCAAGTGAACGGCACTAATGTAATTTCACCGATATTCGGAGAAGGACATAATCTTGTTGTGCTTGATTCCGGAAATTATTCTATTATTTCAAGAAAGAGATTTGATGTATCAAATAATGCCGATGAATCAGATTCGTTGACACAATTTCTTTCTTCAATTCCAAAAGGGTTGCTTGTGGTAAATGTTATAGTAGATGACGGCTCAAACAATTTAAAACAATCCACTCGTGATGCATTTAAATCTATTGGCAGCGCTTATATTGATAAATTATCCTGGAGAGATTCGTGGGCAATTATCGGGCGTAAAGGAGCTGCAGTCGGGAGTGTGTCTGAATCTTATATGCCTCAAACTACCGGTCAAGCAATTGCAGATACAACTTTTATAAAAAAAGAATATTTCGGAACCATTTCAACGCAAATGTTTGGTCCAATCTCAAAAATATCCGCCTTTAGTTTGGCAGGATCAGTCCCGGGTGGAGCAAAGATTCAGGCGCAATTCGTAGGGACGCGTTACAATAGTGCAATTGATACTTTGCTTTTATATTCTAATTATAGTTTGCCGAGTCCAAAAAACCAGGATGCAGTAGGTTATCAACAAGGGAAACTAATATTTACATTACAAACTGCAAATCAAATAAGTCCGGTTATTAAAAATTGGAATTTATCGGCGATGCCGCCAACAGAATTGCTCACTTCTAATAATTCATGTTCAATCAGCAGGCCGGAAATAATGGAGGGAGAATCAGTAACATTCAATGCAAATATTTATAATATAAGTTCAGTGCCGGCAGATAGTGTAACGGTTCAATTATCAACAAATGAATCAGGATTTGATAATATATTGCAATCTCAAAGATATAATGTAATTCCGGCAAATGATTCTGTATTTTTCTCGTATGTATTTTCCAGCAAAGGAAAAAGAGGCAACCAAACGTTCATTTTAAAGATTGATCCTATGGATAGTATAATCGAGCAGACTAAAGATAATAATGTTGCGGCTGAATCATTTTTTATTCAATCCGACACCGTACGACCTTCATTGCAGATTACTTTTGACGGAAGCCAAATCAATAGCGGTGCTTACATAAAAAAACAACCTCAAATTAATATTTTTTATAGTGATAATAATCCATCAGTAGTAACGTTGGCGGATACAACAAATTTTGATATTTACTTAAATAGCAAACGTGTTTATTTTATTCCAGGAACAGCGGAATTTTTGCCTGCAACATCGCCGGGAACAGCAAAAATAAATTGGACTCCTACACTGCCTAATGGCGAAAATAATATTCAAATATATGCAAATGATATAGCAGGGAATTCTTCTGACACTATTGTTTTAGTAGTAAATGTCTCAGACATATTTACATTAAACGATATATTTAATTTTCCAGATCCGTTTGTAAAATCGACAGATTTTACATTTAATATTATGGATCCTACGAATCCCGATGAAGTGACAATTAAAATATATACGATTGCAGGCAGATTAATCCAGGAAATTAAAAGTTCCTGTAAAATTGGCTTTAATAAAATATTTTGGGATGGAAGGGATAAAGATGGTGATGAAATTGCAAATGGGGTGTATTTCTATAAAATCATTGTGAAAAGTAATGGGATGACAAAAGAAGCAATACAGAAATTAGCAAAGGTTCGATAAAGCAAAATAATGGAATTCTCAATTATTGTTCCGACATATAACGAAGAAAAATATATTGAACGATGTCTTCACTCTATCGAGCATCAGGATTATAAAAGGACAGAGTTTGAAATTATTATCTCAGATGCACATTCGACAGATCGAACGCTTGATAAAGCACAGCAGTATGCGGATAAAATTATAAGTAATGATCGAAGAGGGATTGCTTTCGGTAGAAATGCTGGTACACAGAATGTGTGCGGAGATATTCTTGTGTTTATAGATGCAGATGCAGTTTTATCTTTAGATTTCCTTTTTCAATGTCACCAAACATTTCAAAATTCAAATATAGTCGGAATGACCGGTATTGCAGAACCAAACGATGGAGGAATTTTGCAAAGGTTTACTTATCGAAGCACTTATTGTTTGGTTCGCATATTTCATCTTTTTGGATTATCGTTATTTCCGGGTATTTGCGTTGCATATCGGCGGGAAGCATTCAAGCTTATTGGCGGGTTTCGCGAAGATTTAGGTATTGTTGAAGATCTCGATCTAAGCAGACGAATATCGAGATTGGGAGCGTGTAGAATAAACGAGAAAGCTCGTGCTTTTGTCTCTACGCGCAGGTTAGAAAAGCATTTATTCTCGACAGTGATATTTCATATTTATTCTGACATAAAATATCTTTTTAAAGGAAAGACATCAATGTATTATCCGAAAATTGAGGAAATGAATTCATGGAGAGATTTATGGCAGAATCGTTAAATAATGATGTACGAGATAAAGTAAAAATAAATCTAATATATTATTTTTTTGTGATTGTTTTTTTTGCAACATGTACACCTCGCATTTATTCACAGTCTGTTTATGTACCAGTCCAACATGAAGTCTATGATTTTCTCGAAAGAATGCAAGCTCGTCAATTACTCGTTGATTATAAAAATGCAGCAAAGCCCTTTTCCAGAATGCAAATTGCTTCTGCATTAGTTTCTTTAGAAAAACATATCGCTGAAATGACAACTGTCGAAAGAGAAACATATGAGTTTTTGAAAACAGAATTTAATTATGAAATTCTCAAAATATCAGGTGACCCTGAGCCAACTGAAACTCGCTGGCATATTTATTCTCAAGAAATCAATCACGGAATTTTAAATTTTGATATTGATTATAGTCTTTCGAGATCAGATATAGAAGGCGGGATGACACAATATGTTTCAAAGGGAATAAAATTTCAAGGTTATGCATACAATGATTTAGGATTTTATATTAATTATGCTGACAATAGTGAAAGGGGCAGTACTATTGAGTACAGCCGGCTGAATTACAGAGATATATCGGAAGCATCATGGCTCTCGGCTGCAGATTTAGATTATTACAATCGAATAAAAACACCGCAAAGAGGAGTCGTACCTGAACAACTCTCAGGTACCAATAATTTTCAATTCGACGAATTTAATGGGCAGTTTAGCTGGCAAATTGGTTCCGTAGTACTATCCGTAGAAAAAATGAACAATATCTGGGGATATGGAAGAAATGGCACTGTAATTCTGTCCGATAATGCGCCGTCGTATCCGCAAATTAAGATGCGATTGCCGTTATCAAAAGATATAGAATTTATCTACCTCCATGCTGAATTAAACTCACTCGTTATTGATTCGGCTTTGTCATATAATATCCCTTATCCTGCCAG
Organism: Ignavibacteriota bacterium; assembly: GCA_963833465.1. Taxonomy (GTDB): domain Bacteria; phylum Bacteroidota; class Ignavibacteria; order UBA10030; family UBA10030; genus Fen-1298. The sequence continues at coordinate 13,877 of CAWHXW010000005.1, read as the reverse complement.
TACGATTAGCAGCAATCATGGTGGAACGTGGTTTCGCGAAGTAGATGTTCAAAAATATATGGCAGCACATATGTTAGAAATATCTTTATGGCAAGGTGTTGATTTTTCAATTGGTGAATCTATTATATATAGCGATCGAGGTCCGTTGCTAATGTACATGATTCCAATTATGATTTTTAAAGCCGGCGAGCATTATAACGATAACAAAGACAACTGCCAATTATTTGGAAGTCTTGATCTCAATGTTATAAGAAATGTAAATTTTTATCTATCGCTTTTTATTGACGAACTCAACACAGATAAATTATTTGATCCAAATTATTCTCATCGACAAGTCGCATTTACATCCGGCATTCATCTATTTGAATTCCCTTTGAAGAACTTCGATTTCACTGCAGAATATACGCGGGTCAATCCTGCAACTTATAATCATCAATATCCTGCGACAACATTTACAAATAATGGATTTGTAATGGGAAGCTGGATGGGACAAAATGCAGATGATTTATTCTTTGAATTAGGTTACGCTCCATTCCATCCGTTGCGAGTAACTGCGTTCAGCGAAGTATTCCGGAAAGGCGGAACATTGCCCATAGCTGATCAATATTCTGCAGACCAGGGAAATTGGACATTTCTGTTTGGTCCTTTGCACGTAGAACGATTAGCTGGGTTCACAGCCAAATATCAGCCGCTTCGCGATGTTTTTATCAACTTCAAAGCACGATTGCATAAAATTGAAGATGAAGCAGATCCATCGCAGGACCGTGCGCATCAATTAGAATTTACGCTTGGCGCATGCCTTGGAATATGGTAATAAAACCAGCTTTTCAATATTATGCTTAAACTTTAAGAAATTATAGTTGTCAAATATTTGAATTGATTTGGCATAGATGACTGACTCCAATGACCTTGAACTTGTCGAATTGTTCCAGAAGGGCGATGAGACATCTTTTAATGTATTGGTAAGACGATATCAAGAAAAAGTATATTGGATTGCTCGCAGATTTTTTAATGACCATGATCAGGCAGATGATATTGTCCAAGAAGTTTTTATAAAAGTCTACAGTGCATTAAAAAATTTTAGAGGAGAATCAGGTTTCTATACATGGCTTTATCGGATTACAGTTAATATTGCACTCAATGCAATTCGGAAACAACGAGTCAGAAATTTTATCAGGATAGATGAGTTATTTGAAAAAGACACAGATAAAGATGAGCAGCCTGATGCCATATTTGAAAAAGATGAACAGCAAAGACTTATAGAAGAAGCGATTATAAAACTTCCAGAAAAACAAAAAACTGTTTTTATATTAAGGTACCACGAAGAATTATCATACGAAGATATTTCAAAAATATTAAAGACATCAGTAGGTGGACTAAAAGCAAACTATTTTCATGCTGTAAAAAAAATTGGAGAATACGTTAATCGTGCAAACAGAACACGTTAAATATGATTTGATGGATTATATTACAAATAGATTAAATGCGGAAAACCACGATAGGGTAGAGCGACATTTAAAAGTATGCCCCCAATGCAATAATCATTATATCAAATTATCTGAAGCAAATAATATATTGAAACTGGCAAGCGGTACAACACCGTCTCAAGCATACTATTTGAGCATTCTTCCGCGAGTTAGGGAGCGCCTTGCAATTCAAAAAAAATCTATTTGGGATTTTGGCAATGGCATGACAAAATTAATTCTTCCACTTGCAGTATCTGTTTTGCTTGTGGTTTTTTTAATTAGAGTTCCCAAAGATTATTTTTCTGGAACTGCGCAAACCGAAGAATTGCATCAGGTGGTAAAAGATTTAAATGATGACGATGTGGTTCAGGCAATTGAAAAAGAATATGAGGGAATTTCTTTAATTCCTAATCAAGATGTCGCTGCTGCTGGCGTTGCAGAACATCTTCAAGGAGATCAATTCTTGAAATCAGCCGTATCAAAACAAATAGAGAATGAAGAAATATCAGATATAGATGCCGAAGGAATAATTTCTGAGTTAGACGGTGAACAAATTGATCAAGTTATATCCGGACTTTCAGAGAGGAATATATTATGAAATTCTTGCTTACATCATTCGCTGTCTTGATTTTCGCAATAGCGGTAACGGTTACTCTTTTTGCGCAAGATCAGCCTCCAATGCGCGGCCCAGGCGCAGAACGTATTGAGCAATTCAAAAAGATTCGCATTATGGAAGCGCTGAAGATGGATGATGAAACATCAATAAAATTTTTTACTTGTTATAATAAGCATACAGAAGCTATGCGCGTTATCCAGAAGGATCATAATGCGTTAATTGATAAGCTTCAGGATTTATGCAATTCTAATGCAAATAATTCAGACATAGAGCAGGCAATAAAAGATGTTGAGATGAGCGAAGAAAAAATTGCCGAGACACGATCGAAATTTCTTGATGAGCTTAAAGGTATTATCTCAATAAAACAGATTGCGGAATATATAGTTTTTGAAAGAAACTTCAATAAGAATCTTCGAGAAATAATGCGCGATATTGCTAAAGAACGCTGGAATCGGCAAAGATAAAAAATAAATTCATCGAGTACGATTGAAAAAAGTTTGTGCGGTTTTTATTGCAATGCCATAGCGCAATCCGCGGTCGCTGACCGAAATTTTTGATAGATTCACCTTCCTTAATATTTCTTTCAGAATAATAATTCCTGCTAAGAGAATATCGGCGCGTGATGGGTGAATTTGCGGATAACTTCGTAATTGTTCTAAGGTAAGTTTTTTAAGCTCTTGAAATATTTTATCAATTGCTTCGTCAGTAAGGATATGGCGGTTGATAAGATTTTTATCAAACTCTGGAATTCTAAGGTCAAGTGCGGCTAATGTTGTTAATGTACCGGCAACGCCAATAATTTTCGTTGCAGGTGGAAAAGGGAAAATATTTTGAAGCCGGTCTCTAATAAACCGGTTCGCTTCTTCCAGCTCTAGATTATTTGGAGGACTATTTTTTAAGATACGTTCTGTAAGTCGCACACTCCCAATATCTATGCTCTTAGATGATGTTATATGTGTTCCCGATCCAACCACAATTTCGGTACTGCCGCCGCCGATATCAATCACGGCGTAGTCTTCGGAATTCATGATCGGCAGATACTCGGAAATAGCGCCAAGATAAGTTAGTTCCGCTTCTTCTTTTCCGGAAAGTATTTGAATTTCAAGTGCAAGTTTTGTTTTTATGAAATCAACAAATTCCTGACGATTATTTGCATCGCGAAGTGCGCTTGTACTACGTGCTGAAATATGTTTAATTCCCAAGGAGTCAGCAATTTCTTTAAGCTGAGAAAGAATTCTATAAATGCGGTCAAATGTTTCTTTCAAAATAATACCATTTTCATCAACGCCTTTACCAAGCCGACCTATAAAATGTTCGTCTCTTATAACTTCAAGTGTACCGTCATGTTGAACATCAGCAACTAACATTAAAACAGTATTTGTCCCTATGTCTATTGAAGCAAGGCGCATTTTTCACATTCGGCGAAGTGCTACCGCAGCCCATTCGTTTTCATCAACGAACTCAAGTGGGACAAGAGCATTATTCGAAAATAATTTCGATAATATATTCAGGTCGCTTTTGAGAATGCCGGAATAAATAATTATACCTTTCTTTCGTACTCTCAAAGTTATTGATGAAATAAATCTTGAAATTGTTCTGAAGTCGATATTGGCGATAATAAGATCATAATTGCGACGCGGAATAGAGCTGACACTTCCTAATTTGACTTTCATAATTTTATCAACGCCGTTTCTTTTAATATTTTCTTTTGCGTTTTCAATTGCCCATTCATCATTATCAATTGCAAACACTAATTTTGCTCCCAGCTTAACACAAGCAATGCCGAGAACGCCGGTGCCAGTACCGAAATCGAGAACCTCCATTTCAGGTTCGATAAATCTTTCAAGCAGAATAAGACTTAATCGCGTCGTTTCATGATGTCCCGTTCCAAAAGACATCTTCGGATCAATATGAAGAATTAGTTTTTGTGAATCACGAAGCGGCAATTTATTCCAGGACGGCTTAATGATAATATTAGGCGTTGCATTCACAATGCCCGTTTGTTTTTCCCATTTCTTGTTCCAATTTTGTTCGTGAATAACCGAAACAGAATAAGAAAGATCAAGAGACTGGAATTCGGTTTTAAATTTTGACAGTAATATTCCGAGTTTATTTTTTAATGCTTTATTCCATTTATTTTCTGGAATAATACATTTAAGGAATGCATCTTCCTGAATAAAACCTGTGAAGCCAATAAGAGCTAAAATTCCAATAAGCAAATCTTGATAACCGTAATTAATTTTAATTGCAATTTGCAGCCAATTTCGTGTTATCATTAACCAATATTCTTTTTTGAAAGTTCATATTTCTTTAAAAGATCCTGAATCAAATCTTCATTCATTTGCAGCCAGAAGATTTGATCCTGGTAATTCTCCTGCATTTTTCTATCTGCTTTATTGTATTTAACATTTAGCAGATAAATCAACCATATAAATATGCATAATGAAATTGATCCTTGTTGATCCGAAAAATAAATACCTGAAGTATTTTGGATTGCAATGAAAATGAGCGAAAGAATACCAAACCACAATGAAGTTCGGCGTATCTGTATCATAATATGATAAACTGTTCCGAAGAAAAATACTTTTTCGTGAAATGCTGGCGGAATAAAATGATTTAAAATATAGAAATACAATTGACGTGCTTCAGATACATTCAATATCTGACCGACAGAGTGACGGCGGGAAATATCTTGAAGAAATGCACTCGGCTGATTTTCGATAAATGCACGACGACGTTTAGTGGTCTCTTTCGCATACATTGTAAACCCGGAAACAATTACAAGCAGTAAAAACAGGATAATAAAATATTCAAGGGAAGCAGAAAAAGGAAAATAGCGGGATATAAAAACACAGAAGAACAACGCGCATAGCGATGCAAAGTAGAAACCCGGAATAAGAATACGAGTTGCTTCGTAAACTCCAAAAGAAGATGCATTTGATTGGTTCATAGTTTTACTCATCAATGAAAGATTAAATTATTTAATAATTATGATTTTAGAATTATACATTGTGTTTTTCATTTTGCAGTGCTTACTTGAGTAATAACAGATCTGCTAAACCCCGCGAGTAAAACTCCAATTTTATCCTGTGCTTCACGATAACATGAAGCAGATGAAATAAAATTTTGCATTATCATTGCAAATGCCAACATTTCATTATCACGTGTCTGAACATATCCCGATAAACAACTGACTCCGTTTAGAGTTCCTGTTTTTGCCCGCAGGTTACCGGCAGCGGGATAGATACTCATTCGATCTACTAATGTTCCATCAACACCGGCAATCGGCAATGAATTGTAAAATATCAAAAATATACGAGTTTGTTTTTTAATTGCCGCAAGAAATTGAACAAGTTGATCTGCACTTAGCAGGTTGTAGCGGGAAACGCCTGATCCGTCAGCAATAAAAAATTTTGTTGTGTCCATTCCTAAATCGGAAAGGAACTTCTTTTCTACAAATATTCCATCCTTTGCTGAACCCGGAAAATTACTTTTTGAAACTCCGACAACTTTTAGCACGTTTTCTGCTGAAAGATTATCGCTTTGCTTATTTATGTTTTGAACTACTTTTTCTATTGGCTGGAAATGTGCGGCTATTTCGTGAACTTCATCTGGAACAAATCCGCTGATAATTTTTCCCAACACTGAAATATCGGCATTTCGAAGTGATTCTTTGAAAAGCGTGCCCGCATAGAATTCTGGGCGGCGAAGCGATATTTTTTGTGCAACTTGAGTATTATTAAGAATATCTCCTTCGATTATTATATCAGTTCCGTCGCTCATCGTTACACGCTTGATTTTCAGCGGCGTGCGAATGCTGTCAAGCACAATTGTCGCTCTGTTTAATATTGCAACGAAATCCGTGTTTGGTTCAGGGAAAATCAAAATATTGTTTGAATCTGCTGTGACATTAATTTTGATGCAATTACTGTTCACAGAAAGTGCACTGATATATGGTGCGTCAGGGTCAGATTCATCATCCCAAGTCCAGCCGGATCCCCAATAATTATCGTCAAAAAAAGAAGCATCTACGATAATATTGCTAATAGTTCTAATTCCGGATCGACGAACTGAAAAAGCCAACGAATCCAAATCTGAAGTTGTTAAATTCGGGTCACCGTATCCTTTTAGATAAATATTTGGAATAACATCACTGTCGGTTACGTTATCATCCGTGGACACTGAAGTTTTAAACTGATAACCTGTATCGAGCACAGACAAAGCAGCTGCCGATGTAATCAGTTTAATATTTGAGGCTGGATTCATCAGCGCTTTACTTTCATGTTCATAAAGTACCATTCCATTTTTGAGCGATACAACCTTGATGCTTGTATGTGCAGGTATAAAAATTGAATCTGAAAGAATAGAGTTAATGTTATTCCTCAACTGAACCACAGGATCGGGAGGAAGGAAAATTGAATGAGATATAACCGGGTGAGTAGTTATACACCCATGCAATGACACTACAATACTAATTATTATGAAAGGAATTATTTTTCTATTGATCATAGGTTGACTGAATTTCATCTTAAAACGTCTAAAATGCAAGAACTTAGGTAATTTGAGTTGCCTTGCTATCTCACTGAAAAAAGAATATATTTGCTATGAATATTGTAAAATTATTGGTGCAAAAGTATGCTTCAGTTTTTTAAAAATTTATTCGGTTCTAAACACGAGCGAGATATAGAAGATTTATATCCCTTAGTTGAAGAAATTAATTCGCACACTGTTTCAATTCAGCAACTCACAGATGATGAACTTTGCAATAAAACTGCAGAGTTTCGTCAAAGAATACATGAGCGCACAAAAGAAATTGAAGGCGAAATCACGCAAATCAAAGTAACATTGAAACAATCACAATCTTTTGAAGAACATGAAACGCTTTATTCAAAGATTGATGAATTGAATAAACAGCTTGACGAAGAAATTGAAAAAGTTCTTGATGAAATTCTTCCAGAAGCTTTTGCAGTTGTCAAAGATGCATGCAGGCGGCTTGTCGGGCAGACTTGGGATGTAGCAGGCAATAAAATCGTTTGGGATATGGTGCCATTCGATGTTCAATTGATGGGCGGTACTGTTCTGCATAAAGGGAAAATTGCTGAAATGGCTACCGGCGAAGGAAAGACGCTTGTAGCAACAATGCCTACATATCTTAATGCATTGCCAGGGCGTGGTGTTCACATTGTTACTGTGAACGATTACCTTGCTCTTCGCGATAGTTTGTGGATGGGAAAAGTGTTTGAATTTTTAGGATTGAAGGTTGCATGCATTTTGCAAAATATGGATCCTCACCAGCGGCGGATTCAATATGCCGCTGATATTACATACGGTACAAATAATGAATTCGGGTTTGATTATCTGCGCGACAATATGGTAGTAAATGCGGAAGAAATGGTTCAGCGTCCTTATAACTATGCAATCGTGGATGAAGTAGATTCGGTACTGATTGATGAAGCTCGAACGCCCCTCATTATTAGCGGCCCTGTTGCAAGCGAAGATCATAAATTTGACGAAATGAAGCCATTTATCGAACGGTTAGTCAGGGCACAGCAAAATTATGTAGCGAAAATATTATCCGATGCAGAAATACACTTGCAGCAAAACAGGCATGAAGAAGCAGGTGTTCAGATGCTGCGTGCACAGCGCGGTTTACCGAAAAACAAAAAACTTTTAAAACTTTTTGCTGAACCATCAAATAAAACACTAACGCAAAAAACAGAACATGAATATATGCAGGATCAAAGTGCAAGAATGCACGAGATCGACGATGAATTGTATTTCAGTATAGATGAAAAATCGCATGTTGTTGATCTTACAGATAAAGGAATAGAATTTCTTGCAAAGGAATATCCGGGCAACAACAAGGATTTGTTTATTATTCCTGACATTGGGACGGAATTAAGCATGATAGAAGGCGATGCATCACTTTCTATCGAAGAAAAACAAAAGCGGAAAGACGAAGCAAACAAATTATTCGCAGATCGAAATGATAGAATTCATACAATCCATCAACTTCTAAAAGCTTACGCTCTATACGAAAAAGATGTAGAGTATGTAGTTTCTGAAGATGGCAAAATTATGATAGTGGATGAATTCACAGGCCGCCTATTATCAGGGAGAAGGTACTCAGAAGGGTTGCATCAGGCGATCGAAGCAAAAGAAGGCGTCAAAGTAGAGCGCGATACACAAACACTGGCAACAGTTACACTGCAGAATTATTTCAGAATGTACAAGAAACTTGCCGGTATGACGGGCACAGCTGAAACAGAAGCAAGCGAGTTCTATGACATCTACAAGCTCGATGTAGTTGTTATTCCGACAAACCAACCGATGATTCGCGAAGATCATGACGATCAAGTCTTCAAGACAAAGCGTGAGAAGTACAACGCAGTTATTAATGAGATTGAAGAAATGCGAAAAATTCAGCGTCCTATATTAGTCGGAACAACGAGTGTCGATGTTTCAGAAACTATCAGCCGAATGCTTAAGCGTAAAGGTATTCCGCACAACGTTTTGAATGCAAAACAGCATCAACACGAAGCAGAAGTTGTGGCTCATGTCGGATTGCCCGGAGCCGTAACAATTTCAACGAATATGGCTGGGCGCGGTACTGATATTAAACTTGGTCCGGGAGTCAAAGATAACGGCGGGCTGCATATTGTAGGTACAGAACGCCATGAAGCGCGGCGTATTGATCGGCAATTACGCGGCCGCTCCGGACGACAAGGCGATCCGGGTTCATCGAGATTTTATCTTTCGCTTGAAGACGACTTGATGCGGTTATTCGGCAGTGAACGTATTGCAAAAATTATGGAGCGGATGGGATTGAAAGAAGGCGAAGTCATCCAGCATCCAATGATCACAAAATCTGTTGAACGTGCGCAGCGGAAAGTTGAAGAAAACAATTATGGTATTCGCAAACGCTTGTTGGAATACGATAATGTAATGAACCAACAGCGGGAAGTAATTTATGCACGCAGGCGTCATGCATTGTTAGGCGAACATCTGCGCGATGATATTTTTGATATGCTTCGAGATAGCATCGATAAAATAGTGCAATCATTTTATTCTGAAGGAGATGTTGAAGGACTGCGAAATGAAATTCGAGCACGTTTTATTACAAATTTAGACTTAACGCCGGATCGGTTTCAGACACTCGGTGAAAAAGGTGTCGCGGATGAAATTATCAAAGCGACTGAAGAATTTTATCGCCGTAAGGAGGAGCAAATCGGCACTGAATTCATGACTATGCTCGAAAAGATGGCGATGCTTCAAGTAATTGATAACAAGTGGCGGGATCATCTTCGGGAAATGGACGACCTTAAGGAAGGTATCCACTTACGCGGTTACGGTCAGAAAGATCCATTGGTTGAGTATAAAGGCGAAGCATTTAAAATGTTCATCGAGTTAATGGAATTTATTTCGGCCGATGTGCTTAATATGGTCTTTAAATTATATCCAGATAGACAGGAGCAAATGCCAATGCAGAGAGGACGTCGTCAGACGCGCCATGAGGAAATGGTATTGACTCACGATTCTGCGACAGGTGCCGGATTTGCTGCTAATAGAGAACCTGTCACGTCTGGCGATGGGCGGCAAAAAGCGCAGCAGCCAACTGGACATAAAGTTCAGCAAATAAGAGTAGGTCCAAAGACTGGAAGAAATGAACCTTGCCCATGCGGAAGCGGAAAAAAATACAAAAATTGTCATGGTGGATAATCTATAACTGATTTGTGGAGTATTATAAATGAAAAAAATTGAAGCAATTGTTAGACCGTTTAAAGTTGAAGATGTGCATACTGCATTATCTGAAATTGGCGTCAAAGGAATGACGCTGACTGAAGTAAAAGGATACGGCAGACAAAAGGGACATACAGAAGTTTATCGAGGTGCAGAGTATATTGTAGATTTTCTGCCAAAGATGAAAATAGAAGTAGTAGTAATAGATTCGATGCTTGAACAAGTTATTTCTACGATTATCAAAGTAACGAAGACAGGACAAGTGGGAGATGGAAAAATATTTGTCTCAAATGTTTTAGATGCAATTAGAATTAGGACTGAAGAATCCGGCGACGATGCCGTATAATTTATGAAACTCGAATCGATAATTTAGAATTTGTACACTTGAGCGCTCTGTCAATAAATTGTCAGAGCGCTTTTTTATTGATAAAATGAAAAAATGAAATCAAATTATAAAGCCGGGTACGTTGCTATTGCAGGTGAACCAAATGTTGGGAAATCCACACTTCTAAATGCTTTATTAAATCAAAAAATTTCTATTGTTACGAACAAACCGCAAACTACTCGCCAAAACGTGCTGGGAATTCTCAGCAGGGAAGATGCACAGATTGTTTTTTTAGATACGCCGGGTTTGCTCAAACCAAAATATCTTCTTCATAAAGAAATGATAAAAAGCGCCGAAAACGCTCTTGAAGAAGCAGATATTATTCTTGTCATAACACAAACATCTTGCGGAACAGAATTACCGATAGAAGTGAGCGAGCGTATCTATCCTCTATGCAAAATAAAACCTGTAATTTTAATAATTAATAAAGCTGACAAAGTAAATAAGGCAGATATCCTGCCAACAATTGATTTGTTTTCTAAATCAAATAATTTTAAGGAAATAATTCCTATCTCGGCTCTACGACATGATAATTTAGAAGCTGTTGTGCAATCGCTAATTAAATATTTGCCGCAGCATGAAGCTTTTTATCCTTTAGATATTGTCAGTGAATCGCCTGAAAAATTCTTTGTAGCAGAATTCATCCGAGAGCAACTATTTGAAAAATTTAGCGAAGAGATTCCGTATTCTACAGCAGTTGAGGTTCAAGAATTCAAAGAACGCGAAACAGGGAAAACGTTCATCAGTGCTTACATTATAGTTGAACGGGAGTCACAAAAAGGAATTGTTATTGGCAGGAAGGGAGAAGCATTAAAGAATGTTGGATTATCAGCACGAATAGAAATTGAAGAATTTCTACAGCGCCCAGTATTTCTTAACCTTCATGTAAAAGTGAAAGAAAAATGGAGAGAAAAGAAAGAGATACTCCGCCAGCTTGGTTATTACAGTAAGAAATAAATGAGTTAACTAATGTTGTTTCGTCTAAAATTACTAATTGGTTTTGTTGTTATTTGCGTTATTTGGGGATCATCTTGGGCAGCCGTGAAAATTGCTATTGAATCTTTTCCCCCTCTTCTTTCTCTTACAATTCGTTTTGCAGTAGCAGGCATAATTTTAGGATTAATCGTTTTTACAAAAAATCTTGAAATACCAACGAGTAAAAAATTTTGGCAGCTTATTTTGGTTATGTGTTTAACTTCTTTTACTTTTCCATTTGTTCTCATTTATTTTGGACAGCTTCAAGTAGACTCCGGCATTGCGTCGGTTCTTTTTGCTACTTTTCCTTTTTGGGTTGCATTGATCTCACATTTTCTTGTTCCAAACGAAAAAATCACGTTTGTCAGAATAATTGGAATATTAATAGGCTTCCTTGGTGTAATTTTAATTTTCAATAATAGCTTCTCTAATGTCAGCATTAAAATATTTTACGGCATGGCAGCTATAGTTTCAGGTGCAATAATTCAAGCGATTGGATTAGTATATTTAAGACGGTCAGGAGAAAACGTGCATCCTGTCACTTTAAATTTTTGTTCAATGTCTTTAAGCGTAATGCCATTATTTGCTGCAAGTATTATTTTTGAAAATTATTCTCACTTGTTATTTAATCTAAATGTCATTGGATCCATCTTGTACCTTTCCATCTTTTGTACTGTAATCACATTTGTGATATACTTCTGGCTTGTTAAATATGTTGAAATTTTAATCCTTTCGCTTTCAGCATTTATTACTCCAGTTATTGCAATAATAACAGGAATTATAATACTGAATGAAAAAATAAATGGCGATGTATATATAGGGTCTGCACTTGTTTTGATTGGTGTTGCGTTTGCTTCAACAGGAGACCTATTCGCTTTTTATAGTAGAAATATCTTAAAAAGATATTTTTGAATTATTTGTTTTATTGCAGGTATTATCCTGATTATATATTCAGAATAAAATCAAATATTTTTATGCCTGATATATCTGATTCAACAGCAAAATCAATAATTATACTTTCAAAAACCGATCTTTCGCTGCTTGAAAAAATCGATGCATTGCCAGCTAAGCCAGGTGTATATCAATTTAAAAATGCGGATGGTAAAGTTATTTATGTCGGTAAAGCACAAAATTTACGTAATAGGGTTCGCCAGTATTTTCAGAAATCTAGATCGGCTGATGCAAGAATAGATGCAATGATCGCTAAAATTACAGATGTCGAACTGACCGTTACAGACAGCGAGGTCGAAGCACTCATACTTGAAGCCAATCTTATTAAACAACTTAAACCACGTTATAATGTTCTCCTCAAAGATGATAAAAGCTATCCTTATATTGCTATAACAAAGGAACCTTTCCCGCGTATTTACATAACTCGTCGTAAGACATCTAGTTCTATTTACTTCGGTCCTTATACCGATGTAAAATCCATGCGGAATGCGCTAAAAACTGTTAGAGATCTTTTCATGATTCGCAGCTGCAATCTTGATTTAACTGAAGAATCAATTAAGAAGAATAAATTTAAAGTGTGCCTTGATTATCATATTAAGAAATGCGAAGGTCCTTGTGAAGCATACGTTTCCCGGCAGCATTATAATACAATGATTGATCAAGCGGCGCAGGTTCTTCGTGGAAAAACAAAAAGCGTAATAGAATCGTTGAAGAAAGAGATGAATGCGCACGCCGAAGCATCAAGATTTGAGGAAGCTGCAAAGGTAAGAGATAGAATGAATGCATTAAGCGTGTATTCTGAACGGCAGAAAATCATGGATTCGACTGAAGCCAATCGTGATATTATTGCGATTGTTTCCAAAGAAGATGACGCGTGTTCTGTCATTTTCAAGGTTAGAGAGGGTAAAATGATTGGAAGCCAGCATATTTACCTCTCAAATGCCTCCGGAAAGCCCTTTAGCGACCTATTAGAGGTCGTCCTTGAGCATTATTATCTTGAACAAGAGGATATTCCCCCTGAAGTGTTTTTATCGGCTGAAATAAGCAATATAAACGTAATTCAAAATTGGTTAGAAAAGAAGAGTGGTCAAACGGTTAATATTCTATTTCCTAAATCAGGAGACAAAGCGAAACTTGTTGCGCTTGTTCACGCCAATGCACAATTCTGGTTGGATGAATTGGAATTGATGAAACTCAAGAGAGGAGATATAATTCCTAATTCGTTAAAAGCTCTTCAACGCGATTTACGTTTAACTGTTCCTCCGCGAAAAATTGAATGCTTTGATATTTCAAATATTCAAGGGTCAGATACGGTCGCTTCGCTAGTTGTATTCTCGGATGGTAAACCGAAGAAGAGTGAATATCGAAAATTTAAAATTCGTACAGTCGAAGGTCCAAATGATTTTGCGAGCATGCAAGAAGTTGTGGAGCGAAGATATATAAGACTTCTTCAAGATAAAAGCGCACTTCCTGATCTTATTATGATTGATGGTGGAAAAGGACAGCTTTCGAGTACAATTGAAGTGTTGAACAGATTGAAAATCAATACCGTACCAGTAATAGGCTTAGCAAAGAAGCTTGAAGAAATATTTTTACCGAATCAAAACGATCCTTTTCTTTTGCCACGCACTTCATCAGGACTTCGATTAATGCAGCAAATAAGAGATGAAGCGCATAGATTCGCAATAACCTTTCATCGCACATTGCGTTCAAAAAGAATAATTCAGACAGAACTTGATATGAT
>CAWHXW010000004.1:0-1258017 GCA_963833465.1 Ignavibacteriota bacterium | reverse complement strand
AAAATCGACATCTATATGTCACTTAAATTTTGTTTTTAACTCCGAGTATAACCGATAGTTACATGTATAATTGATTATCATTTTGAGTAGTAAAGATACATAGATTTCAATATGGATGCAATTGTAACACGGGTTGTCATTTCATATACGATATATAATTGCCTTAATTCCCCAGAGAATGAAAGTGAATAAAACAAAAACTCGGCATATCTTAGAGGCAAAAATTCCTATGTAGATTACACGACGCGGAAAAATTATTATTATATCAAATGCTTAAATCAATATGTCGATAAAGTCTGAATTACCAATTGATACTTACCGTATCCGAGAAGAATTAATCCGTTATCTTCTACTGGGTTCTTCAGACACTTATCGACAGTGATATATGATGCTCCATACTTCAAATGCGATCAATTATAATTTTTTTACTTTAAAAGTGTGCCCATTCTTGGAACGAGCAGATTTATTTACGTTTGGCATATGATTTTCCTCAGACGGAAGATTGAATGAAATTGTCGTGTTTGAATTAATTTATATATTCCATTTCCTGGATTTCTTATAAAGGAGATACTCCATATTTTGCTACTTCTACAGGATTAGAGAAAAGAAATAGATCTGTCAACGCTTCATAAATAATAATAAAGAAAAGAAAATCTGTGCAAAGAATAGAAGAATCCATTATCTTATTGCTAGGAGAAAATTAGAATTAACTTTTAATTAGAATAGTTCCCGACATGGTAAAATTTATTCAATTGAAAACACAAAATATTGCACACGAATTGTTTGAATTGTACGATTCCTTCAAAGCATCTGAAATTACTTCTTGCCGCATAACGCATGCAGATATGTTAAAATGGCTTCGACCTTTTAATGAGCAGAATTTATTTACTAAACTGCCATTAGGTACCTCGGGCGAAGGCAGAACAATCTCGCTTTATTCGATAGGAAATGGATCGACGAAAATAATGATCTGGTCGCAGATGCATGGCGATGAACCAACAGCAACTATGGCAATTATAGATATATTCAATTTTTTTTCAAAATATCCAAAACACATTGTAACAAAAAGCATTCAGGAAAAATTGAAGTTACTGATTGTTCCAATGCTTAACCCCGATGGAGCCGAGCGATTCACACGCCGAACTGCTCAATTGATAGACATTAATCGTGATGCACTGGCACTAGAAACTCCAGAAGCAAAAATTCTTAAAGAAATGTGTGTCAAGTATCAGCCGGAATATGGATTTAATCTTCACGATCAAGACACACGGCTGACAGTCGGCACAACAAAAAAAATTACTGCAATTGCGTTGCTTGCTCCTTCAATCGATGAGTCGAATGCAGATAATCCGGTTAGATTGAGAGCAAAAAAAGTTGCTTCGACATTTGCTGAAATCCTAAATCTATTTATTCCCGGTTATCTGGCAAAATGGGACGATACATTTGAACCGCGCGCATTTGGCGATAATATTCAGAAGTGGGGAACAAGCACTGTACTGGTAGAATCTGGCGGATGGAGAAGTGATCCCAATAAATTTTTTATTAGAAAACTGAATTGTATCGCTTTAATGACGACGCTCTATGCAATCGCCACCGGCGAAAGTGATAATGCAGATATAACAATTTATGAACAAATTCCATTTAATATGAAATTAGGATACGATCATATAATTCGGAATGCTGTAATGCAATCGAACAATCAAACAGCTTCAATCCGGGTAGATGTTGGCATTAATTTTGAAATGCGAAGGAACAACTTAACAGATTTATTGGAACGAACCGCCACAATCGTGGAAATCGGCGACCTCAGAACTTTTACAGCTTTAGAAGAAGATGTAGACGCACTTGGTGCAAAACTTGATCCAAATCGAATCAAATTGGACAATTCATTTTCTGCAAGCGAGTTACCGCTGCTTCTAAAGCGAACATGACAAGTACAGCTTACATAGAATCAGATATTTTAGAAGATTCTACTGCCTCTAAAGCGCTCCGCAAACGGCAGAGAGAATTTGAAACGGATGTGCTACCGCATAAACAGATCTTGTTCAACTTTGCATTACGCACTACCGGCGACGCAGATGATGCAAAAGATCTTTTGCAAGAAACTTTCATGAAAGCATTTCGTTTTTGGGATAAATACGAGAAGGGAACAAATATTCGCGCATGGCTCTTCCGGATTATGAAAAATTCCTACATTAATCGCTATCGCAAAGAAGCGCGCGAGCCTGGCATGGTTGACTACGATGATGTTGAAAACTTTTATGATTCTATTCGCGACAATAGTACTGACTCTAATGACTTGCAGAAACAAATGTACAGCAATATGCTGAGCGACGAAGTCACACAAGCATTGCAATCGCTGCCGGAAGATTTTCGCACAGTTGTAATTTTGTGCGACATTGAACAATTGACATACGAAGAAATTTCAGATTTTTTAAATTGCCCAATAGGTACCGTACGTTCACGTTTACATCGCGGCAGAAAAATGCTGGAAGAAAAGCTTCATAATTATGCTGAAGAGCGCGGTATGATTGAAGATGAAACTCTTGATTAACTTTGGATCTTCAATCTCTCCGTTCTCAACCGCAAATTATCCATTCGCAATTCTTAATACAATCATACTCCAAACAATAATCGCTGTCCTAACCTCGAAGGCAAATCAGTATTTAAGATTTTTCTTACCGTTGTCTCAATATCATAATGAGCACGGATGTTTTCATATGTCCATGCGTTCGTGTCTAACAGACCGAAACTTAGCTGTGTGTTTTGATCTCGTGGTTGACCAACACTTCCTACATTGACAAGATAACGTTCATCTTTTGTAATTACAGATTCGTATCCGTTGATTGAAAAAATTGCCGGCATATGTGTATGGCCGATGAAGCAAAGAGATTCTGAAAAACATTGGAAGGCGGATGCTGCTGCGCCTTCTTCAAAAATGTAATTCCATTGCGTTGGTTCGCAGGGAGAAGCATGAACAAAAAAAGCATCACTACTTCGATGAACGAAAGAAAGCGAGCGGATGTAGGCGAGATTCTCCTCGGTGATCTGATTATGTGTCCATATGATAGCCGCGCGCGCATTGTCAGTAAAATTTTCGGCTGCAGTCATATCCAGCACAGCTTCTTCATGATTGCCCTTGATGACGATATCGCACCGTCGGCGCACAAGTTCGATGCATTCATTAGGATTTGCCCCGTACCCAACGATATCACCAAGACAAATAATTTTATCGAAAGATTGCTGATCAATAATTTCCAAAGCTTTTGTTAACGCTTCAAGATTGGAATGAATATCGGAAATGATAGCTATACGCATAGTTGTTTTTAAATATGATATTTCTTTTCGTTCACTATATTTATCAGTTCCATGAGTCGTTCAACTGTTGTGAATATATGCAAACTCGCTTTGCTTTGCAATGCTCGTTGCACTCTTTCTAAACGCTCTGTATATTGGCAATCAATAAAGAATTAATTTTATATGACATTCACAGCCGCCAAAGAAAAAAGATTAATAGCACTAACCTCGGTGCTTGCAGCAGTGTTCTTGACAAGTTTCAAACTTGGCATAGGTCTATGGACAAACAGTCTTGGCATCTTATCCGAAGCAGCACACTCCGGTCTTGATCTTCTCGCATCCATGATTACACTGCTCGCAATTACATTTGCTGATCTACCCGCTGATGAAGACCATCCATACGGTCATGGCAAGTTAGAAAATATTTCTGCGTTCGTAGAAACACTTCTCCTCGTTCTAACGTGCGCGTGGATTGTCTGGGAAGGTGTTAACAGGTTAATTACTCATACATACTTCATCGAAACAAATATTTGGGGTTTTATTGTAATGAGTGTGTCTATTTTAATTGACATAAGCCGCTCGCGCGCTTTACTTCGAGTTGCAAGAAAACACAAAAGTCAAGCGCTTGAAGCAGATGCGCTGCATTTTTCCAGCGATATCTGGTCGTCTCTCACTGTGATAGGCGGCTTATTTTTTGTATGGCTTGGATATCCAGAGTTCGATGCAGTTGCCGCTATTGGAGTTGCATTGCTTGTCCTTTTCGTAAGCTATCGGTTGGGACGCCGCACTATCGATGCCCTTATGGATCGCGTGCCGCACAGCTTAACTAAAGAAGTGGAAAGCGTCATTAAATCGGTCGAAGGCGTAGAAGAATTGCGCAAGGTGCGCATCCGTACTTCCGGCGCGCATATTTTTGTCGATACGGTTGTTGCCATTCGCCGAACAATTCCATTTCAAAGTGCTCATGCAATTATGGATAGCATTGAACGAGTTGTGCATGATATTCATCCCGATGCTGATGTTGTTGTTCATTCAGAACCATTTGAAACGAAAGATGAAACTATCGTTGATAAAATTCGGATGATTGTGATGGACAAAGGACTGCGCGCGCCGCACAATATTGAAGTCTATCTCATTGCCGGGAAATATTTTATAGATTTTGATGTAGAATATGCAAAAGGAAAAAGTTTTACTGAGGCGCATGAAATTACCTCTGAAATTGAACAACAAATTCAAACTGCTCTTCAATCCATCGGCAAGGTAACAATTCATATGGAAGAATATCATCCGTCCGAACGTATTCTTACAAAAGTGACAGACGCTGAAATGAATTTATCGAGGGAAATTTGTGATGTCACGGAACGGCATAAAGCTATCTTTGCATGCAAAGATTTAACTTTGTTAAAGGAAGGACATCAATACAACGCTACGCTTACATGCCAAATCGAAAGGACAAAAACACTCGACGAAGTACATCAAATTATTTCAGATGTGGAGGCAGTGCTATTCCGGCATTTCAAACAGCTTCGAAGAATTACGATTCACGCAGAACCGAAGTAATTATTTAAGTAAATAAATAGTGAATGACTACCGCCTGATGCAATTTATTTTAAAAATAGAATAGATGAAACGAGTTCATGCTGAAAAGCTTTTTATTAAAACTTTATTAACTGACTTCATCAATTCATCGCTACATATTTTCGCCTTTTCGTATTGTCCACATATCATCGGCAAGATTACGATTTGTAAGATATTCATACGGCATTGTGAAATATCCTTTCTGTCCCCAGATGATTCCCCACGAGTTACGAACAATGAATCGTTTCTGCACATCGTCATATCCGACAGCAAGCACGGCATGGCCGCCAAGCGAGCGCTCATTCGGTTGGGGCATTTGTAAAATACCGGTGTTGGCAACTTCTTGCGATTCGAAACTTTCATACACAGTAAATCCGAACACAAACGGAAAACCGTCGGCAAGACATGTTCGCATATCATCAAGTGTAAGAATGCGGCTGTACGATACGATTTGGCGATTCAATGCTTCTTTGTAACAAGCTGTGTTTGGCTTAGTAGCAAATTTTGAAATTATATACGGCCAATATTTTTCAGAACATACTCCTTGTTTCTTTAGCGTTTTAATTCCATCTCGTATCATTGCCCCCGCATCCGACTTGACAGTCCCCTCTATAGCCCTTTCATTGTAATAGATAAACAATCTGCTTGCATTTACGAATGATACATGATCCTTTCGTTCGAGAAATTCTATTGCGCCGGCAAGAGCATTACTCGTGCAACTTCCAAGATTTCCTTGATTTTCCACTGGTGAACAAGTGGGGCGCAAGTCAATGCGCGGAGGAACCTCTAATAGAGTAGGACGAACTGCGCTGAAAAGAAGATCTCGCTGGTCGGGCACATCCGGAACCCAGCCATAACGAAGCTTCACTAAAGCTTTAGATTTTGTGTGTGTTACAGATTTGCGTAATACCATGCCATCCTCCTGTAATAAAAATTATTAAAAGCAAAAAAGTTTCATGCATGAATGAACATAATCCCCCGAGATGTCGGACACCTTCCTCAATAGCTGTATTCTGAGATGCCCGACATCATATACAAATAGTTAGCTGATTATAATTGGTAATTAGGAATTATTTTAAATGCGTAATATTTTAGACAACAGGTTTATGTTATACGGTATATTTGAATTCATTCATTACATTATTTGTGTGACCGAATCGCATTTCTGCCATTCTGAAAATAACCTCTTTAACAATTCTAAGATCGCGCACTTCAGTTTTAAAATTAATATTATCCCCCAGCGAAGTATAGTTATGCGCAGCTACACTGGTAATGAGAACGCGCATGAGACTGGTACTCATCATCGGTTACTCCAACTTCAGAAAGTTCAAGCGCATGCTGAAGGGCGGCTTGTAATACTGTGGTTGCTTCGTGAAGAATTTTATCAGCAGGTAGTACATTATTTTCTTCTTTTATGTCATTCATCGCTAATGCCTATTTCCATGCATTTGTATATTGATTGTCGATTGTGGGATTGCATATATATGCGTTAAAATTCTTATGTGATAAAACGGATTTTAAAATCTTCATAGTTTACTTTAACAATGGTTAAGCTATTAGTGCATAATATATATTAGAGTGGGGTGGAAAAGCAATTTTTCGCCTTGTAGTATTTTAACAAATAAGTTGCCGTATTTTTATTATGCATAATATTGAATGCACAGGAAAAAGAATAAAAATTGCATGATTTGTGATGTTGAAATCTATGCAGAAACCATTGAATATAATGTAACAAAGGTGCCATTGATTCTTTCTCGTCTCTTTTGAAAAGTCGAAATTATCCAGATTTTTGGAGCATTTCTGTGAAAACTCTATCAATCCCTTCATTTGCAGATATGGGTATAGTCAAATCATTTCTTTTTTAGCGACAACTGCCTCACAAAAATAGCTACAAACAACTTGTTAAAATACGACAGACATTTAACATGCAAATGAGTAAATAATGGTAAGAATAAATGCTGGTAAGTTTAATATCAAGCGAAGATAAATTGTCTACTGCTTAGTTTATCTTCTTAGAAAGATGTAGATCGAGCTTGTGTTAAGGTCAAATACAGAAATCCTGTAAAAAATAAAATCGAGATGGTGAGTTAATTTATTTGTTAATAGACAAAGGAGATTGGTTGAAAATGCTGGATATAAAATTGGTGTACAATACTTATATGATATAGATATTACACTGCATCGAAAGAACAACAATGGCTGTAAATTGTAAGCCACACCTTAATCGCTCCCCACCACATCAATTCTGATATTCACATCCTAAAGTTTTGATTTATAGAAAACCAATGAATTTCTTTGCAGCAAATTGCAAGGTACCATTGCTAAGAAAATCTAGTTCTTAGCGAAGCAAATTTCTTTGGAACTAAACCATAAAAGAAACATTTTTAAGGAGAATTAAAATGTCTAGAAAGAGAATTTTTTTTACCACTTCGATCCTCGCCGTACTGGCGATTGTACTTTTCATTTATCCATTAACGAATCAGTCAGTCAAAGCCGATCAGGTAAATTCTATCGGTTATGAAACCATTATCGCTCTTCAAAAAGCTACAGGATTGACAAATATCTGCCTCCTAAATGTCGATAATAATATTTTAACTAAATATTTTAAAACAGAAATCCAAAAAGTTTTGGTACAGCCCGGATGTGCTACAGTAAGAGTTTACTTTGGTACACCATTAGAAGGTAAGCCTAGAATTGTAATCATTGGAGTTGACAAATATGGCAAGAACATCTTATCTGGTGTGTTAGTCGGACCCATATCCTATTGTCCGCCATTCTGCTAACAATTGACACACAAAGATTGCAAGAGCGTGATTCATTTATTATCTTAAAACCAATGCGATGGGGTTGCACACCAGACAATGCCACCGCATTATAATTATAATATTGCAGCGAACTTTTATTCTTGTTGATTAAACGACCTTTTGTTTATCTAAATATGATAATTGTATAATACTTTTCTAAATATTTATTCAAATGTATAAATATCCTTTCTTGGCATATATAGCACTTTTCAGTTCGGTTTTACCAATTTGCGTTGGAATTTCAAAAATAAAAGTCATTCATCACGGGATGAAAATCCTCTTCTATTATATTATAGCTGCATTAGCTGCCGATATTATTCTTATATGGTTCATTAGAGAATATATACTTCATGTGGGACTTGTACATATGTATTATCTTGTAGAATATATATTCATCATATCTATTATTTCTGTATGGCAAGAATCGTATCGGATGAAGCGGTTTTTTCAAGCATTATTTATATTTTATTTGTTGTTTTGGATCATTGCAAAGGCTACATTTGAACCTCTGAATGGATTTTATTCAATGACTGGGAGTATTTCGCAGGTTCTTCTCACACTTAGTGCGGGATATACTTTATTTATCGTTATAGGCAATCGAGTGCAGCCATTGATAAATAATTATCGTTTCTGGGTACTACTTTCCTTTGTAATTTACTATTCGGGCACACTCCTAACTATTGCATTACGAGAAATTCTTATCCATTACTCAACAGAAAAATTTTTCCTTATTGTATCAATGGATTGGACTCTTAAAATTATTTTTAATATGCTGTTCACTATAGGATTCCTGTGTCCTCAGACTCAAATATAATACTATTAGCAATTTTCAGCGTTACTATTGTAATGTTAGGATTGTTTTCCTTCTTTGTGTTAATGATGGTACGCAGCCATCGCAAAATTGAAACTGCCCAGCGTGAACGACTGCGCCAGATGCAAATATTTTCAGAAAAGCTGCAATCGGCAAGAGAAGAAGAACAAAAACAAATTGCCCGTGAACTGCACGATGAGCTTGGTGGATCTCTCACAGGCATTAAATATGATTTGCTCTGGTTAGGAAAACATACTGTAATGAAACGTGGCGTAAAAGAACGGTACCAAGCCATTCGAGCAATGGTTGATACAACAGCGAAAACTGTCCAGAGAATTTCTTCAGGATTGCGGCCCAAAATATTAGATACGGTCGGTTTGGAAGCAGCGGTGGAGTGGTATATATGTGAATTTACAAAGCGGACTTCAATCGAAGTAAAATTTTTGCAAACAGACAATCTCCCTCATTTTGACGATGCGATGACAACTGGCGTTTATAGAATCATTCAAGAAGCATTGACAAATATTGCCCGTCATTCATGTGCAACGCACGCTGAAGTTGCGATGCAATTGAACAATGGCGAACTCAAAGTAGAAATTACTGACAATGGTAAAGGCATCGACCAAGCAATGATTGTTCACCCCGAGTCATTAGGAATTTTGAGTATGCAGGAACGATCCCGGATATTAGGAGGAAAAATTGCAATTACAGGCAATGCTGGGAAAGGTACCCGAGTTGTTTTAAACGTTCCTGTTAACAGGGGAAGTTAAAAAATGACGAAAATGGAAGGGATCAATTTATTATGAGAGCACTTGTCATAGATGATCATGAATTTACACGTGAAGGAATCATCCACATCCTAACCGACAATTTCAATATTGTAAAATTTGCGCGGGCAGGAAACTACGAGCAAGCCATAGAGCAAATAAAAAATGAGAAATGGGATATTATTATTCTTGATATCAGTCTTCCAGGAAGAAGCGGCCTCGAAATTCTTAAATCAATTAGAGAAGTTAAATCGAAAATTCCGGTATTAGTCTTGAGTATGGTTCCTGTATCACAGTACGCGCGCAGAGTATTGCAAGCGGGAGCATCTGGGTACTTGACAAAATCCGAACCGGCTGAAGAATTCATCAAAGCGGTGCGGATGGTAACTCGCGGCAGAAAGTATTTCAGCCCGGAAGTTCAGCAAGAAATTCCGGATATCATCGATGAAGCTTTGGATAAACCAAAGCACCATAATTTATCTGACCGTGAGTTCGAAGTATTACGAAGAATGGCAGAAGGAAAAAGTTGCAAAGAAATTGCCGGAGAGTTTAAGACTTCTGCTAATACGATCCACTCCTACCGCAAGCGCGTAATGTTGAAACTTCGTGCAAAATCAAATATCGACCTGATTAGGTATGCTTATAAGTATAAAATTATTGAATAGTAACATCCGCGCAATCAAGTCATTTATCTAAATTAAGTACTTTATTATACACGATGTACAAGCGTCGTTGAAGCTTGTGCAGTTGGCATGATGATTAATTCGGCAATTTGTACATGAGGCGGACGTGTAGCTGCAAATAAAACTGCATCCGCAATATCTTCTGGCGTCAATGGAATTATATTCTCATATGTCTTTCTTGCGCGATCCTTGTCCCCGTGGAAACGCACTTCGCTAAATTCTGTTTCTACTAATCCCGGATCAACAGTGCAAACTCGAATTGGCGTATCGACTAAATCCATCCGCATTCCTTTTGTAAGCGCATCAACTGCGTGCTTGGTCGCACAATATACATTTCCGCCCGGGTACACATCATGCCCTGCAATTGAACCGATATTGATAACTGTTCCTTTCTTACGTTCTACCATTCCGGGAAGCACGGTACGGCTGACATAGAGCAGTCCTTTTACATTCGTGTCGATCATTTCTTCCCAGTCTTCAAGTTTTCCTTCATATAATTTATTAAGCCCGCGACTTAGTCCTGCGTTATTAACAAGAATATCTATTTGCCGCCATTCAGCAGGAAGTCTTTTATAAAACTTATCTACCGCGCTTTTGTCACGCACATCTAACTTGTTAATAAATGTATAAGTATTAAATTGTTTTTTTAAATCTGACGCAAGTTTTTTCAACCGATCTATTCGACGGGCTGTAAGAATAAGCTTTGCACCAGCTCCTGCAAAAGCGTATGCACATGAACGTCCAATGCCGCTGCTGGCTCCGGTTATGAAAACGATGGTATTAGTGAGTGATGTCATTATTATTCCTTACAATTGTTATTTCTTAAGAAAATGTAGTATTCTTTTTCAATGAACTCAATTAATTTAAAATGCATGATGCATGCAACTTGATATTAAAGAAGATATCCTTCATTTTATTTCTGAAAATAACATATTATATTTTTCGTCAAATTTATGTAATTTATTCACGAGCAAAAAATAATCACATAACGAATGAAATAATAATGGGCTCAAAATTGAAGCGACGATTTTATCTAAACAAATCTTCTTTTTCATTTGTAATGCTGCCAATTTTAATATTGCTGCTGAATGGTTGCAGCAGCGGCCTTAAACTTACCAGCGACTGGCAGCAGAGCGAGATGAATATTGACGGCAGTGATTCCGAATGGCAGCGTGGATTATATTACGATAAGCAATCCGATATTGTTTATTCTGTACGTAACGACGATAAATTTATCTACGTTTTTCTGAAGACGCAAAATAGATCCACGCAAATGCAAATTATGAAGCAAGGTTTGACGGTTTGGTTTGATAAAGAAGATGGAAAAAATCAGACGTTTGGAATCCAATATCCGATAAACTGGAAAAAAGGACGCACAGGATTTTCATCTGATACAAACGAAGAAAACCTTCACGCATTTCTTGATCAAGAATTTCCAGAAATGGAAATCATTGGTCCAAAGAAGGAAGATATTCAGCGATATTCAGCGTTGGAAGCGCCGGGTATTCGTGCAAAACTTGGCCTTATACGCGAGACATTAGTGTATGAATTGCGTGTGCCGTTGAAGAAAACTTCTGAGCATCCATTTGCGGCTGAACCTATCTCAGCACACCGAATTGGAATTGAATTTGAGACTGGTGAAATACAGCCAGAACAAATGAAAAGCGGCATGTCAGCTGGAAATGCAGATAACAAAGGCGACGAAATGGGTGAAGATAATCCGGCAGCAGGAGTCGGCATCGGTAGTAGCAGAAGACCACACAGTGGTGGAGAGCAAAGCGGCCATTTCGGTAAACAGGAAAGAACGGCACGAATGGAATTATGGCTTTCTGTTCAATTAGCTAAACCTATATCTCAATAAAAAATTTGGATAAGATAAATTATGGTGTAATTATTAATTTGCGGTTCAGCTCGTTTCAATCAATAAACTAATTTGCAACTCTAAATTCTTCTCATTAAGTTTCTATCGAGTAATGTACGGCTGATCTTATGTGCAAAACAAAAATCATTACTATTCTTGCTTCTTGCTTCCTGCTTTTATGCGCCGACTGCCAATCACAAAACGAACACATCGACCGCCAGCCCGCGGTTGCAGGATCTTTCTATCCTGCCAAACAGGAAGATCTCAAAGCAACACTGAAGCAGCTTTTTGCAGGTGCTGTTCCATTTAAAAATATCCAAAATATTATTGCCGTAATTTCTCCACATGCAGGATATGTCTTCTCAGGAGAAGTTGCTGCCTCCGCATTTAACCAGATTGATCCGGCGAAAGAATACGAGAATATTTTTGTTATCGGTTCGAGCCATTACGTTTCTTTTGAAGGCGCATCAATTTACTCACAGGGAGATTTTATAACGCCGCTTGGTACTGTGAAAGTTAATACTGAGCTTGCCAACCAGCTTATCAAGAATAACAGTATTTTCTCTAATCGAACAGATGCGCATGCCCGGGAGCACAGTCTGGAAGTACAACTTCCTTTTCTTCAATATCGGTTGAAAAAGGATTTTAAGATTGTTCCAATTATCCTTGGAACTCAATCTCCGGAAATCTGCCTGCGTATTGCCAAAGCATTGCGCCCGTACTTGAACAAAAAGAATTTCTTTGTCATCAGCACCGACTTCTCGCACTATCCATCTTACACTGATGCAAAGATCATCGACAAAGCAACCGCCGACGCAATTCTTACCAATTCATCGAAAAATCTTCTTCGCTCTATGGCAAATTACGAACAGAAAGGAATTCCTAACCTTGCCACCTGTCTCTGCGGTTGGACAAGCGTGTTAACGTTGCTTTACATGACTGAAGGAAATACAGATGTTGAATTTACTCATATCCAATATAAAAATTCTGGAGATACGGAATACAGTGGAAAAGATCGAGTCGTCGGTTATAATGCAATAACAATTTCGTTGAAAGAGAAACAAGGCAGAGCCGAATTCAAACTTACCGATAAAGACAAGAAATGCCTCCTGGCGATTGCACGTAATACGATTGAGCAATATGTGAAGAATCGCATGAAACCTGAAATAGACAAGGAGAATCTATCGTCGATATTGAAAAGAAACTGCGGTGCATTTGTTACACTAAAAAAGCATGGCGATTTGCGCGGGTGCATTGGGCGCTTCGATGCAAACGAGCCGCTGTTTAATGTTGTGCAGGAAATGGCTATTGCTTCATCAACACAGGATTATCGTTTCCCGCCGGTTGAACCGAATGAAATTCCAGAACTTGAAATCGAAATCTCTGTGCTTACACCAATGCGGCGTATCAACTCAATAGATGAAATAGAACTTGGTAAGCATGGTATTTATATTAGAAAAGGAAACATTTCCGGAACATTCCTGCCGCAGGTAGCAACTGAAACCGGTTGGACGAAAGAAGAATTTCTGGGTCACTGTGCGCAGGACAAAGCAGGCATTGGCTGGAATGGCTGGAAGGATGCTGAGTTATTTGTGTATGAAGCGCTTGTGTTCGGGGAAACAAAGTAGTTTGCAGTTGGTAATAAAGTATTTTGTTGTAACATCTGGTTATGGATAATAAAAACAAATTAATACAATCAAATTCTATTACGAAACGTGAATTTCTCCGCCAGTGTGCTATATGTGCCGGCGGACTTGCCTTCGGCGCGTACAAACCAAATTTGTTTTCATTACCAACGAGCAACGATTTAGGAAAATGGAGCAAGGAAGCGCGTTTCTACAAAAAAACCGCCGACGGTTTGCAATGCGAGAAATGTCCGCACGGTTGTCTGCTCAACGAGGGCGAATCAGGAATTTGCCGTAATCGAGTTGTGTATAATGGCAAACTCTATTCTATAGCGTACGGGAATCCGTGTGCAGTTCATATTGACCCCATCGAAAAGAAACCGCTCTTCCATTTTCTTCCTGCAACACATGCATTCTCCATTGCTACAGCAGGATGCAATTTGCGTTGTCTCAATTGCCAGAACTGGCAAATATCACAAGTCAGTCCAAGAGAATCTGATAATGTCGATTTAATGCCGGAAGAAGTTGTCAAAGAGTGCCTCAATTATGGTTCTGAATCTATCGCATATACTTACTCCGAGCCGATAACATTTTATGAATATGCATACGATACAGCAACTCTGGCGAGAGAACGAAAAATACGAAATGTGTGGAAATCCGCAGGTTATATCAATGAAAAGCCGCTTCGTCATCTGTGCAAAGTTCTTGATGCTGCGAATATCGATTTGAAAACGTTCGACGAAACAACTTACGTCAAGCTGAACAGCGGCACACTTCCTCCAGTTCTTCGAACGCTGAAAGTCTTTCATGAAGAGGGCGTCTGGCTTGAGATCACCAATCTCGTGATCCCAACATGGACAGACAACTTCGATACTATCAAACGGATGTGTGAATGGTTATGCACCAATGGTATGTCTAATGTACCGCTGCACTTCAGCAGATTTACACCACTTTACAAACTCAGTCAGCTCCCAACAACGCCAACCGTGACATTGGAAAAAGCACACGCGATTGCAAAAGAAGCAGGAATCAAGTTCGTCTATCTCGGCAATGTCGCCGGGCATTGGGCAGAAAATACATACTGTCCAAAGTGCAAGAAAAGTATCATTGAACGACGCGTGTTCACAATCCTTGCCAATCACATTGTAAAAGGGAAATGTGAATACTGCGGAGAAAAAATACCTGGTATCTGGAGTTAATCAGGTTTTTTATCTTTTATCGAACAAACAATTATTGCTTCAAACTTGCAGATGAAATATTTATTATTTGAAGAAGCATGTTAATGGCATCTATCATAAGAATCGGTCAATATTTTATTACCAATGGAAAGTTTGGAACACTTTCATCAAAACCATATAATTTATTCTTTGATGTCGTTGTCGGCGCATCAGCAAAGAAATGTAACTTGTGCATAACGATATATAATAAATAGAAATGACGTCGCTTTATAAAATGAATCCAAAGTTTGAAAGTAATCTGCCGACCGGATTTTTATTTTCTAAAACAGAAAAACGTTTTTCAATTCCAAAACAAATATCCGTCTTATATATCGGTTTCGGTTCAATCCTCTCTCAGATTATTCTTGTTCGTGAGTTTCTTATCAGCTTTTATGGTAATGAATTAAGCATCGGAATCATTTTTGCTTGTTGGCTGATGTGGATTGGCATTGGCAGTGCATTCGGAAACATCGCAATCAAGCATCACAGAAATGTTTCCCGCCTCTTTCTTATTATTATAGCTATGACTCCTGTCATAACACTTGCGCAAATTCTCGTAGTGAAATTTGTTCGCGCATTTCTCCAGACCGCCATCGGTGAATTTCTATCAATGCTCGATCTGCTTGTTTTTTCATTTATTATCCTTAGTGCCGGTTGTTTTTTATGGGGACTGATCTTCACGCTTGGTGCGAAGTCATTGACTTTGGAAAAAGATGAACTCTGGCTTGGCGTGAATAAAGCTTATGTGCTTGAATCACTTGGAAGTGTTGTCGGCGGATTATTGTTTTCCTTTGTTTTTGCAACGCTACTTTCAACACTGCAAATAATTTTTATGATTGCGATAATCGCTTGGGGTGTTGTGTTTTGGAATGTGTCTTATAAAAAGAGATGGTTAAAATCACTTTTCTTAGTTTGTATAGTTGTTGGATTCGCAATTTTAGTGCAGCCGCTACGTACGCTTGAACAAAAAATCAACTCATATCAATGGTCATTCACTAATGATAAATTGAAATTTATCCGCTCTTTAGACACAAAATATCAAAACCTCTCTCTTCTATCTCTGGAAAACCAGTACACTGTATATTCCGATGGACGCCCAGTCTATAATATTCCCGACGTGTACGATGCTGAACGATTTACGCATTCAATTATGATTCACCGCACAGATGCAAAACGTGTGCTTATATTAGGCGGAGGATTCAATGGTGTATTGAAGGAAATCTTAAAGTACCCAGTTCAAGAAGTAGAATATATCGAAATTGACCCTGCTCTTCTTCCGTTCATCGAACAGGTTTGGAATATTCAAAATCATCAGGCAATGCATGATTCGCGAGTACATATAATTTTTATGGATGGAAGAGACTTTTTGCGTCGTAATGTGACTTCCTTCGATGTCATTTTAATGAATGTTGGTGAACCATCTACAGCAAGCTTGAATCGATTCTACACAAAAGAGTTCATTCAACAATGCCGCAGGTCCTTGAACGCTGGCGGTATTTTCGCTTTTTCCTTTCCATCATCCGAAGATTATATTGCTGACGAATTGAAGGACTTGAATGCTTCCATTTACAAAACGTTTAAGTGTGTCTTCACCAACTCATTGATCATTCCAGGAACGCATGCTGTAATTATCGGAACAACAGGCACAGCAGGATTAATTTCTCAGCCGGATTCGCTTGCTTGCCGCTATACCGCCGCCGGAATTTCTGCTGAATATTTTTCAAAATATATGTACGAAGAATTGATGCCGCCGGACAGAATCAAGTTTATTACAAATACTTTGGAAGCTGTGAGGAATTTCAAAATTAATACTGATAATAATCCTGTGACATATTACTTTGACCTATTACTTTGGAATAAATTCATGGAAGGAGATAACAGCATTATTTCGTACATCACTCGCTTCCGGATTTTTGTCGCCGGCTGTATCGGTTCTGGACTACTGTTGTTACTTATTCTTTTTCAGTGGAGGCAGCCAGAGAAGCAAAAACAAATTGCTCTGGCCATAATTATGGCTGTCTGTGGAATGACCGGTATGTCGTTAAATCTTCTTTTCTTGTTAAACTTTCAGGAAACTTTTGGTTCGATCTATGAAATGGTTGGCGCTATGATCGCTGCAAATATGCTTGGTCTTACATTTGGCATGTTGATTGCTTCTTGGATTATCAGGAAATATAAACAAAACACTCTCTTGCTTGCAGTTCTTTTAATTCTCATCTGTGTCGTTCTTTTCTTGCCGAAACTATTGGAATTCTTGTTGCTTGCGCAACTAATTTCTGCCACTCTTTTGGTCACAATATTCGGCGGTGGATTGATAGGAATGATTTTTGGGTTTGTAAATCAATCTTATCTTCATAGTTCATCAAATATAGGAAGTGTATATGCGTTTGATGTGTTCGGTTCGTCTCTCGGAGCGTTAATAACATGTTCAATACTGCTGCCGGTGTTAGGAATTCAAGATGTGACATTCTTTTTAATTCTGTTGCTTGTGCCCGCTATATTTGCTGCTTTGCTTATTTCCAAACAAGCATCACAGTTATAAATTTCTATATTAATCTTTCTTTGATATTATTTTCAAAATTTAATTGTACCAATATTTTTTCCAATAAATAATTGGTAACTGACAATTAATTACTATTGCAATAAACGCGAAACTTGCTTATCGATCTTTGGCAGTGTTTCATCACGAAGGTATACCTGCATATATGTCGAAATAAATGAGCAACTTCCCGTCAGTAAAGTTGCTGTTAACGCAGGCCTGCCGAAGTGAGAGTCGATCTCGTACGCCATGCGCATTCCGGCAGTAGCACCATAGTTGCCTTCAAATGAACCGGAAAGATTTGCATTCATCATCAATTCTTGTGCGCGGGCGCGAGTTAAATTCGGAGAAGACATTTCTATTAAAACATTGTTTAACACCTTTATTGCCTGCGCGGTAATATCAAACCATTGTCGGGACGGAATTTTATTCCCGATGTGGGTTTCTAAGGAAAGATAGTAAGCCACACCTTCATTCTGAACTACATCCAATAATTGATTTGCTACATTTTTTGCTTTTATAGAATCTGGCAAAGATTTTCGTAAAACTGAAAATACAGCATGAAAACATTCATGCGCAGTTGTACTCAGCACTTCAATAAATTGAGCTTCAACATTTGTAGGTCCTTCAATGATACGAGCCAGATTGACAACAATTATAGGCTCGCCTTGCTCTTCGCCTACAAAGGTTGGAACATTGTAATTCCAGATGACGTGCCGAACAAATGCAGAAGCGCGCTCATTCCCTATCACGACAAAGTACACTGAAAATCTGGTGGAGATTTTTACATTTTCAGGGAAAAATGATGCTACCGTTGCAACGATGCGGCGATCCAACTGCCGGTGTTTGATTTCTTGAAGAAGTTTTCGAAGCTCTGTAATATGGTTTTTAGCAGGTGAAAAACCATACACGTCGCTTTCAAATCTTGAATTATTTCGCGCTAATTCAAGCTGCTGGCGGAAGTCGTCGTCGCTTTTTTCCGTGCGCGCAAGCATTACACTTGTTGCAGCGGCAAGCCGGTTACCGCGAAGTTCAGCAACATATTTTGTGTTTCCTGTAACGTGATCAAAATAATCTAACATTTGCTCGGCAGCGCTATAATCAATACCGAGCGAGAAATCGAAATTTGGATTTGTCTGTGAACGAAGAGTAAAAGGAAGAATGATCGTCAATCCAAAATATATAAAGATATCGATCTTTGAATATCGCATATAATTAAATCCTTATTAAAGAACCGTTATCGGAAAGATACGCGGAAAGGATTAGCATGTCAAACCAGTGCTAATTATATATAGTTAAACGCATATTTCCATAAACGATTTCTAACAAATTTAAATTTTGGATTTCATCGGAAAGAAGTAATACGCAAGGTAAATAAGATAGAATTCTATCTTATTTTTTTGTTCCGCAGTGATATTTAAATCTAAAAACTTATTCTTAAAACATAAATCCAAGTGTCGTATAAAATGTAATTTCATCTGCAGAATGGGCAATATCGAAGCTGACTAAATATTCCAGTTTTATCACTGAGAACCATAAACCGATGCCGATAGAATTATGCCATTGTTCAGAGTGTTCCTCATTGACAAACACACGTCCTGTTTCAGCAAATCCGGAAATTCCCATCCAGAGTGGAACGAGAAAAGGAATTTGCATTACGTGTGCTCGAAGTTCCGCACTGCCCAGCAACGAAGCGTCACCTGCAAAACGCTGTCTTTCAAATCCACGCAGCGACTCGCTGCCGCCGAGAAAGGCAGATTCAAAGAATGGATGATTTCCCAATATTTTTTCTCCGGCTGCCTTAATTGCGATCGTCACTGTTTGAATGCCGTTCGGTGTGAAGTAAGATCGAGCTTCACACCGAAGTTTATAAAATGTATCTGCATTGTCAAAAATATTGGGAAGACAGGAAACTTCCGTTTTCGCGTACAATCCTTGTGTCGGTAACATTTCTGCATTACGATTGTCTATTTGAATACGGGCAAAAAAATTTAAAAAGGTAGAACTTTTATTATAGTAAGAAAGCTGAAGTGTATCGAGCAGCGTACCCTGTTTTGGGTTGTTATCAATAAGCTTGATCGTGCTGCCGATTTCTACCGAGGCACTGACAGCAATTGGGAAGTCGATTATGGTGCGAAAAAAAAACTGACGTTGATCAACTTTATAAAATCCAGAGCGGTCGAGCGGTTGTTTGTAAGTAGTTTCATTGCCTAACCCGAAAAAGTTTGACAGATCAAGCTGTGAGGCATGAAATTGGAGAATCGTTCTAATGCCAGGAAACCAATTTCGGAATTCACCAGTTGCGTCCAATCGATAACGATCGGTTTGGGTTGCAAGTCCGGCACGCACCTCAATCTGTTCTGTGTAAGGTTCCATACGATAATCATGTTGCGTAAATATAGGTCCACCGCCAATGAAAAGCCCATCATCTGGATTGATATCCAACCACGGACTGAACGACCATTCACTACCCCAGTCACGGATTGTTTGAATATCACTGCTCGATATAACACCGTTTGCCTGATCGTTATTATAAAAAATTGCACTGCTATAAGAAAAAGGATTCAAAGAAGAAAATATACTTCTGCTCTTGCTGATATCTGTAAAATTATTCTTCCCATTACCTCCATCGACAATGATTTTAATAGTGCTGTTTTCTTCGCCTTCGATAATCACTGTATCATCACCATCAAGGAGCAATAGACGGATTTCTTTCGTGAAATCATCATGAAACAATCGTGTAAATGTAGGTACGTGAGAGGTATCGGCACAATTATACATTGTTACTGAGACCATGTGTCTTCCAATTTTGCGAACATCTGCACAGTCTGCTTTATTGCTGCCGTGAATTTCAACATATTCTGATGACAATTTATAGAATTCATCTGCTGCTTTAAGCAATTGTGCGCGCCGTGCCTGTAGAATCCGTAGAATTGATTTCCCTTCTTTCTCTATTATCGGATTAGGCAATTTTGATATCGCCAACATAATTACAGAATCAGATATTTGAATCTGAATCCAGTTTGCGAGCGAATCCCATGTTTGTTTCGGATATGATACTAATAATCTGCGATCCAGATTTCGTCCTGTCAGCGTAATATTTTCTACGCTGGGAATATTTTCGCCGCAATGTTTTAACTGTGGAATTGCAAAGCCGGCGACGGCAGGAAGCAAACCATCCAACCTAGCGAATGCCTGTCGATGTGCGCGCGGTATAGGTTCCCAAATAATATTTATCGGTGTTTGTACTTTGATCCATTGCCATTGATCCGCCGAGCGGTCCCAATCACCAAGCAGAATATCTATAAGTCTTGCTTTTAAATATTGTAATTCATCAACTTTGTTGTGAAGATTATTTTCTAAAGACTCTAACATAGACGATGTTTCAAATAAGTCGTCTTTGAAAATATTCGATATTTGTAAATGGAACACTCAGTGGTCCTTCAAGAATTCCAATTCTTCTTCCAGTTTGCAAATGATACTCGCTAATATTTTTGTTGTCTGCAAGAAAGACAAGCTGTGTTTCTCGAAAAGCTAAATTTGCTGCCTTCATAATCGCAGCGGCGGCGATTGGAGCAAACGGATTCAATATGCTTATTTGGTCATTAACAACACTTCGCGGCAAAAGAATGGATAACTCTTGAGGAAGTGACGAAGCAGAATCCTGAATGAGCGGAGTAAAAGTGTAATCACTTCCGCTTTTATTGATAAACCGGAATGAGCGGGCAACTATCCCGTCGTGTTTTTGTATAAGTATTGAATCGAAGAAAAGATTGCCAGCAGAGGATTCAAAATTTAAAATTTTTACTTTTATCGGCGTTGTCCAAGCATCGCGCCAGAGCGAGCCGAATAAAAACCTGTGGAGTCCGCTTGATTGAAGTTCTGAATTAACAACTACAGTTATGCTATCGGTTTGGATATTAGAGATGATTTGTTGAGCATCTGCACTTTGAATATAAAGGAAAGCTATAATAAAAAAAACGAATTTTAATTCCAGCATTGTTGTTTTTCGAACCGCAGACTTTGTTGATTGATATTCCATGATAATACAGAATTCTTCCCGCTTTATCAGCAGATTGAAGATGAAATTGTTTTTAATGGATTAAGATTTATTCACTCGTTATCAGCAAAGTTTCAGTATAACCTATAGATTTATTCGAGTTGGAAATCATTTCTCCTTTCTTTTTAAGAGTCTGATTCCTCGTTGATTTTTCAGTGTAAGAAGTTAGACTTTTCTTTTTCAGCAATTTTTCAAAAAAATCAGTAAGTTATTATATAATGCAGTTACGTCTATGAGCAATTGAGTATTAGAGAAGTAGAGTAAACGAGCCAAAATATTGTTTGTTCAAACATAATTGCGATTTTTTTGTGACCGGAGAATTCTTATGCCGCTCAAACCTTTTAAGAATGAATTGCTTACCGATTTTTCCAAGCCGGCAAATCGGAAAGCAATGGAAAAAGCACTTGCCAGAGTAAAAGCAATGCTGGGTAAGGAATATCCAATCGTCATTGGCGGGGAAGAGATACTCACGGACGATAAGTTGAAATCGATTAATCCTTCACGGCCGAATGAAGTAGTTGGATTATTTTCGAAAGCAAATCCTGAGCTCGCAAATAAAGCAATCGAAACTGCCGCTGCAAAGTTTGAAGAGTGGAAATGGGTTGTTCCAAAAAAGCGTGCCGAGTATCTATTCAAAGCCGCAAAGTTAATGCGTAAGCGGAAACACGAATTCAGCGCCGTAATGATTTACGAAGTCGGAAAGACCTGGCCAGAAGCCGATGCAGATACTGCGGAGGCAATTGATTTTCTTGAATTTTATGCGCGCGAAATGCTGCGTTATTCTGCCAAACAACCGATTACAAAGATACCGACTGAAAAAAGCGAGATACTTTACATTCCGCTTGGTGCTGGCGTTGTTGTGCCGCCATGGAATTTTGCGCTTGCAATTCTTACAGGTATAACATCCGCCGCTATTGTTACCGGAAATACTGTAGTACTTAAGCCGTCAAGCGATTCGCCGCTTACCGGATGGATGTTTTTTAATTTGATGCGTGAGATTGGATTGCCAGCTGGTGTCATCAATTTTGTAACCGGTTCCGGTGCATCTATTGGCGACGTGCTTGTTGCTCATCCAAAAACTCGTTTTGTCTCGTTCACTGGATCGAAAGAAGTCGGTATTCATATCAACGATCTTGCTGCGAAAGTTCAACCCGGACAAAAATGGATCAAACGTGTAATTGCAGAAATGGGAGGTAAAGATTCAATTATTATTGATGATCAGACTGATCTCAATGCCGCAGCGCAGGCAACACTTGTTTCGGCTTTCGGATTTCAAGGACAAAAATGTTCTGCGGCTTCACGTGCAATTGTAGTGGAAAAAGTTTATGAAAATTTTCTTGATATATTAAAATTAAAAATAGATAAACTTAAAACCGGCGCAGCAGATAATCCGTTAAATTATATGGGGCCAGTGGTTAATAGGAGTTCAGAAGAAAAAATTCTTTTGTACATACAAAAAGGAATTCAAGAAGGCGGCAGGTTGATTTGCGGCGGAGTTAAAAGCGAAGAAGACGGATTCTTCATAAAACCGACAGTCATTGCTGATGTCGATCCGAATGCGGCGATTGCGCAGGAAGAAATATTCGGCCCAGTGCTCGCTGTAATTAAAGTGAAAAATTTTGATCACGCATTAGAAATTGCAAACAATACAGAATTCGGATTGACTGGCGGTGTCTGGACAAAAAACAGAAAGAAAATTGAAAAAGCAAAGAAGATTTTCCATGTCGGAAACTTTTATGTGAATCGTAAAATCACCGGAGCACTTGTTGGCGTTCACCCATTCGGAGGATTTAATATGTCCGGTACGGATTCAAAAGCCGGCGGTAGGGATTATTTACTTTTATTTATGCAGGCAAAAGCGATATCTGAGAAAATCAAATAAGATATTTTGATTTAGCGATGTTATATTTAATGGTTTGGCAACTAAGCACATCAAACATATCAAATCGTAAATTGTAATTTAGTCAATCGAGAATGTCAGAATATATTAAATGTTTTTATTGTAATGAAGAGATCACAGCCGACAGCGACTTCTGTCCACATTGCGGTGCGCTATTTGCAGAAGCCGGAGAAGTTTTCTGTGATCTACACTTACAGAAGCCGGCAAAAGGTGTCTGTATCATTTGTCGAAAACTTTGCTGTGAAGAATGCGGGAGTAAGTTTCGAGGACGATTTTTTTGTTCAGCACATCGAAAGGTAAAAGTGGAGCAAGATTGGGCTGAGGTTTTTCGTTCGACAGAAATTTCCGACGCAGAGTTGGTGAAATCAGTTTTAGAATCAGCTGGGCATAAAGTGTTGGTGCAAAATTTTAATTCAATCGGATTTATTTGGGATGGCGGCGGTGATTCGCCTATCTCGCGCAGCAATATCAATAAACCTGCGAAAGTATTTGTACCGATTCCGGAATATTTAGATTCAATGAATGAAATTACAGAATGGAAGTCATCAGAAACGGATATTATTGATGAGGCAGAATCTGGACAGTAAGCAATTTATAAAGGAACTAACTTGAAAAAAGAAATAGAACTAATAAATTTGGAAATGTCAGTTGTAAAGAATATTTTTTTACAGACAGTTGATATTCTTCCCTCATTCAATATTACCGATCACAAAGTATTGCCTTATGGATTAAAAGCTCATACGCGGTTTATTACGTGGATAACCAAACAAGTTGTTATGCAGCAAATAAAGTTTTGTGCAAAAGAAATTGGATTAGAAAACGTTGAGATTGATACACCCAATACTGTGCTGCATAATTGTATTTTAAACAAAGACAAGCGGTGTTACTTTGTAAATGCAAAAGTTTATAATGCAGACGGCAAAACAAATATAAATAATATTGCATCAGTTGCGAAGCTTTATATGCAATACAAAGAAAATGCAAATTATCGGTTAGTAATTGCATGTTTTGGAATTAATTTTGACGAGCTTACCGTGAGCTTTGCGAAAGAACTTGTTCATGTGTTTTCGCCGCAATTTATTCCTATGTATGTAAATGCACAGAATGACAAAATTCAAGCGTTTTACCATCATAAACCGGAATATAGATCGAGAAAAAAATTTTTGGAATTGCTAAAACAGCACTCGAAAAGCATAGAGTTAAAGTAGAAGAGAACGGTATTATTAAGATATGGATGCGTTAGAGGTAGTAAAGTGTCGAAATTTGTTACCGCTTGATAATTCTCGCAAATAATAGGAGTCTTTGAAATGGCAGAAGAAGAAGCATTAAAGGAAGAACTTGAAGACGTCACTCAAGTTGATGATGAGTCTGAAAAAGACTTATCTCAGAAGAAGATAATATATAATATTACTAGTTATGGATCAGATCCCGATGTGTCCGGTCTTATTCAAAGATTAAAAAAAGGGGATATTACTATTCCATCCTTTCAAAGGGCATATGTGTGGAAAGAAGAGGATGCTTCTTCTTTTATTGAATCATTAATTTTAGGATTACCGGTCCCTGGTATATTTTTGGCGAGTGAGCAAAAAACCAATAAAATGCTTGTGATAGACGGTCAACAACGGTTAAAATCGCTTCTGTTCTTTTATGACGGATTTTTTGATCCTCAAAAGGATGCTAGAAAGAAAAAGGTATTCAAGTTAATAGATGTGCAGCCACACCTAGATGGAAAAACATATGAAAATTTGGAAGAGAAAGATAAACGTAGACTTGATAATGCAATTATTCATGCAACCATCGTTAAGCAAGAATCTCCCAAAGATGGAGATACCAGTATCTTTCATATTTTTCACAGATTGAACTCTGGAGGAATGATATTAAAGCCACAAGAGATCAGAAGAGCAGCTTTTCATGGAACGCTAATAGAAAAAATTACAGAATTGAATGATTATCCAGCATGGCGTAATATTTTTGGAAAAAAGAATCGTAGGTTAAAAGATGAAGAATTGATACTTCGTTTTTTAGCTTTATTTTTTGATATCGAATCATATAGAAAACCTATGGGAGAATTCTTAAATACGTTTGCTTCAAAAAACTCAAAAGCTGATGCAGTTTTTTTAATGCAATGCGAAGAGATATTTCATAATACGATAAACTTAGTAACCCAATCTATTGGCGAAAAAGCATTTAGACCCAAAAAAGTTATAAATGCCGCAGTATTTGATTCAATGATGGTGGGATTAGCAAAAAGAAACACACAAGGAACCATTTCTGATATTGTCGGATTAAAGGAATCATATGAATCTCTTCTTAAAGATACGGATTATCTAAAAGCGGTTTCCGACGGCACTTCAGACGAGCCAACTGTTGCTATTAGGTTGGAAAAAACCATTAATGCTTTTAAAAATCTCAGATGAAGAACGTTGAAATTGTCAAGCAGATACAAAGAATCAAGTATCTTATTGGAAAAACAACTGATGCATCAAATGAGAATATTGAATTACAGGCGCATTGGGCAAAGTACTTATGTGTTCTATGTGCCGGCTTGTTGGAAAATTCTATATCTGAATTGTTTGGGGATTACGCAAAGAATAAATCTAATTTAGAAATCAATCATTATGTTGTAAAATCTCTCGGAAAATATCAAAATCCTAAAACCAAAAAGTTTATTGATATTGAGACAAGTTTTAGTGAGCGGTGGGCAAAAGATTTGGAAGCGTTTGTCGACAATGATGGAAGAAAGGAAGCGATAGACAGTATTATTGCAAACAGACATTTGATTGTGCATGGAGAAAGTTCAGGAATAACCATTGTAAGGATCAATGAATATTTTAAAAAGATTGTTGATGTCCTTGAATTCATCGAATCGCAATTATCATAAGGAGCCTTCATGAAGATACATGAATATCAGGGAAAAGAAATTCTGAAAAAGTTCGGAGTTCCTGTGCCGAAAGGTGAAGTGGCATTCACGATTGATGAAGCAGTGAAAGCGGCAGAGAAAATTGGCGGAAGTGTTTGGGTTATCAAGGCGCAAATTCATGCCGGTGGACGCGGCAAAGGTGGCGGTGTGAAACTTGCTCGAAGCTTAGAAGAAGTCCGTGAGCGCGCCGGAGAAATACTTGGCATGCGTCTTATTACGCATCAAACCGGGCCGGAAGGGCGAATAGTTCGCCGCTTGCTTGTTGAGCAAGCCATGAATATCGCAAAGGAAATGTATGTAGGTATAACTTTAGATCGTCAACGTTCCCAAAATGTTGTAATGGTTTCTACAGAAGGCGGAGTGGAGATTGAAAAAGTCGCCGCAGAAACACCAGAGAAGATATTGAAAGAATTAGTTGATCCCGTAATTGGATTTCAACAGTTTCAGGCGCGGGCACTTTGCTTTGGACTCGGATTAACTGGCGATGCTTTTAAAAACGGAGTAAAATTTTTATCAGGACTTTATAAAATGTATGAGGCAACAGATGCATCTCTTGCAGAAATAAATCCGCTTGTCATTACACAGGAAAATCATGTTATTGCACTCGATGCCAAAATCAACTTTGATGATAATGCACTTTTCCGTCATCCAGAATATGAGCAGCTTCGCGATATCGATGAAGAAGAGCCGCTTGAAGTAGAAGCTGCGGCATCCAATCTTAATTATATAAAACTTGACGGCAACGTCGGCTGTATGGTGAACGGCGCCGGACTTGCAATGGCAACAATGGACATTATCAAGCTTGCAGGCGGAATGCCAGCAAATTTTCTCGATGTCGGCGGAGGTGCAAATGCTGAAACGGTAGAAGCAGGATTTAAAATTATTTTAAAAGATGAAAATGTAAAAGCTATCTTAATTAATATTTTCGGTGGAATTGTTCGGTGCGATCGCGTAGCAGCCGGAGTCGTAGAAGCCGCGAAAAATGTCGATGTGCAAGTTCCTATAGTCGTGCGTCTCGCTGGCACGAATGCCGAAATCGCGGCAGAGATTTTGAAAAATTCCGGATTAAAATTTCTTGTCGCAGGT
This sequence comes from Ignavibacteriota bacterium, assembly GCA_963833465.1. Classification (GTDB taxonomy): domain Bacteria; phylum Bacteroidota; class Ignavibacteria; order UBA10030; family UBA10030; genus Fen-1298. Next base: position 1,230,869 of record CAWHXW010000004.1, on the reverse strand, counting down.
AATTTAAAAGAAGCGGCAGAGAAAGTAACAAGCGCTATAACGACGTGAAGTAGTTGTCAGTTTTCAATAGCTAATTCTTCTTTTTTCATTTTATACTTTTTAATCGAATACTATGGCTTGGAATGAAAAATACGAACCCGTGATTGGACTTGAAGTCCATGCACAATTATTAACTAAGTCAAAAGCATTTTGCAGTTGTTCAACAAAATTTGGAAATGATCCAAATTCAAATGTTTGCCCAGTCTGTCTTGGTATGCCAGGGGTGCTTCCTGTTTTGAATAAGAATCTTGTTGAGTTCATTATGAAAATGGGGCTGGCTACAAATTGCAATATTGCGCCAAAATCTATTTTTGCCAGAAAAAATTATTTCTATCCCGATCTTCCAAAAGGGTACCAGATTTCACAATATGAAGAACCGATTTGCGCGAACGGCTGGCTTAATGTCGAATTGAAAGATGGAACCACACGGAGGATCGGCATAACGCGTATTCACATGGAAGAAGATGCTGGCAAGTCGATTCATGATCAGGACGTTGATACATTGGTGGATGTAAATCGTTGCGGTGTTCCACTCATCGAAATTGTCAGTGAACCTGACATGCATACTCCGCACGAGGCATATCAATATCTATACATGATTCGTCAACTTGTAACATATCTCGGCATTTGTGACGGCAATATGGAGGAAGGGAGTCTTCGGTGTGATGCAAACGTTTCTGTCCGAAAAAAAGGCGAAACGAAATTAGGCACTAAGTTGGAAGTAAAGAATTTGAATTCATTCCGTTTTGTCGAGAAGGCTTTAGAATATGAAATTAACCGTCAAATTGATGCGCTCGAAAACGGAGAAAACATAGTTCAGCAAACCTTGTTATGGGATTCTGATAAAGGGATTTGCATTCCGATGCGTTCAAAAGAAGAAGCTCATGACTATCGCTACTTCCCCGACCCTGATTTGGTTCCGGTACTGGTGAATCAAACCTGGATTGATGATGTCAAAGCGAAATTGCCGGAACTGCCAAAAGTTCGCTGCGATCGTTATATCAACGAATTCAAATTACCTAAATACGACGCCAGCATTCTTACAGGCGATCGTGAACTAGCAGACTATTTTGATGGAATTATTTTGAACTTAAAAATAAAAAACGAAGAGGCATATAAAATTGCGAGCAATTGGACGATGGTTGATGTCCTTCGCGTTGTTAATGATCAGCATATTTCTGTATCAGATTTTCCTATTTCTCCAAAGAATCTTTCCGACATGATCAACCTTATTATTGATGGTACTATCAGCGGCAAGATTGCCAAAGATGTTTTCGAAGAAATGCTGAAGACTAAAGAATCGCCAAAAGCTATAGTCGAGAAAAAAGGTTTGATACAGGTAAGTGATGAATCGGCGATTGAAAAAGTGATAGATGAAATTCTTGCGAACAATCAGGGACAAGTAGAGCAATATAAAAGTGGAAAACAGCAGGTATTCGGTTTCTTTGTCGGTCAGATAATGAAAGCAATGAAAGGAAAAGCAAATCCGAAGGTGGTGAACGAGGTTTTACAACGGAAACTTGGAATAAGCGGTTGAGCCTAATAGCCATTAAGCCGACGAGTAAAGATAAGTAAATCTATGGAAAAGTTTTGGACATTGCACGTCTATCAAAAAGCGCTTGACTTCTCAAAGGTAGTTAGAAAGACCACGAAGAGTTTTCCAAAGGATGAGCTTTTCGGTTTGATCTCTCAATTTCGTAGAGCACCAGACTCTATTGTGCTTAACATTGCGGAAGGTGCAGGGAATAGCTCGAAAAAAGAATTTGCACGTTTCTTAGATTTCTCCATTCGCTCAGGTTTTGAATGTATCGGTTGCTTGGATATCGCTATTACAAATGATTATATAGACAAAGAGAATTATGAACAAATCTTGTCTTCTGTTAATGAAATCATTGCTATGTTGCATGGTTTGAAGAAATCTTTACTAAAATAATTACTTAACTGCTTATTGGCTCAATGACTCATAGGCTCACTGGCTCATAGACTTATAAGTTTTCATATTCATAGACTTACACAAAGGATCAACAATGCGTAACAAAGTAATAGCTGGAAACTGGAAAATGTATAAAGACTTGAACGAGTCGACAGAACTCTTGAATGGTCTTAAATCAAAACTTGCCACATTGCCAAATGTTGTAAAGGTGATTGTATGTCCGCCGTTTACTTCGCTTGTACTTGCGCATAAATTGCTTGAAGGCAGTGCTATCACGCTTGGTGCGCAAAATATGTATACAGAAGATGAGGGAGCGTTCACGGGCGAAGTCTCGCCGAAAATGTTGAAATCTGTTGGATGCCAATATGTTATACTCGGACATTCAGAGCGGCGGCAGTATTTCAAAGAGACGAATGAATTTATTAACAAGAAAGCAAAGAAAGCGCTTGCTTCTGGACTGATTCCAATAATTTGTGTCGGCGAAACATTGGAAGAGCGAGAAAAAAATATCACTGATCAGGTTGTAACAACACAGGTGAAAGGATGCTTGCAGGATATTTCAGCCGTAGATATCGAGAAATCGATTATTGCGTATGAACCTGTTTGGGCGATTGGAACCGGTAAAGTTGCAACTCCCCAGCAAGCACAGGAGGTTCACAAACTTATTCGCGGACTTCTTGCAAAATTTTACAGTTCAGCAACTGCGGAAAAAGTTGTTATTCAATATGGCGGCAGTGTAAAACCTGAGAATGCAAAAGAATTGTTACATCAACCCGATATTGATGGAGCGCTTGTTGGCGGTGCTTGTTTAAAAGCTGATTCGTTTGCCACAATAGTAGAATCAGCGGCTTAAGTTTTTATAATTTCATCTAATTAATAAAAGGCGGTATCTGAATTTGAGATGCTGCCTTTTTTTATTCGTATTCCACATTCTATATTTTAATAGCAGATGCGGGGAACTTTTCGTATCTTTCGACTGTTTAACTGATATAGTCGAAAGGACGATTGTGGACGAAAAGCTCACAAGAGACAAAGAAAAAATTATTTTGCAAGCTGCACAGCACCGCTTTGCCGCTTACGGTTATTCCAAGGTAACGATGGATGAGATCGCCGAAGACATTGGCATGGCAAAGGCATCTCTCTATTATTACTTCCCGACAAAAGAGACAATTTTCCGTTCGGTCGTTCAGCATGAGCAAAATAAATTTCTATCCCAAATACAAACAGTAATTGAGGATAATATTTCTGCCGGTCAAAAATTTATGGAGTATATCCGACTTCGTATCAAATTGACAGAGCAGTTGAATAACTTAAGCAACATTCATCAGCAAGGATGGAGTGAAGTCAAGCCAATTTTTAAGGATCTATTTACCTATTTTATTCAGCAGGAACAGCACCGAATTGTGCAAATATTACAAGAGGGAAAAAAGAAAAATGAGTTTCGGCTTGATCATCCTCAAAAAATTGCATCAATGATCCTGCATATTTTTCAGGGACTTCATCTTCGGTTCTTCCGCGGGTATGATCAAAATGCAATCGGCGAAGCTGATCGTATTTCGTATGCACATGACACACTTCTTTTTGCCGAGATCATTCTTCACGGCATCAGTAAAAAATAAAAAGAAAGGATAATCTTTCATGCAACAGAAAGACGACAAGAATATTCATCAAGAATCAGCATTAGAAACATCGCAGAGAATAAAACCCGACAAAGAAAATGGCGAAGAAGAATCCATTGAAGCCGTTCCTCTATACAGAAATGCTAAGGCAGTCATTCCACTGTTTTTAATTGTCCTTGCAATCTCAATCTTCTCCTGGCAATACTACATACAGATCCGCGATTATGTATCGACAGACGATGCATATATTGATGCAGACCGAGTTTCGGTAAGTTCAAAAATACTTGGACGAATTAATCTTTTAACAGCCGACGAAGGCGATTCTGTAAAGCAAGGGCAAATCTTGGTACGGCTCGACGATAGTGATTTACGCGCACAGGAAGCACAAGCAAAAGCTTCACTCTCATTTGCACGCGAAAATATTACGCTGGCAAAAGTCAATCTGGAAAAAGCGCAGTTGGACTTTCAACGGGCTTCGACACAATTTAACCAGAATATTATTCCGAAAGAACAATATGATCATGCTCAAAGTGAATTCTCGTCTAACCAAGCTCGACTTAATATTGCAAATGCGCAGGTTGTTTCAGCAGAATCTCAACTTGGAGTAATCCAAACACAATTGAAAAACACAGTTATTGAATCGCCAATGGCAGGCGTAATTTCAAAACGATGGGTTCTTACCGGCGATGTTGTCCAGCCAGCGCAATCAATTTTTACTATTTATGATGTGAAAAATGTCTGGATAACTGCAAATTTGGAGGAAACAGGCTTAGGAGCATTGCGTCTTGGCGATAAAGTTGATATTAGTGTGGATACGTATCCTAATGTGAAATTTTTAGGAACAATTATTCGTCTGGGATCTAATACCGCATCACAATTTTCTTTGATTCCTCCAAATAATGCTTCCGGAAATTTTACAAAAGTAACACAGCGTGTTCCGATAAAAATTTCCGTTGAACAAATAGACAGCATTCATCAGCGGCAAGTTAATTTACTTCCTGGTATGTCTGTTGAAGTAAAAGTGAAAGTCCGATAATGACGTTTTTTCGAAATACTCATCGTTTGAAACAAGGATTTGTTAATTACGTACCATCGCTGCATCACGAACACACTTCATACCGCTGGTGGGTATTGGCAAACGTCATGATCGGAACATTCATGGCAGTTCTCGATGCAACAATTGTTGATGTATCCTTATCTAAAATCATGGCTTCATTTGGAATCACTGTGGATAAAGTGGAATGGATAGTCACTGCATATATGCTTGTTTTGGCAGTTATGCTTCCAACATCCGGTTGGATCGCGGATCATTTTGGATATAAACGCACATATTTTTCTGCGCTCTTTTTATTTACATTGGGTTCATTTTTATGCGGCCTTGCATGGAATGAAAACGTACTTATTCTGTTTAGAATTGTTCAAGCAAGCGGTGCCGGATTAATTATGCCGACAGGAATGGCCATTATTACTCGGGAATTTCCTGCGCGACAGCGCGGTGTTGCTATTGGATTTTGGTCTATAGCTGCCGCAGCATCGGTCTCGCTTGGACCTATGATTGGAGGATATTTAATTGATACAATTAATTGGAATGCAATCTTTAATGTTAACGTTCCAGTGGGAATCATTGGTCTATTTGCTACAACTGTGATTCAACGGGAATATAAAACTGAACGCATACGATCATTTGACATTATCGGATTTATTTCAATGGCTATATTCCTCTGCTCACTGCTCTTAGCATTGACTGATGGTAATGCTTCTTGGAATACCGGTGGATGGACATCACCTTTTATTACTTCTTGCTTTGTGATTGCTGCCATCTCATTGATAATTTTCTTTGTAACAGAATTGACCGTCGAGCATCCTTTAATTGACTTAAGTTTATTTAAGGATTTTAATTTTAGCGTAGCAAACGGAATTCTGTTCATTTTTGGATTTGGGATGTTCGGCAGCACATTCCTGCTTCCGATATACCTTCAGCAGTCACTTGGATATACGGCATTTCAAGCTGGTTCGCTATTTCTGCCGGTTGGAATTCTTCAAGCAGTTACTGCTCCAATTTCCGGAATATTATCGGACAAAGTTGACCCGCGAATTCCAGCTGGTATTGGCATAATACTACTGGCAAGCAGTCTGTTTATCAATAGTTCATTATCTCTTTTCTCAGAACATCATCAAATTATGCTTGCATTGTATATTCGCGGATTTGGAATGGGATTAATGTTTACGCCGCTTTCTACGACAGCACTGTCGAATGTCCCAAGGCATAAAATCGGACAGGCATCCGGGTTGTATAACATCATTCGGCAATTGGGCGGAAGTTTTGGAATTGCTTTTATGAGTACATTATTGCTGCGACGTACCATATATCATATGGCAACCTATAGCCAGGTAGTGAACCCGCAATCGGATGCTTACCGCGCTGTTGCACAAAACTTAACACACTTTAGTATGAATGCATTAGCAGGGAATCAAACTCTCGCTTCGATGCGCGCGACCTCTTTAATTGCATCGCATATTGCAACACAGTCGTTCATTCGCGCTGTTGGTGATGATTTTATGATAGCATCTATGATTACAATTGCTGCGCTTGTTCCAATTATTTTCCTTCGCGTCAAGAAGCGGGATAAATCTGAAGATTTTATTGTAGCAGAATGATGAAGGTTATTTCGAAAAATGTAAATCAAGGATATTAAATTATGAAATTGATGAGTACGTTAGGTTCAATCCTTCTACTATTTGTTAACATTGCAGGTGCGCAAGATTCATTGACAGTGGAGCAAGCTGTTCAACAGGTACTTAAAATCCATCCAGCAATAGAACAAGCATTGGCAAATACTCGTGCAGCAGAAGCTCGTACGTCGCAAGCTTCGAGCGCCAGGCTCCCAGATGTGTTAACTGAAGCTGATTATGTACATATCAGCCCTTTGCCTGCTTTCTTTTTTGGCGGTCAAAATCTTATTTTGGCTCCCGCAGATAATTATGATGCACACGTCATTGGAAGATATGATGTCTATGATTTTGGGAAAACAAATGCAAATGTAGAACTAAATCAATCAAAGGTTCAGAACTCACGTGATATAGTTGAATTGACAAAAAGTAATCTAACATTGCGAACTATCCGCACATTCTATACGATAGTTTTGTTAAGAAAAAGCTTATTGGTACAAGAAGAACAAATTGAAGCACTTAATCAACATATCGAATTGACTCAGAAAAGAGTTTCTGCAGGAAGTGCAACAAATTTTGATGTACTGACAACACAAGTACATGTTGCTGCATCGCAAAATCAAAAAGTGGAAATTCTTAATTCACTTCAGAAACAGGAATCGGTACTACGTCAACTTCTTAATCTTCAACCTAATACCCCGCTTCTTATTCGAGGCTCATTTGAACAATCTCTTGTATCGATGAACATTGATTCGCTTATACAAATTGCAACGCAACAGCGACCTGAAATAAAACTTGCGCGCGATGCAGAACAATCTGCACGGTTGCAGAAGAAATTAAGTTCCCTCGGTAATATGCCATCGGTCAATATTAATGTAACGTACGGTTTCAAAAATGGATATGAACCTAATATTTATGCACTGCGCGGAAATTGGATGTGGGGTGTGCAAGCACGAGTACCTTTGTTTGATGGCGGGAGAGTGAGTTATCAGGAAGAAGAAGCACAAGCTTCTGTTCAAGCAGAGCAAGCGCATAATCAAGATGTTGAGCAGCAGGTTCGTTCCGACGTAGAACAAGCAGTGGCAGATGTTCAAGCTGCTATTGAAAAAGTGCAAATCTCTGAAGTGCAATTAAAACAAGCGCATGAAGCCGTAACAATTGCACGAACACGTTACGAAACAGGATCGGTTACAAATTTGGATTTGTTGGATGCAGAAACAGCTGAATCAGAATCAAAGTTAACTAACTTACAAGCATTACACCATTTCGTTTTAAGTATATATGAACTCGACCGAGCAACAGGAAAACAAATTGTTTATTGATATTTTCCAGGCATTTTTTACAACAAATAGAAACCGGAACTTGAAAATTATAAGCACAAAACGTGCAATAAATTCTTGAAAGAGAAATAATAAAGTTATTGGGTGTTAGATTTGAGCTAATGCTTGATCTAAATCCCAAATAATATCTTCTGTCGCTTCAACACCGACCGAAAGTCTTACAAGATTTTCTGTGATTCCAAATTCCCTTCTCTTATCCGATTCTACCGCAGAGTGTGTCATTGCGGCTGGATGCTCGGCAAGCGATTCTGTTCCTCCCAAACTGACTGCAAGCTTTACCATTTTGAGTGAATCAAGAAATCGGAATGACGCTTGTTCATCGCCCTTTATAATGAAGCTGATCATTGCCCCTGGCGAAAGGCATTGTTTTTTGTAGATAGTATACTGCGGATCGTTTTCTTTGATTAACCCAAGGTACAATACTTTTTCTATTTTCGGATGTGAAGAAAGCCATTCGGCAATTTCCTGTGCACTCTTTGCTGCGGTGGTCATTCGCATCTTAAGAGTTTCAAGACTTCGCATTAACAGCCAGCCTGTCAATGGACTTGCCATTGAACCAAGAACGCTGCGCAGCGATTTGATGCGGTTGATAAGTTCTCTGGAACCAAGACATGCTCCTGCTACAACATCGCTATGGCCGCCGATATATTTTGTCGCCGAGTAAATAACGAGATCAATTCCGTGCAGTATAGGATGTTGAAAGACAGGTCCAAGAAATGTGTTGTCTAAAGCAGTAATTACTTTGTGTTCTTTTGTCGAAAAATATTTAGCAATTTCCACGCACATTTCGATGTCGATAAGGCAGTTGGTTGGATTGGCTGGAGTCTCAAGAAAAATTATTCGAAGTTTATCTGCGGCGCCTGCTTGCTCTACTAATTTAATAATTTGTTGTCTATTATGTTGAACACCAAAATTAATCGTCCTGACGCCGAACTTTGTCAGCACAGTTTCGAAGAGGTGTTCAGTACCGCCGTAAATCGGCTCACTTGTAAGAAGAAAATCTCCCGGCCTGAGAAATTCTAACATTGTCGTGCTAATTGCCGCCATGCCGCTGTCAAAGACGGCGCATGCTTCTGCACTGTCCCATACTGTGAGCCGATTTTCGAGAATTTCTAAATCCGGATTGTTCATACGGCTGTAGATAAGTCCTGCGCCATGTTCGCCCGGTTCGCGAATGCCATGCTCAATTTCAAAAAACTCTTTTCCGTCCTTTGAATTTTCAAAAACAAAAGTGGATGTCTGAAAGATGGGGCACTTCACGGCTCCTTCCGACCATTCAGGTTTGTATGCATAACCCATCATAAGAGTTTCAGGTTTCAGGGTTTTCTTTTTTCCATTGGAGAATAGTTCTTTATCCATAATGTACCTCGTTGGATTGTTGTCGAATATTTGTTGTGATGGAAGTTACGAGAATATTCTCGAAAGTCCATTATGAACTCGGAAACAGCAATTATTAGTATGAAGTGAACCGCGGTTGCTGAGAAAATTAATAAAGTGCCAAAACAGACCAGCCCTGCAAAGGAATATATCTTTGAAGGGCTGTGTTTTTAGAATCAAAAGTACTAGGACGTAATATCAGACAGCTTATCTATCCCTTATTTGCTTTATAGAATTCTTCCATAAATCTTGCTAATAATTCTACAGATTCCGTCGTACATGCATTATAAATAGAAGCTCGCATTCCGCCGACCGAACGATGTCCTTTAAGACCGAACATCTTCTTCGCTTTTGCTTCGCTGACAAATTTTTCTTCTAACTCTGGAGTTGGCAAGTTCCAAGTTATATTCATCATCGATCTGTCTTCTTTTACTGCTACGGCGCTTTTGTAAAAATTAGGATACGCGTCTATAATGTCGTAAATGAGCTTTGATTTCTTTTGATTGCGTGCTTGTATGGCATCTAGTCCGCCTTCTTTAATGATCCATTTCAATGTACGACCTACGACAAACACTGAAAGAACCGGCGGTGTGTTGTACAACGAACCGGCATCGACATGGGTTTTATATTTCAACATCGACGGTAAATTTTGTTTTGCCTTTGCTTCCATCCAAGCTTTTTTAATAACTACCATTACTACACCTGCCGGTCCGAGATTTTTTTGTGCACCGGCGTAAATTAGACTGTATTTTGCAAAATCGCGTTTAATACTAAAAATATCAGAAGACATATCTGCAGCTAATGGTATATCGCCGACATCAGGGTCGGTTTTCCATTCGGTACCGAAAATAGTATTATTAGTTGTAATGTGAACATAATCTGCGTCGGCAGAATATTTAATGTTCTTAGGGAGTTGATTGAAATTTGTTGCTTTAGATGAAGCAACTTCCACTGCTTCACCAATAATCTTTGCTTCCTTCAATGCTTTTGATGCCCATTCGCCTGTATTCACATAATCAGCTTTTTTGTGAAGAAAATTCAATGGAAGCATTGCGAATTGAAGGCTTGCACCGCCGCCAAGAAATATTACGGCATAATCTTCTGCCGACAGCCCCAAAATATTTAACGCGTCGCCTTGCGCTTCTACCAGGAGTTTTTCAAACATTTTATCTCGATGGCTAATTTCCATAATCGAAATGCCGATATTGGCAAAATCCATTACAGCGTCGCGTGTCTCTTCTAAAACAGAAAGAGGGAGAACAGCCGGTCCAGCAAAAAAATTATGTGCACGTGCCATAGTTTAAATCCTTTCTAAATTTTGTATACAATAACAACAAGATACCTTTGGGTAGTTCAACATACTAATATTTTTATACACTGTCTATATCAAATTATTAATAGTTACATTTTGAGAATATAGGGTTGCTGGTTAGAACATTTTTTTGTATAATCAAAACAGAATAATTTACTAAGTAAATTTTTCTTTGACATTCAAATTACTTGGTAATCAAACAGATTGATTACCTTAGGAATTTAATTACAATAATTTTATGGAGTTTACTATGAACATTCTCGTATCCGATGGAATCACGCCAGACGGCGCAAAAATTCTTGCCGATGCAGGTCACAATGTAGATAAGCTCAAGCTGACACCTGAGGAATTGCTGAAAAAGATTGGTGAATATGACTGCATTATTGTCAGGTCTGCTACAAAAGTAACTAAAGAAGTTATAGAAGCCGGGAAAAATCTTAAAGTCATTGCGCGGGGCGGTGTCGGGCTCGACAATATCGATGTGCCATTTGCAGAAAGCAAAGGCATAAAAGTTTTAAACACACCAGCTGCATCAACAATTTCAGTTGCTGAACTTGCAATCGCGCACATGCTCGCCGTGTCTCGTTTTCTGCATGTGAGTTCGATGGAAATGCGGCAAGGTAAATGGCCGAAGAAAGAATATGGAGAAGGGATAGAACTTTTCAAGAAGAACCTTGGTATTCTCGGCCTTGGTAATATAGGCAAAGAAGTTGCACGACGAGGATTAGCTTTCGGAATGCACGTGCTGGCATATGACCCGCCGTTTACACCGATGGATTTTTTTGTCGAAATTACAACAAAAGAGAAAGTGCTTGTAAATTCTGATTTCATTACGCTTCATTTACCTTTTGATAAAAAACAAGGACCCATTATTGGTAAGAATGAATTTGAAATTATGAAGAAAGGTGTGGTTATTATTAATTGCGCTCGCGGCGGTGTTGTTGACGAATCGGCTCTGTTGGAAGCACTGAACTCTGGTAAAGTTGCTGCGGCAGGTCTTGATGTTTTTATTAATGAACCTCCCACAGATGCACAAAAGGCGCTTATTAATCATCCAAAAGTAAGTGTATCGCCGCACATTGGCGGATCGACCGTTGAGGCGCAGGCTCGTGTTGGAGCCGAGATCGCACTCAAAGTGGTGCAAGCTTTCAGTGCACAAGAACAACATACGTAAGTAATTCAAAATAAATGGCGACTATACGACCATTCAAAGCATTTCGGCCGAAAGCAGAATTCGCGCGCGAGGTTGCAGCAAAACCGTACGACGTGCTCAGCTCTGATGAAGCACGTGAAGAAGTGAAGGGACATCCGCTATCATTTCTTCATGTCGGCAAGCCGGAAGTTGATCTCGATCCAAACATTAATCTGCACGATAGGAGCGTGTACGAAAGAGGAAAAGAAAATCTCCAAAAACTCATTTCTCAAAAAGTACTGGTCGAAGATGCTGCACAATATTTGTATGTATATGCGCAAACAATGGGCAAGAACACACAGTATGGAATAGTTGGCTGTGCATCGGTGGATGAATACTGGAACAATACTATCAAGAAGCACGAGTTGACGCGAAAAGATAAGGAAGAAGATCGCTGCAATCATGTTCGCATTACGAATTCTCATTCTGGTCCAATATTCCTGACATATCGCGACAACGCAGAAATCGATTCCATAATTGCTAGCGTTACAAGTGAAACGCCCGATAATGATCACACAGCGCTTGATGGTGTACGGCATCAAAGCTGGGTGATAAACAATAAAGAGTTAATAAAAAAAATTGTCTCCATCTTTAAAACCATTCCAAATTTATATATTGCAGATGGGCATCATCGTTCAGCAGCAGCAGCAAGAGTTGGCAGAGAACGCGCAAAAGCAAATCCAAATCATAAAGGTGATGAGGAATACAATTTCTTCCTTGCGGTTTATTTTCCGGCAGGTCAACTCTGCATCATGGATTACAATCGGTTGATTAAAGATTTATACGGGATGACAAAAGAAAAATACTTTGAAAAGTTGAAACAAAACTTTGAGATTATAGAAAATTCCTCACAGGGAAAGCCGGCAAAAAAAGGTGACTTTGGAATGTATCTCGAAAATAAATGGTACACACTCACTGCAGGCGCAGCACTGCAAAAAATCACTGATCCGGTTCTGCGGCTTGACGTCTCAATTCTTCAGCACCACTTGCTTGATCCGATTCTTGGCATCAAAGACCCGCGAATAGATAAAAGAATTGATTTTGTCGGCGGTATCCGCGGTTTAAAGGAATTAGAGCGGCGCGTCAATTCCGGAGAAATGAAAATTGCTTTCAGCATGTTTCCAACTTCTGTGGCTGAATTAATGGCAATTGCAGACGTTGATAAACTTATGCCGCCAAAATCTACGTGGTTTGAACCAAAACTACGCGACGGTTTATTTGTGCACTTCTTTGATTAATCTAAAACACCATTGTCCGACGTTCTCCTACTTCATCCTGCTGAAAAAGGAATAACATTCGGGACTATGCCGCCGCTCGGTATGTCGTGGATTACTTCCTATCTCCAATCTAAAGGGATTTCCACCACACTTATTGATTTACAGGTAAGTGATAATATCATTGAGCATTTCCTGCAAACTTATAAACCCAGACTCATCGGCATAGGCGGAACGACACATACTCGATATGAAAGTTTTGCAATTGCCCGCTATGTTAAAAATTTTGATCCATCAATATTGGTTTTGTACGGCGGGTCGCATGCAACATTCACTGCTGAAGATACACTTAAGCACATTCAAGATATTGATATTGTTGTTCGTGGCGAAGGCGAACTGACAACGCACCGGATTGCAGATCAAGTGTTAAATGGAACTACAGACCTCTCAAATATTCCGGGTATCAGTTATCGAAAGAACAGCACCATCGTTCACAATCCGGATGTAGAGCGTATTCAGAATCTAGATGTACTTCCATTTCCTTATCGCGATCCCGAAGCGATATCGCGTTACAATCTTCTTCTTGATTTTCTCAACGTACCCGCAGCATCAATAATAAGTTCTCGAGGATGTCCGGTGAACTGCTCTTTCTGTTCGGCAAGCGCTATGTTCGGAACAAAGTTAACATTTCGGTCTCCTGCAAATGTAGTTGACGAAATCGAGATACTGTTGAAAGAGTTTAAGTATCAAGGCATCAAATTCTTCGACAGTACGCTGACATTGAACCGCAGTCATGTAGAGGCATTATGCGCAGAAATCCAGCGACGTAAATTGAAATTTCCATGGGAATGCGAGATCCGAGTGAACGGTATGTCCCGCGATCTTTTGCAAACTATGCGCGAAGCCGGCTGTTATTATGTAGATTTTGGTGTCGAAACAGCAAGTCAACATCTATTGAATTCAATGCATAAAGGAATCACCATTGATCAAGTGGAAAATGTTTTTAAGTGGACAAAAGCGTTAGACATTTACACAAAAGTGTTTTTCACTTTCGGGCATATCGGTGAAACTATAGAGGATGCTCGTAAGACAATAGAGTTCATGGAAAAAAATGCTCGTTTTATTAGTGTTGCGGCTACGGGAATTGGTATCCGTATTTATCCAGGTACTGAAATTGAGCACTTTGCCGACTCAATTGGTTGTCTCAAAAAGGAATTTTCTTGGGCAACACCGTTTATTGATCAGGATATTGAATCATTAGGCAACGACCCTATAGTACCGATACTTATTCAACAGGGGTTCGGGTGGCGCGAATTTCGTAAAGTTGAATTTCGATTAGTACGGTTCTGGCTGAAAAATTTTTCCGCTGCAATAAACGTTTTATGGAATCAGATGAAACTTGGCAGAGGTCGTATTTTTTTACAATTGCTCTACCGATTTATCAGTTTACATATCTTAAAACGAAGTTCAAGGAAAAATTCTTTAGTCTAAAATTATGCTTTTTCTATTATTTGATTCTCGAACACTCTTTTTCTACATTGATTGCAAATAATAAGTCGATTTATCTCTAATAGTAGAAAAGATGATTTTGCAATTTGGAGATTGAAGATGGTTCGTTTGTCATTTTTTGTTTATTGTCTATTGTTCGCCGTTTATTGTTCATCATTTATTGCAGAAGCACAATCACGCATTGAAAGTCAGTTCCGAATTGTTCGCTTGAAATACAGCGGCGGTGGCGATTGGTACAACGGTCAAACAGAAGAACCAAACTTATTAAAATTCGTTCAACAGAATACAAATATCGATTGCGATCCGCAGTACGAGTTTGTTGATCTCTCCAGCGATAAACTTTATTCATATCCATTCCTATTCATGACAGGACACGGCAACATTAACTTCTCCGATTATGAAGTGCAGCGGCTTCGTACATATCTGATGCAAGGCGGATTTCTCTATGCAGACGACGATTATGGAATGGATAAAGCCTTTCGGCGCGAAATTAAAAAGGTGTTTCCAGATCAAGAATTGATCGAGCTGCCGTTCTCCTACGGTATCTACAATTGCTATTTCAAATTCCCTAATGGCGTACCAAAAACGCATGAACACAACGGCAAACCGCCGCAGGGATTTGGATTGTTCTATTACGGCAGACTGGTCGTTTATTACACTTATGAATCAAATCCTAGTGACGGCTGGGATGATGCAGACGTCCATGGTGATCCTGAATCGGTGAGGCAAGAAGCATTGCGGTTCGGAACGAATATTGTTGTTTGGGTTCTGACACACTAAAGACATCGATTACTATTTAATAATGGGTTGAAAATATTTCTTCTATATTGACAGATATTGAACTCCGAATCCAAAAAGCAAACAGCAAACAGAATCGTGTTGATTTATTATCGAATGCTTTAATTTTTCTTGCGGGTGTTTTCATAACAGTGACATTTCTGGCCATTGTCGAAATGCTATTTGAACTTTCTCACATCGGTCGAACAGTTATCTTTATACTCTTTGTGCTCTTATTTTTTGGCATCAGTATTTGGAAAGTGGGTTTCCCGTTTCTTCGCCTTATCGGAATGCTTCCATCTGTTGCAGAAGATTGCACAGCGCGACACATTGGCTCATTTTTCCCTTCTATCCGCGATCGGCTTCTTAATGCACTTCAACTCGCAAAAAACACTGAATCCGACTCATTAGTTTATTCAGCGGAATTAATTGATGAATCTTTAAAAGATTTTGCTGCAGAAATCCAATCACTCGATTTTTCTCAGTCAGTGGACACGTCCCGATTCCCTTTGCACCTCCGCCGGCTTATGATAAGCGCTGGAATATTTATTTTAGCTGCTTGCTTATTTCCGAAGTCTTTCTCTAGTTCAGCATTTCGGTTGATTCATTTTTCACGCGAGTTTGCACCTCCGCCAAAATATTTATTTGAAATTCTTCCCGGTAATAAGGAAATTGTTAAAGGTGAAAATGTTGCCATCCAAGTTAAAGTCACGTCTCTTCTTCCGGCATTTGTTTTGCGATCTGCAGATATCACAATTTATCGGCAGCAGGAAGAACAAGAAAATTATGATGAAATTAAAGTAAAGCCGGATTCGGGCAATATATATCGTACAACATTTCAAACTTTACGTGCTTCGACAGAATATTTTGCGCGAATCGCAGATGCGGAGAGCGAACATTATAAATTAATAGTGCTGGATCGGCCGTTGATTCGATCATTCCATGTAAAACTTGATTATCCGGCGTACACAAAAATTCCGCCAAAAATAATGGATGAATCTGTCGGTGATATAACAGCATTAATTGGAACACGCGTTACGATTTCCGGCAAAGCAAGTAAACTTTTGAAAGATTCGTTCGTTAAATTTGGAAACAATACAAAACTTCCATCAACAATAAACAAAGAAAAGTTTTCAGCATCATTCTATATTCTCGCAGACAACTCTTATAATATTTCTGTCATAGACGAAGAAGGATTGTCAAACAATGATCCGGTTCAGTATCAAATCAAAGCTTTACCGGATGAATATCCCAGTATCGCTATAATTGAACCAGGCCGCAACATCGATATTGCCGGAGATCAGTCGCTGAATATTTTTATGCAAGCAAAAGATGATTTTGGATTCTCCGTTATGCGTCTTGGATATCGTTTGTTGAAATCACGATATGAACATGAGCAAACCGAATATACATTTGCTCCTATTCCGTTTTCCGCCGATGCAGCGGGGCAAATCGAATTATCGTACTCATGGAATTTGATAAATCTTAATCTTGTACCTGAAGATGTTATAGAATATTTTGCGGAAGTGTTCGATAATGATGCAGTGAAAGGTCCTAAAAGCGGACGGAGCAATCTATATCTTCTCCGTCTTCCATCATTAGATGAGGTTTTTACAGATGTCGATAAAGAACATGAACGTTCAATGGATGATTTAAAACAGTCGCTTGAAGAAGCTAAGGAATTGAAAGACGATATTGAATCTATCAATCGTGACATGAAAAATAATAAAGATCCCGATTGGCAAATGCAGAAAAAAATGGAAGAAATGGCAAAGCAGTACCAGGAAGTACAGAAGAAATTGGATAATGTACAGTCGCGTATCGAACAAATGACACAGCAGATGCAGCAGCAAAACGTGCTTTCTAAAGAAACGATGGAAAAATATCTAGAACTTCAGCAGTTATTCCAGCAGCTTGATGCAACTGAACTGCAAAAAGCGCTTAAACAATTGCAGCAGCAAATGCCAAATATCAGCAAAGAACAACTTCAGCAAGCGATGCAGAATATGACATTTTCAGAAGAACGATTCCGTCAAAGCATAGAACGAACATTAAATCTACTAAAGCGAATTCAAATTGAACAGAAAGTTGACGAAGTAAAAAAACGTGCGGAAGAGTTAGATAAATCAGAGAGAGAATTGCAGGAAGAAAGTTCAAAGTCATCCGACAGCGCACAGAAACAGCAGGAACTAGCAAAGAAGCAAACCGATCTTGCTAATAAAGAACAAGCGATGGAACGCGAAGCAGCCGATCTCCAGCGGCGAATGGAGGAATTCTTTACTGAAATGCCGGCAGATCAATTACAGAAGTTATTAGAGCAGATGCAGAAACAGCAGCTTGACCAGAAAATGCAGCAAGCGTCCAAGCAAATGCAAATGGGAAATATGCAATCAGCGCAACAAATTCAAAGTCTGATCAATCAACAGTTGCAGCAATTCAGCAAACAAATGGAAGCGATGCAGCAGCAGATGCTTCAGCAGCAGTTGCAATATGTTATGAATGAATTGCGCAAAGCTAGTAATAATTTGCTGGAGCTTTCGAAAGACGAGGAATCGTTGAAGCAGCAATCGCAGAGCGCACCACAGAACTCGCCTCAGCTTCGCCAAAACGCGCAAGACCAATTGCAGGCAACACAGGATTTGACTAATGTTATTAAAGAATTAAGCGATCTATCTCAAAAATCTTTTGTAGTAACGCCGGAAATGGGAAAAGCAATTGGCGAAGTGCTTGTACGAATGAATAACGCGATGCATGCTTTGGATATGCGAAATGGTTCAGCAGCTTCTCAGGAACAGGGACAAGCCATGGCAGCTCTTAATCGAGCTGCAATGCAGGTACAAAATGCACTCCAGTCAATGAGACAGGGTGGGAGCAGCGGCGCCGGAAGTTTAATGCAGCAACTACAGATGATGGCAGGTCAGCAGTTGTCTATCAACATGCAAACACAGCAAATGAGCGGAATGTCTCAGCAGCAAGCCGCAGAAGCGGCACGTCTGGCGAAAGAACAAGGGGCTATCAGCAAATCTCTGGAGGAACTTAACCGCGAAGCTCAGCAAAGCGGTGAACAGAATAAATTGCTAGGCGATCTTCAGAAAATTGCGGATGAGATGAACGAGGTTGTAAGAAATCTTGAACAGAATAATGTGAATCCTGAAACGATTAAAAAGCAAGAACGTATTCTTTCTCGTCTGCTTGATGCATCTAAATCCATGCATGAACACGATTATGAGAAGAAACGCAAATCAGAGACAGGAACACAAATTACTCGCCGCAGTCCAAACGAAATTGATCCGAATTTCCTAGAAGATAAAAGTCAATTACATGAAGAAATGCTGAAGGCTTTAGAGCAGGGATATTCAAAAGATTATCAAGAACTTATACAAAAATATTTTGAGGAATTGGAAAAAGCAAAAATGTTCGTACATTAGATGGCAGTGCAATTGAAAGGCAGCTATTCGTATTTTAACATAAGGAGAAGAGTATGAAACATTGGCTTGGGGAAATGTGGAGATTGCTTTTAATTACATTTCTCGGTTTTGCAGGAAGTATGATTGCAGGACTTATGATTTACGGAGGAGATATATTTAATCCAAAATTGGTGGTATTTGCATTCTACATTTTATTCGGATTCAGCTCGTCCTTTATTTTTGCCTTCTATCATGTGCGCGGACTTTCCAACACTATCACTGCGGCTGTTTCAACCGGAGCAGTTATTTTTGTTGTCGCCACATTCTGGATGCCGGTATTGGATGCTGCTATCTGGTCATTCGGCGTAAATCTTTCTGTAGTCGTGCTAGCCTTTCTTTTTGAACGAAAGCTTGCATATTTTAAACAGTGGAAGTTTATTGTTGTAGGTATTGTCTATGGTGCTATATTTGTGCTTGTAACATTGTCGATTGGCATTCTTACAAAAGTAGCGACATTGCCTCCTTCACTTTTCCAAAAAAATTATCTAGATGGGTTGTGGTTAGGTTTGAGTCTTGGTATTGGCATTGAGATTGCTGAATCAATTATACATTCCGTCGATCTTCATCGGCAGGCAAAACGAGAATTGCATTAAAAAAATATATAAATAGAGCTTTATTATTATGAATACTCAGAATTATCTTACAAAAATTCCGATTTTCCATAAACTTTCCTCAGCAGATTTTGATACGTTGACAAAGCTTTGGCATCAGCGGATAATATATGAGTCTGATGTCCTTTTCCGGAAAGGTGATATTGGTTCCTCGATGTTTATTATCGAAGAAGGCACGGTGGAGATTACAGTTCCAGGTGGAAATAAACAAAAGGAGGTTTGTGTTGCAGTATTGAAAGAAGGGGATTTTTTTGGCGAACTATCTCTTATTGATGGATTGCCTAGAACAGCATCAGCAATAGCAAAATATAATTGTAAGCTTCTTGAAATGAATCGCGAAGATTTTATTCGATTCCTTTTAGATCGACCGACTGTAGCGATCTCCATGCTCAGTGAAATGGGGAAACGGCTTCAAGCAACTAATGACCTTGTGACATCACTTGCATCCAAAAATGTAAATGAAGAGATGGATGAACATATGAGTTTTGGCGATAAGCTTGCAGACAGAGTAACAAATTTTGGCGGCAGCTGGAAATTTATTATCATTTTCGTAGTCGGTATTATAATCTGGTGCGGGTTGAATATTGTCGAATTATTATTCGTTCCCTTTGATCCATATCCATATGTTTTTCTCAACCTTGTATTAGGCGTTGTCTCATCGCTTCAAGCCCCTTTAATTATGATGAGCCAGAATCGTGCCCAACTGAAAGATCGTTTTCGTGCTGAAATGGATTATCAGGTCAATCTTAAATCCGAACTAATGCTGCAGCAACTGCATACAAAGATCGACGAGATCCGCACTGAAGGAAATTTTTTGCAAAGTAATAAAACTGATAGTAAAGAATGAATTTAATCCGCAATTTTCCTTTTAAAAGCTAATTCACTATACGATAATTAATGATATAGATATAAAACGAATAATAATTTTACAATTAAGGAGAGTGAAATGTTTGAAAATATTGGCGGACCTGAACTTCTATTAATATTAATTGTCATTTTTCTTTTCTTCGGCGTTAAAAAGATACCAGAGATAGCAAAAGGACTTGGTGAAGGGATTCGCGAATTTCGTAAAGCGGCGCGCGACATTCATGAAGAAATTAACAAAGAAGTAAAACAGCTCGACGATAAGTCCGAAAAAAAGTAACGCCAAAGTAATTTATTCTCTAATAAAAGAATAAGAATTCGATAGCTAATGAGTATGTAAATAAAGTCTGCAGTCATACTTTTTGTATTGATAAAGAAAAAAATATGGGAAAATTGAGACCTAATATATCTGTCTATATTGTTTTTGCTGCATTATTGATAGGATTGTTAGTATTTCTAACAATCCGTTTTGGACCAGAATTGACAAGAATGGTAAGTAATCCTCAACAATTCAGAGAATATTTATTGTCATTCGGTCCGTGGAGTGCCGTAGTATTCATGCTTTTTCAAGTGATTCAAGTTGTCATCGCAGTTATCCCCGGAGAGCCGGTGCAATTGGCAGGCGGTTACATATTCGGAACGTTCTTGGGCACAGTTTATTCCACAATCGGTATAACGACCGGATATATTATTGTTTTTTTCGCTGTAAAGTTGTTTGGATATCCTCTTGTTGAAAGATTTGTTCCAGAAAAAGAATTTGAAAAATTCAGCATCCTGATTAATAGTCCAAAATTAGAAGCGACCATCTTCCTGTTGTTTCTGATACCAGGAATTCCTAAGGATATTCTTGTTTATGTCGCTGGACTTACACCCATCAATCCAATAGTATTCTTTATTATAATTACGATTGCGCGCACTCCGGCTATGATTGGTTCTTCATACATCGGGGCAAAAATACAAACGAATGAATATCTAATCGCAATTATTGTTTCCACTATTGCGAGCATTCTCTTTGTATTTGGTTTTATATACAAAAGTGAAATTATTGATTTACTGCACAGACGGTTTCACAGGAAAAGGGCAGCAGATTTATAACACCTTGAAGCACTTTTTACTGTCAGGATAAAACTCCTGACAGCAATGTTTAAACTCTTATCTACCGACAAATTTACCAGTGTTTGATCCGTTATTTATTGCTCAATTCTATCTGCACAACTAAAATGAATTCCACGCATCGGGGTTCTCATTGCTCATAATAAAAGATGTATAAAAAAAGCTGCCGGAGAATTTTGATTATTTTGGCTCTCAATATCTTACTTCATCATTGCAACACACGAACTTATTAGCTAAATTTTTATAGGAAAATGACCTGACTAAACCGTGGCTTCTATTCTTTTAAACGATACCGAATTAAAATTTCCAAATTTTACTGTTGTTTCAGCATCTGCAGGATCGGGAAAAACGCATATACTCACGTTGAGAATTCTACAGATCTTGTTGTCTCCGATTGTGCCTAACAATCATTTGAATAATGTTCTGGCTATAACGTTCACCAAAAATGCTGCCGCTGAAATGCGCCAACGCGTTCTTGAATATTTGAAAAGAGCATTTCACGGTGATAAAGACATTCTCGATCAATTGTGCCCTCTTGTTTCAATGGACGATGAAACTCTTCGTAATCGATGTGGCGAATTGATAGAAACAATACTTCAAGACTATACTTCGTTTCAAGTCCAAACAATCGACAGCTTTATGGCGCGAATATTTCGTGCTTCAGCGTTAGAGTTTGGTTTTTCACCTGCTCTTGAAATTGTAGTGAACAACCGCACAATACTTGATGCTGTATTTGAACAATTCTCCGGCGAGCTTGCAAATGATTTATCAAAACAACGGCTGCTCGAAGAGTTGACAGATATTCTTGTTGAAAACCAAAATACTTCTTCACGATTTATTTGGAATCCATTTCAAAAACTCTCTGATGAAGTCCGTAATTTGTACAACACTTTGAGTGCACAATCAAAAGATGTTCTTTCATATTCTGAAAAAGGCAGGCAAATAAACTCGCTGCGCAGGAATATTCTCGATACGTTTCATCGGTTACATAAACTTGTGCAAGATTCTGGTTTGGAAATAACTAAGAACTTCGAAAACGTTATTGCCGTTGCTAATGTCGGAGACATAGATAAGCTGATAGAATTAAAGAGCGTTAATAAACCGTTGAAAGCCGGCAAATCGAAAATTGAAAAAGAAAAAGTTGATGAATGGAATGCACGTTTTGCGCCATTGCAGAAACAATTCAATTCTCTTATCACAGAATATATTGTTCAACAGGCATATCAGTATTATCTGCCATATGTCGAAACACATAAGTTGTTTCTTGACACTATTGAACAAAATATGCGGCGCAACAATCAGGTTGACCTTCCTGATGTCAATCGTTTTCTTTTGCGTTACATCTCGGAAGAAGTTGTGCCTCAGGTATTCTTTTATTTAGGCGATACGGTCTTCCATTATCTTATCGACGAATTTCAGGATACCTCATCGGCACAGTGGGAAACAATGAAACCGCTGTTTGCTGAGGCGCTTTCGAAGCAGGGAAGTTTATTTGTTGTCGGAGATACCAAGCAATCTATTTACGCTTTCCGCCATGCCGATTGGCGAATTATGAAAAACGCAATCGACAATAATGTTTTCCCATCCGTGCTAACTGAATTACAAGAACTGGAAACGAATTACCGGAGTTTCGAAAGAATACTTGATTTCACTAAAACAGTTTTTCATACTATTGTGCCTTCTGCAATAGATGGCGATGCACCGAATGCCAGCGGATTATCAACATTTACGCAAGAAGTAGAAGAAAAGAATCAGAACAAGGGATACGTTGAAATTGCATCATTTAAAGATGAAGATCAAGAGCAGGTGCGTGCGAAGATTTTGGAAATTGTCAGGGTTTGTAAAGATCGTGGTTACCGGAATGCTGATATTACAATCCTGACACCAAAGAATGAGCATGTCGTTGCAATCAGCGGATGGCTCAATAGTGAACATATTCCATTTATTTCGCACAGCAATCTCGACATTCGCGGGCGTGCGATTACCTGCGATATCATTGCACTCCTGCGCTTTCTCGATTCGCCAATTGACGATCTGGCATTTGCATCTTTTTTACTGAGCAATACGTTTCACCGCTTATTTGCCGCTGATGGCTTGAAGTTGACACAAGAGGAAATTCATAAGTTCTTTCTTCAGGTGCGGAGAACAAAACAAGCCGAGCCGCTATATGCATCGTTCCGCATGCGTTATTCCGACATCTGGATTCGGTACTTCGAAGAACTTTTCACAGTCGTTGGTTACTTGCCGATGTACGATCTTCTTTCAGAAATCTATAAACAATTTCGATTGTTCGAGATTGCTCCTAACGAAGAGGGCACGCTCGCAAAATTATTAGAAGTGATAAAAAATTATGAGGAAGCAGGACAAAATAATCTAAAAGACTTCCTTACCTTTGCTATTGATGAAACGGATGATACGGAATGGAATATAACTGTGCCGCATGGGATGGATGCCGTTTCCGTGATGACAATTCATAAAGCGAAAGGATTAGACAATCGCGTTGTAATCGTTCTGTTGGTAGATTCTAAATCCCATTCTGATAATTTGTTAATCGAAGAAAGTAACAATGGAGTTCGATTAGTACATGTTACACAAAAGAATTCGGTTTATAATGACTCGCTTCTAGATTTATACAATCAGAACCATTTAAAGCGAACGGTAGATGATCTTAACAAGCTATATGTTGCCTTTACGCGAGCAAAAGAAGAAATGTACATAATTAGCGTAAAGACCGAATATGCTACAGAGCCATCAAAATTTCTGCCGTCTTCCGGATATGAACCGTCCATAAAAACTGAAGTGAGCCGAAAGAAGCAATCAATCGAACCGGATGTTTCTATGTATCATTCGTCGGTGCGAATTCCAATAAGTAATATTTCATCGGAAAAGTTGGCGCTATATGAACGCCGCCGAGGCGATGCAATTCATGATGTGTTGTCGCAAGTAGAGTATGCAGAAACGGATATTGAGTCGCTTATTTCGTCATGGATAAAACAAATTGCGGAAAGTTGGATGCAGCCTGCTGATGAGGCGCATATCAAGGCGTCAATATTGGATTTTCTTCGTTTGCCGGAGATTGCACCATTCTTTACTCAAGTTGAAGGTAGAAAAATAATGAATGAACAGGAATTTGTTCGTCCGGACGGACAGCTGTTCCGCATGGATCGAGTTATTGTTGATGCAGACACAGTAACAGTACTCGATTTCAAAACTGGAGAAGATAAAGACGCGTACACTGATCAGGTTCAAGGTTATATGGGTATTCTTCAAAACTTTTTTCCTGAACGCGCTATCCATGGTATTCTGGCTTTCGTGGATAGAAAGAAATTACGGGTGGTTGCATGAGTGAACGTATTGTTCTTAGTCTAAACGAGCATCTTATTGAAATTGTCGCCTCACATATGGAAACACAGGGAAGAGATTTCTCAACGATTGCAGTTGTCTTCCCAGGGAAACGTCCTGCGCATTTCTTGCGCAAAGAACTTGCTTCGCGTGCCGGCGGCAGCATTATTCCTCCAAAAATATTTTCTGTGGATGAATTTATTCTTTATCTTTATCAGTGTTTCCATCCAGAACCATTCCTAGATCTAGAACCGATTGATGCGGTTGCTTTGCTTCACGAAGCGCACAGCGAGTTAAAGGATCGATTGGGTGGCAATTATTTTGCATCGTTAGACGCATTCATTCCAATTGGATTGAAGTTATTTGGCGAATTAGAAGAACTGCGGTTGGCTAATCTTCCTGAAAGAAAATTAAAAGAAGTTTTGTCTTCACTCACTTATAATCGGCTTTTCTCGCTCACGGAGTACGATGTAAAATTCTACAGTCTTGCAGCAGAAAAGGGTTTTACAACACGTGCAGTCCGTTATGCAGAAGTTGCAGAGCATATCTGCGAATTAAATCTCGGTGTTTATACGCAGATTATTGTTGCTGGATTATTCAAGCTTA
Source organism: Ignavibacteriota bacterium (assembly GCA_963833465.1). Taxonomy (GTDB): domain Bacteria; phylum Bacteroidota; class Ignavibacteria; order UBA10030; family UBA10030; genus Fen-1298. The sequence goes on along the minus strand of CAWHXW010000004.1, from coordinate 1,205,884 downwards.
CTCGCGCAGAGCAAATAATATTTGATGAATTAGAAAAAAGATCGAATGCACTTTTTGTATTTCAAACGGATAAGATTGAAGATGGAGCACCGGAACCGGAGATTAAATTCTACAAGGCATCCGATACGCACGGACAGGTATTTGGCCTTTCAGCACTTATAAAAAAACAACTGGACAATTGCCAACATTTCGACGAACGATCAGTGATCGTTCTGCCCGCTACTGCCGCGCTTTTTCCCGTTGTTCATCAAACGCTTTCTCTGCTACCACAAGATCAATACAACATTGCGCTTGAATATCCGATAGCACGAACACCGATTTACGGTTTCCTCAACAGCCTTATGGAATTGGTTTGCACTAAGCAAGGCGAACGGTACTCTGTGACACAGTATTTAAAATTTATTCTGCATCCTTACACAAAAAATATCCGTTTTAGTAATCGTGCAGATATCACGCGAATACTTTTTCATGCAATTGAATCTATTCTGACAAAAGATAAATCTAAAATTCTCTTGACATTAAAAGAGATGGAAAATATGGATGAAATCTTTGCAACCATAGCGCTTTCAATTTCAAAATCTGGCAATGAAATTAATTCAGAGCAATTAAAGAATCATCTTCACTCCATACATTCCCACACGATCCAAGCAGTCGAAAATATTACATCGATAAAAGAATTTGCTCATAATGTCGTTGAAATCATCACATACATCTATGAACATAGCACTGCACGTCTTCATCCGCTATTTCGCCCTTATGCAGAAGCGCTTTTAAGAGTGTTTCTACAATTAGAGGAATCCTTTACCGGCAATGTATCGTTTCATAATTTTTCCGGATATTTCAACTTCCTCCAGCAATATGTAGCTCTTCAAAATGTCCCGTTCCCAGGTACGCCGCTTCGGGGCTTGCAAGTGTTAGGTCTGTTAGAAACACGCAATCTGCACTTTGATGATGTTTATTTTTTAAATGCGAATGATGAAGTACTGCCTGGCGTAATCGGCAGTGACATGCTTTTACCGCAGCAGCTGCGCGAAAAATTAGGATTGGAAACACGGCATGAAAGGGATAAATTAAGCGAACATTATTTTCATTTGCTTTTAGGCGGAGCAAAGCGCGTACATCTGTTTTATTCGGAATCCAGCGATAGCAATAAAAGCCGATTCGTTGAGCAATTACTGTGGGAACGCCAAAAACAAAATGTAACAAATACATTCGATAATTATATACAAACAATTCGTTACGAAGTGAACCTTGCCAATGAAACTGTTCCTCCGATTCTCAAATCGAAAGAAGTTCTTTCAATTTTGCATGATTTCTCATTCAGCGCGAGCGCATTAGACACTTATCTGCATTGTCCGATTGAGTTTTATTACCGGCACATTATGCGTTTGAAGGAAAAAGAAGAAGCTTCTATCGATCTCGATAATCAGGATATCGGCATCTTCGTCCATGACGTTTTGAATAAATTCTTCGAGCCTTGTCTTGGAAAAATATTGGAAAAAGACGACTTGCTTACAGAACGCATGATGCAATTGATAGATGAGATGTTCGCACAGAAATTTGGAGCGGAACCGGCGGGAGTTTCGTATTTGCTGAAACGTCAAATTAAGCATCAGTTGGAAGCACTGCTTAAAGAATACCAATTGCCAATGGCTGAGGCAGATAATATTATTATCAAGGGAATTGAGGAAAAATTTTCCATTTATGCGTTAGGAGCAAAATTTGAAGGACGTCTTGATCGTATTGAACAACGCGGTAATAAAATTTTTATTATCGATTATAAAACAGGATTTTCAAAAAACAAGAACTTAATTGCAATTGATAAACTTGATCTTCATAACCGTGAAAGCTGGAGCAAGGCAGTCACATCTGTACAATTGCCTATGTATCTTTTATTATACAGTATTCATTCAAAAACTGCAGTAGAGCAGATCGTTCCCGCATACCTTTACATCGGAAAAAATCGGCTTGGCAAAGACTGCGAAGTAGTTTTTATGGAAAACATAGAAGAACGTACAGCTTGCTTTGAAAAAGTAAAACAGCTAATCGAGTTGATGCTAATAGAGATAAATAACGCAGCGATTCCTTTTTTGCCTCCTGCAGATATTAACAAGACCTGTCCGCACTGTCCTTATACCGGACTTTGCGGAACTGCCTGGGTGCGGGAATGAAAAGTGTAAAGCAGAAGAGTGTTGATTTAAGTGTAACCTGCAAGCACTCACACCAGCCCAAAGATAAAACATAGCATGTAAAGTGAAAATTAAACCCGTCAGAATAAATATTTTATACTCACTTTGAATAAAGTGAATTAAAGCAGAGTAAGATTATCTTCCCTATAGTACTATCTAAGGCAGAATAATCTGCTTTGTATCAAAAGCATACGCCGCAAAATATCCTAAGGATCCATTACTAAGATTTGTATTAGGATTAGCAGGAGAAAGAGACGTTGGACTTCGATCCGAAATAAGGACATCGTTCATCGTATAAAAATACTCGTAAGCTGCATAATCTAACGAGATTAAATCAACTGTAAGTGTATCGCCGCTATGAACATTTGAAGTTGTACGAATCCTTTCCAACATTTCATTGCCATTTGTATATTTATCTGAATATAATCGGTAACGCCTGCCATCGATTGAATCTTGGGGAATCGGGGCTGATGTTGTAATATTAAGCCGGTAATAATTCCCAAGTTCCGGTGGATCTTTAAACATCACATATATATCAAATCTAGTTCCAGTTTCTGTCCCGTTTCTGATCACTACATAGAGGGAATCAATCAGCGCTTTCGGCGGCATGTATGAAGATGCATTGTATGTTGTACCATTACTTAATACTGATAAGAAATAAGTCCGCCCCTCAATTCCCATTAAATTTGTAGAAAGATATGTTCCCGGTGCGGTTTCTTTCAGAGAATCCCGTTGTCCTTTATCATCTTGAATAACAATCTTAGCTCCAGTTACAGGCGGAAAATAAAGCGAAGGTGTAAAATAATCGCCTGTCATACTTATGCTAACTGTATATGGACCGGGTTTATCTGTGACAACACCTTCGATGACTATATGAGGATTAGCATTATTGAGATCGACCGAGATAACTTTCTGACAGGAATTCAATGCTACACTTATCAATGTGAACAGCATCGGAATCCATATTTCATTTTTTATTTTCACAATGGCTTTAATCCTTGTCTTCGTCAAAATGTAAAATTGTACGATACAGACGGAATAATCGGGAAGAAAGTTGTCTGCATTGCTTCTGTTTTACTCGGATCGTTTGGAACTTGCTGGAACGTAATTGTATAAGCGTTCCATCTATCATATGCATTGTATAAAGAGAAATTTAAATTTGAATGCGGTCCCAATATCCAAGTAGCTGAAAAATCCAATCGGTGATACGGCGGCATTCGATAACCATTGCGCTCAGTATAATACGGAACCAATCTGCCATCAATCCAGTAATTTCCACTCGGGAATGTAACTGCGTTGCCTGTATAGTAGACCCATGTTGCCGAAAAATTCCAATCGGAGTTATAATTATACATCATCACAATTGATATATCGTGAGTTCTATCCTGCGTTGCGGGGAACCAATTGCCATTATTTATCTGACTAAATTGTTCTTCAGTTCTCGAAAGCGTATAAGCTATCCAGCCGCTCAACCTACCAGCCTTTTTTCGAATAAGAAATTCAGCTCCATAACTTCTGCCAGCTCCATATATGAGAAGGGATTCTACGGTCGGATTAATCTGCAGATCGGCGCCATTTTTATAATCAATAAGATTCTGCATGTTTTTATAATACAAATCCAATGATGTTTCAAACTCGTTATCCAGAAAATTTTTAAAATAACCTGCATCAACTTGATCGGCATATTCCGGCTTAACATTGTTTGTGCTTGGTACCCACACATCACTCGGATTGGTTGTGGTAGAGTTTGAAAGAAGATGAATATATTGAGTTGTGCGAGTGTAAGATGCCTTCAACGAACTTGATTCGTTTAACATAAAATTGAGGGCAAGTCTTGGTTCTAAGGAAATGTAAGTTTTAATAATATCACTGGAACTATATGCCATCGTGTCTACGATATTTCCATTTTCATCATAACTGTACAAATGAGCCGGCCCAAGCAAACTAAAGGAAGAAAGACGTAACCCATAGTTTATCTTCGCAGTGGGTATTATATTAATCTCATGCGAGACATATGCAGCGTTCTCAAGTGCAAACTTGTCTTCAAGTGCAGTATTATTAATAATACTTCCAGCATTAGTAGAAACCTTTCCAGGAAGAAAAGTGTGATAGATAGAATTGAGACCGAATTTTACTGTTCCAGAAGCATCAGTAAAATATTGGAAATCGGTTTTGAAGTTTAAGTCTTGAATTCCAGAAGTGATATTGAATTCACTCGTTCCAACTCCAATGGTATTGGTATATTCATAATCACTATAAATAAGCGATGTATTAGAAAAAAGGTGATCTCCAAAAACATGATTCCATCGAAACGTTATGAGACTATTTCCCCAGTTGATTCCAAACTGATTTGTATAATAAAAATTGTCACGACCATAGTATCCGGAAAGAAATAATCGGTCTTTGTCGCCAAGCGTATAGTTTGCTTTCATATTCAAATCGTAGAAATATAAACTCGTACGGTTGAGGGTTGTATCGCGGCTCAATTTTAAAAAAAGGTCTGCATATGTCCGCCTGCCGGAGATGATAAACGATCCTTGATCCTTTTCTATTGGTCCTTCCAGCGAAAGGTGCGAATCCAATAATCCTATGCCGCCTGAACCTTCAAATTCTTTATCATTGCCGTCGTTTGTGCGAATATCCAGAACGGAAGAAAGTCTGCCGCCGTACTCTGCCGGAATTCCTCCGGTCATGACTTTCACATCTTTAATTGCATCAGAATTAAAGACCGAAAGAAATCCAAGAAGATGATATGGGTTATAGACAGGAGCTTCATCCATAATAATTAAATTCTGATCCGGTCCTCCGCCCCGGGCATAAAAACCTGAACTTCCTTCTCCGGCAGATTGTATTCCCGGAAGCAGTTGAATCGTTTTCATAATATCTTTTTCACTCAGCAGCACAGGGATCGATTCAATTTCCTTTACCTCCAATTTGTTAACCGCAATATCAGTGGAAGTAACATTTGCATTCGATCGTTCACCGGATACAACCACTTCTCCCAATTTTATCGGTTCCGGTGTCAAGTTATAATTGATCAATCTATTGTTGTAAAATCGTAATGTATCTTTTCGAGTTTTATATCCAAGATATTGAACAAGAATTGTGTAGGATCCCTCTGGAAAAGTCAGCGAATAAAATCCATAGGCGTTTGAAGTAACACCAACTCCGGGAAGTTCCTTGATTAGAAGTGTTGCGCCGATGAGTGCCTCTCCATTTTCTCCATTCCTGATAGCTCCACTCAAAGTATATTTGTTTTGCGAAAATGAAGGAAGTGCGAGAATGAAAGTGAGAAATATTAACCAGCATGCTAACGATTTTATTTCCATTGCATATCTAACGGTCTAAGCGGTCTTTTTGTTCCCACATCAAGATAAAACCATCTGTGTATTGGAATAAAGCGGCAATTATATATATTACTATAATATTGGTAATTATTCTTTACAAAAATAACTGGAGTGGGTCGAGTACTATAATCCTCTACCCACTCCAGTTCGTGCTCATTAAATAACGTAGTCTGTTATCTCTCATTCGAATTATAGTTCAATGGAATCGCCGATTATGGAAAAACCTAGAGCGATATCCAAGATGAACAGAAACTGTCGGATAATACCAATCCGGATAGTACCAGTATGGATAAAATCCATCATACCAGAAAAATGAAGGATACCCATAATATTGTGCTACATTTGAATCACTTGTTTTTCCGATTGGCGGCGGCGGCTGCATCATTGCAGTAATCACTTTCTCGCTCACTCCGGCGTTTCTGAGATCAATAACATCCTGCGCCTTTAATTGAAACCAAGTATTTGTTGCATCCATCATTCCGATAATGAGACTATCACTTACTCCGGCTTTTGATAGGGCAATTACGTCCTGCATTTTCATCATCCGAAGTGTATCTACTTTCATTGTATGATCCTTCTGAGTTTGTGAATAATGCTCTGCCGCACATCCAGCAAAGCTAAGTACCATCACAATGAAAGCGAGTATAATTGATTTGTGTATCATATGACCTCCAAATTTATTGTCTAATTATTAGATGTATAGTTCCTATTATAAGTTTAATTGACATATTTTAATTGTACAAACGTTTTAGATAGAGTTTTGTTCCTATCCTATGATAAAACAGGGCTTCGATTTCATGCTTATCTTATTAATTTTGAAGACTCTGATATTTCTTCAACCACATGATCTAAAAGTATACATACTGATAATCGTGGAACGCAAAACTTAATATCAAAATATTTTTCACAAACGCTTGATTAATTGGACCCAATACACTAAAATCTTTGTGACAACTATTTAAAAGAAACAGAGAAGTAATAAAGAATATTCGTTTATGAAGATTATCAAAAGCGGATTACAGTATTTTCAAATTAACAAATTGAAATCGAAGATAAACCCAAATTTATTTTTACCCTTATTAATTTTTATCGTATCAGCATTAATATTTTTACCTAACCTCGGCCGAAATTTCCTTTGGCAAGATGAAGCTCAGACAGCATTAATTTCTAGATCAATACTCGGTAATGGAATTCCATACTGTCATGATGATAAAAATTCCTTCTCGCAAGAGTTAGGCGCAGAAAGCGGAACAGGAGGAATTTATAAATGGCACCCTTGGATTCCATTTTATATTCATGCTGTTTTTTTCCAATTATTCGGTCAGTCCGATTTTGTCGCCCGTTTGCCGGATGCCTTGTTTGGTATGGGAACCGTACTTTTATGTTTCTGGATTTTAAAAGCAACAGGACGAGGAGAACGAGCATCTCTCTCAGCCGCCGTCATATTGATGTTGATGGTTCCTTTTCTTCTTCTTTCCCGACAATGCCGTTACTATAGCATGGCTGCTTTTTTTTCGACTGCAAGCGTTTGGACATATTTTCTTTTCCTTCAATTTAGAAAATATGCAAGATTCTTTTTAATGTGTTCAACTGTTCTTCTTTTTTACGTCCAATTAATTTATGGAGTTATTTTTTTAGCAGCGATAATGATTCATTTGACTATTGTGGGAAAAGTATATTTCAAACGCATATTGGCTTATATTGTCAGTATCTTGTGTTTGGTCATTCCCTGGATATTTTATTCTTCTGAAATATCGTACATGTCACGCTATAATCAATTTCTTCGTAATCCATTTCTCATCAAAAAATCTTTTTTTGATTTTATTGACCAATTAGAAAATTATATCATTCCGTTATACTTCGTGGTTTTTCTGCTGATCATCGTGATTTGGCAGAGGAAGAATATCAGCAATATCTGGAATAACACTAAATTGTACATAAGCTTTTATATTTTATACATGCTAATTACTTTAATAACACTGTCTTTCTCAGCTCCGCATTCGTTTTTTAGATATCTTGCACCAGTTTTGCCTATTTGCTCTATCATAGTTGCAGAAATTATCGAATTAGGATTTCAAGCCAATCTGATGCTGGGATATATTAGTTTGATTGTCGTTCTTTTACACCAACCATTATCAAATTATTGTTATGAACTTACTCATGATTTCAAAGGGCCTATGGAGGGATTGGTTAAATATTTACACCGCTATGCACAACCTAACGATACAGTTGCCATCACATACGGCGATATGCCTCTCAAATGGTACACCGGTCTATACGTCATTGGAGGATTGACCGGAGAAAATATGGAAAACGTCAGTCATGCGCGCTGGGTAATCATACGAAAACATGTAATTTCTATGAAAGATCTCGTTGTGGAAAATATTTTTTACTCTCAAATGCATGAGAAGCAATATCGAAAATTTATTCTTGATGCGCCTGACACTCCATACGAAAACCGGGAAGATCCTGAGGAACATCTTTACCGAACAGCGACAGGAGAAGATAGCGTGATTGTCTACGAAAGAACACCATAAAAATAAGCAGGCAATATGGAAAAATATGAAGATTAAAAAGAAAAAAACCTTTTTGTATTTGTAGTTGCTGTTGATTTCTGCTTTCCTGTTTTCATTTTATATAGAAGGATTTTATACATAACGTTTTTCAGAAGTCCGATTCACCAAAGCCAGTCTTAATTGCATAAAGACGATGACACAACGATCCTATAATATTTTAAGAACGATTGTATTGCTGATAAGCATACTGATAATATTTTTAAGAAGGACATCATTTTTCTTAGAACCTCGTTTTTGGGCTGAAGAGGGATCGGCATATTTCTCATTTGCTTTCTCTCATCATTGGTATGAGTCGCTCATCAATGTTCAATTTGGTTACTTTGCTTTATGGCCTAATATCGCCTCAACAATTGCCGCAAATTTAGTGTCATTAATTTACGCTCCTTTAGTGACGACACTTTTTGCTTTGGTTGTTCAAATTATTCCTATCGTTCTGATCCTATGGGGACATTCTGAATTGTGGTTGCATCCTCTAAAAAAATTAGCATGTATTTTCATCATAATATTTACACCTCTTAGCAATGAGATTTGGCTCAACACTATAAACAGTCAGTTCTATTTTTCAGTAATTACCTTTTTATTATTGTTAAATGATATTGAGACTTTTAATTTTAAAAAATGGGCGTTTCGTTTCCTTTTAGTATGTGCCGGCTTAACAGGATGCATTTCCTGCTTTCTATTGCCGTTATTTTTCCTTAAAGCTAGGTGGGAGCATAATCGCGAGCGGAGGATACAGGCATATATTCTTGCTGCTTGTACTATAATCCAAATCTTTGCTCTATGGGTTTCCATTCGAAATAATACGATTCCGAATAGATTCTTTATATTAAATTTACCTTTATTCGGGTCAATGCTATGGACACAGATTATCAGCTTACTTTTTTTTGGGATTAGCAAAGCTAATGAATTTGCCAGATTTATTGGATTGAATCAAACAAACTTTTTTAGATTCGAACTGATAGGGCTGCTGTTGTTATCTATTGAAAGTTTATTTTTCTTTTATGTTTCTTCAAAATTAGTTTTACGTCAACGAGTTATTTTAATGGGAAGCTTCTTTTTACTTATTATATTGTCAATAGTCGCTGGAAAAGGAAACGAGAGCGATAAACTATTATTAATTTTTATAGGTAACTCACCGAGATATTTTTATGCGCCAAATGTTATTTTAATGTTTCTAATTATAGCAAACATAAAGTGGCAAGGGAATATTTTCGATAGGATTAGAAGTTGCCTTCTTACCATTTTTTTGGGAATAGCTTTAATCTTAGGTTCTGTTCAATATTTTAAATTTATTAGTATTACTGATAGCGGGCCTAAATGGACAGAAGAAATTTTAAAGTGGAAAAAAGATCAGACTTATAATATAGAAATTTGGCCGGCGTGCTGGCATATGAAGCTCAGTCAATCACCCGGTCAATAATTATTAAAGATAGGTTTAAAATAAAACTTTCATTTATTTTCTTGTCTTTCATAAATCGATATCCAAAACAATTGCTTGGGACTATTCATCAAAAGAATTGGATCTGTTATAAATAACGTGTCATCATAAATATATTCAAAACGACCAATTGGCCTATATTGTGCCTTTGCAAAACCCAAAAACCATTTGTCTAATTCCGCTTGACCCTTAGATTTTTCAAAATAATTGAATGTAGTATGTGTATAGATGAGAAGTTTTGGTGCAGTTGATTCTACTTGGTGAATCATTTCGCGGCGAAATCGCTCGGCGAAAGGCTGGTCTTCGACAAGAGAAAAAGTATAAATAAACGATGTTGCAGATCTACGCTGAGAATAGAATAAAAACTGCGGCTCATTCCCGATAATTGCTATCCTATCTTCTTTTGATGTTTTTTCTCTTATTAATTTCGCAATCATAGGAGAATACTGAAACGGACATGAACCATACGTTATTCTGGTTACTTTATCGGGCGAAAATTGGTAAAGAACATCCCAGTGAGCAACGATAGTACCAAAAAATGATATTGCAGCAATAAAGATTGGCGGGAAAAAACGCACTGCAGGCATTGATGCAATTGAAAAAACATGAAAAATATATCGAATTCCAATCCCAAAGAACAGAGCAGCGGCGGGTAAAACAAAGATAAAATAATGCGGCCTAAAATAAAAACCAATTGAAAGTGCGACAATGCCGGCGACAAATATTCCCAAAATAAGGATACAAGATTGCCTGTAATGTTCGAGAAAGAAACGTGCCGGTAAAAATAAAACAATAAATCCAACACCCGCAATTATCCAAATGAGCGATGAGCTATGCCAAATAGGCATGAAGGAAGAAACGAAATAGTAATTAATATCTTCTGTAGGCACAAGCGATGTGTATTCCTTTGCATAAGCAAATGTCCAAAGATAAAAATTATGAAGAACTCCCGAATAAACGAGATAGAAAAAACACAAGAGCAATGGAACTATAACTCCGCCAAAAAAAACTAAAGAATACTTCCAGTAATTTTTCTTATCGATCGTTTTGTTTTGCAACATCGAAATAAGCAATGCTGCAAACCCAAATAGACCAAAAAAAGCGCCGTGCTGCTTTACAAGAGCGGCACAACCAAATAGGAAAGCACTGAAGAAAATATATTTTAATTTGTCTTTTTGAAGTGCAAAAAGTAATAAAAGATTAGCTCCTATGATGAAAAGTAAAACGAAATGTTCGGCATTTGCCCAAAATCCTTGAACATGGTAGCTCATACTCAAAAGCGCAAAAGCACCTGCAGAAGCCGCTGCTACCCAGTTATCGTATGCCGTGCGCGCAAATATGAATAGAAGAATAATTGAAATTAGATTCACAATTAACAGGCAAAAATGAATTGCCGTATGCGTCTGTCCGAAAAGCCATAATATTCCAGCATAGATAAAATAAATGCCAGGAAATTTCATGTTATATGCTTCTGTGTAAGGCGGAGTTCCATCTAGAATAAGTTGACCTATATAAGCATATTCGCCTTCATCACGCTCTAACGGAACATTTATTAATCGGATTCGTAAAATAATTGTGAAGAGAATAATAAAAAATAGAAAGATATAGGGAAGATAAATTTTAAATGATTTCCATTTCATAAGTGAAATATTTATTTAATAAAAATAATCTTTTGCTTTATCCTATTTAAAGTCTCTTATTTAAAATAATGATGCATTCATGTTCTAATGCTTCTACCGGATGTTTTAATTTAAAATTTTTCATAGTAATTATATGCAATAAAGCCACTAGAATAAAAAGTGCTTAAAATAGCATGCAATATGTTACGAAATTCTTTACAAGGAAAAAAATATTTTTTTGTATGAGTATTTCCATTTTATCATCATCCATTTAAATAAAGCAAAGTTCATAACACCGTAGGTGTTCAATCTAATATTACAAACGTTTAACACCTATGGCGTTAAAAAGATCAGTGCATAAGGGATTTTAAAAATCTTACTCGTTCAAACATTATGATTTAGTGAAATTAACTTCTAAAAAGAAATAACACTGAGTAGTTACAAAAAAGACAAAGGTTAGTGTGAAAACTAAACATTTTTACAGAAGCGTATTCAAATATTTTTATTTGGTATTCAGATTTACTGATTAAAATTAGAAACATCCATGGTAGGTTCTCCGTTTGCATCTAATACTGCATCGATGTAGCCATATCCCGGTGCAGATGTACCTCTAATGGTAATTGAGTTAGCATCTCCAGGAGTTTGAATTGAATATGTAGCATTTTCATTAGACTGCAACTGTATAGGAATAGTGAAATTCGAATAAGAATTACCTCCGCCGCCCAGCCATATGGGGCGAGTTTTAAATTGATATGCGTGTTGTGCAATATTATTCAAATCGTGAACAATTTGGTCTTGATTTGATTCAATAGCATTGGCGCTGAACAAACTTAATCCCACAGCCATTGCAATACCAATCAAAATAACGCCAAGTATGACAAATAATAATTGTTGTGTCCCCATAACAAATTCTCTAATGAATTGCTATAAGCTGCCTTAAGAAACAAATAATACATAGATGCTGATTTTTCCTCAGCCTCTATTTGCAATATAAATATAGAACCTTAAAATAACCTCATTTAAAAATCCCAACAACTTGCATGCAGAAAATAATTGGGATATTTAAAAACGTATATCTTACCAGCCGCTGCCTAAAGTTGGAGTACCAAAAGTCCCATCGGTAGCTAATGTAATAGCAACTGTGCCGTTAGTAACCGAAGTTGAGGTACCTGTAATTGTAATATTAGTTGCACTTGCTGCACTGAATGCATATGTAGCATTGGCATTTGACGATAAATTCGTTGGAATAGTGCAGCCAACATAAGAATTACTCCCGCCGCCCATTGATATCGGGCGAATTTTAAATTGATAGCAATATGCAGCAAGGTTGTTCAAATCATTGACAATTGCATCTTTGTTAGATTGCACACTTTGTGCACTAAACAGGCCCAATCCAACGGCAATTGCGATACCGACAATAATAACGCCGAGGATGATAAGTAATAATTGTTGCTGGCCCATAATAAATTCTCCATTAAATATTTTTTAAAAATTGATTTGCCGGAGTTGGTAGGTCACTCTACGGCTTATTAAAAATCCCAACCACTTTCAGTCAGAAAATGGTTGGGATATATTAAAAAGGTATATCTTACCAGCCGCTGCCTAAAGTTGGAGTACCAAAAGTCCCATCGGTAGCTAATGTAATAGCAACTGTGCCGTTAGTAACCGAAGTTGAGGTACCTGTAATTGTAATATTAGTTGCACTTGCTGCACTGAATGCATATGTAGCATTGGCATTTGACGATAACTTCGTCGGAATAGTGCAGCCAACATAAGAATTACTCCCGCCGCCCATTGATGTCGGGCGAATTTTAAATTGATAGCAATATGCAGCAAGGTTGTTCAAATCATTGATAATTGCATCTTTGTTAGATTGCACACTTTGTGCACTAAACAGGCTCAATCCAACGGCAATTGCGATACCGACAATAATAACGCCGAGGATGATAAGTAATAATTGTTGCTGTCCCATAATAAATCCTCCAATAAATTGTTAATTATAAGTTAATTATGTTGATTATTCATTTCTTTATTCAACGCATATAATGCTCCAAGTTTTATACCAACAGAGAAAGATCGAATTCTATTTACACTATCCTCCTTTTTTGCATAAAAAAGAAGAACGATTTCTTGAAGGATCGGAATAATTTACCGTACACAGTCAAGATGACACAGGACGTAATTACCCAAAATGAAATTAAAAAACTCAAAACACAACTTAATGTACTAGAGGTTCATCCGCTTCTGTGAAAAAGCAAAAGGCAAATCCGATTTACTCTGTTAAATAAAAATCAATTAATGAAGCCCTACCGTTAGGCAGATTTAACGGGGAGAATGAAAAACAAAACATATTAATTCGTTTCTTGCTTTTCGAGATTTAGTGCATCGCGATTTGAATTTCAATAATTAGGAATTAAGTACTTCAATATAAATTCTTTTTTTATTTATCATGTATTATACATTCACGGATCAGGTTTGCTTTCTATTCTCCTCCTTTGTATCTTGCAATTAAGTCATGATAAATATGTTATATGATATAGTATTCGACAATCGAATAGATTCTTTATTTCGTCGCTCTTCGGAAGACAGAAATCGAAGATTATACAATTCTGAACAAATAAATTAAAAATTTAATTCATTATCATATTCACAAATTGAGTTCAAAATGCCTGTAAAAAGAAAAAAACATATACTCATTATTGATGACGAACTGGCATGGCTGAAGATTATTTCACATATACTCCGAAAGCACGGCTATTATGTCCATACAGCAGGAAGCGGTGCAGACGCATTAAAAGCAATAACAACTTTTAAACCAGATCTAATCTTTAGCGATGTGCGAATGCCGGACATTAATGGTTTTGATTTAGTAGATAACTTGAAACGTAATCCTTTGACTTCATCAACTCCTGTAATATTCTTCTCTGCGATCGATGATTATGATGCCCGCAAAGTAGCGCGCAAGCTTGGCGCGGTTGATTATTTGATAAAGCCGTTTAATGAAGACGAAGTGAGTTCCGTTCTCTCCAAATATTTTCCTGTTGAACCCAAGAAATATAATAAAAAATAGTTTCTTCCATTCATATGTTGATATTAAATGGTTTGCGGCGAAAGAGGTTAATGCTTTTTCTAATGCAATTAATATTTCTATGTTTAAGTTAGTCTATTCTATCACAATGTATTATCCGAAAAGAGAATTTAAATGATTTCTTAAATGCAATACAGGGTTAAAAAACCGCAATATCGAAATTTGTTTTGTAGGAACTATACCGTCAAAGAAAAAATATTCAAAAATAAAAGTATGGCAAGCTTTCGTAACATTTTAAAATTTCGCGCTTCTCTTGGCCCGGTTGAACAAGCACAAATCGTCATATCTACAGCTGTAGTAGTAACACTTGTAACAATTGTGGTCGTGCGCATGACGAGCGGCCACACGCTTGAGTTCTTGTTATTCGGAAGCGTTCTTACTGTCGGTGTGTTTGGATTTATTATTGTATTCTTCACATTAAAGTATGGCCGGCTGCTTGAAGAACAAAAACAGGAGTTGCTTGCATTAAACGCATTTGCGGAATCTGTAAACCGTGCTATTGGCGTTCAATTTCTTTTTCACAATGCCCTTCTCGAAATGAAACGCCTGCTTGAAGTTGATTACGGATGGATATTTAGTGTTGAAAATAATCAATTTGTACTCAAAGCTTTTCGTGGAACTGAAGAATTAACCTTTTCTATTTTGGATACATCTATTGGAATTGACCATGAAAAAATGAAATGGATTTATTCTCCTCGTATTTTGAAACATCCAAAGAAATCCGATTCAAGTAAGAACTCTCCTTGGAAATATGGTACCATTGGATCGTTATCATCAGTCCCAATTATGATGAAAGATCAGTTGTCCGGGTTGATTGTTTTAGCAAGCCGAAATCGCGAAGCATTCTCCAACAAGCAGATTGATTTAATTATGGCATTTGCTAACCAAATAGGCATTGCGATGGAAAATGCGACGCTCTTTGAACAAGTTCGTAAATCAGAAGAGCGCTATATTGATCTATTCGAAAATTCGCCGGATATGTCCCACATTATCAATAAAGCAGGCATAATCATCAATTGTAACCAGACGGAAGCAACGCGGTTAGGATATAGCAAAGAAGAATTGGTCGGCAAATCTATTTTGAAACTCTATCCGCCAGATTATCATAAAGAAGCAGAACAAACTCTTAATGATATCTTAGATCGAAAAAAAGAAATCAAAGGATTAGAGGAAAAAATTACGGCAAAAAACGGCGAGTTAATTGATGTTAGCGTCAACGCTTCTATTATTCAGGATGAGACCGGACAGCCGCTGGTACGCGCGGTTGCGCGCGACATCACTGCACAAAAGAATTTCGAAGCAAAAATTATTCATGCTCAACGCATCGACAGCATCGGAAATCTTGCAGGAGGAATCGCTCATGATTTTAACAATATTCTTACATCAATCCTTGGCTCTACTTCAATTATGAAGCGAAAAATGGCGCATAACAACCGCTGGTATCACTTTGCCGACATTATTGAGACTGCCGCCCGGCGAGGTGCAAGCCTAACGCGCCAGCTTTTAACATTCGCACGCAAGAGCAATGTGCAATTTCGGCCTATAGCCGTGAACGATGTTATAGAAGAAACGCTTCGGCTTTTCGAACGTAGCATTGACAAAACAATTCTAGTTGAAAATAGATTAACAGACGAAGTGTGCATAATTCATGGAGATGATGGACAACTTCAGCAGGCGTTTCTCAATCTGCTAATCAACGCTCGTGATGCCATGCCGGATGGAGGAACTATCATCATCAAGAGCGAACACAAGCAGATAGAGGAAGATAGAACTGTCACGCCTGAGATCCGCAAAGGATTATACATCGCCGTTTCCATTACTGATACTGGTATTGGAATGGATAAAAAAACCCAACAACATATATTCGAACCATTTTTCACTACAAAAGATGTAGGAAAAGGAACAGGACTGGGGCTTTCTGTAGTGTACGGTGTTGTCAATTCACATAATGGTTTTATTACTGTTCAAAGCGAGTTAAATCATGGTACAGAAATCACAATGTATTTTCCAACCTTACCGGCAACGGAAAATTTTCAACAGCGTGTGAAGAATTCAAAACTCGAACGCGGTACTGAAAAAGTGCTTGTGATTGACGACGAAAAAGATGTAGTCGATATTATTAGCGGAATGTTAGATAGTCTCGGATATCAGGTAACGCATGTAGATAGTGGACAGAAAGCTATTAACTTATTTAAAAAGAAAAAACGGTTCGATGTTGTCATTCTCGATCTCAATATGCCAAAGATGAGCGGGAAGGAAACTTTCATTAGGTTGAAGAAAATCGATCCAGATGTTCGTGTAGTTATTTCCACTGGCTATGGTAACCGAGTTATAGGTGATTCTTTTGGTAAAGCCGAAAGCGTCACGTTCCTCCAAAAACCGTATCAGATTGAAGAACTATCAAGAATAATGCGACTTATATTAAGCCGCGATATGGAATGAATTCACAAAGAAACTACTCTATTGTCAGCAATTTCTTTTTTCTTTCATGGCGTCCTTTTATTTGGATTGCACTGATTGCTTCTTTGCCTTATTTGCAAATTCTTACATTCTCCGAATACACTTGTCACGATGATAACTTCCTAATAGTAGAAAGCTTTTCATACATTAAAAAAATATCTAATATAAGCCATTCTTTTTTGGAAGATGTGAGTCATCAGGGACAGGGGGGAAACTTATATCGTCCCTTATTGACAATCTCCCTCATCCTCAGCGCACAAATAAGCGGAACAATGCCTTTCGGCTATCATTTGATTGACATCATCTTGCACTGCACTTGCTGCAGTCTTCTTTTTGTTACTCTTCAAATGTTAGGTTTTAAAAGATCGATATCATTTCTCGGAACACTTGTGTTTTGCGTTCACCCTGCATTGACACAGGCGATTGCATGGATTCCAGGAAGAAACGATTCTTTGCTTGCGATTTTTATTTTGCTATGTTTTATATCGTTAATAAAATTCATTTCAACTTCTCGTACGAAATGGTACTTTCTTCACCTTTTCTTTTTCGCTTGTGCCATGTTCACAAAAGAAACAGGTATTTTGTTTCCAATTCTTGCAATGCTGTATTATTATAATTTAAAGGGCAAAGAAATAATCTCAATCACAACGGTTCTCTTTTTTGTCGGATGGGGAATCGTCCTGTTTAACTGGCACATTTTGAGATCTGCTGCTATGCTCACACCTGTTGGGGATAAGTTCCATGCTATTGTGTTGGTTTTATCTACTTTTCCGGTTGCAATTTATTATCTAGGAAAAATATTTTGGCCTTTTAATTTTGCTTTCGCGCCAATCTTGGAGGATATTCATTTCACCGCAGGAATATTCTCATTTATTATAATGACGCTTGCTATTCTTCTTTCCAAACGAAGGAATTTGAAGTTGATCGTTTTTGGCGCGATTTGGTTTCTCGCTTTTCTTATCCCGACATTTTACCATTATTTAGGTGCTGGCACATTACCAAAATTTTATGAACATCGAATTTATCTTCCGTTTATGGGAATAATATTCGTTATCCTTTCCCTATCCTATACAGACAGATTGAGATATTTTAAAAGATTATTTTTCCCAATACTATTTATAGTTTTAATTTTTTTTGGATGGTTTAGCTATTTGCGCGCATCTAATTTCAAAAACTCTCTTACACTAAGCGAATACGATGCAACAACATCGCCAAATGAACCAAGACGATACAGCGATATTTCGAGAATGACTATTCCTGAAAAACTTGCTCAAGAAATAAAAACAATTCAATGCAAATCACAATCGCAAGAAAGTAACAGCTTTCAGGTTTCGAAAAAGGATCTGTGGATAATCATTGATGATTTAAAAAACGAACTAAAATCAAATCGCAATACTAAAGGGCTGCATCATGCTCTTGCTGTCGCATACTTTGCAAGGGGATTCTTTCTATCATCTGAAGAAAATTTTCTTACTGCAATCCGAGATAATCCCTTAGATGCAACTATTCCATACAATCTTGGTATCCTTTATTACAGTGCTCAGCCAAAAATGAAAGCCGAAAAAGTTTGGTTGGAAGCTTTGCGATTAGATCCAACGATGGGAAATGCACACCTCAATCTGTCATTCCTCTATTATGAATCAGGGCAATATTACTCGGCATGGGATCACTGCCAAAAAGCAATTCAGCTTGGAATGAACGTCCCCCCTGGCTTATTAGATGAAATTAGGAAAAAAATTTCCTAAGCACTGAAACATTAAGAATTTCAGCTTTTGCCGTTGCTTCAGTGGCGTTTTCAGATTACATTTTGCTGAGAAAACTATTGTATTTTGCGGGAGTAATTCAGCGATAATATAGAACCCTAATAAACATCAATTGTACAATACTTTTAATAAACGACTTTTTAAACATAACTTCTGACCGGATGAGCGTTAGTAGTTTACGCATGGCTAATAGAGGTTCAGATGTTTAATAATAAACTTATCAGCATGAACTTGTGGCGCAAAGCGCCATGGCGCGGAACAAAATCTTGCGAGGCGCCATTTCGTTTAGTACAATTTGAAAGTTATCAGTGCGGCAGCCACGCTGTACGTGGTGTTCCACTTAGCCGCCATCCGTTAGGCGGCAAAAAAAATATCTTATTGATCAGAAGGGTTCGTTGATGATATGCCCGTAACATATCATTTCGATTTAAATATAGTTGTCATAGTAATGGTAGGTGAATATTCTATGGACGATATTCGTACTACTATTCTCAAATCACTGACTGATTTAAATTGTCCAAGCAATCCTGTTATAATAGTTGATTTTAGTGAATCTCGAAGCATTCATACTCGTACTTCAAATAATGTTAACGCTATGGCAAGTTCTCTTTCGATATTAGCAAAACGATTCAACAATCACGTCGCTTTGGTAGCTCCGGACAATTTATCGTATGGTTTAATGCGTATGGGTTCAGTAGCATCAGAAGAGGCTGGATTTAAGCCAGAAGTATTTCGTAATTATGCTGACGCTCGGAAATGGATATTATCATGAAATCCTTTTGCCGCCTAACCAGCGGTTCAAGCTGACCGGATGAGCGTGGGTGCAATTTACATTGCGCTTAAAGGTTTAGATGCTTAATAATTTCTTTTTCAGCATGAACTCACTTCGCTGGGTGCATATTGAAAATTATCAACGCCGCAGCTTAGTTGCAGTCCGTTAGGCAGCAGGAAAGAAAACTATATGAATTATATCGCCAAATTAAAAAAACAAAAAGATATTTTGGATCTCTTGTTTGACAGTCACGAAATTTATTACGGACGATATCGCGAAGGTGGCTGGACAGGAAAAGAAGTTCTAATCCATATTAAAGATGCCGAGACTGTATCCTATGATCGAATCAGGCGAACGATATCGGAGAATAATCCTGTTTTATGGTTCTTCGAACAAGATTTATGGCAACAACATCTTAAATATATGGATCAGGATATCCAGTTAGCTAAACAGGTATTTCTATTTACCAGAGAATCAATTATTGAAGTAGTTGCGATGCATCTGAAGCAATATGGATCTAAGAAGGCAGTGCATTCTCGAAGAGGTCTAATGTCTTTAAAAGAGTTAGTTGAATTTTTAATTTGGCATACAAATCATCACTTAAAACAGATCAAGAAAATCAAACCTGCCGCCTAACCAGCGCATCAAGCTGACGGCTATAGCGTGGGAGCAATTAACATTGCGAGTAGAGGTTTTGTGTTTAATAATTCGGTTGGTCGCGTGAACTTGTTTCCTTGGGTGCATGACGAAACTCATCAACGCGGCAGCTTAGCCGCCATCCGTTAGGCCGCTTGCATTTTTAAAGAAATTGGCAGTAGGGCTAAAATAGATTGATAATTTATATGACGAAGGTACTATGAAGAATTTATACGCTTATTTAATTGTTATTTTAGTTTTTACTCATTGTTCTAGTATGCTTACAAAAGCACAGAGCGGTCAATTATTAACGTACTACAAAGAAAAGAACTTTTTCAAGCTTGATAAACTGATGTTGAAAACAAGATTTGATAGAGGCAACCCGGATTTATTATTATATCGTGCGACAATTGATAATGTTTTTAACAAACCGGAAGAATCTAATCGGTTCATTAATATTCTTCTTCAAGAGTATCCGAAATATTTTAACGATACCATAGTGAAGGATTTATACTATATGCGGTCGGCAAATGCATATAGATTACAAGATTATAAATGTGCGTATTGTGACGACAGTATAATCGTTAACAGCTATAGGCACGTATGCGATTCCTCGGAAATTGAAACACGAAAAGATGATATTACAATATTCCGCAGTATTATGGACATTCCCAAAATGGAAATCGAGATGTCGGAAAATTCAAAGATCCCAATAAAAAGAGATATAGCAGGCTTGCAAAATGTTCCCGTTACATTACAAAAAGATAATGTGGATTTTGTGTTTGATACCGGGGCTGCATTTTCAGTTGTTATGGAATCTGTCGCAAAAAAATACGGCGTTAAAATGATCGAAGGTAAAGTAATGACCGGCACTTCAACGAGTAAAAAAGTTGAAGGACATATGGGTTTGCTTAATGTGAAGATGGGAACTATAGAACTTAAGAATGTTGCTTTTCTCGTACTGCCAGATTCATCATTGACTTTTGCCAATGGTCTTTTTGTTATAAAGGGAATAATTGGTTTCCCGGTAATGTATGCATTTACTGAATTTACTGTTACAGATGATAAATATTTAACAGTATCTCAGAAGCATCAGGAAACAAATGATAAAAATTTTGCCATAGACGGACAGTATACAATAATCAGAGTAATAACTCGCAATGATACTCTACCATTTATATTCGATTCGGGAAATCAAAATACAATTTTAAGTTCAGCATATTTCAATAAATATAAGGACGAAATTATAGGAAAATGCAAAAAAGGGAAAGTTGAAACAGGAGGCGCAGGTGGAGTGGATACAACTGAGGCATATATTCTTGACTCCTTGACTATTTCTGCTGGAAATTCCCGATATACATTGGATTCCTTAAGAATTTATTCTCAAGATTTATCGGGTTATGATATGAAATATGTTTATGGAAATTTTGGCCAAAATTATGTTTCTAAATTCTCTGAGATGAGAATTAACTTTACTTCAATGAATATTGAATTCTTGGAGAAGAAAAAGAATTAAAGCATTGCTGCCAACGATGGCTCATACGCCATGCGGTTTTCGGCATTTTAAAAACTTGCGCAAGCGGTATAACCAGGCGCTCAAGCTGACCGGATGAGCGTGGGAGCAATCAACATGGCTAATAGAGGTTTTGTGTTTAATAATTCGATTGGTTGCGAGAACCTGTTTCGTTTTGTGGTTTGTTAAAGTTGGTCACGCGGCAGCTTAGCCGCAATTTGTTAGGGCGCTGGCGTAAAAAGAAATTTATTGAGCGATTGATCGCAATAAAACTTTTGGTCTTGCACCGAGAGTCAAAAGAGAACGTATAAGTAAATCAACAGAGACAGTCGGATCTCCAGCTTCCATTTTTGCCACACGAGACTGGCTTGATTTAAGCATGCGTGCTACTTCTGTTTGCGTGAGTTTTTTATCAATCCGACGTTTTTGTAAGTTCTTTGCCAATTGAAGCTTGAGTTCGATATATGCCGATTCTTCGGATGAAAGTTCTAAAAAATCTTTTACAGTACCAATCTTCCATCCGGCAGATTCAAGATGTTTACGTTTTGCTTTATCCATTATTGTTATCCTTGTAGTTCATCGTACAAGCGCAAGTGGCGCTTGCAAGTATCTATTATTTGTTTTGTTGTTTGTTGCGTTTTCTTTTCAAATATTTCTAAAATGATTATAGCATCGGAATCAATCCGATAAATGATGCGCCATATTTTATTTTCATCATTAATTCGGAGTTCATGACATCTTGCTCCAATTGTCGGCATCGGCCTTGAAAATGGGAGACTTACTTTTTCCCCCGATTGCAACCGTCTTAATAAGAAACCAGCTTCGAGACGGGCGTTCTTTGAAAACGGTGGAGTTTTTACTTCACCGTGTAACCAGACAAGTGGTTTATCGTCAGAATTCATACAAATACAATATATGTCATATCTGGCATAAAGTCAATAATGCCAGCGCCCTAACCTGCGGCTCAAGCTGACCGAATTAAATTATTTGTTATAAGACCTGGAAGGCAAATCATTTTATTAAAGTTACGCCTCAAAATAGAAAATCCCCACTGATTTTCATCAATGAGGATTATCCTTTAGTGAGTGTAGCGGGGACAGGACTTGAACCTGTAACCTTCGGGTTATGAGCCCGACGAGCTACCAATTGCTCCACCCCGCGATCTTCTACTATTTAATATACAACCATTTTTATGTCTAATCAAGATCCTTTTATTTCAATAAAAATTCAGATCGATTTGTTAGAATTTATAGATAATGGTCTATATATTTACCATCCGCATTTATGCGAAAAATATGCAATATAATCTTTTCTATTTACTATTTTTTATATTGGGCTTCTGTATTCTGCTTTTTACTGCTTCAAACATCACAAGCGCTCCTGCAACGGATGCATTTAAAGATTCAATCTTCCCGTGCATAGGAATCTTGACTAGAAAGTCGCATTTCTCTTTGACTAATCTTCGAATACCTTTTCCCTCGTTTCCTATAACTATAGCGAGTGAACCGCGATAATCATGTTCGTAGTAAAGTTTATCACTTTCCATTTCAGCACCGACAATCCATACGCCGGATTTTTTCAGTTCATCTATTGTTTGGGCAATATTAGTAACTCGGGCTATTGGAAGATGTGCTGTCGCACCCGCTGATGTTTTTGCTACAGTAGAATTGATAGATGCAGCGTTGTGAAGCGGAATGATGATGCCATGAATACCTGCACATTCAGCAGAACGTATGAGTGCACCAAGATTATGGGGATCTTCTATTTCATCGAGAATGAGAATAAACGGCGGTTCGTTTTTTTGTAAAGCGATTGCAAGAATTTCCTCGATTTCTGCATAATGGTAAGAATCAATTATTGCGATAATACCTTGAGTCAATGTGTCGCCGGCTAATTCAGCAAAATGTTCTTTATCTGTTTTGGTTACAGGAATGGCAAGTTTCCTTGCAAGCTGTTTTGCTTGCTCGATAGGACCTCCCACTGCGCCATGTAAAATTAGTATTCGTTCGATAGGTTGGCGCGATTTGAGAGCTTCGAGTACTGGTTGTCTGCCAACGATGATATTGTTCGTCATGCCTTTTTATTCGGTACTCGTGAAGACACCGTGAACTTCCACCAGCCGAATGATCCAATTGCAATTAAACCTAAAGCAATAAACTGTGCTTCGCTCAAGCCAAAAGCAAATCTTGGATTTGGTCTGAGAAATTCAATTGCAAATCGTTCCACACCAGCTGAAATTAAGTAAACCGAAAAAAGCTTTCCGGCAGGTGTCATTTTTTTTCGAATGCTCCAAAGAAACCAAAATATCAGCGCGCATATAATAAGTTCATAGACAGGAGTCGGATGGCACGGAATATTATTTGGAACGATGCCTCCGGGAAATCGGCTAGTGATTTCCGGAAAATCTTTGAATGCAACCGACGGCGGATAAGTTCCTTTAGAGTAATCTGTTCCCCATGGAAGAGTTGTTGGAAAACCATAATCGCCATCTCCAGAAAGGTGGCAGCCAAGACGTGCTATTCCATAACCGAGTATTAAGCCGGGAGCAATAGCATCGCCAATAGTGAAAAATGAAATTCCTTTTTTCTTTCCATATATATAAATTGAAAATGCGGCGACTAAAAATCCGCCATAGAAAGTCAATCCACCGGGATTGAATGCCATTCCGATAGGATCAATGACAAAAGAAGATAAATTCTCGATCAAATAGAGAATCTTGGAGCCGACAACTCCGGCAACAAGTGCCAAAAGTGTTATATTATTTGCAATGTTGGGATCCAATTTGCGGCGCTTGAATTCAGCAACGAGCAGATAACTGCCTGCAATGAAACCAATGGCAAGCATTAATCCATAGCCATATATGGTAAATGGTCCAATTTGGAAAAGTCGTGGGCACATAATTGTTCAAGTTAAAAGTGAAATATTAAATATATTAATTAAAAATATTCAAAATCAAAATTTAAAGATCAAGCATCCAAAATTTAATATTAAAAACTAAATTATAAAAAACTTACTGGATCATTAGATATAAAAATAAATTGTGTTTTTGGTTTTTTTAAAATGTCGATTTTGGCCGGAGAAATTTGTACCAAGAATTCATTTTCCGCCTTGTCCTGTTTAGCCACCGTTAATTTGTATACGCCTTCAAGATTTATATAATCACGTCGTCCTTCAGCAGGTCCGGTTTGCGGCATTAACAGTTCAGGTACGTGCAGTCCAATGATCCGCAGATTGATTTTATTATCGACAAGTTTATCTTCTAATAGAATTTCGTATCGGAAACTGGTGAAAATTTTTGTTGTCTGAACCAGAAATACTGTAACATTTCGCTTTTTTTTCTCGTCGTAATGGTGAAAAATATTAAGTGTGTAATCCGGATCGCGTTTTCTATTTACTGTCATATTCAAGAAGGAATCTCAATCTTTTCAAGTGAGACAGCTGTCTCTTTGCCTGTTGCCATATTTTTTAATTTGGCTTTTTTTGTTTTTAGCTCTTGTTCTCCAATTACTATAACATATTTTGCATGTAGACGGTTCGCTTCTCTCATTTGCGATTTTACGCTTCTATCAAGATAATCAACTTCTGCGCAGACGCCTTGCCGCCGCAATTCACTTGTTTTCAAAAACGCCCATATGCGCGCTGTTTCATCCAATCCAATAAAATAAATAACCGGAGCAGATGAAACGATTTTATTTTTGTTAAGTTTATTAAGCACAATCAAAAGTCGTTCGATACCGGCGGCGAACCCAACACCTGGTGTTTTTTTTCCGCCAAGTTCTTCGACAAGCAAATCATATCTGCCGCCGCCTGCAAGTGCATCCTGCGAACCAAGTGCAGTACTTGTGATTTCAAAAGCTGTTTTCGTATAATAATCCAATCCACGAACGAGTCGGCCATCAATTTCATAAGGAATATTAAGAGCATCGAGAAGCGAGCGGACTGATGCAAAATGTACAGCACATTCCTCGCAAAGGTGTTCGTTCATCAGCGGCATACCGGCAGTCAATTCCCGATCTTTCTCGTCTTTGGAATCGAGCACGCGAAGTGGATTTTGTCCCACGCGTAACTGACTATCGTTAGAGAGTCCGGCAAATATTTTTCGTAATTCCGTTAGTAAAAGTTGTTTATAAACCGGCCGGCACTTTTCACATCCGACTGAATTAATCTTCAATGCAAAGTGATCGACACCGAGTTGTTTGTAGATTTCAAGCGGCAGTGCCATCATCTCGACATCAAGCTGCGGTGATGATGCACCAAGTGCTTCAGCGCCAAATTGGTGAAATTGCCGCAATCGTCCTGCTTGCGGACGTTCCTGCCGAAACATTGGTCCAATGTAATACAATTTTATGAGCGGCGATTGCTCTCCAAGATTATTTTGTATGTAAGCTCGAAGCGTAGCAGCCGTCCCTTCCGGACGGAGCGTAATGCTTTCCTCGCTTCTATCAAGAAAAGTGTACATTTCTTTGCTGACAATATCCGTCAGTTCACCGATGCTGCGAGCAAAAAGTCCCGTTTGTTCGAAAGCAGGCGTGCGAATTTCCTGATAATTAAAATTTTGCATTACGCGGCGGATAACAGATTCCACATATTGCCATCCGGCAGTTTCATCCGGTAAAATATCTTTAGTGCCTTTTATAATACGGAATTTCATGATACAGTTCTTCTCGCTATATCATCATAAGTTGACTAACAGAATATCGGTATAAAGAGTGGAACTTTTATTGATAGGACTATCCTTCTGAAATAGTTGCTTCTTCCTGGCGAAAAATTTCAAGAATATCTTTTGATGTTTTTGCTTCAAGAAGACGTTTTCGGAAGTCTTCTTTATTCATAAGACGCGAAATGCGGCTCAGAAGCTTGATGTGGGGACCAACCATATTGTCACGTCCTACAAGAAGAAATATTAAGCGCACCGGTTGATCATCAAGTGATTGATAGTCGATGGGCTGTGCAGTAACCGCAAATGCTGCAACAATGTCATTTACTGCATCTGTTTTTCCATGTGGAATTGCAAACCCAGAACCGACACCGGTAGACATAATTTTTTCCCGTTCAAGGATTGCCGTACGCATGCGTTCCTTATCAACAACTTGCTTTTGAGTGCTGGCAAGTTCGATCATCGTGTTAATCACTTCTTCCTTTGTTGCCCCTGTTAAATTGGTTCGCACAACCGATTCATTTAAAATATCAGTAATTTTCATTCATATCTCCAAATTTGTTAATCCGCTTAGAAAGCATCTTAATTCGCTTACTTGCGGCTTTTATTTAAGATTGCAGAATTTCTTTCAAAATACAAATGAATTTAAAATTCCTATTGCTCTTCGCCATCAATCCATTTTTTTATTTTTAATTCATATTCGTCAGCAAGCCGCTGTGCTATAGCTATATCATCAGATTCTGCATTGATGTGGAATACGGGCCGTCCACGATCAGGGCTTAAAAGTATGGATGAATGTCTCCCAATTTTTGCAGGATACAGTTTTATTCCTTCAATCAAGTCTCGTGGAATTCCTTCTGATTCCTCGGTCAATTTTCGCATAATTCGACCTTTTATATGCCAAGGACATGAAATATTCTTTTTTACGAATTGTAATCGCGGTGTTTCATTGTCGAGTTCGCCTACTCTCTTCTTTACCCTTGCGATGCATTCAAGCAGTTTTGTGATTGAGTACATTGCATCGGAGGCAAATAGAAAATCGTTGAAAATAAATCCGCCTTTTGTGCCTCCTACAAACTTTGTTTGTTTATCGGTTGCGGCGTCCATTAATGCGAGGTGACTATCCCGGGTTTTAATAACCTGTAAATTAAATTCTGATGCTATAATATCAATTTCGCCGCTTGCAGAAATCGGTACAGCAAATTTAGATACGCTTTTATCGGCAAGAGCAACAAATTTCAAAATTAGTGTCAGCAAACGATCATTATCAATGATCAACCCATGTTCATCAATAATAAATATTTTTTCAGCGCCTGCATCTAACATACAACCAATATCATATTTTAATGATGTTACCACGTATGCAAGCTGCTGAATTGATACATCAAATTCCTCTTTCGTTCGTGTATTTTTTCTGCTGTCTAAATATGCATTTAGGGATACGACCTGCACATCTAAATTGCCAAGAATGTTCGGGAAGATTGTCGAAGCGATTCCATTGGAGTAGTCTATTACCATTTTAAGTTTTGAAGAACGAATTGCATGCGTGTCGATTGTTTCTAAAAAACGTTGGATGTAACTTTCTGTTGAGCGTTCAGGGAACGAGATAGAGCCGACTTGGTTATAGTGTGCACGGCTGAAGTCTTCCCCGAAAAAAAGGCGTTCTATAGATTTTGTTTTGCTCGACGGCAAGTCTTTGCCTTGTGCGTCAAAGAAAATGATATCCGTGCTGTTTCTATCAAATGGAGATTTGCGGACGTGAATACCTCCACGTTCTTTTCCGGTTCGCAATTCGTGACGGACTATTGGAATTGAAGTTGTGCGCAGATCTATACAATGAACGCCGGCGGACATTATTCCAGACATAATTGCACGATTTATCATTCGGGAAACGTTATCGGCATCGCGGCTTGTAACAACTGTTGATCCTGATCCAACAAAAGCACCGAAAGCTGCTCCTAATTTAGCTCCAAATTCCGGACTAATTTCTATATTGGAAATACCGGTGATGCGCGCATCGGTGAACAACTCGCGCAGCCATCTATCTTCCCACACTAAACTTCGAGCTACTATAGAACCATCTTCGATATTCTTTTCCGGCCAAATTTTAATATTAGATAAAAGTTTGCTTCTTCTTCCTATTGTGCATGAATCACCAATGAAAACATTTTCAAGTATCACAATATCATCATTGATGACGCAGCCATTTCCAACCACATCGAGCGTCAGCTGAGAACGCGCGCCAATTTTTGAATTCTTCCAAATGACCGAATTATGAATAATTGCACCAGGCAGGATTTCACAGTTATCGCCGATAATAGAATTACTAATTATTGCACCGTTATAAATATGACAGTTCTTACCGATAATACTTGTTTTTATAAGATTGCGAGATTCTGACTCTATAATTGTACCTTCTCCGACTATTAAATTTCCTTTTCTTACGCCGTCTATCTGAAGTTTCACGTCGCCTCGAATTGCATCCATATGAGCATCTTGATATTCATTAAGACTGCCAATGTCTTTCCAGTATCCCTGCGCGATATAACCGTATAAACCAAGATCACGCTCAAGAAGTATTGGGAAAAGATTTTTTCCGAAATCAAATTCCTGCTTTTCAGGTACAAGATCTAGTACCTCTGGTTCAAGAATATAAATTCCAGTGTTTATTGTATCGCTGAACACTTCGCCCCAAGACGGTTTTTCGAGGAAACGCGTAATTTTTCCGTCTGCATTTGTTAAAACAACTCCATATTGAAGTGGATTTGTTGCACGCGTCAATAGTATCGTAGCTTTTGCTTTCTTTTCTTCATGAAAGCGAATTGCAGCAGTTAAATCGAAATCAGTAAGAACATCTCCGCTGATAATCAAAAACCTCTCATTTAAGAAATCTTTTGCATTGCGGACACTGCCCGCCGTTCCATAATCGGCTTCCGCTTTCCGATATTGCATCTTTATGCCGAATGAACTGCCATCGTCGAAAAAATTAGTAATGGCATCCGGCTGATAGAATAAAGTAGAAACAATATTGACGATTCCATGTCTTTTTAACAATTCAACGATATGTTCCATAATTGGCTTGTTGACCATAGGAACCATCGGTTTTGGAATACCGCTCGTGAGCGGCCGCAATCGCGTGCCAAACCCACCAGCCATAATAACAGCTTTCATTGATAGCTTTCGATTCTCTAATATATAATTAATAATAAAAAGTTATGCAAAAAAAGGTACTGCTGCAAGCATCGGTAATTTTAAACTCAAGGTTAAAAGTTTTTACCATTAAATATGGAGATGATTAATATTGATACGATTCATTGACTTTCCCGCACAAAACAGGTAAATTTAATGTAATTTGTGGGCAACTATAAAAAGTTCTATTATTGATGAAATGACTGACGCCCGAAGGTTCAATTCAATTTTTTCTTTGCTGCATTCCTTAACGTTTGCGGAAGAATTGATTGTTGTGGTGGGCGTCGTTTTATTTTTAGGGGGACTTGCTCTTTCGCTTATATTCGCAAAGATAATGCTCTTTCTGCTTTCCGGAGCATCGATTGCATATGTAATAGTAGCATGGGGAAAACGTGTAGGATTTTCTAAACAAGCACAGGAGAATCGTCATTCTCTCACATCAGAAGAGGAGTATGACAATCAAATGAAGAAACTTATTTTTGATGATTATCAAGCATCCGGCAAACAATACAAAATTGATTTTATTGACGAACCGGATTCTTCCCAACCAGTTCTTCTTGAAAGAGACAGTATGGCTCAGGAAAAAAAAGATTCTGAATCAGAAAAACCAACAACCACGATATTTGAGTTGAATGAATTCATTGATATTCCGGATTCCGGCAAACAAACCGATGACGGACCTCGCGCGGAATTTAATGCGCTGATCCAACGCGTATTGAGTGTTGTGAAGGATATGCATTTCGCGCATACCGTTGCTCTATTCTGGGTGAATAAAGAAAAACAGCAATTGGTGCTTGAAAGCCATCTTTCCGACAGCGAACTATTCATGAATCATAGGCGACTTTCGATTGGTTCTGATTTGGTAAGTCAAATTGCAGTGAGAGGCAAACCTCAGATCGTTAACTATGTAAATGCTCTGGGGCAGAGTGATATTCTGCCGTATTATGAAACAATTGAAGCAGTCAAAACATTTGTCGGTATTCCAATATTTTACAGCGGCGCATCCCAAGACCCTGTTGCCGTTCTTATAATGGATTGCTTAGAATCCGATGCCTATGGCAACGAAACAATCACTTCACTTGCTCAAATAGCAAAGTTGATTTCTACAATTACACGCAGCTATACTTCAAAGTACGATCTGTTATTGGATTCTGAAGTATTGAGATCTATCAATCGTATACATGAACAATTGAGCTTGGAATTTGACTCTCATTCTATTACACGATCGCTTGCTGAAGAAGTGTCTAAACTTATACCATGGGACTATGTTGCTGTGATCCTGTTTGATGATAAACGAAAATCTTGGATTGTCCATCATCTTCTGAACCGGATTAACGACCCATATGTGCCGCTGATGTGTGAACTTGACGCACAGCAGAGTCTTGCATCCGGTGTAATTCAATCAGGAATTCCTAAAATTATAGATGATTTTTCAACAGTAACGATGCCGCGGTTCTATCAGGCAGAACGATGCGATTCGAAAGGCGCTTTGATGATTATTCCGCTCAATTCTTTGAGTCGTTGCTATGGCGCTTTGTTAGTCGAAAGCAAAGATCCTAAAACTTATTCCGATTCAGATGTGAAACTCGTTCAAAAGCTCACTGAAACTTCATCTTGGGCTCTCGAAATTCTCAGTTTGACGGATGTTATGAATAATTATGTATCGCTTGATGAAACCACCGGTGTAGCAACACGTAAAAGTTTTATGGGACGATTGCAAGAAGAAGTGCAGCGTGCTAACGATTTCTCCAGCGAATTATCGCTGGTGATGATCTCCATAGACAGGATGGATGAACATATCGCACGTTATGGAAAAGATGCATTTGATTTCATTCTGCAGAATGTGAGTCGAATGGTAAAAGTTTCCATTCGTCCATACGACATTGTCGGCAGGTTCGACTTCAATTGTTTTGTAATTCTTCTTGTTCACACAACATCGAATGAAGCATCGCTTTGGGCAGAAAAAATCCGCAAGAATGTTGCTAGTAACATTATTAATATTGAGAATAAAAGTTTTTCAATTACAATCAGCGTAGGTGTTGCAGGCGCGCTGGATGAAGCATCTGATGTCGATTTGCTGGAGAATACAGACCGAGTTCTCCGCAAAGCAATTGAAGCGGGCGGCAATATCGTAAGAGTATATTAAATAACAAACCAAGTATTCTATTTTTGGAGATATAAATGGCAAAAAAAACTGACTTTGCAGAAAAAGCAAAAAAAGCCGCACAGGAAAAAGGCGTGAAGTGTCCGAAATGCGGTACTACAAGAACACCGACACTTTATGTTCAATCGGTGCGTTCAGCACATGGATCCTATAAATTCAACCGACAGCGAGTGCAAATCTGTAAGTGCAATGAGAAGGAGATTCTAGGATAACAATTCATTGCACAATCTTCTATTCTAATAACACATAAGATGCCTTTGCTGATTGAAACAATATTTCGTTTGCAGAGTCTAATGAAAAAGATAAGTCGTTGCAGAAATTATTGACTTAATTTAAGTTATACAAAAGGATGAGAACATAAAATGCTTCATTCAAATATCATCCGATATTCAATGTCAGATTACAAATTTCTGCGGTCGATAATGCTGTTAACTGATAAAATGAAACAATTCGTTAATCGCTTTATGAAAAGCCATAATTGTACCGCAAAGAGAAATGATGTTGATAGAAGTAACGATAACCGGGATGGTATGTGGATAGGGTCAAATTTCATTGATCGAGAACTTTCCACCGTCTTTTAAGTGTTTAATAAATAGGAACTATTGATGGAACACCCGCAGCAATCCTGCGGGGAACAAAAGTTAAACTTAGGCAAAAAGAGTAAATGGTGAAAATAAGCAAACAATACACAAACCGTGAAAGTCAATCGTTAGATAAATATCTCCAGGAAATTGGAAAAGTAGAATTATTAGTACCGCAAGAAGAGATTGATCTTGCTCGGCGCATAAAAAAAGGCGATCAAAAGGCGCTTGAGAAATTGACGAAGGCAAACCTTCGCTTTGTTGTCAGCGTAGCAAAGCAATATCAGAACCAGGGATTGTCGCTTGGAGACTTGATCAACGAAGGCAATCTTGGTCTTATAAAAGCTGCAAAGCGTTTTGATGAAACACGCGGATTCAAATTTATTTCATATGCCGTATGGTGGATTCGTCAATCAATTCTTCAAGCACTGGCGGAACAATCACGTATTGTTCGCTTACCGCTCAATCGTGTCGGTGCATTAAATAAAATTGGGAAAGCATTCAGTACGCTGGAACAGGAATTTGAACGCGAACCGAGCGCTAGCGAATTGGCAGAAGAATTAGATATGTCGCTATTTGAAGTTTCCGATACACTTAAAATTTCCGGCAGACATTTATCGATGGACGCGCCGTTTGCACAAGGCGAAGATAATCGTTTGCTAGATGTTATTCAGGATAATCGTCAGCCGACTCCGGATTCCGGCCTTTTAGAAGAATCATTGAAGAACGAAGTGAAGCGCGCA
The DNA here is from genome assembly GCA_963833465.1 of Ignavibacteriota bacterium. Lineage (GTDB taxonomy): Bacteria > Bacteroidota > Ignavibacteria > UBA10030 > UBA10030 > Fen-1298. Next base: position 1,173,149 of record CAWHXW010000004.1, on the reverse strand, counting down.
TTAGCAACACTGAGCGAACGCGAAGCGCAAGTGATTAAACTTTATTTCGGCCTCGATTCGGAACATTCTCTTACACTCGAAGAAATCGGAGAAAAATTTAACTTGACTCGCGAACGAGTCCGGCAGATTAAAGAAAAAGCAATTCGCCGTTTGAGGCATGCTTCGCGAAGCAAAGCATTACGCGCGTACCTTGGATAATCCAAAAACATATTGGCATACGATCAACATTTTGGCTAAAACTAGTATCAAGCCCCGCGTGTACGGGGCTTTATCTTAACGAAAGCGATTTTTCTATCGTTTGCAAATATTCGATATTTTTTTTGATGGGAACTGCCATTGCAATTTTTGTAATTGAAGGATGCGGTGCATCTTCTCCGCGATTCGGCAGTAAGGAGAAGAAATCTGCACATGCAGATACAGAATCGACTCACAGTGCAAGGTTTTCATCGAAGGAAGCTGAAGAAGAAAAAAAAGAAAACGATAAAAAACTGAATTCGAAAGAAGTAGAGCAAGTAACAAATGGCTCTCGCGATTTCAGGAAGGAAAAAAACGAAGCGCTGAAACCGCTTGATCAAAGTAAAATGATGCGGGAAATTTCAAAATTTATGGGAGTGCCCTACGTGTACGGCGGCGCAGGAAAAGATGGAATGGATTGCTCGGGTTACACGATGACTGTTTACAAAAACGCCATCGGAAAACAGCTTCCCCGTTCAAGCGCAGAACAATCGAAGCTGGGCAAGCCGGTTGAATTAAGCGATTTGAAATTTGGCGACTTAGTATTTTTTAATACAACAGGGGAAAGCGCATCCCACGTTGGTATTTATTTAGGAGACGATTTATTCGCTCATGCAAGTGTCTCATTCGGTGTAACTATTTCTTCACTGCAGAGTTCATATTATGCTAAACGATTCGAAACTGCACGGCGGATTATTAGTAATTAAATGTGATGGATATCAGGTTGTGAATCGGAGATTAATATTTTTCAAATTTCCAAATGTTAAATCAGGATAAATGAAAGTGCGCACGAATGCCTATTCTTCCAATATATCTTTTCGGAACAGAAATATTAAAGAAAACTGCTAAGCCGGTAGAATCGATGGATGACTCGACTGTTAAACTTATATATGACATGTTTGAGACAATGCATGAAGCTAATGGTCTTGGCCTTGCAGCAACACAGGTAGGCGATCTTCGCCGTGTTATAACAATCGATATTTCAGATGTCACCGAGCCAAGTGCTGAAGGCGAAACAGAAGATACAAAACATCCGACATCGCCTGATCTGCCTAAAACACTTGCATTGATTAATCCAGAAATTCTTAGTGAAGAAGGAAAATGGTTGATGGAAGAAGGATGCCTCAGTCTTCCAAATCTGCGGGGTGAAGTAGAACGTGCGGAAAAAGTGAGATTACGTTTTTATAATGCAGAATTCAAAGAACAGGAATTGATTGCAGACGGATTGCTTGCGCGTGTTATTCTTCATGAACTGGATCATCTGAATGGAATACTTTTCGTTGATCGTGTCAGTAAGGCAAAACGAAGTATGTTGCTTCCAAAATTGAGAAAAATACGAAAAGGAGAAATTGAAGTGGATTATCCGGTGGTGACAGCAAAAGAGGATTGATGCATGCGAATCATTTTTATGGGGACGCCGGAATTTGCCATCCCGAGTCTTCGCATTCTTCTTGATCATTCGTATGACATTTGCGGCGTGGTGACGGCGCCAGATAAACCGAGAGGGCGCGGTCAAAAAGTTTCTTGCACGCCAATTAAAGAATTTGCACTTCTTCATCATCTCCCAATTCTTCAACCTTACGATCTCAAGGATACAAAGTTCATTTCGGATGTCCAGCAGCTTGAACCTGATCTTGTTGTTGTGGTAGCATTTCGAATTCTTCCGCGTGAAGTGTACTCAATTCCCAAGCTTGGTTCTTTTAATCTTCATGCATCTCTTTTACCGAAATATCGAGGGGCTGCGCCAATTAATTGGGCGATTATTAATGGTGAAGAAGAATCAGGTGTGACCACATTCTTTCTGCAGGATAAGGTAGATACGGGTTTCGTTCTTCTGCAAGCAAACGTAAAAATCGGCAAGGATGAAACTGCTGGGGAATTGCATAATACGCTTTCTGAAATTGGTGCTGAAATGGTTCTTCAAACCGTTCGACTGATCGAACTTGGTAAAGCACAACCACGTTTGCAAAATGATTCACTTGCATGCCTTGCTCCAAAGATTCTTAAAAATGATTGCCGCATCGATTGGAAGAAATCCTCGCAGCGGATTCACAATTTTATTAGAGGACTTTCGCCGTATCCGGCAGCGTGGACAACGCACAGCGGTAAAATTATTAAAATGTACCGTACAAAAATTATGGATGCACAACGATCAACAGCCGGAATTGTTCTGCGGAGAACAAATGATACATTGCTTGTGGGAACAGGAGACGGGGCAGTTTCCATTCTTGAAATTCAGCAAGAAGGCAAACGCCATCTCGGTATCAAAGAATTTCTGCGCGGCTATGCTATTGAAGCTGGTGAATTGTTCGAATAATCATTTCTGCCGGCACTAATATTGAGAATAAAGCCCAAACAACTTTTCGCTTGCATCTCTTGTAACTCAAAATAATTCTCGTATATTGACACAGATAGTTTTTAAAGGATCGACTTGGAATAGAGGATAGACAAGCAGGTGGATCAAAGATATTTTAGAATTATTCTGGTTTTTATAAGCGGCATGGCGGCGGTTATTGGCTGTGTTCCATCAGAAGAAACCGGCGCAGGCAATCGGGCAAAAAGTCCTGTACAGATTTTAGGACCAATTGATACAACACATCGTGTTATGCACCATGTAATTAATCAAGATACTACTTTGAAGCTGAAAAATGATTCCATGAAGACTACGGCGGTAAAAAAACCGCTTGTTGCTCCGAAATTTAAATCGCATCAAGATACTGTACATGCATCCGTAGTCATGAAATCAAAATCATCTTCGCATCCTCTTATCAAGATTGTACGACCTGAAAATCCTGTATTCACTGTGCAGATTGGTGCTTTTAGCCGAGTATCAAATGCCTTGCGAGCACAAAAGAAAGCTAAAAAGTATTTTGAATACCAGCCAGTATTCAATATCTTTGTCAGTCACGCAAAACTGTACCGTGTCAGTATCGGGAGGTACGAAAATCGTGAAGATGCATTTGCCCTTTATGATTCCTTAAAACAGAAATATCCTGACGAATACAAACAATGCTGGATCAACTTTATAAAATAAAAATTGGGAAACAATTGATTGTCGGAATTGTTTTTATAGCAGCGCTGATTATTGGGTGCGCTTCATCGAAACCGTTTCAAGTAGAGGAGGAAGAACCGAAATACGAACAGCCGAAAGAAAAAAAACTTTTACTTTCTGAATACGAACAAACGCTAAACCCCATTGAGTTCGATAGGGAGATTGAAGTTGTGCAGAAAACGCGGGCATGATGACCAAAAACAACAAAATCCGTTAGAAATTCCAAAAGACAGTATGGTTGTTCAAGAAGAAGTTGTGCAAGGATTTCGTATTCAAATATTTTCTTCTTCAAATGTTGATGAAACGACCTTGATGAAAAATCTTGCATTAGAAAAATTTGTCGGCGATTCGATTTATGTTGTGTACGATGCGCCGGTGTACAAAGTGCGTGTTGGAGATTTTGTAAATCGTTACGAAGCCAATCAACGACTGCCAGAATTCGTTGATAAAGGATACCGCGATGCATGGATTGTCCCCGATAGAATTGTTCAACGGAAGCTGATGCGTGTTTCAATTTCGAAGTGATTTTTTATAATTTAAATCAAAGTAAAAGTACAGAATAATCAATATTCTCGGTTTTTTGTGGATATTATTTTGTCCTTCTTGATCATATTTTTATTTTTAAAAATAACCTGCTTTAAAATCTGCGCATTAAATTTAAATATGAGAACTTTTTAAAGCTGTAATGTGTTAGAAATATTAAATAATTTATATAGAGTTATCGAAAATAAAATCAAATTGATTCCAAGCCGGCATGATTGTTGAAAGAATATATCTCATACAACAAGAATAGAAAGCCGATTGATATATTAATAATGTTCTTCTTGTCAAGTGTTTTTTTTACTATTAAAAAGGTTTTTTTTTCACTTAAATTTTAACTTGACAAAGGGACTGCAACCGAATATATTTACAACCAGTTGTACACCGACAAAATCCATAAATATTATTATTCTGTTAATATGACATAGTGTACATTTACCAAATGTTTGTTTTGTATCACTTGTAATTTGAAAATTGAGATTAAACAAAAAAGAAGTCGTAGGGCAGACTTGTCGTTTATTTTTTAAAATTAACACTTAACTGCATTTTATTAAGATAAGGAGTCGTCAATGCAGAATTTGCAATCCTCCAATATTTCAATCGATTCACATAAAAATGAACACGCGGCGGAGAAACGTGGATTGCGTTTTGTACCGGTACTTTACACGGCGAGGCATACATCCGTTTGATGAAATTGAATGGGAAAAACGCACAGCAGTAATTTCTAATGAAAAGGGAGATAAAATATTTGAACAACAGGATGTCGAAATTCCAAAATCATGGTCAGTTACGGCAACCAACGTTGTTGTCTCGAAATATTTTCATGGACAAATAGGAACCCCTCAACGTGAAAAAAGTGTGCGTCAGTTGGTAGAACGTGTTGCAAAAGCTTATTACAACTGGGGATTGAAGGATGGATACTTTGCTTCTCAGGAAGATGCCGAAATATTTTATTATGAACTAATATATCTTCTCGTGAATCAATTTATGTCCTTCAACAGTCCGGTGTGGTTCAATGTCGGAATTGAAGAATTACCACAATGTTCAGCATGTTTTATTAATTCAGTAAAAGATTCTATGTCGTCTATTTTAGATCTTGCCAAAACGGAAGGTATGTTGTTTAAGTACGGCTCCGGTACAGGATCAAATCTTTCTACACTGCGTTCATCTAAAGAGCGAGTGACAGGCGGGGGAACGGCTTCCGGTCCGGTTTCGTTTATGAAGGGTTTCGATGCATTCGCCGGAGTAATCAAATCTGGCGGGAAAACGCGCCGTGCAGCAAAAATGATAATTCTTAATATCGACCATCCGGATATTATCCAGTTTATCAATTGTAAGGTTGAAGAAGAGAAAAAAGCATGGGCGCTTATCGAAGCAGGGTACGACGGCGGTTTCAATATAACTGGCGGCGCTTACGATTCAGTTTTCTATCAGAATGGTAATCATTCTATTCGTGTTACAGATGAATTTATGAAAGCAGTACTGGAAGATAAAGAGTGGTGGACGAAAGCAGTAAAAAATGGTACACCGATGGAAAAATATCGTGCTCGTGATCTGATGCGTCAAATCGCCGAGGCGGCATGGATTTGCGGCGACCCCGGTATTCAATACAATTCGACGATCAACAACTGGCACACTTGCTCAAACTCCGCACCGATAAATTCATCGAATCCTTGCAGCGAATATATGTTTCTCGATGACAGTGCTTGCAATCTTGCATCACTCAATTTAATGAAGTTTCGCAAAGAGGATGGCAGTATCAATGTAGAATCGTTCAAGAAAGCAGTTCAACTGACAATTACAGCGATGGAAATTTCTGTAGAGAATTCGAGTTATCCAACTACAGCGATTACGCACAACAGCCACGAGTATCGACCGCTCGGGATTGGCTATGCAAATCTTGGCGCGCTTTTAATGTCCCGTGGTGTAGCGTATGATAGCGATGAGGGCAGAACGCTTGCCGCAGCAATTACATCGCTTATGAGCGGTGAAGCGTACAAGCAATCTGCAAAAATTGCTGAAGTGAAAGGGCCATTTAACGGATACGCAAATAATAAAGAAGTAATGCTGAGCGTTATGTCAAAGCATGGTATTCACGCCGAGCGTATAGATATAAAAACTATTGAACCAGAACTTTGGCATGCACAGCAGGATGTTTGGAATGATGTTGTTGCGCTTGGAAAAGAACATGGCATCCGTAATGCGCAAACTACAGTGCTTGCACCAACCGGCACAATCGGTTTTATGATGGATTGTGATACAACCGGTGTCGAACCAGACATTGCACTCGTGAAATACAAAAAACTTGTCGGCGGCGGAATAATTAAGATTGTCAACCAAACGGTGCCGGAAGCGCTTAAAAAACTTGGCTATGACGATGAACAGGTAGAGCACATTGTCGCCTACATCGATAAAAATGATACTATTGAAGGCGCGCCGCATTTGAAGGAAGAACATTTATCTGTGTTCGATTGCGCATTTAAGCCGGCAAATGGTAGACGCTCAATTAATTACATGGGGCATATTAGAATGATGTCCGCTGTTCAACCGTTTCTCTCAGGTGCAATTTCTAAAACTGTGAATATGCCTCACGATATTACAGCGGAGGATATTATGCAGGCATATATCGAAGCGTGGAAGCTTGGCCTTAAATCGATTGCTGTTTATCGGGATGGATGCAAGCGCACTCAGCCGCTCAGTACTTCGCTTGATAAGAAAAAAGATAAACAACCAATGGCGGGCAAACCTACTCGTCGGCATTTGCCGGATGAGCGCCAATCTATTACTCACAAGTTCAGCATTGCCGGACATGAAGGATACATTACCGTCGGAATGTTTGAAGATGGATCGCCCGGCGAATTATTTATTACAATGTCTAAGGAAGGTTCCACAATTTCTGGACTGATGGATTCTTTAGCAACATCAGTTTCAATTGCTTTGCAGTACGGTGTGCCGCTCAAGGTGCTGGTGGATAAATTCAGCCACGCGCGCTACGAACCATCTGGTTTTACAAATAATCCGGATATCCCGATAGCAAAATCGGTCAGTGATTACATTTTCCGCTGGCTCGGAAAGAAATTTATTAAAGAAGATAACAGCATGGCAAAAACAAATAATGAAGTGAGCGATGTGAAGATATCTGCAGAGACCGCGAAAAAGCCTGGTGCGATTCTTAACGCTGCGGCGATAAAAGCTGCTTCGGTTCTTGAGAAAAACGAGAAGTTTGTGTTCGAAACTCAATCCGACGCGCCTCCGTGCCACGAATGCGGAAGTATTATGATTCGTTCAGGATCATGTTATAAATGTCTGGAGTGTGGAAGCACATCAGGATGTTCTTGATGCTCTTGTCATTCCCGCGAAAGCGGGAATCTTATGTAAAGATAGATATTCACAACAGCAGGAGAGGCAATGAATTGTTGGGGAAGTAAAAATAAAAGTTAGATTTACGACGAACGCCGGTGGTGGAAACATCATCGGCGTTTTATATTTTTTCCTAAAAGGTAAATTATGAAAGAAATTCAACCTAATGGTATCGGTGTTGATGAGCTTAAGAGAGTTCTCTTTAGGTTTGCCCACTTCGATCCTAATTGCAAAGATGGATATGGAAATCAAGCAATTGATTACATCGTGCTAGAAGCTTTATCTACATATGGGCAACTAAAAGTCACATCAACTAATCTGAGAGAGTGTATTAAAAGTTGTTTTAGACTTGAATTTGAAGAAGATGAAATTGATGCTTGTGCTCAAAGGTTGGCAAAGCAGGGTATAATTTTGTATGAAGAGCGAGGAAAATTCGAAAGGCCACTATTACAAATTCTTCCTAAAACTGAAGAAGAAATTTCGAAAAGATTAGCTGATATTCAAAAATTGGATATAGATGTTATCGAAGAGTGGAAGGGAGAATTGTGCAAGAAATATAAAGACTATCCACCAATTACAGAGAAGATAGATTCAATAGTAGCAAATCTACAATTATTTTTCGTAAAGATGATTATTAGACATGGTGTGGAGAGCGTTGCACTTATATATCCTGACGATCCTAAATCTCAAAAGTGGCTCAGTGAGGTTGAGAGAGGAATTTTTGAAGTATTGCCGAAGATAGATCCATTCCTTGATGAAGTAGCAAAGATTGAGATCCCCAAATTCTTTAGAGATAGCAACTCTAAACGTAGAATTTATTTCAATGGAATTTTTAATAGCAGCTTCTTTTGGTACCTTCTTCAAATTGATGATAAATGTTCCAAATTAATACAAGAAGTACTAAAAGGTCAGATCCTTATACTTGACAATAACATATTGTACAGTTTAGTCGGATTACATGGTTCCAGTATTTTCCGCTCTGTTCATAGCATGCTTATTCTCGCGAAGTCTCTTGGGTACGAATTGATGGTAACAACAAAGACGGTTGACGAATTTCATAATTCGCTAAATTGGCATTTTAAAGAATTGAAACAAAAACCACCGATACCCGCAGAATTACTATTAATAGCGCTAGACAATCTGGGAGTAAATAGTTTCCTCACCTGCTATTGGAATGAGTTTATTAAAAGAGGCTCAAGTATAGACGAGTTCGTCGCTGAGAAATCACATATTGAGAGTATCTTAGAAGGGTTAAAAATCAAGATCACAAATCAATTTAGAGCTGAGATAGAAACATCACAAGCTTATATCGATGAACAAAGTATTTTGAGAAATATTGTCGGGAATCTGGTAAATGAAAACATCATTGCTCATGATGCGTTTCACCGGGTCCTAATTACGAAGCTGCGAAAAACTCATAAGCACCAATTCCATGAAGCAACTGCTTGGTTCCTTACTCATGACACAAAGCTTCCTGAATATGATAGAATAGCTAGAAAAGGAGAAGCATATCTACCTTTTTGCTTAACGACAAACCAGTGGATTCAAATTAATCGTCCTCTTCTAGCAAGGACGGCTAGCGAAGAGGACTACGAAGAATCTTTTTATGTTATAGTTACTCAACCATTCCTAAGGACTATGATAAGTGATAGGCTCATAGAGAAAGCATATGCCAATGTGCTGACAAGGATGGCGCGATTTAAAAACCTTTCACCTCAATTAGCTTCAAGTATAGCAATGGATGTGCATTTTATGCTTTCAGTTGCAACAGAAACAGATATAAAGATGATAGACGAGAAAATCGAAAACAAATTTATTGATTTGACAGAAAATCTCGGCAGAGAAAAACAAACACTTGAGCTAATAATTAAAAGCAAAGAAGAAATTTCTATCGCTCACCAGTATGAAAATGAACGTTACAAGGAAGAAGCAAAAGCAAAACTTGATCTCGCAGGAAATAAGTTAAATGATGCTAATAAAGCATTGGTCGAGGAAAAGAAAAAGGTAAACCGATTAGAAGAAGATTATAAATCTTTTCAGGAAAAATTTAGGGCGTTCAAGCTAAAAACGAAAAGATGGATTATTTTTGCGATTATTATTATCTTAACATCAACACTTCTTTGGCTCAATTCCGTTTTTATTAATTGGTCTTGGTTAGAGAATCACGCTCATAAACTGCAAGTCCAAATTCTTTTTCAACTATTGTTTGTTTTTATGAGCATTAACATTCCATTATATAAACATTGGAAATTGTGGATTCCGTTAGTAATAGCTATCATGTTAGGAATATTGTCTAGATAAGAAACTAACCTGTGAAGCAAATAATCTCCCATATATCAAGTATGGGTTGGAGGATAACTCTTTATAAACATCATCGGCGTTTTTTCCTTTGTTTTACGTTATATCCGCACTTTTAGCTTTTCCTTCCATCTATAAAGAAGATTCTTTCTCTTTGCTTGAGTTTCTCATTAAATAGTTATAAACTTCCACAAATACTTTTTAAAAATATTATCTTCATTAAAATAAAAGGAGGTTCTTATGTCGGATTATATAAAAGACCTCGTTGCAGAGGTGAAAGCGAAAAACCCGGCGGAGCCGGAATTTCATCAGGCAGTTCAAGAGGTCGTAGAATCACTCGCTATTGTCTTGGATCGCCATCCGGAATATCGTTCAGCAAAAATCCTCGAACGTATTCTTGTGCCAGAGCGCGTGATTATCTTTCGCGTTCCATGGGTTGATGAACAAGGCGAAGTTCAAGTTAATGTGGGTTATCGGATTCAAATGAACAGTGCCATTGGTCCGTATAAAGGCGGCTTGCGATTTCATCCGTCCGTTACAATCGGCATTCTAAAATTCTTGGCATTCGAGCAAGTTTTCAAAAACAGTCTTACGACTCTTCCAATGGGCGGAGGTAAAGGCGGTTCGGATTTTGATCCGCACGGCAAAACAGATCTAGACACGATGCGTTTTTGCCAGGCATTCATGAGCGAATTATTCAGACACGTTGGCCCGGATACAGATGTACCTGCCGGTGATATTGGTGTCGGCGGCCGCGAAATCGGTTATCTGTTTGGACAGTACAAGAAATTGAAAAACGAATTTACAGGTGTTCTTACAGGCAAGGGTTTAAATTGGGGCGGCTCGCTTATTCGTCCGGAAGCGACAGGATATGGTGCTGTATATTTTGCTTCTGAAATGCTTGCAACAAGAGGAAAAACTTTAGAGGGCAAAAAATGCCTTGTTTCCGGAAGCGGCAATGTGGCACAATATACAGTGGAAAAAATTAATCAGATGGGTGGAAAAGTTATAACGCTTTCTGACTCGAACGGATATATCTTTGATGAAGAAGGTATCGACGAGAAAAAACTTTCGTATGTAATGGAATTAAAAAATGTCAGGCGCGGGCGAATTTCAGAATATTCCGCGAAATATCCGAAAGCTGTCTATACAGCAGTCGATCGGAAGCTCGATTACAATCCATTATGGAATCATAAAGCAGATTGTGCTTTTCCAAGCGCCACACAAAACGAGATCAACTTTAAGGATGCACAGAACCTGCTCAAGAATGGTGTTTATGCCGTTGCCGAAGGCGCAAATATGCCGACATCAATTGATGGCGTAAAACTTTTTCTTGATGCGAAAATTCTTTACGGGCCCGGCAAAGCAGCAAATGCCGGCGGTGTGGCGACATCCGGCTTGGAAATGTCGCAAAACAGTATGCGCTTGCCATGGCCTCGCGAAGAAGTGGACAATCGCTTGCATCAGATCATGAAAAGAATTCACAAAACTTGCGTTGATATTGCTGAACGCTTTGGTACTCCAGGCAATTATGTGAATGGGGCTAACATTGGTGGATTTTTAAAGGTTGCCGATGCAATGATGGATCAAGGAGTAGTATAGTTTATAAATAAAAGCGTCGATCATTTCAGCTGCGAACGCCGGTGAAAAACATCATCGGCGTTTGTGTTTTACGTCCTTTCCCATCATTTCCACAAATTGTGCAAATAGATAATCACTGTCGTGTGGGCCTGGTGAAGCTTCCGGGTGATATTGAACGGAGAAAATCGGCAGTGAACGATGGCGAAATCCTTCATTAGTATGATCGTTCCAATTCTCGTGAGTGATCTCGATAGATTTTGCATCGAGTGAATCTGGATCAACTGCAAAACCATGATTCTGCGAAGTAATTTCAATAGCTCCAGTTTTTAAATTCTTTACAGGATGATTGCCTCCACGGTGCCCAAATTTTAATTTGAATGTTTTTCCGCCTAATGCTAATGCAAGTAATTGATGTCCGAGGCAAATTCCAAAGATCGGTTTCTTCCCGATTAAATTTTTAATGTTATTTATGGCATATGTCACAGCTGCCGGATCGCCTGGTCCGTTTGAAAGAAAAATTCCATCCGGTTTCATTTTTAATACATCTTCTGCAGAATTTTGCGCTGGTACTACTGTTAAACTACATCCATAAGAAGTGAGTCGGCGCAGGATATTTTGTTTCACACCGTAATCGTACACAATAACATTCCATTTTTTCTCCGGGACAGCAGCTTTTGCCAAAGGAAGTGTGAATTGTGTTTTATCGATCCTATCCCATTCGTATAGTTTTAAAGTTGTAACGCGACTTGCAAGATCAAGCCCTTCCATTTGCGGCGATTCTTTTACCTTGGCAAGCAAACTAAAATCATCTAAGTCTTCAGTAGAAATAATTCCGCGCATTGCGCCAACAGAGCGGATCATTTTTGTCAGCATACGCGTATCTATACCTTGAATACCAATGATTTTGTGTCTAAAAAGCCAACTGCCAAGACTCTCCATTGAACGGAAGTTACTTGGAAATTCACTATATTCTTTTATTGCAAATCCAGCAACTTGCGGTTTGATTGATTCTAAATCTTCAGTGTTCACGCCGTAATTGCCGATGAGCGGGTACGTCATTGTTACGATTTGACCTGTGTAAGACGGATCAGTAAGGATTTCTTGATATCCTGTAAGACTGGTGTTGAAAACTACTTCACCAGTAATTTCGCCGTTTGAGCCGAACGATTCGCCTGCGAAGATAGTACCGTTTTCGAGAACAAGTTTTGCTTTCATAATTGTGATAAGATAAGAAGAAATGTGAGGCGATGCAATTTCTTACAATTTTTGATTGCTGTGAAATTTCGTTTATATTTTTGAAGCACTCACTCTCGTTGAGTGCTTACCTTGACAAAGGAGCGTTTAATGGTTAATTTTATACTGGAGATGTATACGTAAGATGACAGAAGTGAATAACAAAAATCAGAAATTGACTGAACGCGAACAGAGCATTTTACATCACGTCGTGTACAACTATATTCAGACGGCTGTTCCTGTCGGCTCGCGCTATATATCTAAACATTTAGAAAAGAATCTCAGTGCGGCTTCTATCCGAAATGTAATGGCGGATTTAGAAGAAACCGGATTTTTATCTCATCCGCATACATCGGCGGGCAGAATACCGACCGATCTGGGTTACAGATTTTATATCGACTATTTGATGGAAATGCAACAGTTAGGTGATGATGAGAAACTAAGAATTCAGCAGCAATTAAATCAGACAAATGATGCCGATGAAATGCTGCGCGAGACCTCAAAGTTGCTTGGAAAAATATCACATCAACTTAGTATTGTAACATCGCCGCATTTAAGCAGCGGTATATTTGAAAAAATTGAATTAATTCCAATAAGTGGTTCAAAACTTCTTGTCGTAATTTCCATTCGCACAGGCATTGTGCGAACTATTATGCTTGAAGTCGGTACAGAAATTTCGCGCGATCATCTCGATCAGATCGGAAGACTCATCAACGAGCGGCTGTTTGGGTTGACACTTAGAGAAATCCGAGATACTTTTTTTGATCGAATTCGAGATGTACAGAATGAAAAAACCGGATTAATCCGGCTCTTTGTCGAATCTGTAGATCAGCTATTCACCGATTCCAAAGACCATGAAAGAGTTCTTATTGGCGGGACGAAAAATATCATAGACCAGCCAGAATTTATTGATCCCAAAAACTTTCGATCTGTCATTGAACTTATTGAAAACGAAGACATCATAGTTCACTTATTGGAAAGGCATGATGAATCACGCAGGAATTATGTAGTAACAATAGGCGCAGAAAATAAGGACGAAACAACAAAAGAATACAGCTTTGTTACAGCGACTTATGATGTTGGCGGAGTGACGGGCCGTGTAGGCATTATCGGACCTACACGTATGAATTACGGCAAAGTCATTCCGCTGGTTGACTATGTGGCGCAGGCGATTGCAAAGATGTTAAATTCATAAGAAAAAATAACCGCAGTAATTGCCATGCGGATAAATTCATAAGATGAGAAATGGAAAAAAACAATTTGGAAAAAAAGAAAAATGAAATCGAAGAAGAACAAAAACTAGAAACTTCACCACAAATTGAATTGACGGAAGTTGCTGAGTCGACCCTTCAGGTTGAAGAACTGCATAAGCAGGTTGATCAATACAAAGATATGCTGCTACGAAAAGCTGCTGAGTTCGACAACTTCAAACGGCGTATCGAAAATGAAACAACGAACATTGTCAGGTTTGCAACTGAATCACTGATTGATGACTTACTTCCAGTGCTGGATGACTTTGAACGCTCGCTCAAGCATAGCAAAGAAAGTAAAGAGTTTGATGCTTTAGTAAAAGGCGTGGAATTGATTTATTTGAAATTAGTCAAGGTGCTGGAAGGGCGAGGTGTGAAGGCGTTTGAAACGGTTGGAAAAGAATTCAATGTCGATTATCACGATGCGCTGATGCAAATGCCGAGAAAAGATCTACCCCCTCATACAGTAGTTGAAGAAGTTGAAAAAGGATATATGCTGAACGATAAAGTTATTCGGCACGCAAAGGTGGTGGTCTCTTCGGCTCCGTTAGAAGAGCATAGCGAAGCTAAATTATCGGAATCATCTACAGGCACTTCGAGGAACTAAGCGGATATGGCGAAACGAGATTTTTATGAAGTGCTGGGCATCGGACGAAATGCTTCGCAGGATGAAATTAAAAAAGCCTACCGTCAAATGGCAATGAAGTATCATCCAGATCGGAATGCTGGCAATAAAGAATCAGAAGAGAAATTTAAAGAAGCAGCAGAAGCTTACGAAGTGCTTGGTGATCCTGATAAAAAACAGCGGTACGATCAATACGGACATGAAGGGTTGCGCGGAACGAATTATCGTGACTTTACAGATATAAATGATGTTTTTAACACGTTTGGTGATATTTTTAACGGTGGTTTCGGCGGCTCAATTTTCGATGAAGTATTTGGCGGAAGTCAAAGATCAAGGCGGCGCTCTTCAGCACAGCATGGGCAGCCGGGTTCTGATTTGCGAGTGCGGCTGTCTTTGACGATTGAAGAGATTGCAAGTGGTGTGGAAAAAAAGCTCAAAGTAAAGCGTCAAAAAAAATGCGATATATGTAATGGAACAGGGGCAAAATCCTCAGGCGGAAAATCGGCTTGCCCACAATGTGGTGGGAGCGGTGAGTTACGCCAAGTTTCGCGTTCGATGTTCGGCCAGTTTGTGAACATTACAACATGCCCGAATTGTGAAGGTGAAGGTCGTATAGTCAAAGATCCGTGTGTCACCTGTTTTGGTGAAGGACGTGTGCAGGGTGAATCAACTATCAAAGTTACAGTACCTGCTGGAGTCACAGAGGGCAACTATATTCCACTTCAAGGACAGGGTAATGCTGGACGGCGGGGCGGTCCTGCCGGCGATTTAATAGTTGTTGTTGAAGAAGAACCTCATCAAAACTTCAAGAGAAACGGCGATGACATTGTTTATGATTTATGGATCAGTTATCCGACCGCAGCGATGGGTGGCGAAGTGGAAGTTCCCACACTTACAGGAAAAGCGAAACTTGCGATTGATCCTGGAACACCGGCGGGAAGATTGCTTCGAATGCGCGAGCGCGGTATTCCGCATTTGAATAACTACGGCCGAGGAGACGAATTAGTTCGTGTGAATGTATGGGTTCCGACAAAAACTAACAGTAAGGAAAAAGAATTGTTACGCGATCTTTCTTCTTGCGAGCATGTCAATCCAAGCGAAGAAGAACGCCAAAATAAAGATCGGACTTTCTTTGATAAAGTAAAAGATGTTTTTTCTTGATCAATTATGTTGAAGCGCATCGTAGACTGGATTGCTTTAACGAATACGGAACGGAAAGTAATTCTGTTTCTCGTTATTACATTACTTGTCGGTGCCGGCATCCGGTTGTTTCAAACAAAATTTCCATCTGCGCCGCAATTTGATTATCATGCATCTGACAGTACTTTTGCCGCACTGAGCGCAGTACCGGAAGATAGTCTAACTGAATCGACTAAGGAAGGAATTGGAAATGCATTGGGAAAACTTAATATTAACACAGCGACAAAGCAGCAGCTTTTAGATTTGCCCGGCGTCGGTGAAGTGACAGCAAATCGAATTCTCACATATCGTTCAGAAATAGGCAAGTTTTCAGACGTCGATGAATTGCGTGCTATAAAAGGAATGAGCAAGAAAAAATTAGAAAATCTTAGACCATTGATTACAATTCAATAGCCATCATTCATAGAGAGACCCTCTTCATGAAATCAACCAGATATATTGGCGTTTCGTTCCTCAAAGGAAAAATTCAATTAGCCGAAATTGAACACAAAAGAAAGAAACGAACTGTAACAGTATTGGCAGAAAAAGATACATCAATAGATTTTACACAAGCGGGAGAAAATCTCTCGGCTGCACATCCGCGATTAGGATTATTTGTATCGGAGCTGAAAGGTCTTATTAAACAACACAATGTAACGGCAAAATTTATTTCGTACGCGCTCCCGCCAGATCCGATGTTTATCAATATTATTCCTGTTGATCTCGATTTGAATGGGAAAGATTTATCTCAATATCTTCAATGGGAAATGAATCAATATTTTCCAAACGCGTCTCCAAAAGAATTTATAATTGGTGCAGACAGTTTGCCGCTCGAAAATAATACAGCAAAGCAAACTTTTGTGGTGGCAATACGGCGCGGTATGGCAGCGTTCTTACAGAAAGCTACACTGGGTTTGAAGTTGAATCTGAATTTTATAGATATTGACCAATTCAGGTACTGAAAAAACACTGATTACAAATTATCCAGAAATTCTTGAGTATGAAATTGTATTGTTCGGGCTTCGTAAAAGCGGAGTAGATGCAAGCCTCATTCACGAAGGTGCGATGACGGATTATAGAGCATTTCATTATAATAACGATTCCGATCCAACAAAACCGATTATGGAATATCTAAAATATCTTAAACAGAAAGATATTGAAACACCTGCTGCTATTCTTCTACATGGCGAAGACATTAACAAAGATTTTGTATTATCGCTCCGTGCAACGACGGGCATCAATCAAACGCTTACAATGAATTCGCTCCGGAAAATTCGTGCTGTGGATAAGCTATCTAAACAATTTGTGAAAGAAAATTACCGGTTCGCAGCAGCAATCGGTTTAGCACTGCGTACAAAATGAGGATTATTGCAGGCGAATTCCGCGGCCGTTCAATTGGATCTGTACGCGATCTGTCCGTACGCCCAACGACCGACCGTGTAAAACAAACCATCTTTGATATATTAACAAATCGTATCGAGTTCGGCGGTATAGAAGTGTTGGATTTATTTGCCGGCAGCGGTAATCTTGGATTAGAAGCTCTTAGCCGCGGCGCTAAAAGTGTAGCCTTTATAGACAAAGCCCGGAAATCTTTGGAAGTGTTGGAGAAAAATGTAGCTTCGCTTGGATGCAAATCGGTACTGTTCTATCTATCAGGCGGATGTTTTTTGGTATCTAAAGAATATTAATCATTTATATGATCTTGTTTTTACTGATCCGCCGTATAAATTGGAAAACATCGCTCTACTGCCAAATGCAATTTATGATTCAGGAGTTTTACGTAATGGCACTTATGTGGTAATGGAACACAGCCGTGAATCTGTAATTGAATTGGACGAACAGAAATATGAAATTTTTAAAAAAGCATTCGGTCAAACGACAGTACTAATTTTAAAAGCTTTAATTCCACCTTCACCAGCAAGGATGTAAGATGAAAATTGCAATCTATCCCGGAACTTTTGATCCTGTGACCAACGGTCACATTGATATTCTTGAACGCGCACTTAATCTGTTTGACAGAGTCGTTATAACAATTGCGCGGAATACGGCGAAGAATCCGTTTTTCACTGAAGAGGAACGAATTATATTTCTTCGTCAGGCAACGAAAAATTATAAAAATGTTAAAGTGGATTCTTTTGACGGATTGTTAGTTGATTATGTCAAGAAGCAGAATGCCGTTGCAGTTGTTCGCGGTTTGCGGGCTATGACAGATTTTGAGTACGAGTTGCAAATGGCGCTGATGAATCGAAAGTTAGATGAAAAAGTAGAAACAGTATTTCTAATGCCAAACGAAAAATACACGTACCTAAGTTCTAATTTTGTCAGGGAAATTGCTCATTTAGGTGGCGATGTAAGCAATTTTGTGCCGCCAGTAGTGAATAAAGCGCTTCAACGGAAAAACAAAAAGTAAAATTTTAACGCATTGATTTTAAAGTGAAGGCAGCCGTACAGTAAACGTACTACCTTTGCCTTCTCTGCTTTTCACTTCGATAAAGCCATTGTGCGCTTCGGTAATCCATTTGGCGATGGAAAGACCGAGACCACTGCCGCCTGCATCTTCAATATTTTCCTCACTTCTGTCCACGCGATAGAAACGATTAAAAATTTTAGATTGATCTTTCCTTGGAATACCTATGCCATTGTCTTTCACTGCCAGCACTGCATCATTTTCCTTTTTCTCAAGTGTCAGTGTTACCTGCCCGTGCGCCGGAGTGTACTTCAATGCATTATCTATAAGATTTAGGAATAGCTGCTTTAAGCGCACTGCATCACCATTGATTTGTATTGGCTGATTACGTTCCAATTTAACCTTTATTTTTTTTGGCTCAGCAAGCACTTTCGTTTCCTCAAAAAGCTGTCCAATGAACTCGTCAAGAGCTATTGGTTGCATATTGAATACCAATCTGCCCGTATCAGATTTAACGAGAATCATCAAGCTCTCTACAATAGAGGAAAGCCGGATAAGTTCATCGTTGATACTATTGAGCAGCTCGCGGGAATCCTTTGATAATCGCTGGTTGCGAAGAGCTACTTCTATTTCGCCGCGCATTATTGTGAGCGGCGTTCGTAATTCATGAGATGCATCGGCGGAAAATTGCTGAATCTGTGCGAATGATGCTTGAAGACGGCTTATCATGTCGTTAAATTGTTCCGTCAATCTTCCAAGCTCATCATTAACATGATGTGTTGGAAGCCGGCGGTTGAGATTTTGCGCAGTAATTTCTTTTGCAGTTTTTGTCAGTTCATCTACGGGCCTGAGCGATTTGTGCGCAAGAAACCAACCACCAATTACAGAGATCAACAATGCAAATGGCGTGATAAAGAGGAAGTTGTAGAAAACACTGTTAGTGACTTCATAGATTGGTTCCAGCGGGTAAGCTACAAAAATTTTTACATAATCGTTTTGTGTCAATGCAAGGCGAATCTCCTGGTTGTCCGGACCATTCGGTACTGACGACATTGATCCATTGATAAGGGATGTCATTGTATTTAAGCGTGTGCCCGCGCAGACTTTGGGATCGATAGAGCAAGTCGCCGTTGCGGTCAAGAATTTGAATGTAGTGCCGCCTCGGACTTAATAGAGTATGCTGATAAATCTGGTTCCACATTTCATCAATTTCGGCGCGTTTACCGGCGCTTGTATCGATTACTTCCGGTTGTTCTTCTTGTTGTGCGGCACTACGCTTGAGTTCCTGCAGTTCTTTGAGTGCGGCGCGTTTTATTTTTACTTTCTTTGCTTTAGGTTCAATGAACTCATTTACCCATTCAACTTCATTCTTTAAAGAATAGTCAAGATTATCGCGAAGCGATGCCCGTGATGCAAAATATGCAATAACACCTGAGCCGAGAAGTGCTATACCAAGAATTGCTGCATACCACAATGAAAGCTTGGTACGAATGGAATGAAAAATTGTCATGCGGATTTGCCCATCATAGAATCCTTGGCGGGCTTGAATGTCATCTTTCTATCTGAAAGGTAATATCCTTTGCCACGCTCTGTTTGTAGAAGCTTCACGGAGAATTCTGTGTCGATTTTATTTCTTAGGTGGTTCACGTATACGTCAACAACGTTTGTTCCGGGATCAAAATTATATCCCCAAATTTCTTTTGCTAATTCTTGACGCGAAATTAATTTACCGCGATTGCGTATGAAATATTCGATTAAAGTGTATTCACGGGCTGTTAGTTCAATCTGTTTACCCGAACGGCTCGCCTTATGTGTTATTGTGTCTAATGTAAGATCTAAGTATTTGAGCTTTGTCTTAACTGTTCCTCGGCGCATAAGAGAACGGATGCGTGCTAGCAATTCGGTAAAAGCGAATGGTTTGGTCAGATAATCATCTGCACCTTGATCCAAGCCGCCGACAATGTCCTCCGTTGTGCTTCGCGCAGTAAGCATTAATATAGGAGTGCGAATTTCATCTTTACGTAAGTCACGCAATATTTCAAATCCATCCTTTTTAGGAAGCAAGACATCGAGAAGAATTAAATCGTACGCCTCAGTGCGTGCCAATTTCTCACCTGATTTTCCATCAGTAGCAGTTTCAACTTCATAGCCCTCAGCTTCTAACCCCCTTTTTAAAAAACGAACAACTTTTAATTCATCTTCGATAACAAGGATGTGCACAAAAATCCTGTTTTAGTGATGTTGTTTGATTATTCTTGTAAAATGAAGTTACTCGTTTATCGGAAAAGTGTCAAATGTTTAAAAGTAAGTTTCGGTAGTCAGTTGGCATTTCACATCAATTAGAATGAAGAGATATAATTAATTTTATAATAGATTGCATATTCATCAGAAAATAAAATAGTTTTGTATAACATCAGCAACTAATAATTTCTTAATGATTCATACAAAAAAATAAATCAATGCCTTAAAATGAAAAACTCTTAATACTGTAATTTTTGAATCGAGCACATTTTTTCCTATATTTTTTATGATTCTTTTTCAAAGGTGATAGAATGAGACGAATTTTTTTCCTTATCGTATTGGTATTTCTTTTTGAAGGATGTATCCAAGCTATTGCATTACACTCGATGAGTGGAATTCTTGATAACGGGCTGGCATCCTTTAACGAAGAATCGGATTTGCAATTAGCACATGAAGCGCTTGGAAGCAACCTCAAATTGATTGAGGCAATGATAAAGAGCGATCCAGAGAATGAGCAATTCCTTGTATTTGCGGCACAAGGGTATAATTCCTATGCACTGGCATTTTGCGAAGACGATAGTGTGGAGCGTGCACGAGTTTTTTATCTACGTGCAAAAGAATATGGGATGCATGTTCTCTTGAAAAACAAGAAGTTCAAAGAAGCACTGGATAGTAATATTTCAGTATTCAGTGAAGCGGTAAAAACTTTTAACAAAGATGATGTTCCTGCTATTTTTTGGACTGCATTTAGCTGGGGAAGTTATATCAATATTACTCGCACAGATGTAGCTGGACTTGCTGATTTAAGTAAAGTACAAGCACTAATAGAATTTGTAGCTGAAAATGATCCTTCATTCTATCACGGCAGTGCGTACTTATTTCTTGCCACTATCGAAGGTAGCACACCGCGAGCACTTGGCGGCAATCCGGATAAAGCAAAAGAACTTTTTGATAAATGCCTCGCAGTTAATAGCGGAAAATTTTTAATGACGCAGTTATATTACGCAAAAACGTACGCAGTAGCGACACAGAATCAACAATTATTTGAATCATTGTTGAAACAAATACAGGATGCCTCAATAGATATTTTGCCAGAAGCACGGCTAGCCAATGTGATTGCTAAACAGAAAGCCCGTAAATTATTAGCTCAAGAAAATGAATTATTTTAATTAACGCAAAGAACAAAAGGAACGAAGAAGTTATGAAACGAATCTGTATTTTTATATTTAACATTCTAATATTACACACTTTTTTATTTACTGCAGGATTTTCACAGCAATATACAATAAAGTTTGCTTCTATTTCCCCAGAAGGTACAACGTGGATGAATGTAATGCATGAATATGATAACACAATTCGTAAAGAAAGCAGCGGTCGTCTTGGTTTCAAAATGTATCCAGGTATGGTTCAGGGCGATGAAAAAACTGTAGTACGAAAAATAGCCGTCGGGCAATTACAAGCAGCAGGATTTACAGGTGTCGGATTAGGCGAGATTACACCGAAGATTCGGTTGTTTGATGCGCCTTTTCTTATCCAGACCAGTGACGAAGCTGATAACCTTTATCAAAAATTTGATGGAGAAATTCGTACAGCTTTTGAGGCAAATGGATATGAATTAATTGGTTTGGTCGAAATTGGATTTGTGTATGTATTCAGCAAAACTCCCATTTTACAGCCGTCAGATATTAAGCAGCAGAAAATGTGGGTATGGGAAGGTGATCCTGTTGCAGAAACTGCTTTTGCTGCAATTGGCCTTACACCTATTCCACTTTCCATCGACAACGTCTACACATCTCTTCAAACAGGATTGATTAATGCATTTTATACAACACCTTATGCGGGAGTTTCACTGCAATGGTACACGCAAGCGAAGTACGTAGTCGATTTCCCATTGACTTGTTCAACCGGTGCGGTGGTTATTTCGAAAAAGTTTTTCGATAATCTCCCTGCTGACCTCAAAGAAATTCTTCTTCGTAATGGAAAGATCTATATGAAAATATTATCTGAACTCGGTCGTTTAGATAATAAAAATTCATTGATCGAATTAAAGAAACGCGGCATTGTTTTTACCAAAGCAAATGAAAAAGCGACAAAAGAATATATTGAAACAGGTATGCGTGCACGTAGAATGCTTATAGATAAACTATATGACGAGGGATTTCTTAAGAGGGTTGAAAAAGAAGTTGATGAATATAGAAAGAGCCGAAAATCCAAATGAAAATATTAAAAATATTTGACCTCGCTCTCAATAAAGTCGAAGGTGCATTACTCATCCTGATGCTTTCTATAATGGTACTCGTTGCATTCGGCCAGGTTATGCTGAGGAATATATTCCACACCGGCATTAATGGTGCAGATATTTTATTAAGACATCTCGTTCTCTGGATTGGATTCCTTGGCGCTGCAATCGCTACGAGTGAAAAACGCCATATCAATATTGATGCACTGCGCAGATTTCTTTCTCCGCGTATTCGTGCTACTGTCGATGTTCTTTACAGATATCTTTGCTGCAATCATTTGTTTCTTTCTTATGAATGCGGCTCGTGTTTTTGTCGAATCCGAAAAAGCTGCAGGAGAAATAGTTTTTCAAAATATCCCCACATGGTACGCGCAGATTATTATTCCTATTGGCTTTGGTCTGCTCGTAATCCATTTTATCATCCGAGCAATTATCCGCGCGCATTCCGCCTTGACGAAAGGCGGTGGCGAATGAACATCTGGTTAATTTTAGGATTACTGGTTATTGCATTCTTTGGTGCGCCGTTATTTACAGTGATTGGTGCTGTGGGGTTGTATGCATTCACTTCTGCTGACATAGATACTTCGGCACTCATTATTGATTTGTATAGTAAAATTGCAGATCAACCGACACTCATCGCTGTGCCCTTGTTTACTTTCGCTGGATATTTACTCGCTGAAAGTAAAGCTCCAAAACGATTGGTAGATCTTGCAGAAGCATTATTTGGTTGGATGCCCGCTGGATTAGCTATCGTTTCACTGTTCACTTGCGCAATCTTTACAGCATTTACCGGAGCATCTGGTGTGACAATTGTTGCATTGGGTGGACTTCTTTATCCTATTCTCCTAAAGCAAAAATATCCGGAAAAATTTTCTCTTGGTTTAGTAACGGCATCAGGAAGCATTGGATTGCTTTTTCCGCCGAGTCTTCCAATTATTCTTTTTGGATTCGTTGCCAGCGTAAGTATCAATAAATTGTTTGTCGCCGGATTTATTCCCGGAGTCATTCTCATTTTATTCTTGTGTGCATATAGTTTGCGAGTAAGTGTGAGATACAAAGTACCTAAAATACCATTTCATTGGAAAAATGTTTGGACATCGTTTCGCGCGGCTATCTGGGAAATCCCGCTGCCTTTTGTCGTGATCGGCGGTATTTACGGAGGATTCTTTACTGCAACAGAGGCAGCTGCGATTACTGCGTTCTATGCATTTGTTGTTGAAGTGTTCGTCTATCGCGATCTTCATATTTTTCGCGATATCCCGCGTGTGATGAAACGAAGCATGCTCTTAGTTGGAGCTATTTTGATGATTTTGGGATGTGCATTAGGATTAATGAATTTTCTTATCGATCAACAGGTGCCGCAGAGATTATTTGAGATTGTGCAGGCACATGTTTCGAGCAAGATTATGTTCCTGCTCATTCTTAATGCATTTCTTATTGTGATCGGCATGATGATGGAAATTTTTTCAGCTATCGTTTCTGTGCCGCTCATCCTTCCGATTGCGGCGCAGTTTAATATAAATCCTGTGCATCTTGGTATTATTTTTCTGACAAACCTTGAGCTCGGTTATCTCATGCCTCCTATGGGACTGAATTTATTTCTCTCGAGCCTTCGTTTCGAGAAATCGATTTTCCATCTTTCAAAAGCTGTAATTATGTTCGTCCTTTTTGAAGCGATTGCTTTGATGGTAATTACCTACATTCCTGAATTAAGTTTGTGGTTAGTCAATGCTTTGGGCACGCAGTAGATAATGTATCATCACTAATTAATTAGAGAGGTGAAGCAGCCGGTAATTGAAGCTTCACCTCTTTTTCTATAGTATGTTTTACTCGAACTTTCGAATTTTTGGTACGAAGATAAAAATCATAAGAGTAATGCAGAATGCAATTGAAGTACTAATTAAGGCAGCTTCTGCTTCTCCAGCATGTTCGGCAATAGTACCAAGGAAAAGTGCACCGAGCGGCATGGATCCTAAAAAAATCATACTGTAAACGCCCATAACGCGGCCACGTAAAATATCGGGCACAAGAGATTGTATAGATGCATTGCAAAGATTCATGACAAATATTGTGGCAAACCCAAGAAGAACCATAAGCAAAAGTGAAAATGGCAGCCAGTGAACCAATGCAAAGATTGCGATAAAAATTGGAAAAATTAAAGAACCTGCCGTAATGAATTTGCCGCGAGGAAATGAGTGTCCCATTGACGCAATGGATAATGCACCAATAAGTGAACCGAGACCTCGTGCTGAAAAAAGGATTCCATTCGTTGCTGCATTACCATGCAAAATTTTAACAGACCAAGCAGGTATGAGTGTTCCTAAAGACATACCAAAGAGACTTACTGTTGCTACAAGTCCAATAAGTGTGCGGACAACTGGTTGATGCTTAATATAGCTTAATCCTTCCTTCAATGCTGCGAAGGTAGAGTGCTGTCGAGGTGAAATTGCCTGCTGTCGTAATTGCATTGCAGCGAGTGCTGCAATCACAGCAATAAACGAGATGCCGTTTATTGTAAAACACCATGCTGGACCAAAAATCGCATAAATCACTCCTGCTATTGCAGGACCAACAGCGGTGGCAGAATTGAACATAGTTGCATTAAGAGCAATTGCGTTCGTCATATTCTCGCGATCAACTAATTCTGATACAAAAGCCTGACGTGCCGGTGAATCGAATGCATTAGCTAATCCAAGTCCGAATGCAAGAAAAATAATGTGCCATGGTCGAACAATTCCAGTGAATGTAAGTACTGCAAGAATGAATGCTAAAACCATCATTGTAGATTGTGTAATGATAAGAAGTTTTCGACGTGACATCCGGTCAGCTACAACACCGCCATACATCATGAACATCCAAGATGGAATTCCTGATGCAAATCCGACATATCCGAGAAATGCTGGTGAGTGAGTTAGCTGGAATATCAGAAATCCTTGTGCTGTGGTCTGCATCCACGTGCCGAATAATGATGTCATTTGTCCCCAGAACCACAAGCGATAGTTGCGATGCTTTAGAGATGCAAAAGTTTTTTTCAGACTTGGTTTTCGGGAAGATGCCTCGCTGGTCATTTTTTCATCAATCGTTTAAGCAATTGGATTTGTCCGGTGTGATAAACGTCGTGGCAGGCGATTCCGGAAATGATAGATACGGTTGTGAATTTGCTTCTTGCGGGTTTTCTGTAGATATCCGATGGTTTGATAAGAGCAATAGCTTCATACATAGAACGATGCATTTCATCAAGTAGGCGAACGTCTTCACGCCAAACATTTTCGCTCATAACGATTGGACGTTTGATCCAATTACTTCCTTTTAAAGGAAATGAACCTTTTCTCTCTCTAAGCAAACGCCGCCGCACTATATATTTCCAATAAGCCGTATGCACAATTATTTCCCAGATATTGTGCCGACCCGATTCAGAACGCCATGCTGCCTCTTGTGCTGTTAAACCACGAATAGAACCACGCAGATTTGTTCCCTGCCATGCACGCTTTTCATATGCTTCACTGATAAGTTGAAGTAGAAAATGGATTTCTTTGTTTTGTTTCATGTTATTATAAACATACGGAGCAAAAAGCAGTCAATCAAGAATTTAAGTGTCCTTAGAAAAACAATTTTGTATTTTAATCATGGTCTATTGAATTCCATTGAGCTTATAATTATATGGCAGATTTTGAAATTGCAATAATCGGCGCAGGTGTTGTTGGACTTGCAATTGCAGCTCGCCTTTCTGAGCGGCATCCCAATCTCGTTCTCATTGAAAAAAATGATAAATATGGATTGGAAATTTCAAGCCGTAATAGCGAGGTGATACACGCAGGCATTTATTATGAACCGGATTCACTGAAGGCGCGTTTATGTGTTGAGGGAAGAGATGAGTTGTATGCACTATGCAAAACGCACGACATAGCTTATAAACCTTTAACAAAATTGATCACTGCAACGACAGCGAGCGAATTGGCAAAGCTGGAAAGCATCCAGCAAAACGCAAGAAGAAATGGTGTCGAATTACAGATTTTGGATAAAACTGCAGCGCTAAAATTAGAACCGAACATTCGAACGGAAGCTGCACTATTCTCGCCACTTACCGGCGTTATCAATGTTCATAACTTGATGGATTATTTTTTTTATACGACTCAATCGAATGGCGGAACGGTTCAGCATCGATGTCGGGTTATTGGTATTTGCAAGAATAATAATGAATATGAAATTATTTACGATGAGGCAGGGAATAAATCGAGCATATTAAGTGAGATTGTCATCAATGCGGCTGGACTAAGTTCCGACCTCGTTGCGCAAATGATTGGTATCGATATAGATAAAGAAGACTTGAGATTGAATTATGTTAAAGGTTCGTACTTTGCAATCACACCTTCTAAAGCGAATTTAATTTCACGACTGGTTTATCCAGTGCCGTCCAATGAAGGGCTTGGCATACATGCACTGATGGATTGGGGAGGAAGATTGAAGTTTGGACCGGATATTGAATATCTTGAGCACCGCACGATTGATTATAATGTAGCAGTGAACAAACGGCATGCATTTGCTGAATCGATCCGCCGAATCTTACCAGGTATCAATGATGAAGATATTACACCGGATATGAGCGGGATTCGTCCTAAACTCCAGAAGAAAGGGGAAGCGGCGCGTGATTTCGTTATCGTTCATGAAAAGGCACGAGGTCTTTCAGGATTTGTCAACTTGATCGGAATTGAATCGCCGGGATTGACATCATCGTCGGCAATTGCGCGGTATGTGGAAAATCTTTTGTTCTAATAAAACTCTATTGTTTTTGATCGAGTAGTTGCCGAATATTTTGAATGCAAATCTTCGACCAGTTCTCAAATCCATCAATATTATTTTGGAGTTCATTGATACCGAGGAATTTAGTTTCGTTAATTGACTTTTCCCTTGGTTTAACCAATGGTTTTTCCAATGAAAGAATATGAATAACACCAAAGTGAACTTTTCCAACTTCGTTAGTGTCATCATTCAATAGCGCGACAACTCTCTGTGTATATTGTGATTCAATAGTAACTTCTTCATTGATTTCACGTTTTAAGCCGTCATCATATGATGTACCGAACAAACCAGGGTCCGTGACAGAAATATGTCCGCCTATGCCTAAGGAATAATTTCCATGAAGCCTTTTCTCTGCAAGAAGTTTCCCGCGCCGATAGACAAATACATCTTTCCACATCGAATAAGAGCATAAGGAATCAACTGCTTATAGGCAGGATTGGATTCCGCATCTTTTCTCTTAATAAATGTGTGATTCTTTGGGTTGTGGACGATGTCTTTGTATTTATCTAACTCAAACGATAGTCCTTGAAACTTCCCGATTTGTTCCAAAAGTTTTGTTTCAAATACCAAAACATGTTCTTCTAAATATTTTTCATCCGGCAAGAGATGTCCTTTCAATTGAAACGCTTTTATTTGAAGAGTCTTTTTGCTTCTTCTAAGATATCAACCGTTGCAGTAGCACCGATGCGTGTAACTCCCAAGTCGCGCATTTTCAGCACTTGTTCAAGATTTCTAATTCCACCGGCTGCTTTTATTTGAACTTCAGGAGCGCAATATTTACGCATCAGCTTTACATTGTGCTCGGTTGCGCCTTCATACGAATATCTGCCGTCGCTTCCCTTCACAAAACCGTAACCTGTAGATGTTTTTACAAATGCGACTTTGTATTTGCTGCAAATTTCACATAGTTTTATTTTATCTTTGTCATTTGTTACATAATCCGTTTCAAAAATTACTTTTAATTTCGCGCTTTTGCTCAAACAAATATTTTGTACTGTTTTAATTTCTTTGTCGATATATTTCCATTCGCCTTGCAGTACTTTTCCAATATTAATTACCATGTCGACTTCGGCTGCGCCATCTTTAATTATCTGAAGAGTTTCTGCTGCTTTAATATCAATAGTACTGTTGCCGTGAGGAAATCCGACAACTGCACAAACTGCAACATCGGAACCATTCAGTTTCTCAGCGGCAATTTTTACATGATATGGTTTTACACAGACAGTAGCAGTGTGATATTTTTTTGCAATACTACAATTCTTTTTCAAATCATCATCTGTAAAAGTTAGGATGAAGAATTGAATGATCGATCATCTTGGCAATATCATTTACATTCATCATTGTTTTTCTTTCATGTGAATTTATATTATTTAATGAATGTATGATACAAAAAATCCGCTCGCGAAGGAGAGGACTTGTATTCATTCGTATTCTAAGTATTTATCACCTGCAATACTATTCTAATTAACTTTTTCCAATTGCAAAGTTTTTGTTGTTGCGTTGCAAACTTCGCTTGGCCCAAAGTATTGTATTGGTCCAGGAAAAACATAAGAAGTTTTAATAGACCATTCACCCCGGTGTTTAGTAAATTCTTTAAATGGTTTGCCGTCTAATTTTACCAATGCTTTCTGAATAACTGGCTTCATTTGACCATGCCTTTTTTCTAAGTTCATCATCATAGTTATAGGTACACCTCCCGCAATCCATTTTTCTGCCGGTGCAGTAAGATTTCGTATCATTGCCATATAACCGGTTTTACCTGATCCTATAATTATTGCAGATACATAACCCAAAGAATAAGTATAGTCTGCATCAAAATTAGACGGTGCTGCACAGCGGCCTTCGTATCCGAAGAAGTGAGCTAATGCAGAAAATTTTCCATTAAATCTGCCTTCGGCTTTCCATTCTTTAAATTTATCGGCGACCATATCAATTAGTAATTTTTCGGTCTCGATGCGTGAAACCTGTACATTGCCATGCGGATCGCGATCCATCAAAAGTTGAATTTGTATTTCTTTCGGCAATGAATTAAATGCTTTTGTCGATTCAGCGCTAATATGACTGTTAATGAATTGGAATCTGTCATCGTCAGTCACTAGCGCATTAAAAGCTGCGGCTTTGTCGGCTAATAAGTCGTTAATTTCAGTGATTAGTTTTTTTATTTCAGGTACAAATTCAATTAGACCTTCTGGAATAAGACAAACCCCAAAGTTTTCATTATTATCAGACCGCGTTTTAATAACTCTGGCAATATCTTCAACAATTTGGTCCATAGTTAATCTTTTTTCCTGTACTTCTTCGGAAATAATAGCATAATTCGGATGGGTTTGAAGGACACATTCAAGTGCTATGTGTGAAGCAGAACGTCCCATCAACTTTATAAAATGCCAGTATTTTTTTGCAGATAATGCGTCGCGTTCAATATTGCCGATAAGTTCAGAATATACTTTGCTTGCTGTATCAAACCCAAAAGATGTTTCTATCATCTCGTTTTTTAAATCGCCGTCAATAGTTTTAGGACAGCCAATTACCTGAACGTTTGCGTTTATTGATTTATAATATTCTGCCAGAACGCAGGCATTTGTGTTAGAATCATCTCCGCCGATAACGACAAGTGCATTGATGCCGATCTTTCTGCAATTCGCAAGACTTTTATCAAACTGTGATTTTTCTTCAAGTTTCGTACGGCCGCTGCCGATGATATCGAATCCTCCTGTATTTCTGTACTCTTCAACTATTTGGGATGTAAGTTCAATATATTTTCCATCCACTAATCCTGAAGGCCCGCCCAAGAAACCATATAATTTATTATTACTATTTAATGCTTTTAAGCCGTCAAATATACCTGCAATTGCATTATGTCCACCGGGTGCTTGGCCGCCGGAAAGGATAACCCCAATATTTAAGACAGGCGATTTCATAGGTTCTGAACCTGATTCTATATTTAAAACCGGCATTCCATATGTAATTGGAAACATCTCTTTTATTTCATTTTGATGTGCAACAGATTGAGTTGCAGCGCTTTCTTTAATTAATATGTTGCCGGTTAAAGTAGCTGGCAATTTTGGCTTATAGTCGGCTCTTGCTAATTGTAATGGACTTTTTATCATAGTGTTGAATTTTTTATGTTATAGTGAATAAAATTAAAATGAATGAATTACTTCGAGTTGTATAAATTAATTCCACTGTATCTAATTAAATCAATTTTTTGTAAAAAATCCAGATGGAAAAAAATGGCCAGAAATTTGTTCTTAACTTCAAATAAAACCATTATTATTCCAATATCGAATATTGTTTCTTCACAGCAGGGACTAAATATTCTGAAAATGCTCGTTCCAGATTGTACATCGGTTGCCAGTCCCAATCTGTGCGTGCTGCAGAATCATCTACGTCTGAAGGCCAGCTGTCGATGATTGCCTGACGCCTGTAATCAGATTCAAAAGTAACGCTTGATTTCGGGAACGCTTTCCGAATAATTTGAAATATCTCAAATGCAGATGGATTGAAAGCACCTACGTTATAAATCATTTGTGTCAGTTTTTCACGCGGAGAGGATTGAAGTTTTAGTAATGCGCTAATAGCGTCTGGCATCGCCATAAACGGAATACAAGTATCCTGACGAACAAAACAAGAATACGTTCTATTCTTTGCTGCCATGTGAAGCATCTCAGGAGCGAAATCACTTGTTCCACCGGTGGGAAGAGTAACCGCACTAATAAGACCGGGGAATCGCACTCCACGAAAATCAACCTGTCCTTTAGGCGGTTCTGCATCTAATTGGCGATAATAATTTGCATAATATCTGCCAAGCTGTTCTGTGTACAATTTGTTGATGCCGTACATAGTGCGCGGTGCAAGCCATTCATATTCTTTGATTTTTCCTGCCTGTTTTTTTATTGCAATATCCGGAAGACCATACACAGCGATAGAACTTGGATAGATAAATTTAATTTCGCGCCCTTGCAAACGTGATTGTGTGACGGCTATTTCAAGCAGATTAAGTGAGCCGTCAACGTTCACACGATGTGCTAAAGTCGGCTGGCGTTCGGCGCGTGTCGAAAGCAGCGCAGCAAGGTGATAAATGGTGTCGAAGTTATGTTCTGTAGAAAGTGTTTCAAGCAAATGCGAATCTAAAATATCTCCTGTCACAATCCGGTGGCAGCGTAATCTCACTGAATCCTCGAGAGGGGTCAAGTCCATCGCAACGATATGTACTCCGCCTTGTTCGGACAACTGCTCGATCAGTCCGTGACCGATTTCACCGTTGGCACCAGTGATGAGTATGGTTTTGATTGACATGATTCCACCATTTTCTAAAGAAATTCGTCATTAGTGAATTTATTGCCGATAATGTAATGAATTTTAACAAGGAAGGGAAATCAAAGGTTGTTTTGTTGGCTCGATTTGTTCTGCGTTTTTTATCTTGCCAACTAATTTTTGCGGTGCATTGCTAAGCGTTGGCAAGCATAGCGGACAGATCCAAAGTCCTTCTCCACTGTACGAGAATACAGAAGTGGCGCCTCGTATTCCGCATTTTCACAACTTAAACATTTCAATTTTGATTTTTCTTTGGTTATATATTATCCTAAATATATTCTTCCAATATTATTAATGCTTATGTTATTAAATTAGCGGTAAAATAAACGACGCTACTTCAGTGCGCTCCCTCCAGCCATGTTGTTCGTAGAATTTTCGTTGATATGACTCGCGAGTTCTACTGTTAATGAGCGATAAGCGAACACAACCGCGTTTTCTGGCTTCTGCAATGATTTGCTCGAGCAATGAGGTGCCAATTCCTTTCCCGCGGGCTTCCGCAGAAATAAAAAGTTCAGATACATATCCTTCTGGTCCAAGAAGAAAGAAGTAGGGAATATAATGCACGGAGGAGTATCCGATAATTTTATGTTTTTCATCTTCCGCTACATAAGCTGAATGACTGTCGTCTGCGAGACAAAGAGAAATATGTTCACGAACGCGCTCCGCTGTCGCTTGAGCAGATTCAGATTTCAAATGCTCAAACCATCCGACTTCCCGGATAATATTTGTTATATCTTCTGAATCCTTCAATTGTACATTTCGTATTGTGATATCCATTATTGTCTCATACTTCATAGATGGTGAGGTTGTCCAAAAAGTTTTGATTTGTCATACTGAGCGTTAGTGAAGTATCTATTTTTAAGTCAGATTCTTCACTTTGTTCAGAATGACGGTGTCTTTTTTGGGGACAATCTCATGTCATTTGCTGCTTCTCTTTTTTCAATGGTAAAATACCGCCTGCCAATTCACCAATAACATTGACTAATTCTGTGTTTGCCGGCACTACAATTTTTGCGTTGTTTTGCAATGATGTTTGAACTGTTTCCAGGCGTTTTAGCAATTGTGCATTGCCGACAAAATATTTTTCTGCAGCTTCGTTGACTAATCTAATAGCTTCAGCTTCGCCTTCTGCAGCAAGAATTCTTGCTTGACGAACTCCTTCCGCTTCTTTGATTGCGGCTCGCTTCTTACCGTCCGCTGCTGTTTCGGCGGCAGTGGCAAAATCTACCGCAGCAAGTTTTTCGTTTTCTGCCTTAACAATTTTATTCATTGTTTCCTGCACGTCTTTTGGCGGATCAATTTGTTTCAACTCTGCACGAACAATATCGATGCCCCAATTTGTTGTTTCCTTAATTAAAATTTTATGCAGATCATCATTGATGCGTCCGCGTTCACTATTTGCTGATTTTAAAGTCAGCGTGCCGATAATGTTGCGGAGTGTTGTGCGCGCGAGATTCACAATCTGGAAATTTACATTGTTGACATTATATACCGAGTTCTTAACACTATCTTCATCGGTCTTCACTTTAAAATAAACCTGCGCATCGACGACTGCATTGAGATTATCGTTAGTAATAATTTCCTGCGGTTCGGCATCTACCATCTGTTCGGTAATATTAATCTGATACATTTTATCGATAATAGGGATGATCCAATTAAATCCTGCGTCGGCAAAGCGATGATATTTTCCCATCCGTTCCACAAGTCCTCGATGAGTTGGCCGGACGATTCTTATTCCGATTAAAAATAAAAAGACAATTAGTATGATTCCGAAAATTAAATATCCGTTTATGGCAAATTGTGTTTCTTCCATTGTAGTCTCCTTATTTGCGGTTAAACATCAGTTATAGATTATATTTATGTTGCAGATCAGACAGATTCTTGCGTTTTTATTTGATAGCATAAGTCAATTCACTTTATATATTCTTCTGAAAAGAACTTAGCCGATAGCGGCTCTCCTGTTGCTTCTTTTATTAAAGCATCCCATCGCAAGCTGGCACCTGGTGCAAATACTTTTTCTTTTAGATATGTGCCGACTTCCGGTTTGTTTGCAAAGCAAACTTCTCTTATGCTTTCCTGCTTTAAAATGTTTTTTGCGATGTAATGTTGAAGCTGAGATGCTGTTAATTCGCCAAGCTCATAGTTATGATAATATGCCGGATATTGTGCTAAATGAATCTTTGACGCCCAGTCTGGCGCATTACGTCCTTCTGGCGGAGTGACCATCTGATACTCTTTTACCAAGTTCCACCAGAGTTTGTTCAGGTCCTGATCGGGATTTTCATACATAGCTTTTTCAAAGCGCATCATTACCTGTTCCCATCGGCAAAAGATGAGGGCATGCATCCGCAAATTTTCTTGTCCAGCAGAACGTATCATCTCCTTATCTTTATTATTAATACCTACCATTGCTTGCAGCCAGTCGGCGTTGCTTGGCTGGCGTTCCATCAGCATAGCAATGGCTTCCGTTACAAATGTATGTGTTTCAACACGAAGTAGAAATGGGAGATCGCGCGAAACATATTTGCTGTACACACCATGCCCCAATTCGTGAAGCATGGTACTCGATCCATGAAAGGTTATCTGTTATACTCAACATTACACGGATATCACCGGTGCGATCAATATCGTTCTCGAATGCATGCTGGTACTTCCCTTTATGACCATAAATGTCACTGTTCTTCAGAATATCGTCAACGGGCATGCCGATGTTAGCATAGAAAGTACGCCCGAGTTCATCAATTTTTCTGCCTTTGAAATATTTATCGAGGTCGACCGAACCGATTTGCGGCGCTTCCTGGAAAAAGCGGTCCTGATAATGCCATGGCATCATCTGTTCCGGTCTGATGCCATATTTCTTTGCCAGATTTGCATCTATTTCGGATTTTAGTTTCTTAAAAGGTGTATCAGTAAGAATTTTCATTTCGTCAAATATCGCAACGACTTCACCGATTGTTTGCTCATTGGTTATCAATGACATTTCATAATAATTTTTAAAACCGAGTTGACGCGCGGCATCATTGCGCAGCTTTACTAATTCCACTATCATAGGCGCGACTGCTTTCCCGACTTCCTTGCTTGCTTCCCATGCTTTTTGGCGTTTGAAGGAATTTCTTTCATCCTTCAAAATATTTTCTATTGTGTTATCATCCACTTCTTTTCCGTCTAGAATTGGGCGAAAAGTATTAAACCTGTTTGCAATTTCCGATTCTTTTTCGACTATTCTCTTCATTAGAATAGTATCTATCTGGTTCTTGACGTAGTTATTGTAAAGAATAACGAGTTGACGCTGTAGAAGTGTATCTTTAATATTACCGGATTCTTTCCATTTCTTCAGTTGTTCATATTCTTGCTTGTTGGAATAAATTTTATTGATCTCCAATTGAATAGAGGCTTTTTCATCATAAAATTTTTTGTCTCCGGTGGCGTTGGCATTCCAATCTGCGAGGTTCATCGCCCTGAACTTAGGTTCATAGATTTTTACATGGTTGTCGATGAATGCACGTAAATCTTTCTCGTCATTTTGCATTGAACACGACACCATAAATAGTACATATAGAATGGGAAGAAGAAGGATAATGGATTTCATAAATACTCCTATTTAAAAAGTAATAATGGAAGAACATAAAAGTAAATCTATATAGAGGATTGCTGAAGAGCAAGGAGATTGTGATGCAATATTGGTTTTGATTTAAATAGAACATCTCTTGCTTGCACGTATTTCTTTGTCATTTGAATTCATTTGCTTCTCTTTTTACCAATTCCCATACCTGTTTAATGTGTTTCTCAGTAGTTGAAATATTTCCAATTGCAATTCGGATTGTGTACCGGTTGTTCAATTTTGTGTGAGAAAGAAATGCCTCGCCAGTTGCATTGACTTGGTCAATAATTTTTACATTAAATTGTTCGAGCTTCATTTCGTCTGAAATTTCTTTTGGGTGATATCGGAAGCAGATAACGCTGAACGGAACCGTTGCGAGCCGCTCAAAATCCTTATCTTCATCAATCCATGAAGCGAGCACGCGCGCCAGCCGACAATGTTCACGCAATTGACTAATAATTCCTTCCACACCGAATGATCGGATGACAAACCAAAGCTTAAGTGAGCGGAAGCGGCGGCCAAGTTGGACTCCCCAATCCATATAATTGTTTACTTCTCCATCGCTGGTGGTGAGATATTCAGGGATAAGACTAAAAGCGCGTTTCAGAATATCAACATGGCGCGTATACAGTGCACTGCAATCAATAGGAGTGAAGAGCCATTTGTGCGGATTTGTGACAAAAGAATCGGCTCGTTCGCAGCCATCAAGTACGCCGCGCATCTCTGGAACGATTGCAGCCATACCGCCGTACGCTCCATCGACATGCAGCCAGATTTTTTCCCGCTGACAAATATCGGCAATTGCCGGAATTGGATCAATGCTGGTGGTAGATGTTGTCCCGACCGTTGCAACGACTGCAAAAGGAAGCCAACTATTATTCTTGTCTTCTTTAATCGCAACGGCAAGTTCATCGGTCTTCATTCTGAATTCCGAATCAGTGGAAATCTTTCTTACTCCATTGTGTCCAATGCCGAGAACAATAGCTGCTTTTTCTACAGACGAATGTGTTTGATCGGAACAATATATTCTAAGTCGCGGCATATCGTTTCTTCCCGCCAAACCTTCTTCACGTATGTGCATTTGTATTTCTTCACGCGCCGCGGCAAGTGCAATGAGATTCGAAGCTGAACCGCAGTCTGTAATAACTCCGCGAAACTCTGAAGGAAGTCCAAGCATCTGCCTGAGCCAGTCGAGAACAACCTCCTCTAATTCCGTTGCAGATGGTGATGTTCGCCAAAGCATGCCGTTAATATTTAATGCGGAGCTTAACATTTCACCGAGAATACCCGGTGCTGAACCGGAGATGGAAAAATAGGCATGAAAACCGGGATGGTTCCAGTGCGTCATGCCCGGAAGAATAATTTTATTAAAGTCCTTTAGAATCGGATCCATTTTTTCCGGTAACGATGGAGGCGATGCAGGCAATTGTTTTTTTATGTCTCCCGGTTTTACTTGTGGAAATACCGGATATTTTTCCGGATTCTTTAGATAGTCAGCAATCCAATCTACAACTTCTTTTCCGAATTTGCGGAATTCTTCACTGTCCATTCCGCCAAAAGGTTTATTAGTCATTCGCCATTCCCATATATTTTATTTCTAATTTTAATTCAGCGACTTTATTTCTCAATTATTGTATATGAAATCTCCGTAAAAAGAATAGTAAGTGCAATATGAATTCTAAAATTGAATTATTCCTTTTAAACCTTTAGGGGTCAATTCTTCTCAAATAATGTGTGATGTAAGCGAATCGAAATTCAATATTATTTATCTTCGGAAAATTTTTCACAACAAATCGTATTCTCTTTCGTTTGTACTTTGAATGTATTTTGAAAAACGATGTTGAAGAACACGATTTCATTTAAAACAAATGCGACAACGGCAAACAAACATAACCGATTTCAAGACATAACAGATTCTTTAACCAGCTGGAATTGCTTTAAGAGTCTCTTTCAACTAATTCGAATGAAAAAAATCATTTTCTATGTTTTTAGCATAGGATTTACATTACCGCTTTTTGCCCAGGAAACCGACTTGCACGGTAAAATTCAACTCAATACTTCGAGTCCGTTGGAAGGAGTTCACATCTGGCTATATGATTTATCCGATACTACAAAGCCGTACATCACAACAACAGATGCAGACGGCAAGTTTCACTTTTACAACGCTCATAAAGGCGTATATCGCTTTGAAGCAAGCTCTATCGGATACACTAAAATTATCAAAGTGATTCGCGTGAATAATCTCAACGCTGATATCGGTATATTTGTTATGACTGAAACGGCAATAAAATTTGGAGATGTAATTATAAAAGGAAGAGTCCCGCCTGCCGTTCAAAAAGGAGACACAACCGAGTTTAATGCTAATGCATATAAAACGCATCCAGATGCAACTGTGGAAGAACTAGTTACCAAACTGCCAGGTGTAACGGTGGATAACACCGGTACTGTTCAGTCAGGCGGTGAAACAGTTCAGCGAGTTCTGTTAGACGGCAAACCTTATTTCGGGGATGACCCTACACTTGCGATCCGTAACCTGCCTGCCGAAGTTGTAGAAAAAATCCAAATTTTCGATCAAATGAGTGACCAGGCACAGTTCACCGGATTTGACGACGGGAATTACACAAAAACTATGAATATTGTTACCCGCCGACGGAATGCATCTTCCGATTTTGGAAAACTTATGGGCGGTTATGGAGATGATGATAAATACAATGCTGGTGGGAATATGAATTTTTTTGATGGAAACTCAAGAATATCTTTGCTTGGCTCTTCAAATAACAC
Source organism: Ignavibacteriota bacterium (assembly GCA_963833465.1). Lineage (GTDB taxonomy): Bacteria > Bacteroidota > Ignavibacteria > UBA10030 > UBA10030 > Fen-1298. Next base: position 1,135,411 of record CAWHXW010000004.1, on the reverse strand, counting down.
CAATACTCAAAACTTTTCAACACAAGACCTTCTTGGAGTTCTTTCAGGAAACACTCAGCAGCGAAGTTTGAATTATGGAAGAGGAGGCGGAAGAAGCGGACAGCAGCAAAGTAACCTTCCGCGGGGCGGAATGTTTACTCCTGGCAGTGGGGGTTCATTATCAAATCTCCTAATCGGTCAACAGCAGGGCATTAATACAACTAGTTTACTCGGTGGAAATTATAACGATACTGTCTTAAATAATACTTTTCTGCATACGAACTATTTCTTTAATCAGGTCAATAATCAAAACGACCAATCGCTCAGCAGGCAGTACCCTATTACAAGGGGACTCCAACAGTTTGTACAATCAACAATCGAATTTAAACGGGATCAACTATAATCATCGTATTAATGTACGAGTTGATTATGCTTTCGACTCGTCGAATATTTTAACCGCAACTCCGCAGCTTCTCTTTCAGAATAATAAATCTAATAATGTCAGTTCAATTACTTCAGGGAGTCAGTTTTCACAAACAGAAAACCAGACAACGACGACAGGAAATAATTTGTCCGGGGATTTGTTATTTAGGCATAAGTTTGTGAAACCTGGCAGAACGATTTCATTAGATGTCAATATTTCGGAAAGTTTTAAAAGAAGCAGCGGTGACCTCACCGAGTTAACTGATTCAATAAACGCACTCAACGAACAAATAGACGGTACTTGGCAAAGCATTACAATTATGCCATCACTCGTGTACACAGAACCACTCGGACATTACAGTCAATTGCAAATCAATTATCAGCCGACGATATCGATAGGAACGGCAGATAAACGAGCTGATACTTTGAATATTTTAGATGGACAATACTTGTTCGATCCTGTATTGTCAAATAATTACGAAAACCGTTACACAACTCAGCGAAGCGGTGTTGCTTATCGTTTCAGCAATCAGGGAATCAATTGGAATTTCGGTGTTGCGTATCAACAGGCAGATATTTGGAACGAACAAACATTCCCATTTTCTTCAACGATTTCTCGGACATTTACGAACATTTTGCCAAATGCAATGTTCAACATGAGAATCGGAAACAAGGAAAATCTACGTATTTATTATCAGACGACAACACGGGCACCTTCTATTACGCAATTGCAGGATGTTGTGGATAATTCAAATCCATTATTGCTTGCAGCTGGTAATTCGGATCTTAAGCAATCTTATACACATACATTCATGTCTCGCTATTCAATTACAGATCCAGAAGAGGGTCGAAGTATATTCCTTCTTTTTGGAGCTAATTATTTGTTGAATTATATCGGCAGTGAATCGATAGTACCAACCAAACGCGACACAGTGATTTTGGGAGATACTGTAAAACCGGGGACACAACTGACAATGCCACAAAACTTCGACGGTTATTGGTCGGTTAGATCATTCTTAACTTACGGTTTTCCCCTTGATTTTATAAGCAGCACGATGAATTTGAACGGCGGCATCAACTATAGTCAAACACCAGGAAGTATAAATAATGAACTGAATATTTCACACGCCTACACTTTTACTTTAGGCGCTGTTATCGGCAGCAATATCAGCCAAAATCTCGATTTTACATTGACTTATGCAGGAAATTACAATCTCAGCAACAATACATTGCAGTCAAGCCTTAATAGTAATTATTATTCGCACACGGCAGGTTTGCGGTTCAACTGGATATTCTGGGATGGAATTGTATTCCACGATGAAATTACAGACGCAATGAACACAGGACAGACAAATGGATATAACCAAAATTCTCTTATCTGGAATATGAGCCTTGCAAAGAAATTGTTTGCCAAACAAGCTGGAGAAATTAAATTAAGTGTGAACGATCTGCTCGGGCAAAACAAAAGCCTTGCACGGACTATTACGAGCTCCTACATCCAGGATTCCCGAAATGAAGTTCTGACACAATATGTGATGCTTTCATTCACGTATACAGTAAGATAAGGTTCGTATTGAGAATTTTACAAAGTAATAATTAAGTTTATTATATGAATGATTCAAAATAATTGTTTAATGGCTTATTGACTCAACGAATAACAACTTCTTCTTACAATAGACCTTTCAGTTTATCATATCCGGTGCGGCTGATAAGAAGTTTTGTTCCATCTTTTAGAATTGCCAAACGGCTGTCTTTTGCATAAAGCTCAATGCGGGCAATGCGTTCAAGGTTGAGAATATATGAGCGATGCACTCGGATGAATTTAGCTGTGTCTAATTCTTTTTCTAATTCTGTCATCCGCTGATGTTTCAAATGAGTTTTTCCATCCGTCTTTATTGCTACGTAATCGTCCTGCGCTTCGATATAATCTATTTTATCTACCGGAATGACGTGTACCTTAGAGCCATCCTTCACCAAAACTCTTTCTAACGGCGAAGTTTTCAGTCCGGCTGCAGATGAAAGCTCTTGAAATGGAACGGATTTTTTTTTATTCAAACGTTGTTTTGTATGTTCTAAAGCTTCAGTTAATCTTTCTTTACTGAATGGTTTAAGAAGATAATCTATAGCGTGCACTTCAAATGCCTGAACTGCATATTGATTGTACGCGGTCGTGAAAATTATTGCCGGCGGCTGTTCGACGAGCTCCAGTACTTCAAAACCATTTAGCTTCGGCATTTGAATGTCAAGTATAACGAGGTCGGGTTTGGTTTCGGTGATTGCTTTGACTGCATCAAAACCGTTGGCGCATTCGGCAATTATCTTGACGTCGTCGTGAGCCGAGATAAATTCGCGCAGAATAAGCCGTGCAGGTTCTTCATCGTCAACAATAATTGTGCGGATAATATTTTTTGACGCCATGATTTATTTCCTGTGAGTTGGAAGCGAAAGTATTACTCGAAAGTAATCATTGGTTTCCTCAACATCCACTCTTGCTTCATTACCGTAAAGAGTGTCGAGGCGTGAATGGACATTCTTCAAGCCAAGCCCGGTCCCTTTGCGTTTTGGAGAGCCGGGGTCGATCGGGTTTTCAATTTTGATGAAAAGACGGCTTCCACGCTTATCGCAATTAATCCGAATTGTCCCACCATCTACCAGATTAGCAATCCCATGCCGCACAGCATTTTCAACAAGCGGCTGAAGAATGAGGGGAGGAACCATAATCTTGCTGCATTCAACTTTTATATCCTGCTCTACTTTTAATCGTTCTCCAAACCGTACCTGCTCTATAGTAAGAAATTCTGATATAAGTGATATTTCATCATGGATAGGAATGCTGCCCGCGGGATCCAAGGTCGAGACTCTTCCTGAAAAAATCCGCAAGCATCAATGTCATTGTCCGGGCTTTTGCAGGATCGTTTGTGGTAAGAGCGCTGATTGAATTAAGACTGTTGAAAAGAAAGTGAGGATCGATTTGTGCGCGTAGTGCACGAAGTTCTGCATCTTGCGCGAGTAATTTCAGTTCGAAAGTTTGCCGCTCAGATTCATTTGAACGTTCGAACCCGATAATAACATAATGCATGGATGCGATGAGGAGAAAGATTAGCACAAGCGTGCTGAAAATTCCAGCGATCCATGGTTCGTAGAGCGGTGCAATTGGCGATGCGATTTTTAATGCATCTATTAAATGCGCCCAGCCGTACCCAACAAGAAGTTCGATGCCAGCGGCAATACATGCGGCAACTATAAACATAGAAAGTAGATTGTACCACTGAGTAGTCTTAACAGGAAAAACTCGGCACAGGTAATATGAGTTAAGGCAGATGAATGCGAAGAATATATTCAGTGGAATGTCAGATAACATGAAAGCACTCCACTGATTTTTATACGAGAATATAAATGGTATCTCAATCAGCAAGCCGATAGATAACCATATAGCTAGGTAGAGAACGAGCGTTCGTCTGTTTGAAAGAATAGGATGCACGTTTAATTTTTAATTTCTATTCCACCCATTATCGTCGTTCCTCTTATTTTGAGGCGTTTTGTGCTTTCTTTCGGCGGGCGAGTTTTATCGTCATATCCACCCATAAAAGGAGATACATCTATGACAACAAGCCAATCTTCTGGTATAAGTATAGACATACCACCCATCAATGTAAAGACATCGATAACCGCTTCTTCTTTTATAGAAGCATCTCGCAGATCGAGTTCGAATCCACCCATAATAGCAGTAAATTCTCCTCCTTTAAAATCCTGAGAATTATTCATTCGCTTGAATCCGCCCATTATTGCGACAGCTTTGATAAAAGAATTTGCATCATTAACTTCGGCATTTGGAGAAATAATGCGTTGGCGATGTGAAGATGCTCTTACAATCATCATAATTCCGGTGATTACAAGAATGAGAGGCCAGTAATCCCATAAACTGAAACGAATAAAATACATTCGATCTAACAACATTGCAGTGCCGATAAAAGTCAAAATAATTCCCCATATTCTGCCGGGGCCATGCTGGCATTGAATAAGGTATGCAATTCCAATAATCATAATTATTGCTGGCCAATAACGCAAATATTCGTGCGTATCAATCATGTCCAGATTGCCGAGCAGGAAGAGAATTCCAATTAGAATAACTCCAAGTCCTAACACGAATCGTGGAGCATAAAATGAATTTTGTTTAGTTTCCATGGCAATGATCCTTTGCAAATCTAAAATTTGAAGGATAAGCAGATTTCCACAACATACCTATGCCAATACCAATTAGCAGAATCGGCCATGAGTTTTGATAATCTAATCCGAATATATGTAATTCTGATATTAATAACCAAGATCCAATAAAAAGCGTTGAAAATGCTTTTCGGTATTCCCGAGCATATTCTGCATCAAGCAATTTCCCTAATCCGACGGCAATTATAATTAATGGCCAGTAATGCCAAACAGACCTTGCATAAAAAATATCGAACTTATCTAACATCAAAACAACACCAGCGATTAATAAAAAAAGTCCGACTCCAAGATGACCATAAGAATGTCGTTTATCATGTTCCATAGAATTCTCCTTTATAAATTTGTTCTGTATAATGATACACGAAAATTCTCAAGAGGTTGCATCGATTTCGGCGAGCAGGGAAACGGAATCGGTAGGTGGTGGATAGGCCTGAATTAATCACTATCTAAAAAATATGATGTCAATCTTAGCTTAGTTGAAGATTGACTTCATTTTCACATTTACACTTCGATGTTTCTGATAACTCAGCATAGGGAAAATTATCGTGATGAATATTAATTTCCTTTTTAGACAGCAATCTCAGCCGATCAAGTTTATTCCTGAGGTGTCATGCCAAACTCTGACCATTCTTCGCGTGATGGTCCATAAACACCGGGAACTTTGAGTCCTGCCTGCCGCATTAATATAGTCATTTGTGCACGATGATGAATTTGATGTTTAATGATGCCGTTCAGTGTTGCGCTGCAAGTCCATTTTTGTCCGTACATATCTATTTCTTTCAACAACATATCATCGGTCCATTTTTGTTTTATCTCTGCTGCAAGCGATGCTCCCGCTTTCTCATACGCTTCAACTATTTCGTTTGCTTTGTTTGGATCGCGTGCATTTTCAAGCGGTGCGTTGACCTTCAAACCTGCTTTACTTCCCATCTCGCCCAGTGTTATCACCACATGCCATGCAAGATGACCAAGCGAACGTCCTTCCACCGATACTTTTTGTTTTAGTGATCCGTCGGTGAGATTTTTAAATACCTTGAGTGTAGAATCGTTCTCTTGTGTCCAATCAGTTAAAAAATCCTGAATTGTGCGATACATAATGATTTTCCTTAGAAGTTATTTTAATATTATTATTCGAATTTCAAAGCAGTACTTGAATTTTCTAATTTTATAATACAATCTTCTTTGGTAATCAAGGTTGCACTATTTTATCATATATCTATTTCTTTTTATCTAAAATTTTTTCCATTTCATCCATTACGCGATTCATTTTTTTTATTGTCAGATCAAATGGCTCCGAGGTTGTCATATCGACACCAGCTTTTTTTAATAATTCAATTGGATAATCGGACCCGCCGGCAGATAGGAATTCGATATATTTTTTTGTTGCATCTTTGTCGCCAGCCAGCGTTCGCTCGGATAATGCAGCCGATGCCGTGAAAGATGTTGCATATTGATAAACATAGAAGTTATAATAAAAGTGCGGAATGAACATCCACTCTGCTTTAATCTCGTCGTCTACGATGCAGATTTTTTTATCATGCCCGTAATATTTTTTTACGATTTCTTCATAGACCTGATTCAGTACCTCACCGGTAAGCGGTTCACCTTTTTCTGCCATTTCATGAATACGTAGTTCAAACTCTGCAAATTGCGTTTGCCTGAAGACAGTTCCCTTGATGCCTTCGAGATAACTGCCGAGCAGCGAAAGCCGGATATTGTCATCCTTGATTTGCTTCAGCACGTAATCAATCAATAATGCTTCGTTAAATGTGGAAGCAACTTCTGCGACGAAGATCGGATAATCTGCTGTTGCATACGGCTGATGAGTATTTGAAAGATAACTTTGCATTGTGTGTCCCAATTCGTGGGCGATTGTGCTCATATCGTTATACTTGCCATTGTAATTGAGAAGTATGTACGGGTGTACATCGTATGCCGAGCCATTTGAATATGCGCCTGAACGTTTCCCTTCAGTCGGATATACATCAAGCCATCTTTCATTAAATGCTCTTTTGATGATCGAAATATAATCATTGCCAAGCGGCTTGAGTGCTGCTAAAATATTTTTCTGTGATTCTTCGACGCTGTAATTTAAATCAACATCAGCAAGCAGAGGAGCATATAGATCGTAGTAGTGTAATTGATCTACACCAAGAATTCTCTGACGCAGTTTCAAATAGCGATGGAATGTGGTAAGATTTTTATTAACGTTATCTATCAAACTGTGGTAAACTTGTACGGGGATATTGCTGCCGTCGAGTGCGCTTTCAAGACATGAGGTGTATTTCCGCGCATTCTTATAGAAAAGATCTTTTTTTACTTCTGCATTTAATTCTGTGCCGTAAGTGCGCCGGTAATCATTCAATTTGCCCATAAACGTTTCGAAAACTTTTTTTCTATCTTCTCGATTTGCGGAAGCACGATTAAGTTCAAATCCCGCCTGATCTAACTTTACCGTTTTTCCATTGCTCAATGTTATTTCGGGATAAGGGAAATCTGCATTTGCGAAAATGTCATGAATGTTAGATGGTGCATCCGACATTAGCCCGGCATCTGCAATAATTTTCTCTTCACCCTCGGTCCCTGTATGTGCTTTGCGGCGAAGTATATCATCCAAATAATGGCTATAAATTTCGAGTTTCTTTTCACTCTTTAGAAATTCCTGAACTTTTGCCTGATCGATTTTTAATATCTCCGGCTCAATGAATGATGTCTTTGCTCCAAAAGCGGCACCTAACTGGCTCATTTCTTGCTGGAATCCTAAATATGATTGCACGCGCGTATCTTGATCCAAAATCAAACTTGCATATGTGTAAAGCCGTGCGAATTCTTTATTGAGATTTGTTACCAAGTCGAGACATCCTAATAATTGTTGTGCAGTAGAACCGAGTGTGCCCTGATATTTCTCAATTGCCGGGATTTGTTCGATAAGTTTCTGCTTGGCTTCTTTCCATGCAATATCGGACGGATAGATGTCGGCAAGATTCCATTTGTACTGATCGGCAATTTTGCTTCGATCTCGTTCTTGCGCCAGAACTGTGTCGGGTGACAAAAAAGCCAGACCGAGAAGCGGTAATGCAAATTTTGTGAATGGATACATTTCATCACCTTGAATTTGTTGTGCCATAATTAATTAGATATCGATGAAATAAAATGTGTTTGAAAATACAAAATTATTTGCAAACCTGTTATTAGAAATTAAACTGTACTCGCATATACAAAGACTGCACAAAGTAGTACCTTATCCTTGAAAAAACAAGAACAAACACAACCGTAGCTCTGATTTACAAAGAACGATTATAAATTAACATCTTTTTTCCTCTTGTGCAGTATACATATTTATCCCAAATTATACGATAGAAATATCCTACCTCGATATTCTCTAGGTTGTTTTCATTAATGATTTTACAGAAATGACATTCTAATCCTATGTATTAGAAAATGGTAATTTGAAAATTTCCTGCAACTATATTACTATAAAAGAGTTGCTGGACGGGAACAAACTTAATTCATAATTTGGGTTTATAATAGAAAATGATAAAGCCGCTCTGTCTTATCGGCAAAGCGGCTTTTGATTAATTCATTCCAAAAATTATTGTTTTGAAATCTTTGAAAGAAGTGCATCATGGATTGAAATTAGTTCCTTCGGCATTTTATCTTGGAGACTCATAAAGAGTTCCTCTTGAAGTTGAATTTCCTTTCTCCATAATTCCGCATCAATATTTGTTACATCTTCAAATTGTTTTTTTGAAAACTCCAACCCGTTCCAATCTATATCTTCATATAAAGGCATCCAGCCAAGCGGACTCTGAAAACCTTGCACCTTCCCATTCACACGCTCTGCTATCCATTTCAGGTACACGCATATTATCACCGAATCCTGGCCATAGGAAATTTCCATCGGTATCTACACGGAACCAATTGACTCCAAAAATTTTCGGCTGGCAATTGATAATTTTTCCCATTTCAAGCCAGTGTTTAAAATAATCTGCCATGTGATATCCACAGAACGGCAGCATTGCAAATGGATCGCGACGTACCTGACCTACTTTACCTGCAGCTGCAGCAGTTGTTTCTGAACCGAGTGCTGCAGCAAGATACACTCCATTAGTCCAGTCGATAGATTGATAAACGAGCGGTGTTGTGTTACTACGCCGCCCGCCGAAAATAAATGCTGCAATAGGTACACCTTTCGGATTTTCCCATTCTGGATCAATACATGGACATTGGTTTGCCGGTGTTGTAAAACGCGCGTTTGGATGTGCCGCTTTACGTCCGCAATCGGGTGTCCATGGCTGCCCTGTCCAATCAGTCAGTTGAGGTGGAGGTGTTTTAGTCATTCCTTCCCACCACACATCTCCATCTGGAGTCAGCGCAACATTTGTAAAGATAGAATTCTTTCTTGCCGTAGCCATCGCATTTGGATTTGTTTTTTCAGAAGTTCCTGGAGCTACACCAAAGTAACCATACTCGGGATTGATTGCATACAAACGGCCGTCTATACCCGGTTTAATCCATGCAATATCATCACCAACAGTTGTAACTTTCCAATCTTTTAAAGCTTTTGGCGGAATAAGCATAGCGAGGTTTGTCTTGCCACATGCGCTCGGGAATGCTGCTGCTATATAAGTTTTTTCTCCTTCCGGAGATTCAAGCCCCATAATGAGCATATGCTCAGCCATCCATCCTTGCTCGCGCGCCATATTAGATGCAATGCGAAGTGAGAAACATTTTTTTCCAAGCAACGCGTTGCCGCCGTACCCGCTTCCGAAAGACCAGATTGCATGTTCTTCCGGATAATGGACAATATATTTTACTTTGTTGCATGGCCATGACACATCCTTTTGTCCTGGTTCTAGCGGAGCTCCCACTGAATGAACGCATGGAACAAATTCACCGTTACTTCCCATTACATCCCACACAGCTTTACCCATTCGTGTCATAATGCGCATATTAACAACAACGTAAGCTGAATCAGTAAGTTCAATTCCGATATGCGCAATGTGCGAACCAAGAGGCCCCATACTAAATGGAATAATATACAATGTCCGACCACGCATGCATCCATCAAAAAGATTTTTGAGTGTCGCTTTCATTTCAACTGGATCAGTCCAATTGTTCGTCGGTCCGGCATCGCTTTTCTTTATGCTGCAAATAAATGTCCGGTCTTCCACACGCGCCACATCGCTTGGATCAGATCTACACAGAAAACTATTTGGCCGCTTTTCTTGATTCAATTTTATGAATGTTCCAGATTGTACCAACTGGTTGCAAAGGAAATCATTCTCTTCCTTAGAGCCATCGCACCAGTAAACATCGTCTGGTTTTGTTAGCGCTATGATTTCTTTTATCCAAGAAATTGCTTTTTCGTTTTTGACGTATGCCGGAATATTCATATTTAATCCATTCATTTGTTAATTAAAGAACAAAGATTTTTTTTAAAAAGTTTCTTACCAATCGCGAACAGCCTTGCGAGCTCCTATTTGAATTTCTCGCGGCGTATTCTGATCAAATGCCCATTTTATTCTTGCTAATCCATCTGCAACTTCACTGGCTGCACCTGCATAACTAAGCCGTAAATGTCCTTCCATACCGAATTCCCTGCCTGGCACGGTAATTACAAGTGCTTTCTTTAATAAGAATTCTGCTAATGCCATAGAATCTTTATTGATAGCACTAAAATCAGGGAAGCAATAAAATGCGCCTTCCGGTTTTTCAATTTTAACACCCGGAATAGACTGCAACTCTTTTACAACTGTATCGCGATTCTTTTGTATTGTAGAAACTAATATATCAACACAGCTCTGATCTCCGGTAAGCGCAGCTTCTGCTGCAACCTGACAAATCGGCGAATTACATGTAGTTGTTTGACTTTGAATATTCGTGATAACCTTTATAAGTTTTCGATTTGCAATTACCCAGCCCACTCGGAAACCGGTCATACCGTACGTTTTTGAAATGCCATTGATTATAATAACATTGGTTGATTCGACATCTTTTTTTGTAAAGTTATAAACAGGCGTAATTTTCCTTCCATCAAAGACAAGTTTATGATAAATATCATCCATGAATAGATAGATATTTTTTTGTTCACAGAACTCTACAATGTTATTTACAAATTCATCAGAGAAAACCGCTCCCGACGGGTTATTCGGGCTGTTCACAATAATTGCACGCGTCGATGAGGTTACTGCTTTTTCGATTTCTGAAATTTTTGGATAAAAACTTCCATCCGACGGTGTAACGATTACAGGAACACCATTAACCATTTTGACCATTTCTGGATAACTGACCCAATATGGAGCCAGGATAATAACTTGATCGCCAGGATTAATCAATGCATAAAGCAGATTGGATAGCGAATGTTTGGCACCATCGGAAACAACTACGTTTGCCGTATCAACCACTCTCCCGTAATTTTTTTCAGTATATTGAACAATTGCTTTTTTCAGCGAAGGTATACCATCAGAAGGTGCATATTTAATTTCTCCAGAATTCAATTTTTCGACGGCGCTTGCGATTGCGTTCTGTGGAGTTTTATTTTTAGGTTCGCCAATTCCGAAATGTACTATTGCTTCTCCTTGTGCACGCAGACGGGAAGCTTCTGCATTGAGTTTCACGGTCGGGGATTCGGCGATTGATGATGCCAATTTGCTGATTTCCATAAAAGTTGCTCCTGGTGACAAAACTATTGGATTAAAGAGAAATGCAAGTAATATCGAAAATTAATTTAAATTCTTAAAATATACTTACAAGTTCTACTTATAAGCTACATTTTTTTTTGAAATATTCAACAGATGAATACCTTTCAGATTCTACTATTGGAAAAGTATTTAAGAAAATCGGCATGAACTCCCTGTGCTCTTGGCACAGGGATGAAATGCCGTTGCACGAAGCGTAAAAAAGGAATAGTTTGGAGATGTGCCAGATATAGAATCAGAAATATGGTATTGGTATCACAATGTATCAGAGTGTTATTATCATATTCAATTGACAATAAAATATCGAAAGTCATTATTCAACAAGGAAACAGAAAGCGTAATAGTAGAGAGCATGAAGGGATTCAAGGAGCGGTATGCGATAGAGATACAGACTATAGGATTTGATCGAAACCATGTTCACGTGTTATGTAGATTTTTATCAAAGTATTCAGGAGGTCAGGTTATACGATTGCTCAAGAGTATCACGGCGCAAGAAGTATTTAGATTAGTGCCGGAGATCAAGAAGGAATTGTGGGGAGGAGAATTTTGGACAGACGGGTATTATATCGGAACAGTGAGTGGTCGAGGAGATAGAAGAGTAATAGAAAATTATATCAGGAAACAAGGTAGACCGGAAGATGTAAAACAGTTGAGATTATTTGATCTGTAAGAGTTTATAGCAAGACGCCCTGCGCTCTTGGCGCAGGGTCATTCACGTTTGTTTGTGAAGGAATTCTTCTGTATTTTTTAATAAAATTTTTTATATACTGAAATCAAATTATGAGAGCAATCATCCCAGTTGCAGGTGTCGGCAGCAGATTACGTCCGCATACATACTCTGTACCTAAAGTGCTGCTCAATGTTGCCGGTAAGCCGATAATCGGGCATATTCTTGATAAAATAATTGAAGCCGGATTTGATGAAGCTACGATTATTGTCGGTTATCTTGGGGAAATGATCAAAGGATATGTTCTTGAGAATTACAAAATCAAATTTGATTTTGTGGAACAAGAGGAACGCCTCGGCTTGGGTCATGCTATTTACCTTTCTCGGCACACTTTTTCCAGCCATCCTATTCTGATTATTTTAGGTGACACGATTTTCGATGTTGATCTTAAATCAATGATCGCGAACCAACAGACACAAATAGGTGTTAAATATGTAGATGATCCGAAAAGGTTTGGAGTTGCTGAGACAACGGATGGGCACATTATAAATTTGGTAGAAAAACCTGATAGACCCAAAAGTAATCTGGCTATAGTTGGTCTCTATTATATTACACAACCCCAACTTTTATTGAAATGTTTAAAAGAAATTATCAATAGTAATAGACGCACGAAGGACGAATTTCAATTGACAGATGCTCTACAGATGATGATTGATCATGGCGAACAGATGAAGACTTTTCAGGTGGAAGGGTGGTATGATTGTGGTAAACCGGAAACATTACTTTCAACAAACCAGCATCTCCTTGAATCTCAGCCGGTTCCACCACCTATAAAAGGTGTCGTTATTCAATCGCCTGTATTTATTTCTGAAAAAGCAAAAGTCAGAAATGCAATTATAGGTCCGAATGCAACGATTGCCGAAAATGCGATCATAGAAAATTCTATTATCCGTAATTCTATTATCGGTGAGGGAGCGACAGTAGTAAATTCTCTTCTTGAAGGATCTTTAATTGGCACAAATGCTGTTGTACGCGGCAATTACAAACGGATTAATATTGGCGATTCATCTGAGTTAGAATTCTATTGATCGTTTTATCACTTATTTCAATTTCTAATTAATTCATTAATTTGTCTATAAATAAGAATTACTAAACAATTAAATATATATGGAGAAAAGATGAGAAATTTATTTACATCGGAATCTGTGTCTGAAGGGCACCCAGATAAAGTCTGCGACCAGATTTCAGATGCAGTTCTTGATGCGCTGCTCGAGCAAGATAAAACATCGCGAGTTGCATGCGAAACATTTGTTACAACCGGAATGGTTCTCGTTGGCGGAGAGATAACAACTAAAGGATATATTGAAGTTCAAGAAATTGTACGCAATGTAATCCGCGACATTGGTTACACAAAAGCGGGCGTTGGATTCGATGCAGATTCATGTTCAGTTCTCTCTTCCATTCATTCCCAATCGCCGGATATTGCTCAAGGCGTTGATACAGGTGGTGCAGGCGACCAAGGTATGATGTTTGGATACGCTTCATCGGAAACTTCAGAGCTGATGCCAGCGCCAATTATGTACGCACACAAACTTGTTCTTCGTTTAGCAAATATTCGAAAGAAGCAGCCGGCGCTGATGCCATATCTTCGGCCTGATGCAAAATCTCAAGTGACGGTCGAATATGACAATAACGGCAAGCCTATCCGTGTAGACACTATTGTCGTCTCTACACAGCATGATCCGGAAGTTACGCAGAAAAAAATTAAAGAAGATGTTATTGAACTGGTCGTCAACAATGTAATTCCATCTGGAATGCTTGATAATAAAACGCGTTATTTTGTCAACCCTACCGGAAGATTTGAAGTCGGTGGGCCGCACGGTGACAGCGGCTTAACTGGGCGCAAAATTGTTGTCGATACCTACGGCGGACGCGCACCGCATGGCGGCGGCGCATTCTCCGGCAAAGATCCAACGAAGGTTGATCGCAGTGCAGCATACGCAGCAAGACATATTGCAAAGAATATTGTTGCCGCAAAGCTTGCTACGGAATGTCAAATTCAGGTTGCCTATGCAATTGGCATCTCGGACCCTGTTTCAATCCAGATAAAAACATTTGGCACAGGTGTCATTCCAGATCCACAACTTTCAGATTTCGTAATGAAAGAGATCGATTTAACGCCGCGTGGTATCATTAAACGGCTCAATCTGCGCCGTCCGATTTATCGTAAAACGGCAGCATACGGACACTTTGGCCGCAATGAAAAGGAATTCACTTGGGAAAATTTAGATTTAGTTAAGATTCTAGAGAAAGTAGTAAAATAAAATTAGTGACCGGCAAATTAACTTTTAATAAAAAATTTTTTAGAAAAAACTATGAATGAAGAAAAAAATAAGTTTAAAGTAAAAGATCTGTCACTGGCGAAAGCCGGAAAACTCCGTATCGAGTGGGCAGAATCCCGTATGCCGGTGCTAATGGCATTAATGGAAAAATACAGCAAGACCAAACCGTTCAAGGGTTACAAAATTGCTGGTTGCCTTCACGTTACGAAAGAAACAGCTGTGCTTGTGAAAACATTTGCAGCAGCTGGAGCTCAAGTCAGTTGGAGCGGATGCAACCCGCTTTCTACGCAGGACGATGTAGCAGCGGCGCTTGCTGACGAAGGTATCAGCATATTTGCTTGGCATGGAATGAACGTCAAGGAATTTTACTGGTGCATTGAAGAGACATTAAAGTTCAAACCGCAGCTAACACTTGACGATGGGGCAGATCTTATTTTTACTGTGCATAATAAACATCAGGAATTAATTCCAACCATCATCGGTGGAACGGAAGAAACGACTACCGGTGTTCATCGTCTTCGTGCAATGGCAGACGATGGTGCTCTTAAATACCCGGTTATCGCCGTTAATGATGCCGAAACAAAATGGGACTTTGATAACGTGTACGGAACAGGTCAATCGACACTTGATGGTATTCTTCGTGCAACAAGCGTATTGTTAGCAGGAAAAAATTTTGTTGTCGCTGGATTTGGCCACTGCGGTAAAGGCGTTGCCTTACGCGCTAAAGGACTTGGGGCAAATGTCATCGTTACAGAAGTAAAACCGACAGCCGCATTGAAAGCAACTTTGGAAGGTTTTCGTGTGATGAAAATGGATGATGCTGCAAAAGTTGGCGATATTTTTGTTACTGCGACAGGTGTGAAAGATATTATTATTGAGCGCCATTTTAAGTCAATGAAGAACGGGGCAATCATTTGCAATACAGGACATTATGATTGTGAAATCAACATTCCCGACCTCGAAAAAGTTGCCAAGAGTAAACGAGAAGTCCGGAAGGACAATGAAGAATACACTTTGAAAAATGGCAGGCGTGTCTTTTTACTTGCAAAAGGACGCCTCGTGAACCTTGCTGCAGCAGAAGGGCATCCCTCAGAAGTGATGGATATGTCATTTGCGAATCAGTTTATGTCTCAGCTTCGGCTTGTGGAAAATCACAAAAAAGGCAAACGTTTGGAAAACAAGGTGTATGATATTCCAGCGGCACAGGATCAGGAAATTGCTTGTGTAAAACTTGCTACGATGGGTTACAAGATTGATAAGCTTACAAAAGAACAAGTAAAATATAACGAGGATTATTCGGCCGGAACATAATGTTAACTTTCTGATTGCTTATGTAGAACACAGAAAAAACTCGGAAAGCATTATTTTGACTTCAAGAAAAAGATAATTACGTTATAATAATATTTCTCAGAAACTGCGCTGAAAAAATGAAAATTACAGGAGACAAATTGTGGAAAAAAATTCTGCCTCATATAAATTCGAGAAACGTAAGAAAGAAATCGCACGACAAAAGAAACAGGAAGAGAAACGAAAGCGTCAATTAGACAAGAAACAAGGGAAAATTGAGGAAACGCCTTTGATTTCTCCTGATGGAACACCAATAACTCCTTTTGAAGAAATAGATGCGAACATCGATCACTTGGATGATTCAGACCCAATATTGTAATTTTGACTCTCTTTTGAACCATTAATTCAACTTTGTTTTAGCAATGTAGTGAATTAAGTGATTCGGAAAGAAATTGTGTCGTTCAGAGCAAAAACAATTAATATGATCGAAAAAAAATCTATCTTAATATCCAAATATATTATATTCACAATTTCAACTTTTTTGGGAAGGGCACTCTAATGAATAATTTTTTACGGCTTATTTCCTTAATTACCTTTGTATGTATGCTTTCCATCTCGTTAAGAGCTCAATGGATACATACGAGCAGTCCATTTCAGAAAGTGAATATACTTGCAGCAGACAATGAAACTCTTTTTGCAGAAACAAATAACGGCTTATTTGTTTCGCCTAACGAAGGGACACTATGGGTTGAAATCAACTCTGATACTTTAAAGGAAGCGGCGGCAGCAGCTTTATTTCCAATAATTGAAAGTTATGCTCCTACAAGTGTACAACTTGATAGCGTTCTTATCAAGCTGGATAGCAGTGAAACATCAATTCCGCTTGATTCACTTCTTTCAAACATACCATTTTTTTTAGCATTGATTGATTCCATTTCTGATAGAGGAGGCAATATCCAAGATACTATTCAAATATCCTTCAATTTAGGTCAGACATGGATATCGTTCGACTCTTTACCCAAGGGTATTACAATATACTCAATAGCACCATATTCAGATAACTATATTTTTATTGGAACCAATCAAGGTGTGTTTGTGACAAATAAAAGCGGAACCGAATGGACACAGCTTAACAGTGGATTGACAAATACTAATGTTCGGGCTCTCGTAGTTTATAACGGTATTGTCTTTGCTGGTACAGAAAATGGTGTATTTTATTATTTACCCTTTGCTGTTGAACCGGTAGAATGGTATCCTTTCAGCGATGGTTTAAAAAATACATATGTCACGGCGCTGATTTGTCAGGATTCAAAGATGCTTTTTGCTGGAACACTTGGCGGCGGTGTATTTTCATGTCCTGTTTTATCATCAACCGTATGGTCTGCTCAAAACAAAGGATTGACAGATCTTTATATAACTACTCTATCTTTAGATAAAAACTTTCTTTTTGCAGGAACGCAAACAAGCGGAGTTTGGAAACGATATCTTTCAGAGTTAACGGCAGTAAATAGAATTTCCCTAAATGGTATTCCAAATCAATTATATCTCTATCAAAATTATCCTAATCCATTTAATCCCAAAACTGTAATTGACTTCACTCTCGCCAAAGATGGATTGACAACTTTAAAGATTTACGATATTCTTGGACGAGAAGTGGAGACGCTTGTGAATTCAGAATTGAGGGCAGGTGTTCTTCATCAAATACAATTCGACGCATCAAATCTGACGAGTGGAATTTACTTCTCTTGCCTTGAAAGCGGTGGACAAAAGCAGATAAAGAAACTGATCTTGTTGAAATAATTTTCAGAAATCATTAAAGAGAGTGTTGAAAAGCTCTAGAGCAATCTGGAGCTTTTTCTTTCCTAATATTTCCTGATACAGTATTTCGAATTTATGCAGTAAAATAAATAATGCAAAGAAGAAAAAAAGTACAATAAAAGAACTTAATCAAAAGAAAAATATTATGATAAAAGAAATTTTTCTCAAGCAACTTAAGGGCAGCACATTTGCCGCTAAAGCCGGTTCAAACCATTGGGTGATAATGGATACGAAAAATGACGTCGGCGGCAACGACGGTGGCTCGACACCTAAAGAACTTTTATTGATGGCACTCGCCGGTTGCACTTCAATGGATGTCATTTCCATCCTTAAAAAGAAAAAATCACCAGTTATTGATTACGAATGCATTGTAAAGGGAATTGAACGGGATGAACATCCTAAAATATTTACGGAGATTCATGTTGAATACATCATCTACGGCGACAATATCAAATCGGATGATGTCCAAAGAGCCATTGATCTTTCTGTAACAAAATACTGCTCAGTTTCTGCCATACTTTCTGCAACCGCAAAGGTAACTCATTCCTATCGAATTGAACCAGCGGCAAAGTGTCTAAAATAACTAATTTGAGCGCTTTTCATCTACATTACACAGACGAACTAACAATCTATTTACTTTGTTGTTTCTATACGACAAATGTCTGTTGCTAAGTGTCGGCATCTACAAACACCTGAACCCCTCTATAATAATTTTGCTTAAATCTAGTATTATTTTGATTTAGTTTTGGGCACAGTACTTGATTGAATTTTAGGTGGTTATCGCTTTGCTCTCTCAGGGCAATGTTTTTCTTTTTCTTTCACATAATTAGAGGGTTATCATGAAAACACGCATCATGCTGCTTATCGTATGTGCATTTATTTTATTTCTTGCTGCATACGCGCAAGTTCCTAAATGGAAACTAGATATCGGCGAGCAAATCAAAAATTATAGTTTCCTTCAGGAAGGTAAATTTCTTTTTCTCACCAATTATGAATACTCTTGGCTTTTTGATGCCAGTACCGGCGCGAAGGTATACGAATTACGTGTAAAAAACTATGAGAAAAAAGGCGTTCATCAATTAGTGGACGATAAATTTCTTATCGGAACCGATGACGATCTGCAATGCTACGATGCACTTACCGGACAACTAATCTGGAAACAAGCTTACAAGGATGTTAGTCAAGATGATTTCACAGATTTAGATTGGCTCGGTAATGCACTGGTTGTCAGTTATCGGGCAAACCACATTGGAATTGATCTGACAACTGGGAAAGAGTTGTGGCGGACTAAATTTAAATATAACGGTGATGTCAGCAAAAAAGGTGGATGGAATTTTAAGAAGTTAGAGAAACAAAATCTGATCCTTGTCCTGATGGATGATGATAAAGCAGGCCTCTTCCAATTTTCAGACGGTAAGCAGGTTTTCAGCGGAAAGGATTATGAGATTAATGGCAAGGTTGTAGAAAAATCCATGCGATATTTCTATGCATCGCCAGACCAACGATTCTTAATTTTTCTGCTTGATGATGCGATGGCTGTGGTCGATGCAGTAGAAAAAATAGAATTAAAACGTATCCCGATGAAATATAATACAGATTTCGAGCCAATTATCGAAACCCCTCACGGTTGCGTAGTGCTTGGGAAGGAAAACATTGTCTTCGTAAATGACAGCACTGGAGCGATTGCAGAGGTGAAAGCAAATGTAGGTGATTTCCGTACCTATGAAGTGATGAAGGCGGAAAACAAAGATATCTTTTTTGCCGGCCTTGCAGATGCGATGTTTGCAATTGACCTAACCGCAGGAAAAGTGCTCTGGCAATCGAAAGAGAAAGATCCAAACTTTGAAGGATATGCTCATCGGTATCTTAAAATGGACGAAAATAATTTGATCGTTACTTACTCAAACGGCGGTTCAAGTGGTACACCTTTTTGTGTAATGAGTATTGATGCGTTTACCGGTGTGATCAAATATAAAACTCCCACAATTTTCTTATCGAAAATTTATACACCATCATTTTTACGTTCTGTCGGAAAATTTATTGTAGGTACACTTGCCGGGCAAAAACATTCTTTTGGCTACGAAAGCATCGGCTTTGATTACATCACGGAAGAGTATGAAGGGAATCTGGTTTTTTCAACTATCTCTAAAGCCAAAATGCTCAACCCGGAAACAAGAGATGAGGGTGGTGAAGGTGTTGTGATTATGGATCCAAAAACGGGAAATATTCTATATAAAGATTATATAGAAGTCACGGATTATTCTTATGCATTGCCGCAGCCGAAGGATATGCCGCTTTGTTCTCCTATTATTGACAATAATTATCTTATGCTGCTTGGTAATGAAGCAATTGCCGTCTATGACCTCGCGGCAAAGAAAAAAATGCTTTTTAGCAAGGGAACCTTAAAAGGGCTTCCTGCCGAAGCGATGATTGTGGATAATATCCTTTATGTAAAATTCGGGCAGAAGAAGTTTGATATAAAATTAGATCCTCCCAGCAGCATTTTCGGATACCTCGGAATGAAAGTTGATAGTCGATATGATGAAGACCCGTACGGTTTTGCAGCGTATGATATCAACAGTGGAACCCTAGTCTGGCGCACGGAAGCGAAAGTCGATCCAGGTTTCCTTACTCCAAGGTTTTCGTTAAAAAATAATTATGATCCAAATACAAAACGTTTATATTATGCCGATGAAGAAAATATCTATGCATTACAGATGAAGCCCGGAGGCGGAAAGTATGATTACATCATCAATCTTGATAAAAACGGACTGGGCGAAATGCCATTCAAGAAGACTTATGCAATACAGGAATGGCCCATCGGCAATGTAAGCGTAAGCTCTTTAACTACAGGTTATGGCACCGGTACATTAACCACGACGACAACTACAAGTACGTCTATCGGTGGAGCAGATTACGACAAATTTATTTCGAATCTTGAACAAGCAGATGCCGCCTGCCAGTACAGAGGATTCGGATTTACTATCTGGGGAGCCGTCGCAAAAAAATGCCTCCGTACTGTCTATAGTGATAAAAATATTTTCGCAATCGGCAAAGAAGCAATTGCCCTGATTAATGCTGAAGATGGAAAAGTTATCTGGAAACATCCATGGGAATACAATCAGGATAACGTTCAGTATATGTCAAAAATTTTAAATGGTAAACTTGTCTATTGTGTTGAGCGTTGGTTGACATGTGTTGATTTGGCAACAGGAGAGACACTCTGGAAAAATAAAGAAGCAAAGCGTCCGATTTTATTCAACTCGCCAAATGAAAAATATTTATATGTGATTGACGAAGAAGAGATTCATGGATATGAATTAGAAAAACAAAAGTAGGTATATCAATAAACAAGGTGCAGCTCGAAAAAAATCGGGCTGCACTTCACTATAATGTTAGCCTAATTAAAGGAATAATTTAATGAAAACCTTCGGTAGTATTTTTTTATTCGTTATTCTCTCGATGCCGCTCTCGGCACAATGGACCCAGATCGCAACCAGCGGGATGAACTATTCGTGTTTCGCTTCAGCCGATTCGTTTTTCCTCTGCGGAACAAACGGGTATGGCGTTTTCAGTTCCACAGATAACGGTGCAGACTGGACGGCGGTTCCAAATGGTCCATCGAGTTCGACACAGTGTTTCTATGCGAACGGCAGTCTGATCTACTGCGGCACTTATAGCTCTGGTGTGTATCGTTCAACAGATTATGGACGAACTTGGACTGAAAAAAATAAAGGCATTGTAAATAAAAACATCTACGCATTCGCAACGATCGGCCCATACTTGCTGGCTGCGGGGAGCGGAGGCATCTATCGCTCGACGGACTCTGCGAACAACTGGACGGCGATTGGCACCGGCTTGCCTGCGGCGGATGTGAAATCGCTCGCTGTGACAGGCACAACAGTAATTGCTTCGGTATCAAACAATGGTATTTATATCTCCGCTGATTCCGGTGCGACCTGGGTACAATCAAGTACAGGTGGTCCATATGATATTTACATTTACGGCCCGTTATTAGTGAAGGGAACGAAAGTTTTTGCGGCTGTCCCCCCCAATATATTCGTCAGCACTGACCATGGAGTTTCCTGGGCACCAGATAGTGCTGGTTTACCGCTCATTACAACAACAATATTAACTCTCTGGTCTAACGGTGAAAAAATATTCATCGGTACATTCGGGTTTGGCTGTTATTACTCTAATGATGACGGATCTGGCTGGCATTTGACGAACGATGGATTGACAAACTTGAATGTTCGCACATTCGCTCAAAGAGGATCGAATATTCTTTGCGGAACCGACCAGGCGGTATGGCGGCGGCCCGTATCGGATTTTATTACCTCAGTCAACTCAAAAGCAAATCAAATTCCATCAACGTTTGCATTACATCAAAATTTTCCTAACCCGTTCAATCCATCAACGGTTATCAGCTATCAGTTATCAGCAACCACTTTCATCAAACTAAGTGTATATGATCTGCTTGGGAAAGAAATTGCGATTTTGGTGAATGAGGTTCAGGGCGCTGGTGCTCACCAAGTCACATTCAATGCTCATGCATTATCAAGCGGAATTTACTTTTACAAACTAAATTCATTCAATTTCAATCAAATTAAAAAAATGACACTTGTGAAATAACTTAAACGGACAAATTGTTGGACAAAAAGGCTCTGGATATATCGGAGCCTTTTTATTTTATATCAATTGATATTAGATATGTTCAATAATTCTTAGCAAATCTTCTGTTACTACCGGTTTCTGTATGAAAGCTTCAACGTTGGCAGCAAGAATATTCTCTGGAGAAAAATTTGCCGCATGCGCTGTTACGATAATGATAGGAAAGTAAGGATTTATTTCCTTTACCCATCTTGTGAACTCCATCCCGTCCATTATCGGCATTTCCAAATCAACAATTGCCAGATCAACTTTCAAAGTTCGCATTACTTCTAATCCTTCAGCCCCATTGGCGGCTTCTAACACTACATGCCCTTTATTTTCCAATACCCGTTTCAGAATCAAGCGATGGATATCTTCATCGTCTAATATGAGTATTGTTGATCCGTTTTTCATTTTTTTGCCGATTAACTAAAGGAAAATACAATTCTGTCAGACTTATTGCAAGCAAATAGCACTCGGTTTTGAATTTCTGCAAAGCTTCACTATCTTATTATCAATTTTTTTACACAACGGAAGATCGTCAAGGGAAAAAACACAATGATTTCATCAAAATTAGACCAACTATGTATCAATACGATCCGAACACTTGCTATTGATGGTGTCCAGAAAGCAAAATCCGGACACCCGGGTATGCCTATGGGTATGGCATCGGTTGCTTATGTCCTATGGACAAAGCACCTCAATCATAATCCGGAAAATATGCACTGGCAGAATCGCGACCGCTTTATCCTTTCTGGCGGGCATGGTTCGATGCTACTTTATAGTTTACTCCATCTTACTGGTTATAAAGTTACGCTGGATGATTTGAAAAGTTTCCGTCAGCTTGGAAGCAAAACTCCAGGTCATCCTGAATATGGCCACACAGATGGCGTGGAAGTAACAACTGGACCGCTTGGTCAAGGATTTACAAATGGCATAGGAATGGCAATTGCACAAAAATATCTTGCTGCGCGTTATAATATGCCTGGATTTAAAATCGTCGATTGTCATATTTACGCAACATTGGGTGACGGCGATTTAATGGAAGGAATAACGGCTGAGGCAGCGTCTCTTGCAGGGCATTTGAAACTCGGCAATTTAATTTATCTTTATGATGATAATCATATTAGTATTGATGGTTCTACTGATATTGCGTTTACTGAAGATCGGGCAAAGAGGTTTGAGGCGTACGGCTGGCATGTTCAGAAAGTAAAAGATGGCAACGATCTGAAAGCAATAGATAAAGCTATTCAACTCGCCAAAAATGAAAAAAGTCGTCCCTCTATTATTATGATTCGAACTCACATTGCTTATGGGAGTCCAAACAAACATGATACTGCTGAGGCACATGGTTCACCTCTCGGCGAAGAAGAAGTCAAGCTGACAAAAGAATTTTATGGCTGGGATCCAAATAAACAATTTTACATTCCGGAAAAAGCACTATCTAAATTTCGGAACGCAATTCAAGCGGGAAAAAAGAAAGAAATGAAATGGAATGAAAAGTTTGCTGCATACAAACAAAAATTTCCCGAGTCAGCCGCTGAATTGGAAAATATTCGCCAAGGAAATTTTGGAGAAGAATGGAAGAAAGCATTACCGGTATTTACCGATGCAATGGCAACACGAGAAGCATCCGGCAAGATATTAAATGCCATCGCTCCATTGCTTCCATCAATGATCGGCGGCTCTGCCGACCTTGCGCCATCGAATAATACTTTTGTAAAAAGCATGGGCGAGTTTCAACCAGGTAATTACCAAGGGCGGTATTTGCGGTATGGCGTACGTGAACACGCAATGGGCAGCATTATGAACGGTATGGCAGTGACAGACGGCATTATTCCCTATGGAGGAACTTTTTTTGTGTTTTCTGATTACATGCGCCCTGCAATCCGGTTAGCCAGTCTTATGAAAATTAGACCAATCTATGTTTTCACGCATGATAGTATTGGTGTCGGCGAAGACGGACCGACGCACGAACCGGTTGAACATCTCGCTGCTTTGCGCTGTATTCCAAATATGATTTCTCTCCGTCCCTCCGATGCAAACGAAACAGTTGCTGCATGGAAATTTGCAATCGAGTACAAAACAGGACCTGTTGCATTGCTGCTGACGCGGCAAAAACTGCCAACCATCGACCGAACAAAATATCCGTCTGCGGATAATCTTGTAAAGGGAGCATACGTTCTTATTGAAAATTCCTCAACGCCAGATCTAATTCTTATTGGCACAGGTTCTGAAGTTCAACTCGCACTTAACACCTATGACCAATTAGTAAAAGAAGGTATCAAGGTGCGCGTAGTAAGTATGCCGTCTTGGGAATTGTTCGAGCGGCAAACAGAAGAATATCGCGGATCCGTTCTTCCTCCAAATATTAAAAAGCGCATTGCGATCGAAGCAGGAATTACGATGGGCTGGGAAAAATATGTTGGTGAGTGCGGCAGAATTATAGGCATGAATTCGTTCGGCACTTCCGCACCTGCGGATGCGATCTTCAAGCATTTCGGATTTACTGTGGAAAATGTTATAAAAACAGTAAAAGAAATTTTGTAGTTTTTGTAATTACTAAAGATGAGTGATTAAAAAAATTGTAATTCACGCAAAAATTATCCCTAAATGTTTTTATCAGAGAGCGGGAATCCAGATCAGCAACTTTTTTTATGTATCTCTGATGGAATTATTCAAGAATGACTGCTATTTTTTAGAAAACTTTATAGTATTTATAAACCATGAAAGCGAAAGAAAAAAAAATACTTTCCTATTTCGATTCTAGGCAAATAAATACAAAATGCGTCTTGAACCATTTCATATCGCCCGTTTAATAGAATAAAAATTATGCATCGCTTTTTCTTATATTTATTTTTTATTATTCCAATTGGAATATCAAATGCAGTAGGGCAAGAAAATAAAGAACTTTCGTCTCTTTCATCTTCCATCAGTGATTTTAGCGCAACCTTAATTCAAGACCAATCGCAAAATGTACAACCCAATAATTCAAAAACCAGTGTATATCTTCAGTTTAGTATCAGCGGGCTATATTCATTACTGACGGATTGGAAAAATCAAAACCTCCAGCTTGATGGAACAACTCCGTCAACTCAATCTTTTGTATTTGGAGGAGAAGCCGGTTGTGTGATTAATAAGTATGTTCAGGTTGGTTTCGGGTACGAATATTTTTTTACATCAAATGTATCAACTCAGCAAATTACTGGTGATCAAATCAATAGCACATTCTTCTATGGATCTGTGAAAACCGAAATGCCGCTTGAATCGGTCCCCGATCTTAGTTTATTGGTTGGTCTTGACATTGGTTCAGTTACAGCGACCGAGGTTTTTGAAAACTATCCTGGTTATGGAGATTTAAGCAGAACCGGATCGACCACGGGATATCGGATAATGGTCGGCGCCCAATATTTTATAACAGATAACTGGTCTATTATGGCTGGTGGAGGATATCTTTTCGGAAAAGTGAACAAAGTGACCGTAGACGGCCAACAATGGCCCAATTATTCATTGGACTTATCCGGTTTTATACTCCGATTCTGTGTCAATTATCATATTCCGCTGTAATTTTGAATTGGCAATGTGGAATTTTTACGATGCCAATGATTTCAGATTTATCAGTAACTGTCATCATGTGATACTAAAAATTGAAAACTGCCTAAATGCTATCATTCTACTTCCTTTATGCGATGTTCGATCTCGGAAGAAATTTCTTTCATCGTCCATACTTTTGTTTCGATAGCTGTGAATAAAGTTTGATTAAGTACTGTAATCTTTGATGGTATTAATCCAAAATATTTTTCAGATACTCCTAACATATAATCACTTGCAGCGCCGGAATACATTTTAGATTCGTCCAAAGGTTTTCCATTCACGATAAATTTCAAGAATTCGATTTCGCCATTCTCTTTCTTTTTCCACTCGCACTGAATGCCGGAAGTCTGTATCTCGCCATGTCCTTTGGTAATGATAAACTCTACAATCGATCGGATTTGTTTCCCCGTAACAGAGAATGTCGTGAGCATATTTCTGAAAGGCATAATTTCAAAAATATCTTTCTTTGTAATCTGCCCTGCTGCAAGGTTTTTCCTTATGCCGGATGAATTCATAAATCCAATATCAGCCCCCACGGCTTCACGCTGGGCATCGGCAATAAAGTTGCCGATACCGCTTTCGCCATGACTTCGATTCCAATCAGTTTTTAGTACACCAATAACTTTTGAATAATCTTCATCAATTACTTTTTTTACTGAATCTATAAATGAAGAAAGTTGTGTCTTAGGTCTGGCAGAATTGTACCAAAGTTGAACTAATTCTCCATCGTACCAAATGATATGATGTCTTTCGATATTTAGATCAAGAACACCAAGATTTTCCAAATATGATCCTGTTTGAACAATTAACACTCCATTAATTATTTTAGGATGCTTAAGCCGCGTATGTGAATGCCCACCGACAATTAAATCTAATCCCCGCACATTCATTGCGAGAATTGAATCTGCATCCACTCCTTCGTGCGTGAGCGCAATCAGCAAGTCAGTCTGTGGGTTAAGTAGCTTAGCCAGTCGTTTTACAGTTTCAATTGAAGGAAGAATTTTAATTTCCGCACTGCTATTTTTGTTCACAAGATTGTAGAAGTCGTCGGACATTATGCCGATGATTCCAATTTTCAAACCATTTTTTTCGATGATAACGTATTCTTTATTGTTGACAGGAAATTGATTTAATGTGTCGAGAATATTTGAAGAAACTGTCGGAAACTTCGCAACATTTGTCAACCTGTGAAGATTAGCAACCGAAATATCAAAATCATGGTTGCCCGGCGTCCATAATTCATAACCGATGCGGTTCATCATTTCAAATAACGCACCGCCATCAGCGCCGTTGTATGTATATTCTGTAATCGGATTTCCGGTCATTACATCGCCGGCATCAAGTAAAAGAGTTGCAGATTTGACATGGCGCAAGCTATCGACGATAAATGAAAGTTCATTAAATCCACCAACCAATAGTTTTGGATTTCCCTTTACCAAAAATGCTTCATGCGGAATAAAACTTGCATGTATATCGTTCGTATGCAAAATGGTGAGAGTCTTTGGTTGTGCTAATAATATTATGGATGTAAGAACAATCAATTCGCTTATAACAAGGAATCTGCCGATGGTGCGGTGGGATATATCCATAACTAACCTTTACAAATATATTTTAGATTATGTGAAAAAAGATACGGATAAAAATTGTCTTTCGGAATAAAACCTGATTCTCGTTATAATCGACAGTTCCTTTTATGCAGCTATAAAATAAAAAGGGGCGAATTGCGTAATTCGCCCCTTTTAAAAAATATATTTATATCGTTTTATTTTCCATTACCATTTCCCATACCAAGCTTGCCGGCGTAGTATGCATCGTAAGCACTCATATCAAAATGCCCATGACCACTCAAATTGAAAAGAATAACTTTCTTCGTTCCTTCAACCTTTGCTTTCTTCGCTTCTTCAATAGCAGATTTAATAGCGTGAGATGATTCCGGCGCGGGAATAATTCCCTCTGTTTGCGCAAACAATACACCAGCTTCGAAGACTTCCATCTGATTGTAAGCTTGCGCCTCAAGCATCTTTTCATGATATAATTTGCTGATAATAGGCGCCATACCATGATACCGTAATCCACCGGCATGTATTGAAGGTGGCATAAAGTCATTACCCAATGTATACATCATAACCATCGGTGCCATGCCAGCAACATCGCCTAAATCGTACCGGTATTCTCCTTTTGTCATGGATGGGCAAGAAGTAGGTTCGACAGCGATACCACGAATTTTTTTCCCGGCAAGTTTATCTTTTATAAATGGCAGTACAATACCGCCAAAATTAGAACCGCCGCCTACGCATCCAATAACAATGTCCGGATACACTCCAGCTTTTTCCATCTGCTTCTTCGCTTCTAATCCAATAACAGTTTGATGTAATAGTACATGATTAAGAACACTGCCAAGTGAATACTTCGTGTCTTCACGTCCAAACGCATCTTCTACTGCTTCGCTAATCGCAAGTCCGAGGCTACCAGTGCAATTTGGATCTTTTGCAAGTGCATCGCGTCCAGCTTTTGTTTCAATACTTGGACTTGCAACCACTTCCGCTCCCCACGTATGAATCATAGAACGGCGATATGGTTTTTGTTCGTAACTTATTCTCACCATATATACTTTACACTGTAAGCCGAACATCTTACATGCAAGAGCAAGTGCGCTCCCCCATTGTCCTGCCCCTGTCTCCGTCGCGATTCGTTTCACTCCTTCTTTCTTATTAAAATACGCCTGTGCGAGTGCTGTGTTGAGTTTGTGACTTCCTGCTGGGCTTACACCTTCATATTTATAATATATTTCAGCAGGTGTGTCGAGTGCTTTTTCAAGATCAAGAGCACGGATGAGCGGTGTTGGACGATATGTAGCATATGCGTGACGCACCTCATCTGGAATTTCTATAAAACGCTCAGTGCTGACTTCCTGCTTTATTAATTCCATCGGGAATAGCGGTGCAAGATCTTGCGGACCGATAGGCTGTTTTGTAGCTGGATGCAATGGCGGATCCAGCGGTGTGGGTAAATCTGCTGCAATATTATAATAGTGAGTAGGGATTTCCTTCTCTTCAAGCATAAATTTACGTGGCATAAAGACCTCCGTGTTATTGATTATTGATGTTATTTATGTGATATAAAATTGTGAACAGAGGTTCCCACGACAAATCGATTCGGCAAGAAACGAAAAAAGTGGGAACGCACTAGTCCGCGTTTCCACTTTTGCTGGGTAATCGATGTAAATGAGCTACCTCAGAGGAAGCGCGGACTTTATCCAGCGCCACCGCCAAGCCTGTTGCTTATTGCAATATTGCATTTTACTACTCATTCTGAAATTAGGATAAGAAATCTTTCAAAAAAAGTCAAGAACACATTTCAAATACTTCCATTCTTAATTTTTCATGTGGATACAAAAATCATTTTCCCCTTACAGTCATGGCCGTATTCATTGTCTCTCGCTTGCGAGTATTAATTCCTTCGTAAATAATTTATTTGATTTTTTAGCAAATTTACTGCATTTTACTAAAGTATAAACGATGGAGATGGTTATTTCCATCGTATATTTATTTCAGCATAATTGGCAACTTTTTAATCACTTTATAGGATGTATAATGAGAACTCTACAAAATCTATTTGAACATTCTTCGAAGACAACGCGTCGCAATTACCTCATTGCGATGATGATTTTCTTCGTCGCCGCGTATATTTTTATGCCATATACCGGCTATACTCAGAGCACCGAACAAACGGTTGCTCAAGAATCATTTCACCCATTTGCTCTTTTCAGTAGTGAGAGCAATTTTCAGCCAATTGAAATCTATGGACTTCTTACAGTACTTGGCATTGCCATCGCTGGCTTGCTCTATGCACTTATGCTCGTTAAGCAAGTACGTAAAGCCGATCAAGGCACAAAGAAAATGCAAGAAATTGCTGCTGCTGTTCGCGAGGGCTCAAACGCCTATCTTGCTGCACAGTTTAAAAAGATTGGACCTTTGATTATTGTCATCACATTGTTCCTTTATTTTACTTACACAGGAACAATCGATGCCTTCCGCTGGGGGCGCTCAGGAGCATTCCTCATCGGTTCATTATTTAGCTTCCTTGTCGGTTTCGTCGGCATGCGCCTTGCTACACAGGGCAACCTTCGTGTTGCAACAGCTGCAAAACGCAGCTACGGTGAAGCGCTTCAGCTCGGCTACCGCACAGGAACTATTACAGGCATGCTCACAGATGGTCTTGGTTTGCTTGGCGGAACATTGATCTTCATGTTATTTGGTGAACATGCATATGAAGCTCTATTAGGATTCGGATTCGGCGGAACACTTATCGCATTGTTTATGCGCGTTGGTGGCGGTATCTATACAAAAGCCGCAGATGTCGGTGCCGATCTTGTCGGTAAAATAGAAAAAGATATTCCGGAAGACGATCCGCGCAACGCAGCTACGATTGCCGACAACGTCGGTGATAACGTTGGCGACTGCGCCGGTATGGCAGCAGATATTTTCGAAAGTTATGAAGTTACCATTGTAGCCGCTATGATTCTCGGTATGGCAAGCTTTGGACACAAGGGTGTTATTTTCCCGCTGCTCGTTCGCGGTATCGGCGTTCTTGGTTCCATCATCAGCACCTATACAGTGAAAGCCGGCGCTGACGATACTTCCGATACAGCTCTGAAAAGCGTCCATCGTGGATTCTGGATCGGTTCAATCATCAGTATTGTCGGTTTCGTTAGTCTCGGATTTGGCTACCTTTATTTTGATCCAGCATACCTCGCAAGCAACCCAACAGCCGTTGCAGGATTCTTTCATGCTGATGGAACTGCAATCTCTCTTCCCTGGATTGCAAATTTTGGTATTCCCTATCTTGATCTGCGTCCAGCCCTTACTTGCATGATCGGTATTTTCCTTGCCGTTGCATTGAATAAGGTCACAAGTTATTACACACATACAAGCCATACACCGGTGAAAGGTCTTGCAAAAGCTTGCACCACAGGACATGCAACAAACATTATTCAAGGAATTGCTCTTGGCTATGAAAGCACCGTTGCAGCCATTGTTGTTATCGCTGTTGCAATTTTCCTCTCCGTGTTGGTGTATGCAGGCACTCCTCCTCTCTTCATCGCCTATGGCGTTGCCATGACCGGTATCGGTATGTTGACGTTAACAGGCAACACTATTTCAATGGACGTATTTGGACCGGTGGCAGATAATGCAAATGGTATCGGTGAAATGGGTTATGAAAAAGATGAGATGGAAAAAGAAAAACCGGGCAGCTACAAACGCGCCCGACAAATTCTTGCCGATCTCGATGCCGTCGGAAACACGACGAAAGCTGAAACCAAAGGTATTGCAATTGGTTCTGCAGTTATCGCGGCGGTCTCGTTATTTGCAAGCTTCATCGCCGTCATTGCGGTCGGCAGCGAAGAGAAAATTAACCTGATGCAGATTTCACAGTATTTCGAAGAAGCCGGTAAGATTACTGTTGCAAATCCGACTGTGTTTATCGGATTCATGATTGGCGGCGCAGTGCCGTTTCTCTTCAGCGGAATGCTGATTCGCGCTGTGGGCCGTGCAGCATTCTGGATTGTCAAAGAATGCCGCATCCAATTCCACGATCCTGAAATCTGGAAAGGTACAAAGAAACCGGATTACGGCCGCGTTGTTGATATCTGCACTCAAACTGCACAGAAAGAACTCATCGGACCGGGCCTCCTCGCCATAATGACTCCGATCCTTGTCGGATTTATTCTTGGACCATACGCGCTCGGTGGATTCCTTGCCGGCACTATCCTTGTCGGCCAACTGCTTGCCGTGTTTATGGCAAACGCCGGCGGAGCATGGGATAATGCCAAGAAAATGATTGAAGACGGATTGTACGGTGGTAAAGGTTCAGAGGCACATAAAGCTGCTGTTACCGGAGATACCGTTGGCGATCCATTAAAAGATACTGCGGGACCTGCGCTTAACCCGTTAATCAAAGTTATGAACATGGTCAGTTTGCTCACGCTTGGCTTGGTGTTGAAATTCAACATTACGAAGCCGAATATTAGCGGGACAGATTTGCTCACCGGTATTATTGTTGCAGTTATTGCAGCAGCATCGATCGGCTGGGCGATCTATCAGAGTAAAAAAGAAACCGATGATCTAGTTTCCGAAGAAACGAAGTAACATCTAATTTTTGCAGTCATTTAAAAAGCCCAATTACAAAAATCAATTGGGCTTTTTTATGCGCGATAGCAACCTTCGAAGAGTTACTCGTGTGCTTATAGAACTTTCAGAATATATGATTGGCAATACTCATCTAATACTATTTGAGCAATACGAGTTTCTTAGTCTCAGTAAAAGTCCCTGCCTGCAAACGATAGAAATACATTCCACTCGACACATTAACTGCATTCCATTGACGTGTATAATTTCCAGTCGACATTTCTTCTGAGGCAAGTGTTGCGACTTCTTTTCCCAGCATATCAAACACTTTCAGTGAGACAAAAGATTTTGATGGAATGTTAAATGCTATGGTTGTTGTTGGGTTGAATGGATTTGGATAATTCTGTGACAAAGAAAAACCTGAAGGAACGTTGGACTTAGGTGCAGACACATCGGTTATTGGCACGGCATCAATGAGCGTATAAGCAATATTTACGTAATACCCGTAATAAAAAGTCACGGTAGGCGGATTGGAGCCATTAGAGATTTGCACACTATTATCGGATGGTGCCAATGACAAACCATTTAAACTTTCGGAGGAACTGGAAACCAAATTTCCGTTTCCATCATAGGTGTATGTTTTAAGGGAATACAGCATCAATAAATTGCCACCTTCAGAAGATTCTGAGGAATCTGAAAGTAAGTGCCCATTTCCATCATAAGTTTTTGATTCGTATTGTGAAAATATCCATTGACCTCCCCAAACGTAATTCGAATCAAGAAGTTGATTTCCATTTGCATCATAGGTGTATGTATTCAACATAAAATTCATCCATTCGCCACTATTCGGAATCTGCGATAAAGCTGAAATTTGATTTCCTGTTTGATCATACGTATATGTGTAAAATGTTCTACTTAAGAATTCGCTATAGTTATTATCGCTTATATCTATAAGTTTATGTCCGCTTCCATCGTAAGTGCACGTATCAGAATTAAAATCAGTAACCTGACCGTTATTCCAGTCCTCATTTAAGTTTGTCAGTTGGTTTCCATTTGCATCGTACGTGCTTGTGTCAGAAGAAGATGTATTCCATTGACTGCCGGACCAACTTTGGATTACTTGCGTCAACAGATTTCCATTTGCGTTATAGGTGTTAAATTGCTGCTCGTAATTTTCCCAATTTCCATTCTCTGCAGTATCGATCAAACTCACAATAGAAATGAGATGTGCATTTGGACGAAACACATCAAGTGTATATGTCGTGAGAACAAAATTCACCCATTGACTATTTTTCCACATAGAATAGGATGCTATAAATTGTTTAGTGCCTGGCTCCCATGTGTAACGTGGCCAAACCGGAATTCATTCCTGAATTTGTCCATTGACCATTTTGCCATTGCTGCACTAATTCCGAAATGACCAAGCCGCTGTCGTTATATGAATAACAAAATCGTACTGTGTCGAATGTTGAATACTCAATCGCTGTATCTGCCAGATAAATTTGTGTATTGTTAACCATCGTTTTATTTGTTGTTTTAAAGAACAGACTTGGCAGTAAATTTGTAATTTTATTAGACACACTACGATTGGCTGCTCCGTTCGCTTGTAAAGATTTCGACCTCTTAAGTGAACTTTGTCCCAGCATTTTACTGTTCTTCAATAGTGCACCGAAGTTGATTGCACTTCGAGCTTTTGAATCTTGTGACAACAGACCCAATGATAACACTGCAACAAGCAGTAATGTTATGGTCTTCATTTTATTTACCTTTCTTTATTGTGAAATAATTGCAATTTAATATATATGAAGCATTTCAGTCTAGAAAATTAAAATAAGATAAAAACCAAGAGTCTATCTTCGTGCAGACATAAAAAGTTCTCCTTGAATAAATGACTGATGATGCATTGAAAAGATTATTTTTATTATCAGATAAATATTTGTGACTGACCCAGACTGTAAGAACTAAACAGAGGTAAAGCATTAAATAATTTTTTTGATAATTATACTTTAGTATCCTGATTTGATTTATACAAATTTGATCTTGTGAAATAATTGTATAAGTAGACATATTGGATGCCTCTATAAAAATGGATGTCACTATAAAACTTCTAATAAATATACGATAATCAGCCACATGTGTCATTATTTTGAACATTATATTATTATATATGCTTATAATATCAACATTTTGTTATTGATAAATGTTCCCATTTAAACTAATATTATCATATTCTGCTGACTTATATTATTTCCCCAGCAGATTAGTACATATGGCAATGAATCACATATATGTGCAATCAACTTGTTAATGCTTGGATTGGTTCTTCATTACAATTTAATACAGTACGCATAATTAGCATTGTTGTTGCTCTCTTTGCATCAGCAATTATTGGTTTGACAATTTATAAAAAAAAGAATCCTGTTATCTTATCGAAGCAGAGGCAATAGAAATGTAATCATCTCAATTTTTATTAATATAATAAAAGCCCAATTGAGCAATCAGTTGGGCTTTTGTGTTTTTCCACGGGAGAAAAAAAAGCCCATCAAAGAATTGATGGGCTTAAATATAAAACTGAAAAGAAATATTTAATCACTTCATCAGCACAAACTTCTTAACTGATGTAAAGTTTCCTGATTGAAGTTTGTAGAAGTATATTCCACTTGCAAACTTCGAAGCATCAAATGTAACCTGATAACTGCCAGCTTCTTTCGTTTCGTTCACAAGCGTGGCGACTTCTTTTCCGAGTATATCGTAAACTCGTAGAGACACAACATGCTGTGTCTCTGCGCCCGGAATATCATAACTGATAGTTGTTGTGGGATTGAATGGATTCGGGTAATTCTGTCTTAATGCAAATGCTTTCGGCACTGCAATCGTTACTTGTGCTTCTTGCGAATATTTAAATGCTCCGCTGTTATCTATTTGCTTCAAGCGGTAAGCATACGTTCCTGATGAAACATTTGCATCCGTGTAACTATAACTATGAGGAGAATTGATTGTTCCGTTCCCTTTTACAAATCCGACTTTTGCCCATTGTTGAGTACCTAATCATTCTTCTATCTATTTCAAAACCATAGTTGTTCACTTCTGTTGCCGTTTTCCATTGCAACTGGGCGCTCGTCTTCAGGGCAATCGCTGTGAAGGAAGTTATCTCTACAGGTAGCGATACCGCTGATGAAGATAAATTTGCACTGCTGAAATTAGATACATAGGCATTTGAAAATGTAAGTTTACTCTGATCGTCAAGCGAAGCTGTAACCAAGCCGGTAGCCGAAACATCAAGATCTGCTGCTACAAAGAAATATCCATCCGATGTTGTAATAGCTTTCGGAGTAGAGATTACGAATGTCACCGGCGAGCTCGGCGAAGCAACAGTTGATAATAAATTAGAAGTACCGAATGTCGAAGAAGTACAATAATAAAGTTTAAGATTGTTTATTCCTGAAAATGTGCCGGTCAATGTAATGATAGCTTGGTTAATCGTACTGCCGTTAATATTTCCACTGAGCTGGAATCTTCCGATTGGATTATCATCAGTACCCGGAGTTCCTTCCGGCGGCGTGTAAGATGATCCATCTGTAAAAGTTATTGTGGCATTTGGTGCAAATGCAACACCGATGAACCTTTCTTTAGTTGCCGCAGTCTCGAGAATTGTTTCCGTGCTCGAAGAGCCAGTATCAGTTACAGTAATTAGCAGGTTTTTACTCGCAGCAGTTGTGGTTGCATAAATGACAGGATTTGTACCGTTCCAATTAACCTCCAGACCTCTTACTAACGTGTCGGCATTACCGTTGGTTTGTGTAGTTCCATTATTTAATAAAGTGTACTGCCATGTCCAGTTCCCGGCTGTAAGAGTCCATTTTTGAATACCGCCGTTTTTGTTAGCTGCTCCATCATCTGCAACATAAAGAGTATTTCCGTCGGGGCTAATGCGATAGTCATTAGGGCTGTTGTTCGCTGTTGGAAAATTGGGAATGGAATCGACGCTTGAAGATGATGTTGGCGTTCCGCTTCCAACTGTGTAAATGCCGTAGTTACCAGTAGCACTTCCATCTTCGTATAATTGGCTATTGAAAATCTGGACAACGCGAGAGTTAACATTGACCAATTGAATAATTGAATCTGCACCAATTGCTGCATATCCAACTCCTGCTGTGGAAGCTTTTGGTCCGGCTGTCCAGAATGCGGAACCATCTACAGAACAAGCACTGCGAATGTTATTGCCGCTATATGATCCTCCTGCCAGAAACTGTGTCGTAGTATTTATGTTACCGAGTGCATCAACTCGCCCCACAACTCGTCCGACATTTGTAGAACTTGCAACACTAACTTTTCCGGTGTCTGTTATATAACCTACAAGAATTAAGTACTGGCAATTTGTTGAGCGCGAGAGGAATCCTTCGCTTGAAGCTGAACCTGACTGTGTCAAAGGAGCGTTGCCGCCAGATGCAGAAGTTGGCATTGCTACTGAGCTGACCCGGCTTCCTCCAGAAGTAGTGTACTCATCAAGAAACACTGCTGTAGAGACGCTCCTTAATGTTGCAGATCCATTACCTTGTCTTATAACTACGAGGTTACCTGCAGTAAATTGTCCAAATGCAAAATTTGTTGCGATGAAAAGTCCGATCATCGTAAGAAAAAGTATTTTTGTTTTCATAATGTTTGTTCTTTCAAATAAATAGAATTACTGAAAATGAACAAGATGTTCCGCATTGTATATTAAGATATTTTTTTGTTATTGTAAAAGCTAATATATTTTTATTAATAAATTGTGATGTACAATAAATTATTTATTTTCTTTTGGGTTCAATACCCCGATCCCAATACATCGGGACGTCGTCATTCCCGTCCCTGCGAAAGGGGGGAAAGCGGGAATCCAGAACATTAGACTCCCGCGTACCCTTCGACACGCTCAGGGCAAGCGCAGGAGTGACAAAATACCTCGCGGCTTGCGGCGAGGATGTTTATTTTTCTATCGGCTTTAATGCACAGACTCTATCCTTATCATTTCTCCTGATTGTATTAGGAGGAATACAGAAAATAGTCGGGAGTGTTAACTCACTTCGAGCTTATGTGTATTTCTCATCTGTATAAAATACAAAGTCCCGATATCTTTTTCAGACATCGGGACTTCGATTTTAAACTCATCTCTCCGATCCCTGCAAGGGGTCGGAGAGGTTACTAAGCGATCTGCATTCGGTGAAACGTCGAAGAGTAAAGCAGCTTTTCGATGCACACCACGTACACATCGTTACTTCATCAGCACCAACTTCTTAACTGATGTAAAGTTTCCTGCTTGCAGCTTATAGAAATATATTCCACTTGCAAACTTCGATGCATCGAATGTAACCTGATAACTGCCTGCTTCTTTCGTTTCGTTCACAAGCGTTGCGACTTCTTTTCCGAGTATGTCATATACTCGTAGAGATACAGTATGCTGTGTCTCTGTGCCTGGAATATCATAACTGATTGTGGTTGTCGGATTGAACGGATTTGGATAATTCTGTCTTAATACAAATGCCTTCGGCACTGCAATGCTTACCTGAACTTCTTGCGAATATTTATACGCTCCGCTGTTATCTATTTGCTTCAACCTATAGGCATACGTTCCTGATGAAACATTTGCATCCGTGTAGCTATAACTATGAGGAGAATTGATTGTTCCGTTCCCTTTTACAAATCCAATCTTCATCCAATTACTCGTAGCTGATAAATCATTATTAATTATTCTTCTTTCTATATTAAACCCATAATTATTCACTTCTGTTGCCGTTTTCCATTGCAACTTGATGCTCGTCTTCTGGGCAACCGCTGTGAAGGAATTCAACTCAACTGGAAGCGGAGCATTAGTGAATAGAGATGAAATCACTGCATTAGTAAACGTGAATTTCGATTGATCATCAATAGATGTCCATCCTCTTCCTGTGGAAGAATTATTAAGATTTACTGTCACAAAATAATATTCGCCGGAACCGCTCGGAATAGGATGAGTTAATGAAGAAAAAGTTAATGTTGATCCTGAAACAGTACCTGGCAAGCAGTGTAGATGAGCTAGTACTAAAAGATGATGAAGATGAAGAATATAAATGTGCTGCAGTTATTCCTGTAAGCGTTCCATTTAACCGCACTGTGACTGAATTCAATTCTCCGCCTGCAACATCAGATGCAAGCGTAAATCGGCCGACGGGGTTATTGTTTGTATTGGGTATTTGTGCGGGGATTGTGTACGCAGAACCGTTAGTAAAAGTTATTGTGGCATTTGGTGCAAATGCAACACCGATGAACCTTTCATTAGTTACTGCAGTCTCGAGAGTTGTTGCCGTGCTCGAAGAGCCAGTATCAGTTACAGTAATTAGCAGGTTTTTATTCGTAGCAGTTGTGGTTGCATAAATGACAGGATTTGTACCGTTCCAATTAACCTCCAAACCTCTTACTGGCGTGTTGGTAGTACCGTTGGTTTGCGTAGTTCCATTATTTAATAAAGTGTACTGCCATGTCCAGTTCCCGGCTGTAAGAGTCCATTTTTGAATACCGCCGTTTTTGGCAGCTGCTCCATCATCAGCAACATAAAGAGTATTTCCGTCGTGGCTAATGCGATAGTCATTAGGGCTGTTGGCTGATGTTGGAAAATTGGGAATGGTAACGGCGCTTGAAGATGATGTTGGCGTTCCGCTTCCAACTGTGTAAATACCGTAGTTACCAGAAGAACTTCCATCTTCGTATAATTGGCTATTGAAAATCTGGACAACGCGAGAGTTAACATTGACCAATTGAGTAATTGAAGATGCACCAATTGCTGCATATCCAACTCCCGCTGTGGAAGCTTTTGGTCCGGCTGTCCAGAATGCGGAACCATCTACAGAACAAGCACTGCGAATGTTATTGCCGCTATATGATCCTCCTGCCGGAAACTGTGTCGAAGTATTTATGTTACCGAGTGCATCAACTCGCCCCACAACTCGTCCGACATCTGAAGAACTTGCAACACTAACTTTTCCGGTGTCTGTTATATAACCTACAAGAATTAAGTAATGGCAATTTGTCGAGCGCGAGAGGAATCCTTCGCTTGTAGCTGAACCCGACTGTGTCAAAGGGGCATTGCCGCCAGATGCAGAAGTTGGCATTGCTACTGAGCTGACCCGGCTTCCTCCAGAAGTAGTGTACTCATCAAGAAACACTGCTGTAGAGGCGTTGCTTAATGCTGCAGATCCATCACCCTGTCTTATA
Organism: Ignavibacteriota bacterium; assembly: GCA_963833465.1. Taxonomy (GTDB): domain Bacteria; phylum Bacteroidota; class Ignavibacteria; order UBA10030; family UBA10030; genus Fen-1298. Next base: position 1,096,371 of record CAWHXW010000004.1, on the reverse strand, counting down.
ACTACGAGGTTACCTGCAGTAAATTGTCCAAATGTAAAATTTGTTGCGATGAAAAGTCCGATCATCGTAAGAAAAAGGATTTTTGTTTTCATAGTATTTCCCTTTATGATAGATGTAGTTGAATAAATGTAGTTGCTGAAAATGATCAGGATATTCCGTTCACAAATTGAATTTTCCCTTTAGTAGTATAAAATATTAATATCTTGTGACACCTGAAAAACTGTTTATTCATCTCCATTTTTCTCCCGACGATCCTTCGACGAGACTTTAGCGTGAGTTCATTCGAACGTTCAGGACAAGAATGGGGAGAAAAATCTAAATTAAAATAGATACTTCTTCCGGCTCTGTCGGTATCATCATGACAAATTAAAATTTTTAAAAAGATTTAAAAAAGATAGAATTATAAAAACACAACTTTATTTTTGCGAAACAGAAATAGTCTCAACAAAATAAAAAAATGTATCAATTAGAAAAATTATAACAGGTCGAAATATTATTCCCTACAGATCACCTTAACAACGTCCTCGCTTAGCCAGCTCGTTTACGTCGTTGGTTTATTTTAGTAAAGAAAAATCCGAATGTCAAGTACATTAGGCATCGGACAGGTCTTAGAATCCTATAATACTTTATTTCGCTTTAGAAACTTGACAAACGGATTGCAGTATTGTATATTATTAAAGTGATAATCAAAGTGATTATCGCTGGATTAGCAAACGATATAATCTGAAAATGCCTCTTATTAAGAAAGGCTGAGGGATCAGGCCCGTTGATGCCTTAGCAACCGGTTCTGCTTTATTCGGAATGCTGGTGCTAAAACCTGCCCGCGACATGATTGTCGTCGAGGGAACGATAAGAGAAGATGCTCACAAGCCTCTTCAGGAAATCTTCCCGATGGGGCTTTTTCGTTTTATAGGCGTTCACATAACCTATAAAGGAGCATCTTATGTCAAAAGCAGCAGAGCATCATTTTGAAACTCTTCAGCTGCATGCGGGTCAGCAAGTAGATCCTACAACAAAATCGCGTGCAGTTCCCATCTATCAAACATCATCGTATGTTTTTGATGATGCAGACCATGCCGCGAGATTGTTTAAGTTGCAGGAATTCGGCAATATCTATAGCCGGATCATGAATCCAACCGTTGCCGTGTTTGAAGAACGCGTCGCTGCACTGGAAGGAGGCGTCGGTGCATTAGCTACATCATCCGGACACGCAGCACAATTTTTAGCACTTACTACACTTTTGCAAGCGGGTGAGAATATTGTTTCTTCCAGCCGTTTATATGGAGGAACATACAATCAATTTAAAGTCACTTTCAAACGACTTGGTATAGATACATATTTTGTGGACAGCAACGATCCTGATGAATTCACAAAGTATATCAATGAAAAAACAAAAGCATTGTACGTGGAGACTATTGGAAATCCCGGGCTCGACGTTCCAGATTTTGAAAAGTTGGCAAATATTGCACACGGTCATGGAATTCCATTAATCGTAGATAACACATTTGGTATGGGCGGATATATTTGCAGGCCGGTTGATTATGGTGCAGATATCGTATTGCATTCGGCAACAAAATGGATTGGCGGGCATGGGACATCGATAGGCGGCGTGATTGTGGACTCCGGTAAATTTCCGTGGAACAACGGGCACTTTCCAATTTTCACTGAACCGAGTCCAGGTTACCATGGTTTAAAATTTTGGGATGTATTTGGCTCGCACAGCCAATTTGGAAATATTGCATTTATCATTCGTGCTCGAGTAGAACAACTTCGAGATATCGGCGCTGCACTTTCGCCGTTTAATGCATTTCTCTTTCTGCAAGGATTAGAAACTCTATCTCTTCGAGCAGAACGCACTTGCCAGAATTCGCTTGCCTTTGCGCAATGGCTGTCAAAATCTTCTAACGTAAGCTGGGTAGTTTATCCGGGGTTAGCAAATCACCCAGCCCATGCAAATGCAAAAAAATATCTGCGTGCAAATAATTTCGGCGGCATAGTTACTTTTGGAATTAAAGGAGGCAGTGAAACAGGGAAGAAGTTCATTAGCAAGCTCAAACTTACAAGCTTGCTTGCCAATGTCGGCGATGCAAAAACACTGATTATTCACCCTGCGTCAACAACGCATTCGCAGCTTTCAGAAGATGAGCAGCGCACTGCCGGTGTTGCACCTGAATTACTGCGTGTCTCTATAGGTATTGAGCATATTGACGATATTATTGCCGACTTTGAACAAGCCTTTCAAGCGATATCTATCGGATGATTTAAAAAAGAAATGGTATGTATTTTTTTAAACAATATTAAGATTTATATCAATGAATAATTTGCTTTTTTATTTATTTGAGGAATTCTTATGAGCGTTGTACTTCCAAACAAATATGAACATCGCAGTAAATTAGAACAGAGAGGAGTACTCTGTATTACTGAAGAAGAAGCAAATCGTGCCGATATTCGCCCATTGCGTGTAGGAATTCTTAATATAATGCCGAAGGGTGAAACGTACGAACCGCTTGTTCTCTATCCACTCAGCCGTTCTATAATTCAAATCGAGCCGATTTGGATTCGGCTTCATTCGCATAATTACAAGAGCAGCGACCAGAATCATCTTGATCTATTTTACGATTATTTTGAAAACGTCATCGTCAACGTTTCGCTCGACGGGCTTCTTCTTACCGGAGCGCCTGTTGAAGAGTTCGCGTACGAAGAAGTTCATTACTGGAATGAAATTGCCAACATCTTGAAATTTGCAAAGCAAAACATTACATCAACACTTGGAATTTGCTGGGGCGGCATGGCACTGGCAAAAATGATAGGAATTGAAAAAGAAATATTTAAAGAAAAACTTTTTGGCGCATTCGAGACGCGCAACCTTGACCGTTCGCATCCTATTACTGGAGAATTAGACGATATTTTTTGGTGCGTTCAAAGCAGGCACTCTGGAATTTCCGATCACATATTGGAAGATGAACGAAAACATGGAAAAATTAATTTGCTTGCACACTCCAAAAATGGCGGCTATACAATATTTGAAAGTGCAGACCACCGTTACTTGATGCACTTAGGACATCCTGAGTATGAAGCGCAGAGGCTCGTGGAAGAGTATCGAAGAGATACATCAATTGGAAGAACTGACGTTCCGTTGCCTGCCAATGTTGATATTGATAACCCAATTAACCGCTGGCGAAGTCATGGATTAGAATTTTTTGCACAGTGGGTTCGATTTATTTACGAACCGACAAGCGGGAAAAAATAATAAAATTTTTCCGGCGGATAGATATAACTCGTTGTTCATTATTGCATTTATCAGAACGAATGTTGAAAAACACTGTTGCAATAGTATAATTGCTAATGTTTAATCCATAAATCCTGATATTACCTCGATCCCTTTTTAACCAAACATCAACTGAATCTTTATCTGCAAAGAACTTCTTAAGAAGACTCATTGCAGCTTGCTGGAGACATTCTGGTAGAGAGAGTCATCAAGCCGCATTGTTATTCCCGTTTGTATTAAATCTTTAACAGCTGCAGGATATCCTGTGCGTAGTGCATCTTCAATTCTATTGAGTGCATACTCTACATTTCGCGGAACGCCAAGCTGCGAGAAAACTTGCGCAGAACAAAGCAGAATCAGTGATCCAATAAATGGACTTTATCTTTTTGAGTTTGCCATATTTTGACAAACAGCTTGTCATCATTTTTGTCAAAATGTTGTTGTAATGTAACTAAGTATGTGAAGTCATTTGGGTCATAAAAGATATGAGAACCTATCTCAAAAAAATTCTATTACTCTCGAACGCTATATTGGGAGTCCGGATTCTATATGCCCGCTAAAAACCTGCAAGCATGAGAGCGGGAGATTGATATGTGACAATTTTTGTTATATGAAAATGAGGTACGATAACCGACTCGAAAAAAGGAAGTTCGGCATACAAACAACATACAGCCGATCGTTAGATAAAACAACATGATGGCGCAGTTATAAAAACTATCTTACTTTTTTAGTCTGGCGATTAATTCTTTAAGATATCGGTTTTGTGTCTTCAAGTTAGCACAGTTGATAGTGCCGTAAATGTATTGATTGAATATACACAATACAATCACTCCATTGTTAGGATCAAGAATTTGATATTTATCCTGAGCAAATTTTGTCACGGCTTCCTTTGGAATGGCATTTAGATATTTTGCAAGAATAGTGTCTGTTTTTTCGGGTGTCGCTGATTCAATCACAAATATTTTAAATGCGGCACTATCTTTATAAGTAACCGAATAGACTGAATTTAGAAAACTGTACCCAAGAAAATTATGTGCAATGTACTGTTCGGTATTGAGCAATTTCTTTTCTTCTGGAAATACATGAAAGAGTTTTGGCATTGCGTTGATTAGCTTCAAGTGTTCTGCAAGCGCTTTACCGATTAAAAGCATCGCCTTTTGTGCTTTGCTTCCCGTTTGATAAGTTGAGAGCTTAATGTAATATGAACCGGTAATGAAATTCAGTATGCCTTGCTGAAGATATCCTTGCACTCCTAATTGAATGAAATTATATGCCGTATCCCGTTCTTGAGAATACATTCCAAACGCGTCTGTATTAGAAACGTGCCGGTACAATTCGGTTCTTATTTCTATGCTGTCTGTACTTGTATAGCGTGCAATGTGAAGATCAACAAAAGCATACTCGAGATACAAATCGGCGGCACCGTCAATAATATCCCATAGGTTGTTTGCATTGTAGACCGGATCATCCTGCGTGATCTTCCAACCGGGAATTTGTGGAAAAAGTGGTTCCTGACCTTGAGAAAAGGAGACCGAAATAAATAAAACTATTATTACAGTACTTCCATAAAATAGTTTTGATCTCATAATAATCATTTAAGAAATAAATTCTTCTGGAACCGCAGTCAACCTCATCACATCTTTTACTCGTTCTGAGATTGGAAAATTCTTTGCGCAAGTTGCCGAGCACTGTGAACAATCGCCGCATGGATTTTTCGGAATATTAAGACTAAGCAATAATTCTTGTGCTTTTCGGCTCTCACGGTATCCGTATGTATACATATAAGCACGCATAATTTCCGGAATCGGTAATCTTTTTGGACAGTTTGGAACGCAATGTTCGCATCCTTGACAATACAAACCGCCCTCCGATTTACTAACGAGGAGATCTGCTTCTTCCTGTGCAGTCATTTTTAAATCGCGATTGACGCTTGCATTCATTGTAAGCTGATCGAAGTTTGTATTTCCAGGAATTGAAGTTGTAATATTTTCATCCTGCAGAACGAACTTCAGCGCCGCTTTACAATTGATTGGCTGCTTCCGTTCTTTATCGAGAAAGCCGCCTGCCATCGTTTTCATCGCAACGATTCCTATGCCTGCTTTTGCTGCTTTTGATATTGCTTCTTTTACTTTTGCATAATGATCCTGTTTAAAGTTGATAGAAGTAAGCACAACTTCGTACATACCGCTGTCGATTGCAGCTTGAATAACATCAGGTTCGTTCTTATGTGTGGAAACTCCAATATGTTTTGTTTTTCCTAATTTCTTTGCTGTTTTTGCAGCTTCTAATATTACAGGCGATAGAACTTCATCGCGCGATGAGAGTCCATGAACATAAAGGATATCCACATATTCCATTTTGAGCCGCTTAAGACTGATATCTAACTTTTCAATAAATGCTTTAACAGTAGAATTATCACCAGGTGCACTAGTTGATTTATTGTTTTCTTCCGGTGGGACTTTTGTAGCAAGAACAAATGAATTGCGCGGATAGTCCTTTAAGACCTCGCCAAGCATTTCTTCATTCTTACCGCCTTGATATCCGTGAGCAGTATCAAAATGTGTTATACCTTCTTTAATAGCCGCATGGACCAGAGCGGGACTGTCAGCGCGCATCACACCGAAACTTACAATAGACAACTCAATTCCAGTTTTTCCGAGTTTGCGTTTAATGATAGGTTTGTTTTCAGTCTTTGCATCATTATCTTTAGAAGTCGAATTCGCGAATGAAGCAGAAGCAAGCAATGCACTCGCACTGCCAAGTACTGAAGTGCGTAAAAAATTTCGGCGATCAAAATTATTCATTCCCATAAAACTCTCCTCTATAATTTGGATGAGTTAATAATCATTTGTCGAATAATAAAGAAAATGTTTTCAAGATGCTGCATTCTGTTTGAATATGAATGGTTCTTGATTTATGGATGTGTACGATACTATTTCCAAATTAATATAATTAACTACCAAATCTTTACACGTACGCTGTCTGCACGCCACATTTTATCACCAGCTTTTATTCCGAATGTTGCATAAAATTCCGGCATATTTGCCAACGGACCGATTACACGGAATTTGGCGGGCGAATGTTCGTTGCTTCGCACCTGATTGGCAATAGCTTCGGGACGTTCGCCAACCATCCATGCGAATGCGTAACCAAGGAAAAAGCGCTGGTCGGGATTCAATCCGGCAATGATTTCATGATTTTTGTATTGGCTGGTCTTTTTGAATGCTTCATAAGCCATCATCGTACCGGCAAGATCGGCAATATTTTCACCTTGCGTTAGCTCGCCGTTAATATGCAGACTATCCACAGCTACATATTCGTTAAACTGGTGAACGATCATTTTTGTTTTTGCAAAGAATTTTATGCTGTCGTCGGATGTCCACCAATTTTCTAAATTGCCCTGCTCATTATATTTGCATCCCTGGTCATCAAATCCATGAGTGATTTCATGTCCAAATGTAGCAGCAATATTGGAGTAGAGCAATGCATCGTCTGCCAGTGTGCGTTCATATCCTGGAATGATAATATTGCAGCCGGGCACGACTATTTCATTGTTGGACGGATTGTAGTATGCGTTGTAAGTTTGCGGTTCCATGTCCCATTCTGCCCTGTCAACCGGCTTGCCATATTTCGAGATCATATAATTAAATTCCCACTTATTTGAATTCATCACATTATGCACATACGATAAACGATCAATTTGCATATTGCTGAGATCTTTCCACTTATCAGGATAACCGACTTTCATAATGATAGAGTTGAGTTTGTTTAATGCTTTTACTTTCGTTGCATCACTCATCCAATCTAATTTTTTAATTCTCTCTGCATAAATTTCTTTGATTGCATTACCTATTTCCAAAAGTTTTTCTTTTGTTCCTTTCGGCAAATATTCAGATATGTACACCTGCCCAAGTAATTCACCGAGTGATCCATCAGTTTGTTCCACTACACGTTTCCATCGCGGTTTAGGTTCTTGCACGCCTCGAAGAGCAGTGGAATAAAAGCTGAAGGATTCTAAATATGTCTTATCATCTAAGTATCTTGCAAGTCCACTTACGAGATGAAACTTGAGATAATTTTTCCAGTCACCCAGCGAAAATGTTTTAAGATATCCATTAATTGCTTTAAGAAATTCCGGCTGGCCAACTATTACCGTATCTATTTTGTGCAATCCCACACCATTTGAAAAGATGATCCAATCAATATTCGGTGAGCTCTTGATTAATTGTTTGAAAGATATTTTGTTATAATTTTTAATAGGGTCGCGCGTATCTTCACGCTTGCGGGATACTTTCGCAATTGCGGTCTCCAACTTCATAAGTTTATCGGCGGCTTGCCTGGCTTTCATACTTTCACATCCAATGATTTTGAACATATTATTAAGATGCTCAACAAATTTCTGGCGTATAGTTACAGCTTGCGCATCGGAATCAAAATAATAACGGCGATCGGGCAAGCTTAAACCTCCCTGCCAAATAAAGATGGCATTCTTGCTGCTGATTTTATCATCTTGCCCCACTCCAAATGCGAACAAAGGTTCTCCAGCAACAGTATGGATATACGAAACGGCTTTGATGATGCCTTTCACATCTTTTATTTTGTCTATCATATCCAGATCGGTTTTGAGGTCTGTAATACCTGTTCTATTAAGTGTAGTGCTGTCCATTCCCGTAGCAAAGAAATCACCGATCTTTTGCCTGCTGCTTCCACGAGGAGCATCGGTTAACATGGCAGACGATTCGCAAATATTCCGGACCTGCGCGTTGATTGTATCCTGTATTATTTGCCAAAGACCATTATAAGGTTCACTGGCAGGAATCGGATTTTCCTTGAACCATTTTCCATTGGCGAAGAGGAAAAAATCATCTCCCGGTTTTACCGTAGAATCTATGTGTGCAACCAATGGGTCCAGAAAAACTTTGGATTGACCGAAAGAAAAGAAAAAACAAAATGCATTGAAAACAGAGAAGAAGATAGCGACATGTATTTTCATGATATGATCTTTCAAAATAGTTTTAGATAATCAGTTATCTTTTTTTGATCAAATGTAACTACGGATATAAGGAACAAAGAAGAAATAAATCTACATATTGTATTTAATTAGAGAATAAACTGCAATATTAGAATATTTTTATAAAACGGAATAATATTTGATTTTATTTTTCTTATGAAACAAATACTTTCGCAACTTCAATCAGCATTGATGGCTGATTCCATAAAGCCGCACGAAAGATGCCGCCAAGTGTCCGTTTTTCTTCCGGAAGCTTAAGAGCGCTTTCTGCAATATTATTCAGCGTGTCGTCCGAAAAATTTGAAATAGCTTCTTTGATTTTATAAAATACTTCGTGTCTGCTCCCGAGACGCTTATGCCATAGCTTTTCGTATTCTGGCAAAAAAGAAAGATTGCTCTGTTTAATCGCTTCGGCAGCGACTTGTCCGGCAATCATTCCCCCGATCATTCCGCTTATTATACCGCCGCCGGAAGTTGGATTAACTTGATGACCTGCATCGCCGACCAACATCACATTATTCTTAACTAAAGTATCACACGTTTTGGCGCAAGGTACTCCACCGGCAATATGTGTCAGCATAGCAGCGTTTGGATATTTACGTTCGATAAATTCCTGCAGGTACCGAATCGCCGATATCTTTTTTGATTCTTCAACGCTTATTCCAATGCCGACATTTGCAGTGCCTTCGCCTTTTGGAAACACCCAAAGATAACCGCCCGGTGCAATTGCATCGCCAAAATAAAACTCAAGACATTCTTGATCAAGTTTAATTCCAGCAATCGTCATTTGGGCACAGCTTTCCATATCATGAATGGAACATGTTGTATTAATTCCAGCCCATTTGCCGACACGCGTTTCAACACCATCAGCGCCAACTACAACGCGTGAATGAATTTCAACAGGTTTATCTTTGATTAGTGCCTTGACGCCAACCGCTTTACCATTATCATCCTTGAGTAAATCATAAACGTACGCCTTGGTAATAACTTCTGCTCCTTCATTTGCCGCTAACTTCGCTAATTCATAATCGAACAGACGCCGTTCAAGTACATATCCTGTTCCATCAAGACGGGGAACAACTGATTTTCCATTCGGTGCAATGAGTCGAAACCGTGTTACTGTAGCCGCAATCCATTTCGGATCCGGCTGAATAAATTGTACTACACCTTCATGGCTAACTGCTTCGCCGCACCGAACCGGATAACCGACATCTCGATCCTTTTCCAGTACCAACACCGATGCACCGCCAGCTGCAGTATATCGGGCAGCTGTTGAACCGGCTGGTCCTGCGCCAACAACTATTACATCATATTTTTCTTTATACATTTATTAATTTTTGATTAAAAATTTAGAGATTTATATTTTCTAATTTACGCTTTCTAATTTTTATTCATCTACTCAATGACTTGTCTACTTTTTCACTTCATTCAAAAACATTGGCTGTAAATTTGATAACCCCTCAACTCCTACTCGATGGAATTCAATTACTTCCCACGGACATGCCCACACGCATTTACAACAATTGGTGCATCGTTCATCTATAATAGAGATGCGCGACTCCATCAACTCGATTGCATCTTCTGGGCAGACACCGACACAACAACCGCAGTAATCACATTTACCGGGTATAATATGAATCATTAATGGTGTATTTCTAGTCATAATTATATTTCCTTCAAGTTCGACCGCGTAGGGCTTCCACTTGCGCCAATTGCTGCTGCAACTCAATCTGGCGCCTTTGATACTGGGTCACGTCGAGTCCTTTTCCATCTTTCACTAACTTCAAAATATCGTTCATTTCATTTTTAATAATCTTCTCTCGTATAGCGATAATCGCACCGCGTGCGATTATCATTGGATCTGCTTTGGCTATCTCTTTTCCTGTTTTTTCCCAATCAGAGCGCAATTCATCTCGACTTGAGACAAGTTCAGTCAAAAGATTCTTTTGTTCTTCGTTGTCTAAGTCGTTTACAAGTGTAGCAATATCAACGGCACCGCGTTCATCGTAAATGTCAAGAACGAGTTGAGCAAGTTTCCTCGCACGCTCATCGCTTAACTGCAATATAGAAATATTCGAGAGTATGAACCGAATTACATCAGGATTACCTTCCAAAATCAGTTTTAAAATGTCGCGTTCTTCAGGCGGAATTATCTTCTTCTCTGGTAACACAGGCATCTTGTCATCCGATTGATGTAATGCATTTTTAGACTTTGGATAAATATCAGATCGCAGTACACGTTTTTCTTGAGCCAATGCCTGCTCTAACTCATGAAAAAGCACACTCTCATACAGATCATATTTCTCAGCCACTTCTTTCACATAAAAATTTCGTTTTAGTTCATCTTTCATTTTTGCAATAGATTGCACGAGCGACCGGACAGCTTGCGTTTTTCCTTCTGCAGTTGCAAATGCACCTGCATGTTGAAATTGTTTAGCCCGAAAATCTATAAAAGAAATTGCATTCGAAAGTCTGTCCCGGAATTCGTTGCCACTATGTTTTTGCACAAAAGAATCCGGATCATCACCTTCGGGTAATTCTACGATTCGGACATTCATATCATGTTCAAGCGCAAGATCGATCCCACGTACAGTTGCGCTTGAACCGGCAGTATCCGCATCGTACACAAGCGTAAGGTTTTTAGAATATCGGCCGATCAATATAAGTTGTTCATCTGTCAGCGCTGTGCCGCTGGATGCAACAACGTTTTTGATTCCCGCTTGATAAAGCGAAATCAAATCCGCATATCCTTCTACCATTAATGCATTATCTTCCAACCGAATTGAATCTTTCGAGTGAAACAAGCCGTACAATACGCGGCTTTTATTGTAGATAGGGGTTTCCGGTGAGTTGATATATTTTCCGGCAACCGGATCGTCATCATGCATCTTTCGTGCGCCAAAACCGATTATACGTCCTTGTGTAGATAGAATAGGGAATATTGCCCGCCCGCGGAAATAATCATATAAAGAACGATCTTCACGTACTCGTGCAAGTCCGACTTTACCAATATCCTCGTTTTTAAATCCTTCCGCTTGCGCTTTATTCACAAAAACGTCCCAAGAGTTCATCGCATAACCAAGTCCGAATATTCGGATGGTTTCATCTGTAAATCCACGCTTGTAAAAATATTGCAAAGCTTCTTTTCCCTCATCCGATTCAGTAAGATTCTTAAAGAAGTGCATTCCTGCAAAACGGCAAATAGCGTAGTAATTTTCAAACTCCGTTTGCTCTTCTGTCATTGGCTTGCTCTCTTCCGGAATGTTAATACCGGATTTCGAAGCAAGCGAGCGCACTGCTTCTACAAACGAAACTTTATCCATTTCCATCAAAAAGGTAAAAATATTTCCGCCCTTGCCGCAGCCGAAGCAGTGATACATTTGCTTGTCTGCGCTGACTGTGAACGATGGAGTTTTTTCTGTGTGGAACGGACAAAGGCCAAGAAAATTCTTGCCGCGCTTTTTTAAATGAACATAACCCGAAATGACCTCGACTATATCGTTGGCATTTCGGATTTCATCAATTTTTTCATCTGAGATTCGCATTGCAAAAGAAATCTACCCAAATATGTGTGTACAAGCAAGATTACAATGACCAATGAGGAATGAAGAATAATCAATGGAAATATATTTACTGGAAGGGAACTTCACACTAAACCACAGAATTCAAAAGTTCGGGAGACCCCATTCACAACCTGAATTTATACGCTTGAAATCACAAAATGTGATTTCAAATTAGGTCGGACTTCGCAGAGCGATTCCGCATATATTTACAGAGCAAGGATATAGAAATACATGCCCTATCTTGCCTATCAATATTCTATAAAGTATATTACAAATAACGAATGACTTTTTACACTCACCTATGAATGATCTTACATCTATAGCGAATAATCCTATTTCCTTTGAAGATTTCAGACAAGATAATGGTGTCCCTTTTTGGTGGGCAAGTGATCTTGTAAAAATGATAGGATATACCGATCTCAAGGTTTTCAAAAAGATATTGGACAGGGCAACAAAAGCATGTATCACCCTCGGAATCAATCACTATGAAAACTTCCGAGCCGAGATGAGAAATATCAACGGAGAGCAGGTTCAGGATTACAAGCTATCCCGGTTCGCATGTTATCTTACCGTGATGAACGGTGACCCGAAAAAGCCCGAAGTAGCAAAAGCGCAACTCTATTTTATAGAACTGACTCGGCGGTTTGAACTTTACATTCAAAACAGCGAGGATCTTGAACGGCTCCTTATACGCGATGAATTGAAAGAAGGAAATAAATCACTCGCCAGTACAGCAAAGAAAGCTGGGTTAACAGATTTTGCCCGCTTCCACAATGCAGGATATCTTGGTTTGTATAATATGCCTAACTGGGATTTGGCAAAACGTCGCAATATTCATATGGACGAACTGTATGAATATATGGGTAGAACAGAGCTTGCCGCTAATCTTTTCCGCATTACCCAGACCGAAGAAAAAATCAAGAATAAAAACATAGTGGGTCAGCGGAACCTTGAGCAAACCCATTTTGAAGTAGGCAAAGAAGTCCGGGATTTGATGCGTAAAAATTCCAGCAAAACGCCAGAGCAGCTTCCAATGGAAAGAAAGATTAAAGATCTCCAGCACGAACTCAAACAGGGATATAAAAAGATGCTCATGGAAGATAAGAAGGGAAAGAGCAAGAAAAAACCTTAAGATTCCACATTCACTACCCACAAAATCTTATGAACACACTCTATCTTGGCGATTGTCTCAACGTGCTGCGCGACAGCGTGGCGGATGAATCGGTGGACTTGATTTATATCGACCCGCCGTTTAACAGTAAACGCGACTATAATATTTTTTTTGATGATAAGGAAATACAATCCCAGCGCCTCGCGTTTGAAGATACTTGGTCGCTCAAGAATGTGTTGGATTCTCTGCACGAGTTGCAAACGATGCGCACGGAAAATATTCACTTACTTCTTGCCGTGTACCAAAAAGTTGCGCCGCATGCATTTCCGTATTTAGTTATGATGGCTTTGCGCATTGTGGAGTTGCACCGCGTACTTAAACCGACCGGCAGTTTTTATCTCCATTGCGATCCGACAATGAGCCATTATTTGAAGACAGTGTGTGATATAGTTTTTGGAGAAGCATGTTTTCAAAATGAAGTGATTTGGAAAAGGACAAGCGCCCATAATGATCCTGGCCGTTATGGAGCAAATATTGATACAATCCTATTCTATTCTAAATCCGATAAATGGATATGGAATCAAATATTTATTCCTCATGAAGAAAAATATCTTGATCGATTTCGTTTCTCAGATCCCGATGGAAGAAAGTGGACAGATGACAATCTAACAGCTAAAGGATTGTCAGGGGGCGGTTACACCTATACATACAAAGGTGTTAATTCATTATGGCGAGTTCCTTTGGAGACAATGAAAAAGCTGGACTCTGAAAATAGACTTCACTTTACTAACAGAGGCGGACTTCGGTTGAAAAGGTATCTTGATGAGAATAAAGGATTCGCTATTCAAACTATATGGGATGATATTCCTCCAATAAATTCACAATCATCCGAACGTCTCGGCTATCCAACACAAAAACCAAAAACATTATTAGAGCGCATCATCAAATCATCTTCCAACGAAGGTGATGTGGTGTTGGATGGTTTTTGCGGCTGCGGCACAACCATCGATGCAGCAGAAGGATTGCATCGCAAATGGATCGGCATAGATATATCGCCTATCGCCATCTCGCTCATCAAGCGGCGTTTGCATCACACATACAAAAAAGGCCTCGCCGAGTTTGAAGTGCGCGGCACTCCCACAGACGAACAAAGCGCACAGAGATTATGGAAAGAGAATGCATTTGCGTTTCAGGATTGGTGGATCACAGAGTTTGAAGCGTTCTCTTCTACCTTCGGCACAAAAGGCGCAGATAAAGGCGTGGATGGCATCGCCCTCTATGCAATGGATAACAAGGATACAACTGCACGCGTTGCGTTTCAAGTCAAGGGCGGTGAGAAAGTGCAATCCAAAGATATCGATGCACTTTTAGGTGCAATCGAAAAGCACAAATGCGATATGGGCGTCTTCCTTACAACCGCGGAACCAACCAAGCCGATGTTCGATACAGTTGCAGGCGCGGGTTTTGTAAAACTACCCGGATTTGAGTTTCCCAAATTGCAAATTCTTACGCTCAAAGATTTTTTTGCCGGCAAACGCCCGAAACTTCCAAGCGTGAATATTACTTTCAAAGCCGCGCAGCACAGCGGCAAGAAAAAAGAAAACCAAGAAGCAATGGAGTTGTAGAAAGTTACGCGAAAGAATTCCCTCTCCTCTTAGGAGAGGGTTAGGGTGAGGTCAAAAAAACTAACTGAACTATGATTATCACAGTATAGATTAATACGTCGGAAGATATTTTTCTAATTCCCAGGGAGTCACTTCTAAGCGGTAATCTTCCCACTCTAACCGTTTTGCACTGATGAACCGTTCGAATATATGAGCACCTAACGCTTCTCGAATAACTGTGTCTTTTTCAAATTCCGAGATTGCTTCGTCAAGCGAACCGGGTAATATATGCGAAGTGGATTTCTTTTTGGGATCATTAGAAAGATAGATATTTTCCTCCGAGGCTTCGGGAATTTCTAATTTACGACGAATGCCATCTAACCCGGAAGCAAGCATCACGGCAAAAGCAAGATACGGATTGCAGCTTGGGTCGGGGCAGCGTAATTCAATGCGCGTTGATTCCGGCGTATGTGCGCGCGGAATTCGTATCAATGCAGATTGATTTATTCGCCCCCAACTAATATTGACCGGCGCTTCATACCCAACAACAAGGCGTTTGTAGGAATTCACGAGTGGCGCAAGCACAGCACACATCCCACGGGCATGAGCTAACTGTCCGGCGATAAAATGTTTTGCAATCTTCGATAAGCCATGCGAATCACCAGGGTCTGAAAGCGCATTCCCGCCATTAGCTTTATAATTAAGCCCCTGATGCACGTGCATGCCGCTGCCTGCAAGTCCGCGCAACGGTTTCGGCATGAAGGAAGCATATAAACCCTTTTGCTGGGCAAGTCGTTTCATGACTACACGGAATGTAACGGCATCGTCGGCAGTCTTTAATGAATTTGCATAACGCAAGTCCATTTCATACTGGCCTTTTGCAACTTCATGGTGCATCGCTTCAGCTTCAATTCCAAACGCTGAAAGAGTTTCTACCGCTTGCCGCCAAAGGTCGGTTGCAATCATATCAGTCGGCATATCAAAATAACTGGCGCTGTCGTGCGGCTGAGGAGGAATCACTCCACCTTGTGCATTCGGTTTCAAGAGAAAAAATTCCAGCTCCGGTCCTGTATTATAGACAAATCCCATTTTTTCTGCTTCACTCATCATCCGTGCAAGTACCGCTCTCGGATCGCCTAAAAAAGGCTGGCCATCCGGAGTATAGACATTGCAAATCAATCGCGCCGTCATTTCATTGTCCTTCAACCATGGAAGCACTGCAAATGTCGCAGTATCCGGAACCAGATACATATCGCTTTCGGCGGTCCGTGCATACCCTTCGATGCAGGATCCATCGAACCAGATACCATGACTAAGTGTCGTTTCCAATTCCTTTGTCGGGATAGTAACATTCTTCACTGCTCCGCCGACATCGGTAAATTGAAGATCGATGAATTGGATTTTGCGCTCAGTTACAAGCGCCAGAAGTTCTTTATTTGAATATGGAAGGAGTGTGGGCATTAGCGTATCGCCTGTAATAGTAGACCAAGGAGTGCAAGTAATATTAATATTCCCAATCCCGCTGCAACAGAAAGAACGATAGGTGATTTATAGAACGGAACTGGTTTGGATTCTTCATACAACTTATCAAGGACGGAAAGATTAACAGATTCTAAATGATCCAGATCGTGTAACAATGCTTTCATGTCCGGATATCGTTCGTCTGGATTCTTCATCAAACATTTTGCAACAACTGCGGCAAGCTGCGGAGTGATCTCCGGGCGTTCCTTATCTAATCGCGGAATTGTTCCGTGCATTTGTTGTGCCATCACTGCAAGATTATTATCTCCGCTAAATGGTGTCCGTCCGGAAAGGAGTTCAAAAAATATTACACCGAGAGCATAGAGATCGGTCCGTTTATCGCCGCGCTTTCCTTCTACTTGTTCAGGTGCCATATAATCCGGTGTTCCTGCAGTGCCGCTGAGATTCGCGTAGGTAACCCGGTACCCTCCCTTTGTAAGAGCGAGACCAAAATCTAAAATGACCGGCTGTTGGTTATCTGTAAAGAGAATGTTTTCCGGTTTCATATCCCGGTGGATAATATTATGGTCATGGCAATGAGCAAGTCCATCTGCAATTTTACGGACAAGCGCAACAGCATCGTCTACCGGCATTGGCGCAGACCGACGAATCAATTCCCTCATCGATTCTCCGGTGATCAATTCCGTGATGAGATACGGAGTACTGTTATATTTTCCGGATCCCAATCCTTTTTGGATAGAAGGATGATTTAAGGTGCGCATCACTTCCAGTTCGCGTTGAAATCGCTCATACTGCGCAGGGTCTCCTATCGACATCCGGTCCGGGACTTTTAACACTACGTCCTGTCCGCTGATAAGATCGTACGCACGGTAAATATCGCTCATTCCACCCTGGGCTATGTGCCCTCGGATTTGAAAATGATCAAACTGATCGCCTATCTGCAGCATCATATTCTTTCTTATTTCCTTGTGCGATTACACCTCGCACAAAAAATATACTATTGTTTTTTCTGAAAAGCGAATATCACGTTTATTTCCATTTTTCGACACATCAATGCCTATGAACGGCTTTTGAACCTTTTTAAAATTTTCGAAAACCGCGAACTTTGCAGTGTTTGCTGCGGTACTAATTTGTGTAACATAATTGTTACAACAGAGACGTTATCATCACTCTCGCGCTTCAGCGCCAGATCAATAATTGTATGGTTTAATTGTTCTGCTGATACCGCCTTTGAAGCTATTGCTCCAAATTCGTCGTCATCGATCACTGACCACACACCATCCGAACAAAAGATGATTATATCGCCATCCTGCACTTGGACATCAAAAACATCCGGCTGCACAAAAAGATCTAAGCCGATACACTTACTAAGCACAGAACGCTGGCTATGTGTCCGCACTTTATCTGGTGCCAACACCTTCATCCGCACTAGTTCACCAACGCGCGTATGGTCTTTCGTCAGACAAGTGGAGATCTTTCCACGGATCAAATACGCACGACTGTCACCCACATGGGCGATATGGAATTTATTCCCTTTAAGTAATCCTGCTGTCAGCGTTGTTCCCATTCTACCGACCCCAAGTTCACGTGCTTTCTGATAAACATTCAGATTTGCACTTTGCACTGCCTGTTTCATTTTTTGAGGGATCGATAATCCATTACTCGAATAAACTGTTTCAAACAAAGTAACTAATGCCAACGAGCTTGCCACACTACCTTGGGCATACCCACCCATGCCATCCGCCACACCAAAGAGATGCCCGTAGGATGCAGTCAAATCATCGTGCTGATCGATAACACGTACAGAATCCTGATTATCCTCACGCACATTTCCAATGTGCGTCAAGCAGTGCGATTCTATTTCAGGCAATTCATTATGTGTCATACAGTATCCACAATCGGAAAGAAGAAAAGAAGAAGCCGTTTGCACGGCTTCCTCCGTATGTTTCGCAAATTAACATCATTCACTAAAAGTTTCTTTCTCATCAATATAGAAGGAAGTGATAAGAAAGCCATTATTTCGACACTGGACTTACTTTGGGAATAATTGCCCTTCCCGATTTTTTACTGTTCCAGACTAAATAAACAACGCTGATCGCTCCCCAGCCTGCAGTCACCCATAATGCCATTTGAGTTGCGTCTGCCGAAACTCCGGGCGTCGTTAGTCCAATAACGACAACGCCAATCAACATTCCTATATTTCCTATAAGTCCCAAAAAAGGGATGACTGCATGTTTGATGCTATGGAATTCCTTTCGTCCGACAAATGTAACGAAAGTCAGGAAACAAATAAGTGCATAAAGGGCAAATGTTCCTATGTTCGAAGCCAGCGTAACACCAGTCAACGCTGTAACATTGAGAACTCCAACAGCCCCGATAATCGAAGACACAACAACTAGAACCCATACACCCATATGGGGTGTTGCATGTTTTTCGTGTAGCGCACCGAGTACGCCAGGCATTTCATTATCCTGTGCCATGGCAAAACTAATGCGCACTGCCGTATTAATTGCGGCAAGTGTAGTGCCCAAAACTGCAAGCGCAACCGTAAATGCGATAACGATCATCAATGCGAAACCGTTCCCGCCGAGAAGAGCGTTGCCGATCATAATTGTCATATCGCCGATAGGTGCGCCCGATGCAGCAGCGGCATCAATTCCGGTAAGGATCGAACCATCTGGGTTAGTGAATATCAGCTTCTCACATATTGCATAATTTGCTGCAAAATATTCAAGCAAGTATGCGAACAAACCCTGGATGATGAGCGATAGAATAATTCCACGCGGAATATCCCGTTTTGGATTGATCGATTCTCCGGCAAGTGAAGTGGACGATTCAAAACCGACCAAAATGAGTATCGCTATAGTGGATTGGAAAAGCATCGCCGCCAAGCTATGCGGAAATACTATAGATGTCGGAGCAGAATGCGTCCACTGTGTCGCATGAAGAGGATTTGTAAACCGAAAAGCAATTGCGAGCGCACTGAAACCTATCAATGAAATGAGCTGTATGACATTGATTGCAATAGCGACATTCGTCGATCCACTAATACCACGGACAGCTATAAAGCCTACGATAAATGCGAAAATCACAGCAATCAATATCTGATATGGCACGGTAAGGTTGACGCCGAACTGTCCGCAAATATAAGTTACTAAGATAGCCATAAATGCAACCATCACACCGGGATATACCCAGTAAAAGAGATGTGCCGCCCAGCCAGTGAGAAATTTCGAGATTCTCGCAAATTTCTGATGTTGGGCTTTATCGCGATCAAGGAACGCCCTTTCTGCGAAATAGTAAGAGCCACCCGCTCCCGCTTCCGGATATCGCCGTGCCATTTCGGAAAATGAAATTGCCGTCAAGAATGCCACAATAAGTGCAGCGACTATTCCTGTCCACATATCGGACGCTCCGCCTGTATTTGCTGCTTGGATCTGAAACGTAATCCATAAAAATGCGCCCGGTGCGATAAGCGCCATTGCATTTACCGTTACTCCGGTTAAGCCAAGAGTTTTTTTCAAGCCTGTATCTGCCATATTATATCTCCAATGTAATTATGAGTGATGTTATAAATTCTTGTTCATTAGAAAGTCACTATTGCGCCAACCGTAAGGGTCAGCTGTTTGGTTTCTGCATTTGACAATGTTTTATTATATGCTGGATTCACAGCGAAATCATCTCTCAATTCACCGCGCAACAGCAACTGATTGAATAGTTTATGTTCAAGCGTCACCGTCACTTCTTTGTAGGTGTTTGGAATCATGGTTGCAGTTGCGTAACCGATCGGATCAGCAAACACTTCAGCGCGAACGGCGACAGCAGAGAGCGTATCAATTGTATATCTTCCATAAATGGCAACGCCTTTCCAAGTAGCGAGTCCGGCTGATGTTCCTGCTTCGCCGTAATCGGCATTCAATGCGAGAGATAGGTTATCGGTAACCGTTTTGCTTACAATAAAGTCATAGACATTTCTTGCGCCGATTTCATATCCGGTGTGTCCCCATATCCCATTAAAGATAATGCCTGTCGAAGACGTAGCGGCATAATTCAATGTCGCGCCAAGATTCGCTGACTTGATCGCGTCTGTTTGTGAATTCCACCCATTGACAACATGAAGTGTAGCTGTCAAATTGCTGAGAATTGGATAGGTCAAGCGCATTCCGGTGTGATAATACGGAATAGCATAAGCGAACAAATATGAGCGGCTGTAATTCCAGTTAGCATTTGATTCGATCACTTCATTGCCCATGTGTGTAACAAACTTACCTGCATCGATTGTCAAACCGCTGCCGACGGGAATAACTGCGGTCACATACGCTTGCTGCACATTTGCTAGCGTTGTAGGAGGTGTAGAAGCATTCACAGGTTGAACCATATCATTCGTGGTTCCGTAATCGAGATCCATACGGAATCCGATAGGAGACGAAACTGACGTGGCTTTTTGAATGACAAGCTCTACCTGACTCAATGTAAACGCATTTGTATTTACATCGAAATTCCGGAGCGCATTAGTGTTACTACTCGGACCGGCAAAATTATAATCATAGTAGGCGTCAATCAGTCCGCTATATGTAACCGATTGTGCTCGTACACTTTGCAAACCAAATATGATTAAAGTTATTGTTATAAACGTTTTTGTTAATGTTAATTTCATTTTCATTCTCCAATTATATGTTTATTATAAGTAATAAGATCACTGTCCCTTTGTATGGAACAAATTTGTATCATCAATCGCGGAATGATTTTTACTGATTCCAAAACCTCGATTGTGACTTTGGTGACTTATTCCTCCTGTTCTTCCAGAAGAATGATCTTGCATCCGGCAATCTGAATATTTTATTTCTATCGCTTCATCCGAAGCAGTAACATCAGATTTATGCTTTCGTTCTATATTAAGTTGTCTCATATGCATCTGTTTTATTTTTTCACTGTATATTTTATATCGCTACGTATTAATATTATCTACTGAAGAAACTAAGATTGTACCTTTTTTCTTGTCTTCTTTCAGTCGATTCCTTGATATAATTTCGATTGCTTGAGATACAAAGTCCTGCGGTATAATTGTTTCTACCTTATAACTTAGTTTTGAATCGACTGTATATTCTTCGTTTCTGTATATTTCCGTATGCTTTGCATCTGTTCCATATTCACGCACTTCCGAAACAGTCATATTCGATATTCCGGATTTAAGAAAAGCCGCGCGAATAATTTCTAGTTCGCTCTGAGATACAATTGCTTCTATCTTTTTCACAGTTTCAATTTCCTTTCTTTAATAAACGATATAGTTGTTTGACACCTTATTTATTACCGTAATTTAATTCTATTACCTTATAATATAATATTAAAATTTGAAATGTCAATAGTTATTAACATAAAATACATATTATTCTTTATTAATTGTAAGTATTCAGTGTTTTGAAGTTGGTTTTTTAAGAGTAGAATTTATTTATATAGTAACACGAAATTATTCGTCCCGCTCATGCAGGATTTAAAATGACATTTTACTTTTATTGGAGTGGCTGTTATTCTGAGTGGAGTGAAACGAAGAATCTTGCTGGAGTACTAACGAATAGATACTTCACTTCGTGTCGTTCAAAATGATTTAAATTATGATTATTGCCATTCAGAGTGCAACGAAGAATTTGTACTTTGCACTTAATCACAAATAAACGAAATGACGTCTTGCATACGGATATCACTAATGACATTGATTATAAGATGTATGGACATAAGGACAAAAAGAATCACGGTTTTGCAAGTAAATACAACTGCACTAAACCTGTATATTTTGAAGGTACAAACGATATCTCATAAGCCATAGCGAGAGAAAAGCAAAACAAAACGAAGGTTAGTTACGATCAAAGAAAATTGCACTTATTGTATCATTGAATCCAAGGTGGAAAGACCTGAGCGATGGTCTTTTGGAATGATAACTGATTAGAAGGAAAATAAGAAAAACAAAAAAGTGGAATTATGAGCGCTTTGTTATTCAAAGCGTAGCGAAAAGGGATGAAGAATCCAATCAATAAATACTTCTTAATATGTAAGATTCTTTATCACGCTTTTGCGGGATTCAGAATAACAGAATTTTAGATTTCTGAAATATTCTTTATTTAATTACTTCAATTGTTTCTGGTACTGTAATCTCACCACGGCGAATCCTTGCTGTAACGCAATGCCGTCGTCCGTAGCTAAAATAAATAATAAATCCAATTCCTAACCATATAAACAAACGCCACCAATTTTCTACTGGTAAAGAGAACATCAAAATTAGGCAGCATACGATACCGGCAATTGGCACGAACGGAGACCACGGCGCACGGAATGGTCGTACAGCGTTCGGATGTGTTTTCCGCATTATAAGAACTGCTGTGCATACAATAACGAATGCAAGTAATGTTCCGATATTTGTTAGCTCGGCAAGTATGCGAAGTGGAAGCAATGTAGCCATGGCTCCGACGAAAAGTCCGGTGAGAATTGTAGATTTCCACGGTGTCCTGAATTTTGAATGCACGGCTCCAAAAAAACTTACAGGTACCATGCCGTCGCGTGCCATCGCTAAAAGAACCCGCGGCTGACTTAACATCATCACAAGCAAGACAGATGTTATGCCTGTAATTGCACCAATATCTACCAATCGTTGTGCCATCGGCAATCCTTTTTGCGCGAATGCATTGGCGACCGGTGCGTTGATATCGATCTTGTCATAAGGAACCATTCCTGTCAGTACTACACAAACTGCAATATACAGAACAGTGCAAATAAGCAGTGAAGATATAATACCTATAGGAACATCGCGCTGAGGATTGCGCGCTTCTTCTGCATGTGTGGAAACTGAATCGAAACCAATGTATGCAAAAAATATTATCGCCGCGCCAGCAAGCATACCGAGTGGAACACCATCTGCGCTGGTTTGCCCGAACAATGTATGACCGAAAAAACTAATTCCTGTAAAACCGAATGGAGCAAATGGTTTCCAATTATTCGGATCAATATAGAATATCCCGGCAACTATGACAAACAACACAATAACTAATTTGATTGCAACGATTGTTGTATTAAACACAGCACTTTCTTTGATCCCCTTTATTAAAATTAGAGTTATAATTGCCGTAATAATTATAGCAGGAAGATCGAGGAATGATCCGGTGGAAAAAAAGTGCCCGGCTTGTAAATCAAAATCAAATGGTGCACTGGAAAATGAGTGCGGAATATAAATTCCGAAACTTTTAAGAAGATCTTGAAAATGAGCAGACCAGCCATGAGCAACGGCTGCTGAAGCTACTGCATATTCCAGCACAAGGTCCCAACCGATGATCCATGCAAATAATTCGCCAAGAGTAGCGTATGCATAAGTATATGCCGAACCAGCAACGGGAGCCATCGAAGCAAATTCAGAATAACAAAGAGCAGCGAAAACACATGCAATGCCCGATGCTGTGAACGAAAGAATTAATGCCGGACCGGCTTTATCATGAGCACCAACGCCTGTTAGCACGAAAATGCCCGTGCCGATAATAGCTCCAACGCCGAGACTTGTCAGAGTCACCGGACCAAGAATACGGCGGAGGCGGTTTTCTCTTTTCATTTCTTCAAGTAAAAGTGATAATGGTTTCTTGGCAAAGAAGGGACTGCTCATGAAATCGTTCTCCGCTAAATTAATAATTCAACCGATTGATTTTACTTTTTAATGATTTATTAGTGAAAATATAATTGAAGAAAACCTACTCACTTTTCCATCGAAACGCAATATAAAAACGGATATAGTTGATACACGTTCGTTGCACCTCTCCATTCTTTTCCATATCATATTCCGCAAGAACTTGAATAACCATTCTAAATAGTGAGTGATAAATTGCAAATGACTAATCATCAATTAAAAATTCCACAAAAAATCCGTATCGGCATAATTTTTGGCGGGCGTTCGGTAGAGCATGAAGTTTCACTTGTTTCTGCCGCTTCAGTAATTAATGCCCTTGATAAAGAAAAGTACGAAGTTATTCCTATCGGCATTGCACCAACAGGGAAATGGCTCAGCTCCCATGAAACACTCCGCCTGCTGAAAGAAAAACAATCGATTGAACTTGAAAAGGAACAAATGTTAATTCCGGATCCGCGAAAGCAATCGTTAGTTGCTATTAACGACGGCGGCGGCGTTGAAAAAGCTCTGGATGTAATTTTTCCGGTGATGCATGGAAGATTCGGCGAAGATGGAACACTTCAGGGTTTATTAGAGCTTGCAGATATTCCGTATGTTGGTTCCGGTGTTCTTGGTTCTGCAGTGGGAATGGACAAGGTGATTCAAAAAGAATTACTTTTTCAGGCAAATATTCCAACTGCTCCGAGTATATGGTTCACTATTGAGGAATATGAAGCACAGCAGAAAAAAACAATCGCAGATATTGAACGAAAGTTAAAATATCCGCTTTTTGTTAAGCCGTCAAACTCCGGTTCAAGCATCGGTATAAATAAAGCACATAATCGAAAAGAACTGATTGTTTCAATAAATACTGCAGCACAATTTGATAGAAAAATCTTGGTGGAACAAGGAATTAAAAATTCACGTGAGATCGAATGCGCAGTTCTCGGCAATAATCAGCCAGAAGTTTCTGTTCCCGGAGAAATTATTCCTTCAAATGAATTCTATGATTACGATGCCAAATACGTAGATGAAAAATCGAATGCTATAATTCCGGCAAAGCTGCCAAGTACCATTATTAAAAAAATAAAGCTTTATGCTCTTACTGCATTTCGAGTTTTGGATTGCGCTGGCATGGCGCGCGTTGATTTTCTAGTAACGAAAAAAACAAATAGAATATTTTTAAATGAGATTAACACAATCCCCGGTTTTACTTCCATTAGTATGTACCCAAAACTTTGGCAAGCATCGGGATTGTCCTATTCTGCATTGTTGGATAAATTAATTCAACTTGCCATTGAACGACACAAAGCAAATGGGAAACTTAAGACGACATATCAGCCCAAAAATGATTGGTACAAATAAGCATTGATAGATGGAAGATCAATTTTATAGAAATCTCCGGCCGGAACGCCTCTTAAAAAAAATTGCCAAGAGTGCTGTAAGGAATAAGAAACGTACAATTTTCCTTGTCATTTTTTTTCTTCTCTTTCTATATCTTCTATTTGACAATAAAGGCATTATCACTCGTATCCGTCTTGAAGCACAGCATCGCGAATGGATCGAAAAAGTAAAAGCTGACAGCATAGAAACAAAGCGATTACAAGAACAGATCAAAGCGTTAGAGAGTGATAAAAAGACAATAGAAAAAACAGCGCGCGAAAAATATAGTATGTCACGAGAAGGTGAAACTGTATATCAGGTGAAAAAAGAAAAATAGATTGCTGCTGTCAGTAATCGACAGTCAATTATATGCAAGGAAAAAAATCAGTTTCGAATCATTCAGTATTTAAAAAACAAAAACCCCAATGCCTGATCTGTTTTACAAAGAAGAATCCCGTAAAGTGATTTTGCCAGTTGCGCCGTTAGCGGAACGTATTCGTCCAAAAACCTTAGAAGAATTTGTCGGGCAAGATCATTTAACTCAATTCGGCAGACCGCTTCGATTAATGTTAGAGCAGGGCGAAATTAGTTCAATGATTTTCTGGGGACCGCCGGGAGTCGGCAAGACGACACTTGCGCGGCTTATTGCCAATCACGTCGAAGCTGAATTTCATCAACTTAATGCAGTTTCTGCGGGTGTCAAGGATGTCCGTGAAATAATTTCTCGTGCTGAGAAGAATTTTAACCGTCTTGATAAACGCACGATTCTTTTCATTGACGAGATTCATCGTTTCAATAAAGCACAGCAGGATGCTTTGCTTCATTCCGTTGAAGAGGGAACAATCACGTTAATCGGCGCAACTACTGAGAATCCTTCATTTGAAATAATATCTCCGCTGCTTTCCCGCTGTCAGGTTTATGTGCTGGAATCGCTCGGCAGGGAAGCACTGAACAAAATTCTTGATTATGCGTTAACAAAGGATTCAGTACTTTCTAAGCTTAGAATCGAAATTATAGATCGTGAATTTCTTATGCTGCTTACGGGAGGCGATGCTCGTAAACTGTTGAATGGATTGGAAAATTCAGTTCGGTTAACAAAACCAAACGCCGACAATTCCATTACAATTACAAAACAGAAAATAGAAGACGCGTTCCAACGAAAATTCACTCTCTATGATAAAGAAGGCGAACTGCATTACGACATTATCTCAGCATTTATTAAAAGTGTGCGCGGCAGCGACCCTGATGCGGCAATATATTGGATGGCGCGAATGCTTGATGGAGGGGAAGATCCAAAATTTATTGCTCGACGAATGATAGTGCTTGCCTCAGAAGATGTCGGCAACGCTGATCCGTACGCCATAACTTTAGCAACTTCATGTTTTACCGCTATTGACTATATCGGAATGCCGGAAGCACGAATTGTTCTGGCACAAACGGCTGCCTATCTTGCTTCAGCGCTTAAGAGCAATGCGTCTATTATTGCTGTTGATCAGGCTTTAGCTGATGTTAGAAATCTTCCCAATCTTTCTGTGCCTCTTCACATCCGTAACGCTCCAACAAAATTGATGGAAGAACTTGGTTATGGAAAAGAATATAAATACAGTCACGATTTTCCGGGACACTTTATTGAACAGCAATTTCTTCCGGATAATTTGAAGGACAAAATATATTACAAGCCGACCGATCTTGGCATAGAAAAAGATATCCGCGAACGGTTGAATAGGTGGTGGAAGAAAAAACAGAGATAATAGATATCCGTAGCGAGTGAGTTTATTTGTAATTATTTGGTACTTAAAACAATATTGTTATACACAAATGATTACGAAATTCTTGTTTTGTAAAAGAACTTTATTTATTAATCACATGGTTCAATACTCAGACGTTTGCCACAAGGATAAGTCTATAGAAAGTGTAAGGAATGAAACAGTTAATTGCATTAATACTTTGTGCGTCGGTAGGATTAATTAGCTGTTCCTCTAAAAAAAGTCCTACTAACACAGATGAATCTCAAGAGAACCTTGATAATTATCTTCCGTTGACCGAAGGGAACACTTGGACATATTCCACTTCTACATTACAATCGAACGGTCAAGTGGATATTTCTTCGGTCGGATCGAGTCAAGTTTCAGTTCTGAAGACAAATACACTTGTAGGATCGCAGCCAAATGCATTTATTATGCACACGAAAAACGCGGGTGGCAAAGAAAATAATCTTGCATTATATATTCATGAAAGAACTTTGTACTACTATATTGGTGATAATAGCATGCTGCAAATTCCGTCAGCGCCGATCTATTGGTCACCAGGGAGTATCAGTGGTATTAATGTTGGTCTGAATCAAAGTCAGAAAAGCTTCATTACAGATGGAACTAGGAATACTCTTTCCTTTGTAATTAAACGAAATCCAAATTTAAGCATAGCATCTTCAGAAATAATTGCAGGTGATACACTCAAAGTGATCGGTATTTCATCAGGCAACACATCTCTCGTCCTTCAAAAAGTCGGAGGATTGATAAGCGATACGATGACTGTTCTGATTGAAGTTAAAATGAGTGTTCGACCTGTATCTCCGCCATATTTTTCCTGGATGCCGGTCTGGCAGCTTGCTAACTCGACAGCCGAAGAAATTTTATACTCGTGGGATACAACATACACTTTCAAACGATTCAACGATAGTGTACTTTGCAGCGACCAATTGATTTATCTAATTACAAATCGGTTTATTACGGAGGATACAGTTAATGTGTCTGGTATTTTCATCAATTGCGATAAATCTGAAATGAATATTACTGTCACAGAAAATGTCCAAGTAAGGAATCAAGTTGTTTTTAATGGACTATCGACGAGTTACAATGTAACTACATGGACTGCAAAAGGAACGGGATTTGTAAAAGGGTATATAAGCGGGAATTCGCTTCCGTTAAGTGTTATCGTTGGCGGGGCAGAAGATACATTAGGAATTTTACATGGATATTACATTTCGCCCAGATTACAATATGGTGTATATGAATCGAATGCTTTATCATATACATATTTTTATGTTAATACAACACCGCTAAGTCCAAATTCATCTACCCAGGTTTTTTTGCTGACATCCGAGAATTTCTAAGTAAAAATTTCAGTAAGATAATAAATGCGAAAAGCGGCCGAATATATAATATGCTCGTTTTTCCTTTCTTTGTTGTTTAGCGTTCTCGGAAATTCTCAAGACTTTCCGAATGATTCCATTCGAGTTCGCATTGACACGATAGAAATATTGCAAAAAGCAAATAACATTCATCTCGCCAATAAAGAGTTTTCAATTCATGACATACAAACAGCACCCGGTTCGCTCGGCGATCCGATGCGTGTCTTGATTTCATCCGCTGATGTCGTATCGAACTCAGATATACAAGCAATCCCCATCATCGGTGGTGATGAAGCAGACGGCATTTTAACGCTCTTAGACGGATTTCCTATCGCTTTTCCATACAGAATGCTGGGAGGTTTTTCTCTTTTTAATCCTCTAACAACTTCAAAAATTGATCTTCTCACTATGGGATATTCTGTGGCATACGGAGGATATGCACCGTCTGCCATGAGTGTTCACTCAATCTTAGGTTATGATGCGCAAACCAGAATTCAAGCAGATATCAGTTTGCCTCTTTCTTCGGTATGCGTTAATATTCCAGTTTCTGATACAATTCAATGTTCTACAAAAATTGCTTTTCGAGAATCTCATGTTGGTTTAGCAGCTTCGTTGCTGTCAGGATCAAATCGAGAGCGATTAGATTCTTTTTTGCCGAGTATGAAGGATGCTCAATTATTCATAAACGAAATGCCATCTTCACACCTCTATATGTATCAAGAAGCTTTATTAAGTGATGAACACAGCAGTTTGATAAGTCTTGATAGAACATTCGATTATTCTTGGCAAAAAGGATTTGCTGGTGCAGCATTTCTGACTTCGTCAGATGCAATATCTAGCGAGCATCGAGTATCGGTGAGTCATGACAATGTTACGCTTTCAACCATGATGCCAATTGACTATTTCGGAACACAGAATTTTTCTGTTGAATGCCAATTCACGATGGTCAGATTATGCAGTCAAATTAAATATGGATTTCTTCCGAACGTCTATGTTTCTGCAGGAGGTGAAATTCTTTGCGGCATTGCCGATATACAATTTCAAACTTTTAGTTCCTGGTTAAATAATAGATCACCGGTGCATTCTGATTTTGAAGACTGCTCAGCATTTTCTAATATTGAGTGGTTAATAACCGAGAATGTTTCAACCACAATTGGTGTTCGAGGAACATATTTTGGATTTATTGAAAAAATGGGAATCGAACCGCGCGGATCGATTGAAATAAATCTCGATCACCAAACGCAATTAAACGTGTCTATAGGAAAATATCTTCAAGCTCCCTCCGATTATCAAATACTTTATGGCTTTCTTTCTTTTCTTGCAATGCCGAACCAAACGCCGCGAATGATGCTGATGAGTGATGATCCAGCGGCATTCAATCCTGAGAATAACACACTTATGGATATAGATGCTAAAACACAGATTTTTCAAAATCGAGAAACATCTGCCGATATTCGTTTCAATGCATATTACAAAAACACGCAATCTCTTATTCTGCCTGCCCGGTACCCGAATATTTTTACACCATTGGATACATTATCTTTTGAACCTTTACAAAAATTTCAAGCCGTAAAATATGGGATTGGAATATCATGTGTAATGAATTTTACTCCCTCTAATCTATCACTGACCGCTTCTATATTTTCTCACCACAGTAAAATTATAGATAACCGGACGGGCGATGAATATTTAACAGCCGGCGATATTCCTCTTGTAACGAAATGGCTGCTACAGTACAATCCAGGTAGCTGGGATATAAATATTCTATATCAGTATTCTACAGGCATGCCGACAACCGATTCCTATTATATCAAATCAACAAGCATTATTGACGAGACTAATGTTTCATATTTCCAGATTTGGAAAATATTAAATTCTTCTCGTGTCCCGGATTATCATAGATTTGATTTTAATATTACAAAATCATGGGAAGGAACACAGTGGAAATTTTCGTTGTCTCTAAGTTTCCTCAATCTTTTTGACAATCAAAATATCACGAATTATTACTATCAAATTGATTACCAGTCGCCAGATTTTACAAAGAAAACACCTGTTGCCAACTCTCTTCCTTTTGTACCCAATCTTAACTTAAAGTACGAATATTTTTGGTAGACACGCTAAGAACGATCCTATTCAACTTAATATAAATATTTTGGTCTCTATTGATATAGCAGAAGAGTTGAATATAATAGACCCTTTAAGATAAAAGCGTCGATTCGCGTTTATTCAATCATTTTCAAAAGTCATAATTGAAATGAATGCAAATAATTTGGAAGAAATTGAATTCGTCAAGAAATGAATTAGTTTTTTATATTTTTATCTTTTTCCTTTTCACTTTATATGTTATACTTGAATTGTTATGGGACCCCCAAAAACGGATGTGATCGTTATAGGCGAAGGCATTACCGGACTTTGTATTGCATACTGGTTGAAGAAACGCGGTATTAATGTTACTTTGCTTGCGAAAGATGGTGAGGCGGGGGGAACAATGAAATCGGTGAAGGCGCATGGATTTCTGTATGAAACCGGTGCAAACACCGGATTGGAAACAACGCCTCTCATCAAAGGACTTGTCACCGATTTGAAATTAGAATCGGAATTTATTTATGCCAACCCAGAAGGCAGAAACCGTTATGTTCTTCGCAACGGTATTTTACGTTCAATGCCGTTAGGCCCTGGCTCGTTTTTATTTACAAAACTTTTTTCTACTTCTGCAAAAATTCGTTTGATGAAAGAGCCATTCATTGGCAGCATAGAGAAAGAAGAAAGTATTGCAGAGTTTGTCGAACGAAGATTAGGACGCGAATTTCTCGAGTATGCAGTCGATCCGTTTGTGGCAGGCGTTTTTGCCGGAAAGCCAGAACAATTGTCCGTACGCTCTGCATTTCCAAAACTGTATGCACTGGAAGAAAAATATGGCGGACTTATAAAAGGTATGATCAAAGGCGCTGGTGAAAGAAAACAACGCGCAGAAAAAGCGAAAGATCGCGCCGAAACATTTTCGTTTGTCAGCGGAATGCAAACTTTGCCGCGAGCCATTTGTAATTCGCTTGATGGGGCTCTTCTTCTTAATGCAAAAGCTACAGGCATACGTGACCTGACCAATGCACGAGACGAACCATTGGATGAACCTGACGCACGACGTTATCTTGTTGAGTACCTCCGCAACGATAAAGAGGAAGTAATTGAGGCAAATGTCGTAGTTTTTGCTATTCCTGCATTTGATGCTGCACCTATTATTAAATTAATATCAGTCGAAACGGCGAATGTGTTGTCGTCAATTTATTACTCTCCAGTCATCTCAATATTCTTAGGTGTGAAGCGGGAAGATGTAGGACACAAGTTGGATGGTTTTGGATTCCTTATTCCATCGAAAGAGAAGCGAAAAATCCTTGGTTGTTTATGGAATTCGTGTTTATTCAGCAATCGTGCGCCTGCTGGATTGGTGGCGTTAAATGCTTTCGTCGGAGGCGCACGGCAGCCGGAATTGATTGGTTTGAATGACGAACAAATTATACAAATAACACTTGATGAACTAAAATCAATTATGCAATTTTCAGGAAAACCTGTATATTTGAATATAACACGCTGGCAGAAATCTATTCCGCAGTATGAAATAGGTTACCAGCGAAAAATGGAAACACTTGCTCAGTTTGAAGAATCCAACCGTGGAATTTTACTGGCTGGAAACTATCGAGGCGGCATTTCAGTTGGGGATTGTATAAAAAATGCGTATGAGATTGCAGAGAATATTTCCTCACGGATATTCTCGGCGTTTTAGATTTCGTTTGAAGTTCTCTTTGAAAGGATTAGTTATGAAAAAAAATATCGCGCTTTATATTTCGATGTGCGGTTTTGTAGCAAGCAATATACTGTTGGCGCAAGTACAGCAGGCTGTATATCAAGATGAAGATACTTCGCCCGAATCATTCACAATCTTACTGAAGAACGAATGGTCTTACTTGTCTGATAATATTAGCCAATTGAAAAATGAAACTGAAAAACGAAGTGAATTTGAGACAACGCCGGAATTTCAATTACGCGAGGCGCATTCTCATGATTCTTTTCAAAGTAAATTAAATACACACCTCAAGGATACAAAATTAGATCACAGGGTTTTTGGTTTGTGGTTCAAGGCAACACTTGTTTCGTATAATGCCGACGAGGAAATATATTCTGTGAAATGTTCTACAACTATTGAGGCACCTTACAGCATTCCTTTCGTGGATTGTATTGTTCAGCCCAATTCGTACATTGGCTTGGCGGACAGTATTCGGGGCGGTTACCGTACATCTAGCATCTTTATGAAATTTAATCCGGACTTTGAATGGAAAGTTGGAAGAAGTGAGGCAAAAGCGGCGAAGGGAAATGAATCCGATGTATTTTTCAAAATTCATTTTGTTGTGGACTTGAAATATGAAGGATCCACAAACCATGGACAATTGAAAATAATACCCAAAGATATTGCACTGATGAATCGAAGTAATAATTATATTTATTGGAAAGAAGAACTAAAATAGAAGTCAAAATATTAATCGGTGGAAATTTTAAATATTATTCTGTTTCAACCGCCTGATCATTGCAATTGTTAAACCGACTATAATCATCAGGGAAGCAATCCAAACGAAGCTCATAAAGGGCTTCACACTAATCTCAGCAATGAGAATCTCAGGTTTCTGCATTCCCGTATGCATCATTCCTTCAATACCGACAATATTAATTGTTACTTGCGATTTTTTTGAACCGGATGAAACGTTCATTGCTTCAAGCTGGAATCCAAGATGTCCATTCTTAAGATATGCAGTCTTCATCTCTTGTTTCCCCTGTAAATCGTAAGTTGTTGTCGGTACGATTTCTTGTACATCGTTATCAGTTTTAATTTGAAGCACAGCACCGATAGTCATTGAATTTGCATTGTTCATCATTCCGCTCTTACCATGCGCCCCCATATCAAATCTTTTAAAAGTAATGATAATGGGTCCGTAAATCAGCGGCTCATCTTTAACGAGTACAATTAAATTCTGTTTCTCCGTTTCTTCTTGTTCAATGGAAACTGGTTCGAGATAAACATCGCCAAACAATGAACTTAAATAATCCGGATTTCGCATCAAGCTATTATTGTAATTGCTTTCGAACATTACTGGTTCAAGCCGTTCAAGTTTGCCGTTATGCTCGATGTTAACTAAATATTTGGTTTTTTCATGTTCCGCGGGCGCTGCTCCAGTAAAAGTCAGTTGATAACCAAATGCAGATTTCGGTTGATTCAAAGGAAGTGAGATGGATTGTTTCTGCCCGTATCGTCCGGATGCAATGATGCCGATAAAAAGAAATGCGAATCCGGCATGTGAAAGCGCGCCGCCTAAAAAAAGTGGTTGTTCTTTCGCAAGCTTGTAACCATGGTTCACACTGACGAAGAATGCAAAAAGCGATGTCATTACCAAAAGAGCGGCAAACACATCATGCAAACCTAAGACAACAAGTATACTGATGATAATGACAGATAAAGTACCGGGAATCAAAAGTTTCTTAAAGAATAACCGACGATCTTCATGAATCCATTTTGTCAGCAGGCTTAATCCAAGCAATAAAGTTATTAGTATTGCAAAGGGAAGAGTTGTACTATCATAAAAAGATGAATCCACAATTGAGTTAGAAAATAATGGCTTACTTGTACCGAAGAGAATGACTGCCGCACATACTCCCATCACTACCATAGCGATAGATAATAGTGGTTCGCGTGTCAAATAAGTATTATGGGGTGTTTGAGTTGACAAATTTTTCCATCGTACAACAATCATTCCAAAACCGCCTGCTGCAATTGCTCCTAACCAAACGATAAGTAATGTATATGCAAATGTTCCAGGATCTACAAAAGAGTGCACAGAGGCATTGGCAAGAATTCCACTACGCGTTAAGAATGTACTATAGATAACCAAAAGATATGCCAGAATGGCAAGAATAAAATTTGTCCGCGTTAGCTTACCGGTCAAAGTTTGAATAAGCATCGTATGAATAAGAATAATGGCAATAATCCAAGGAATCAATGAAGAATTTTCCACAGGATCCCATCCCCACCATCCACCCCATCCAAGTACGCCGTATGCCCAGTAGCCGCCAAGAATAAGACCGGCACCAAGAGAAAGAGCGCTAAAAAGTACCCATGGGAATGCTGCATGCATCCACTTATTAATTTTTTTTTGCCAGAGTGCTGCGACAGCAAGAACAAATGGAACGGCGAGAGATGCAAATCCCAAGAAAAGAACCGGTGGATGAATAATCATCCATACATTCTGGAGCAGAGGATTGAGACCCTTGCCATCTTCTGGAATGTAACCTAGTGGGACATTATTTGCTGCCACTTCCCAAGTATATTGAAACGGCGACTTGATTACAACTAGAGATAACAGGAACGCAATAATAAGAGAGTATATTGCCATTGCTTCACGTTCCATTCCCTTGTGATGTGTATAGCGCTGTAGAATAAAACCAATAATCGCGGCAAATAGTGTCCAGAGTAAAAAACTTCCTTCTTGTCCTGCCCAAAATGTAGTTATAAGCAAATCAGTTGGTAAATCGAGAGAACTATAACTTGCAATATAATTATACTCAAACCGATGCTGAAGTATATACATCATAAGCAGTGCAGAAGCCGTAACTATCCCTGTAATCGAAATATAAAAACATCTGCGTGCTGCTGATAAAAGTTTCTCCTTTGCCGCTGATATGTAATAAAAACATGTTGATGCAAGTGCCGCTGTTAAAGCAATCCAAATAATTACGGAGCCGATCATTTATTAGCCCTTTTTAATAATGATTAAACTAAAACATAAAGAAATGTAATAAGGTTTGTTGTAAAAACGAATTTTCCATATGAAACATTAATGCAGGAGTTGCTCACCTGCTTGGGGTGAGTCTCCCGCACATTGAATTTGAATCTGTGATCCTATAACTATTGCACTGCTCTTATTGAGTAAGTTGTGCTATAGATGCATCCAACAAACTATTTATATAAGCTGTGTTATGAATTCCGTGGCTCTTTTCATATTGAATTTGTTGTAGATTCCATAATGCCCCGGCTTTATAAGCAGGCACAATTACCAATGGCTTTGAAGTTGATGCATTAACTGACCAAACAGAATCACCTGGAATTGTACGAACGGTACCAAGAGTTATCCAGGAAACAGCTTTTCCATTCTGAGGCAATGACCATTTCTTTGTTGTGTTTGTATCCAGCATTAGTTGAGCTAACTGCGCGGTTTTTCCAATTATTGCTGTTCGCACTCCCCAATATGGATCTGATGCCGAGGCTGTCATTGTATGACACTTGTTGCACCCATTTACGTTATAGGATGGACTTGTTGAACCAGAAGCAAGATATTTAACAGCAAATGTATGTCCACCGTTTTGATATGAACCATTTGGAGTTGCCATATGACAATCTTCACAACCTAATTCACCATTTTTTACCAAACCTGTGTGTTGGGAACTGCTGAAAGTCGTGCCTTGGAATTCAAATCCACCAAAACCAAGGAGAGTTTGTGCCTCTTCGCCTGATACGTGATTATTCCATCGTGCCGTGTAGATCTTTGCCGTATCGGTTGTATTTATCTTTGATGGATCAGGTTGCCATGATTTCGGGTTTGAAGTAAGTGGTGTTGATGTCATACGTGGTTGATGGCACTTCACACACAGATTGGATGCAACACTACCATTCCAACTTTGTTGTGTTTGACCGGCGATAAGTGTAAAGATTTTTACCGCACTGGAATCACGCACAGTGAAATTTGCACGTTGGTGCGGTGAGTGGCAAGTAAAACAACCGGGAGGCGTAGCATTTGGATAACCCTGGTAACAAATTGGTCCAGAAGGAGCATTTATATTAAATGTTTCAGTTGAAAAACCTCTGTTATAGCGTTCAATGAATCCTTCGTTCGTGTGGCATCCAGCACATTGATATGAATTTTGATTGTAATCGCCGCCGGTGGCATGAACAGAAGCATCATACTGAACTATTTTTGCAGCTACTCGATAGGTAGTATCTGTTGCTACATCATGGCAAGTTTCGCATTGAATGCCAGAAGCATAGCCTTCTAATGCTCCATTAGCACCAGGAGGTCCTTGAGGACCAGTTGGACCTTCTTTACAACCTGTCATCCCGGCAAGTATAAAGAGCCATCCCAGAAATACAGTAAAATTCCACATTGTTGTTTTCATCATAACGTACCTATAATTAGGTTTGTGATTAGTGTATTGAATATTATACCATTCATTTTTGTCAGCGAAAATTCCGAACTCCGCTATATACATCAATCTTTCCGTTTATATGTTTTAATTTGCCTGTAGGACTATTGACATCCTCATGACAGGATGAACAACTTTGAGTATAAGATTTATGGCCTGATGGAGGAATAAGATGACAGGTTTTTCCACAATCTGCTTGAATAGATCCGCCATTCCAAGTAGGTGAATAATTTGAACCCTGCATTACAGTAGCTGAAAATACAGAATCGCTTGCTTGCCCAGATTTTGGAAGCGTCCAGTTGCCATGACAAAAAGTGTTAGAACATTTTAATGTGTTTGGGTCATAAGTTGGATTTGGTGAAATATTATTAGTCATAAGATTTGCAAGCATATCACTAATATGAACATTTGCATTTCCACTTGAATCAATGTGCCCCAGTCCATACACACCGTTCGGCATCTGATGGCATCCCTCGCAGAAAATCTGAACTGAAGAAACCAATCCGGTTCCAAAGAAATGAGTTTGATGTGCTCCTACACCTTTTGCAGTTGTAGAAATATTTCCATAAACATCCGGACCTGGTGGTAATCCATGGCATGTTTCACAATTTTCCGGACCGCCGGGATTTGGATGGCAATTTTGATTGCGGCAAGATTCACCAGATGTCCCTCCCGTATAATTTGTGCTGTGACATTTCTGGCAAGGACGAATATCCCAATAAACAGTTTTAATATAGTTTCCGTGAAAATTCGATGAAGCCGTATCTGCCCAACCCAAACCATGAATGGAGAACACTGCAGGAGTTGCTGTTGGCAAGTTATTTCTTAGATCACTGCAAGAAAACAGAAATATTGTCATGATAAGTATTACAAAAATCAGAATTTGATATTTGTTTCTCATTATTCATCCATCTCAATAACGGTGGCAATAGCCGCAGAACTTTTGTCCCTTCACTCCGCCTGGATGCGCATTAGCATCAGTATGACACATATAACAATTTGCACCTGGATCACTGTGCCATGGACCATGCGTGTTGGACATGAATCCTGGATAATGCGTTTTCGGATTATTTCCTTTTATTCCGTCAGGATCCACATGACAGGTGATGCAAATTGGATCGGCACCATCGGGGCTGTGGCAACCTGCACACGATTCGATATCTCGTTTTGCAAGGCGTGCATGTTCACCGCCACCGCTTCCGACACCAAGAATCGTAAATCCTGCTAATAAATGTGAAGCTGGTTTAAACGAACCCTGGTTTATGTTTCCACCTGCTTCGTGACATGGAGTGCAGAACTGTTCATTGTTGTGACAGGTCTGGCATTCCATCGTTTTCCCTTTTGCTGCAATACCATGTGTGAATTTAAAATTCAAGTCATGAACTTTTGTCAAGACCATTCCTTGTCCGCGATCATTTGCTGTAAGCCGAGGAGAATGCAACGACATCATATCGAGACCTGGGACATCAACCTTGACTAATGTTGAGCCATTATGGCAATCAAAACAACTCTCTTGTGTGTGACACATGCCGCATTTGGCATCGCCGGATCGCGCTAATTGTTTATGCTCGCGCACAAAATCAGTACGATTATGTTCCTTTGGTCTGAGAGCAGCTAAATTCGTGTGACATTTTTCACAAGCATTGCTCGCCTTAACGTCATTGTGACAAGTTGTACAGATTGTCATTGTTGGAACAAGTTCTCCAACGCTCGCATCTGCCTTATCAAGTACTTTATGGCATGTTTCACAAGCAACTTTCTGACTATCAATATGCTGCTGGTGGGAAAAACGCAATTCGCGAACCGGGTTCGGCGAAGATCTATACAACGAAGAATCTGTGCTTGTATGACAATAAGTGCAATTGCTCTTTTCTTGTTCTTCGTGGCAATTTTTGCATGCTTCCATCTTTGCAAGAAGATTATCCGATGCTTTTGTACTCTTTGCAGCTTCGCTGTGGCAATCGGTGCATGCGATTCCAGCTTCTGAAACATGGAATTGGTGGGAGAACTTTACTTGTTTCGGTTGTTTTATGTCTCCTGCGGCATCAAGCGGTATCACAAGAAGGATCAAAGCAAGAAGTGACATCAACACAGATCCAAAGATAAAGGAATCACGCTTTAACATCATCGAGAAAATATTTTTAAAATATCTCATGGTGATCTCAGAAAAACTTCAATCGTTCACCTAAGTAATAACTAATCCGCAAAAAGAAGCGTGCATCATTGCAATAAATTTTATTTTGAATCCACTGGGCTTGCACATCAAGTGAAAAAACTGGAACTGGACGATATACTGCACCTATTGCCGCACTTATCGCATCTGTCATTTGGTCATCGCTGCTTAATTTATAATGGGCATATCCAATCATGATAGTTGGAGTCACTTTATTGTCCATCAAAGGATAACCGGCATTGAAAGAAAGTGCAGCCAAATCTCCTCCATATCCGGTGTTCCAGCTTAAACTTGCTGATGTATATTTTGTTGAACTGCCGATGGTTACACGGTTGGAATTATCATCGCCGTATGAAACGAAACAAATTTTCCAAATACCTGCCAGTTTTTACATAGCGCATATTCAGCACCGATTTCATATTCGCTGATCGTGTTATATGCAAAAACCCAAAAAATTGAATTATATGATAATTGTGGATCTCTGTGAATATATTCACCTGTTATTGAAAGCGGCTCATTGATTTTAATGTGAGTGAATAATTGAATTCTGGAAAGCTTATCCAGATTAATATCATAATCACCGCGGGCATAAGCCGAGACAATACTGTAATCGAAATTGATATCCATGCTGGCAAATTCTTCCGCTGAAGCAGCCGGTGTGATTTCGACATCATGTGTATTGTAAGTAGAATCGTACGCACGCATAGCCCAATATGCTTCCGGCTCTTGGTTTTCATGCATGTAACTCAATGAAAAGCGTAGATATTCATTAGGTATACAAATAATCTGTCCGCCGAACATATTATTATTTTTCTGATCTCCGACCATTTCCAATTTTTGTTCCGGACTTGGAAGAGTTCCATAATACCCAAGAATCTTCAGTTGAGAGTCGATTAGTCTAACGGTTGCAACTCCTCCATCAATTGTTCCGTTGCCAACTCCCGCATACACAAATTGTCGTCCAAGAC
Source organism: Ignavibacteriota bacterium (assembly GCA_963833465.1). Lineage (GTDB taxonomy): Bacteria > Bacteroidota > Ignavibacteria > UBA10030 > UBA10030 > Fen-1298. Next base: position 1,056,795 of record CAWHXW010000004.1, on the reverse strand, counting down.
TAAGATCAACTTTGTCATATAGGTTGGAATATTTTAGATAGAAATTATAAAATCTGATAGTGCCGTCGTTCTCCAATGGACCAGAAAAATCATTGAACCCTTGCAGATATGTATGGAATGAAAGATGTTCGCCTGCTAAGGAGAGTTGAGCAGTTTGGTATCCAAAAAGATGGTTAGATGATTGGCCCACTGTATCTTGTCTCTGCCATGAATATACGGATGAGACCAGCCGCAATTGAAAAAATTGTGCTGATGTTTCACAAAAAAGAAAAGTCAACATCGCTAAAATTATTAAACTGCTACGCTGTATCGAACAATTCATTGGTCGTCCGCAATATTTGTGACCACATAAATATTAATTGCGAATATTTAAGCTCCTCATCTTTTTTACTTCGAGGTGCAAGATGGAGCAATTAAAATCAATTACAGCCGTTATCCTTTTGGAATAGAATGTTTAATCTTTTCCCACATTTCTTCAAACTTGAATGGCTTATAAGACGGACTTTTTTCATTATGACAAGTCTTGCACTTTTTCTCGATTGTATCCTTTTCTTTGAAGTTAGTCAATCCCGCAGCAAATGCTTTCGCTGTATCTTTCATAATTGAAAAAGCTTTATAGGATGAACCTGCGCCGTGACAAGATTCGCATTGCACTCCGTCAATAATAAGTTTTGCATCATCAATTGGCAATGTATGACACGAAAGACATTCAGGTGATTCATTTGCTGCTTTTTTAAACCCCTTTGCTTTAATAATCTCGGCTGCTTTATTCCCCGTCAAAGTTTTATATGCTTCAGCATGTTTGCTCTTTTGCCAAGTTTCAAATTGTGCACCTTTTTTTTCACCTTTATGACACATACCGCACATTTTTGCGCCGACATAATTATTCTGTGCACTTGTTATTAAGAAAATAAAAAGGAAGCTCACAACAAGATAAAATATTCTTCTCATTTTTTATTTCCTCCTAAGTTGTTTTAGTTTTCAACTATACAATAAAAATTACGTTGATATATTAAACATAATTAAGGTAGCAGAGCGAAAAATGAAAATCAAGTTAAAAAGACATTTTTTTAGAATTACTTATATTATTTTGTTGCTAATGAGAAGAACTAAGACAATTAAAATAGTCAGTAGGAAAACTTACTATATATATAGACTGAAAAACGCCTAAATTCTATTGTTTTCGATTTTGTTTTCTTTCAAGCCTCTTTACAAATAGGAAGAGTGATACTGCAAGAATAGTGATAATACAGGTAGAAATTGCCAATCCAATTCTTCGAAAATAATATTCATGTATGGCACTTTCTGATTCTTGATTAATTAATGCAGCAGTTTTTAACCCAATTTCGACTACATCCGTAAATTTCTTTTCGTTAAATGCATGGATCATTGTTCTCGATTGTAGTCTCGCTTGTCGTACATCACGAAGTTTAAACTTTGCCTCGCTAATATCCATTCCTTTTTGTTCAGCTTCATCAACTAAAGTCTTTGCCTCTTGTTCTGTCGACTCCAGTTTATCTATAAGAGTTCTCATGGATTTTGCTGCAATATATCCATTCCTGTTCTGAGTTTCTGAATGACATCTGCTACAGACTGCATCAGAAGAGACTCCCAGCAATTTATCTGTTGCTGAAACAATTTCATGATTGCCATGGCAAGTAGTACATTCCGGCAACCCGCGCTCTGCGTACGCTTGTTTGTGCGGACTCGATGAAAAGAGATCAGCATTGAGTGCATGACATGTTCCGCAAACTTTTGAAACCGATTCTACTCCTGGCGGTACTGCGCCATGATTTCCATGACAGCTGTTGCATGCCGGTGCTCCTATATCATGTTTTTGAATCAATGCGATGCCATGAACACTCTTTGAATATTTCTCATATTGATCTGTCGGAATTTTGTATGCTTTCATGTAGTCCCGATTGCTGTGGCATGCCGCACATGTGGCCGGGAGATTTGTCACATATACTTTTGATTTCAAATCCTTTGCTGCTCGAATATCATGTGTTCCATGGCAACTTGCACACTCGGCAGTTTTTGGATCTCCTTTAGCATTGCGCATTCCATGAACGCTGGTTAAATATTTTTTTAATTGATCAACAGGAAGAGAAGGATTGTACGATCTCATCAATGCAACATCTGCATGGCATCGTGTACATGTTTTTATGACGTTTAACGGGTAGACCGGCGAAGATGGATTTTTTACTGGCACAATTCCATGTGCGTTGTGGCAGGTGATACATTGTGCTATGTGTTCTTTTCCTTTTAATGTAAGTTTCGCATGGACACTTGTTTGCAGAAACTCCCATTGATTTGTCGGCAGAGAAGAACCAAATGATTTCATTTTTTCAACAGAAGAGTGACAAGCTGCGCACGTCTTGGAAATATCATCTCCTTTTGGCACTCCTATAAAACCAGATTTCTTGTCCATCGCCTGTTCCATATCTTCGGCAAGAGAATTGCCACCATGGCATCCGGCACATGTAATTCCTTTTTTATAATGAATATCATGCATAAATAATTCTGAAGGCTTATCGCCAACCGTTTGATGACATTCAAAACATTTATCTTTGGCATATACAGATTCTTTGAGTGCAAGCGCAGTTATAATTGCTGCTGCAAAAATATAAAAATAATATTTCATGCGAGCCACCCAATAATAGTAAAGAGAATGATATATATTACTGCAAACAAGCCAAGATAATTAACAAAACGGTTCTGTTCCCCACGAGAGCTTTTATGATCCCAAAAAGGCACGATTACCCACAAGAAACCAGCAGCTCCAAATAGAAGAATACCTAAAACCTCACCGTCTAAGAACCATAATCTGCCGGGAATATATTTCAATGTTTGAAACATATACAGGAAGTACCATTCCGGTTTTATTCCAGCCGGTGCAGGAGCAAATGGATCTGCTTTCTTTCCTAATTCCCATGGAAAGAAAACAGCGAGAATTGCAAGAAGATTTAGCACAAGAAGCCATAGCGTCAGATCGCGCAAAATAAAATTTGGGAAAAACGGCATTGATTTTTGCTCAGATTCTTCCTTGATGTGCAACGGTTCACTCATTCCCTGTCTTTGCACAAGAAGAAGATGAATACCAAGAAAAATTGTAAAGAGTCCGGGAAGAACCGCTACATGGAAACCAAAGAATCGAGAAAGAGTTGCGCCAGTAACTTCGTCCCCGCCCCGGAGGAAAAGCATTAACGGTTTACCGATGACTGGAACAACACCGGCGATATCTGTGCCGACCTTTGTGGCAAAAAAGGCAAGTTCATTCCAAGGCAAAAGATATCCGCTAAACCCGAATCCTAATAAAAGAAAAAACATTAGCATTCCGGTTACCCAAGTAATCTCCCGAGGTTTTCGGTATGCTTTTTCGAAATACACACTGAACATGTGAATCATTGCTGAAAATATGAATAGGTTTGCTGTCCAGCTATGAACTGAGCGGATTAGCCAGCCAAACTGTACTTTCGACATAATAAAACTGATACTCTCGAAGGCAAGAGCTTCGCCGCTCTTATAATAGAGAAGAAGGAGAATTCCAGTAACAACTTGGATAATAAAGAGGAAGAGTGAAACACCACCGAAATAGTACCATACAGAATGGCGATGCACGGGTACATATTTTTTCCCCATGTATTCAACCAAGCCTTTAATTTCAACTCGCTCGTCAATCCAAGTGTAGATTCGTTTCAGAATTGTTTTCATATTTTTTTCGATATGAGAATGTCATCGCCCTGTACCATCACTCGTAATTCATCGAGAGGTCTTGGTGGCGGACCAGAAATATTTCTGCCATGCAAATCGTATTTACCATTATGACAAGCGCACCAGATTGTGCCGTAATCTTTTCTGTATTGAACCGTGCAGTCAAGATGGGTACAAGTCGCGGAAAAGGCACGCAAGTCGCCATCGATAGTTCGAATCAAGATTACCGGTTTACTGCCAAACTTGATAATTTTTCCGCTGTCTTTTTCAATCTCACTTAATTTTCCGGCTTTGACACTCGATACTTCAACCTCAGCTTGTTTTGGTGGGATTAGGTATGCAAAGATAGGATATAACACTGCGCCAAGAAATGCTACTATACCGCCGGCCAGTATGAACTGAAGAAAGTCTCTTTTACTTTGTTGCTCTGGTGTCTCGGGTTGTTGATTCATTAGGGAATGTCTCTCTATTGACTATTATGGCAATCACAGCAATTCATTTCTTTCCATGAATTTCCTATATCAACCGGATGTTTATAATCTACTCCTTCCAACGATAACCGCAATCCCTCTTTTTCAAATTGTTGGGCAAGAATTGTATGACATATATTGCAGTCTCTTGATAGCACTTTTCCATCGTCAGACACATGTTTCCCGTCATGACATCTAAAACAGCCGGGATAATACATATGCCCGATGTTATCAGGAAACTTTTTCCAGCTCACATTCATTTCAGGAAAATAATTACGGCTAAATATTTTCTGAATTTCAGCTATAGTGTTTTTAATAGTATCAGGTTTTGTTTTAGCAAGTTCCGGATAATTTGTTTGATAATACTCTTCTATTGCTAATCTTATGCTATCAATTCCTATTTGCTTTGTAGAATAAGGGGTCTCCAAAGCTTTAATTGAAATGCTTTTTATATTAGGTAGATTCCGTGCTATCCACCCCAGCGACATAACGTGATTGATAGACGGTGCAGGCGGGTGATAAATATGTGTCGGACGATTATGACAATCGATGCAATCCATTCTTCGAGTTTTCATTGCACGAACCTGTTCGTCAGTCAAAATATTTTCCGTGCTTCGGTAGACAACGACTTTTCCATCTGGTTTTTTTGACTGAATCCATGGAATGTTTTGGCGCTGTGAATCAGTTGCTATATATGTTAACACATTAGCGATGTTCATGTGCCAATGGATTCCAGACGTTGGACCTGCTTCGATATTACCGCCGCCAATTTTAATAAGAAGATCCAAAGTCCAACGTGTATTTTGTTCATCAGATAAAAAGTAAGTATTCTTCAATAACTTTTCGCTAAAAAAATGCTTGGGCCAATGACACTGCTCGCATGTTTGCTGTGCGGGGCGCAGATTTTCGATTGGTGTCGGAATCGGTTTCGGATATTTGTTAAATATAGTCGCATATACTTGATACGCTCCGGAAAGTTTTGAACGTACAAACCATCCGGCACCAGGTCCGATGTGACATTTTGCGCATCCAACTCGGGCATGAGGTGAGTACTCATATGCCGTGTATTCTGGACTCATAACTTTATGACATGTCGTTCCACAGAACTCATCCGAGTCTGTATATTCATATGCTTTGAAACTGCCGAATGCGGAAAAGATTAGCAGTATCAATCCACCAAGCGAAATCCAGAAAAAGGCGTTTCGCTGTTTTGGATCGTTCAAATCAATTCGAGGCAGCTTGTATTCATGTGGAAGACCTTGTTTTTCAAGTCGATGCTCGCGCCAGATTCCATAAAACACAAGCGCTATTCCAAAGAGAATTATTATAGGCAGAATGATAAATGTTAGTATGCCTATATAAGGTTTTTGTTCCCCTTCAAATAGATCAAGGACAGTTAAGAAGAGCACAAGTCCGAAGCTCACTGATGCAATAGCGGCGCCTATCAGTGTACGTAAATTATAAAAAACTGGCGGAAAGATACGCTTCATTAATTCAATCCTTGATTATAATATAAATAATAACAACTCTTTATGATTGTTTATCGATATCATTTCTATTTGAATGTTCTTCAGAATCAATAATAATCATTGCATCATCTTCTTCCAACTTCTTGTGCTTCAATGCTTCTAATTCAATTGGATGTTCCTCTGCCATTTCGGCTTCAGTGATTGTGCCTTTGAGCCAAGCGAGATTCATTGGATAAATATCTGGATTGAAAATAACAAAATAAATATGCCAAACCAAAATAGCAAGAAATGCCAGCCAAGCTTCATAGAAATGAATAGTACGGGAAACATCCCATCCGAGTTTCGTTAATAATCCCATAAAGGTATTATCAAACCACAAAATCAGCCCGGTGGTAATCATAACAACATTTCCCCAAACCAGCGCCCAATATTCACTCTTTTCAATATAACTAAACCTGCCGAATTTTGGTTTTATTTTTGAGAACCCAAAATTATATTTTAGCACAGTTAGCGCATCTGTTATGTCGTTCCAGCGCGGTAAAAGATCTTTGATTAATTGCTTACCTCGCTCAGTGAAGAATATATAGAAGAGATGGTACATACTAGTAAAGATTAATACAACAGCAGCACCACGATGAAGCAATCCGCGAAGATCGAAAATCCCCGCATTCAAATTCCTTATTGAAACAACCCAAAATGCATCAGGGTAATGCAGCATAAATCCTGTAACAACCAATATAAAAAAACTTATTACAAGCGAGGCATGTTGAATTCGTTCAGAAAGGTTCATCCGCAAATAGAGCGTGTGCCCAAAATATTCTTCGGTCTCCAATCCGCGGCGAATCATTAGTTTACGTTTTGATTTCCGATAAAAATCGATAAGATTATGCAGTATCATCCCACCAATAATAGTTGAGATGAGCAAAATATAAATGTACGAAATCCAGTAAAGAAGAGGCTCTTCTTTTTTTTCCGTCGCAACATGAACAGATCCAATAGTAAAGCGACGGTTCGCACCGGGATGACATTTACCGCACGTGACAGCCAGATTCGATTTTGAGATAGTTGAAGTTGAATCAGAAGATGGTTTTATATTGTGCACACCATGACAACTTGCACAATTTGCCACCTGCATATTGCCGGAACGAATAGCAAGTCCATGATAGCTTGCATCAAATGTTTGTAATCGGTTGCCGGCAATATTATACTTCTCATTTAGTATAACAGAATTATGACATGGTGAACATACTTGCTCAGACACATTCTGCGCTGCTGTTGGCGAAATAGGATTAGAAGGAGCGAGGATGTTGTGTTCACCATGACAATTTGTACATACAGGGGCTTCTTTATTTCCACTCAATGCTGACTTGCCATGGATACTTTCGGCGTATTCTTTTTCAATAGTACCATGACATTTCGCACATGTAGTTGGAATGTTTGCACGATTTATGGTTGACGTTATTTCACGCTCCCTTTTGATTGCATGGCTTCCATGACAGTCCACACAATTAGCGGCTGAGCCATTTCCCTTTAACAAGGCAGAACCATGAACGCTTTGCTCATATGCTGCAATAAATTTTGCCGAGGGTGCAACGCGTGCACGCACATCCGAATTATCTAAATGACATGCAAGACACATATTCACTTGAATAACCTTGATGCTAGAAGAATCTTTGCTGCCGTTTAATCCGGTAATGCGGTTTTTGTGGCAAGATAAACAATTCGGTACACTTGTGATACCGTTTGCCGCAGCTTTCCCATGTGTGGAAGTTACATAGAGCATCTTCTCCCGAATATGGCACGCGCCGCAGGTTTCAGTTAAACCTGCACCATAAAATTTTGATCCAGCATTTTTAGGTGTAACAATGTTATGTGTTCCGTGACATTGTTTGCACGATTTTACCAAGGATACAAGTCCAACTTTCGCCGTTAGCATAGATTCATGGAATGGATGTTTTGAAGGCGCATCATTATGACATGTCAAGCAATTGACCGGTTCTATCTTCTCTTTATGCGGTATATTCTGTGCATCAAATCCGGTATGACAAGCTGTGCAAATAAGTTTAGCGTGTGCAGATTTTTTTTGTACGGGTACGGTCGACATAGAGCGATATTACTTTCCCACTTCGTTCTGTCGTCAGAGATTTATCTTCGTGACAGGCGAGACACTCATCCACTGTTTGTGCAAAAGCAATTATTTGAGGAAAAACAGATAATATTATAACGACCGACAGATAGCCAATTTTTTTATGGCAATTTTGTTTTGTCTTACTCGATTTCTTTTGTCGAAACAACATCAGTTTTGCTTTAAGGTAAATTCTTAATATTTTGTGCACAAAAAGTAATAATAAAATGAATTTTTAAATTTAATCGAATCTCTTGAACAAATTCTACTTCATTTTCAGCATTTATTCAGTTTTAAAATATAGACTCTGTAAATATAGTAAAATATAGTTCATATGTGCAGGAGAATTCAGCATTGTTTTTAGATTAATAGTGATTTTCTTATCAATATATAATATGTTTTAAGTATTAGCATCGAATTCTTTTCTTGAAATACAAGAAGGCATTCAAAAGCTTGTAAAACTTCTATCGCTCTTAAAACTTTTATAAATACTTTACTTATTACTCGAAATTAATTGTCAGTTAATTTTAAATTTTGTTTTCATTCCACATTCATTTTGTTTTGCTGCATATCTGGTATTTGATACAATATCTTTTCTCAATTAATATGGCTTGTGGTTTGGAAATTTTCCAGGATGATGTGCTATTTTAATTCAAAATGCAGATTAGAGTATTTCAACAACGACTGTAAGGATGTTCACCATTGCAAATTATGTTTGATTTTAAGCAAAACGGATTTCTTGCGAATGCAGAATGAAAAAAGCAATTTTAATTAGAATTTAATCAATGTACCTGTGGCACACATATTGAAATTGGTTATTAAAGAATTTTGACGGAAATTATTTTAATTAGCATTTTTAAAAATTGAATTGATTATAAGAATTAAGGAGATAAAGTCATGGTAGCATTATTCGTTGTTGCCACAATCCTTGTTTGTGTTGGAATCGAATTATTAAGAGACCGCTCCAAAAAGCGAAATACGGCTAATGCAGCAGCACATATTTCTACGGAAAAAATTTTATTACCCAAAGGATATTTCGTCAGCAAAGGACATACGTGGGCAGAACTCACATTTTCCGGTGAAGCTCGTATCGGTATAGATGATTTCATCCAAAAAATTATCGGAACAATTGATAGAATAGAAATTGCACCTCTTGGTTCTGAAATTAAAAAGGGAGATTTATTGATGAAGATTTTTCATGGCAATCGTATGCTCTCGGTTTCAAGTCCATTAAGCGGAAAAGTACTGACGGTCAACGACTCTTTACTTGATTCTCCGAATCGTTTGCATCAAAATCCATATTTAGCAGGATGGATAGCAGTCGTTGCTCCTAAAAATATTTCATCAGAATTGCGTTCTCTTGCTATTGCTGAAGGTGCTGCTAAATGGTTATTAAAAGAAGTCGGCCGTTTCCGCGATTTCATAAAAGCTCAATCACAAATCGGTGTTCCGGCGCCCGCAGGTGCTACAATGTTAGACGGCGGTACAATGCTTAATGGAGTGCTTGAACAATTTAACGAGAACACATGGAATGCTTTCCAGAATGAATTTTTAAAAGTCTGATAAAAATAATTACAAGTATTCTGATTAGAGCAGATTCTGTGTAAGAGAAACATAATGGAATAATAAAAATGGAAAATAAATCTGTAATCAATTTAATACCGGAAGGCGCGTCACGATGTGTTTGGATGGATGCAGGTGTCACGGAATTCAAATTATGTGATCAGGAGTTCCATTGTGAGACATGCTCATTCGATAAAAATTTTATCCAGCAAAATACGGAAACTATTATTTTGCATGATCAGAAAGAAACACAGTTTTTTTCTAAAAGCGACACGATGACATCAGATGATTTATTCAGCATTATATTGAAAAAGCGTCTTGATCAAATGCGCAATGCCAATATTCCTAACGACAGAAATTATAACCATGGTCAATTTTGGATTCAGCAAATTAAAACTGGAAATTATAAAATTGGGGTTAATCATATCCTCACAAATTTATTTAATCCCATCTTAAGCATTGTAACTTCAAAAGTCCCGAGTGTAATTCACAAGCATGATCCATTTTGCTGGATTATCCTGCCAGGTGGTGCTATTACACTTCGCTCACCAATCGAGGCCACAATCACTCAATTTAATCCGGCATTACAATTGAAACCTGATTTGTTAAGAACCGCTCCGTTTAATGACGGGTGGATTATAAAGCTCAAGGCAAAGTCTAAAGTGTTAGCTGATTTTACTTCTTCAGATGACTCAAAGCTACTGACAAATAAAGCATTAAGTAATGTTGAACATATTTTTAAAAGGGAATTTCATCATCTTCAGCCATCTGTGGGATCAACACTTTTTGACGGCGGCGTTAGTTTCGATACTATTGAAAATATTTTTGGACCTACAGTCTATAGAGAAATCGTAAATAGAATAACTCACTTGCCATCATAATTTTATTTCACGACCGCTTTTTATCTTCAGTATCAATATTCACAAAGCTTTATTATTCATAATTAGCTAAACCAGCATTTTCTGCTTATTCTTACGCGATTATTTTTTTGCTGAATCTATAAATTTTAATTTAATTTTAGTTATTAAAATCAGTCGAATTGTAAATAATTATAACAAGTCTTAATATAATACTGTATATTATTTCAACTTGAATATGCGACGATTCTTCCATCTTCTTGGTGTTCGGCTTTTCCTTGGCATTGCTGTTATTGTAGCTGTGGGCACTACTTTATTCACAATGTTCCTTGTTGATCTGCAATCAAGTAAATATATAGCCGCAGCTCAACAATCTGCCGCAAACATCAGCGATTTAATCAGCCGATCGACACATTATAGTATGCTGCTTAATCGCCGTGAAGACATCTACGAAATAATCAAAACCATTGGAAACGAACCGCGCATCGAGCGAATACGCATCGTAAATAAAAAAGGAATCGTGAACTTTTCAACACAAGAATCTGAAGTCGGCAAGAATGTTGATATGACGGCAGAAGCATGTATAGGATGCCACAGCACCGGGAAACCTGTTGTCCCGGAAAACAATCCAACACTTACACGCATTTTCGAATCGCCAAAAGGATACCGCATAATCGGCATTATCACGCCAATTCGAAATGATACTGGATGTTCAACTGGCGAGTGTCACGCACACAGCAGCACTCAAACTGTCTTAGGAATTCTAGATGTAATGATTCCTTTACAGGACGTCGATCAAAACATTGCAAAATTTAAACGTACTCAGATTATTGGATCGCTGATATTATTTGTTGTGCTGACGGGATTCGTTACAATTTTTATCTGGCGTATGGTTAATATTCCGGTTAAAAAAATTTCTATAGGTACACAGGAAATCGTAAAGGGAAATCTTGATCACTATATTGATGTGCAAACTAATAACGAAATCGGATATTTGGCATTATCTTTCAACCAGATGACAGAAGAATTGAAGCGGGCGAGGGAAAAACTTACAACTTTGAATCAAACACTCGAGCAGCGTGTCAACGAAAAAACAGAAGAACTGCGCCGAGCGCAAAAGCATATGGTACAGATTGAAAAAATGGTATCACTCGGAACTCTTGCAGCTACCGTTGCACACGAATTAAATAATCCGCTCGAAGGCATTCTCACTTACGCAAAACTGATAAGAAAAAAAATAGAGCGTGGAACTCCGTCTCAAGAAGATATACAAGAAATGTCAGGCGAACTTGCTCTTATTGCAGATGAATCTGCACGATGCGGAAATATTGTAAAGAGCCTCCTGCTTTTCTCGCGTGAAAAAGTTGGTGAGTTCAAGAATTCTAATTTACGCTTCATCATTGAACAAAGTCTCAAGCTTATCGATCATCATCTAAAAATGCACAATATCACATCAGAATTACAAATGGATGAAGAACCGGTCATTCTCTATTGTGATGCGCATCAGTTGGAAGAAGCGTTGTTGGCGATCGAAATTAATGCTGTCGAAGCTATGCCATCTGGCGGAGCACTGTGCATCTTGGTAAAGAAAATTGAAAACTTGAACGCTATCCAAATCGATGTTAGTGATACTGGCGTCGGCATCAAGGAAGCAGATATACCGCACATCTTTGAACCTTTTTATACGACAAAAAAAGATGGAAAAGGAACCGGACTGGGTTTGTCAGTCGTTTATGGCATTATCGAAAGACATAGCGGTACCATCTCTGTGGATTCGAAACCTAATCTTGGTACAACATTTACAATCACTTTACTACGAAAAATTGATCCTCAAAAACCAGAACAGAAATAATATATGAAATCTTTTATAGAGGTTAATACAATGTCAGGAAAAAAATCTACACCACAAAGCATATTGGTTGTTGATGATGAACTCATCGTTCGTGAATCACTCACAAAGTGGTTTCGACAGGATGGATATCGAGTCGAATCTGCAGTAGATGCAAATCATGCGCTTAAATTAATGAACGAAGGTCCTTGGGATTTGGTTTTGCTTGATATAAAAATGCCGGGAATGAGCGGACTCGATCTTCAAAAGCGATTGAAGGAGATCAATAAAAATATTGGCGTAATTATGATTACTGCATTTGCTTCTGTCGAAAGTGCCGTACAGGCACTCAAAGAAGGTGCATTCGATTATGTCACTAAACCAATAGACCCTGATCACCTCTCACACATCGTATCTAATGCATTAAAGCACAAAAAAATAGTAGAGGAAAATGTCCAACTTCGAGAGCAGATTTCTGATACTGCTAAAGCTACCGATATAGTCGGCAATAGTCAGCAAATTCATAAAGTTATTGAATTAGCTAAAACTGTTGCAAAAACTGATACGACAGTAATGCTGCGCGGTGAAAGTGGAACCGGCAAAGAACTTATTGCGAGAGCAATTCATGCTAACAGTGAGCGGAGGTATTTCCCAATAATTGCAGTTAATTGCGGTGCAGTAGCAGAAAGTCTTTTGGAGAGCGAACTCTTTGGTCATGAGAAAGGTGCTTTCACCGGTGCGCAATATAGACGCAAAGGCAAATTTGAACTGGCAGATGGTGGAACGATATTTCTTGATGAAATTGGTGCCATAAGTCAGAAAATGCAAGTGCAACTGTTACGTGTAATCGAAACAAAACAATTTGCACGTGTTGGAGGCAGCGATGTTATTTCAAGTGACTTTCGCGTTATTTGCGCTACGAATTGTGATCTTGAAGCTGCCGTGAAAAACGGTTCATTTCGGGAAGATTTATATTATCGTCTTAATGTCTTCACTTTGTCTATTCCACCTTTGCGCGAACGCAGATCGGATATTCCATTGCTCGCTGAATACTTTCGAAGTAAATATGCAGCCATTATGCACAAAGCCATTGCCGAAATTAGTGCGAACGCAATGGATGTCATGGTGCAATATGATTGGCCGGGAAATGTTCGTGAGTTGGAGAACGTTATTGAGCGCGCAATGGTGCTTGCCGTGCCGCCGGTAATCCAACATACTGAACTGCCATTTCAACTTGCATCCAAAGCGCATGGGTTGCAGGCAGATTCACTTGCAGTTGTAGAGCGAGCTCAAGTGGAAATGATTCTCAATCGCACAGGATGGAACATCTCCCGCTCGGCAGATATTCTTGATATCGATCGAGTAACACTCTATAATAAAATTGCGAAGTACGGTCTTAAAAAGCCATAAGCAATGCCATCTATTCTGATTGTTCCGATTCGGCCCATCGATCATGGGGAATTGATAGCACTCGTTGCTCCGCTGGCTAAAGCATTTGGACTTCCGGTTACCGTTGAAGAATCGAATTATCTCGATCCATCATTTGCATTTGATACATATCGAAACCAGTTTAACTCAACAGCAATTATTGCTGCATTAATGGAGTGCACTACACCGTTTGATGGAAAAATTATTGGTATTACATCCGTTGACCTTTTCGTGCCGGTACTGACATATGTGTTTGGGGAAGCCCAACTGGATGGACGTGTGGCTGTGCTATCAGTTTTTAGATTGAGAGAAGAACTTTACGGATTGGTTTCTAATCCAAAATTAGAACATATCCGGTTGCTTAAAGAAGCTATTCACGAACTTGGTCATACATTCGGGCTTATCCACTGTCATAATCCTGAGTGCGTAATGCATTCTTCCACTTCTGCAGAAGAGATAGATATTAAAGGGAATAATTTTTGTGAAGAATGTGAACAGATGATGAAAAAAGCATTAACCTTTGTGCATTAATTTAAAAATTTTTGGCGGAATTCTTGTTCCCAAACAGATTAAATGTGTGAAAACTGTGAAGAGATTTTTTGTGCACAGGGTTCACTGAAAAAAAGGAATTATATTTTTAATTTTTTAACAACCCATATTTAAAAGAGGATAGAAGCGTCTATATCTTATATTATATTCTGCAGCTAACACAGGGTTATTCGTTTTTTGTTTTTACTCAGTTTGAAAAGAGGAGAATATTTTTATTGCAAGCCCTTCAATTATAGGTTAAATTACAAATATAAAGTTGAAAAGTTTTCCACATTTTTAAAGAGCAAATCAATGCATATTCCAGATGGATTTCTTGATGCAAAAACAGCAATTGCAACCGCAGCATTTTCCATTACTGGACTCGGAACATCATTACGTCATGCCAAACAGCATCTCCAATCGCGGGAGATTCCTTTAGTTGGATTGACTGCAGCTTTTATTTTTGTAACACAAATGCTAAATTTTCCTATTGCAGGCGGAACCTCAGGACACTTGATAGGTGCAACTCTCGCTATGGTTCTGCTGGGACCAAGTGTCGCTATTATAGTTATGTCTTCTGTAATTATTATTCAGGCAGTCATCTTCGCCGACGGCGGGTTGCTTGCATTAGGAGCGAATATCTTTAATATGGCGATTATTGCTCCAGTAATTAGTTATGTAATTTATAAATCGTTGCGAATATTGCTGCGAGATACTCGCGGCAAATTAATCTCTGCTTCCGTAGCTTCATGGTGTGCTGTTGTGATTGCTTCTGTTTTTTGTGCCGGCGAACTTGCTTGGTCCGGAACTGCAGCATGGAATATTGTATTCCCTGCAATGGCTGGAATACATGCAGTCATAGGAATCGGAGAAGGTTTGATAACAATGCTTGTCCTTTCTGCAATTGCTAAAACTCGCCCGGAGCTTTTAACTGATAAGCCCATGCAAGCAAATCGAAAAGAGAATAAGCCGGCTATCATTTATGTCGGAATAATAATCATAGGCGTACTTCTATTAGTTGCACCTTTTGCTTCCCAGCTTCCTGATGGTTTGGATCGAGTTGCTCAATCTATCGGCTTTGAAGCTAAAAAAATAGAAAATCATGGATTTTCAACGCCTTTAAAAGATTACAGGTTTTTTTGTATTGAATCGCCTACTCTATCGACAATTGCTGCCGGCGTTACAGGAGCAGGAATTGTATTTGCCATCTCATTTCTTCTTGCCGGTGTTCTTATTCCTAAAGAAAAGAACTCGAGCAATTTACCATCATCGACATAAAGACGGATAACAAAATGCGTCATGATTTTGTTGATAGATTTAGCCGGCTTGATAGTCCGATTCATAATCTTCCTTCTTATGTAAAATTATTATTTTCACTTGGAATTATTTTTACTGTCGTTATTGTGCCAATTCAATATCGATTTATATTTTTTTTGTTATTCATAATTTTAACTTCTATTTCATTTTTAAGTAAGATTCCCTGGCGCTTCATAGGAAGACGACTTTTATTTCTTGAACCATTTGCTCTTGGTATTGCTGTAATGTCTATCTTCCAGCATAATGGTTTAGCAATTTTTCTTTCAATCTTTATAAAAAGCACATTATGTTTATTCACAATTATACTTCTTTCGAATACAACGCCTTTTTCTGAAATACTTTTTATTTTTCGAAGAATCAGTGCTCCGACTCTTCTTATTACGATTTTAGCTCTGACATATCGGTACTTATTTGTTTTTATTGATGAAGCCGAGCGTCTCCGTATCGCTCGCAATAGCCGCTTGTTTGTAATGCACCGTTCCAGAGTTTGGATTTCAATGTCATCACTAATGGCTCAATTATTTATACGTTCCACTGAACGTTCAGAAAGAATTTATAATGCGATGATTTCGCGGGGTTGGAAATGATTCCTGCTATTCAGGTAATAAAGCTCGGATTCAGCTATCCTGATGGAAAGGAAGCCCTAAAGGACATCGGTTTTTCTATTTTTAAAGGTGAATGTGTCGGTTTAGTAGGACCTAATGGCTCCGGCAAATCAACACTCTTGCTTCATTTAAATGGGATTTTACCGGGCACTTTCGATACACCATCAAGTGTGGCGATAAATGGGAATTTGATTACCAAGAATACAGTGAACGAAATACGGCGCGATGTTGGTCTTATGTTTCAGGATCCAGATGATCAATTATTTTGTCCCACTGTTTTTGAAGATGTTGCATTTGGTCCGAAGCAATTTGGACTTTCGGATAAAGAAATCCGTTTGAGAGTAGAACGGTCGCTTGCACAAACAGATCTTTCAGGATTTGAAAACCGTTTTCCGTATCACCTAAGCAACGGTGAAAAGCGGCGTGTATGTCTTGCCGGTGTGCTTGCATGTGAACCGCTTGTATTGGCACTTGACGAACCGACAAGCTATTTAGATCCGCGCGGGAAAAGAAAGCTTCATCAAATTCTTAAAACTCTTCCTGTAACCAAGATTATAGCAACTCATGATCTGGAAATGGTAGTTGAGCTGTGCAGCCGAACAATTGTTTTAGATGAAGGTAGAATTGTTGCGGATGGTCCCACATTAGAATTACTTGGAAATGAAGAACTAATGCTTCGTCATGGTTTAGAAAAGCCGCATATACTTCGCCACAGCCATCCTCACTGATCTGAAGTTTAAGTTGATGGAATGAGTATTTATAAGATTAGTATGACGATTAGAGATATAAATTTTATAGAAAATCAAAGGTTATCGAACAATGTTAATTTCTGTTATCTTAGCTCATCCAAGCAATAAAAGTTTTAACTATGCAATAGCGCAGGCAGTTCTTTCTGAACTGAAAAAGAATGGACATCAAATTTTTTTTCATGATTTGTATACTGAAAAGTTTGATCCAATTCTTTCGATGCGGGAGATTCTTAAGGAAGGTTCCGTTCCACGTAAAATAAAAAAGCATTGTAAAGAAATAATCGATGCTGACGGCATTATAATAGTACATCCGAATTGGTGGGGGCAGCCGCCGGCTATTCTCAAAGGATGGATAGATAGAGTTATGCGTCCGGGAATTGCTTATAAGTTTGTGGATGGAGATCAAGGAGAAGGAATTCCAATTGGCTTGTTAAAATTGAAAGCGGCTTGTGTTTTCAATACATCTAATACACAATCAGACCGTGAGTTAAAAACATTTGGAGATCCATTGGAGACATTATGGAAGAATTGTGTTTTCGATTTATGCGGAGTAAAAACATTTTATCGCGAAACATTTAACGTAATTGTTACCAGCACAACAGAACAGCGCCAGGAATGGCTTGCGAAAGTCCAAAAGACAATGCGTAAATATTTTCCAAAAGATAACAGTGCATAATAAGACATAGTTAAAATTAGAAAGTCATCTTGCCGAAAATTCTTTCATCACATTTAAAATTATTACATAGACTCAAATGTCGTTTTTTAGAATAAAGAATCTTTCATTCTCTAAATATCTAAAAGCAATTGCTAATGGAAAATGACGTGTCAACGCAAATTGAATCTCAATCATTGTTGCGCCGTATCTTTACAGGTAAGCAAGGAATACGAGCAGGCTGGAGTATCGGGATCTTTTTTATCCTGATGGCATTGTTTACCGCTGTTTTTATTCTCCCAACTCAATACCTTCTTGAAAAAAATAATTTACACGCCTATGATATGCAGCCGATTCAATCTTGCGCTGGCGACCTTGCCGCGTTTTTAGGATTACTATGTGCATCAATGATTATGGCGCTTATCGAACATAAACCGCTTATTTCATACGGATTGGAAGGGGAAAAACGATTTGTAAAATTTGTTTATGGCACACTTTCCGGCGTAACGGCTCTATCTGTTTTAGTTGGAGTTCTGAAACTTTGCGGCTTTCTTTCATTCGATGGTCAAAGCATTTTTGGATGGGAAGCAATTGAATATGCTTTCGGATGGAGCGCTGCTTTCTTCTTAGTCGGTTTGTATGAAGAATATTTTATGCGAGGGTACATGCAAGCGGCGT
This sequence comes from Ignavibacteriota bacterium, assembly GCA_963833465.1. GTDB lineage: Bacteria > Bacteroidota > Ignavibacteria > UBA10030 > UBA10030 > Fen-1298. The sequence continues at coordinate 1,038,812 of CAWHXW010000004.1, read as the reverse complement.
TGACTCGAGGTCTAGGATTTTGGTGGGGCGCTCTGATTCTTTCCATAACTTTTGGATGCGTGCATCTTATGAACAAAGGAGAATCTCCAGTCGGTATATTTTCTGCTGTACTTGCCGGATTCGTTTTCTGTATCAGTCTCTGGTATCTTAAAAATCTTTGGTGGGCAATAGGATTTAATGCTTCATGGGATTGGGCGCAGTCTTATCTATGGGGAACGGCAGACAGCGGCAGGATTGCGCAGGGACATCTTTTTTCTATGCATCCACAAGGGAATATTCTTTGGAGCGGCGGTGCAACAGGGCCGGAAGGAAGTTTGATTGTAATTCCCGTTCTGCTCATTGTCGCGTTTCTGATGTGGATTGTTTGGAAAAGAAAAACAAAAAATGTTAGCGAGATAGAAACTTAACCACATAGTATCTATCGGCTCAATAAATATTTTTCACCGATGATAAAAGCGATCTTTTGGGACAATGATGGTGTTTTGGTAGATACAGAGCGCTTATTCTTTGCTGCAACGCAGCAAATTCTTGCAGCAGTAGGCGTAACTTTAACAAAGGAATTATTCATTGAACTCATTCTTGTTCAGGGAAAAGGAGCATGGCATTTAGCAGAAGAAAAAGGTGTCTCTTCAAGTTCCATCCAACAATTGCGCAATGAGCGTGATGCTTTATACAGTAAAATGCTATGCCGTGAAAATAATATAATTGACGGAGCAAAAGAAGTTCTCGAAGCTTTTTATGGGCGGTATTTAATGGGAGTTGTAACCAGCTCGCAAAAAAGCCACTTTGAACTTATTCACCAATCTTCAGATCTCTTGAAGTATTTTGATTTTGTTCTTACCGCAAATGATTATACAAAATTCAAACCAGACCCTGAGCCATATCTTCTCGCTGTTAAGAAAAGTGGTTTTAAAAAAGAAGAATGCATCGCTATCGAAGATTCGGAAAGAGGATTGAAGTCAGCCAAAGCAGCAGGTATTCACTGCATAGTTATTCCAAATGAATTGACTGAGAAAGGCAGCTTTTCCGAAGCCGATAAAGTATTGGGGAATATAAAAGAGATCTTGACAGAGTTAGGTTAGAAAAAATTTCTTCTATTTAAATTCTTTTCCCTATTATTTTTCCGATGGCTGTCCAATTGATCTTTGTGTATATCAAAAATGGTTACACTGCTTGTAATAGTTATGCAAGCATTGCACAATAATAGCTACACGCTTCTTGTTAAAATGCGACAGACAAGTGAAAAATAAGTCTTTAGATTCCAGTAGTTGTAATTATTTTTTTAAGATGTGGCGTTTGAACCGTTATAACCCGACAATAATCACGCGTTTACGTGATTGACAGAAAATATAAAAGAACAAATATTGCGAGCACTAATCCAATCGTTATATCACTATAGAGTATCTGTATGAAAAAGTATTCTCATTTATTTCTCTTTGTGACGCTTATAGGTCTGTTGTTTTTCAATCTTAAGTGTAAAAAAAGTAAATCGTGTTACCCGCTTTTCCTTGCCCCTAATTGCCTATCAGCCATAATCAAACTTACAGGTGAGCCGCCGATCATTTCTAACAAATTAATAATGTCAGTTGCATTCTTTTCTTCTTCTACCTGCTCGTTGATGAACCATTGCAGAAAACTTTGTGCTGCATAATCTTTTTCCTTTACAGCTAATTCGTAGAGTTTATTAATGAGCGACGTTACTTTTTGTTCATGCTCGAGAACTTGTTTAAATATATCCAACGGAGTTTTAAATTCTGTTGCTGGCTGTGCAATAGCTTTTAAAGTTACTGCGCCATTGCGATCATGCACGTAATTATAAAGCTTCAAAGCGTGTCCGGTCTCCTCATTGTATTGCACTCGCATCCAGTTTGCGAATCCTGGAAGATTCTGTGTCTCAAAATGTGCCGACATTGAAAGATAAAGGTATGCGGAAATAAGTTCGAAGTTTATTTGTTCATTAATAGCGTCTTGTAAGGTTTCGCTTATCATAAAATCTCCTTTTTTAATAAATTGTGTTATTCTCTAAACGATGATGGAATGTGATTGGTTCCCTCTATTATTTATTCATTTTCAAGTCTAATATGCGGACGTTTGCATCATCATTCCAGCGAAAGACGGAATCCAGAAACTGGATGCCAGCTTTAGCGGGCATGACAAATACCTTGGTGCTTACAGTGAGGATCATTTATTTTTGGTTCGCGAAACTAATTGAAATCTTGGTAAATCGGAAGTATATTTGTAAAGTATTAAGTTAAAGGTAGAATGTAAAAATGCCGACATATGAGTATCTTTGTAAATCCTGCGGTCACGAATTTGAAGAATTTCAAACGATGTCATCAGATCCGTTAACAATGTGTCCGAAATGTGCAAAGCCAACACTAAAAAGATTAATGTCGAGCGGTGCCGGATTAATTTTTAAAGGAAGCGGGTTTTATCTGACGGATTATAAGAAAGCCAATACGTCTGCAAGCTCAGGCACAAAATCGGAATCGAAATCTGATTCTAAATCTGAATCCAAACCGGAATCTAAACAGGAATCCAAAACTGAAATTAAACCGGAATCTAAACCATCCACGGACACATCTTCAAGCGCGGATAAAAAGTAATACTACATTATTATTTGTGTCGATGCTGGATAGTGCTTTAATTTGAATTTGGAGATAAAAGTTGTTATAGCCCTTCTGCAAGTAATAGTTTCATAGTATCAAAACTAACGCTGGCCGCCTTTTCTTCTAATTTCTTTTTTACTTTCTCCCAGATAATATTGTTTCGTACAAGATCAATCCATTCGTGTCCTTGCCATGCTAATCTTTTAGGCCAAGCCTCGATTTCTACATTTATATATTTATTCACTTGCCCCTCGATTAGTCCGGCTAATTCCCTTATCATTATGTGATATGAAATTATACGCCTATCCTAATTAGGAATCGTAAATTTAGAATTTACATGTTCTTGTTCGTCTATTGAAAGAAATATCTTTTTTAATAATTCGAGGTCTCGTTTAATTGTTAGAGTTCCTTCAAATAAGCTGCCTTTCAGTGACTCTTCCAATCTGTGCAATCTGTAATCTGTGGTTAATCGGCGCGATCCGTATTATCGCTTAACTATTTTCCGCTCACATTAAAACCGGCTTTTTGAAGAATGCTTGCTGCTTCGTTAGAGACAAAGCGGTTTTCAAATGATAGACGGAATGTTCCTCCGCGACCCTCCCTAACTTTAATAAGTTCCATATCTTTAATATTAATTTTATGTTTTGCGAGTGATGAAGTCAAACGCGCAAGCTCGCCCGGTTTGTCTTCTATGAAGATAGATAAATCTACAAGCGGCGACATAAATCCTTTCATAGACGGTGGAATGCGCATGCGCAGATTACGTGATGTTTTAAATTGTGTTGAAAGATATGAAGGATTAGACTTAACTGCTGCGGCAATTTTTTCTAATTGATTAATGAAAAGTCGAAGCGCTTTGCTGATTTCTTTCTGGTTTGCTGAAAGAATATCTTTCCACATTTCAAATTTACTCGATGCAATACGCGTCATGTCCCGAAAACCGCCGGCAGCAAGTGAAAGATGCGCCTGTGAATTCGGATGTTTTTTGCCAACCGTGTTCATCAGAGCGACCGCAACAAGTTGTGGAAGATGGCTGACAGCGGCAATAATACTGTCGTGCGTTGCAGGATCAATGGTTAAAATACGTGCATCAAGTGAATTGAAAAATTTTGCAACAGCTTGCAAAGATTTATTATTTGTTTTAGATGTTGGCGTAAGAATGTAAATTGCGTTCTGAAATAATAATGGATGTGCCGCATCAATGCCGGAGAATTCTGAACCTGCCATCGGATGTCCACCGATGAATCTGCCATTTGGGAAAAGTATTTTAGCTTTTTCAACTATAGCCTGCTTCACACTTCCTGTATCGGTAACAATTGTATGAGGCGCAATATTCTTTGCAACGATTGGCAGAAGTTTTGCAATTGCAAAAACAGGCACGGCGATAATTACAAGATCGGCAGTTCTTACTGCCTGTTCAACGGAATGTTCGGCAATATCTATTGCGTTCCGTTTCAATGCACGTTTAAGAATTTGCGGTTCATCGACGCCGGTAATATGAACAGCGGGAAAGCGGTTTTTTATCGCCAGTGCCAGCGATCCGCCGATTAAACCGACGCCAATAATTGTGACGCACTTAAATGGAAGCAACTTTTGTTCTGACATCTGTCAATTTATGCGATGTTGCGATTTATTGCCTGAGCAATTATACGGACTTCTTTCATCATCTGCGCAAACTGATCCGGATAGAGTGATTGCGCTCCATCTGATAATGCGTGATCAGGATTGTTATGGACTTCCACCATAATTCCATCTGCACCGGCGGCTACTGAAGCGCGTGCCATAGGAATTACTTTATCGCGAATGCCGACACCATGCGATGGATCGGCGATAATTGGCAAATGACTTTTCTTTTTTATTACAGGAATAGCGCTGATATCCATAGTGTTGCGTGTAGCAGTCTCGAATGTGCGAATGCCGCGTTCGCACAGAATAACTCTTTCGTTGCCACCTACAAGGATATATTCTGCTGACATCAGCCATTCTTCAATAGTTGCGGCAGGACCCCGTTTGAGCATAACCGGTTTTGATGCTTTGCCAAGGTCTTTCAGAAATATGTAATTTTGCATATTGCGTGCGCCAATCTGTAAAATATCCGCGTACTTTTCAACCAGATCTATTTGACTCTTGTCCATAACTTCTGTGATGACTTTTAGTTTGTACTCATCTGCTGCTGAACGAATAAGTTTTAAACCTTCTTCACCAAGTCCCTGGAAAGAATAAGGCGAAGTGCGCGGTTTGAAAGCGCCGCCCCGCAATATTTTTGCGCCGGAATCTTTGACATATTTTGCAATTTTGAAAATCTGTTCCTCGGTTTCTACCGAACAAGGACCAGCTATAACGACAATTTCCTGCCCGCCGATTTTTACTCCGCCGATATCGAATACAGATCCTTCGCGTTTAAATGCATGGCTTGCAAGTTTGAACGGCTCAGTAACGCGCACAACCTCCGCTACACCGTCTAACAATTCAATTTGCCTGTGATCGAATTCCGGGTGAACGCCGATAGCACCCAAGACTATATGTTGTACACCTGTAGAACGATGCACATCGAATCCATTATCGTGCAAAACACGTATAATTTCTTCAACTTGTTTTTCAGTAGTTCCTGTTTCTAAAACGACAATCATAATATTTGATCATTAGTGGATGGATGATTAATTAATTTGCAATTAGTTTTTGCTTACCGCTATTCATATCTATCTAATTTAAAGTTCTCTCCAAGATACAATTTTCTTGCTTCAGGATCATTTGCAAGATATTCTGCTGTTCCGGATTTTAAAATTTTCCCTTCAAACAATAAATATGAACGATCCGTTATGGAAAGCGTTTCGTGCACGTTGTGATCCGTAATGAGTACGCCAATGTTTCTGTTTTTAAGTTTGACGACAATCTGCATAATATCTTCTACGGCAATTGGATCAATGCCGGCAAATGGTTCATCTAATAAAATAAATTTTGGATCAAGTGCCAGTGCGCGGGCAATTTCCGTTCTGCGGCGCTCGCCGCCGGATAGCATGTAACCTTTGCTTGCCGAGATGTGAGCAAGTCCGAATTCTTCCATCAGCCGATTGCATTTTTCTTCCTGTGCTTCGCGAGTAAGTGATGTTGTTTGCAATATCGCTAAAAGATTATCTTTTACAGATAATCTTCGAAATACGGATGCCTCTTGCGGTAAATAACTGATGCCGTTTCGCGCCCTTTTATACATCGGCATTTTCGTGATTTCGGCATCATCCATGAATACTCTGCCGGCATTTGGGCGAATCATTCCAACTATCATAAAAAATGTTGTCGTCTTGCCCGCACCGTTTGGCCCAAGCAAGCCCACAATTTCTCCCTGCTTCACTTCTATACTAACCTCATTAACCACAGTGCGCTTTTTATAACGTTTTACCAATCCGTTTGAGCGAAGAATGATCTGTGAAATGGGCGGCGCAGTCACAACAGGCATTTTCGTTTGCGGAACTGCAATTGCTGAACCTTTATGAGCCTGCTTTACATTAAGTCTTGCTTTTTGGGATTTTGTTGTGCGATGTCTATGATAGACAACAATTTTATTTTTTTTTGATCCAGCTGGTTGTTTCGTTCGTGAAACAGATTTATTAATTTTTTTTGCCATATTATTTGCTGATAATGTTCACGCCTTGTCGAATTGGACGATTTTCGTACAACTTAAACCCGTCAAGATTGTAATCCTGTTCATGTTTATTAATCATTTTCTCGGGGAAATATTGCCCTTGCACGCCGCCTACAATTTTAATACGATCTACCTCTCCGACAATAAAATCGATGAAGATATGGTCGCCGCTTGACTTGTTAGCGCCGTTAGGTTCTTTATTGTCAAATAAATAATAAAGACTTGTTGCATTTTTTTGTACATCGACCTGTTCTAATTTGTTTGCATGGAAGTACATTGTCAACTCCCTGCCTGTTAATTGATTGAAACGGTTGGGCAAAGCTGAATCCACGCGGGAAATCGCCATTGCTCGGTTTTTAACCCACAAACTTCTAATTCGTTTATCTACCATCCGGATACGAATTGAATCGCCTGTGATCTGATTCTCGTCACTCCAAATTATCGGATTTGTCTGAAGTATGATGAGGTCATTTTTCACGAAGTATGTTGCTTTGCCGCATCGTGAAGACATTCCGCCTTTCACCATTTGCACGCTGTCAATAGCGATAAAACGTTCAGCAGTATCTTGAATAGATTGCATTTCGCGGCTGACAACAACCATTGTGTCGATAGTGCCGCTGGAAGATGTGTCTATCTTTAATAAGCGTGGCTGCTTCAATACAAGCGTGAATTTTTTTTGCTCGATATGGATTAGAGAGTCGCCATAGATATTGACGGCATTAACATTATCGAAAACATGCACATTACCGATTGCAACGGATCGTGTCTCATTCTCAAAATAATTCAAGACATTACAAGTAATGACGGAAGATGTATCAACTGATACAACGTTATCCCAAAAAAGAGATCGTTTTTCATCAATAAAATATTTTCCACTCATTGCGGTAAGCAGAGTTTTCCCGCGTTCCAGCCGTACACCGTTTCTGCCTTCCATCATCTTGCTTTCGGCATAATACACGCCTTCTTTCGAATGAATCGTAACACTGTCTCGGACGACTTTCACATTTCCGAACAATTCAACTTTATTCTGTATCATATAACGAAGAGCGCGATCGCACCAAACCTTAACCAATCCGCCGGAAGTAGGAAACTGAACGAAATGAACATTGCCGATAAGCTCGCGCACTTCTTCACCGTTCAGAATTTTTCCCTGCATCTGATCTGCATGACGCAAATCAATCATACTGTTTTTTTGAGCATACGAACGGCAGGTTAATAACAGAAATATGCTCAAAAGAAAATATATCAAACAGTGCCGCATTGCTCTTATTTTGTCTGCGATTGACCTGTTACATGGAAAATCCGGTAATTCTTTAAACTTTGATCCGATTCAAATCCATGTCCCTGCAATTTATCTTTGACCGTTGTGATTTGCACGTATTCCGGTGTATAGATGAGTTGTTTCTGATTATCCCAAAATAATTTTTCTGTCAGCATTCTTGATGAATCGCTGGAAACGACAACTACATTTCTTCGTGCCTCAAGATTGTTTGTTGCTTCGTCCACATTTCCTGAGTCACTTGTAAGCACAGAAGTTTGTTTGCCTTCGCGGTCGAAGAAACGCACTCTTACACCTTGGCTCATCTGTGTCTGCCGGCTCAACTCAAAAACACGAATATATCCTGCAACAATGATAGCGCTGATATGTCCCGAATCCGACACGACGATAGTGCTGTTCCAGCTTTCTTGCTGCGGAAGTGTTCGGCTGTCAATTGTCGAGATAACGGAAGGAGAAATTTTTTCTTCGCAGCCAAATAATAAAAGTGCGGTTATACAGAACATCCAGATGTAAAACGTTTTCATGTGCTGGATTCTCCGCCTAATCCTGCTTCAACTAAATCATGAAGATGCAATACACCGACAGGATGTTGGTTGTCATCCACCACTATCAACTGCGTGATTTTAAATGATTCCATTACTTTGAGCGCTTGAACAGCAAGAATATTCTGGCGGATGGTTTTAGGATTCTGTGTCATCACCTGGCGAACAGCAAGATTTGTTATATTTGTAGTTCTTTGAAGCAGACGGCGAAGATCTCCATCTGTAAGAATGCCGCGAAGAACACCTGCATCATCAACTACACATGTAGCTCCTAATCGTTTGGAACTGATTTCAATAATAGCATCGGAAAGAGAAACACTTTCTTTAACAACCGGTACATTTGCGCCGGTAATCATCATCATCTCGACTTTTAAAAGCAGACGTTTGCCCAGATTGCCGCCCGGATGTAACATTGCAAAATCTTCTTGCGTGAAATTGCGCTTTTGGAGAAGTGTTATTGCAAGCGCATCACCTATCACTAATGAAGCAGTTGTGGATGATGTCGGTGCAAGATCGTACGGGCAGGCTTCCTCTTTAACGCTTGCATCGAGAACGATGTCGCATTGTTTGCTGAGCGGCGAGTTAATGCTGCCGGTGAGCGCAATAATTTTAACACCAAGCTGGTGAAAGCTCAATAAAAGCTGCCACAGGTCCGCAGTATCACCGCTTTTAGAAATGAAGATCACAACGTCATCTGGCGTGACCATTCCTAAATCGCCATGTAAAGCATCGGATGGATGCATAAATGCGGCAGGTGTGCCGGTTGAGCTCATTGTCGCGGCAATTTTTCTTGCTATGATGCCGGATTTTCCAATACCTGTAATCACCACACGACCTTTTGCATTGAAGATGAGATCAACAGCAGCCGCAAAATTTTCATTAATGCGCGGTTCAAGTGCTGCAACAGCTTCCGCTTCGATGCGGACTATTTCTTTTCCTTTTTCTATGGCGGCATTTGCGTTCATAAGTTTCTCTCTTTACTTCATATTCTTTAAAATCAATTCTATTACTTCACGCACAACGCCGTTGCCGCCGCTGCGAGTACAAACGTAATGCACATTCTTTGTAACAACCGGAATCGCATCCGCTGGTGAGGCAGAAAATCCGACGCATTTCAGCACTTCAAGATCAAATTCGTCATCACCGATATAAGCGATGTTCGCATCGGCAAGATTTAGTTTCTTTTTAACGGATTCGTATGCATCTATTTTATTATCTAAATTTTGGTAGACTTCAGTGATTCCTAAATCTTCTGCCCGTCTTTTTACGATTTTAGAAACTCGCCCAGTAATAATACCGACTTGAATACCAGCTCGCTGGAGTTTCACAATACCGTATCCATCCTGAGCATTGAATTTTTTAAACTCGCCCCCGGAATCAGAATAATAAATTCCGCCGTCTGTCATTACGCCGTCCACATCAAGGAGCAGGAGTTTAATATGTTTTAGATTGGATAAATATTTTTTTGCTGCCATATTTTTATTTAATTGCTGTTTGAAAAACAAGGAACGGTCCGTTAAGCAAATGTTTGAGTGTAAATATATCGAAGTCTTTCAAAAAAGAACTGACGCCCCGCTCTTTAAATGCCTGCTTTATTCTTTTTAGATGGAGATTCTCTTCTTCTGCAGAATGGCATGGAACAAGAAAATTGAGAGTGTTGTCTTTGATTTGAGGATACTTGGCGGAATTAAGCAAGTTTCCTTCGGCTAAAACCTCAGTCATAATTCGGAATCTAAGACGAACAGAAGCATTCGTTACTGTTCTAACTTTGCTGAAAGTATCTTGATGACTGAACAATTTTGTGATCTTTTCTTTAAACTCAGACGAGAATTCCTCTCCAACTTCTTTCATACGTTCTTCAAATGCTTGCCGAAAGGAATCAGAGATAAGCATTTCTCCAGATATGGTCTCGAAAAATTTTCCATGGACTAAACAAACCTTGATGAATTTCTTTTTCCTTCCCCTGATTAAGTAAAAAACATTTCGTATAGATAGTGATTCAATATCGTCACCGACCTCTTTCATTTGCTCTCGTATAGTATTGTTTTTACCAGCAATAAGCTCGGCAATTGGTTTGTTACCTGATGGAATAGTTGAGTTGAAGGAGGAAACAGAAAAACTTTCACTATCTTTTAATTCAACCAATTCTCCGCCAGAAAAAACGTTGTTGTCTTTGTTCAATCTGATTGCAAGATCAGGAAATTTACCCTTGCATTTGCAAGAAAGCATTGATGAATCAAAATGAAACTTATCCAGATGTTTAACAGAAACTAGATTACTTTTTTCTTTTACAAGTTGTGAAAAGAAATGATAAATCGAATTATTCATGAATTTGTTCGACTTTCAAACAAAGTAGTTTGTTTTCTGGACTTGTGCAGTTTATTTGTTTCATTTGAAATCAGTTTTGGAGAACTGCTTCCCCAAATATCGTCTAAACCCTTTGTACAAATATATTCTTTATAAAATTTTGTAACGTTATCAGATTCGCGTTCTTCTTCTATTCTATGTTGAATGATTTTAACATTCCTATTATCGAGTTCAATTCCGACGGAATTACGATTTAATCCTTGAGCTGCAATAAGCGTTGTTCCAGTGCCCGCAAATGGATCAAGAATAGAATCGCTTGGTTTAGTCGAAGAAAGAATAATTCTTACAAGGAGCTGTAACGGCGCCTGCTGTTTGTGGAGTCTATTGCCATCAGCATCTCTCAATGCCTCGTCACCAGCAAAATACCCTGATGTTAATTCACGAATATCATCCCATACATCGGTTAAAAACAAACCATTTTCTCTTTCTAATTTATAACCTTGCGGCAGTGGTGGATCAATTCTTAGTCGGTTAAAGACTCGGGGTCGATCTTCTTTTGTCGCAAATGCAATAATCTGATAATGTTTGCCGTAGCGATTTATTCCGGGAACTGCCGATGTCTTCTTTTTCCAGATAATTAAATTTTGAAATGTCCAACCTGTTGCGCGCAAGCATTGCAATACGGACTCTGTTTTCTTCTCGCGTTGCATAAAATATATTGCACCACCATCTGCTGTCAACGCATAGACTTTTGCACATACTTCGGTCATCCAACGCCAGTAATCTTCCTCTGGTATATCGTCATCCCACTCATTGTATTCTTTGTCTTGGTTGAACGGTGGATCGAGGAAGGTTAAATGGATTTCTTGTATTTTTGAGCGCGACAAAAATGTTACTCGTTCTAAAAGTGCTGAACAATTTCCTTGAAGAAGAACAGGTTTCATTCCGTTTTCCTCAAAACATTTTCCCATTCACCAGCACAACGGTCCTCATCTAAGTAACGAATAAAATATATTTGAAATTGTCTATCGGATAAAAGTCTTTTAGCTTCGTTATACCAACGTTCTACTTTTGATGATTTGTTTTCCCATGTTGAATTTTCCATTAAAGGATTTTGTGGATCATAACCTGGAAACTGTGAAGCTAAGCCATTTATATTTGTAACAAAAGAATATCTGCGAGAAGTCTTATCGGTTGCTTTGATCGAGAAAACTCCATATTGTGACCAAAGATGAATGCTTACTTCAAGTTCATAACATCCGCAATCCAATTTAAACGACGAGCGTCTAATTGAATGTCTCATTTGTTTCCCTTCACCAAATCATCGATCGCTTTCACTTGCCTCACTAATTCTTCAAGTAGATCCAATTTCAATTGGCTAGCAGAGTCGCTTAGCGCTTCCACCGGATTCGGATGCGCCTCGATAAAAAGCGCATCGCATCCTGCGGCAACACCAGCGCGTGCAATTGGAAAAATAAATTCTGGTTGACCGCCACTCTGATTTTTTTCGCCTCCCGGTAACTGTACGGAATGAGTTGCATCTAATACCACGGGGTATCCGGATTTTCGCATTATCGGCAAAGATCGCATGTCAACAACGAGATTATGATAGCCGAAAGTTGTTCCGCGTTCTGTCAATAGAATTTTATCATTGCCGGTTGCGGCGACTTTTTCTGCGGCAAGATGTATATCATCCGGTGCAACGAATTGTCCCTTCTTAATATTCACAACCTTACCGGTTTTTCCAGCGGCTTCAAGCAATTCTGTTTGCCGGCAGAGAAAAGCGGGAATTTGCAAAACATCCGCAACTTCAGCGGCAATGGCTGCTTCAACGGTGGAATGAATATCGGTTAAAATTGGTACTCCGAATTCGCGTTTCACTTCTGCAAGAATTTGCAGTGCTTTCTCGTCGCCAATTGATGTAAAAGAACCGGCGCTTGAACGGTTTGCTTTCCTGTATGAAGATTTGAATATAAACGGCATTTTACAGCGATCTGCAATTGATCGAATAATTCTTGCCGTTTGAAGAATCGTGTCACGGTTTTCAACGACGCAAGGTCCCGCGATTAAAACTAACGGATAATTTCCGCCGATGTTAATTGTTCCGATAGATACAGGTTTCATGTTGGATGTACTCATAGTACGCAAAATTATTTGTTAAAAAACATACGAAAAAAAGGGAGAACAATCAAAGAAACCAATATCATTCAAATCCTTGCATCTGCCGCTTAAATCTATTATTTTAAAAATGGTTTGAATTAATATGACACTTCGCGCGTACGCAAAAATCAATATAGGTCTCAATATTCTCGGCAAAAGGTCGGATGGTTATCACGATATTGAAACAGTTTTCCACGAGATCGATTGCTTTGATGAAATTGAGATAGAACAGCACGACACATTGGAAATAACTGCTGATTCCATTCTTGTTCCGAATGATGAATCCAATCTTTGCATCGTTGCTGCAAACCTTCTGAAAAAAGAAAGGCGTATTCAACAGGGTGTGATGATTAATTTGAAAAAGAATATTCCAGTCGGTGCCGGACTCGGTGGTGGCAGCAGTGATGCAGCGGCAGTACTTTACGGTTTAAATCAATTTTGGAAATTAAGATTATCAAAAAATCAATTGCGTACACTTGCCGGGCAGATTGGTTCAGATGTTCCATTTTTCATCGAAGGCGGAACTGCGTATGCCACCGGGCGCGGAGAAATTTTGGAATCTTTTTCTCTGGCACTTCCATTTTGGATTGCGGTTGTCACACCACTGATTCATATTTCTACGGCGTTGGCTTACAGTCAGTATGCTCCGAAGCGAAATATAAAAGCAAGCGGGTTGCAAACCAAGCTTATGAAGCAGATTTCTAATCCTCAAAAATTGGCAACGATTGCAAAAAATGATTTTGAATTGCCGGCGTTTCGAATTTATCCCGAACTCAGCAGCATCAAAGAGAAATTGATAGGGATGGGTGCAGTGTTTTCACTGATGAGCGGCAGCGGTTCATCGATGTACGGTTTTTTTGAAAACGAAAAGAAAGCGCTGTCTGCAATTTCATCCTTCCCAAAAAATTATCAAACTTCGATTACAGCGCCTTCGTTTAAATCGTTCCACCAACCTGAAGCTGACTAAGTCTTGAAAGTCATTATCCGCATTTGTGTAATTATTTTTTCTTTATTCATTACTGCAGCGTTCGCATATGCGCAGCACGCCGAAGAAAAAACACCGCCTAATTTTCAACAACCAACTGTAAGTCATGCAGATTCAACAAAATCTGGTGTCATCTCAAATCCGCATAAACCGCGATCCTTCGTTGATACGCTTAAAAAAGGAACAGATACAACATTGCTCGCGCGTACCGATTCCACGGTAATAGATTCTGTCCGGATTCGTTTTCTTCGGGGAATGGGAGAAATAATCGGCGAAGTCGATACAACAGATGCCCTTCATCAAAAACAATTTTTGTGGAGTGATGCAAGGTTTTTGGGAGATTTGATATGGGATCTGCCCGGGTTTTTCTATCGCGATTTGGGTGAAGCGGGCAAGTGGGGACAGCTTAATGCATTTGGTACTGACGGACGTGACATTGGAATTATGTTAGATGGACGCCCGATGAATGATCCTGTGACCGGCACATATAATCTTTCGGATTTACCGCTTGAATTTATCGATCACACTGAAATACTTTCCGGCTCAACTTCAATTTTGGCATCTGACGAGGATGGTACGGCATTGAATTTTGTTTCTCGTTCTTACAACAGCTATCGTCCGCTGACGAGAATCAGATTTGTCCAGGATCCCAAAGGAACTCTTCTAACGGACGGCCTTTTTACACAAAATGTTATCCGCGGTCTAAACTTGATGATTAGTTTTACGCGACAGACTTCAGACGGAAATTATCCTCAAACTGTAAATAACCTGATAGTTCCAGCTTTGGATGCATGGAATGTTCGCACTCGACTGCGTTATAATTTTTCCAATCGTTTAAATATATCGCTGACTGATTTCTACACAAAAGCCCGCAATGGACTTAATGGCGGTGTCGACATAGATTCAGGAAATATTTTTAACAATGCAGTTGCAACTATCATGAATAATCTTCAGCATGACAGTCGTTCACGGCGCGATGAGACACTTTCAGCAATAGCGCGTATATTACCGGATTCTTCTTCCACTACACAAGCAAGTTTCTATTACAGCACTCTTGAACGGGAATTTTGGAATCCACAAAATTACATTGATGATTCGACCAAAGCGTCTTTTTGGGGAATGCGTATCCAGCAGCGGCTTTCGTTTAATTCTTTGCACATCATAGCTGGCGTAAATTTAGAAAGACGGCAGAGTGATTCTACACGAACTCTTCCTTCGCATATCGAAACTGAAAAATCTATTTTTGCGCAATCAGAATTGCGGTTGATAAATATTTTTATTCCGTCAATTTCTTTGCGCTCAAATTCATTAGACGGCGAAAGCAATTTCAGTTCCGGTATCGGAGTAAAATCTGTTCTTGCAGATTGGCTTACGCTATTTGTTGATGCATCGCGTTATGACAGATTCCCGACTATACAGGAACGATACTGGAGAGATTCAACAGTTTTTCGCACAGATGCAGTTGTTAAGGAACAACATTCTTTTCTTCAAGGAGGATTCAGCATAATTGCCGACTCGAACCTTCAATTGAATCTTGCGGGTTTTCAACAAACTGTAAAAAACGCGATTGTTTTTCAACCTGCAGTGACGCCGCACGGTTCGCCTGCAATAAGCATTTCGAATATTAATGAAACTAAATCGCTGGGACTCAATGGCAAATTATTATTTTACTGGCATCATTTTGAAATTCTCGGTGTGATGACACTGACACACTATACACAATTGGATACGGTTAAAACGTTAATCCCCGATATTATTCTTTCCGGAGAAGTAAATTACCGTAACAAATTTTTCAAAGAAAAACTTGATGCTAAATTTGGAATTCGCTCGCATTTCTACAATCGTCAACAAGGTATGCGGTTTGATCCGCAGACGCTTTCGTACGTTGAATATAATAATTTTTTAATAGGCCGTGCAACAATATTTGATCTGTTTATGATTGTAAAAATTGGTGATGCACATCTTTCTCTTTCATGGAACAATATCCTGAATGCGGGATATATTCTTGCGCCTGTTTATCCGATGCCGGGGAGGAATATTCGACTGGGTGTGAATTGGGAATTTATGGATTAAAGAAGAAAGCCATTCAGCAAACGGAAAATTGAACCAGTAAGCAGCTCATTTATAAATATTTATAGATCGAAATTTCTTTAATTTTATCGACTTCAAAATTCCAAATTTTTCCTCACCTTGCTTTCCCTTTCACTTTTCCGTAGTTTTCCTTAAGAAAATAATTGGTCAAAATAAAAATAATGTGATTTTCAAATGGAATTTGTAAGTTTTTTCTGCGGTTATTTTATCGGCTCTTTTCCGGCAGCATTTATCATTGTAAGTTTGAAGAGCGGGTTAGATGTACGCAAACAAGGCAGTGGAAACGTCGGAGCGTTGAATGCTTTCGAGGTAACAAAATCAAAAACGATGGGGATTCTCGTGGGATTGTTAGATTTTGTAAAAGGATTATTTATCGCATTAATTGCCGGCCAAATTCTTGGAGGTTCGTTCTTGATTCAGTCTTTGGCATTAAGCGGTGGTATAATAGGTCATAATTATCCAATTTGGCTGAGATTCCATGGCGGCAGAGGTCTCTCAACTGCTGCAGGAGGTTTTTTTGCAATTGGTGTCAGTTGCACAATTATATGGTGTCTAATATGGTTTCTTTCGTACAGGATTAAAAATGACATTTTAAACGCGAATCTTCTTGCAATTATTTGTGCACCAATTATTCTTTTAGTAATTCCGTCGACTTGGATTGAAGCAGTGATGATACGCAATATTTCTGCAACTGATTACCGGATATTTTCGTTTATTATAAGCGGCATCCATTTAATGAGTCATTGGCAGCCGTTAAAAGAAATAATTCAAAACCGATTTTCTATCACTTGATTTTGGTTTCAAAATTTTGAGGTTGATATATGAATAACCCTTATTTTCGTTTCTTCATTATTTTAACCATTCCACTTCTTCTCGGCTTTGGACTTGGATATATCATTAAGCCTTCCGGTGTTCAACCGGCGCACGCCGCTGATACAACTTTTGATCAGGCGTTTTCTCAAACATCAAACTCGCAGGATAAAACAGGACAGGAAGACGATCAGCTCCATTCAACGCGGCAAAATGCTATCACTCGAGCTGTGGCAAAGGTCAGTCCGGCAGTTGTCGGGATCAATGTCATTGCCGAAGTGACTATTCGTGATCCGTTCTCGGGATTTTTTAACGATCCATTTTTCAAACCATTCTTCGGAGATCGTACATATAAACAAGAAGTGAAAGAACTTGGTTCAGGTTTTATCATTTCGTCGGATGGTTATATTATAACTAACGATCATGTAGCAGGCAATGCTACAGATATCACTATCACGATCTCCGGCGGCAAACAAATGAAAGCGAAAGTTATTGGCTCTGATCCTGCAACAGACATCTGCCTGTTAAAAGTCGATGGTAAAGAACTTCCGTATGTTAAGCTCGGGAATTCAGATGAAGTGATGATTGGAGAATGGACGATTGCATTTGGCAATCCATTTGGTTTATTTGAAATTAACGATAAACCGACCGTGACAGTCGGAGTCATCAGCGCAACCGGTATGAAGTTAGGGCAATTGGAAAATCGGTTCTACCGCGATATGATTGAAACGGATGCGGCGATTAACGGCGGTAACAGCGGTGGACCGCTCGTTAATTGCAATGGTGAAGTAATTGGAATGAACACGCTTATTTTTACCGCAGGGCAAACCAGTACATACATCGGATATGGTTTTGCAATTCCGATAAACAAAGTTAAAAAAGTTGTAACTGATTTAAAAAATAAAGGATCACATAGAGGCATCACTGCCGGATTTGATGTCCAGCCCGTGGATGTGCGCATTGCCCAATATTTTGGGATGAAACAGCCGCAGGGCGTTATTGTGAGTGACATTCAGACCGGCGGACCCGCTGTAGCTGCAGGTTTAAAAGTCGGTGACGTCATTCTTGAAGTCAACGGCGAAAAAGTTACTTCTGATAACGATATTCTATCTGTGATGAGCGAATTAAGTCCGGGTGATTATTTAAAATTTAAAGTGCTTCGTGAACATAAAACAATTGATATATCTCTAAAATTAGATGCAGCACCAAAGGAACGAAAATGATAGAACGATATACACGCCCTACGATGGGAAAAATTTGGGAAGATGAAAATAAATTTCGCATTTGGCTGGAAATAGAAACTCTGGTATGCGAAGCGCAAGCTGAGCTTGGAGTTGTTCCGAAGGAGGCGGTGAATGTAATTCGAGAAAAAGGAAATTTCAATGTTGCCCGTATTCTTGAAATTGAACGGGAAGTGAAACACGATGTCATCGCGTTTCTGACTAATGTTGGAGAATATGTTGGTCCGGAATCGCGCTTTATTCATCTTGGCATGACTTCGTCCGATGTTTTAGATACAGCGCTTGCAGTGCAGATGAAGCAATCCGCCGAGTTGCTTCTGAAAGGATTGGAAGGATTGAAAGATGTGCTTGCACGGCGTGCGAAAGAATTTAAATACACTGTAATGATCGGCAGAACGCATGGTATCCATGCCGAGCCGATTACATTCGGATTAAAATTAGCTCTTTGGTATGCAGAAACAATACGTAATATTGAAAGATTGAATGCTGCGCTTGAAACAATTTCAGTAGGAAAAATATCCGGCGCTGTCGGAACGTACCAGCATCTTGATCCTTTTGTCGAGCGCTATGTATGTGAAAAGTTAAGATTGCGGCCTGCACCAATTTCTACACAAATAATTCAGCGGGATCGTCACGCGGAATTTATGAATGCAATCGCAATTTGCGGTTGTTCATTAGAAAAGTTTGCTACAGAAATTCGGCATCTTCAAAAAACAGAGGTGCTTGAGGCGGAAGAATATTTTTCAAAAGGACAAAAAGGTTCTTCGGCAATGCCGCATAAACGGAATCCGATAGTTTGCGAGCGCATTGCCGGATTGGCTCGGTTGCTCCGTTCCAATGCACTCGCTGCAATGGAGAATATTTCACTTTGGCATGAACGGGATATTTCGCACTCATCTGTCGAACGCGTCATCGTTCCCGATAGTTGCATCCTTTTAGATTTCATATTATCAGATATGACCCGGATTATCGAGAAACTTCTTGTTTATCCGGAGCGTATGGCACGCAATTTAAATGCAACGCGTGGATTAATTTTTTCGCAGGAAGTTTTACTTGCATTGACCAAGAAAGGCATGAAGCGTGAAGATGCATATCGCATCGTGCAGGAACAGGCAATGAAAGTTTGGGAAGAAGAAAAAGATTTCAAATTATTACTTCTTGGAAGCGAAGATGTAATGAAAATATTATCCCAAAAAGATATTGATGAACTTTTTGATCCGAAAAGAAGTCTGAAATGTGTGGATTATATTTTTAAGCAAGTAGGAATAAGTTAGCGCAAATCATGCCTGATCAAGCTAATAAAAAACCGACTATAAAAAATCATGTGATTATCCGACCATCGGAAGTCCATGCAACACTCAATCGGCACATGCTTGCAGATGGATTCGATCTTGTTATTGATTTGCAGAAAAGTCACGGTTCGTACATTTATGATTCGCGGGCAAATAAAACTCTGCTCGACTTTTTTACTTTTTTTGCTTCTGGTGCAATTGGAATGAATCATCCTAAGATGACCACACCGGAGTTCCTTGAAAAACTTGGTCGAGCAGCTGTGCACAAGCCGTCTAACTCCGATGCCTATACAGTCGAAATGGCAGAATTTGTGGAAACATTCGCGCAAATTGCCCAGCCGTCATATTTGCCGCATGCATTTTTTATCGAAGGTGGCGCGCTTGGCAATGAGAATGCACTTAAAGCTGCATTTGATTGGAAAGTGAGAAAGAATTTCGCAAAAGGATACACACACGAAGTTGGCACACAAGTTATTCATTTCAAACATGCATTTCACGGTCGTACCGGTTACACACTTTCGCTAACGAATTCAGAACCAGTAAAGATTCAATATTTTCCAAAATTTAATTGGCCTCGCATTCATAATCCGGTTCTAACCTTTCCGCTTACAGAATCAAGATTGGAACAAGTCAAGAAGGAAGAGAAGATAGCAATTGAACAAATTAAAAAAGCAATCGTGGAGAATAAAGATGATATTGCGGCGCTTATTATAGAACCGATTCAAGCAGAAGGCGGCGATAAACATTTCCGAAAAGAATTTTTTGAAGAATTGCGAACTATCTGCGATGAAAATGAAATTATGCTGATCTTTGACGAAGTGCAGGTCGGAGTTGGTATTACCGGTAAAATGTGGGCGCACGAATACTTTGTAAAACCTGATATGATGACATTCGGCAAAAAATTACACGTCTGTGGATTCGTATCGAGTACACGCATTGATGAAATCACAGAAAATGTTTTTCATATTCCAAGCCGGCTCAATTCAACTTTTGGCGGCAATCTGATTGATATGGTTCGCGCGACAAGGATATTAGAAATTATCGAAGAGGAACAGTTAGTGGAAAACGCACGAATGGTTGGTGATTACCTGCGCAAAAAACTTTATGAACTGGAGAATGAATTTTCATTGTTAATCAATAACGCTCGCGGACTTGGTCTACTTTGTGCAATAGACCTTGACACAAAAATGAACCGCGATTTAATAAAAGAAAAAGCAATTGAAAAAGGATTGATGCTTATCGGGTGCAGTGACCGGACAATTCGATTTCGCCCGCCATTGAATTTGTCAAAGTCAGAAGTGGACGAAGGAATTGATATCATCCGGCGCTGTTTGCAGGAAATGAAGCCGGTATAAAAATTTTAGAGGTTAAAAATGGAAACATTTCAACGTGCCAACCGGGCAAATCTTAAGCTTAATACAAAAATTGTGCGGGAATTGCTCGTCAGATTTATCAAGGACCAGACAACAAATGCCGGATTTGCAAAAGCGGTTATTGGAATTTCCGGCGGTGTCGATTCGGCTGTGTCGGCGGCACTTGCAGCAGAAGCGCTCGGCAAAGATAATGTTCTCGGTGTCATAATACCTTATCGTACAAGCAATCCGAAAAGTGCTGAAGATGCAAGGTTGGTAATTAAAGCAGCCGGCATTCAATCTGAATTAGTTGATATTTCAAAGATGGTAGATGGATATTGTGAGGATAATAAAATCACTGATTCGCTTCGCCGCGGAAATGTGATGGCACGTATGCGGATGATAGTGCTATACGATCTTTCTGCCCGGGAAAAAGCGCTTGTCATCGGAACAAGCAACAAAACAGAAATTTTAGTGGGATATGGAACGCAGCACGGCGATCTTGCTAGCGCTATTAATCCGTTGGGTGACCTATATAAATCTCAGATATGGCAGCTTGCCGAAGAAGTTGGAATTCCTAAGCCGGTGATTGAGAAAGCTCCATCAGCAGATTTATGGGAAGGGCAGACTGATGAAAAAGAATTAGGTATTACATATGCTAAACTTGATGCATTGCTGTATGAAATGATAGATGAGCGCCATTCAGATGAGGAATTAGTGAAGATGGAATTTGATGTGTCACTCATAAATAGAGTTCGCGTTATGATTCAGAAAAATCAATTTAAACGCCGTCCACCTGTGATAGCGAAGGTCTCATTCCGCACCGTCAATATTGATTTCCGCTATGTGAGAGATTGGGGAATATGAAATGCCGGAGTCCATTCAAAATGGTGTTCTTTATCTCGTTGCCACTCCGATCGGTAATTTAGAAGACATTACGTACAGGGCGGTGAAAGTACTGGGTTCTGTCGATCTTATTGCTGCAGAGGATACGCGTAAAACAAAAATTCTGCTTGATCATTATAAAATCAATAAGCCAATGATGAGTTACTACAGTTACAACGAGCAAGCGCGCGCACCCCAATTGATCGAGAAATTACTTGCTGGTCAATCTATTGCACTTGTCTCTGATGCCGGGACGCCGGGAATTTCAGATCCTGCATTTCATGTTGTTCAACAAGCATTGGATAAAGAAATATCAATTATTCCTATTCCTGGTCCGACTGCATTAATCGCAGCGCTCATTGCCAGCGGTTTACCGACAGACCGCTTCGTGTTTGAAGGATTTTTGCCGTTGAAAAAGGGCCGCAAGACAAAGTTTGAATCGTTGAAATCAGAATCTCGTACTATCATCATATACGAATCGCCGCATCGAATAATAAAGACACTGACAGATATTCAGACATATCTCGGCAGCCGCAATGTTGTCGTTGCCCGTGAGTTGACAAAAAAATTTGAAGAGATTGTGCATGGTTCTGTACAATCTGTTCTCCTTGAGCTATCAAAAAAAATACCGAGAGGCGAGTATGTTGTCATAATCGAAGGAAATGTATTGATCTCCGATCGTGCAGCAGACTTTGATCGATGAGGATTCCTATAACACAATTTTTTTTGTTCACCAGTAAGGTGAATTGAAAAAGCCGTATTGCTATCATTTTTTCTTCAGAACTTGCTTTGCATTTTCCTCTGAAAAAGGTCTGCTCTAAAAACCATTAAACCTGTATTAATTTTCAGTGTCTAAAATTTATAAAGGCAGACAGCCAAATATCATGTCTTAACTAAATGGAGGAGAGTTTTATGAAATGGCATCAAATAATTTCGGGGGCTGGCTTATTAATTTTAATATGCATATTGGGGTGTGAAAGATCGTCAAATTTGTCAACTCAACCGTTTAATTCGACGCCTGTCTCGCAACAGGATCAAACGGCAATAGGAAATCTAATTTCACAGGACCCGTTATTCACAACAGACCAGATTGCATTGAATGACGATGCTCCAACATTGGCAAAAACGGATACAGCGATTATCCCTCGCACTTGGGGGCGTAAGATCACGAATGCATCGCGTTCGGTTACATACGACCAATTGAGCGACACGATAACGATAGCAACAGTAACTAACACGCTGACAGGTCAAATGTGGATTCGCGTTAAACGCAGCAATCTAAAGGACACGATTCTCTATAAACCACTTTCCGAAACAATTGTCCGGAAGGTTGAATTCCTTCATGCTCCCAATGCAGTCTCTGATTCTCTTCGGAATTGGAAGATGATTGCTATTTCCGGAGAGGAAGGCGGAACATCTAACAGCGGTTTGATAATTCAGAATGTAACGTTCTTTATTAATGATGATACTGTAAGCATAACCAATCCGTTAGATTCATTGTTTCAGTTTGTGATGGGATACAAACGATGGGGTGTCAGGGAATTAAGGCCGGGACTTGCTGCACAATTTAAAGTGCAAGTAACGATAAAGAGTACAGATCCTGACAGCGATATTATTGTTGCTCACCGTCCGCTTTGGTTTAATACAGGATGTGCGTACGGACGCGCATCTATGAAACTGTTGAGTTCAGTTTCAAATGGTGACGGCACTTTTACAAGAGTATATGAAAATGATTGGAGATGGCTGAGTGCATTTCCTGGAAGATATTCGGTGTATGTGAGTGCTATTACACGAGAATCTATTTATGACGATCAAGCGGCGTTCTCTTCCAATGTTTGGGCGCTTCCGTACATAGTAGAATAAACAAGTAGTTCCTCACAGTAGCTCCTGTGATGGTGGATAAAAAGACCTCCGGTTGTAGTTTCGCCGGAGGTCTTTTTATTTAAATGAGAAAATTTTCTTCTATATCTGTACGTTGGATATTTTTGCAAGCAGGATCACCGTTTTAAAAAAAGGAAAAGAATACTAAAAAGGAACATCTTGTTTTATCCAGTGCTTTGTCATTTCTAACCAAAAGAAAAGTCCGCGCCATTTGCCAAACGTTAAATATCTTCTTTCAATTGTTCGATCATTAACAGTTCTTCCTTGATGGTACAATTTATAGTACTTTGACCGTGACCATGAATCAAGCCCAAGATAGTCATATCTGCCGAGTAGTTTTAGAATATTTCCAGCCGAATACACACCAACACCTTTGATAGAACGAAGTTCTTTAAAAAGTTCTTCAGTCGTAATCACAGATGAGCGCAAGCATTCGACGTCTAATTTGCCGCTTGCAACTTTTTCAGCGAATTCTAAAAGAAATGGAGAACGGTAACCGGCTTTAATATTTTTTCTGAGAAATCCTTCTGATGCTTCTGCAAGAGCTTCCGGTGTTGGAAATGATTTGTTCGAATTATCGAACTCTTTACCGAGTTCTTCAACAAGATTATTGACCATTATTTCTGTAAGCGCCCAACTGCAATTTGTTGTGCAAATCATTTTTACAATATCTTCAAATACCGATGGCGAGCGAAGCATGCGTCCGGTTTTTGCTTTAACAATCCACCGATATTTTGGATACCGCTGAGTTTCACGATAGAAATCAGAGAAATCTTCATTCAACCTTAAACAAGAAGCAATTTGTTGGATGATTTCAGATCGGTGAGCAATTGTCAATTTTTCTGACCCGTGCGCTTTAATATTAAGGTGAGAATTCTTTTGATTTGATATCTGGCATAGAATTAATGAACCGTCTTTCAATGTCAAAACCCGATTCATAGCATAACGTTCTTTATCTACTCTGAAAGGAAGCAAAGAACACCAGCCATGGCTGTAGACTGTTCGCCAGAAATTGAAATCTTTGGGTGTGCCAAGCGTTATAGTTGAGGTTTTCAAATGATTATTTCCTTTGTTTGAAACTGATATGATTTTAATGTAACATCCAAGCAGTCGAGATGCAAAAGTGAATGGTGGAAGCCGGAAAAAAATAAATGATTTATTATAAAAAGTGACGGCTTAAATTATTTTATTAGAAACTTTGCAAGGTTGCGTTAAATTCGTTTATGACTCTTCATTTCAACTCATACGGTTCTGAATTATCACCTGTGCTAATCATTCTTCATGGACTGTTTGGCTCATCGGATAACTGGCATTCGTTTGGTCAGAAATTCGGAGAACACTTTCATACATTTGCGCTCGATGCGCGGAATCATGGTCGTTCGCCGCACAGTGATCAGTTCGATTATCAAGTGATGGTAGAAGATGTTGCAGAGTTTATGGCGCAGCATAACATTTCTTCTGCTTCACTAATTGGACATTCAATGGGCGGAAAGACAGCGGCACTTTTGGCATTGCTTCACCCGGAACTTGTTGAAAAACTAATCGTTGTTGATATTGCACCGAGATCGTATAAGACGCATCACGATCAAGTTCTTGAAGCCTTGACTTCTATATATTTGAACGCATTTATTTTTCGGAAAGATATTGATGAAGCGCTTGCTAAGAAAGTTCCTGATGTTCCCGTGAGGCATTTTTTAATGAAGAATCTTGAACGGAATGAATCCGGCGGCTTCCGATGGAAAATGAATCTTGAAATCATAGAAAAGAATTATTCAAGGATAAACGAAGAGCTTCCGCGGGAAATGCAATTTAAAGGGCCTGCGCTCTTTATCCGCGGCGATAGATCAGATTATATCCAAATGGACGATTTGCCGCTGATCGGACAGCTTTTTCCTATGGCAGAACTTGTGACAATCAAAGATGCCGGCCATTGGGTTCATGTCAATGCGCCTGAAGAATTTTTATCTAAGGTTATGGAATTTCTTATACATGATTAAACTTAGAAAGTGAATAAAAGAATATCGAAACAATAGTTTAATCTTTGGGTTCATTAAAATTGAATTCAGACAGCAAACTCAATTGTCGGCTAAAACGGTATTTAAGGTTTTGCATTTCGTACATTTAATATTTTAAGGAGGGAACATTCAATGAATCATCTTATATCAACAACATTTGTTCTGCTTTTCGTATTTGTTTTTCCCGTACTTCTGATTGGCCAGAAAAATTCTGTAAAGAGTAATGCAAACGAAATTGATATTCCTTACAAAAAGTTTGTTCTTGAAAACGGCCTCACATTAATAGTTCACGAAGATCATAAAGCACCGATCGTCGCAGTCAATGTTTGGTACCATGTCGGATCGAAAAATGAAAAAGAAAGACGGACGGGTTTCGCGCATTTGTTTGAACATTTAATGTTCAACGGCAGTGAAAATTATGATGATGATTATTTTCAGATAATGGAACGTGTCGGTGCGACCGACCTAAACGGAACCACAAGTGAAGACCGCACGAATTATTTTCAAAATGTTCCGACGAACGCAATTGATGTTGCACTTTGGATGGAATCTGACCGGATGGGACATTTAGTCGGCGCAATTAGTCAAAAGAAATTAGATGAACAACGCGGCGTTGTGCAAAATGAAAAACGTCAGAGGGAAAATCAGCCCTATGCTATTTCTGATGAACTTATAACGAAAGCAACCTGGCCTGCAGAACATCCATATTCGCATACAGTGATCGGTTCAATGGAAGATTTAAATGCAGCATCGCTCGATGATGTAAAGGATTGGTTTAAAACCTACTATGGAGCCGCAAACGCAGTTGTTGTTGTTGCAGGCGATTTGGATGCGAATACAGCATTAGAAAAAGTGAAAAAATATTTTGGCGACATTCCATCCGGACCGCCTGTTGCACATTTTAATTTATGGACGGCAAAACGAATTGGGGAACAACGGCAGGTTGCGCAAGATCGTGTACCACAAGCACGTATTTATAAAGTGTGGAACATTCCGCAATGGGGAACGGCAGAATTTGAATACTTAAGACTATTAACAAATATTCTTGCATCCGGAAAGACATCACGACTTTACAAGCGACTTGTGTATGATGATCAGATTGCAACAAACGTAAACTCGTTTCTTGATGAAAAAGAAATCGCAAGTCAATTCTATATCGAAGCAACTGCAAAACCGGGCGATGATTTGAAAAAAGTTGAAACCGCTCTCGATGAAGAACTTGCAAAATTGATAAAATCTGGCCCAACGGAAAAAGAACTTGAGCGTGTCAAAACTCAATATGTTGCAAGATTTATCCGCGGCATCGAACGTATCGGCGGATTCGGCGGCAAGTCCGACATTCTTGCAATGAATCAAGTCTTCGGCGGTTCTCCGGATTATTATAAAACGACATTAAATTATATTCAGAAAGCAACATTGAAAGATTTGCAAAATGCAGCAATACGCTGGCTCTCCGATGGCGTGTATGTATTGGAAATTTATCCGTTTCCGAATTACTCTGAAACTAAAACTGATACTATTGTTCGTAAAACTTTGCCGAAAACCGAAGAATCTCCGGAAGCAAAATTTCCAAAACTTGAGAATACAGTTTTATCTAATGGGCTTAAAGTGATTCTTGCCGAACGGAAATCTGTGCCGGTTGTGAATTTTAATTTATTGATCGATGCGGGATATGCAGCAGATCAGTTTGCATCTGCCGGTACTGCAAATCTTGCAATGAGTATGATGGACGAAGGAACAAAAACGCGCAATGCTTTGCAGATTAGCGAAGAGTTGGCGATGCTTGGCGCTAACCTGAATACAGGATCAAATCTTGATATGTCCGCCGTTTCTCTTTCTGCGCTTAAGTCAAATTTAGATGCTTCGCTTGCAATATTCGCAGATGTTGTGCTGAATCCATCATTTCCAAAAGAAGACTTTGATCGTTTGCAGAAACAAACAATTGCCGGCATTCAGCGGGAAAAAACTCAGCCTGTACAAATGGGATTGCGCGTACTGCCGAAGTTATTATATGGAAACGGCCACGCGTATAGTAATCCGCTGACCGGCTCTGGGACTGAAGAAACGGTAACGAAGATGACGCGCAATGATATGGTAAAATTCTACCAAACATGGATAAAACCGAACGCTGCTACAATGATTGTTGTCGGTGATATTACGATGGATGAATTGAAGCCACGGCTGGAAAAATTATTTAAAAGTTGGAAAGCCGGAGACGTGCCGAAAAAGAATCTGGCAGCGGTTAATCTGCCGGCGAAATCGGTTGTGTACATTTTAGACAAACCCGGCGCACTGCAATCTATTATTTTCCCTGCAAGCGTTACCGTGCCGAAGAATAATCCGGATGCAATCGCGATTGATGCGATGAATACGATTCTCGGTGGAGCTTTTACTTCCCGCATTAATATGAATTTGCGTGAAGATAAACACTGGTCGTACGGTTCAGGAAGTTTAGTTTTCGAAGCGCGCGGCCAGCAGCCGTTTTTGGGTTATGGCATTGTCCAAACGGATAAAACAAAAGAATCGATGGTTGAATTAAATAAGGAGTTGCGAGATATTCTTGGTCCGCGGCCGGCAACTGCAGATGAATTAGCAAAAGTACAAAGCAATATGACGCTCGAACTTCCTGGTTCATGGGAAACTAATAACGCAGTAAATGGCTCTATTGCCGAGATGGTTCGTTTCGGTTATGACGACGATTACTTTGAAACTTTTATCAAAAAAATTAAAAATTTAAATCTTGATAATATCGCAAACGCAGCGAAAATAGTTGTTCATCCGGATAATTTAATCTGGGTTGTGGTTGGCGATAGATCAAAGATCGAAGCAGGAATCCGCGAACTTGGATATGGCGAAGTGAAGCTGATTGACAGCGATGGGAAAGTGATTCAGTAGCTGCGAATCAACAGTTATCAGTTGTGGGTTTTGAAAAGCCCTTGTTGCAAAACGAGGGCTTTTAGTATAGAACCTAACTTAAATCTTATGGTTGCAAACAAACAAAGGGTTTGGTTTCTTGATGGAAGACAAAGAGGAAATAAAAATTGTGGAGGAATGAAAAGGTAATTGATGAAAAAGATTTTTTATATCATCTTATTAATATTGCTCATAGCAATTAGTTCATGCTCTAATAAAAAATCACGAATTAAGGTGATATCAGACATTTCGCTTTCTCCAATTTCAACTTTTGAAAAAAGCTGTTCCGGATGTCATGGATACGAAGGAGCTGATTATAGTGAAAATCTTAGAGACATGGGAGACAAAGTACTCAGAAGTGAAATCGAAGGAATGATGTTCTATAATGCCGGGTTAAGTCCCGATAGTATCGATGTTGATGCGATGCTTACATACGTCATATCGTTGAAGAATAATGAACCGTTTGCAATAATTTTAAATTCTAAATCATTTTTGGATGGCAAAGTCAGCGATTTAGAAATTGAAATCTCTCCTGAAACGAAGATGGAAATAAGAGATGATAATATCAAGGTAGTAGAGAACCGAAATATTCAAGAGTTATTTTATGATCCGGCAAAAATAAAGAAAATGGAAGTCACGGTAAAAAAGAATGGCGTCTTTTCCTCCTTCGATTTTCCGGACGATTTGTGTGTCCAGCAATAACCTCCAATATCTACGTGCCCAGGGTACGGAAAGGAAACATTTATGAAAAACAAACTGGTGATGATCGGATTTTATAAATAAATTCGAGATTCATATTTCCATAGGAACTCGCAATAAAAATCCGTATCTTATTTTAGCCGCAGATAGCGGCTGACCGCATCCGTGCATAAACATTGTAGAGCATCGGGAGCGGACATTTGAGACTCGCTCTCCGATGATAAATAGCAATAAGGTATTGCACGGATAATTTCGGCATCCGCTAGTAACGGCTTTCCGATGTAATCTCTCCGAACGTAATTGAACTTCTGCTGGTTCGCATCTTTTGTAGCGTGTTTCTTCATTTTTAAAGTAAGGATTTATTCATGCCATTTTCAAAACTTGGCCTTGCCGATGAACTCGTGCAAGGCATTCTCGCAACAGGTTATACCGCACCAACCGCAATTCAAGAACGCGCCATTCCATTGGCAGTAGGAGGCCGCGACATTATCGGCTGTGCACAAACAGGCACAGGAAAAACTGCGGCGTTTGCTCTGCCGATGCTTAATCATTTCATAAAAGAAAAATCTAAAATCAAGGGACATTTAACTCGCGGCTTGGTTCTTACACCGACACGCGAACTCGCCCAGCAAGGAGAAGAATTTATTTCTGGTTACGGCCGTTTTGCCGGGTTACAAAGTATAGCAATTTTCGGCGGTGTTAATATGGAAAACCAAATTAGGCGACTTCGACGCGGAGTGGATATTGTTGTTGCCACACCAGGGCGCTTGCTTGATCACATTAACCGGCAAACGGTAAATTTATCGCATGTCGAAATTTTAGTGCTCGACGAAGCAGATCGAATGTTCGATATGGGATTCATTGATGATGTTCGCAAGATAATTTCAAAAATTCCTGCGAAACGGCAGACGCTGTTATTTTCTGCAACGATGTCGAAAGAAGTACGAGATCTCGTCGCTTCTATTCAAAATAAACCTGAATTCATCGAAATTGGAATCCAGCGGCGCCGGTTGAAACCGTGAAACAACATTTTTATTCATCATCACAAGAATTAAAAATGGATTTGCTTTTCCATATTCTGAAGACAGAAGAAATGGACAGCATTTTGGTTTTCTCACGGACAAAACATGGAGCAGATAAAATTTGTCATAAACTTGACCGGAATGGCATTAAAGCAGTTGCTATACATTCCAATCGGACGCAAGCTCAAAGGCAGAGAGCGCTTGCAGGATTTAAACAGGGGCAATACAAAGTTATGGTTGCAACCGACATTGCAGCACGAGGCATCGATGTAGAAGGAATATCGCATGTTGTGAATTTTGACACACCGACATTTGCGGAAGATTATATCCATCGCATCGGCCGTACTGGACGTGCTTCCGCGACCGGTGATGCAATTACATTTGTATCGAATCAGGAACTAAAATATTTGAAGAGCATCGAACGTTATACGGACAAACGTTTTGAGTTAAAGAAGTATCCCGGATTTGATTATGCAAAAAAGCCGGCAATTTCTGGAAAACATAGCGAAGAGAAATTCTCGCGGGAACGTCATGAAGGCGGACATGGCAGAAGAGATGACCATCGAGAACGCAGACGCTCAGAATCTTCTGTTAAACCATACCGCGAACACCGCGTTACAGAATCCACTTCGCATCCGCATGGCGAGAAGCGACACTCTGAGTTCACAAAGCGTCCACATAGTGAACAAAGACATGGAGAGGTCTTCCGTAAATCACAAAGTGAAATAAATCTGCATAAGCATCGAGATGATAACGGGTATCGGCAATCAAGCTCGGTCACGAAACCTGTGTTTGCAAAAAAGCCGACTTCTTCGCCGTCTGCGCATCCGGAAAAAGGCAATGACTGGCGTACTCTTATGGCATCTATGGAAGAAAATCGCGGGGGCTTTAAGAAAAAACTGAAACGACTATTCATCCGCGATAAAGTATCGCCAAAATAAAAATAATGCTTAGATATTGAACTCTAAACATTTTTTATTTAAAGTCCTTTATTAAAATTACTGTTTTTTTATCACAGTAAAATATTCGCATTGATATTTCTTTGCTTGCTTTTCGCATCTCTGTTCCTGAAATTGTTATTCATAGTTAAGATCACGAATTAACGATCCCATGAAAAATAATTATGAAAAATCCAATCTTATTTTTCACACTAAATATATTTCTGGCGGGTTTGTTTATTACGAGCGAGGCACAGGAATCAATTAAGGCAAAAA
Organism: Ignavibacteriota bacterium; assembly: GCA_963833465.1. Classification (GTDB taxonomy): domain Bacteria; phylum Bacteroidota; class Ignavibacteria; order UBA10030; family UBA10030; genus Fen-1298. The sequence continues at coordinate 1,007,875 of CAWHXW010000004.1, read as the reverse complement.
CTGAAATGACTCTCGAACAGAAAATCGCGCGCTTTGCTTCAACTGAAATTTCCGCCGATATCTCTAAACTTTCTTCCGGCGATTCTAAAACTATAAATAAAATAATTGAAGCAGCTCAATTGATGGATCCGATCTTTTTACATCAAGTTTGGAGCGGAAATAAAAAAATATTGAAGAAGTTGGAGATGGATTCGACAGCGATTGGACGAAAATTGCTCCATTACTTTAGAATAAATATGGGGCCATGGTCACTTTTAGATAACAACGAGTTGTTCATAGATGGTGCGCCACAAGAAAAACCTGCCGGTGCGAACTATTATCCGGAAAATATGGCTAAGGAGGAATTTTTAAAATGGGTTGACGGATTAAATGTAAAAGAACGAGAAAAAGCGACAGGTTTTTTCTATGTTATAAAACGTACGGAAAATGGAAAAATGCAGACAATTCCATATAGCAAAGAATATTGCAAATGGTTAGAGCCGGCAGCAAAGCTTTTGAAGGATGCCGCCCAATCGACCGAGAACGCAACTTTAAAAAATTTCCTCATTTTGCGTGCGGATGCATTTATCAGCAATGATTATTATGCCAGCGATGTTGCATGGATGGAACTCGACTCGCCGATTGAATTGACCATTGGTCCGTACGAAACATACATGGATGAGTTGTTCAATTATAAAGCGGCATTTGAAGTTTTTGTAACTTTGCGGGATGAAACCGAATCGGCAAAACTAAAAAAGTTCAGCAATTATCTGCAGGATATCGAGAATAATCTTCCTATCGACCCGAAGTATCGAAATCCGAAATTAGGCGCTATGTCACCTATTCGTGTAGTGGATGTTGTGTATGCAGCAGGAGAAGGCAACCGGGGAGTGCAGACAGCCGCATTTAATCTTCCGAATGATGACAAAGTTGTGCATGAAAAGGGTTCAAAAAAAGTGATGCTGAAAAATATGCAAGAGGCAAAATTCGACAAAGTGCTTGTACCGATTTCAAAAATTGTTCTTACTCAATCACAGCAAAAATATTTATCGTTTGATGCGTTCTTCACACATATACTTGCTCACGAGTTAATGCACGGTTTAGGGCCTCATAATATTATTGTGAACGGAAAAGAAACGAATGTCCGGCAGGAATTAAAAGAACTGTATTCCGCAATTGAAGAAGCGAAAGCAGATGTTACCGGACTTTTCGCTCTCCAGTTTCTCATTGACAAAGGACTTCTTGATAAGAAGATGGAAGAAGAAATGTATACAACTTATCTTGCAAGCATGTTTCGTTCGGTACGGTTCGGTATTAACGAAGCGCATGGCAAAGGTATTGCAATACAATTCAATTTTCTGGCAGATGAAGGCGCCGTTAAAAATGACGAAGCGGAAGGAACCTTCGAAATCAATAATTTGAAAATAAAAAATGCAGTAAAAAAATTAACAGGCGAAATTCTTACGATTGAAGCTGAGGGATCGTACATCAAAGCAAAAACATTGATTGAGAAATATGCAATTATTCATCCGGCAATGCAAAAAGGACTTGATAAACTCGGATCTATTCCAATAGATATTGAACCTCACTTTACACTTGTGAAGAAAGCAGATGGAAGAATTAGATAGTTTTAGATTTTGAATTGGAAATAGAGAATTAAGGAATCGTAGTTTATGAAAAAACAAACAAATCCGGTTAATCAATCTATAAATAAAAAACATGCACGAAAAAAAATACGTATCGGAATTTTTTTTGCAATTATCATTGCCGCACTTATATTGATTTTTATGCCTAAAAAAACAGCTAATGATGCAGCGTCAATAAATGCCGCTTCAATGTTCACAAAGCAAGGTGAACTGACATTCACAAAAAAAGATGGGAAACCAATTATTTCAATAGATATTGAATTTGCCGATGACGATAACAAACGAGAAATCGGATTGATGGGGCGACCGGTGATGGATGAACATCAGGGAATGCTGTTTATTTTCGAAGAGGAATTTATGGCTTCATTCTGGATGAAGAATACAATTATTCCGCTCGATATGATTTTCATAAATAAAATTGGAGAGGTTGTAACAATTTGCAAAAACACGACACCGTTCTCGGAACAAACTTATTCAGCCACTGCACCGACTCTTTTAGTGCTTGAAGTGAATGCCGGTTTTACCGATAAGTTTGGAATTAAAGAGGGAGACAGGATTAGCTGGAAGAAGAATTGAACCCTCAACATTGTCAAGGTTCCAATTCCTTGACAATGTTGTTAATGTTATTATTCACAGTTCACAACAATTTGTATTTCAACAGGCCGCGCACCTACCATATTCTGATCTATCGCCCTGATTGTAAAAATATTTTTCCCCTTGTCCAAAGGTGCTGAAATAACTTTGCCGTGTCCAATCAGTTCTTGTCCCTTTCTCCATTCGTAACTCACTTTCCGCATCTCAGGGCGGTTTAAATCAGGCGCAGTTAATACAATGGATGGATTTGATGGATTCCATGGAATCGCTTTCTCCTCTGGTGGATTTACAAACACGGGAAGCGGCCAAACATGAATTTGGAAATTATCCTGTGCAATTAAATGATCGCGTGGTGCCCAACCGATTGCAACAGTCTGGTCGCCAGATGTTTGGGCAAGCCATACAGTGTCTTTTATCAGGTTAATGATGAAACCGACATTTGGAATATTTGTGATTTCATTGATATTCATTTCACCGCCCATAAGCCAGTCTTTTGGAAAATCGATAGATTTCAAATCGGGTTTAGATATAACAGAGATGTCTTTCTGTATGGAATCAATTGAGTTTTTTAATCCGCGTCCGTCATTCGCAATTAATGTGACTGTATGTTTGCCCGAGGCAAACACAATTGAATTGTATTTATACTCTGCTCCATCTATTTTCCAAATGAAGCTAAGTGTGTCATTGTCGGAATCAACCAAACGCCCGGGCTCGAGCTTTGTCAATTCGGATTCATAGATTGGATCGGGAATAGTAAATACGGGATCAGGTTTTGAATTTACACGGACGGTCATTGTCTGCGACACCGAACGCGATGATGTTCCGGAATTATCCGTAATACTTAAACCTATTGTGTGATTCCCAGCTGCAGTAATTGGAAGAGAAACGATGGGCGTATTGCCGATTTTTTCTCCATCGAGCGTCCAGTAGAATTCTGTTATAATTCCGTCAGGATCATATGATTTTGAGCCGTCCATCATTAACTGGTCGCCAAGTGCAATATCTTTCGGTACATTCCATACCAATACCGGCGGCGCATTTACACGTATATTTTTTACTGTCGACGATGAATTACAATTAGTAGAAGTTTCAATTGCGATAGTCAACTTAACGGCGTACAGTCCGGGTTTATTGAATTTGAACTGTGCCTGTGTGCCTTCCCTTGTGAGCACAGTGTTTTCGAAACGAGCTTCCCATGAAGTTGAAAAAATCTTGCCGTTTGCGTGCGAAGGCGAAGCATCAACATTTACTTCTTCCCCGATGCTTACAGCTTCCGGCAGTGAGAATTCCGCGGTCGGCCCTTCTACTACATGAATTGTTGAAGTCGCCTGGTTTACTTTACTACATCGTCCACTGCCGTTGCCGATAACGGTCAATGTAACGTAATATGTTCCGGGCTTTGAATATGCATGTGTGACAATGCTGCCGAGTGCATTTAATCCGTCTCCGAAATCCCATGTATATGAACCGAGCGGTCCATTTGGATCAGTACTGCGAGTTCCATCGAATGTTAACGGTGCATTTACACATATCATTGTGTCGCTGAAACTTTGGAATGCCTGCGGCGAACCTTCAATAATCACCGGAATTGTTGCAGTGGTCGGCTGATCGGCAAAGCCGTCGCTCAAAATCAATTTTACTAAATAGAAACCAGGTTTGGTAAAGACATGCGCCGGATTTGTTTCAGTTGAAAAAGTTCCGTCGCCAAATTCCCACTGCATAGTAATTGGGTCGCCGTCAGGATCATAAGAACGCGAGCCATTTAGCAATATGGTCATACCGGTACATGAATAAATAATAGAATCAACCATAGCAACCGGAGGGCGATTCACAAGCAATCGAATCGATTCACGTGCGATGCTGTTCTTTTTACCCTGCCCATCATCCACTGTCAGTGTGATAAAATGTACGCCGCCTTTAGGCGCTTCCCAGTAGAATGAAGCATCGTGACGATGTGTGCCGTCAGAAAGCAGCCAATCAAATTTCAATGCCTGTCCATCTATATCATAACTCTGGCTGGCATCCAACAGAACCGTTTGCGAGTTGCTGCGGATGAATGTCTTTGTTACAATAATCGGCTGGTTGTTGACAAGCAGATTGAAATCTTTTGATTGAATCGAGTTGGAGAACCCTGCTCCATCGTCTGCAGTAACTCTTACAGTCATATTACCGGAATTTTTAAACGCTTTAGTAACTTTCATTCCAGTTAATTCTGGACCGTCTGAGAATCGCCAAGTTATTTTTTTGATTTTGCCGTCAGGGTCGTAAGTACCCTTTGCATCGAAAGTAATTGGTTCGTTTGGTTCTGCAATCGCTGGTGTTGTTTTCCATTTGATAATTGGCGGATAGTTGATGTGAATTGCGGCAGTCTGGATTCCTATAGCGTCTTCAAACCCTGAGTTGTCCGTCACTTTCAGTGCAACAGCATAATCGCCCGGCTCTGAGAAAGTTATAGAACTAATCGAATCGTTTGCAGCTTCTTTTCCATTGATGATCCACGAGTAATTGGTGACTTCTCCGTCGGGATCGTAACTTTTTGTTCCATCAACTATGAGCGGTTTCTGGGGTTCCCATTTTGCAGGTATGGAAAATCGCGCTACCGGATATTTGTTGATTACTAACAAATGGGTTGTAGATTGAACACTGTTCGTTTGTTTCTGCCCGTCATCGACAGTGAGCGTAATGGTGTAACGGCCGCTCTTCTGGAACATGTGTTTTACTGATTTACCGTTTCCTGTGCTTCCATCGCCGAAATCCCACGAGTATTTTAAAACATCCTGATCATCATCGTAAGATTCCTCTGCTGAAATAATTTGTTGTGCAGATGTTGAGTGATCGGCTGCAGTGATCAATGGAACTGGCGGCGCATTAATATGAATAGATCTTTTATACGATTGGATTGAATTTTCTACACCTTCGCCGTCATCAACAGTTAGAGTTACATCATAATCGCCGGGAGCGTCGAATGAAAGCGTAGCTTCCTTGCTATTGAGTTCGGAGCCGTCGCTTATTGACCAGTGGAATGAAAGGTTTTTACTATCCGGATCCATTGTATTGATAGCGCTTAAAATAATTTCATCGTCTGGAGCTGCTTGTTCCGGCAGATCAAAAGCTGGTACCGGGTCGGCATTTACACGATATTCAATCGTTGTCGAATATGTGGAGTTTATTGTTCCAGTTTGGTCGTCAATCTTAAGCGTTATATTATATAATCCTGCAATGTCATGATTCACGATTACACTTCTTTCATTATTTGATCCGACAATGCCGGTCCCGCTCCATGTGAAAAGCAATTCATCATTATCGCTGTCGAAATCATTCTTCACAATAAATTTTGTATCCGCCTTGCGTCCGTGGATTCGTGGTCCGCTGATTTCGGCATACGGCTGTGCATTTACTCGAATTGTTTTTATATCAGTCGCATTATTACATGCGGAATTAGATGCGTCGTCGTTCACAATCAACCTTACTTCGTACATGCCCGGTATGAGGCTGCTGAATTTCAACTCGGGTTGGCTGCCGCGTGATTCATTATTGATGAACCATTGTACACGCAGCGGATTTCCTTCCGAACCATGAGATTCTTTTGCTGATAAAGAAAGTACGTCACCTGGAGATACAATTTCCTCAGCACCAGTGATAACGGCAACCGGCGGAGCATTAATATATACTGTGAAATTATTAAGCCAGTATTGTGGATAGTAAACTCCGGTCGACGGTATAAGAACCTGAGCGGAATATGTTCCGGCTTTTGGGAATTCGACTAATGCTGAGTCGCCGTTAAATTGTGCATCGCCTGTTATCCAAATAGGAGATATTCCCGGCAACTCGCGGTGTGTTTCTTCCGAAAGAGACAATCGTATTGAATTACAATCAATTCCTGTTTGTTTAGTCACGCTTATTTCCGGTTTTTTCGGCTTCAGTACAATCTTCGGCATCCACTCCCATATCACCGCAGAATCGGTTTTACTTTTTATGACCATATTGTTGATTCGTGCAGATGAACCAGTTATTGAAACTCCCCAATTATTTTGAATATTAGAAATCGTTTGTTGTAAAAAATCTTTGCTGACCGGTAACCGGGATGTCTGTCCAAAAATATCGCGGACGAAAACAACGGAAAGTTCTTCTCCAAAAGATTGGATTTCTGTTCTTTTTCCTGCAAATGCAGGATGAGGGCGTATTTGTACTTCCTCATTCTCGGTAACCCCAAAGAGACAGAGTGGAAGCTCGTATGAATAAATCATCCAACTTTTTCCAAGTTGACTTATACCGTTATCATCGACGAGGTTTAACTTGAAAGCGTTAGCATCATCTCCATCGTCGGCGCTTACGCGGAGAATCCACCCATTCGGTGCACTTGCCGGGTCTAACGCGGCAAAGGCACACCATCGGTTAATGTACTTTTGCTCGCTGCCTGTAATAAGGATCTGAATCGGTTGACCAACATTCAGGGAATCATACAAGAAAAGCTGGAACGTGGTTTTTGTATCAGCAGGACCAGTAACGACATCGGCAATACCTCCGATTCCTGCATCGAAGATTTGAAGTGTAACCGCCTGTGAAGACGATGACTGTTTGATCCAAAAATCGTACTGATGCTGTGTGTCCCCAGTAATTGCAGCATGTGCCTTTTTACCAGCGACAAATGTGAATACATCCTGAGCGTCCGCAAAAATGTTAAACATTAATGCAACACAGGCAATACAGATAATACGATTTCTGGCATTCATGATTTATACTGAATATATTAAAAATTCTCTCTATTACTCAATTTTCCAGGTTTTTATTCCGATGGTTTTTTCATCATAAATTGAATCAAATATTAAGCGGAGCTTTTCTCCTTTTATGGCTTTTATAGAGATCGCCCAATCGCCTTGCGAATTTGTTTGCACACTCAAGTGTTGTTGTCCCAGCAAAGCAGTAACTTTAATACCAGGATAAGCGTTGCCATGTAATTCAATAAATTCATTCTGTGCAACTACTGTCGTCTCTGTGGTTTTGCAGCTCCAGCTAATATGAAACAATTTATCCGGTTCTATAAATACAATTGATAGTGTCCGTTCACTGACGTTGCCCGATTGGTCGGTTGCGACAATTTTAATTTGAGTCTCAGGTCTTGAAACAGCTAAACGGAAAGAGAACGATCCATTCGAATTTACTATCTGTCTTTTGCCGTTAGCAGTCAAAGCTGCTTCTGCTTTTGTCTTTCCACTAATCGTCAATGTGTCATTAGCCGTGTATTTTCTGTCTGTTTCCCATCCGTCTATTTGAATTGGCGGAGGTAATGTATCTTTAAGATGCATAATATGATAGACAGGCGAATCAACGCCTCGCAAGCCGTACTTATCAATCGCAATAATTCGGACGTACACAGACGCTAATGGAATGTTTGTGAGATTGTACAAATAGGTTTTTACAGAAATTCGCTTCATCTCATAATCAAAGTTTTTGCTTGGAGAAACTTCTACTTGATAATTTATCGCATTGCTTATTGGTGTCCATTGCAGCTTTAATTGTTCGTTGTAGATAATTGTATCGAGTCGTTCCCATGTTAGTTGTGGTGCGGGAAGGAGACTGATAGGTGGAAGCGGCGCTTTGCCTTTTTCTACTACAGTGCCTTGATTTTGCTGCAACGAAATTTTCACTTTATTTGCTGTCAAGTCGATTGTTCCGTCATAATTAGAGAGTTTTGCTTTTTTATCTTGTATTGTGCTTGCCCAGAACTTACCCGACTTTACTATCGATTCAGATGTTCCTGCATGGAATGCAAACTTATTTGTTTCCTTTGCTTTTGCTGAGAGCTTTGTCAATATACTTCCGTTCACCAATGCAAGATCGCGTTTTATGGTTTGATCAAGCTTATCAATATTCGATTCACGAATGACAACTGTTGTATTTGGATCTACTGTTACATCTACACCATCAACGAATAAAAGCTGCGCAAGACTTGCTTCGCCGGTTCGCACACCGTCATAAGATGAGAACAAGTCGTTGATAAAGGCAGATTGCCAAGATCCTAACAGGCCTTTGCGTTTATCCACTGTTCCAGTTTTCTGCGCTAATTTTGCGTCGACTGCTTCTGTGCGCCTTTCAGTAATAAGTTTTCCGATCAATCCAACGCCTTCTATAAATTTCCGTCCATCTCGCTGGGCTTCGGAAATATTGCCGTCCGCTATATCTGCATCGTAATGTTTTATAAAAGCTGTGGCTGAATCCAACTCCTCTGAAGCGAAAACTTTTGCACCCGACTTAATATGCTGATTTAAATTCAATCTGGATTGCTTAACACTTTTGTGCAATATTGCAAAATTCTTGATTTGAATTTGTGTTTGAGAATTTAAAATAAACCCATTTGTAGCAGCATCTCGCTCTGAAAGCGATACGATAATGGACCAGCAGGCAGAATCTCCTGTAAGTTTGGCTGCGGTAATGTACACTGAGGCGGCGTCAAATCGCATGTCTGCCTTTTGTGCAAACATCGACAAAGCACAAAATAGTGACAGAAGGGAGATGGATTTTAAAAATTTAAATACGTTCCGCTTGGTCGTCATCTTTGTTATCTATTTCTGATTCTTGCATTACGGCAGGTATTGTAATGGTGAACATGCAACCGATGTCCGCATTTGATTGAAGCGTAATCGTGCCTTTATGGAAAGCAGCAATCTCTTTCACATATGCTAAACCTAAACCCGTTCCGATTTCATTGGCAGCTTTAGGATTGTTTACGCGGAAAAATTTTGTGAACAATTTTTGTTGAGCTTCCGGAGGAATACCGTATCCGTGATCTGTAATAGAGAAAACAATATTATTGTTTTCTAATGAAAGCGATATATTGATTGTGCGATCAGGATCGCCGTACTTCACCGCGTTGGAAAGAAGGTTGGATACAGCGTCGCGGAAAAGATTTTGTGATACAAAAACTTCTGGAATATCTTCCGCAATCTTAAGTTCAACTGCAAGTGATTTTTTTATCAATTGCGGCTTCTGCAATTCAACAACAGTTTTAGTGATATTTGCAATATTGGTAAGAACTTTTGGATAGCTTGCACGGTGAGATTCCAAACGCGACACGTCAAGGAAGCGATTAATGAGAGTGTTCAAGTTCTTGCTGCTGTCTAACATGAGTTGATGAAATTCTTTTTGTTCCTCCTTGCTGACGTCTGGATCGGTTAATAGAATTTCCGCAAAACCCATAATGCTTCCTACGGGGTTGCGCAGCTCATGGACTACTATATTTATCATCTCGGTCTTCATTTTATCAACAAGCCGTTCATTCGTCAGATCATGGAAGATGAGCAGAGAACCGAGGTTATCGCCGTTACGAATGATTGAGAGATCGTTAACGCGGTAATAATTTATGTTGGCAGAATCTCCCGGCACTTTTAATTCTGATTGAATAAAATGCACCTGTAACGCATCCGCATTGTCATCACGGATCATTTCTTTCATACGAGTGATCGAAGGATGTGTTAGGATATCTGATTTAGCGTTGAATGAACGAGTTGGCAGCAGGGAAGAACAAAATTCTTCAAGTTTGTCGTTTCTAAATATAAATGCACCGGTTCCATCGGTAATACCGATCATGTCGTCGCTATGTGTCATGAAGAGTTTATTTTTCCACTCTTCAAGAATAATTTTTTCAACATTGATGCGCTGATATCGTTCGAGCGCTTGACGCATAATTTCGATCGTTTCGCCCATGCCGCGTAAATCTTTCATTGCAGGGATTTGAATTGTCTGAGTAAAATCTAAATTGCTAAGCTGTCGTACATCTTTCACAAGGCGCGCAATCGGCCGGCTTATCTGATGAGAAATTATCCATCCAACCACTAAAATCATGAATGCCAAACTGACGATTAGCGATGTTGAATACAGAAGAAGATCGTCCACTGGCTTGAGAATCGTTTTTTCCGGAATGGCAACTATCATCCAGAGTTGGGCTGTTTGAAATGTACTTGTCAGAACACGCCACGTTTGCCCTTCTTGCCGCACACTATGCAGCGAGCTCATGTATTCATCTGTATTTTGTATTTTAAATTGTCTGAAGGAAGATTGATTCGATATTATTGGTGAATTTATACGCTGAACACTGACAGAAAACTTTTCACCCAACGGCAAGTTGGTAAGAAGTGTGTTCAACTGTTTTGAATCCCACACGACTGTGATAAAAAATGGAGTATTTTTTACCTGGAAACGTGTCCGCATAACAAAGAATTGATACTGAGGTAATGTGTCATTCAACCATGCTAAATGCAGCGCAGTATCAATTTTTGATTGCACCCATTCATCATCTTTAACCTGCAAATTGGTTGCTGGATATGATATATTCTGACTCGTCAGTTCATCGGAGAGTTTAGGTGATTGAATTCTGATTTGGACGATTTCCGGATGGAGCGTCATCATCATACGAAGGATTGTTTCTCCTTCATTTGGACGTTCTGTCACTTGCCAAGCGATGAACCTTGTGACATCCGACCAGCTTGCGATTGTACGATCAAGATTTTCAATGGTGTAGATTTGAAGTTGTTGAACACTGGTTAAACGTTCCGCGATAACTGATGCTTCATACTTTGGACGAACGATAGTCCATACTATAAGCAGCGTGAAAACTGTAATGACTCCAATGACAATAAAAATTCGATTTTGAAGAGAAAGCCGCATGCGTATCGTATTCTTTATGAGAAATGATCACACTACACAAACACTTAAAATGATAAGAATAAATCTCTTCAACCTCCACAAGTTTGCGGAGAAAAAACAGAAAGAAAAATTGGCGGTAAGTAGTTTTTTATGAGTGGAAACACTCATAGAATCAAGATGATTGAAAAACAGAAAGAACATTTATTGTGCTATGTTTTTGTAAAGTGCATAAGTAAAGAAAGTATTTATTCGTCGTTTGAGTTTTGTCTTTGGATATATCTAGTGTTTTAAATTTTTGTTTGAAATTATATAGTTATCTTTTTCATTTCAACTATCCATTTTTGGTTTGAATTTAATTGCGTAATGAAAAAGTTGAATTATTTCTTATTGCTCTATGCCCAGAGTATTAATCCCTCGCGGAATGGGCTTACTATATCAGGATGCTTGGGCAGAACACGTACTGTATGTCCCATTCGTCCGCTGATTTCAAGTTTGACGGCTCCAATAAACTCTTGCATTCCATCATTTGTTTTTTTATCAAATTGCATAGGTAATGTCTTAGGTGAATCAATCTCGCCCTTTGCATCGAGCAGCCCAAAAAACAGTTCGACCGAAACATCTTCTGGACTAAGTTTGCCTAAGTCCAACTGCGCATGGACAATACATTCATCGCCAACTTTGAGTCCATCGCGTTTGTCTATTTTGATATCGAGAATTTTTAGTGTATTCCAATTATTTTGGAGATTCTTTTTCCACTCAGCAAGTTGTTTTGCTCGCTCTAGGTTGTTGGCAGAAAGAATTTCGGAACGCTGAAGAGCTGGCAGATACATTTCTTCAGCATATTGCCGCACCATTCGATTAGTGTTATAATCTGATCCAATATCGCGAATAGCGCTCTTCATCTTGCTAATCCAAGGGCGAGGTAAGTAATCTGCCGTGCGTGTATAGAATAACGGAATAATTTCTTTTTCCAAAAGATCGAAGAGCGCATTTGATTCCACCTCGTTTTGGTAATCTTCATCTCGATATTCTTCTCCGCGGCCGATCGCCCAGCCGGTGTTAGGATTACATGCTTCAGCCCACCAGCCATCGAGAATGCTTACATTAATTGCTCCATTTAGGGTGGCTTTCATGCCGCTCGTTCCGCTGGCTTCCATTGGACGAAGCGGTGTATTGAGCCAGACATCAACGCCTTGTACAAGGTAACGCGCAACGACCATATCATAATCTTCGATAAATACCATCCGCCTGCGTGCTTCCGGCCGGCGCTCGAAGTGAATTATTTGACGGATTAGTTCCTTTCCCGGGTTGTCATTTGGATGCGCTTTGCCGGCGAAGATAATTTGAACAGGCCGTTCTTTATTGTTTAAAATATTGATGAGGCGTTCTGGATTTCGAAGGAGCAGAGTTGAACGCTTGTAAGTTGCGAACCGCCGTGAAAATCCGATAGTAAGCGCTTCCGGATTAAGAATCTCGTCAGCTTGGGCTATTTCGGAAGGAGTTGCACCACGGGCTTCAAGCTGTAATCGCGCTCGGCCGCGTGCAAAAGCAACAAGTCGTTCGCGCCGGCGTTCATGCGTGCGCCATAGCTCTTCATCAGGAATATGATGCACGCGTACCCAAGATTCAAATTGTTGCTCGGAATCTTCGCGCCAACCAGAACCAAGGTAACGGTCAAATAGACCAGCCATATCACGACTGACCCATGAAGGAGCATGGACACCATTAGTAATGGAAATAATTGGAATATCATTTATGGGAATACCGGGCCAGACATTTTTCCACATCTCTCGCGATACTTTGCCATGAAGCTTGCTTACGCCATTGCTACGCCCAGACATTTTTAATGCAAGAATTGTCATGCAAAAATTTTCAGCACCGTTATTTGGATTCTCTCGTCCGAGTCCAAGGAATTCTGCCTGTGTTAATCCTAACTCCCGATAGTATTGATTGAAATACTTTTCCATCAAATTCGGTTCAAAATAATCGTTACCGGCAGGCACAGGCGTGTGTGTGGTGAAAACTGTGCTTGCGATTATTTCTTCACGCGCTTCTGCAAAACTGATTTTATATTCTTGCATCAAATCGCGGCAATGTTCCAGTGTAAGGAATGATGAATGTCCTTCATTTAAGTGATATGCCGATGGTTTCAAGCCGACCGTTTTCAATGTGCGGCATCCACCGATGCCAAGTAAAATTTCTTGTTTGATTCGCAGTTCACGGTCACCGCCATATAACTGGTCAGTTATATTTTGGTCTTCCGCAGAATTTTGAGGAATATTTGTATCGAGAAGATAAAGCTTTACGCGTCCGACTTGTACCAACCATATTTGTGCAAACACCTGCCGGCCAGGTAAATCTACAGAAACAGTTTTTGGCTTTTTATCTGTGTCGAGCACTTGTTTAATTGGAAGTGCATAAAAATCGTTTTCCGGATTTCGTTCTTGCTGCCATCCATCAGCATTTAGGTATTGACGAAAGTATCCTTTTTGATATAACAACCCGACACCGACAAGAGGCAGTCCCAAATCGCTAGCGGCTTTCAAGTGATCACCAGAAAGGATTCCTAATCCGCCGGAATAATTCTGCAGACATTCTGTGATTCCAAATTCAGCAGAAAAGTATGCAAAGCATGCATCTTGTTCAGCCGGGTGAGTCTTAAGAAACCATGTTGATTCTGTATTTTTATAATCGGCAAAACGCCGGTTTGCACGTTCCACTTGAGCAAGAAAGGCATCGTCTCTTATTAACGTGCTTAACCGTTCCTGCTTAATCATTCCCAGCATCAGCACTGGATTATGGTTTGTTTGCTCCCATAAGTCCAAATCAATCCGCATGAATAGTTCCATTAATTCGTGATCCCACACCCAAAGCAGATTATAAGCAATGGATTGAAGACATTGAAGTTCTTTTGGGATTGATGGGGCAACTGTATAGGAAAGGACTGGCCGAGTCATGAAATCATCTCACTTTCTACACATAGGATCGTTTTAGATTCAGCTAATTTATGAATAAAAAATTTCTAGTAAACTATAACATTTGAAATCATAGCAAACATTCTATATAAAAGCTACTAAATGCATAGGAAAATTCATTGCTTTCGCTGGTTTTATGTATTATATTGAAATAATTTTGGGTGATGCCGTTATAGAAAGCGGCGACCTAACTTTGTTGGGGTTCGATAAAATCGACTTCCTCGCACATCAAGTTTATTAAATTGGCAAAAAAACCTCATATTTACCGTATTTTTTTTGCGTTCCTCGCTCTTTCCATTGTTTCGAGTTTTAGCGCAATTATATTGTCTCAGCCGTTGATTTTTACAAACGGCCAACCGACGCTCGAAGGATTAGATGCTGGAATGCACATTGATTCACCCACGCGAAATAAAATTGATCTGGCTGGGATATGGCAATATTCCATTAACGGCGATGTATGGCACGACATCAAGATACCAAGTTCGATAGGTTATGAAGGGCAGGTAACGTTACGCCGCACTTTCAGTGTTAGCGAAGAGCTTCTAAAAAAATCTATATTCAAGTTTGTAGCGCTAGGAATCAATTACGAATGCGAAATTTATATCAATGATGTATTCATCGGGAAACATGTCGGCGGTTATACAAGTTTTGAGTTTGAAATTCCGGACGATGCATTACAGATTGGACAGGAAAATACGGTTAAAGTAATATCGAGCAATCGTTTAAGTGCTCGTAACACGCTTCCTGTGTGGAAACAAATATGGGGATGGAAAAATTACGGCGGTATTTTGCGCGACGTATATTTATTAGCCACACCGCGGCTTTGGGTGGATCGGGTTCACATTCATTCAATTTTGAATGATGACTTGAAACAAGCGAATGTTCGGCTTGAATGCATTTTGAGCAATATACAATTCGATGCACTAAATCGAGATTCACTTTCATCGAGATCAAAACAATTTTCCTACTTTCTCAACTGCGAATTGCATGAACGGTTTTCTGATCTTCTTGTTGCACAAGGAATGTCTGAATCTCTACTACTTGAATCAAATAAAAATACAAATGTCCAGCTTACGCTTACAGTGAATGGACCTAAACTTTGGAGTCCAGAAAATCCAGAACTATATATTCTCAAAACAAGCATTATCTTTGCTGATGGAAAACAAAAAACTACAATTGATCAATATAATATAAATACGGGATTTACATCTGTTCATGTTGAAGAAAACGCGATAGTATTAAATGGCAAGAAAATAAATCTGAAAGGTATCGTGTGGCAAGAGGACTCGCCGAGATTTGGTGAGTCTCTTTCTTATGAACAGATGGAGAAGGATGTCGTTCTCATCAAGTCGCTTGGGGCGAATGCAGTTCGGTTTGCTTTTCATCCGCCGCACCCGTATATGCTTAACCTTTGCAGCCGCTATGGATTAGTTGCCCTTGAAGAATTACCTGTATGGAATGTTCCGGTAGAAATATTAGACGATGAAGCTTTCCAATCAATAGCGGAAATTCAAGCACGAGAAATGATAGAGCGAGACGCCGGATATCCGTGTGTGCTTGCATGGGGTATAGGAAATCAGTTTGATTCTGCAGATGAACGGGCTCTTGGTTTTGTGAAAAGAATTTCTGGAGTGATTCACCAGCTTGATGATCGACCAGTGTATTACGGCTCATGCATGTTGAAGAATGATGTTTGCACATCTGGGGCCGATTTTGTCGGAATAAATTTACCTCAATGTGATTTGAAAACTTTCCGACAGCTGTTATCGGAATGGAAAAAAAATCATCCGAGCCAGCCATTGGTCGTGCTTAGTTACGGAAAAG
The DNA here is from genome assembly GCA_963833465.1 of Ignavibacteriota bacterium. Classification (GTDB taxonomy): domain Bacteria; phylum Bacteroidota; class Ignavibacteria; order UBA10030; family UBA10030; genus Fen-1298. The sequence continues at coordinate 992,214 of CAWHXW010000004.1, read as the reverse complement.
AAGTTGAGCAAAATAACCGGAACGGATATAGTGATCCGATGTCGCAGGAAGCACAAGCACGTTTCTTTATCCAGTACTATGCTGCGCTAAAGGAAGCAAACACAGCAGGTAGTTTTGTGTCGGCTCTTACTGATTGGCGAGGGGATCGACCTTTGCTTAACTTTAGGTTTGGAGATCGATATCTTTATCCTGCCGGTTTGCTCAGTCAAACGCGGGAGAAGCGATTAGCATATGAAGTTATTCGCATGCTATACAATGAGGAACGCACGACAGCTATTGCAACAGGTAATTATCACCCAAGTTTCCCTTGGATACATGTACTCATTGGGTTTTTAGTAATAATCCTTATCGGATATGAGTACACTAACCGCAGGTTTGCTGAAAGTTTACAGCGCTCGCTGATCCGGTCTTATAATTTCTTTGTAGATTTGCGCGATTTACATACAGTTTCTATTGGACACACTTTTATTCTTTCTGGATCTATTTCAATTACGCTTGCTTGCCTGTTATCCAGTATCATGTACCATTATCGTGCAGATAGATTTGCAGATTATATAATCACTTATCTCTGCACTATAGATTATGTGAAAGAACTATTCATTCGTGCAACATGGCATCCATTTGCAGGTATTATTGCATTATCATGTCTATTCTTTCTTCTTGGTGCAATTCTTGCTTTGATAATGAAATTTTTTGCTTTACTAATAAAAGTTCAAGTCTCATGGATTCATTTATATTCGGTTTCTGTTTGGGGTGCAGCGCCTGTTATTTTCTTAAGTCCGCTTGCAATGAGTTTATTTAAGATTATGGAAAATCCCTCGTATGTATTACCAGCACTCGTTCTTATTTTCCTTTTTCTCTTATGGACATTTTTGCGTGTGCTAAAGGGATTTTCTGTGATGTACGATCTTAGTCCAATGAAAACGTACATCGGCGGAATTCTTGTATGTGTTATTCTTTTAGGCGGATTGTTCCTCTACTACGATTCAGCTTTTGCCCTAAGTTCGTATCTCAAATTCATCTTTCATCTTGCGCAAAACATAGGTTAATGTATTTATCAAAATTAGAAATATTTGGGTTCAAGTCATTTGCCCAGAAAGTGAACATGTCTTTTGATCAAGGGCTTACTGCAATCGTTGGACCAAATGGCTGCGGGAAAACCAATGTTGTTGATGCAATTCGCTGGGTTCTGGGCGAACAAAAGCCTACGACCCTTCGGTCCGATAAAATGGAAGATGTAATTTTCAACGGCACAAAATCTCGTAAACCGTTAAACATTGCTGAAGTTTCCATAACTATTGAAAACACAAAAGGAATTCTTCCTTCCGATTACAGCGAAGTCACAATCACGCGCCGTGTGTTTCGCTCCGGTGAGAGCGAATATTATTTGAATAAAACACTTTGCCGATTGAAAGACATCCGCGATTTATTTATGGATACCGGCATGGGTTCGGATGCGTACTCTGTCATCGAATTGAAAATGGTGGAAAGTATCCTGAGCGATAACTCAGACGAGAGGCGCCGCTTGTTCGAAGAGTCTGCTGGTGTAACGAAGTATAAATATCGGCGTAAAGAAGCATTCCGCCGCCTTGAAGTTGTCCGTCAAGATCTGACTCGCGTTAATGATATCATTCGAGGCGTGGAGAAAGCAGTGAATTCGCTGGAACGTCAATCGCAGAAAGCGGAAAAATACAACGAACTGGTGAAACAATTGCAAACATTAGAAATTGATTTACTAATTCGTGATTTTTCGAATGTAGTTTTGAAAATTGAGCCGCTAACACAGCAACTTTCCGTTGCAATAGATGAGAAGAATAAATTGGAAATAGAGGTGAAACAGGAAGAAACACTTCTGGATGTGCTACGGCTGGAATCAGAAGAATTAGAGCGTCAACTGACTACAACCCAGGAAGATCTCATAACGCGGCAAAAAGTAATCCATGAATTAGAACAACACCGTGCTACTTCAGTAGAACGCAGGCGGTCACTTCAGGAAAACGTAGAACGCTTCAATCGTGAAAAAGTGGAACTTAACCAGCAGAAGATAGAATTAGAGCAGAAACAAGTTGAATTGTCCAATTCATTAAGACAACTGCAGATAAAAATTTCCGCAGCAGAAGAATTGTATCATCTTAAGAAAACTCAGCTCGATGAATTTGAAAACCAGTTGAATATTAAACGTGCAGAACTTAAAACTAATCAAGAACAGGTTGTTGCACTGATGCATGAACTTGCAGAACTGCATAATAGGGAGAATCAGGTAAAAGCGCGCATTGAAAACATCCGCGGCCGTGTCAGCTACACAGCGGAAGAGAATATCGAATATCGTAACGACATTGAAATAAATTCAGGTTTAATCGCCGAGCTTACAGCGAAGAACAAGCAGCTTCGTCTCGCATTCGCGGAAGCAGAAGTGCGGACAAATAAAATGGAAGATTACAAACAGAAGCTGCAGGATGAAATTGAAAAACTGCGCCGGCAGGATCATGAGGTGATGGGCGATATTGAGCGCAAGCAAGCACGAATAGATTTTCTTAAAGGATTAGTCGAAAGTTTCGATGGTTACTCCGAAGGTGCGAAATATCTTTTTACGAGCAACGAGTGGAGTGCTAAAATTCAAACAACGGTTGGCGAAGCCGTTCAAACAGAGCCGCAGTATCGCATTGCAATCGAAGCCGCACTTGGTGAAACAGCGGGATTCGTTGTCGTTGATAATGTGCAGGAAGCATACGCCGCAATCGATTTCTTAAAGAAAAACAACAAAGGAAAGGCAACATTCATTTGCCTTGATCGATTACCGAATCTTTCCAATCATCGTGTTCCAATTCAAAATGTTGGTGTCGTTGGCTGGGCTAACAGTCTTGTTCGGTTTGATAATCACTATGAGGGATTATACAATTTTCTTTTTGATGAGACGCTTTTAGTGAATGACGTTCTTGCTGCGCTCAATATTGTGAATGATTATCCTAATGTTCGATGTATAACTTTGGAAGGTGAAATAGTTACGGGCAAAGGTGTCGTTCGAGGTGGCAGTGTACGGCAGGATGAAGGGGGACATATAAGTAAGAAGTCGCAGTTGGAGGAATTTACTGCCGATGTCCGTAAGCTACGCAACAAGCATGAACACATTTTGCTTGATCTTCAGAAAAAAATAGAAGATTTAGAAAATGTCAATATGAAGAAACTTGCGGAAGAGGCTCGTGCCATCGAACAGCAAAAAACTTCTTTAGAAATACGTATTGCACAAATCGAATTTGAAAAAAAACATGCACAGGATAATATCGAACGTAATAATATAGAAGCGGAAAAACTTAAGCAAGAAATTGAATTGTTAAATAAAGAAATCCAAACACTCACTCCATCTATTTATACGTTAGAACATCGGCAGGCGGAAGCGGAACAGCGGGTCGGTGCGGCTATGAGTGAGGTAGAAAAAATGGATGCGCTTTGGAATGAATACTCAAGTGTCGCAAATGAAGCCAACCTGTCAGTGCTTGCACTTATAAGTGAAGAACGCAGTATCCTTCAAGAAAAAGAATATACTGCTGCAACATTGCAGTCCATTTTGGCAACGTTTGACCAGCGAAGCGAAGAAATATTTAAAGCGAAGGAAGATATCGGAACCATCGCTGCTGATATAGAAGCGATAGCCGTTACACTTCATGAGGCGAGTCAAGAATATTCAGATGTTTTAGAACAGAAAAAAGCCGTCGATCAGGAGTTTTCTATCAAACGCGGTCAGATTCATGAAATTGAGCTGAAATTGAAAGATGAACGGCTAAAACAGGAAGGATCTCTAAAATCAGCACATGATCTGGAAATCAAAATTCAAGAACTTACTATGAAATCAGAAAATCTAAAACTGCGTGCTAAGGAAGATTTCGATATTGATATTCAGCCGCAGGAATTTCCGGATGCGAACCAGTTTGATTTTGCAGCAACGCGTAATGAAATTCACAAGCTGAAAGAAAATATCAATATACTTGGTGCAGTCAACTTTGCAGCATTCGACGAATATAAAAGCGAGAAAGAACGACTCGATTTTATATCAGTCCAGCGCGATGATCTGGAACGATCCGAAAAGACCGTAATTGAGACGATCGATGAAATTAATACCACAGCGCAGAAACAATTTCTGCAGACTTTTGAATTAATACGTGAAAATTTCGTCACGACATTCAAAAGTTTGTTCGACGAAGGAGACGAATGCGATCTCCATCTCGATTCGGAAGATATGGACCCGCTCGAAGCACGCATCGAAATAATCGCAAAGCCGCGAGGTAAACGCCCAACATCGATTGACTTGCTTTCCGGCGGCGAGAAAACTCTAACTGCAATTGCATTATTATTTGCCATTTACCTAGTGAAACCAAGTCCGTTTTGCATTCTCGATGAAGTTGATGCGCCGTTGGATGACTCTAACATAGACCGGTTCGTGCGCATCCTGCATAAATTTTCAGATAATACGCAGTTTGTAGTTGTAACACATAATAAACGAACTATGGAAGCCACGAACGCAATGTATGGCGTAACTATGGAAGAAGAGGGTGTATCTAAACTCGTTTCGGTACACTTTAGCGAAGTGGAAAAGAATTAATGGAATATTTTAAATTACAAATTATGAGTGTCAAATAAATTTCAATAATAAAATTTAGCACACATTTTATTTTAATTCAATGAGCATTTGAATTGGACATTTGTTTGATTTTTATATTTAGAAATTGAATTCTTAAAAGGTCACTCTTTATCGATTAGTAATATATGATTCGAGTTTTTTGTGATTTTGACGGCACAGTAAGTTCGCATGATGTTGGCGAAAAGTTTTTCCGAACGTTTGCAGGTGGGAAAGCGGATCAAAACATTCGGCGCTTACTCAATGGTGAAATGACGATGCAAGAATGGTTAACGGAATTGTGCGGAATAATTCCTTCGATCAGCAAAAAAGATTTTTATAATTTTATAGATCAGTTTGTTATTGATTTGCACTTTCCAGAATTTGTCCGCTTCTGTCTTGAACAAGACATCCAGCTTTCAATTCTAAGTGATGGATTAGATGCATATGGCGAACGCATTCTTGCAAATGCCGGATTAAATGAAGTGCCGTTTTTTGCCAATCATGCTGAATTTGTAAATGTGAACGGCACTGATAAACTTGCAGTCACTTTTCCATTCATGGATGCAGAATGTAACTTATGCGGAAACTGCAAGCGCAATCATATACTTAACACATCTGCCGATGAGGACATGATTGTTTATGTAGGTGATGGATATTCTGATCGATGTCCGGTGAAATATGCAGACTTTGTCTTTGCCAAACGGCAGTTAATTAAATATTGTCAAGAACAAAACATCACATATTTTGAATTCAATCATTTTGGCGATGTTGAGGCAAAGATGGAAGAAATAATTCATCGCAAACGTATTCGTCATCGGCAAGAAGCTGCGATGGCAAGGCGGGAAGTTTTTATTCAGGGATGATACTTGAAATCTTTTCGTGAAAAAATATTTACTCTTAGAAGCTATACGCCTATTCCATTTCTATTGGTGATGGTTATCTTTGCTCAGCCGACAGCGGTGACAATGGCAATCGGATTTATCATGGTAACAGCCGGTGAGTTTATTCGTTTTTGGGGTGTTGCATACGCCGGAAGTCTGACACGTGTAACAGGCAGCGTTGGCGCACCAGAAATTATTATGTCAGGGCCGTTCGCCCGTGTTCGTAATCCGCTTTATGTTGGCAATTTAATTACGTATATCGGTATCGGCATTATGTCAAATGCACTTTTTCCGTGGCTCGTGATAATTGCGGCGGTATGGTTTGTTTTCCAATATTATCAAATTGTAGTACTCGAAGAAGATTTTCTTGAAAAGGAATTTGGATCGAAATATTTAGATTTCAAGCGTAACGTGCCGCGGTTTATTCCACGCTTATCAGCTTATGCTAATCTAATTCAATCAAAACAATTGGCGAATTGGAAAGAAGCAACATACTCCGAGCGCCGAACGTTTCAAGCTCTAATTTTAGTGTTGTTAATTCTTATTGTTCTTTGGTATATGAGGTAACGCGTGGCTCAGCGTGTGATGATCATTGCTGGCGAGGCATCAGGCGATTTACACGGCTCAGGAGTAGTGCGGGAATTGAAACGTCTCTCTCCATCTATAGATATTTATGGCGTCGGTGGAGACAAAATGAAACAAGAAGGCATGGATCTTATCTATCATATAAACGAATTAGGATTCATGGGATTTATAGAAGTAGTAAAACATCTTCCTTTCATCAAAACGATGGAACATACTCTTGAACAAATAGTAAAATTAAAAAGACCTGATGTGTTGGTATTAATAGATTATCCGGGATTTAATCTACGTTTTGCGCGTATTGCGAAACGTTATAACGTTAAAATCGTCTATTATATCAGCCCGCAAGTATGGGCTTGGCATAAATCGCGTGTAAAAAAGATTTGTTCATTTGTAGATAAAATGCTGGTGATTCTTCCATTTGAGACAGATTTCTATCGCAAGGAAGGAATTGATGCAGAGTTCATTGGTCACCCTTTGTTGGAAGTGCTTGAATCAAAACTTAACAGGCAGAATTTCTGTAAACGGTTCTCTTTAAATGAACAAAAAAAAATTGTGGCATTATTTCCTGGCAGCCGAAAGCAAGAGGTTGATCATATTTTTTCTGAGATGCTATCTGCTGCTAGAATTATTTCTAGACAGAAGGATATTGAAATTGTCGTCGGTATTGCGCCGACTCTACAGGAAGAATATTTTAAAACGCTTTACAATTTACAAGACGTCCATATAATAAAAGGTTTGACATACGAAGTAATGGCAAATGCAGATTTTGCATTTGTTACATCAGGAACAGCGACATTGGAAACGGCTTGTTTTGGAACGCCGATGTTTGTGGTATATAAAACTTCCTTACTGACGTATTTAATTGGCCGTACACTTGTTCATGTTAAGAATATCGGACTTGTTAATATTGTTGCTGGAAAAATGATCGCACCGGAATTTATTCAATACAATGCAAATGCGAAGATAATGGCAAGGTCGGCAATAAAATTATTAAACGATACAAAACAACTTGCAGATATGAAAGCAAATCTTTCCGATGTGAAACAGAAGCTTGGTACAATTGGTGCATCGCGGCGGGTTGCAGAACGTGTATTACGGATAATTTAAAAACAATGCGAAAACTTTTACTGCCGTTTTCATTGTTTTATTGGTTCGGAGTTGCCGTTCGCAATTGGTTCTTTGACATTGAAATTATAAAATCGAAAAAAGTTGACTTACCAGTGATTTCTGTAGGTAATATTTCTGCCGGTGGAGTCGGCAAAACACCGTTTGTAGAATTGCTGATTGAGAAATTATCTATCGGCGGTAAGTTGTCAGTTGTCAGTCGTGGATATGGCCGAAAATCTAAAGGAACTATTATTGTTAGTAACGGAAGTGGAAATATTGTTTCAATAGAAAAAGGTGGAGATGAATTGAGTCAGCTTGCGCGGAAATATCCAGAGTTGATAGTTGTTGCAGATGAACATCGTGTGCGAGGAGCACAGAAAGCCATTGAGCTTGGTGCGAAACTAGTTCTGCTGGATGATGGATTTCAACACAGATATTTGCAACGCGATCTTGACATCGCCATTATTACGGCGGAAGAAATTCTAAATGAAGATTTATTGCTTCCCGCCGGAAACAGACGTGAGCCGATGGGATCATTGAAGCGCGCTGATTTAATTGCAATAACTCGATGTCCGAATATAGAAGAGTATGAACACGTTTGCATGCTGGGCGTGGAACGAAATTCGTTCCCAGCTAAAATACCAATTGTTGGATTGGCAACGAAATTAAAACAGTTCAAACATTATTTATCCAATGAAATTGTAAAGATTGAAAATATTGTAGAAAAAAATGTAATTGCGTTTTCCGGAATTGGCAATCCGAAATCGTTTGAAGATTTACTGATGAAAGCAGATGTAAACGTTGTAAAACATATTGTTTTCTCAGATCATCATTGGTACAAAGATAATGATATCAAAAACATTATTGATTTGAGAAAACAAATGAACGCTGAACTCATTATTACGACAGAAAAAGATGCCGTGCGCCTATGCGAACGGTTTACTGGATTTATGAAAACAGAACCGGTAATAGTTGCCGAGATTCACTTGGAAATTATATCGGGAGAAAAAAAATTAAATGAAATGTTAAGACAAGTAAATTAATACATCAAAAAAATATTCACAGAACTTGCAAGAATACTCTTGCAATAATAATTTTAAAATCATTAAACAAACAAGAAATAATATTTACTGAAAGGATAAAGAATAAAATGGTAAAAGTACAAAAATATGTATATTTCTTCGGCAATAACAAAGCTGAAGGTAAAGCCGAGATGAAAAATCTTCTTGGCGGTAAGGGAGCGAACCTTGCTGAGATGGTCAATATAGGTCTGCCGGTTCCGCCGGGCTTCACTATAACAACTGAAGTATGTACCGCATATTACCAGAATAAACAAAAATATCCCAAGTCCCTGCAGAAGGAAGTTCTTGCTGCATTAGCGAAAGTAGAAAAGGCAATGGGTGCAAAATTTGGCGACGAAAAAAATCCGTTGTTGGTTTCTGTACGCTCAGGTGCACGCGCCTCGATGCCTGGAATGATGGATACTATTCTTAACCTCGGTCTTAACAATAAAACAGTTGAAGGCCTCATTGCGAAGACGAAGAACGAGCGTTTCGTGTATGATTCGTACCGGCGTTTCGTTCAAATGTACGGCGACGTCGTGCTCGGATTGAAACCGGTAAATAAAGATGACATCGATCCGTTTGAAGAAATTATCGAAGCGAAGAAGCATCAGAAAAATATAAAGTTCGATACAGAATTGACAGCTGAGGATTTGAAGGAACTCGTTGTAAATTTCAAAGCAGCTATTAAGGAAAAGACCGGGCACAACTTCCCCGAAGATCCTCTTGAACAGATGTGGGGTGCTATCGGTGCAGTGTTTAATTCTTGGATGAATGATCGTGCAATTGCATATCGTAAAATGTACGATATTCCAGAGTCTTGGGGTACTGCAGTAAACGTCCAAACCATGGTGTTTGGCAATATGGGTGAAGATTCTGGAACTGGAGTCGCATTTACTCGCGATGCAGCTACAGGTGAAAATTATTTCTACGGCGAATATTTAATGAACGCTCAAGGAGAAGATGTCGTTGCTGGTACACGCACCCCATTACCGATATTAAAATTGAAAGAACAAGATGCTAAACTTTATGGCCAGTTAGATAAAATTCGCAGGACATTAGAAAAGCACTATCACGATATGATGGACGTCGAGTTCACTATCCAGCAAGGGAAGCTGTACATGCTCCAGTGCCGTGTTGGAAAGCGGACTGCATTTGCAGCTATTAAGATTGCTGTGGATATGGTTGTTGAAAAACTTATTTCAGAAAAAGAAGCGTTGTCGCGTATCGAGCCCGATCAGCTGAATCAATTGCTCCGTCCTATTTTTGATTTGAAGGAAAAAGAAACGGCGGTTAAATCCGGACGCTTACTTGCGAAAGGCTTAAATGCAGGACCAGGCGCAGCTACCGGACGAATTGTATTCAATGCCGTTGATGCTGAAGCATGGAAGAATCGCGGAGAGAAAGTTATTCTCACACGCATTGAGACTTCACCAGAAGACATCAAAGGTATGGATGCTTCGGAAGGTATTCTTACTGCACGCGGCGGTATGACTTCACATGCTGCACTCGTTGCCCGACAAATGGGGAAAGTGTGTGTGGCAGGTTGCGACGAATTGAATATAAATTATTCTAAACATACAATGACTGTAAAGGGAAAAGTGTTGAATGAAGGCGATTGGATTTCATTGGATGGTTCAACCGGTCAAGTAATTGAAGGTAAAATTCAAACAAAACCATCAGAAGTACTACAGGTGCTTATTGAAAAAACTCTCGATCCTAAAGATGCGCCGGTATATCAAACATTCGAAAAAGTGATGACTTGGGCTGATAAATATCGAACGCTGAATATTCGCACAAATGCTGATCAACCGGATCAAGCTGCTAATGCAATTTCATTTGGTGCCGAAGGAATCGGCTTGTGCCGAACCGAACATATGTTTTTCGGCGAAGGAAAAATCGGGCCAATGCGTGAAATGATTCTCGCTGATACTGTGGATCAACGGAAACTGGCGCTTGCGAAACTTCTTCCATTGCAGCGTAAGGATTTTGCCGGAATCTTTGAAGCGATGAATGGACGACCAGTAACAATTCGCACAATAGATCCGCCGCTGCATGAATTTGTGCCGCATGAGGAAAAAGAACAGCGCGCACTTGCGCAATCCATGGGAATTAGTTATGAGAAGGTTAAAGAACGAGTAGATGGATTGCACGAGTTCAACCCGATGCTTGGTTTTCGAGGATGCCGCTTAGGCATTATTTTCCCGGAAATTACTGAGATGCAGGCACGCGCTATTTTTGAAGCAGCTGCCGAAACCAAAAAGAAAGGCATTGCAGTGGCACCGGAAGTAATGATTCCCCTCGTAGGCAATGTAAAAGAACTGCAGCATCAAGAAAAACTTGTCCGTGAAACTGCCGAAGCAGTAATGCAGGAACAAGGTGTGAAGTTTAAGTACTTAGTCGGTACGATGATCGAAATTCCGCGTGGTGCTATGACGGCGGATGAGATTGCAACAGTCGCCGAATTTTTTAGCTTTGGTACAAACGATCTGACGCAAACAACGCTTGGCGTAAGCAGAGATGATGCGGCACGATTCCTTGTTCCTTATGTTGCAAAAGAAATATATGCTAAGGATCCATTTGAAGTGTTGGATCGCGGCGGTGTGGGTAAAGTTATGCAGATTGCCGTTGAAAAGGGTCGTGCAACGCGTCCTGGTATCAAACTTGGAATCTGTGGAGAACACGGTGGTGAACCATCGAGCATCGAGTTCTGTCATCTTATTGGCTTAAACTATGTGAGTTGCTCGCCATTCCGTGTTCCAATTGCGCGTTTGGCTGCTGCGCGTGCGGCGTTGGTAAATCCTGCGGTGCATGCAAAGAAAACTGTTAATAAAGCAAAGACATCGCGAAAGAAGTAGACCGATATATAGTTCATTAATTCACGGGAGGCGGAAATTATTTACCGCCTCCAAAATCTAAAAAATATAGAAGGGATATGAGCAATGAAGCTCTCTGATTTCAAATATCCGCTTCCTCGCAATTTGATAGCAAAGCAACCGGCAAATCCGCGCGACCACTCGCGGTTAATGGTGATGAACCGCATTGATGAAACTATTGAAGAACGAAAGTTCTATGAAATCGCAGATTATTTTCAAAAAGGTGATTGTCTCGCAATAAATGAGACACGCGTTTTTCAGGCACGGCTCTATGGGAAGAAAGAAAAAACAAATGCAAAAATTGAAGTATTTCTGCTGCGCGAGTTAAACGCTGAGGAAAATATCTGGGACGTTATAGTTGATCCTGCACGCAAAGTACGCATAGGGAACAAGATCTATTTTGATGATGGTAAACTCTGGTGTGAAGTAATAGACAATACAACTTCGCGTGGACGTACTGTGAGATTCAATCACAAAGGCGATTTTTTCAAGATCATCGATCGTATTGGGCTGACACCATTGCCGCATTATATTAAACGTGATGCTACAAATAAAGACAAAGACAGTTATCAAACTGTGTATGCTCGTGTCGTAGGTGCTGTTGCGGCGCCGACTGCAGGATTGCATTTCACGAAAGCGCTGCTGAAAAAGCTTGAAGCTAAAGGTGTAAAGTTTGCGCCTGTTGTATTGCATATTGGTCTCGGAACATTTCGTACGGTTGAAGTAGAAGACCTTAGTAAACATAAAATGGATTCGGAATTTTTTGAGATATCAAACGAAACCGCAAATATCATCAATAAAACAATCGACTCGAGACATAAAGTTTTTGTAGTCGGCACAAGTACTTGCCGAGCATTGGAATCCAGCGTAACGGTTGACGGCCATGTGAAACCGGCGAAGGGATGGACGGATAAATTTATTTTTCCGCCTTACAGTTTTAAGGTGACTGATAAGCTGATTACAAATTTCCACCTGCCTGAATCAACTCTGTTAATGCTGGCAGGAGCGTTTGCCGGACAAGAATTCTTAATGCATGGATATAAAAAAGCTATTAAGGATGGATACCGCTTTTACAGTTATGGCGATGCGATGTTGATTATTTAAGTAGTTTGTTAGCTTTTTGTGAGGGAGTTTTTATTTCTTCAGAAATTTTGATTGAAGATAGAACTCCCTCCTGTTTTTTTCTATATGAATTATTAAGGAATGTTGTAGAAATGTCGAAATCGAGACCTAAAGTATTTGCAATTATTCCAGCAGCAGGATCTGGTACGCGAATTGGCGGAGATATAAAAAAACAATTTTTGCCGTTAAACGGGAAACCGATTATCGTGCACACGATTCAGCGATTTGAACATTGTCCGGATGTTGACGAAGTTGCCCTTGCTATCCCTGAATCAGCGATGTCCGAAATGGAAGCTGTTGTTAAACATTACCGGCTGCACAAAGTTAGCAAAATGGTGATGGGCGGCGCAAAACGGCAGGATTCAGTTCGCAATGTATTTGACAGATTAACAATAAAAGAATCAGACATCATTCTTGTTCATGATGGAGTGAGACCATTCATAGAAACGAAACGAATTTCGCATCTTATTAGAATTTGCAAAGAGTATGGTACGGCTGTGTTAGCAGTTCAGCCGAAAGATACGATTAGGCGTTCAATTGGAGGAGGTTTTTTTGATCAAACCTTGGATCGTACAGCGCTCTGGCTAATTCAAACTCCACAGGCGTTTCGTGCAAAATTATTGATGAAAGCATTCGAAAAAGCAAAGAAAGATAAGTTTTATTCAACTGATGAAGCAGCTCTTGTCGAGCAGCTTGGTGTTAAAGTTCGGATTGTGGAGGGAAGTTATGATAATATTAAAATCACGACACCGGAAGATTTAGAATTAGGATTGCTGATTTTCGAACGTTGGCATTTGAAAGGATGGATGTAAGTTGCATCTCGTTATCAAAATGAATATCTTATATAAATATTGTTGAAGATTGAATAAAGGATTGATAGATGATAAATATGGTTATTATTGTAATCTTAAGTTATATCATAGGTTCTATTCCGACAAGCATTATTCTTTCTAAATGGCGGCATGGTTTTGATATTCGCAGCAAAGGAAGCGGCAATGCGGGCGGCACAAATGTATTCCGAGTACTTGGATGGAAATCGGGTGTATTCGTTATAGTTGTAGATGCACTGAAGGGTGTTATTGCTACAACAGTTATTGCGCGTTTATTTTGGGATCCGGCATTGCCGTTTTACAACCACACTCCATTTGATGATTTCACTATTATCCAAATGATTTGCGGCGGTGCAGCGATGATCGGTCATGTGTGGACAATGTTTGCTGGATTCAAAGGCGGAAAAGGTATTGCAACGGGCGCTGGAATGCTGATAGGTATTGCACCAACGGAATTTGCGGTTTCAATAGCTGTGTTCTTTATCTTTTTATATGCATTCAAATATGTTTCGCTTGGTTCTATTATGGCAGCAGCATCTTTTCCACTATCACTTATTGTTCGGTATAATATCCTATCGGATGAAATTCACAGCTATAAAACATTGGTATTTTTCAGTACAGGTATTGCACTTTTCCTTATTTATTCACACCGAGCAAATATTAAACGGTTGATTGAAGGAACTGAACGAAAAATTACAAGTTTTAAAAGTAAGGTTGAATCTGTCGAATCAATTGAACCTTAAACTAGGCGCAATTCCAAGGAAGGCACTGAATTTCTAACTTGATATACCATCAATAATATGAAAATCACTATTTTGGGTGCTGGCAGTTGGGGAACTACGCTTGCTCTCGTTTTGCGCGACAATCATCACGAAATCAATCTTTGGACATTTGAGAGCGAGCAAGCCGAGCTCATTCAAGAAAAACATGAAAACCCTCAGTTTCTTCCCGGGATTATTCTTCCGCCTGAAATAAAAATTACTACCGATATCGAATTGTCGTGTCACAAACGCGATATGATCATTGCGGCAGTGCCGTCTCAATTTCTACGTTCTGTCTTACAACGAATTGCTCATCTCGATTTAGAACATACGGTTATTTGCAATGTTGCCAAAGGCATTGAGAACGGTTCTTTGATGACCATGTCAGAAGTTTTATTGGATGTGCTCATGCACGAACGACGTGAAAATCTTGCGATTCTCTCTGGACCAAGTCATGCGGAAGAAGTCAGTTTGAAAATGCCGACTATGGTCGTATCAGCTTCCTTTAAAATGAAAACTGCAAAGATTGTACAGGAAGCATTTGTGAACGATTATTTCCGAGTTTATGTTAATGAAGATATTCGAGGTGTTGAATTGGGAGGCGCTATAAAAAATGTTATTGCAATTGGAGCTGGCTTAAGCGACGGTGCTGGTTTTGGTGATAATACAAAAGCGGCAATTATGACACGTGGAATTTTTGAGATTACACGTCTTGGCGCAAAAATGGGGGCACAGCCAATAACATTCGCTGGCCTTTCTGGCATGGGTGATCTGATCGTTACTTGTATGAGTCACCATAGCCGCAATCGTTTTGTGGGCGAGGAAATTGGAAAGGGCAGAAACGTTGCCGAAGTGCTGAGCGAGATGACAATGGTTGCTGAAGGTGTTGCTACATCAAAGTCTGTTCATCAGCTGGCGCAAAAACATCATGTTGAAATGCCAATGGCTGAAGAAGTGTATAAAGTACTTTTTGAAGATAAAAATGCGCGTCAAGCGACGCTCGACTTAATGCTTCGCGATACACGCGGTGAAGGCGCCCATTAAGTTTGGTTTAATTCCTGATTTAAGTAATACCTTTCGTACAATAAATAATAAATTATTATGAATTGCAAAATAATTCGAGAATGTCCAAAGAATTATGTGAACCAGTTATTCTCTAATGCTTCAATCGGGAATCATTTTTTAAAATAAGGATTAAGATTCCCGCATTCACGGGAATGGCGATTTTTTTAGTCCAGATTCAAAGAAGTGATATAAATGGAATAGCTATGAATAAAGTTGTGACAGTTTTTGGCAGTTCCCGTCCGGTAGAGGGCGATGAAGAATATCAATTAGCATATGAGGTTGGTAAACAACTCTCGCTTGCTGGTTTCACCTTATGCAACGGCGGCTTCGGCGGTATTATGGAGGCATCAGCACGCGGCGCAAAAGAAGCGGGAGGCAAGACCATTGGAGTCACTTTTAATATTAAAGATCGTAAGGCAAATTATTGGATTGATGAAAATATACATGTTCCCGCAATAGTTGATCGTTTGATGAAACTTGTAGAACTTGGCGATGCGTATATTGTATTAAAAGGCGGAACCGGTACTTTATTAGAACTTGCTTCGGTGTGGGAATTTATCAATAAAGGTTTGATTGCCGAGAAACCGGTTGTGATTGTCGGCAGATTCTGGCAAAATGTTGTGGAGACTTTGCGCGAAGAATTGTTGTGGGAAGGTGTTGGTGACTGCACAAAATTTATATATCGCGCTTCATCGCCTAAGGAATGTGCATTATTTTTGAAGCAAAAACTTAGCTGATTTCCTCAATAAGGAACGAAAACTATTTGCAATTCGAACGTCGAATTCAAAGATTATGCTTTTTCTTATTCGTGCGTTTTATTTTTTTGATTTCATTTGCCAAAATCATTTTTGCATTATGTCCATTGAACTGCAGCGTATGCGAAATGATTTCTACTTTTACAAGCTCTCCATTTTTCATTCGATGTCGCCAAACGCCAGCTTCATTAAACCCATCGTGTTCTTTAGTTTGCAGTAAATGACTCATTAATTTCCGAACATCTTTTTCCGGACGAATATCTTTTATTGACATCAAAAGAAATTCATCGCGGCTATAACCATAATAATGGATCGCAGCATCATTCACTTCTAAGAATTGCAAAGTATCGATATCATAGAGCCACATCGGATGAGGATTAGCATTAAAAAGCAAGCGGTAGCGAAGTTCTGATGCCTGTAATTGTTCTTCCATATGTTTTCGATCTGTTACATCAAGTGCAATACCAAGTCCGGCGGGAACACCTTCGTACTGAATTGCACTTGCGGCAAATTCTAACCAACGCTCTTTGCCATCTTTTGTCAAAATTTTAAAGTCGTAAAGAACCGGCACGTTTTCGTTGCGCTGTCGAGCTAATCCCCGTTGACGAACCATTTCGCGATAATCCGGGTGCACTAAATCCCAAAAATTCATTTTCAGCAATTCATTTTCCGTGTAACCTGTGACTCTTTTTGAAGCGGCATTCACATAAGTGAATTTTTCACCCTGATAAATAAAAATCAAGGCATTACTCGTATCCGCAAGCGCATTAAACCGCGCCTCGCTTTGTCTCTGTGCTTCTTCTGCCTGAATACGTGCTTCGTGATCTCGTTTCTGATTCACAACAGAAAGAATTGCAGGGACTAACCGAATGCTGTTTGTCTTCAAAAGAAATTCAGATGCCCCTTCTTTCATGCATTCGACAGCTTTTTCTTCTCCTACCGAGCTTGTATAAATAATAGTCGGAGTTCCAGGCGCAAGTTCCTTCACAAGCCGAAGAGCTTCGATTCCATTGATATCAGGAAGTGTATAATCTATGACAATGCAGTCAAATTGAGGCGATTCAAGTTCGCGAAGGAATGCTTCTTTATTTCGAACATCTTTTACAATCATCTCTCTAGGGGCAGATTGTATTTTACGATAAAAGAGCCGGATGGATGACGGATCATCTTCAAGCAGGAGAATAGAAAGCTCGGCAGACATAGCAATAATCCTTTTTGATTATTTGATACATTGCCATGAAACAATGTAATTGATTGCTGACATCGGGAAAGAACCTAAGCAAATGTAGGATAAGTCAAATCTAAAAGCAACACCTAAATATTTTTTTGTGATAAAACGGCAATGAATACTAGCGGCTCAATTGCTTGTTATTTTTCCTTCCATTTTATTTCTTGCGCACCTGTCAGTTTGTTTTCATATCTCGCAATCACAAACAAGAGATCGGCAAGACGATTGAGATACATCAACGGAAATTTCCCAATTTTCTCTTTTCTTCCAAGTGCATCAACCAATCGTTCAGCGCGACGACAGACAGCTCTTGAAACATGCAACTGCGCGCTCGCTAGAGAACCGCCCGGAAGAATAAATGACCTCAATGGTTCCATTTGTATATCCAATCGATCAATTATTTCTTCAAGATTTTGAATTTCATTTTGTTGAATACGCTTTATGTTTGTCGGGTTCGAATCAAGAGGTGTTGCGAGATCAGCACCAAGCACAAAGAGTTGATTCTGAATTTGCTCAAGAAATTTGTCCACCTCGGCATTAGGTTTGAGAGCGCGTGCAACTCCAAGCTGTGCATTTAATTCATCTATAGTGCCGTATGCATCGATGCGGAGTGTGCTTTTCGGTACGCGTTTTCCGCCAAAAAGCGATGTGTTTCCTATGTCGCCTGTCTTCGTATAAATTTTCATAATTGTTCTTAAATTATTTAATTTCCTAAATGAATAATACAAAATGTGCATTAAATAAGAAACCCTTGTACGAAGTAAAAGAGAAAGAAAAGCTTTGAACGTCTTGCTGTAAGAGAGCAATTAGCAAAAAATGAAAAGTCCATTTATTATCGAATAAACCTATTGAATAGTAGTAAAAAAATGTCAAAAATCTTTTCTGATTGCGGAAACTTTGGATTCCATACTGCGTCTATTCATATTCATTAATTTAGTTCAATACAAGTTTATTACATTTTTTTAAATCAGCACTTGAAAATGTGGTTCATTTTTCATAAAATTGTTGCGCTCTGAGCGGTAAATATTCACTAAATTATAAGAAACCTATGGCTATTGCAGTTCGAAATTTATCAAAACTCTACGGTACCGAAAAAGCGGTGAACGATATTTCGTTTGATGTGAAAACCGGCGAAATTCTCGGCTTCCTCGGTCCTAATGGTGCCGGCAAAACTACAACGATGAAAATCATCACTTGTTATATGCCGCCTACTTCCGGCAAGGTTGAAGTTGAAGGTTTGGATATCGCCGAACACTCGCTTGATGTGCGAAAAAAGATCGGATATCTGCCGGAAATGAATCCGCTATATTTTGATATGAATGTAGTGGAATATTTAGAATACTCCGCGCGCCTGCACGGATTGAAAGATGCTTTGCTGATAAGCCGGTTGAAGGAGATGATAGACGTATGCGGCATTGCAGATGTGCGGCATAAAGATATCGGAGAATTATCGAAAGGATTTCGTCAGCGCGTTGGACTTGCTCAAGCGATGATTCATGATCCCGAAGTGCTCATTCTTGATGAACCGACCAGCGGTCTCGACCCGAATCAGATTGTAGAAATACGGAATCTTATCCGCCAGCTTGGCCGTGCAAAAACCGTGGTGCTTTCCACGCACATACTTTCGGAAGTGCAAGCAACCTGCGACCACGTAATTATTATCAATGAAGGAACAATTGTGGCGGATGGAACGCTGGAACAATTACAGCAAGATTTTCGCGGATCTGAAAAGATTTCATTGGAATTGAAAGCCAGCACGACAAATGCTATGACTGCAATTTACCCAAAGTTCAAAGAAATTCTTCACGTAGATTCAGTAGAATACGGCGGGCAGGAAGGCGATTTGCATAAGTTCTCCATTCATACGGAAAAAGGATTTGATATTCGCGAGGAAATTTTTAGACGGGCAGTTTCTGAAGGATGGGTGTTGATGGAGATGTCGCGCAAGGCGACGAGCTTAGAAGAAGTCTTTCACAAGTTGACAACAGCGGAAACAGCGAATAACAAATAGTGATTAATAAATGGAAAATAATTTTTAGCGAAATCAGTAATCCGTGTAAAGTCTGAGTAATTAGGGAAATCATTTATGAAATTTGACATCAAAGAATTACCAAAATATTTTGGCAAGTTATCTAATGTAGGAACGATACTTAAAAAAGAATTGAGTTCATACTTCAATTCGGCAATAGCTTATGTTGTTATAGTCGTATTTCTTGCCATCGTCGGCTGGTTGTACACGAGCAGCATGTTCCTTATCAACGTGGCGTCACTCCGAATGATGTTTGAATTGATTCCATGGGTGTTTCTCTTTGTTATTCCGGCGGTGACTATGCGTTTATTAGCTGAAGAAAAAAAAGCGGGCACTATCGAGTTGCTCGCCACCAAGCCATTGCACGACTGGGAAATAGTAATTGGGAAGTTCCTTGCTGCTTGGATCCTCATCGGGATTACACTCCTTCCGACACTGATCTATTATATTACCGTTGCGTTCCTTGGTGATATTGATAATGGCCCGGTTATCGGAAGCTACCTTGGCCTTCTTTTAATGGCAGGTGTTTTTGTGGCGATTGGTTTGTTTGCTTCGAGTTTGACGGAAAACCAAATAATTGCATTTATTATCGGCATATTACTAATGTTAGCATTCTTTATAATGGATAAGATTCTCATTTTTGTGCCGGATGTCATGACAAGCGTGATCGAATATCTTGGCATCGATTTTCACTTTTCCAATATTGCGCGTGGTGTCATAGACTCGAGAGATGTTGTGTACTTCGGTTCCGTGCTTGGCTTCACTTTATATCTTTCAGTTGTCTCACTTGAAAAACGCAAGTGGTAAAGATAAAGTTCGATTGCGTGATTTTCGATTTGAGGATATTTATTTTCAAAATTTATTTTCCATTTTGAATTTACTAATTTTGCATTGAAAACTATGAATACAAAAAGATCCCAAACTATCTTACGGGTGTTATTGGTTTTAGGCATCCTGATTCTCATCAATTTTATTTCGGTTCGGCTTTTTAGCCGGCTGGATCTAACGAAGGCGGGAGTTTATACGCTCTCGGATGCGAGCAAGAATCTTGTCCGCAATCTTGACGACCGTGTTACGGTGAAAGCGTATTTTACAGAAGATTTACCGTCTCCATACAACAATAACCGGCGGCAAGTTCTCGATATTCTAAATGAATACAAAGCTTACTCCAAAGGAAATCTGCATTTTGAATTCATAAATCCGGAAGGAGAGAAAAACGAACAAGAAGCTCAGCAAGCAGGTATTCCTCCGGTTGAAGTACAGGTTGTTAAAGAAGATAAATTTGAAGTGAAACGAGCGTTTCTCGGACTTGTACTTTTGTACGAAGACAAAAAGGAAACTCTGCCGGTTGTGCAAAATCTTGGCTCTTTGGAATACGATATCAGCTCTGCTATTAAACGGCTGACGACACATGCAAAGAAGCGTATTGGATTTACGACCGGGCATAAAGAGCCGGAATTGACAAGCATGCAAAAAGCGAATCAAGACGTGAACGCACAGTATGAAGCGGTTCCAATTGATCTTAGTTCAAATACCGCAATTATTCCTCAGGATTTAGCAGCGCTGCTGATTATTGCACCACAGACAAAATTTTCAGACACAGCAAAATATCAGATTGATCAATATATCATGCGAGGTGGTAAAACGGCTTTTCTATTGAACAAAGTGAATGCTTCACTCCAGCAGCGCTATACTCAACCAGTTGATCTTGGATTAGAAGATATGCTTGAGAATTACGGTATCCGTATTAATAGCGATTTAGTTCGTGATGCGCAATGTGCCAATATTACCGTGATGCAGCAAGAAGGGCAGTTTCAGATTCAAAGTCAAGTCCCATTCCCATATCTTCCGAATGCGACGAATGTTGATCGCTCAAATCCGATTGTAAAAGATTTACAGGGATTGATTTTTTACTTTGTCAGCTCGCTGGATACAAGTTTAGCTGTGAACAAAGGATTGAAAGCCGAAGTGCTGGTGCGTTCTTCAAAGCACAGCGGCAGACAAACTGGTTTTATGATGATTGATCCGATGCATCGTTATACTCAAGATGAACTCTCAGAATCCAATATTCCATTGGCAGCTGTCGTGAGCGGTTCATTTAAAAGTTATTTTTCTTCTGCAGCCGGAGAAAATAAAACACTTGTGCCGCAAGAAACAAAAAGCCCGGATACGCGCATAATTGTAGTAGGTGATGGCGATTTTATGAAAGATGATTTCGCAGGCAACCGCGGCAATCTGACGTTCTTCATCAACATTATAGATTATCTTGCAGATGATGCCGGTTTGATCACAATTCGTTCTAAGAATGTTGCTCAGCCGCCGTTAGATCAAATTTCAGACGGAACAAAAAAACTTCTGAAATACGGCGATTTGATTTTACCGCCGCTTCTTGTAATCGGTTATGGTTTATTGCGATGGAGACGGCGTGTAGCATTGAAACGATCACTTGATGTTCATATAAAGATTTGAAAAGTGTAAAGTGTAGAGAGAAAGAGACATGAAAAAGAACACATACATTTTAATTGGTTTATTCGGTTGCCTCTTAATTATCGCATTTCTTGTTTTACAAAAACCCGGAGAACGAAGCGCGAATTCGGCAAGCACCGGACTTTTGTTTTCTATAGATTCACTTTTGGTGGATAAGATTGAAGTCAAGACGGCGGTTTTTTCTATAGTGCTGGAAAAACGCGGTACCGATTGGTTTGTTTCTAAACCGATCGATTACAAAGCTGATCAATCAAATGTATGCCGGATAATTCACGAGATAAAAAATATTGAAGTTAAAAGTATTGTTTCAAATAAACCAGAAAAGCTATCAGTGTTTCAAGTCGATCAAACAGGAACGCAAGTGACGGTATGCGAAAAAGGTGTTGAAAAGGCAGCATTCGTTCTCGGTAAAATGGCAACGAGTTATACTGAATCATACGCGCGCAAAACAAACTCTAATGATGTACTTCTTGTTGAAGGCGCATCGAGTTACATGTTTAATCGCCCGGTAAAAGACTGGCGCGATAAAACAATTTTTGCAGTGCCGAAAGAAAGCATCAAAGAAGTGCAATACCAGTATGGTGATACTACATTTAACGTTGCGTTTAACGATAGCACATGGTTTGTCGGAAAAGATAAAGCACAGCAATCGGTAGTAGAAGGAATTCTATCTTCGCTCTCAAACCTTCAATCAGACGATTTTGTTGACAGCACGATATCACCTAAAGTAACGGCAATGGTAGCTTATGCCGGATTTCAACTTAGATTCTCTTTCAACAAAACTATAAATAAGTATTACGTTCAGTTTTCCAATTCACCGCAATGGTTTGTAATGGAGCAATGGAAAGCAAATCAAATTTTGAAAAGGAAAAAGGAAATAGTCGAATCAAGTAAAAAGTAAAGGCACAAAGAGCAGCACAAGAAATTGGTAGTTGAATAGAATTAATAAGATGATTGAATGTAACATGCAGATCAAAAAGAAAAAGCCCTTCGATAAGGAGGGCTTTCTGATTTTTGTTTCATCCGCACAATTTCTTGCTTACGGAGGCATTTTTGATTACTTTTTTAAAGTATTTAATGTATAAGCACCCATCATCTCAAAAAAAAGGTTAAGTGAATTATGACACGCACTTTTATTCTCGCAGGTACTTTCTTAATAATTATTTTTTTCGTCGGTTGCGGCACATCTAGCCCTATTCTTGCAACTATTGGAGATGAAAAAATTACTCTTAACAACTTCGAAGACGACTACGCCAAAAACAATGGCGGGTGGGATTCAAGCGCCGTCTCATCGTTAGAAGACAAGCAGCGATTTCTTGACTTGCTCGTAAAATTTAAATTAAAAGTGAAAGAAGCGCGCACTCAGGGTCTTGAGAAAGATACTGCTATTATTAATGAAGTAGAATCCTACGACAATTCTGTTGCTCAGTCATTTATGATTGAGAAAGAAGTTATAGAACCGGGTATGCAGCAAATGTACGATAAGAAAAAAGATGAAGTGCGAGCCAGCCATATACTATTTCGTCTTAAACCATCTGCAGCACCTGAAGACACACTTATGGCATACTTCCATGCAATGAGCGTTATAGAACAAATCCCAACTGTACCGTTTGATTCGCTTGCATCTCGGTATTCGGAAGATCAATCAGTGAAATCAAATTATGGCGATCTAGGATTTTTTACTGCCGGTAAAATGGTGCCAGAATTTGAAGATGCATGCTATTCAATTAAAATTGGCGCTTACACAAAAATTCCGGTTAGGTCACAATTCGGGTATCACGTAATCAAAGTGACAGATCGACAGCCAAACTCCGGAACAATACGCCTTAGCCATATCCTTTTACGTTTCAAGGAAGGTTCAAAAGATACCGCAGCGGTTCGAGATTCTATATGGATGATATACCAAAAACTCAAAAGCGGAGCAAATTTTTCTGAAATAGTAAAAAAATATAGTCAGGACCCTAAAAGTGCAGCACTTAATGGTGATATGGGTTTCTATGAACGCGGACGAGTTCCGCCAAAAATTGCAGATATATTATTTAAATTGAATGTCGATTCAATTGCTGAGCCGATGAGATTCAATTACGGCTATCAAATCTTCAAAATTGCCGAGAAAAAAGGTTTGCCCTCGTTTGCAGAAATGCAGAAGGACTTGAGGGAATCATATAAACAGTTGCGATATCCGTACGAATATAAACTATATACGCAAGGATTGAAAGCGAAGTACCATGTTATTATCGATTCATCTGCCGTACGAAAACTGATTTCGTCTATAGATTCAACTAAAGTATCTCAAATTGAAGGCTGGAAAGATACGCTTTCAGCAGGTATTTTGAAAATGACAATCATTCGTAGTTTAAATAGTTCAGTGAACGTTAGTAGTTTTGCAGAAAAAGTTATTGAATCGAACGATTTAAAAAGTTATGCTTTAACACATGATAATATTTGGTTGATAACCAATAAACTGGCAGATGATGCGGCGCTCGAAGAACATGCACGATATGCCTCGAACAAATTTCCCGAGTTAGCAAATTTACTAAAGGATTATAAAGAAGGAATTCTCCTTTATCGCGTTGAACAAGACGAAGTGTGGAAAAAAATAATAGTGAATGATTCGCTGTTAAAAGATTATTACAATGCGCATAAAGAAGAATATCGCTGGCCTGAACGTGTTAACTTTGCAGAAATATATACTATCTCGGACAGTCTGGCAAAAGCTGCGTATTGGAAAGTGCGGTATGGCGAAAACTTTCTAGACGTCGCACAGGAATATACAAATCGTTCAGGGTATCAGGAGAAAAAAGGTGTATGGGGACTTCAGCCATACGTGTTGAACGATTTGTCACGTAAAGCCGCAACAATGGCAATAGACAGTGTATCTGAACCGTTCAAATATCAATCGGGCTGGTCAATCGTTAAAACACTTGCCAAAGACAGTGTGCATTTGAAAAATTTTGAAGACGCAACACCGGAACTTGCAAGCGGTTATCAGGAGGTGGCGACAAAGCAGCGCGAACAGGATTGGATTGAAGTTCTCAAGAAAAAATATCCGGTGACCATCAATAAGGAAGTTTTAATAGAAGCATTTAAAAGGAAACGGGTTGAATCCCAGTAAATATTTTTTAGGCGGTCTTCTAATCATAACGGCAATTGGTTGTTCCAAGAATGCGTTGGACAAAACGCCTGTGGCTCGTATCGATAACCAGACGCTAGTACTGGAAGAAATTCGCGCGCACATTGACACGACATGTGAACCTTCCCAAGCACAAATTCAACAGTATGTTCAACAGTGGCTTACAGAAGAAACGCTGTATCGTGAAGCCATGGACCGCGGTCTGGATCGAACGGATGAGATGAATCAGAAGGTGGAGGATGTTCGGCGGCAATTAGCAATCAATGCACTGTTAGAGAAAGAAGTTTACTCGAAAAAAACATCAAGTATTTCCTCACAAGACATTCATCAATATTATGATGCACATATTAAAGAATTCAATGTGATGCACGATATAGCGTTAATCAGCTTTGCACTTTTTAGGAATCGGGACGCCGCAACGGAATTTCGCAATCTTGTACTTAAGGGAATGCCATGGAATTCTGCTGTTAACCGGCAGGCGATTTCCATCATAATGCATTTAGATTCATCTTACCAGACCCAAGCGACACTGACCCAGGCGGAATTATGGCGAGTAGCATCAAAATCGGTGAACCGCGAACTTTCGTTTCCAATAAATACCAATAACGGTTATTATATTCTCGTGGTGTGGAAATTCATCAAGCAAGGGCAGACAGCAGATCTACAATTAGTAGAAGAAGAAATCCGTGGACGGTTAACTATAGAACATCGGCGCCAGTTATATGATCAACTTGTCCAAAACCTTCGTGCAAAGCATACAATTCAAGTGTTTGTTGGTATGGTTTCCGATTCAGGTAAGTCAAAAATAGAATAATAGAAAAAATGAAGCATATCATCAAATTCTTGGTTTATTTTTCTCTCCTGATTCCTGCAGTAATATCTGCTCAAACACTGGTTGATCGGATTGTTGCTGTAGTAGATAAAGAGATTATTACAGAATCGGAATTAAACGAGCGTGTCACATTTCTTGCGATGCAAAACCATATTGACCCGAACCAAGCCGGACTGCGTATTCAAGTGCTTGATGGGTTAGTTTCAGAAAAACTTATTCTAGCGCAGGCCTTAATTGATAGTGTAGAAGTGACAGATGACGAAGTAACTCGTGCACTTGATCAGCAAATAGCGAACTTTGTCCGTCAGGTCGGCTCTGAACAGCGCGTTGAACAGATGTATGGAAAATCCATCAGCCGCATTAAACGCGAGTACCGAACCGAAATTAAAAATCAAGTACTTGTTCAAAAGGTCCGCCAGCAGCGCGAAGCTTCGCTTACGGTAACACATCGTGAAGTTGAGGATTTTTTTACATCATTTAAAGATAGTTTGCCGCAGGTTCCGGAGGAGTTCGAGTTAAGTCATATATATATTGTACCAAAGCCCGACACAGCAGTAGAATCAAAGACAAAAAGGTTTATGCAGTCAATTCTTGATAGTATACATGCTGGCGGAGATTTTGCGGACTTTGCAAAACGGTATTCAACAGATCCGGGTTCTGCTGCAAGCGGAGGCGACCTCGGCTGGGAAAAGCGCGGAGTATTTGTTCGAGAATTTGAAGAAACCGTGTTTGGGTTAAAAGAAGGAGATGTCTCGAGAATAGTGAAAACACAGTTTGGGTTTCACATCATACAATTGCTTGGCAGGCGAGGTGAATCTGTGCATGCACGACATATTCTTATGAAGATCGACAAAGGACCTGCAAGTGATTCTGCGGCAGTTGATACGTTGAGGGTCCTTCGGGAAAGAGCGCTTAATGGCGAATCGTTTGCAGAATTAGCGAGTAAATACTCGGAGGATGAAGATACAAAAACCATCGGCGGCGATTTAGGTACGCTGACAGCCGATCAACTGCAGCCGGATTTTGCTGGACAAATTAAAGAAATGAAGGCAGGAGAAATCAGCGAACCAATTCGTACGGTAGTAGGGACCTCATATGGGTTTCATATTATTTGGATGCGTAAACGAACAGCACCACATGTTATTAATTTGCATGACGATTTCAAGCGTATTGAACAACTTGCACTCTATATGAAGCGAAACAAACAAAATGCGGAATGGATTGATGAGTTAAAGAAGACTATTTATGTTGATATCCGACTCTGATCGACAGTGCTGGTACAAATCGAAATAATGGTGAACAAGTGGCAAGAATAAAACAACTTGATGATGTTGAGTCTGTAAAACAGCTAACAAAAGTGTACACAAACCTGCGGACAGAGATCGGTAAGGTGATTGTTGGTCAAAATACAATCATCGAACATCTTTTTATTACGCTTCTTTCTCGCGGACATTGCCTGTTAATAGGCGTGCCTGGATTAGCTAAAACGCTTCTAATAAAAACTCTGGCAGAGGCGCTGGATTTGAAATTCAGCCGTATTCAATTTACACCTGATCTAATGCCGAGCGATATAACAGGAACAGAAATTATAGAAGAGAATGTTTCCAATAGAACAAAAGCGTTTAAGTTTATTAGGGGGCCAATTTTTGCGAACATTATTCTTGCTGATGAAATCAACCGCACGCCGCCGAAGACACAAGCCGCACTGCTTGAAGCAATGCAGGAACATCATGTGACGGCTGCCGGCGAAACGTATGTGCTTGACGAACCGTTCTTCGTTCTCGCCACACAAAATCCCATTGAGCAGGAAGGAACATATCCATTACCTGAAGCCCAGCTCGATCGGTTTATGCTCAATCTCTGGCTGGACTATCCGTCGTTTGATGAAGAGGTTCAAATTGTTAAATCCACTACAAGTCAATATAATGCTGTGGTCGATCAGGTACTTTCTACCAGTGAAATAATTGAGTTTCAGAATCTTGTTCGTAGTGTGCCAGTTGCAGAGAACGTTATTCAATTTGCTGTTCGGTTAACGGATCGCACACGGCCATCTTCTCTCGATGCACCGGCGTATATAAAAAATTGGATCCGATGGGGCAGGCCCGCGTGCATCGCAATATTTAATTCTTGGAGCAAAATCGCGGGCAATTCTTCACGGTCGTTTCACACCAGATATCGAAGACGTGAAAGCGATCGCAGGTCCAGTGCTGCGTCATCGTCTCGTAACAAGTTTCAATGCAGAGGCAGAAGGCGTTTCGGCAATCCAGATTGTAGAAAAGTTGGTTCAGGATATGAAATCATAACAAGAAATTTGATACGCATGAATCGACTATTGAATAGAGTGATGATTCTGATAATGCTCGTACCAATGATTTTGACCGCACAAACCGGTCATTACTGGATTGTGTTTCATAACAAAGATGTTTCGTCATCTCTTCAAAAAAATTCATCGGCTCTTGGTATAAGCGATCGTTCCCTCAAGCGGCGCGCGAAATCTCTTCCTCCTGATCGATTAATCGATGAACTTGATTTTCCAATTTCGGAATCTATTCTCTCTCAAATAAAACAAACAGGTGTAAAAATCCGTGTTGTATCACGCTGGTTGAATGCTGTGTCAGTCGAAGCATCATCGCATCAGCTCCAAATGCTTACTGCACTGCCAATAGTTTCACATTCTGAACCGGTTGCAAGATTCAAACGCTCATATCCGCTGCCATCAACTTTGCCGCCGTCATCACTGAGAAAATCATCGAACACTCAGGGTTTAAACTACGGACCGTCTGCAACACAGCTTACCAATATAAAAATTGTCGATCTTCATGCGATTGGCGTGAACGGCACAGGTGTTCTTATCGGTATGCTCGATGATGGATTTAACAATTACCGAACGCACGTGGCATTAAAAAATATCAATGTGATAGCAACATATGATTTTATTCATAATATCGAGGATGTTTCTATCCAACCATGGGAAGATACAACAAGTCCTGATCAAGGGAATCACGGTGCAGGTACTTTATCTTCTCTTGGTGGATTTGATAATGGAAATTTAATAGGTGCAGCATTCGGTGCTTCGTTTCTTCTTGCAAAGACGGAAATGGACAGTAGCGGGGATACTGCCGACTTTCCAAGCGAAGAAGATACATATGTTGCCGGACTTGAATGGGCTGAACGACTTGGTGCGGATATCACTTCTTCTTCTTTGGGATATAAACAATTTGAAGATTCTCTGAAAGTGAGTTTACCCTACTATACAACAAGTGAAATGAACGGAAGAACAACAAAAGTTGCCCAAGCGGCACTCATTGCATCACAAAAAGGTGTGCTCGTTGTAACTGCCATGGGAAATGACGGATATATTAGTGGCAAGGGGGATCAATCTCAACGGGCGGATACAACGCTCGATTCTCCCGCCGATGCCGACAGCATTATTTCTGTGGGAGCAACATCATCAGATGGCGAACTTGCCGTATTTAGCGGATGCGGTCCAACTGCTGATGGCCGTATAAAACCGGAAGTGGTTGCACAAGGCATGGGAGTATATTGGGCTGACGGATCAACAACGACAGGGTACGAGACCGTTGCAGGCACTTCCTGTTCTACACCTCTTGTTGCCGGTGCGGCAGCATTAGTACTCTCTGCGCATCCCCAGCTCACGAATATGCAAGTTCGTGATGCGTTAATGAAAACAACAAATCAGAGAAACGATGGGACATCAGAAACTGCGGTGTACCCTAATAATTATTATGGTTACGGATTTGCGGATGCCTATGATGCTACATTGTCTTTGGGCCCGGTCTTTAGTAATGAACCCACGATCGTTAAAACGACTAACGGCTATACCGTAACGACGATGCTTGTATCAAAATATACTCTCTACCCAGATTCAATTTTTTACTATTATCGGTACGATGATATAAACGCATATAGTCGCGCATTACTTATTCCTACATCAAATCCAAATGAGTATTCTACGATAGTTCCATTATCTCCCAACGATTCTCTTCCTCGGGGATATTTTTCTGCGCGAGAAGAAAAACCGCTCTCCGTTCCTCCAACCTCTCATGTTCCATTGCAGTATTCCTTATTCCAAAATTACCCTAACCCATTTAATGGTGGAACGAAATTAAGCTTTTATTCTCCGAGAGAAGAAGAGGTTGAAGTGGAAGTGTTCAACATTCTTGGACAACGGGTGAAAACGATATATCAAGGACGAACAAAAATTGGGATTACAACTCTGTACTGGAATGGAATGAACGAGTCTGGAACACAGGCGACAACGGGCGTTTATATAGTTCGTCTGAAGGCATCAACAACGAGTATCTCGAAAAAAATGTTATATCTCAAATAAGCACCGCCTATGCCGGAGCTTCATCTTTCCATTTTATTTCGTTTTGTACTTATTTTGCTTGCCGCCTTGTGTTCTTTTATATTGTCGTCGTTTGTGTACCGCAGTACAGTGCCGCCTATCTCTCCGGTGAAACGGTACATTCTGATTTCTCTCCGCTGTTTCGGATTGTTCTTATTATTTCTTCTTCTTGGCGAGCCACTCCTCTCTCTCATAACTCATTCTGTTGATCGACCAATCATTGCGGTACTGGTCGATAATTCTCAAAGTATGGCATTAACTGACAGGACAGGAAGGAGAGACGAAATGCTTAAATCAATTATCCGTGCAGATATATGGAAGCAGATTGAAAAAAAAGGGAGATTGATATATTCTATTTTTGATGCAAAAGTCAGAAATCTCGCAACAATCACCGATGATTCATTGACTTTTAAAGGTGAAGCAACCGATATATCTGAAGCGTTGAAATCAATTAAACAAATATCTGCATCATCTAATCTACAAGCTGTTGTACTAATCACAGATGGCAACTCAACTGTCGGAATGAATCCAATATATGAATCAGAAGATTTGTGTGTGCCAATATTCACTATTGGTGTAGGCGATACAAACGAGCAAAAGGATATTCTCATCCGTAAGGTGCTGACGAATGAGATTGCATACTCCGGAACTAAAGTACCTGTAAATGTAACAGTACATAGCGCCGGATTCAGCAATGAGCATGTTCAGGTGTCTATTCGCGATGGTACGACAATACTTGATGAAAAATCATTGACATTAGAAAGTGGAACGCGTGATTATCTTGTTCCGCTTTCATTTGAAACGGAAAAGGAAGGGGTGCATAAATTTACTGCGGAGGTTTCAAATCTTCAGGGAGAACTAACACCGCAAAATAATCGAACAAATTTCTTCATCAAAGTTTTAAAGAGCAAAATGCGTGTGGCGCTGATTGCTGGTGCGCCAAGTCAGGATGCAGCGTTTATTCGGCGTGCCCTATCAAGCGATAAAAATATTGAAATAGATCCATTCTTCGAGCAGAATGACGGACAATTTTACGAAAATATTCTAAATACAGAAGCGTTAAAACGAGCTGATTGTGTAGTACTTGTTGGATTCCCGACGGAGCACACCGATCCGCGCAGTCTGCGAACTGTTCTAGATGCTGCGGCTTTAGAAAAACCTTTTCTGATTATACTTAGCAGAACAATTGACTATAATAAAATGCATGCATTGGATCCGCTATTGTCATTTAATGTAAATAATGTCACAAGCAATGAACTTCAAGTTTTTACGGTGGTTCCTGAAACGGAGCGAAATAATCCTATCTTGAAGATTAATAATAGTTCCAATACTGTCGAGCTGTGGTCTAAACTTCCACCGATCTTCCGTCTGCAAGCAGACTTCCGTTCGAAGGTCGAATCGGAGGTTCTTGCCGTTGTTCGTTTTCAATCAACGACGATTACTTATCCATTTATTGTGGCAAGGAATATAAATAAAATGAAATCTCTTGCTGTTCTTGGTTACGGTTTGTGGCGCTGGAATATGTTGTCAGACGCAGGAAGCGGAACGGATCAGATGCTTGAGCACTTCATCGGCAATGCCGTCCGCTGGCTGACGACTCAGGAAGATTCACGCAGGATTCGAGTTCAGTCGTCCAAGCATATCTATACAACGCAAGATGCAGTCGAATTTACTGCCCAAGTATATGACGATAATTATCAGCCGATAGATGATGCTCAGGTTGAAGTGCGCGTGCAGAATGGAAGTGAAACAAGTCCGCCGATAACATTGAACACACTTGGCAGTGGTCAATATCAAGGCGAATTTGAATCATTACGGGAAGGTGAATATAAATTCACTGCAACGGTGGAGGCAAACGGAACGGCAATAGGAAGTGATCAAGGCACATTCTCTATCGGCGGTCAAAATGCTGAATTTTTAGAGACTAGAATGAATAAAATATTGCTGCAACAGATTGCTGCTCGGACAGGCGGACAGTATTATGAAAGTAATGATTTCGGTTTGCTTGCTCGTGATGTAATGATGCTGCCAAATTTCAAACAGCGTGACGTAAGCACGTCCGCAGAAATTGAAATATGGAATTCCCGATGGATGCTTGCACTTGTTATTTTAATATTTGCATTCGAATGGTTTTTAAGGAAAAGAAATGGAATGCTGTAATTTGAGGGATGCGGTGAAGATAATCCCAAAATCAATGAATTAAAGGAAGATAAAAAAAGTGAATCGTCGAAATATAAAAGTGCTTTTAATTATTTTTTTTATTTTAATCTTTCCAGATTATCTTAAATCACAAGTTGCAAATCATCAATTATCTAATTCCAATCCATGGTGGGTAACTCTCGGAGCCGGTCCGGCTTTGGTAAGCAATAATTTTGCAATGAATGCCGGTATGGTTTATTGTTATCAATTTGACCGAAGCATCATCAGCGCACGGATACTTGGTGTAACAAACTATAATCCGACTGTGCAGGAAATCGACAAGTCATATACAATCTATAAAATGGCAGAATATGGAATTCTATACGGACCGATTTGGAAAATAGGTTACGACTATATTTCTGCTGGTGCAGGCATTGGATTAGTTCGTGCCGGATACCAAACGCCAATTGATATCATGACAAATACAAGCATCAGTCTACCGATTGAAGTGCAATGGTTTTGGCGTTTTACAAATTATGCCGGATTTGGTGTATATACTTATGCAAGTTTTAACTTTGAAAAACCGATATACGGTATTATGATATGTGCCCAACTTGGAGCATGGTAATGGATAAGGCGGCCGATTTAGCTGCATTTTTTAATGAGGAGTAAAACGCAAGCAACTACAGACCATCCAATGCACTTCTCTGCATTTTTTTCTATCTTAATTTTATCATGACCAGATCTCATTCACTTTTACTTTTTCTTCTTCTTATCGTTGGATCAGCACATGCACAAAAAGTTTCTGCCGATACGGCAAAAGTAAAAACTTCTGTTCAAGATACATCAAAACACAATGAAAATGCAGGCATTGACACTGTTGTAAATTATTCTGCAAAAGATTCTATTATTTATTCTCTCCGCACCCGATATATGAATTTGTATGGCAAGAGCGAAATGCAATATCAAACTATCGGCTTGAAAGCGGAACGCGTGAATGTGAATTGGGATAACGCTACCTTGATTGCGCATGGTGTGCCGGATACAGTAAAACCTGATTCTGTAATCGGCAAGCCAATTATGCACGATGGTGGTGAGGAATACGATGGCGACCAAGTGAAATATAATTTTCGCTCACGAAAAGGAAAGATTACTATTGGCAACACACATATGGACAATGGTTATTATGTCGGTGATCAGATAAAAAAAGTAAATCCCAAAGTGCTTTGTGTTGAAGACGGCATTTATACAACATGCGATGCAAAGGATCCTCATTTTTATTTTGCCAGTCCGAAAATGAAAGTATTTATTAAAGATCAAGTTGTAGCGGAGCCCGTATTTTTATATATTGCTGATGTACCTATCTTTGCTTTGCCATTTGGAGTTTTTCCGGCTCACAGCGGGCGTTCATCCGGTATAATTGCCCCAGCGTATGGCGAGGACGATCGGTACGGATGGTACCTAAGCCATATAGGATATTATTGGGCAGCCAGCGATTATTGGGATCTGGCAACGAAGTTCGATTTGTACTCGCGAGGAAAATGGCAAAATCAAACCAATATTAATTATGCACTTCGATATAATTTCGGCGGAAGTATCTCTGCTGATTATGCAAGTACACCAATGGGGGAGCCCAGTGACCCAACTTATAACCAGAGTCACGATTATCACATCCAAATTGTACATGGGCAACAAATCAGTCCAACATCAGATCTCAGGGTGAACTTTACTTTTTCAAGCAATAGCTATCTTAAAAATTACAGCACAAATTACAATGACTTTCTTACGCAGGATATTATTTCGGATGCCGCTTATTCAAAGAGCTGGGAATCTTCTTTGTTGTCTGTCAATATTCATCGCGATCAACAAATAATTACTGATGAGACATACGAAGAGCTGCCGGTTATTTCGTTTTCGCAGAGCACCTTCTATCCATTTCGCAAGCAAACGAAAACGCGCGGACTTTCAGAAACACCAGAATCCGAGTTGAGTTTTGTGGATCTATTAGGATTTAGTTACGGTGCAAGTTTCAGCAATTCTCTCAAGAAAAGCGCAACGCAGATTCAGGCGAAATATGATACATCACAAATTAAACTCGATACCATTAATGATTTTACGAACACAAATGCACAATCGCTCGCACAAAATTTTTCTCTTAGTATTTCTCCCAAGCTTGGCTATTTTACTGTATCGCCATCTTTCTCGTTTAGTGATTCGAGGACGTGGACACAGGCAAGGACTCCGGCAAGAGATACTTTCGACAGTTTGCGTGTTTATAATAGCACCAGGAGTCAGTCTATTATTGGAAATTTGAACACCGGTGTAGATGTAGGCACTCGGTTCTTTGGAATGTTCCAGCCGAATGTCTTTGGCATTACAGCATTCCGTCAGACGGTAACGCCTACGTTTAGTCTCATTTATAATAAACAGATTTACGGCGACAATATGCAGAAGTATTCGATGACTGGCTCCTTCAATGTCGGAAACAACTTCGAAATGAAATATCAAAAAAACGACAGTGCAAAAACAGAAGACAAAATTCAATTACTATTTATAGATCAAGCAGGATTTAGCTATAATTTTGCGGCTGATTCATTGAATTTTTCACCCATTGTATTACATGCGCGCACTCAGATAGGGCAATTACTTAACATTGACGGCGGTGTTTCTTATTATCCATATGTTTACGATACAGCAGCTAATAACCACCGTGGTGGTTACGTGAACAAGTTTCTTTTACAGGAGAATGGTAAATTTGGCGACTTGACATCTGTTTCACTAAATTTATCTACATCATTTAAGGGTGATAAAAAACAAAATTCAAGTGAAACAGGTATTCCTGAGAGTGTAAAACAGGAACAGGCAGCCGAATCGGGCGAGGGATTAATGCAGCCAAGTCAAAAAAAAATGTACTATTCAATCTATGATAGAGAAGATGCCGATTTTAGTATTCCTTGGAACGTTACGCTCAGTTATAACTTCTCACAGTCGCAACAAGGTACGCAATCTTATACTCGATCTTCTCAAATCAGTGCAAGTCTTTCCTTCAATCTTACACAAAAGTGGCAGATTGCTACCAGCGGTTACTACAACTTTGTCGAAAAGCAGCACTACATTTCGTCAGTCAGTGTAACACGAGATCTTCATTGCTGGACAATGGCTTTTTCATGGTTCCCGATGGGAACGCTTGCAGGGTACAGATTTGAATTGAAAGTAAAAGCACCGCAGCTTCAAGATCTAAAAATAACGAAACAAAGCAGCTTGCAGGGAAATTATAATTAAACGAAGAATTATTGGCAACATTGATGTGAAAGGTTTGCTTGTATGATACGAAATATGAAAGTAGTTGTTGTTCTGCCGGCATATAATGCAGAAAAAACGCTGGAGACGACTTATCATGAAATACCGCTCGATATTGTCGATAAGGTCATACTCGTTGATGATGCGAGCACCGATCATACAGTGGATGTTGCAAAGAAATTAAACATTTATACGATAATTCATGCAAGGAATACAGGTTATGGAGGGAATCAAAAGTCTTGTTACAAAGCGGCTCTTGAAGTTGGCGCAGATATTGTCATAATGCTTCACCCTGATTATCAATACACGCCGAAGCTCATTCCCGCAATGGCATTTCTTATTGCATCGGAGGAATTTGATGTTGTGCTTGGTTCGCGTATTCTCGGTGGAAAAGCAATCAAAGGCGGCATGCCGTTATATAAATATTTTAGTAATCGGTTTTTAACATTCACTCAAAATTTACTTATGGGAGCTAAACTTTCGGAATATCATACTGGCTATCGAGCATTTACGCGCAGAGTATTAGAGATCATTCCACTGGACGATAATTCGAACGATTTTTTATTTGACAATCAAATGCTATCACAAATTCTTTATGCCGGATTACGTGTGGGCGAAATAACTTGTCCGGCAAAATATTTTCCTGATGCATCATCAATAAATTTTTCAAGAAGTTTGCGGTATGGCATTGGATGTCTGGTCACTGCAGCGCTTTTTCGATTAAATAAACTAAGCATTATCAAATCAACTTTATTTTCAAGCATAAAATAATCTTATGGAATATCCAGATGATTAATAAATCCATAACTTTTGTTCCATGGTTGAATGAACTACTATCGGCGCCTGTTGTTCATGTAATAATAATATTTTTGCTTTCTGTTACTTTAATGATGTCGAAACTTGGCGGTAATGGTTTAGCGACTTATGACGATGCATTTTATGCGCAGAAGGCGAAAGAAATTCTAATTACAGGAAATTGGATGACCATGCACTACGACGGAACAGTGCACTTTGAAAATCCTCCTTTTTTTATGTGGCTCATTGCGAGTTCCTATAAAGTATTCGGCATAAACGAATATGCGGCAAAATTTCCTTCCGCTTTTATGGGTGTAATGACAGTCTTGTTGATATATTATTTTGGAAGATACCTTTTCAATGAATGGATCGGATTCTTTTCAGCGCTTATACTTTCGACTACTAATATTTTTACTCGTTATGCGGGACGCGCTATGATGGATGTAACTCTTTCATTTTTTGTAACATTAGCTTTGTTTGCTCTAATTTTAGGTATTCGCAAAAACTCTCGTTTCTTCCTGCTATGGGGTTTGTGTATAGGTATTAGCATTTTAATTAAAAGCGTTCTCGGCTTTTTCCCTGCAGTTGTTTCTATTATTTTTATAATGCTTACAAAACGATGGAGGGTTCTTTTAAATCCATATTTTATTTCTGGATGCATTGGAATAGTTGTAATTGGATTTTCATGGTATATCCATCAATTTATTTTATTTGGTAATGTTTTTCTTAAAGTTCACTTTGGATGGCTTATCTTTGAACGAGGGTTCAAGGTTCAATCAGAAACATGGTACGATCACCTATCATACGCAAAAGATTTAATGGACTATTACTGGCCATGGTTGCCAGTCTTTATGATAGGAATTTGGAAATTTTCGAGAAAAACATTGCATAACAGCGAGGCGCAATTATTTTGTCTAATCTGGGCTGCAATAATTTTTCTAACAATGAGTTTTATGCAGACGAGAATATTATGGTACATAATGCCTATGTTTCCTGCAGCATCAATGATATGCGGTGTCACCATAGACGAATGGCTTGGAGAAAAACGAAGAATTGGTCAAGCAATGTTTTGGCTGGTTTTTACTGGATTTGCAATTGTTTTTATTAATGCAACTCCAATCAAACTTTCAAAAGAGCGGGAACATGATACTCGAATACTTGCACCATATGTTCATCAATTTGCATCTCAACATTATCATATCGTAGCATTCCGACAAAGCTATCATACATTAAATAATGCGCTATTATTTTACTCGGATTTTTCTGCTTCACCGATCCTTTACAACTATGATGAACTTCATAACTTGTTTATAAATTCCGATACCGTGTTTTGTATTCTCAATAATTCAGATATTGATTCATTATCTAAATGTGTAATTCCTTATACAATCATTCGCGAGACGGATGATATTTCGTTGATTGTGAATCATCCCGTTCAAACTTATAATTTGCGGAATTATTGACAAAATAGAAATCAACAAATTTACTTTGTGATAGATATATATAATACAATTTGTAGTGAAGGAAAATATTTGAAATATCGTCGGATATTTCGCCAACAAATCTTAAGTATTTTTAATTTCCTGTCGTTTCCCTATGCAGATTTCCGTTCTTCATATAAGTAAACCGGATCTTTTGCCGTGACGATTGTATCTTTAGTAATGATACATTTAGAAACATTTTCCCGGGAAGGCAAATGATACATAATATCGAGCATGACCGACTCGATAATTGTCCGAAGTGCACGGGCACCTGTTCCGCGTTCCATCGCTTTATCAACGACAGATTTGAGAGCATTCTCTTCTATTTCTAATTCCACACCCTCCAGCGCAAAAAGTTTTTGATATTGTTTCACTATGGCATTACGCGGTTGAGTAAGAATATTCAGAAGCGCCGCTTCGTCAAGGGGATCAAGAGTGGCAGTGACAGGCAGGCGTCCTACGAATTCTGGAATAAGCCCGTACTTCAGCAAATCGCCTGGTTCTACTTGCTGCAATAATTTTTCGCGTGACTTGCTCTTCTTGCCTTTAAGATCGGCGCCGAAACCAACGGGGTTTTGACTGACCCTCCGCTCGATGATTCCTTCTAATCCGTCAAATGCACCGCCACAAATAAAAAGAATATTCTTTGTATTGATGTTGATGAGACTTTGTTCAGGGTGTTTTCGTCCGCCTTTTGGAGGAACACCTGCGATTGTGCCTTCAAGAATTTTCAGCAGCGCTTGCTGAACACCTTCACCGGAAACATCGCGTGTGATAGATGCGCTATCACCTTTTCTTGCAATTTTATCAATCTCATCGATATAAACAATCCCGCGCTCGGCTTTCTCAACATTATAATCGGCGTTCTGCAAAAGATAGACAAGAATTGTCTCTACATCATCACCCACATATCCTGCTTCTGTCAGTGTTGTCGCATCTGCGATTGCAAACGGTACATCAAGAATGCGGGCAAGTGTTTGCGCCAGCAGTGTCTTGCCGGTACCAGTTGGACCTACAAGCAAAATGTTACTCTTTTCAATTTCCACTTCATCAAGGTTCGCCATCTGATCGCTGGCGTCGATTCGTTTATAATGATTATAGACAGCAACGGCGAGAGTGCGTTTTGCTAAATCCTGACCTACTACAAATTCGTCGAGCGCTTTTTTAATATCAACAGGTGTCAATGAGCGTCGGAAACCAAACCGTCGTGCATTAATTGCCGCCATATTATTTTTAATAATGTCAACGGAGCTGGCAACGCAGAGATCGCAGATGTACACATCCGGTCCAGCGATAATGCTGTTGACTTCTTCCGGCGTGCGCCCGCAAAAGGAGCACGCTATTTTTTCGCCCTGTCTAGGTTTTTGTGTCATATCATTTCCAGCTTTTCACAGCTGCCATCATTTTATAAATAATTACTTCTCTTTCTTTGTTTCGTGGGTTCGCTTTATAAGTATGTTATCTATCAATCCGTATTCCTTCGCTTCACTGGCTGCTAGGTAATAGTCGCGATCCGTATCTTTTTCAATCATTTCCAATGAACGTTCTGTATGCGCTGCAAGAATTTCGTTAATGCGTTTTTTTGTTTTAAGAATTTCTTCTGCCTGAATGCTTATATCCGATGCAGTGCCTTGCACGCCGCCCCACGGCTGATGGATCATCACCCGTGCGTTTGGAAGTGCTGTACGTTTTCCTTTCATTCCGCCTGCCAATAGAACAGCCGCCATACTTGCTGCCATGCCAATACAGATGGTGGAAACATCTGGTCGAATATACTGCATCGTATCATAAATGGCAAGGCCAGCTGATACACTGCCACCTGGACTATTAATATAGAGATGAATATCTTTATCTGGATCATCAGACTCAAGAAACAACAATTGGGCAATTGTCAAACTAGCAACTGTATCGTCGATTGGAGTACCAAGGAATACGATGCGCTCTTTTAGCAGTCGTGAAAAAATGTCAAATGAACGCTCACCTCTGCCGGTTTGTTCCACAACTATTGGAACAAGTTGATTATAAATTTTTGGATATTTCATAATGTTTTATCCTTCTATGAACTTAATCTTTTTCTGGAACTTCTTTAATTTTTGCAGAATCCACAAGTAGTTTTAATAGTTTATCGCCAATCAACCGGTCTTTAATTTGGTCAGAAGTTTTATAGTAGTTGATAAGACGGTCTTTTGGTATTTTAATTTTAGTGGACTCTTCTTCTGCCAGCTTTTCGAGATCTTCATCAGATGCCGTAATATTCTCTGCTTTGATTAGTTCTTCGCGCAGGAGCGCCCACTTTGCCTGATAAATTGCATATGCACGATTTTCTTCTTTAAATTTTTCGCTGTTGAATTCAGATGGCAGGCGCTTATCAGGATATTCATTCTTGACTTCTTCCAGCAATCCGTCGAGAACGTTGCGGATAAGCGATTCAGGTACCTGGAATTCATGCCGGCGAATGATTTCTGCTGTAAGCGAATTGATAACTTGCCTTTCACTTTTTTCTTTCCAGTAAGCTTTGATCTCTTCTTTTAAATTTTTACGCAACATTTCTACTGAGTTAAATTTATTTTTTGTGATTTTGGCGACAAAAGCATCATCCAATGCAGGCAACGTTACTTTTTCTATTTTCTTTACGATGATTTGTGTGTTAACGGTATGCGTATGTTCGTTGTGCTTATGTTCGAATTGCACACGGTAATCACCATTTTTCTTAGCCTCTTTTAGTGCATCTTTAAATGGCTGTTCAAGCTGTTCATCAGCCAGATAAAAACGCACGTTCTCGTTTTTTTTACCTATTAACGACATTCCAGTTTCGTCTAAGTCCTGTAAAGTTGCTGTGACAATATATTCTGGAGAAGAGACAGCTTCAACTTCTTCCATTGTTGCGTTGGCTTGTTGTAAACGGACAATTTCTTTTTCAACTTCATTATCTGTAATCGTGTGAACAATTTTCTCTATCTCGATGTCCTTGTATTCTTTTATTACAATTTGCGGCCGGACATCAAATTGAATTTTACACCGAAAGTTTTCACCATGTTTATAATCCATATCAACTAAGATTGGTTCGCCGATTGGTTTTAATTCTTTTTCTTTAATTGCCTGTCTGTAAAATTCTGTGGCAATTTCATTAAGAGAATCGTTCTCAATTAAATCACCGTACAATTTTTTTATGATATCTATCGGCGCTTTGCCTTTCCGGAATCCGCGAATTTCAATCTTCTTTCTATATTCCAAATATGCTTTGTTGAAATGAGGTGCTAGATCTTCCTGTGTAGCTATGATTTCTGCCGAGCGCAACACATCAGATACCGATTGAATAGTAACTTCCACGTCTACTTCCTTTAAATAATGATATAAACCCGTAGGCACGGAGGGACTTGAACCCACACGGATTTCTCCACTAGCTCCTAAGGCTAGCGCGTCTGCCAGTTTCGCCACGTGCCCGTTGCGAAAAATGCCCATCGTATTTCATTCTTCAAAAACGCTTACAAATGGGCGGTTCTAATATAAGAACCGAATGAGTGAAAAGCAAAAAGGGATTCACAATGGAATCCCTTTTATATTGTAATTTATAATTTAAGAACTACTTGCCGTGCGCCTGCAGGTCGTTTAGTTTTGTAATGAAATCAATAGCTTCTTGTTTAGTGGGATCAAGACCAATAGCGTTATTAAAATATTCGCGTGCTTTTTGATAGTCTTTTGTGTTTTGATAGGCTATGCCAAGTTGGATATTAGTTTTGTAGCTTTTTGGATTCAAAGCAAGCGCGTTTTTAAAGCTCAGAATTGCACGAGCTTGATCCGCATCGCCGCTAAATGCAACTCCAAGGTTATAATTGATCTCCCAAAAGTTATTGCCTCGTGAAAGAGCGTCTGTAAGCATGTTGATAATTTCTTTATAGTTGCTTTGTTTGATATAAAGGTTGTAACTTTCACGATAAG
This sequence comes from Ignavibacteriota bacterium, assembly GCA_963833465.1. Lineage (GTDB taxonomy): Bacteria > Bacteroidota > Ignavibacteria > UBA10030 > UBA10030 > Fen-1298. The sequence goes on along the minus strand of CAWHXW010000004.1, from coordinate 950,824 downwards.
CGTTAAGGAATAATGTGTCTACTTGGAATGCTCGTTGGAAATAATAAATGGCTCGTATTGGTTCATTAGTGCGGATGTAAAACTTACCAAGAGTGAAAAACCCTAATGCAAGATTTGGTGCAATAAGCGTGATTTGTTTATATTTATCCTGCGCGTTTTGATTGTCTTTTGCCCGTTCGAATTGTTCCGCTTCATCGAACATCTTCATTATTTCCGGCGAGATATGCTGTTCGCGGTTTGAGATAATCACACGCATCATATCAAATCGGTTGAGTATTTCCGGCTCGTAACAGGTACGAAATATTTGTAGTATCTCTTGTTTTGCATTTGTAAAATCACCGTAGTAAAAATCGTTCACAGCTTTGAGCATAGAATAGTATGGTTGTGAAAAAGAGATTGTGTCTTTCTTCAAATTTGGTAAAAAGTCAATTGGGAATAACGGAAGATGTGTCTGCCATCGTTCGTTGCATATACGGATGAAAGTTTCATATGATTCTGTGTCGTTGTATTTTGTTAACCGTGTTCGATATTCTTCCGGGATCTTAACCTTTAATTCCGTAGTTACAGTATCAGCGAAGTTAAGTGATGAAAAAGCCGATGCTAAAGTTTCAATCATGTTAAGATACTTGTAACCATTCTTGCTTGTCGCAGACCCTTCAACAATCCATTGCACATTTTGATCATCCAAAGCATGCTGGAGTGAATCCCGCATGTTATTGGCTTGAGTAAGAGAGATATTGCATCGATCCAAAATTGGCGCAACCGCCGTATCAAGCGAACCAATATTCCATTCGGCACGCGGCAATGAATCCAGGATGTATCTAAATATCGGCTTGAAACCATCTATAACAGCGATTTTTGATTTTAAATCCATTTGTGTATTTGCGGCAGAGGCTTGGAACGAAGAAGAGGTTTCATTGTAATAGTCATTGAAACATTGTGTTCGTTTGGATCTAAATTCATCGTATTGATTAAAAATTCTAAGATTAACATTGCTAAGGATTTTTTCGTATGAAACTATTGCGGATTTAAAGTTCTTTGCTGTCGCGGAAGTTTCCGCCTGCTTTGTAAGATCATTCAACATCGTGAAGCCCGGCCATAATTCCTCCGGCACTTTAAACTCGACCTGATTCACCGCTTCGTCGATAAGGTACTGGAAAAGAAAAAGCTGATTAGGCTTTATTGTTTTGGGGAATCCGATGAGAATCGAAATTTTATTTCCAGCAATCAATTCACCTTTCCATGCCAGAGGTATTTTCTTTTCGTTTTGAGAGATATTCAGTTTTGAAAGTTCATCTTTCACGAAATCCTGATCGAGTTGCCATTCTTCAATTGGAGTTACGAGAAAATAGAAGTATTGTCCGTCGTTAACATTGTCGCTAGTCAGCGGTTGCTGCCTGTTCTCATTTGATAGTTCGATCTTTATTGTACGCGCACCACCCATTCCCAAAAAGCCAGACTTTGCTTTTATCATCAATTGAACAGAGGGAACTTGTGCATTCAGAAGCGTTGCTATACACAGCAGATTAGCAATTAATAACATGAACCTGGTATTCATTTCAAACACCTCGGGCAGTTAGTTAAAAAGTGAATAGAAAAATTTGAATTTTTATGAAAAGAATATAGAAAAACAGAATCGAATATGCAATGATTTAAACAATTATCAGCTTGAATTCTTCAACTTTTTTGGGTACATATAAATCCGACATAGAAAATGATTTTTAATCGTCCCGCCTTGTTGCGGGACGAATTATATTAAAAGGACGCTTCATTGAATTCTATTTACATATTGCCGATTCTTCTTTTTTCCATAGTTGTGCACGAGGTAGCGCACGGCTGGATGGCGCTTCGGCTTGGCGACTCTACTGCACTTGATTCCGGCAGATTGACACTTAATCCGATTCCCCATATTGATCTAATCGGTTCAATCGTTATTCCGTTGCTTTCATATCTATCTGCCGGTTCTGTATTTATTGCATGGGCAAAACCTGTTCCTATCAATCCGGCAAACTTTCGCTATTCTCGCCGTGATGACATTTTAGTATCTATTGTTGGGCCATTTTCTAATTTGTTTGTAGCGTTTTGTTGTGCAATGCTTTATGTTATTTCTGAACGTTTTTTTGGTCCGCTTAAGTTGATTGAAAATAATCTTCGGTTGGAAATAGCATCGTTTTTTATTCACATGTTTGCAGCTGGAATCACACTAAATATTTTTCTTGCGGTTTTTAATTTAATTCCGGTACCACCGCTTGATGGATCGCATGTTTTATCAGCTGTACTTCCTGCAGAAATAGGCGAACGGTACCGGCAAATAGGATTCTTCGGAATACTACTTGTTATTATATTGATGCGGTTAGAGCCATTTCGGAATTTTATTCTTACAATTGTTATAACTGTTCGCATTCCTTATCAAGTCTTTATTAATCAATTTCTAATGACAACTTAAATTGTCGGAATTCGGCCGTTAATCGTAGATTGAAAGTCGCAAATGAATTACATCACTTATAAAGAAAATGTTTTATTCTGTGAAGATATTCCATTAAGTGAATTAGCAGAAGAGTACGGCACACCTCTGTATGTGTACAGTAAAAACCAAATTATTGAAAAATATCATTTTCTCGACAGCGCGTTGGGAGATATCAACCATCTTGTATGCTATGCATTGAAGGCAAATGCTAATCACTATATTTTGCAATTGCTTGCTAAAGAAAACGCCGGGGCAGATGTGGTTTCCGCGGGGGAGTTGTATTTAGCGTTGAAATCCGGATTCTCTCCAGATAAAATTGTCTTTGCAGGCGTGGGGAAGCGGGAAGATGAGATCGAATTTGCGTTAAGACAAAATATATTCTCCTTCAATGTCGAATCGGTTTCAGAACTGCATGCGATTTCACGCGCAGCACTTCGTATGGAAAAGAAAGCCCGTATTTCACTGCGCATCAATCCAGATATTGATGCACAAAGCCATCCGTACATCACAACCGGTTTGCAATCTGCTAAATTCGGTATTGAAGCATCAAAAGCTATAGAAATGTACAAATATGCGGCTTCATTATCCTCTTTAGAATTAGTCGGCGTTCATACGCATATCGGATCACAAATCACAAAAGTAGAGCCGTTTGTTGCTACAGCTAACTATATTGTCGGGTTGATCGGAAAATTGCGCGAAGCAGGTATTGATTTGACACATATAGATTTTGGCGGTGGTTTCGGTGTTCAGTACATTAATGCAATTTTGCATGAAGCGTTCCCGCAGGAGGAAACATCGGACAACAATGTACCATCACCTGCGGAATTTCTTTCGTCTGTACTGCCCATTTTGCAGACAACAGGCTGTTCTATATGGATTGAACCCGGGCGTTCGATTATTGCGGATGCGGGCGTTTTGCTTACTCGTGTCATTTCTATAAAAGAAAATTCTAATAAAAAGTTTGTCATCGTTGATAGCGGTATGAATGACTTGCTAAGACCCAGTTTATATCAGGCGTATCATCAAGTCGTTCCGTTATCCATAAATACGTACGAAACAGAAAATGTAGATATCGTAGGCCCGATCTGTGAGAGCAGTGATTTTTTTGCCCGGGATAGAATGCTTTCGAAAAGCAATGCCGGGGATTATCTTGCAGTGCTTACCACCGGCGCATATGGTTTTGTTTTAAGTTCTAATTACAATGGCAGGACTCGTCCGGCAGAAATTCTTGTGAACGGAGATCGCGTTCGTATTATCCGCCCTCGGCAGACGATAGAAGAGTTGTAATGATTGTCTTCTAAAATGAAAAATAATATCCTTCTTGCGGGTTATTACAAGAGCGAGAAAGAATCTGCAACAGAAGTAAATTCTTCGATCGTTTCAACAGCTTAAAGTAAAAATGCTAATTCCATTTGAAGTTGTTCATTTAGCTACCTTATTTTCCTTGCATGATCATGGTTACACAATCCAAAAATAATCTTGAAAGAATGATACAACTGGCGGATGAGTTTTTTGCAGCCAAAAGCGACCCTCTGCAAATTTCTGTCGATAGAAAAGTTATAGCCAGACTTAAAAAAATTCATCAAAGTACTATGACGGAGAAAAGCATAAGCACTGGACCTATTGCTTGGATTCTGGTAATTCCCACTACTCAAGAATTGATGAAGCAATTCATTACAAAAAAAATAAATGAAAGGGAATTATTGAATAAGACTCCTTTGCAAGCGAAGTATGATTCCATTTACATATGTTCCGCAATAGTTTTACCTGAATATCGCAATAGAGGATTGGCAAAGAGCTTGATGACCAAAGCGATAAAATCTATTCTGAAAGATCATCCAATTCATTGTTTTTTCTATTGGGCATTTAGTAAGGCAGGAAAGAAATTAGCTGCCTCAGTCGCTAAAGAATTTTCCCTGCCGCTTTACAAACGAGTTTAAGTATTTATTTGTTGAGATATAATTCTTCACTTTATAATTTCATTTTAGATTTCCCCAAATAATATTGGAACTAATGACTATATTTTATTTGTTGATTTTAACGCAAACCAATCGTATCGTATAAAAGTTGAAGGAATGAAGAGGATGAAATATTCAGGTTTTATTACTGCAGGAATTATTATAGTTTCGCTTTTGTTTTTCAATTTAATGGTTCTCAATGCAAAAACGGGGGTTGCTTCGACAGATGTTCCTACGTTTTCTGTAAAGCATGGTTTTTTTCAGACCAGTTTTCAGCTTGTTGTAAGTTCCAGTATTCCTAACGCAATAATTAAATATACATTTGATGGTTCCGAGCCTCAAATGTCTGCCAATGCATTGGTTCAAAATTCACCGGCAACAATCCTTATCGACCCAGACAGCACAACAGGGAATAAACCAATAGCTGCAGGTGTTGTGCTACGAGTCTGTTCGCTTGCTCCTGATTCTTCGTTCAGTGCAAGTATAACTCAAACCTATCTGTTTATCAGTAAGGTCAAGACATTATCTCCTCAAGGTATTAAACCTAGTGATGCTTGGCCAAATGATACCGTGAGCCAATCTATTCAATCTATGCATTATGGAATGGCACCCAGTGTTATAAATAGTTCTCAATATAAAAATCTAATTGATACTGCTCTTAAATCTATTCCGACAGTTTCTATAGTGACTGATCTAAAGAATCTTTTTGATGCAGACAGCGGAATTTACAATCATGCATTGGACGATGGCGATGCATGGGAACGTCCTGCATCTATTGAATTGCTCAGGCCGGATACAGATGGATTCCAGATTAATGCAGGTTTGCGTATACGCGGGGGCTGGAGCCGGCATCCTGATAATCCTAAGCATGCATTCCGGTTCTTTTTTAGAAGCGAGTATGGCAGCAGCAAACTCAAATATCCACTTTTTGGTTTGGAAGGAGTATCAGAATTCGATAAAGTGGACCTGCGAACAGGAGAGAATTATGCTTGGAGCTATCCAGGTCATCTTGGCCAATATAACACGATGATTAGCGAAGTTTTTTCGCGTGATATGCAGCGAGAAATGGGTAGGCCCTACACGCGAAGCCGATTTTATCATCTCTATATTAATGGCGTGTATTGGGGATTGTATCAAACTCAGGAACGTTCCGAAGCCAATTATGCTGCGAGTTATTTTGGAGGAAGCTCAGACGATTACGATGTAATAAAAATAGATGACAATTACCAGATCGAAGCGACTGATGGAAACACTGATGCATATCAAAATGTGTGGAATCTCTGTGTCGCTGGATTTAAAACGAATACAAACTACTTCAAATTACAGGGATTAAATACAGATGGAACGCGAAATACGAGTTATAAAGTCTTGGTCGATATTGATAATTTAATTGATTACATGCTTGTCATCTTTTATGCCGGAAATTTTGATAGTCCAACTTCAAAATTTGGAGATAATAAAGGTCCAAATAATATTTATTGCATCTATAATCACGATGGGAACGATGGATTTAAATTCTTTGCGCACGATGCAGAACACACACTCCGAACAACTGCAGGTGAAGGTCCCGGAATAGGACTCCAAGAAAATCGTGTCAATATTGGTACTGTTGGTGCACCTTATACGATGGTTGTTAGTAGTTTTTCTGTATTTCATCCTCAATGGCTTCATTTCCGGTTGTCGGACAATCCGGAATACAGAATCCGATTTGCCGATCATGTTTATAAACGCTTTTTTAATAAGGGGTGTTTAACTCCTGCTAAAGTAAAGCCGCTTTTCCAATCGCGGGCAAATGAAATCAATATGGCAATTATTGGTGAGTCTGCCCGTTGGGGCGATACCTATCTTAATCCTATTGCGACCAAAGATAATGATTGGCTTCCGGCAATTAATGATATAGAAAATAATTATTTCCCAGTGCGCACAGGAATTGTATTGAAACAATTCAAGGATACAGTTGTTAAACTCTATCCCAATATTGATCCGCCGATATTTCAAAATTATGGAACGGTAATTCAAGATGATCAACTTACAATCGGTCCAGGTTACAAATTGAAGTTATTAAATCCTAATAACCCGAAAGGCATTATTTACTATACAATTGACGATCAGGATCCAAGAATCATAGGCGGTGGAAAAGCAATTTCGGCTGTGAATGGTGGAAATGAAGCGAACTTGATTATCAATCAAACGACTATTATCAAAGCACGGGTTTGGAATGGAGATACTTGCAGTGCCCTTCACGAAATTACAATTTATGTTGATCCATCAATAACCTCTGTTGATTCTTCAAACGGTGAAATACCGGTTACATTTTCACTTTTCCAAAATTATCCTAACCCGTTTAATCCAGAGACTAAGATTCGTTATACTTTGAAAAGTAATGGAAGAGTCCGGCTTTCAGTGTTTAATGTTCTGGGTCAAGAAATTTCAATTTTAAAGAATGAAATACAGAACAGCGGAATACATGAAGTTACTTTTTCGGGCGAAAGATTGGGGAGCGGTATTTATTTTTATAAGATCGAAACATCTGAAGGTACGATCACAAAGAAGATGGCGTTAATCAAATAAACTCGATTAATTTAGTTGAAGGTTGTTAAAATGAAAATGGCTATTAAAAAACTTATCCTCGTATTTTTCCTTATCATCATTTTTTGTATCCAGACTAGAGCGCAATCACTCACAAGTGTTATTCTTCCGCAGTACATACAAGGAAATTATGCTGGTGGTAACCTCAACCGCATTCCATTTGCCTATCGAGCAAGATTAACAGGGCTGTCGCCTAATAGTACATATAATTTTTACAACCAGATCGTTGTCTCTTCAGATGCGGATACAACAAATGGTGCTGGGAACTGTATATTTACTTCAGTGACAGGAGACTTTGTCCGTACGAAAAGTCCCGGTTTAAAAATTGCTGGGACTTATGGCTCATTTACTACCGATGGCACTGGCGCTTATGAAGGATGGTTTATAACAGAACCGACCGGAAATAAACGGTTTGTTCCAGGTGATTATATTTTTATGCGTATTACTCTGAATGATGGTTCAGGTGGAACAACAACAACGACATTACTTACAACTGCCGACTCAGTGCGTGTCGTGAAACTTGATCCTGCTTTTAGTGACAGGTACTGGAACAGGACTCCGATGCACAAGTTCTTACAGCCCAATGGATTTTGTTTTTGCTTATGACAACACATCTGGCACTGGACGGCCAATTTCAGGGTCATTTATTGAAAGTGACGGAACAGCTAACACAACCGCTAATAATTATGCACCGTTCTATGCCAATAGCGTTGATGATGTAAATGGAGCGTTCGGTGTTATTCTGCCAAACGTGCTGCCGAATGGAATCCAGCGTATCGAAAGACGTTCTCTTGCTACCGGTGCCATTCTTGATACTGCAAAGGATAATGATGGAGTTTGGCCGAGCGGTGCAAATACCATAAATCCTTCCGGTGGCACATCTGAAATTGTTCTGGCTGGAACGGATTTACTTATCTTTTCACTATCGTTGACATCATCTCATGGAACAATCACAAAGGTTCCTGATCAACAAAATTATCAGTATGGGACAAGTGTTCAATTAACGGCAACACCTGATAGTGCTTACTATTTTGTAACTTGGGTCGGAGATGTTCCGGCTGGGCATGTAACGGATAATCCTTTGACTATTTCGATGAACCAAAACCGTACAATTACTGCGATCTTTGCATTGATGTACCTTTTCACCCACATTAATTTTACCGACAGATTCAAATATAACTTCTACGACAGCAATCCTCGGTGCGAAGATTGTTTCTAATGGAAATGATTCGATTACTGAACGTGGCGTGGTTTGGTCCACGTCTAGTGCTCCTACGACGACAGATCATAAGGTTATTGCATCGGATACAAATGGAGTATTCAAAGTTACAGTAGACAGTTTACCATCCGGAATATTGATTTATTTCCGAGGGTACGCTATCAATAATATTGGTAGGGGATATTCACCACTGGATTCATTTTATACTCTCAGTCGCGAACCGGCAACGACTGCGGTCTCTTTTTCTGCAAAAGCTGTATTGGCAAATCAGATCAATCTCTCGTGGGATACTGCAACCAGTGCTTCGGGATATATCGTCCTGCAGCGTACGAATGCAGATCCAACGGCAGTTCCCAAAGATGCAAACTCCTACGCAGTAGGCGACAGTATCGGTGACGGATTAGTTGTTGGACTTATTTTCCTTGATACAAAGACTACTATGAGTATCACTGGTCTTGCTGCGCTCACGACATATCATTTTTCAATCATTCCATTTGCTTGGGATGGATTGCATGTAGGTACCTATAATTACAAAACAGATACGGTTCCAACTGCGAATGCAAAGACTCTAAAGCAAGCTGAACTTATTTCTGTTGTACTTCCGCAGTACATTGAAGGTAATCCAAAACCAAACTCCAACCGTATTCCATTTGCATTTCGTGGGCGCCTCACGGGATTGTTAACAAATGCGACATATCGTTTTATGAATCAAGTTGTCGTATCAACAGATTCAGATTCCGCAGGTGGTGCGGGAAATTGTATCTTTGTTCCACCGACAGGTGATTTTGTTCGTACATCGTCTCCGAGTTTTGATTCAACTGTTTCTTATGGAATATTAATAACAGATTCAGTAGGTACGTACGAAGGTTGGTTTGTTACTGAACCAACTGGAAATTATAGATTTGCACCCGGAAAATATATTTTTATGCGTATTCGTTTGAATGATGGTATATCCGGGACAGTGGTTGTTACAAATCTGACAACGGCAGATTCTGTTCGGGTTGTGAAATTGGATCCATCTATTACAGACAGCACCGGCACCGGTCTTCGCTGTACCAGTGCAGCAAATCCGAAAGATTTTATTTTTGTCTATGATAACAAAGCAGGAATTGGTCGTCCAATTTCAGGATCATTTATCGAAAGTGATGGGACGGTTAATAGCATTGATAATAATTATGCTGCATTTTATGCAGACAATGTCGATGGCATTGATGGTTCATTTGGAGTCGTTCTTCCAAATGTACTGCCTAATGGTATCCGGCGGGTTGAGCGCCGTTCTCTTGCAACTGGTGTTATTGCTGTTTTTGCTACAGATGAGGACGGAGTCTGGCCGAGCGGTGTAAATACTATTAATCCGCATGGAGGAACATCAGAACTTGTTCTTGCTGGAACAGATGTTCAATGGACAACACGCGTTCAAAGCACAAATATGATTCCTGATAGATTTGCTTTATCTCAGAATTATCCCAATCCATTCAACCCGACAACTATGATAAATTTCCAATTGCCAGTGTCCAGTCAGATGTTAATGAAGGTATACGACGTGCTTGGACGTGAAGTGGCGAAATTAGATGATGGATTGAAGATTGCAGGATATTATTCTGTTAAGTTTGATGGAACTCGGTTCGCTAGCGGTATTTATTTTGTACGAATAACAGCAACATCTCAGGATAGAAAAACTCTATTTGTAAAAACAATTAAAATGTCGATGGTAAAATAATGACATTTCTGTGTCGGATAAAAAGCAGATGGACAAGTATTGTTATTTAATCAACACCATCTGTTTTGTTTCGATGAATCTATCTGTCTTTCCTATAGATAATGCCGATAGTTTATAAAAGTATACTCCGCTCGATAGATTAGATGCATCGAAGTTGGCATTGTAATATCCTGCTGGTTTTAAATCATTGTGCATAAGCGTCGTGATCTCACTGCCTAAAAAATCATATACTTTCAATGTAATTGTAATCTCAACAGGCAATGAATAGAAAATCGTTGTCTGCTGATTAAATTGGTTTGGATGATTTCGGCTAAGTGAAAATTTTAACGGGAGAAGTAGTATCGCGAATGAAATCCTTAAAATCGAAACTGTTGCTATCTGTAGAACTGATTATTTTATATGCGATGTACTTCCAACCCAATGTAACATCTGGTGCAAAATATACATTCCAAATATAACCTTCAATATTTACGGATCCGATTTGCGAACCACATGGACCAATACTGCCATGGTAGTTGATTCATGGCCATCAATTCAGCATTGTGATTATTACTTGTACAATCTACGTCGAACTAAGATTTATATGAGTAATCCCAATTTCCTGCTACACCCGCCGTACTTATGCTTCAATTAAATAGAGCATTTTTAATTTGATCGATCATCATGGACAAAAGGTTATTTGTACTCGCGCAAGTACCAAAGCGACAATCTTTTATATATGTTGATTAATCAAATACAGCATGTAAAAGTTGTTAAATAATTGTCGTCTTGTTCATTTCGAGTCAATATCTATTGTTGCATCATTCATATCTTGTGATTTTGCCCTCAAAGTAATTTTACCAACTTTTTCATTCGACTGTATAACGACCAAGCATAATCCGTTGAAAGCTTTGCGCTCTTTTAATTTGAATGAATTATGATCTGTTTCGAGTCCATTGTCAACGCCTACAATTTTACCTTCACCAGAAATATCAAAGTGAATCAAATTGTCTGCATACGGAACCAGAATACCTTGTTCATCTAAAACTTTTACAGTAACAAATGAAAGATCTTTTCCATCAGCTGTGATAATGCTTCTATCAGCTTCAAGTACGATCTTTGCTGGAGCTCCTGCTGTCTTGATTTCCTGAGTCAGAATTTCTTTTCCGCCCGTGCGGCCGATAGCCTTCAAGGTACCAGGAGTGTAGGTCAAGCGCCAGACAAGATGGAGTTTGTCACCGCTCTTTTTCTGAGTTCCCATTGACGTACCGTTAAGGAATAATTCTACTTCTTCACAGTTTGTATAAGCCCATACATCTATTATATCACCTTGTTTCCAATTCCAATGAGGAAATACATGCAGCACTGGTTGGTTTGTCCATTCACTCTGGTACATATAATATACATCTTTCGGGAAACCGGCTAAATCTACAATACCAAAATATGAACTTCGTGCCGGCCACCAGTAAGGTGTTGGTTCTCCTAAATAATCAAATCCTGTCCAGATAAATTGTCCGGAAAGAAAATCGTATTTCTTTATAACCTTCCAAGTCTCTTCATGTGTCGAGCCCCAAGGTGCACTGCAATTATCGTATGCAGAACAGGTCCAATCGAAATTGCCAAACTTTATTGATGTGTCTCTGGATGGCCATCGCCGAATGCTATCAGACGGCATATCATAACAGCCGCGAGTATTTAATGATGACACTGTTTCAGTACCGATAAATTTCTTTCCGGGGTACACTTTTGGAAAATTTGGAAAAGAGTTTTGAGCATAATTATATCCAATCAGATCAAGTGCATTGGATTTAATAACTGGATTCAATGTGTCTTGATCATTACATGCGGATGTGATGGGGCGTGTAGGATCTAAAGATTTAATAATCGAAGCGAGCTCTTTTGCAATCACGGTTCCGCTTATATCTTTTTTATCCCATTGTTCTATTACTTCGTTGCCTATACTCCAAATGAAAATGCTCGGATGATTCCGGTCACGCAGCACCATATCTTGAATATCCCGCCTGTGCCACTCATCCCAATTTAATGAATAGTCGAATGCTGTTTTTCCTTTTTTCCACATATCAAAAGCTTCATCCATAACAATGAATCCCATATGATCGCATAGTTCCAATAATTCAGGAGCTGGCGGATTATGAGATGTGCGGATACCGTTTACCCCCATTCCTTTTAAAATCTCCAACTGGCGCTCCAATGCTCGTCGATTTATTGCAGTTCCCAAACAACCAAGATCGTGATGATCGCACACACCATTAATCTTCACATGTTTTCCATTTAGCAAGAACCCTTTTTCAACATCGAATACAAATTTCCGAATACCGAATTGTGTTTCATAGTTGTCGTATTTTTTTCCATTGCATGTAATTGTTGTGACAGCTTTATAAAGGTATGGATTTTCCAATGACCATAATATTGGATTGGAAACAGTTAGTTTCTGCTCTACCTCAATATCAGAATTAGCCATATCTTTTTTGCTGGTTTTTATTTCAGCGATCTCTTTCCCTTGGGCATCGACAATTTCAGTTTGAAGAGTTATTGTTTGATCTTGTGCCGTAGTATTCTGCACTTTAACTTGAAGAAGAACCGCAGCAGATTGTTCTGTTACTTCCGGTGTAGTAAGATATGTTCCCCAATGATCTATATAAATATTTTCAGTGGTTACAAGCCAAACATTTCTATAAATTCCAGATCCTGAGTACCAGCGGGAATTTGGTTGCTGTGAATTGTCAACTTTGACTGCCAATACATTATTTTTTCCATATTTCAAAAATGACGTCAAGTTATAGCGGAAAGAACTGTAACCGTACGGCCGTTTGCCTAGATAATGGCCATTGATCCATACTTCGCTGTTTCGATATACTCCATCGAAATCAATGAATACAAATTTATTTTTCTCACTTATAGGCAACGTGAAACTTTTTCGATACCAACCTATACCTCCCGGTAATGCGCCACCGCCCGGAGTTGCCGGATTGTCCTCGCTGATTTTACCTTCAATACTCCAATCATGTGGAAGGTCAAGTGATCTCCATTGTGAATCATTAAGATTGGGCTCTTGGCCATCGCTCACATCACCTAAATTAAATTTCCAGTCTTTCCCAAAATTTTCGATTTTCCGGGGATCAGCTGAAAAAGCCGTCCATGAAATTGAAATAAAAAAAATGAAAAAATAAAAACGCGGAAAAAATAAATAAGTTTGTTGATTTCGCATGTTCATTGAAATTGGCCCTTTCATTCAGGATTAAATAATTTATAAAAATATCAATCATTGACGCTGGAGGTTTTCATCCAGGGTGGCAAATTCTCCCGGTTTCATTTTAAGTTCTACTGTTTGTTCCTTGTAACGTACTTTACAAACTTTTCCCCACGTACTTTTTATAGTAGCGCTCTTAAGTTTCTCGTTCTGCCATTCAATGGATAGTTCAAAACCGCCTCGCGCGCATAAGCGTTTCACACTGCCAGATTTCCAAGCTTTCGGCAAAGCAGGAAGTAAATTAATTTCACCTGCATGGCTTTGGAGAAGCATTTCGGCAATGCCGGATGTCCCGCCAAAGTTGCCGTCTATTTGAAAAGGGGGATGATTATCAAATAAATTTGGTAAAGTAGATTTTTGGAGCAATGCTGCAAGATTTTCGTAAGCTTTCTCGCCATCCTCGAGGCGTGCAAAATAATTGACAATCCATGCACGGCTCCAACCTGTGTGACCGCCTCCATGGGCAAGACGATAATCGATTGTTTTTCTTGTTGCTTCAGCCAATTCTGGAGTCTGACGCATTGTGATTTGTTTGCCCGGATATAATCCAAAGAGGTGTGAGATATGGCGATGCCCCGGTTCTGCTTCTTCAAATTCTTCAGACCATTCCATCAATCGGCCATCGCTGCCAATGCGCAGGGGACTTAGTCGAGATCGAAGTGAATCAATCTGTTTTCTGAATTCTTCATCGGTTTTAAGTATTTTAGACGCCTCGATTGTGTTTGTGAATAAATCCCAAATAATTTCCATATCCATCGTTGGTCCCATTGTAATATTGGAAGTGTCCCCATCTTTAGTGATAAATTTATTTTCTGGAGAGCTTGATGGTCCAGAAACCATAAATCCGGTTTTCGGATCTTTTATAAGATAGTCAACGAAAAACAACGAAGCTTCTTTCAATATTGGATAAGCATATTCGAGAAAAATTTTATCGCCGCTGAATGCATAGTGTTCCCACAAATGCTGGCAGCTCCATGCCGCACCCATCGGCCACATTCCCCATTCTGCTTTCCCTGTAGCAGTTGTCCAATACCAAACATCGGTTGTAAAATGTGCGACGAAGCCGCGACAATTGTACATATTTTTTGCAGTCTCTCTGCCGCTTCTCCTGAGACTATCGACAAGCGCGATAAAAGGCAAGTGGCATTCAGCAAGGTTGGTTACTTCAGCCGGCCAATAATTCATTTGAATGTTGATATTAATGTGATAGTCGGCATTCCATGGTGTTGTCAATCCATCAGCCCAAATACCTTGCAGATTTGCGGGAAGATCACCCGGACGAGAACTAGAAATGAGAAGATATCTTCCATATTGGAAATATAAGCTTAATAATTGCGGATCCTCACTTCCGTTTTTAAAAGCTTGCAGTCTTTCATCTGTAGGGAGATAAGCATTTTTATTTGTTCCTAAATCTAGTTTTACTCGGTTAAAAAGGCGCTGATGCTCAGAGATATGATCCTTTTTAATCGTCTCGTATTTTTTTTCAGCAAGTAATTTCAAATTCTGTTCGCAGACTGTATGCGGATTTTTCCCCCAATAATCCGTTGCTGCCGCAAAATGGAAAACGATTGTATCGGCATTACGAATGATAAGACTGTCACCGCTGACGGAAATATTTCCGCCGTCGTTAAAAGCAGCCAATTGTGCTTCATAATGCACGCCGGGATTTAATCCAATGACATTAACATCGCCTGCTGTTACCTGTCCATTCATAATGATTGAATGATTTGCAGCAACAATTTTAGCATCTTTAGCACGTGTAAGACGTGCAGATAGATTTAACATTCCCGCTTTGCTGCAAGTGAATCGAATCACCAATCCTTGATCAACAGGCGTAGAAAAATATTCCCTTTGAAAAGTGACGTTTCCTGATTTGTACGAAATACGCACAATTGCTTCGTCGAGATTTAACTCCCGACGATACTCTGAAATGCCACAGCAATGATCTATCTTTAAAAATAAATCTCCCAATGACTGATACATATTCCATGTTCCTTCAGCCATCATATTATGCTCAGTGATGCGCTGGGCTTCCGCGTACTTACCTTCAAAAAGTAAGCGGCGAACCTCTGGCAGATATTTGTATGCATCAGGTTTATCTGTCACTGTTCGACTTCCAGACCACATAGATTCTTCGTTAAGTTGAATACGCTCATAATCAATTCTGCCGAAGACCATGCCACCTAATCGTCCATTACCGATAGGAAGTGCTTCAACCCATTCTTTTGCCGGTTGTTTGTACCATAGAATGTTAAGATTGGATAATTTTGATTGAGAGCCGTCGGATTGTTCTATGCAGAAGACACGAAGAGGAAAAATGAAAATGACAAACACTATGATATATCGGGAAACCGTTCGCAAAGGCATTTGTTGTTTCATCTGTATCAGTTTTAGTGAAAAAGAAAATCCTTTGAAATAATTTGTTTTGGCATTTCGGGTCCTTCAATACTCACATCTAGCACTTTTCCGCCGCCGGCTTGAAAAAATCCGGCTTTTATTTTATGAAAACCTGACTTTAAAATGGTTGTGCCGGATTGCTCTTGCGGAGCGTGCTGACCATCGTTATCGATTATGAGATTATCATCAATGACGAGATCGGCTCCGTCGTCAGAATTTATTGAGAATGTGTACATCCCATCTTTTTGTAATTTAATGTAACCGTTGTATCGAGTGGCAAAATTTTCACCCGAATTATTTTCGGGAATGATAATCTGCGGAAGAACTTCTACACGTTTTGGAGTTAATCGATCAAACGCAGGCAGATTCTGCCAGTATCCTTCAAAATACTCGCAGATGATTCCGTGTTTTGGATTTTTTACTTCGAGCGGAAGTGCAAGTTCGACTGTTCCTTGAAGCTCAAGAACGATCACGGACTTTGGAGGAAGAGTGATGGATAATTCATTGTCGCTCAATTTAAAATCGGAAAACTTCTGCGGCTCTACAATGTTGGGATTTTCAAATGAATTATATGCATTCATTTCTTGTGCAGTTAGGATTTTGCCGGTCACTGATTGTGCTTTAAAATTTTTCATTGAACAGGCAATATGTTGAGTTGATTTTGGATCAATATTGCAAAGTGAAATGTGAAGTTTTCCTGTCGTATCAATCGAAGCGGAACAATTTACTGCCGGCAGCGTATCTTTTTCGAAGATATAATTTGGAGATTGCAATGTTGTTTTTACCCACAATGCGTTTTGGTGAACTTTGAAAAGATCGAATACATGATAAGTGGGAGTAAGAATCATTTTATCATCTTTAGTCAGAATCATTGCCTGCAAAACGTTCACCATCTGTGCGATATTTGCCATCCGTACACGGTCGCAGTGATTGTTAAAAATATTCAAATTGCATGCAGCAGTGATCGCATCACGCATTGTATTTTGCTGAAAAAGGAATCCTGGATTAGTGCCGGGTTCAACTTTATACCAAGTTCCCCATTCATCCACCATGAGTCCGACTTTTTTATTTGGATCATACACATCCATAACTGCACTGTGCTTTGTGATATATTCGTCTATAATGATTGAGTTTTTCATCACATCAAACCAGCCGCTTTCATCGAAATCTGCGGCAGTCTTCCCGTTATTAAAGGCATAATGATGAAACGACAAACCGGACATATATCCGAAGGCAGTTTTCATCATTGTTTCTGTCCATTGATAATCTCCATCGGAAGGTCCGCAAGCAATCTTAAAAATTTTGTTTTGACCATAATCGCGCATGTACGTTCCGTAACGCCGCACTTGATCTGCATAAAATTCCGGTCGCATGTTTCCGCCGCATCCCCAGCTTTCATTTCCAATTCCCCAATATTTTACTCCCCAAGATTTTTCATGTCCGTTTTGTTTCCGAAGTTCGGTCATCGGGCTTACATTGTCCGAATTGACATATTCCACCCATTGTGAAAGTTCTTGTACTGTGCCGCTGCCAATATTTCCCGTGAAATATGGTTCACATCCGATCTGGCGGCATAATTCTAAAAATTCATGTGTGCCGAAGCTGTTATCTTCTGTTACGCCGCCCCAATTTGTGTTTATCATGGATGGACGTTTGTCGCGCGAGCCAATGCCATTCATCCAATGATATTCATCAGCAAAACAGCCGCCAGGCCATCGCAGCACAGGAACCTTAATTTTTTTCAGCGCAGCAGCGACATCGTTTCGAATTCCATTTGTGTTGGGAATTTTCGAGTTCTCGCCAACCCATATGCCGCCGTAAATGCAATTGCCGAGATGCTCGGAAAATTGACCATAGATATTTTTGTTTATCTTGAGCCGCAGGTTTGAAGCATCAACTACTAATGTACTTGTTTGAGCAAGTGTTAATGCCGTAATTGTGATTGAAAAAATAATCGCTGCAAAAAATTTATTCATTATTGTAATCCTTATAAAATATTTATTCGACCATCAAAGTATCGCACATAACATCCACTGAATTTTTTCCAACCATAATTTCGTATGCCCCTATTGGAACGGTTCGTTTCATATCCAATCCGATAGCAGCAAGTTTTTCCGGCGTAAGTTTGAATTTCACGGTTTTAGTCTCTCCCGGTTTGAGATTTATGCGGTTGAAATCTTTTAATTCTTTCACCGGCCGAGTAGGAAGACTGATAATGTCGTGAATGTAAAGCTGAACTATTTCGTCTCCTTCCGCTTGTCCGACGTTTTGAACATTTACAGAAACCTCAGCAGTTCCTTTCGTACTTATGTTTTTAGGTGAAATGTGGAGGTTTGAATATTCAAAATGTGTATAGCTTAAACCAAAACCGAATGGATAAAGCGGCGAGGAATCAGCTAATACATAACTACGCATTCGAGACGGTTTATGATCGTAATAACAAGGCAACTGTCCGACGGAGCGAGGGAAAGTCACTGTAAGCTTACCGGATGGATTAACCTTTCCGAAAATCACATTAGCAATAGCATTGCCGGATTCCTGCCCAAGGTACCAGCATTCGATAATTGCATTTGCTTTTTTGCTTATCTCATTAATTGTAATTGGCCTTCCATTGATAAGCAGGACAACAACCGGTTTACCGGTTTTCAGAATTGCATTTGCCAGATCATTTTGTCTGCCGACAAGATCAAGATTATCACGATCGCCTAAATGATTTTCCGACCAGCCTTCACGGCAGATCAATTCATTTTCACCTAACGCAAGAATTACTGCATCGCTCTTTTGTGCCACTTTAACTGCTTCAGCAATTAATTTTTTGTCGCTATCAGGATCGCCTAATATTGGATTTTCACGAACCTGCCAATGAAATTCCTTATTCAATGTCAATTTGCATCCTTCAGCATAAAGCACCTGAAATTTTCCTTTAGCAAATTCTTGCATGCCTTGCAGGACACTTACGCCTTGCATTGGAATATCTGAATAGCCGCCAAGATGAATATCTGCAGCATTAGGACCGATTACGGCAAGCGTTTTTATTTTTTCCGCTTTGAATGGGAGAGTCTTCATCTCATTTTTTAATAGAACCATTGCTTCGTGTGCCGCTTTAAGAGCAATTGCCTTATGCTCTTTGGAATTAGTAACGTGTTCCATTAAATTGACGTCGGCGTATGGATGATCGAACAATCCGCAATCAAATTTTACATGCAATACGTTACCCGCCGCCTTGCGTATAGCTGACTCAAAGACTTTTCCTTTTTTTGCTTGTTCAATGAGCGGCCCGAAACAAGTCCCTCTGCCGAGTTCATAATCAATGCCGGCATTAAGAGAAAGAATACCGGATTCGATCGAATCCGCAGCTGCAAGATGTTCACGATAAGTAACATCCATGCCGCCGCCATCGCTCATCACAAAACCATTGAATCCCCATTCTCCACGAAGAATGTCGGTAAGTAATTTGTGATTTACATGATTTGGAATGCCATCCCATTCATTGTATGATGCCATTAATGATCGTGCATGAGCTTTGGTTACAGCCATTTCAAAAGGGTAGAGATGATTCTCGCGAAATTCACGTTCCGAATAATTTACAGGAGCGATATTACGGCCGCCTTCGGGCTGTCCATGTCCGGCAAAGTGTTTAAGAGTCACTGCAACATGGTGAGAATCTATCACACTATCACGCCCTTGAAATCCAAATACTGCTGCTATGCCCATGCGTGATACCAAATAAGGATCTTCGCTGTAACATTCTTCGGTACGTCCCCATCGTGGATCGCGAGCCAAATCAACTACCGGCGAAAGGACTTGTCTAGTTCCACGCGAACTTGCTTCTAATGCTGCCGCAGTGAATACCTGCTCGACTAAAGTGGTGTCCCACGTGCTTCCCAGAGCGATTGCTTGCGGGAATGACGTAGCACCGTCTGCCATAAATCCATGAAGTGCTTCACCGAAGAAAAATAATGGAATGCCCAAACGAGATTTCTCGATCATATAACGCTGAATGCTGTTGATACGTTGTGCTCGCTGACGATGCGAATGTGTTTGCCAAAGAGACATTGTTCCAAAACTGCCGATCCCATGAATAAGAATTGCGGTATCTTGCACACCGATGAAGTTGTCGTTCTCATCGAAGTTAAGACTGTCTCCAGAAAAACATCCATAGAGTTGCGCTGCCTGCTCTTCTAATGTCATTCGCTGGAGTAAATCTTCAACTCGCTGTGAAACTGGCAATGATGGATTTTTATAAGCCGGCTGTTGAGCGTAACCGATGTTCATTATTAGAACAATAAGAAGGATAACAAGTTGTTTCATAGTACCTATCTATGCACTTTCATTATTTTATTTGTTTGTTAGTTTTACTTCAATATAAACCTACTTATCAACTTGAACAAATATTGAATTTAGATAAAGTATGTCTTTACTAAATTGCACTATTAGCAATTTATAGACAAACATTGGTTTATATGAAAAAATATCGAAATACTTTTAATATTTGATTAATTTTCCTCGATATAATTTGCGGTCCTCGTTTTTGACTACTTGAGCAATAAAAGTTTTTTAGTTTCAGTAAAAGATCCGGCATGCAATTTGCAGAAATAAATGCCGCTGGCGAATCTGCTTGCATTCCAGATGCGTGTATAATTACCGGCAGATAATTCTTCAGAGGCAATCGTTGCTATTTCTCTTCCTATTAAATCGTAGATCTTGAGCGTGACAAATGATTTTTTTGGAAGACCGAAAGAGATCGTTGTTGATGGATTAAACGGATTCGGATAATTTTGATTTAAACTATATATTGCTGGAATATTTGTATTCGATTCTTCAACATTCGTAAGACTAGTAAAAGTACCGACAGTGAAAGTACTAAGAGAAGTTATACCAGCGTACTGTATAGTTCTACCACCTGCCATAGTACCACGTGCATAACCTGCTGAAGCAATTTGTGTCGTATCAACAAGATTGAATATTCGCCATGTGCTGTTTGGTAAAGTTTTATAAAAGATAGAGTCTTCCTGTTTTCGCATCCACCCAAACTTAATTGTATAATTGCCTCCGCCGGGAATACTTTCATTAATATTCCATTTTGCTTTTACCCTGCCGCCGCCGATAGCTTTTCCAAAATCATCTGAAACATGAGTAATGATCGTATCGACAGTTCCGGAATTAGTTATCCAAATTGGCGTGTAGCCATTTATGGTACCGATAGGGAAGAGTTGTGTGGAAGTGCCTACTAATGCAAGTTTAAAAGTCCCCGTGCCGTTTGTAACGATGTACGAATTTGTATCAGCGCTAGTTGCTGATGCAGCAGTTAGTGTATTTGCACCAAGGAAAAGATTTCCTCCGTTAATGGTCAAACTTCCATTGATACTCCGCGAAGCATGGAGAGTTACTCCCATTGAATTATTAATTAAAAGATTATTTGGCCCACCAGATGAAGGGAACTCAGCATCCGTCGTTGTCTGGGGGGATATTCCAGAGTAATTTAGAGAACTATTGATTCCATATTTGAGAGTATGTCCATTTAAGGATAAACTCACATTTGGCATATTAAGTGTTCCATTTACAACAATATTTTTTGATAATATTAATTCATTTTTGCAATTGATTGAAAGGTTTCCAACGGTGTCCGATATTAGCGTGCCTGTTGTTTGTGGTTCAGAACTATTGAAAATATAATTTGCGCCTTTGCTGAAAGACTTTGTTCCAGTCACTTTAATAACACTATCAAGTCCTCCAGGATGAGAAGTTGCGATAGTGGCACCGGAGTCAATACTGAAGGATCCGATTCCAGATATAACACTCATACCTAACACGAAATTTGCGTTTTTAATAATTTTGAAATTTAACCCACCGACATATGTAAAACCTAAAGATGGTACATCATACACATTTTGAGGACCAATAAAATTTACTATGGAATGTGAATTTGCATTTGCCGTCCCGAAATAACCACTGTCTGGACAAGTAAAAGATCCCCCAATATTATTCACGATAGTTCCACTGCTGCTATTGGAAAGCAATAGTAACCCTCCTCCGGTTATATTTACAGATCCAATCCATGCGATAGTGTCAATGTAATTACCATCCTGCTCGACAGCTGCAGAATTTTGACCAACAATATTTAATTGATTGAATGAATAATTTCCGTTAGAATTGCAAAAGCTAAGATAATGCGATGGATTCCCGGGTGATTGATGATTCCAATTAGTGTTTAATATTGTTAATACTCCAGACGGAGCATTAGGAATATTGAAATTTGCATTCTGGCTTGGACAATTCCATACTAAATAGTTAAAAATTTGGTTCATGTTAAACGGTGCTGTATCTATTACACCTGTGATTTCGCAAGTTGAACCGCTTACCCATGTCGCTATCGGAATTGAACCACCATCTTGTTCGTGGAAATATTGACTCCCATTACTAAACAAGATCGTTCCTGAATTACTTTTAGAGATTGAACCGAAATTTGTTAATGTGCCGTTAACAATCAAGTCTGTGCTGTCTCCGTCTTTCACATGGAGAACTGCGTTTGAGCCAATCGTTAAAGCTCCACCTTGTGAAATTGTGCATTGATCTACAGATGCCGAATCCGTTATTGTAATCGTATGACCACTCAGGATTGTAATAGTGCCGTCTGTATCTGCCGGGGAATGCGTGGAAGTGACCCAAATTGAGCCGTTAAACCGCTCCCAGGAATTTACATCGTTCCAATTCCCAGATTGATGGGAGCGAAATTCACCAGCATGGTGTTGATCTAATGTTGCCGCGTTCGATGTGACAGTCCAAAACATACTGCTATATAAAGTAGTGGCGTCCTGAGAGCTATCATCTTTTGATTGAATATAATAATAATAGCCCAAACCATGCTGTGCAGTCGTATCGTAAAAACTGTGGATAACATTTGACTTATTGCATTCAAAAATCTTTTTATACACTGCTCTGTAATCTAAGACTATGCTATCAGAACGGTAAATGACATATCCGCCAAAGTGCGGGTCGCTCTCGGCATTGTTCGCCCAACTAAGTTGAATTCTGTCTCCGCCGGAGGTAACTGTAAATTGATCAGGCGGCGGCGGAGCTTTCGGAATATTGTATTTTAAATTATAATTCTTTACCGCATTGTGATAAGTTTTCAGAATAGAATCCAATCCTGTTTCACACCATCTGCGCTTATACAAACTATAATCGGTTGTCGGGGTTCCGTCTGGCATTGTGAGAGCAGGCGGGTTCGGCAAATTTCTCCACCATTGGAGCCAATTACTCCCGACCAGACATGCTTTTTCCCACGACATGCCAGCCACAGCTTCTGCCATTACGATGTGAATACTATCGCCTGGCGCCATTTGATACGGACCGTATGCTATCTCCGGCTGAATACCACCGCCAAGATTTCTTACAGGATCTTTCCAATTCGCAGCATAATTATCATCCACAAGAATATAATGCTGTACTGCCGGATGACCATCTGTCAATGCCGCCCAGCGTGTAGCCATAATTGTTTGATCGGTACTGACTTACATCTTTATTCATTATTGCGCCATCAGCGCTGATGAAGTTATTTGTTCTGGGCTGCCATATATCGTCCGATGTATCTGTTGCACTTTTATCCGCATGCAACGTTACACTTCCAGCATATTTTGCTGCTGCCAGATCACCGGTTTGAAGCTGATCCGGGTCTCCCCAGTCATCAGCATATGAAACGGCCGTTCGCTCTAAGTCCGGACCGTACCACGTTATGGCGGCTCTTAGTTGATATGTAGATTGAGTCGGATCTGTGTATTCTTGTGCTGTCGGATCGTCTCCAATCGAGCGATTAGTATTGCTCTCTCCCCAAGTGGAGTTCCAAGATCCCCATCCCAAGCCGTATCCTGTGCAACTTACTCCGGGAAATGCGTATCGATCGCAAAAATAGAAATAGACTGACTCTAATGTTTGTTGCTTGACATCACCATTCGCATCATAGATACCTGTATTCGTAAAAACGAAATCTTTTATATTATAATTATCATTGTGCGACTGATCAAACGCCATAACTTTTTTCGTTACCGTAACCCCAATGGAAGTATTGAATTTCACATATACTTCACGGTCACATGGTAAATTTGGATCTATTTGATCCACGTTATCGAATGAATTGAGGACCGATGCACCCTGGTTATCCACTAAAACTTGAGGATGGTTTTTTTTACCAATGAGTTTGATTACTTGTGGAAAAATTTTTGTTGAGTAAGTTCCGACACGAGGCCCTACATCAATAACCTTGTAGTTTAGAATTTTACCTGCTACAGGATCGTCGAAATTCCTGCATCCTATCCATAGCCCTCTGCAACGGATTGTGTTTTGACCGATGCCGTATTGAGCGGGCCAGGATAAAAAGTTACTATTTCCAGCAGTAAACTCATTCTCAAATTCAGATCCTATCTCGTTAACCGGTGTCTGAAGCGGTGTGACACGTAGCCATCTGATCTGCTGCGAATCAGCTGTATAATATATGCTCAAGAAACTAAAGCAAAAAATACAAGCCAAAAAAAGATTTGTAAATCTCAACGCACAGTTTTTCATAAATCCTCCTTTTTTGTTCATTGGTAATTAAAAAAAGAATTTGCATACTAATTCTTTCCATGCATCTTGATTTTATTCTTATATTTTTTCAATCAAACTTGTCGCATTAATACTTTATTTTTACCACTTGTTCATCGCCATCATAAGTGATTTGGACATCCGGCTTAGATTGGAAATTTAAACCGGATTGTTTTTGTTTACCGATGAATACAATTTCAAATATTCGTGATTTGAGCATTCCGGAAAATTCACCTTCACGTTTGCCAATGGTCAGGATTTGGTCTTTCTCATTGTAACTTATTGGGATTGTTGAAAACTTACCCTCTTCATAATTATAATTTATGTTCTCGTCTTCATATAAAGTGAACGAGCCGTTGCTGCCTGTATATACAAACAGTCGAATCGGATTGGCCGATTTTTCCGTCGTGTACTGGATCTCTGGACCACATGGAATTATGGAACCGGCTTTAATGTAGATAGGAATTTCAGTGTAAGGTGCGTCTGCCTGAACTGTTTGCCCGCCGGCAATAAACTTGCCAGTATTAAATTCATACCAGTCACTTCCGGAAGGCAGATAAACTGAACGCGAACGTGATTTGTATTCTGTTACAGGATTAACCATAAATGCAGGACCGAACATGAATTGATCGTTTATGTTTAAAACATTTTTATCAGAACCGAAATCCATCACCAAGCCGCGCATTATCGTATAATCTTTCTGTGTAACCATGCCTGTCAGTGAATAAATGTACGGCATCAAACGATAGCGTAATTTATTATATGCTACAATAGATTGATATGCGGGATGATCTTCAGGTGCTATATTGAAAACCTCACGAAGTGGAAACTGGCCATGCACTCTGAAGATCGGAACGAACGCTCCAAATTGAAACCACCGTGTATTCAATTCGCGCCATTCGTCAAGATCTGCTGCTGAAGGATGTTCGTACCGGGATTCTACAGCGAAGCCGCCGATGTCCATCGACCAATAAGGAATTCCAGAAAGCGTAAAATTCATTCCAGAAGAGATTTGAGCTTTCAAATCGTACCAGCGTGAAGCAAGGTCTCCACTCCATGTTGTTGCGGCATACCGCTGCTGTCCGGCAAAGGCGGAGCGAGTGAGTATATATACACGCTGATTATTGTTGGTTGATCTTTGTCCTTCATACACACCTTTCGCATTCATTAAAGAGAATGCATTAAGATATCGATACGCCGAACCTAACGCGGTCGGATTCTGACGAAGAATTGTTTCAGTTCTGGAGAGATTGGAACAAATATCCGGTTCAGAACAATCGAGCCACCATGCATCTATGCCGACGCTGAATAGGTTCTCGTTTATGATTTTCCAGAATAATTTTAGTGCATCGGCGTTGTATGCATCATAAAATGTCGAAACATATCCGGGACCGACCCAATCTTTCTGTCCTTTTTCAATATTGCGCTTGTAAAGCCAGCCATTTTCATTGAATAGGTTATAATTCTTTAATCCGGCATAAAATTTTGGCCAGACGGATATCATAATCTGAGTGTGCAAATCATTGTGCAGAATTTGGATCATACTCTTTGGATCGGCATATCGAACGGGATCAAATTCCTGACTTCCCCATTGATCTTCTTTCCAGTAAAACCAATCCTGAACAATGTTGTCAAGAGGAATTTGCCGCTTTCTAAATTCTTTCACTGTGGAGAGAATGTCTTCTTGCGAATTATAATGCTCGCGAGATTGCCAGAATCCCATCGCCCATTTTGGCATCATTGGCGCTTTGCCAGTTATGGTGCGGTACCCGCTGATAACTTGATCGAGATCGTTTCCATGGACAAAATAATAATCGATCTGGTCGGCAACTTCAGAATAAAGCGAGATTTTGTTTTTCATTTCTTCATTTTCAGGAGTCAAACATTTCAAACCAATGTATCCGCCGGAATGGATCCATTCCAATTTAATCTGATATTTTTTCCCAGCTTTCATTTCTAATTGTGGAAAATGATTCCACGGATTCCAATTCTGGCGCCAGGATTCAACTGCTAATTTACCATCTAACCACAATTTTGTGTAACCGCTGCAGTACAGTTTAAATTTTTGGATACCGGATTCCTTGCTTTCGATTGTGCCGCTCCAGCGAACTGCTGTTACGTTCTCGCGAAATCCTTCCGGAAATGGATCATTTACATCGTCGAATTCATGTTCGATACGTGCCGCTTTCTGAGAAGTAAAAAGAGAATTGAATGATGTATCTTTAAAGTATTCGACTGTTAATCCGCCTTCTAAACCGTCTTTATCGCGGAGTTTGAGCGAGGAGAGAGATTGAAACTCACGGATGTCGCCAAATTTTGAGTGAGAATAATTATCCCATAGAATTCCATAATTTTTATTCGAAACGAGGAATGGAACAACTTCCACCATATTATGCTGCCAAAGATCGACGTCATGACCTTTGTAATTCATAATTGAATTCTGATGTCCGCCGAGTCCGTAATATGCTTCGTCATCGGGCGAATTGAAAAGCTGCTGGATGTGGAATGTTTTTTCTCCCATTATTTCTGTTGGTGTAATAATTTTTCCACCTCCATCAATTTCTTGCAGCAATACATTGCCCCTGGAGTCAACAAAAACAATTTCGCCTGTTTTTGAATGAACTCGTACTGTAACCGAAGATGTTGATATCTCTATCCAATCTCCTTTTTCTGTGATATTCCATTTTATTGTTTTCCATGATTTCTTATCACTTATTAAACTTGGGCGAGTTGAAAAAGATTTCCCTTGTGATGCAATCACGTGTATAATGTTTTCAGTACAAACCTGTATTTTCAGCCACTGAGGATCTGTTTCTTTTTGCTTCTTAAGTTCGAAGAGAACACCATCTGATTGTTTTTCGTAAGCATACATCTCTATGGAAAGAAAGAAAAAAAGCAATGTAAGTAAAAAGGATAAAAGTCTGTTCATGTTTTGCCTTTCAAGTAAGAAATAATTTTAGAAAACAAATTCATTTTAATTATTCTGAAACCTTTATAACAAAACCGCCGTTTCCTTTTAATGTGATCATAATTGGTTTTCTTGGATCGATCTTTAATGGTTTTGTTGTGAACGATCTATTATTGTCGCCATCAGAAATAAGTGTAGCAATTGTTGTTTTGATAACAAATGGTAATTCGATTTGTAAGTTTTTCTCAATTTGTTCGCCGTTAATTCCAGCTACATACCAGGTATTTCCGAATCTTCGGGCAAGAACAACAAACTCACCCGGAAATCCATCTATGAATCGGGATTCTTCCCATTGCGAAGGAAGTTCACGCAAAAAATTCCGCACATAATCTGGAACTTTTGCCATGCCTTCAGGAATTTCGGCGTAATGTTGAATTCCGGACCAGAAAATTACGGAAAGAGCAAGTTCGAACCCGCTCGTAGTTTTTCTTTTGATATTCGGTACTTCAGAAAAACACATCGGTGTAAAATCCATCGGATCAAATACATTTCTAGTAAATGGTAAAATACAGCAATGATTTGCTTCTTGATCTGCATTGTATTGTTCGAATGTGATGTACTCGAATCCGCGAACTGCTTCCATTGAAATTAAATTCGGATAAGTACGATGCAATCCGCGTGGAATAGTTGAGCCATGGCAATTCACCATCAACCCGAATTGGGCAGCATCTTCGAGTATCTCTTGATAATACGACATCATCGATTGCCCGTCGCCGCCAAAGAAATCAACTTTGATTTCTTTGATTCCCATTTCTTTTAGTTTTAGAAATTCTTTTACTCTGCTTTCATGTGTGAGTAATTTACTTTTAGGATGGTAGGTCGTTGTATTCCAGTCGCCTGAAGAATTATACCACAAAAGAATTCCGATATTCTTTGTTCGCGCATAATCAGCAAGCTGCTTGACCTTTTCGTAACCTATTTGAGTATCCCAATTTGCATCTATTAAACAATATTCCCACTTCATATCTGCAGCATAGTCAATGAATCTTTTCTGGACGTCGTAAACAGTTGAATCGTCTTTTAATATAGGCCAACTCCAAGAAGCCCTGCCCGGCTTGACATAGGAAATGTCATGAAGTTTATTCGGTTCGGCAAGATCAGTACCTAACGTGGATTCGATAATAGAATTCAAATTTTCACCGATTGTGATGATTCGCCATGGGGTTGACCATGGAAGTGTCGATTCAGGATTCACCGATCCGCCGGGAAAGTTTTCTCTTTTGTCTGGAAATCCGATAGAAAGTTCACTGCTTGCTGATTCATGCATAAGGCGGCATCCGCAATAATTCCCATCTGGTGCAGTCTCCGTTATAAGCATCCAGTATTTTTTATAATGGAACAAAGCGGGGAATACCCAGCCGGTTTTATTTATGATAAGTTTTTCTATTTCAACATTCTGTTGATAGTGTTCTTCATATGAAGGATTGACTTGACACCAACCCGATTTTGCTTCTGCGATTGGCTGAATCCATGTTCGTGTTCCGGGAAAGAAATAAAATGAACTGATTTCTTTTTGAATATGCTTGATGTCGATAGAGGAATCAGGAAATGCGTATCTAAATGCAACTCCATCGTTCGAAACTTGAAAGATTATATTAATTTTTTTGCCGGGCGAAGCTGTAAAGTAAAGTATCCGTCGATTTGCTGTGTAGGAACAAGTTCGTTTAAAAAGTTGATAATTATCTTTAATAACTTCGATGCAAGAAATTGAATCCAGCTTGAGGCCTTGAGAAAAATTATTATCTTCTCGAATTAATCCTAACTTTGATTCTTGCAAAATAGCTGTATCAGCGTATTCTATTCGATATAAAACACTTTGGTCAGGCGCGAAATTGATATGAACAGAAATATTCTTATTAGGACTTCGAATTATATAATTAGATTCTGAATGAAGAAAATTAAAAAAAAATACGAGTGAAAGAAGGACGAAAATAGATTTCCTCATAGATATCTCAACGTTTTTTATTGGATAAAGGATTAGCTACTAATTTTACTGTTCCAAAATAATCTGCATTTTTCCAATGATCGTTATATGCTTCCGCAGGAACCCAAACCGATCCAAAAAATTTATCCCTGATTTTTGGTTCTTTCTCAGGATGGTCATTATCGCAATAAGCCAGCGATAGACCCATCACTTTGCCGACTTTCAAATGTGATCGGGCTGCATCGTTGTTACTTAATGTATCGACGAAAGTATCTTTGTAGACTATCAATGAAAATGCCCAGACTGCTTTCGTGCCTGTTTTACGCAATGCGAATTCTGGAATGTGGGATGCGTAATTTACTCTTCTTGCATCCGACCAGTTTGTTCCGGCAATATCTCCTGCAAAATGCTCTGTTGTAACATCACCCTCTTTAGGAAACGGCGCATAGATGTGATAAGAAAAAGCGTTCGAGGCGTTGGTACCCAAATTAATCCAACGCTGTCTTTTCCGCTGAATACATGCAAACCGCCGGACTTATCTTCGTCAATAAATACTTCAACTATATCGTAATTGAAAACCTCGGCAGTTTTACCTGGAATAAATCCATCCACAAATATATTATCTGTCACTTCGATAAGAAAATACAGGAGGTTGGTTGATGAAGACCAAACCACTTTGTAACGTCCAAAAAAATCTGCCGAATCCACTTTTTCGCCGTAAGGAATCCATACTTGAGCTATTGGCTGCCACTTAACATTTTGCCAGCAAGCATCATTTCCTCTGCCATCAATCACCGGCGGAGAAATTACTTCAGGAGCCAATACAGTATCATCCTGAACAATACCGTGCTGGGCTTTTGCCTTATAATAATTAAGAAATAAGAATAAGATTGTAATAATGAAAATCTGAAAATAATTCCAATTAAATTTCATTCAAGTCAATTACCTCATATTAGGTTTTCTTTCTCAGATATCTTAATACTTTTTACCAATCACCACCAATTTTTCACTATAAACAGTACGCCCCATATTCATTTGAACGAAATACAGACTTGCCGGCAGTTGCTGCAATTGGAGTGTATATGAAAATAAATTATTTAGTTTTGATGCAGAAGTGCGAAATATCTCTTTGCCAAGAAGATTGTAAATCCGGATTGAAACTTCGCCGCGATATAAATTTTCCACTTCTACTTGTGAAGAGGATGAAGTTGGATTGGGATATAGCTTCAGAATATTGGCAGAGATTGGCTTTTTGTTTTCAACGTTAGTTGTATTTCCGGCAACTAATCTGACATGTCCAAAATAACTTGCATTGATCCAATCCATATTACCCGGAGATTGTTCCCAATCACCGCCAAACATATAGTTCCTGACTGCTGGTTTTATATTAGGATAATTATTGTCGTTGTATGCAACGGATAACCCCATCAATTTACCAACTGTTAAAAGCGATCTTGCGGCTGCTTTGTTGCTATCCGTGTATGTGTCGTTGTAGACTATTAGAGAAAATTCACGGACAGCCGTTTGTCCGGTTCTTCGTAATGCGAATTCAGGAATATGTGATGTATAGTCTGCCATATGACTATTAGCTATTGTCCCTGCCATATCTTCGACACGAAAGACAGTTGTTACCTGTCCGTCTGCAGGACATGCAGCATATATATGATAAGCAAAAGCATTCTGGGCGTTTGAAGTATCTGTATCATATCTATGCTCGCCACCCGATGCATTTTCATCAATGAAAACCTCGCAGCAATCATAGTTATAAATGGCTGCGGTTACTCCTCCAGGAATATATCCATCCACAAAAATTGTATCATGAACTTCAATAAGGAAATAGAGCAGATTTGTTGTCGAAGACCAGATAACTTTATATCGTCCCCAATAGACGGAAGAATCCACTTTGGCTCCATACGGAATCCATACTTGCATAATGGGCTGCCATTTAACATTTTGCCAGCAAGCGTCGTCTCCAATTCCATCTATAACAGGGGCAGCAAGAGTATTCGGAGCTAATATTGTATCGTCTTGAACAATGCCATGCTGGGCTTTTAACTTGCAATGAATAATTGATAAAAGAAATATGGCGATTATAAAAAATCGAAAATGACGCTGAATAATTTTCATTTGAGTTTGTTTTCCGATATAAAATTCAATTTAGGTTAATATGATTTTTATTCTGGATTTGATCACTTGAGTAAAACCATTCTCTGTACCTGAGATTGTGCGCCTTTTTTTCCTTCCGTGTTGAGCCGCGCAAAATAAACGCCCGAAGCTGCTGCTATACCTTTATACCTGCCATTCCACTGAACAGAATAAGTGCCGCCTGTTTGATAACCATTAACGAGTTTTTGGATGCATTGACCTTGAATATTGTAAATTGATAAATCCACATGTGCAGATTGTGGAAGATTATATATAATAGTCGTAGATGGATTAAACGGATTGGGATAATTTGGTTCAAGTATAAATTCAGCTGGCTGAGTTTTGGAAAGTGAGCTATTGACTGAAGTTACAATTTGAACTTTTACTAATTCAATACCTGTTCCGGGACCGAGGTCTCGGGAATATTTCTGATCAGTTGCATTATCCCAGTGTTCGTTGACGCCCATACTTCTCGGAAGATACTTCCCGTCACCTTCCGGATTGTATTTGATGCCGTTTGGCCAATTAACGGAATCGGCTGCCTGGCGTAGAAAATCATCAACACCAGAATATTGTGGAAATGCATTCCCGCTTGGGTTGCCGTTATAAAACTCTGCATGCAAAAAATCAAATCCCACAGATTCTATTGCAACTGGATCTTGCGATACAAATATTGAAGCCGGGTATGAATTATTGAATGGTGCCATTTTCCATTTCCATGGTGGATCGCCGTAATTTGTCGAACTCCATAATGCATCAAACATATACAGAATTGTTTTGCCTCCAAGATATTTACTGCCGATGAAATCTACAAAAATTCTATATTTCCCGTACCCGCCGTTATCCACGTTTCCATCTCCCTGTGTACATGGCAAGCTGTAATGGAAAGGAAAAGCATCTCCGGTTGAGGAAAAAGGTAGGAGTGATCCGAAATGATTTTTACTTGAAAGAGACATCCCTGCCCGGTGATGTTCCTTAAATACGGGAATACTAATCATATAGGTTGCTTCAACGTAACAGGCGGGTATATAATTTTGTAACTGGCCGTCACTAGTCATCAATTCAGGATTGGCAGATTTTGTGATTGGTGTTCGGCCATTACCGGCACCCCAATAATGTACATTTGGAAAATCAGGATGGCATTTGTTCCAATATAAATCGTCGAAATTTCTTCCCGGATCGCCGATACTAATATCCGATTGTACAACACCAGCGACATTAACAAGATGATGAAGAATGGCATAAGCAATTTGAGGTGAACTGTCAACTATGCTAAGATCTGCTCTAGAATAACTAGTTCCGGTAGCTCCGTTATTGAAGTTAAGCTTGATGACAATTTTTTCGCCAGCCGTATATCCGATATCTCCTCTATTATGAGTTTGATTATAGTACCGGAAGATCGCATCCCAGGAATCTGCATCTGATCCTTTACCTGTTAGCATTTGTATTGCATTTGATACCATATTGTTCACAGCCGTTTGATTAGTATTTTTATCCAGCAGCCAGTAATCATTGGTAGAGTTTGTGCAATTTTGATTTACTGCGGCTGAGTCGCGAACCCACACAACGCGGCCCGGAAAAATTCCCTTTCCTGTACCAATAGGCGAGTTGGCAGTATCAATTGTCACTGTATTAGCATAAACCGGAGGCCTATCTGCCTGAAAAGTAAAAAATCCGGCAATTAACGCAATTATAAAAAAACCAGACATAGCCAAATAGCGTGAATTTTTCCAATACTCTTTTATTCTGCCAAAGGCGAATGCAGATGTAGCCAGACCGAGAAGATAGAGTACAAATGCTGATGCCATCGGGCAGGCAACCCGCATGCAAGGATATGTTGCCCTTGTTGGTTTGGGAATGACGCGGATAAGAAACCAGATGAGCGCACCGAGCCCAATGAATGGGAAAAATAATTTGTATAGTAATGATTTGAATTTCATAAGTCGTTGCTCCTTTTATAAAGTTTTTCTCGTTGCAAGTTAAAATTGTCTGTTTAGTATAATGACATGCACGTCGCTTCCACTTATTTCTGCAAACGATTTCAATGAACAAAATATAATCTTTTAATAAAGAAATAGAAAGGGAGGAAATGTGTCTTTTTTGTTCTTTACAAGATGTCCTCAAACAGATAAACTCTTGCGATAAAATATAAGACTGATTACTATTGATCCACAGATGCACCTCGCCGGGAGGCACCGATAGTTACATCTCTAAAAAACTCATTTTGATAATGCCGTAATTGCAATTGATATCAATAGACAAAGAATAAAGAAGTGTGCCGTATAAAGGCTTTGGCATATGCTCTTGTTCTCGTTCATTCCTACTTTAAGTATAAATCTACAAAACGATTTACATCAGATAAAATAAAACTGATGACAACAATTTAGATTAAAAATTATATTTTTCACCTGCCTAAATCAAAGGAAATCAATTGAAAAATCTACTTCTTTTTTTATATTTATAAATACAGTTTTGCAAAAAAGTGCTTATCAGTTTTTATTGATTATTATAGTTCACTTTCTTACACTATTGCAAATCAAAGCTTATTTCACTCAAAAGGGAAGCAAGCTTGTCGGTACCGATGCTGCTGGTCAATCAGTTCAGGAGGTTTAGCTTCTCTTTCTGATGAGAGAAATACTATAAGCTGCAGGCTGGCTCATTCACTCAAACAAGAAAACCTGTTTTGCTCAAGTAGAAAGCAAATAGAAACATGATAGAGACGTAATATAATATCTCAACAAAAGATATTGGAATCTGTGAATATGCCGAGTGGCTTGTATTTCTTCTGGTTACAAGGAGGATTATTCAGCCCCAAAAAGCTGGTTTTGCTAAAATGATTTGAAACAATAAACGGAATCATTTTTGTAAAGGTACGATTCATCGCTCTTTGATAAAAGACGTAGGATATCCGATCGAATAACACTATAGGTTTTATTATCAAAGCCCAGAGTCTAGGAAATCAGCCCTCCCGGCTACATAGAAAATTCCAATTATACTTTCAAAACAAATCATGCAAACTTTTGAATTATTGATTTACTTATTATATATTAATTAAATATAGAAAAGAAAGGAATGCAATGTATTTGCCCAATCCGGATAGATATAATTCTATGCAATATAATCGCTGCGGAAAAAGCGGATTAAAACTTCCTGCCGTTTCCTTGGGTCTGTGGCATAACTTCGGAAGTGTTGACAGCTTCAGTAATGCTCGTGCTATGGTTCGCAGGGCATTCGATCTTGGAATTACTCATTTTGATCTTGCAAATAATTATGGTCCGGAACCAGGTTCTGCTGAAGAAAATTTCGGTAAAATTTTAAAAAAAGATTTTTCTAAATATCGTGATGAATTGATAATTTCTTCTAAAGCGGGTTATCTGATGTGGCCTGGACCATACGGAGAATGGGGTTCGAGAAAATATTTGATTGCGAGTTTAGATCAAAGTTTAAAAAGAATGGGTTTGGAATATGTGGATATATTTTATCACCATCGCCCGGATACTGAAACGCCGCTTGAAGAAACAATGCAGGCGCTCGATCAAATTGTCAGAAGTGGAAAAGCACTGTATATAGGAATTTCAAACTATCAGCCGGCAACAACATTACGCACTTCGAAGATTTTAAAAGAATTAGGAACGCCATGCCTTATTCATCAGGCAAAATATAGTATATTCGTTCGCTGGGTAGAAGAGGGCCTGCTATCCGCTTTAAAAAAAGAAGGGATTGGATGCATAGCGTTTTCTCCGTTAGCACAGGGATTGCTCACTGAAAGGTATTTAAAAGGAATTCCATCCGATTCTCGCGCTGCAAAACCGCATGGATTTTTAAAGGCAGAAGATATAACGGAAGAGAAAAAAAATATTGTCCGGCATCTGTTCGAGCTTGCTCAAAAAAGAAATCAAACCATGGCGCAAATGGCGTTAGCGTGGATTCTGCGCCACAATGAAATGACATCCGTGTTAATCGGCGCCAGCCGCATTGCTCAAATTGATGATGCTGTGGGAGCGTTAGCAAACCTCCGATTCACTTCCGATGAATTGAAAGTCATCGATACAATTCTCGCAAGCAAAACTGAAAAGGCAAAAAAAGCATGAAAGGATTGATTGTACTGATGACGATTTTATTTGCCGCTGTAATTCCCTCCTTTCAAACAAAAAGTCAAACTATGGTAAAAAATCAAAACAAATTTATTCCTCTTTCATTTAAAGAAGCAGATGCCAAAGCGGATTCCACTTTAGCCTTTATGACTTTTGAAGAGAAAATCGCGCTTATCGGCGGCGATAGATCATTCTTCATTCATCCTATTCTTCGTTTGAATCTTGCTGAAGTTTATATGACCGATGCAACACAAGGCGTTCACATTCGCGAGAAATTCCGGGACAACGATTTATCAAAGTATCAATTAGAAAAATCTACTGCTTTCCCATGTCCAATTGCTTTAGCAGCTACATGGAATACAAACCTTGCAAATAAATATGCGACCGCAATAGGCGAGGAATGCCACAGCGGCGGTATCGGGATATTACTTGGACCCGGTATGAATAGCTACCGTATCTCTCAATGCGGCCGCAACTTTGAATACTTCGGTGAGGATCCATTCCTCAGGTCTCGATTCGTTGAAGCTTATGTGAAAGGTGTTCAAAGCACAGGCACAGTCGCTACGCTTAAGCACTTTGTCGCAAACAATACAGAGTTCTATCGACGAAAATGCAACTCGATCATCGATGAAAGAACGTTGCACGAAATATATCTTCCGCCTTTTAAAGCGGGAATCGATGCGGGTGCACAGGCAGTTATGACTTCCTACAATTTATTGAATGGCGAATGGTGCGGTGAAAGTGATTATGTAATCAACAATCTGCTGCGAAAACAATTGGGTTTTAAATGGTTAGTGATGACAGATTGGTGGTCTGTTTATGACGGAGAAAAACTCGCCAAATCCGGGCAGGATTTGGAAATGCCTCAAGCAGTTGCCTTGAAGGATGTTCAAACACTGCTTAAAAATGGAAAGGTGGAGATTGAAGACATTAATCGGATGGCAAAGAGCATTCTCCGTACATATTATGCAATGAAATTATCAGACCAGAAAAAGAATTTACTTGACAGTACTATGTATGACGATCATGAATCTGTTGCACTGCAAACAGCGCGGGAAGGAATAGTGCTTCTGAAAAACGACGGCAATATTCTTCCGTTAAAGAACAATCTTCGAAAAATATTATTAACCGGTGAATATGTTGAAGAACTTGCTAAGGGCGGTGGAGCAGCAGAGGTGAAAGGATTTAACAACAGACTGATGCTGGATGAATTGAAAGCGGAATTTGGTGAGCAGCTGGAATACAAAAAGAATCCCAGTATCGAACAAATTAAATCGGCAGATGCTGTGCTGTGCAATGTTGGCATTAAGGACAGCGAGGGATGGGATCGCGCATTTGCGCTGTCCGAGGATCAAGAGAAATTAGTTTTAGATTGTGTGAAGAATAATCCGAATACAGTTGTGATAGTTACTTCAGGCAGCGGGATTCGCATGACCGACTGGAACAAAAAAGCGAGAGCTATTCTCTATGCGTGGTACGGCGGGCAAATCGGAAACAAAGCATTGGCCGAAATTCTATCCGGCAAAGTTAATCCATCAGGCAAACTCCCGATCAGCATTGAAAAAGAGTTCAAAGATTCACCCGGTTATGGATATATTCCGGCTGTAGAAACTTTATATACTGGCTGGAATGCGAAAGAAGAGAAGGCACATACTGTTTATGATATCAATTATAAAGAAGGAATCTTCGTAGGATATAGGTGGTACGAATCCAAAAAAATTGAAACGTTGTATCCATTCGGGTTCGGCCTTTCCTATACTGTTTTCAATTATTCCGATTTAAAGGTTTCAAAAGAAACTATGAAGGAAGATGATACATTGAAAATAAGTTTCAGTCTAAAAAATTCTGGTTCTATGAAAGGTATGGAAATAACGCAGGTCTATATTGAAGATGTCGAATCTTCGGTTCCACGGCCAATTAAAGAATTAAAAGCTTTCAAAAAGGTTGAGCTTAATAGCGGTGAAAGCGTAATGGTTCAAGTTGAACTCAATAAACAAGCATTTGCATTCTGGAATCCGAAAACGAAAGATTGGTATGTTGAAAAAGGGAAATTTATTATTCATGTTGGAGCAGCGTCAAACGATATTCGCTTAAGCAGAGAAATCGTAATAAACTGAGAGGAAAATTTCAAACATTAAATTCGTAGGAGATTATTATGAATGAAGCAACTGAACGGTTAACCTTTAAAGAAAAAATCGGATATGGCTTTGGTGATTTAGCTTCTTGTTTATTCTGGGCAACGGTTATGTCGCAATTGCTTTTCTTTTATACCGATGTTTTTGGTTTAACGGGAAAAGCTGCTGGAATAATGTTTTTCGTCTCCAGAATATTGGATGCCTTTTTTGATGTTGTAATCGGTATGACGGCTGATCGGACGAAAAGCCGCTGGGGTAAATTCAGGCCATACCTGTTATTTGGTGCTGTGCCGTTAGCTATTTCAGCGGTACTGGCGTTTACAGTGCCGGCATTTAGTGAAGTAGGAAATCTGGTTTATGCTTATATCACATTCATTTTATTTATGTTTCTCTACTCGACAATCAACATTCCATATACTGCATTACTCGGCGTTATCAGCGGCGATCCGGTGGATCGAACAAGCGCATCGTCCTTCAAGTTTATGGGTGCATACTTGGGCGGTTTTATTGTATCTGCGACCGTTCTTCCATTGGCATCATACTTCGGACATGGAATTCCCGCAAAAGGATGGCAGATGACGATGGGTATGTACGGCATTGCGGCAATCATCTTTTTCCTCATAACATTTTTATCTACGAAAGAACGAATTCAGCCTATCGCGAAGGAAAAAACTTCCGTAAAGAATGATCTAAAAGATTTATCGAAGAACATTCCTTGGATGTTATTATTTATCGTGACAATTCTTTTTATTCTTTTTGTTTGCATACGTATGAGCGTGACAACTCACTATTTTAAATATTATGTGGGGGAACAGCGGAGCACGCTGCTCACGCAAATATCAAATTTCTTCATCCAATTTATTATTAATCCTATTTCGGGATTGTTCGGAAGTCAGGCTGCACCTTTATTGGATGCATCTCATAAGTTTGGTTTTGAAATACTGGCATCTATCTTCAATACTATCGGACAAGGATTATCCTTAGTGGGTGTTCTGTTTGTCCCGAAGTTTGCAAAATTAGTGGGAAGAAAAAGCGCAGTGATAATACTTTTCATTGCCGCACTAATATGCACAGGTTCTTTCTACTTCTTCAAACCAGAAAACCTTTTGCTGATTTTTACTTTTCAATTCTTTGGCTCATTGACAGGCGGTCCGATTTCCGCACTGTTATGGGTTCTTTATGCTGACACTGCTGATTATTCAGAATGGAAAACCGGAAGAAGAGCTACAGGTCTTGTTTTCTCGGCTTCAATTATGTCTAATAAAATTGGCTGGGCCGTCGGAAGTATGATCGCTGCATTTATTTTAGATCAAACGGGATTCGTTGCCAATATTGTTCAGAACATCGACGTACAAAATGGATTGAAAGCAATGATGAGTGTTATACCGGTTGTAGTTGGAACTGTGGCGTTAATTATATTAGCATTCTTTTATAAGTTGGATGAGCCGTCAATGATAAAGGTTAAGACAGAACTTGATTTGAAACGGAAAGAAAGCGGTGAAGTTCCGCAAACAGCATGATATAATAAATACGAATTAAAAAAGATAAATAACTGAAGAGGACATATATTATGCAGTATGGATATTTTGATGATAAAAACAAAGAGTACGTAATTAAAAAGCCGAATACTCCAAGATCATGGAGCAACTATCTTGGTTCCACGGAATATGGAGCGATCATTACCAATAATGCAGGCGGATATAGTTTTATAAAATCTGCTGCGCAAGGAAGATTTACTCGGTTGCGATTCAATGTTATTCCGATGGATCAACCAGGCAGGTATTTGTATCTGCGGGATAAAGAAAGCAAGGATTATTGGTCGGCATCGTGGCAGCCGGTTGGCAAATCACTCAAACAATACAAATCTCAATGCAGGCATGGTTCAGCGTACACAAAAATATCCTCTGAATATTCTTTTATAAAGACTGAAACTCTTTATTTTGTTCCCCTTGGAAAGATGTTAGAGTGCTGGTTAATGAAAATTTCAAATACCGGCAAGAAGAAACGTAAGCTAAGCATCTTCACATTTGTAGAGTATGCAAATAATTGGAACTTATTGCAAGACATGATCAATCTTCAATATTCGCAGTACATCATGAAGATGGATGTTGTTGATAACATCATTGATCATGGAACCAACGTCTATATGCCATCACACCCAGAACATTTTGAAGATAACGGGCAAGGACGTCATACTTTTCTTGCAATTGCAGGTGCCAAAATAAAAGGTTTTGATACAGATCGTGAAATATTCCTTGGTCCTTACCGGACATACGCCAATCCGCTTGTTGTGGAAAAAGGAAAATGCACAAACTCTAAAGCAGTCGGAGATAATTCTTGCGGAACATTGCAGGTAGATATTGACCTGAAACCTGGAGAGTCTAAAGAGATCGTTGTACTCATGGGAATAGGTACGGCTGGAGTTGAGGGGAAACAAGCTATTCGCGAGTTTGGAGATCCATCAAGAGTAAAAGAAGAATTTGAAAAGCTGAGAAAATATTGGCATTCGCGTATATCCGGTATGAGCGCCGTAACGCCGGATGCAGAATTTAATAGTATGTTCAATACCTGGAATCCTTATAACAATTTAATGACATTTGCATGGTCGCGTGCAGCAAGTTTAGTGTACGCAGGTGAACGGGATGGACTCGGTTACCGGGACACGGTTCAGGATATGCTTGGCATTCTTCATTCTATTCCGGATGATGTGAAAGAACGGCTTGAATTGATGATAACCGGTCAGGTATCTTCCGGCGGAGCAATGCCTGTAGTTAAACCTTTTGCTCATAGGCCTGGATTTGAAAAGGCACCTGAAGAAAAAGAATACCGTTCCGATGATTGTATGTGGCTGTTTAACACCATTCCTGCCTATGTCAAAGAAACCGGAGATATTTCTTTCTACAAAAAAGTTCTTCCGTATGCAGATAAAGGCGAGGATACAGTTTTTGGACATCTGCGTCGAGCGATGCAATTCAATCTCGATCGTTCAGGAAAGCATGGATTCCCGTGTGGTCTTTCTGCTGATTGGAATGACTGCTTAGAGCTTGGGCAAGACGGCGAAACGACGTTTGTGGCATTTCAACTTCGCTATGCTCTAAAAACGTATATAGAAATTGCAATATTGTTGAAAGAACCAGAAGAAGCAAAATGGGCAGAAGGATATTTAAAGACATTGGATGAGAACTTGGAAAAGTTTGCATGGGATGGTGAATGGTATTTGCGGGCGTACCGTGCAGATGGATTAAAATTTGGTTCGAAAGAAAATACTGAAGCTTCTATTTTTCTTGAACCTCAGCCATGGGCAGTGATCAGCGGTCATATCTCTAAGGAACGATCAGAAAAATTATTAGACGTTGTGCATAAACGTCTTTCTACAGAATATGGATTAATGATTGATGACCCTCCGGTGGAAAAAACCGATCCGAGTATTATAAAATCCAGGTTATTTAATAAAGGGATGAAGGAGAATGCGTCCATTTTCCAGCATACACAAGGATGGGCAGTTGCCGCCGAAGCAATTATTGGGCGTGGGAATAAAGCTTATGAATACTATCACAAATTTATGCCGTCGGCATATAATACGAAAGCTGAAGTACGCCAAACAGAGCCGTATGTGTATGCACAATTTACGAACAGCAAATACAGCCCGCGCTATGGCGCATCGCGGCTGCCTTGGCTAAGCGGAACTGCATCGTGGGCATATTACACTGCAGCGCAATATATTCTTGGAATCCAGCCGGAGTACGATGGATTGCGGATAGATCCATGTATTCCATCACGATGGAAGGAAGTGAAAATCAATCGAAGATTTCGTGGAAAGAACTTCGGTATCACAATAATAAATAAAAGCGGTGCACAAAAAAGTGTAAAAAAAATGACTGTGAATGGTAATCTCATTGAAGGGAACCTAATCCCTTGCGATAACATGACAGAGAATAACGATGTAGTAGTGGAAATGTAATTTTATAAGAATTCGAAATTGCGAAAGTTTTTTTGCTGTTGCTATAACCATAGTTCATTCGATTTTGGAGGATATTATATTTATTTGCAGATAATTTAAACCATAAATTCGTAAAGGAGCTGCGTGTCATGGAAAAACATATTACGCTTGTAGGAATTCTAAATATCGTTTATAATTCTTTGTCGCTCGCCGGTTCATTTTTTCTATTTGCCATCGCAGGTGGTTTTAAATATTTATTGGAATATATTGATCGAGCAAGCCACAATGGGATGCAAGAAATACCTCAGGAAATATTGGATGTCGTTCCTATTGTCTTAACTATTATAGGAATTTTTCTTTTAGTTTTTTCCGTCATCGGAATTATTGGAGCTGTCGGCGTGATTAAAAGAAAAGAATGGGGAAGGATTACAATTCTTGTGACATCGTTCTTTAATCTAATTCGCATTCCACTCGGTACTATTCTCGGTGTCTACAGTATTTGGCTGTTATTTAATGATGAAACTATCCGGCTCTTTAACCTAACACCGGAGATCTCAAATAAAGATGGGGAAAGCAGGAATTAACAGCGCACTCTTATAATAAATCTTTCAAACTAGGAGGACTATCCATGGAAATGAAAATTTTCTGCCGATATAGTTTGATATTCATTCTTTTTCTTCAACCTTTACTTTTTCTTTTTGCTCAAGAACCGCCGATTAAATGGGGTGAGATACCGAAGGCTGATCTCGAAATGAAATCATTTCCAGAAGATTCTAATGCTTCGTCACTTATACTTTGCGATTATGGGGAATCATCATTCAATAATGAATTGAACATCGTTTTCAAGAGACATTTACGCGTGAAAATCCTGACAACTAAAGGATATGAGTGGGGTACATTTTCTATCGTTCT
The DNA here is from genome assembly GCA_963833465.1 of Ignavibacteriota bacterium. Taxonomy (GTDB): domain Bacteria; phylum Bacteroidota; class Ignavibacteria; order UBA10030; family UBA10030; genus Fen-1298. The sequence continues at coordinate 908,526 of CAWHXW010000004.1, read as the reverse complement.
ATATTCCAAAGATAATATAGAGGAAATTAGAGATATAGAAGGCATTACATATTTTCTTGATGATCACAGCGAGATTGTGAAAAATGAATTGGAGAAAAGGGATATCTTTAAAGATGAAGTTGACGAAAAGCACACGCGATATAAATTCACATTACCGGGATTGAAGCCGGGTTGTGTTATTGAAGTTCGATATAATATTGAATCATCAAGCCTTTGGTTGATGAAGGATTGGGTATTCCAGCGCAGTGAACCTGTTCGTTGGAGTGAATACCGCATTCAGACTCCAACATCGATTGCGTATTCTATCGTCTCTTTAGGTTATGAACCTTTTTATATTTGCGAAACGCAGGATGTGAACCAGTGTTTTTCGGGAGTTCGGACTATTCTTGGCGCGGACTTTGTTAAATGCTATCTCCACCGTTGGGTGGCAAAAGATCTTCCGGCTTTACGCGATGAACCATATATAACTACTATAAGCGACTATGTTGATAAAATAGATGTTCAATTGGCAGCTACCGCATTTGTCGACAGAGGCATAAAGCGGATTATGAATACATGGAGCTCATTGGTAAATGAATTAGCAGACGATAATGAATGCCTGCAGAGGGTTGATGATACGCGCAAAGTCCGCAAACAAGCCATGGAAATTACCGCCAATTTATCATCGCCTGAAGAAAAACTAAAAGCAATTTATGATTGGGTAAGTAAATCTGTAGTCTGGAATGGTGAAAATCGAAAATATTCCGAAAGAGATGTTAACGATGTTCTTGAATCAAAAAAAGGGTCCAGTGCTGATATCACTTTCCTTCTTCTTTCGCTTTTAAAGAGTATCGGAATAAATGGAGATCCGGTCATTCTCAGTACACGCGATAATGGAAAGATTCAAGATTTATACCCGATTGAATCGCAATTCAATTATATGCTTGCAAGAGCAACAATCGGTTCCGAGCAATATTTTATTGACGCCACCGATCCGCTTCGGCCTATGGAACTACTACCAACAAAGGCATTGAATGTGATGGGGCTTGTTATAAAAAAGGATTCTGTAATATGGGCGCCGCTTACGGCTAAAAACCGCTATATCAATGTATCACTTGCGATAATCAACCTGCATCCGGATGGTTCTTTAAATGGAACCTTAGAGAATGCATATCGTGAATATGCAAGCTTGATAACACGCCGTGATCTCAAAGATAAGAAAGACATTGACATCGCCAAAGAAAAATTCGAAACCGAAGAAGCTGGAATTACTATCGACTCGGTAAAAATCGATTCAAAAGATAGCATCAATTTGCCCTTGACACTTAAAGCATGGATATCATCTCAAAGTTACGCACAAAGCAATGGAGATTTAATTTATATTAATCCTCATATCTTACAGCGGAGAAACGATAATCCATTTAAAAGTAGAATCAGAAAATTCCCAATAGATTATTCGTATATGAGAAGTCATACTTCGGTGATAAATCTAACTATCCCTGATAGTTTTGTTGTCAAAGGATCGCTGTACAATCAGTCATTATCTGTAGGTTCGGGTTTAGCAGTTTATTCCAGAAAAATTCAAATCGACAGCCATCAAATCCTTGTGAAGATGAAGTTAGAAATAAATGCAATAGAAATAAAACCCAAGTTTTACAAGGAGCTAAGAGATTTCTATTCTCAAATCGTAGCATTAGAATCTGAACAATTGGTCCTCGCCCGGATTAGGAGACCGATTCCACCTGAATCTGTTTTAAAGCAGGAACAAAAACCTTTGAAGAAAAAATCAAAGAAATGAAAACGATTAAGTTTTTCAATTTTATAATTTATTTTATTCTCTTTGGAGAGATGATCACCTTTCGATCGCTTTTTGCCTCAACAAAGGATGAAAAAGAATACGATATTAAAAAAATTCCTTCTGCGCTCCTGAAAGATGCCGATGCAGTTATCCGTACCGACTTTATGCAATTTGAGATAAAGAACGAACATAGCGCAAAATTAAAAGTCAAATTTGCAGCAACGATTTTTAAAAAAGAAAAACGAGACTATGGTTATCTTGAACTTTGGTATGATAAGTTCTATAAAATTGAAGAGCTCGAAGGTGCAATTTATGATGCGAACGGAGAAAAGATTCGTGAACTGGGAAGCGACGAGATTAAGGACTACAGCGGGACAGATGGCTTTTCTCTTGCTATAGATGCGCGTGCTCAGATTGCTGAGCTTTATCATGATCAATATCCATATACTATCGAGTACAGCTATGAATATTACACCAAAGGATACTTGGATTGGCCAGTATGGTTATCTCAAAGTACCTCATGATGCAGTAGAACAGAATCGATTCGAGGTTATTATTTATAAAGATGATACTCTGCGCTATTGGTGCAATAACGATACAGTAAAACCGGCTATATCAATCGATGGCAGTAAAAAGATGTACGTATGGGAATCTAAAAATCTTCCTAAGCTGTCCAAAGATGTAGTTGGTGAAGATGCAGAAGATGTGGCTACAATCGTTCGCATTGCCCCATCATTCTTTGAGATAGGAGATTATCCGGGAGATATGAGAACATGGAAAAAATTTGGAGAATGGAATTACAACCTGATCAAAGATAGAGATATTCTGCCTGAATCGGCTATAAAGGACATTCATTCTCTTCTCTTGCCGACAGATGATACAAAAACAAAAATCAAAAAACTTTACCGCTACATGCAAAATCGGACTCGATATGTCAGTGTACAACTTGGCATCGGCGGCTGGCAGCCATTTGAAGCAACGTATGTGCATGAACGAAGCTACGGCGATTGCAAAGCTCTATCCAATTATCTTGTGGCATTACTTAAAGAAGCCGGCATTGTCTCCTATCCTTTTCTCATTCGAGCTGGAAATTATCGGTTCCCTTTCATCAATGAATTTTCCAGCGACCAATTTAATCATGTAATGGTTTGTGTGCCTCTTTTAAAAGATACGGTATGGCTTGAGTGTACAAGCCAATCGATGCCATTCGGGCATATCAGCAAGTACACTGAAAATCGCGGTGTATTATTGATAACACCAGAAGGAGGGGTCGTCGTCCGGACTCCGCCAAGTACATCTGAACAAAACAAACAACAGCGGCGAGCGTCAGTGACATTATCATTTATCGGCGATGCCGAAGCAGATGTAGCAATCACACGAACCGGAGACCAGCAAGACTATGTCCGTGCTGCAATTTACGATGAATCACCGGAAGAACGTGAGCGTTGGGTCATGAACAATCTTGGTGTTCCTAATGCAAATCTTAAAAATTATAAATTCAATGGCTTAGAGGAACACGATTTGAAAATTGATCTGTCACTTCAGCTTGTGCTGCCGCATTTCGCATCCTGCCTTGGTTATCGGATATTTTTTCTGCCGAATTTAATGGAACGGACAACTTATATTCCGCCGAATATTGCACAACGTCTTTCTCCTATTCGTTATGATTATCCATATCTCGATGTCGATTCTATCTCTTATTCTCTTCCAACTGGTTTTACCGTGGAATCACTTCCTGGAGAAGTACATCTGACAGCTTCGTTCGGTGAATTTAATTCAAGAACACTTGCCTTTGGCGATTCAGTAATTGTTTATCAAAGATCATTGGAGATAAAAGAATATTCTATTCCTGCAAAAAATTATAATGAATATCGCAAGTTCTTTGCAGACATTGTAAAAGCAGACAGAGCACAGGTCGTATTGATCAGAAATGATAGAAAATGAAAATTCTTGCTCTTGAAATTGAAATCGATGGTATAAAAGATGAACAGTTCACAATGGAATTGCTCGTTGCTGAAGCTAAACGTGCATGGGAATTATATCAAGAAGGAACAATTCGCGAATTATATTTCTGTCAAGATCGTTATGAAGCTGTTTTGATTCTTGAATGCGAAGATTTGGCAGAGGCACAACGCATAATTGATTCATTGCCTTTGGTTCAAGTGAAACTTATTAAATTTAGACTTCTTCCTCTTCTTCCATACGATGGTTTTGCAAGGTTATTCGAGGATAAATCCTAAGCATTTTTAATTTGCTATCTGCAACTGGCTATCTGAGCGGCTTTCAAAGTATTTTTCATTAACATAGCAACGGTCATCAATCCGACTCCGCCAGGAACAGGTGTGATCGCTTTTGCCACTTTCGATGCAGACTCAAAATGTACATCGCCTACAATGCGATATCCTTTCGGTGAAGACGCATCTTCAACCCGATTAATTCCAACATCGATGACAACAGCACCGGGCTTTAGCATTTCACCTGTAATAAATTCCGGTTTGCCAATTGCAGCAATGAGAATATCTGCAGATTTAATATAAGACTCAAGATCGGTAGCACCTGTGTGTGCCACGGTAACAATTGCATTTGCTCCGTTCTGCTTTTGGAGTAAAATATTTGCGACCGGTTTACCAACAATATTGCTTCTTCCGACGACAACGGCGTGCTTACCTGATGGATCGTTCCCGCTCCGGGTCAACATTTCCTGAATGCCTGCCGGCGTGCATGATTTAAATGTATCGAGTCCGAGTACTAATTTTCCAATACTCATCGGATGAATCCCATCCACATCTTTTTTCGGATCAATTGCAGCTATTAAAGTATGCTCGTTGAGTCCCTTCGGCAGTGGAAGCTGAACAAGAATTCCGTGTATTTTTGGATCGCGGTTAAAAGAATCGATCTTTGCAAGAAGTGCTGCTTCGGATGCTTCCGCAGGCATATATTCCGTAACAGAATAAAATCCCATTGCATCACAGGATTTCTCTTTAGAACGAACATAAGACTGCGATGCAGGATTGTCGCCAACCAAGATGACTGCAAGTCCCGGAACGATGCCTTTTGTTTCTTTTAAATGCAAAGTCTCTTCTTTCACTTCACGCTTTATTTCATCTGCTATTTTCTTTCCATCAATAATTTCTGCCATTTTTATTCCTTTACATTTTCACAATCTATCGCAACAAACGGTACGTTCATAGAAAAACCATTTCTTTGTTGAGCCAATAGATTTAACCTTTTCTCGATTTTCTGAAAAATATTCTCTCTAAATTGGATCGGAACTATTTCCTTCCAGGAAGTTAAAAATACCCTCATAAAGAAATGATTGAACATCGCTGTAGCATCTGAAAATTTAAAATCAAACTTATCTTCATAAAGTGATTTGATATGGAAATTCGATTGCTTAAGCTTTTCCCTATATTCATCTACCGGTATTCGTTTCTTATAAATATGCTCATCAACTTTCTCGCACAATTCTTTCAAGCCGTTTTCGCTAAGAACTTTACGAAAAATATCGTAGAACTCAGAAAAGGTTTGATTCGTATTAAATGTAAAGATAAATTGAGCCCCAGCCTTGGACACACGACTGCATTCGCTCAGCGTTTTCGCAAGATTCTGAACATTATTAAGTCCGTTATTTGAAACGATCAAATCAAAATAATTATTTTTGAACGGCATTTGTTCAGCTGCGCCTTCTGCGAGTTCCACGTTTTGCAAGCCGATGTATCTCAATTTGAAGTTTGCCCGTTCAATAGCTGCTTTCCACGGATCAATGCCGAATACTTTACAACTCGAACCGAGACGCATAGCAAGTTCGATTAAAGGGAAACCTGACCCAAAACCAATATCCAATGCGCGAATATTTTTTCTATATTGTATAAGGTCGAGTAGTTTTATTCCAAAAGGAGCTGACCAGAATGACATATCATCAAGCACTGATAATAATTCCGAGTCATCAAAATTCAATTCGTTTTTCAGGTACTGAGTCATTTCAATGTCGAATTAAAATTATCAAATCATTTTGGAACAATAATGTTATTGGAAGCTTGGAAAAATAACTTGTTCAATCTTCGTTGCTTTGCCGTTTTCTGCGTCAACTTGAATAAAGGCTGCGCACATTCGTACGTCATGCTCGGCAACTTCAAATTTGTATGGTGTCTGAAATTGAAACCGGCGAATGGCAATTTCTTTCTTCATTCCTATTACCGAATCATAAGGTCCGCTCATTCCGACATCCGTAATATATGCAGTGCCATTTGTAAGAATTCGGGCATCTGAAGTCGGAATATGCGTATGCGTTCCAACTACTGCGCTTACTCGTCCATCAAGGTGCCAAGCGAGCGCCATTTTCTCTGCAGTAGCTTCGGCATGCATATCGATGATAATTACTTTTGTTTCATTTGCAATCTTGCTCAATGCCCAATCCGCCGCTTTGAATGGATCGTCAATGGTTTGCATATATGTTCGTCCCTGCAAGTTTATAACTCCAATTCGCCCTTTATCTTTTAAGTCATAAACGACAAAACCGTTCCCGGGATTTTCTTTTGGATAGTTCAGCGGCCGCAGAATATTTCGTTCTTTAGATATGAGTGATTTTGCCTGCCAGCGATCCCATAAATGATTACCGGTTGTTATAACGTGAACACCTAATTCGAAGAGTGCCTTTGCATCTGCCTCTTCAATTCCCTTTCCTTCAGTCGCATTTTCCCCATTGACGATACAAAAATCAATTTCATATTTCTGGATGTACTGTTTGAGCAATGTAGAAATAAGCGCCATTCCAGGTTTGCCGTTGATGTCGCCTACAAAAAAAATATTAATAAGTTTCGCCAAGATTCCTCTCAATGTGTTGTGATTTAAATTTGATGTTTATTGCAAAATGCAGATAATTCAATACATTAAATAATCAGTCAGGTCAAACCTAGAATATTTTCGTACACCTGCTTCGTTTTCTTTCCGACCCTTTCCCACAAAAATTCTTTCTGGATACGTGCCTGCAGCAAATTATCTTTTTTATTTTTCAGCGCCGTCTGTATTCCTTCAGCGATATTTTCTGTCGATGTCGGCTCAACATATATCGCGTCATTTTTAAAATAATCTTTTGTTCCGCCAACTGGAGTAATAACAATTTTCGCTCCAGTCAATGCCGCTTCTAATGCAGCAATTCCTGGTGTTTCGAACTGCGAAGGAAGGACAAAGACATCGCAGGCAGCGTAAGCGGATGCAAGCAGCATCGAATCATGTGGTATAGCATCGATGATCAACAGTCGAGAATTGCGACTTGCGCGTTCAAGGCACGCTCTTCCAGATAATGTATCTTCTATTCGTCCTATTATTACGGCTTGGTGATTGATACTCTCAAGCGCTTCAATGAGACGCAAAATATTTTTACGCTCAGGTCCAATATGTCCAACAGAAAGAATAAAGTTTTTTATCCCGTACTCTCGCTCGAATAATGCAGGTGTCGCATGAGCAAATCTTTCTTCCACACCATTTGGGACGACAATTACTTTTTTAGCCGGGATGCCGAAAGCATCGACGAACAACTTTCCCTCTTCCGTCGTGTTCGGTGTTACGGCTTCTGCCCAGTTGCACATCTCTGCAATCAATCCGTAGTCCGTCCAAATTCCGCGAATTCTACGACTTATAAATCTATCAATTTTAATTACGTTTTTTACTATTTTATCAGTTCTACGTGTATAGAAAATAGGCGAGATGACAAGAGGAAGTCCCTTCGTTTTGACAGCGCGGGCAAAATGGTATGTTGCCATATTTGCTGAAAAAACATGTACAAGATCAAATTCGTTAGCTTGAAAATTCCGCCAAGTGTCGAACAACGTCACATGCACACCAAGGTTTTCCAATGCTTCCTTGGTCTGAAGCACTTGCGTTTGCACGCCGCCGCGCGTCAACGCTGTTGCCTGGCTTGCAGTAAATAATACATGCATACGTTTCCCCTATGCCTTTTTCTTTTGAATAAAATTCATTGCGGCATTTACACTACGTACAAGCGGGATGCGATAATTAAACCGTCTTGCGCGCAAATAATCATCCGGCAAATTCCATGCAGAAGACTTTGATTCCCATTTAACAGTCTCCAGCACAATTTGCTTCGAATACGGAATAATTGCTTCGGTTCCATTTGGCTGCGAAAGGCGGACGTACACTGACTTATCTGATTGTGCACTATTCAAGCGCACTTTTCCATTTGCGTACTGTAATTCAGGGATTGATGCAATACGCATTTTCCACCACCAAGCAAACTCACTCATCGTTTTTACAGGCACTTTCTTATAACGCATTTCTTGAAAAAGCCATTCCAGTGCATCGAGATGCAAGTCTCTTGGATGATGATAGAAAATTATTGGTTCGGATACCGCTATTTTCCGTTCGACAATACTCGCAAAGTACCGAATCATCTGCTCGCTTTTATAGCCTTGCCGCTTCAAACTGCCGATACAAATCGGATGGATCGGCACCTGCAGTACACCTTCCTGGTTCTTAAGCTGTGGCGAACTTGGCAGGTCGTCATAATTATACGAAAACTCCGATGAATATTCGAAACCGCAATCAACGATTGCACGGCCAAGTTCGTTGTTCCATTTTCCGAATGGAGATGCAAATCCTTGTATATGAAATCCGGAGTTACGTAACAACGTTTGCGCCTTGCGGATATTCTGAACATTGCTCTCATAGTCTGGAAAAGTTTGATGATTGAAGCAATGCACGCCAAGTTCTTGTCCGTACATTTCCGCAAAGGCATTTAATGATTTTGCATGATTTTTAGTATCAATGAACCATGTTGCAGAAATTCCATTTCGATGGATAATAAGAGATAGATCTCTTAACTGCTCATCTGTTCCGTTATCGGTGTCTATTCGTAGACAGAACAACGAGCGTGCACCGTTTGGGAAATTCCAGAGATGAACAAATGGCAACCCGCGGCGATGATGAAGGATCTCAAGACAGCGTAAAACCAATGCACGGATTTCCCCTTTTGAAACTCTTGAGACAGTTTCAAATGGAAGCCGGCTTTCAGGTGAATAAAACGATTTCACTGCTGTACGCTGATCCAAAACCAACGCTGCAGGATCAAACGGTAAAGCAACTACTAAATCATCTGCATTTATTCCTACGTGTGCAGCAAAATTGCCATGGTCGGTCTTTAGTTCGTTAGCATTCCAAGCAAGTTGGCATCGGGCATAAATATCTACTATACCAAGTGAATGAAACACAGAATTATATGTCGGATAAAGATAATCGATGTGTCCTAATTGAGCCGTTATCTGCCGGATACGAGCGTACACTTTTACCGAACACAATACTGCACCTCCAAGTGCAAGGTACTGACGAAGCATTTCCGATTCGCGGTCGTCTACCATATCACTAACGACTACAACACTGAATTCATCCGGAAGCAATGAGTCTCTAACAATTGTATGCGGAACACCGATTTGCTGAAGAAGAGTATGCCAACCGGTATGCCCGCCAAGAATTCCGATTTTCAAGTTCATTAGAACCTCATTAATAATGTCTTGATATCGTTCCAAACAACCGCACGTAAAAGTATTAATATGAGACTATAACATACGATTCCACAAAAAATTCCCAACAACAGTCCATACTGGATAACAAGTGCAACACAAATTGCCATTATCGCAACAGAAAAAATCACACGTAATATTTTATCCGGCGGATAAAACGGAATAATTTGCTGTACCGCACTATTCATCAACAAAACACTTATACTTTCAGAAATAACAACGGCGAATGCCGCTCCAATCGCACCAAAATAATATGCCCCGGCAGTAATACTAAAAAAATATGCGAATGCTGTAATTAGCATAATCTTTCCGTATGATTTCTCTCCGCCCACGCCAATCAATCCAGCAGATAGCACAGTATGTATCATTGTGATAAAGAAGTACCAAATAAAAACTTGAAATACAACAATTGATGAACTGTATTCCGCTCCATAAATTATCGTAATAAGTTTGTTCGCAATCAATACTCCACCGGCTGCAACAGGAAGACTTATTATAAAAATCCATCGCATTGCATCAGTCAGCATAAGTTTGAATGTTTCCGGTGAATCAGAATACTTACGAGCTGAAGCTGGTAGAAGAAGCAAAACGAGAATTCGATCCCCCATCAGTAAAAAATAAACAAGTTTACTTGCAGCACTGTAAATGCCGACATCTGTCGTCGTTGTAAAAATACCGAGTGCAATCGACGGATAATTTATTAACAATGTAGTAAAAATAATCCCCACCGTCAGCGGAATAGATTTCATTAAAAAAGCAAACGAAGGCTTAATGTAAATACTGATATCGGGGTTTTTAATACGAAAATGAGTAAAAAGTAATACCGATGCTAAACATTCACCAGCAATGGTTCCTACGGCAACCCACATAATGTCTTTGGCAGTTCGAACAAAAAAAAGAATTACAGTAAGATAAACAATTGATTGGAGTACTCTAGCTACACTAACAATTCCCAAGGTTTCTTTCCCTTGAAAGAACCAATCGACGAAAAATACCTGCGGGATAACTGCACACGAAAATAAAATAATTAGGTATGCAATTGTTGTACTCTGAACAGTAATTAAAACCGAAATTACAACGATAAGAAGTACTACAATTGTAGCAATTAATCTGCTGCCAATTACATTACCTACTAATTCCGGTGATTCACCCTGAGCAATTTTTCTTGTTCCGAGAGTGGGAAAACCTGCTGCACTCAAAACCATGACATATGCCAGTACGGCAAAGCCGACATTAATTGCACCGAAACCTTCTTTACCCAATATACGGGCAAGATACGCAACAGAAATAAAACCAAAAAGACGTCGTGCAATATCTGCGGAAAGCAACGAAAGAAGATTTTTGGAAAAGCGCTTCATTACATGATTTTCTGTAAGATTTCTGTCAATTTTTGTTCGCGCAGTTTTTTAGGAAATTTACTTGCAATTTGTTCACGCGCTGCTTTACCGACATCCGCAGTAAGAGAAAATGCACGCTGAATTGCTTCAGCAAGCAGTTTTGGATTTCTTGGAGATACAAGAATCCCGCAAGATCCGATTGCGGTTGCATTTCCTCCAACATCCGTCGCTACTGGAATGCATTCACAAAGCATTGCCTCACATAATGCATTTGGCAAACCCTCTCGCAAAGATGGTTGACAATATAATTGCGCACACTGATAATAAGGGAGTAAAAATTCACGTTGAACATAAGATATGAATTCGATATTAGGAGGTGGATGAAGATGAGCAACCGTATCTCGGTCAGTTCCAATAACACAAAAGTTTTCATTTTTCATAAGACGTGCCGTTTCGATTAGTATATCAATTCCTTTTCTCTTCAATTGAATATTCTCTTTGACGGCAGCGACTGTAAGCACCATTCTTTTTTTTTGACCTTGAGCTACCCAGAAATGTGCATCATATCCAGTGGGGACAACAATGATATTTTTTCCATCATAACCAGCCAATTTCATTGCATCATTGGCAAGACTTGCATCTACAGGGAGAATTATAGACGCATGACGCAATGCATAACGTATAAAAATAGCTTTCCATGGTGTTAACCAAATTCCATATCCTATCTCTTTCTCCTTTGAGACATCAACTCCACCGACCACAATAATCGAACGTCGACGAAGCAAGTTCATCATTGCAACAACAATTGCACTGTATGTGGAAGCGAACCAGCAAAACGCAATATCTGATTTAAAACATTTAATGCTGAGCTTTATTGCATGAATTATTCCGCTTCCAAATACAGGATGGACTTTCCAGTGTTGTGAAATAAACTCAAAATCATCTTGAACGAAAGGCGCTTTAATTGTCGAAGTGAAAAGTATTGAGGGAATATGATTTCGATGCATAATATCGAAATGAAAAAATTTTTGATTGATAATGTTATTCGTCCACTTGTACTTCAAGTTTGACGATGTTATATCCTTTCATTATATCTATCACTCCGTATATAACTCCAACAAAGACAACTATCAAACCGCTAAGAAACATACCAAGAATTAAATAACGAAGCTGAAGCATTGGCACAAAATAATCAGCACCAATTAATAATGAAGTAACAACGAATAATCCAATTGCACAGAGGTAACAGAAAACTGAATTCCGGATAAGACGAGCTCGATTTAGAAGTCCGGCTACTTGCCGCGTAATACTTTCGACGCGGTGGTTTTCAGCGGAAACGAGATTCCGTTCCATTGCATTAAGGGTTATCTTCCGTTTCTCTTCTGTCAATGCGCGGATTCGATTTAACACGCTAGTAAATTTGTTGCTAATGCCGAGCAGCAACAGCCCGCACGCACTGATCATAACACCGGGAGCAAGAATCAATTGAATAGCTTGGATAACAGATAAGTTTTCAGAAAGGTTTGGATTCATATATTTCAACCTTTACATTCTGTTCAAATTTTATTTACAATTTCACCCATAACAAACGGTTTTTCTTTTTTTTGCTTAAGAGCAGAGATAACGGTATCAACACCTTTGCTCTCGACAAGCAAAATCAATCCAACACCAAGATTGAATGTGCGGCGCATATCTTCTTCCGGCACTTCACCGACATTCTGGATAATATTAAAAATTGCAGGCCGCTGCCATGCATTCCAATCCACGTTGAGCATTAATTCGCTCGGAACAACACGCATCGTATTGCCTTCAATACCTCCGCCTGTAATGTGCGACAGACCATGGATATATTTTGAAATAGATGAGTTCAACAGCGGATGAATAGACTTCAAGTAAGAGCGATGTACAGCAAGAAGCGCATCGCCTAAAGTTTTTCCTAATTCATCAAAATGGGCATCAAGCTCAAACTTGCCGAGCAAAACTCGGCGAGTCAGTGAATAACCATTCGTATGCAATCCGGTTGAAGGCAAACCGATAAGCACATCACCCTTTCTTACGTTCTTGCCGTTTAGTATTTTCTTTTCATCGACAATTCCGACAATGGTTCCTGCGATATCATAATCTTCCATTCCGTACATGCCGGGCATTTCTGCAGTTTCGCCGCCGATGAGTGCGCAGCTGTTTTCTTTACAAGCTTTCACGAAACCAAGAATAACTTGTTCGGCAACATCAGGAGATAATTTACCGGTGGCAAAGTAATCTAAAAAATACAATGGCTTTGCACCGCAAACTAATATATCATTCACACAATGGTTCACAAGATCCTGTCCGATACTATCGTGACGATTCATCATAATGGCAATTTTCAATTTTGTGCCGACTCCATCGACACTAGAAACGAGCACAGGTTTTTTTATACCTTTAAAATTCGCTCGGTAAAATGCACCAAACAAGCCGATATCAGCTAGAACGTTGCGGTTAAAAGTGGAACGAATCGGTTTTTTGATACGGTAGACAAGTTCTTCGCCTGCGTCAATGTCAACTCCTGATTCTTTATATGTTGTCATAGGTGGAACTTCCTAATAAAAGATTTCTGTTGATATAAGATAGCAGATTTTTATGCCTTGAACAAGGATATGACGGTCATCAATCGAACAAAATTTAAATGGAGTATTTCTTGCGCTTTTTCTTCGGCTTCTCTATATTATTATGAATTGGAACTAAAAAATACGAACGGTTTTGATTAAATGCAGGGAGAGTTTTTGAAAATATATTTGCTTCCTTTTGAGATGACAATATGTGTGCTTCTTTCTTTTCAGTGTTCATCTACAAAATCACTTTCGGATAATGAAAAAGCCAAATTAGATCCTCCACTGATTCGGCTATTTGCAGGTCAGCAGGTGGACAAAAATCTTATCGGCGAAACTATCCGTCCTGACGGCGCAAAAGAATACGCTGTCATCGTTCGCTCGGAACATTCAGAGGAAATTAAGGCGTTGGGAGTTGCAATAAGCAGTGTGTTCGGAGATGTAATTGTTGTCCATGTAACTATTGAAGAATTACGGAAGATTATTTTACTTTCTTCGGTTCGCGCCGTGCAGGTTGGATCGAGAAAAACTATTCAACATCAATAATAGAAAGAAAAATTCTATGACTATCTTATCCCGCATCACAAAAGCAGCTGTTCTCCTGTTGATCATTCGCTGTACCTTATTTAGCATAGAGCTTACAGAAAAGCAGCGATCCAAACTTCATCCTGTATTTCAATCATTGATAACAAACTCGCTGTCCTCGCTAAATAAATCATCGAAAGGTCCGCATCGTCTCGTTTCAACAACATCGAGCGATGGAACAGTTCGATATGGCGCTATTGTCTACACGCGTGATGTTGAATTGCTCCGCTCGATGGGAATAAATGTTAATTCCATCCTGCCGGAATTTGTGACTGCACAATTAACACAGCCCGAAATGATACGCCTTGCAAATCTTGAAAGTGTAAGATATCTCGATCCCGGCAAAGCACGTAAGCCGCTTTTAGATGTGAGCGTTCCTGAAACCGGAGCATCGCTTGTGCATTCTGGATTCATCAATAATACTTCCTATAAAGGAAGCGGTGCGATCGTTCTAATTTTTGATACTGGAATTGATTGGAAGCATTTTGATTTTAGAAAAGCTGGAGATACAACGAAGTCGCGTATTTTGTATATCTGGGATCAAACATTGACGCCGAGTGTAAGTGAAATATCCCCTGCTGGTTTTACGTATGGCGTGGAATATACCAAAGCACAAATTGAAAATGAATTCAATGGTACTGCGAGAGGAGTTGTAAGAGAGCAGGATACATATGGACATGGAACACATGTGTCAAGTATTGCAGCCGGAAATGGCCAGGCGTTCAATAATAAATATGTCGGCATGGCACCTGAAGCGGATATTATTGTTGTAAAAGGCGGAAATGGTTCTTTCCAGACACAGAATGAGATCGATTGTTTAACTTATGCCCAGAGTAAAGCCACGGCACTGAATGAACCAGTCGTTGTTAATTGGAGTCTTGGAGGCCAAATTGGTCCGCACGATGGAACAGATCCGGATGAAGTTGCTGTAGATAATTTTGTGCAAAATTCTGGACGCGTAGTATGTATAGCAGCAGGTAATGATGGTGCAAATCCAATACACACGAATGGAACTATTACCAATAGTTCGACGGCAACAATCTATATCAGCGTTCCTAACTATACGCCATATACTCCGACAGGGTCAAGTAACAATTATTTCGTTTTTGATATATGGCTGCAGAATAACAAAGCATTGAATGCAACAGTAACATCGCCGACAGGCATTGTTTTTTCCAGCCAATTGAATAACGAGGTATGGGGGCCTAATCAATCGGACGGCACAATTGATATTTATGATGAAAATGATCCTCAAAATTCAAATCGTCATTTACAAGTTTATGTTTATGATGCGACATCTTCTGTACCTAAATCCGGTACTTGGACAATAGTTTTAAGTACAACCCAAACATCGGTTGCATACGATGCATGGATAGATAGCGATCTCAATGGACCATCCGCGAGTCTTCAAAGCGGAAATACAAATGAAACTGTTGCAATACCCGGGACTTCTGCCGGTGCGATTACAGCCGCTTCCTATGTTACTAAATGGAGTTGGACAAGTTCGGATGGAAATAATTGGTGGTACGGATCACCTGATCGAACCGGAAATATTTCGACATTTAGCAGCATTGGACCGACAGCGGATGGCAGACAAAAACCGGATATTTCATCTCCGGGCCAAGGAATTGTTGCTGCACTTTCGAGTTTTGATTTAACCGAAAATATACAAGACATCGTTGTGAATCAAAAATATTTTTTAAACCAAGGTACAAGTATGGCAACACCGCATGTTACAGGGGCTTCAGCATTATTGCTAAGCGTAAAACCATCGTTAACTGCGGCTCAGGTAAAAAATTACTTAACCGGCACAGCTCGAACTGATGCCTTTGCAACTGGACTTCCAAATTATACGTGGGGGTATGGTAAATTAGATATCTACAATGCTATGGCGAGTGTAGTCGGTGCACTGGGAGCAAATCGTGTAACGCTATCATATAATAGCGGAAATATATTATATTATTTGGCTTTACCCAGCACAAATCAAAAGTTTGCTATGCGTTTCACTCCAACAATTTCTGGTAATCTATCCAGTATTGCCGTTACGATAAATGGAGTAACGAATGGAGTGGAAGGAACCGGCAACCTAAAAGTTACTGCGACTCAAAATGTCACAGGAAGTATTGATGGAATTCCCGGTTCTCAAATTGGAAACAGTGTTACCGTCCCTTTTAGTTCATTAAGTACCGAGTATTGCCAATGTAATAGATATGTCTTCTGCAGGAGTATCTGTAACTTCAGGAACAGATTTTCAGATTGTTTTAGAAACTACACATACCGGCGATACTCTTCAACTTTTATTGGACGACGGGTCGCGCAACATCAATCGTACTTCATCATATCGGAATGGTGTAAACGGGCTTGGATGGTACAACAGAGCTGACCCGAATTACGCAAGCGGGCGGGCACCAACCTATGAAAATTTACTTATCACAGCGGATATCGCAGTTTCAGTAACGGATGTTAAGCAAATATCAAATATAGTACCAACTTCGTTTTCACTCAAGCAGAACTACCCCAATCCATTCAATCCAAGTACAAACATCGAATACAGCATTCCAGTAAAAGGAATGGTAAAACTTCAGATATATGATATTCTCGGCAGGTCTATAGCAATACTGGTGAATACAATTCAAGAGGCAGGAGTTTATCATGCAACATGGAACGGGAAATCTGCAGCGTCAGGTGTATATTTCTATAAATTAGAAAGTGGCAGCTTTTCAAAAACAGAACGAATGCTGCTCTTGAAGTAAATAATCTAACCGGCCTTCCGAAGGTCACGGCAAGTCTAAATTGACCTTCGGAAGGTCTTTAAGTAGCTTTTGTTTTATTCAACTAATAATCTCGACTACTCATAGACCCATTTTCACAAACAGTTGCCATTTTTCCACAGCTTCGCTATATTAAATTATAAATATTAAGATAATTTAATGAAATCAGTTATTCTTCGCGGCTCGGATAAATTTTTTATGGTTGGAAAAATAATTTGTCTCGGACAGAATTATGCTGAACATGCCAGGGAGTTAAAATTTGAAGTGCCTTCGTCTCCTGTGTTTTTCTTCAAACCTCCAAGTGCAATTATTCATAATGGTGGACAAATTATCCTTCCTGAAATATCCAATGACGTTCACCATGAAGTCGAGATGACCGTACTAATTGGTGAAAAGGGAAATAACATCCATCGTTCAGCCGCTTTAAAGCATATTGCAGGATACGGAATTGGGCTTGATATGACGATGCGTGATGTACAAAATGAAGCGAAGAAAAAAGGCCTTCCGTGGGCGCTTGCAAAAGGTTTTGATACCTCTGCTCCTGTTTCGGAGTTTATTCCTGCCGAAATAATCGGCGATCCGGGTTCCCTCGTTATCCAATTGCACATCAACGGAAAACTCCGGCAATCTTCCAGCACCAGCAAATTTGTATTTCCTATTGATAAAGTTATCTCCTATATCTCGCAGTTTATCACATTTGAACCGGGAGATATTATTTTTACGGGTACGCCGGAAGGCGTCTCGCGTGTTGATCATGGTGATAAATTAGAAGCTTCGCTGCTTGATTCAAATAAAAACATATTGACATCTTTATCTGTAAGCGTACATTAGGAAAATATTATGTATTGTATGTTTAAAACTACGTCAACTGAATGCTCAATTGGCTAAGATCATTACCATAGCGATCCCCAAAGGCGGTGTCGGGAAAACGACGACGGCGGTCAATCTTGCCGCAAGTTTTGCCGTACTTGAGAAACGGGTGCTGCTAATCGACACAGATCCATTTGGTGCGTGCAGTATGTCGCTTGGTTTCACACCAGAAAAAACTAAAGGCGGATTATATGAAGTCTTCAACTTTATGCATTCGATGGCGCAGGTGATTCACAGAACGGAATTGGCTTTTTTGGATTTTGTTCCTGCTAACATTGCTTCGGCACAATCGGAAGAACGTATAATGCGGATTGCTGAGAACCGCACATTGCTGAAAAATATTCTCCGCACGATCGCACCGCACTATGATTATGTCATTATTGATACGCCGCCATTTCTGCGCGGGCTGACAACCAATGCTTTAACTTGCGCCGATTCTGTGCTCATACCGATTAGGTCTGGACATTTTTCCCTGGAAGGTATCGACAAATTATTCAAGTACTTCGATTGGATTCGCGAAGCCGCAAATAAGACTCTGCAAGTCGAAGGTATTCTTCAGACGATGTACGAGCCGCATACTAAGGTTACGGAAATAACCGATCGTGAATTACAATTGCGCTATCGCAAGTATATCATAAAAACAATCATTCCAAAAAACACGCATCTCACAGAAGCATCTTTTTACGGCAAACCTGCAATTCTTTTTGATGCAGCGTCTAAAGGTACATTGGCATATTTAGAACTTGCACGCGAGCTAATAAATCGGCACAATGCAGTGATGCAATCTCAAACATCAATTACTACGCAAATCCAATCTGTATAAATTTCTATTTTAAGAAATCCTTTCTTTTGTTAATCGTTCTGTTTTTATGTATTTTATAAATCAACACAATAAGTTTTGAAAGAGTTATGACTACAAACGAAAAAAATGACTTTATCCGCGAGATCATTGATGAAGATCTCAAAACCAATAAATTTGAAAGACGGGTTCACACACGGTTTCCTCCTGAACCAAACGGATACCTTCATATAGGTCATGCCAAATCTATCCGCTTGAATTTTGGAATTGCTAAAGACTACAACGGCAAATTCAATCTCAGATTTGATGACACGAATCCAGAGAAAGAGGAACAGGAATATGTTGACTCAATCATCGAAGATGTGAAATGGCTTGGCGGCAATTTTGAAGACCGTTTGTTTTACGCTTCGGATTATTTTGATCGGATGTACGAATTAGCAATTGATTTAATTAAAAAAGGAAAAGCGTATGTCTGCGATCTTTCCGCCGATGAAATCCGCACAACAAGAGGAACGCTTATAGAATCAGGTAAGGAAAGTCCGTATAGAAATAGAAGTGTAGAAGAAAATCTTGTTTTATTTGAACAAATGCGCAGAGGAGAAATTCCGGACGGAACGAAAACCTTACGCGCTAAAATTGATATGGCATCGCCGAATATCAATCTTCGTGATCCGATTATGTACAGGATTGTTCATGAAGGTCACCATCGGCAAGGAAGCAAATGGTGTGTATATCCGACCTATGACTGGGCGCATGGCATAGAAGATTCAATTGAAGGAATTACGCATTCCATCTGCACACTTGAATTTGAAAATCATCGTCCGCTTTACGATTGGTACATTAATGAATTGGGCATTTATCATCCCCGGCAAATCGAGTTTGCGCGGTTAAATATTACGTATACGATATTGAGCAAACGAAGATTACTCCAGCTTGTTCAGGAGAAACATGTTACAGGGTGGGACGATCCACGTATGCCAACCATTGTCGGTTATCGGCGCCGCGGCTATACATCAGAATCAATCAAAATTTTCTGCGAAAAGATTGGCGTATCTAAAAAAGATAGTATGATCGATGTATCAATGTTGGAGTGGAGTATTCGGGAAGATCTGAATAAACACGCTCAACGAGCGATGGCTGTTTTAAATCCAGTCAAAGTCATCATCACAAATTATCCGGACGGAAAAACAGAAAAACTTCCGGCTGTGAATAATCCTGAAGACGAATCGGCAGGAACGCGAATAATTCCGTTTGGCAGGGAATTATTTATAGAGCAGGATGATTTTCGTGAAGTGCCGCCGCCAAAGTATTACCGATTATCACCGGGGATGGAAGTGCGATTACGATATGCTTACATTATCAAATGCGAAAAAATTATCAAGGATGCAGATGGAAATATTATAGAAATTCATTGCACGTACGATCCTGAAACGAAAAGCGGGTTGCCGACGGCGAACCGTAAAGTGAAAGCGACAATTCACTGGGTGTCTGCCCGCGATGCCGTCGATGCTGAAGTACGGCTTTACGATCGTTTATTTATAAAAGAAGATCCGAATGAAGTTGAAGAAGGGAAGGATTTTCTTTCTAATCTCAATCCAAATTCTTTGCAAGTACTGACTCGTTGCAAAGTTGAACCTATGCTTGGCAACGCAGCGCCAGGTGATCGATTTCAATTTGAACGAACCGGATACTTCTGTGCAGATGTAAAAGATTCCAAGCCGGGCGCTCCTGTTTTTAACCGCATTGTTACACTTAAAGATACATGGGCGAAAATTATGCAGAAGGGAAAAGAAGGATAGATTCAAATCTAACGTATTATTTTTGTTACGGAGTGATAGACAATACTAACATTAATTTGCATTTACTAATGAATAATTTCCACAATTTCACTTTTCAAAGGACTTTTCTTTATGAGTCAGTCTCGAATTTTTCACCAATTCATAATTGCCGGAATATTTCTGATCGTAATGCAGACGATCTGTTTTAGCAAAGGTACAGCGATGAATCCATCCGGGTTTGAACTTCACCGCGGAGTTAACCTTAGCCATTGGCTGTCGCAAAACTTCGGTTGGTCACCGAAAGAAACATTTATTTCGGAACAGGATATAAAATTTATTGACAGCATCGGGTATGATCACGTTCGTATCCCAATTGATGAAGCAGAGTTATGGGATACTACCGGAATACCGGTTGTTGAATCATTTGCTCTTCTTACGAGATGCCTGAATTGGTGCAACAAATATAATTTGCGTGCAATTGTGGATTTGCACATTATCCGCTCGCATTATTTCAATGCTGCTAATGAAGGGAAATCAAATTCACTTTGGACCGACACAAATGCACAGAATACTTTCTTGCATCTCTGGAGCGATTTGTCTGCACGCCTCAAACATTATCCGGTTTCTATGGTTGCATACGAATTAATGAATGAGCCTGTTGCCGAGAATCCTGAAGATTGGAATAAGTTGATCGAGAAAGCAGTGAAGATATTGCGAACACTAGAACCGCAGAGGGTATTGCTGATCGGTTCCAATATGTGGCAGACTCCTGGAACATTTCCGCTTCTGAAAATTCCTAAGGGCGATCCTAATATCATCCTGAGCTTGCACACTTATTCGCCTCTTTTTTTTACGCATCACACGGCAAACTGGGTACCTTTCAAAGTATATAAAGGTCCGGTGCACTACCCGGGACAAGTTGTGACTGATGCAGATTATAATGAGTTTGTAAAGAATGATACCGCTTTGATCAAGATAATGAAAAACTCAACGGAAGCCTGGAATAAACAGAAATTATCTGAAGAATTGCTGCCAGCGATAAAACGCGCAAAAGAGTTGGGATTGCAATTGTTCTGCGGCGAATTTGGCTGCCTGCCGCACGTTGCCCGGAATGAACGGCTTGCATACTATCGCGATTTGATTTCGATATTTGATGAGAATCAAATCGCTTATTGCAATTGGGAATATAAAGGGGATTTTGGCATCTACACATTCGATTTCAAAAAGAACGCGTCGCTTGCTCCTGATGTTGAACTTATTCGAATTTTGACTAAGAAATAAAATTGGCGTCAATAAAGTTCGATGGATGGATTCGCTGTTGTTAAACCATTTGACAACGGTCCATTTTCTGGCTATATTTTATAAGAAGAATTTGAAAATAATTTGTTACTTAGCCGCAGAGATTCTCACCTGCGGTTTTTTATTGATTGAGCATATTTGAAATTCAAGCGTATTGCGCAAGACGGCAAAGCCCGTGCAGGTGTCCTTGAGACCGATCATGGTCTGGTCGAAACGCCTATTTACATGCCGGTGGGAACGCAGGGAACCGTTAAGGCAACGGAACAGCGCGAACTGATCGAGCTTGGTGCACAAATCATTCTTGGCAACACATATCATCTGTATCTGCGTCCCGGAATGGATGTCATTGAGCAAGCTGGCGGCTTGCACCGTTTTATGAATTGGCAGAGACCGATTTTGACTGATAGCGGCGGATTTCAAGTATTTAGTCTGACTGCATTGCGGGACATTGCTGATCACGGAGTTACATTTCGTTCGCATCTCGATGGTTCACCGCACATTTTTACGCCAGAAGGCGTCATTCAGATTGAACGGCAGCTTGGTTCGGATATTATGATGGTATTTGATGAATGCACACCGTATCCTTGCGAATTTGAATACGCAAAAAAATCTAATGAGATGACAGTCCGCTGGGCAGAGCGATGCAAAATAGCAACAGAAAAACAACCTGCTCTCTATGGATATTCACAGGCGCTCTTCGGCATTGTGCAGGGAAGTGTATATCCGGAAATTCGCGAAATGAGTGCACGCGCTTTGACTCAATTAGATTTTGACGGTTATGCAATCGGCGGACTGGCTGTTGGCGAGTCGGTGGAAGAAATGTACAGTATAACGGAATTTACCGAACAATTTCTTTCTTCTGATAAACCACGGTACTTAATGGGAGTTGGAACCCCGGAGAATATTTTAGAATCTATTGAACGAGGAATGGATATGTTTGATTGCGTGATCCCAACACGGAACGGCAGAAACGGAATGCTGTGGACTCGCAAAGGAACTATAAATATCCGTAATGCACAATATAAGACCGATTTCACTCCGATTGATGCAGAATGCGATTGTTACACATGTTGCACATTCACACGCTCTTATTTACGGCATCTGTTTATTACAAAAGAAATTTTAGCATTGCAATTAGCATCCATTCACAATCTTGCATTATTTTTATGGATTGCGCGCGAGGCACGAAAAGCAATTCTAGAAAAACGCTTTGCAGAATGGAAAGCCATGATGCTTGCACAATTTCAGGTATCATCAACAATCAATCAACAAACATCAATATCTTAAACATAACAGGAGGAAACAGTGCTACATTATTTTACACTTCTGATGGGTCAACCGAATCAAGGGGAAGGTCCCGGCTTAACGTCAAATATCATCCTTTTCGGCTCTATCATTCTTATTTTTTATTTTATGATTATCCGTCCGCAGCAGAAACGTACAAAGGAACGGCAGAAACTTATTGACAGCATGAAGAAGGGCGATAAAGTAATTACTTCAGGCGGTATGTACGGTACAATTTCCGGATTAGATGAGAAAACTGTGCTCGTTCAAATTGCAGATAATGTAAAAGTGAAATTAGACCGGAGTGCAATTGCGACAATTATCTCGGATACAGTACCAGAAATAAAATAAACAAAAGAATGTCAAATGTCAGAAAATCATTTTCATACAATTGAAGAAGCGATTGAAGATTTTCGGAATGGGAAAATTTTAATTGTCGTAGATGACGAAGACCGTGAAAATGAAGGCGATTTTGTCTTTGCGGCGGAGAAAGTTACGCCAGAAGCGATCAATTTCTTGGTGAAGGAGGGTCGTGGAGTCGTTTGCACGCCGCTTACTTCAGAACGTGCAAAGGAATTAAATCTTGAGCTAATGGTGGAGGCGAATACTTCGCTTCATGAAACATCATTCACTGTTTCGATTGATTATCTTCATGGAACAAGCACGGGTGTGTCGGCATCGGATCGATCTGCTACCGTGCGTGCGCTCACAGATTCGAAAGCTCAAGCACAGGATTTTGCTCGGCCCGGGCATATTTTCCCATTACGTGCAATAGAAGGCGGTGTATTGCGCCGTGCCGGGCATACTGAAGCGGTTGTCGATCTCTGCAGGCTTTCTGGTCTTATTCCCGTCGGTGTTTTGTGCGAGATTCTAGACGAAGATGGTACGATGGCGCGTGTTCCGCAATTATTAAAGATTGCTGAAAAATTTAATTTAAAAATTATCACTGTGCGTGCGCTGATCGAATATAGGATCCGGCGCGACAGACTTGTTCAGCGCTTGGTTTCGACAAATCTGCCATCTACGTACGGTAATTTTCGTATTCACCTTTATAAAAGCCATACGGACAACAAAGAACATATTGCATTAGTGAAAGGAGAAATTTCTCCTGAAATTCCGACACTTGTTCGCGTTCATTCGGAATGTTTAACCGGTGATGTTTTCGGTTCGCTCAGGTGTGACTGCAACGCCCAATTAGTTGCTTCAATGGAGCAGATAGAAAAAGAAGGATGCGGAATTATTCTTTACATGCGGCAGGAAGGGCGCGGTATCGGATTGTTAAATAAACTCAAAGCATATAGTCTGCAGGATGAAGGGCTCGACACAGTTGAAGCGAATGAGAAACTTGGTTTCCGCGCAGACCTGCGTGATTATGGAATTGGCGCGCAAATACTTCGTGATCTTGGCATTGGAAAAATGCGATTGCTAACAAATAATCCAAAAAAGATTATTGGACTAATCGGATATGGATTGGAAGTTGTAGAACGTGTGCCTCTGGAAATTAATCCTAACCGGCACAATGAACGTTACCTGGCAACTAAACGCGACAAACTTGGTCATTTGATATTGATAGAACCTAAAAATGCGGCTAAAAGGGAAAATAGTTAGAGAGAAAAATTATTCTTGCGTCTAACTAATTAATCCCCTACTTTAGTTTCAGAAAAGCATAGCCACCATCCTAGAAGATGATGGCTTTTATTTTTACACTTGCCCTTCAGAAAATTTCAACTGAAGGGATTTTTTTCGGTTAAAGGAAGTTGATATGGGAGAAAATAATAACGGCAAAGTTTACTTAACTCGCGAGAAGCTTTCGGAGCTTGAACATGAACTGCACGAGATGAAAACGATCGGACGTGCCGATATGGCGGCAAAGATAGCCGAGGCGCGCGGATACGGTGACTTAAGTGAAAATGCAGAGTATGATGCTGCAAAAGAAGCACAGCAGCACTTCGAACTCCGAATTGCCAAAATAGAGGAAACATTATCACGTGCCCAAATCATCGACACTAAAAATTTGCAAACTGATAAAGTCTATATACTCTCGCTAGTTAAAATCCAAGATCAACGAACCAAACAAATCATCGAATATCGCCTTGTTGCGCCCGAAGAAGCCGACTTTGAAAAAAATAAGATTTCTGTTACTTCACCGATTGGGAGCGGATTGCTTGGAAAGAAACCCGGCGAGGTTATCAAAATCAAAGTACCTGCTGGAATGCTGGAATATAAGATTATTGAAATAGGCAGATAAAATATTTGTAATGGAAAAGTACATCTTATCTTTAATTCCCAAATAGAATTAGGAATTGATAAAATCACAAATTTCAAAAAGCAAAATTGTTACAATACATAATTCCGAAATCAATTTTATTTTTGTAGATGATAACTACTCAGTGTTATTTTTTTTGGAAGTCAATTTTACAAAATCATAATGTTTGAATGAGAAAGATTTCTAAAATTCTTCATGCACTGATCTTTTTGAAGCCGTAGGCGTCAAACGTGTGTAATATTAGATTTAGAAAAAATACAGTTTCATAAGAGTTGAACACAAAATGATAAAATAGAATTCAATGTTTATTTGATATTTGATTTATAAAGATTGGCATATTTAAATACTCTTCTTTTTACACATTAATATTTTAGTAAAATGGATAATGCCGCAGAATTTAGAATTGAAGGCTCGAATTTCGTCAATTTCTGAGGCAGTTCGTGCTGCAAAGCGTCTTAACGCAAAACGAAGCGGTATATTGCTGCAGCATGATATTTATTATAATGTTTCTCGCGGCAGGCTTAAGCTTAGAATTATTAAAAATCGTTCTGCAGAGCTGATTTTCTACGATCGTCCAAATAAAAAAGGAAGCCGTTATTCTCATTACTTCGTGCTTCCGGTAAATAATGCAAAACTCATAAACGCAATGTGCACAGCAGCGTTCGGGCGGAAAGTGATAGTGAAAAAAAAGCGCCTGCTCTTTCTATATAAAAATTCGCGCATTCATCTTGATGATGTATACAGACTCGGAAACTTTATAGAATTCGAAGTACTGGTAAAGAATGGAAAACAACAAGCACAAAAGCTTTTAAGACTTCTTTCCAAAGAGTTTCATATTAAACATGCTGAAGTAATTTCAGCTTCGTATTCGGATTTAGTCCTTAGCAGCAAGTAAACCAATAATACATAGCCGATTGTTACTTTCAAATATATTTTCTAATTACATCACAAGAAAAATCGTTTTGAAAAAACCCTTGCAGAGAGCAGACGTTTTTGGTATATTAATTATGTAATGCGGGAATAGCTCAGTTGGTAGAGCGCAACCTTGCCAAGGTTGAGGTCGCGGGTCCGAGCCCCGTTTCCCGCTCTGTCTCTAGAACGCACAGCAGTCAGAGACACTCTTGACGAAACCAAAAGGGTCCGTTTCCTTAGGACTTTAAAGAGACGTCCGGAGAAATCTTATCAATAAGTTTGCCCCGCTGCCAATTATCCCACCGGACAGCGGGGTTTTTATTAGAGATGATTTGGGAGTCTGGATTTCATAAAATCATAAATTGGTAAATTAAACTTTGAAAATCGGCAATTAGAAATTTATTTATTGCCGTACCCAAGCGATAATAGAGAAGTTTGGAAGATCGCTTGATTCCATAAAAAATTCCTCTTGCCAAATATAATTTAAAGCAATAACCTTTCTTAAACACTTTAACAGGATTGAAATTTGTTCCTGTTCTTGCATCATAGTAAAATTATTTATATAATCCTTCATACTTTCCCCTGAATTAATGTACCAAGTTTTGGTTGAATTATAATTCAATTTAATCTCAGCAGAGATATTTAGGAATTTTCTATTAAATATTGAAATATATTTAATCTTTGCTTTGGTAAATTTAATTGGAATTACTCTGTATTTATAGTTTATTTAATATTTCACTATACATTATTTAGAAATCATTTATTAAATACGATTATGGCAAATAAGTATTTAAAACTTCTAAAATTATGGAGAATTTCAAAATGTATGCACACTATACAGTGATGAAAAATTTTGTAATTCTTATTGCTTTAAATCTTTTCTTATTCGGATGTTTATTTGCGCAGGGAAAATTTCAAGGCAGTAGTACAATTATTCCAGATTCATTACTCCAGACGTCAAAACAAACCTTGACAGACAGTCAAAAAAAACTTGGAACAGATCTTCTTCAATTAACCGACTCAAAGTATTTGCCTGCAGGTTCCACTCTTCAATCTCTTACTGGATCGATGAAAATTTTAAATCAGTTTAAATCCCTGGGAACGGATTCTTCGAATGCACTGACGATTGGTGATGCAGAGGTTTATGTATATATATACCTTAATTCAGATGTTTTGACCCAAGTTCTTGATTCATTGGTTACAAAGATTACAGATAGAGATGAAAGCAACCATATTGCAGTTGCATGGATAAAAGTGAAAAACCTTCAAAATATAACTTCCTTAACTGGTGTCAAACAAGTTCAATCAGTTTTGCCTCCGATAAAAAATACGGGTTCTGTCACGACAGAAGGTGATGCTATTATGAGAACCGCAAATGTGAGAAGCGCTTATTCCCAGTCAGGAGCAGGTGTCAATGTAGGCATTATTTCCGATGGAGTGGATCATCGTTCGAGTTCGCAAGCAACAGGTGATTTGCCTGCAGATAATGCTGGACTTACGATATTAAGTAATACGGTCGGAGGTGACGAGGGAACTGCTATGCTCGAAATAGTACATGATACTGGTGCCAAGTTCCGGACTCTATTTTCATGATCACGGAACGAATACCATAGCATTCAATAATGCTATTGATGCTCTGATGACCGCAGGCTGCAAAATAGTTTGTGATGATATCAGTTGGATAACGGAACCTTTTTTTGAAGAAGGAACGGTCGCTTCACATGTAGATACACTATTGAAACATAATAATATGATATATGTATCATCAGCAGGAAATGCCGGACAAAGCCATTACCAAGGTGATTATTATCCTATTCCATCAAAAACACAGCACGATTTTAGTCGAGGTGGATCAGGATCGGATTATTATCTTTATATTAATATGCCTGTCAGTGGCACTGTGACGATTGTCCTCGAGTGGAACGACAAATTTGGTTCTTCAGCAAATAATTATAATCTCTATTTGTATAGTTACAAATTAAAAGGGGTCGTAGCTAATAGTCTGAATACGCAAAACGGTACGCAGAATCCTTTAGAAGTGCTGAGTTATACTGCAAATTCAAGTAGTTCCGGAGATTTTGCTATTATTGTTGACAAAGCTTCTGGAGTTACTAAAACATTAGAGGTCTATATATATCCAGGTAATGGAACTGGTGTATACTCAAACAATATAACGCCTGTTCAATCAACATTTGGTCATCCCGCTGTTGTAGGAGCAATCGGTGTAGGCGCTGTGTCGGCTTCGACGCCGACTACAATCGAGGGTTTTTCTTCTCAAGGACCTCGTACAATTACTTATCCGACACCAAGTGTAAGACAGAAACCAGATTTAGTTGGCACAGATGGTGTGTCTATTACAGGTGCCGGCGGCTTTGAAAATCCGTTTTATGGCACTTCTGCTGCAGCTCCTCATGTCGCTGCAGTAGCTGCACAAATGTGGGGTGCATTTCCTGGATAAAACCGGCAATCAAGTTCGAGATGCTATCAAACAATCTGCTGTCGATTTGGGCACGGCGGGAGTTGATAATATCTATGGTTGGGGACGCGCTGATGCTTTGAACACTTATACTTCCGGAGTTCTTCCTGTAGAGCTAATATCGTTCACTGCTTCGGCGGAATATTCTAATACTATTTTAAAATGGGGAACTGCAACTGAAACGAACAATTATGGATTTGATGTGGAGAGGAGAATGATAAGCATTCAGCAATCAGCAATTAATAATCAACAATGGATGAGGATTGGTTTTGTAGAAGGCAATGGTACGAGCAGCGCTCCGCATGAATATACATTTTCCGATCAAAAACTCTCGACAGGCAATTATGCTTATCGTCTGAAACAAATTGATAATAGTGGAACGTACAAATATTCTAGTGAAGCGGAAGTAGCTATTGTCATGCCGAAGATATTTGCGTTGAATCAGAATTATCCCAATCCTTTTAATCCAGAAACTGTTTTAAGTTTTGAGATTGGAGATTTAGGGTTTGTGAAATTGAAAATCTATGATGTGCTTGGACAGGAGGTTGCAACATTAGTGAATGAAGTAAGACCTGCAGGAGCATATACAGTCAAATGGAATGGATCTTCTACGCCGAGTGGAGTTTATTTCTATCGCTTGCAGGCAGGCACATTTACAGAAACAAAGAAACTTGTTTTGTTGAGGTAAAAACAACGGAATTACAAATAGATTTTTTTTGCATTCAATTGATTCCCGAAATCTCTCGCATTGTTAAACCAAATAGATTTCGGGAGTTTTGTTTTTCTACTAATAATATTTGCAGATAGATAAACCTTCTTGAATATAGGTTATCTTGATTGTACATCGTTTTCTGTCTATATTCTACAAGAAGTGTATGATAAATCTGGAATAATAAATGATCAACCTTACTCTGAATCGGCTCGAAGAAATTCAAAAAAATTTTTCCGGCAAACGCATTGCGGTAGTTGGCGATTTAATGCTGGATCGGTATTTTTGGGGAAAGGTGTCCCGTATTTCTCCTGAAGCACCTGTTCCTGTTGTAGAAGTAGAGGAGGAATCCACCCGGCTTGGCGGTGCTGCAAATGTTGCAAATAACATTGCATCACTTGGCGGTGTGCCAATTATGATTGGTGTTGTCGGGAATGACGCCGGTGCAGAATCATTGCGAAGTTTGGTTGCTGAAAAAGGATTCCCAACTGACGGAATAATCACTGACGAATCCCGTCCGACAACTATAAAAACGCGAGTAATTGCGCATAACCAGCATGTAGTACGAATTGATCATGAGGAGAAAAGTAATATTAATGATGAAGTGCAAACACGAATCATTGCGATTTTTGAAAGACAGATTAAGCTATTAGATGGAATAATTTTAGAAGATTACAATAAAGGAGTACTGACTAAAGGATTGATTGCTTCAATCATTCGACTTGCAAAGGAACACGAAAGAATAATTACGGTTGATCCGAAGTTCAACAACTTTTTTGATTATCGAGGTGTATCAGTTTTCAAACCAAACCGAAAAGAGACTGAAGAAGCACTAGGGCGTCGGCTTAATACTTCTGATGAAGTGGAAGCAGCCGCTCGCGAACTTTTTGTCAAACTCGATCCAGACAACGTTTTATTAACGCTCGGCGAAATGGGAATGATTCTTCTTGAGCGGAATGGTTCGTTATCCCACGTAGAAACAAAAGCAAGACACGTAGCAGATGTATCGGGTGCAGGCGACACTGTGATTGCAACACTGACAATGGCAATGGCAGCAGGCGCATCAGTAAAGGAATCTGCTGCGCTGGCGAATTATGCAGGTGGAATAGTTTGCGGCGAAGTCGGTATTGTGCCGATTGATAAAAATGTGTTGATACAGACAATCTCAAAGGATATCAATCATGGAGACAAGCGGTGATGGGCAATGTTGTTACACGAACCGACTTAGTGAAGATAAAAGAAAAGTTAAAGTATGAAGGAAAGAAAGTTGTTTTCACGAACGGCTGTTTTGACATCTTACATCGCGGACATATAGAATATCTTGCAAAAGCAAGATCACTTGGGGATATTCTTTTAGTTGGTATAAATACGGATGCATCCGTTAAACGGCTCAAGGGAGCGGCACGGCCGATAATATGTCAGGATGATCGAGCCTTCGTACTTGCGGCTTTGCGTGTAGTTGATTACGTCTGCCTCTTTGATGAAGACACGCCGTACGAACTCATCAAAGCAGTTGTTCCGGATGTGCTTGTGAAAGGTTCGGACTGGACAATTGATTCCATTGTTGGAAAAGATATTGTTGAGGCGGCTGGTGGCACTGTGCGAACGATTGATTTTGTTCCTAATTACTCCACAACGGACATTATCAAGAAAATTGCGGGCGATATAATATATTGAATGGGTTTTGGATTTTTTACGCGAATGAACATCTACGCCGCTTTTCTTGCTCTCAGTAATGTGCAGATAGAATAGACAACGTGCGCAAGTATTTTCGAATTACATATTACATTGGCGGTATTCTTTTATTTGGCATTATTGCTATAATAGGGTACACACAAACACGATCGTTTAAGACATATCTTCGCGATCTTCTGCTGCATGAATCTCTGTCAGCCATTAATGGTGAACTTCAGCTTGGTGCAATCGAAGGAAATCTCCTTACAGGGTTTAGAATTAACGGTGTTACTGTAACCGAACATGGAAAAAAGCTTTTCTCCACTGAACGGGTCGAATTAAAATACGATCTCTTTGGATTATTTTTTAGTCATGTGAAAATCGGCAGCGCTGTCATTTTGAAACCACGCATCTATGTATATCGTTCATTGGACGGCACAATAAACATTGGACGCTTGATAAAACCGACACCTGCTGATACGAATTCCTCTATGTGGAGTATTGATATTAAGCATTTAGAATTGGCAGACGCAGAAATATTTTTTACAGATTCACTTTTGCTGCATCAACGGCAGATTGGCGAGCGAGAATCGCCGCCGGACAGCGTCATAGATTATGCCCGTGTTTATTTACATGCACTTACGCTTGTAGCATCTGCACAGATTCAAAAATATAGATATACTGCGAATATAATAAGCCTTTCTACGTCAATTTATCGAAATGAACAGTTCGATTCCGTCTATGCAAAAAATCAATTAAAAGATCCGTCTCATGCGCCTGCATTTATACTAAAACACTTTAGCGGCGATTTTCTATTGACAAAGAATGAAGCAAGTGTGAATAATGTAAGTATTGAAACACCAAGCACCCATATCCATCTCAACGCCGGTATTAAAGGAATAGATATTACACACTTGTCTAGTATGGAGGAATTAAAATCAATTCCGGTTGATCTCGCATTGACAGCAGACGAACTCGACACTAAAGAACTAAAACAATTCTTATATCCATATGTAGATTTTCTTGATCATTCACTTAAACTTGTATTGAAAGCACGGGGAACATTTGGAGAATTAAACGTTGAACAGCTTTCCGTACAAATGCCCAATTCGCTGATAAAATTACAAGGCACGGTTCGTAATATTCACCATACTCGTGATTTAGAAATGGCAGTGCAGGCAAACGACAATTTTATTGCTCCGCGAGATATTCTTAGCTGTTTTCCAGGTCTTCATTTACCTGATTTAACATTTCTCGGTTCTGTGAAATATTCATTCACCTATGAAGGCAGGCCTTTAGATTTCAAAGCGCGCTTTTCCGGTAGCACAGCAGCAGGAGATATTGACATCAAGGGGAAAATGAAAATTGATCCGGCAAACATTGTATATTCAGGTACAGCAGATGTACGCTCTTTGGCGATAGGAACTATTTTAAAAAATCATAAACTTGCCAGCAACCTCAATGCAAATATTACTATCGATGGATCTGGTTTTAATTTGCCCACAATGACCGGAATTGCAAAAGTGGAAATGGATTCTTCATCTTTCAACGGGCTGTCAATTCAGCATTCGGTTTTTGTTTTCGATATTGCTGACGGAATGCTTAGATCTCATGTTGCGGCGTCCGTTGAGAGTGGAATTTATGAAATATCAAGTCTTCTTACGTTCTTTCAGAAAGATTCGACAAGGTACAACATTTCCGGAAAAATTAGATCTCTGGATCTTGCAGATTGGCTGAAAGACCCGCAATACGGAAGTGACTTGTCGTTCGACCTTGCAGCAGCTGGAGCAATAGGTGCCACGACACAATCCGACACAATAGGATTGAATTTTTATCGTTCGTCTTTTGCATCCCGTCCATTTGAATCGGCAAAAGCAAAAGCGATATTTCAAGTGAGAGACAGCCTGCACCGCACATTGCATATTGCTTCGACAATAGGTGATTTAAATGTGAATGGTAATTTCACGCCTGCCTCGTTTATTGCAGCGTGGCAAAATTCTTATCAACTGGTAACCGAAGGTGTTGCATATCGGTTTCAAAGTCTTGACTCAATCCGCTCATTTAACAAAAACTTGACCACTGCACAAGATTTTCATCCTTCGTTTGTATCAAATGTCATTCCGATTGAAGCACAATATCAATTACATATCAAAGATTTATCGCCAATCGGCATTTTCATTCATGTTCCGCTTGCAGGCAGGGGAATGGTGGATGGAAAAGTTGTCGGAGATTCATCAGATATGCAACTTTTCGGCAATGTAAATCTTGAACAATTTGAACTTAATGCCGGAACAGACTCGCTGGCATCGGACACAGCGTTTTTAAAATATTATTTCAGCGGCATTAAATACAATAAATTATTTGAGAAATGCCATGCATCCATTGAACCGAAACTTAGTAATTTTGAAATCAACGGATTTCTTTTCAACCGGATTTCCGGTGAAGTTAAAGTGAATTCAGATTCAAGCAATTTTCAAATTTCAGCGTTCATAGATTCGACTGCGCATGTCGATTTAGAAGGCAACTCGCATGTCAATGCCAACTTAATGAAATTTACGATTCCAAAACTGAAAACAGAAATTGGGAAGTACATTGCCGAAAACAAAGATACTGTCCGTTTGATATTAGGTCGCGATGGATTCAATATCAGAATGCTGACTATGGCACATAAAGAAGAAGAAGTTGCATTAGCAGGACAATTCAGTCCATCGGGAATTTCGGATTTGAATATCTCGCTAAAAAGATTCTTTCTATCCAATCTGAAACAAATTCTTTTTCGAGGTCCTTATGCCAAATCTTCCACACAATTCAGCGGGCAAGTAAATGCAACAACTCTCTTCCGCGGCAGTTTCGAACACCCAAACATTATTATAGATGTGCATGCAGACGACGTTTGTGCAATTGATTCGGTACAAAACAAAAATAGAATTCTTGGTAGAATAGATTCACACATTTCATTTTTTGAATATATTCTTGGATTGGATGTAAAATTCAAAAGCAAGTTTAGAGATACACTAGCGCCGCCTGATTTGCTGTTCTCTGGCTCATTACCTTACAATTTTGAACTTGTGCGAAAGGCGCCACATAAGTTGGAAGGAAATGTAGACCTTACGCTTAAGTCTACTGGCATGAATTTGGAAATGCTTGATCCGTTCATTCCCGTTATTTCAAATCTTTCGGGCGCAATGACATGCGATATGCAAATGAAAGGTCCAATTGATGCTACGCAGTATAAAGGTTCGATGTCGATTCGGAATGCAAAATTTGTTTTTGATCCGCTTGGATTGCCTTTTGTCCTAAACGGCGATTTGATTCCAACGGGAGACCGAATTCTGTTGGAAAAATTTACTATTCAAAATGATCCGCAAGAACGTCTGCATGTCGGAACAATGAATGTCTCCGGAAGCTTTACTCTTCTTGGAGTAAAATTTAAACAGTTTGATTTTCTGGCACACGGCGATTTGAAGGTTATGAGCGAAGAAAAGCGGCTTGCCGGACAAAAACTGTATGGTAATTTATTTGCGGCAACTGGAGCGAAAGGACTTATATGGCAGGGTAATCTCGATTCTTCCATAGTACGAGGTGAAGTGTTTGTGAAAGATGCATCATTAATTCTTCCGCCGGAACATGAGACAGAATTAGTTCGCGCAAGCGGTGTAAAAGTTACATTTAAGGACGACACATCGCATATAAGCCCAAAAATATCAGATGCATTAGGAATAAATGATATAACAAAGTTAGACAAGTATTCAAGTAAAGCAATAAAAGACACATCATTTTCTCGGTCTTCATCAAGTATGACTCGCAATTCGTTCCTTGATGGCATCAGCTATGATATTAGTATTGAAACGCAAGGTCCAACAACTCTTCGTTTTATCTTCAATACACAAACGAGTGAAGTACTTTTTGCAGACCTTCAAGGCCGGCTCTACTTTAACCGGACTCCAGCATTGTCACGATTGACTGGTCAAGTTGAAGTCGGCAACCGTTCTTATTATTATTTTATAAAGAAGTTTGAAGCAACTGGAAAACTGCTCTTTACAGGCGATGTCATTAATCCTGAACTAGAGGTTACCGCAACATATCAAGGTACACACACTGCAATGAGTTCAGATACAAATGCCTATAAGCAGCAGTCAGCGATAGGTGTTGCGGGGACATATAAAGCGCCACAAGTATTGGTTACACTTAAAATTACTGGAACAAGGGATGAACCTAAAACAAAAATTTTGTTGCAAACAAAAGCATATTCTGACAAAGATTGGACAGATTGGAAATTAGGAGACGATGAAGCAAATGCTGTCTCCTATATCCTTGCCGGTCAATTTCGCGATGAACTTACTGACCAGCAGCGCATGAATCTTATAGGGACAAATCTTGGATTTGCATTGGCGTGGGGAAGTGTAAATGGATTAATCAGCGATGCTGTTCGCAGCGGTACAGGGGGGTACATACAATCTCTTGATGTGATTTATATCGGCGGGCAATTTAGTCAGTCAACAGATCTCCGGCTGACAGGACAGTTGGGCGAAGCCATTATCCGCGCCGGAGGACAAGTCTTGAGCGATTTGACGAATTTAAATGCCAGCGTTGAGCTTCCTATGAGCAGTATAGTCAACTCAGAAAGGTATCGTAACCTCATCTTGACATTCGAGCGGCGTGTCGAAGGGATCCAAAATGCTGAGGAACAACGTCAGGCATCATGGGGAGCTCGTTTATTTTATCGCTTTACATTCTAAAACTTCAGTAATTAAATAAATTACATTTCACAATTCATTTTACAAGGAATATTTAGTGTCAATTAAAAGTACTAGCGAAGGTTTTGAATCGTTTCGCGAGCATATCCTGCAATTTCTGATTCGCTTCCCTAATGAATCCTTTAAACTAAAAGAATTGTCACGGCGAATCGGAGTTCGTAACAACAGAGATGAGCAAATCTTCAAGCGGGCGCTTCGCTCCCTGCAGGAGGAAAAGAAGATTTTACGAATCCGCGGGAAGAAGTACAGTCATCTCCATGAAACGCAGCTTTTATTTGGTTCATTAGAAGTTACACCTCGCGGTTTTGGCATTGTCACTGTCGAAGAATACGGAGAAGAACTTTTCATTTCACGAGAAAACTTTGGGGATGCGGCACATGGAGACACGGTAGAGGTCTCGCTTTTAACACAAAGCACAAAACAAAAGGAACGTGGCGCACGACGCGAGGGTAAAGTTGTACGAATTATCAAACGTGGAATTCATTCATTTATTGGAACGGTTGAACGGGCACATAAACAATTTAAAGTTGTGCCGAGTGACCGTCGGATGACACAGGAAATTTTAATTGCTAAGGAACACCTGCATAATTCAAAAGAAGGAGATAAAGTTGTTGTAAAGATGACGGTGTGGGGAAAGTATCATCATCATTCCGAGGGACAAGTTATTGAAGTGCTTGGAAAGGCAGGAGAGTTATCTGCAGAGATTAAATCTGTTGCGCGCGAATATCATTTAACGTATGAATTTCCACAGGAAGTAATGTTGGAGACAAATGCTATCTCATCCGACATTCCGCAATCTGAAATTGACCGCAGACGTGATCTTCGCAATTTACTTTGCTTTACAATCGATCCGGAAGATGCTAAAGACTTCGATGATGCGGTTTCACTTGAACCGCTGCCTGATGGTAATTTTCATCTCGGCGTACATATTGCAGATGTGTCATACTATGTAAAAGCTGAAAGCGAATTAGATAAAGAAGCGCTAAAGCGGAGCACAAGCGTTTATTTCCCGAACGGTGTTAT
This sequence comes from Ignavibacteriota bacterium, assembly GCA_963833465.1. Taxonomy (GTDB): domain Bacteria; phylum Bacteroidota; class Ignavibacteria; order UBA10030; family UBA10030; genus Fen-1298. Next base: position 872,086 of record CAWHXW010000004.1, on the reverse strand, counting down.
TCCTATGCTTCCGGAAAAACTTTCCAATGGCTTATGCAGTCTTCGTCCTAATGAAGACCGCATGGCATTCACTGTTTTCATGAATGTTTCTCCGCGCGGCAGTGTTAAAAACTATGAGATTGTGGAAAGTATCATTCGCAGCAAGCAACGGTTCAGTTATGAACGAGTACAGGAACTGATTAATCGGTTGGAACGGAACCAAACGGTACTGGAGAGTGATATCCCGTTTTCTGAAGTCATCCGGCAGATGTTTCAATTGAGCACATCTTTGACAAAAAAACGAATGAAGGAAGGCAGCATTGACTTTGATTCTGCGGAAGCGAAATTTGAATTTGATGAACATGGAAAACCGATCAAAATTATAAAAAAAATGCGCTTAGAAAGCCATCGGCTGGTGGAAGAATTTATGCTGTTGGCAAATCGGGTTGTGGCGCGGCATATTGGATTAGCAAAGAAAGAAGAACAGGCAAAGCCGTTTCTGTACCGAGTGCACGATTCGCCCGATCCGGAAAAAATCGGCGAACTTGCAGTTTTTGTAGAAAAATTTGGTTTCAAATTAAACACTGACGGCGGTGTTACGTCTAAATCTTTACAGCAGCTTCTTAATCAAGTAAAAGGCACGGAAGTCGAAAATGTGATAAATGAAGTCGCATTAAGATCTATGGCAAAAGCAGTGTATTCTGATCGCAACATCGGCCATTATGGTTTAGGATTTGATTTCTATTCACATTTTACATCGCCGATCAGACGGTACCCGGATTTGATTGTTCATCGGATGCTGAAACAATATGCGGCAGGAATTTCCATTCAGGAGCGGAATGTGCTTCGTCAGCGTTTGCCGTACATCGCCAAACAATCGTCCGTGATGGAACGGACTGCGATGGATGCCGAGCGTACGGCTGTGAAAGTGATGCAAATCGAATATATGAAGCGCCATATTGGCGATGAATTTCATGCCGTCATTTCAGGCGTAACAAATTTTGGAATCTTTGTCGAGCTGACGGATTTACTGGTACAGGGGCTGCTCCACGTGCGTGATCTGAATGACGATTATTATACTTATGATGAAAAGCATTACACATTGAAAGGACGAAGAACAGGCAAACAGTATCGCCTTGGAGATTCGTTAGAAGTAAAAGTCGTTCGTGTCAATCCAGAAGACCGCCGGATAGATTTCATCCTAACAGAGAAAGACGGAAAAAATATTCAGCGACATCGCAAGCAATGATAAAATAAAAAGATAAGCAGTTGAGTCAATAACCCAATCTGTAGTGCGTATAGTAAATTGATTGAGTCATGTAGATAATATTTAAAGTCATAATGTATCGAAGGTCTAATAGTTTGCTTTTCCATACGGTTTTCATTAAAATAATTTTATAGAAATAAATAATTCGAGGGAAGAAGGATAAGAATATTATGCGGCGGTTTATTATCTTCGGTTTAATTCTCTGCGGGATTGCAATAAATGTGAATGCGCAGAACTCTGTCTTTGGCAAGAATAAAATTCAATATAAGGATTTTCATTGGCAGTATATCCAGACGGATCACTTCGATATTTATTTCTCACAAGACGGTTACGATCTTGCACAGTTTGCCGCGAGCGCCGCAGAATCGGCTTATGCATCTCTAAAGAAACTTTTTCGTTATGAGATTAATAATCGTATTTCCATCGTTGTTTATAACTCGCATAATGAATTCCAGCAAACAAATGTTGTAAGTGAATATATGGAAGAAGGTATTGGCGGTGTTACGGAGTTATTTAAAAATCGCGTTGTCGTTCCATTTGAAGGAAGCTACGGACAGTTTCGGCATGTAATTCATCACGAATTAACACATGCTGTATTAAATGATATGTTTTACGGCGGCACAATCCAATCCCTTATTTCCAGCAGAGCGCCGGTACAGTTGCCAATGTGGATGAATGAAGGAATTGCAGAATACGCCTCTATGAAGTGGGAGAATAATTCAGATATGTTTCTGCGCGATGCAACTGTGCATAATTATCTGCCGCCTATCGAATATCTAAGCGGATATTTTGCATACCGCGGCGGTCAATCTGTGTGGTACTATATCGCGACTAAATACGGCGAGCAAAAGATCGCAGAAATATTCAGTCAGATAAAGAGCTCCAGAAGCATTGAAAGAGGGTTCAAAGCGTCGATTGGTTTATCTATAAAAGAGCTTTCAGAGCGCTGGCAGAAAGAACAAAAAGTGTACTGATTGGCCGGATGTCGCAAAACGCGAAGAACCGGCAGATTTTTCATATAAACGTATGACGGATCACACGAAGGATGGAAACTTTTATAACACAAGCCCGGCAATCTCGCCGCAGGGCGACAAGATTGCATTTATATCCGACAGAAATGATTACTTCGATGTCTATATAATGTCGACGTTAGACGGCGAGATTCTCAAGAAACTAGTTAGCGGGCAAAAGACGAATAATTTTGAAGAGATGCATTTGCTGACGCCAGGCATCACGTGGTCGCCGGATGGAAAGAAAATTGCACTCGCTGTAAAAGCGGGTGAGTGCGATGCAATATTTCTCGTAGATGTTGCATCAGGCAAGCAGGAAAAGATTAAGCTTGATCTGGATGGTGTGTTTTCGGTTAATTGGAGTAATGATGGCAATTTACTGACATTTGTTGGCGTCAAATCGCCGCAATCCGATATTTATATCTACAATTTAACTACCAAGGAAGTGAAAAATCTTACCAACGATATTTTTTCAGATAGTGATCCGGTATTTTCTCCAGATGGTAAAACGATTTACTTCGCATCTGATAGAGGAAACATGATATCACCATCTGCAGTATCGAAGAACTTAAAAATTTGGAAATTCGATTATTCTCAAATCAATTTATACTCGATCGATATTTCTTCCGGTATTATTAAACGAATCACTTCACAGCCCAATTGCAACAAAACTTCACCGGTTGTTTCACCGGACGGTAAAAAGATTTTATATATCGCCGATCTGAACGGCATCAACAATATTTATGTGCAGGAATTGGATTCAGACAAATGCTATCCTATTACAAATTCCATTAGCGGGTTGTATCAGCTCTCGCTTTCGCACGATGGTTCTAAATTAGCATTTGCATCTCTCAATGAAGCAGGATTCGACATTTACTTGATGCTTCGTCCATTTGAACGTAAACTGAACGTAAAATCGTTGGAGCCGACTGAATTTTACAAAATGAAATACAAACTTCCGCGTGAAGAAAAACCGAAAGAAGTCACAGCGGCTGCATTATCCTCCGACACAATTGCAGTACACAAGAATGTTGTCGTTGTCGTAGATTCAATCGGGATGGATTCGACATACCATTCAGGCGCAAAAGCAGATCTTTCCAATTATATTTTTTCTCCAGATGCAATGCACGATACAACTAATGTTCCGCCGCCGATTTCGCAGGTTGTAATTACAGATAATCAGGATGCTGATAGCAATTATATCCCGCGCCGTTACAAACTTAACTTTTCTCCTGACCTTGTGTATGGTGCGGCAGATTACAACACATTTTACGGTGCAGAAGGCAGTACTGTTTTAGCTTTCAGTGATATGTTGGGCGATCATCAAATCGTTTTTGAAACTAATCTGCTAATTGACCTGAGGAATAGTGATTACGGCATTTCCTATTTGTATTTGCCGAATCGTATCGATTGGGGATTTCAAGCGTTTCATGATGCAAAGTTTTTGTATCTCGGGTTGCAAGGAGCAGATTATGATTCGCTATATCGTTTCGAGACGTGGGCTGTCGGCGCAATGGCGTCTTATCCGATAGACCGATTCAATCGCATCGATTGTTCTTTGATGTGGTTAAATCTCTCGCGGGATAATCTGGATAATTCTTCCAGCCCTTCGGAAAAGCGCTCGCTTATATTGCCGCTCGTCAGCTATGTAAATGACAATTCCATCTGGCAAGGAGAATGGTTTGGCCCTAACAACGGATCTCGCTTCAACTTTACATTTTACGGCACGCCAAAGGTAGGTAATGATGGATTGGATATGCAAACATTTACTGCTGATTATAGAAGCTACAACAAATGGGCAAAGGAATTGATCTTCGTGTACCGTCTTTCAGGTGGAATGAGTACTGGAAGCAATAAACAAAACTTTCTCCTCGGCGGAACTGAAGGATGGATGAATTACCATCTTGCGACAAGCGATATTCCTATTTATAATGTAGAGGATTTTGCGTTTCTGACCCAAGTGCTTCCGCTGCGCGGGTATGATTACGCCCAGCAAATAGGAACCAAGTTTGCTGTGACAAATATTGAATTTCGTTTTCCGCTTTTAAAATATCTCATCTTCGGAGCGCTTCCAATTGGGTTTGCCAATATTCTTGGCACAGCATTTTTTGATATGGGTTCGGCGTGGAGCGACAATCATTCTTGGAGGGCATTCGCCACAGATCCCAATGACGGCTCGACAGTTACTGATGATCTGCTAATGGGAACCGGAGTCGGAATGCGGTTTTTCCTTCTCGGCTTACCGATCCGATTTGATATTGCATGGAGATTTAGAGTGGGAAGTTTCTCTGAGCCGTATTACTACTTTGCGCTTGGCCCCGATTTTTGATGTAAATGTCGGACATTTTTTAAGTTGTCACCATCGGAAGGTTCTCATAGCTTAAACTTGGCAACCTTCTGAAGATCTACCTAATATGGATTCCGAAATAGATTCGGAATAACATTATCTTTTGAAACTTTTAAACAGCCATAGCAAGAAGCTAATACTTGCGCAAAAATAGCTGCAAGTTGCTTGTTAAAATACGACAGATGAGTGAAAAATAAATCTTTAGATTATATTATTTTGTAATCAATTTTTTTAATTCCTACCTCGTTTTCAAACCCTGTTTAAGAGTAATTACTATGAAGAAACCTATTATATAACGTTCTTATTTTTTCATCACTCTATCTTTTTGTAAAGCACAAAGCAATTTTAGTAAAACAATGACTATTAGTATGAACAATTATCCTTATTGGGTACATGATTTTATCTCTGAAACATTGAACGACAAGTTTCTTTATCCGAGCAAATAGTTCCACTCTCCCAATTATTGGTTCCACTGTCTAAATGAGAAGTAAGAATGTGAAAATTATTAGTTCAATCATTTAAGGAATAAATTTGTGTGTCAAGAGTCAAATTCTATGTCTATTCAATAAAATGTGTCATGAATTAAATTGAGTCATTAGAAAATGTAATCAAGCCAGTGCAAAGGTTATTCCGGTTGGTTTGTTCTCAGCTTTATTTTCTGTGTTCCGGGAAGCAGTCCATGTTTTAGGAAAAGCTTTTGTCCTTCCGCGGTAGCAACGTAAGTGCCAAAACCCGCCGCTAAATCAATTTGTCCTCTTGTGTACATATAAATCAGACGCTTGAGAGGATAATAATTTCTATAAATATTTGCCGGGTGAGGTGAAAAGTATTGCCCGATCGTCTCAGCCGGCGCTGCAAATGTCGTATCTGTGTCTTCACCTGTTCTACCAAGGTTGAGAATTTTCACTGCTGATTTTGCAGAATCAATCCATGTTAATGCTATAAAGCCGATCGCAAGAGGATTTATTTCTACATATTGAAGAGTTTGAATATCTGAACTTGTGCGTATGAATTTTGCAGAGATGTCAGCTTGCTTCATTAGTCGTAATTTAAGATAATCTGTCACATCTGATGAATCCTGGCAATAAATTTTAATTGCGCCTTTCATCGGCTTAGCGAGCTGCTCCCATCTTGTAATCGTTCCTGATAATATTTTTTGAATTTCTGTTGTCGTCATTTCTGCTATTTTATTTTTTGGATGTACGACAGCAACAATACCATCGTAAGCGATAATCAGTTCGTTCAGGTCGGCAGAAATCTTTTTCACTTGCTCTTTTTCCGCTTGCGTCAATGGACGAGGAAGAAAAGCAATCCGCGCTGTGTCCTGAACGAAACGGCGTGCAGCAATCTCAGCGGAGACTATTGTATCTGTTATATTTGCGCCATTTGCATGATAAAGGTCAAGGAATTCATTCACTTCGTCAATCATCACGGGCTCTATAGACTCGGGAATAAAAACGCGAAGATTGCCTTTTGTTGTGGTTTCTTTTTCTTCGGTGCTGCAGCCAAGAAAGAAAACAATTAGGAAAATGAAGCAGCAATATCGTGAACACATAAGATATTCCTTCTTGATAAAAATTTTAAGAAGTTGTAAGTGAATTATCTGCTAAACGTTCTTCCACTCGCTGTAACAGAATAAGTCCGGTGAGAAGAAAGAATCCAACAGAGAGAATTGCAAACCTTTGATTTAGATACGACGAGACGAATCCGAAAACAACAGGTCCAAGTACAGCTGATGCTTTTCCGAAGAACGAATAAAATCCGAAAAACTCTGTTTTCTTTTCTTGTGGAGTGATGATAGACATCATTCCCCTGCTGGTTGATTGAGATGAGCCGAGAGCCAATCCGGCAAGCACACCGAGTCCATAAAACATCCATTTATCTTGAATAAAGAATGCTATCGCTACAATGATAAGCCATAAAAGCAAAGTAATGCTAAGCGTTCGTTTATGAGTTGTGTGATCTGCCAATATACCGAACATAATAGAACCGAAAATTGCAGAAGTTTGCACCATGGCAAAGTAAACGACAATTTCGCTAACGTCCATCTTGAGTGTTGTGCGCGCAAAGATTGAAGAAAACACGATGATTGTATTCACGCCGTCGATATAAATAAAGTAGGAAAATAGAAAGCGCGCGATGTTGCGATATCGGGGAAATTGCTGATATGTATTTCTGAGCCGAGCAAAACCGATTTTAATAAAATCTAACTTTAAACTGCCTGTTCGCTGTTTATCTGGAAGAAAGAAAAACAACGGCAGTGAGAAAGTGAAAAAGAAAGCTGCGGCTATTATAAAGCTCAACCGAATATTAAATAGATTGTCCGTGACGAATCCACCTGCATATAAAGGAAACACTACTGCAAGCGAAACAAGCGAACCAACATATCCCAAAGCGAATCCATAACCCGAGACGCGGCCGTAGCTGCGAGCCGTTGTGATCTCCGGAAGGAATGCATCATAAAATACAAGTCCTGCCTCGAACCCAATATTTGAAACAATTAGAAGAGCTATCCCCCAAAAAATCATTCCAGAATGCACGAAGAAAAGACTTGATGTTGCGAGAACGCATATTGCAGTGAGAATACCGAGGAATCGTTTTTTTCCTGCGCCATAATCGGCGACGGCGCCAAGCACAGGAGAAAAGATCGCCACTATTAGCATTGAAATACTAAACGCAGAACCCCATAAAAAATCTCCTTGGCTGCTGCTTTGAACAACAATTTCCTTAAAGTAGAGCGGATATCCTACGGTAAGAATTAGAACGTAAAATGCAGTATGTGCGAAATCGAAAAGCGCCCATGAAAAAATTTGCCAGCGTGTTGCCGTATAGAAAGACGGAGGATGAAGAATGCTGCTCATTTTTGCTTGGATTGTTTGTTCACACCCGTGTTCACTAATCCTCGTCCTGATTTATTTATCCTGCCGTCTTTTTTTAAATCGTCAAGAATTGAGTCAAGCACTCCATTGACGAACTTATCACTTTTTTCGGTGCTAAAGTCGCGTGCAATTTCTATGGCTTCATTGATAGTGACTTTTGGCGGGATATCATCGAAGTACAATAATTCGCAAATACTCATTCGCAGCACAATCCGGTCTATAATCGCAAGACGGTTAAATTCCCAATGTTCAATCCGCTGGCGGATTAAATCGTCTAACTCTTTGTTGCATTCGATAACTTTGAGGATTAATTGTTTGGCGAAGGCAAACGACTCAGGCTGTTTCTCCAAATCAGCGACAATGTTCTCTATAATAAACTGGATAGGTTCATTAGAAAGTTCGTACGCATAGAGCGCCTGTAAAACTCGTTCTCGTACTATTCTTCGTCGGAGTGCCATAGAATGATCAAATAAAGAACTTATGAATTGAATAAATGCACTTCACATATTTATATTATGGAAAAAAGGGAAGGAAGGCAACTTGTGATTTATGACCAATAAACCGTGATTAACAACAGAATAAATATAATTCAGATTTATTTTATTACCGGCCAGTTGCCTTCAATCTTTTGCGTTACTGCAGTGAGAAATTCCGGTTCGCGCGCGATGAAAGATAGATCTGCATTTAAAAGTTCTGCAAAATCGTACTTCTGACGTAATGCTTTTTCCAATGCAGAAAACGTCTTTTGTACATCACGCTGGATAGAATACAGTTCCGCACTTCGAAATAAAATTTCAGTTGAATTACTTTTAATCTGTAAAGCGTTATTCATTGCTATTTCACCATCCGCAAAATTTCCAAGCCGAGAATGAAACAGTCCCACATAAGAAAGAGCTATAGCATCTTCAGGATTTGTTTCAATTGCTTGTTGTGCTATTGCTAATCCATCTTTAAGCCACTTTTGCGCGGTGTTAATTTGGAGTGAGAGCTGGTATGCGCGTCCGATCCAATATTGGTATCTATAATCTTTAGGAGAAGTACTAAGTTTTTGCTGGAAGTAATCGATAACTTTATCGTAATTTCCTTCGTTAAGCCAAATGTTTTGAATATAATTAGTTGTAAGCATTTCCTCATCTTCTCCAAAAAATTGTGCCTGCCTGAAAGAATTTTTTGCAGCAGAGTAATCTTGTTTCATTTGTTGAGCTAATGCAATTGCGAAATGCGTTTTTGCATTGAGTGGATCGTACAAGAGTGCGTTGGAAGCGTACAAAGAAGCGTCATCGTACTTTCCTGCAATGATAGCTAGAAAAGCAAGTTCCCGGTAACATTCTGGATCCTGCGGAAATAATGTTACACTCTGTGTTATTGAAGATAGAGCTGTATTATAATTCTGCTGGAGACGGCAGCAAGTTGCAAGAACTTTGTGGGCAAGAGCGACTTTGGGAGAACATTGCAATGCGCGTTGTGCGTATTCGTAGGCAGACTGTAGATACTGTGAATCATCTGTTGCTGAAAATAATTGCAGATTAATATCGGCGAGCATCCCATACGCCGTGCCGAAGGATGGGTCAATTTGTACCGCAGTAAGCAATAGATTTTTTGCAGAGTCTATTTCGATTCCAGAATTTATCTGCAGAAGATAAACGGCTTTCAAATATTTTTCGAAGGCATCAACATTGGAAATTTGCTCGATCTCCGGCAATTTGGATTTTATTTCCATTTTTTCTAGAACTTTTTGCATAATATCTGTTCGCATTTTGTCCAATTCAGCGATCTGCCCTTCCACAGATCCGATAAAGACAGTCTTTTGCTGGTCTGGAATATATAGGCGTATTTGTAAAGTGCAGTTCCCGCGGTTTTCTTGAAAGGTTATAATCACTAGATAGCTTGCGGGAAGCAAAGATATAATCTTCTGAAGATGTGCGGGATCCGGTTTGTATAAAAGTGAAGAAGACGGAGCAATTACGGTTAGGTGTTCGCATTCTGAAAAATCTTTTGCTAGTAAAAATGGAAGCGCATTAAATGTATCAATATCGTTTGTTTGGTGTGAAATATTCATTAATTGTAATATTGCAATCGAAGCTTTTTTGGGAAATACGATGTCTAAGAGTTTCGGAATACCAAATAATACCACTACTAATGTTATAATTGCAGCCGCAATGTAATAATTTATTTTATGTTGAAATTTAACTTCACTTTGCTGGGCAAGATTCACCTGCTGGCGTTTTTGTTCCTCTACTTTTTGTTGAAGTTTGACGAGTTCTTGGACGTGCCGTTCCTCATGCGCCTGCACTGCTTGAATGCGGAGCGATTCCGCTTTTGCTTGTTCAGTCTGACGGATACTTTCTTCTAATCGCCGTGCGCCGGAATGATTCGGATCTATGGCAAAGAGTTCGTGCAATGTGAATATTGCCTCAGTGAATTTATTTTCCTGAAGAAGTGCACGTGCCTGCTCAAGAAGTTCTTCAATATGCCTCTCTTCATTAGATATCTGTTTTGGTGCGTTTTCTGCTTGCCTAATTCTCTTAGTTTCTTCGATTCGGTAACGTTCTTCTTCGATTTGTGTAAGCAGCTGCTGTGCGCCGACATGCAGCGGACGAAGCCGGAATATTTCGTTTATTTCACTTTCGGCAGCGTTTAACTGACCTTTTGCAAAAAAATCACTGGCTTTTTGAAAATACTCCTGCGTTTTCCTTTCTTGCTCTTCTGCTTCCTTCATGCGTTCGGTGTTAATACGTTGCTGCGGGTCGATTTGGTAGATTTTATTTAATTCTTCTTCAGCTTCATTTATTTTACCTTCCTCATAATATTTTTTAGCTTTTGCATAGTGATCGGCAATTTCTTTTTTCTGCTCTTCATCCCTTTTATCGAGTCCTTGCTTGGCTCTTCGCTTTGCTTCTTCAACATGTTTGGCTTCTAACGCTTCTTCACTTTCAACTCTGTGAGCCATTTCTTCCTGATTCAATGCAAGTGTTTCTAAAGCTTTAACAGATGGTGTTGCAAATTCAGCAATGCTATCGATCAAGATTTCATATACTTCGACATGTTCTAGTATATTCTTTAGTCGCTGAGGTCCAAGCGGAAAAACCCGCAGCGGTATCTTATTGCGTACCTGTTGGTACACTTCATGTGAAATCCAAATTCGGTTCGGTCCTGCCATTGCTTCAATGCGGGAAGCGATGTTCACGCCGTCTCCAATAATGTCATCATCACGGATAATAACATCACCAAGATGAATACCGACTCGAATTTCTATTTTATCTAATTCCGATTTTTCTTTGTTAAAATGTGAGAATCGCTTTTGCGCTTCAATTGCACATCTTACTGCGTTGACCGCGCTAGCGAAGTCAATCATGAATGAATCACCGATAGATTTTATTATACGGCCGTCAAATTTTGCAGCGAGCACGCGTAAAAGAGCATCATGTGTTTTTAATAACTCAAAAGCACTAGCTTCGTTCCTAGCCATCTTTTTGGAAAATCCTTTGATGTCTGTGAACATAATAGCCGTGAGTTTGCGTGTCTCAACTTCAGTCGGAAATATCATTACTTTGTCTGCTCCAATAAAAAAACCTTGTGCTCTAAAGTATCTTTATCACTCAAAGATAGATGTGGAGAGAATAAATGTCAATATATAAAAAGTTAAATAATTTATCTGAATATAAAGAATGATGCGATATTGAATCAATGTTCCATAAGAAATAAAATCTTTGTTCAAACAATATAGTATTTTTGGATATATTGCCCAAGCATTCTGTTTGTGCTAAACTGCGACAGCAGTACCTGCATTGCGTTTCTTATTCGTCTCAGCCATGCATGAGGAATTCCATGCTCGTCACGGTCGTAAAATTCCGGAATAACAGATTCAGAAAGGACTTTGATTAAACTTTCAAAATCATGTTCGTCCTGTTTTTCCCAATCAGTTTCATTCTGATCGTCACCAATACTCCAACCGTTTTTGCCATTGTATCCTTCTCGCCACCAACCATCCATGATGCTCAAATTCAATCCGCCGTGGATTGTGATTTTCATTCCGCTTGTGCCGCTGGCTTCAAAAGGACGACGCGGAGTATTCAGCCATACATCTGCACCGGAAATGAGATGTCGTGCAACGTTAATATCATAATTTTCGAGGAACACTACCTTTCCGCTTAACTCGGTTTGGCGTGATATTTCAATTATACGCTGAATGAATTTCTTGCCTTCATTATCATGAGGATGTGCTTTACCAGCGAAGATGATTTGAAGAGGATGCTGTGGATCAGTAAATAATGGAATAATCTTTTCTAAATGTCGGAAAATTAATGGCGCTCGTTTATAAGTTGCGAACCTGCGGGCAAACCCAATTGTCAATGCATCAGGAGAAAGAATATGGGCTGTGGCTAAAGATGTGCCGCCCATACGAATATATTTTTGACGGCGTGAATAGTCCACTAAATCGCGTCGTAATGAATAACGTAATGCCCAGAGTTCTTCGTCTGTAGCAAGTTCGTTATCTGCAATTTTCTTCCAAAAATTTGGTTCCATTAACTTGGCAGTCCAATCAAAACCAAGTCGCTTGTTCCAAAAATCATGCGCATGAGCAGTTGCCCATCCGGGTGTATGTACACCATTAGTAACGTATCCTATGGGTACGTCATCAACTTTTTTTCCAGGGAAAAGTTCTTTCCACATTTCTCTGCTCACGTGTCCGTGCAATTCGCTAACCCCATTCGAAACGCGAGACATTTTGATAGCAAGTACCGTCATTATAAACGGTTCACTTGTCTCAGATGTGTGAACACGGCCGTACGACATTAAGATTTCATGCGATAATCCTGTAGGTTTCCAGAACTTGTCAAGAGCGTAAGTCATTAGATCAGAATTGAATCGATCATGTCCTGCCTGTACAGGAGTATGAGTAGTAAAGACGCACCTTAATCGAACCGAGCGCTCCGCTTCTTCAAGAGTCTTTCCGGATTCTATTTCCTGCTTTAATAATTCGAGAACAAGAAATGCGGAATGCCCTTCATTCATATGGAAAACGGACGGCATTACTCCGAGCGATTGCAGAAGCCGCACACCACCGATACCAAGAACAATTTCTTGGCCTATGCGCGTATCAATATTACCGCCGTACACTGTAGCTGTCAGTCCTTGGAAATGCTGATCATTTTCTGGAAGATTTGTGTCGAGCAAATAAAGAATTACACGTCCGACATGCACAGCCCATGTTTGGAAGTACACCGTGCTGTGCCCGATTTCGACAGAGTTGAGTAAGCGTCCGCCTTCAGGTTGAAGCACGAGTTCCATCGGGAGATTAACTGGATTATTTGTTGGATATAATTCTTCTTGCCATCCATCGGAATTTAATCGCTGTTGGAAATACCCTTGGCGATAAAATAATCCGATTCCAACGAAAGGTATACCGAGGTCGCTTGCAGATTTTGTGTGATCACCGGAAAGGATGCCGAGACCACCGGAATAAATTGGCAGTGATTCGTGTATGCCAAATTCAGCGCTAAAATATGCTACCGGATTTTTCATTGCCGATGCATGGTGTTTTGCCCATGTAGAAGCCGCCGCTATGTACGAGTCGAACTTTTCCATCACATTATGAACACGCCGAGAAAATTCATTGTCTCGCAGCCGGGCATTTAATTCCAAGTCGGATATATCATTCATTACCTCCACGGCACTATGGTTAGAATGCCTCCAAATATGCGGCGAAAGTTCGTTGAAAATATTTTGGGCTTCAGGATTCCAAGTCCACCACATGTTCATTGAAAGATCTCGCAGGCGTTGTGCAAGAAAGATGTGATTGTGGTTCTTCGCTTTGAATGTTGTTGGCATTTACCCTCTGCTAACTATTTATATAACACAATATTAAGAATGCGAAATAATTGCTAATAAAACCAGATACAAATTAATACATAAAAAACAAAAAGCGCGAACCTGAAAGCCCGCGCTTATTTTAAAATTTAATTTGAAGTTGTTCCTATATTTTTCGAGCCACATCTAAAACACAACGAACGGTATCGCGTGCGATTAAGAGTTCTTCGTTAGTTGGAATAACGAACACTTTTACACGGCTTTTCGTTGTATTAATTTCTCCTTCTTTGCCCCCGACTTTTTCGATGTTAAGCTGTTCATCAATTTCGATGCCGAGCCATTCAAGATTAGCGCATATACGTTGTCTGATAGCAGCGGCATTTTCGCCAATACCTCCTGTGAAGATAACAGCGTCAGAGCCATTTAATTCTGCCAGATATGAGCCAATGTATTTCTTTGCACGTTGGGTAAAGATATTAATAGCAAGTGTAGCACGGCGATCCTGATGATCTTTTGCTTCGTCCAACAAATCTCTCATATCGTTTGTTAAACCTGAAATACCGAGCAACCCTGATTGTTTGTTAAGCAATGCATCGATTTCGTTCATTGACATTCCTTCTTTATGAGAAAGAAACTCAATTACTGCCGGATCAATATCGCCGCTGCGTGTTCCCATTACTAATCCTTCTAATGGAGAAAGTCCCATCGAAGTATCAAAAGATGCTCCATTTTTAATGGCACATGCCGAACATCCGTTGCCGAGATGCACCGTAATAATATTTGTTTCTTCACGAGTTTTGCCAGTCAATTGTCTGTATCGGAATGCTACATAACGGTGCGATGTGCCATGAAATCCATATCGACGTATTTTATGCCGCCGGTAAAGTTGGTATGGGATGGCGTACAGAAATGATGATTCCGGCATTGTAGAATGGAATGATGTATCAAATACTGCGACAGCTGGAATGCCTGTTCCAAGAAGCTCACGTGAGGCATTGATACCTTTCAAGTTTGCTGGATTATGCAGCGGCGCCAGATCGATGCAGTCTTCAATTCCGCGAATTACAGAGTTATCAATGATGATGGATTTAGTGAACAACTCTGCGCCATGCACTACGCGGTGGCCAACAGCGTGAATGTCTGCTAGCGACTGAATATTGGGAATTTGTGCATCAGCAGAAATAATCCATTTGACGATATGGTCGAGCGCTGCTTTGTGGTCGCGCAATGGTGCTACATGTTTTATTGGAGTTTTATCGGCTGCTTGAAATGAAACTAATGCCTGACTGCCGATACGTTCTATAATTCCTTTTGCAAGTTGTTTATCTGCATCTTTCTCAATCAATTCAAGATCGGTTTGAATGATTTGGAATTTGAGAGATGAGCTTCCGCAATTTAATACTAATACGTTCATGATTTAATTCAAATAATAAGTGAAATGGGAAGAGCAGCGGTTCTGTTTTGAGAAATGCACTACTCTGTTAATTGAAAACTAATAAGTAAACGTACAGCTTTGTTGCTGAAAACTCAAGTCAGGTTCGTTTCATTTTAAAAGTTTTTTAAACTATCTTTATGACAAGAATTTATGAAAACATTTATCTAAAATTTTAATATTTCTTGAAAAAATTCATACTTAAAACACCTGAAGGTGATCATCTTCACTTAGTTCAGCCGCATAATCTGCGAATCAGATATATGCAGGAATTAAATTCGGCACAATATGAAGCTGTAACTTCTGTCAATGGCCCGCATCTCATCATAGCCGGAGCCGGTACCGGAAAGACACGTACAATAGTGTACCGTGTAGCGTATCTTGTGGAGTTAGGCGTAAAACCGGATTCGGTGCTTCTTTTAACGTTTACTCGGAAAGCTGCACAAGAAATGCTTCGCAAAGCATCGATATTATTAGACAGCCGGTGCGATCGAATCTCTGGCGGAACATTTCATTCCTTTGCGAACAGCGTTCTGCGGAAGTACGCCGCTCAACTTGGTTACGAAAGTAATTTTACTATTCTTGATCAAACAGATGCTGAAGATGTAGTCAATCTTATCCGTACAAGGCAAAAATTAGATACAAAGGAAAAACGCTTTCCGCGCAAGGAAACGCTTTATGATTTGTACAGCCGCTCCTTAAATACGATGATACCGGTGAAAGAATTGCTTGCGATGGATTATCCTCAGTATCTTGAAATCGAAAATGAGATCGTAGAACTTCATTCGGCTTACGTAAAATATAAGCATGAGCATAACCTTATGGATTATGATGATTTGCTGTTTAATTTTGCATTGCTTCTCCGTAAAAATGAAGCTGTGCGCGCAGCATTATCCGACCACTACAAATATATTATGGTGGATGAATATCAAGATACAAACAAACTGCAGGCAGAAATTGTAAAACTTTTGGCGTTTAAACACCAGAACTTGATGGTGGTCGGTGATGATGCGCAGTGTATTTATTCCTTTCGCGGCTCTACGATTCAAAATATTCTTTCTTTCGGAGAAGAATTTAAGGATTGTAGAATTATAAAATTAGAAGAAAATTTTCGAAGCACACAGCCGATCTTAAATTTGGCTAATGAAATTCTTTTACGTAGTTGAACGAAAATTCATGAACAACCAGCGATAAACACTAATAAGTAACGATGAATTAGTCACCAATGAGAATAACTTTTTAATTTGATTTTGCACATTTAAATTGGATTAATGTATACAAAAGAACTTTTCACAAAAAAATCCGGCGGAAATTTGCCGCAGCTTGTTTCCGCGCAAACGGAAAACCAACAGTCGCGCTACGTAGTGCAGAAAATTCTTGAATACCGCGAAATGGGTGTTCCATTAGAAGAAATGGCTGTTCTGTTTCGTTCATCTTTTCATTCATTTGATTTGGAAATTGAGCTGGCGAAAGCAAATATCCCGTTTCTTAAGTTCGGAGGTTTTAAATTTATCGAGACAGCGCATGTGAAGGATGTTGTTGCATATTTACGTGTACTGGAAAATCCGCGCGATGTAGTTTCATGGAATCGAATTCTTTTATTGATTGATGGCGTTGGCCCACGTACGGCAGAAAAAGTGGTAGATGATATTTTAAAAAGACGAGTTGGACTGGCAAAGGAATTTAAGGAAGCCGTAACTGCTACGACAAAGTTTTGGATGGATTACGGCAATTATCCAGAAAATGTTCGCAAATTATTCAGCATGCTAAAAGAAATTTCAGCGCCGAATATTCCTCCGGCGGAAAAAACATTTCATATCCTTCAATATTACGAACCGATTCTGCGTGTAAGATACGAAGATCATCTAAAAAGAAAAAAGGATCTTGATACATTCCAGAATATAACTGAACGTTACAAATCTGTAGATGAATTGTTGACAGATCTTGCGCTTGAACCGCCGAATGAAAGCATTGCCGATATTGAATCACCAGGCCCGGAGTCAGAATATTTAACACTTTCCACTATTCATAGTGCTAAAGGTCTGGAATGGAACACCGTTTTTGTTATCTATGCGCTCGAAGGAAGATTTCCAGCCATGCGTTCTGCCGCGAGCGATGAGGAAATGGAAGAGGAACGTCGCTTGATGTACGTTGCTTGCACGCGCGCAAAAGAGCATCTCATTATCACTTATCCAATGAATATTTATGACCGTGAGAGCGGCTTAATCCTTACAAAACCATCTCGATTTATAGAAGGTATTGGCGAGAATTTATTAGAGCCATGGGTTGTTGAATAAAAAGATTGAACAAAGATAAACGATCAATGATAAATTGCAGAATGAAAATTTTCAAATGACTGTAATTCAATCGCCAATTTACCAGAGTTCAAAATCTAATATTTCCAAATGTGTTGTACTTGCCGCTGGTACTTCAACACGTTTGCGCCCATTAACGAAAGCAATGCCAAAATGTCTGTTAAAAGTCGGCGAGAAAACATTACTTGAGCGAACGATTGAAAATGTTTTTACTGCCGGCATTGAAGAAATTGCGATAGTTATTGGTTATCAGGCGGAAATGATTCGTGAATTTGTAAAACAACGGTTTCCGCAATTTAGAATTCAATTAATTCTCAATCCTAACTATGATAGTACAAACAATGCTTATTCGCTTTTGCTCGCCCGTCGATTCCTTAAAGATAAAAATGGAAAAGTGAACTATAACTTACTCCTACTCGATTCAGATATTCTATTTTCAAATAAATTATTGCCATTCTTCTTAAACGTCGAAGCACAGAATAAAATTGCAGTACGTATATCCGGTGAGCATAACGCAGAAGAGATTCAGGTTGAAATAAATCCAGATAGGAATATTAATTTCATTGGTAAGAAACCAAATCTGAATGAATTACCCTGCGAGTCAATCGGCATAGAATGGTTTTCTGTGGAAATCACTGCAAAGCTTTTTGCTGTTTTAGAACGACGAGTAAAAAATGGGTTGGGCAGGTCGGAATTTTATGAAGCGGCATTTCAAGAAATGATAGACGAAGGTGTAATTTTAAAAGCTGTCGACATGAGCATTTTTCAGGCGATCGAGATTGATACTCCAGAAGATTTTAAATTAGCACAACAATTAAAAGTTGATGAGTAGAAATTATTCTTATCGTGAATCTATTAAATCTGATAAGTCTGATGAACTTATCAATACATATTTACTGCGTCCGATTGCCGGCATTATTGTTTGGGTTCTCTATTACACTCCAATCACGCCAAATCAAGTCACCATTGCCTCAATCTTATCCGGAATTATTGCCTCAATCTTTTATTTAAGAGGAACAGCAGGCTCGTTTATCGTCGCCGGTTTGCTTATTACATTAAAAGATATTCTTGATTCTGCTGACGGACAACTTGCACGAGCCAAACAACAACAAAGTCGGTTTGGCAGATTCCTGGATTCTATCGGAGATTTTATTGTGAATGCTGCCGTGTTCTGCTCCATCGGGTGGACATTGTTTAAAATAAATGACAACTGGTTGATGTTACTTTTAGCATTACTTGGACTTATCGGAATATCTCTGCGCGTATCATATCATGTATTTTATCAAGTACATTTTCTTCATATACAGAAACAATACAAAAACAATCGCATTACGGAAGAAATACGAGATGAAGATAGAACTAAAGGCGGAATTGAGTTAATACTTCAACAAGTTTTTCAAATCATTTATGGTTGGCAGGATAGATTAATGGTACGGATTGATAAATGGAGCGCAAGAAAAGAAGCCCTGATTACTCCCGCTTTTGAATCAATAGAACCTGCCAAGTGTTATGAAGAGTGGTACTCCGAAACAATTGCACTTCATATTTCTGGATTACTTGGTTTCGGTACAGAATTATTTCTGCTGATGCTGTGTTCTGTCCTTAATCAAGTAGAATTGTATCTTTACCTTAATTTATTTCTGATGAACGGAATTCTGATAATTTCTATCGCATATAGGCGGTTCTTTCTGTCCAATCGGTACTTTGTTGAGAAAAATATCTAATGTTCAACATAATGGGAAATGGCATGAGAATCCGTTTTCTACCAATTGCAATTCTCAGCAGTGCCGTATTGCAATTTCATTAAATCAATTATGCTGCTGCCATCGCAGGCATTGGAACAGCAAATGATTTATTGAGTTGTCTAAAACGTTTCAATTTGCCACGTAGCGTTGAAACCAGGGTCTGTTCGGAAATCGGTTTCATTAAATAGTCATCAACGCCAAGCTCTTTACCGGTGCGAACAAGGGCTTCATCTGTGAGTCCTGTTAAGAAAATAAATGGAATGTTTTGAATGTTTTTCAATTCTTGTATTTTCTCGTAGAATGTGAATCCGCCCATCGTGGATGTTTCAAGATTAATATCGCATAGAATTAAATCAGGAATGAATTTGCGCAAAAGCGTGTACGCTTCATCGGATGTCGAAAGTGCGGTCACATCAAACCCGTTGTCCTCTAACGATATTGCGAGTAATTTTAAAAGCCGTGTGTCGTCATCGATGACGAGCACTTTGTCGTGTTGTTTGTGCTGTATTATATTCATTAATTGTGTTTGAATATACAGATGCTCTTCGTCAGAGATTTGAAAGGAGCGCTGCAAATTAGCGAGAGATCTTGAGTCTGAAGACCTCACCGAACCGTCGGAAAGCTGTCGAAGCAAGGCATTTCGATAGCATTCATGTTTAACATTATTCTCAAGCTGTTTATGTTCATTTTTTGTAATATCGAACATAGTTTGTAGTTCATTCAATTGTCGTTCTTCGCTTTCAGTCAACGCTCCATCGCACCATGCATGAGTTAGAGCTTGCCGATAAGATTCTAAATTGATGGATCGATCTAGGATACTATCTTCTCTTTTCTCCGGTGGTTTTAGTGTTGCAGCATTTGACAATGGTGAAGCTGTAATATGTTGTGCGGTTAAATTCGGATTCGATAAAGAAATAGCAATAATTGGTTCTTGCTTCGGCAAAGATGAAACCACAGGAACCTCAGTTTCCGTTTTGGAAATATCCCCAATTACTGGTAAGGTGGCAGGTTCATTTTTAGGTTGTGCTTTTTCTGCATTAACAATCTCAGTTCTGAGAATAGAAATTCGTTCTTCTAAGGCAAGCGCATAAACATTTCGAGGATCTACTTCTTTTGCTTTTCTAATCTCCAATTGCGCTCGGTCGAGATCGCTTTTACGAATTAATTGATCGACTCGTTTCAAAATTTCACTTACCACTTTCTTGGCATCATCGCGTTGTACTGGTTCATGCGGTGTTTGCGGCTTTTGTTCGGGTATTGTATATGCAGCCATTGTTTTAATCCTTCATATCGCTAATTGCATGCGACTAAAATTATTAATTTGTCAACTTATCTAAAATTACGCTTTCTATTTTGCGTTCTGAATATAATACAACAATAACCATTCCGAATTATAACGGTTTCCTACCGAAATTCTATTAAAAAAATGGCTTATAACAGCAAGAAAACGAAGATAATATGTCTTTATTTTTTGAGACAGAATTTTACAAATTGATAATTGTAGAAAAGTAATTGCCGGGATAGGAAAAGGATGATAAAGAGATGTATGAAATGAGTACAGACTACTCGGCAAGTGCTGCTGATGCAGCTATGATTTTTACTGCGCCAGCCGAGAGGATTACCTTTGCACATGAATTTGTTGTTGCCCCAGTTGTAATTATATCATCCACTAAGAGACATTTTTTACCTGACAGAATTTTTGATGAATGTGGGACTAATTCAAATGCGTATTCCATATTCTTTTGACGTTCTTCGATATTAAGTTTCGTTTGAGTCTGTGTGTAGCGTGTTCGGCGCAAAGCATTTAAAACAACCGGTTTGCCAACTACAGATGAAATGCCGCTCGCAATGAAATCGGATTGATTGTATCCGCGCTCGCGGTATTTAATGCGATGCAGCGGTACAGGGATAAGAATATCTGCTTTAACATTCCATTTATTCATTGCTCGCCCAATGCGGTTTCCTAAATCTATGCCGATAGATTTGTACTCTTTGTATTTTAAAGCATGTGCAATGTGTTGAAACGGACAATCCTTCTTAAAAACAAAACATGAAATAAGATCGCTAATGCTACCTTCAGATAGAAGTTTTGCACGTGTTTCTTGATAAAGAGGAAGATGTTTTGTGACTCGCGGAATTGCGCTCCAGCAAAAATTACAAACTTTCTGATTGACATCCAGTAAAGGTCTATTGCAAGCAATACATACCGGAGGATAGAGAAAGTCGAGTAAAGAAGAACTAAGATGATTTGTTAATGTCCCTATTTTCAATGGTAGATGTGCAAATAATAAAATAATTAATACCTAATTCCTATACTATGTATTTTATCGCTTTTTGAATTATAAATCAATGATTTTTTTACTTGCCTTCGAGTTTCTCAATTTCATTTCGTAACTCTGCCGCGCGCTCGAATTCTAAATCTTTTGCTGCTCGCTTCATTTCTGCCTTTAATTCTTCGAGCATATCTTTCTTCTGGGCACTGGTCAGATATTTTGCAACTGTCTCAGCAAGAGCCACCGGTTTAGATTTCTGATATTGTGCATCCTGTTTCATTTTAACGTCGGCGATAGATGTTGCGGCAAGAATTTCTTCCATGGTTTTATAGATGGTTGTCGGTGTGATGTCATATTTTTTATTATAAGCGATCTGCTTCTTACGGCGGCGATTCGTTTCGCTGATCATTCGTTCCATAGAGCCGGTCATTTTATCGGCATAGAGAATGACTTTGCCGTTTGCGTTGCGAGCAGTGCGGCCTGCTGTTTGGATAAGAGAACGCTCAGAGCGTAAAAAACCCTCCTTGTCTGCATCGATAATTGCAACGAGTGAGACTTCCGGCAAGTCAAGACCTTCGCGCAGTAAATTTACGCCAACGAGAACATCGAACTCACCTAACCGTAAGTCGCGTAGTGTTTCTACACGTTCCAGCGCATCTACTTCGGAATGAATATAACGTACTTTGATATTGATATTAGCCAGATATTCGGTTAGGTCTTCCGCCATGCGCTTTGTTAGCGTTGTAACGAGCGTACGTTCTTTCTTTGAAGTGCGAGTACGAATCTCAGCAATTAAATCGTCAATTTGATGTTTACTCGCACGCACTTCCACTTCTGGATCGATTAATCCAGTAGGGCGAATGACTTGCTCCACGACTACACCTTTGCACTTCTGCAATTCGTAATGTCCGGGCGTTGCGCTGACGTAAATAATTTGCTTCTCCATTGTTTCCCATTCATCAAACATTAGCGGACGATTATCGAGTGCTGATGGAAGGCGGAATCCATACTCCACAAGTGTAGTCTTGCGTGAGCGATCACCTGCATACATAGCGCCGATTTGCGATACAGTAACATGTGACTCGTCGATGACAGTAAGAAAATCTTTTGGAAAGTAATCCAATAAGCACGAGGGTCGGGATCCCGGCGGTCTGCCTGCAAAGTGCCTTGAATAATTTTCAATGCCTGAACAATAGCCAACTTCGCGCAGCATTTCCATATCGAACCGAGTTCGCTGTTCAATTCGCTGCGCCTCCACAAGTTTGCCAAGCGCACGAAGTTCATCAGTCCGTTCGCGCAATTCATCGTAGATGTTGTTCATCGCTCGTTCGATTGTTTCGCGCGAAGTGATAAACTGTTTTGCCGGATAAATCATTTCGTAATCCGCTTCTCCAAGAACCCGTCCATCAACTTTATTGATGTAGGAGATGCGTTCTATTTCATCGCCGAAAAATTCGATACGAATTGCTTCTTCGTTCTCATAGCTTGGGATCACTTCAACAACATCGCCGCGTACGCGGAATGTGCCGCGGGCAAATTCGTAATCATTTCGTGTGTACAATAAATCGATAAGCCGTTTCAGCAATCCTTGACGTCCAACGCGATCGCCTTTCTTTAACATTAATGTTTGACTGATCCATTCATCTGGTGCACCGATTCCGTAAATACAGCTTACAGATGCGACGACTATAACATTTGGGTCACCGCTCAATAATGCACTTGTTGCCCGTAACCGCAAGCGGTCAATTTCATCATTAACTGACGAGTCTTTTGCAATATATGTATCGGTTGTTGGAACGTATGCCTCCGGCTGGTAATAATCGTAGTAACTAATGAAAAATTCAACGCGGTTCTTTGGGAAAAAATTTTTAAATTCCGCGTACAATTGCGCAGCAAGTGTCTTATTGTGAGACATCACCAATACGGGCTTGTTGATATGCGTGATAACGTTGGAAAGCGTGAATGTCTTTCCGCTGCCTGTTACGCCGAGAAGTGTCTGATGTCTGTCGCCCCGTTTTATTCCCTCTACAAGTTGTTTGATTGCTTCGGGCTGGTCGCCGGAAGGAATTAAATCTGAAATAAGTTGGTATGGCATAGATAGAATTCTTTTTTATTTATCAATCGCGAAATAATTTCTTAAATAAACATACAAATTAAAATACAAATTTTATATATTTGCACAAAGTATTTATTAAAATTTGCTATTTATCTTGTATTGAGTCATCTTACTATTTACTTTGATTTTAATCGCATTATAGAGTAATTTAAAATAAATAATCTTGGTTTTTTTCCTTTGCAGGCGTTATTTGTTATGTAAAAATTTGAAAGGCAAATTAACTGCTCATCAACAAACACACTGTCAATTCTTCAAAGTACTTTTTTTAATATTTGCCGCGTTACAAATCTTTGGGAAAATAGAATAAAGTGATGTTTTGCATATTATGTATATGTTAATATTCATTTTAATTTCACTCATTTTAATATTTTGCAGTTTTATACTTGATGGCACTGTTTATGATAGATATTTTTGCAATGATCGTGGGGTGAATGATTATCTCTCAAAAGTTATTAGATTATAAAATCTGGTCTGTGAAGTTATGGAAAAGTGGCATTTTTCAAAACGAATATGCAATTAATAAATAACAGTTTTGCAGATAAGATAGCGATTGAATTACTGTAAAATAACAGGTAGAAAAGTTATGAATAACGAAAATAAAACTAAAGCTCAACTTCTCGACGAAATTTCCGCAATTAACAAACGCATTGTTGAATTAGAAAACACTAATGTCAAATATCGTCGTGAAGAGTTAGCAAATAAGCAGATAGAAGGAGAACTTATCCACTCCAAACAGATGATGCAGTTAATCTTAGATACAATTCCGCAGCGCGTTTTCTGGAAGGACCGCAATTTTTCTTATATCGGATGTAATATATCATTTGCGAAAGATGCAGGATTAAAAGATCCAAGCGAGGTAATCGGGAAAAATGATTTTGAACTCGGATGGAAAAATGTGGCAAAGTTATATCGTAATGATGACAGAGAAGTAATGGAAACAGATACGCCTAAACTCAATTTTGAAGAACCACAAATTGCGCCTGACGGAAGTCAACTTTGGTCAAGAACGAATAAAGTACCTCTGCATGATCAAAAAGGAAAAGTTATCGGAATCTTAGGCACCTATCAAGATATTACAAAATTGAAACAAGCAGAAGACGCACTTTATCATGAGCGTAATCTATTACGGACATTGATTGATAACCTGCCTGATGCGATTTATGCGAAGGACATTGCTTGCCGCAAAACACTTTCCAACCCAGCTGATTATTTTAATATTGGCCGTAAATCAGAAGCTGAAGTTTTAGGGAAAGACGATTTTGAATTATTTCCGAAAGAATTGGCAGAAAAGTTCTTTGCCGATGACCAATCGGTGATACTGACTGGCCAGCCAGTACTCAACAGAGAAGAATATATACTCGATAAGGAAGGTCAAAAACATTGGTTGGAAACTTCCAAGCTGCCTTTAAAAGACAAAAGTGACAATGTAATTGGCTTAGTGGGTATAGGTCGTAACATTACAGAACATAAAAAAATGGAAGATACACTAAGAAATGAAAAATTACTTTTGGATGCATTGATGGACAATATTCCGGACAGTATATTTTTTAAGGATCGGCAGAGTCGTCATATTAGAATTAATCGAAAAGAAATGAGAGACCTGAACGTCAATGATATGAACCAGATTGTTGGAAAAACTGATAAGGAATTATGGGGTGAAGATTTTGGCGATCAAACATTTGCGAGCGAGCAGCATTTAATGGAGTCAGGTGAACCGATTATTGGTCAAATTGAAAATAGGCATTCAAAGGAAGGAGAAGTTTGGTCTTGGACCACAAAAGTGCCGATACGCAATTCAGATGGTCAGATTACAGGTCTTGTTGGAATCACGCGCGATATCAGTGAACTCATGAAAGCGCAAGGAGAACGTGATCGATTGATTAAAGAACTGCAAGATGCTATCGCCGATATTAAAGTCTTGAGCGGACTTGTCCCGATATGTTCAAATTGTAAAAAGATACGCGATGATAAAGGATACTGGACTCAACTTGAAGGATACATACAGGCGCACTCACAAGCTAAATTTAGTCATGGCGTATGCCCTGATTGCATGAAGAAACTGTATCCGAACTTTATACCTAAAAATATATAATGAATAGAAATGCAGAAATATGGAGGAATAAATAAATCCGAAATATTTCATTTCAGAATTGAATTTTCAAAGGATTTTTTATGCTGAGCGCTCTTTATCTTCTGCATGATGTTTCACAATGCGTGCCTGTGTGTGGAAGATAACTTCTTCAGCAATGTTAGTCGTTAAATCTGCAACACGCTCTAAATTCCTGCTGACGCGGCTCAATTCTAATCCATATTCAATTGTTTGAGCGTTGCTCTTCACTAATTCAATAATTCTTCTGACTACCAAGCGATTCAAATCGTCGATTTGATCGTCTGTTTCTAAAACAAGTCGAGCTTTCACAGGATCAAGAAGGATGAAGCTGTCAAGCGCTTCTTTCAGCATCATTTTTGTGATTTCTGCCATCTTCGGAATTTCTTCTATCATCTTTGCATTGGGAAGCGAGCAAAGCTTTTCGGCGGCTTCTGCAATATTCACGGCATGGTCGCCAATACGTTCAAGATCGTTATTAATTTTTTGTGCAGCGATAATAAATCGCAGATCACTTGCTACCGGCTGCTGCAATGCAAGCAAATCGATAACCGCATTGTCAATTTCAATTTCTAAAGCATCAACTCGCTTGTCTGTTTCTACTACTCTGCGAGCAAGTTCGTTGCTCTTCTCCAGCATCGAACGGATTGAGAATGCAATATTTTCTTCAACAACACTGCCCATTTTAATGAGTGATGTCTTAAGACTTTCGAGTTCTTTCTGAAAGTGACGTTCCATTTTTTATCTCCTATAGTTATTATCCAAATCTTCCTGTAAGATAATCTTCCGTTCTTTTCTCTCTTGGCGAAGAATAAATATGTTTGGTTTCACCATATTCGACAAGCTCGCCAAGATATAGAAATGCGGTATTGTCACTGGCACGAGCAGCTTGCTGCATATTGTGCGTGACGATTACAATCGTATAATTCTTTTTCAACTCCTGCATCAGTTCTTCAATTCTTAATGTCGCTATCGGATCAAGAGCCGAGCAAGGCTCATCCATTAAAATGATTTGAGGTTTCATTGCGATCACGCGGGCAATGCAAAGACGCTGTTGTTGTTCCAAAGAAAGTCTGAGTGCTGAATTATCAAGACGATCTTTCAAATCGTTCCAAAGCAGTACATCCCTAAGGGATGCTTCAACAATTCTATCAAACTGATTTTTTTTATATTTGCCGTGGATATCAAGACCAAAAGTAATATTTTCACGCACAGAAAGAGGAAATGGATTTGGACGTTGAAAAACCATGCCAACTTTTTGTCGAAGTATAATGAGATTAAATTCAGACGCAAAAATATTTTCACCAAGCACTTTCACATCGCCGGATATTCGGACTCCATCTATCAAATCGTTCATTCGATTGAAAACTCGGACAAGAGTTGATTTTCCGCAACCGGATGGGCCTATCAACGCTGTAATTTTTTTTTCCTCAATGCTGAGATTAATATTGATCAACGCTTGAAAGGTACCGTAGAATAAATCAAGACGTTGTGTCTCTATAACAAATTTATTCATGTTTATCCGAATTTTCCCGTGATGTAATCATCTGTGCGCTTGTCTTTTGCCAAAGTAAAAAGATGTTTTGTTTCAGCAAGTTCAACTAATTCTCCCGTTAGAAGAAATGCAGTTCTATCTCCCACACGTGCCGCCTGCGCAACATTGTTGGTTACAAGTATAATTGTGTACTGTTCCTTAAGCACACGCATAGTTTCTTCAACTCGTGCAGTTGAAATTGGATCAAGACCTGACGTTGGTTCGTCGAACATTATTACTTCCGGTTCCACTGCAAGAATTCTGGCAATGCACAGGCGCTGCTGTTGTCCGCCGGAAAGATTCATTGCCGGAGTATGAAGCCGGTCTTTTACTTCATCCCAAAGATATGCTTCACGCAAACCTTTCTCAACAATTTCCGCGAGTTTAATTTTATTTCTGATTCCATGCATGCGCGGACCATAAGCAATGTTGTCATAAATTGATAGAGGAAGTGGAAATGGCAGGGCAAAAACTATACTTACTCGTTTGCGGAGTGATTCCACGTCGAGTTCATCGATGTTTTTCCCATCTATTAAAATTATTCCACTTTTTCTGTACGCAGTGTTGAGATCATTGAGACGATTCAGCGATTGCAGCATTGATGACTTGCCGGAATTTGCTGGGCCGATAATTGTGAAAATCTCATTGTTGTAAACATCAAGATTCAAATTTTTGAGTGCAGCAACGTTTCCAAAATGGATAGTCAAATCTTGAATAGAGATTTTTATATTCTTTGCAGCTACCATTTTTTTCGTTTTCTAAATTGATATCGAAGAATAATGGCAGCAAGATTAAGTAGTAACACGAGCATCAATAAAACAAGTGCGGTTCCGTAGCGGATGTTTTCAGAAATACCCGGCACTTGAGTTGATATAACATATAAATGATACGGAAGCGCCATTGTTTGGTCGAATAATGATTGAGGAAGTTTTGGAAGATAAAATGCTGCAACTGTAAAAAGAATAGGTGCTGTTTCACCGGCGGCACGGCCGAGACCGAGAATTGCACCTGTTAAAATTCCGGGCAATGCATGAGGCGGTACCTGAATGACGAATTGTTTGCCACTTGCTTGCTCCAAGTGATAAGCTCACAATACGGAAAGATTGCGGAACACTCTCCAACGCTTCACGCGCTGAAGTAATAATCACCGGTAAAATCATAATTCCAAGCGTCAGCGATCCGGAAAGAATTGACGCGCCAAACCCTAAAAAAAGAACAAAAATTCCCAACCCAAAAAGTCCGTACACAACTGAAGGCACGCCAGCAAGATTCACAATTGCTAATTTTACAATTCGGCTTAATGCGTTGTCGCGCGAATATTCAACAAGGTAAATTGCAGAAAGAACTCCAAGCGGCACAGCAAAAATTATTGCTCCGAGCACAAGATACAACGTTCCCAATATTGCCGGAAATATTCCGCCAGCGGTCATTCCGTTTGTAGGCATTTCAAATAAAAAATTAAAACTTAATGCGCTGGCCCCTTTGATAAAAATGATGACAAGAATTATCAATACCGGTACTACAACTAAAAGCGTGCAGAAGAAAAGAAAGCTGAACGCGATTTTTTGTTTGATTTGAACGTTCATCTATTAATCCGGAGATTTTTAATTTTTTACTTTATGAAGATAAATATCGGCAACACCGTTTATCAGAAATGTTATGATAAATAAAACTATGCCGATAGCAAAAAGAGCAGCGTAATGCTCACCACCTTGCACTGTCTCACCCATTTCTGCAGCAATAGTTGCCGTTAAAGTACGGACCGGCTGAAGAATGCTATGCGGAATCAGCGCAGCATTTCCCGTTACCATCATGACAGCCATTGTTTCGCCAATCACGCGGCCAATTCCAAGCATTACCGCTGCGACCATACCGGGGCGTGCTGCATATGCAACGATGCGCCATGTTGTCTGCCATTTCGTTGCGCCCATTGCAATAGCAGCTTCGCGATATTGACGCGGCACAGCGGTGATAGCATCTTCTGCAATTGAAACAATTGTCGGCATAGCCATAAAAGCGAGCGTTATAGAGCCAGAGAGCGCAGTGAGTCCAGTTGAAAGATTGAATAAATTTCTAATGAACGGACCAAGTGTCACCATACCGATGAAACCGATCACAACGGAAGGAATTGCAGCAAGAAGTTCGATGCCTGCTTTCAAAACTTCTTTAGTCTTATGCGGCGCAATCTCTGCAATGAAAAGCGCGCTCGCAATTCCAATTGGAATAGAAATAATTCCTGCCCCGGCTGTTACTAAAACTGAACCGATAATAAGCGGCAATATTCCAAATTGCGGCGGATCAGAAATTGGATACCAATTGCGTGCAAATAAAAAATCGGATAATGGGACTCTCCAAAAAATTGAAAGCCCTTCCTTTAGTAGAAACGTAAATATCAGCGCGACAATCACAATAGACATAATGCCGCTGAGAAAAATCATCCGCTCAATGAAAAACTCTTTTATTTTTCTTAGATGCATCTTGTACTCTTTGTCATTTCAACGAAAGTGAGAATCCAGACATGCACTTAGTATGGTTTGCCGATAAAAAGATTCGGGAATAAGTGCCCAAAAAAGATGAAATGAGAATTTTCATTTTACTTTCCTTGTTACAATGGCTTCACAGGAACAAAATCTAAATTTTTTACAACTTGTTGTCCTGCTGGCGAAAGAACGTAATCTATGAAAGTTTTTGCAAGACCTTTCGGTTCACCTTTTGTGTACATTAAAAGTGGGCGCGATATAGGATATGCGCCGCTTATCACGTTCTCCATCTTAGGCGGAATTGCAGGGGAATTTTTATCTTTTGCTACTCTAAGCGCTTTTTCTTTTACCGTGATATAACCCATGCCATAATATCCGATTGCATCCTGATTCTGTGCAACTTCATCTGCGATGGCTTGTGAACTCGACAGAAGTAACGCTTCTGCAGCAAATTCTTCCTTGCCGTCTGCTTTTCCATGACGAAGAACATGCTCTTTAAAATATACATGAGTGCCGGAATTTACTTCACGCGACAAAAGAACAATTTTTGCATCACGCCCGCCGAGTTCTTTCCAATTCTTTATCTTTCCTGTGAACACATCCGCAAGCTGGTCAATTGTCAGCTCGGAAATTTTATTTGCAGGATTTACAACAACAGCAAGGCCGTCGAGAGCAACTATAATCTTTTGTGGAGGAAGCCCCTTTGATGCGACTAATTCGATTTCGCTTTCTTTCATCTCGCGTGATACTTCTGCAATGTCACAAGTATTATTGACCAATGCTGTAATACCGGTTCCTGATCCGCCGCCGGTTACTGCAATTGAAGTGCCAGAGTTTTGTTTCATGAATGCTTCTGCCCAAGCTTGTCCAAGATTAACCATTGTATCTGAACCCTTAATCTGCAGTGAGTTTGCTTCGTTGTTTCTCCGCGCACAGCCGCTGAATAAAAATAATCCTATAGAAGCAGAAATGATAAAAATGTTTGATTTTCGCATTTTATTACTCCTTTGCGCATTGATTAAAAAGTTTACAATTTTTCTTATTCAAATATATATAAACATTTTGTAACAAGGTTGTTATGAAATTGTTAAATAATGAGGAGTGATAGAAAATAATAAAACAGTCCTGAAGAAATATCTTCAGGACTGTCAATGAGATAAAAATAGGTCAGGAATTAAATTATTTATTTTCTTCGGCGTGATGCTTTACAATAAGTGCTTGCGAATGAAAAATTACTTCTTCTGCAATATTAGTAGTCAAATCGGCGACACGTTCCAAGTTTTGACTGGTACGAATAAGTGCGAGACCAGGTTCGATCATTTTTTTGTCGTTTTTTAAAAGATCAATAACTTTAGTTGTCATAGAACGGTTCAATTCATCGATCTGGTCATCTGTTTCTAAGACTTGACGCGCCATCTTGGTGTCAAGAAGAATGAAACTGTCAAGAGCATATCGAAGCATTAGTTTTGTTGACGCAATCATCTGAGGAATTTCTAACAGTGACTCCAATTTTTTATATTTCAGAAGAGTCAAAGCTGATTCAGCAAGATTGACAGCATGATCGCCGATGCGCTCTAGATCGTTATTTATTTTTTGTGCTGCGATGATGAATCGGAGATCGCTCGCGACCGGCTGCTGCAACGCCAGCATGTCGACAATCGCATTGTCGATTTCGATTTCGAGCGTATTGACCCGTTCATCGCTCTCTATCACTTTTTTTGCAAGAACTTCATTCCTCTCAAGAATAGCTTTGACAGCATTGTTGATGTTTTCTTCAACAACACTTCCCATTTTGATCAACGTTGTTTTTACGCCTTCCAGTTCCTGCAGAAAATGTCTTTCCATAGTACATGATTCCTTTTTTTATCCAAATCTTCCTGTAACATAATCTTCTGTTTGTTTGATTGACGGCGCAGTGAATATTTTTTTTGTATTGTCAAATTCAATAATTTCGCCTAAATAAAAGAAAGCTGTCTCATCGCTCACTCGAGCCGCTTGCTGCATGTTGTGTGTCACAATTACTATCGTATATTCTTTTTTTAATTCATAAATTAACTCTTCAATTTTTGCTGTCGAGATAGGATCGAGAGCACTTGCGGGTTCATCCATAAGAATTACTTCCGGGTTAACGGCAAGGGCACGGGCAATGCACAAACGCTGCTGCTGTCCTCCGGAAATACTCATTCCGCTTTTTGAAAGCGAATCTTTTACTTCACTCCAAAGTGCTGCTTGTTGAAGGCTTCGTTCAACTGTCTCTGCAATATGATTCTTATGTGCCATACCATTCAGCCGAAGACCTGCTGCGACATTATCAAAAATTGACATCGTCGGGAATGGATTTGGTTTTTGAAATACCATCCCTACACGCCGCCTCAAATTTACTGGATCATTTTCGCAGATATCTTCACCGTCCAACAATATTGTGCCTGTCATTGTGCCGCCTGCTACTTCGTGCATTCTATTCAAACATCGAAGGAATGTTGATTTACCGCATCCGGATGGGCCGATAATTGCGACTACATGATTTTTCTGAATTGAGAGTGATATATTTCGTAATGCCTGTGTTTTCCCGAAGAAGGCATTTACGTTTTTTGCTTCTAACTTTATATTCGTTTCATGAGGTATATATACTAATGAAGGCATCTGTAATGTTTCTGTCATTTCATTTTCCTTAATTCTGATGATCTCCAAAACGTCTGCGAGTTACAAAACGAAACGTAATATTCACAATAAAAATTAGCACGATAAGTACAAATGCCGCTCCCCATGCCTGCCTGTTCCAGTCTTCAAATGGAGCTTTAGCATAATCGTAGATAAAAACAGTCAACGATGCCATTGGGTGAAGAATATCAGTTGACCAAAACCTATTTCCCAGTGAAGTGAATAATAGTGGAGCAGTTTCGCCGGCAGCGCGTGCAATAGCAAGAAGAACGCCTGTGGTTATTCCTTTTAATGCTGTCGGGAGAATAATTTTTAATGTTGCTTTCCATTGCGGGATACCGATCGCTAGTGCAGCTTCGCGGTACGAATGAGGAACAAGTTTGATCATTTCTTCCGTTGTGCGTGTTGCCGTTGGAATCATTAGAATACCAAGTGCGGCACCTCCCGCAAGCGCTGAAAATTGCTTCATCGGGATGACAACTAAAATATATGCGACTACACCGACGACAATGGATGGTACACCGCTGAGAACATCTGTGAAAAATCTTACTATTTGTCCGAATTTATTATTGCCGTATTCAGCAAGATATATGCCTGCAAAAATACTGACTGGCAATCCGAAAACACAGCCCAAACCAATAAGAATTGCAGTTCCCATGAGTGCGTTTGCCATGCCACCGCCTGTCTCTCCAACAGGCTTCGGCATATGAATAAAAAAGTCAATATTAAGAGAACTGATTCCTTGTGCGAGAGTATAAAAGAAAATAAGAAACAGCGGAATGACTGCAATAACCACACTCGTTATGGAGAGCGTAATCATTGTCGTGTTTTTAATATTGCGCCAATTATTTTTTTCGAAATTAAAATACTTCATGTTGTTTTAAATTTCTTCGTAATACTCCAAACAATTAATCGTGCAATAACATTCAGAATAATCGTAACTACAAATAGAATTAATGCAATTTCAATAAGTGAGCTTGTGTACAGATCGGTTGAAGCTTCCGCAAATTCATTTGCAATGACACTTGCCATTGAATGACCTGGATCAAGGAGTGAAGCGGAGATTTCAGGACGATTTCCAATAACCATAGTGACTGCCATCGTTTCACCGACAGCACGGCCTAGACCGAGCAATGCCGCACCAAGCAAACCGGATTTTCCGTCAGCAAGAATTATCTTTGTTGTTTCCCACTTTGTTGCGCCAAGTGCAAGAGCTGCTTCTCGCTGTGAGTTTGGAATTGCCCGAAGCACATCTCGCGAAATTGATGAGATGATAGGCAATATCATAATAGCCAAAATAATTCCTGCCGCAAGCATTCCGAATCCGTAAGGAGCGCCACTGAAAAATGGCAAAGAACTGAAGTTGTCCGATAAAAATGGCTCTACAGAATTTCTCAGCCATGGAACAAGAACAAATATTCCCCAAAGACCATACACAATACTTGGAATAGCTGCAAGCAATTCAACAAGGAAAGAAACAGGGCGTTCGATCCATTGAGGCGCAAGTTCGGATAGAAAAATTGCAATACCAATGCTTAACGGAAGAGCTAACAACATTGCTAAAAATGAAGAAGTTATCGTGCCAAAAATATAAGGAAGAGCTCCGTAAACATCCATGACCGGGTCCCAAACTGTGCCGGTAAGGAAACTCCATCCGAATTTTTGAAGCGATAATTCTGATCCTCGGATCATCTCGTATGCCATAAGGAATACAAGTCCGAACACAAAAATCGCAAAGATCCTTGTAGTGTTCTTAAAAATCCTATCTCCAGTATTGATATTTGTTTGTTTCATTATATATGTTCAACATAATAACGGGTGGTAACAATCCACAGTTTGTCACCACCCGGTTGCTGTGCAATATTAGTTGATGTTTCTACCTAAGAAGTTAAACTGCAAAGTCATTCCGTTACAATAGAGTTAATTTTCTTTTCGCACAACTTAACGACTTCTTTTGGAAGCGGTGCATAATAAAGATCTTTTGCAAATGTTTGTCCTTCGCCCATTGACCATTTTAAAAACTTCACGATTTCTTGCGCTTTGGACTTGTCTTTCATGTTTTTATAAATGAGAAGCCAAGTAAATCCCGAGATAGGATACGAATCCTTCCCATCGGCATTTGTAATCGAAACGCGTAAATCCTCCGGCATATTTTTAATAGCACCGGCTGCTGCTGCAGAAACAGATTCAAATGTCGCTTCCACAAACTCGCCAGATTTATTTTGCATAATTGCATAAGCAAGATTATTTTTCACTGCATACGCAAGTTCAACGTATCCGATTGCGCCTTCCGATTGCTTAATTAATCCGGAGACTCCTTCATTTCCTTTTCCACCTAAACCGACCGGCCAATTTACAGAAGCACCTCTGCCGATATTTAATTCCCAGGTTTTACTGACTTTTGTCAAATAATCAGTGAAAATGTTGGTGGTGCCACTTCCATCAGAACGATGTGCAACTAGGATGGATTTATTTGGAAGATTTTTTCCGGGATTAATTGAAGTAATACGAGTATCATTCCATTTTGTAATTTGGCCAAGAAAAATCTTTGCAAGCACATCCGCAGTCAACCTAAGGTCTTTTCCGGCTGAAGGAAGGTTATAAGAAACGACAACAGCTCCCATAACTGTCGGGATGTGCAAGACTTCGCTTTTTTGTTTTTCTTTAACGCTGTTAAGCTGATCATTAGACATCGGGCTGTCGGTAGCGCCGAAATCAACAGTTCCTTCAATGACTTGTTTAATTCCGCCGCCGCTTCCTATAGATTGATAATTGAATTCTACTCCGTTTTGTTTGCTGTAGACATCAAACCACTTTGAATAAATAACGTACGGGAAAGTTGCCCCCGCACCATTTAGTTTCATCTGTGCTAGCGCTGTGCCGCTGATTATCAACGCAAGCATTAGATATAAAATTATTTTTGTGAATTTCATCTTTTTCTCCATAAGAAAAAAAGAATCCTAAGAGCGTTTCTCAGGATTCTTTTATGACTTGATTATAGAAATACATAGTTGACTGTTAAACGGGCAGTTACAGAAGCATTTGGTGCAGTCTTGCCGTTTGCTGCATTGTATGTCTCATAAAGAACGTTTGGCATAATGGAAACATTTTTGTCTACTTTCCATGATAGACCGGCTATGATGTAGTTGCGAGCGAGATTACCAGCAACACCAGTTCCATAGTGAGCTGGATTCTTTGAATTATCATCTGTGCTCGGATTAAAGTCATCGTACCGTGCCACTACAGCGAGTTCAGGGATAATATAGTAAGAACCGAATATGGAAATTCCAATAGCTGTCTTCGAATTATAGGATTTTGCTGCCGTGTCTTTAAGCGCATTAGAAGTGGATTGCAAGAAACCTTCGATGCCGACGTTATAACTGAATGGCTCGCTGTAACCGACGAACAACGCCGCAGTCGTAGCACTATTGCTTACACTACTATTCGTATAGCTGTTTAGAATATTTGCTGCATCTTTATAATCTACATAAATTGTTGCTTGAAGATTAGTTGTGGGCTTAACTTGAATGTTAGCATAGTAACGCTTGTATTTATCAGTTTCCGGTGCATTGCCGCTATTGTTGCCGACCATAAGCCAATAGTTAATCATTCCATCGCCTGTAATTTTTCCTCTTAGAGCAAGGCCGATATCGCGTGATGAAACGATTCCGCGCAAATCCATAATAGTTTTTTCAAGCGAACGATATCCCCAAGCTGCTTCAGATATGTCAAATGCCGGTGTTGGTTGAATACCGAAAATTAAATCGCTTCCCGAAAAAACATTTTTCCATTTTAAAAATGCATCTTTAACAAAAGTGCTAATTTTAGATGCCTGATTAGAAATAGTCCCTGTCCCAGCTGGAACAGTAGCAGTTACTCCTTTTGTTGATGTATCTATTGGTACTGTAATTGAGCTCTTTGGAATTGTTGTTGTAAAAGATTTTGTTCCATCAACTGTTTCCTGAATTTGATCAGCTTCAAGACGGAAACGAGTGGTGAATTGTTCGGAAATATCATTGTCATAAGTTAAATCTATGCGGCGAAATTGAAATGCCTGAAATGCTGTTCCTCCTGCCGGGCTGGCAACGTTCGATAAGCCTCCGAAACTTGCATCTCGCGCCATGTTATAATAGTAATCGCCGAACATGACACCGCTAATTTTTCCCTGACCTGCGGCTGTGGATAATCCAAGAAGAATTAAAACCGTGGAAACTGCTAGCATCTTCTTCATAATAATTTGTTCCTTTATAAAATGTGAGTGATATGGATAATGAATTGAATGTTGTATAAATAATTTGTTATCAAGTTTTACCAAGTTTCAAGGCATATCTATTTTTGATTATGCGGCGGCTGACCATTGAACATTTTGCCCAACTATTTTTTCTACCGAATTTGTTGCTTCGTACTCGGAATCATATTGGCCGCCGTTGATGTTAAATAATTCTGTATCAGTTTCAAACCAAACAGCAAAACGATTTCTATTTTTATATGCACAATTTTCTTCGATTGTAATTCTCACTTTGCGTTTTTCCATATTGAAATTACACCACACGCCTTCTTTCACAGTTTTTTTGATCTTCATTTTTATCGGCTAGTTATAATTTTCTTACGCGCCAAAGACGTGAATAAAAATACTGAAAATTGCCAGCGCTCCTGCAACTAAGCCGATAGAAATAGCAAATTCAGAATTACTCATCGTCATAGTCTCTTCCATCATTAGATCGTTCGTTGTAAGAATATGTTCTGCCAACCATTGTTTCATATAGACCTCCTGTGTCTTAATTGTTCTCAACTTTACGATACAAATATCGCATGAATACATTGCCGAAAGTTAATCGTTTAGTTACCAAATTGTTAAGAATGCACTGAGTTTATGTGTCGTGATTTAATACGGAAAAAAATGGTTTTGGATGTATCAAGGTCTGAATAATAAAAATCACGTTTTTTGTGTTACATTGACGAACCGTTGTGAATGAAACGTCTTTTTCCTAAAATTTAACCGAATGCCGATTGAGAATTAGACAGCATACAATCGGTAACAGACCAAGAATTACCAACTGAGATTTACGCGAGACCAATGAAAAATGGCAAGCGATAGAATAACAGCATGGCAGCAAATAGAAAAACTGATCAAATTCTTTAACGATAATTTTTATCAATTCAAATCTACATCATTTAACGAAACACAAGCACGCCAGCAGCTTGTTGAGCCGTTTTTTGAAGCTCTCGGCTAGGATGTCCGCAACATTGCAATGAAACCAATCTACCTTCAGGAAGTAATTCCGTGATGTTTTTATACGAAATCCAGAAATGAAAAAGATTAAGAGATTAGAAGCCGAATCAAGTCCGGCATGAGAATATTTCGGAAGAAAAGGTTTGAAAATTGTAGATGAAAATCTTTGTAATGATGTTTAATTAAATATACCTGCGCAATCAAAACTGGAGTTTATCCTGCATTTAGCGGATGGGCATATTTTTTTATTATGCTAACAATGTTGCAAACGGCTGGTTGTATTGCATAGTCACATTACCAAGAACTTGTTGAATCAATCGTGAAAACTCCGCATGATCGAATGGTTTGCGAATAAAACCTGCGGCGCCATCCTGCAGTACAGCGCGAGTTGCCGTCTCATCTGTATAACCGGTTGCAATGATCACTTTCACGTTCGGATTGATTGCTTTCAAATCGCGAAATGTTTCATGTCCGTTTTTACCGGGCATTATCATATCCAGAATTACTAAATTAATTTTCTGGCTTTGAGCTTGATAGATACGAATTGCTTCCTCGCCGCTTTCAGCAGAGAAAACATGATAGCCAAGCGACTCAAGAAATTTTCCATTGATAAAAAGAACAAGGTCTTCATCATCCACGAGTAGAATATTACCTTCGCCCGAAATTTCCGACGAAGTCTTTACGCTTTCATTTTGTTCATTCGATTTTTTTGCAAATGGTTTAAAGTAAATTGAGAAACATGTTCCTTTGCCAACTTCACTTTTGACCGTGATTTGTCCGCAATGTCTTTGCACTATACCATATGCCACTGCTAAACCAAGACCGGTACCTTTCCCTACCGCCTTAGTAGTGAAGAAGGGTTCAAAAATCTTGGAAAGAATCTCCGATGGAATTCCTGTACCATTGTCTTGAATATTCAATTGAACATAGCTTCCGGGGTGCAATTGAGGGTTCTGCAAACAATCTTCCTCGTTTAGTTTGATCATCGAGGTTGAAATACGCAGTGTGCCGCCGTTCGGCATGGCATCACGAGCATTCAGCGAAAGATTCATAATTACTTGCTGTAACTGTGTTTCATCCGCTTCGATTTGTTCAAGTTCTTGTTCGAGCGCTAATTCGACATGTATCCCTTTCCCGATCGAACGTTCCAGCATCCGCGTAGTTTCATGAATAAGATCGTTTAGAGAGACAATTTTTTTATTAATGATGTTCTTCTGAGAGAAGTCGAGCAGCTGCCTTGTAAGAGATGCTGAACGCTGTGCGGCACTTTCGACAATTCTGCAATATTGCATAAGAGGAGAATCGAAAGGAATCTTCATCTTCAGCATATGTGTGCTGGAGAGAATTGCATCCAGCATATTATTGAAGTCATGCGCAATACCGGCGGAGAGAGTGCCGATACTTGCCATCTTTTCTGTCTGCACCAATTGATCGTCTTTGGTTTTTAACTCTTTCAATGCCTGCTGGAGTTGTTTGTTCGCTTCTGCTAATTTATTTTGGTTCTGTTCTACTTCTTCGGCGTGCTGCATTAGCCGAATACGCTGCTCCATAAGAACGCGGTCTATAGAAATCATTCCTACATATTTACCATCTCGGACAACAACAATATCCTCATATAAAGAATCGGGTTTGCGCACAAGCGCACGCTGTACAATATCGGAAAATTGATGATCAACACTCACAATCAAGAACTCTTTCAACATCAGCTCTGTGACCGGTCGTTTTTGGTACACCGCATAGCCATATCGTGAAGAAAGAGCGTCTGCTGTTTTCTTAGATGAGAGAAATCCGATTGGTTTATTGTCTTCAAGAACGACAAGAGATTGCGTTTTGTGTTTCTCGAATAATTCCATGACTTGTTCGCATGGAACTGCGGCTTCTATGCCGGGTACGAGATTTACGAGACGTAAAAGGAAAAAGTCCTTAGCGTTGTCCATGCAGCATCCTTTCAAAACATTATTAACGGTTGAGCCTTAATATGACATGGAAATGTTACAGAAGTATAATGGAAGGATTACGATTTTGAAAACGATTATGAATTTAAATACTTGTTGGAGATTTTGAATTTTCTCATTTCCTAATCATAAGTAATATTATCGATGTGTAATTATAGATTTAACAAATGGGATGAACATAAGCAAAAAAAAGGATCGTGTGCAAGTGTTTTGAAACCGGTAATGGAGATTGAGCAGCGACGAATTGAGCACTTCCAATGCAAAGAACAATAAAATAAACAGCTGTTTCAATTTACAGATCATAATGATTTCTCGATCATTTGTGAATTTCGTATGTATAAAGTTGTACGCCTAGTTCATTCACCAAGCTAAATCTCATAATATTATGAATCAGAGAAATCACGCCAAAACCAAGAGAAGCATTGCTGTACTTTGTAAAATCTGCTTGTCCTACGGGCCTTGTTTCAGAACCACCTCCAACGCCGAAATATTCAATTGTTGAGAGATCAGGATGCGAGTGTTGTAAGTCATGGTCATGGCCGGAGAAACAAGCATCGACATAATACTTTTTGAATATCGGGATAAATGCGTTTTGAATTTCCGGTGTACTGCCATGTGTAAAGGAGGCAGAGTAAGCAGGGTGATGGAAAAAAGCGAATTTCCACTTTGCGTTTGATGTGCTTAAAACACTATCGCACCATCGAATCTGTGCAACAGTATTTTGGCTTTTTACATGATATGTATCTCTTTCGTTATTAACGTACTCATGGATAAAGGGAGAAGAATCAATAATGAGAAATAAAATCACAGTTGAGTCAGGAAGGGTTTTCGTAAATGAAAAATATCTTGCTGGCTGGATCCATCGCGAACTAGTCTTTGCGTACTCAAGTTCTGCTTCGACGTTTCCCTCATAATCATGATTTCCGAGTGTGATGTACCATGGAATCACAAGAGATGTGCTCGTATAGACGTTTTCAAAATTTACTTTCCAAAGAGAATCTGTAATACTCGATACACCTTTGCCATGGAAGTTATCGCCGCAAGTTACCACGAAGGACGCATTGATATCTTCGGCGGTAGCTCCGAATTGCTTTGCGACCTTGAGCTGGCCAGGTGTTTTTTTATTTGTGTCATTAATGCCTTCTCTGCCCCAATCGCTGATGACAAGGAAATTCAATGAACCTTTACCAAGTGAAAGGCGACTTGAATTCCTATTTTCAGTCTGAGATTGCAGCCGTATGAACGATGCAATAAAGAGGAAGAAAAGTGCGAATGATATAAAACGGATTGACTTCATTAATTACTCCTGAATTTTAAAACAATAAAATTGACAGCGCTGCTCAAGTAACGTTTCCGATGGAAATAGTTACCTGTTCTGAAACCTGAGATAGTAACTTCGAGCATAAATATACAATAGTAGTGTTATGCTATTATTATCTTAATAAGTTTTCCGTGTCATTAAATTGTAACGGGGTGAACGAGTATGTTAAGACTATAAAAATATACTACGACTTCTCGCTTTAACCAAACTCTTGCATTGAAGACATATCCAGAAATCGGTTTGTTATTTAATACATGATTTCATTCAATCATAACGTTATCAAATTAAATTCAGAGATTATAAATAAATGTTGTGGTACGACATTGTTCCAATCAGGACATCTTTTTGTCATTAAATATTAATCTCTTGCTAATCACATAGTAATATGAATGATGTATCTTTTCATAAAAAAAATGACCTCGCATATTTATTCACATCAACAAGTGCCTCGCATAGACCTTGAAAAAATGCTTGCACGGTATTTATCGCATTCTTGGGAAAATATTCCTCTGGTCTTTCGACAATCGGTTATGAGGCTGGTCCGAAAAATCCTGTATTTAGATCGGATAGAAGGATTTTTGGAAAATCATTCCGGAGTTTGCGGATTCAATTTAATCGACGATATTTTTGAATATATCGATATCTCTTTTCTGGTTTCTTCGCGCGAGTTAGAAAGAATTCCTGCCGCTGGAAAAGTCATTTGTGTAAGCAATCATCCATTAGGTGGATTGGATGGCCTTGTTTTACTGAAAGTCTTTCATGAAGTGCGGCCAGATGTACGCATTGTTGCAAACGACATGCTGCTTGTTCTTGATGGTCTTGCGGAGTTATTCCTTCCTGTGGACGTTTTTTCAGGTCGTTCCACAAAAGCTGATCTCCATCGTATTGATGAAGCGTTGGAAAATGAAGAAGCGGTTATTTTTTTCCCTGCAGCTGAAGTTTCTCGGATGTCTCTGCGCGGTGTTACTGACACATATTGGTGTGCAGGAGCAGTGCGGTTTGCCCAACGTCATCAAGCGCCTGTTCTTCCGATGTACGTGAGCGCAAAGAATTCTGTTGCGTTTTATGGAATAGCTTGCATTTCAAAAAAGGTTTCTACATTGATGCTGCCGCATGAAATGTTAAAGAAAAATCAAAGACCTATTTGTTTACATATAGGAGAATTGATTCCCTACAAAGCATTTTCAGAACTACATGCGAAAGCAGCCACTAAGCTGATGCGGAAACAAATCGAAGCATTGCCATTTAACAAGAAAGGACCATTCCGTACAGAGTGTGGAATTGCACGGCCTATTGAACGACGTACGCTTTGTCGGGAATTAGATGCTGCAATGTATTTAGGTTCTCCAGCAAAATACAAGCACCTGTATTTAGTCGATGCAAATGAATCGCCATCTGTAGTGCGAGAAATTTCCAGGCTTAGGGAAATCACATTCCGACTTATAGGAGAGGGAACAGGCAAACGTCTCGACAAAGATCGATATGACCAAAGTTACAAACATTTAGTATTGTGGGATAATGAAGATTTAGAAATTGTCGGGGCATATCGTTTAGGATTCTGCAATAAAATACTTCATGCCTACGGACTCAAAGGTTTGTATACTTCTTCTCTCTTCAAATTTTCCGATGAATTCATAAACATACTTTCCAATGCAGTTGAAATGGGCCGCAGTTTCATCCAGCGTTCATATTGGAATTCACATGCATTAGAATATTTATGGGCTGGCATTGGCACCGTAATCGCAAATGAACCTGCAGTGAAATATCTCTACGGTCCAGTCTCTATTAGCAGCATGTATACCGATGAAGCAAAAGAAGCTATGGTTTATGTATGTTCAAAATGGTACAGGGCTCCTGAAGGTTATGTCACATCACTCCATCCATACAGAGTACCTGCAGAAAAAAAATATGCACTGAATGATTTTTTTTGCGGAACGACTTATAAAGAGGACTTAAACAAATTGAAATTACGACTTCGTGCAATTGGAGTATCTATTCCAACACTTCTGAGACAATATTCAGAGCTCTGTTCACCAGAGGGAGTTCGATTTTGTGATTTTGGCATTGACGAATCTTTTGGGCACTGTATTGATGGGTTTATTCAGTTGGAACTTAAACACTTGACGCCAGAAAAATCAGAGCGATATATTGGCCAATATAAATCTATTCTTACTTATCCGGGCCGGAAGGTACATCAGCTTGTAAATACGTTAGTTGCAACTTCGTAACAGAAAGGTAATTCTGTGGTAACAAGTAATATGTATCATTGAATTACAAATTTTGTTTGTTTCTCCTATCCGGAAAACGCATGAAAAACACTTTGTCCGATTGATGAGTTATATAAATGGAATTTACTAATTTAATATTTTTAGGAACATTTCAGTGAGCGCATTCCAGCAGGTTAATATTTCTCTTCTTCGTTTTGATTGGATGTTACTACTTCTACCGTTACCCTTCCTCTTCGGTATGCTGTTGGATGCGCTCGCATGGAAAACACTGCTTCCACAGAAATTAAAAATTAATCTTGTTTCTCTTTTTTTTACTCATATAGGTGCAGAAGCTGTTCTACTTTCTATCCCGGGCGGTTTTGCAATGGCTGACGCAATCAAAGTTTATCTCTTAAGACACAGGTCGGATATTCCAGCGAATTCAGTAATTACAAGTCTGATCATGCGCCATTGGATGTTAGGTATCACTCAATTGTTTTTCATTACAGGAAGCTGTCTTATTGGCTCAATTCTCAACCGGGATCATATGTTATCTATCTACTCACACAACATTTCACTCGCCGTTGCAATTGGAATTCTCGCGGTGGTCAGTGTTTTTCTTGGAATCATTGTGAAGAAACTAATACAGGGATCACTGGCAAGGACTATCTGGAAGTACTTTTACAGCTTCAAGATTCCAGGTACTAAAAAAACACCTCAAACATCTTGCAACATCATTCAAACAAGCAGATATGCATTTTGCTGAAGCGGGAAGACAAAAGAAGATTTATCTTGCCGCCGCGTTTTTTTTGTATTCAATACATTGGTTTATGGATGTGGGTGAAACATTACTGGTTGCCCATTCATTGAGTTTGCACATCACGTTTGCGAATGTACTTGTTACGGAAGCTGTGTTATCTGCTGTTCGCCTGAGTATGTTTTTCCTTCCAAGCGGTGCAGTCGTAAAAGATATTGGCTATGTAGCTCTTTTTACCTCTATGAATATTCCAGTAACAACTATTCAAATAACTGCATTTGTGCTGTTGAAAAGAATAGTGGGGATAATTTGTGTTTCAGCAGGTTATTTGTCTCTTCTGATGCAAGGAGTTCGATGGAAGGGCAAACGATTTATTTTTTACAAGGCTGCTCTGGAAAATCAATGAATAAGAGAATTCTCCATATCGGCGGTACTTTAAACCAAATAACACAAGTACATCAGATTGCTAAAGAACTTCCTGAGTACACTCATTGCTTTTCACCCCAATATTGTGATGGGATTTTAAGTATTGTGCAAAGATTTGGCTGGCTTGATTTTACTAGTCCGGGAAGACCATGGGTTGAGCGTATTAGTAAATATATCAAAGATAATCAATTGACTCTCGATTATGGAGGGCAATCAGGTCTGTACGATCTGACTCTTATCACGACCGATTTAATTGTTCCAAAGAACATTCAGAAGGGGAAAGTTATTTTAGTACAGGAAGGCATGACCGATCCCGAGAATGTTGGTTACCACATTGTAAAACTTTTTCCATTTCTTCCACGATGGATTGCGAGCAGTTCGACAAATGGGTTAAGTGATTTATACGATATTTTCTGTGTTGCAAGCGAGGGATACCGTGATTTTTTTATCGAAAAAGGAGTTCGATCTGAAAAAATTATTGTAACTGGAATTCCAAATTTTGATAATTGCAGAAAATTTTTGAATAACCAATTTCCACTGAAGGGATACGTCCTCGTATGTACATCAGATTCTCGGGAAACATTTAAAATAGAAAATAGATATCGCTTTATAAAGCGAGTATTTGAATTTTCAAAAGGACATCAGCT
The DNA here is from genome assembly GCA_963833465.1 of Ignavibacteriota bacterium. GTDB lineage: Bacteria > Bacteroidota > Ignavibacteria > UBA10030 > UBA10030 > Fen-1298. The sequence goes on along the minus strand of CAWHXW010000004.1, from coordinate 827,584 downwards.
TATTTTCAAATTGCATCCAAATGAAAATGTTGCAAAGGCAACAAAAGAAATCGAAACCTTTGCTCCTGGTGCTTTGATTTTTTCTGATGGACCGACCGAAGAAATGATTGCAAATTGCTCTGTACTGATCACGCAATATTCCACTGTAGTTTATATTGGGTTGGCGCTTGGCAAAGAAGTTTATTCGGTACTTTGATGTGAACGAATTGAGAAAATTACTTCCTCTGCAGCACGCTTCCGCAGCAAAAAATATTGCACATGTGTGCAGGCATGTACTCGAAACGGATCTGTGCGAGGTTTCAGCACCTTCAATGGAGTTCGCATTGTGAAAAAAACGATCATAATCCAGGCGCGACTTGGCTCTACCCGGTTACCCCATAAAATTATAATACCCTTGAAGGGATATCCATTACTATTGCGGATGATACAACGTGTTGCAGCTGCAAAAGTTGATTGTGATCTGATTGTGGCAACGACGACTAATCCGGAAGATGATATAGTTCGTGATCTTTGCAAGAAGTTTAATATTTCTTGTTTCAGCGGTCATCCTACGGATTTGTTGGATCGTCATTACCAAGCGGCAAAGAAGAATCGCGCAGACGTGGTCATAAAAATTCCTTCTGATTGTCCGCTCATTGATCCACGAATCATTGATAAAGTTGTTAAATATTATGATGAACATTCCCAGGATTACGATTATGTCAGCAATTTACATCCAGCAACCTATCCTGATGGAAATGACGTTGAAGTAGTGCCGTTCCATATACTAGAGTGCGCATGGAAAGAAGCAAAGCTTCCAATGGAACGTGAACATACGACGCCATTTATCTGGGAACAGCCAGAGAGATTTCGCATCGGTAATGTAAGATGGGAAACAGGCAAGGATTATTCGATGACTCATCGCTGGACTATTGACTATCCAGAAGACTTTATTTTCATCAAAAAGGTTTATGATTATCTTTGGACGGCGGACAATCCCATATTCTCACTTTACGACATTTTAGCATTGCTTAGAGAAGAACCGATTCTTCCTTTGCTCAACGCAAAATATGCAGGTGTGAATTGGTACAGATATCATCTTCATGAATTGAAAACTATTACTAATAAGGAAACTAAAATAATGGCTGAGGCAGTATAGCAATGACAAGAGAACAAGAGGATCGGTTGATAATTAGAGCACAACGAGTGCGTGAACATATAATCCGTATGGCAACAAACGGAGGATGTTTCATTGGTGCATCTCTTTCCTGTGCTGATCTACTAGTTTATCTTTATTCAGAAAAACTACATATCTCTCATGAAATTGTCAACGATCCAAATCGTGATTATCTGTTTCTCTCGAAGGGTCATGATGTTCCAGCACTATATGGAACACTCGTAGAACTTGGATTTTTTCCGCAAGTACGATTAATGCAACATCTGAAAACGACAGATTCGATTTATTGGCATCCTAATCGAGCTATTCCTGGCATTGAATTTCACTCTGGGTCGCTCGGACATTTATTGGCGGTAGCTTTTGGTGTTGCATACGATATTAAATCCTGCGGCGGAAAGAATAAGGTTTATGTAGTCATCGGTGACGGAGAACTCGACGAAGGATCTATTTGGGAATCAAGTCTTCTGGCATCTGCATACAAACTTGATAATCTGGTAGCAATTATAGATCGAAATGAATTTCAGGCAAATATGCGGACAGAAGAACTTGTACCGCTTGAGCCTATCGGAACAAAATTTGGCGCGTTCGGTTGGAATTGGAAACGTATCGATGGCCATAATTTTCATGAAATTGAAGCAGCGTTCAGCCAATTACCTTTTAGCGAAGGGAAACCAAGCATTGTTATAGCAAATACGATTCGTGGCAAAGGACTTCCAAGCATTGAACAATGTGCCGACAGATGGTTTGCAAACTTTACCCAACAAGAAGTTGAAATGCTATTGAATGAAATGAGAACGGCAACTCCGGCAGTTTTAACATCAGATACTCTATTGGTTCGCTAATATGACTTACGAAGAAAAACTCGAAGAACTCTGTAGCAGGGATAAAAACATTCGAATTCTAACTGCAGAAAATCGTGCAGCGATCAGAACTCTTCAAAAAAAAATTGGAAATCGATTTATAGATTTTGGTATAGCAGAGCAAACTATGGTAGGCGCAGCCGCGGGCTTGGCACTGCGAGGTAGAATTCCAATCGTACATGCGATTGCAACATTTTTAACTATGCGTGCATTTGAATTCATCCGAACTGATGTCGGTATTCCTCGGTTGCCGGTAAAACTTATCGGAGGAGTACCAGGATTTTTATCGGATGGCAACGGTCCAACCCATCAATCGATCGAAGATATTTCATTAATGAGGTCCATTCCAGCTATGCACATTTTTTGCCCAAGTGATGCCGAAGAATTAGTAAATGGAATGGATCAAATTTTAAAAACACCCTATCCTTGTTATGTTAGATTTAATGCATGTGCTCCGGTCGTTAACCATAGTGCGCCTTTTATATTCGGTGTATCTGAAACTATTTCTGAAGGTTTCGATATTACAATTTTAACTTATGGAATGTTGTTGGAGCAAGCTGTTATTGCAAAGGATCAATTGGAAAAAAGCGGTGTTTCTGTTCGCCTGATTAATTTACGCACACTTCATCCAATTGATGAAATCGCGATTCTTCGAGCGGCTCAAGAAACAAAACTCATTATTTCACTAGAGGATCACTTCCTAATTGGCGGATTATATAGTATTCTTTGTGAGCTTCTCGTACGTCGTCGAATTGCCGCTAATGTCCTGCCAATCGCACTTGAACAAAGATGGTTTAAACCCGGATTATTGCCAGATGTACTGGAGTATGAAGGTTTTACCGGAAGACAAATTGCATTACGTATACTTGCAGAACTTGCATCGCTTAAACAAAAAAATCAAAAAGGTTTTATTACACACGAAACAGCACTCTTTTTCAGACCTATTTGTTGAAAGAAAGGTAGTTTCTATGTCCAACGGGATATGCTTAAATGAAAAATACCCGGATATAACTCAATCCAATAAACTTTATAATCGCGCATTGAGATTAATTCCCTCTCAAACACAGACATTGGCGAAGGGACCTGGGCAATACATAAAAGGCATTGCTCCAAAATATTTAATTCGCGGAGATGGATCTCACGTTTGGGATGTCGATGGAAATGAATTTATCGATTACAATATGGGAATTGGGCCAATCTCACTTGGATATTGCTATCCAAATGTGGATGATGCGATACGTGAACAATTGCTTTCAGGTATCACCTTCTCTATGATGCATCCGTTGGAAGTGGAGGTGGCGGAGTTGATAAGAACAATTGTGCCCAATGCAGAAATGATAAGGTTTAGTAAAACAGGCGCCGACGTTACAAGTGCAGCAGTTCGTTTAGCTCGAGCATATACTAAAAGAACGAAAGTACTTTGTTGCGGATATCATGGATGGCATGATTGGTACATAAGTGTTACTGACAGAACTTTCGGAATTCCGCGGGAGATATCGAAATTAACGCACACTTTCCAATATAACAATATTCAATCGGTTCTCGATTCAATAGACGAAAACACAGCTTGTGTCATCCTTGAACCTATGGTAATAGAAGAACCGAAAAATAATTTTCTTCATAAACTCAAAGATATTTGCGACCAGAATGGTTCTTTGATGATCTTTGATGAAATGTGGACTGGATTTCGGATTGCGCTTGGTGGTGCACAGGAATATTTTGGTGTAAAAGCCGATCTTGCAACATTTTCGAAAGCTATCGCAAATGGTATGCCACTTTCTGTCCTCACGGGGCGGGAGGATATTATGCAGCTATTGGAAAAAGATGTTTTCTTTTATACTACGTTCGGCGGCGAAACTCTTTCGCTCGTTGCAGCCAAAGCCACAATTTTAGAAATGGTAGCTAAAAAGGTTCCAGACTATTTAGCCGAGCAAGGAAAGAAACTGCGATTAGGTTTTGAAGAAATTGTCCGCAAACTGGCTATTTCATATCTCAGTTGCAAAGGCCCGGATTGCAGAACGATGGTCGTTTTCGATCCTTCAGTTGGCAACGCACTTGCATTGAAATCATTCATGCAGCAAGAATTATTTAAAAGAGGTATTCTTTGGAGCGGATTTCATAATATTTCATTTTCTCATAAGGATGATGATATTGAATACACACTAAATGCATATACGGACGTGCTGAAATTATTAAGTAAAGTTATTTCTGAAAATTCTGTATTGGAAAATTTGCGGGGTGAAATTGTGGAACCCGTGTTTAGAAAAACAAGCAATTTTAATACTAAACCAAAAATTCAAAAAGAGCAAAAAGTATGAGTTCCTTATTCGCATTATCTAACAAAGTAGCGATAGTGACAGGTGCTTTAGGGCTGCTCGGAAGACAACATTGCGATGCACTCGCCCGATTCGGCGCTAATGTCATTGTTACTGATACTAATAAAGAAAAATGTCATGCATTTGCCAAAGATGTCGCTTTAGAATACGGTGTTGCTGCTTTCGGTTATGAAATGGACATAACAAATCGCGAGTCATTGAAAAAAGTGCGAAATGAAGTTCTCAAGCATTTTGGAAGAATCGATGTCCTTGTTAATAATGCCGCCATAAATGATAAAGCAGAACAATATGACGGCGTAATTGAGCTTGCAGATTTCGAATTCTTTCCGTTAGAAACTTGGAAACGATCATTAGAGATTAATGTAACAGGCGTCTTTTTGTGCTGTCAGGTTTTCGGTTCTCATATGGCTGAAAAGGGATCCGGCAGTATTATTAACATTGCTTCCACTTACGGAATGGTTGCGCCTGATCAATCTCTTTACATTAGATCCGATGGCTCACGGATGATGTTTAAATCCCCCGCATATCCTACGGCGAAAGGAGCTGTTCTTTCATTAACAAAATATCTTGCGGCATATTGGGGATGTAAAGGAGTGCGGGTGAATGCCTTATCACCCGGTGGGGTTGAAAATGGACAGGAGGAATTTTTCATCCAAAACTATTCAGCGAAAACTCCTTTACAGCGAATGGCACACCCGAATGATTATCAAGGAGCGATTGTATTCCTTGCGAGCGATTCTTCACAGTACATGACTGGCGCCAATATGGTTGTAGATGGCGGCTGGACGATTTGGTGAACAAAAAAACGAAATATAATGACAAAAACGGAATTATCTAATCGAGCTAAAAGGATAAAGTTTTTATTTAGCGACTGTGATGGTGTGTTGACCGATACATGCGTTTATTATTCGGAATGGGGTGAGTCCTTAAAGAAATTTTCAATTCGGGATGGAATGGGCGTGAAATTATTGCGCAATGCAGGAATTGAATGCGGTTTCCTTTCAGGTGAAACATCAGGCTGCTTGCAGCGTCGTGCAGAAAAATTGCACATCAATCATGTGTTGCTGGGTGTACAAGATAAATATCAACACGTGAAAGAGTTTGCAGAAAAAGTTAATTTGAAATTGGAAGAGATTGCGTACATAGGTGATGATATTAATGATTACAAACTGATTTCGGCTCTAAAAAATATCAGCTTGACATCTGCACCGGGAGATGCTATTTCCATTATTCAATCACAAGTCGATTATGTTTGTAATGCTTCTGGCGGTCGTGGTGCTTTCCGTGAATTTGCTGAATGGATAATTGATTTGCGTAGTCAAAACATTCAATCTCTGATTTAAAATAATTAAATCAAATACATTTGTTAAATGCAGGAGTTGGTATGAATTCGAATCTCGTTAGAATTGGGGATAGATTAGTTGGTGACGGACAACCAATTTATATCATCGCGGAGATCGGAATTAACCATAACGGTTCACTTGAATTAGCGAAGAAGTTGATTGATGCCGCATTTCTTGCGGGCTGCGACGCAGTAAAATTTCAAAAAAGAACACCAGAAAAGTGTGTTCCTTTAAATCAGTGGAATGTTGAGCGCGATACGCCTTGGGGACGAATGACGTATATAGATTATAGACGTAAAATTGAATTCGGAGAGCAGCAGTTCGATGAGATCGACAGGTACTGCCGAATGCGGGACATTGCTTGGTTTGCTTCCTGCTGGGATGAAGATTCAATTGCCTTTATGGAACAATATAATGTTCCATGTTACAAAGCTCCATCAGCTTCACTAATTGATGTAGATCTCCTACGTGGAATGAAAGCAACACAAAAACCATTGATTGTATCCACAGGTATGTCGACAATGCAAGAGATCGAGACAGTTTTAAATGTGATAGGATTAGAAAATATTCTTGTTGCACATACTACTTCAACTTATCCATGTCCTTTGCAAGAAATAAATCTAAGGATGATTCATACTCTTAAACAGAAATACAATGATAATCCTATTGGTTATTCAGGTCATGAGACTGGATTATCGCCGACATTAGCTGCGGTGGCTTTAGGCGCCACATTTGTAGAACGTCACATTACGCTTGATCGGGCAATGTGGGGAAGTGACCAAGCTGCTTCAGTCGAAATTGTTGGATTAGTTCGTCTTGTACAGAATATTCGAGATATCGAACGAGCATTAGGTGATGGCATCAAACGCGTTTATCCTAGTGAAATAGGCTGCCGTAATAAATTACGTCGTGTTGTCTCATTGGATCAAGTCTGCGTATAAACTAATTATGTAATTGGCTAAGAGAACTATATCCAACTACAGTCACGTATGTACAAACGTGGAAAAAATTCCTATTATTCAATGTAAATTCTTTCTACTACTTAAATTCTGATTGAATGAAAATCTGCAGTCGAATTTACTTCATTATCCAAGAAAAATGAGCGTTACATTTTAATAAAATTCTTTTAACAATTTCATAACTGAAAACGAAGAAACTTGATATTATGTTAAAATACGGAAAGAAGAATTTCATAATAAAAACCCGCTCTATTATAGAGTAACTGAAAGTGGAAGATGAACATATATTTACTTCGTCATGCAGCAGCGCTTCAACGCGGAATAGAACCATTCCCTAATGATGACCGGCCCCTTACCGAAGAAGGAATCGAAAAAATGTCGAAAGAAGCACGGGGAATTATTCGAATCGTCGATAATTTGGATGTGATACTGACTAGTCCAATGGAGCGAGCACGCAACACAGCTTTGATTGTCGCAAAAGCATTTCATGCAGAATCAAGAGTTCAAGTATGCAACGAGTTGGCGCCAGGCAGTTCGTTAAAGAATTTGATGTCCTATTTGCCAAAATATAAAAAGCTGAAGAATTTATTGCTCGTCGGGCATGAGCCCGACCTTTCTTATTTTGCATCTGCATTATTGGGTAAGAGCTCCTCGATTATCGAATTCAAAAAAGGATCGCTATGCTGCATTGCAGTGACAACAATTCCATCGCAGCGGCAAGGGACATTACTATGGCATTTAACACCGAAACAAATACGCATGATTGCAAAAAAGGAGATGTGAATGTCACGATTAATTGAACAACATAACTTACCAGGGCGTTTGATTATCGTAGAAGGGATTGATGGATCCGGTAAATCGACACAGTTACAGCTCCTCCAAAAGTGGCTTTTAAATTCAAAATATCGCGTGTTCTTTACAGAATGGAATTCCTCTGCACTGGTAAAGGAAACAATCAGACATGGGAAAAAGAAAAATCTTCTTACACCGACAACATTTTCTGTACTGCATGCAACAGATTTTGCCGACCGTTTAGCGCATTTAATTATTCCACCATTGAAGGCTGGGATGATTGTTTGCGCAGATAGATATGTGTACACCGCCTTTGCACGCGATGTAGTACGCGGCGTGCATCCGGAATGGGTTCGCAATCTGTATGGATTTGCAGTTAAACCCGATATAGGATTCTATTTCAAAGTGCCTATCGAAGTATCTTTGAAACGCATTTTGACAGGACGTGTGGAGTTGAAATTTCATGAAGCAGGCATGGATTTAGGTTTGAGCGATGATCCAAAAGAAAGCTTCCGTCTGTTTCAAAATAAAATCTTGGAAGAATATGATAAAATTGCAGTGGAATACGGCCTCACAGTAATTGATGCAACACTGTCAATTCAAAAGCAGCAAACAATGATCCGTGAGATCATCAAAGAGAAATTGAAAGATTATAAGACTACACCTAATCTCCAAAAGAAGGAAAATGTATATGTCGCCTAAGAAACATGGTTATTATGGTGTCGGACTTCCATATGTTAATCTGAGCGAAATTAAAGGAAAACTTATTGTGATCGAAGGAACCGATGGAGTCGGTCGTTCAACACAAATTGAAGAATTAAAAAAGTGGCTCGAAATCAAGGGCTATGGTGTGACAACCACTGGATGGACACGATCTCCATTAATGGGACAAGCAATCGATGAAGCAAAATCTGGTCATACACTTAATGTAAATACATTCAGTTTAATGTATGCTGCTGATTTTGCCGACCGTCTTGAGCATGAAATAATTCCTGCCTTAAAAGCAGGATTTATTGTTTTAGCTGATCGATATGTTTACACTGCGTTTGCACGTTCAACTGTACGTGGCGCAGACCGACAGTGGATTCGCAAGGTTTTTGGATTTGCTCTCGAACCAAATGCAGTCTTTTACATGCGCGTGGAAATTGAAGATTTAATTCCTCGAGTCATTAACAGCCATACATTGCACAAGCATTATTGGGAAGAGGAATCGGGGGAAGGAATGGATTATTGGGAATCTGGTATGGATCTGCATCTGGGAGAAGATTTCTATGACAGTTTTATGGAATATCAAAAACGTATTTTGGTTGAATTTCGCAAAATGACTCGGGAGTTCAGATTTCAAGTTGTAGATTCCTCGCGTCCGTTTGAAGAAGTAAATCGAGAACTTAAACAAGGAATATTGGCGATTCTAGATCATGAAGAAACAGAGGAAAAATCTCGCAGCAATTGACGTTGGAACAAATTCTTTCCATTTGGTAGTAGCAGAAGTGAATTCTGTAACGGGTGGTTTTAAAATCCTTAATAAACAAAAGGAAGTTGTTCGATTAGGATCAGGTTCCACTGATATGAAGCATCTATCCGATGAAGCTATGCAGAGAGGTATAGTAGTGCTGAAAAGATTTCGAGCTATAGCAGATGTTTATAATGCAGATATTCGAGCAATTGCAACAAGTGCCGTGCGTGAAGCAGCGAATCGGAAAGAATTTCTCCGGCGTGTTCAGAATTTGACTGGAATTCAAATCGAAATTACTTCCGGATTTGAAGAAGCGCGTTTGATACATCTTGGAGTATTACAAGCGTTAGCTGTGTTCCCAAAAAATATCCTGTTGATCGATATCGGTGGAGGCAGTACCGAGTTTCTAATAGGGCGAAGACGGAAAATACTGTTTAGCAACAGCTTAAAAATCGGTGCAGTTCGAATAACCGAACGCTTCTTCCATTCAGACCGTATTAGTAGAAAAGCAATCGATGAATGCAGGAAGTATGTTAGCGGCTTTTTAACACCATGTATTCGCGAAATAAAAAATCGGCAATTTGAATTTTGCATAGGAACTTCAGGCACAATTACTACTCTTGCAAAAATTATTAGATTGCGATATGGCAAAGACTCAGAATCTTCATTGAATGGTTATATCTTTACTCGCACAGAACTATTACAAATTGTAGAGGAAATACTCCAAGCACAGACAGCCAAACAGCGAATGGAAATTAAAGGAATGGATGCATTGCGAGCCGATATTATTTCGGCAGGAGCTATCATTTTAGAACAAATAGTACTCGCGTTAAAGATAAAAACGGTAACTGTTTCCGATTATTCCCTTCGTGAAGGAATTATTTTAGATAGTATTGAAAAACTATACAGGAATCAACCTACAAGCCACCTGCAAAATATCAGACGCAGCAGTGTTCTGCATCTTGCAGAAACCTTTCATTATGAAAAAAATCATGCGAACCATGTTGCAATGCTTTCGCTTCAGCTATTCGATTACACATGCGCTCTGCATCGATTGGGTAAAGAAGAACGCGAATATCTTGAAGCAGCGGCTTTATTGCATGAAATCGGATTATTTATTTCTCATGCCCAGCATCATCGGCATTCGTATTATCTAATACGCAATTCAGAATTACTCGGATTTACGGAGAACGAGAAGGAAATCATTGCAAACATCGCAAGATATCATCGCAAGAGCCATCCAAAAATCAAACATGAAGGATATGATATTCTTTCAAATGATGATCAGCACAAGGTTGCCGTATTATCTGCAATTTTGCGAATTGCTGATGGGTTAGATCGCTCTCATCTTTCGCTTGTGAAAAAACTGCGAACAAGAGTACGAAAAGGTACTTTATTTATCCGCATTTATGGATCGGGGCGGGCGTTGCCGGAAATGGAATTATGGGGGGCAGAAAGAAAAAAGCTGTTACTCCAGGAAGTATTTAGGAAGAAAGTATTGTTTACCTGTGCACAATAATTTTTAGGTGAAAGGGTATATGAAACGAATAATTTTAATTCTTGCGTGGCTTTTGATCGTACCATTGCTGTTGCTTGTAGTTGTTTCAACATTTGACCATTTGGAAGTTTTCAATGAAACTAATAGTCTCTATGGCATCGACTATTTGCCTGCCGTTTGGATTGGTTTTGTCCTTGTTATTCCAATTGCATTGTTTTTCCTTTTAAAAAAAAGGGTATTAGCGGCTATCTTCACAGTAATCACTTTAATTTATCTTGCTGCATTTGGAGATTTCTCACTTTCATTTCTCATTCCGCAAAAAAAACCTTTGGCTACTGATTCCCCAAAGATCAGTGTAGTGGCACTGAATGTGCAGTATTATTCGAATGGATTGCAGAAAGTGCTTGGCGGAATACGATCGTTAAACCCTGATGTGGTTCTTCTTTCAGAAAACACTTTGACAGATAGTCTTTATAATGTCGCAAAGAATTTGCTTTATCCGATGGAATTTTATATGGGTCATTCCAACAGCACAGCCATTATCTCGAAGTATCCGGTCCAAGAATTTAAAGAAATCAATCTTCCTAGTCATGAAGCATCATTATCCGGCAGTAACGATATACAAGATCAATATCGTCATCCTCTACGATCATTTACTCATGCCGTTTTGAATGTAGATGGTGTTAAGGTAAATATAATTTCTATCCGGCTTATTGCCGGCAGACCCAAGAATAATACTCTTGAAGAAAATCTTCGGTGGGGAAGATACCTTCTTGCAACTCAGATGGACGAAGTGGACTCGTTTATAAAGTATTTAAAGTGTCTCGATGGTCCAATTATTTTCGGTGGAGATTTAAATGCACCCCCATTATCCAAACCTATGCGAAGAATCCAATCAATTGCATTAGATGCTTATATGACTAATCATTTCTGGGGAGATTATACTTTTCGTGTCGAGGCGCCAACGATGCGGTTAGATTATCTGTTTTGCATGAACAATGTCATTCCAACGAATGCCTATCGGCCATCGCTCATTGTCTCCGATCACTTTCCTGTTGTTGCGGAGTTTTGGCTGCCAACTGCTTCTGATGCATCTCACGACCACAGAGGAACTGCCTATCAGTAGGATGAAATCATTATAGAAATTGATTCATCTATTCAATTATTAAGGAATTGGAAATTGTTCAACAATGCCTGTCTATGTTTCCTGATCAAACAAAGCGGCTATTAATACGGCAATACCAAAGCCTATAAGGGCTCCTGCAAAAATATCTTCAAAGAAGTGTTGCGATAAATAGACACGTGAAAACGCCGTAATACATGCTATTGCAAAAAGAAGAACTCGAGTACTTCGGTGTTTTGTCATAAGGCTCAGCAATGTGCATGTCGTAAAAATTGTTGCGCTGTGACCGGACGGAAAACTATTGAAAGAATATATTTCTATGCCTGGTACGAGATACAAATCATGAATGCCTTTAAAGAATTGATATGGTCTAAACGAATCGAAAAAGAAAGCTCGTTTTAGTAATTGAATAATAAAAGCGCATGTGATGTTGCTAACAGCTATAATTGTTGCAAAGCGATAGTTGACAAATAATAAAATAATTACCAATAAGAAAGCGCCGACGCCATCACCTAATAGAGTTGCATACGAAAATATAATATCGCCGCATGAAAAATGAAAGCTGTTGATGAATAAGTGAATGGATGCCTTGGAAAATAAGCAGATTACCAATCCACCGAGTAAAATGAGAGTTGCAATCAGATGCGAGAAAGGTGCAAGAGCGTTAATCTGTTGAATTACTTTTTTAAAAAACGCCTGAAGAATCATTCGCTTATATGTTCATTTATGAAACCGATAACCAATACCGGACACAGTTTCGATGTAATGTGAATATCCTTTTAGTTTCTTTCGAATGCGGCCGATGTGCACATCTATTGTACGATTTGCTGAATTGTTATGTTGACCCCAGATGGAATAAAACAACTCTTGCCGGGTTAATACTCTTCCGTAATTCTTTGCAAGCCGCAAAAGAATTTCAAATTCTTTTTTAGAGAATTCCATATAATCTTGTCCACACATCACTGAAAATTGCTGAACGAAGATCGAAAGAGCATCGATTGTGATCACATTATTATCTGAATCCTGAGTATTCATCTGTTGATCTTGCCGCCGGAAGAGCGCTCGGATTCGAGCTTTTAGCCGGGGGATTTGCACAGGTTGAGTAATATAATCATCAGCACCGATTTCAAGACTAATAATTTCGTCTGCTTCGTTTTGCCGATTACTTAGGATGAATATTGGAATATGGGAAAACTCTGGCTGCTGCTTAAGAGCACGAAGAATATCCAAACCATTCATATCGGAAAGGTTCGGATTGAGAATGATTAGATTGGGGAAATGCTGCAAGTGGGTCAACGTTTCATTGTTGGAGAATATAGAATTCACAAAATATCCTTCCTGAGAAAGAGCTTTAGATAACAGTGAAGATGTTTCTGTGTCCAGATCAACGGTTAAAATAGATTTACATCCAGCATTCATATATTCTTCGTTTACAAAAGTTTTATAATAGGATAATGGATTATTCCTTGCTCATCTGCCAAGGAATGAATAAGTTGCATCTGAATAAATTCCATTAACATTTAATATGAGAAACGATACTTATGAAACAACAATCTTCTTTTCCTGCACTTATTTCTCTTTTTCAATCTTTGGAAAACCATCTGCATAATCAAAACTTGGATCTTGCATATTCAGATTCCCAATCTATTCTCGCAAGCGATCCGAAGAATTTCTATGCAATTGCAATTGAACGTCGTTTGAAGCGTGTTATTGATTTCCTCCAAAAATCATATTCTTCTAATTCCAATTCTATGGAATATTCTATTGCTAGAATTATTGCCGCTCTGGAACATGTTCGTCAAATGGCAGTCCGGCACCTGACAAATCTTTCTTCACAGGCATCGATTTATGACATAAACCACCAGTTGCGGGAACAAGCATTGGAAAACAAGCACCAATCCCTGCTGAATCGTGCCAGACAACATTTCCATGTTCAGGAATATGAACATGCTTTGAATGAAGCTGAACGTGCACGTATTATTCGGCCTCAAAGCGCTGAAGCCGAAACTTTGATTCAAGAAATAAAAAATCATATTATATCCCCGGTGGTCAAAAATGAAAAACAACATGCAAAATCAGATGCAGACAGGAAAATAATTGAAAAACCTGAAGCAATGACTGAAAAGATTCTTTCTGCAATCTCGTTTGCCGATTACTATCGGACGAATGCCGATTATACTGCCTGCATCCGGTATATCCATGGAGGATTAGAACTCGATCCGTCCAATGAAGTTCTTCTTCAAATGAAAGAAGAAGTTGAAAAAACTGTGAAGGCACGAATTTCAGAGAAAGAGAATTCATTTCAACTCGCCTGAATTAATCGAAGTCAATTCAGAAAGATGCAACTGAGCTTCTTCCTGCTGCTGCTTTTCGCGAAGGTTCTTTGGAACGCGCTTCATCACTTCTTGCAATGAGGCTATTGCTAAGGATTTGTTGCCCATTGCTTTGTAAGTCCAAAAGAGTTCATAGTAAGCGAAAGAATTGGATGAGTCGTATTTAATTGCGGACTTTAAATAGTGTTCCGATGCTTCCAGCGAACCGGATAAGTCTTCACCGAATATCAATCGCACAATGCTTTTTTCTAACCAGCTTAATTGTGCGCCTTCACGCTCAAAAATCGCACTAATGACATAGGAATAAGAGAATGTTGAATCGCATTCCAGAGATTTTTGTATATGTAATTTTACTTCTCTGCCGATAGCTATTTTCTCTCGAACTCCAACAAATGGAATAAGACTTCCTTTTGCCAGCGCATACCAAAAGTGGGCTGCTGCACTATCAGGATAATTGATTGAAAGAGAATCTGCAAACGCAATAGCTTTCTTATATTCTATTTCAGAAATGGAATCTCTGCGCAGGTGAATTCTTCCATTGTCGTTGTGAATACGAACCAAACGAAGCAAGGAGGCGTAACTCGACGGTGATTCCTTGTATGCCCGTTCATATTCCTTTTGAGCCGCTTCATTATCGAACACCTGATAATAATAATCTCCCTTGGCTATATGATTCTCTTTTATTGGATTAGCCAAAAAAATGAAAAATGCGAAAAACGTCATGAAAACAAATTGTGCCGCTTGCGTCAATTCCATAAAAATTATTTGCTAAAAATAATGATAAGGATACAAAACACATCTTGCCGAACAATAACCGATTCATTACCAATTTGTTAAGATTGTTCATCTATCTTGTAAGGGCTGAGAAGTGAGTGTATATTAATTGTGAGGAAGAATAGTTATGAATGTATCATCCTTTGTTTTTGAACAAGCGCTGAAGCAGCTTGGCATTCCTGCTGAAGCTATTCATCAATTGCAGCTTGCAGGTAATTTGAGTAATGTGAATGGCAATGGTTTTCCAGCAGAATTGTTTCAGCTTAGCGCTCCAATGGTAACGCGTGGTTTGTTGAATTATGCCATCCTTCAAATGAAACGAGACTGGCTTTATCCACACTGGGTACACAAGCAATTGGATCCACGAAGTTCAAGTTTTGTTGCACGATCACAGAATCCCTTATTATTAAATATAACGCACAGAAATTGGACAATGCTCGGCAGCCCAAATGGAGAGCATGAAGCCATCGTCGATCCTTGCGGATTAGTAACGCCTCTTCCCCGCGAATGGTCGGTAGATGTTTGGCTTGTTACAGATCGCGGCTTGTTTTTACCTTCACTATCCATTCCTTTAAATCAAGAATATGATACTTATGCACCGAGAATTACAACTTGTTTTGATTTTTTTGGGATGTCATTGGAGTTAGAAGCATTTGTTGATACAACAAATCAAGGAAGCGATGTATTGTTTCAAGCGGTTAATGTCATTAATAGGACAGGTCAAATTTCAGATGCATTAGTGTGTATTGCAATAAGGCCGTTCAATCCGGAAGGTGTTGCGCCGATTCACAGTATTGAGTTCAAACATAAACGTCAGATATATGTTGATAAATGTCTCGGACTTGTGATTGCTGAGGAACCTCAAAGAGTTTACTGCTCTAATTCTCAAAGAGGCGATACTGTTAATATTCTTCGTAAGCAAGTTAAAGAAGGCTATTGGAAAAAAGTAAATGAAGCTGATTTTAAATATTCCTCATCATGTCAATATGGATTAGTTAATGCTATAGTAGTGTATGAGCTAAATCTTGCTCCGGGAACAAAGCGATCGATCCATTTTAGTGTTGCACTAGGAAACAAGCAAACGCTCTCACGTGCAAAATCTAAGTCAAGTTTGCGAGTCTCATTTGAAAAACGTAGAGAGAAACAACAGGCACGGTGGGAAAAAGAACGATCAACAGGTGCTGTTTTAATTCTTGCAGACGAACGTATTCAAAAACTCTTCGAAGCTAATGTACTATTCCTATTACAATTACATGACGGCGAATTTATTTCTCCGGGTCCTTTTCTTTATCATCATTTTTGGTTCAGGGATGCAGTGCCGATGTTGCATGCATTAGATAGATTAGGATTTCACCGTCGTGCACAACAAGTGATAGATGGTTTTCCGAAGCGACAAATGCCGGATGGGTTCTTTCGCGGACCGGATGGAGAATGGGATTCAAATGGAGAAGCACTCTGGCTTATCAAACAACATGCAACATTAACACAGTCTCTTTCATGGCTAAAACATATTTTTCCAAACATTCAACGTGGTGTCGAGTGGATTATTCAGAAGCGAAAACAGAGTCATGAAACAATAACGACACATCGCGGACTTCTTCCGCCAAGTTTAAGTGCAGAACATTTTGGAACAGTCGACCAATATTATTGGGATTCTTTCTGGGGGCTGAAAGGTATTCGATCTGCAGTATTTCTTGCTCGACTTCTTCATCGTGAAGAAATTGCCGAAAAATGGGACCAGGAAGCTAAATTGTTCTCCGCGGATATTCGACATTCATTGGAAATTGTCGCCGATCGTTTAGGGAAAAATCTCATTCCGGCGTCTCCGTCGCGGCCGTTTGATGAAAGTGCAATTGGATTTGTCTCGGGAATTTATCCGTTAGATATCACCGATATTTTTCCATCAGCTTTCAATACCACATTGAATGAATTTACAGATAGATATTTGGATGATAGGGGATTTTTTCATCCTATCATTCATTCGGGCTACAATCCATATTTGACATTGCAAATTGCACATGCTTTCTTATTGAACGAACAGCCGCAACGAGCTTGGCATATTGCTGAGACAATTTTTCGCCAATGTCAGTCGCCATATTCATTGCCAGAAGCAATTCATCCGAAGACTGGCGGTGGAGCAATGGGAGACGGACATCATGGCTGGGCTGCTGCAGAGATTGTGCTATTTCTGCTCGATTGTTTAGTCAGCGAAACACATGACTCATTGCTGTTATTCCGAGATATCAAAGAAAGTATGCTGCAATGGGGAATAAATAGTGCTGTTCAAGGAATAGCAACATCGTTCGGGAAAGTTGGATGTACTATCAAATATGAAACTTGTCAGAAAGCATTGTGTGCATTTACTCTGGAACTGATATCTTCGCGAACGCCTGAGCGGATTGAAATTACATTTCCTTTTGCACTCAAACGTGTACTGCCGGTGTCGTCAAATCTAAATATTGAAGTGGTGCAAAGCGAAAGCAAAACCGTAGTGCGGTTTCAATCAAGCAACGCGTTGCTTTTGTTGGAACAATAGTAATGTATCATTTGGAACTTGATGAATATGAATTGATGGTGAGAGCTCTTCCTTTGCCATTGTCATAAGTTCTTCATTTTCACCGACAATAATTGCTGTTCCATCTGGATCGCAGATTTGCAGGATAGGAAAATCCAATATACTGTCTGTTGCTACAATCATAGGCATGTTATCGCCACACATGAGACGATATTGGGCAACTTTACCAACGCCGACTGGTATTGGATCAATAATAGCATTTGTGATTTTTTTGTCTAACAGTTTTGGTTTTATTCCCGTAATGTTGTTAATAGGGATATCGAATAAAACTGACCCTGCCACTTTTGCTGAAATATCATTGCTGGCGGACACGACAAACAATAAGTAATTCCAATCTCGCAGTAACCTTACAACTTCAGTCATAAGCAAGTTAGGTTTGGGAATACGTACTGCGTCTCCTTCGCAGTGCAAAAATTCCTGATTTGATTGAAGGACTTGTTTAGTCACACGAATAATATACTCCATGGAAATTCCTTCCAGTGCCCGCACCGCTTCGGTGTATGCAATGCTTGGATTTTCTTTGCACATTTTACGATATTCCTTCCAAGATAATGGAAGTGGAAATCCATCTATTAATAGTTGTGCAAATACAGCATCCCCAATATCTCCATCGATCAGAGTATTATCTAAATCGAACAAAGCAATTCGATTCTTTCCGCCGAGATGAGATTCGCCAAACCGCTGCTCTTGTTCTAACAAGCTATTTATAAGTTCTGATTGATAAATAGAGCTGAACATATTTGTCGATGTTTTAGATGAATACAGCGATGAATTGATTAAGTCCATAATGTTATTCCAATTGTTTTGTAGCGAATGCCGGCATTTGTAACGGCTGATGTTTGCGATGTAACGATTGTGTTACAGTCGAAATTTGATAGGGAATCGGGAGCTGGCGAATTTTAACACTGCAATAGCCGTCTGAATATGTCAACAGATTATACTTCAGAAATTGAACAGGGTCATCGCATACAGCGCCTGCGCCATTGACAAAAAGAATTCCATTTCGATCATAGATTTCATTACGATGGATGTGCCCATGCAGGACATATCGCACGCCGATAGATTGAAATAATTTTAGGATTTTTTTTCTTTTCCGCATCCGCATTGTGTTGGATTCAATCCTCGTTAAAAGATTTCCGGCGTCATAATCCGATTGTATAAGATCGTTGAAGTGATGATGGAGTACTATGATATTTGTTCTATCTTTAAGCAAGGTAGATGAAGCCAATTGCTCCAGAGATTCAATTTGTTGTTCATCAAGCAAACCGTTAGTACCAAGAGGATTTTTTCGAAGAGACCAAGGCGGAATAGAATTCAATCCAATGATATTGAAAGGTTCGAAAGTTTTCACAAAAGGAAACAATGCAACAGGATTCAACCGGCGAACGCCTTCGAAAGTTTCGGCAAAAGCATTTTGAAATAACTCTTTGTTGCGTACATAATCTACATTGCGAATATATCGTGGAAAACTTATTACATCGACGGCGCGGTGAGGTCCACCAAAAATGTCATGATTACCTGGTACTATTGTGAGTCGCTTGCTGTCTAATAAGCTATTATTGGCAAGTATCTCGCGGGCAAGGAAATAATCATCTTCATCTGCAGTGCTTATGATATCGCCAGAGATTATGATATGGTCTATACCGTCATTTAGTATGGCCCGTAACAACATTTTGAAAGACTTGATATGTTCGCGGTAATGCTGCCTGCTTAAGTGCGGATCTGAAATATGTGCTATTTGGAACGAACTTTTCATAAAAATATTTATGCCGCCTTTTGCAATGAATGCCGTAGTCTTGTTTGTCGAATGACATCTTCATAAATAGCAAAAAGGCGATTCATGATTGATTCCCACCGGTATTCCTGAGCACGGCGATGTGCATGTTCGCCAATTGCTCTGCTATAATTCGGATGATCAAGCAGCCATTCCACTTTGTGCGCCATATCTATACCATCAAGAGGTTTAGCAAAAATACCTGAAATTCCTTCTTCAATAATCTCAGTTGCACCTCCTATTTTTGCAGCAACTGGAGCTAATCCTGATGCCATTGCCTCTAAGGTGACGAGCCCGAAGGTTTCTGTTGTCGAAGGAAAAACAAAGATGTCTGCCGAAGCAAAACTTTCAGCAAGTGTAACACCAGACTGATATCCCAGAAAGTGCGCACCGGGCATGAGTTGTTCAAATTCCTGCCGCGCATGGCCATCTCCGACTATTACCATTTCAAAATCATTTCGCTTCGCTTTTAAGAGTTGATATGCATCTGCCAAGACTCGCAAGTCTTTTTCCCACACTAACCTGCTTACAAATAGTATGATAGGTTTAATGCCGTCTCCAAATTGTTTTCGCCATGTATTATTCCGGCGTTCTGGAGTAAAAAGTCCAGTGTCGACGCCATTAGGAAGATATTCTAATCGCTGAATATTGTTTTCAATTAATTCCCTAAGAATTGGTTTTGTTGGGACAAGAGTACGATCTACATTATTGTAAAGGTTTCGTGTTATTCGCCAAACAAGGTCTTCAAGCTTTGTTAGTTTATAATAGCGGGGATAAGTTGGAAAATGTGTATGGTATGTTGCAACTATGGGGACATTAAAATGTTTAGCATATTTCACTGCTCCAAAGCCAAGTGTGCATGGACTATTTATATGTAAAATATCCGGGCGGAATTTATTAAGAATTCGCGCAAATGATTGATATCCAGGAATGGCAATGCGATATGCCTTTTGAAGCGGCAGGACAACCGATGGTACCTTGTACATCTGAATCGATTGCTGTGATGGTTCTGGAAGTATAGATGTGATGGCAATTGTTTCATGGTTTCTGTCAATTGCTCCATCAATCATTTTATAAATAACACGTGTTACTCCATCCTGTCCGACTTTTAAATTTGCATTGAAATACACTATTCGCATAAATACTCCTCTTTCGTTGGATGCAATATAAGAGAAGTATATTATTAGAAAATGACGATGCAGTTAATGATTTGTTAAGCTTATAGATATGTAAATGGTGAGAAAAAAAGAACGTAGATATACCGAATGATAATAAACACTCCGGATAGACAAATCATCCAGATTAAAAATTCTAAAGTACTGATAGGTTGAATATCCTCGCCCGGTTCTTGCTCGGGAAGATTCTTTTCCATCAGATCAAATAAATATGATCTATTTTCGCGCCTATTTTCTGCGTCAGCCATATATGCTGCCTCTTAAAAACTTCACCACAATATTAACAATAATCAGAAGGAAAGGTGTTACGGAATTGTTAAATTATTATTAACAGAATTGAATTTTTCACTAATATCCTTGAAAGAGACCAATTCCTATTCTATATTGCATAGGATTCATTTAATGAGATCATATGAAAAAAACAATTCTAGTTGTTGATGACGAAAAAGACATTGTCGATCTTTTATCTTATAATTTGAACAAAGAAGGTCTGACGGTTATTACAGCACGCAACGGCAAGGAAGCATTGGAGAAAGTGAGGCAAAAGCCAAATCTCATTATTCTTGATATAATGATGCCGGAGATGAATGGATTGCAAGTTATTCAAGAATTAAAAAAAGACAAGAAGACATCATCTATCCCCGTACTTTTGCTTACAGCAAAAGGTACAGAGACAGACGAAATTGTTGGATTGGAAGTAGGTGCGGACGATTACATAGTTAAGCCGGTTAAAATTGGAAAAATTGTTGCGCGTGTTCATGCAGTGCTTCGGAGGCAAGAACAAGCTGCTCAAAAAGCAATTCCACAGTTGGATGTCATTTTGATTAAAGATTTAGAGATAAACGTATCCAGCTATACAGCAAGCATTGGTAAACAAAGGATTGTTCTTCCAAGAAAAGAATTTGAAACATTAGTCTATCTTGTTCGAAATCGAGGCAGAGTGCTTTCGCGGGAATCAATTTTGAATGGTGTGTGGGGGGAAAATATTCATGTTGTAGATAGAACGATAGACGTTCACATTAGAAAAATACGCGAGAAGCTTGGTGCTTATTCAGATTACATAGAAACCGTCTCTGGTGTTGGATATCGGTTTAAAGCATAAATGAAAATACGAACGAAAATCACTATTACTTATGTTGTGCTTGCACTGCTGATTGTTTCCAGTCTCGGTTTATTCACGAGTTTGCGCATGGAATCGTATTTCAAGGAACGATTGGTTGATGAACTAAGCCGGCAAGCCGATTTGGTTTTCTTCATGCTTCAGAAAGATACTGCTTATTCATTTTCTCAAATTGATGAACAGGTAAAACAAGTCGGCGGTCTTGAACATCTACGTATTACATTGATTGATGGAGATGGTAATGTTCTGGCTGATTCGGATGTTCCATTCCCTGAAATCTCCGGCGTGCAGAATCATTTGGATCGCCCGGAAATTCAAGATGCAAAGCGAAATGGTATTGGTCATGATATACGTCATAGTATAACTGTAAACCGCGATTTTTTATATATGGCAAAGTTGGTGAAGCAGCCACCGCAGAAAATTGATTTTGGCAAGCTGCAGTTTATCAGATTAAGTTTTCCGTTAGAGGAAGTACAAGCTCAAATCAATTACATACGATCGATTGTGATTGTTGTCGGTTTGGGAGTTTTGATTGTGATTGTTGCTGTAAGCGTTGTTGTTTCTCGCTTTGTCACAAAACCTATGACACAAATTGCTCAAGGCGTGGAACAAATTCGTTCCGGCGATCTTGATGCAAATCTTAAGATTTCATCGGATGATGAAATCGGTGTCGTTGCAAAAGCGATTAACGAGCTAGTCGAAAAGTTAAAGACAGATATTGTTCAATTAAAAAAGTTAGAGCAAGTACGCAGTCAGTTTTTGGGAAATGTTTCGCACGAACTTCGGACTCCAATTTTTGCTGTGCAGGGATATTTGGAGACACTTCTCGACGGTGCTGTGGATGATACTTCCGTTAACCGTTCATTTTTAGAAAAAGCACAGTCGAATCTGAACCGGCTGAATGTATTGCTGGAAGATCTCATCAACATTTCACAAATTGAATCAGGTGAAATGAAAATGAGCTTTCGTTATTTCCGTATTAACGAATTTCTCGAATCTGTTGCTAAAGAATTTGAGAAAATGGCTGCTAACCGGAAAGTTATACTTAAGCTGTCGTTGAACACAACCGTAAACGATGAAGCTTTTGGAGATAAAGATAGATTGCGGCAGGTCTTGAATAATCTTATTAGTAATGCAATAAATTATAACAAGTCAGGAGGAGATGTCGTTCTCGCATCCGAAAAAGTTGCAAATGGAATTCAAATCAGTATAAAAGATACTGGGGTTGGTATTTCATCTGAACATATCTCAAGAATCTTTGAACGATTCTATCGTGTTGACAATGATCGCTCGCGCGAATTAGGCGGCACAGGCCTTGGTCTTGCAATTGTTAAACATATTGTTGAAGCGCATGGAAGCCAGGTACAGGTAGAAAGTAAAATTGGAGAAGGAAGTATCTTTCGTTTTGTACTTAAGGAGAGTTAAACCCGACCAATAGTTATAAGGGCGAAATATTTTATATCATTCCTTAATATTTATTTTCTTTGATCAATTTCAGAGTGTAATCTAATATCTCATCTTTTTCAGTTAGTATATCGTCGTTTATTAAATAGTCCGGAATAACTCCATTTGCCATTGAAGAATCACCATAAAAAGCTTCGGGAAAAGTAACTGTTAATTGCGTGTTTGGCAATTTGAATTGTCGTGCATTGGCATCTGTCAATGGCGAAGTTTTCTCACCTGCGAGTTTTCCGAATTTATAATGCTGTATCATTGCTGGAACTTCAATTGCCTGGGAACCGCTAAAACGATTTATCAAAACATAAATGTTCCCTTTGAATTTTAAGGAATCAGTCCGAGGCTGATATTTATATTTAGCTGTTTCGATTTCGAACTGGCTGCCATTTTCTCTTGATAGTATTTCTTTTTTGACCACAGCAAGAACGGAAGTATCGCTCACATCTTTCCAAATTTTTTTGCTAATCTCGCTGGTCA
Source organism: Ignavibacteriota bacterium (assembly GCA_963833465.1). Classification (GTDB taxonomy): domain Bacteria; phylum Bacteroidota; class Ignavibacteria; order UBA10030; family UBA10030; genus Fen-1298. Next base: position 804,375 of record CAWHXW010000004.1, on the reverse strand, counting down.
TCATAAAGAATTTTGAGGCGCTGCCAAACGGTTCGGCAGCAAAAAAGGCAACCATAGGATTGCTAAATGTACTGGCTCCACCAGGATTTCCCCGCAGATCAATGATCAGGTTGCGTGTATGTTTGTTATGAATAAGGGAAAAACACGAATCCAGGAAATGAACGAATTCTGTGTTGTCGAGCACGTCACTATTTATTTTTATTGGGCTATTGCCATATTTTTATCCCTTATAAAATTGACCCGGGAATAAATAGGCAATATCATCGATATAATGAAATTGTATATATATAATACGTTTGTTTCGAACTTATCAATCAGAAGAAATAAGATGCTCTCAGAAATAAAGAGTGTCTTCCGCTTCGCTCTTAAAAATGGCTAGTATGCAAGCACTGGTATTGCTGTGGCAGGAATCATGATCTCTATGAGTTCCTGTTCCAGTTCGAGCAATTCATTTCGCATTGTTTCGTGATAGCGTTCAGATTCTTCAATCAGCTTCGGAATTATATCCTTGTAGTAATTTATACCGTCTTGCAAATTAGCCTTAAAAGTGTCGAAATATTTTTGTTCTTTTATATTCCAGGTATCAAGACGTTTTTGAATTTCATTTTTCATGTAATCCATATACAATTGCAATTCATTGATGAACATATTCGGGCGATATGAATCTGTCATTAGTTGTATCCGTCCGTAAATGTGACTTACCATTTCTTCCAATGTTGCAATTTTTGAGAAGTACGCAAGATTTGGGCCCGGACAAACAGCAACCGGATGATTTTTTGTGGTTCCATTTGTGCTGCTGTTAATAAAACCAGTCGCGGCGAGATCTTCGCAAAGGCAAGCTTTTTCGAGAATTTTAGCAATTTTTTGTTCTAACTCTTCAGGTGGCAAATTCTGTTTCTTTAATTGCTCGATTTTCAATTCTTGATATTGACTTGACGCCGTGCAAATTGGTTCCATTGTGAACTCTGTATTTGAAACAAGAAACTTTTTTGTACAACGGCTACCGGGTTTTCCATTGTTGGCGCGTCGTTGTATTTGCAGGTCGCTTGAACTGCCATGCACATTGTTGAATGGTATGCCGAGAGGTGAGGCATCGCTGATGTAATAATCTTCTCTTTTTGCCTGGGCAAGAATAGCTCTGGTTGTGTTGTCGACATTTGTCGCTTCAGGCACAAGAAGGAAAGGAGATCCCCACCCGGTTCCATCTACGCGGTAATATTCGCGCAGGAATGCATCTTCTTTCGCTGTTCCGATTCCGCCTTGGACCGTAATGCGAAATTGCATCGGCACGGATGGAACAGCCAATCCTTTTCCTTTGAGAGCTGTACTGTAGAGAAGAAATAACTCGTCGAAAAGTGTTTGCCTGTTGGTTTTAAATTCATCAAGAATCGGACCGAGTAAATAGCCATCGGAGGCAAATGCATGCCCGCCGCAGTTCAATCCGGATTCGATTCTAAATTCAGAAATCCAAATTCCTTTCTTTGCCAGTATTTTTCCTTGGATATATGCGGAACGATAATCCGTAACTTTCAAAATAACTCTTTTTTTAAAATTGCCTTGCTCGTCCGGAATGAACTCCTTGCGCTGGCCTATATAGCTGAACAAGCGGGAATTTAAACCTGCAGAAAGAACAACCGATCCGTTAAGTTCGCTTTGTGCAAATCCGCGCAACGATGCAATTGCATCTGAAAATTCAGCCGGCAATTTTTCTTGGTTTCGTCCGACATTTGCTTTATCTAATTTTGTCATTATATTGACATCAATATTGCCGGCAACGATTTTTGTTTGTAATTCATGCTGTAATGCGGATTGCTTTTCTGTGTCCGTTGAGTGTATCATGCGATGATACAGCGCTTTAAGCGGTGATTCCTCTGGAAGCATTTCGAAATATTTTACAAGCTCGCTTCCTTTTTCAAATGCTGAAGTTTTGAGAACGGCAATCTGTTTCTGCACAATTTTCTGGAGAAGATTAAGATATGCTGTAATTCTTCTGGCTCTATAATCTTCATCCCGAACTGTGATTGGATTATAAGTTTCTCCGAACAATTGTGCATAATGTTTGCGCATGTGTTCAATTAAGATATCATCTACAATCGAAATGACAGATGAAATACCGTACTTCGCAACACGAATAGGCGTATCAACAGAGAACGCTAATCCTAGAACGGGTATATGGAATGAATGCACCTGCGAATCTGCCATCTTCGATTCTTTCAATAAATATAAATCAATTTAGAATAAGGTCGTGTATTTTTCCGCAAAATCAAAGTGCACTTATAAAATAAAATTACTTTACTAAATTGAAAATAAATATCGTAAGTCGCTTCAAGCGAATGATCCTTATTTGAGTTTTTCATAGTAAATTTATGTCTATTGAATATATCTGTTTAAGAACGATATTGATTAAGATTTAAAAAAACCATGTTGGAATTACAAAAAAAAATAGCGTTGGTATGTTTTTCTCGATCTATTGGCGGTCTTGAACTTTCTGCTATCCGGTTAGCACAAGCGATGGAAAAAAAAGAGATTTCCGTCACCATGATCGTTCCGAAATCATCACCGCTTGAGCAGCGAGCAAGAGAAGCAAAGATTCATACAGTCGCAATCAAACCTCACTTGAAATATGGAGATGCTCTTGCTGCAGTTCACCTTGCGAGCGTTCTGAAAGATCACAAAATCGAATTGGTTTTACTTATGCAGTCAAAAGATATTCATCTTGCCGTTTTTGCATCGATGATAACGCCCAAAATAAAATTAGTATTTTATCAGCAAATGAATTCCCGTTATAATAAGCGTGATTTTCTTCATTCGTGGATGTACTCAAAACTGTCGTACTGGATTTCCCTTACGCAAAGTATGAAAGAGGATGTGATTTCATGCACGCGTGTTTCTATTGAGAAAGTAAAAGTTATTCCATTGGGTATTGATTTACAGAAATTTAATCCATCAAGTTATAATAAAAATATCTCGCGAACGTCCTTTGAATTACCTTTGGATAGTTTCATTATCGGAGTTATAGGGCGGCTTGATAAACAAAAAGGTCAGCATATATTGCTGCGGGCTGTACCGGAAATTATAAAACAACATCAAAATGTAATTTTTCTAATTGCGGGTGATGAGACTGCTGGAGAGCATGGATATAGAGAATTTTTATTGAATCTGTGTCGCGAACTTGATATAGAACGATTTGTAAAATTTTTACCGTTTATAGACGATGTTCCACGATTAATGTCGGCTCTTGATGCTTTTGTTCTTCCATCATTCTCTGAAACATTCGGACTTGTAGTTCTAGAGGCAATGGCAATGCAGCTGCCCATCATTGCGACAAATGCAGGAGGAGTACCCGGAGATTATTTCAAACGATAAGACGGGATTACTTATAGAACCTCGCAATGTAGCTCCATTGGCATTGGCAATTCACAAAATTCTTAGTGACCCTGCTCTCTGTTTGTCACTTGGACATTTAGCCCGCAAAGAAGCTCTGGAGCAATACAACTTCAATACCTGTATAGATTCTCTTCTTAAGTTACTTACAACAATTTGAAAATTTTGTTTTTGCATTTTCTGTGATTATATAAAAAGGCAAGGCGAATCAATTGATTCTTTCCTTGCCTTCTATTTTGTTACGCCTCTTAATACCCCTTGTGACTTAGCATTTCCCCTTATGCTTTGACAAGTTTGACGCTGTATATGAAGCGTTTCACTTCTTGGTAGAGCAATCCTAACTTTAGGATACAGTATTGTAGGCGGTTTCAATAAACCCCGGGCGGGCTACAAACTGCATTATCAAGATAAATGTATGCATGGTAAAGCGGTATCACGTAAACACGTGATTTTTCATTTTTTGTATTATTTTTGATTTTATGAAAAATAGTACTTGACAGAATATCAAAAAAGCCGTTTTAGAAAAATTTTTGCACGAGAGCTTTTGCAACAGCACTGCTGCGGTTGTTAACATGAAGCCTGTCGTAGATTTTGCGTACATGAGTATCAATTGTATGATGACTAAGGGAGAGTTTCGTTCCAATTTCTTTTATAGTTAGACCGTTTATCATTTGTAAAAGTATTTCTCGTTCGCGGTTTGTTAAATCATAATCTGGAGAAGGTAATTTTAACGCGGCAAAAGCTGTCAATACTTTCCGCGCAATTTGAGTATTGATAGGCGAGCCGCCCATTTGTACATCATGAATTGCCTCAATTATTTTGTCTGTTGGAGAATTTTTTAGCAAATAGCCGGCGGCTCCGGCACAAATAGCTTGAAAGATACTATCGCAATCTTCATGTACGGTGATGATAATAATTTGTGCGTTCGGAGCAAGCCGTTTAAATTCCTGTATTCCTTCCAGTCCGCTCATTCCGGGCAGACCGATGTCTAATAAAATGATGCTCGGAAGTGCGCCTAATTCAAGTTGCTGAAGAGTTTCCTCGCATGAATTAAATGATTGGTGGCATATTAAATCAGTTTGATTGTTAATCAAATCAACAAGGCATTTCTGAAAGAAAATGTTGTCCTCAACAATCCAGATTTCTGTTCTTTTGGCTGGTCGATTATTTTTACGTTTTTGTAATCGATTTCTCATTGTTAATTGTTCATTATTCTCTTTGTTTAACACAAATAATACTATATTAAAGTAATCAATTTCGTTTGTCTTTTCAATTTGTTGTTTTTCTTTTTTCGTATTTGAGTATTGAATATTCAGTTTAGAGCATCTTCATTTGCTTATCATTATTCTTATCTTTCCTAAAAACTTTTTGACTCTGTTGCTGCATATATTTTGAAGGCACTATTGTATTTTATAACATTAATTTCACAATTATTCATTTCATTTGAACAAGTCTTATTAGTTCGTTATATTCTTCATACATTTTTTATCACAAAAAGACTAAAAATTGATGTCACGCATTTATATTAATGAATTAAGTCAACATATAGGAAATGAAGTTCAACTGCATGGTTGGCTGTATCACAAACGTTCGAGCGGTAAAGTTCGTTTTATTCTAATGCGTGATGGAACCGGAGTTGTGCAAAGTGTAATGGTAAAGGGCCAAGTTCCGGATAAAATTTTTGATTTATTTGATACACTTACCCAAGAATCTTCTTTCTCAATAAAAGGGAAAGTGCGTAAAGATGAACGAGCACCCGGCGGTTTTGAATTAGATTTAATTGATATTCCAAAAATTTATCAGATTGCACAGGAATATCCGATTACGCCAAAAGAACATGGTATTGAATTTTTGGCAGATCGCCGCCATCTTTGGCTGCGTTCGACTCGCCAGCATGCAATTATGCGTGTGCGTCACCGCATCATTAAAGCGATTCGCGATTTCTTTGACGGGCACGGATTCACTCTCGTCGATTCGCCAATCTTAACTCCAGCCGCTTGTGAAGGTACTTCCACTCTTTTTGATACCGATTATTTCGATCTTGGAAAAGCATATCTAACACAGTCCGGTCAATTGTATGCAGAAGCAAGCGCAATGGCGATGGGAAAAGTATATTGTTTTGGCCCGACATTTCGTGCTGAAAAATCGAAAACGCGACGCCACCTGACAGAATTTTGGATGGTCGAACCAGAAGTTGCCTTTAACGATTTGAATGATGATATGGATTTGGCTGAAGATTTTTTGGAATATATTGTTCAAAACGTTATAAAAGATTGCCTGCCGGAATTAAAAGTACTGGAGCGCGATATTACGAAACTCCAAAATGTAAAAAAGCCCTTGCCGCGAATCACGTATGATGAAGCCGTGAAAATTCTTATTGACAAAGGATTGCCGTTTGAGTGGGGAAATGATCTTGGCGGAACAGACGAAACTGTTGTCTCGGAACAATTCGATCGGCCGGTAATGGTACATCGCTATCCCTCTGAAGTGAAAGCATTTTATATGAAACGCGATCCGGAAAATCCAAAAGTCGCTCTTGCTGTTGATGTGCTTGCCCCAGAAGGATATGGCGAAATTATCGGCGGCAGTCAGCGAGAAGATGATTTAGATGTTCTATTGACGCGAATCAATGAACATAAACTTCCGCAGGAAGCGTTCGAGTGGTATATTGATCTGCGACGTTTCGGCAGCGTGCCTCATGCCGGATTTGGACTTGGTATAGAACGTACTGTCGGTTGGATTTGTGGATTAGAGCACGTCCGCGAAACTATTCCATTCCCGCGCATGATTTATCGTAATACACCATAAAATATAATCTGGGAATTGGGAATTAGACATTGGGTAATGTGAACTTTATCGCTATCACAATTTTTCCCTTTAACTTATAATTTGAATTTGATATGCTTAAAGTAAAAAATTTACGAAAAGAATATGATAATATTGTTGCAGTAGATGGCGTTTCGCTGGAAGTAAATAGAGGCGAATTATTCGGTTTGCTCGGACCTAACGGCGCAGGCAAAACTACAACTATTCGCACAGTGCTGAATATAATCCAACCAGACAGCGGCGAAATTACATTTAACGGCAAGCCGTTCACAAAAGATATGTGGAACAATATCGGTTACTTGCCGGAAGAACGAGGATTATACCGCAAAAGTATAATCATAAATACGATTTTATACTTTGCGTCATTAAAGGGATTTTCTGCTAAACAAGCCAAAGTGCTGGCATATTATTGGCTGGAACGATTCGGATTGAAAAATGAAGGTCACAGGAAGATAGAGGAGCTTTCAAAAGGAAATCAACAGAAAGTCCAGCTCATTATTTCAATCCTCCATAGTCCGGAATTGTTGATTCTTGATGAACCGTTTACCGGACTTGATCCTGTCAACCAAGTGTTGCTGAAAGATATTTTACTCGAACTTCGCCAGAAAAATGTTGCTATTATTTTTTCTACACATCAAATGGAACAGGTGGAAAAAATGTGCGACAACATTTGCTTGATCAATAAGGGAAAACCCGTACTCAGCGGAGAATTGCACGAGATTAAGAAACGTTATGGAACGAATTCAATCCATCTTGAATATGAAGGCGATGGAGAGTTCCTGAAATCCTTTGACTTTATCCGCCGGGCAGATATATATCAGAATTATGCTGAACTTGAACTTACCGATATTTCTAAGAGCAGCGAATTGCTTGCGAATCTCAACGGAAAACTTTCGTTAAGAAAATTCGAGATTGTTGAACCGTCGCTGAATTCTATTTTTATAAATGTCGTCGGCGGTCCTGAAAAAATTGAGCAGGCAGGCGAAAAGCCGATTCCTTCATTGCATAATCAGCAAAAATCAACAAGCGATCTTGTAATGAAAGATGGACGAGTCCGGAAAACCTTATTTTCATTGATTGGATCATGCATTCTTACTTTTGCATTTACAGTATTTACTTTTAATCAAACACAACCGCAATTTATGCCTGTCGGAATCCTTTCGGCTGTAACAATTTTTAGCGCTGTTCGATTCTTCCAAACTTCGAAAAAAGTAAAACGAGAATTCATGGCAAAAGCGTCGCAGGGAGAACGGCTATGAAATCCAAAGCATTTCAAGTTGCAGTATGGGAATTTAGTGAGAAGGTTAAATCGAAAGCATTCATCATTTCTCTTGTTATCATGCCGGTTATTATGATTCTCTTTGGTGTTGTACCGGGGTTGCTTATGTCGCGGCCTGATGAAAATGCAACTGTTATCGGGATAATTGATGAAACAGGGAGCATTGTTGATCCGCTTACCAAAAAGCTCGATGAAAAATTTAAATTACCTGATGGTCAACCCAATTATGTTATAAAAAATTTAGGCGTGCATAACGCTGTTGAAAAAAATAAAACGGAAGCAAACCGCATGGTAATTGCTGAAGATATTGCAGGTTATTTTTATTTTCCTTCGACTATCTTCGACAGCGGCAAAGTTGAATATCGGTCAGAAAATGTCAGTAATATAAAAATCCAAGAACGATTCTCTCGTACGATAGAAGAAGTGATTGTCGAAAACCGGATTATTAAACAGGGATTGGATCCTTCGCTCATTAAGAAAATTACTGCGGATGTAGATGTAAAATCCATTAAAGTTTCCGAAAAAGGCGATGAAAAAGAAACAGGCTTTCTCGAAACATTTTTCAGCGGTTATATAGTTATCATGATGCTGTTATTTTTAGTGTTGACTTCAGGACAGCTTCTTATACGGAGTGTTGTTGAAGAAAAAACGAATCGTGTTATTGAAGTGCTTCTTTCTTCTTGTTCTGCACGAGATTTAATGACAGGAAAAATTCTCGGGCTTAGCGGGCTCGGAATTGTGCAAATGCTGATTTGGGGAATGATCGGGTTTGCAGTTTCATTAAAAACAGGAACAAATATTTTTACAATTGGAAATTTGATTCTTTCACTTGCCTATTTTATTCTCGGATATATTTTCTATTCTGCAATATTTGTTGCTGCCGGTTCTCCGGTTACCACAGAGCAGGAAGCACAGCAAATTACAACGTATGTAAGTTTATCGCTTGTGTTTCCAATGGTAATTGCTATGCCTGTAATGCAAAATGCAAATTCAGTTTGGATTAAAGTGCTGTCTTTTATTCCGTTGTTGACACCAACATTGATGGTTCTGAGAATTTCTGTTCAGATGCCGGCACTCTGGGAAATACTGAGTACTATAACGCTTCTTATTATTTCATCTATTATCATGATGTGGATAGCTGGAAAAATATTCCGAATTGCAGTTCTGTCGTATGGAAAACGTCCGACACTGCATGAACTATTTCGCTGGGTGCGTGAGAAATAATATTATTTTTCCCAATAAAATATTAGATTAAATATATGACACTCGAAGAAATACTATTTTATATCTTTGCAGCAGGCGGCATTATCACTGCATTACTTGTTGTTACAAGGCGAAATCCGATTATATCGGCAATATTTCTCATAATCAACTTTTTCTGCCTTGCCGGTATTTATTTGACACTGCATGCACAGTTTATCGCCGTCATTCAAATTCTTGTATATGCAGGCGCTATTATGGTTTTATTTGTATTTGTAATTATGCTGCTCAACCTCGGAGATGAGCGCCGTTTGCGGGATGGATTTACCTGGAAAAAAGTCGTGGCTGGCGGTTTCGGATTCGGTGTATTAATAGAATTGATTTATATTTTTATGATGAAGATAGGAACACCTTCCATCGAAACTGAACGTGCTACAAATGTGGGAACAGTGGAAGCAGTCGGACATGTGCTTTTCACTCGTTTCTTGTTTCCTTTCGAAATAACGTCGTTATTACTTACTGCGGCGATTGTCGGTGCAATTGTTATAGCAAAGAAGAAGCTCGATTAATGTTTTCAATAATTCATTTTATAATTTAGCATAAAAATATTTTTCATTAATTATGGTTCCATTAAATTCATATTTAATTCTAAGCGCAGTAATGTTCATAATCGGCGCAATGGGTGTGATTACGCGCCGAAACGCGATTATAGTGTTCCTATCAATCGAGTTAATGTTAAATTCTGTTAATCTAACGCTTGTTGCTTTCTCAGCATTTCTCGGCGATGCAACAGGCCAAGCGCTTGTGTTTTTTGTTATGACAGTAGCAGCTGCGGAAGCAGCAGTCGGTCTTGCAATAGTTATTGCCCTTTTCCGGCGCAAACAAACAGTAAATTTAGATGAAATTAATATTATGAAATGGTGATTCAAATTAAAAAATCTAAAATGAAAAAATAAAAAGATTGATAAAAATCGAAGTAGAAATAAATTACGTAATTCCTAATTTCTAAACCCTAAATAGTAGAATTTAAAAATGTTTTCATACACACCGCTCATCGTTGCTTTTCCTCTTGCAGGATTTCTCGTTCTTGGACTTTTCGGTTCGCGGATGAAGAATGAAAAAATCATCGGCATTATCGGAAGCGGTACTGTAGGGTTGTCGTTTCTTTTTGCCTTAACACTTTTCGTACAGATGTTAGGCATTGAACCGGAGCAGCGAAAGCAAACAGTAGAATTGTTCACGTGGCTATCGACATTTACTGGTTCAACTAGCGCGCTCGCTGTAAATGTTGCATATCAAATTGATCAGCTTTCAATTTTGATGACTCTCATTGTTACCGGAGTCGGATTTTTAATTCATATCTATTCCATTGGTTATATGCATAAAGATGCCGGATTCTGGCGTTTCTTTGCCTACCTTAACCTTTTTATTTTTGCGATGCTTAGTCTTGTTCTTGCTGATAATTTTCTGTTAATGTTTCTTGGCTGGGAAGGTGTTGGACTTTGTTCATATTTATTAATTGGATTTTGGTACGAGAAGAAATTCACAGGCGACGCCGCAAAAAAAGCATTCATTGTGAATCGAATCGGCGATTTTGGATTCATTCTTGGTATGCTGCTTATCTTTTCTACATTTGGCAGTTTGAATTTTGACAATGTTTTTAATGGAGCATCTTTGCTATCGATAGGGAATACAACCGCATTGTGGATTACTATGCTGTTATTTGTCGGTGCAATGGGCAAGTCGGCACAGATTCCCTTATATGTTTGGTTGCCTGATGCTATGGCAGGTCCAACACCGGTAAGTGCGTTGATCCATGCCGCAACTATGGTAACGGCTGGCGTGTATATGGTTGCGCGTTGTTCGATTCTCTTCGCACTTGCTCCGGTTACAATGGAATTTATTGCAATCGTAGGTGCTGTGACGGCTGTATTCGCGGCTACAATCGGATTAGTACAAAACGATATAAAGAAAGTTCTTGCTTATTCGACAATCAGTCAGCTTGGATATATGTTTCTTGCAATGGGTGTTGCTGCATTCAGTGCCGGCATTTTTCATTTGATGACTCATGCATTTTTCAAAGCACTCCTTTTTCTTGGTTCCGGTGCAGTTATACATGCGATGCATGATGAGCAGGATATTCAAAAAATGGGAGGATTGAAAGAATATTTACCTGTCACATATAAAACATTTCTTGTAGGTGCAATTGCGATTGCTGGTATTCCGCCTTTTGCCGGATTTTTCAGCAAAGATGAAATTCTATGGAAAGCGTTCAGCAGCGAGCAAGGATCGTGCGTGCTTTGGATGCTCGGAGTATTTGGAGCGGCGATGACGGCGTTTTATATGTTTAGACTCGTGACACTTACATTTGAAGGTGAGAAGCGATTCGATCAGAATCATATTCACCCGCATGAGGCGCCGAAAAGTATGACTGTGCCGCTGATTATACTTGCTGGTTTATCAATAGTCGGAGGTTTTGTTGGTATCCCTCATGCAAGCGTTATTGAAAATTGGCTTGAGCCAGTCTTTTCCCCGGCGCAATATAAAATACTCGGCGGTGAACATACGGGCAGTTTGATGGAATATCTCTTGATGTTTATCTCGGTTGCAATTGCCGCCTCAGGCATTTATGCCGCGCACTGGATATATTCAAAGCGTGCAGAAATTACAGAATCTTTTGTGAAAAGGTTTCCTTTCATCTATCGTACCCTTTTAAACAAATATTATGTGGATGACATGTACGATGCAATGGTCGTTAATCCTATAGTGAAAATATCAAATGCAGTTCTCTGGAAAGCGATAGATGTTACAATGATCGACGGATCGGTCAATGGATCTGCGAAAATTATTAATGGTATCGGTCAAATGCTGCGGAAAATTCAATCTGGTGTGGCTCAATCATACGCAGTGGTGTTCGTTGGCGGCATTCTTTTTGTAATTACTTGGCTTTTGTTGAGGTAACTAATAATGGAATTGATACGATGATTTCTGATTTTATCCTGACGACAATAATATTTTTTCCGTTTATTTTTGCAATCGCAGCTTTGGTTATTCCTAAAGAAAATGAAAGTGCTATTAAACTGATCGGATTTTGTGGCGCGGCGCTGACTTTCATTGTCTCGCTTCTTCTTTATTCTGGATTTGATGCAGCGGTTTCGGGATTTCAATTCCAGCAAAAGATTATTTGGATATCCAGTTTGAATATCAGCTATCATGTCGGCATCGATGGTATGTCACTATTGTTGATTCTGCTGACAACATTTTTAACGCCATTGGCGCTTTTGGGAACGTGGAATTCTATTCAGAAGCAAATTAAAAATTATACTGTGATGGTACTGTTGCTGGAAGTCGGAATGATTGGAGTTTTTGCGTCCCTCGATTTATTTCTCTTCTACATTTTCTGGGAAGCAATGCTCATCCCAATGTATTTTATAATCGGGATATGGGGCGGGCAAAACCGAATCTATGCAGCAGTAAAATTCTTTCTCTATACATTATTCGGCAGTGTAATTATGCTTGTCGCAATTATTTCACTTGGATATTTCGCATCAACCATTCCAGGGGGAAAATTTACTACCGATTTACTTGATCTCTATCGCATTGCACCTGCACTTCCGGCTAATTTACAAATGTGGATGTTTGCGGCTTTCAGCTTGAGCTTTGCCATCAAAGTACCTTTGTGGCCTTTGCACACTTGGCTGCCCGATGCCCACGTAGAAGCACCTACGGCAGGCAGCGTAATTCTTGCCGGTGTATTATTGAAAATGGGCACATATGGTTTTATCCGATTTAATTTGCCGCTCTTCGCTGAAGCATCTTTACGTGCAATCCCGCTTATGTGTACGCTCGCTGTTATTGGAATTGTGTACGGCGCGTTAGTGGCGATGGTGCAAACAGATATCAAGAAACTTGTTGCGTATTCTTCTGTTTCGCATTTGGGATTTGTAATGCTCGGAATATTTTCGATGACTGAAGAAGGAATGCAAGGCGCAATCATTCAAATGGTTAATCACGGACTTTCGACAGGCGCACTCTTCCTTCTTGTCGGTATGATTTATGATCGCACTCATACAAGATTGATTGCAGATTACGGTGGGGCAGCGAAGCTGATGCCGGTCTTTGCAACGTTCTTTATGATTGTCTCATTTTCGTCTATCGGCTTACCGGGATTGAATGGCTTCGTTGGTGAATTTATGATAATGATAGGATCGTTCAAATCAACTTTGATAGATAATCGAGTTTTTACCGTTATTGCCGGACTTGGTATTATTTTTTCGGCTGTATATATGCTTTGGATGTACCAACGAGTTATGTTCGGACCAGTGCGACAGGATGGACTATATGGCGGGCACCATCTTACCGATTTATCAAAACGAGAGATTGCGGTTCTAATTCCAATTGTGATCTTTATTGTATGGATTGGTATATATCCAAAACCTTTTCTTAGTAAATCTGCTCAATTGACAAAACAAACAGTCGAGCAGATGGAGAATGTGAAACGTGGATCGCAGATACAATTTGTGGGTTCTTTTCAGATTGAATCTGGGAAGTAAATGAAATCGCACATAAAAAATATTATCTGGAAATTTGCCATCATAGCTGCTTTATTGATGGTTGTATATAATTTTTTTGGATATTATTTGATGGCTGCACGGACATTACCTGTTAATACATGGTTCATAGCGCCTTTTATTCTATTGCTTCTATCAATCGCCGCCTTTCCGTTTATTAACCAACGTTGGTGGGAAAAGAAATTATCCGCTTGTTGCATTCACTCTCGGATTTATTGTAGTTTTTTATTACTCATTCTCGCTTCATAATATTTCTCGGCTTTTTCACACATCATATGATTATATAAGTTTTATCTCACTAATCGGATCGTTGTTTATCGTAGCTGGCGGAATTCATGTTCGATTACGCGGTAAATCAACGCCGACAGGAAATGTTGCTTTGCTTGCAACCGGTGGTGTCATTGCAAATTTTCTCGGCACTGCTGGTGCATCGATGCTATTGATTCGTCCTTTTATACAAATCAATAAATATCGCATTAAGGGTTATCATATAGTTTTTTTTATTTTTATTGTAAGCAACATCGGTGGTGCATTGACGCCGATAGGCGATCCGCCATTGTTACTGGGATTCTTGAAAGGTATTCCTTTTTTCTGGATTATGACTTGTGTGTCGACTATCTGGATTTTGACGATAGGAATGATATTGTTTGTGTTTTACGTAATTGATTCGTATAACTTTCGAAAAGAATGGGCAAAGATAAAAAAATCAGCAATTGAAGTTGATGAACCGGAAGTATCTGGATTACACAATATCGTATTCCTTCTAATAATTATTGCAGCAGTGTTTATAAAATCTCCTGCACCTACGATGTTGCGCGAAGTTATTATGTGGAGTGCCGCTCTTGCATCATTTCTGACGACAAAGAAGGAAATTCACGAAAAGAACGATTTTAACTTTGTGCCGCTAAAAGAAGTGGCTATATTATTTGCCGGCATTTTTGCCACAATGATTCCGGCACTGGATTGGCTGGAATTGAATGCGGCAAGTATGTGTATTGTGACACCAGGACAATATTATTGGGGAGCCGGATTGTTGTCTAGCCTGCTCGATAATGCACCGACATATTTAAATTTTCTAACTGCGTCTTTTGGATTGCACGGAGCAAATGTAAATAATGCTCAGCATATGAATTTAATGCTCGGCATAGTTACTCCATCGGCAGTTGGTTTGACGAATCCATTGCAAGCAGGTGCAATGAATATTACATCGAAAAGTTGGCATTACATACAGGCAATTTCAGTCGGTTCGGTGTTTTTTGGCGCTGCCACATATATTGGCAATGTGCCGAATTTCATGGTGAAATCAATAGCTGATCGATCTGGGGTTAAGTGTCCAAGTTTCATCGGCTATATTCTAAGGTATTCGCTGCCTATTTTAATCCCAATATTTACATGCATTTGGTATATCTTTTTTCGTGTCTAACTATAATTTTATGAAATTTTGATTATGAATTCTTATTTAAATGATATTTTTTCCAATGCCCCTGTTATGATCGTGACATTAACAGCGCTTGCGGTTATGATAGTTGAAGCTGGACGCAAAACTAAGCCAGATGTAGCTTCATACGTTAGTTTGGCTGGATTGGCAATAGCGATATTATTCGCTGTTTCAAATTTATCCGTTGAAGGACAAAGTTTTAGCGGGATGGTACGGCATGGCGGTTACGCTAATTTTTTTGGCGCGCTGTTTTGCATTATTGCATTTATGACAGTAATATTTTCTCGTAATTATTTTGAACAGCAGAGATATCACCGGGGAGAATTTTATATAATTCTTCTTTTCACAACTGTCGGGATGATGTTGATTGCTTCTGCGAATGATCTCATCATACTTTTCCTTGGTATCGAATTAATGTCGGTATGTTTATATGTTCTAGCAGGATTTATCCGTACAAAGGAGCGGGCAAATGAAGCAGCGTTGAAATATTTTCTGCTTGGTGCGTTCTCAACCGGATTTCTTCTATATGGAATTGCACTTATCTATGGTGCAGTCGGCACGACCAATCTTTTGATGATTCAAAATGTTTTTGCTGCTGTATCAAATAATTATTTATTTGTAATCGGTGCTGGTTTATTAATCGTTGGATTATCGTTTAAAGTAGCGGCTGTGCCTTTTCACATGTGGGCACCGGATGTATACGAAGGCGCACCGACAGCAGTAACGGCGTTTATGTCAACAGGAGTAAAAGCAGCGGCATTTGCTGCATTCATCACTGTATTTATCCGCACGTTCGATTTTCTTGGCGGACGAGTAAATGAACTAATTGCTATTCTTGCCGCGGTTTCTATGATTCTTGGGAAACGTGGTCGCAATTGCGCAGACAAACATCAAAAGGATGCTTGCATACTCAAGCATAGCGCATGCTGGATATATGCTTTCTGGTATCGCTGCCGGCACGCTAGATGGACAAGTTGGTGTGATGTTTTATCTTGTCGCTTACTCATTTATGAATTTTGGCGCTTTCACTATTATCAGTTTTATAGAACGAGAAAACGATAAAAATCTTACTCTTAATGATTATATAGGATTAAGCAAGCAGCAGCCGTTATTGGCTTTACTTATGGCTATTTTTATGTTTGCGCTTGCCGGAGTTCCGCCCTTCGCCGGATTTTTCGGAAAGTATTATGTATTCTTTGCTGCAATCAAATCACAAATGACATGGCTGGCGATTATCGGTGTGCTTGCGAGTTTGGTCTCTGCTTATTATTATTTACGAGTTATAGTGTTGATGTATTTCCGGGAAGGAAATGCAGATATTGCTTCTAAACCTTCACAGGCATCATTGGTAGTGGCGGTTGTATGTGCTATTGCAGTACTTGTGCTTGGACTGTTTCCTTCATTCATTATTCAAATTGCTCAACGTTTTCTCTAATTCACTCGGTGGATTATTTCTATGCAGCGTGTCGTTTCGGCTGAAGAAATGAGATGGTGTGATGAAACTACCATCAATTCTTATGGTGTTCCCGGATTGCTGTTGATGGAGAATGCAGGGCGCGGCGTAGTTGAAATTATCAGGCAAAAATTTTCCCCTCTTGAGTCAAAAAAGATTCTTATCGTTTGCGGCAAAGGAAATAATGGCGGCGATGGATTTGTGATCGCTCGGTTGCTTTCAAATTTATGCGAACAAATAAATGTTCTGCTAATGACATCGCCTTCGAAATTAGAAGGAGATGCAAAGAAGAACTTCATAATTTTGCAAAAGTTCGCAAAGAAATCATCTCATCAAATAACAATTCATCGATATTCAAAAAGAAATCTATCATCTATTCCTAAACCTGATCTAATTGTCGATGCATTATTTGGAACCGGATTTGCAGGTCATGTCCGCACACCATTTACAGATATTATCGATTGGATGAATAATCAGGATTCACAGATTGTTGCGGTGGATATTCCTTCCGGTGTGAATGGAACAACTGGAGTAGTTGAGAATTGCGCAGTACGGGCTAGCATAACAGTAACATTTGGAGCTATCAAATCCGGATTGCTTTGCAATCTAGGGCGCGAGTTGGCTGGATCTGTATCTCTGGTTAATATCGGAATTCCAAACTCAATTGCAAAAGATAAACGATTACGGACTTTTCTTGTTGAAAAATCGGATGTATCCGGAATTATTCCAAAGAGATCGATGCATGCGCATAAGTACAGCGTCGGCAAAGTGCTGGTGCTTGCCGGTTCAAAAGGATTAACCGGCGCGGCAGCGTTATGCAGTAATTCAGCAATGCGCATAGGTGCTGGCGCTGTAATGCTTGGAACACCTGAACCAGTGTATCCAATTCTTGCACGAAAGTTAACGGAGGTAATGACGTTTCCGCTTCCAGCAACAAATGATGGAACATTAAGTCTTGGCTCGCTTGATGAAATTCGCGAAAAACTTACTTGGGCGGATGTGTTTGTGATTGGTCCCGGATTATCTCAAAATCTTGAAACACAGCAATTAATTCTCAAACTTCTGCATGAATATCAAGGTAAAGTACTTGTAGATGCTGATGGATTGAATGCGATTGCTGCAAATGGAATTCACAAATTGCATGTTGCACGCGCGCAATTTATTTTAACACCGCATGTTGGAGAATTCTCGCGTCTCACAGAATTACCAGCGGTTGAAATTGAACACCGCCGTATAGATGTGGCTCGCACTTTAGCGAAGAAAATTAATGCGACGGTTGTTCTTAAAGGTGTACCAACTGTTACAGCGTCGAAAGACGGAAGCTGTTATCTGAATTCCACAGGAAATCCAGGCATGGCAACTGCCGGCTCGGGCGATGTACTCTCCGGAATTATTGCCGGCTTATGGGCACAGGGAATATCAGATATAGAAGCTGCTTATGCTGGAGTGTACCTTCACGGATTATCGGGCGATCTTGCCGCAAAGAAAATGGGAGAGCGAGGCATCTTGGCAAATGATCTTATTGACTATTTACCTGCCGCAATGCAGTTAATTTAGATAGGGATCAAGACTAAAAACAATAAATCCGTTTGCAATACAAAAGTAGTCTGGCTGCATTAAGAATAGTTTTAAAATATTTCTAATTTTAAAAGCAGATGGTTAAGATTGCATACAAAGAAAGATCAAACAATTATACTTACCATCGTTTATCCTGAATACAAAAATATCATTGTAAAATAGCCGTAAAGGAAGTAGATTTTTTTGGAGAATAAATAAGATGAAGGTGGCAGAGCTGGAAGTATGAAAGAAAGACTTCCAATTAATAAAGATGTAATGACTTGGGCAAGAATATCAATCGGTTTGTCTAAGGAAGAAACTACATAAAAAATCGGTCGAGATGTTTCTGAAATTGAATCATGGGAGAATGGTGAAACATCTCCAACGTATTCGCAGTTAGAACACTTGGCACACGATATTTATAAGCGGCATCTTGCTGTATTCTTCTTTCCTGAAGTTCCAACGGAAGAGACAACTAAAAAAGCATTCCGTACACTCCCTGATACTATTATTGATGAATTACCATAGGAGATTGTAAAATTATACAGACGGGCAAAATTGTACCAGCTATATCTGGAAGAATTATTTGATGGACAGAAACCTGTTCAACAATCCTTATTGGATATAATCGAATTAAATACGAAGACGCAATTCCACGCTATTACACGAGCAATTCGCAAAGAATTAGGAATAACCATTGATAATCAATCAACGTGGAAATCATCTGAAAAAGCATTTAAGAAAATATATTGCATCACTAAAAGGTGATTATATATTGTATAAGTAACCGCAGTTTAATTAATGGAATGGTAATGAGTAATTGTAATTAAAATAAAATTTGTTGACATTTCTTTTCAGCAACAAAATTATAATGTAAATAGAACAATATCATGAAAAAAGGTTTTTGGTACGCAATCGGAGCATATGCAAGCTGGGGAATTTTACCCATTTATTGGAAATTGCTTCATCACGTTCCAGCGTTTCAACTTTTAAGCCACAGAATTGTCTGGTCTTTCTTTGCTCTTATTATCGTCATTGTTGTTACATCCAGATTGAAGGAATTTCAATCGGCAGCCCTTAATCCGCGGATATTGCGAACTTATTTTTCGGCGGCTGTGCTTCTTGCCATTAATTGGCTAACCTACGTCTGGGCTGTAAATTCCGGACATATCGTTGAGACCAGTTTAGGATATTTTATAAATCCTCTATTAAGCGTCTTATTAGGTGTCATATTTTTGCGTGAACATCTCCGACTGCTTCAATGGATTCCAATTGGGTTAGCGGCATTTGGGGTTCTTTATCTTACCATTGCTTATGGATCTCTTCCCTGGATAGCTCTGACGCTCGCTTTTTCTTTTGCTTTCTATGGGCTAGTTAAAAAGATAGCACCACTCGGATCTCTTTACGGACTAACATTAGAAACTGGAATCTTGGTTGTACCTGCCATCTGTTTTCTTTTTTATTCGGATATTGCCGGCACTGGAGCTTTTATGCACGCCGGTACATTATCGGATTCCCTTTTAGTCGGCGCAGGTATAGTAACGACAATTCCATTATTGATGTTTGCTTCAGCGGCGCAACGGATTCCGCTCTCGCTTGTCGGAATTTTACAGTACATAAATCCGACACTAACAATACTCATTGGCGTTTTCATCTATCAAGAACAATTCACAAAAGTGCGCTTTATTGGGTACGGCATGGTTTGGATTGCGCTATTGCTCTTCGGTGTTGAAAGATATTATGCCAACCTTAAAGAAATTGAAACGACAAGTAAGGATTCTGTCGACGACATTCTTTGATTTCGACTCTTTAACTAATTTCCAAATTCTCCGCAATTAAACCATTTGACAACCGCACATTTTCTGGCTATCATTATTTAATAAATATGAAAAAACAATAATTAAATATAATCCGGATAAATACTATGAAAAAAAATAAATTTACAGTTTATTTCAACATCGTTATCTTTCTTATCACTATCGTATTAGGTGTGTTTCAGAGTCAAGCACAGGATGCGACGAGCAACTCGAAAATATCCTGCATCATAACAGGAAACGCTCATCGCCCGGAAAGTCCGGCATGGGTGGATAATGCGGTCTTCTATCAAATTTATCCTCAAACATTTTACGATTCGAACGGCGATGGAGTCGGAGACTTGCAGGGAATTATTGAGAAGTTAGATTATTTAAAAAGCCTGGGCATTGGTGCAATTTGGCTCAATCCGTTCTATGAATCACCGTTTCGCGATGCCGGTTATGATGTAACAGATTTTTATAAAGTGGCGCCTCGTTACGGAACAAATGAGGATGCAAAACGATTATTTGCCGAAGTGCACAAGCGGGGGATGCATATAATTATTGATTACGTCCCAAGCTATACAAGTATAGATCATCCATGGTTTAAAGCATCCTGTGATCCAAATCCAAACAAATATACAAACTGGTTTGTTTGGACGAACAGCACGTGGTTTCCGGGGATGGATAAATATCGGAGCAACTTTATCCAAGGTTATTGCGAACGAGACGGTATGTTTATGAATAATTTTTTCTGGCATCAACCGGCGTTGAATTATGGTTATGCACATCCGGATCCGCAGCAGCCATGGCAGCTTCCCACCGATCATCCTGATGTGATGGCATTGAAAGAAGAAATGAAAAATGTTATGCGTTTCTGGCTTAACATGGGATGTGATGGTTTCAGAATTGATATGGCAGGTTCGCTTGTAAAAAATGACGATGGTTCAGAAACCAGCAAGTACTGGAAAACCGTGCGTGAATTCCTCGATAAAGAATATCCCGGCACTTTCACAGTATCGGAATGGTCATATCCGAAAGATGCAGTAAAAGGCGGCTTCAACGCCGATTTTTTCCACTGGTTCAACGGTTATGATGATCTGTTCCAGAAAGAGAAGATCCGGAACCCGAATCATGACGGCCACAGTTTTTTTGATTCAGAGGGAAAAGGAGATATTTCCAATTTTATCAAACTCTATATGGATCAATATTACGGAAGCAAAGATAAAGGATATATTGCAGTTCCATTCGGAAATCATGATTTAGTGAGAATAAAAAACAACGGCAGGACAGATAAAGATATAGCAATCATTTTTGCTTTTATGCTCACACTTCCCGGAACGCCTTTTATTTATTACGGCGACGAGATAGGTATGAGACAGCTAGAAGGATTGCCTCACATCGAAGGAAGTTATATGGGGCGTGCCGGCGACCGTACACCGATGCAATGGAACAGCGGACTCAATAAAGGATTTTCAACTGTGAGTCCGGAAAAATTGTATCGTGCGGTTGATACTGCATCAGATGCCCCTGATGTCGCAACTCAGGAAAAAAATAAAAATTCGTTATTGAATAAAGTTAAAGAGTTAATTCAGATGCACAATACAGAACCGGCACTTCTTGCTTACTCTGAATACGTGCCGGTCATTGCAGAAAAGGATGCATATCCTTTTGCATTTATTCGTGCAAATGGAAAAGAACGCTTATTGGTTGTTATAAATCCGGCAAACCGGGAAGCTAACACATTCTTTGCATTGACATATAATAGCCAGAAACCCAAATTAATTTCAGGTGATGGAACCATATCGCTTAAGATGAATTCTGTTTCGATTAAAATGAATCCTGTTAGTTATGCTATTTTTCGAATGAACGAAGTGAAGTAGGATATCCGTTTATTATCATAAGTCACATATTGGATTATTGGTCAATATTCTAAAATTAATTTTAATGAGATAAGGAGAAACGTCCACAGCTATTTATGTGATTTGGAGATTTATTTTATCTATTATGTTTGGGGAGAATACTCCGGCGGTGCATTCTTGAAATCCATGCAAATGTTAGGATGTAAACTCAAATACAGAAGTAAAAGCATTTTTTCAAACTCTTCAGTTAAAGCAGAAAGTCGATTAGCCCTTTATCCGCAATAACCCGCACCTCGATTATACACCATTGCAGGCTGCCATTTTATTTCGGCTCCTAATGCCATTCGAGGAGCCGTACGATACTCCTGGAATCCTTCTGAAGTTAAAAACTCTCTTGCAATTGTATTTGTTGCCGGAACAACTGCGGTTATCTTGCCGCGATTAAATCGCAGCTTTATTAATTCTAGTCCGGCATTAGCATCGCGTGCAATAACTAATCTTCCGCCTAAATCAGGTAGATAAAATCCTAAAATACATGCTGAGGCATCAGTTGCATAAATCCAACCCGTTGAAAGAAACCTTTCAATGAATTGAAATCTATTTTCTCCAGTGGCTTCTCTATCTAATTCTTTAACTGCCTGAAAATCTTCTGGACGCATTGCTCTAACATTTGTGATATTGTGAGTTGGGACAATCGATTCCCTTTTATAAAACACATAGGTTGAATTTATTTTAAAACCAAGTTTTTTATATACGGATTCACCCATTTCACTTGCAATTAATAAATGGCTGGTACATCCTTTGCTTCGGCAATAGTCGATAAGATTGCCTGTAATTTTTTGTCCTATTCCATGCCTTCGATATTCCGGCAATACGATTATAGTTCCAAGCCAGCTAACAGAACCATGTATGATACCGATGCCGCAGCCGGCAATCTTTCCGTCAACTTCTGCCACAGCAGGATAAAAATATGAATTGCCAAAATGAAAATAAAACAATCTCGGAAGATCCAAATTCCAATCTTCAGGTGGAAATTTTTGTAATTGCTGTATTTCTGATTTTAATATTTGTCTAATTTCAAACATGATATTTCCTTCAAAACAGTTAATTTAGATTTCAACAAGAAAATGAACTATTGCGACAGCGGTAATTTCGGTTCCGCGAAAATTGTTTTCTCCCGTTCCACGGTTACCGTTCCCGCCGGTGCACCTTTTGGTTTTCTAACGTACTTTCCTTCGCACATTGTCACGGGCACAAGTTTTGATTTTTTCATTTTACTATAATATGCCGCGATTGCCGCCGCCTGCTCGATCGCTTTTTTGCTCACTTCACCTTTTCCGGTTCCGATTTTCAAAACCACATGCGATCCGCCGATACTGCGAGCATGAAACCAAAGATCGTTTTTTGCCGTATGACGAGTCGAAAGCAGATCGTTGTTCTCACTGCTTTTTCCCGCCCATACCTGAAAGCCGCCTTCAACTGTAAATACTCTAAATGGCAATGGTTCTTCTTTTTTCGTCTGTCCCGATTTCTTTGTTTTCAATCCAAACTGTGAGAGTGCGTTTTTATTTTCCTCAGTAAAATCTTTCAATTCTTCATTTGTAGTTATCTCTTCCATTTGTTCTAAAAGCGAAGAAATAGATTTCTGCCGCCGAGTCAATTCTGCAATACGATGGTGCTGTTCTTCTGATGCATGTCGGGATTTTTCGGATTTTTCAAAGTACCGTTCTGCGTTTTTTGCGGGTGTCAAATGCGGATCAAGAGGAATTTCAATAATGTCACCAGAACCGTCGACAAAATTTTCTACCACTGCCGCTGTATCGCCTTTCTTGAGAAGATGCAATTGCGATATTAAAAGTTTGCCGAATAATTCGTACTGCTTTGCAAGATTCGGCTTATCTCCTTCTTCTGCTATCTTGTGAAGAGCGTGTTTACTGCGTTCATATTCATGTTCCATTACACGGACAATTTCTTCTTTTTTTTCAAGGAAACTTTTTTCATTGAATAAACCGGCGCGATATGTTTGGATTGCTTCCGATAAAGAATTAAAATTCTGAATCTTGAAATCACTTAAGTGACGAAGTGGAATGATTGAGAATCTTATCGGCAACGTACCATCGTAATAAACACAAGGCGATGGTGAAGCAAGAAGTTCTTTTTTCATTCTCGTTGCAGTGTCCAATAGCCGGGTAATTTCATTTTTTAGAAAAGTATTTACTTTCAGTTCGCCATTCAGGTTCACACGAGCCAACAATTCTCTTACAAGCACCGGACCAAATTGTGGAAATATATGTTTAAGAGCGATTGCAAGTTGCCCTTCGGCATGCGCAGAAGTAAAAAAATTCGGAGTCATACTTTCAGACTCTGCCTGCACAGGTTTATTGCCTGTAACATTCATATCAGATTTCTTTAAAAACGTATCAGTAATTATTCTATCTGTGTTAAGCAGCAAGACATTAGCTTTCGATCCGAATAATTGCACTATAAGTTCTTGATCAGTCTTCAAACGAATATGCACCTGTCGGTCTGTCGGATGAATGAAAATCTTTTCGATTTTAGAACCAATTAATCCATTAAAAATATTAGCAGAGTTCCGCCGTGCACGGGTAAAAGTTCTCCGAGCATAAATATAATTATTGGCAGGCTCGCAGCCGATAATAATTGCAGCAGGTATCTCTTTAAATGAGATCACCAACTCATTTCGATGTTGAGTGAAAATTTCGTTTATCGTTTGTCGTGCAAACTCGCATTCTAACTCATTTGCAATGTGAAATAATGTGTAGTAATTAGCGATCATTGGCACTTATCCGTTATCCACAATCTATACTCAAAATCCGCAAAAATGAAGGGAATTGCAAACATAATGTGGATAACTCGTGGATAGCAGGGTGCAAAGGATGTGCAAAAGTAAGTCTTGCCGTACCCTCGAAATTTCCGTACCTTTTGATGGAATCATATAATCAGAGGAGTCTTGAGTGGTATCAAGTATGACCGGCTTTGGCCGTGCAGAGGTCAACAAAGACAGCATTATCGTCAGAACTGAAGTTCGCAGTGTGAACAGCCGTTATCTTGATCTGACGCTGCGATTACCGCGAAATTATTCACAGCGAGAAAAAGAAATAAAAGATATTGTTCGCACTTTTTTGAACCGCGGAAATTTAAATGTCATTGTAAAAGTTGAACATGATTCAAATGATTCGGTTCCGTTAAAAGTGAACAAAGCTGCGGCAAAATCGTACTACAAACTTCTAAATGAAATCCGCAAGTCCGTGAAGCTGCGCGAAAAAGTGAAACTTGAGAACTTGTTGACATTTTCTGATGTGCTCGAACCGGCGGATGAAGAAGATACTGATGAGACAGAATGGGAGCTTGTGCAGGAGTCAGTTCGCCAAGCGCTTGAGAATCTCAATACGATGCGCGCTCGGGAAGGGTCTGAACTGGCTGTCGATCTCGAAAAGAGAATCTGCTGGATGGATAAGACATTGAATGAAGTAGAAATACTTTCTAAAGAACGGATTCCGGAGGAGCAAAAAAAATTAAATGAGCGTATTGCGGAATTAGTGGAAGATAAATTTACAATAGATCAAAATCGTTTGGAATTGGAAATCGCGCTGCTGGTTGATAAATTTGATATTACGGAAGAGTGCGTCCGTTACCGAAGCCATAATAAATTTTTTATTGAAGCGTTAAATAAAAACGAAGCCGTAGGCCGTAAGTTAAATTTTATTGTGCAAGAAATGAATCGTGAGGCAAATACAATTGGCTCCAAATCCAGCGATGCAGCAATTGCTCATCTGATTGTTGGATTAAAAGAAGAATTGGAAAAAATTCGGGAACAATTGCAGAATATAGAATAACATAATTAATTTATTAATGAGTAATTAGGGTCGTCACTTTTTCGATCCTTGTTTTAAATTATGAATATGGCTTCAGGTAAGTTAATAGTCATTTCGGCGCCGAGCGGTTGCGGAAAAACAACAATTGCAAAAGCGATATTAAAAATGAACCCGGCAATATTCTTTTCCGTTTCGGCAACAACACGTCCAATGCGAAATGGAGAAGTGGATGGCAAAGACTATTTTTTTTTGACAAAGGCTGAGTTTGAAGAACGAATTCATATGGGTGATTTGGTAGAATGGGAAGAAATTTTCGGCAATTATTATGGAACATTGAAAAGTGAAATTAGCCGGGCACTTCAACAAAATCGTTTAATGTTGTTTGATGTAGATGTAAAAGGCGCATTATCGATTCGCCGGAGTTTTCCAAATGATTCGATCCTTATTTTTATCAAACCTCCAAGTCTTGATGTGTTGATGAAGCGATTGGAAAATCGGAAAACGGAAGACCAGGAAATGCTCAAACGACGGTTGGAACGTGTACCGATGGAAATAGAACAAGGACAGCAGTTTGATTTTCAAGTTGTGAATGATGATTTGCAAAAAGCCATCAATGATGTGGACGCAATCGTTCAAACGAACAACAAGAATAATATTTAATCACATTTAATAGAGGTAGAACAATGTCAGTTAAACCAATTGCGATGCATGATTTTTTAAACCAAACCGGTAATATTTACGAAGCCATCATCGTAGCTTCTAAACGTGCAAGGCAAATTCACGATGATATGAAGATTGAATTGACACAGCAGCTCGAAACGCTGAAAGCGTTAAATGCAACTCCGGAAACGGAAGATGATTCGGAAGTTACAGTCGTTAATCCGGATCAGCTTAAAATTAGTCTGGAGTTTGAAAAAAGTCCTAAACCGACAGAACTTGCGATCAATGAAGTGCGAGATAATAAGGTTCCATTTCGTTATAAGGAACATGTAGATTTCTTTGCAAAAGATACATCTAAAGAAACTCCGACGGAAGAGTAACGAGATACAAGATGCGCGGCAAAAATGTCTTAGTCGGTATCACCGGTGGAATAGCGGCATACAAAGTCGGATACCTCATCCGTGAGATAGTAAAGTCCGGTGCGAATGTTAAAGTGATGATGACAGAAGCGGGAACACGATTTGTTTCACCGCTGACATTCTCGACACTTTCAAAAAATCCGGTCTTCACAGATTTATGGTCAAGCAATCAGTCGTCCGATTCTGATATCAGCACACAGCATATCGATCTTGCCAACTGGCCGGATGTTCTTATTATAGCACCTGCATCTGCGAATACAATTGCCAAACTGACTTATGGTATTTCGGATAATCTGCTCACTGCTGTCTCTCTTGCAACTACTCGATCAATTATTCTCGCACCGACAATGGATACAGAGATGTATCTTAATGTTATCACGCAGAAGAATTTGATGACGTTGAAAGAGCGTGGTTATTTTATTGTCCCTCCTGCTGAAGGCGAACTTGCCAGCGGATTGAGCGGACCGGGGCGTTTGCCTGAAATTAAAATTCTTATTGATACGATTGAAAAAATTCTTATTCATTCAAATCAGGATTTAAAGAAGAAACGAATCCTTGTAACCGCTGGGCCAACATTTGAAGCTATAGATCCAATTCGATTCGTAGGGAATCGTTCTTCAGGAAAAATGGGATTTGCAATTGCGAATGCCGCAGCCCAACGAGGCGCAGAAGTAATTCTCATAGCCGGGCCGGTGGTTCGAGAAACACCGCGCAATGTAAAACGTATTGATGTTGAATCTGCGCAGGAAATGTCGACCGCTGTTCTTGCTCATACAAAAAAAACGGATGTTATAATAATGTCAGCGGCTGTTGCAGATTTTACACCCGTC
The DNA here is from genome assembly GCA_963833465.1 of Ignavibacteriota bacterium. Taxonomy (GTDB): domain Bacteria; phylum Bacteroidota; class Ignavibacteria; order UBA10030; family UBA10030; genus Fen-1298. Next base: position 777,267 of record CAWHXW010000004.1, on the reverse strand, counting down.
CATCCGGCAAAACATAAAATAAAAAAGCAATCCAATAATGATAAAGTAGAACTAACATTGAAAGCGACGCCCGATATTCTCGCCACGCTCGGCAAACAGAAACGGAAAATGATTCTGGTCGGATTTGCATTAGAGACAAATGATGAAATCGCAAGTGCAAAAGATAAACTTCGGAAAAAGAATCTTGATCTAATCGTGCTAAATTCTTTTAATGAGGAGAACCGTGTATTCGGCTCTGATATTAATACTGTTACGCTGATAGATCGCCACGGCAGTGCGGAAAAGTTACTTAAGCTTCCAAAATTTGAAATAGCTAACAAAATTCTCGATAAAATTAAAACGCTGATCAAGTAATATCCAGAGCATTACTCGTCTCTGGATTTAACCATTCACATGTCTCTCAACGAAGAACTTAAAAATATTTTATCAGATACAGAACGATTTTTGAAACAGCATCGGGAATTGTACGGCGATACGATTTTTGTATCAAGGAATGAACCTCCTTCAGCCGGCTCACAAAAATCTCCTGAGACTGCAAACCCTGCAACCGGTGTTTCGGAGACAGATCTTTTCGGGAATATCGCAAAACCGATAACTAATTCTTATAAAAAGGAAGAGCCAATATTGACAGCATTTCCCAGCGAATCATGGACAAAAACAAAAAGTCTTGACGAATTAAATAATGCCATTAATGCATGCATGAAATGCGGACTTGGAAAAACTAGAATCAAATTTGTTTTCGGTGTCGGCAATCCAAAAGCAGATGTGGTTGTGGTTGGCGAAGCCCCGGGTGCTGATGAGGACGAAAAAGGCGAGCCGTTTGTCGGACGCGCCGGACAATTGCTTAACAAGATTCTTGAAGCAGTTCAATTTAAGCGGGAAGAAGTTTTCATTTGCAACATACTCAAATGCCGTCCGCCAAACAATCGTGATCCGCAAGCGGAAGAAATTGATTGCTGCGAGCCGTATCTTTGGAAACAATTAGAAATTATTAAACCCAAAATTATACTCTGTGCCGGGCGTATTGCCGGTCAATCGTTATTGAAAACAAATTCTTCATTGACGGTTTTACGTGGCAAAGTGCATGATTATCGCGGCATTCCACTTATGGTAACGTATCATCCGGCGGCATTGCTACGTAATCCAAATTGGAAAAGACCTTGCTGGGAAGACATGCAGCAATTTAGAAAACTGTACGATGAAATGAAAAATGGAAAATCCTAAATCTAATTCGAAATACTAAGGAAGCACCAAATAACAAATTTCGATACTCAAACAATTTTTAAATCCTAAATATCAAAACCTATTTTAAATTTTGTTTTTTGTGTTTGTTTGGATTTTGTATTTTGATAATTGAGATTTATTTTTAAAATATATGAACAAAAATAAGGAATATATAGGCAATCTAAAAAAAGCATGGCGCGATGAAATGCTGAGCGCTGCAAATTACCGCGCGCTTGCGGAGCAGGAAAAGAATCCTGAAAGGAAATCTATTTTCATACGAATGGCAGAAGCAGAAGACCGCCACGCCGAACGTTGGAATACGCGTCTTAAGGAACTTGGTATTGAGATGGGTTCATTCAAAGTAAGCCCGATGGAGTTACTGAAAAGAAAAATGCTGCTAAAAAGTTCTCCTGAAGCCGCCGCTCAAATGCTTGAAGTTGGCGAGAACGATGCCGATAAATTATATGAAGTGATGATCGCTGCGGCAGAGAGCGACGTAGAACGTGAGTTATTGCTCGATGTTCAGCAGGAAGAAAATGCGCATAGTCTGATGTTACAGGAAATGTCAAGTTCGCGCGTCATGCATCATCCGCAAAGCCGGTTGGAGCGCATTCTTGGGAGAGAAAAATGGCATGTTACTGCTGGCGGCTGGATTGGTCAGGCAATTTATGGAGTGAATGACGGGCTTGGCGCCGCATTCGGTGTCGTAAGCGGCGTTGCAGGCGCGACAGCGGCAAACAGTGAATTTATATTATTGAGCGGACTTGCAGTAGCAGTTGCATCTGCATTATCGATGGGAAGCGGAGCATATCTTGCGACAAAATCCGAGCGCGAGGTTTACGAAGCAGAATTCGAAAAGGAAAAACGCGAAATTGAAGAACATCCGGAAGAAGAAAAGGAAGAGTTGGAACTTTTTTACCAGCTCAAAGGATTCTCGCCGGAAGAATCCAAAAAAATGGCGGCAAAACTTGCCGAACAGCCGGAGCAATTTCTAAAAACTCTGGCGCATGAAGAATTGGGGCTTTCTGAAAAGTCGTTTCCGAACCAGTGGAAGTCAGCATTCAGTGCAATGATTAGTACAGCGATTGGCGCTATAATTCCTGTCCTTCCATTTATTTTTTGGTCGGGAATAGAAGCGCTCATTATTTCGTTTGTCATCAGTACATCGGCGCATTTTGCAGTCGGTGCATCGAAGGTGCTCGTTACCGGACGCTCGTGGCTCAAGAGCGGCACCGAAATGACACTTGTTGGATTAGGCGAAGCAATTACAACCTATCTCATTGGCATGCTTATTGCGCCGATGATTAGATAAAAAGAATCACATCTATGACCAACACAACACTTTTAGAAAAAACAAAACTTTCGACTATTCCTATTGATTATTCTTGGTCATTTTCCGACAAGACAATCAAAGACACTTCCTACATTACACATGGCTATTATACTTACCCAGCGAAATTTATTCCGCAACTTGTATCACGACTGATAAAAGAACATAGCAACGAGAACAACATCGTTATTGACCCCTTTTTAGGAAGCGGAACAACTGTTGTGGAAGCAATTGTAAACAACAGAATTGGAATTGGAACGGACATCAACGACATTGCTTATTTAATTGCAAAAGTTAAGACAACACCGATAAAGATAGCAGAATTACTACAAGAGTTTAGTAAAATTGAATTTGATTTACAAAATAGATTAAATGGACAATACAATTCTTCCCTAAACGAATCTCTTAAGGTTGTTTCACAAAACGAAAGAATTGATTATTGGTTTTTGCCTCAACAAAAAGAAAAGTTATCAATCGTATTTGCAAGAATTTTAGAGGTACAAAATAAAGACATCAGAGATTTCTTTTTAGTTGCTTTCGCTCAAATTTTGAAATCATGTTCCATTTGGTTACAAAAAAGTGTTAAGCCAACAAGAGAAAAGAATACGAGACAGTTTGTAAAAGCAAATTAAAGGTGGAATTTTAATTGAAAGATATGGAAAACGTAATCTCGTCAAAACAACTTTTTTACCAGTTAGTAGAGCGGCTTAACAAAATAATTGCCGGGTTATCTGTTTCTGAAACAGATAAATGGTGTGGCTTGTATCAAAAGGGTGGGAAGAGATTTGCTTACATTTTATTAGCAAAGCGAAAGCCAAAAGTATCTATATGGTGTTTTGGAAATGTTGATTACATAAAACATAAATATGCTGGAAAAATTAAATTTTTAACACGACAAGAAACTTCTGGTAGTTTTGGTAAAGATTTTCAAATAAGTTTCGTAATTGAAAATTCAGAAGACATTGAGAACGCTGTTTTTCTACTTACTGAAATCTCAAATAGTTGGTCAAGGGAGGAATTAATATCAGCCTATAACCTTTATTGCAAAATACCCATTAAAGAAATAAGTTCAAAGAATACCAAAATTATTAGATTTGCGGATTTATTAGGCAAAGCACCAAAAGAAGTTGCAAAACGATTCAAAAATTTTTCAAAATTAGATGCAACCGTAAATATATTAGAAGATATCGAACAAGAGGATAAAAGCACTTGGACATTTTTTAATAATAATTGGGAAAAATCGGTTTACGAAAGTGAAAATAAAATTATTGACTTTGAAAATAAACTTAGAAATATCCCTGAATTTCCCAAAGGCAAAGAGCGTAATAGCATTGTAAAGTCAAGAATTAATCAAAACTTCTTTAGAAATGCCGTTTTAACTTCTTACGAAAATAAATGTTGTATTACAGGTTTGCCTATTTTGGAATTACTAAATGCAAGTCACATTATACCTTGGGCAATTGATGCCACCAATCGCTTGAATCCTCATAATGGTTTATGCTTAAATACCTTGCACGATAGGGCTTTTGATAGAGGTCTTATTACTGTAACACCAAATTACACCATAAATGTTTCTTCTTGTATAAACGATTTATTAGATTATAAATCGGTTACTGACTATTTTTTACGTTATAAAAATCAAAAAATTGTTTTACCGAATCGTTTTATGCCCGAAAGATCATTTTTAGAGTTCCACAATAAAAATATTTTTAAAAAGTGAAAGCAAATCAAACAATGATTTCCGTAAAAGAAATGCGAACATTCTATAAAGAAGAATGTGAAGATGGAAGCATAAAATTCTCCGAAAAAGAATTTGAAGCATTTATTCAATTTTGTGAAATAGATTTATACGACTGGCTAAGAAGTAATCTTAGATATTTCCAGATAAAACAATCTTGTATCAAAGCATAAAATCGTTTACCACACTTAAATTCAAAAGAAATTGATGTCGGAGTAACATTATGTCAGAACCAAAAAAAATAATTGACTTCAACACGCCGCAATCGGTATCTACGGAAGGGCGTGTGCCGCCGCAAGCGGTGGATGTAGAAGAAGCTGTTATCGGAGCGATGCTGTTAGAAAAAGATGCCATCGCCAAAGCGATTGAAATTTTAGATGACACCGCCTTTTATAAACCCGCGCATCAAAGCATTTGTCGCGCAATGATGGCATTGTTTGAACGAAGTGAACCGGTTGATCTCATCACGCTTACTGAAGAACTCCGCCGGCGTGGTGATCTTGAAAAAATTGGCGGTGAATATTATCTGACTGAACTTACCACGAAAGTTTCGAGCGCCGCAAACATAGAATATCATGCTCACATCGTGTTGGAACGAGCGCTGATGCGGCAATTGATTCACTCGTCATCGGAAGTAATTAATCGTGCATACAGTGAAACCGAAGATGCACTTGGCTTGCTTGATCAGGCAGAACAGAAAATATTTAATATCTCCGAACAACGAATGAAAAAAAGTTTTGTCTCGATGAACACCGCCGTGCACAAAACGATGGATATGCTGCAAAGTATTCACGGCAAGCATAGCGGCGTTACCGGAGTGCCGTCGGGCTTTGCCGATCTTGATTCACTTACAGGCGGATTCCAGCCATCGGATCTTATTATTATAGCAGGCCGTCCATCGCAGGGAAAGACAGCGCTTGCACTTTCGCTTGCGCGAAATGCGACAGTGTTACATGATATTCCAATCGGTATGTTCAGTCTTGAAATGTCCACACAGCAATTAGTGATGCGATTGATGTGCGCGGAAGCACGAGTGGATGCGCACAAGGTCCGCACTGGGCGTCTGCCGGAAGATGAATGGAAAAAGTTAAGCACGAGCGTCGGCCGGCTCTACAAAGCAAAGATGTTTATTGATGATACGCCCGGACTTGCTGTGTTGGAATTGAGAGCAAAAGCACGGCGGCTTAAAGTGGAACACGATATCGGTCTCATCATAGTAGATTATCTTCAATTGATGCAAGGGCCGCGAAACGTGCAAAGCCGGGAGCAAGAAATCTCCGCTATTTCCCGCTCGCTCAAAGCGCTCGCAAAAGAATTAAATATTCCTGTCATTGCACTTTCGCAATTGAATCGTTCTGTTGAATCGCGCAACGATAAACGACCGGCGTTATCCGACTTGCGAGAATCTGGCGCTATCGAACAAGATGCAGACGTTGTTATTTTTGTTCATCGCCCTGAAATGTTTGGCATTACAGAACAAGATAACGAACCGACCGAAGGTCTGGCAGAAATTATTATAGGCAAACAGCGTAATGGGCCTACAGATACTGTAAAATTACAGTTCATCAAGCAATACGCGAGGTTCGAGAGCAGAACTGTATTTCGTCCTGAAACATTCTTGCCGGAAGAAACATCGGATATAACGCCGTTCTAAGTTTTGGAATGCAGATTGTCGAATGTGAATTCAACATCACTTTCTGAAAATTAATTGCTGAGATTTTGGTTTGCCATGAGCCGTCGCATTTTAATATTGATTCCAATTCTAAATTTATTTCCCTTCTTTTTTCAACAACAAAACAAAACAACCGTTGTTACTCCTTTTGATCCAAACGAATTGATATGCAAGGATAAATTCAATCTTGCTGATTCTTTGAAATTGCAAGATAAACCGGTGAACGAAGTTATTATTGCAATCGCAAAATCGTTCATTGGAACAAATTATGCCGCCAATACTTTAGATGCATCGGATAAGGAAGAACTTATTATCAATTTGCAAACACTCGATTGCGTAACTTTTTACGAAAACTCACTTGTGCTTGCGCGCTGCATCAAGAAAAACAAAATGACTTTTGAGAATTTTAAAAATGAACTTCAATTTGTTAGATACCGCGGCGGCATTATAAACGGTTATGCAAGCCGTCTGCATTATACATCGGATTATTTCTTTGATAACAAAAAAAAATCTGTCTTAAAAGATTTAACGAAAGAACTTGGCGGCAAGCCGTTTAAGAAGAAGATAGATTTTATGTCCACACATCCGGATTCATATCAACATTTAAAAAACTCTTCGAAGAACATCGAAGAAATCCGGAAAATTGAAAGTGAAATTAATGCACGAACTATGTATTACATCCCGAAGGCGCTCGTAAGAAAAATATCATCTAAAATAAAAAACGGCGATATAATCGGTATTACTACAACAATCGAAGGATTGGATTGCACGCATACAGGCATCGCCATCTGGCAAGATGGAAAACTGCATTTGATTCACGCACCTGTTCCCGGCTCAAAAGTACAAATTACAGAATTGCCGATTTGGGAATATCTTACAAAGATTAAAAAAGATACTGGAATTATGGTTGCACGTCCGGTTGAACCATAATAAGTTATAAAAAGAATTAAACTATGCCTTCTCATTTCTCTATAGTACAAGGTGATATTACCACGCAAGCAGTGGATGCGATTGTAAATGCTGCAAACAATTCTTTGCTTGGCGGCGGCGGAGTGGATGGTGCAATTCATCATGCGGCCGGGCCGAGTCTTTTAGAGGAATGCCGTACATTAGGTGGATGCGAAACAGGTGGAGCAAAAATCACAAAGGGCTATAATCTTCCCGTAAAATTTGTTATACACACAGTCGGCCCTATTTGGCAAGATGGATATCATAATGAGGATAAATTGCTTGCAAACTGTTACAGGAATTCTTTTGTGCTTGCACGAAAATATCGCATCGGTACTATAGCATTTCCATCTATAAGCACCGGTGTGTATCGGTTTCCCGTCGAACGCGCTTCACGCCTTGCATTACAAGAAATTATCAAAGAACTTGAAACCAATATTAACCTTGATCATGTAATTATTGTATGCTTTGATCGAAAAACGTACGAAACATATTTGACAGCTGAAAAGGAATTATCTAAAAAGAATTAGAGAACAGAGAAATATGAAATCAAAATTTATTAAATACGTTATTCTGCTTGCTGTAATTATTTTTACAGTAGCGTTTGCTCAAAAGCCGATTGTCAGTCCGCGCGATTCGGTAAAAATTAATTTTAACGGAAAAATAATTGCAATTAATTACGGCAAACCGTCAATGCTTGGGCGGAAAATATTCGGAGCTTTTGTCCCGTACTATAAAGTATGGCGTACCGGAGCCGGAGCAGCCACCGGTACCTGACAACCGAAGCCGATCTTGAAGTGGACGGGGCAGTAGTACCACACGGTTCATATTCCATTTATACACTTCCTGCTGAAGACCGCTGGAAACTTATCATCAACAAGCAAACAGGGCAATGGGGCACAACTTACATGCCACAGCTTGATCTTGCTCGTGTTGATTTAAAAATTAAACAACTGAAAACTCCTGTTGAACAATGCACATTCAAACTGGAAAAAAATGGAATAACCAACGGAATACTAAAAATTGAATGGGAAAACACATCTCTTTCAGTTCCATTTTACGTAAGTAAAGACTTATTATTGCCGAGCCCGCGGGATTCATCAGTGCTTATCGTCAATGATAAACGATTGTCAGTAAATTACGGTAGCCCGGCAATGCGCGGCAGAAAAAATCATGGGCAGCGTGGTTCCATATGGTATTGTCTGGCGTACTGGCGCAAACGAAGCAACAAGTTTTGTAACTCAGGCAGATATCGTTTTATCCGGCGTTAAGATTCAACGCGGATCTTACACGCTCTACACACTTCCATCTTCAAAGCAGTGGAAGTTGATCATTAATAAGCAGACAGGGCAATGGGGAACCGTTTATAATGAGAAATTTGATCTCGTAAGAATTCCGCTAAAGAAAAAAATACTGAAACAGCCGGTAGAAAAACTCACAATTAGCTTAGAACGCACAGCAGAAAAATCCGGCGTATTGAAAATAACATGGGAAAAAAACCAGCTCTCTGCAGAGTTTCAAATAAAATAGTGCCGTTTCCACAAGTGTAATAATTAATGGTAGTAGTTTCTTCAAGTGGAAATAAGTACTCTGCTGATTTCTAACATTATTGAAACACGGGAGAAAGAAAATGCCTGCAAAAATTACTGTAAAAAACAACGGCAGTATTCGCGTAGAAGGAGAGTTTGAATTATTCGATATGGACGGCAATAAGTTTGATCTTTCAGGACGCGCAACAATCTCTTTATGCAGATGCGGCCAGAGTAAAGACAAACCATTTTGCGACGGCACACATCGTGCCTGCAATTTCCAGTCAGAGATAAAAGCACGTAAACTACCGCCTGTTACGTCGAAAGTATAATCAACTTTCGTTTCTGGAAGTATCTTTGTTTATACAATTTCGCTGACGCATTACTTCGTATAGAAACACAGCACTTGCACTTGCAACATTAAGTGAATCTACGCCGTACTGCATGGGAATTGCAACTGGCATATCACACACCGAAAGAACCTGTGGTGATACTCCATTGCCTTCGCTTCCAAATACGATACAGCAATTGCCGGAGAAATCCGTATTCTGAATTTTATTTTCATCTGTGTGCGGATGCGCCGCGTAAATTATAAATTGGTGAGTGCTTTGAAGCTTCGTCAGCGATTCTACAAGTTTTGTGCAATGAATAACCGGCATTTTAAATACAGTTCCCATAGAATTTCTCACCGCGCGCCTCAAGTATGGGCTGCTGGATGTCTCGCCGGCGAGAATAGCATTTGCACCGAACGCCGAACAATTTCGCACAATCACTCCAATATTTTCTGCGTTGGTCAATCCGTCTATAGCAGCAAATAAATATGGCGGCGATGAATGTGCCAGCACCGAATCGAGCGTTTCCTGCGCCGGGATTTTTCCAAGAGCCATAATACTTTGATGTAAATTGTATCCAACAATCGTATTAAGCAATTCTTTCTTTCCAACAAAGACAGTTATTTGTTCAGGGCGAGCGTTGAAGCGTTCTCGGTATTTTTCCAACCATTCCTGCGATATAAGAACGGAAATAATTTTATGTGTACTTTCTAAAAGTCTTTCAACAACAATTGTTCCTTCCGCAATAAACATACCTTTGCGAAACTGTTCAACCGATTGGCGAAGTGTACGGTACGGAGTTAAATCCGGATAATTGAAAGATGCAATAGAAATAATTGAAATCATGATGTTTAATGTGATAACTTTTTAAGAAACAATTATTTTATTGATTAAAATAAAAAGAAGTCGGTACTAAAACTAATTGTAAAATAATAATTTTAGATGAACGAATTTATTGATATCATACGATAATAAAATATAACAAAGTTCAAATAGAATTCTAATGAAATTAGTCCTCAATAGAAAGAACGTCGCTGCACTTCCCAATACTCCAGGTGTTTATCTTTTCTATAGCGCAGAAGAAATATTGCTGTATATCGGCAAGAGTAAAAGCATTCGTACTCGCGTCCGCTCGCACTTTGCTGCACGGGACGAACGCTGGCTGACGAAACGTATTCGTTATATCGAAATCCGTGAAACAGCGGGTGAGCTTGGCGCGCTTTTAATAGAATCTCAATTGATTAAAGAATTGAAGCCCATGCACAATGTGCGCTCAAAGCAGCTGCGGCGCATTATTATTGCAAGACGAAAAGATGATGAAAAAGGATACGCAACAATCAAATTAGAAGCAGTGGATTATCTCGATCTCAAACCTGAAGCGCCAATTCTCGGTATCTTCAAACATAAAACACAAGCGAAGGAATTTCTTAATGCAATTGCCAAAACTTACCGACTCTGTCCGAAACTTTTACGATTAGAAAATTCTAACAGGCACTGTTTTTCATATCACCTTGGACAATGCAGCGGGGCGTGCATGGGAGAAGAAGATGTAACTGCGTACAATGCGAGAGTGGAAGCGGCATTTGAAGCACGGCGTATAATCGCATGGCCGTTTGACGGTCCAGTAACAATTGAGGAAGTCTCAAAGGATAAAAAATTGCATGAAATATTTTTGATCGACAACTGGTGCCTCATGGGAAGCAGTAAAAACGACGAGAGTGTTGAAAAGAATTTATTGGTACAACAAAAATCTATTCCCCATCGTTTTGATTACGACAGTTATAAAATTCTTTACAGTTATGTTATGGGAGAGGGGAATAAAGTCAAGATACAAAAAGGAGATAAATCTATTCACTAATTACATTAGAATGATAGTTTCATTTTTTCCAACAAATATAACACACGTAGAGCATTCTGGAGAACCGATTCCGCTGAATATATGTTCACTAATATAGAAACCAGCGGCGCTTCATAATAGATAAACATTACACGATTATTCAAAATTGTTTTGGATTTGCTGTATTCGCCATTCTCTATAAGAGCAACAAAATTTGTATTTAAAACGGCCTGCAAAATCTTAAAATAAACTGCGGTGGTGCGGGATGATCGGTGCGCCATGCAACACCGATACGGAATGAACCGCTCCGATTTGAAAACGCAACACCAAAGTCGTGCTTGAAATCGGTTAACTTGACTGTCTCGACTCCCTCAAATAACGAAGCCGATAGTAATGCATTCCGCGTAAATCCGGCATCCGACAAAATCAAAATATTAACATTGTTTAATATCCATAATGGCCAGAAATCTATATCTTCAAAAAAACCTCCATTGAAAATTAATTCTGCATTTATTAGAAGCATACGGTTGCCGGATTCAGATTTGAATGGGAAAGCATTCATCGTACCAAAACCGCCTAAGTCAAATGTTTTTTGAGTTGCAGTATCGCCGACTAAAGAACCTGCCCGCAGTCGAATGTTAAAATTATTATACCTGCCAAGCGGTTGAAATCGGCGCAAGTCAAGAATGTATTGATCGAACTCAAAATCACTGCCCCAATTTTTCCTTGCAAACTCGGCAGAAGCGAATAGACTCCATCCCTCGGATCCAAAGCTCGTTTTCGAAATTGTGCTGACGCCGCCGCTCGCGATCATACTGCGCATTTTACCCGGATTGATGATTGGATTTGTCCGAAACTTTTTACCACCGCCGAATATTGCCCAATCTACTTTATTTGTGAGCGAATCGTAAGTATCCGCTAAATATGCAATCTTCAATTCGTTTTTCAGATATTTGTCTTTGGAATAATATGCCGTGTGTAATGTGTAACCGTTCCGCTGAAAGTAATCGCGAAAATCCTCATGTATTAATAATGCTGCCGCTGTGTTTTCATTCAGTGAAATAATCCAATTATCTTTTGTGTCTGTAAGACTGTATCCATCGGCGCCTAATTCAATGATACCGCTTCCTTCATTTGTGAGGAGTGCAAACTGCCTATCCAATCCAAGATTACCGCGCCATGTATGAGACTTGAATCCCCATCCTATTGAGCCGTCCATACTCCAATTTCGCTCTCCATCCCAATAATATTTTTTTTCAGAACCAAGACCGAGAAACAGGCCTTCTACACGGTTGTACCTGAAAATAAAATTATCTAAATTCATTTGCTCATCTGACCATGGCACATCGAATGTACGCACGGTTCGTGAAAATTTACTTCGAGACGGGCGGGAACTCGATTTTCCTTTGCTGGAATAATCTTCAAATCCTTTAATAACTGCACCGTCTTCTTTAATTATACTTCCATTTACAACATGTGCATCGCCAGTGATCCTGCCTGTAGGTTTCATGAGCAGATCGCCACCTACTACCAGCACATCTCCATTTATTAAACCATAAATAGTTAGATCACCGCCTTTGACAATAACATTGCCGTGAATTGTGTCAGATTGCTCAATTACTTTATCGCCATAAAATGATTGCGCACTGCTGTCGATTTCGCTATCGGTAATATTTGGTGAGCGGTGGATTGTCGAACTAATAGAATCGTCATCGGTTATTTGCTCATATTCAAATGGTAAAGTCCATTGTTTGATTATAATGTTCACCATTTTATCGATGTTGTTTCCGATCTTATCGGCTTCGTAACCTATGTGCGCGTCGACATCATCGCCGTTTGTCTCTTTTTGCTTTGATTGTGCTGCAGCAGAATAAAACGGTAAAACCAATCCGACTGCAATTAGAAATATTATTAAGTTTTTCATAGGTGCACCAAAATATTTTTAAGAACGCCTCTTGAAATATTACGATAAAGTACAGCTCAAAGTTGCAGAATTCTTTTCACAAGATAATTTGAGATCGGCTTATATTCAATTCTTTTACGAAAATGATTATATTATAATGAATCATATAATAATGGAAGAGAAAAAATGAGATTAGCAATCAACATTGACCACATTGCGACATTGCGCAATGCACGCGGTGGTAGCGACCCGGATCTCGTAAATGCGGCACTTATTTGCGAACAGGCCGGCGCTGTTGGTATCGTATGTCATTTACGCGAAGACAGACGGCACATGAAGGATGATGACATTCGGCGACTGCGTTCCGCAATCAAGAAAAAACTCGATCTTGAAATGGCTGCTACAGAAGAAATCATCGGTATTGCGATTCAAACGAAACCTGACCTCGTAACACTTGTGCCGGAAAAGCGTCTTGAACTTACAACTGAAAGCGGGTTAGATGTAATTGCGCAGAAAAAATATCTAAGTGAAGTCATTAAGAAATTCAAACAGAATAAAATTCCGGTAAGTTTGTTTGTTGATCCCGCGGAAGCGCAGGTGCGTGCATCTGCAGATATCGGAACGGATATGATAGAAATTCATACCGGCGAATATGCTGAAGCAAAAACAGAAAGCGAAGTGAAGGAACATTTTCAGCGAATTCAGGAAACCGCGAAACTTGGAAAATCGCTGAAGCTCGGTGTCAATGCAGGGCACGGATTAAATTACGAGAATGTTACAGCCGTCGCTTCTATTTGCGAGATAGACGAAATGAGTATCGGTCATGCTGTAATAGTGCGTGCAATGTTCGTCGGCTTAGAACAAGCTGTGAGTGAAATGATAAAACTTGTAGGCGGATAATGCTGCATTGACGAGGTTCAGGAAACTTTCATCGCTTCATCTAATACAATCTGATTTTTCAATCCCTCTTCGCCGGAAATTGGTGATGCAGTGTTATTTAAAATCGATTCGGAGAATAGTGAAATTTCCTTTTCATATAAATTCGGAACAATAATTATTTCATCCCGTCGTTCAATTATTTTATCATTTTCACCAAGCATTATTTCCAAAGTAAGTTTATTGTCGCTCCACGAAAAATTTTCCGCAGAAAGGATTCCTTTTTCCCCGATAATCTCGATATACGTACGCCGTATCGGTGCGTCATAGGAGCAGAAAATTCCCGCTGTCGTTCCTCGAGAAAATTTGAGTGCAAGCTGTGCGGTGGATTCTGTGATTACTGAAGAAGGAGAAGGATCAAGCTGGCTCTTGACTGAAACGACTTCATCGTCGAGTAAAAAGCGTGTAGTATCAAGACAATGAACACCGATATCGTAAATAGGTCCGCCGCCTGCAATATTTCGATCGACTAACCAATTCCGATGAGAGAGGCGCCCGTCATAAATAAATTCCGACTTAATGAACGTAACCTTGCCTATAAATCCTGATTGAATTAATTCCTTTATTCGAATAACAAGCGGTGAGAAACGTACCATGTGTCCGACCATTAGGTTCACATTATTTTTTTTGCAAATCTGTATCATTGTTTCCGCTTCTGCGGTATTCAATGCCATTGGCTTTTCCACTAAAACATGCTTGCCGCATCGAGCAGCTGTTATTGTTGCTGGTGCGTGTTGTGAATTTGCAGAGACGATGAAGACTGCATCAACATCCGGATGCTGAACTAACGCTTCAATTGAATCGAATGAATGTGGGATATGTAATATTTGTGCCTTTTCTTTTGCGGCGGTGAGCGAGCGTTTCTGAATTGCCACCAATTCCGAATTTAATGATTTTTGAAAAGCTGGCGCGATAGTTCGCTCCGCAAATGCGCCAAAGCCAATTATACCGTAACGAATTTTTTTTGCCATCTCCTTCTCCATAAAATGTTTAATAAATTATGATAATAAAGAATGTACGCGAACTCAAATAGAATATTTTTTGTCTTCAATTCTTGAATCTATAATATAGAACCTGTAGATTGTGCAATAATTGTCGGATAACCTTTACAGAATCAAAAATGAAATCCAGAAGTGGGCGATTAAAAATTACTCCACAAAGGCCATTGCGCATGTTGCAGCATATTACGAGCAGGCGCAACGCTATGCTGCTTCTGCGCCTATTTATCGCGTTTGTAATTATCCTGGTTTTATATTCGATTGCATTTCAATATCTGATGAGTTTAGAAGGGCGTACATACAGCTATGTATCGGGATTATACTGGATCATCTCCACAATGTGCACGGTGGGATTAGGTGATATTACTTTTCTAAGCGATATTGGAAGACTTTTTTCCATTTTTGTAATCTGTACCGGTATTTTCTTCTTGCTTGTACTCCTGCCATTTACAATCATTCAGCTATTTCAATCATCAGCACGAGTTCCACGCGAACTGCCGGAAAACACGCGCGGTCATGTAGTGCTGACTGAATATGGCGAGCTGACAAACGCTTTAATTGAGCGGCTTGAGCGGTACAATCAAAATTATGCTGTGCTCGTTGCCGATATTGAAGAAGCAATGCATTTACGGGATCAAGGAATTAAAACCGTTGCAGGCGAACTTGACGATCCAAACACCTTCAAAGAAATTCGTATTGAACGAGCTGCTTTTATTGTAGCAACTGGATCTGATACTACAAATACATCACTTGTATATACGGTTCGGCAGGTATCAAATGATATCCCAATTATTTCTATGGCAAGCGGAGAACCTGCCGTGCAAATTCTAAAACAAGCCGGTTGTACACATGTTTTGGCTCTAGATGAAATGATGGGACAGTCTCTTGGTCGCAGAATAATTGCCGGCGACGCTATGGCTCACATCATTGGACAAGTGGACGATTTGGTAATTGCGGAAGCAGCAGCTGCAGGTACGCCGTTAGTCGGCAAAACTCTTGAGCAGGCGCATGCATCTCATATTGTTGATGCATCAATAATCGGAGTATGGGAAGGAGGAATATTCGTTCTGCCAAAAAAAAACATGACTATCACTAAAAAAAGTATTCTTGTGCTTGCAGGTACGCAAAACCATATTGAGCGATACAATGAATTGTTTTGTATTTACAATATTAATAGTGCGGCTATTATGATTATCGGTGGAGGAAGTGTTGGATGTGCGCTGGGACGTTCGATGAAGGAGCGGGAACTCGATTTTCGGATTATTGAGAAATCAAAGGAATTTATTTTTGACGATAAACAATATGTATATGGAGATGCGACGGATGTTCAGGTATTAAAACGAGCAGGCTTTTTTGAAGCGCCCGCAGTCGCCATTACCAGCCACAGTGATTCGATTAACATTTATTTGTCGACGTATTGCCGGTATTTAAGGAAAGATATTCAAATTATCAGCCGCGCAACATTGGATCGGAATGTGCATACGCTTCATAAGGCAGGTTCTGATTTCGTCGTTTCGAATGCATCTCTGGGTGCAAATAATATTTTTAATTTATCAAAACGCGGAAATATTTTAATGATTGCAGAGGGGGTCGATGTATTTCGTGTGAAAACACCGAAAGTATTGACAGGTAAGACGATCAAATATGCATCCATTCAGGAAGAATGCGGCTGCCGAGTTATAGGAATCAGTATCAATGGCTCGATGATGATCAATCCATTTACGGAGACAATACTTCCTGCTGATGGAGAGATTATTCTAATTGGCAGTGTTGAATCGGAAGAAAAATTTTTCCGCAGGTACAAGCAAAAAGAATGATAAAAAAAGTTTTAATGATTCCTTTACAAATTACCTACGTGCTTTGAACTGCAATATAAAATTTTATATACGACAGCACTTATAATTCGGGGCTCAATAGCTTCTTTTAGCTAACTAATTGTTTTGCGAACTGTTCTTTTTGAGTATTAACTTTTATATATATTCAAACTGTTTGGGTACTCTGCAATTCGCATAGAGATGTCTTGACGAATTTTTATTTCAGAAAGCAATCGTGTGATTTCATGGATATCCTTTTTATTTAATTTTCGTAATCATCAATTTAGGATACAGTATTAAGTTCAAAATATCATGTCTCATATTTTCGTTTTATTTGTCTCTATACTTATTGTAAATACATTCATGAGGCACACGTACAATTTGAATATTTCCAGATAATTTCTTGCTGGTAATTTTGTTCATAATTGTTGTCTAGATACACTTGGGAAGGACAAAATATTTTTCTAAGCAAAATATAAACTACAGATAAATTCATAATTGGATTTATTATTCTGAGAATATTTACGATCTTGAATTAGTCTGTATTTACGAACATTAATAAAAAAAGATAATGAGAAAACAACTTACAGAATCAACGGTTTTATTTCTAAGCATTATCAAATGGGTGTTTTTAGCGACTATTGCGGGAGCTATTGTAGGAGGAGCGACAGCACTTTTCCTCAAGATTCTTGGATGGGCAACAAATATTGGCCAACAATCTGAATACACTTTTTTGCTGTTGCCCGTCACTTTATTTCTCAGCGCATTATCAATTAAATATCTTGCTCCAGAAGCCGAAGGTCACGGAACGGAAAAAGTCATCGAAGCTATTCATAAACGTTCGGGAAAAATTGCACTTTTAGTTATCCCTGTGAAGCTCTTTGCAACTATCATCACTCTTGCCGTTGGCGGATCTGTAGGCAAGGAAGGACCGTGCGCACAAATTGGTGCCGGGCTGACCTCATTCTTTAGCGACATTCTTAAGTTTGACGATCATGATAGAAAGAAACTCGTAATTTGCGGTATCAGTGCCGGCTTTGCTGCAGTTTTTGGTACGCCGATTGCAGGATCAATGTTCGGTGTAGAAGTATTGTTTGTAGGTGCTATACTCTACGAAGTTTTGCTTCCATCGTTCATCGCCGGGATTACTGCTTATCAGGTTTCTGCTTCACTGGGAGTCACCTATTTCCATGGCCAAGTGAACGTTATCCCGGTATTTTCGGAACTGTTTCTTCTGAAAGTTATGGTTGCAGGATTATTCTTTGGGGTTTGTTCTATTATCCTTATTGAAGTGTTAAGAGCTTGTGATCGGATATCAGAACGTATCAATGTTTGGAAACCGTTAAAAGGATTAATAGGAGGTGTACTTCTTATCGGGTTATCATTCGTTTTTTCAAAAAAGTATTTAGGACTTGGATTGACAACTGTCGAAGCAGGATTCAAAGGACAACCGACCGATTGGTATGCATTTCTTGTGAAACCGATATTCACTGCTATAACATTAAGCTTTGGCGGCAGCGGTGGAATTGTCACTCCAATATTTTTTATAGGAGCAACAGCAGGATTATTTTTTGCCACGATCTTGCATCTTAACTTAGGCACCTTTGCCGCAATCGGACTTGTAAGTGTACTTGCCGGTGCAGCGAATACGCCAATTGCCGCAAGTATTATGGCTGTAGAATTATTTGGCCCGCAAATCGCTCCGTACGCAACAGTCGCCTGTGTTATTAGCTTTCTTATCACTGGACATCGGAGTGTGTATCCATCACAGGTTCTATCAATTTCCAAATCCCCTTCTCTCAAAGTTGAACTTGGAAAAGAACTGGACGAAATTCAATCTTCCTATATTCCGAGAAAGAAAAGCTTAGCAGGATTAATTTTGCATTTGATAGATACTATTGAAAAGCTGGTTTCAAGGATTCAGGGCAGTAGGCCGTTTTTTGATCAACCGGTTGATGATAAACATCCGAACGAATATAAAAATTGAATCAAAAAATAACCATTTATGACTTGGATTTGATTTTTGTATATGGAGGTTTGCATTCTTTCACATTTTCGATTATTTTAATTACATAACGTTCGGTACGGTAATGCCACTCCGTTATCGTTTGAAACCAAGATTCTTCTCTTCTTTTAAGAGAACTTTCTATTATAAAAATGGTGTTATTCATTATGTGGCTTAACATAGGACAGCGGAAAAAATATGATAAATTATAAAGAATTAGGATTGGTTAATTCGAGAGAATTATTCAAGAAGGCTATAGAAGGCGGGTACGCGATTCCTGCTTTTAATTTCAATAATTTGGAACAATTGCAGGCGATAATTGGAGCATGCGTAGAAACCAAATCGCCGGTCATTCTTCAGGTATCGAGCGGTGCGCGTAAGTATGCAAATCAGACATTACTTAGGTACCTGGCACAAGGTGCAGTTGAGTATGCAAAAGAACTTGGCTATGCCATTCCTATTGTACTTCATTTAGATCATGGCGATACATTTGAACTATGCAAGTCTTGTATTGAATATGGATTTTCCTCAGTTATGATAGATGGTTCGCATCATCCCTATGATAAGAACGTAGAACTTACACGTCAAGTAGTTGAATATGCGCATAAGTTTGACGTAACTGTTGAAGGAGAGTTAGGTGTT
This sequence comes from Ignavibacteriota bacterium, assembly GCA_963833465.1. Classification (GTDB taxonomy): domain Bacteria; phylum Bacteroidota; class Ignavibacteria; order UBA10030; family UBA10030; genus Fen-1298. The sequence continues at coordinate 758,359 of CAWHXW010000004.1, read as the reverse complement.
TTGGCTGGCATTGAAGATGAAGTATCCAGTGCTGTTACTCATTATACGAAGCCGGCAGAAGTGGAAGATTTTGTGAAGAAGACAGGCGTTGACTCGCTGGCAATTTCGATAGGCACATCGCATGGAGCTAATAAATTCAAACCCGAGCAATGCACTCGTTCTGCAGATGGAGTGTTATTCCCGCCGCCGCTCCGCTTTGATATTTTAGAAGAAGTTGAAAAACGTATTCCTGGATTTCCTATTGTGCTTCATGGTGCTTCATCCGTACCTGTTGATTTGGTAAAGATCATCAATTCAAATGGCGGTAAGTTGAAAGACGCGGTTGGAATTCCTGAAGACCAGCTCCGCAAAGCTGCAACCTCAGCTGTGTGCAAAGTGAATATAGATTCAGACGGGCGTCTTGCAATGACTGCCGCAATACGCAAAGCGTTTGTTGATAATCCTGCTGAATTTGATCCGCGTAAATATCTTGGTCCAGCCCGCGATGCGCTTAAATTGCTTTACAAGCACAAAGTTACGAACGTGCTCGGCAGTGCAGGCAAAGCTTAAAAATTGTTTAATAAGATTTATTAATTGAAAATCCCGCTTTGAGCGGGATTTTTTTCCCTCATATAATAATATCTTGCATATTAAGCAAGCCCAATAATAACAGCTTAATCACATAGAATTCATACTGTAAATCCAACCAAGCGTGCCGGGAACTCTTGAATCCTATTTTACAGTTATTTACATTAACATTGATTTATTTTTCCACGCGTGCAAACTAAACTTCAATTAATGGAGGACGTATGAGAACCACTCTTAAAGTTTTTGTATGTATACTTGCAATAAGTCTTGCCGGATGTTCCACATTGCTGCTTCGTCCAGCGGATTTTTCATGGCCCGTTGAAGTTACTCTTAAACCAGATGCAAAAGGAAATGTACAGGAAGCACGATATCAAATTAGCTTCAATGTAAAAGCTCTCTTATTTGAAGAGTTGCAGGATTCAGTTGCCGTTACTAAACATACCCTTCACATATTACGCGATCAAGCCGGATATTATTTTATTACTGCGAAAGGTTTTAAAAATGTGTACGTTTTTGGTCAGGGTGATGGCGCTTTAAAACTTGAAAAGAAAATACTTGTTGCCGAAAAGGGGCTTGAAGCACCGGCTCTGAACCAGAAAACGCCATTTATACATTTGATTAACGAGAATAAAGAGAACGAAGCGCCTATAATACTAACGAAAGATGGAATTATGGAAGGAGGAAAAAAATGAGAACTGCACGTAATATCGTCATTCTGCTTATTATCGCTGCTGTCTCGTTAGTTGCAAGACAGAAATCAGATCGTGCTATAGTCGATAAGTTTGAAAAAACCGTGAAGGAGTTATATCGAGCATCAGATTCTGCTAAAACGGTACAGGATTGCGCAGACATCAACGCGTCTATAGATGAAATGGAAAAAGAATTTGCACCTCATAAGACACTCCTTGACCGTTCACTCTATCCGGATGATTATTTAAAAAACATCGACAACCTCAAAGGCCGACTGCTGATACGGCAGAAAGACCTCGGTGTTATTGAAACACAATTTACTCGTATCGTTGAACTTGAGAGTCAAGTGCGAGAACTATCCGGAAAAGTAGCCAGTCTCACACAGGAAAATGATAAACTCCTGAGTGATGCAAAAAACTTGCAGGCAGCTGTCGCGACGAACCAGGCACTATTTGATTCATTGAAATCAGTAATCAGCAAACTCCAACAGAACTTGAAAGAACGGGATAACCTCATATTTGCCATTCTCGATAGTTTGTTCATGCAATATGATAAGAACGTCGCTTCGATGAACGATGTTGAAAAACAGGGTATTTCCGGAAAACTTGAACGACGAAACGTACTGACAAACATAAAAAAATCTATTGCGGATAATTTGCAATTCCTTGAATCAACGAATCTGGCACCGGGCGATTATGCCGAGATAGCGCGTCAACATCAGAGATTTGCAAGTCAGTGGAAAGGCATTGGACCGAAATTGGCGAACATTTATTTAAGCGGCAAGCAGAAAAAGAACGAAGTCGCGTTGATAGATTCTATGCTTTCAACTTGGTCTATTAAAGTAGATCTAAGCACATGGAAAGCGCTTGCTTCTCTTTTAAGCAAGGGCGGAATTCAAGTTAAGCCGTTTTCCAATGGCGCTGAATTTTCAACCAATTTTTTAGAATTTATGGATGCTGAAATAAAAAATGTAAAACAAGAACAAGGGGATGTACGGGCAAAACGATATAACATGTTTAATGATATGGCGTGGAGCACTGATCTCAAACCGACATGGCTGCCGGTATTAGTAGAGTCCGGTAAAATAACTGCCGATCAAAAAACAGAAATAGAAAATAAGTTTAAATCATGGCAAAGTGCGATAGCACCTGTTTCGCCGATAGTTTATATAATTATCGTCATCCTTGTTGCAATAGTTCTTTGGTCGCTCAGCCGCTATGTCAGAAAAAAACCTGTGACTGGCAAAATATAATTCGTCATTTTTTAAAATTTGATCAAGTCCATTCTCTTGATAATATAAGAGAATGGACTTTTTTTTCGTGTAGAGATATTTTTTCTATGCTTCGAAGGTATCAAGCATGAAGGTGTGAAAATGAATGTCTCTAAATTACATCAAGTTTTATTTATCAGGATTTATCATATCTAAATCTTCCATCTAATCCAGACCAAACGCGGCTTTGTGCGATATTTTCAATTTCATCGAAATTTTTCTTACGACCCAAAGAAACTTTTTCTACAAATTGCTTATACTTAGTTTTAATAGAACTCTCTATGTGCGCGCGTTCCTCTGCAGTCAAATTACGATCTGGAACTCCAAGTCCAATAATCGGTAAAGTGAAACCAAACCAAAAATCTGTATGAGTGCCAACCTTAACAAAATCGGTGGATAGACCAAGCGTCTCTTTCAGCCATTTATTGTACGTCTATCCGCCGATGACACCGATGGAACCTGTAATCGAGTTTGGCGCGGCCAATAGTATCGACGTACATTGAAAGCCAGTAACTGCCGAATGCTGCAACGAATCCCTGAGAAACAATAATCGGTTTTTTGCCTTTTGCTTTCTTCATTGCTTCAGCAATATAATCTGATGCCATCGCATCGCCTCCGGGAGAATCGACGTGAAGAACGATTGCCCTTATACGGGAATCATCAAGCGCTTCTTATTGACCAATAGAAGAAGAATTTGTATGTTGCACTAATAAATTCATAGGAAAAATTTTAAATTGAGAATTACAATACTTTATAAAATATCGGACTATTAGGAAAGGAAGAATAATATGTTTAAGCGATCTTATATTTTATTAGTTTATGCATTGTTTTTCAATTTAACTTTCTTTACTTCAACATTTGCGCAGAGCCTGCCCGATACAATACGTCTTCTCTGTATCGGTAACAGCATTACCGCAGGATGGATGACTCTCAATCCAAATACAGATGCCTATCCTGTCCAACTAAGCAATATGCTTGGAGACAAATGGCTTGTAATGAATTCCGGTGTATCCGGACGCACTATGCTTCGACTTGGCGATTATCCGATTTGGAATGAGCAGTTATTCAAAAACGGACTGGCGTTTAATCCAAATATTGTCACAATACTTTTAGGGACAAACGACAGTAAACCATGGAATTGGGATTCTTTAAGAGGTCAGTTCATAGGAAAAGATGAGTTCGTGGGTGATTACAAAGCGATGGTCGATACTCTAAGAACTTTGTCAAGTAGTCCGGTAATCTGGCTTGGACTTCCTCCGCCGGCATTTCACGATACTCTTGGTATCAGGGACTCGGTTATAACTACAGACATTATCCCGATGATCAAACAAGTCGCGGCGGATAAAGGATGCCCAATTATAGATATCAATACGGCAATGAAAAATTATGGAAAATATTTTTCGGATGGAATTCATCCAAACACGACTGGTTCAGAATTAATGGCGGAAGTGTTTTACACAACACTGACTGGCAAAACTATTAAATATATAACAGACGAAAATTGTGCGGCGGGGAAAACCGTCACGGTAAGCGGTTCTATTGACCCGGTCCAATTTGGCGGAAGCAATTTAGTTGATGGCGACCGAACGACAGTCTGGACAACAACCGGATTTCCTTCCTACGCTATCGTTGATCTTGGCTCGATCCAAAAAGTTGATTTATTCCGAGTCGATTTTGGAAATTATGCCGGTGCCGGATATAAGTTTTCAATAGAGACTGCAACGACACCCGGAACTTGGGAAACAATCGTGGATAGCACAGCACGAAAGGACACGGCGGAGGTTATCCTTTCAAAAACGGATACGATTAACGCGCAATATATACGTTTAACAATCACAGGCGCAACTAATCCAAAAGGCGACACAATTAGTATTGCAGATTTCCGTGTGTTGAAATCGAATGGAGGAGCACATGCACCTGTCATCTTGATAAAGAAAATAAGCACTTCAAAAAGTTTCGTGAAGTGTAATTTCTTAACATTTTGGCCTGCTGGCGTGAAAGGATCTATGATGACATACCAGCAAGTCGGTTCTACTGGAACATTTCTTGCCACAACCGGATTGAAAGCCGGCAGTTCCTCTAATGTTGTTCAATTACTCAAGCCCGGAAATATCTATTCATATTATATGGAATCATTTATGGATGGGATAATGACTGTATCGGATACGGCTGTTATTAACGCCAATCTGACGTCAGTAAAAGAAACAGGATCAGCGGGAATTCCGAAAAGCATTATTCTTCAGCAATGTTATCCAAATCCATTTAATCCGGCTACGACCATTTCATTTTCTATTTCGACAAAATCTTTTGTATCGCTGAAGGTTTTTGATCTTCTTGGAAGAGAAGTGAGTACCATTGTTTCGGAAGAAATGTCTGCCGGAAATTATTCCCGTCTATGGAATGCAAATGAAATTGCAAGCGGAATTTATTTTTACCGATTGAGAGTTGGAACATTTTCTGAAACAAAAAAACTTGTATTACTGCGATAATTGAAAAACAAAATATATCGAATCCTCTGAAAAATAAAAAAGAATCTGTCATTGCAAAGATATCTTTTTTTGAGTTCTAGCAAAAGGATTGCATCGTATTTTTGTTCCAAGCAATAACTGTGAGAATAAGATTTCAGATGTCTCTAAAGTGATATTTAAAAGTATCTTTATTGTTCAACATTGTTAAGATTTAGGAAATTAATTATGATCTATTGTGCAGAAATTATCGGAAAGCATTTTTTCTGCGCATTTCAAGAAAAACATATATGAGGCAATATTATGGCTGGTGTTTATGAACTTAATTATAAAGGCAAGAACATTCTTTGTCTGGATGTTGCGGGTTTGAAATTAAAAGACAAACCGGAGTTTCAAAAACTTGTTGAATGCGCAGAGGAACAAATCCAAAAACATCCTGCAAAATCTTTACTTGTTATTACAAATGTGGCAGAAACCGGATTTGATACACAAGTTGCTGCGATAATGGGAGAATATGCTGATCACAACACACCATACGTTAAAGCTAGCGCTTTAGTCGGAGTATCGGGAGTGCAAAAAGTAGTTTTGGCTGCAATCAAAGCAATGATAGGAAGAGATTTCTATCTTGCCGATACCATGGAAGAAGCACAGGAGTGGCTGGTACAACAATGAATCTTCTAAAAGTTTTTCGGGAAATTAAATTCATAGTTGTAAAGTTTTGTATAGTTTAGCGGCAAGTCGACGAGCATTTTATCTGATGAGATAAATCGGAAAGTAATGATATGGCAGGTGTCTATGAAATAAGTTATAAAGGTAAAACAATTTTATGCATGGATATTGCAGACCTGCAATCAAAAGATAAGCTTGAATTTCGCAAACGTGTTGAAAATGCAAAAGGAATAATCCGGAAACATCCGCCAAAATCATTGCTTCTCATTACGAAAGTTACACATACCGGATTTGATACAGAAGTTGTCGGCATTATTAAAGAGTATGCGCAGCATAACACACCATATGTAAAAGCGAGCGCTGTAGTTGGAATATCGGGGTGGGCGAAAGTGATTTTGACTGCAATTAAAACTTTGACAGGGAGGGATTTCTTCCAGGCAGATACAATGGAAGAAGCACAGGAATGGCTGGTGAAGCAATAGAGAAAATAAATTTTCTTACCAACAGTTATTTAACAGAAAAACTAAGTCACTTTCTAAAAGTCTTTTCTAATTCTCATCGACCTTCAGAATGTAAATATTTTATTCTTCTTTTCCCCTCATTGAATCCCACAATGCATAAGCAAATAACAATGCAAACATAACCAAGCCAGCTATCTCACCGTTTGTTGACCCTGCCCATTGCTCATTATTCCAATTTGCGTATCCAAACGACCATTGTTGGTCAATAAATTTTAAAAATGCATTGAAGACACCAAATAATGCACCGCCGGCGATGAAACCGGAAGCGATCAATGTGCCGCGCTGGAGACGGGCATTGTTCAATTTTTCATTCTTTGTTCGCGTTGAAACAAACCATGCAATGAATCCTCCAAACAATAGCGGCGTGTTTAATTCCTGCGGAATGTACATTCCAAGCGCAAAAGCTAAAGGAGGAACTTTTAAAATTACGAGAAGCAAAGCTATAATCGCACCGACAATATAAAGCACCCAGGGCGTCTGTGCATTTGACATCAACGGTTTAATGACTGCTGCCATTGCGTTAGCTTGCGGAGCAACCATTGCCTTATCGCCGGTAAAACCGTATGCTTGATTAAGTACAAGAATCACACCGCCGACTGTTGCCGCTGAAACAAGAACACCCAGAAATTTCCATGTTTCTTGCTTTTTTGGTGTAGAGCCAAGCCAGTAACCAACTTTTAAGTCGGTAATGAATCCACCGGCAACCGACAGCGCTGTGCAAACTACTCCGCCAATTATAAGAGCGCTCACCATGCCGGATGCGCCGGATAAACCAATTTGTGTCAGAATGAGTGAAGAAAGAATCAATGTCATCAATGTCATGCCGGAAACCGGATTTGTACCGACAATAGCCGTAGCATTTGCTGCAACAGTTGTGAAAAGGAAGGAAATAATTGTTACGACTAATAAAGCTGTAATCGCCTGCGCAATAGTAGGAACAACTCCGAGAATAAAAAATGCAAAAAGCGCAATTGCCGTTAAAAGAATTAATACAACAACCCAAAGCATGCGAATATCACATTGCGTGCGGATGATTTTTCCATCATCTTCCGAATTATGATGCACGATTTCTTTGTATGCAAGTGAAAATGCTCCTGCAATAATTTTTGAAGAGCGAATAATGCCGATGATGCCTGCCATTGCGATCCCGCCGATACCAATCTGCCGAACGTATGTACGGAAGATTTCTTCCGGACTCATTTGAGCGATTAGCTTTGTGGCGGTTGCACCGAGCGGCACAGAAAGAAATTGACCGATTTCATATACAAGCGGAACAAATACAAACCATGAAAGGAACGAACCTGCTGCAATAATTGCGGCGTATTTTAATCCTACGATGTAACCGAGTCCGAATACCATTGCGGAGATATCTACTTTAAAAACTATCTTAAGCTTATCGGAAAGGGTTTGTCCCCAGCCGAACATACGTGTTGTAATTACTTCCGACCATGCGCCAAATGCACTGAAAATAAAATCAAAAAATCCTCCGATGAGACCGCTGACAACAAGAACCATTGCCTGTTTGCCTCCTTGTTCTCCGGCAACCAAAATTTCGGTTGTTGCAGTTGCTTCAGGAAAAGGAAGTGTACCATGCATGTCTTTCACAAAATATTTTCGGAACGGAATTAAAAAAAGAATACCAAGAAATCCGCCGAGAGCCGATGCCATAAACATCTGAAAGTAACTTGCCGGGAGAGCAAGAATATAAAGTGCCGGAATTGTAAAAATTGCTCCTGCTACAATGACACCAGATGCTGCTCCGATGGACTGAATAATCACATTTTGACCAAGTCCGTTTTTCTTTTTTGCAACACCGGTTAAGCCAACGGCAAGAATCGCGATCGGAATTGCCGCTTCAAATACTTGTCCGATTTTCAATCCTGAATAAGCCGCAGCAGCAGAAAAGAGAACTGCCATCACTAATCCCCATATTACTGACCACAAAGTAACCTCAGGTTACGATTGTTCAGGTACCATAATTGGTCGGTACTCTTCACCGGGTTTTAATTCTTTGTAAGCATTTTCCGGAATATTGCTTGTTGTGGATGCCTGTTGATCCATAGTAACTCCTGTAATTGGCTCTTTATACTTTCTACTTGATACTTTTTACTCGGAATGTTCTACCCAAATCTGTATTAAGTTCAGAACTGTTTCTACCGATTTTTCCATTCCCCAAACATTCACCCACTCTGTGCGGCTGTGATAGTTTGCACCACCGGTGAAAATGTTCGGTGTCGGCAAGCCGTTTTCTGTCAGACGCGAACCATCTGTACCGCCGCGGATTGGTTTCCATTCGGGCTGCAAACCTGAACGCTTAGTTGCCTCGAACAGGTAGTCGATCACTCGATTATCTTTTTCCAATCCTTCTCGCATATTGCGGTATTGTTCTGTGATCTGAATTTCAATCTTTGCTTTTGGATACATCGGTTGAACTTCTGCAACAGTTTTTTCTACAATCTTCTTCAAACTATCCAATCCTTCGGTTTTGAAATCGCGGAAAAGAATTTTTATTGAAGATTTACCGACACCGCCTTCGAGAACATAAGGATGAATGTACGGCTCGTATCCTTCCGTTGTCTCTGGCGCCGTATTTTTTGGCAGTAGTGCAATGATATCGGAGATGACACGCACGGAATTTATCATAATGTTCTTTGCACTGCCGGGATGAATGTCTCGTCCGTAAACTGTGATAAGACAAGAATTTGCACTAAAGGTTTCCTTATTGAGCTCACCGGGTGTATCGCCGTCTATCGTATAGGCAAATTGAGCGCCAAATTTTTTGATATCAAAAAATTTTGTTCCCTCACCGACTTCTTCATCCGGTGTAAATCCTATCTTGATTTCGCCATGAGGAATTTTTGGATTGTTGATTAGAGTTTGAATAGCTGTCATAATAATTGCAATGCCGGCTTTATCGTCGGCACCGAGAAGTGTTGTACCGTCGCTTGTAACAATCGTTTTACCAAGCACTGTTTTAAGCGCAGGATTTTCTGATTCACGGATGATAACAGATGAATCGCCGGATAAAACTATATCACCGCCTTTATAATTTGTGATGATTTGCGGTTTCACATTTGCTCCGCTCACTTCCGGCGATGTATCTACGTGCGCGATGAATCCTATAGCAGATACACTCTTTCGCACATTTGCTGGAATTGCTGCAATCACATATCCGTGTTCATCAATGCTGACTTCCGGAACGCCAATATCCTTTAATTCTTTTACAAGCAGATTTAAAAGATCAAATTGTTTTGCGGTACTGGGATACGAATCAGAATCTTCTTTGGATTGTGTATCTATTACTACATAGCGGAGAAATTTATCGAGAACGGTTTCAGCCATAACGTACTCCTTATATATGTATATCTTGAACAGAAAAATATTCTGTCCAAAAATTTGACTTATTTGATAAGATAGAAATAAGGCATCATAAAAGCAGTAACAAATATTGAAATTTCTAAAATGTAGTTGCGCCCCAATAGAAATCTTCTTATTGTACATCAGCAATTTCTTAAGACAAAGCCGAGTTTTCCATTACCAACGGGAGGGATTGTCGTATGCAATCGCGAAGAAAATTGTATTTCGCTGCCGTGTTATTTCTGTTTCTATTTTCACAATCGCTGGCGCAGATTTCATCATTTCCTTACTCTGAAAACTTTGATGCGTCGTCATCGCTTCCCGCACAATGGAGTGTTGAGGGATTTAAAGATACGACCACCAGTCCAAAGTCGAAACCGAATTGCATATATGCTAAAGGGAATAAAATTCTTTGCATACTTACTTCTCCTGCATTTGACTTCACCAATTCGATTCCCGATAAGATCACATTCTGGGAAAGCAGAACGAAAACAGCTGTTTCATACCGCTTGCGCGTCAGCGTATCAACCGATGGCGTTAACTTCGATTCAATCATAGCCGAGTATGATACTATTTCATCAATTACCTCATATGTAGAGCGCACTATAAATCTCTCAGATGCAGGGCTTGAGCGGCAATCGCATGTTCAATTTCGATGGCAACTACTTGCAGACAGCTTGAATGCAACTGGAAAGATACATCTTGATGATTTTCTCTTTACAGCAATTCTCCGTAATGATATATCTCTGTCAAACCTTTTTATCCTTCCATTTTTACCGAACCGTAAAGATTCACTTTCTTTCTCTGTGGTTGCAAAGAATCTTGCGACGGATACAGCATCGGAGTATTCTCTTAGCTTCTTTTTAAACGCAAATGGTAATGTAATCACAGAACCGTCTGAACGATTTTTAACAATAAGCGGACCAGCTATCGCTCCAGGAGATTCAATAATTATTACAGTTCATCACGCATCAGTATGCGAAGGCCACTATTGTTGTATTGCAGTTGTTTCATCATCGCTGGATGAAAACCATTTCAACGACACAACACACATTATTTTCGATGTTGGAAGTGCTAAAGGCGATGTACTCGTGAACGAAATTATGTATTACCCGGCCAGCGACGAACAAGAATGGGTGGAATTATTTAATAATTCGTCTGATACAATAAGTATAAAAAATTGGCGGATATCCGATAACAGAGTTTCGACGAAATCAGTCATTACTCAAACTGATGTATTTATTCCACCTTGTTCATATTTAGTGGTTGCGAAGGATATTAACTTTCCTTCATCTCATCCGGGCATTCCAGTTGTTATAGCAAATTTTTCAGCGCTTTATAATTCAAAGCCAGATGCTGTCGTTATATACGATTCAAGATTGAATACAATCGACAGTGTAATGTATGCACAATCTTGGGGCGGGCGAAACGGAAAATCTCTTGAACGAATCGACCTTTACCAATCAAGCACAATTGCAACCAACTGGGGAACATCACAAGATTCGCTTGGCAGCACGCCGGGCAGAATAAACAGTATAGCCCGCTTAGATTATGATTTAATGGTCAGCAATCTGACGCAAAAGCAAACTATTGCCGGCGGAAAAGTTATTCCAGTAATAAATGCCAGCATCCGCAATATCGGCAGACGAACTGCAGACAGTATTATGATTAAGTTTTATTCCGACAAGAATTGTAATGGAGTTCCGGAACCGTCGGAACTTATACATACCATAATATCTACACAAGCATTAGCTGCAGGCGATTCAATTCTTTTCTCTGAATCATTTCCTCAACTCGCTTCCGGTGTAAGCAATATCATTGTTGTTGCCGATTGGTGGCGTGACGAGAGATTACAAAATAATCGAGCTTCGGTTTCATTGAAAATCAGTTACGAGCCGTGTTCAATCGTAATCAATGAAATTATGTATGACCCGTTGAATGGTCAGAATGAATGGTTTGAACTCTTCAATCGGAGCAGTCAAACTATCGATCTTGCACATTGGACTTTCAACGATAAGCCGACATCGAGCGGTGTGAATTTATTCGAGATATCCAATCAGCCGTTGATAATCAGAGCCGGCGAATATGTAGTTGTAACGGCTGACTCTTCAATATTCAAATTATTTCCGGGTTTATTACAGACAGACTCGACGATTCATGTTCGTGTTCTTAATCGTTCAAACGGATTTGGTTTTAACAATGACGGCGATGCTGTTGTACTAAAAGATATTACCACTTCAACAATCGATAGTGTAATGTATCAGTCTTATTGGGGAGGACAAAATGGAAAATCACTGGAGCGCATCGATGTTTTTGCATCTAGCAATACAATGACAAATTGGGAGACATCACAGGATACACTCGGAAGTACGCCTGGAAAAATAAATAGCATTGCACGTATGGATTATGATCTGTGCATTCAAAGCTTAAGGCAGACTCAAACTGTAGTCAGCGGAGAAACAGTTCCGACTCTAAGTGTGGTCATAGAAAACGTCGGTAGAAAGCAAACAGACAGTGTCATCGTCCACTTTTATTTGGATAAAAACCACAACGGCATACCGGAAACATTCGAATTGGAAGGAACTTTTATTTCTTCTACCAGTCTTGCCGCTGGTGACTCTATTGTGATTCATGAATTCCTCTCACAGCTTCCTCCTGGAGAAACGGATATAATAGTAATGATAGATTATTGGAGGGATGAACGAAAGAAGAATAACCAAGCTGTATTTCCGATCACAGTACCATTTGCAGTAAGTTCTATAATTATAAATGAAATAATGGCTGCTCCATTTGCAGGAGATTGCGAATGGCTTGAATTGTATAACAGAGGATCCGTTCCAGTCGATATTGCGCACTGGACTTTTCACGATCTTCCGACGGCATCTGGTAGTGTGAATAAATTTATCATTACAACTCAATCAACGCTTATTAATCCGCATGACTATGCAGTTATCGCTGCTGATTCATCCATAATGCATCTTCTCTCGTCATTCGTGCAATCCAATTCTTCCGTTCACGTTATTATTATCAACCATACAAGCGGGTTCGGATTTAATAACGACGCCGATGTCATTGTTTTGCAAGACCTTACCGGCAAAATGATTGATAGTATGGGATATCATATAGCCAGTTCCGGCCAGGATGGTAGATCTTTAGAGCGAATTGATGTAGACGGATCGAGTATGTCAGCAACCAACTGGGGAACATCACAAGATTCGCTTGGCAGCACGCCGGGCAGAATAAACAGTATAGCCCGCTTAGATTATGATTTAATGGTCAGCAATCTGACGCAAAAGCAAACTATTGCCGGCGCAAAGGTTATTCCAGTAATAAATGCCAGCATCCGAAATATTGGCAGACGAACTGCAGACAGTATTATGATTAAGTTTTATTCCGACAAGAATTGTAATGGAGTTCCGGAACCGTCGGAACTTATACATACCATAATATCTACACAAGCATTAGCTGCAGGCGATTCAATTCTTTTCTCTGAATCATTTCCTCAACTCGCTTCCGGTGTAAGCAATATCATTGTTGTTGCCGATTGGTGGCGTGACGAGAGATTACAAAATAATCGAGCTTCGGTTTCATTGAAAATCAGTTATGAGCCGTGTTCAATCGTAATCAATGAAATTATGTATGACCCGTTGAATGGTCAGAATGAATGGTTTGAACTCTTCAATCGGAGCAGTCAAACTATCGATCTTGCACATTGGACTTTCAACGATAAGCCGACATCGAGCGGTGTGAATTTATTCGAGATATCCAATCAGCCGTTGATAATCAGAGCCGGCGAATATGTGGTTGTAACGGCTGACTCTTCAATATTCAAATTATTTCCGAGTTTATTACAAACAGACTCGACGATTCATGTTCGTGTTCTTAATCGTTCAAACGGATTTGGTTTTAACAATGACGGCGATGCTGTTGTACTAAAAGATATTACCACTTCAACAATCGATAGTGTCGCTTACTTACCAAGCTGGCATAATCCCAACGTTATTGACACGAAGGGGCGATCCCTTGAGCGTATAAATCCGAATATAGATTCGAATGATCCGCGCAATTGGAGCACATGCACAAATATTCTTGGAGGTACTCCTGGAAAAGTTAACAGCATTATTACTGTAAGCACAAAAAACAACTCGGTGATTTCTATTTCTCCCAATCCATTCTCTCCGGATGGTGATGGTTTTGAAGATTTCTGTATCATTCGATATAATCTTCCTTTAATAACATCTACAATAAACTTGAAAATCTATGATATAAAAGGAAGACTTATTCGAACATTAGCGAACGGTGAACTTGCGGGGATGCGGGGCGAAATTATATGGGATGGCTTTGATAACAACAAACAACGCGCACGGATTGGTGTGTATGTAGTATTTCTTGAAGCGACAGATCAATCAAGTAATAAAGTTATAACAGCGAAGGCAGTAGCGGTTGTCGCAACCAAATTATGAATTGTGCTTTGAAATTATAAAGTTAAGATGTCGAAATTGCAATAGTATCAATTATTAGATTTTAGATTACTTCATTCATCCTTGATTGTCCATTGTTACTTTTTGCTCCCTGCCAGTTGGTTTGCCGTTTTTCGTTTCTAATTTTCCTAAACCCCACCAAAAAACCGCCATGAATAATCCAGGGTACATCGGTTCAACTCCAAACCAATAATTAGGTATTCCGTTGTTTGCATAAATATGACCGGATATTAGACTTGCTGTTGAAATGAACCAGCCGTTCATCATAGCCCCAAAAGCATATACTGCAGAAATCTTTAACCGATCGAAGTAACATGCCAAGATCGGTATCAATAATCCTGGAATAATGCATGTACCGATTGTGTACCAAATGCTTACTACAGAAGGAATGCTGATTGCGAGTGCAATTGAGAATAAAGCTGAAAACACAAGTCCAATTTTTGTCCAGCGCCGAATAATGTCCGAATCATGAGCAGCATTTTTCCATCTTCCCACAATATCTTTCCCGACTGTAATTGCAGAAATCAATGTGAGACTGCTAAGCGATGACATAATTGCTGCAAGCATGCCGATGTAAAACATTCCTTTTGCAATTGTAGGCAGTGTTACTTCAGCAAGAAGTGGATAGGAATACATCGGCTGTGTCAGCGGTGGCAGCGATGCGCGCGCATATAATCCTGCAATACTTGTCATAAAATCAAAAATGAACCAGAAAATAATGGAAACAAGAATACCGCGCTGTGCCGTTTTCCCGTCCTTTGCTGCATAGCATCGTTGATGAAATGCCGGATCGACAAGTGTCCAAAGTGCAATAAAGAACCAGACGGCAATATATGCCGCACTATTGCCACCATGCCAAGTAAGATGCAGCGGCGGAACGCGTGAGCGTATGAAATCCAATCCGCCGAATTTTGAATAAGAAAAAACAACAACGAAGGCAAAGCCAAGAAACATCATCACAAATTCGAAGACATTTGCCCACACATCAGAACGAAAACCTCCCTTATAAAGATAAACAACGGTTAAAAAAGTAGTAATAATAATGCAAATTCTCAGATCTATTCCAAAAATAAGCTGTGCAAGAATTCCCAGCATAAGTACATATGCAGCCGGAGTAACTAGAAAGAATGTAAGAATACCACCGGCAATGGCAGTGCGTTTATTGTACGCCTGCTCAAGTTTATCTGGGATTGTAAAAAGATTTGTTGCACGAACTTTTTTCGCTAGGAATAAAGCAAAGACAAGTGCAAAAATGTAATATGGAACCCCGAATACTACCCAATTCGAAATGCCAAATTTGTAGGAATATTCTCCGACACCGAGAATTCCACCATACCAGGTTGATACAAGTGTTGCCACAAAAACCGGAAGTGTCAGCGTGCGGCCTGCAAGAAGGAAATCATCTGTGCCTGTTTTTCGTTTCCGCGCGGCTCGAAATCCAATGAATACGACGGCTGAGAAGTAAGCAACAATCAATGCAATATCGATGAATGAAAGATGAACTTTGACCATAACTATTAGAAATTATGTATTGATATTTATTTATTAGCCACAAAAACGATTAGACTGCCTTTGCGGATTCTGATTTTCAACGGAGATGAAACAATGACATTACTTGTGCCTTCGCGAACACCAAGTTCCAGAGATTCATTTTTCAGATTCCATTTCAATCCTCTTGTTAGGATTCCGCTGCATTTTGAAAGCGGCAGAAGTGAAATAGTTGTGCCAATCGGAAGATTTAATTCTATTGAACGATTGACTGCAATAAATTCCCCTCTATTATCAATAAATCTGATATGAGCTTTATGCGAGAATTTTGCAAGTGCACTCAAGTTTCCAATAGCATGATCAAGCCGCCCGCCCGTTGCTCCAAGTACAATGATTTCATCATATTTCTTCCGAATAACTGCTGTCAATGACTTTTCTAAATCTGTAGAGTTTTGGTCATGCATCTTCTTTATATTTACATCGCTGAAGACGGCAAGAATTTCCTTTTTTATGGAATCAAGATCACCTATAATAAAATCAGGAATGAAGCCGAAGCGCGCTGCGGTATTTGCACCGCCGTCAACGCAAATGAACCAATCGGCAGAAGCAAGAAATTTTTGTAAAAGCCTTTTGGCAGGCGGTTTTCCGTTTGCTAGAATAAGTGCGAGCTTCATACACTTCTCATAATATTCGATAATCGATGCTGAACCATATCCACCGCCCGGGCATCGGGACGCCGATATTTTCTTCATAGGATTGATTCAGCAAATTTGTACCGCTGACTCTGAAGATGAATCTCTCAGCCTGTTTCGACAAACTTGCATCTGCCAAAGTATAAGAATTTCCTGACACTTTTATTTTATGAACAAAACCTATGGAACCTGAAAACGATGACGGTAATTTTCCGATCACCGAACATGAAACTTGATGGCGTGGATAATTATTGTTGTACTTCATCATGTATATTGAATCATGACCGATATAAGAATCAAGATAACCGTACGAGATTAATACACGGCTGATCGACAATTCACCAACTGAAGAATTTTGATTATTCCATCGCAGAGAGACTTCACCTCCACGAACTGTTACGTTATCGAAATTAACAGCATAAAAATTTTTATTAGTGCTGTTATATTGAACATAATCGATTACATGCTCTTGATTGTTTTGAAAAAAAGCCGATGAAAGCTGGCCGGAAGAAAATAAAAGATACGAACCACCAACTTCATAAGTCCATCCGATTTCCGGCTTCAGTTTTGGGTTTCCCACATTGAAGCCGTCATTAATATATAACTCCGTGTACGATGGGGCACGGAACGCTTTGCCAACAGTGGCATATATTTTTCCTGAAGTTCCGAATTGATATCCCGTGCTGGTTGCCGGACAAACCACATTCCCGTAATCAGAGTGAGAATCGAACCGTAAAGATGCATCAATAATCCATGGCTGCAAATCTGCGATCAGAGATGCATAAAGCGCACCGTCTGTTCGCGTGTGGCATCCTTCAAAAGTACTGATAATATTATCCCACATCAACGATGTTCCGCTTGTCAAAGAAATATGTTTTGATAATTGCGATTGAGCATTCACTTCACTTTGAACAACATTGGTGGAGGTTAGGTTTGTGTAATAAGATGGCGCTGCCAAATTCAGGATGAATTGATCTGTATTTCTTCGATAATTGAAGCACGGGGTCAACGTGAGAGATGGCAATTGTGTCGAAAAAGAAACGTTAGCGAATCCCGTTTGAAGCGATTCATGGGATGGAAGAGGTATGCCCGGTGTATAGAATTCAAATGCTCCATAATTTTCTTTCTCATAACCACCGGCTAACGAAAGTTTGCCGCCGGAAAGATCAATTTCATCGGAGGTTGCAATAGTCTTCAACAAAAAATCCGTATCGGTATGATATCCATCGGATTTTTTGTAAGAGATGGAATTGATAGAATGGAGTGATTCGTTTGCGTATTGTGCTACAACTTCACCGCCATTAAGTCCATATTCCCCGCCTAAGGCGTGAAACGATATCGATGTTTCTTCAGGTATTTTTGTGATCACGTTTATCACACCGCCGAATGCATTCGCACCGTACTGTGCCGATCCTGGTCCGCGAAGAACTTCGATCCGATCGATCATTTCGGCAGAAACCGGAAGGTTAAAATTATAATGTGCTGTCTGCGGGTCATTAAAATTCATATTGTTCAGGAGGATTGTGCTTTGCGAGAATAATGTTCCGCGTATGCTGACGTCCGACTGCACGCCAAACGCGCCTCTTGATTCTACACTCACATTTGCCGCTTGCTGCAGCATATCTTCAACCGACTGCAATGGAAGATTTTTCAATAACAAATCATCAATAACATCGACTGATCGATTCACCGATTGAGCATTTACCGGCATACGATTTGCAGTTACAACTATAGGTTGAAGCGCCATAGTAATTGAATCCTTATCTTGAGCTTTCACCTTATAACAAACGATAAAGGGAAGTAGAAGGAAGAATGTATAAAATCTCAAATATTTTCTTTTATATAATTGCATGTACCATAATGAAGACATTGTTTCGCTATATATTTCGTGAATTGATTTTGCGTGGTTTAATGCACTTGATATAGAGATATGCACATAATCAATTTACAAATTCGCATTGAATGAAGCAAAAAGTAGGAAAACAACGTTTTTTAATATTGTTATTATAATTGTAATGAGATTCCAAGAATGTAATTTCGCTCAGCAGCCGGAAAAAATTCTGCACCTTCACCGCTCATGGTATATAATACATCGAACAAATTTCTTATTTCTCCTCGTACATTTAGGAAAATACCTGAACCAAGCAAGAACCGATATGAAAGTACTGCGTTGATAACTGTGTACGCATCATTTTTTAAGAGATTATTTTTTGTATTGTCGGTATAAAAGCTTCCCACATATTTTGCTTCGAGCGAAGCTTTCCATTCTCCAATTGAATGTGTAAGCCGAAGGTTTGCCATGAAAATCGGGCGAGCCGGCAATTGGATTACCATTTAACGTATGACCAAATGTAGTTTTGTCGCTCACACTATCAGTGATAAAACAATTAATGATTCTATTATATGAGATCGTTGTGTTACCGCTCAGTGCAAATCCGTAGATAATATCAGATTGCCCTTGCAATTCGATTCCGATATGCCGTGTTCGAGTCGCATTCATAAGAATAGGATTCCCAAAAATATCCATTTGGCCGGTTTCTACAAGCTCATCCTGAAATTCCATCAAGAAGAAATTGACGGAAGCCTGAGCGTGACTATTTTGGTACGCACTGCCGATTTCAAAATCGAATAGGTGTTCTGGCTTTACAATAGGATTGCTGAACTCGTAATGAACAACACCGTTGATAGTATCTGAAGCAAATCTTGGTGTTGGGCCGTAATAAGCTTCTTCGGCAGGGTACAAATCTGTCAAACGCGGCTCACGAGAAGTGTATGCAAGATTCACGTACATATTTATATTTTCATTCGTATTATAATTGACACCAATTCTCGGATTCGCAAAAAAGTAGGGAATAGAAAAAGAATTATTGAGATATTTTTCATCATAAAGAATATAACGGGAATATGCAAGCTGCAGATCCGTCATAAGAGTCGTTTTTTCATTTATCTTGTACAATTCATGGCAATAGACCGACATAATATTTTTACCGGCGTTATATTGATAAAAATGATAATCAGGATCGTAATTCATCGGAAGATTCTCAGCATAATCTATTTTTCCCCAATGTGTCGACCGATGAATTCTAATCTCAGCTCCTAATGTTAGTGTTCCAGATTCATCATTTATTTCAAGCCGCGGCAGCCATCCGAATTGCTTGTTTCCAACAAATGCATAAACAAGTGTATTAGTCGGATTAGTAGTAGTGGGAATTCCATAGGCGCTTCCTAATCGAAGCATTGATGTATCTGCCCACGAGGCATCATAATCATAATACCCATCGCCCTGGACGTAGAAAAATGTATTATTTAATGTGACAGTTGGAGAGAGCCGCCATTCATTTAGAAATTCGAAATGCGGCTGTGAAAATTGTTCGGCTTCTTGAGGACGACGAGGCACAACATATATCGTATCCATTTTATTCGATGAAACAATCGTCTGCATATTATTAGAATAGTTCACCATATTTGGATCACTATTTTGATCATCTAAATTCATTCGCCGCAGCCGCAAATCCTGATTAAAAAATTTTGGAACTCCATTATATACTTCACCGTCGCTAAAAGGCCCTCCATAAAAATGAATGCGTGTTGTCATTGTACTGTCAAGCCGTTCGACTCCAAAAAAATATGAGTTTATGTCGTCCCACGATTTATTGCGATACCCGTCAGTAGAAAGTGTTCCGAGCCGACCGTAAAACAAATAGCGATTATCAACGAGCCCGGAATTAAATGTTGCAGAATATTTTCGAGTTAAAAGCACGGTGGTATTTGTTGCACCGTATTCCTGAAAGCCGAGCGTGTTTTCAAATGTCACACTTGGTTTCGGTTGAAATGGAACTGCAAGCAAATTGACCGATCCCCCAATCGCAGGCGGTCCATAAAAAGCGCTGCCTGCACCTCGCTGAACCTGAATATTTGTAGTACTTCCAAGCAAATCTGGAAAGTCTATCCAGTAGACATTAAAATCTTCCGGATCATTTTGGGGAACGCCGTTGACCATAACCGAAAGTCGTTGTTGGGCAAATCCCCGCAGTGTAATATAACTGTAGCCGCCTGTGCCGTTCCCGTTTTCAGAATAAAATGTTGTAGAAGGCAGTTCGGATAATAAAACAGGCACGTCTTGCACGGAATATTGTTGTTTAATTTCTGAGCGGCTAAGATTAGAAAATGTCACAGGAGAAATCCGTTCACTTGCATGCGTAGCTATAATAGTTACGGGTTCTGCATGATACATCGTATCGCGGTCAGATTTATTTTGTGCAGCTGCAAAGCAGCTGCCCAGTATTGTAATAAAACAAAAAAAATAAATACGCATTTTAATTCTCCATAAAATAAAAAAGCCGTTTCTAAATTTCCCGGCGAAGAGAAATAATTAACGGCTTTGACCAAAACTTATTTTGATTTCCCTACGCTGGCATTATCCAGATCAGGTTACAAGGGTGTAATCTCAGCCCGATCCTAAAAGGATCGTAGCACCCCTACAACTTATATAAAAGAACTTATAAAATATACGGCACAGATGATGATATGTCAAGTGCTTGATTTTAATTTGTGAAAGTAATAATATTTTATTGTTCCCTCAAGAAAAATACAATTGTTGGCATTGACCGCATTACCATTAATACTAAAGATTGAAAGGTTGATGATGAACTCAAACAATTCCGTTCAACAAAACCAATCCTATATTATCATTCCTACGGATTTTAATTGGGAATCCAAGTTGAAGAATTTCTTCTTTCTCGATGTGCGACAAAAGCCGCGGTTAATTTTGCATCGTCAACTTCTTTGACTGTCACTGTGCCAATCATTTTCCAATCAAAAACTTAAAGATGGCCGCTATGCATATTGTCTAAAACAAATCAATAATAATGGCTCATTTAAATTTAGTGGAAGTGTTGAAGTCGAAATTAAAAATATTCCGACTGTTTTGTCGCTTGCGCAGAACTATCCTAATCCATTTAATCCCTCAACCACAATCCGTTTTGGTTTGCCGGTTCGAAGCAAAGTGAAACTTGAGATATTTAATTATTACAGGACAATCTGTTGCAAAGGTAGTGGATGGAGAAAAAGAAACAGGATTTGTCGAGTTGGTCTGGCAAGCAAATATTGCAAGCGGTTTATACATTTATCGTCTCGAAGCAATATCTACAGAAAATCCAAGTGAGCACTTCGTTGATAAGAAGAAAATGATACTTCTGAAATAATTTCTGGTTGATCATCATGAATTTAAAACGATACGTCCTGTACTCTTGGTGCAGAACTATTTACTATAAGCATTCCTCCAATTTAGGCATTACAAACGCTCATAAAATATCATGTAATTTGGGAAAAGCACTTGACTTTCAGAAAGTGTATCAATAACTTAATGCAAGTTATTGTAAAAAATCCACTATTCCTTTCGTCATTGTTTGGAGGCTTTATGAGTCTCAAAAATGTAGGTAGTTTTAGTTTCAATTGGAAATATACTTGGTTTATTTTGACAATTGTAGCTTTTTTATTAATTGGCTGCGGAGGAGCTGAGGAATCTACAACCGAAACGCCGAAGCCGCAAGAAACTGCCAAACCTCATGGAACGGTCGAGCAGCAAAAGCCAAAAGAAGAAAAACCGATGGATCAGGCGCTGACAAGTTTTCTCGGTGGTGATACTGGAAAAACTGTAGAGCCGACAAAACCCGCAGTTGCAGAGCCAAATAAACTTTCGCAGTATGAGAAACAAATTGAAGACCTTCGAACAGAAAATACAGGTTTAAAACAAAAGATCGTAAAATTGGAACAAGAAAACAGAGGAATCAATGCACGAATTAGTGTAGCTGAAGCAAAATATGCTGCTGAGAAAGTGCGCGCAGATAAAGCAGAGGAAGCGGCAAAAAATGTTGTTCAAACACCGGCACCGAAAGAAGAAGAAAAAGCTGCTCCTGTTGTAACGGAATCTAGCTACGATGATGCAATGACAGCGTTCAAAGAGCACAAATATGCTGTTGCTGCTGAAGGATTCAAATCTATTGCTGACGACCCTTCTGACGCTGAACTTGCAAGCCGCGCAAAATATTGGCTTGGAGAAACTTACTTTGCACAAAAAAAATATAGCAAAGCGCTCCCGTTGTTTCAAGAATCTCTTACTATTAAAAATTCAGAGAAGAAAGCTGACGCTCAGTTTATGATTGGACAAACTTATGAACGTCTCGGCAATAAAGTAAAAGCAAAAGCGGCATACGAAAAGGTTGTTAAAAATTACCCGATGAGTAAAAATGTGAAACGTGCAAAAGAACGCTGGGCAAAGTTATAAAAGATTTTTTTGTGATGGAATGAGTACGAACCCCGATTCAAAAAACAATTGGGGTTTCCTTTTTTATAAATAGGAGAACAATAATGGGAACCGAAGCAAATGAAGAGCACACGCTTCCAAAAATAACTGCTCGCACGACACGCTCTCAGCTTTTAGAGGCATACAACAAAGCACTTGAATTTATTGCGCAACGTCCTCAGGAGAAAGCAGGCGAAGTAAAAGATGCAAGGCAAAAACATATTATCGAAAAAGCATCAGGCGTTACACAGGAGAGCATCATCAAAGGTTTGGCTGAAGTGCAGGTGAGTATTGGAAAATCATTAACCGATTTAGAGCAGAAACTCATTGCTGAATCAAACAAGTTTAATGAACTGCAAGAAGCAGTCTCTATCGAAACCGCAAAATTGAAAGAACTTCATGAAATCATTTATCAAAGTGATTCACTCGCAGCACTTGTCCAAGCTCAAGAAGATCGAAAACAATCTTTCGAAAAGGATATGGATGAACAGCGCAGGAAGCTGGAAGAAGAATTACGCTTGAAACGTGACGAGTGGCGGAAAGAACAAGCGGATCGCGAGATTGAAATAAAGGAACATGATGCACAATTGAAAAAACAGCGCGAGCGTGATGAAGAAGAATATAAATATAAATTATCCGTTGAACACCGCAAGGAAGCAGACGAAAATGCAACAAGGAAAAATCAACTCGCTCAAGAATTAACAACACTTCGACAGCAAACTGAAAAAGACCTTGCAGAAAAAAGAGCAGTTTTATCGGCACAGGAAAAAGAAGTTTTTGAATTGCGAGCTCAGGTAGCTGCTTTCCCCAAAGAATTGGAAGAAGCAGTGAAGAAAGCAGAAGCCGTCTTGCGTGCTGCTTTGAAACAACAACTCGATTATGATACAAAACTTGCCGCGAAAGAAACAGAAGGTGAAAAGAAGCTGCATGCTTTGAAGATTGCAAATTTAGAAGACATCATTGCCAAACAACAAGCTCAAATCGCGGAAATTACAAAACAACTACAGACGGCGACCAAACAGGTTCAGGAAATGGCAGTGAAGGCGATTGAAAGTGCGGCTGGAATTAAAACGCGGATTATTGGAGAGGGAACATCAACCGTAGAAAAAACATTATCAAAATGATAAATTTTATTCTCTTTGGGGTCTAGTACCCCGATGCTTGCGTCGTCATTCCGGCGGAAGCAGGAATCCAGAAACTGGATGTCAGCATTCGCTGGCATGACAAATACCTCGCTGCTTGGAGGTTGTGTAAAAACTATAAAAATAGTCTCGTCATTCTGAACGAAGTGAAGAATCTAAACAAAAAACAAGACTCTTCGCTACACTCAGAGTGACAAAAACAACTTTTTACACAGTCTCCTTGCGGCGGGGATTATTTATTTTTATTTCTTGTTAACCGTCTCTTAGGAATTTTTTTATATTTGACATGTTTGGTCATATGCTCGAAGGAAAGGATCGAAACATGAAGATTATTGGATCAGTTACTATCGTATCGTGGCTGATTACGTTCAGTACGTTCATAGCATTCAGCCAGTCAAAAATAAATGCGCAGGCAGTGAGGGATAACGTGCAGCATAAACTCAAGGAGTCGCAGATGACAGGGCAACTGCCGCTTGCAGAAAAGCTTTCAGAAAAAGCTGCTTCTGCAAAAATAGTGGAAAATGAAAAGGGGCAGAAAGAATGTTGGGTGAATGGCGCTGCTGGAATGGTGAAAGTTGCCACTTTCCCAAAAGGGTTGAATGTAGTCGTTTCCCTGCCTTCGGATTCCAGCAGCAAAGCCGGGCTGGCCAAGGTTGCTGATGACACCACGAGCCAGCCTGCGCAGACGGTCGGCATAAAGCTAGAAAATGCGGATGCGTGTTTTGCGAGAAATGATGGTATTGGTACCCAGATAAATGGACAGATCAGCAATACGGACAGCCTTGGCGGGCCGATGACTACCCCGCTTGCAAGAAACGGAAACATAGTGTTTCCGCAGGGAGGCATGGGCGACGGAAGCGACAGCGCACTTGTTTTGCCATGCAACTTTGACAAGATTCCCTCTTCCGTCATTGGTGTTATTGATGCAAAATCCGTGAAAATAGAAACATTTGATGTGTATAATGTTACTGCTACGGGTAATGCAGCTGTTGAAACGATAGTGCAGTTTGTTATGGATAAACACAATGACCAATTTGACAATTATATGATATTCGGAGCTACCCCGGACAGCACGAACAAGTATCTGGCTGTTGTTTACACTTACCTTGACTCAGCAGGGAATCCTGCCAAAAACCCCCCCTATCCATCAGTCATAAATTTAATGGGATTTCCAGACCCGGACATCAAAAGCGGAAACACCAGTGGCTTGTGGATAGGTGGAGGAGTACCATATGAGTGCCTTGGATATACGGATGCCAGCAACGACCAATTCAGGCAGATTGGCGTGAGCATAGGCTGCCTCAACCCGTCCATGGGGGGCATCCAGAACGTGGTGCTGACCGACGTCAAGCAGCAGTCGTGGCAGGTCCCCAAGCAGTTCGAGCTGTCGCCCAATTACCCCAACCCGTTCAATCCGACCACCAGCATAGAGTTCTGGGTGAAGAAATCCGCCCGCATCAGGATAGCGGTGTATGACCTGCTTGGCGGGGAAGTGGGCACCCTGGTGGACGGGGTAAAGGGCCCCGGCCAGGACAAGGCCACTTTCAACGCAGGCAATCTTGCCAGCGGAACCTATATCTACAGGATGGAGTCAGGCGACTTTGCAAAAACGGAAAGGATGCTGCTACTCAAGTAGAATCCCTGCCTGCGGCAGGCAGGCAATCATTAGATTGGATCATAATTGAATCCGGTCGGTGACCGGATTCTACGTGTTCATTCAAAAAATTATATTCTTTAGTAGCATCCGATTATCAAATCGGATTTATAAAGATTTGATGTAAGGTTGATTATAACTAAATCCAGTCGGTGACTGGATTCTACCAAATTAATAGGGAAATGTCGGTGAAGCCGTTCTCAAGAAAACCTCCAAGATGGCAGGATGATAATTCCATTTACTTTCTCACATTCTGTACTTTTCATCGGCAAAAAATTCTTTATAAAAATCAGATTCCCGAATTTCTCGTCGAGGAATTACAATTCTATTCAAAGAAGCTTCGGGATATGATAGCCTTTACTATTATGCCTGATCACATTCACCTCTTGATAGAAATTGAGACTGTTCAATCAATGTCTTTATTTTTAAGAGACTTCAAGAAATTTACATCACACGAGATCAGGAAACAGGCGGTAGAAGAGCATGTCTGGCAGAGAGGAACGATGGATCATTGTATACGCACCTCATTGGGGAACGATGATTTTGAAAATCATCTTTCTTATATCTTTTCTAATTCGTGGAAGCATCTTGGTATTAGGCCTAAAGATTTTCCGTATCATAATTTTAATGAGATTGTTAAAAAGGGATGGCTCGAAGATGATTTTTATGACTTCGAAGCGCCAAAAGAATTTGATAGATATGAATAGTAGAATCCAATCATTAGATTGGGTCATAATTGAATCCGGTCGGTGACCGGATTCTACGTGTTCATTCAAGAATGATTTATCATTCGTATGTTAGCCTGTTTGTAAATTTGCAAAACATGATCCCACCAACTAATCCTTGCACGGACTTTGATGAGTTCGACTATCTTATGACCTCTCCGACCGCTAAAAGCGATCGGAGAGATTTTGAATGTTTGTTGTATTGTAAATCAACAGATGCCTTGGTATATTGCCATCGCATTAGGAAATAACCATGTCAAAATCTCTCACAAAATATGTATGCCAGTCATGTGGATATGTATCTCCGCGATGGATCGGTAAATGTCCAAACTGTTCCGAATGGAATTCATTTGTCGAAGAGGCAACTACATCTGTGAAAGTATCTCGCAAGATGGGTGTTGCTTCAAAGATCGAACCGGTTTCTTTTGATCAAATTGAAAAGGAAGACGTTCCACGCATTAAAACTACGTTGAATGAATTTGATCGTGTACTTGGCGGAGGACTTGTTCCCGGTTCGCTCATTTTACTCGGCGGTGATCCCGGCATTGGCAAATCTACATTAATGATGCAAATTGCAATCGCAATAAAAGATCAACTCGTACTTTACATTACTGGCGAAGAATCGGTCAGGCAGATAAAACTACGTGCAGAGCGGTTGAATGTAAGTTCAGCAAAAAATGTTTTACTCCTTGCAGAAACCAACCTTGATTTAATTCTTGATGTGATTGACGCCGGTTCCCCTGATTTAATCATTGTAGATTCAATTCAAACTATGTTCCGGCCCGGATTAGAAAGCGCACCGGGCACCGTAAGTCAAGTCCGTGAGTCTACCGCTTTATTGCTGCGACTTGCGAAAACTCGCGGTATCCCCATCTTTGTTGTCGGTCATGTTACCAAAGATGGTATGATTGCCGGTCCGAAAGTAATTGAGCATATGGTCGATACGGTTCTGCAATTCGAAGGCGAAGCACATTATGCTTATCGTATTCTGAGAGCGTTGAAGAATCGATTCGGTTCAACAAATGAAATTGGTATTTTTGAGATGCATGATACCGGATTGCGGGAGGTTCTTAATCCATCAGAAATATTCCTTTCTGAGCGTCATTACGGCGCATCCGGTTCAACCGTAGTAGCGAGTATTGAAGGTTCACGCCCGATTCTCGTTGAAGTGCAGGCGTTAGTAACGCCGACGAACTATGGTATGCCGCAGCGAACTAGTACCGGATTTGACTATCGGCGTCTCGCCCTTTTGCTCGCAGTACTGGAAAAGCGCGTAGGGTTAAATCTCGGACAGCAAGACGTATTTGTAAATGTGGCAGGAGGTATTCGAATAGATGAACCGGCTGTGGATTTAGGAATTGCTGCATCTATCGCATCGAGCCTGCGTGATATTCCGGTCGATTCATCGTCAGTAGCCGTCGGCGAAATTGGTTTAGGCGGTGAGATAAGAACCATTGGGCAAATTGAAAAGCGTGTGCATGAAACTGCAAAACTTGGATTCAAACGCGTCATTGTTCCTCAACATAATCTGAAAACTTTCAAGCCAAATGGTGATATTGAAATTATCGGTGTGGATCGCATCGAACAAGCAATTGAAGTGTTACTTGGATAAAATTCCAAATGACTGAAATAATTCTCGCCACACATAATATTCATAAAGCAAGGGAATTAAAAACTTTAATAGGCGATCTCGATATCAAAGTCCTCACGCTTGACGATATTTCCGATGAAATAATTTTAAAAGAAGACGGCGACACATTTGAAGCTAATGCTTTCCAAAAAGCGCGCACCGTTTACAATAAAACAAAGCTTATTTCGCTTGCTGATGACTCTGGTTTAGAAGTGTTTTATCTTAATTGCCGTCCTGGAGTGTTTTCTGCTCGCTATGCCGGTATAGAAGCAACAGATGAAATGAACAACGAAAAGCTTCTTGAAGAAATGCGAGGTGTTGCACCGCGCCGGCGCCGCGCACAATTCCGTTCAATACTTGCGCTTGTCGGTGCCGGGATGGAATCTGTTACAGAAGGTGTTTGTCCCGGCACTCTTGGCGAAATTCCGCACGGAACAAACGGATTTGGGTACGATCCGATCTTTATCCCAGATGGTTTCATAAAAACGTATGCTGAACTCACAGCAGAAGAAAAAAACCTTATCAGCCACCGTGCCAGATCTTTTGCAAAAATGATAAAAGTATTGAAATTGAAACTGCCGGTCGCTTGCAGTAGATAAACCCAAATTATGCATTAGCTTGTAGAGTCCGATCACCAGATCGGACAATGATGTTAACCTTGTTTCATCCAGTCGGTGACTGGATTCTACACCAATTCGGTTATCATTCAGCTTTCCCATATTCTATCATTTCAATAACATATGCCCCTCCCCTTATTTCTAATGAATGATTTGGGATAAACAAAGTCATTTCTTGACTAAGTGAGCGATTCTTGTTATTATTACGGCATCAATGCTTATAATGTGCAAAGGTACATTGAATGCCAACACAGGATGAACGAATTCGTAGTCTTCAATCTACAGCGCTTTTTCAGAAATTATCTAACAGCGAAGTAGCTGACTTTTTAGACAAGTTTAAAGAGGAAAAGTATCCGGCAGGAACAATTCTCTTTGAGGCGAATACATCCGGCGACAAAGTTTTTGTTATTGAAAAGGGAGTTATCCGAGTTTCTCGTGTTACCACATTTGGTGAAGAGACAACATTGGATATTCTAAAAAGCGGAGAAGTTGTCGGCGAACTTGCATCGCTCGACGGCCAATCGCGATCAGCACGTGCAACTTGCACAGAAGATTCAATTCTTCTCTCACTTGACAAATCTGAGTTTGAAAAAATGCTGCTTACAAGCCATAAGATTGCATTCAATCTTCTCGGTGAGTTAAGCGCCCGTATTAGAAAAGCGGATGATAATATTGTTTTGCGGCTTGAAGAACAACGTAAAGCGATTGAAATTCGCTATAACAAGCTTCAGCGGCTTATTGAAGCAAGCAAAATTATAAATTCTACTCTTGATCTTGATAAATTGCTCGGGTTGATTCTCGATTCAGCAACGCGGAGCATCGAAGCCGATCGTGGAACGCTTTATCTTGTAGATGATATTAAAAGGGAGTTATGGTCAAAGGTGCATCAAGGGACTGACATGGTCGAAATTCGCTTGCCGATTGGAAAGGGGTTATCGGGCTTTGTCGGAGAGACAGGCGAAACGATTATTATTCCTGATGCTTATGCCGATCCTCGTTTCAATCCGGATATCGACAAACGCACTGGGTATCGAACACACAATATGCTTTGTATGCCGATGAAAAATAAAGACGGAAAAATCATCGGTGTATTTCAACTCTTGAATAAAAAACTGGGCTGTTTTGATAACGACGACGTCTCTTTCATCGATGCGTTTTCTGCCCATGCTTCTGTCGCTATTGAGAATGCGCATATGGCGCAGGAAATGGTTGCAAATGAACGCTTATCTGCGGTTGGGAAGATGGCAAGCGTCATCATTCATGATATTAAGAATCCGATGGGTACACTGCGTGTGTACGCACAGGTAATGAAGAAAAAATCCGGAAACGAAGAAGCAAATAAACTTGCCGATGAAATGATTCATCAAGTAGACCGTTTCGTGAATATGACACAGGAAATTTTAGATTTCACGCGCGGCGTAAGTGCATCGAATTTTCAGGAACTTGAATTCTTCGACGTGATGAATAGTGTACTGGATTTCATTGAAAAAGATTTAGAAAAAAATAATATTAAACTGAAAAAATTTGTGCAATTCAAAGGAATAGTAAATATAGATCAAGATAAAATGGTTCGTGTATTTTACAACATTGCCAGCAACGCTCGTGACGCTATGCCGCAGGGAGGTTCATTAACCGTTACAACTATCGAAGAAAACGGTTATGTGCGCATTGATTTCACAGATACTGGAACAGGCATGCCGGAAGAAGTGAAGAAGCGCATCTTCGAACCGTTTATGACATACGGCAAGAAACATGGAACCGGTCTTGGTATGTCTATTGTAAAAAAAGTAATAGATGATCACAGTGGAAAGATCGAAATCAATAGTACAATGGGAAAAGGGACAACCATTACTATTTATCTTCCCTATAGGAAATCATAATAAAAGGTTCTATTCTTTCTGGTTTTAATACCTCGCAGTTCGCTTTACCAAAAGCGAAATGTTTTATACAGTTACGCCTCGCAACTTGCTGCAATATAGTTTATTATTATTTTTTCGTGATCCACTGCCCATTGGTGCCGTTTCTTTTTTCTTATTATTTCAGTTGATGGTGGTATCATTCCGTTTAGTTTCCAGGTTGTGTAGCTGTTTGGATTATTTGTTTATAATAGAATTATTCAAGCCGGGCAAATTGTGGAACACTGATATGTGAGAAGAAGTAATGTATTTCAACATCACAAGTAACAGATCGATTTAATGTAACAACGGATTAAAGTTCTAGAAGATTTATTAACGGGATAAACCAAATAAAAAAGCCTTCCGATATTAAAAATGGAAGGCCTTTTAAATTAAATCTTGTTGAATGTTCTATCGGGCTATTCCGAGAAGAATTGAAACTGCCACCCAGAGAATCCATAATGCAAATGCAACTATCATTCCTATAGTCATCGATTTATTTGAAAATTTGGTCAACCCAATTCCGACGATCGATGCCTGCCAAATCGAAAATATATTTAAAGCTGAAAGTAATTTATGGAAATCATTTGCCGGTTCATAATTTCCAAGTATTGCTAAACTTGCACTGGGTGAAGCTGTCAGGGAATTTAATCCAACAATCATAAGAAGTGTAATTATTCCTCCAAGCACACTAATCCATGATGTTATTCCATATAATTCAAGGTGTTTGCCATAACCTTCTGTGGATTTTAAGAATGCCTTATCAGCGAGCCATAAAAATAGTGCAGCTATGAAAAAGCCAGCTGCAATAGCTAAAGATGCAAAAACAGAACCGAAAGCAATGAACAAGCCAGATCCAGCTTTTTCCATTCGATCCATTTGGAGATCAGCATTTTCACGAGTCACTTTATTTTTCTCAACTTGTTTTTCAAGAGCAGCGCGCTGCTGATCGATCACCTGACCATGCAGCGACTCGTTGGTCGCAATGATACACGTCATAAGTACTGCCATTACGATGCTGACAATTAATGGCATCACCCATAACATCGGTGACGAAGCAGTGCCTTTTAATTTTTGAAATACATCTGAGGGCGAAGTGAACACATCTATAAATGTTGTTCCTAACGACGGAGCTGCCGGTAACAGTTGTTGTTCTTCCATTGTCACTCCTATGGTTTGTTAATAGATAATTGCATAATTGATTAGCTAAATTGTACATAAATATTTAAATAAAAGCAAATCCTGTTATATCCATCGGATAATAATAAGTAAATCGGAATCGACAGTAACTGATAAAGACATTCATTTTTATCCACCGTTAGTTTTAAGAGGTTGCTTTTCTGTTATTCGCGTTTTTATTGGAAATAATATCGATACTGCCAGCGCAAGTAATGCATGGAAAAATACAAGCGTATAACCGGTTGGTAAATCCAGATTATATGAAACAAGAATCGATATAATATTTACACAAGTTCCAATAATCCAAGCAGTGAGGAGCAATTTCCCTTTATTAATTCTTATTGCAACGTACGCAGGCGCAACGAGAAGCGCAAAAACAATAAGCACTCCCGCTAATCGAACGGAGCTTGTGACAGTCGCTGCAAATGAAACAAAGAAGAGAGTATCTTTCCAGAATCCTTTCATACGAGGATATAAGAAAACGAGTATCAATCCGAGCAGAGTATATATTACTGCCGTCTCAATAATATCCGGCCAAGGTGTAAAGAGAATATCGGATGCCATAAGTTTATCGAACATCTCTGTTCCATGTGCCGACTTGGAAAGAATAATAAATACGCCCGAAATTCCAAATGCGTAAAGGAGTCCGATGAATGCTTCATGCGATACGGTTCGCTTGGATGCGACTGCAATGGCAAGTCCTGCAAGTAAAGCAAAAGCAAGTGAAAGAGGATAGATGAAAAGTCCGTCAAAGAAAAGAACTGAAAGTGCTGCACCCAATGCCGACATTTGGCCGATGGCAAGATCGGTAAAAATAATTCCTCTTTTTATAATTTCTAAACCAAAGTAGGAATGTATGCCAAGTAAAACGACTGAGAGGAGAAAAGCTGAAAGAAGAATATCGATCATTGTGTTATCCTCCTTATAATTTCATCAAACACGCTGAACACATTGTCAGCTTCTTTTACCGATCCGACATCATGCGGCATAATAATAAGTTTTACATCAAGCTTTTTCGATAAGTATTCCGCAGCATCCTGTGGATTATATACATCCTGCAGTATAAATTTCACTTGCTCTCGCTCTATCAATTTTTCTACATCGGCAATATGCTTTGTTGTCGGAGGAATTCCGGGAATCGGCTCAATCGTCCCAGCAATCGTTAACCCGAAACGATTTAAAAAGTAATCGAAGATTTTGTGATATTCGATAACCTTTTGTCCTTTGAAAGGTTTCAATTTTTCTTCCCACACTTTCATATTTTGCTGCCAAAGAGTGTACAGTTCTTTATTATTTGCTTCATAGGAAGCTTGATTATCCGGATCGAGTTCGCTCAGTCGTTCAGTAACTGCTTTTGCAATGACTGGGATATTATCAGGGTCCAGGAAAAAATGCGGGTTTCCTTCCGGATGCACATCGCCGAGTTCGCGGGAAACGCTCGTTGGTGCATCGATTAAATGCACATGCATTGAAAGGTCGAGAAATCCACGTTCCCCCGGTTGCACAGCACCGTTATTCGCCTGTTTTATAATTTGCGGCAGCCATCCGATCTCTAATTGTCCTCCGTTTATAACAAGAAGATCGGCGCGACGCACCTTAGCGATGTAAGACGGTTTAGGAATGATGATATGCGGGTTATAATCCCCCCGCGCAAGAACAACTACTTCAACATGATCTTTGCCGATGCGCTGAACGATGTCGCCAATGTAACCGTAGGTCGCAACAACCTGCAGTTTACTTGTGAATGCTGTTTGTATAAATAAAAGTAACAGCGGAATGATTTTATATAATTTCATACAATACTCCATAAATAAATGGAAAATTTTTTTATTTAAAAAGCATGAGCGCCGTGAGCACCTATTGTAAAGTTTGCTTGTAAAATAAATTGTGTATATGGCTGCTGTGATAATACCCCTGATGTTTGCACATAACGGGTCAAATCCCTATCTATCTGAAGTCGAAGCCGAGAAAATTCCGTCGGGTTATATTCGATCATTGCTGAATATCTTGGAAGATTAGAAGGCGTATGTTGATTTATACCGCCAAGTGAGATATCGTTCTGAATAAGCAGGTCGTACCGTACGCCAATTTCCCAGAGCTGGTCGAGCTTGAAAGCAGCCTGTGCATAAAAGCCGGAATTATGTTTATCCAGGCTCGATGAAGAGGAAATAATTGATGAATCATTGTATTCTGTTCCGTTCATCACACGATACATAAATTCACTTTGAAGCGAGACAAACCGAATTGCATCGAGAGAATATTTAACGGTCAGATCTCCGCCCACAATATCGGTGTTTGTATTGATCGCAATTCCATTGCCTCCAGAATAACCTTGATCGTTTCTTGTAATTCCGTTAGCGTTAGAAATACCTAATAAAATCGATGCATCCTCTATATCGAACGATCCACGGACAAATTCTATATAAAGATTCGGTCCTTGTACAGCAGGAATGCTGACGGTACCGATGGGATTGCTGAATCCAGTGGTACCGAAACTTTGTTCATTGGTACCGTTTAACACCTCTGCACCTAAAACAAGAAAAAAAGATGTTGGTGCAACCCAAGTTACTTGTGCACCAATTTCATTCAAACCGTCTTCGCCAAAAAGTGCAGTCGAAATAAGCGCTCGGTTTGCAAAATCCCAATAATGTTCATGCTGTTCATTCACTCTGCCGAATGTCGCGAGAAACTTTCCGGCTTTTATTTTAAAACCATAGGGAAGTTTTCTTGTTGTAAAATATGTTTCTTCAAGACCGGCGCTTTCCGGTTCAAGATCAAGTACAGCAAAAAGATCGAAATACGGATCGACAACCGAATACAGCGACATCTCGCCGTAATTAAAATTTAAGCCGCGATTTGCATTTAATCCGGAATGGCTCGGCTGGTTCAGAAATGGAAAGCTGAAACCAGGAATTATAAGAGAATAATATTTTTGATCCGCTAAGTCACGAGCCACGCCGGACACATCAAGTATAAATGCAATATCAGGAACAAATGCAGACTGATCGAAAGCAGCGCCTTCTTTCGATTGTGCGTAAAGTAAAATTTCAGGGCAAAGAAATAAAATCAGTAGCAATATTGTTAAACGTGTTTTTTTGAACTTCATAAGAATTCCTCAATTTTTGTTATGATACTGCAAACAATGATATAACATCATTATTCATAATGCAGTATTAAATGAATCGAATCCCACTATTTTTATAAATAACAAGTGGAACTTGACAGAATTTTATTATGAGATTAATAGAGAGGAGGAGCGTGTGAAGAACAAACGATTTTTTGAGAAGGATCTGTAATTCTTTCATTCAATGTGACGATATATTCATGCGGCGGTATGGGGAGTTTATCGCTTTGGATTGCCGATTCAATTGTCACGGTAGAGAATGAATGCTGTAAATTGCAAGCAATGCAATTATCGGAATTTTCAGGTACAATTGTGATGATGAAAAGATGTGATAGTCATGCTTGAAAGCAGCACAACAATTAATAAGAGCGGAAGATATTGCTTAGTTCGGGGAACAAATTTGAAAATCTTGCTTTTCATACTAATATTAAAGTATTATAAGTTCGTATAATTGTCAACAAATATCGAATAGATTCACAAGAAATACTTGTCTTTACATAACAACGTTGAAACCAAATGTAATGTTCCATTGTTAATCATAATAATGAGCTCAAATGATCATCTAAATGTAGAAAGAAGGAGAACGAATGAAATCTCACAAACTGATAATTCAGGGAATGAACTGCGGACACTGTGTGATGCATGTGAAGCAGGCGCTAATTAGTGTCGCCGGACTTGAAATTGAAGACGTTCAGATAGGTAAAGCAAAAGTTAATTATGATGAGACAAAAATTACGAAAGATATTTTATCTGCAAAAATTGAGGAAGCCGGATACCAGCTTATCACTATTCAATGACAAATAACCGATTATTAATTACAAAAATCACACTTCCTGTTGAAGGAATGACATGTGCGAGTTGTGTTGCGCGTGTCGAAAAAACATTAAAAAAGATCGATGGTGTAGAAGTTGCGAATGTCAATCTTGCTACTGAGGCAGTGACGTTGTCGTTCGATTCATCAAAAACAAATCTTGATGTGCTTGCAAAAGCTGTAAATGAAGCTGGATACAAATTGATTCTTCCTCAGAAACCTTCTTTAAGTTTCTCAACACAATCAACGAAAAATCCAGAAGATTACTTGGAAACCCATCAGGAAAGATATTATAGGCAATTGAAACGCGAATTCTTATTCAGTATCACGTTTGCTATTCCAATTATACTTTTGAATATGTTCAGTATGATGCCATGGTTTACAGCGATTATTCCTTTAACGATGAATGAAGTGAACAAAATTCTGCTGATTCTTACTGTGCCTGTGATGTTTATTTCGGGAAAGCGATTTATAAAACCTGCATGGAAATTGACAAAACATTTTTCTGCTGATATGAATACACTTATAGCCATCGGCACTGAATCTGCGTTTTTGTATAGTGCTTTTATTGTGCTTTTCCCCAATTGGCTGCCGTCGAACGTTAATCCAAATAATGTTTATTTTGATTCAGCAGCAGCAATTATTTCACTCATTCTGATGGGGAGGATGTTTGAAGCGCGCGCAAAACATAAAACATCTGAGGAAATTCATAAATTGGTAGAAATTCAACCGAAGACAGCAAGGGTAATTCGTGAAAATATTGAGCGGGAAATTTCAGTTGTCGATGTAGTTATCGGTGATGTAGTTATAGTGCGTCCCGGTGAACGCATTCCGGTTGATGGCAATATTATCAGAGGTTCGTCAACAGTTGATGAAGCGATGATTACTGGCGAGAGTTTACCCGTCGAAAAGCGAACCGGCGATAAAGTAGTCGGAGGAACTATCAATATCAATGGCAGCTTTGAATTTCGCGCCGCCGCTGTCGGCGCAAATACCATTGTGGCGCACATTGTGAAACTCGTGGAAGATGCACAGGGTACAAAAGCTCCGATTCAGCGTCTCGCCGATAAGATTGCATCTATATTTGTCCCCGCCGTATTATTAATTGCTCTTGCAACATTTAGCATATGGTACTTGGTAATTGAGATAAATTTTACTTCTGCGCTTATTAACTCGATAGCAGTTCTTGTAATAGCGTGTCCGTGCGCACTCGGAATTGCGACACCAACAGCAATTATGGTAAGTACCGGGATGGGAGCGTCAATTGGATTGTTAATCAAGAATGCAGAAAGTTTGGATCTTGCTTGCAAGATTCAGACAATTGTATTCGATAAAACAGGAACCATCACGCGCGGTAAACCTTCAGTTATAAATATTAAAACGTTAAATGATATTAATGAACAAACTCTTTTAAAAATAACCGCTTCGTTAGAAAACAAATCAGAGCATCCGTTAGGAAGTGCAATTGTGGAGGAAGCAAAGAACCGCTCCATCGTTCTCGTTGGTGTAGATTCATTCCAATCAAGAACTGGGTATGGTTTGCAAGGAAAAGTGGAAGGAAAAAAAGTAATTGTTGGTAATGAGGCGATGCTCAAAGATTTATCTATTGATGTTTCGCTTGCAGGAAAAATTGCAGTCGATTTTTCAGAACAAGGGAAAACACCGGTTTTCACTGTAATAGATGGAAAGTTGGCTGGTATTATTGCAATTGCAGATACAATTAATCCTGAATCAAAAAAAACAATAGAAGAATTGAAACGAATGGGATTAGAAGTTGTTATGATAACTGGCGACAATCCAGCTACGGCACTGGTTGTTGCAAGGCAGGTTGGGATTGAGCGGGTTTTTTCTAAGGTGCTGCCGGATGAAAAGTCCGCGAAGGTCAAAGACCTGCAAATTGAAGGAAAGACAAAAAGGAGAATAGTTGCAATGGTAGGTGACGGCATCAACGATGCACCGGCATTAGCTCAAGCTGATGTCAGTATTGCAATGGGAACCGGTTCTGACATAGCGATGGAAACGGCGGATGTGACGCTGATGAAATCCAATATTAACGGAGTTGTGCAGGCGATTCGCCTTTCGCGCCGCACGATGCGCACTATCAAACAAAACCTTTTTTGGGCATTTATATACAATATTATAGGTATTTCATTAGCTGCATTTGGTCTGCTCAATCCGATTTTTGCAGCAGGTGCGATGGCATTGAGCTCAATAAGTGTAGTGATGAATTCATTAAGGTTGCGAAGCTTAAAGCTGCGATGAGCTTTGAAGTCAGAATCTAAAACGAAGATCTCTTGAGTGAAGGAATCTATAGCAGCGGTAGAATTGCAATTAATACATCAGGTTGCTATATTAGCACAAATATTATCGCATTTTGGAGGGGCAAGATGTTGATGAAGGCGCTTATCGTTGATGATAGTCTTGAGAGCAGAATGCTTCTTGGAAGAATATTAACCAAGGCGTTCGATGCAAAAATTATCGAAGCAACACACGGAAAGGACGCCATCAGAAAGCTCTCCACTGAAAAACCAGATGTTGTCTTTCTTGATTATGAAATGCCAGTTATGAACGGAAAAGAAACGCTTAAGTCTGTCCGGGCTATACCTGAATTTCAAAATTTGCCTGTTGTTATGGTAACATCACACGGCGAGACGAATCTTGTCCGTGAACTTCTCTCGTATAAAGTATCAGCCTATCTTTTAAAACCACTTTCTGTAGATTATGTTGTGAAACGTCTTTCGGTTCTTTTTCCGAATAATCGAGTTGGAATAAAAAAATGAATTAATAATTATAAATGAAACGTGACTTGAAATAATACGATATATTTTTTCAATCTGTATAAAACAATTTTTACTCACTTTATTTGAAAGGAATTTTTATGGGAACGACCACAATTACTCTTTCAACACTTGCAAGCTTTTTTTTCGTGATTCTTTTTTTATATTTGCTTTACATTATCGGCGGAGTTTCTCAGAACGTAAAGAAGATAGTAGATAAAATACAAGAGATTGAGAACAAACTGAATACAAAGCCATAAAAAGCTGTGTTGTAGTCATTTGTGCGCTGGTTAACTAAAATCCAAAATAATCTCCTTCGGGACTTTTGATCTTTTTAGTAATCAAAAGTCCTTGGAGATTTGTAAATATGTTTCAAATCCATTGGTCTGTATTCAATGGAATACAATTATTAAAACAGAGAATTTTTACTTTTTGCTGTTTTGATTTCCGCAAAAATTACCATACAGCTTTGACTTCTCCAACAAAATCCGTATCTTACTGGCGAAATTTCAAAGTAATCCGCCCCTTGTAAATTGTATATAAGGGAAAGGAGGACTTAAAGTTGTATTGTGAACTATAACTAATCAAATGTTGAGAACTGAAAGCTAAAAAATTAAACAGATAGAACTAACATAGGAGTAACAAGATGGATCGATATAAAGAATTGCTGGATCTTGTAGCAACATTCCAAGGTGACTTTGATAAATTTTATTTGAAACAGAATAAATCGGCTGGTGTCCGTCTACGCAAGCACATGGCCAACTTAAAGAAAAAAGCACAAGAAATTCGAAATGAAGTACAAGATGTAAAGGCAAAGATGGCGGAAGAAACGTCTCAGCCAACCACGCCAACGCCAGCGGCATAAATTTTCTTATTCAATTAGCTTGCCTGCCATTTACGGCGCGGGCAAGCCGATTTTTTTAAATAATTATTATTTGCCTCACCTTTATTTTCATTTATTTAAAAGTGTGAGATGCCAATTTCTGAACACATCTTTTTAGAATCCATGGATGATCATATTTACAGTTGAAGTGAAAAAGTATTATGGTGCATCTGGATTTTATTGAATAATATTTTGATTTAGCCGTGATATCTATTGATACAATTTTTATGTCATATATTGATGAAAAGTATTTGAAGAGTTTAACTTGAAAAAATAGAGGGGATAAAAATCAATGAAAAAATATATTATACTCGGTATGGTAGCTGGAACTGCAATTTCATTGGTTATTTTATTCCTAAGAAGAAAGAAATCGGCAGGAATGGAATTTCATGATTTTGTTGATTCATCTTCGATTGCAGATGTTCTCTTTGGAAAAGCATTCCATGAACTTCCAGATAAACTGTAATATTGTAATTTCTGGATTTAGAAAAACCAGAGTAGGGGGACGCGTTGACATTCGGAGTCGATTTAGATATCTTCATATAGTAAAATATTTTTCTGAAATAGAATTCCCTTAAAAAATAGGGCTTGTTTTTAAACAATGGCAGACATAGACGAACAAAAAAGAAAAGTCGAAGAGCTTAAGCGAAAAATTCTTGAGCAGAAAAGGAAAGGAGAAACGACGCCGTCGTCTAATTTACCAGTAGGGAAGCCTGTCAACAATGTTAAAGATCAGACTGCATCTGTTCAGAGTCAGCTACAAGAAAATAAACAAAAAGCAGAGATAGCGAGTCAACCTCGAATAGATAAAGCGCTTAACAAAACCGAAAAAAATATTCCCCAGCAGCGAGTAGAAGAAAAATGGCACGAAGAGATAGAAAAAAGTGCGCAAGTCCAACGAACTGTTTCACTTGTATCTTTACAAGCATATGCGCAAACTCTTAAGCAAGCTTGGGCAAATGGATCGTTGAGTAAAGACGAAGGAGATTTGTTATTAACATTACGAAAAGCTATGGGCATTAGTGATGAAGAGCATGCGAGTTTAGAACAAGAAGTTCGCCTTGAAATTTATTTACATGCGATTGTTGACAGTTGGAAAAATGGGGCTATTACACCTCAAGATTTAGATCGGCTTGATGCCTTGCGGGAAAAATTTAATATCTCAGCAGAAGAACATTTACGGTTGGAAAAACAAGTTCGACAAGAGATACTACGGCAGCATTAAATATTTCCAAAGTAAAATGAAATAGATGTTGACTTTTTGTAATTGATGTGCTATATTTAAGTCCCGCATAATAAAAGCGGGAGTTCCTTAGAAAAAGAATTTTGAATGCCCATTGTTCATGGGCATTTTTATCGTAAGGATGTTCTTTGAAAAAGTGTGCACGACAAATGTCAATTTAACTGGGTTTCAACCCTAATTGAAATGTCTAACGACTCAGAGATTAGGTTATCAGACTTGAAATTGAGAATATAAAAATTCTACAATGGAGAGTTTGATCCTGGCTCAGGACGAACGCTGGCGGCGTGCCTAACACATGCAAGTCTTGGGAGAAAGAGGTAGCAATATCTTGAGTAAACCGGCGCAAGGGTGAGTAACACGTAGGTAATCTGCCTAAAGGACGGGAATAACTTCGAGAAATCGAGGCTAATGCCCGATGATGTTTTGATATAGCATTATAATGAAACCAAATGCCGTAAGGCGCCTTTAGATGAACCTGCGTCCCATTAGGTAGTTGGTGAGGTAACGGCCCACCAAGCCGACGATGGGTAGCTGGTCTGAGAGGACGATCAGCCACACTGGAACTGAGACACGGTCCAGACTCCTACGGGAGGCAGCAGTGAGGAATATTGCGCAATGCCCGAAAGGGTGACGCAGCGACGCCGCGTGGAGGATGAAGGCCCTACGGGTCGTAAACTCCTTTTGTGAGGGAATAATTTAGCGCTATAAGCGCTATTGAATGTACCTCAGGAAAAAGCATCGGCTAACTACGTGCCAGCAGCCGCGGTAATACGTAGGATGCTAGCGTTGTCCGGATTTACTGGGTGTAAAGGGAGCGCAGGCGGGTTGGTAAGTCGGTGGTGAAATTCTCGGGCTTAACCCGAGTACTGCCATCGATACTGCTAATCTTGAGTGCAGAAGAGGTTGATGGAATTCTAGGTGTAGCGGTGAAATGCGTAGATATCTAGAAGAACACCGATGGCGAAGGCAGTCAACTGGTCTGTTACTGACGCTTATGCTCGAAAGCGTGGGGATCAAACAGGATTAGATACCCTGGTAGTCCACGCCCTAAACGATGAATACTCGATGTCGGCTCGCAAGGGTCGGTGTCTAAGCTAACGCATTAAGTATTCCACCTGGGGAGTACGATCGCAAGGTTGAAACTCAAAGGAATTGACGGGGGCCCGCACAAGCAGTGGAGCATGTGGTTTAATTCGATGCAACGCGAAGAACCTTACCTGGGTTTGAAAGGCTCTGTAAACCGGTGAAAGCCGGCTAGTGTAGCAATACACGCGGAGTACAGGTGCTGCATGGCTGTCGTCAGCTCGTGCCGTGAGGTGTTAGGTTAAGTCCTGCAACGAGCGCAACCCCTGCACTTAGTTGCCATCAGGTTATGCTGGGCACTCTAAGTGGACTGCCTACGCAAGTAGTGAGGAAGGTGGGGATGACGTCAAGTCCTCATGGCCCTTACACCCAGGGCCACACACGTGCTACAATGGCCACTACAATGGGCTGCAAAATCGCAAGGTCGAGCCAATCCCATAAAAGTGGTCTCAGTTCGGATTGAGGGCTGCAACTCGCCCTCATGAAGCTGGAATTGCTAGTAATCGCGGATCAGCACGCCGCGGTGAATACGTTCCCGGGCCTTGTACACACCGCCCGTCAAGCCATGGAAGCTGGGAGTACCCGAAGCCGTTCACCCAACCGCAAGGAGGGAAACGTCTAAGGTAAAATCAGTGACTGGGGCTAAGTCGTAACAAGGTAGCCGTATCGGAAGGTGCGGCTGGATCACCTCCTTTCTAAGGAGATCTCATCCAAGTAATTGGAATGAACATCTCATACAATTCTGCCCAATTAAGTTGGCAAGAAGCGTGCACACTTTATTTTTTTCCCGTGTTAGTTTAACTCTGGGCCTGTAGCTCAGGTGGTTAGAGCGCACGCCTGATAAGCGTGAGGTCAGTGGTTCAACTCCACTTAGGCCCACACTGGGGTATGTGTTTGGACACCAGCTACGGGGCTGTAGCTCAGCTTGGGAGAGCGCCTGGTTTGCAACCAGGAGGTCGCCGGTTCGATCCCGACCAGCTCCACGAAATTTCGAAATGAAAATATATAATTTCGAAATTATTTTTTTGTTCTTTGACAATTGGGAAGTGTGAATAAATCAAGTAACGACTAGTAGCTGTTAAGTAATGCAAATTATTTAACGAGCAAAAGGGTGAACGATTATTCCAAATGCATAACCTAAATTTTTAATTTTCAAGTTTTTCTGTCCGAAATTCTAATGATGCACCTTTGTCTCGTAATAAGAGATGATTTATCTGTGTATCAACAAAGATTTTTGGTTAAGTTACTAAGAGCATATGGTGGATGCCTAGGCACCAAAAGGCGATGAAGGACGCGGTTACCTGCGATAAGCGTCGGCAAGGCGGAAGCAGCCTCTAACCCGACGATGTCCGAATGGGGCAACCCACTGCGAGTCATGTCGCAGTACTCGTTGATGAATTCATAGTCGACGAAGAGCAAACGAGGAGAAGTGAAACATCTCAGTAACCTCAGGAAGAGAAAACAATAGTGATTTCCTTAGTAGCGGCGAGCGAAATGGAAATAGTCTAAACCTTCTCACACGTTCAAGGCACTGACCCTTGTGTGAGAGGTGTTGTGGGACTTTTAGGATGAATCAGTGATAATCCGGAGAGTTAAAAATCAATTTGTTAACTGAAGCTTCTGGAAAGCTGCACCATAGCGGGTGATAGTCCCGTAAGTAAAAGCAAATTGACTCTCGAAAGTATCCCAAGTACCACGGAGCAAGTGGAAGTCTGTGGGAATTTGCCAGAACCATCTGGTAAGACTAAATACTCTTTGGTGATCGATAGTGAACAAGTACCGTGAGGGAAAGGTGAAAAGCACCCTTAAGAAGGGAGTGAAATAGTACCTGAAACCATATGCTTACAAACGGTTGGAGCAAATCTCTGCTGCTTGCAGTGGAGAGGAGTGACAGCGTGCCTTTTGCTTAATGAGCCTACGAGTTGCTGGTACGTTGCAAGGTTAAATGTCTAAGACATGTAGCCGTAGCGAAAGCAAGTCCTAACTGGGCGAACCAGTAACGTGCCGCAGACGCGAACCCGTGTGATCTACCCTTGGTCAGGATGAAGTGGCGGTAAAACGCCATGGAGGTCCGAACTGATGTGGGTTGAAAACCGCTCGGATGAACTGAGGGTAGGAGCGAAAGACCAATCAAACTCGGAGATAGCTCGTACTCCCCGAAATAGCTTTAGGGCTAGCCTTGTATCATAATATTACGCAGGTAGAGCACTGATTGGGCTAGGGTCGTCACAACGATACCAAACCCAGACAAACTCCGAATTGCGTTAATATGTTCTACAGGAGTCAGGCGACGACGGATAAGCGCCGACGCCGAGAGGGGAATAACCCAGACCGCCAGCTAAGGTCCCTAAATACAGATTAACAGAGAAAGGATGTTAAGTTGCTCAGACAACTAGGATGTTGGCTCAGAAGCAGCCATTCATTTAAAGAGTGCGTAATAGCTCACTAGTCAAGCGACTTGGCGCCGATAATTCTCGGGACTCAAATCTGATACCGAAGCTGCGGATGTACAGCAATGTACGTGGTAGGGGAGCATTCCATCGACAGTGAAGGTGTTCCTTGAGGGATGCTGGAGTTGATGGAAACGCAGATGTAGGCATAAGTAACGATAAGAAATGCGAAAAACATTTCCACCGAAAATCTAAGGTTTCCTGAGCAACGTTAATCGTCTCAGGGTTAGTCGGGTCCTAAGTCGAGGCCGAAAGGCGTAGACGATGGCAATCAAGTTGAATATTCTTGAACCACTAAGTAATTGTTTGACCATAAGGGGTGACGCAGAAGTGAAGTGGGGCCAGCTGTTGGAATAGCTGGTTTAAGCCTGTAGGCGTGGGAGATTGGCAAATCCGTTTCCCAGTTATCGCTGAGAGGTGAACAGGGTGCCCGTATGGGCCACAACTCCACGTAACCATGCTGCCAAGAAAAACCTCGTATGGGAGATTATTTGGTGCCCGTACCGCAAACCGACACAGGTAGATAGGAAGAATATTCTAAGGTGCTCGAGTGAGCCGTGGTTAAGGAACTCGGCAAATTAGCCCCGTAACTTCGGGATAAGGGGCGCTCCTAGTATGTGGGTGTGTACAACACTTGCAGAAAGGAGCCGCAGTGAAATGGGCCAAGCGACTGTTTAACAAAAACACATGTCTATGCTAAGCCGTGAAGGCAACGTATATAGACTGACACCTGCCCGGTGCCGGAAGGTTAAGGAAGCGGGTCAACCCTGACGCAAGTCGGGGCGAAGCTTGCGACCGAAGCCCCGGTAAACGGCGGCCGTAACTATAACGGTCCTAAGGTAGCGAAATTCCTTGTCGGGTAAGTTCCGACCTGCACGAATGGTGTAACGATTTGGTCACTGTCTCAACCACGGGCTCGGTGAAATTGTGGTACCGGTGAAGACGCCGGTTACCCGCACATGGACGGAAAGACCCCGTGCACCTTTACTGCACCCTAGCATTGGGTTCGGTCAAAACATGTGTAGCATAGGTGGGAGACTGCGAAGCCGGGGCGCTAGCTTCGGTGGAGTCGTCAGTGAAATACCACCCTTGTTCTGATTGAATTCTAACCTATTGCCATGAATCTGGCGAGGGAACAGTGTTAGGCGGGTAGTTTGACTGGGGCGGTCGCCTCCTAAATTGTAACGGAGGCTCTCAATGGTTCCCTCAGCATGGTCGGTAATCAT
This sequence comes from Ignavibacteriota bacterium, assembly GCA_963833465.1. Taxonomy (GTDB): domain Bacteria; phylum Bacteroidota; class Ignavibacteria; order UBA10030; family UBA10030; genus Fen-1298. Next base: position 713,416 of record CAWHXW010000004.1, on the reverse strand, counting down.
GCGGCGAGTGTAAAGACATAAGGGAGCTTAACTGCGAGACCTACAAGTCGAGCAGATGCGAAAGCAGGACTTAGTGATCCGTTGGCTTCGAGTGGAAGAGCCAACGCTCAAAGGATAAAAGGTACGCCGGGGATAACAGGCTGATCTTGCCCAAGAGTTCATATCGACGGCAAGGTTTGGCACCTCGATGTCGGTTCATCGCATCCTGGGGCTGGAGAAGGTCCCAAGGGTTTGGCTGTTCGCCAATTAAAGCGGTACGTGAACTGGGTTCAGAACGTCGTGAGACAGTTCGGTCCCTATCCTGTGCGGGCGTAGGAAACTTGATGGGTGTCGCTCCTAGTACGAGAGGACCAGAGTGAACGGACCGACGGTGTATGAGTTGTCACGCCAGTGGCATTGCTCAGTAGCCATGTCCGGATGGGATAAGCACTGAAAGCATCTAAGTGCGAAACCCGCCCAAAGATGAGGTTTCCCTTCTGCTTCGGCAGAATAAGACCCCAAGGAGATGACTTGGTAGATAGGCCGTAGATAGAAGCATAGTAATATGTTTAGTCGAGCGGTACTAATAGGTCGATAGACTTAATCTTAATTTTTGTTGATCCATCGATATAATCATCTCGAAGATGAAGGTCATCATTAGAATTCCGAAACAGAATTTAGCATTATGCATTTTTCCCAATTGAGTTTTTCTGGTATCCATATCGAGGGTGTTACACCTCTTCCCATTCCGAACAGAGAAGTTAAGCCCCCCGGAGCCGATGGTACTATGTGGGTAACTGCATGGAAGAGTAGGTCGATGCCAGATTTAAATTATGAATCCCATCTTGAAGAAATTTAAGATGGGATTTTTTATAGGTAGCTTGTCCAACCGAAAGCCAGTGAGATGTCGCAAAAAACATTCCACATGGAAGCCACGCTTTTAGCAGGATAAAATCCGATTGATGCCAGATCTAAATTAGTCCCGTTACAAATAAAATTGTAGTGGGATTTTTTTTCAAGTCAGCTGCTTTTCAATTAATATTTATTTTGATAATCTTATCAAGTTATGAAAATCTAATCGGATCAGGCGAGACATTTGGAAGGAGTTGGCTTGATTTATAAGATAACCTCTCCGATCCCTGCAAGGGGTCGGAGAGATGAGTTTAAAATCGAAGTCCCGTTGTCTGAAAAAGATATCGGGACTTTGTGTTTTATACCAGCGAGAAATACCGAATAACATTGCGGCGATTTTAAAAAACAAATATAAATCACTTTTATTAATTGGATTTGAATAGATTATTATTCAAATTATTTGTGAAGCAATATTTTTTCAGAATTTTAATAATTTAAAATCTCTGAAAAAATAAAAGACATAAAGACTAAATCATGAAACTAATTCAGGTTGTTTTGCTCATTTGCGCACTAACAGTTTTACTATTTTTTATTGCGTCAGCGCAATTCACAGATGGAGAAGCGGCAAGTGGAGTAATAGGCCAGCCATCATTTACTTCGTTTAGCCAAAATAATGTTGACTCTCTCGGATTGAATAGTCCAGTTGCAGTTGCAGTAAATCCATTGACGGGAATGGTCTATGTGTCGGATGCAAATAACAATCGGGTGCTTCGATATCAAAATGCGGCGGCATATGTTTCAGGCACAGGTGCTGTAGGCGTATTGGGGCAGGGGAATTTTTATTCAGACACGGCGTATACAACACAAAGTGGAATGTTTTATCCGTACGGAGTTGCAGTTGATGGATCGGGGAGTTTATACGTGGTAGATTGTCAAAATTGTCGTGTATTAAAATTTGCCAATGCCGATTCGATAGCTAATGGTGCTAATGCCGATGCAGTATTTGGACAAACGGATTTTATTTCAGCAAATGATTCTTGCAATCAAAGCGGAATGAGTTATCCAACAGGTGTTGCAGTAGACGTATTTGGTAATTTATTTGTGGCGGACGCTGCTAACCACCGCGTATTAATATTCAAAAATGCTGCTTCAAAGGGAAATGGCGCTAATGCCGATGTAGTGCTGGGACAGGTGGACTTTATATCGAACGATGATTCCACGACACAAAGCGGAATGTATTATCCGGAATGTGTAGCTGTAGATAAATCGGGAAATTTGTACGTAGCGGATGAAGGTAATAGTCGTATATTAATATTCCGAAATGCAGCTTCAAAAGCAAATGGCGCTAATGCCGATGTAGTATTGGGGCAGGTGAACTTTATTTCAGCAAACGATTTTTGTACGCAAAACGGAATGATTAACCCGGGAGGAGTCTGCGTTGATAAATTTGGAAATTTGTTCGTCGCAGATAACGGCAACAATCGAATATTAATATTCAACAACGCTGCCTCGAAAGGAAATGGTGCTAATGCCGATGTAGAATTGGGACAAGCGGATTTCATTTCAGCAATTGATTCTTGCTCACAAACCGGAATGAGTTATCCAAGCGGTGTAGCTACGAATAATGCTGGAGTTGTGTTATATGTCGTAGATGCCGGCAATAATCGAGTTCTTATATTTGATACATCTTCCTCTATAACATCTGTAGGGCATAAATCACAAAGCATTCTGCCTAAATCATATGTTTTGAGCCAAAACTATCCGAATCCTTTCAATCCGAGTACAGAGATTAATTTTCAGCTGCCGGTAAAATGTCATGTTTCGTTAAGAGTATTTGATATTATAGGCAGAGAAGTTGCAACGATCGTCGATGAAGAAATATCTGCCGGAAATTATACTCGACAATGGAATGCTTTGAATATATCGAGCGGAGTCTACTTCTATCGCCTGCAAGCCGGGCCTTTTACAGAAAATAAAAAGCTATTAATATTAAGATAGCATTGTAATGCTGTTTCTGTAAGGTTAAATGGATGCGGAGACACAGGAAATTGCGCCATTTTTTCTGTTTTAGATCTAATATTTCTCTAAATCATTTTTACTTTTTGGAAGCATTGTGTTCCTTGTTCTACGCAACATCTTTCCGTACCTTATTACAATCATGACAAAAAGAAATCTAAAAGGCCTTAACATTTCCGAGCTTCAAGCGTTTGTAGAGGAACTTGGAGAAAAAAAATACCGTGCAGCACAACTTTACAGCTGGCTTTATGCAAAGGCAGCTCAAAGTTTCGATGAAATGACGGACATATCAAAAGATTTTCGTGAGGTTCTTTCTCAAATCTCATATATTTCAAATCTTCAATTAGCAGCTCAAAGTGTATCTGACGATAGCACAATAAAATATCTTTTCAAGTTGAATGATAATTTGGCGGTCGAAAGCGTTTTAATTCCATCAACAAAAAAAATGTTGGAGGACGAAAAGCGGCTTACTCTTTGTATCTCTACGCAAGTCGGTTGTCCATTGGATTGTAAATTCTGTGCGACCGGCGCAATGGGTTTTACGCGTAATTTGACAGCGGGAGAAATTGTAGATCAATTATTGCAGGCGCAACGAAGCAGCCAAAAACGCATCACCAATCTCGTCTATATGGGCATGGGCGAGCCAATGCTCAATTATGATAACGTGATGAAATCCATAGATATTATTAATGATGATCGTGGATTGAATATTGGTGCGCGGCATATTACGATTTCCACTTCCGGCTATGCAGATAAAATCCGCCAGTTGGCAGATGAAGAACATCCTGTAAAATTAGCACTTTCGCTTCATTCGCTGGACAACGGCAAACGTACTCAACTTATGCCTATTACAAAGAAATATTCTGTGGATGAATTGATTGAGTCGCTGGAATATTATTACCATAAAACACACCGCCGTCCGACATTTGAATATATTTTATTTGATGGATTCAACGATACAACAGCTGATATCAAAGCATTCGTAAAATTGAGCAGAAGAATTCCATGCAAGGTCAATCTTATTCCATTTCATTCTATTACGTTTATGCATCCTTCCGGCTTTGGAGCTTTGCTCAGACCAACACCGGCTCCGCGCATCGAAGCGTTTGCCGATGCATTGCGAAACTCCAACATCACAGCAATGGTGCGCGGCAGTTCTGGCCAGGATATCAATGCTGCATGCGGACAACTTGCTGTGAATGAATTAAAGACTAAATTAAAAATTGCAGGAGGTTCGTAATAGATGAGACTATTTTACATTCTTTTCTTTTTCATGCTTTGTCTAGTCCGGCAATCTTTTTCTCAAAGTGAATTTCTTACCCGTGGTCAAAGCGGTTATGGCGGTGGATTTGGATTGTGCACTAGCAGTGAAGGAAATGGTTTAAATCTTTATGCCGGATACTCATTTCGCGGATTTGTAGATGCAAATCTGATTTATTCAAGAGCGAAAGGCGGCAGCGTTCAAGGCGGAGTCATATCGCCGGAAATTACTTTTTATCCAATTAAGCAAGAAGATGCACCTCACGCACCGACAATTGGTGTTTCGCTCGGATACAGCCATTATAAATCAATAACAACGACGAAAGTTGAAGAACCGGATTCAGCCAGCATCATCGGATGGCATTGGCATGAAAATAATGAAGAGCAAACAATCAATGCTCTAATATTAGGAGTGACGGTTCAGCGCATAACAAATTATTGGAATGTATTCTTTTTCCAGCCGTTACTTGGTGCGGATCTCTTAATGAAAAATGCCGGATGGGAATTCACTCTGCGCGGTGGCGTATCTGTTGGAACTCGTGTTGTGAATGGTCAATTTCTAACTTTTATGCCAAGCATTGAAATCAAATCAGGTTTAACGACATTTGTGTTCAACTTTGGCACCGTATTTTAAAAAATCACGATTGTAAATTCAGTTGCAATATTCTTAATTTGAGTATTATCCCGTAAATTTATGTTGTATTTAATTCACTTATTATCCATTAACAGAGAACATCAAACAAACTTATGAAGATTATACTTTTTGGACCGCCTGGCGTGGGTAAAGGTACCCAAGCCAAATTACTTGTTGAAGAATTTCACTCTGCACATATCTCTACCGGCGATTTATTGCGCGAAGCAGTGAAGAATAAGACCGCTCTTGGATTGAAGGCAAAATCTTTTATGGATGCAGGCAATCTAGTTCCCGACGATGTCGTTATAGGTTTGATTGAAGAAGTACTTAAGTCTGATGATGCAAGAGAAAATTTCATCCTTGATGGTTTTCCTCGAACGCTTCCACAAGCATGCGCTCTTGATGCACTATTTGAAAAAATTGGAATTAGACTTGATTCCGTCATTAGTCTTAATGTAAATAACGAAGAAATAATTAACCGACTTGATCAACGGCGGCTTTGTCGGAGCTGCGGCCGCATTTATGCAATTGCGCGCATCGGCGCTGATCTAAAAAAATGTCCGTCATGCGGCGGTGAACTGTATCAGCGAGATGACGACAAACCGGGACCTGTACGCAGACGTCTTGAAGTATATCAGCAACAGACACAACCGCTTATCGAATATTATCGGGAAACCAACCGGCTTGTTCCTATCAATGGAACAGACGAGATCGGTTATGTACACAAACTTATTCTTGATGCGCTATATAAAAACAGAATTAGATGAGACTGTACCAACCCCAGCCATTACCGGGTGCACCGCCGTATATTGTTGCGCACCGCGGGCTATCAGCAAAGGCGCCTGAGAACACGCTTGCTTCTTTTGAAAAAGCTGCATGTGTAATCGATATTGATATGATCGAATTAGATGTCCGATTAACAAGGGATGAAGAAGTTATCGTCCTTCATGACCGTACACTTCAACGCACATCCACAGGCAACGGTCCTGCACGCAATTATTTACAGGAAGAAATTCGCCAACTCGATGCCGGCTCATGGTTTCATCCAAAATTTGCCGAGCAGCGAATTCCGACTCTCGCAGAAGTGTTTCAACAGATTGGAAGCCGGCTATGGGTAGATGTGGAAATAAAATCGGATCTGTTGCATCGAGAGCCGCCCGGATTGTTAGAAGAAAAAGTAATAGATGTAGTCCATAAGTGCGGAATGGATGACCGCGTATTGTTTTCTTCTTTTGATCATAAAATTCTATCAAATATAAAGCGAATGAAATCATCAGCTGTAACAGGTGTGCTCTTTGATTTCTTGCATGACTTTGGCCGTTCTCCCTCGAAGCTCGCTGAACGTGTCGGGGCGAAAGTATTTAAATGTGCAACGCGCGAATTGCACCGCCGAATGTTAGAAGATGCACATGATCACGGCATTGCGGTTTATGTTTATACACTTAACTCTGTAAAAGGTGCGCAACGAATGTTAGCTTACGGTGTTGATGGTATTTTGTCGAATAATGCGGATGATATTGTCAATGTGGTGAAAAGTTATGTTGACAAGTGTTGAAGCATAAGCAGGAGTTTGTTATATTCTTTTCATATTGCTATTTATTCAGCGTAAAAAAATACAACCATACGGAAAATTCAGCCATAGTGAAACACACGTCACTTCTTCTTAGTATCACCATCTTTCTTGTGCTTGGTTGCGATTTTAGTGATCGTACGCCGAACGATCCAACTGAAATGTACAATAAATCTATTACGCTTATTGGTGAACAATCATTCAGACAAGCAAAGCCGATTTTAAATGAAGTCATTCGAACATTTCGTGATCTAAACAAAAATGATAAACTAGCGGAAGCGTTTACATTCCTTGTCCAAACTAATTTGAATTTGGGAGAATATCGTGCAGCATTCGATGCGGCGAAACAGGCATCTGAGTTAATGCGCAAAGAAGGGGACGTGCACGGTGAAATTCGGCTCGCACTTCTCGAAGGCGACCTCTATGCCGTAATGCATATGTACGATCAAGCCATCGCCCGATATCGATCTGCCGATGCCTCTGCTAACGCATTTGATGACAAAAACGCCAGGGCAGAGTCGGAACTAAAACTTGCTTCGATCTTGAAAACAAGTAAAGATTTGGATGAAGCTCTTAATGTATATAAAAGTGTCCTTGCACTTTCGCAAGTGAGCGGCGATCATCAGCACCTTGCAGCGGCACTTGGGGGCATTGGGAGCGTTTATCGGCTGCAGCAACGAAATGATGAAGCGGCGAACTCGCTTACGCAAGCGGTCACATCAATCAATCAATCAAGTGATCCGTTGCTTTTTGCTCGGCTACAAGCGGAATTCGGTCTTCTTCATTTAACGCAAAACAGCATAAACTCTGCGATCCATGATTTTCGTGATGCTATTAATGTGCTTCGTCGTGCGCGGACAGGTAAAAATATACAAACGGTTCTGCTTTTCCAGCTCGGACATATTTATGAACAAAGCAATGACCTGTTGAATGCAAAACGTTATTATAATGAGGCTTTGGAACTGGCACGTTCACAGTCTGATCGTATAGCAGAAAATTATCTCTCTATCTTTTTAGTTCATTGCAACTTCAATCTTTTATCATTAGAAGAGCGTGCACAGAATGAAGAGAAACTTAAACGATCGTATGAACAAATTGCAAAGAATTTTCAGGAATGCGGACACATCGCCGGCGAAGGATATCTGTATATTCAACTTGGAAAAGAATTTGAACGGGTTGGTGATTTATTAAAAGCGCGCGATTTTTACTTGAAAGCGGTAACGCTTGATCAAAATACATTTGCGGAATATTCAAATGAAGAATTACATACGCCATATCAGAGTGCACTTGGCATCCTGCCATCACATCAGGATTGGTATGGATATCTTAGTACGTTGCTTGTTAAGACGCAGCGTCAAGATGAAGCATTAAAGATTGTTGAGTACGCGCGAATGAAACAACTTGCTGGTACATTTCAAAATATTACAGTTTCGCTGCGTTATCCGCAATTGAAGTCGCAAACCAAAGAAGTACAGTTGCAAATTCAAAAGATAAGGATGCTGGAAACCGAATATACTGCACGGCTTGCTAATACTAAACAATGGTCGGATATAAATAATCTAATTTCACTGCATACTGAACTAGAATCTGCAAAACAAACGCTAAGGAAAAAATCGCGCCAAATTATTAGCGAACATCCAAACTACGAAACGCTGGTTCTGCCAAGTCCGGTTGACGCGAAAATTTTGCAGTCGAACATTCCGCGCGGTGCGCTTGCAATTGAATTTCTGCCTACAAATGATTTGCTCTACATTTTTGCTGTAACGCGTTCGCAGCTTGTTGTTCGTACCTCAGCGATAAGTCATGACAATCTTTTAAGATTGATGACGGAATATCAGCAGCTTCTACAAGATCCGAACGTGTATCCGGCGAACCTGGAGAAGCAAGCGTTGCTTCAATGACACATTTCGCAAGACTTTCAACTCAGATGTATGATATTCTCCTTCGTCCGGTGGATGATCTGTTTGAACGGAATCTTATTATTGTTACAAACCGCGAGATGGATGGTTTTCCATTTCATGCTATAGAACGACAGGATTCAAAAGGAAACGAGAAATATGTTATTGAATTAACGAGCATCGATTATGTACCGACACTTGCTTCGTTGCGTTATCGTGCTGTATCCACCACTCGCATGCAGGATATTGTGGCATTTGGCAATCCGACAGGTAAAAACTGGTCGGTGGATTACGAATTGCGAGACATCCGCAGCTTTTTCAAGAGTGCAAGAATAATGGTAGGATTAGAGACGTCTTGGGACAATTTAAAATCCATCAAAGCCGATGTTCTGCAGATTTCTACTGAATTTAGCCAGCGAGATGCGGAATTTCCGCTTGGCAATTTTATTCTCTCAGATGGTTTGATGGTGGAACAATCTACAACCATTCCATTTGAAAAGATATCGGAGCTTGATGCAATTCCAGTAATAATACTTTCAAATCACAATGGTCAAGGAACTGGACTCACTTCCGAGCATGCACTGTTACTTCGTTTGAACGGTACCTCTGATGTCTTATTCAATGCTTGGTCAGCAGATAGGAAAGCGGCAAAATTCTTCAGTGAATATTTCTTCACGCATCTTGCCAACGGTCTCGCTCCCGGCGATGCGTACCGGCAAGCACTTCTCAATCTTATTCGAACACGCGAAGTAAGCCACCCTCGCTCGTGGGGGCAATTTTTTCACTTCGGAGTTGGATAGTCCTGGACAGGATGCCAATCTATTACAGATAGGAACCTTCCCTACTAATACTGTCCATATGAAGAATTACATCATTTTTCTTGTTGTCTTTACCATAGTGTTTGTTTCGTGTCTTCCATTTCTTGATATTGGATATGGCAACGAACAGGATGGATGGAGAGTAGCTTCTGCAGCACGTTATATTGGCACAACAGGGGAATATAGAGCATCACGCCTGCCGGGTTTTCCGATTGTCGAATATGTCTGCTCTCTTGTTTGGATACATGGTCCCTGGGCGATGAATTTGCTAACCGCTCTTGCAAGCGCCATTGCTGTGGGAATGCTGGCACTTATTGCAAAGTATTATAAATGCAAAGATTTTATATTACTTGCACTGACATTCGCCTTCACACCGATTGTGTTCATCAATAGTACGACTACCATGGATTACCTCTGGGCAATGATGTTTGTGATGTTCAGTTGGTATGCTGGATTAAAGGTAAGACCGATTGCTGCTGGATTATTTCTTGGACTTGCGGCCGGCTGCCGGATTACAACTGCGGTGATGCTTATCCCGTTTGCATTACTATTTTTCGAAAAGCAGGATTTGAAATCATCGTTCTACAAGATAATAAAATTCTGGATTGCAACAGGCATTGGAATTATCATCGCCTATATTCCTGTCTTCCTTAACTATGGCATACGCTTTATCACAGATTACAAACGGGATAGTATTCCGTCGTTTATAGTTATCGCAAAGTTCGTAACAATTGATGTATGGGGTGTCATTGGCTCAATTGCTATTGCATCGATTTTTATGTTAACACTGATAAATAGCAGAAAGAATTTTGATCCATCCATTCCGACATCTCTTTCTCACGAGAATGTACGGGTTTGGATTGCGGTTCTTACTCTATTTATTGTTGAATTTGCATTACATCCTATGAAAGGTGCCTATTTAATTCCGGCAATTCCTTTTTTTCTACTTTTTTCAGCGAGATACTTACGACGGAGTCAATTTCTAATTATGTGTGCAGCTATTATACTCTCATCTTTCTTCGTCGGTATAGATTCTGCGGACAGACAGTGGAGTCCAAGCCCATCCCAAATGTCGATGGTAATACATTCGGGTGAACGATCAATTACAATAGATTTTTTACAGGGGCCAATCTGGAATGATCATTTGAGGCGGATTCAACGAGAAAATTATATTCGCGGGATCATCACAGCGGGGGATACAATCATGGAAAAAAGCGTGATTGTTGCAGGGTCGTGGCTTCCATATATTATTGAAGCTACGCCTGGTGCACTACCAGAATCAGAGTTTTCAGATTATATTCTTTTCAGAAATAAAATTCAATATATAGATTTAATGAATAAAGATCTTTTGAGTCGATTTAAAAAACAAGGAATGAAGATGTATTATCTCACATCAGTCGAAATCTATGACAGGGAAACAGTCGGAATCGATTTAAAGAAAGAAGGGGCAATAGAATTAATGCCATCGAAAATGTGACATTTATATAGCTAATGCAAAAAGTAATTTGGTCGCTACTATTTTCTTTGTACTCGAACGCTTCCCAGCCCAGATTCCATCCGAATAGTTAATCGTTTGGATGCATCTTGGAAGTCGCTCGTTTCATATATACCGCTTTGTGTTTTCTCAAAATCATCATCAACCTTGAAACTTGAAAGCCAGTTGTCATCGTAAACTAACTTCGCAGGAATATCTCTGGGCACATAAACATTGATAGAGCCGAGCCCGACTTCAATTTGCACTTCAGCGCTTTGTTTAAGCTTGCCATCGAAGTCAAGTTTATAAGAACCGACACCGCCGCTAAATTTCAAATTACGGAAATTCAAGTTGCTTAAATCTGTTGCCGTGAATTTACTAACGCCAGATTCAATAGTAATATCATCGGCGAAAATAGGGTTTGGATTGCTGCATGTCATTGTCACACTGCTGGCGCCAGTCGAAATTTTAACATCCTTCACTCGCAAGTCAGTTAAATCGATGTCGCCTTTTCCTGCTCCGAGTTCTAATTCAAAAGAAATCGGAATAGTGTTGCCAAGCCTAATATCAAGATGGCGATTGTGACCATTATGATCGTCATCATCGCCCCAGAAATGTGTGGATTCCTTTAATTTGATGTATAGAGTGCCGACGTCATTAGAAATATCATAAGATATAAATAGCTTTTGTTTTGCATCTTCTTCTTCGCTATAATCAACAGATGCAATTATTTCCTCTTCGCTTCGTTCTATGGAAATGCTTCCGAACGAAACATCAAGAATGACTCGCAGCTCTTTCTCTTTTGTGCGGCTGAATTCACGATGTTTATTTTCTAGATTACTAGCAAACGCCGCCAAAGCGCAAATAAAAAGGAGCGAAAAAAGTTTTAAAGAAATTTTCATGATGCACCTATATGCCTCTGATAATACGTTATCATTGTGGTATAAGTTGCGCTTAATTTTAATAATTACGCATTTTATCACGAAGCCGCTTATAGAGGAGTTCGCGTGCGCGAAAAATGTGGGCTTTTACTGTTCCGAGAGGAAGTTTTAATATTTTCGCAATTTCTTGATATTCTTTTTCATCTACGTGACGCATAAGAATAACCTGCCGATATTTTGCAGGCAGCGAATTCATTGCGTCATCTAACATTTTCTTTCGCTGGGCGGCGATCAACTCTTGATCTGGCTCCGGCTCCGTATCCGGCAGCTCAAATGAATAATCGTTTTCTTCAGACTCAACTGGTTTGTTAATGGAAAATGTTTGAAGCTTTCGTTTTCTAACATGGTCAATGGCATTGTTCATCGCAATCTTATAAAGCCATGTCGAGAAGGAATATTCTTCGTTAAAACCGGCAAGCGATGTAAATGCTTTAATAAATGCTTCCTGAGTCAAATCTTCCACTTCCTCATGGTTTCGTATAATTCTACTAATAATTTTAAATATTGGCGTATGGTATTTTAACCGTAGTTTACGAAATGCTTTCTGATCCCCAGCAAGTGCTTGTCGTATGAGCATGGAATCTTCTTTGCGCGATTCAAATCGCCTTTGCTCGGTGGCACTCAATGCTTTGAGAGTTGGAATAGGAGAAGGTAGCGGAGTATGTTTCTTCTGTGTTTTAGGCATCATGAAATATCTGTCACTGCTTTATTTTGGAATTTATTGTAATGAAAAAAGTGGAGAGGAGCAAGAAAGGCAAATTTGCGATCGATATTAAGAATATGTCAGCGCCTGTCAAGTAAAGTTGAGGGAGTTAGCATCGCCATAAATGAATTCTGTATCAGATGGAGAGGGAGCGGATGAAAATTCAATTACACTGTAATGGATAAATACAGCAAGAATATCATTCTTAAAAGATTCCGGTGCGCATATCCAGCACGTTTTTTTCCATTTCCATAAAGCCATACCTCGAGGGAAATTATGGTCGGAAAAAAAAACGATAAATTCTGATTTCAAACTTTCTAAATCGTTGCCGGCTAACAAAAACCAATGCAGCATATTAACACCTGCTGTACGCTAGTATGGATGCTGGTTGTTTAGGATTAATGAAGTACATATTAAATAATAATTTGGATTAAAAATACAAATAATTTGATAATAAAATAATTCATTCTTATTTACTTAAAGTTTCAATTTATTTTTGAATTTACCTTTGTTTTTGAAGCAATTAAGATTAATGAAAACTACATCGGAACTAATGATTAAGTTTTCATTGTTTGCTTAACATTATGAATTTGGGTATTTTAGTATCAGACATCTAGAATTAAAAACCGGAAAAAATATTAAACACAAACATCAAATTTTTAAATTATATTCCAACAATAAATAACCGTCAAACTGCTTACCACTTTATCAATCTCTATGCTTATAACATTTGAAGGTCTCGATTATTCAGGTAAATCAACGCAAGTACAACTGCTCGCAGATCATCTCACGCAGCAGGATCATCGTGTGCTTGTTCTGCGCGAACCGGGCGGCACAGATATTGGAGAAAAAATCCGCAAGATTTTGCTTGATAAAAACAATGACGGGATGACTGAAGCAAGCGAATTGTTTCTTTTCTCAGCGAGCCGCTCGCAGTTGATTCAGGAAGTTGTACGCCCTGCACTTGATGGCGGTATGGTGGTCATTTGCGACCGTTATTACGATTCTACAACAGCGTATCAAGGTTATGGTAGAGGTATTCCTCTCGAAGTTATAAATGAAATTAACAAGTACGCTACCGGAGGGTTAGTGCCAGACGTGACGTTTTTCCTCGATATACCGATTCGGGAAATTGAAAAACGTATGCATTCGGCAAAGAAAAATAAAGATCGTATGGAATCGAGCGGCATAGAATTTTATGAAAGAACGCGAAACGGTTTCCTTCAAATAGCAAAGTCGGAATCACGGTACTGTGTCATTGATGGATTGCAACCCATCGACGATTTGCATGAATTGATCTGGAAACACATTACAGAATCATTAACTATAAAGAAATGATCTTGGAGTGAGGTTGTATGAATTATACAAAAATGATCTCAGGGAAGAATAAGCGAAATTTAATATTTGTTCTTATGCCGCTATTGGCGCTGACATTTTTCGGATTTGCATCAGAAGGCGGTGATGCTGAATTCTATCTGAAAATTTATCACGGTATTGACATGTACAGCAAAGTATATAAAGAAATTACTATCAGTTATGTCGATTCTCTTAATCCAGAAGAATTCATGCGCGCTGGAATCGACGGAATGCTCAGAACACTGGATCCTTACACAGTCTACATTGGAGAAAAGGAGAACGATGAAATTGATCTGATAACCAGCGGTAAATATGGAGGTGTCGGTATTACAATCGGTCTACGTGACGGCTACGTGACGGTTATAAATTTGCTTGAAGGATTTTCTGCTTCGAAGCAAGGCGTTGAGGTTGGTGATAGAATTATTGAGGTGGAAGGGAAAACAACAAAAGGAATTTCGCTGGAAGCTATTCGACAGTATGTTCGCGGCGCTCCCGGTACAGAATTGAAAATGAGGATTGAACGAGAAGGCGAAAAAAAACTTATAGACTTTGTACTAATGCGTGAGGAAATTTCAGTTCACAATATTGCTTATGCTGGATATGTTGAAAATGGAATCGGTTATGTTCGTCTTGAAAGATTTTCACGAACAGCAGGAGATGATTTGCGCAGTGCAATTAAGGACATGCGAATGAAGGGAGAGTTGAAAGGATTAGTGCTTGACTTGCGCGACAATCCTGGTGGATTACTCGAAAGTGCAGTCGATGTTGTTTCCAAATTTGTTCCTGAAAGCAGTCTCGTCGTTACTACACGTGGACGCAAAATCGATTCAGAACATAAATATTATTCTTCCGAAACACCAATGTTGATGGATATACCGATAGCAGTGCTTGTTAACCGGTTTAGTGCAAGTGCAAGTGAAATTGTTGGAGGTGCAATTCAGGATTTAGATAGAGGCGTTGTAGTTGGAACACGCACGTTTGGAAAAGGATTGGTGCAAACAATCACTCGTCTGTCGGAGGATGCTTCGCTCAAAATCACAACAGCCCGTTACTATACGCCGAGCGGGAGGTGTATTCAGGAAATTGATTATTGGCATCGTGACGATGATGGCAATGTAACAACAAAACCCGACAGTCTACGGCATGAATTCCGTACAGCACATAATCGACGAGTTTGGGAGAGTGGTGGTATTCTGCCGGATACGGTTGTCTCTGATACAACACATAATATGTATCTTGAAGAATTAAATCGCAAGTCTATGCTTTTTAAATATGCCAATCATTTTGCTTCTGAAAAGAAAATGATTCCTGATACGTTTGAAGTTACAAACGAAATAATTGGCGAATTTGATAAATTTCTAAAAGATAAAGGTTTCGAGTATGAAGATGAAGGAGAATTAAAATTAAAAGAGCTGCGGACACTCGCTGTGAATGCGAGATATGATCAATCTTTTTTAGACGGCGTCAGCAAATTGGAAAATGATTTAAAAGCTGCAAGCGGAAAGCAGATTTATCGCTATCAAGAAGATATCCGCGCAGCACTAAAAACAGAAATACTTGCACGGTTAAAAGGCGATAAAGCACGTTTTGAATCAACATTTGCATCCGATAAGCAATTACAGACAGCAATAAACATTCTGAAGAATAAAAAGATTTACAATAAATTATTGGGAGTGAAAGGGAAATAGGTTTTTATACAATCTATTTCTTATCTTAAGATTAATTTTTAAATAATAAAGATGTATTGCTATACTTGAGTTGGAAATTATATCCATGACAAACCTACAAACGAAAGTAGTGGTTGCGGCACCAACATTCGGTTCGGCATTACAAATTTCTATGATTGGAAATTTTAAAAAGTTATTCAAACCGAATGAATTAGCAATGCGGTCTGTAACAGGGGATATTGAAACACAAAAGGATCGTTTGAAGCAAGCATTAGAGCAAACCAAACCTACTGTCTTGATAGCTATTAGTATACGACCTGATTCAGAAACAATTGCTGCCTATACAACTGCAAATGTACCTATAATTTTAATTGATGAAGTGGCCTCTGGTGTTTCCACTATCACCATAGATAATAGCATGGGCGGACGTATAGCCGGGGATTATCTTATTGCGAAGGGCAGGAAGAAAATCGCAATTGTTACCGGCAGGACTAAAGTGAAAGGCGGTTACAACGCAGAGCAACGACTCCAAGGGTTCCAACAGACACTTAAAATTAAAGGACTTTCGATTCCACAAGGATATATAGTTGAGGTTGTGAATTACTCCCGCGAGGATGGTGTGGAAGTAATGCCGAAGCTGTTGTCTATGGGCGTGGATGCAATTTTTTGCGCAGCAGGCGATAACTGCGCACAAGGGTTACTGTCAGTAGCAAGAGATCGAGGAGTTCGGGTACCAGAAGATGTCGCGATTATTGGTTTTGATGATCTGCTTATTGCACAGCTTTCGACCCCAGCGCTGACTACCATCAGACAGCCGTTGAAAGAAATGGCTGAAGCTGCTTATAACATGGCAGTGAATCAAGCGGACGAAATTCTCATCAAACCCCAAAATATCAAATTCAATCCTGAACTTGTGATTCGTAAATCTGCATGAAATAATGCTGCCAAACAAGCTTGCGTAGTGTAATCAAATTGTTTTATCACTGGAGCGAGATAATAAATGTTTCTAACAGGTTGCTCAATAAAACATTTTAATTTATTTGGTGATTCTTGGAAAAAATTCTTTGGCTTATAGTATTATTGTTCATGAGTGTCAAAAGTTTTTCGCAATCTACATTGCCAATGCTTGAACCGATTATTCCGGATCGGCCAGGTCAAACAAATCCGCCCGATGTCATTCCACCTAATGCAATGCAGCTTGAGACAGGGTTCTCAAGTGAGACAAAAACAGCAGAAGGCACGCATTCTGTAAATTTTCTTTACAACACTTCATTAGTACGGATTGGTATGTTGGAAAATTGCGAACTTCGGATTACTCTTGAATATGCCGGGACAAAGGTTGACAGTGCATCACATGTCGCAACACTTGACGGTTTCAATCCAGTTTCGGTCGGAACAAAACTTGCAGTATGTCCTGAAAAAGGGATCATTCCTCAAACATCTTTAAATGTTGCAATTATGCTTCCATATTTTGGGAAAAAAGAGTTTCGCCCGTCATTTCTTGCTCCTTCATTCTACTTTTTAATGCAAAACATGTTGAATAAAAATTTATCGCTTGGGTACAATCTTGGACTTCAATGGGATGGCATTCAACCTAACGCGACGGCGGTTTATAGCATATCGTTGTCGGCAACAGTACACGAGAGTATTGGTATTTTTGCAGAATGTTATGGGTTCACAACAGAAAATTCAGTATCAGATTATCGTGCGGATGCTGGCTTTACATATCTAGTCAGCAATAATATTCAAGTTGATTTTTCCGCCGGTTTTGGTTTGAATACTATTGCTCCGGATTCGTTTGAAGCATTTGGATTTGCGTGGAGATTTAGTAAATAATCTTTTATTCCCACCCTTCTTTTGCGAGCATATCATGTAATTCGTTAGGATGATGACGGCAATAGTATTCAAGTCTACTTGAATCTTCATGTGCTTTACTATATGTCCAACCCTTTGCCATCAGATTGCGTTCATGCAGCTCATGGAGAAGTACGTACGGACGCTCAGCTTCTTCCAAATCATTATCAATCCAAACCTCATTCTGGGGAACAAATTCATACACGTGGTCATGACCGCCTTCTGTAAAATCAATATCGAAAACACTGCGCACTAATCTGCCGTCAATAATCCAGACACTGACACCAGATTCTAACTCCTTCCAAAGTTTTATATGCACTTTTGTTGGATCAGGAAGATTACCTCCTTTAGTTAATTTTTCCATATCTCCGGCTTTTTTTCGTTCTGCCATTTCCACACTATCGGCTTTTTTCAATGCATCGTCGTATGGTACGCCTTTCTCTGCCAAACGATATTCAACAAGTAAATGATCGATGAAAAATTGCTGCTCATCTTCATGAGCTTCTTTATCTAACCAGAACTCATTTTTTGGAATGCACTTGAAACCGTAGTGCTCACCGTAATTTGTGAATTCTTCATCAATGTGCGTTCTAACGTATGTTCCATCGACGACCCAAATAGTAATATTTCCGCGTTGACCTACTTTTTTTATATAAGGAGATTGAATAGGTTTTTCCATTTTTTGTCCTTTGGCATTGATCTCTTGTTGTCGGATTATATCTGTATCTTGTCTGACCATACTATGGATTGATGGCGATATGATAAAAAGGCAAATCAAAAAAATAATTCTGTAAAATCTATTAAAAATAAAGAACATTTAAAATTCTTTTTTAAAATATGTTGTGATAACGCTGGTTACTAAGTAATTTATTGAAAATCATAATTAAATATTATTGGAGAGTCAAATCGAAAAAAAACGATTGCTCAATGAAATTAGTAATGTCGAAAGTCCATTTCTTGCCTTTCCTTCGTCTAATATGTATATTCATTCGTATGGTGTTCTCTGTTAATTCCTTATTAATAGTTTTAAAATAAGTATTTTATATGTGTGAAAGGAGCTTACCTATATGTCGAACCGAGAAATAAAAGTAATCGTTGCAGCACCGACATTTGGGTCGCCATTTCATATTTCTATAATCGACAATCTTAGAAAATTGTTTAAGCCTGAAAATATGGCTCAACGGTCTGTAACCGATGATGTCGATATACAGAAGGAACGATTGAAGCAAGCACTCGAACAAGCCAAACCCACTGCCTTAGTTGCTATTAGTATAAGACCTGATTCCGATATAATTGCTGCTTATACAGACAAAAATGTACCTATTATATTAATAGACGAGGAAACATCCGGTGTGTCTACAATTACGACGGATAACTATTTAGGCGGACAGATAGCTGGTGATTACCTGATTAAGAAGGGTAAGAAGAAGATCGCAATTGTCAGCGGCAGAACTAAGGTGAAAGGCGGATACAATGCAGAACAAAGATTCAAAGGATTCCAACAGGCATTAAATGCAAAGGGGATTCCCTTGCCGCAAGGATACGTAATAGAAGTGTTGCACTACTCTCGCGAAGATGGTATTGAGGCAATGCCAAAGTTGTTGGCTATTGGTGTGGATGCAATTTTTTGCGCAGCAGGTGATAACTGTGCACTAGGTCTATTGAGTAGTGCTCGAGATCGCGGGGTGCGTGTGCCTGAAGATATCGCAATTGTAGGCTTCGATGATCTGCTTATAGCACAGCTTTCGACTCCAACGATTACAACAATTAAACAACCTTTGAAAGAGATAGCAGAAGCCACATACAAAATGGCTGTGAATCAGAGAGATGAAATTCTTCGCAAACCACAAAATATTGTATTCAATCCTGAGCTTGTTATACGCCAGTCGGCATAAAATCCCGCGCAATGCAATCTTGAATAATGTATACTAATTCATTTATTAGCAGATTGAGATAATTAAAAAAACATACGACACAAAAAATACATGTTAAAATGATTCAACTCTTTATAAAGATTGCACTTTAAGTGATACAATTGTGGAATAGAACATAAATTTTAATAATCATTTCCCTTTTACTTCTTGGTTAAAAAAATATTAGTGTACACAATAAACAAAAGAAAAGCAGCTTTTGTAAAAACTCTAATTAAAAGGATTGAATGATGGAAAAAATTTTATCATACATAGAATCTAATCATTAACGTTACCTTGCTGAATTGAAAGAACTTCTTGCAATTCCAAGCGTAAGTTCGCAAACAGATCGCAAACCGGAAATGCGACGTACAGCAGAATGGCTTAAGAACCATATGATAAATATTGGTCTGCAGAATTTGCAGATTTTAGAGACAGAAGGGCATCCGGTAGTATATGCCGATTGGCTTGGTGCGGCGGGCAAACCGACAATTCTAGTTTATGGACATTACGATGTGCAACCGGAAGATCCAGTGGATTTATGGAAGACACCTCCATTTGAGGCAACAATTCGCGGAGAAAATTTGTATGCGCGCGGTGCTTCAGATGACAAAGGTCAAATATTTATTCATTTGAAGGCTATTGAGGCATTTTTAAAAAATGGCGGTACATTGCCGGTGAATATCAAAATTATTTTTGAAGGAGAGGAAGAAATAGGCAGTGAAAACCTTGCTAAGTTTATCAGTGAGCATAAAGAATTGCTCAAAGCCGATGTGATTGTTATTTCTGATTCTGGAATGTTTGCTAAAGGTGTTCCGTCTGTTACGTATGCCTTGCGCGGCTTAGCGTATTTGGAAGTTGAAGTGACAGGACCAAATGGTGATTTGCATTCCGGTTCGTTCGGGGGTTCGGTACACAATCCTATCCAAGCATTAACGGAAATAATCGCATCTCTTCATGATAAAAATGGACGCATAACTGTGAAAGGAATGTATAATGATGTGCGTCCTTTGACCAAAGCCGAACGTGCGTCGTTTAAAAAACTTCCTTGGAGTGATAAAAAGTATGCGAAATCACTCGGGTTAAAACAATTATATGGCGAAAAAGGATTTACATCACTTGAGCGGCTCTGGGCGCGGCCTACACTCGAATGCAATGGTATCTGGGGCGGTTATATAGGTGAAGGAGCGAAGACAGTTCTTCCAGCAAAAGCATTTGCAAAAATATCTATGCGGTTGGTACCGGATCAATCATCTGAAAAAATTGCGAAGTTGTTTGAAAAACACATAAAAGCAATTGCACCGAAAACAGTCTCTGTAAAAGTACGCAACCTGCATGGCGGTGAACCGGCAATTACCCCGGTCGATAGTCCGGGTGTGCAAGCGGCGGTAACAGCATTGGAAAAGGGGTTTCGGCAAAAAGCCATTATATCAACGCGAAGGCGGCTCAATTCCAATTGTAGTAGACTTCAAAAAATTACTTGGGATAGATTCTGTATTACTCGGTTTTGGGCTGCCGGATGAGAATGCCCACGCACCAAATGAATTCCTTAATCTCGATAACTTCTTCGGAGGAATTAAAACGACAGCGCATTATTATAACGAGTTGCCGGGGTTTTGGAAAATTGAAAAGCAAAAAAAGTGAAATAATAAAGAACAAAAGATAAATGGAAGCTAAGAGGTGGAGAAATTTTACGTAATCTTGTTCATTTAATGTCTCCAGAAAAAATTCTTGAAGATTGTGTCATAAATGTTTTTCAAAAGTGCAGTAATCAAATAAAGCGTGAGTCCAAGTTTCTTGACATACGCACAAGTATCCAGTATATTAATTATCATATTTAACAATTTTTCAGATTGGGATTCAGGGAATTGAAGCGGTAATTTATGCTATCAGAATTTGGCAAAGCGTTCATTTTCATTCTTATTGGTGCAATTTTTGTTGCTCTCAGCTTATTAGGTGCATGGATATTTCGCCCTTATCGTCCGTATCCAGAAAAAAATGCCTCGTATGAATGCGGTGAAGAACCGATCGGCAGTGCATGGATTCGCTTTAATGTCCGTTTTTATGTTATAGCACTTATCTTTCTTATTTTCGATGTAGAAGTAGCATTTCTCTTTCCATGGTCATTGGTTTACAGACAGTTTGGTATTTTGGGTTTTTTGGAGATGGCGGTTTTCCTTTTTATCCTTTTCGTTGGCTATACTTACGTGTGGGTAAAGGGAGACTTAAGTTGGGATAAACCAAACCCGCAAATTCCTGCCGTCAATAGCGCACTTGTGAAGGCGGCGGAAATAGAAAACTTGTCGGTATAAATTGTAACATATATGTAAGTAGTAATTGTGGAGTAATTTATTGTGGGTTTTCTTGATCAGCGATTCGAAAATGGAAATGTTTTTATTACTTCACTTGATGGTCTTCTTAATTGGGCACGCTTATCGTCGCTTTGGCAGATGCAATTTGGTCTTGCCTGCTGTGCTATTGAAATGATGGCAACTTCAGCTTCTAATTTTGATATAATGCGCTTTGGCGTTATCCCTCGTGCAACACCGCGTCAAGTGGATGTGATGTTTGTCGCAGGAACAGTCACAATTAAAATGGCATCCCGAATTAAACGCTTATATGATCAAATGTCGGAACCGCGGTATGTGATCTCTATGGGCAGCTGCGCCACTTGCGGTGGCCCATATTGGGAACATGGCTATCATGTATTAAAAGGTGTAGATCGTGTCATTCCGGTTGATGTTTATATACCCGGTTGCCCGCCTCGTCCTGAAGCATTATTAGAAGGTATTATGAAACTGCAAGAGAAGGTACGCAACCAAAGTTTAGTAAAGAAACGGATGCGAGAAGTATGACTGCCCAAGAGATTTTTGATGTTTTGAAAACTAAATTCGGCGATGCTATCGTCGAACTAAAATTAAATGTAACGCAACCATGGATTAGCATTGCGCACAACAGGACAAAAGAAATCTGCCTTTTTCTTCGAGATGACAATGAAATGCAATTCGATTATCTTTCCTGCTTAAGCGGTGTTGACTATAATGACAGAACACTCGGAATTGTATATCATCTTGCCTCCATGGTTTATAATCACAAAATAGTTCTTAAGACTTTTTATACAAGAACTGACCCGCATATTCAATCTGTCAGCAATGTTTGGGGAACTGCCAATTGGCATGAGCGTGAGGTATTCGATCTGTTCGGTATTATTATAGATGAGCATCCTGATTTGCGCCGAATTTTGCTTCCGGACGATTGGGAAGGAAATCCTCTGCGCAAGGATTACAGGATTCAGGAATTCTATCATGGCATGAAAATTCCTTACTAACACTTAGTAATTGAATAAACTATGTTGCGCCCGCCAACTCTTCCGACAAATTATACTGTAAAGCCTGGTCTCAATAAAACTTCAACCGGCAAAACAATTCGTACAGAAGAAATGATAATCAATATGGGTCCACAGCATCCATCCACGCATGGTGTACTTCGGCTGGAAATTGTTGTCGATGGTGAAATTATTATTGATTGTATTCCGCACATAGGATATTTGCACAGGTGTTTTGAGAAACATTGCGAGCGGATGACAAATTACCAGCAGGTAATTCCGTACACTGACCGAATGGACTATTGTTCCGCGATGACTAATGAATGGGCATTCGCGCTTGCTGCGGAAAAATTGCTGAAGATCGAAGTACCAGAGCGTGTAGAATATATTCGGGTAATTATGGCGGAACTGCAGAGAATCGCAAGCCATTTGATTGCAGTCGGAACTTACGGCATCGATTCCGGTGCATTCACACCTTTTCTATACACTTTTATCGATCGCGAAAAAATTCTTGATTTGTTCGAAATGACTTGCGGTGCACGTTTACTCTATAATTACATCTGGATTGGTGGCCTTTCACATGATTTGCCTCCGGGATTTATTGAAAAGGGGAAAGAATTTATTAAATATTTCCGTCCGCGAATTAAAATGTTAAACGATTTGCTAACCTACAATGAAATTTTTGTTAAAAGAACTGCGAATGTAGGCGTTTTACAAAAGAGCATTGCTATTAATTATGCAATCAGCGGACCGCAGCTTCGCGGTTCGGGTGTAAATTGGGATTTGCGCCGCGATGATCCGTATTCTATTTATCATAAACTAAATTGGCAAGTTCAAATTGGCAAAGGCGAAGTGGGAACGGTCGGTGATTGCTGGGATAGGCACATCGTTCGTATGGGCGAGATGGAACAAAGTTTAAATATAATAGAGCAGGCACTTGCCGGATTGCCGGAAGGAAATGTGAAGGCGGCTATTCCAAGGCGCATCCGTCCGGAAAAAGACGCAGAAGTTTATGTTCGAACAGAATCATCTCGCGGTGAATTAGGATATTATATTATAAGCGATGGAACTGCAAGTCCGTTCCGTGTAAAGGCACGTAGTCCGGCATTTGTGAACTTGAGTGTTCTTCCGGAAATTGCCCGTGGCGGTTTAATTGCCGACTTAGTACTTACAGCGGGCAGTATTGATATTGTCCTTGGTGAAGTAGACCGTTAGGATCTAAATCCTAAATTAAAAAATAGATTTTAATATGATGCTTTGGGTTTGATAAATGAAATTTATTCAAACATTGTATGCCAATCAGATGTTCACCGCTTTTCTTTTAAGTGCACTTCCACTTGTTTTCATCGTTGTCATGGTACTGGTGGTGCTCTATACGGAAATGAAAGTGGCAGCGCATATTCAAGACCGTGTTGCATATATGCGAACTGGCTGGCATGGCGTACTTCAACCCATCGCAGATATGATCAAGCTTCTGCAAAAAGAAGATATTATTCCAACGAAAGCAGATAAGCTGTTATTTCGTGTAGCGCCATTTATCGCCTTTATTGGAACGTATGTTGCGTATGCTGTACTTCCATTCAGCAGTATTTATATAGGTGCTGATTTAAATCTTGGTGCATTCTTTTTAGTGGCTGCTGGCTCTTTTGTTGTAATCGGAATTTTAATGGCCGGATGGGCATCTAATAATAAATGGTCGCTCTTTGGCGGTGTCCGTTCAGCTGCACAAATGATCAGTTACGAAATTCCATCAGCACTCGCTATTATCATTGTTGTAATGATTACGGGATCGCTTAACCTTCAGGATGTTACAAAGTTTCAAGATGGTGGTATCGGCAACTGGATTGTGTTTGGAGGTCCGTTACCATGGACACAGAAATTGATGTTGATGCCATTCACAATTATAACATTTCTAATTTTATTTGTTGCTTCCATAGCAGAAGTTAATCGCACGCCATTTGATTTACCTGAAGCTGAATCAGAGCTAGTGCAGGGTTTTAATACTGAATACAGTGGAATGCGTTTCGCTATGTTTTATCTATCAGAGTACGCAAATTTATTCACTGTTTCGGCTGTTATTGTTTCACTCTTTCTTGGCGGATGGTCTAGCCCATTTGGTGCATTTATGTCAGGGCCGTTGTGGGGTGTCTTTTGGTTTGTGGCAAAATCATATCTGTTTATGCTTATACAAATTTGGCTTCGTTGGACACTGCCGCGTTTACGTGTCGATCAACTAATGTTTGTTTCGTGGAAAGTCTTAACTCCCTGGCTTTTTGTCTGTCTTCTTGCTGTCGGTATGATATTAGTAATTTGAAAAAAAGGGTTAGAAATAAAAATTAAAAATAGGAATTAGAAATTTTGATATTTGCAATCAAAACATATTTTTATGATGTTTATCATTCTCTCTTCACGGTCGTTGTGGGAATGAAGATTACCATTAAACATCTCTTCACTCGCTCCGCAACAGTGCAGTATCCAACTGTTAAAATGAAAATTCCAGAGAGAGGACGCAACCGTTTGTTTGTCAACATTGACGATTGTATCGGATGTGACCAGTGCGCAATTGCATGCCCGGTAGATTGCATCACTATTGAAACAATCAAATCGACTCCAGACACAGATTTGGGAATGACATCAAAAAAAACAAAAAAGCGTCTCTACATTCCGCGTTTCGACATAGACATTGCAAAATGCTGTTACTGCGGGCTTTGTGTGTGGCCTTGCCCGACAGAATGTATTGTTATGACAGATGTGTACGAATTTGCGGAATATAATAGGCAAAATTTGATATATAGTTTCAGCAGTATGACCATGGAAGAAATTACCGCAGCACAGGATCGATTGGAAAATTATAATGTACCATAGGCAAAACATTTATCATAGAGAATGGAATAAATAAGATCAACTTTTTGATTTATATTCTTAATTAAGCGTTAATTATTATGGATATGTATACAATAATATTTTATTTATTTGTGGTAATTACGCTGGGATCAGCATGTATTGTTGTTTCCTCCCGTAACATTGTACGTGCTGCATTTGCACTTCTGTTTGCTTTCTTTGGTGTCGCTGGCATTTACATATTCCTGTTTGCAGATTTTGTCGCTATCACGCAATTGCTTATTTACGTCGGCGGAATTATGGTACTAATTCTATTCGGCGTTATGTTGACAAGCCATCAAATTAATGTAGATGCAAAAACTGGCACAATTCAAATATTGCCTGCAATACTTATTACTGCCTGTGTCGGCGGCGGACTGATTTGGATTTTTTGTAAAGCAGATTGGAAACCTAATTCTCAATTGCAGCCAATAGAGATAACTGCTCCGAAAATAGGTGAACTCCTATTGACAACTTATCTCTTACCGTTTGAAGTCGCTTCTATAGTACTTCTCGTTGCCTTAATTGGCGCAGCTATGATTGCGCGAAGAGAAAAGAAAGTATAGATACTTATGCAAGATTTAACAAATATTTTACAGCATCCCGGACTGATTCATTTTCTTATTCTAAGCGGACTTTTATTTTCATTTGGCATATTTGCTATCTTAACACGTCGTAATGCTATTATGGTCTTAATGGGCGTCGAACTAATATTGAATTCTGCAAACATTAATTTTATTGCATTCTCACGTTATGTTGCCAACTCATTTGATGGGCATGTTGTTGCTATTTTTGTAATTGTTCTTGCAGCGGCAGAAGCGGCTATTATGCTGGCGATTATTTTAAACATCTATAAGAACTTCAATACAGTGAACGTAGACGAAATCAACCAATTGAAAGATTGATTTTATTATTTTGGTTTGAAAATTATGTTTTGAAATTTAATAATATGTCTCAAGATACTATTCTTAATTTAACTTTAATCGTTTGGCTGATTCCGTTAGTGGACTTTGCTGTGCTGAGCTTTTTCAACAAACGTTTACCGCGTTCCGGTGACTGGTTTGGCACATCTATTTTATTTTGTGCACTTACACTCTCCCTGACAATTCTTTTTTCCAAACTAAACTTATATCATGACCAAACATTGCAAGCATCATTCACTTGGGTGAATTTTGGCAACGTGCCCAGCATTGGCCCAATGCAAATCGACCTTGGATTTATGATCGATAACGTCGCTGCGATAATGCTTGTTGTAGTATGTACAATCAGTTCATTTGTGCATTTGTTTTCTATCGGCTATATGAGAGATGATGTTCGCTATGGCCGATATTATGCATACTTGGGTTTATTTTCTTTTTCAATGTTCGGTATTGTTCTCACAAATAATTTATTGCTGATGTACATATCGTGGGAATTAGTTGGGCTCAGTTCATATTTACTAATCGGACACTGGTTTGAAAGAAAGTCAGCTTCCGATGCCGCAAAGAAAGCATTTATTGTAACTCGTATCGGCGATGTTGGGTTGTTCATCGGTATTTTAATTCTTTTCAACACCTTTCATACATTTTCATTTGATACAATATTTGAAGCGATGAAAGCAGGGCGGATTCCTTTCGGAAGTGAAGCTTGGTTGACTGCTGCCGGTCTGCTTATTTTTTGCGGTGCCGTCGGTAAGTCTGCGCAATTTCCGCTGCACGTCTGGCTTCCGGATGCAATGGAAGGTCCAACACCGATCAGTGCATTGATTCATGCCGCTACGATGGTGGCCGCCGGTGTCTATTTAATAACGCGTACATTTGCGATGATGACGGCTGAAGCATTGATGGTAATCGCTCACATAGGTGCTATCACTGCATTTATTTCAGCAACAATTGCTGTTACGCAGAACGATATTAAAAAAATATTGGCGTACTCTACTGTAAGTCAACTTGGCTATATGATAATGGGACTTGGTGTTGGTGCATACACGGCTGGATTTTTCCACCTTACTACGCATGCGATGTTCAAAGCCGGACTTTTTCTCGGTTCTGGTTCAGTTATTTACGCAATGCACAATGCTTTGCACCACGCGAATGATAATAGAACAGATGCACAGGAAATTTACAATATGGGCGGTCTCCGAACAAAGATGCCGATTACTTTCTGGACGTTCTTGATGTACACGCTGGCGATTTGCGGTGTACCGTTCACATCTGGATTTTTAAGTAAAGATGAAATTCTTGCCGGCACATTGGCATTCGGAAGACTTAATGGCGGATGGTGCTGGATTATTCCGATTATTGGATTTTTTGTTGCCGGGCTAACGGCGTTCTATATGTTTCGTCTAATCATTCTGACTTTTTTGGGAGAACACAAAGACCATAATCGTTTCGAAGCAATTCATGAATCACCGAAAGTAATGACGATTCCGCTTATCGCTTTAGCTGTTTTGTCATTCTTTGCATTCTATAGTTTTAATCCCATTGGTGCATCGTCCGGTTGGTTTTACAGGGCTGTAATTCGTCCTGAATCAGTTGTTCCAGTTACGGCAGCAGCGACAAATTCCGAAATTTTTACTGAGTTGCTTCATCATTTGCATTTTTTTGCAATGCTTCTCTCGCTAACGATGGCTGGAATTGGGATTTTCGCTGCCTACGCAGTGTATTATTGGAAGAAGATAGATGCCGACGCAATAATATCAGCTCCTGTGTTTAGCTATATATATAAATTCTTTTTTAACAAATGGTACTTCGATGAACTATATCGGGCAATATTTGTAAATGGGACTGATCTTTTCGCAGCAGCTTATCGTTGGTTCGACAGTGTCGTTATCGATGGCGTTGTTAATAGTATTGCAAAATGGACAATTGGGATTACACATGGTGTCAAGCATACATGGGAAGAGGGAAAAGTCGGTCCAATTTTATATTTAATTGTTTTTGCATTATTGTCATTATTCATAGGGTGGCAAGCGACTATTTGTCTTTTGACTGAGAGTACGGACACTGTTACTATTATTGAATGCAGCATAATAGGTTTATGTATCGCTGCTTTATCATTCTTTTTATTTTACGTAGGGGTTGGAGGTTTCGATAATAAAATTATTGACGGAATAGTGAATCTTATGGCATATCTTGCCGGCTTTCTCGGATTGTTGGCACGCAAACTTCAAACAGGTAAGGTGCAAACTTATCTTGCTTTTGTCCTATTTGGTGTTATGGTGTTTTTCTTATGGTTCAGATGATTGTAAGACTTTACAAATTCTTAGGATCAGTTGAGGGTTGCTGGAATTTATTATAGGAGTTGATGCGAATGGCATTTCAATTTTTTGGTATAGGATGGCTTAGCTGGATTACATTTCTGCCAGTTGTGGGCATGATTATCGTCCTGCTAATTCCGAAGGAAGCACGTAGCGCAATGAAATGGACTGCTGTTAGTATCACATTCTTGCAAGTTGTGCTCGCCGCGATGATTTATGCTAACTTCAACTACGATCTTGGCGGCATCAATTCACAAGAAGGAATGCAGTTTGTTGAGAAGTTAAAATGGATTGATATTAAAAGCATGTCATGGTTCGGTCGTGTGTTGATTGAATATTTTATTGGTGTCGATGGTATAAGTGTTCCGATGGTAATTCTTACAGCACTTATTTGTTTCATTGCGGTAATTGCGTCGTGGAAGATTGACAAAGCGCTCAAAGGATATATGGTGATGCTGCTGCTCCTTGATACCGGAATGATGGGCGTGTTTGTCTCGCTTGATTTTTTCCTTTTCTATATTTTCTGGGAATTAATGCTGCTTCCGATGTACTTCCTAATCGGTATTTGGGGTGGACCGCGGCGTGAGTATGCCGCTATCAAATTCTTCCTGTATACGTTAGTAGGCAGCGTATTGATACTGCTTGCTATGATCTCGCTCTACCTCAGCGTAACAATTATTGATCCGGTATCTGGCGAGAAACTGCACACATTCAATTTACTAGCAATGATGAATCCTGCAAACTTTGAATCGAACTCACTGCTTGCCGGTCTCGGGACACAAATGCGGACATTAGCTTACATAGCACTTTTCATAGGTTTCGCGATCAAAGTGCCGATATTTCCTTTTCACACGTGGCTGCCAGATGCGCATGTTGAAGCGCCCACAGCAATTAGTGTCATTCTTGCCGGAGTTCTTTTAAAAATGGGCACCTACGGGCTCATTCGTATTAGTTTCCCGATATTTCCGGAACTGGCACAAAAGTACGCATTCGCTCTCGCCGTCTTAGCATTCATCAATATTGTATATGGAGCTTTATGTGCAATGGCACAAACAGATTTTAAAAAACTTATTGCATATTCAAGCGTGAGCCACATGGGAATTGTTCTTCTTGGTATGTCCGCGCTTAATACGCAGGGCATAATGGGTGCAGTATTCCAAATGTTTAATCATGGTACGATCACTGCAATGCTATTTTTAATAGTCGGCGTGATTTACGACAGAGCGCACACACGTGATCTAAATGCATTTGGCGGTTTGGCATTAACAATGCCGAAGTACACAAGTATTATGACAATCTCTTTTTTTGCAGCGCTTGGCTTGCCCGGTTTAAGTGGATTTGTATCTGAAGCTTTTTCTTTCCTCGGTGCGTTTCAAGTAGATAAACTGCGCATTGTTACAATAGCATCGACATTGGGTATTATTCTTACAGCGGCATATATGCTGTGGACATTACAGCGTGTATTTCTTGGAGAAGTGAATGAGAAGTGGAGTTCACTGCCGGATGTCGATAGACGGGAAATATTTATGCTTGTTCCGCTTGCAATCATCGTCCTTGTGCTTGGAGTCTATCCATCATTTATGCTAAACATTATGATGTCATCTGTTAATCATTTGGTTGAATTTATTGCACGAGGCGGAACGGCTGTTACAATGATTCCATAAATTGCAAATTATAAATTGATGATTAATATGTTTGTTCAACAGACCTTACAAAATCTTACTCACTTCTTGCCGGAATCTGTATTAGCGGTCACGGTTTGCTTTGCAATATTGGCTGGTTTGATTTTCAAAAATATTCCAAAAGCTGCCGGAATTGTTTCATTTATCGGTGTCTTGACTGCATTATTTTTTGTTATTAATCAATTAGGAACTTCAGAAGAAATTTTCTCCGGGATGATTGTGGTGGATCCATTTGCAGTATTCTTTAAATTGCTTACGGCTATTTGTACGTTGATAATATTTCTATTCTCAATTTATTCAACTGAAGTGCAAACAACTGTAAAGCGAATGACGGAGTATTATACACTGCTCGTTTCCGCGACCCTTGGAATGTTTTTAATGACTGGTGCAACTAATATGTTAATGATGGTCTTAGCGATGGAATTGACAAGTCTCTCTTCCTATATCCTCGCTGGATACACTAAGGAAGTATTGCATTCAAGCGAAGCGTCATTAAAATACATTATTTATGGTGCGGTATCTTCCGGTGTGATGCTATATGGTATTTCGATTCTCTTTGGTTTATCCGGTGCGATGAATTATACCATGGTTAATCACGCTCTTGCATTAAGTAATCCTAATCATTTAGCTATGCTTACTGCGACAATTTTTATTCTTGTCGGTTTTGGTTATAAAATTTCTGCTGTGCCGTTTCATTTCTGGACTCCGGATGTTTATGAGGGAGCACCGATTACTATCACTGCATTTCTTTCCGTTGCATCAAAAGCTGCCGGTTTTGCAATGATGATGCGGTTCTTCAAAATCATATTTATTGATGCAACAATTCTTACATTACCTTCAGGTGTGTGGACATCGCTCTATAATTTTGAATGGAACAAATTGCTCGTTATTCTTTCTGTGCTTACAATGACACTTGGTAATCTCGTTGCTGTCTGGCAGGATAATCTCAAACGAATGCTTGCATATTCAAGCATTGCACAAGCCGGCTATATGTTGATGGGTGTAGTTCTTTTAAGTGACAAAGGTATTGCCGCCGTCCTGATTTATTTTATAATGTATTTATTTATGAATCTTGGCGCTTTCTATGTGGTAATGCTTGTAGCAAATAAAACAGGGAGTGAAGATATCAGTACTTACAGAGGACTTGGTTATCAATCGCCGTTTATCGGTGTATCAATGGCTATTTTTCTTCTTTCACTCACAGGGTTGCCGCCAACTTCTGGTTTTATCGGGAAATTTTATTTATTCGCCGCTGTTTTGGACGCAAGATGGATTTGGCTTGCAATTGTCGGAGCTATAAATAGTGCAATTTCGCTGTACTATTATGCACGAGTGCTTCGATACATGTTTCTGAGAGATCCGAAAGATCAATCAAAACATTTCAATATTCTTCGGATAGAGGCATTCATTCTATTATTGCTTGTTATTCCGACTCTCATATTCGGGTTATATTTTGCACCTATTGTAGATTTAGCTAACGTATCGGTGCGGATGTTCGGTCTACATTAGATTCGAACAAACTTCTGAATGACGTTCATTACCAACATTTTGTGATTACAATATTTGTTTGTCAGTGGAGAAATCCTTAGATTAAAGCCAGTATTTTATTACCGATCTATAGCAACCATATTTAAATTTTAATTTTAGTGAATCAATGGAACAACAGACTCTTAACATTCTTCTTGTAGACGATGATGAATTTTTCGCCAGTATTGTTGCAAATCAACTTCAAGATGAATATAAATACAAAGTAACAATAGCGCGCAATGGCCTCGAGGCAAAAGAACTGATCTCAACTGGAGGCAGTAATCATTTTGATATAATCCTCACGGATTACTTTATGCCTGAAATGAACGGTATTGATCTGCTGAAATGGATTCATGAGCATAATATGGAAACACCCGTAGTTATGTTGACGGCAGCCGGTTCGGAGACTGTTGCTGTCGAGGCGATGAAATTAGGCGCGTATGATTATGTGCGGAAAGAACAGCTTGATCTTCAACACCTTGGCATTGTGATTGATGCAACTCATGAACGGCATCAATTTCGTATTACAAAATCTTTGGAAGAAGAACGTTCGCGGGAAATAGGATTAAATAATATTGCAACGGATAAAGTTCGCGATGTACTCAATGCACTAACGCCAACCTTAAACTCTGCTCTCGCAAATATAAACGGGGATATTGAAACTCACGGTGAAGTACTTTGCAAACAATTACCTTCGCCGCAACGTGAGCAAGTCCATGATTTACTTCAGCAGATTCAGCATTCGACTGTTTTACTTGAAACTTCCATTCGTGGATTATTAGGATTATACAGAATGCTGTACGCTCATCATGCAGAAGTTCAAGAGCTTGATCGATTGAAGCGGGAGATAGAAGAGAAAACAACCTCCACCTGATTTATTTGCTTTTCACACGATCATGAATCAATCGAATACCATCCAATACAAGATTTGGTTCTATATATTGAATGATATTGGTTTGTTCTGAAACGAACGTTGAAAACCCTCCTGTTGCTATTACAATTGCTTTCTTTAACCTCTGTTTTTGAAGTTCTTTTTGGACTCGATTCACTATTCCTGTCATTGAATCCAATGCACCGAAAACAATTCCGGCTTGTATGCTGCTGATCGTATTCGTATTGATAACAGTTTCAGGATGATGTAATTTTGGAGTGATGATTTGTGGCAGTTTTGCCGTCCGCTTATGTAGAGAAATTGCCGATGTTTCAATTCCCGGAGCAATAACGCCGCCAAGAAAATCGCCATTTTGTGTAATAACGTTATAAGTTGTTGCGGTTCCGAAATCAATAATGATAAGTGGCCCACCATATTTGGAATAACCTGCGATTGCACTGCAAATCCGGTCTGCACCGAGAGTTTTTGGGTCATCGTAAAAAATTTTGATTCCGAGATTCAATTTTATACTTACAATCATTGGCTTACGATGGAAATATTTCTTTACCATGGCGGTATAGATATTCGTCAGATCGGGAACAACAGACGAAATTCCAATACCGTCGATTATATTTTTATCTATACCGACTTTAATAAGTAATGAATGAACTTTGGCAAAGATTTCATCCTCTTTTTGCTTCATTGTACTTTTTAATCGGCAAACACTAATAATAGTATCATTTTTATATATCCCAACCACCGTATATGTATTGCCGATATCAATTGCTATGAACATATTAAATCTGTTTCCTTATATTCTCAGTCATAATTATTAAATAGAGCAACGTCGCCGGCGTGGAACACACGCTTACCTGTCTCGGTTTCTATAACCAATCCACCATCATCAGCAAGAGAGATTGCAACTCCGTTTATTATCTCAGCAGCTTGAGTAAGCGACACTCGTTTGCCAAATATTGTGGCACGTGATTTCCATTCCATAAGTACTGTCGTGAAATCTCCTTTACTTACATCTGAGTAAAGCGATTCTAAAGAAAGCATAATATGGCAGAAAATATTTTTTCTTTCAAACTCTTTGTCGCATTCAATCCTAAGCGATGTCGCTTTGTTTTCTATATCGCTTATAAATTTTTTTTGATTCACATTTAATCCTATGCCAATAATGATGTGATCGAGTTTGTTCTGCTGAAAAGCGCTCTCCATCAGTATGCCGCAGAATTTCTTCCCGTTTAAAAGAATATCATTTGGCCATTTACATTCGCAACACTTACCTGTAGCTGTTTCAACGGAGCGGGCAATACTAACAGCCGCGAAGAAAGGAAGTAATCCAACTTTGTTTATATTTATTGCCGGCCGGATTATGACAGAAAACAATAAACTGCTTCCTGGTTCTGCAAACCATGTTCTTCCAAATCGTCCGCGGCCGGCAGTTTGTTGATCGGCGATAACAACAGTGCCTTCTTCGGTTCCATCGTTTGCAAGAATTTTTGCACAGGCATTAGTTGAGCCGATAGAATTATATACAAATAATTTACTGCCAAATACTTGTGTAGTCAGCTCGCGTTTGAATTCTTCTTCTGTGAACATTTTTGCAGTATCCTATTCCTGCAATGTTTTTTTTGTCAACGGAAGATTCAGATTTGCAAGCCGCCATCCGAGGTTGTATATCAAACGTCCTATCTTTGCCATTTTTTTGAAGAGAATTTTATCCACTGTGTCAGTCGGTTTGTGATAGTCTCGGTGAATACCATCAAAAAGGAAAACAATAGGCACACCATTCTTTGCGAAATTGTAATGGTCGCTTCTGTAATAGAACTGCTCCGGATCGTGTTCACCGTTGTAAGTATAATCAAGTTCGATATTTTCCGATTCATTGTTTGCTACCCGAAGCAAACTATCAAGTTCAAGACTGATTTTATCAGAACCGATGACGTATATATAATTGGTGTCTTTGATTGCTTCGTGAATCGTATCGATTCTTCCGACCATGTCCATATTCAAATCAGCAATAGTTTTATCAAGTGGAATAATTGGGTTGCTTGTATAAAATTTAGAACCGAATAATCCTTTTTCTTCACCTGTAACAGTCATAAAAAGAAGACTGCGTTTTGGTTTAATGGGATTTACTGTGAATGCTTTTGCAAGTTCCAAAATAGTGACAGTCCCCGAACCATCATCATCTGCTCCGGGATATATAACTCCGTTTCGGCTTAGTCCAAGGTGATCATAATGCGCGGTGAATACTACGACTTCCGATTTGAGATTTGGATCGCTTCCCGGCATAAAACCAAGAACATTTTCGGTTTGTTTAATTTCGTGGATTGATTTCGAGACAATGGTAATAACTGCGTTGTCTATGAATACCGGAGTAAATTGTTCGTTTTGAAGTGCTTCGTTTTTAAGTTGTTTCAATGTTTTGCCAGAAGGTTTTAAAACTGTTTCTGCCAATTTAGGTGATACAAGGAACCGAATAAATTGCTGGTGTATTTGAGATGAACTATCTCTAATCCGCATTGTTCCTTTATCCGAGCCCCAACTGCTCATCATCTCTTGCGCTTTTTGAAAAGTAGCCGGTCCTTCGATATCAGGAATCATTAAAGCAGCCGCTGCCCCGGCATCGCGGCGAATCGCAAAGAGCCGCCGCATTGTTGCCGCCTTAGAAGTATCATCAGCGTAGTTTTTCCTTCCGATAAAAACGAAAACCACTCTTCCGGCAAGTTTCGCATCAGATGCAGAATCCAATTCCGTATCTGTAAATCCGACAAATACGGCATGCCCGCTTACGATTGTGTCTTTCGCTGTCTCAGAAATAAAATCTGTCCCCCAATTGAAATCCTTTTTCTCGCCATCAACATTTGTTACAATTTTCGTTTCCGGGTTGACTCGAGTGATCTCCACATCAAAATGCTGAAAGTATGTTCCGTTGTCGCCGATGGCTTTGAGATTCAGCTTCCTAAAAGTATCTGCAATATATATCGCCGCTTTCTTTTGACCTGGATATGAAGTCTCACGCCCTTCAAGACTGTCTGAAGCAATTACAGTAAGATGAGTTTTCAAATCGGTTGCATTAATAGATTCGTAACCAATTTTGGATTTTGGATCGATGGATTGAGCGCGTATTACGATAATAAATAACGGGACTAAAAATAAAATGCGGTGCATACTTAACCCTTAATTAGTAATTATTGTTAAAAAGATACAGGAAAATATCAATGAAATGCAACTTTTTCGCCAGTTGCGAAAAAAAGAAAATAATCTGAGTATTATGCATCATATCCAAAGATTCACAGGATATATAGATAGCTGGATATACAGGATAATCGAAGTACAACTGGAATTTTACTGATATTTTCTTCAACTGCGCAAGAAATGCCGCAAAAAAGAAATGCTGATTAAATGAGTTTCCAGATGCCAGAACCTTTTTATTCCAGTTGAAATAGACAAATTAAATTGACTTATCTAAAAAAGTCAAAATACTTACAATTATTTTAATTTCATATAGAACAATTCAATATAAGTATTAGTGTACCGATCATTATGAAGAGATATTCAATGAGCAACATAAACCTTAGATTATTTCTAATTTTTCAAAATCGAATACGACGAGCTTTTTTTTATGAGATAAGTATAGGCAGAGATAATAGAAAAATTAACTTGACTTTTTAAAAAAGTCATAATATTTTCAAATGTTTCAATTCCATATGAAACAATTCAACAATGCCATCTTTGTGCGATTACTCTAAAGAAATATCTAAGGAGCAATATTCTTTTAAGAAAATCCTAACATTTCAAAGTGTACTTATGTTTTTGCATTGTAAAGAATTTGTTTTAACAAAAGTATAAGATAGATTTGAATTAATTAGACCCAGTCTTGCCAGACTTTAGATGACACGAATCGATTATGATTCAGAAAGAAGAGCATTTGAATTTTTGATATAACTTCTCAAATCTTTTATCTTCTCTGTATATTTATTGCTGATATATTTGTGTACTAATAAAGGGAATGCCTTCCCGATATTATTTACACGCTTTTTGTTTTAGAATGTAGGTATCTGTTCTTTCTGATATTCTATTAGCTGGAAAATTTTGAATAATTATTCAGTGCAGTTAAAATAGTTTAAATAAACTGAAAGGAGACATCGGATATGCAGCAGCTGAAAAGGGCAGCAACGATTTTTTTGTTGTTATTATTATCCGTCTCGTTGTTGTGGTCGGGCACTACAGGAAAAGTTGCAGGGAAAGTAATTGCCAAGGATAACGGCGAACCTGTTATAGGCGCAACTATAATGATTGTAGGTACATCTTTAGGAGCGGCGACGGACCTCAATGGCTATTTTACGATATTAAATGTCCCGCCAGGTATATTCAATGTTCAAGTCTCATTTATTGGTTATAGAAAAGTTATTGTAAATAACTTGCGAGTGTTTATTGACCAGACTGCAAGTCTCGATATTTCTATGGAACCAGAAGCTATCGAAATGAATGCAATAGAAGTTGTCGGAGATAGATTAACTGTCAAGAAGGATGTGGCAACTAGCGTTGCATCAATTTCTGATAAAGACGTAGCATCGCTCCCGGTCGATAATGTTGTAAGTGCTGTCGGTTTGCAGGCGGGTGTACGTGGAGGTTGGTCATCTAATGCAGCAACTGTTGTTTCACCAAGTTATATTTCCGGTTCGAATGGTTATGTCCGTGGAAATATCAGCGTTCAGGGAAATTTATCAATCCGTGGCGGAGAAGGGGATAATATTCTTTTCATGGTAGATGGTATCACGATGCGTGATCCGAGAAATAATGAACCAACTACCAATATGGCGTTAAGTGATGTGAAGGAAATTTCTGTTGAGCGAGGCGGGTTCAATGCAGAATATGGTCAGGTACGATCAGGAATAATTAATGTAGTGACTAAAGAAGGGAATAAGCAAGGTTACTCGGGAAGCTTACAAGTAAGAATGAGTCCTCCTGCTCCAAAGTATTGGAATGGTGATGGCATTCCGGATGTACACGATCCGAATTCATATTTCATGCGCCCTTTTTTAGATCCGAACGTATGCTGGACGGGAACATCTAATCCTATAGATCCGACAAAGTGGGATCAATATACACGAACAAAATACCCAGAATTTATGGGTTGGAACGCGCTTTCGGAACAACTTTGTTCAGATAATAACCCAAATAACAATTTAACTCCTCTTGGATGCCAAAGGGTTTTTGAATATGAAACGAGAAAGAATTTACAGGATGATCAACCGGATTACGATATTGATGGAGGTTTTGGCGGGCCTGTTCCGCTAGTCAGCGAAGCACTTGGAAATTTAAGGTTTTTTACATCCTTCCGTACAACCCGCACTATGCTTCTCTTTCCGCTTTCAAGACCTGATTACAGTGATTACAATGGAACTTTGCAATTGATTACAGATATTACTCCAACTATGAAATTAAAAATATCAGGTATGGTTGGAGAAGAATATACTATGAGAGGTAACGATGATGGCAACGGCACGTACCAATACCTCCAGAATTCAGCAGATATTGCAGCCATTGCTCTTGGATGGACTGGAACTGAAAATTATGTTCGATTATTTTCAGACTATGCATGTTGCATTAGTGATATTGGAAACCAATCTGTTTCAGCTGTGTTGACACATAACTTTGGACCTAGTTCGTATTATGAAATATCGATAGCACAATTCAGGCGTACTTACGATACACGACCAATTGCATTGCGAGACACGTCTCAGGAAACTGAAATTTTACCTGGTTTTTGGGAAGATAGTAATCCATTCGGCTATTGGCCAGATCAAAGTGTCCCGCAAGGTATTATTATCAACGGAGGGCAGAATTTAGCCAGGCCGCGTGATTTTACAGTTGTGAATTCGACGACGATTAAAGCGGATTATTGCAGTCAGGTTAATTATCAGAATCTGGTAAAAGCTGGAATCGAGTTTGTATATAATGATCTGAATTTTGATTATGGACTGATAGATCAATCATCGGCAGGTAAAGCATATTCCAATCGAGTCCAGATGCGCGCTTTTCCGATACAAGGCGCTGCCTATCTTCAAGATAAATTGGAAACAAAGGGATTCACTATGAATCTTGGTTTACGTTTGGACTACAGTAATCCTAAATATAATTGGTGGGATGTGGATCCATATGATATAACTTTTTTTGCGCCAACAGGTAACGATCTCAGCACAGCATTTCCGACAGAACCGCCCAAAATACAATGGCAGTTGAGTCCGCGGCTTGGTATAGCGCATCCAATTACAGAAGATTCAAAACTATTTTTCAATTATGGCCACTTTGTAGAATTGCCTCAGTATGAAAGCATGTTCCGTGTTGAACGAAACACGGTGAATCAAGTAACAAGTTTTGGAAATCCTAATCTCATCTCTGAAAAAACAGTTTCCTATGAATTGGGTATCGACAACATTTTGTTTGATGATTACTTGCTTC
This sequence comes from Ignavibacteriota bacterium, assembly GCA_963833465.1. Taxonomy (GTDB): domain Bacteria; phylum Bacteroidota; class Ignavibacteria; order UBA10030; family UBA10030; genus Fen-1298. The sequence continues at coordinate 674,484 of CAWHXW010000004.1, read as the reverse complement.
AAATTGCAGGTTTCTATAATGATATTTTTGATCAACAAGATATTACTCAATATAACTCATCCGTCAGTAATTTTAGTTATTATGCATCTACATCGAACAATTATGAAGATGTGCGAGGATTTGAAATAACACTTCGAAAAACAAATGGACGCTGGTGGTCTGGTTTCGCTAATTATACATATCAAGTGAGCAGCAGCGGGCATTTTGGACATGCGGAGCAATTCGACAACCCACAAAAACAGAGTGACTATAACAATGCGACATTAAATCTTTATCAGGATAGGCCTATTCCTGCACCTTATGCGAGATTAAATCTCAGTTTGTACACACCTGATGATTGGGGTCCTTCCTTGTTTGGAAATAAAATATTAGGAAACTTAAGAGCAAATATAGTTTTAGATTGGCAGGCAGGAAATTGGACGACATATAATACAAGTAATGATCTTTCCATTGCATACAACGTACAAACAGTAGATTATTTTAATACAACTTTAAGAATCGAGAAGAGAGTATCATTCGGAAAATTCAGTGCTCAATTATTTGTTGACATCAATAATGTATTCAACACGCTCAGATTATCCAATACTTCCGATCTTGACTATATGTACTCGCTTCATTTGCCGCCAAGTAGTGTATACAACAATATTCCCGGAGATGATAAAGTAGGAGATTATCGGAAACCGGGTGTTGATTGGCAGCCCGAGCTCTACCAATATGAAATTCAGAAAAATGACGGCAGCTTCACAGTTGCTCCGGATGATGAACGGGCGATTTATTATGAGGGAAAAAGTGGAAAATACTGGAGGGTAAATAAAGATCCAAATACAGGAATTACCTCTTGGGTACCGATTAATCAAGCAGCAATTAATCAGATTAATAAGGATAAAGCATATATAAATATGCCGAGCATCTCGACATTTTGGTTTTTAGATCCGCGTCAAATCTTTTTTGGTCTAAAGTTATCATTCGATTTTGGCAAGTAAAAAACAATCAGAGATGACTATGAAAAAACAAAATATAAAATGTGGAAATAAATTTTCAATACTAATCATAGGATTGCTAATCCTTTGCTCAGTTCATTATACATTTGCTCAGCGCATAAGATGGCTCAGTGTCACACAATTGCAATCACAGGTTAATGAAATAGGAGCAGAATATGAACTTGAGTTTGCGCAAGGCAGCATTGTTGATTTTTTTGCCTGGCCTGTCCAATATGGCACTGACCAGACCACTTGCAGAATGAATGCACTTTGGATTGGCAGTAAAAATTTTGATGATCCTGTCGAGGGTGATATAAAGAGTGTCAAGGTGATCGGGTCTGGTCCCCGGAATCCTCTGGATCGTCCTAATGAGATTTTTGAAAAAGATTTAAAATTGATTGGAAGAAGCAATCATCCGACAGTTATTGTGGACAATCAAAACGCAAGTTCCATAGATTCTTACGACAAGCTGGATGTCGTTGATCCGAATCTTGAAGCTGACCGAATGGTTCAGGTCATATTCAATACTTCCAACGGTGTTACAGTTACGAAAAAAGTAATGGCGTTTGATTCTCCGTGCCATGATAGCTACTTCATCGACGATTATGTTTTTAAAAACACTGGAATTTATGATCGAAACGGCGATATTAAAAAACAAACCTTAACAAACGTTTACTTTTATTGGATGTACAGAAATGCATTATCCGGTGAAACACTTTACGACTATTCAGCATCCACATGGGGCACTGATGCTGCTTCTTGGGGAAATAGTACGCTAAACCATGCGTTTGGTGAAAATCCGCAAGCTTCTGATTTTGATATGAGAGGGTTCTACTCATATTATAGTCCGATTCAAAATCGAGCGAGTATTTATGATGCAGACTGGGGATGCCCTAACATAGCCGGAGATGGTACTTTAGGTTCTTCTATGTTCGCTGGTTGTGCAACACTCCACGCCGATAAAAGTGCGACAGATACAACGGATGATCTCTATCAACCGGCAACGACATGGTATATCGGTTCCGATATCACTATCATGCAGCAAAACGTCAGTCAGTATAATGAAAGTTTTATGCAGGATCGGTATAATTGTATGAGCGAGGGACATCCACCACAGCAACATGACGATATGATTTTATCTGTTCCGGGACGATACGCTATGGAATATTCTGATCCAAGAAGACAAACTGGCGGTGGTGTCAGTCAGGGTCAGGGATATGGTCCTTACACGATTCCTTTTGGCGATAGCATTCACATAGTATTTGCAGATGGAGTAAATGGAATATCATGGGAAAAAGCTCGGGAGGTTGGTGGTAAATGGTTGCAATGGTATCTATCAGGTAATGGCCCTACACTTGTTATGCCGGATGGAAGCACCACTACAGATTATAATGGATATAAAAAAGCTTGGTGTTTCACAGGAAAAGATTCCATAAAGCAAATGTTCCATCATGCTCTGCGAAATTATAATTCGGGTTATAAAATTCCTCATCCTCCTCCTCCTCCGCAACGATTTACAGTTACTTCAGGTGGTGATCGGATTTCGCTCTCATGGTCAGATAACGCGGATAATTCACCCCACTTTAATGGTTATGTCATTTACAGATCTCAAGGTAATGTTTTGGAGTGGACAACGGTGTATAAAAATATTTTCGAATGTGATAAATCAAATGTTGTACACAATTTTGATGATGTGACTGCAATTCGAGGATTTGATTATTATTATTACATCCAATCCAAGGATGATGGGACGCAAAATGACCTCGCACCTGGTGTTCCACTCACAAGCAGTATGTTCTGGACAGTAACAAGTGTGCCCGCAACATTACAGCGGCCGGCGGTCACGGCGCCACCTAAAGAACCTGTAGCTGATTCAGTCAATTGGAAACTGACAGTGTCGAAAGGAGCATGGGATTCGACTGTAGCGACGTATAATGCTTACAATACAGTGATCTACAGAAATTCAGAATATGTTTGCCTTCAAGATAGTACATTAACCAAGGTACCGGGAAAACCGAAAGGCACATTTTATACGAACTTCCCGGATACTTCCGCGTCATGGAAACTCATAATTTCTAAAGGAACTTGGATTTTCGGATCTGCATACAGAAAATATAATTATGTAACAGATAAAGGCGGAATTTATGTCTGTGTGCATGATATAGCTGCTGGTTCTATGTTGGAAGAAGTTAGAGTAGTGCCTAATCCGTATGATATCCGATCTCGTATATTTCAATTCGGAGCACAATCTCAATATGATCGGATAGCTTTTTATGGACTTCCCCCGGTTTGTAAATTGATAATTTGCACTGAACGAGGAGATAAAATTTGGGAAAAAGATCATACAAGCGGGACAGGTGATGAACTCTGGAATTCACAAACATCGTCTGGGCAAATAATTGCAAGCGGAATTTATTTGCTTTATGTGGAGGTCACAGAAGATATAAAGGCCAAAGAAGACATAATCCGAAATGGGAATATCTGGTATCATGTGAATGATGTGATAGTCCATAAAGGTGAAAATGTAATACGTAAATTTGTGGTCATCAGGTAAGGAGAAAACCAATGAAGAAAATAATAAGTAATTTCATCGTTATGTTTCTCATTTGCTGCTTGACTGCAACAATCGGAAATGCACAAGAGAATCAAAAGCTTGCACAAACTGGATTTCAATTTTTAAGCGTTGTATCAGATGCACGCGGCGCAGCAATGGGCGAAGCAATGACAAGTCTTCAAACAACCAGCTCAAGTTCATTATTTTTCAATCCAGCCGGGATGGCTGAGATGAAGAATTTTGTGGATGTAACTGCCAGTGTTAACGAATGGATCGGGGACATTAAGCATTATATGTTTAGCATGGCGATCAATCCAGATGGAGGAAATTTTGGAACCTTTGGATTAAGTATTCAGAGTGTAGATTATGGAGATTTCTACGGTACCGTTGTCGATCAGACATCGGATCTGGGCTATCGAGATACTGATATATTCCAATTGACTGCGATGGCTGTCGGTATTGGATATGCTAAACGGATATCAGATCAGTTTAGTATTGGAGGGCAGGTTAGATTCGTCAGACAGGATTTAGGAACAAGTGTAATTCCGGTATATGGGCAGAAAATCATGGTTGACAGTACAGGAAAACAATATACAGTAAATGATACAACATCAACAACAGTATCGAACAAGTTAATGCCGCTGGTATTCGATTTTGGAACACAATTCAAGACCGGCATCAAGAGCTTGGTATTCGGAATGTCGGTAAGAAATTTTTCAAAGGAAGTAAAATATGTTCAGGAAGGATTCCAGGCACCGCTCGTGTTTAATCTGGGAATTTCCATGAATTTGTTTGATCTTTTATCAGATATTCCAGAGAATCACTCGCTTTACATGAGTATTGATGCGGCTCATTACATCGATCATCCTGAACAATTAAAAATCGGACTCGAATACAGTTTTTTGAATGTTCTGAAATTACGCGGAGGTTATATATCGAAGTCTGATTATGATGAAAGTTCGTTTTCGTACGGATTAGGATTTGCAATTGCAGGATTTGCATTAGATTATGCATATACGCCTTTCGGAATATTTGATAAGGTTCAACGAATGACCGCACGATTTTCATATTGAGATGAAGAAGGAGAAGCAGTATGAAATTTATTAGATATAAAACAATTATAACCTCGCTGATCGTCACAATATCGGCTGCTATAATAGGATGTAAGTTCGATGTCACTCCATCTCAGTGGGAATCAAACTCTACTCAAGGAGTGACAGACAGCATCTTGCAAATTAATCCTCCTTTCGAAGCAAGACCAGGGGATAATACAATTACAATAATCGGGAAAAATTTTGCTACACCGCCTGATACAAATCTAGTTTATGTTGAAAAGATAGATGGAGATAAAAGCACGGTGGTTGCCGATATAATGTCTTCATCTTCAACTTCTATTACTATATATCGTCCGAACGTTGTTTCGGATTCCTGCATATTTGTATTAGTTTCTACAAAAGCCATCGCTGCAACACAAACAGGATTATACAAAATAGATCCTGTTTTAGTGAAATATGGAGCTTTTCTAGATAATCGATCGATAGGAGTCGTTGCTGGAGATAAAGATGAAAATATATATGTTGTTTATTCAACAGATAAAACAATTTTTAAAATTACACCCGCTGGTCAAAAAACTGTATTAGATACGGCAAAAAATCAGCCGTATGGTGGAAGAATTGGGCCAGATGGAAAACTTTATTTGATGGAGAATAAAGTGTCATTAGAAGTATGGGATTTTCAGGCAAATAAATCTTCGTTTTTGAAGGTTGGTGCGGCCGTTAAATGCGGTGACTTTGATTTGCAAGGTAATCTTTTCGCTGCAGGTATAAGGAGTGATTTAGTTACAGTTGCACCGGATAGTACAACCAAGCTTTCAGGGTATTTCCGATCTGATATAATTCTCGATGTTCGTGTATATGGTGATTATGTTTATATTGTCGATAGCACAATAACCCCCACTGCTACTGACCCTTCAAAATCTATCCAGCGTTGTAAAATCGATTATGCGAATCATACTGTGGGAACTCCCGAGGTAGTGATCGATTGGACTACAACAGGACAATATTCAACTCGTTCGTTGACAGGAATTTCGTTTTCTTCAGATGGGGAAATGTATGTTGCTACTAATTCAACAGATCCAATTCTCATGGTCGATCCGAACACAAAAAATGTAAGTATTTTTTATAAAGATATTTTACCTTCCTTGTGTAAACAATTTTTTTGGGGAAATGGAACTTATTTATATATAATTAGTGGAAATACATCAAATCCAGCAGTAGATTGGAGTTTGTACAGAGTTGATACTGGATTCCCCGGCGCGCCGTTTTATTGAGATTACAAAAAAGGATACATGAATAGTCTTGCATTTTAAAAAAAATTTCTAGTACAACATCCTTGCCTTATTTGATTGACTGTACATTCAATAATTTGAAAGATTGTACAGATATTTCCTACCAATATTCAAGTGGTGTCACATTTGTCCGGCTGTTTCCTTGACGGCAAATTAAGCTTCCCTATAATCTCATCGTTATAGTGCACTGAATATTTTTATTTATATCATATTTGCTGATGTTATGAGAATATGATAATATCGTCCCCCAATATCATTAGATTCCAAGTTTAATTTTTTTTCTTAACAGCCATCAAAAATGATAACGATGCGTTATTATCCCATATAACGGGAAAATTTTGAGATGTAGTTTTAAAACGATAATTGAAATAATAATTTGTGGTATAATAATTGATGTAAATGACATTTATATGTACAAATTAACGTACAAATCTGTAATACAGGGAAATATCGTAACGAGTTTTATATTTTGCGTGCTTGTAAAATTATTAATCTAAAATGATTACTTTGACCACTCAATTTTAAAGCGATCAAAATTTAGCTCTCTGTTCCAAAAGTTTTTAATTTAAAGCATTCGACTTTTAACAAAATTTATATGAGCGATTGTGAAATGACGTACCATCAAATCCTTTCGTGTGCAAGTCAGAATCAAGTTACGCCAATAATGTTTTTCTCCATTATTAGATAAATAACAAAATTTCATTTTTATTCTCTTATTGACGAAATCGATATTGAACGTGCAATTCAAATCCATCAAATTGTACTGAATGCGATGTAAATATAAAGATATCGATAAATCAACGACGGCAGCTGTGGTTTATCTGAATGAAGGAAAAGAAATTGTACGATTCACGAGGCGAAAAAAATCGCAATTTAAACCTATAACTTGATCGATGAATTCTCATATCGGCTTACAATATAAAAACCCTATAGAAATAGCACTCATACTTAGGAACTTAATGTGATGAAAGGTATTGAGATTTATTGATATCATTGTGTCTATGGTGAGATATAGTTTTACAATCATTCACTCAATTCATAAGGGGAAAAACCTATGAAAAGTAGATTTCTTTTTCTGGCATTGTTTTTATTGTTAGGATTGGTTTTTTTATCTGCAATTGGGATAGCAGGTACTACAGGAAAAATCGCAGGAGTAATTACTGATAAATCAAATGGTGAGCCTGTTATAGCAGCTAATGCTATTGTTCTGGAAACATCGTTTGGTGCTTCTACGGATATAAATGGGGAATATACTATTTTGTCAGTTCCACCAGGAATATATCGAGTTCAATTTTCATGTATCGGTTATGGAAAAATTATCATGACTGGTGTGAGAGTCTACATTGACCAAACAACGCGTATCAATGTTGCCCTAGAAGCAAAAGAGGTTCAGATTGGAGAAACTGTTGTTTTTGGAGAAAAGCTTGTCAAACGCGATGTCTCTGCTGCCGTTGTTTCAGTGAGTAGTGATGAAATTAGTCAACTGCCTGTAACAAATATGTTGTCGGTTATTCAGACTCAAGCCGGTATAAAAGAAAACATGCAAATTCGTGGCGGAGACCAGAGTGATGCATTATTTCAGGTTAATGGTATAACACTCCGTGATCCACGCAATAATGCGCCTATTTCATCGATTGCAATGAGTTCTGTGAAAGAAGTATCTATAGAACGCGGCGGGTTTAATGCCGAATATGGCCAGGTTCGATCCGGCATTATCAATGTGGTTGCAAAAGAAGGAGATAAATCAAACTATACTGCGACAGCGACTGTTCGCTGTAGTCCGTACCAATATAAAGCTATCGGTATATCACCGTATGATAAAAATTCTTATTGGCTGCGGCCGTATTTAGATCCCGCCGTTTGTTGGACAGGTACAGGTAATGGTGCTTGGGATACATATACTCAAAGTTCGTATCCATCTTTTGAAGGATGGAATGCGATATCACAAGAAAGAAATACAACTGCCGGTTCTACATATCTTTCTCCAGAAGCGTTGCAAAAGCAATTTCTTTTCGACACGCGAAGACGACCAGTTGCTAATCCTGATTATGATGTTGATGCAGGTTTTGGCGGCCCGGTACCTCTAATTGGTGAATCCCTGGGTAATCTTCGTTTCTTTAGTACGTACCGTCAACAAGATGTAACGCTCTTGGTCCCGTTAACACGAGATGATAATTTAAATTGGGATTGGAACATTCGATTAAACTCAGATCTAACAAAATCCATGAAATTAGCTGTCGCATTTTTTTCCGGCAAACAATATTCGCAAGCTCAAAACTGGCCTTTTACGATAGCTCAAAATTGGGCGAGCGGCTTGTATATCACAACTTCGCAGCAAGTGGCAGATCAAGTTGCTGGCTATGGTCAGACTGCACTTTTTAACCCGGCGTATTTCAGCCCGTCTTCAATATCATATACTTCTATTTCGGGGGATTTAACTCAATTCATTTCTCCAACAACTTATTATGAAATTAAACTCGATCGAATAACCCAAACGTACCTTTCCGTACCTGCGGCGGCGAGGAATATGGATTCGGTTTATGAAATTGTGAATGGATTCTTCGTAGACGAAGAACCATTCGGATATTCTGCTATGAAAACTTCTGGATCAACAGGGATGGACTTTGGAGGTTCGGAGTGTTTGTATCGGGACCATACTGAAGTATCTGCAACAACGTTGAAAGCAGATTTTACAAGTCAGATTGACTTCAATAATTTGCTTAAAACAGGAATAGAATTTACCTATAATGATTTGAATTTTGATTACGGACAGGTTTTAGCATTAAGTGACGGTATAAGCTATGCAGACCGTATTCTGATGCGGGTGTTTCCCATTAGAGCAGCTGTGTATGTACAGGACAAATTAGAGACAAAAGGTTTTGTCGCTAATTTGGGATTCAGGTTGGATTATAGCGATCCTCAGACGGATTGGTACACTGGTGATCCATTCAATGAATCGTATTTTGTCAGTGGAAATTCGGATGTAGCTCTTACTCGATCAAAAGCGCAATGGCAATTTAGTCCACGCCTCGGTATTTCTCATCCAATTACAGAAAACTCGAAACTATATTTCAATTACGGACATTTTATGCAAATGCCGTCATATGAAAATATGTTTTCCATAGGCCGATTATCAACTGGACAAATCGTGAACTTTGGTAATCCAAATCAAACTCTTTCGAAAACCGTTGCCTACGAGCTCGGATATGATCATTACTTAGGCGAAAATATTCTTCTTCAAATAAGCGCATTTTACAGGGATATCACAAACGATCAACTCGATATCAATGGAAATACACTTACCGTTTGGTATATAGATTTACGTAACAATGGATACTCTCAGCCCGTTAGTTCTGGTTATGCCGATGTCCGAGGCGTTGAAATTTCTTTACGAAAAACGAGCGGTCGGTTTTGGACTGGATTCGCAAACTACACGTATCAATCCACTTCAGGAGGTTGGTTTGGTGATAATGTCCAGAATCAGAATCTCACAGAACAGACAAATTATACTGCACAAACGGATAAGTCGTACCTGCAAGCGCCTGTTCCCAGTCCTTACGCTCGTGTGAATCTAAGTTTATTTACGCCTGAAGATTTTGGTCCTCAATGGGGCTCCTTTAGACCGCTGAGTGATTTCTTGTTAAATGTGTTTTTTAATTGGCAAGCTGGTTCGTATATCACGTATAATCCATTCGCAAGATATGGGATAAACAATAACGTACAAACCACAGATGACTTTAACCTACAATTAAGATTTAGCAAGACCTTTGAATTAAAAAGTGTAAGCGTCGAATTATTTGTTGATGCATATAATGCCCTGAATTACAAAAAGATGAATATGAACTCATTTTCTAGTACCACTGACAATGATGCATATATGGCATCTCTCCATCTTCCTAAAAGCGATGTATATAATAACGTACCCGGAGATGATAGGGTCGGTGATTATAGAGCAAATGGGGTTGATTATCAACCCGTGCTTAGTGTGATTTTTTTACCACCTATTACCAGTGCGATTCCAGGAACAATTTATTATGATGCACCAACGGCGACGTACAAAGAGGTTTCGAATGGCCAATGGGTGGATGTTGATAAAGCCGCAATGGATAAAATTCTGAGTACAAAGGCGTATATCGATATGCCAAATTTAACATCATTTACATTTTTGAATCCACGGCAGATTTTTTTTGGAATTAAATTATCGGTTAAAATATGATCGGAGGAGAAAATTCCATGAAACTGTTTATTAGACATCATATAATTTTAATTTTATGTTTTGTTATTTCCGCTGTGGTCCTTTCCACAGTTTCTGTGAAAGCACAGTTAAACGAGTGGATACGTTTTAGTAATGTCCAATCATATTTTACGAATTATGGCACTGAATACGAAAACGATGCAGGGACTTATGGTGCCGGCTTAGTCTGGCCTGCTTGGTATGGATTAAAATTTTGTTCTGTGCGGGCGAAAGGCTTGTGGATCGGCTGTCAAAATTTCACAGATCCTGTAAGCAAACTACCATACTCTTACAAAGTGCTAACAATGGGACCTCGTACACAATCATCTGTTGACCCTATCAACACAATTACCCAGCCGTTTAAATATATAGGAAAATATAATCACCCCGTAGTAACCGTCGATGGAAACAGTGCAAATACGACAATGGGCAATTATGATAACTTGGATCAGTTGGACCCCACTATGAAGGCAGATCGAATGATTGTCAATACATTTAATACACCTATGGGACTGACGATGACAAGAAAGATTCTGGTCTTTTCCAACCAATACAATAATAATTTCTTTGTCTATGATTATGTTTTTAAAAACACAGGTATTATTGATAAAGCAGGAACAGTGGCACCCCATACACTTGATAGTTGCATATTTGAATTCCAATATCGTTACACTCTTGCTGGAGAAGCCATCGCAAGCTCTAATTTTCCTGTTGTGGGCTGGGCGGCACAAAGTACACGCTGGGGAATTAATACATTAATGCAGGTGGTAGGCACAGACCCAACGAGTCCGGATTTTAAATATAGAGCGCTGTATGGGTTTTATGGTCCTCATAGCGGAGCGACCAATGTTTCGGATGACTGGGGATGTCCTAATCCTTATCAATCTGGAAGCGTGCTTGCTGCCGCTCGATATATAGGTTGTGTTACGCTCCATGCTGATAAATCGGCACATGATCAAAGTGACGATAAGACCCAGCCCATGAATACAGCATATCTTAATGCAGATGATCCTTTAGATGCTAATGCGTGTCCACCTTATGATGTAACTTCAATGGCTAAATGGTACACATTTATGAGATTTGGAAATACAGGAGTTCATCCAACGAGCTATGCAGATCAGTTTGTTGCAAGCGGCCAAATGTATGCAGATCAATTTTGTGCTAAACTGATGTCGGGTAGTTCTGCAGGTCCAGGGCAAATACAGGGTTTCGGACCTTACAATCTTGCCCCCGGCGATAGTATTCATATTGTCTTAGCAGAAGGAGTAACGGGTCTCGATCGAGATACAAATCGTATGATCTCAAATAATTGGTACAAAGGGTTTAAGGGCGCTACATTACCATACATGAACATGATGCCATCTGGTGTCAGTATCAGTGGCAGCTCACTTGTCTCCACAAATCCAGTTTATACGAAATATAAAACCGGTACAGCACCTTATGACCTCTACAAAGACGCTTGGGTATTTTCTGTTGAAGATTCCTCGAAGCCTTACTCGATCCAAAGAATGTTCCAAAGAGCATTGGATTTATATAATTCCGGGTACAATGCTATTCAACCGCCTCCTGCACCTGCACAATTTAATGTTATTTCTAGCGCTGTTGGCATCCAGCTTTCTTGGACGGCAAGTGAAGCCAGAGCATCGGCACATTTCAATGGATTTGTGATTTATCGTGCAGCTGGAAGTGTGTATAATGATATAACGTTCTACAAAAAAATATGGGAATGTGATAAATCGTATGCGAACGATTCATATCTTGATACCACTGTAGCGCAGAATACGGAATATTTTTATTGCATTCAAAGCAAAAGCGACGGCTTGGATAATACGATTGAGCCGGGCGTTCCTTTGGTAAGTAGTCAGTTCTTGACCCAAACGGAGTTGCCTGCTGAATTGCTTCCACCCGGCAAAGCCAGTATGGATTCTATTTATGTAGTTCCTAATCCGTATATGGTAAGATCAAGAAAACTGCAGTGGGGATTGACTCTTGATCCGACGCTTCAAAATCAAGGTTTTGACCAAGACAGAATCGCGTTTGTGAATTTACCGAAAGAACCATGTACCATTCGGATATTCACCGAACGTGGAGAACTGATATGGCAGACGGAGCATACGAATGGGAGCTCAAATGAACATTGGAATCAAAAAACCACATACGGTCAAACGATCGTTAGTGGAATATATATTGCCCATTTTCAAACGATTAGTGGTAAGTCTATATACAGAAAATTCGTTGTCATTCGTTAAAAAATTAACCTGAGGAATGAATATTATGAAAATAAGAATAATCCTTTTCATGGAGCTTGTCTCTCTTGTATGCATGAGAAACAGCAGCATTGCTCAAGATAATGTTAAACTTGCACAAACCGGTTTTGATTTCTTGAGTGTTATTTCTGATGCGAAAGCAGCCGGAATGGCTGGTGCAGTGAATACACTACCAATGGGCTCGAGTTCACTTTTTTTCAACCCGGCATGTTTGACTGAAATGAATAATAACGCAGAAGCGACAGCAAGTTATAATCCATGGATTGCTGATATTAAACATGAGCAATTAAGTGCGGCAGTGAACTTGGGTCAATGGGGCGTCGTTGGTATGTCATTTTTGAATGTGGACTATGGTGATTTTTATAGAACCATAGTGACAAGCAATAATGATGAAGATAATTATCTGTATTTAGGAAAATTTTCTTTACAAGCTTATAGTGCGGGCGTCGGCTATGCGATTAAATTGACTGATCAGTTTTCCGTCGGAGGTCAGATAAATTATGTTCACCAGGATTTGGGAGACGGCGTTGTTCCTACAACTATTGATGTCCTGGATTCCACTACGGTAACGAAATCTTTTAAAATGAATCCAATAGCTTTTGATTTTGGTACCCTTTTCAAGACAGGACTCAAGAGTCTTGCGTTTGGAATATCTATCCGTCACTTTTCCGGACAGCTTACGTACGAACAAGAATCGTTTCAAATGCCGCTTCTTTTTACTCTCGGTGTTTCTATGGATGTGATGGATTTTTGGGAGAAAGCTAGGGTGAACCAAAGTTTAGTAGCGTCAATTGATTTAACACATGATCGTTCTTACCCGGAACAACTTTTAATAGGCATAAACTATACATTTATAAATTCGATTTCCTTGCGTATAGGATATAACTCGCACTCCGATTTAGAACAATTCAGTTATGGCGTTGGCATATCACAGCTTGGTATTGCAATAGATTATGCGTATACACCGTTGAAATATTTCGATAACCTTCAGCGTATTACGGTAAGATTAAAGATATAGTGAGGAGATTAAATATGAAAAAAAATATGATCATTATTACTTTTGTATTGATCGTGGCTTTATTTTCGGGTTGCGTTAATAATATTATTTCGCCTGGCTGGCCGCCGGCGGCAAATCCTGTCGCGTCTCCTGTAATTACGAGTATATCTCCTGCGGATAGTGCAGTTGGCGGCGTTCTTGATATCACAATCAATGGAAGTAATTTTGGAACCACAGATCAATGCTTAGTCTATTTTGGGACAGAACCGGGAATTATAACTAACTTTGCTTCGAATAAGATTGTAACACTTAGGCCGATAACCTACGGTGCAAATGTTTCAACAAGAGTTGTCGTTCAACTTGCTGATAATATTGCTCAGAAATATTATACTATAAAAAGAGTTGTAACACCGTTTGTCACATTTCCCGTTGCCTCGACTACTGCATCGAATACTGCTATTACTTCTGATACTACTGGCAATGTCTACGTAGCATTAATTAGTGCTAAAGACAGTACCGGACAATATAAAGTAATTCGTAAAATTTCTGCAAATGGGATAGTGAGCGATTATGCGACATATCCACCAAGTTTAACAATTTCTAATATGCACATCGGGTTGAACGGAACATTATTTGTATTGGTAACGGGAAGTAGTGGAGATTTTTATTCAGCTGCACCTGGAGGAGGGAGCCTCACCAAACTATTCAGTTTTAACGAAAGCATCCTTTGCTTCGACTTTGATCAAAATGGAGTTATTTATTCAGGGGGATCCAGTGGTAGTAAAAATACCATAGATATCGTTCAATCGACCACAGTGGTCAAAGGTCCATCTTATGCCAATTATTCTATCAGGGCAATACGTGTATTTCAAAATTATGTTTATGTATTAGCTGATGCTGGTACGGATACTGTTCATATAAGTGGTGTTTATAGACATCAAATTTTAGGCGGCTCATTAGGAGCACAAGAATTAGTGTTAGCGTGGAACAGCACTGGTGATTATTCGGCATCAAAGATGAAAGATTTGACCTTTTCAGCGAATGGTGATATGTACATTGCAACGAATAAAAATGTCGATCCAATTTTATTAGTCAAATATAGCACGGGTACAGTAACAGGAGTGCGCCCATTATATAAAAATCTTATTACAACTGCTGCCGGCGCGTTAACTTGGACAAAGAATATTCTTTATGAACGTGTGGTTCCGCCTACTGGTGGAGATCCCTCAATATTGGCAATTGATATGGGCAATTACGGTGCCCCATATTATGGAAGATGATGGAGTTCTCAGAATAAAGTTTAATGAAATCTATTATACTTTTTAAAAGCACCTTTGAAAAACGTCAAGGATAATAAGCTGATAGCGTTACCTTTAAAATATTGTATGTAAATTCAATTTGCTAATAATTATCTTTTATCAGTTCAAAACATCATATCATGAAAAAAAACATTTATTATTTTATTTATTGCCTGATATTGATTACAGGTTTTATGTTTTGTTCCCTCAATACTTTTTCACAAGAGAAATACAAAGGGAAAGCTTGGAATGACAGTCTTCAGCAAATACCTGGAAAAATTCAGTGTGCGTTTTATGATTTAGGCGGAGAAGGAATTGCCTATCATGATAATGATTCGATCAACAATGGAAGCGGGAAACTCAATCCTGCTGACGGCACATTTTTGAATGAATTTCGTATGAAGGAAGGAGTTGATATTTCCTATACAAAATCAGGAGATATAGACAATAATAAATATAATTTTACAGAACCGGTGATGGGACAATTGTATGTGGGATGGACTGCACCTGGCGAGTGGATTAATTACACGGTACAAGTAAATGAAACTGCAAAATATGATGTCAGCCTTATGTACACTGCAAACGGAAATGGCACTATATCTCTTTCGATAGATGGAAAAGATATCTCCGGCCCGCTCATTGTTCCATCTACACATCAGGTAATAGATACCGTTGCTTGGAGGCAATGGCATCATTGGAATCTTGCAGATAAATTAACGCAGCTTGAATTGCAACAAGGTATTCACGTTCTCACGCTCCATACGGTTGCAAATGGAAACATGAATTACGCCTGGATTGAATTCAAACTAAAAAAATAAGATATCAAATCTATATCTAAAATAATAATGAAGACAAAGTTTAAAATAATAGAATAATATTTTAGAACGCACACTCTCTAAAATTTCTTACGGTTCGTCGTGTTCGCCACTTGGGAAGCAAATCAGGAAAATCATTGGGGTACTGTTGTCCAAACTTCCGCGCTTTCTTAAGCGATGAACCATCTCCATCCACTTTGGAAAACCATACATTCTTTGTCGGCTTACCGGTATTTTGAAAAACCATAAAGCATGTTGGATTAGGCGTGTATGGCTCAAACATCCCTTTCGGCAGCATCACTACTGCCTGCAAATCCAGTTGTAGTTTGCTTTCAGAGTTTTCTTTCGTTAGTGTTCTATTGAAGTATAAAAGCACTGGCAATTGATAAATTGGAATTTACAAGAATATAACGAACGAAAAAAGCGCTCCGAATTACTCGGAGCGCTATCCGGTCTATTAAGTCGCTATACTACATCAAGTATAGAAAGTTTCAATCCACGCGCCCACGCGGGGCGCGACAGTTGATCGTTACATTGAAAGAAGATGTCGTTGTGTTTCAATCCACGCGCCCACGCGGGGCGCGACGGCTAATCATTTCACCATTTGGGATGACGACAAGGTTTCAATCCACGCGCCCACGCGGGGCGCGACTGTTACATCTTAATATATATATTAATCCGAATAAACCTGCTGTTTATTCGCGTAAACCTACTTTATCAAAGAACTCTTTCTCAGTTAAACTAAAATCTCTTTGTTTTAAATCAATTTCAACCAGCTAAGGTACCGTTTGTTTTATGTACGCTTCGGTTAGCGCTATAAGATTATCGGCTCTTCAATATCATCAATAGTCGATTTTCCATAATGTTCGACTCTCCTTTTCCAATTCGAGCCTAAAAAGTAAAAACGCAAACTGTCTTCTTCTGTTTTGTATATTGAGATAAGCTTATCTTTCATGCTTTCCCATTGTGCTGGATCTATATTACATTCGTAGACAGAGTTTTGAACGCGTATTCCATAGTCAAGACAAACCTCAGAGATTTTTCGAAGTCGCATGATTCCAGCTGCAGTTTTTGTCGATACATCATAACTCACAAGCACCATCATTGTCTGTTATCCTTTCATATAAAATGGTGGATATTCCGTAATATCTCCGCGGATATATCTTGCCAATAATTGTGCTTGTATATGCGGAAGCAATCCGACTGTCATTTTTTCATCTAAGAATGGATGTGTTATTTCTTCTTGTTTTCGTTTCTGATATGCAGAAAGAACCGTTTTTCTCGCATCATCGGACATTCGTACTTCTCCAGATTCCCGAATCTCAAAATCTTTTATACTCACTTGTTTGAGATTAATTAGATTCAACATAATCCTATCTCCAAGATATGCACGAAACTCTTCCATGATGTCCAATGCAAGACTTGGCCTGCCCGATCTTAATTGATGCAAAAAACCAACCTGAGGATCAAGTCCTACCGTCTCAACTGCTGAACGAACATCGTTAGCCAGGATTGCATATAAGAAAGAGAGCAATGCATTAGCAGGATCAAGAGGCGGGCGTTTTGATCTTGATGTAAATTTAAAATCATCTTCTTGAGCAATTATGAGCGATGAAAGAACGCTGAAGTACACGTTCGCGCATTCACCTTCATAACCTCGCAATCCATCAAGCGTCATTGATTTTTCAATATCATTTAATCGATGTCCTAATACAACGGCAGCCGAATCGACTGTTTGTGGACATGCTTCCGGATGATTCCGTTGATGCCTTTGCAATAGGTTACGATAATTTGAAACCTTTGCGGCAATGATGGGGCGAGCAATAGCAAGCGATTCTGGTTCGCTGTCGGCAATAGTATATTGTGCTTTTCGTAAAAGAACGTTTCCCTTTTGTGCGCCATATACACGCGCAAGGAATTTTCCAGTTTCAGACAGATAACTGATGCCGACATTATTCTCCGCACAAAATGCCATTAGCGGAGGACTCAGTGCTTTGAATCCAAAGCATACAATATTCTCAATCGAATGTACCGGTGCCTGGAAAACCTTTTCGTTGTTAATCTCTACAACAAATGTTTCCCGCTCTTTATGCACGTACGCATCATCGGAGGTTATATAAAGTGTATTCAAATGCTTTTTCATAAAAATATTCTTTAGTGTGTCATTTTATAAGTATTGAGGTGTGCACATTCCTGTGTGTCATTTCCCATAAGAACATTCAGAAATGAATGTCCTACCCGCATTTGTCTTCATTATAAAACCACCCGACATAGTTCTCAGGGTCTTCCGTTAATTCTTTTTTCACTGGATTGTTGTACATATAATTTAACTTTTCATCGAATTCTTTTCCATCCCGTACAATTCTATCGAATGACTCGTTTTGCCAAATCATTCCTTTAGTGTTACGATGTTGATTTATCTTATGGGCACTTACACCTTTGATTCCGTGCATAATTCTGCTTAAGGTCATTCCTTCTTTTGGCTTCAAAAGCAAATGCACATGATCCGGCATTACCACGATGGAATAGCAATCATAGAACTTCCCGTCCCCCTCTTTAATATGCTCAAGAATAATGTGTTGTTCATTCTCATCAAACACCGTTTTGTCCGTACAAAATGTTACAAAGTAGATGGAACCATCAACTGTCCAATGCGGTAAATGCCGCCGTGTTATGTTCAATTCTTCCGTCATATATATATCCACCGGTGGGACAAACATTCCTGTTTGTCTATTATGGACATTCAAGAATGAATGTCCTACGCCGTGTATAATTCCTTCATATACCGTTTCAACTTCCTTTCATTCATCGCCTTTGGCATACACGATTCTTCGAGAGAACAATTCCGGCATTTCTCAGAATATTTTGCTGCAGGCACTTGTTTCTTGGACACGATTTCATGCACGGATGTAATGATTTCCTCTGTTTGTATTCTTAATTCCGTATCAATCTCCACAAGATTTCTCCGGCGTATTTTGCCATAGAAGAATGCTCCCTGCGTTATTTTTGTATTCAACATTTCTTCCAAACAGAGAACCTGAGCACATAATTGTACTTTATCGCTTATGTCTTCTTTTGGTTCACCTGACTTGAATTCCACAGGCAATACTTCTTCTTGTTCATTCTTACCTTTACGGAATTCTACCACATCACACCGTCCGACAATACCAAGACGCGCAGAATGGATTCTCAAACCACGCACTGTCTTTAATGTGCCGCGTGTCTCGTATGTGTCGGTATC
Organism: Ignavibacteriota bacterium; assembly: GCA_963833465.1. Classification (GTDB taxonomy): domain Bacteria; phylum Bacteroidota; class Ignavibacteria; order UBA10030; family UBA10030; genus Fen-1298. Next base: position 655,751 of record CAWHXW010000004.1, on the reverse strand, counting down.
CACCTTTTCATGCAGGATTTCTCCGCGCACAGTGAACATGTTATCCGTCCAAACATCTTCTACATGTATTAACCCGCATTGTCGCGGACAAAACACGTAATGTTGTAACGAACTTAGTTGGATATAATCGTCCTCACTAAACATTGCAAATTATCCGTACAAAATTTGTTGGTTCGATAAAATCCCGCGAAGCGGGGCTGTAATGCGCTGAGTTGTATGAAATCGTCTTCTGTGAACATATCAAACCTTGCTGTCATTCCCGCGAAAACGGGAATCTATCAATCATGATCTCCTCAGTTTATTCCCGTTTCTTTTTCTCGGTCAATGCTTTATAATTCTGGCTCGTTACAACTTTGCGCCCCGATTTCTTTTCCAATTCTTTTCTCGCATTACCAGCTACGGTTCCTCCTTCAATTGCTGCTTTCTCATTTTGAAGAAAACCTTGAGCGTCTTTGTTTCGAGCAATTTCTGTTGTGGATGCTTCGCCTAACATCGTAAAGATCAATTCAAGGTCATTCATATGATCGCGCAGATTTTCCTGCGGCTTCGTCAGTCCCTTCAGTTTCTTATAGTCGCTTGGCACAACGCCAAACGTTGCTTTGCTGATCTCTGCCGTAAGAATGGCAAATTCTTTTCCTTCCTTTACGTTTCGTTTTTTCCATTCATTGGTAAGTTCATCCCGCACAGCGATGCCGCGCACTCGTTTCTCGATCCACTCGTCACTGTATCCCTTTGCTTTGTAGATTTCCCGCATACGTACCTGAGCAAGTTCGGGATTCTCAATTTCTTCTAATCGTTCCTGGCCTACCTTAGCAAGCCATAGCTTAAATGGCTCCGCTTTTGGGGATGGAATGGATTGAATAATTCTCAAGAGTCCTTGAGTATTAGCGCAACTCATTTTTTGTTTACCACCGGTTGTTTCTACTACAAGGGTAGGTACAATTTCTACCCACCCTTTGGCAAGCTCAGGGTCGCGCTGTTTCATACGCTTTACATATTGTTTCGGGTCGTGGCTGTCAGTCAGTGCCGCAACAACGTCTTCGATAACAAAGTATCTTTTCTGATCCGCTTCATTCCAAACAGAGCGGATTTTTTTCTGTTCAAAGAGTCTTATATTTGCCATGCATTTCCTTTCAAAGCGTTACAAAATGCAACGAGTTACACTAATGAGGCAGTTTAAATCGCCGGTTCGACTTTCATAAATCAATCCGTACTGCCGCGGACAAAACACGTAATGTTGCAACGTGACGCAGACGCACGTGTTGTAGTTTGCTTTCAGAGTTTTCTTTGGTTACTGTTCTTTTGAATTTTCGCTTGACAACAAAATTATAACTCCGTAGTTGTAGTTTGCTTTCAGAGTTTTCTTTGGTTACTGTTCTTTTGAATTATTGCCATTTAGTGAATAAATTCCCCATGGTTGTAGTTTGCTTTCAGAGTTTTCTTTGGTTACTGTTCTTTTGAATAAATATCTTTGGGGACAACGTCAAGCTCAGTTGTAGTTTGCTTTCAGAGTTTTCTTTGGTTACTGTTCTTTTGAATTCTGCCAGAGTTGACGTCCAGGGTTGTCGAGTTGTAGTTTGCTTTCAGAGTTTTCTTTGGTTACTGTTCTTTTGAATCAAAGGCAAGCAGGTCATAGTAACGATTGAGTTGTAGTTTGCTTTCAGAGTTTTCTTTGGTTACTGTTCTTTTGAATTCCCTAATGATAGACCCTTTAAGACATTTGGTTGTAGTTTGCTTTCAGAGTTTTCTTTGGTTACTGTTCTTTTGAATATTAGTGTATTGTAAGAGGGTGTTAGAATGGTTGTGATTTGCTTTCAGAGTTTTCTTTGGTTACTGTTCTTTTGAATCCACAGGACGTGGAATACCTCGAAGGAATTGTTGTGATTTGCTTTCAGAGTTTTCTTTGGTTACTGTTCTTTTGAATATAGCACGAGCAACAAAAGAACCTCTTACTGTTGTGATTTGCTTTCAGAGTTTTCTTTGGTTACTGTTCTTTTGAATCCTAACGGTTGCGGCTAACGTGCGGTACAGGTTGTGATTTGCTTTCAGAGTTTTCTTTGGTTACTGTTCTTTTGAATACACAGACGCCCAAATACATTTCCGTACAAGTTGTGATTTGCTTTCAGAGTTTTCTTTGGTTACTGTTCTTTTGAATGCAGGATACAAGAACATCTCCACGCCCACAGTTGTAGTTTGCTTTCAGAGTTTTCTTTGGTTACTGTTCTTTTGAATCCTGTCCCTGCAGGCACAGCGATGGTCATAGTTGTAGTTTGCTTTCAGAGTTTTCTTTGGTTACTGTTCTTTTGAATCAACCCTTGTATATTCATCTTCACCTTCTCGTTGTAGTTTGCTTTCAGAGTTTTCTTTGGTTACTGTTCTTTTGAATAAAGGGAATTGGAGTACCGAAGGCAAATTAGTTGTAGTTTGCTTTCAGAGTTTTCTTTGGTTACTGTTCTTTTGAATTCATTTCATTTTGGGATGTTCCACCGGGCAGTTGTAGTTTGCTTTCAGAGTTTTCTTTGGTTACTGTTCTTTTGAATGAATTCCATATTGCCGTTCATCTGCAGTGGGTTGTAGTTTGCTTTCAGAGTTTTCTTTGGTTACTGTTCTTTTGAATTTTTGTTAATCGAACTATAAAATGGACAGAGTTGTAGTTTGCTTTCAGAGTTTTCTTTGGTTACTGTTCTTTTGAATCAGTTATAATCAGAGGCGGATGACGATGTTGTTGTAGTTTGCTTTCAGAGTTTTCTTTGGTTACTGTTCTTTTGAATCATTACGACTCTCACGACAGACCTCGCGGGGTTGTAGTTTGCTTTCAGAGTTTTCTTTGGTTACTGTTCTTTTGAATGGAAAGTGTGACGGAAGAAAATGTGCGCAAGTTGTAGTTTGCTTTCAGAGTTTTCTTTGGTTACTGTTCTTTTGAATATGTTGCGTTCAAACAACAGTACAAATCTAGTTGTAGTTTGCTTTCAGAGTTTTCTTTGGTTACTGTTCTTTTGAATAAGTGCAGATATTATAACACATACCTACGCGTTGTAGTTTGCTTTCAGAGTTTTCTTTGGTTACTGTTCTTTTGAATCTCGCACCACCAGAAGGAGGTTCCCATGTTGTTGTAGTTTGCTTTCAGAGTTTTCTTTGGTTACTGTTCTTTTGAATGATTATTGGGCATGTTAATGTCCTCCATTTGTTGTAGTTTGCTTTCAGAGTTTTCTTTGGTTACTGTTCTTTTGAATTAGCACTAATTGGTATCTCCGTTAATTGTAGTTGTAGTTTGCTTTCAGAGTTTTCTTTGGTTACTGTTCTTTTGAATAAATACAAAAACAATGTCGGCTATTAATGAGTTGTAGTTTGCTTTCAGAGTTTTCTTTGGTTACTGTTCTTTTGAATACTTTATCAGAGAGAATAATCTCTACTAAGTTGTGATTTGCTTTCAGAGTTTTCTTTGGTTACTGTTCTTTTGAATATGTGAATCACTGGCATCTGAAGTTGTCTCGAGTTGTGATTTGCTTTCAGAGTTTTCTTTGGTTACTGTTCTTTTGAATCGTCCTTTTCACAGACACTATCAATTCTGCAAGCGGTTGTGATTTGCTTTCAGAGTTTTCTTTGGTTACTGTTCTTTTGAATTCGAGTTCGCAGTATTATACGGTGGACTACAGTGTTGTGATTTGCTTTCAGAGTTTTCTTTGGTTACTGTTCTTTTGAATTAATAATTAAAATATGCCACAATGGCAGTTTAGTTGTGATTTGCTTTCAGAGTTTTCTTTGGTTACTGTTCTTTTGAATATTCTTGCCGGAGCATGGTTATTAATGCTGTTGTGATTTGCTTTCAGAGTTTTCTTTGGTTACTGTTCTTTTGAATCCTAACATCAATTAGTATTTGGCGAATTGAGTTGTGATTTGCTTTCAGAGTTTTCTTTGGTTACTGTTCTTTTGAATTTATCCGGGTACATGTTACATGCCGTAATCAGTTGTGATTTGCTTTCAGAGTTTTCTTTGGTTACTGTTCTTTTGAATTTGCACTTCACGGTAAAACTGCTAAGGATGTGTTGTGATTTGCTTTCAGAGTTTTCTTTGGTTACTGTTCTTTTGAATTTGTATTCTTATGCAAGAACATCGCTGCTCTGTTGTGATTTGCTTTCAGAGTTTTCTTTGGTTACTGTTCTTTTGAATAAACAATGCGAGTGTGACATAAGACCTCCTGTTGTGATTTGCTTTCAGAGTTTTCTTTGGTTACTGTTCTTTTGAATAACTGCGTATATGTGTACCAAGGTAACGCCTGTTGTGATTTGCTTTCAGAGTTTTCTTTGGTTACTGTTCTTTTGAATAAACAATTACGCACAAATTGCGTGCTCTATGCGTTGTGATTTGCTTTCAGAGTTTTCTTTGGTTACTGTTCTTTTGAATATGATGCTCAGCACGTCCAGCAGTGGACTCAGTTGTGATTTGCTTTCAGAGTTTTCTTTGGTTACTGTTCTTTTGAATTTTAAAAGATACATCATTTGCATCGTAATCTGTTGTGATTTGCTTTCAGAGTTTTCTTTGGTTACTGTTCTTTTGAATAATTACACTGCATGTTAAACACGTGCCACGTTGTGATTTGCTTTCAGAGTTTTCTTTGGTTACTGTTCTTTTGAATTCATTGTAATACCTATGAATTCCAGCTGACATCGTTGTGATTTGCTTTCAGAGTTTTCTTTGGTTACTGTTCTTTTGAATAAAACCATATACAGCAACTGCGATAGAATGCGTTGTGATTTGCTTTCAGAGTTTTCTTTGGTTACTGTTCTTTTGAATAATTTACAGATGAAACCTTATCCGCAGGTGTTGTGATTTGCTTTCAGAGTTTTCTTTGGTTACTGTTCTTTTGAATATTGAAGTTGCAATTCCAAGCAGTGCGTATCAGTTGTGATTTGCTTTCAGAGTTTTCTTTGGTTACTGTTCTTTTGAATATACATCGGAACTATACCAAGTTGAAACGTGTTGTGATTTGCTTTCAGAGTTTTCTTTGGTTACTGTTCTTTTGAATAATCAGCCGATATAGTATCACATCGAGTACAGTTGTGATTTGCTTTCAGAGTTTTCTTTGGTTACTGTTCTTTTGAATATACCAAAAGGCGAGCCATTGAAAATTAAGGACTTAGCGGATTTTTCCGCGACAAAAAAAGCGTGTTGATTTTTCAACACGCTTTTCTTTCTCTCTATTTTTCTATTTGTCATTCCCACTCGTTTTTAGTGGGAATCTTATTCTTGTCTATTGAAAGGGAGTGGGAGTATTTCACCATCACTATATAGGTTCAGCCATTCTGGATTATATTTTTCGATGAGTTTGATTTTCCACTCTCGATTCCATTTCTTCAACTGTTTCTCTCTCTTAATACCTTCAGAAGGGTCAGCAAATAATTCGTAATAAACGAGGCGCTTTACGAAATATCGTTTGGTGAATCCTTCATATTCTTCAAGTCTGTGTTGTGATATTCTTAATGTCAGATCGCCGGTGAAACCAATATATAAAACACCGTGCGGTTTACTGGCAAGGATATAAACAGAGTATGTTTTTAATTCAAAAGTCATTATAAGATTCCCGATTAAAGCATTCGGGAATGACAATGCCGCCTAAAAAAACTCCAATTGCTGCGGCGGGGGCCGCAATTCCTCCTGTGTCTTTCCTTCAAAGATTTCCATCATACCGAATTGCCTATCCGTAATTCGTAATATGCCAACATGTCCCTTCTTTGGCAGGAAGCTTTTCACACGTTTTACATGAACATCAGAGTTTTCATAGCTCATACAATGCCGAAGGTAGATGGAGAACTGGAACATGTCGAATCCATCCTTTTGGAGATGTTTCCTAAATGTTGTATAGGCATGCCCGATCTGAATCTGTCTCGGTCGGTAAATCAAAAAAAACAAGTACCCACACAATTCTATACTCGTTAAGGCGCATACATTAAAGGGTAGGTGATTCTATTTCCTTCTTTGGCATAACATTTTGCTAAAGAGGCGCTTGTGCTAGTTAAACCCAACAAAAGTGGTTTCCGTTCTTCCTCTATCCATACATCTACAGATAAAACGCCAAGCAGTTTCTTCTTAATATCTGGAGACAGCTCTATATTTGGACCTTGTTCTGAACAAATCTGCCGCACTATAACATCCACAAACGGTCGGTATGGCTCCATAAGATCATCAGCAAGACAGAAAGGATTATATTGGCTTTTATGAAATAATCCGATTGCCGGATGCAATCCTGAGCCGACAATGGCGCGTGCGGTTGCAGCGCGAAGAATGGCATATCCATAATTGAGAAAATTGTTGGGTGCGATACCTTCGGGATCGCGTGTAAAACCATAATCACCGGGGAAAAAATGCTGCCAATAGAAAGCGGCTGCGCGCCCTTCGTAATTATCCGGATCGCCCGAGCGAATTTTCCGTGTCCAGTATTCTATTGGCTCAGTATTAATTCCTAATATTTTAAGAACAGAGGATTGATTGGTGATTTTCTCTTTTATCGTTTGTGCCCACAATTGTTTGCGAAGAGGGAGAGATGCTTGTAATTGATCTTTGAGGACAGCGGTGTGCAAAACATTTCCAGCAATGGGCAGCATTATACCGTCTGGAATATGAGAACCATTGCAGCTTATGACCACAGCATTGTTCGCCATCAACGCGCTTAACACAGCTTCTGTAATAGTGCATTGATGGCTTTCTAACATCAGTACACCAATGTCTTCAATTGGTACAGACTTCCTTTCTTCATCCTGCTGAATAACAAGCTGATCGTTTTCTTTTTTTAGGTATGCCTGGTTGGATAGAACAATGGTGCGTTTTATCATGTTTGCTTCCCTGTAAAAATAGTACCTGTCATGCCCGCGGATTTTAAGCGGGCATCTTTCTTAACTTATATTAGATTCCCGATAGAAACATTCTGGAATGACAAGACCCTTCACACTCCTTCGTTGCGGATAATGTTGCCAAGTCGATCAACTTTTATTTTGATACAAACATCGACTATTTTTGTTCCAGAATCCGTCCGAGTCAATTTTCCTTTGCTATTGGGTACATATTTTACTTCTCCATCCCATGCCCTTTCCGATTTATTATTTGCACCAAGTTCATTTGTCTCAATGATTGGTGCTGCAATCTGATGAGGGATAAAATAACATTGAGAACCACTGCAACTCACCATTTTATATATTCTTTCAGCTATTTTCTTCTTATTAGCCCAATCTATCGAGTTCGTATTTTCCATCTCATCCAATGTCGGCAAATAGACAAGGTCGTTAGGAGAAAGAATGAAAGATTTATATCCTTGTCGCGGAGGAGCAAGGGGAAGTTTATTAACAAGAGAATCGATTGAGTCTAGCAAAGGCAATGTTTCCGTTTCTCGTTTTCCAGTTTCAATATTTTCATAGCAAACAAAAAACAATAAACTTCCTTTGTCTGCCTCAACAAGTTTTCCTTTAACGTTTACCTTGTTACCAATCGCTTCAAAAACAGTTACTTTCTTTATTGGTTTCCCGGAGTTTTTCTTTGTTAAAAGTTCAAGTCCTTCGCCTTGGAAAGCTTCTTCAGGTTTCCCCTTATATTCGTCTAGATGTTGCTTCAATAGTTTAGCTAAAGGTGATTTTTCCCAGTAGGGTATTTTTTTAATTTTATCATATGTAAAAGATTTATCTACAGCGACTCTTTTGGCAGCGTATTCAACAAATTTTGCAATTCGCACACTCTCGATTGGATGCTTTTTTGAGTCTTTTAAGGGTGTACTTTTTAAAGCTCTTTTTACCGATTCCATGTCTTCATTATGTTGATGTATTATTTGTTTGATAAGTTTTCGTGCTTCCTTATCGTAGATGTAACTGGCAGTTTTTACCTTATCAGTGTTTTCAACCTCCATATATTCGAGTTGTATCGTGACCGCATCTATAACTTTTACTTCTTTAATTTCTTTTAAGTATATGATTCCTTGCGGTTCTTTGAATAAAGATTTTCTTATAGCTGTCCAATGTTTTCCTTGTTCCTTTGGTTTATGTTGAGCTATATATTTTTTAATCCATACACCGTTTTCGTTTTCCCATCGTAGATATTTATTACGTGGCTTTGAAACAAGTTTGTTGTTTGCTTTAATAGATACAATTATTTCTTCCAATTTATCTTTAGCATCTTTTGTAAACGCCGGCCAAGGTGGGATAAACTCTCTTATTTTTCTCTTAACAAGTTTAAGCCGAATATCTTTAAGTTCTTCTTGCGTGTCAACTGCGTTGAGTGAGTTGAGATAACGAATATGTTCTTTTGTTGTTGCTGCGATTATTAATGCATCTAATGCATGATGTCTGTGATCAATTCTTTTTTCGTTAAACTCGGCGTTATCAGGAACATCAAAATGAAATTTGTTTTTTTCTTTCTCATCAGGAACTATTAATTGCTTATCAATAATGTTTTCCATTCGTTTGAAGCGCGATTTTAGTAGTTCTTTCCATATAGTATTTAATCCCCATTCTTTTTTCAATTCACTTGTAATGCTTCCTATTGTAAATACAAGTCCATCTTTATCCTTAGTGATTGGGTACAACAATTCATTAAGCTTTCTTGTAATATATCGTGTATCGTTTATCTGCCGCGAAATAAAATCATCTGGTATATCTTCTCTTAATAAATTCCGGAGTTTCCTTCCCATAAAAATATTTTTACATCGCTCAATATATTCTTCTTCGGACAAGATTGTATATTTTGTCCCATTGATGGGAATTATTTGTCCACTATAATGGCGAATAAAAATGCGTGCAAGTTTATTTCCTTTATAAGGTTCTGGATTGATCGCTGCTTCGCAAATAACGAGATTGTCAAAGGCATCGTATTTCAATCTTGATTGCGGAATAATGTGTTCAATCTCGTACTCATTAGTAAAGAGTTTACTAAGTGAGATGATCTTTCCTGTGTAAGGAGATGCACACTTTTGGCTTAGCCATAAAGCATATTTTTTAATTTCAGCATTTGTTGGTATTCTTTCTTTCTTCCCATCTTTAAAGAGACTTTCTAATTCCTCGTTAGATGTTCCGGAACTTTCTTTCCAAATTCTGAATTTTTCAATATCTATCGGAGATTCTGGATTGGGTTCTTTTTTGAATTTTGTTTTTATAGGATGCCCTTCGTTGTCATATTCCTTAAAATCTCCATTCTTTAACTCGTAGAGAATCTTTTTTATTCGCTGCTTTTCGAGAAGATTATCGTTGTTAGCGTTTGTTATTCTTTTACGTTCTTCGGCATTCTTTTTTAAATCTCTTGCAAGTTCAATATGAATCTCGTCGGGTTGTCCGTACTTCTCTACAATATCTTTGACAAGATGAAGCGCTTCTCTTACAACCTGTTCAACAATAGGATTCCGTAAGCTGTTATTGGGAATAAGCTTCATTATATCAATCTGCTTATTAGAAGTATATTTTTCATTTGTTTCTCTTTCTGAGTGCCGTCCATATACTACATAACATGCCATCCATGTTGGTAATCCTTGGAATTGTTCATGTCTTTTGAATTCTCTTTTCTCTATTAGTTCACCAGTCCGTTTATCAATGGCTAAATCCCAACCATCTGTTACAATTTTATCGATTTGATCCTGTATCTCTTTTGGAATCAATTCCCAATTCCAATACTTATCGCAACGCATTAATGGCAATAGTTTGTTAATTGCCCTTGAAGAATAGGAAGCATATTGTTTAGGGAATTCTGAAAGTTTGGCAAGGTGTTCTACGACATCGTCTGATAGTGAAAATTTATGTTTCGGATTGATCAAGGCATTTTTAATGCCTTTTTCTGATTTTACCTTATCAGCAGAATTTATAGAATACAGAATATGCCATAACCGATAGAACTTTGTTTCGCTTTTTCCTAAGGACAGTGTTCTATCATTAAGTAAAAGTTCACCTTGGGTTTCATAGTGATGCTTCTTAAAAACTTGCCGAATTTTTGATTTTGTTTCGTTCCCCTTTAATGTTGTCCGTATTGCGAATAAATTGATGTAGTGTGTTTTTTCCGTTAATATTTTTTCTGTTGCCCCGTCGTTCAATATTTTAAATATATCATTTTGAGTGACTTCGATTGATGAATCAAACAAATCAAATATTAATGCTTTTGCGTGATCAGTCATAAGTTCTTTTGTAACATCAACATCTATTTGTGACCTTCCATTTACTATCTTCTCTTTTTCATAAACTCGAATGTTGTGTATATCTTGCCAGATACGAAACTCTTGAAACTCAGGATTAGATTTCGGTGCGGCTTTAATAGCAACCTTATACTCGATGCCGTCCTTTTTATAACTATGTTTTTCAAAGCGGCATCCAGTAATAAATTTTTTTTGCGACTTTAAGTCTCTCTGGTAATAAATAATATCATTGGCTATCACATAGAATAAATCATGCGATAGTATTTCTTTTAGCTTTTCTTTTTTTTCTCTTGTCTGAGTAGGATAAAGCGCTTCTGCAATCTGGATTAGTTTTGAATTTTCTTTTAACTCAGGATGAAATTCTGCTTGTTTGTTCCAAATTGCTTGGAGTTCTGATCGGTACAAATCTCGATCAATTATGCGTTGTTTTATTCGATAATTTTTATCTTTTACCAATTGATTAAAAAAGTATTCGCCGACACCGCCACAAAGCTTTTGATCTATACATGTTCTGATATCCTGATTCTGTGCAACCTTTACAAGTTCCCAATCATCTTCTTTGGGAGTGCTAAAGGAACATTTAATCTCACCCTTTGCCGATACTTTTTCTATTATCAAGAAAGTGAATTTCTTACCTCTCCATTCTGGTTTTTCAAATCTTTTAACTTCCCATTCATAATCAGTATTCTTTGCCTTTATTAAAAAAGTTTTTTTGTATCCTTTTGTTTTGCCACTATTGGTATCCTTTTTCTCAACGACAGATTCAATCTCTAGAACCTCGACCCATTTCTTTTCGGTTTCTTTTTTATCGCCATCTTTTAAATCTTTTCTACTACTCTTAAATCCACGTCTCTGATTCATCATATAAATAATTCGGGTAAGTTCTAACAACGATATTTTTTTGTGCAATGCTTTTTTTCGGAGATAATACACGATCCAATCTTCCGATATGACCAATTCTTTTTCTTTGTTCTTTACCCCAAGAAGTTTTGTAGCTTCTTCTATGGTCGATTTTTCAAAAGGGAGATAATCACTAATTTTAAACCTGAATTCAGGGTTTACATTTATTGCTTTCTTAAAATCTTCAGGAAACGTATCAGGTATCCAACCTAATACTTTAAACATCTTAATTAATCTTATTCTTCGTAATTTATAACGATGCTTGAGCTTTCTGGAGCCGCGAAGAAGTCTTCGCTGTCGGCAGCTTTTGACTCAACAAGACCACCGCTTTCAAATTTTTGTAACATATCTCCATCGACCGGAATAATCCTGCTTCCCATCCATTCAATACTGCCGCCTTTGCCATATTCAGTGAGGGTGCCAATAGTTACTAATGAACCACCAATGGAATTTGTTCCAACATCAAGGCCCAAGACTTTTTTCATGGTTTTCCTTTTTATCTATTTGCGTTTGTTAATAATATTTTATATGTTACCATCGAAGCAAATCACAATAAGGATTATTCCGTAGTGAAGCTTCGTCTTCAACAGGTTTTGCCCTCGTCCTATAACGGGGGCATTTTTATTTCTATCCCAGCGTCTCTTATCAATTTGTTTTTCAAACAGATCTTTCCCTTGCAAGAATAGCATAACGCATTCTCTATTTTTTTCGTGTTCATTTTAAAATATGCCTCAAGGGGCAGTTGCGCTCCTGCAAGAATGTAAATAAAAACCTTACAAGACACAAAGTAAAAGATTATCCCCGCAGGCAAGCGGGCGCACATGCCTGCAAGGTATGATTCTTTTATTTGGCTGGAACGGATTGCCGTACGGCAGCGGCCGCTGTCGTTTGCACGGGTTTCTTTGTATCCCGTGGCCCGCCTAAATCATGTATTACGCGTGCTACCTTGTATTCGTTGTACAACTGCGGGTCGATCATTTTGATGGATTCCATCAGGTTATCCAACTGATCCTTGAGTATCTCATCGGCTCCATCGAAAGCATCAACCTCTGAGAGCCGTGCACCGGAACGGCTCGAAAAGCCGGTGTCCACGTTCGCGGCAGCCGTCTGAAAGGAAGTGATTGCCTGATCGAACGATGTGATGATATCTGCCGTTGTTCCGAAGGGGACAAGCTGAACGGCATATTGCTGGGCAAGTGTCAGGATCGACTTTGCCTTCAGCAGCAATTCTTCATCCCGTAACCGATGCAAAATGCTTTTTTTGATCTTTGTTTTTGCATACAGTTCTGTGTTGTTCAAACTGCTTGCAAATGCAGTCAGTGAAGATGATACCTGTACCAGGATTTCCACAAGGGCGTCTTCGGCTGCATTCCGCACCTCTAACTTTCCTGTGGTTTGATCGCCGCGCTCGGTTTCTTTTGCTTCGATCGTTTGTACGCACTGGATAAATTTTGCCAGTGCCGGCGCAAGTGCAGGAATTTGTGCAAGCTCGGCGCTATTAGCGCTCAGTTTTGCTATCACTGCCTTAAACATATTGAGTTTGTTTTTTTGATTCGTTCTCATAAATAGTACCTCTCTTTTATTAGTGTGTTTTTTTAGTTATTCCCCAACTGCGCCCAGTAGAGGGATGTTGTTTTAATTTCTATATTGTTATAACATGCTGGCGGATTGTTAGCCGGCATCCAGATTAGCGTCTCAATTCTGGATTCCGTTTAAAAACATCACGGAATGACAGAGTGTTGAAAGCTGTTTTGTTCTAATTATTAAGTTTTTCCCGATTTCTGTTTCTTACCAACCGAATGCAACATTTTCCCTTGTAAATGTTACGCATTACTACCCGTTTGCAATGCTATCCATTGTAAATATAGTAATTCCCGTTTGTATGCGACACTTTCCTTTGTAAATGTTACGTATAACCGTGTTATTGCAATGTCTTCCCGGCAATATGAAACGGATTCCCATTTATTTGTCATACTTTTCCAGTAGTATGTGACAGTTTTCTATTCGCATGTTAGACTTTCCTATCGGTTTGCAATGGTTTCCCACCTGCATGTCGGACATTACAGATTGTTTATAATCATCAATTATAAAATTGTCTGAATTGTCCATTTGTTCATAAAACAAAGGAAGACGTTTATAACAAATGCACTTAGATTTCATTCTCTTGTTATTCATATTGTAATTTGCAAATGACAAGATGAAAATTTTTATAGTCATTCTTACGCTTGCCTGAATAAATTTTCATTTTTAATCGTAAAGATTTTTTTAGGAGATTGTCCTCGTTACCTGCCTATAAAATAGTTACCTGAACCCTTGTTAGAATCTCTTGTTAAAAATACGTCCTTCAATAATAAAAAGCAATAATTATTCAATCTCATTCCATTGCTTTTTCCAAGAATCTTTCCTACACTTTCCTCAATGAATTCATAACTTTGTCGGGGGTTTGTAATTAGAAGTGGTCTCAAAAACTCGTCTGGTCATTCCGAACTTGTTTCGGAATCTACCTTTTGGCTCCAAGATAGATGCTGAACCGAGTTCAGCATGACGAGATTCTATTTTTGAGATAGCTTCTAGTTAAATTACGAGAGTCAGATGTAATCTCACATGATTTTCGGAAAGTTACTGGAATAATCTTGTTAAGGTGTTATGATGTTCAACCATACAAAATGTCCTCTATGAATAATGTCCTTGCATTCTATTATTCGTCTATCGGCAAGAAAGTTCTGATGAGCATTACCGGATTGTTCCTGATAATTTTTTTATCGGAACATCTTGCAGGCAATCTTCTTCTTTTTGCGGATGATGGCGGAAAAAAGTATGAAGCATACGGGGAATTTTTAGTTTCTAATCCGGTTATACGTGCTATAGAAATATTTCTATTTCTTGGAATAATCGGCCATGCGACGCTTGGCGTTATTTTGTGGATCAAGAACCGGATGAGTAGACCAATTAAATATAAATTCTTCCGGTTGAAAGATAACTCACCGCTTGCATCCCGCACAACAATATGGACGGGAAGTATAATCGGAATCTTTCTTTATATCCACCTGAAATCATTCTTTATTACATCAAGATTTGCATCAGAGAAAGTATCAAATTATGATCTGGTGATAAAAGCTTTTTCAAATCCCTGGTACGATACTTTTTATATTGCAGCTCTCATTATTCTCGGCTATCACCTGCGGCATGGATTTCAATCGGCATTTCAAACACTCGGGCTTCGGAATAAGACCTATGCACCGTTTCTTGATATCCTGGCGGTAATATTTTGGCTTTTAGTTCCGTTGGGCTTCGCAGTAATTCCTGTTTATTTCTATTTCCACCAGCAAGCTGTATCTGCCGCGATAATGGGAGTTCATTGATTATGCTGCTTAACTCCAAAATTCCCGAAGGCCCAATTGAAAAAAAATGGTCCAATCATCGCTTCAATATGAAGCTGGTGAATCCATCGAACAGGCGCAAGTATTCCGTTATCGTGGTCGGAACTGGTCTGGCAGGTGCTTCAGCGGCGGCTTCGCTTGCAGAACTCGGTTATAATGTGTTGGCATTTTCTTATCACGAATCACCGCGGCGAGCACACAGCATTGCGGCGCAAGGCGGTATCAATGCCCCTAAGAATTATGCAAACGATGGTGATAGTATTTATCGTTTATTCTATGATACACTAAAGGGCGGCGATTACCGTGCGCGTGAAGCAAATGTTTACCGGCTCGCCGAAGTCAGCAGTAATATCATTGACCAATGCGTTGCGCAAGGTGTTCCGTTTGCCCGCGATTATGCAGGTTACTTAGATACACGTTCATTTGGCGGGGCTCAAGTATCGCGGACATTTTATGCGCGCGGCCAAACCGGTCAGCAGCTTTTGCTTGGCGCATATTCTGCATTGAGTCGTCATATTGGTGCAGGAATGGTAAAATATTTCAACCGGCGGGAAATGTTAGACCTTGTAGTAGTAGATAGAATGGCTCGCGGTATTGTATGTCGAAATTTGAAGACAGGTGTGATTGAATCGTATGTCGCAGATGCGGTTGTGCTTGCTACGGGCGGTTATGGCAACACTTTTTATCTTTCAACAATGGCGAAGGCGAGCAATGCTACTGCAATCTGGCGGGCGTACAAGAAAGGTGCATTTTTTGCGAATCCTTGTTTTACTCAAATTCATCCAACGTGCATTCCCGTCAGCGGCGATTATCAATCCAAACTGACATTGATGAGTGAAAGTCTTCGTAATGATGGACGCATCTGGGTTCCGAAGAAAACAGGTGATACTCGTATTCCATCTCAGATTCCCGAAGATGAACGCGATTACTATTTAGAACGTCTCTATCCGTCTTTTGGAAATTTAGTTCCGCGCGATGTTGCTTCGCGCCGCGCGAAAGAAATATGTGATAAAGGTTTTGGCGTCGGTAAAACTAAAATGGCAGTATATCTTGACTTTGCAGATGTAACAAAGCGAAATGGCAAGCAATGGATTGAAGAAAAATACGGAAACCTTTTCGATATGTATCATGAAATAACTGCTGAAGATCCGTATGCTGTTCCTATGCGCATTTATCCTGCTGTTCACTATACAATGGGCGGATTATGGGTCGATTATAATTTAATGAGCACAATTCCGGGATTATTTGTTATTGGCGAAGCAAATTTTTCGGATCACGGCGCAAACCGACTCGGAGCAAGTGCATTAATGCAGGGATTAGCCGACGGTTATTTCATTCTTCCGTACACAATGGGAGATTATCTTGCGAAGACAAATTTTACTTCTCTAGCAACAGATCATCCGGAATTTGTAAAGGTAACCGCAGACGTCGGTGAACGAGTGAAGAAGCTTCTCACTATAAATGGCAGACAACCGGTGAGCGAAATTCACAAAAAGCTCGGCAAGGTCATGTGGAATTACGTTGGAATGGGACGAAACAAGAAAGGATTGAAGACAGCATTAAAGCTCATTCCTGAAATCAGAGAAGAATTTTGGAATGATGCAAAAGTCGTTGGCGAAACTAACAATCTCAATATCGAATTGGAAAAAGCGGGGCGTATTGCTGATTTTTTAGAACTTGCGGAATTATTAGCCCTCGATGCACTGCATCGGGAAGAATCTTGCGGAGGTCATTTCCGCGAAGAATATCAAACACCGGATGGTGAAGCATTGCGCAATGATAAGAAATTTTCGTACGTGGCAGCTTGGGAATATACCGGTGCGGGCAAGAAACCAAAACTGAACAAAGAGCCGCTCTCGTTTGAATATGTTAAACCCTCCGAACGAAGTTATAAGTAGTTAATGGTTATTTGTTAGTAGTTCGAAGTTGCTTATTGGAAATTTGACGAGTGGAAGTCTAAAATCATTTGAAGAACTGGAATTTTGGCAAGCAGGAATTGAATTGAGAAGATATGTTATGAGGTTTGTAAAGAAATTTTCTTACAAAGGAAAGTATTTTTTTATAGATAATACAACAAGAGATGCAGTATCTATGACACAAAATATTGCCGAAGGTTTCGGCAGATTTAACTTTCAAGAGAATGTTCAATTTTATTGCTAGAGCCGTGGTTTTTTTACATGAACTATCGGATCAATTAATGAATGCGGATGATGAACAATATATTTCTGCACAAGAACTTGAGCATGGGAAAGAACTTGTCAATAAAACTATGACTCTTTTAAATGGGTACATAAATTATTTGGTTCGGGCGAAAAATAAACAGCTTACATAAAAACACAAACTTATTTACATAGAACGTATAACACTGTGAACTTCTCTTTAAGGATATGGCGTCAGAAAAATCAGAAAGATACGGGACGTTTTGAAACGTACGAAATTCAGAATATTTCGCCCGATGCGTCGTTTTTAGAAATGTTAGATGTGTTGAACAATCAGTTAGTAATTCAAAATGGAGATCCAGTTGCGTTTGATCATGACTGCCGCGAAGGCATCTGCGGCAGTTGCGGATTGATGATAAACGGACGCGCACATGGTCCGGGTCGCAAACAGGCAACTTGCGATGTGCGTATGCGGACATTTGATGACGGACAAGAACTTATCATTGAACCGTGGCGTGCAAAACCATTCCCCGTTATTAAAGATTTAATTGTCGATCGAACTGCGATGGATCGAATTATGCAGGCAGGAGGATTTATTTCAGCAAGAACCGGCAGTGTACCAGAAGCGAACTCGGTTCCTGTAGCGAAAGCAAATGCTGAAGAAGCGATGGATGCGGCGGCATGCATCGGATGCGGAGCGTGCATTGCCGCGTGCCCGAATTCTTCTGCAATGCTTTTTGTGGCGGCAAAAGTTTCGCAGTTTGCATTACTGCCTCAGGGACAAGTCGAAAGAAAGGAACGTGTACAGAAAATGGTATTACAGATGGATTTAGAAGGATTCGGTAATTGCTCTAACAATTATGCCTGCGAAGCCGAATGTCCCAAAGGAATATTGGTAATTCACATCGCGCGGTTAAATCGAGAATTTCTACGAGCTAAACTTTCATGAGTTTTTGACCTAAGCAGTTGAATAATTTATTTCATTGTTTATAAAGGATTAAAGATGCTTCTTCATCATAGTTTTGTTCGTATTGCAAAGCAGTTTGAAAATAAAATGGCAATTATTGACCGCACCACAGGGCAAAACATTAGCTATGGAAAAGCGCTTATTGCTTCGCTAATATTAGCGGACAAATTTAAAAAATACGACGAGGGTTTCATTGGTATTATGATTCCGACTTCTGCCGGATGCGCACTTTCTATTCTCGGTGCATTGATTAGCGGAAGGGTTCCTGTGATGATTAATTACTCTACTGGAGCCGCACAAAATTGCGAATATGCTCAGAAGAAGTGCGCTTTTAAAACAATCATTGCTTCGAAAGCTCTCGTTGAGAAAATTAATTGCCCGCGAGTGCAGGGAATGATCTTCATTGAGGATATTATGAAGAGTGTTTCGCTGCTGGATAAAATTAAATCGGCGCTGCGGGCTAAGCTTCCCGTTGAACGGTTGCTAAAAAAAATTCATGCCGGCGAAGAAGATGATAACGTTATTATTCTTTTCACAAGCGGAAGCGAAAAAGATCCTAAAGCAGTTCAATTAACTCATCGAAATATTTCTGCTAACGTTGATGCACTCGCCAAAGTTTTTGAATTTACGTCTGATGATATATTTCTTGCCAATTTGCCCTTATTCCATGTTTTTGGACAGACAGCAAATTTGTGGCTGCCGCTCTACTATGGAATGACAATTGTATCCTATGCTAACCCTCTGGATTTTAAAATTATTTGTAATATAATACGTGAAGAAAAAATTACTTTTGTAGTCGGCACACCAATCTTTATGTGGGGATACCTTCGCAAGTCTGAACCGGGCGATTTTGCATCGTGTCGTATTATGCTGGCTGGCGCTGATAAAACCCCGGATTCGTTGCGCCAGGAATTTCTTCAAAAACATAATATTAATCTTTTAGAGGGATACGGCTGCACTGAAACGAGCCCTGCAATTAGTGTTAATACACCGGCGGCAAATCGTCCGGGAAGTGTCGGATTGCCCTTGCCGAATGTAAAAGTGCGCGTCGAAAATTATGAAACAGGCGAGGAATGCAATGTCGGCGAAATTGGTAAAATTCTCGTTAAAGGTGATAGCGTGATGAAAGGTTATTTTGATGATTTTGAAGCGACAACTCTGAGTACTCGACATGGATGGTACGACACTGGCGATATGGGATATCATGATGCAGACGGATATCTCTGGCATGTCGGCAGGTTAAAGCGTTTTATGAAAATTGGCGGGGAGATGGTTTCGCTTATTCGTGTGGAAAATGTACTGGAACATTTACTTCCCGATGATGTTGCATGCTGTGTTGTTGAGGTGCCGGATGCTATTCGTGGAGCTAAAATTGTTGTAGCTATCACCCGGAAAATTGATGAGAAAGCTGTTTTAAAAAAGATGGCAGACGAGCTGCCGAAAATCGCCTTGCCGAAAAATTTTGTCGTCTTTGAAGAACTGCCTAAAATGGGCAGCGGTAAAATCGATTTTCGCCGTATTACCGATATGGTGAGAGACGCCTTACAGCAATAATTCAAAAGATCGAAGGCAAGCACAAAGGAAGATAATTTCTACTTAACGTAAATTATTTTTCACAGTGAAATTTTGAAATAGATGCTGTGATGCTGAAGCTATTTATTTTTTACAGTATCTCTTCTGCTTTTTTTAAGTAATTAGTTATGAATGTAACCTTGAGATAAATGTATATATATTATCTTATGGTGAGCTACAGAAAAATAAATTACCTTAACAACTTTTAACAGAAAAAAAAGTGTGTTTTTTGTGGATCGTTTTAAGTTTGCAGGACGAAATGCGTGTATATAAAATGCAACAAGTGTAAGAGACAAAAAGGCAGCCATATTCTTCGTCGCAAGTTGAAAATCATACGAGGGTTTTATAAACAAAATATTATTTTCCTATGTATCTTAAAGAAGTTGAATACCGGTTTAATCATAGAAATGATAATCTCTTGATACTCTTTACTCATATATATTTAGGTTACGTTTCTAATAATTACCTAATTTTATTTTATTAAAATAAAGTTTTATTTGTTTTAAATATTTAGGATCGATAAATATGGCGTTAAATAAAAATCTAAGGGCGAACAATGAATAAGCTAATGTATTCGATTTTTATATTACTGGTGTTTAGTTTTATGGCGAAAACGCAAAGTATTGAAAAGCATGCTCCGATTGGTTTTGACAGTCTTCGTTCTGCTATTGCTCACGGGAAAATTGATACGATCTTTTATGAATCAAAAACTGTTGGCACTAAGCGTAAGGCAGTTATATATACTCCTTCAGGGTATTCAAAGGATAGTAAGTATCCTGTGTTATATCTTTTACATGGGATTGGTGGTGACGAAACGGAATGGCTCAAAGGTGGGCAACCTCAGGTGATTTTGGATAATCTTTATGCTGAAAAGAAAATTGAACCGATGATCGTTGTTATGCCCAATGGCCGTGCAATGAAGGATGACCGTGCAGTTGGAAATATTTTTGACAGCATGAAAGTGCAGGCATTTGCAACGTTTGAAAAAGATTTACTGAACGATTTGATTCCTTTCATGGAAAAAACATATCCGGTGTATAAAGATAGGGAACATCGTGCAATTGCTGGTCTATCCATGGGTGGCGGTCAATCATTGAATTTTGGATTAGGTCATCTTGGTACATTTGCATGGGTGGGCGGCTTCTCGTCGGCACCGAACACAAAAGTTCCTGAATTACTGGTACCAAATCCGGAAGAAGCAAAAAAGAAATTAAGGTTACTCTGGATTTCGTGCGGTGATAATGATAATCTTATTACGTTCAGTCAGCGGACACACGAATATTTGCAAGCCAACGATGTTCCTCATATTTATTATATCGAGCCAGGCATACATGATTTTAAGGTATGGAAAAACTCCTTGTACATGTTTTCGCAATTAATTTTTAAGCCGGTAGATATTTCAAAATTTTCTCAATACACAATTCTTGGTACACCGGCGCTTACGAATGTAAGAAAAGCAAAATATCCACAGATTTTACCGGATAATCGCGTGGTATTTCGCATCAAGGCGCCCGATGCACAAAAAGTCCAACTCGATTTAGGTAAGAAATACGATATGGTAAAAGATACTTTTGGAGTATGGGAAGTGACGACCGATTCTTTGAGTGAGGGTTTTCATTATTACTCCTTATTAATAAACGGAGTTCCAATTGCCGATCCTGCAAGTGAAACCTTTTATGGAATGGGACGGATGGCAAGCGGTATTGAAATACCTATCAAAGGCGTTAACTACTATGAAGAAAAAGATATTCCACATGGAGATATAAGAATAAAACGATATTTCTCCACTGTTTTTAATCAGTGGCGTAAATTCTATATTTATTCGCCTGCCGGTTATGATATTAATACAAACGAAAAATATCCTGTCTTATATATTCTCCATGGCGGCGGTGAAGATGAAAGAGGATGGGCAACACAAGGGAAGGCAGATTTAATTCTTGATAACCTGATTGCAGAAAAGAAAGCAAGACCTATGCTTGTCGTAATGCCGGATGGAAATACCAATACTGATTTTGCCGGTTTTGGGGAAATAACCTTAAAAATGTTTGAAGCAGAATTGAAGCAGTGCATCATTCCTTTTGTCGAAAAAAAATATCGTACAGAAACTGGTTCAAAGAATCGTGCGCTTGCAGGTCTATCAATGGGAGGAATACAAACACTGTTTGTAGGTGTGAACAATACCGACATGTTCTCGTACCTCGGTGTATTCAGTTCTGGTTGGATTCTACCAATGCAAAACGATTTAGCAAATATGCAATATGATTTTATGAAAAATAATGTAGAAAAGATAAACAGCAACTTAAAGCAATTCTGGATTGCGATGGGTGGAAAAGAAGATATAGCTTATAATAATTGCCAAATCATGCTTTCCAAATTTGACGAGATGAAAATTAAGTATTCATATACCGAGTATCCAGGTGGACATGCCTGGCCCGTGTGGAGATATAATTTGTACAAGATGGCGCCATTGTTGTTTAAATAATTATCCCTGAGAAAAGAAATAGATCGATTAAAACAAAAATACATTTAATCGATTCTGATGGCGCAAAGGTAAACGGATCTTTATTTTGTGATGGATCAGAATGAGCGCTGTTACTATTCGCCAGACAAAATTCGTATGAGGGAACATATACAGAAATAAATGTAAATATAAACGAAAATAAATTTAAAGTCAGAAACGCTGCCGAAGATAAGAAGAATATTATGTCGATTACGAGGATTAGTACCTCTTTTGCTATTGCAATTATTTTGCTTCGATGACTATTTCGTGTATTTCTTAATATACTTCGTAGGATTTATACCAAAATAGTCTGTGAACGATGTTGTAAAATATGAAAGGGAATTAAAACCGACAGCAAAAGCTATTTCGGAAATATTATTTTCTCCTAAAAGCAAAAATTCGGCAGCTTTTTTCAACCGGATAACTCGGATGAACTCTTTTACAGATTGGCCAGAAATCGCCTGTATCTTACGATAAAGTTGTGTTCTACTCATCCTTAGTGCATTGGAAAAATCAAGGACATTGAAATCTGGATTGTTAAGATTCTTTTCCACAATTTCGTACGCCTTTTTAAAAAGTCGTTCATCCACTTTAGTTGGAGAAAGGTCTTTGATAGACGCAAATGGTTCCTTTATGAACTTCTTTCTTAATAACATCCTAGAATTGATAAGATTTTTTATCCGGGCACGAAGAATAGCCGAACTAAAAGGTTTCGCGATATAGTCATCAGCACCGCTTTCCAAACCTTCAATCGTGTGTTGCTCAGAACTTTTTGCTGTCAGCATAATAAAGGGAATATGGCTTGTCCGTTCATCCTGTTTTAATATTTTACAAACTTCATAACCATCTTTTTCAGGCATCATAATATCACAAATGATAATGTCAGGTATTTCCTTAATAGCTTTTTCTATACCAATATTACCGTTATGCGCTTCTAAAAAATGATAGTTATCTCGTAATTCATTTTTTATAAATAATCGCATGTCCGCATTGTCTTCAATGACCAGAATACACGGAAGTTTTAAAGAAGTGTCCGATTGATTTATCGGTATGTCCAATAATTCAAATTCTTTATCATTGATCTTTCTTTCTTCATTTTGTTTGATTCCCACTTCCATTTTTTCCCGAATAGAGGAGGAAGGAGGGAATTCATGATTCTCCTCCCAGAGTGGTAGAATCACCGAGAATTCTGAACCTTTGTTCGGTTCACTTTGAACGGAGATACTTCCTTGATGGAGTTTTACTAGTTCGTTTGTCAGAGAAAGACCGATTCCCGTTCCGCGTGTTGTCATTGTATTTTTTACCTGATAGAATCTATCAAATATTTTTGATTGAGATTCTGGCGGAATACCTATACCTGAATCTTTTACAGTAATCCTGTACCTGCTTTTTTCTATCGAGGGAATTTTTATAATTTTGATACTCGTTAGTACTGTCTATTAATACAGAGACGGTTATAACACCTTCATCGGGAGTGTATTTAAATGCATTCGATAGCAGATTGTAAATTATTTTATCAAGTTTATCCGTATCGAACCACAACTCAAATGATGGATGGGAATATGTAAAAGAATAATTTATTTTCCGTTCTTTCGCTTCCTGATTAAAAGCACTAATAATTTCTTTCAAAAAGAAGACGATATCATTTTTCGTCAGAGCCAATTCCAGATTGGATTCTTCAATTTTTCTAAAATCCATAAGCTGGTTAATCAACCTCATTAACCGGTTCGCGTTTCTTTGAATCAGGTTAAGCTGGATTTTTTGTATTTCATTTTTACTGTCTCGAAGCAGTTGTTCTAGCGGTCCGATAATAAGTGTTAATGGTGTCCGGAACTCATGTGAAACGTTAGAAAAGAAATGGGTCTTCAATGTATCCATTTCATGTAATTTTTGAATTTCCAATTCTTCAAGTTCGAGCTTCCTTTTAATTCCCGCTTCGTGGAGAATCCATTTTCTAAAAAAATAAAGAAGAGAAACCATGAGAAGCGCATACACCATGTATGCCCAATTCGTTCGCCAAAATGGTGGATTAACGATAATTGTGAGAGATGCGCCTTCAGCGTTCCATATCCCGTCGTTATTGGATGCAATGACCTTGAATACATATTTCCCCGGGTGAAGGTTCGTATATGTAACATCTCGTTTATTTCCGGCTGCAGTCCAATTCTTTTCGAATCCTTCTAGTTTGTATTTATATTGATTTTTTTCCAGGTTGAGATAATTCAGGGCAATAAATTCCAAAGTAATAACATTCTGATCGTAGTCAAGTGTTATTTCTTTGCAGAAGCTAATTTGTTGGGGGATATTGAATTCCGATTGATTATTCTCGTTTCTCACAGGAACGGAACGATTGAAGAGTTTAAAATCAGTTATGAAGACGTGAGGTTTAAATCTATTGACCTTAATACTATCTGGATGAAATCGAATTAAACCATCACTACCGCCAAAATACATTTCACCACGACTATTTTTAAAAGAGGTAAATGTATTAAAATTATCTGTGACTAATCCATCGTAAATAGAGTAATTTTGAAAAGTCTCATTCTCGGGCGAGAATTTTGATAATCCTTTGGTAGTACTTATCCATAGATTATAATGATCATCTTCACGTATATCGGTAATAACATTATTAGGGAGTCCATCATTCGTGAAATATTTCTTTATAGTCGAATCACGAGGATTGAATTTATCGAGCCCATCTGTTGTGGCAAACCAGATAAATCCTTTGGAGTCAAACAGAATTGTCCTGACGACGTCATTACTCAAATTGTACCCCTCTTCAACATTGACTTTAAAATGTTTTATGAGAGGATTTATTCCTGACATAACCGATACGCCGGCTACTGATCCAATCCAAATGTTATCATGGCTATCACATACGGCACTAAATGTCCAATCGTCACCAATGGTACTGGATGGTTGAGTGAAATCACTTTTGTGGTGTATAAATTTTCTTATCGACGGGATAAATTTATCTACACCGCCGCCGTGAGTTGCGATCCACAAATTTCCCTTACTATCTTCGGAGATATATCGAACATCGTTTGCCGCGAGGGATTCGTCATCACCTTCCCTATGCTGAAAAGATGTAAAGGATTTTGTTGCCTCATTATATTTTTTCAGACCATCGAGATATTTGCCTATCCAAATCGTTCCTTTTCTGCTTTCATAAATATACATGACAGGGCCAGGTCCAAGTCCGGTCAAAGCGTCTCCCTTAAGAAGTTTCTTCGGTTTGACATTTCTTGCGTCGAGAATATCGATTCCGCCATTTTCAAATCCAATCCAGATTCTTCCTTTTGAATCTTCAAGAACAGCATTAATAAAATTACTTGAAAGGCCTTCAAAGGAGTTTGGATTTTTATACCATGTAAAGAAAGGATTATCAAGAATGAAATAATTTAAATCTCCTTGCTTGCTTGCAAGCCACAAATTTCCCTGTATATCTTGAAAGATGTTGGCGAGAGAATTTGACGAAAGGCTGTAACGATCGAAATCATCGAATTGATAACGGCTCTCTTTTTCCCCGTCAATCAAGATTAATCCTTTTGATTCGGGATTGTACCAAAGTCTATTTTTTTTATCCTTGAAAATAAAGTTGATATATTTACTTTTTTCCTTTCTATAGGGAGTACATTGACCTGTCGTTTTATCAAAAATCCAAATCCCTTTGCTCCAAGTACTTATCCAAATGCGGTTATTGTCGACGACTAATGAATTAATAGAAAAATCAGCAGTCTGAAAACTTGAGACATTAAACAGTTTATAATACTTAAAAACCATGGTGGTTGTATTAAGAGCTGTGAGAATTCCTGTATTATCGGCTATCCATAAAATTCCCCCATCAGCGATAATTTTGTTAATGGAATTATTTGAAATTGTTGTTGAATCGAACGTTTTCTGCGTCTGTGCTTGGAAATGAGTGAATTCATTAATTTCAGGATGAAATAAATAAAGCCCAAATGTTGTTGTTCCTACCCATAATCGTTGGAATTTATCTTCTAAAATCGAATTAGCGTTATTAATACCTGTATATGTATAAAAATTATCCCTTTCCTTGTTGTAGCGGCTTAATCCACCTTGATGTGTTCCAATCCAAAGAGCACCTTTGCTATCCACATACATGCAAAGCACATTATTACTTCTCAGACTTGTAGAATCGTTTGGAATTCTTCGATAAACCTTAAACGATCGACCATCGAAGCGATTGACACCATCACCCGTACCAATCCAGATGAAACCATCTCTATCCTGAATGATGCAGTGCTGATGGTTTGAGGATAAGCCCATCTGCGTGGAATACTTGATAATTTTTGCAGGCTGGGAATAAACACTCACTTGGGATAATAAAATGAATGTAATCCAAATAAAAAAAAGAGAATAAAATAATTTAAAGAATTGTCTCATATGAAATTGGCAAAATGGAGTGCTATCCATTCTCTTAAAATGTATTAAAAATCTTATGTAATGACAATAGTAGAAGATGAAGAATAGGACATTAGTTAAAATCCAGTGGGACAATATTTAAAATCTTGGGACATTAATTAAATAGAATGGAACAAGATTATAATAATTATTCATCCCACGATGGTTATATTTTGCAGTTTTTAATCATTTGTCCGTTCTCTATATTTTTTCCCACACAGGTGATAAAAAATAAAGTCCTGTAAAAAGGGGAAATAACGAAAGGAAGGAATCTAGTATTTCTACAAAGGATGTTGCGAGTTCGGCCGAACCAATAAATCGAATATGAAAATAATATTAGAACAGCATATTTACTATTAGATCTATGATTAGAAAAATTTGTTTGTATGCATTTGGAGGATGGGAATTTTTTGTATCAGAAGTTCTAATTTCCTGATTTGTCTTGGTATCTGAAAATAAAATGTAACAGAATGATTATTACTAATGCAATCAATTTCACAGTTCTTGAAGCTAATCCCTTCAAGCCAAAGCAATTATTATTGGAAGGAGTCAGAAGAATGAAATCTTTGCAAAGGATTATTATGCCAACGTTGGTGTTATCCGTATTACTGACTGTACCTTTATGGTCCGGTACAACAGGAAAAATTGCAGGCATTATAACTGACAAAGCAACAAGTGAACCATTGATCGGAGCAAATGTTGTTATTTTAGGTACATCATTAGGTGCTGCGACAGATGTTGAAGGAGAATTCTCCATTCTCTATATTCCCCCTGGTACCTATAATGTTCAAATCTCCTCCATCGGATATAAAAAAGTTATTCTTTCGAACGTTCACGTTTTTATTGATCAAACAACCCGATTGCCTGTAATCTTAGAAGCTGAAGCCATTGAAGTGAGCGAGACTGTGGTTTTGGGTGAACGGCCGATTAAAATGGACGTTGCAACAAGCGTTGTTGAT
This sequence comes from Ignavibacteriota bacterium, assembly GCA_963833465.1. Taxonomy (GTDB): domain Bacteria; phylum Bacteroidota; class Ignavibacteria; order UBA10030; family UBA10030; genus Fen-1298. The sequence continues at coordinate 628,733 of CAWHXW010000004.1, read as the reverse complement.
GTTTCAAGCAAGGATATCTCTAAATTATCTGTTACGAACGTAGATGATATTGTTAATATGCAAGCTGGGATTAACAATGGACAAATCCGTGGAAGCGGAATGGATCAAGCACTTTTCTTAGTGGATGGACTCACTATGCGCGATCCAAGAAATAATCAGGCATTGACCAAAGTCGCCTTAAGTTCGATAAAAGAAATTTCTGTCGAACGCGGTGGGTTCAATGCAGAATATGGTCAAGTTCAGTCTGGTGTAATTAAGGTCGTAACGAATGAGGGTGAAAAAAAAGGATATACTGCTAATCTTAATCTTCAATTTACACCTGCAGCGCCGAAATATTATCGAGGTTCCGGTATACCTGATATCGATAATCCCAATTCCTATTGGTTGAGGCCGTACTTTGATCCAGCAGTTTGTTGGACTGGAACAAATAACGGAGCTTGGGATAGTTATACAAAATCACAATATCGAGTATTTGAAGGCGGATGGAATGCAGTATCACAAGCATTGTGTTCTGATGCAAATCCGAATAATAATTTGACACCACTTGGCTGCCAGCGAGCATTTGAGTACGAAATTCGTAAACCGGTGTTCAATAATAAACCGGACTATAATATTGATGGTGGATTAGGTGGTCCTGTGCCGTTTATTTCTGAACAACTTGGAAATCTAAGATTTTTTGGGTCTTATAGAGGAGAGAGCCAACAGTTGATTTTTCCATTATCTCGCCCGGATTACAATGATTATGATGCAAGAATTGTTTTAACATCAGATGTTAGTAAGAATATTACTGTTCAAATCATTGGGTCACTTGGAAATGTAGCTACGGTATCAGAAAATTGGACTTATGGCGATCGTCTTTCTAGTCCAACTGATTTTGTCGGCGGTACTGGAGGTGATGAATTAGTGAACCTCTTTGGTGATTTTGCTTATAGTCTGACTGATATTGATCATCGTTCCCTTTCTGCTAAAATGACTCATATATTAAGTGATAAAACATATTATGAAGTTTCCGCAGAATATATTAGAACGCATTATTTTACTCGTCCACCGGCAGCACGCGATACATCTCTTCTGTATGAAGTATTACCTGGTTTCTATGAAACATCAAACCCGCTGGGATATTTCCCTGCAACATCAGATGGAATCGAACTTGAAGACGGATCGCAGGATGCGCTTGCAAGAGACAATTCGACTTCGAGTGCAACTACATTAAAAGCTGATCTCACAAGTCAAGTTGATTTTAACAATATGATCAAGGCAGGGGCTGTGTTCACCTATAATGACATTAATCTGGACTATGGGTTTATCCAGATGCAAACAAGTGGAAACACTTATGCCAACCGTGTTCAGATTCACAACTTCCCAACTCAGGGTGGTGCATATGTTCAAGATAAAATGGAGACAGACGGATTTACAGTAAATGGTGGCTTACGACTGGATTTTAGCGATGCACGAACCGATTGGTGGAATTATGACCCGTTTGACCCTAATTTCATTTCGTACAAGTATACTGGCACTGCCGAAGGAATTGCTATGCGAACAACGAAAGCGCAGTGGCAACTCAGCCCGCGTTTAGGTATTTCGCACCCTATTACAGAAAATTCAAAGTTATATTTTAATTATGGACAGTTTAAGCAGATGCCGCAATATGAAGGGCTATTCCGAGTTGATCGGCGTCCTGATCATTCATTACAAGAAATTGGTGATCCTGATTTAGCACTTGCTAAAACTATTTCGTATGAACTCGGATATGACCATCAATTATTTGATAATGAACTCCTTCTTCAACTAACAGCATTCTATCGTGATATAAGTAATCAACAAAATACTACTACGTACTATCCTATATCAAGCGCATCATATACAGTTACAAATGCTAACGGATATCAGGATACTCGTGGAGTAGAAATTACGTTGAGGAAAACTCCAGGAAATTGGTTCTCAGGATTTATCAATTACACATACCAGGCAACATCGACGGGTCAGTTTGGAATAATTGATATATACGAAGATCCAGCACTTCAAGTAAGCCAATATAACGAGCAACCAAATAAATATTATCAACAACGGACAATTCCAGCTCCTTTTGCAAGAGCCGACCTTAATTTTACATCACCGTTAGATTTTGGTCCGAAAGTAATCGGCAATCATATTTTTGGCGATCTTATGGTCAATCTTCTTCTCAATTGGAGTGAGGGTGGCTGGACGACGTATAATCAAAATAATACACCTGGAGTCGATAATAATGTGCAATATGTCAATTATTTTGATGGAAGATTGCGCGTCAGTAAAGGTGTAAGTGTTAATCATTTTAGAATCCAAATATTTGCCGATGTTTCAAATTTATTTAATGCTCTTCGCCTGCGAACAAGCTATTCTGACCTTACAACAAGCGGTGCATATATCAATTCGCTGCATCTGCCCAAGAGTAATGCTTATAACAATATTCCAGGAGATGACAAAATTGGTGCTTATCGAGATCCTGGAGTAGATTGGCAGCCAATGTTTCGTCAGGATGGAGTTGAGAATGGGCAAGTCAAGATTGGCGATAGAGCAATATATTATGATGATAATACAAAAACGTATTGGCAAACAGTCGGGAATGCTTGGGTAAAGGTTAATCAAGCAACAATTGATAAGATAAATTCTTCTAAAGCATATATTGATATGCCGAATCCATCGACGTTTTGGTTTCTGAACCCGCGCAGTATTACATTCGGCTTTAGTGCCTCAATTGATATAGATTGATAATCGATAACCAACAATTTGAACAGGACTTTACAATGAAAAAAAGAGGATATAATATTCGAACAATGTTGGCAATCGGGTTAATAATGATAGTTTTTGGATTTCAATATGGACTATCTCAAGATCTCCGATGGCTTAGCGTTTCGCAGTATCAGGCGTGGATAGTTGATTATGGTGCTGAAAATGAATACACACCAATTGCTAATGATAATTTTGCATGGCCAGCTCAATATGGCGATGATCAATTTACGGAACGTTCAAGGTCATTATGGATTGGAGCAAAAAATTTTTACGATCCGGTACAAAAACAAATAAAACCGATAAAGGTTATTGGATCTGGTCCTCGTTATGATATATCTAACCAGCCTAAAATGGTTTTTTCCCAATCTATAAAATTGATCGCGCGTAACTTTCCTCCAGTTGTTGTAGTAGATGGTGGACTTGCATCAGGGAATTCACAATACGATAAATTTGACGAAGTAAATCCAAATATTCCCTGTGATCGTATGATTGTTATTAAATTTAACACTTCTATGGGAATTTCCGTTACTAAAAAAGTTATGGCATTTACTCAGCAAAATCATGACAGCTATTATATTCATGATTATGTTTTTAAGAATACTGGTATTTATGATGCAGCAGGGGACACTCTATCTCAGACGTTGGACAGTCTTTGGTTCCACTTTGGCTATCGAAACGCATTTTCAGGCATAACATCCCTTGCATGGGGTTCAACTTGGGGCGCTTTTGAAGCGCAGTGGGGTGCAAGTTCGTTGTACGGTGATTTCGGTCCGTACAGCGCAACACGATCAACACCGGATACACTGCGCGGTTTTTATAGTTTTTATTCACCCGAAAAACCACGGTTATCTATGGGTTTGGCATATTACGATGAAGATTGGGGTTGTCCAGATCAAAATGGTGGTGGTGTAGGATTAAATGGTTTGTTGGGCTCAGCAAAATATGCTGGAGCAGTAACTTTGTTTGCTTCAGGGAGTCCGCAGAATTATATGGTTGATGACATAAATCAACCGGCAACAACTGCATATTTCAATACAGACAATATTGAAGAAGAAGCATCAGTTAGTCAATATGATGATGTATTTATGAAGCTGCGTTGGAATATTATTGCAGCAGGTCATTTAGATAAATCTATGGAACAGGCAGTCGGCACGGACGGTCAATTTGTTGGTGATTATTGGACGGCGCATCAATCAGGTCTCTACGGTGGAGCACAAGGACAGGGATTTGGCCCTTATACATTAGCACCTCAAGACAGCATTCATATTGTTTTTGCCGAAGGTGTCAGTGGAATCAGTTGGCAAACTTGTCGCGATGTTGGCGCCGTATGGTATGCGTACTATAATCATAGTAAAGATTCGACAAGTGTACTACCTCCTCTTGTTTTTCCTTCTGGTGTAACTCCTCCTGCTAATCCGACATTTACCGATTACACAAAGGCATGGGTAATGTCAGGGAAGGATTCTATTATGCAGATGTTTCGAAATGCACGCTCAAATTATAGATCACAATATAATATTCCGAAACCTCCCGATCCACCGAGTTCGTTTACAGTGACATCCGGCGGTGATAAAATTCATTTGTCTTGGACTCCACCAAGCAGTTCACCGACACCAGTAGCCGGTTATGTAATTTATCGGTCAGAAAGCAATGTAAAAACTTATCTTACGGTTTATCAAAAGATGCTTGAATGTGATGCAAGTACTACACAGTGGGATGATACAACAGCCGTTCGTGGTTTTGATTATTACTATTATATTCAAGCACGGGATAATGGATCGAGGAACGATGTCCACCCGGGTGTTCCTTTATACAGCAGTCTATTCTATACTATGACATCAAAGCCAGCAAATCTCTTAAGGCCTGCAGGCAATTTATTGGCAGAGGTGCGTGTAGTTCCTAATCCATGGGATATTCGAGCAAGGAAATGGCAGTTTGCAGATTTTGCAACAGGACTCACTGGTGGAATTGATCAAATGGAGTTTTATGGTATTCCGCCCAAATGCAAGCTCATGATTTTTACAGAAAGTGGTACACTTATTCGGGAGATAAATCATACTAACGGAGCTGGCGACGAAGCGTGGAATTTGCAAACCTCTTCGGGTCAAATTGTCGTAAGCGGCGTCTATATTTTGTACGTCGAGGTAACTGAAAATTATACTGCGACAGAAGATAAAATTGCGAGTCATGATATTACCGACGAGCATTTAAAAATAATTTATCATAAAGGTGATGTCGTGTATACTAAAGGGCAAAAAATATTTAGTGCGGGCCAATCTACGTTCCGTAAGTTTGTGGTCATAAGGTAAGGAGTCAATCAATGAAAAAGAAACTGAATGGAAGAATTATTGGAATACTTGCAGGATTGTTGCTGTGTTTCATTGGATATGCTCAAGATAACCAAAAGTTAGCGCAATCGAGTTTTCAATTTCTTACTGTGGTAAGCGATGCAAGAGCTGCCGCTATGGCAGATGCTTTGACAAGTCTTGAAGCCCAATCTGCCTCTTTATTCTTTAATCCGGCTGGTATGGCAAGAATGGAAAACTTTATTGATATCGCTGTGAGCAATAATCAATGGATTGCAGATATTAAACATCTCACTTTTAGTATGGCAATTAGTCCATTTCACGGAGATTATGGAGTAGTAGGTTTTTCATTTCAATATGTGAATTATGGCGATTTCATAGGCACTGTTGTAGACAAAGCAACTGATCAGGGATATCTGGAAACTGGACTTTTTAGTCCACATGCTTCAGCTATTGGTTTAGGGTATGCAAAAAAATTAACAGACCGTTTTAGCGTTGGAGGACAGATACGTGTTGCAAGCCAAGATCTTGGACCAAGTAGTATACCTAATCCAAATCAGCCAATAGTAGCATTCACAGACTCTACGGGTACACATTATAAAGACTCTGCCGTTGCAGTAAGCAATAAGTTGTCACCTTTAGTGTTTGATTTTGGTACTCAATTTAAAACGGGGTACAAAAGTCTTGTGTTTGGAATGTCTATCAGGAATTTTTCCCAAGAGGAGAAGTATGCTTATGAAAATTTTCAATTGCCGTTAGTCTTTACGCTTGGTATATCTATGGATCTGATGGATGTAATCGGAAAGGGCAACCTTGATCAATTACTTAATATAAGTATTGATGCAAGCCATTATCGAGACCATCCGGAACAGATGAAAATAGGACTTGAATACCAAATAGTGAAATCGGTTTCTCTGCGTTGTGGATATACAACTAATGTAGATGAAGGGAGCGGTTGGACATTTGGAATGGGCGTATCTCAAGCTGGCTTTATACTTGATTATGCTTATACTCCTTATGGTGTATTTGATAAAGTACAACGCATGACTATTCGTTTTTCATATTGAAATAATAAAGGAATAAGATTATGAAAGATCGTCGCTTTTTATTGATGGCATCTATCATCGTAGTCGTAGTGAATGCAGTCTTTATTGGATGTAAAAATGATGTTGCCGGCCCAATGTGGAATAATCCTCCAGCGAGTTCGTTAGATTGTTCTATTACCGGGATCAGTCCTGCTCAAGCATTAGCAGGTGTGAATACTATAACAATTACAGGCAATAATTTATCCGGTGCTTTAGATTCAACTACTGTTACGAGGTATTCCTATTATACAGATACTTTAAATTTAAAAGATTCAATACTCTTATCTAATCAAAGCTTTGTTTTTAATGGTGTCTACTTTAATAATGTGCAGGCATCAGTTATTTCGATTTCTCCAGGAATGATCAAAGTATACAGACCTAATATAGTCTCTGATGATTGTTCGATAACAATAGCTTCGAATAAAGCACTTGTCTCGGCTAAATATGATCACTATAAAATTACTTCTATAAATGAGCAGTATGGGTCTTTTGTGGCAAATGTAGCATTAAGCACTGTTACTGTTGATAACGCAGGGAATTTGTACGTTGTAGAAACAGCGAATAAGTATCTTTGGAAAGTTACGCCAGATGGCAAGAGCACAAAAATTACAACAAGCGTTGGCGGAGATACATCTTTAGTGCTTACTCGGGCGCCATCAGATGCAAAAATCGGCATTGATGGAAGATTCTATTACCTCAATGGGGTTTTTCCAAATACTAAAGAAATTCATATGGTGGACTTCAATATGCCAACAGTGAAGGATTCTCTTTGGTATACTTTTGCTCCTGTTAAAAATGTTATATGTGGTGACTTTGATGCCAACGGATATTTCTATACAGGCGGCCGGAAGAGTGGTATTCAGATTATCCGGCCTGATCGCTCAAAAAGAGACGATGGCTATTATTCAACAGATACGATTTCGACTATGCGCGTGTTCAACGGATATATTTATGTTGCGACGCGTAAGGGAATCTTTCGCCATTCGATGAGCGATACAAGCAAAATAGGTGCCCCGGAACTAGTGCTCGATTTAACTCAAGGAATTTTCCCATCTATCTTTCCTATAAAGGCATTTTCTTTTTCTTCGGATGGAACGAAGATGTATATTGGAACTTATTCACAGTATCCGGTTTTGATTGCAAGTGTACCAAGTAATCTACCGATTCAACCAAGTAGTGTGGATTTTCTGTACAAGGATATTTTGTCACTTTATTGCAATCAATTTTGCTTCGAAAAATATCTATATATTATATGCGGCAATTCAACCCCCGCTGTAAATTGGACATTATACAAGGTTGATGTTGGAACAATTGGTGCACCTTATTATTGATCATTGCATGAACACAGATGTAGTCGAGTCATGATAGTATTGACTGGAATAAGTTTCTATATATGATTATAGTCTTTATAAATGAAGAGAGTACATAATGTAGTTATATTGCAGTCGGTAAATTAAAATCACTTTAAACGGCATCGTGTTTGGCATTATTTGTATCCCAATACATCCTACTGTATCAATGGACAATTGTTCACTTTAAAAAAGCACAAGGTGAATATAATGTACTTTGTTTAGATAGGATCGCCATCAGTTTTAATATTAACTGGATTTCATTTTAAAAGGCGGCAGTGGTAAAAAAAGTGATAAAGCATATACAGGTTAAAGTCAATAATAATTTCTCGAATCCTTTTAATCCTAAGACATCGCAGGATAAACCATAAATGAAGCATTTCGAAAGGGGAAGACTCTTGAAATCTAATTATCTGATACTAATCATTCTCGGTTATCTGTTTGCGGCAAATACATTTGCACAAGACAAATCCATTGTTACTTCCGTATCAAAAAAAAGGGTAATCAATCTTGACTTCAATAAAGTCAAAGGGGATTTCAATCCAATGTTTAAAGAATGTATTGGGGCCGGCCGTGCTAATGAAGGACTTCGGGCAGATTGGCAGCAGCAATTGGCTTATGTAAAGAAAGAATGCGATTTCAAATATATCCGGATGCATGGATTGTTAACAGATGATATGGGTGTCTACAGGGAAGATAAAAATGGAAATCCGGAATATAATTTTCAGTACATAGATATTTTATATGATTTCATACTCAGCATCGGGATGAAGCCCTTTGTGGAATTAGGATTTATGCCGGAAGCGCTGGCAAGCGGTAAGCAAACCATTTTTTGGTGGAGAGGAAATGTTACTCCTCCAAAGGATTATAAAAAATGGGAAGATTTAATCCGCAATCTTACAATTCATTTTACAGAACGTTATGGCGCAGATGAAGTAAAGACTTGGTATTTTGAAGTTTGGAATGAACCGAATCTGGATGGTTTTTGGAAAGGAACGCAAGAAGAATATTTTAAATTGTTCCGGCATTCGGTCTATGCTGTAAAAAGTGTAAATAAGGATTACAGAGTCGGCGGGCCTGCTACAGCCGGTGCAGCCTGGGTGCCTGAAATGATTGACTTCTGTACTAAAAATAATCTTCCGCTAGATTTTATCAGCACGCATTCGTATGGAGTCAAAAAAGGGTATCTTGATGAATTTGGAAACGCCGGTACTATTCTAGACAAAAATCCAGTGAGCGTAAGCGGCGATATTCTGCGCTCACGTAGACAAATTATAAACTCATCTATGCCAAACTTAGAGCTCCATTATACTGAATGGAGTTCTTCCTACACGCCTTTTGATCCCATACACGACAGCTATCATCAAGCAGCTTACATCCTAGAAAAAATCAAGGAAGTCGGAGATGCAGCGAATTCTATGTTGTACTGGGTATTCACAGATATATTTGAAGAACCGGGACCGCGTTTTACACCTTTTCACGGTGGATTTGGGTTGTTGAATTATCAGTCAATTAACAAACCGGCTTTCTATTCTTTTAAATTCATGAATAAACTTGGCAATAAAGAATTGATGAATACCGATACTTTTTCGTGGGCATGCAAAGATGAAAAAAGTAATGTTCAGGTGCTGTTCTGGGATTTCACTAATACTCATCCGGGAGATTCTGTAAATAATCAAGAATATTATATCCGTGATCTGCCATCAAAATCAAAGGGAAAAGTAAAAGTAAGTATATCAGGAATGCCTGAAGGTTCATATTCACTTGAAATATATAAAGTTGGTTATCGAGTAAACGATCCATACACGACTTATTTTGCGATGGGTAAGCCAAATCAACTTACAAAAAAGCAGGTTGAGCAAATAAAAAAACTTAACGACGGTTCCGCTGTTTCCACTGAAATAATAAAAGTGAAAGATAGTTCACCTTTTCTGAAAGAAATAGAAATTCACGAAAATGATGTTTTCTTAATAACAATGATAAAACAATAAATGCTAAGCTAGTGTGAACGATGATTCTAAGAAACTCCTGTTACTTAATTGCGGTTTCAATTTTAAGGCAAAATAAATCTCCTGATGATTCCTTGAAAGAGGATTTAGATGGTCTACAAAAATTATAGTTTTACAAAAAACATTTAAGATGGAATAATATCATGCTCAAAAGAATTTATTCACTTTTGCTGGGAATTATATTTATAATTTACTATAATCTTCAAGGGCAGAGTAACGAGAATTGTTTTCTTAATGATTTTGCCTTAAAGATAGCAGAGATTCCGCCTGTGGTAAGTGCAGATAAGCCTGCTGACCCGGCCACCATTATTGTCACAATACCTGGCGATACACTTGGGAAAATATCCAAATACATATTCGGCAATGCAATTGCAGCGTGGGCTGGAAATAGCTGTAATGATCCTGCGGTAGTCACTAATACTTCGCTTCTTGCCCCGACACTGATTCGTTTTCCAGGTGGAAGCTGGGCAGACGGATATTTTTGGAATGGTGTTCCAGCCGATGTACCAGATTCTGTTTATGATGGAACTCAATATAACGGAAAGTCTGCACCTAAAATTCAATTTTGGGGGCAAACAGGATCGGGTGGCTGGCAAACCACGGCAGATCAATATTACCAATTCATAAACCAGATTGGTGCTCAGGGATTAATAACCGCCAATTATGCATATGCACGTTATGGAACAAGCAGCAATCCAGTGGCTAAAGCGGCGCATCTTGCTGCTGACTGGGTTCGATATGATCGCGGAAGGACTAAGTTCTGGGAGATTGGAAATGAAAATGCTGGCCCTTGGGAATATGGGTGGATGATTGATACGACAATTAACAAGGACGGGCAACCTCAATTTATTTCTGGGACATTGTACGGAAAGCATTGTAAAGTGTTTATTGACTCGATGAAATCTGCCGCCAAGCAAGTCGGCGCAACAATATATATTGGCGGACAAGTCATAGCAGCTGCACCTAATTCAGGAGGAGAGTGGAGGATTATTGACGATAATTGGAACGCTGATTTCTTTAAAGAAATAGGTGATTCTATTGACTTTTATATTGTACATAACTATTTCAGTAATTCAGGAACTGTGCTCTCAATTATTAATAGTGCAGAAACAGCTATCGATGCGAACATGACTTACGTAAAAAATGAAATCCTTAATAAAAATGGATATCTTAAACCAATCGCTTTAACAGATGTACAATATGAATGGCGGTATTCTTACCACATCTATATCTTATGTAGACGGCATGCAGGCAGTTGTTCTTATTAGTGAAATGATTAAAAACAATTTCGGGATGGCTGCAAGATGGCTGCTTGTTTCAGGCGACGCTAGTATGTTGTATGCCGGTTCGGATGCCAATTATTTGTACCATCCCCATACAGATTTTTATTATTTAAGTTACCTGCAAAAATTTTACGGTGATCATGCAATTTCTGCTGTTTCATCGAATACCAACATACTTTGTTATGCTTCAAAATTTTCATCCGGTGAAACAGGTGTGATCGTTATCAATGAGGGTACTGCAAATCAAGTGGTGAACATTGATACAAAAGCAATCGGAGTAGGTCAACATTACGATGTATTGTCGTTCACCGGCGGGACAGACAATGGTGATTTTTCGGCGAATGTATTTATCAATGGAGACGGCCCGACTGAGTACCGATTGGGGACCTTATGGGGATTTGTATAGTATTCCGGCGAATTCTTATCCCACTGAAAATGGTCTAAAATTTAATTCACCGGGGAGATCGATTCAGATGATAATGATCGAAGGTGGAAATAATCATATTTCTTCTATTGATAAAGCAGGTACCGAAATACTGCATACATATAATTTATTCCAAAACTATCCCAATCCATTCAACCCTTCTACAACCATTACGTATCAAATACCATCGAGGATTTTTGTAACTTTGCAAGTTTTCGATGTACTTGGAAGAAAAATTGAAACGCTGGTCAATGAATATCAGAGCACTGGAGTTCATTCAGTGCAATTCAATGGTACGAATTTACCGAGTGGCACATATTTATACAAGCTTCTAGCAGGAAACTACAGCGCTGTGAAAAAGTTCATGCTTGTAAAATGAGATAAGAAAAAACTCTATGTTGAATATCAAGCATGTTCCAATCATTTGCTTGTTGTATGCTGCCCTTGGACGTCTGTGATCCGCGGGAACGAGAGCGATAAATCTGGATACATCCGGCTATTTTGAAAGGATAGCGATTTTGCGCAGGTGGAATCAGCAATGCCGAGAAACCGGAATATAATGATCGTTATGACTCAGCGTGAATGTGCCTCACGATTGGAGTATTGAAGGGCTTTCCAGATCCGAAGCGAATGTTTCGGAAGCATTAGAATCTCCGATTGTGAAAGGAAAATGGAAATTCAGGAAAGGTGACAATGTGTTTTGGAAGGAGCCAACATTCAATGACAGATCCTGGCAGATTGTGAAGCTTCCTTCGAGCCGGGAAAAACATTCGAATTACACTGAGGATTTTGATAACCATAATTAATAATAGCAACTTAACATAAAAAATATGAATAAAAGAATAAACAAAACGTCGAGTATAATTATTAGCTTTTTTCTCTTTAGCTTTTTATTGAAAGCTCAAGAGTTATATGTTGGGGCTAACTATCATCCCCACGATGATAAAAATCCTCAAAAAGTGCAGCGTGATATTAATCTCATGAAAGATGCTGGGTTTAAAGTTGTTCGAATGGGTCATTTAGCTTGGGACAGTTATGAACCGTCTGAAGGAAAATTCGACTTTGATTGGTTTGATAAAGTAATGGACATGATGAACGAAGTTGGCATCAAAGTAATTTTGGATATTGCTATTCGGCCTGCACCAATCTGGCTGCACTACAAATATCCATCCATCGACATAGTAGATGCCAATGGAAATGTTCAGTACCCAAACCATCGTTACATGGAAGATATTGGTGACCCGATATATCAGAAATATGCCGTGCAGTATGCAGATACACTTTCGAAACGGTATGGTAATCACCCGGCATTGCTGGCATTCGGAATTGACAACGAATCTGGCGATGGTCGGATATCTTATTCTGAAACTGCAAGACAAAGGTTTATTCTGTGGCTTAAAAATAAATATATCAGTATCGATAATTTAAACAAAGCATGGGCAACTCAACGATGGTCACGAAAGATTAATTTATGGGATGAAATTGGATTTCCTGTTGCTACGCATACAACCGATGTGCCCGAACGGATGCTCGATTTCAGGCGTTTTATTTCAGATGAAATTAATCAACTTCTCTTTAAGGTTATTGAGAAAGTCAATATGAACGCTCCAAAAGCACTTTTAAATACCAATGCCTGGTATTATAGCCAAATGAAATATTTTGATTATACTCCGATTTCCTATTCCGGCAAAATGACCCGCGAAGGCTGCGGCTTTTATCCGGGGCTTTCATTAACAACCAATTGGGGTGTGATGAACGCTGCGTTTGGAATTTCTCGTATTCAATTCGAAAGTACAAATCCATTCTGGTGCAGTGAATTTACAACCATGACAGCCGTTCCAAATTCTATCCGAAAATCGGCTTATGCCTCATTAATGTATGGCAACCAAATGGTTTGCGGTTGGACTTGGCAAAGCATGCTTGCAGGCGAAGAACAGTATTTAGAAGGGATGATAGATTGGGATGGAATTCCAAACCGCAAGTACGATGAATACAAAAAAATTGCTGCAGAATTTAAAAAGATCGAAAAATATTTTCCCTATAAGCTTCAGGCAGAAGTTGGTTTGGCGTTCTCATTCCCAAGTCAGATTGCAAGCAGTTATTTCCCGGAACAACATGATTCACAATTGCAGGCGTGCTGGGATATGTTTTACTGGCGCAATATGGATTCCCGCGTGGTGGAGATTTCAAGAAGTCAATTAAATTATAAATTACTGTTTGTTCCTGGCGTTGTAGTTATGGATGAAACAACTGCTAATAAAATTCGCGACTTTGTAAACAAAGGCGGAACAGTTGTTATGACTACTAACTCTGCACTTGTTGATGAATCTGGACAAGTATTTGTTTCGACTCATCCCGGCCGCTTAAGCGATGTATTTGGAATTCGTATCGGAAGTTATGAAGAAACCGAAGCTCTTAACGAAATATCCCGGAAATCGTACAAAGGCAAAAAAATAGCAATAGTATATAAAGGAAAATCGATTGAGACGGAATCAACACGGTTTGATATCATTGAAACAAAAGGCGCTGAAACTCTGGCAATCATTACTAGCCTGGATAAAGATTACCCGATTATAACTTCAAATAAATATGGCAATGGAAGAGCAATCTATGTTGGCCTTCCCGCAAAAAATGAGATATTAAGTAACTTGCTTGATGATCTGATTATTGAACTTGGAATTAAAAAAGGTCCTGATGTACCTTCAGGTGTGTTGGCAAGACAAATAGACAAAAATCATTTCTTATATATGAACGTGTGTGGGGAACCAAAAGATATTCAAATGAAAAGAAACTCACGAAGTATTCTTTTTGAAAAAAATTACAACGGCAATTTTACAATTGCACCTTACGAACCTGAATTTATTGAGATAAAATAAAATCAATATAAAAAGCGAAATTAAATTGGAAAAAAATTAGTTATATTGAAGATAATTCTTAAAAGTTTTTTGTGACAAATGTTAAAATCTGTTTTCTGAATTCAATTAGATTGATTTTTTAGAAACGGAGTAAATTCATAATTTATTCTCTTTTGGGTTCAATACCCCGATCCCGATACATCGGGACGTCGTCATTCCCGCGAAAGCGGGAATCCAAAACCAAAGACTCCCGCGTACGCGGGAGTGACATAATACCTTGCTGCTTGCGGCGAGGATGATTTATTTGCAAGGATTGAGAATGAACTTAATATGAAGTTCAATCTAAAAATCTTTACAGGAAATAAATTTTATCTTTTAAACTATGCAGCGAAAATATTAGATGGGTATATCGATTATGACTGTTTTCGGACGTCTACAAGTGTACAGAATTGAGGTAAATGGTAATACATGAAAAACTTCAAATATTTTCCCCTGTTATTAATTTCTTTAAAAATTTTATTAACCAATTATGTTCTAGCTCAAAATCCGATAATAAGAGATCAGTTTACCGCAGATCCATCAGCAAGAGTATTTGACGGAAATGTTTATCTTTATGCTTCACATGATATTCTCGCGAACGAAGGGCGGGGTCGTAGGGGTTGGTTCTGCATGGAAGACTATCACGTTTTCTCGTCATCAAACCTTACCGAGTGGAAAGACCATGGAGTAATTGTAAGTCAGAATAAAGTTCCATGGGTGGATTCTACTTCCTACAGCATGTGGGCACCAGATTGTATAATGAGAAACAGCAAATATTATTTTTATTTCCCTGCGCAGGCAAAAGAAAGGGAAATAAGGCGAAGTATGGCAATAGGAGTTGCAATTTCGGATAAACCCTACGGTCCGTTTAAACCTGAAACCAAACCGATTGAAGGTGTGGCTGGAATCGATCCGAATGTATTCATCGATAAAAACGGACAGGCTTATTTGTACTATGCACTTGGAAATATTCTTGTAGCAAAGCTAAAAGAAAATATGATCGAACTTGGCTCGGAACCTCATGTGATTGAGGGTCTGCCTCATCAAGGACTGAAAGAAGGTCCTTTTCTATTTGAGCGGAACGGAATTTATTATTTGATATATCCTCATGTTCAGAACAAAACCGAAAGGCTTGAATATGCCATAAGCGACAATCCCATGGGACCTTTTAAAATCACCGGAGTGATCATGGATGAAACTCCCGATTGCTGGACCAACCAGAGCTCAATTATTCAATTCAAAGGCCAATGGTATCTATTCTATCATCATAATGATTTATCTCCGAACTTTGATAAGAACAGGTCTGTGAGGATTGATAGTTTGTTCTTCAACCAAGATGGTACCATAAAAAAAGTAATCCCTACATTACGCGGTGTCGGGGTAACAGATGCTTCCCGGAAAATACAAATTAACCGGTACAGTCTGAAAAGCAGTGAAGGCGCATCAATAGCTTTTCTCGATACTATCGATATGTTCGGAGGATGGAAAGCTGTACTGGATGCTGCAAATGCATGGATGCAGTACAATGGTGTAGATTTCGGAGGCAATCGTTTTAAATCAGTGCAGTTGAAAGTCGCTTCAACAACCGGCGGATTAATAGATATCCGTCTTGATAAAGTTGACGGTCCTTTAGTTGCACAAATAGATATTGGAAAAACTACAGGGTGGAAGGTCATTCATTCAAAGCTGGTAAAAAATCCTTTCGGTATGCACAATCTTATTATTGTGCTGAATGGAAAAAGCAAAGTTGAAATAGATTGGTTAAGTTTTAAATAGGGTCGCTGCCGTACATGTAGATAGTTTTCAAATAATCATGAATTGTAAAAAGGATGGGAATTTTAATTATGAAAACTAAAATAGTTCTAATCGCAATTCTCTTGCTTCAGATCAATAACACCAAAGCTCAAACTCAAAAGCAAGATTTTCAGCCCAATTTTACATCGCTGGAGAAGGCGAACCCTGTACCCGAGTGGTTTAAAGACGCAAAGTTTGGTATCTATTTTCATTGGGGCGTGTTCACTGTGCCAGCATTTTCAAACGAATGGTATCCTCGCAACATATATATAAAAGGATCTCCGGAAAACAAACACCATACAGAAATTTATGGCGACGTGTCTCAGTGGCCATACAACTACTTCATTACAGGTGCAAAAGACAGGCAGGGGAATTTTGTACAGTTTGCACCTAAACTCAAATCGGAAGGTGGTAAATTTGATCCCGATGAATGGGCACAGCTCTTTGCTGATGCAGGAGCTAAATTTGCCGGCCCGGTAGCCGAGCACCACGACGGCTTTTCAATGTGGGCAAGCAAGGTAAATCCCTGGAACGCAAAAGATACAGGACCGAAACTTGATCTGGTCGGATTATTAACTGATGCCATCCGCAAAAAAAATATAAGAGTAATTCTTTCTATGCATCATGCATTCAATATCACCGGGTATTATAATGTTGTGCCTCAAACAAACGATCCAAAACTTCAAATGCTTTACGGGCAGCAGGGAAAAGAAAAAAATGAAGCCTTCTGGCTGAGTAAGCATAAAGAAATTATCGATAACTATAAACCTGATATCATTTACCAGGATTTTAATTTGAATGTTATTTCACAATCCGTCCTTCTTGAGTTTTTGTCTTACTACTACAACAAAGCCGCCGAATGGAACAAAGAAGTGGTCGCAACATTTAAAGATGGTTTGAATAAAAAATGTGCTGTGCTGGATTATGAACGCGGAGGTCCACCAGATATTACCGACAATTACTGGCTTACCGATGATGCCGTCAGTTCCTCTAGTTGGTGTTACACAGATGGAATTGGATATTATTCAAAACAACAGATACTTCATGCTTTCTTAGACAGAATAAGTAAAAATGGGAATATGCTTCTCAATATTTCTCCTAGAGCAGATGGTACTATACCTCAGGAACAAAAGGATGTTTTATTGGCAATAGGTTCATGGCTAAAAAAATACGGTGAAGCAGTGTATGCAACGCGAGCTTGGGAAAAATATGGGGAAGGCCCTACAAAAATGGGAGCCGCTTACGGCATTATGACATCTCCGACTGCAGGCACAGCCAAGGATGTCCGCTATACTAGGTCGAAAGATAACAGCACGCTGTACGCAATATTGCTCGGTTGGGAAAAAAGCCAAAAAGAAGTAATACTCAAATCACTATCTGCTGACAGAATTGATTGCAAAAACTTGAAATCTGTTCAACTCATCAATGGCGAAGCTGGAAAGTACTTGGAATTAGTTTTTAAACAAACCGCAGAAGGACTACTCGTTAGTTTGCCCGAACACTCTTTTGAAGACCTGGCATACGTTCTAAAACTTAGCTTCGATGGTAAAATTCCAACACTTGAAAAGTATGCTGACATTAATTGTGTTCCACATTATTACCTCGTCCCGGCGGACAATACGGGCAGTTTAGTTCTTGGATCAGATTTGACATTGACTGATAAAAGAAAAAACATCGCAAACCAATGGAAACTGGAATCTGCAGGAAAAGGCATATATAAAATTCTGAATCGTGAAGATACTAATATGGCGCTCGAGTGTAATATTTCTAGCCATGATCTTTTAGTTTCAAAGTTTGCCGGGAAAGATAGCCAATTCTGGAAAATTGAAAACTCATACAATGGGTTATGCAAAATTTCAAATAATCAATTTCCAAACATTGAGGTTTCCACAAACATTCCTCTTGCTAAAGGGAATAAAGCAGTAGTACTCAATTCGGAAAATGATTTTTTTGGCTGGAAATTCTTAGAGGTCTGCGAAATAAAGCAGGAAGCTTTTAAGCCGCACACTATTCCTGGAACTATTGAAGCCGAGGACTTTGATACTGGTTGCCCGGGCGAAGCGTACTATGATACAGACGAAATTAATGAAGGTGGGCAATATCGTCCCAACGAAGGTGTGGATATTGAAAAATGTGCTGCAGGTGGTTACAATAT
Source organism: Ignavibacteriota bacterium (assembly GCA_963833465.1). Lineage (GTDB taxonomy): Bacteria > Bacteroidota > Ignavibacteria > UBA10030 > UBA10030 > Fen-1298. The sequence continues at coordinate 610,665 of CAWHXW010000004.1, read as the reverse complement.
AGGCTGGACCCGCACTGGAGAGTGGTTGGCATATACTGTGACTGTCAGAAAATCTGCAACATACAGTGTCTCATTTTATGTTGCTTCGGCTTACGATAGCGGAAAGCTCCATCTCGAATGCGACAGCGGAGATAAAACAGAGATTATTTCGATTCCGAATACCGCAGGATTTCAAAACTGGACAGTTGTAAAGAATTCAATAAAACTCGATGCCGGTCAGCATGTGCTAAAACTTGTTATCGATGGTGATCTCCTTAACCTTGATAAAATTGCTTTTGAAGAAATAAATTGATGAGTTCTATGGAAAGCGAAAAACAAAATATTACTAAAAATGTTTCGTGTCGAAAATTAAAATATTCGGAAAGTTGTATCTGTATAAGTGTGTGAGGTATTGAAAAAAAGAAGGGTTTATTCTAAGATGGAACAATGTTAGAGACCAATGAACAAATACAGGAGATAAACCCTTATGCGATACAAGGACAGAGAATAATTAAAGAAGTTCCAAGAAGAAGTTAAGGAATTTGAAAAAAGACGCCAATGGATTTGCAGGGCATTGGTATGTTCATTGTCATCGCGGCTAATAATCAACCTCAGCGACGTCGGCTACAATAAACAACATATGTGAAACATTCGCATCTTAAACTATTAGAACAAATATGGATAGAAAATCCGGTTTATATTATTATAATATGCATGTATAAAAGAAGAAAAACTCAAGAGTTTTCCACGGATTGCTTTGGAAGAATGAAGCTAATTGTTGTACTCAGGTTGAAGGGGTTTTGCACAGCACGTTCACTATTAAGTATATTTGCCGCCATTACCGCACCATGTTCAGTAAAAGCATAAGGAAGAGTACGCCGCCCACCTCGGCCTTTGTTTGAAATCGCAATTTGCGATATCAAAGCATCGTACTCATTCTTTGTAAGTTGAAACAGAAAGTCACTGGGAAAACGGTCTCTATTACGTTTGACAGCCTCATTAAGTCTAAATGTTGGAATTCCATAAATCTTTGCAATATCTTTATCCAAGATCACCCGATCACCTCGAACGAGTTGAATCACTGAATCAATATGAATAGATGGAGATATTTTTTTCCTCTTTCGTTTCATATTTTCTCTAATTGGTACCGGTTGCAACTAACGTTTGCAGTAGCAACGCAGTGTGCCGCCGAACTATTAAAAACCAATTATTTGTAAAGGCGGCACATTGAGCAAACTCTTTAATCCTTTTCAAAAGATGCGAGCATCGTAATGCCTGCTGTTATACGCCGAGCGCGAAATATTGACATTCTCACTTAAATGATATAATATTGATATATAACAATAGGAGAATACAATGCCCATAATAAAAGCCATATCAGATTTAAGGAACAAAGCAAACGAAATATCGGATCTCGCGCATAAATCGCATGAGCCAATATTCATCACTAAGAACGGTGAGGGAGATATGGTTGTCATGTCGATAGCACAGTATAGTAAACTCCAATTAAAACTTGATCTCTTTAGCAAACTTGCCGTAGCACAGGCTCAGCGCGCAAACGGTGATAGATGCCGCACGCTTTCACAAGTAATGAAAGACCTTCGGAAGAGAATTCGTGAAGCGGCCTGAATATACAGTGCGTCTTCTTCGCATAGCTGAGGATGACCTCACAGAAATTGTAAATTTTATAGCCGCCGATAGACCGTCTGCTGCAGAGGCGCTTGCAATAAGAATTGAAAAGAACCTCAATCTTCTCTCGAAGAATCCTCAGCTCGGGAGAATTCCCAATGAAGAAGAATTGATGCACATGGGGTATCGATACCTTGTTGTTGAAAACTACTTGATATTTTACACGATTGAGGAACAAACTATTTATATCCATAGAATTCTTCATGGTGCACGAGATTACTTAACCTTGTTCTAACCTCATTTGCCGCTGTTAGTTGCAGTTGCCTATTCATCTAAGCAAAACAAGTTTCTTGGTTTGAGTAAACGTCCCGGCTTGCAAGCGATAAAAGTAAATTCCGCTCGACATATTCGCTGCGTTCCATTGCTTTGTATAACTTCCTGCTTGCATTTCTTCTGAAACCACCATTGCAATTTCCTGTCCAAGGATATTGTACACTTTAAGAGTAACAAACGATTTCGATGGAATGTTAAATGAGATCGTCGTAGTTGGATTAAACGGATTTGGATAGTTCTGATCAAGAGCATAACATTTTGGAAGTTCTGTTCCATGATTAACTTTAGTTGCGGAATTGGCAATGCCGGATACTCTTATTGTGTCAGGTGAACTGTTTGTATTGCTCTGGATCGTAATCAGTGCTGAATCCGCGCCAACTACTGAAGGCATAAATCGTAATGTATCTGTGAACGATTGCCCGGGCCCAATATTTATGATAGTTGGTCTTGCAGTAAATGTTGAACGCGATGAAACCATATTGCTTATCTTGAGTGTATCGGTGCCATTGTTCGTAATAGTTATGATAGTATCTTTATATAATCCAACTTTTACATTGCCAAAAGAGATACTTGAAGATAAAATGGAAAGAAGTGGGTGAGGAATAGCAGACAAAGGTATCCGCCAGACACCATTGTAGTTACCAGCAAACAAATCTGTATTGCTCATTGTAATAGCACTAATCATATCTACCAAACCAGTATCCAATGGTGTCCATGATGATCCATTACTCTTTGAAAAATAAATTCCACTATTGGTGCCAGCAACCAAAGTTGAAGTGTTGACAGCGAAAACTGTATTTACCGTGCCCGTCAATCCTGTACTAGCCTTTTTCCATTCCGATCCATTGTTAGTACTAAGATAAACACCATCCGCACATGCAGCAAATATGTTCGTATTACCGGTACCGTTAGAATTCGGAATAACAGCGAAAGAAAGAACGATGTTTGTTAACCCCGTATTAGCAGATTTCCAACTCGATCCATTGTTACTCGAATATAAAACTCCTGGGCTACCAGTACCACCAGTACCAGCAAATACATTGCCATTGGTTGTTAAAAGACTGAGTGTAGGATATTGCATAACCGGCGTCCAACTCGATCCATTATTCGAAGAAACAAGAATGCCGCCATAAGTCCCGGCAAAGATGTATGATCCTTTGACAATCAAGGAAAAAACAATTTTTTGATTTTGTGTCAACCCGGTGTTCAATGCGATCCAAGATGAACCATTGTCGGTAGAGCGGTAAATGCCATTACTAGTTCCGGCAAAAACTGTTGAATCATTTATCATTAGAGCGCTTACCACTGTATTTGGAAATCCTGAAAATTCATCACTTGCATTCGACCAACTCGACCCGTTATTTGTAGAGACAATAATACCGCTGAGTGTAGTTCCGGCAAACATAATGGAATCATTCCTTGCCATTGCCTGAACGTTGTAGGACGACCAAAGGGTGGGCACCATTAATCCGTTGTTGACAAGTATCCAACTTGATCCGGCGTTTGTCGAAAGAAAAACGCCGACTTCAGTTTCCGCGAGAATGGTGGCACCTTTGGCTGTAATATGTCGGATTGATGTACATTTTATCCCATTACTAATCGTTGTCCAGCTTGTTCCTTTATCAGTGGACATAACAATACTAACTTGATTTCCCCATTCATCTTCACTGGTTCCTACATACAAATTTGAGGAATCAGTCGTGACGACTGAAATACCGCTAGATGTAGACCAGTTGCCTATCCAGTTTGAACCGTTATCTGTTGTGTAATAAATTTCGCACGATCCGCAAAAAACAACATTCGCAAAGATGGTCGAATCGATGATAGCACTACCATTGAAGGGGCCCGAACCGGATGACAATCGATCATACACTTGTATCCAGTTTGCACCGCTATCATTAGAATGATATGAGCCAGCCAGAATGTTTGAACCGCTTGCACTCAGTGAGGAGGCTGTTATCCCAATGTCTTGTATCCAATTTAATCCATCATTTGTGGAATGAAATAATCCGTTGGATGTTGCAACATAGAGTTTCGATCCACATATCGTAAAAGCATTGACAGTTGTGTCCGGCAATCCGGTATTTACTGCTGTCCAGTTCGATCCGCTGTCGGTGGATAGAAAAACACCGTTGGATGTTCCTGCAAAGAGTGAAGAATCTTTTGTGATGAGAGCATTAACACGATGATTTGTTAACCCGTTGTTAGTCTTCACCCAATTGGATCCGTTATCAGTAGTACGGAATACGCCATCATTTAAGGTCCCTAAGAACATATTTGAACCCAAGATAGCAAATGAAGAAACGTCGCCACGATATTGATATGGCGGAATTGGCTGATCCCACTGAGCTTGCAATGTCGAGGGAAATAGACTCAAGGTTACTATGCAAATAGCAAAAAATATTGAAAGGTTTTTCATCTTATATACTCCTTCTTGTTAGTTGCAGTTGCCCGTTCCATCATTTGAGCAACAAAAGTTTCTTGGTGTCATGGTACGCTCCTGCTTCAAGTCTGTAGAAATACACTCCGCTTGGTAAGCTGGCTGCATCGAACCTCATGGAATGGGCGCCTGCAGTCTCGCGCTCGTTGATCAGTGTTTTGATTTCCCTTCCAAGTATATCAAATAACTTCAAGACTACCGTTGCATTTGCTGGCAACTGGTAACTGATGTTGGTCGTTGGGTTGAAAGGATTCGGATAGTTTTGTTCAAGAGCAAAACGAAGTGGGATTCGCGTAGGATTATCTTTAACGCCATTGACCATCTTCGATACGGAGCATCGCCACACCCCGTATCCAGAGTTTGCGCTCGCAGCGTTTGTGCCCGTGGAACTGGTTGCAACGCCTCCCCCTTTGGTACCCATGAAGACAAATGTTCCACTTGGGTTAACGGCAAGAGAGGTGACAATAACACCTTCCGATCCATCATTGGCCGATTTCCAGCTTGAACCATTGTCCGTGGATAGAAACACGCCACTACCGCCGCTGCCAGCAAAAATAACCGCACCATCTGGAGTAATGGCGAGGCATACAATAGGTGGAATATATGAGGAATTATCCCCTAATACATTGTTCACTGCCTTCCAACTTGCACCATTGTTCGTGGAGAGAAAAACTCCGCCCCCGCTACTAAAATTCTCATTCGTACCAGCGAAAATTTTCGTCCCATCGGGGCTGATGGCGAGACAAGATACGTACTCGTTCGTTAATCCAGAGTCCACTGCCGTCCAACTTGAACCATTGTTCGTCGAATGAAACACACCACCACCAAGGGTTCCAACAAAGAGATCCATCCCATTGGGCGTGATCGCGAGACAACAAGCGGTATCGTTCGTTAATCCGGAATCCACCAACGTCCAGCTTGAACCGTTGTTCGAGGAGAGATAAACCCCCTCGTCGTTAGTGGCCCCGAAGATATTTGCCCCGTTAGGACTCATAGCAAGAGACCAGACTTGGCCTAATATTCCTTTGTCATTGCACTCATTCCAGTTGAAACCGTTGTTCGTGGAGACATAGACGCCCGACGCGAAGATGCCAGCAAATATGTTCGAGTTGGTCGGGCTTTTGACAAGACAAGTGACATTACCGGTTGGCATTCCGCTGTGATTCGGCGTCCAGTTCAAACCGTTGTCGGTAGAAAGAAACACTCCTGCATCACTACCAGCCAAGATGCTGGTGTCAGTAGCACTGAACATGAATGCATTTACAATGACGCTTGTCAAGCCCGCGTTTGCCGCAGTCCAATTTAAGTCGGTAGCGGTCGAAAGATACACTCCATTGCCATGTGTGCCCGCGAAGATATTTTCTCCATTGGGAGTCAGGGCAAGGGTCGAGATGCCTGGCGGCGTCTCGAAATCCGTGAATCCATTGTTGATCGGGTTCCAAGTTAACCCATTGTTGGTCGAAAGATAGATGCCACTGCCCTTAGTTCCCGCGTAGATATTTGCGCCGTCAGCGCTGAATGTCAGCGCATCGACAGTATTATATACATCAGCATTTCCTAGCCCACCGTCCTCCTCTGTCCAACTTGAGCCGTTGTTTGTTGATAAGAACACTCTGCAATAATTCGTGCCAGCGAAAATTTTCGTCCCGTCAGGACTGATTGCCAGAGAAGTGATCTGAGTATTCGTAAGTTGACTGTCCCCCACCGCCCAACTTTTGCCGTTGTTGGTGGATACGAAGATACCGCCACTCGTTCCGACAAAGAGATTCGTGTCATAGACGGCAAGAGCACTGACAAGTCTATCCTGCCATGTATTTAAGCCGCTATCGATAGCAGTCCAGCTTGTGCCGTTGTTGATCGAAAGAAAGACGCCGCCATTTGTTCCGGCAAAGAGATTAGTGCCAGAGACAGCAAGAGACCAGACAGAATTGTTTGTAAAGTCTCCATTGTCTGCAGTCCAAGTTGTGCCATTGTCGGTCGAACGATAAACTCCGCTCATGTTGCCCCCAACACCTGCAAAGACATTTTTACCATCGGTACTGAAAGCAAGAGACAGAACAGCGAGGTTTGTTAGTCCGGAGAATGTCCAGCTTGAACCATTATTCGTTGACAGAAAAACTCCGCCGGCATTAGTTCCAGCAAATATACTTGCTCCGTCCGGGCTAATTGCGATGGAATAAACATCACCACCATAAGGTCCATTACTTTGAACCCACTGGGCAATAGATAGGTTTGCACTCACGAGTGAACAAATCACAAACGTTAATAACCGAAATAGATTTTTCATAATTTATTCTCCTTTCAAATATTGTGACGGGCAATTGCACTTAACGTTTTGCGTAACAACGCAACGCTGGAGTCCCGATGCACAATATGCATCGGGATGAGCGGAAGCGTTGAGCCACAATAATCAATATCAAACGAGGCGACGTTGTTACGCCTGTTATGCGTTCGTTGGCTTGCGTGAATAATAACATTTGATAATTCCGTTTATTGCCAATCGAGTGAAATTGATTATAGCAACAGAAACGAGTATATTATAATAATTAAAATTAAGGGTATTGTTATGAGAACAGTAACTGCAGCAAAGGCTAAAATTCCAATGCTTCTTGCCGAATCGGAAAAATCGCACGAACCTATCCAGATTGTAAGTAAAAAGAATGCAGGTATTCTAATATCTATGGACGACTGGAAATCAATCCAGGAAACTTTATACTTACTATCCATTCCCAAGATGCGCGAATCAATAATTCGCGGACTGAAAACGCCTATTGAAAAATGCTTGACGGAGCCTTCCTGGTGAAGTGGAAAGTTGTATTTACTAAGCATGCTCAAAAGGATGCAAGAAAGCTCGCCTCTGCCGGATTGAAACCAAAAGCTGAGGAATTGCTTCAGATACTTAAAGATAATCCTTTCAAAATTCCTCCACCATATGAAAAGCTTGTCGGTGATTTGACAGGAGCATATTCTCGCCGAATTAATATTAAACATCGACTTATCTACCAAGTGCTTGAAGAAGAATCTATCGTTAAAGTTATTCGTATGTGGACTCATTACGAATGATCGTCCATTTAATACATCTACATTAAAATCAAATTGCTAGCAAACCAATAACGCCCAACATTGAGTGTATGCAGCGTGCGGGTTTTCGTGGCCACTTCATTATCCACCGTTACTGCCCTTGCCAGCGAGCTCTGAACTTGCAAATTGCTCTGAAACCCGCATGATGTGTACACTGTGTTACGCGGCGGTTTTATTTAATTTCCAAATCATTAGTTAAATAATTGCTTTTTATCAATACCTGGTCAAGCATATCTAAATTTATTCTAAGATTCGGAATTTGCCCACCAGATATATTAAATTCTAAATGCGCCCTTTTTCTATCAGCAGAATAACCATCTCCAAAATTAAATAATGCCAAAGTCTTTGCATAAGGTTTAATCTCTAAAATTTTCGCTTTAGATTTTACAGGTAAAAAAACATCAAACATCACCTTATCTTTTACATTATTATTAGTCATTTTGAATTGTAATTCAATTTGATACCCATTTTGTACTTTCGATATTGCTTTCTTTATAGTTTCAATCTTCGCATCAGAAACAACTTTTTTTAAATTCGTAATCTCATTTAACAATAAATTAAGAGCTGAAGAATTATCATAGTTTGGGTATTTTCTTTTTGCGGTTACTAAAAACGGTTTTAACAACAAATTAATAGAATCAACCTTTTCTATCAATTTTTCATTTTGGTTCTCTAAGTAACTATTTCTTGTTTCAATTATTTTTAAATCTTTTGACAACCCTTTGTTTTGATTTGAAACAATTTTGTTGTTTTCAATTAGTGATTTTTGGTCATTATTGTCTGAATAAAATTGAAAGACACTAAAAATTAGAGAAGCTATAATCAATAAAATAATCGAATACTTAATCCAATATTTCTTGATTTTTTCAACAAATATTGTCTGAACAATCAATATTGTTGCTGCAATTAATACGCCTATAATTTTAATTATCATTGTGTAAATATTTTTTAAACTGCCGCATAACTACTACATGGTTGCACCATGGTGTGTTTATATACCCTAATTTGGATGCATGGACATACAAAAAATATGACTGGATTTCTTCACCCCCTAATTTCCGTGGATGTCGCGGTGATATAAATCGTATGAATCCTCGTATACAGCTCTTGTATGCTTTAATTATTTTCGGACTATAATTTTTTAAACGCATTTCCTGCGTAAGAATGGAAAACAGACCACAGGTTTTAGTCTCTAATTCTTCCATTGAAGTCTGCTGCTCGTTATCGTCGAAATTATTCTTACCCCTAAGCTATAGTATAGTGTAATGTGAGGTGCAGGTAAGAATTGCCTATCAAAATTATACTGAGTTTCCCGTTAATATGCAATAAATGAGTAAATAAGTTATAAGTATTTGAGTAAAAGGGCCAGAGAGGTAAAGAAAGTTGAACAATAATTAAAAGCTGATAAAAACAGAAAATATGAAATTGGAATAATCTCTGAACATAACAAATAAATCCCGTCCCGATTAATAGAATTAAACGGGACGGGAAGTGTAGAGGTTCACTTCTACTTCACTGGAACAGGTGCCGGCGCTGCGGCTGCTTTCTGCTGAACAGCTTTATGACGAATGCCTTCGTGCCTGATCCGGCGCGCATTAAAATATGCTTCATAGAATTCCGGATAATCTGCCCGCAAGTGCTCCATGTGTTTATCTATTTCCTCCTGCAGAATTTCATCCGCCTGAGTGAACAAATCCCACAGAGTTGCATTAGCGCCTATGCGCTGTGAAACACTTCCGGCTCGATCTCCCAATGCATTGCTGTACGCATCTAAAGCAGTTTGCAATTGCGTTAATTTATCTTGCGTCACAGAAAACGGAGCAAGATTTGCGATGTTTGCATTCGCGAGTCCAATAATTTCCTGCGCCTTAGCTTTTAAATCTGTGTCACGCAATCGCCGGAAACTATATTCCGATAGATCCGTTTTTGCTTTCAGTTCTGTGTCATTATTTTTTCTTGCCATCGAAAAAAGCGCGGCGCACATCGGCACAAGCCCATCTATTAATGTTGTCGCTGCCGCCGATTTTGCTAAAGCTTTTCCGGTAGTTATATCCGATACTTCAGCAGACTTTTTTTCAATCTCGCTCATAACATTGCTGAATTCAGTAATCGAATCGGCAAATGCCGGCACGGTTGTAGTCTTATCACTGTTTTCATTCAGTATTGTCGCCACTGCTTCATACATAGTTTTTTTGTTCTCATGTGACTTATCCATAGTTGTACTCCTTATAATGATAGTTATGGTTTGTTTATTGTTTAGTCATTCCCGCAGGTTAGTGAGCTTTTCGAACCATAGTGGGAATCTTACCTGATTTCCATTAAGACTCCCAATTTAAGAATTCTGGAATGACTTTTATTTTTTCTATTGCTAATGAAATACTGCATTTTCTCTCAAAATGAGCATTGTGTCGCTCTCGGAGGACTTCGTGCAGGATTAAATGCATTTTGTGCGTCCGTCAATGCTCTTCGTGCAATTTTAATTTCATTTTGTGAAGCGATGAACATACTTTGTGTCAGTCTAAGTTAGTATTGTGTGAATGTTACGCTTCATCGTGTCAAGTGCAAACGACATTGTGTCAGATGCGTATAATATTATGTGCTTCATATTCTTCATTGTTGTGCCAACGATCCTCATTGTGAACCATTTGTGTTGTATTGTGAGTCAACAAATAGTCATTGTGCCGCATTCGATAGACGATGTGTACTAAACGACATCCTTTGTGCAAGCAGCGATGAACGATGCATTGTAATAGACAGTCATTGTGTCACATCCGAAAAACTCTGTGTCTTCTTCGCCAGTCATTGTACAACAATCAGAAGACTATGTGCGGCAATCGTCAGACGTTGCGCGATGATTGAATAACGTTGCATCAAGTTCTGGAAACATTGTGCGGCGATGGAAACCGTCTGTATGACGAACGCATTTCTTTTTTCTCGACATTCCAAAGGTCTCGTCTAATCTGTTTTAACATTCGGAAGGCACAATAAAAATTAAATTCTTCTGCCAACAAGTTTGGATCAGAGTGACATAACCTCTTTATTATTTATTCTCTATTGGGTGCAATACCCCGATCCCGATACATCGGGACGTCGTCATTCCCGTCCCCGCGAAAGCGGGGAAAGCGGGAATCCAGAACATGAGACTCCCGCGTACGCGGGAGTGACAAAATACCTCACTGCTTGCGGCGAGGATATTTATTTTTGTGCGTTTTGTTCGCCTTCCATTGCCGAACGAACTATCCCTTTCCCTATATGCGCCTCCTGCGCATAACATTATTTCCCTGGATTTATTTCTTGCCAGCATTTTATAACTGCTGAATGCCGCAATTAAAAACAATCTTTTGGCAGTTCATGAACCTACCGTTATGGTGAAGGATTATTTAGGATGTAATCCCCGGTACTATTTAAATCTATTTTCCTTCGTTCTTGTTTCGTTATTTGTAGAGACGATTCATGAATCGCCTCTACCATGTTTCTATTTGTTTTCTACCTGAGCAAAACAAGTTTCTTGGTTTCAGTAAATTGTCCTGCTTGTAAACGATAAAAATAAATACCGCTCGATACTTTTTGAGCATTCCATTGCCGTGAATAACTTCCTGCCGGCATTTCTTCGGAAACAATGGCTGAGACCTCTCTTCCTAAAATATCATACACCTTTAACGACACAAACGATTTTGTTGGAATGCTAAATGAAATATTTGTTGAAGGATTGAAAGGATTAGGATAATTTTGATATAATGCAAATCTCGCCGGCGGACTGGAAAATGATTGCTCGACATCAGTATTCATATCAGATAAAGATCTTCGCCAAATTCCGCCGCCCAAAGTTCCTGCGAAAAGATATGTATTATTTGGAATAAGTGTAAATATATTCATATTAGCCAAATTAGAATTAATGGCAGTCCAATGGGAACCGTTGTCGTTTGAAAAAAACACACCGCCGCCATAAGTTCCTGCAAAAAGAATAGTTTCACTGACAGCAAGAGTAACGATGTAAGTATTCGTTAGTCCGGAATTGACGGCAATCCAATTATTGCCCTTATTGGTCGAAAGAAATATTCCACCCTTGGTTCCAGCAAAAAGATTAGTACCGTTGACAGCAAGAGTGAGGACATAAGTATTGGTTAAGCTAGAATCGACTGCAGTCCAGGCAGTACCGTTGTTAGTCGAGAGAAAAACTCCTCCGTTTTCGGTTCCTGCAAAAAGAGTGGTATCGATGAAGGTTAGAGTATAAACATATTTATGTGTTAATCCAGAATTAATAGCAGTCCACTGGGCACCATTATTCGTTGAAAGAAAAACTCCGCCGCCATAAGTTCCAGCAAAGAGATTTGTCCCTCTTATTGCAAGAGCAAATATATTAGTGTTCGCTAAGCCAGAATTGACAGAAATCCAAGAATTGCCATTGTCTGTTGAAAGAAAGATTCCGCCGCCATAGGTTCCGGCAAAGATATTGGTACCGCTTGAAGCAAGAGAGATAATAAACATATTTGTAATGCCGGTACTGACAGCGCTCCAATTATCGCCGTTGTTGGTTGAAAGGAATACTCCACCTTCAGTTCCGGCAAAAAGATTCGTGCCATTGACAATAATAGAATGTATCTTAGTGTCCGTTAATCCAGAATCAACTGCAGTCCAATTAGTATCTGAAGAAATAAATCTGTTGTTCTTTATCTCTTGGGTAGAAGTTTTAACTGTCAAAAATAATGTCGTACAAAAAAAGAAGCAAAATAAGAAAGAAATAAATTTCATAAGGTACTTCTATTCTTTGCTAAATAACTTTAAAATTCTCACGCCGAAAGTCTGTTGAAATGTGACTAAACATTCTGCAGCCAGACTTCGGTAACTCGACAAGCTAGCAACAAGCAAAGTAAAAACAAGAGAGAAAACAGATAATGAACGCAAGGGTACGGCCTCCTTATATATTATGAATAATGTAAAGTTATTAGAATTGATTTTAAATTCTGACCTCGAAAAATCTTTATTTAACCACTAGCAATTTTTTTACTTCGGAATAATTTCCTGCCTGCAAACGATAGAAATATGCACCGCTCGACATATTTGCTGCATTCCATTGTCGCGAGTAATTTCCTGCAGACATTTCTTCTGAGACTATGGTTGCTACCTCTCTTCCGAGAAGATCAAAGACTTTTAGCGATACGAATGATCGTGATGGAAGAGAGAACGAAAGGTTTGTGGTTGGATTAAAGGGATTGGGATAATTTTGAGAAAGCGAGAACCGCATCGGAAGATTGTTTCCGTTGTCCGTCACAGCGGTGATCATCTCCGAGAGCGGTCGTCTCCATACACCGCCGCCAAGAGTCCCGGCAAAGAGATTCGTGTCGAGGACAGCAAGAGCTTGGACAGGTGCGCCCGGCAAGTCGGAATTGACTTGAGTCCAGCTTGTGCCGCTGTTGGTAGAAAGATAAACACCCCCGGCAAAGAGATTCGTGCCGAGGACAGCAAAACAGCCAACACTAATCGGGCTCGTATTGAGATGAGTCCAGCTTGTGCCGTTATTGGAGGAAAGAAAGATACCACCGCTAGATGTCCCGGCAAAGAGATTTGTGCCGGAGACGCCAAGAGAAAAAACAATAGTGTCCGTCAAGCCGGAATTGATTTGAGTCCAGCTTGTGCCGTTGTTGGTGGAACGAAAGACACCGTTGCCATTAGTCGAGGCAAAGAGATTCGTGCCACTGACGACAAGAGCACCGACACCACTAGCTCTTGAAAAGTATCCACTCGTGTTCGTCAACCCGGTATTGACCCCAGTCCAGCTTGTGCCGCTATTGGTCGAGAGAAAGACGCCCCCAGGAGTTGCAGTCCCGGCAAAGAGATTCGTGCCGGTAACGGCAAAGCAATTAACAATAGTATTCGTCAATCCTGTTTTGACTTGAGTCCAGCTAGTACCATTGTTAGTAGAAAGAAAAACACCGCCACCATCAGTCCCTGCAAAGAGATTTGCGCCTGAGACGGCTAGAGCGCTGACATTAAGCCATTCTGTACCCCAGACTTTCGCCCAGCTTGCGCCGCCATTAGTGGAAAGGAAGACGCCACTGTCATAGCTTCCGGCAAAAAGATTCGTGCCGGAGATGGCAAGGCATAGGACATTGCTGGGGGCGCCATTGGTTTGGACCCATTGGGCACGCAATGCATTCGCACTGGTGAACAGACAAAACACCACTACGCGGAATAGTAAAATGTTTTTCATTTGTTTCACCTTTCGTAAATTATTCACAGGCAATTGCAACTAACTACTACATGGATGCACCATAGTGTGTTTATGTACCCTAATTTGGATGCATGGACATACACAAAATATAACTGGATTTCTTCACCCCCTAATTTCCGTGGATGTCGCGGTGATATAAATCGAATGAATCCTCGTATACAACTCTTGTATGCTTTGATCGTTTTCGGAGAATAATTCCGTAGCCTCATCTCCTGTGTAAGAACTTCAAAAAGATTTTCCCGTTCTTTAGCCACCTGATGCCTTCGTTAAAACTTTTTTGATATTTTTTGGTGTGCCCTGTTTTCAACGATAAAACCTCCACAGAGCCCATCGTTGGAACAGCATTAACGTACTTTTTATATTTTAAATATGCAATGTTTGCAATTTTTTAGTTTTACTAATTCATTATTAAATAGTATGTTAAGTAACACAATTGGTAATTAATGTTCTATAATGTCGCAGCACAATCTGTAAAATATTCCTGGAGAATAATTCATGAGTATAACAATTCACGTTCTTGGGAAGAAAGCCAGCGCTCTGCGTCTTAGCATTATTAAAATGAATTCGGGAAGCTATGGATTAAAGTATTTTCCCCATTTTAAAAAAATCTATTAGTCGAAACATTGAGACAATATATGGAAATGGTAAAAAAGTACTTAATAGTAATCTGCTTATTAAGCATTATCTGTAATTATTTATTTGCACAGGTTATATACGTCAACAATGCTGGCAAGCAGATGCAGTATGATAGTTCATTATTTTATTCCGGCCAAAAACCTGACATCAAGCTTAAATCAGTATCAGTTCAAAATGTAAAACTTCTGACGAGTTTATTTTCTCAAAGGTACGAGCTTAATAAAAAATATTTGATGAGTCTCGAAAATGATAAACTGCTTCAAAATTTCTATTACGAAGCCGGACTCTCAAAAACGGGTTATATAATGTTAAATAAAAATATTAACTATAAGGATTTTTATTGGGGTTGGGAATCGCCCGGCAATCAGTTGCGAGGTCATTTTTTAGGTCATTGGCTATCTGCCGCAGCTTATATGTATGCTGAAACTAAAGATGAAGAAGTTAAAGCCAGAGCCGATAAAATTGTGAACGAATTAGCCGAATGCCAGCGAATCAATGGCGGTGAATGGGCCGGGTCCATTCCCGAAAAATATTTCGACTTTATAGCGAGCAGACAACAAATCTGGTCCCCGCAATACACAATTCATAAAACTTTAATGGGTTTGTGGGATATGTATTCCATGACAGGTTCTATGCAAGCATTAGAAGTGCTTGAAAAGTTCGCCGATTGGTTTCATCGTTGGACTGGCAGGCAAATTGCAAACAATAATTCAGAAGTTATTTATGCAGGAGAAGCCGGCGGCATGCTTGAAATATGGGCAAATTTATTTGGGCTGACCAAAAAACAAAAATATTTAGACTTAATGGAACGCTATGGAAATCCTGACCTGTTTCAATCTTTGCTAAAAGGTGAAGATGCCCTTTCGAATGAACATGCCAATGCGAGTATTCCGTGGTCGCACGGTTCAGCAAGGACGTATGAAGTGACCGGTAATTCACATTGGAGAGATATTACAATGGGATTTTGGAAAAATGCGGTGATTGATCGTGAATCATTTTGTACTGGTGGTCAAAATGCAGGAGAGTATTGGATCCCGCCGCATGAACTGGCGCGTTTTTTATGTCAGAATAATCAAGAACATTGTACGGTATATAACATGATTCGCACCGCCGATTATCTCTATCGCTGGACTGGTGATGTGAAGTATGCAGATTACATCGAGCGCAACATTTACAATGGAATTTTAGCCCAACAAAATCCGAACACCGGAATGGTAGCTTATTTTCTTCCAATGGCAGCCGGTTATACAAAAGGCGGAGAAAAAGGATGGGGAACTCCGACCATGGATTTTTGGTGTTGCCATGGTTCCCTTGTTCAAGCTCAGGTGCGTTACCTCGAATACATTTATTACGAAAATGCTAATGGCATTACAGTGAGCCAGTACATTCCATCTGAACTCAAATGGAAAAACGGGGATATAAACGTCAATCTAAAACAAGACTTTATTGCTCATGAGTATAATAGAATATCCATGGGGAATCGTTGGAGAATGAAATTCAATATCAAAACTGATAAACCGGTGAAATTCGCGTTGCAACTGCGTTTGCCTTGGTGGTTACAAGAAAAAGCAATCATTAAAATCAATGGCGTTTCGGAATCAGTTAATGTATTAAATGGTTTTATCTCTATTAATCGTGAATGGAACAATGATGAAATTTTTATAGAGTTTCCTACAAAAGTTTATGCTGTTCCATTACCCGATTCAAAGAACACTTATGCTTTTATGGAAGGACCTATTGTGCTGGCTGGTATAACCGATAACGACGTTTGTCTCAAAGGAGATGTAAATAATCCTGAATCAATCTTGTCTCGTGAATACGAACACGAATACAAAGTATTCCCGTGGAAGCAAAGTCATTACCGTACCGTGAACCAACAGGCAAATATTTATTTTGTGCCACTTTATGAAATAGCAGATGAACGATATACAATTTATTTTCCAGTGCAGAAGTAAAGAATAAATAACTAATAATCGGCCATGAAAAGAATCACTACTTTATTCGTGCTGTTGTTGTTTGCAGGTATTTTAAATGCGCAATATCAAACCGCTCCCAGTGCCAAGGAAGCGGGCTTCTATGTTAATCCAATTTTTGCCGGGGACTATCCCGATCCAAGTTTGCTGCGTGACGGCAACGATTATTACATTGTTCATTCGTCATTCGAATACTACCCTGGTCTGCTTATCTGGCATTCAAGAGACCTAATCAATTGGACTCCAATAACAAATGCCCTTTATAAATATGTTGGTTCTGTCTGGGCTCCCGATTTGGTCAAATATAAAAATAAGTACTACATATACTTCCCGGCAAATAACAAGAATTATGTCGTTACCGCCGATTCTATCAGTGGACCCTGGAGCGATCCAATCGATTTGAAGATTGGCAACATCGATCCGGGGCATGTCACAGATGCTCAGGGGAAACTGTATCTATATTTTAGCAGTGGTGGATATGTTCCTTTGTCTGATGATGGACTTTCGGTTGTAGGTGAATTGAAACATGTATACGACGGCTGGCCCATTCCGCGTGAATGGACGATCGAGTGTTTTTGTCTGGAAGGCCCGAAACTTGTAAAACGAGGTGCGTATTATTATTTGACGGTTGCCGAAGGCGGAACAGCGGGACCTGCCACAAGTCATATGGTTATCTCCGCGCGCTCTAAATCCCCTCTTGGCCCGTGGGAGAATTCACCCTTTAACCCTATTCTTCGAACGAAAAACAATTCCGAACGATGGTGGTCGAAAGGCCACGCCACGCTTTTCGAAGATGCGACCGGGAAATGGTGGATCGTGTTTCACGGTTATGAAAACAGTCATTACAATATGGGCCGTCAGACATTGCTTCAACCTGTAGAATGGACGGAGGATGGCTGGTACAAAATTCCCGACGGCATGAGAACCGACGAGCCGATCAGACGACCTGCCGGGATTATTTCAAACACAGCATTTTCCTTGAACGATAATTTTGATGGCAAGGCATTAAAGCCGCAATGGAAATTCTATGGCGAGTACGATACGGCTCGTTTTTGTGTGGCGGATAACAGTGTAACCATAAAAGCGAAAGGCAGGTCTGTCGCTGAGTGTTCTCCGCTCCTTTGCATTCCATCGGATCATTCTTACATCGTGCAGGTAGAGTTATCTGTTGAAGGAAATGCCACCGGAGGATTAGTGCTTTTCTACAACAGTAATGCGCATTCGGGAATATTGGCGGATAAAGAAAATATTTTAGCGGATCTTCGCGGCTGGCAGTTCCCAACCGAAAAAGGTGTCAAGAAGACTCTTGTATTTCTCCGTCTGAGAAACATTGACAATACGGTCGACATGTTTTACAGCATTGACGGGGAAAAATGGAATAAGATTGAAAATTCTGTGGAGGTTTCTTCCTTGCATCATAATGTACTTGGCGGCTTTTTGAGTTTACGTCTTGGATTGTGCTCTATCGGCGAAGGGAAAGTCAGGTTTAAAAACTTTATGTACACACCCATAAAATAGAAACGTGAATTAACCTGATTGGAGTGACGTTGGAGTGGGGCGGGGCTCCGCAATAAATCTACAAACCTAAATCTTAAAATCTTACTTCCTTTGTAGCGGGGGAGCGAACTGTTGCGAACTCATACGCGAATTTAAAGCTCCTTTCAGCGATTTTCTCTAAATATGAGGGAATCGCTGAATATGAACACCATCCGATCAATCATTATTACTATTATTTTGGTAATTAGTTTCTTTTCAAGGATTGCCTTTGTTCAATCAAATGATACGATCACGATCTATCATAAGAACTACTCAAATATGTTGAGTAAATCCAAACGCCTTCCGGTAGTGACTAAATATTGATTGACCAAAACCGATGCCTCATGGCAAACAAAGGTTCAAGAGATTGAAATAGTTTACACTGGACCTATTGATTACTGAAATGACAAATTCGGATAATGACTATAAGAATTCCAGACTTACTCGAGGTATGAAAATAATGTTCCTATGACTTGCTTCCATTTTGAAATTCTTGTAGCTTCATTTCGAGGGAAATAGGGGTAATGTCCAAAATGAAAAGCAATTTTCATACGGCAACCGCACATAGTAACAGTACCTCAGCAGTGAGAAGGATGATACTGCGCCTTTCTATTGGATTAATTCTTTTTCAAATCCTCATCGTTCCATCTTCTTTTGCTCTTGATCCAAAAAAACAAATATCCCAGTATGGATATAGCGTATGGTCCCGTCAGAATGGATTGCCGGCAAATGCCGTAAATGTAGCCATACAAACACACGATGGTTATATTTGGCTTGGCACGACAGCTGGTTTGTTGCGTTTCGATGGTGTGTGCTTCGAAGTAATTGGTACTGATACATCTGACAGTAAGAACCGAGAAGTCATTACGGCGCTTTGTGAAACACGCGACAGCAGCCTTTGGATTGGTATATCGTTTGGCGGACTTCGGCGTCTGAAAAATGGAAAGTTACTTCCAAGCGGTTCTAACGAAGGATTTCCAGTGAAACCGATACAAACATTGTTTGAAGACCGTGCTGGAGGTCTCTGGATTGGATCCACCGATGGTCTATTCGAGTATATCAATGGATATGTTCATTCTATTCCTACTAATTCTCTTTATATAACCAGTATTACAGAAGACACATCTGGTAAAATATTTGTTGGCACAGGAAATGGAGTAAGTATTTTTGAAGAGACACAGGCTAAGCAAATCTATGAGATTAATAAAAAGGATGGATTATACGGTGAATTTATCACAAGCGTCTACTGTGATTATGAGGGAAATATCTGGATTTGTACAGATCGTGAAACAACTCGCTGGTGCAATGGCAAGATCATTACAAAAAGGATATCCGATCAACGGAGTCCACTTACCATTTCTTCAATACGTGAAGACCACAACGGAAATCTCTGGGTTGGAACGAGACAAGGTATCTATCGATTCTCTGAAGACAAATGGAAAAATTTCAGATCTGCCGATGGCCTTTTAAATGACGATATTCTCTCTATCATGGAGGACCGGGAAGGGAGCATTTGGATTTGTACATCGGAGGGTTTATGTCGATTCAGAGATGTTAATATGACAACATATACCACTCAGGAAGGTCTTGTCAATAATTATCTTTCAGGTATCTTTGAGACAAGGGATGGATCGATATATCTCTTGAGTCCTGGAAATGAAGGAAGCATTTCAATATTGAAAGAAGGGAAACTCACTCCAATACCCAATCCTCCACCCGTTGGGCCATCTTTCCTGTCGCGGGATGGCAGTATTTGGACGGCGTTCAATGGGTGCCTCAGTCATATTATAAACGAACATGTTATTCGCTATGACATAGCAGCAGGATTGCCGAATAAATTTATTTCTGCAATTACCGAAGATTCATTAAGTTTGATCGTGTATCTGGACCGTACAGGAATTCGTAGATTTATTAATGGCAGATTGAAACCGTATCTATTGGCTAATGGTCAGGAATATTCATCTATCGACTATGTTTCATGTTTCTATCAAGACCCGAGAGGAATGTTGTGGATTGGAACATCTTCTGGTCTCGTTAAAATTCAGAACGGCAAAAGTGTTACCTACGGAATGGCTAACGGAATGGCAGATGACTGGGTCAGTTCATTCTTTAGTGATCGACAAGGCAGTGTTTGGATGAGTTCACCTCGCGGGGGGTTGACACATTATCAAAATGGAAAATTTTTTGCCTATAAAACCAAAACTGGACTTTTTATAAATGAGATCAATTGCGTGCTCGTGGATGATAGCGGAGATGTGTGGATGAGTAGTCCAAGGGGTATCGGTCGCATGAATCATAATGCAATTGAAGAATATGAAGCAGGGAGAGAAAATGTTGTAACTTCACAAATATTTACAACTGCGGATGGTATGAGGACGGATGAATGTTTTAGTATTTGGCAACCCTCGGCATGGAAAGCACAAGATGGGCGGCTCTGGTTTACCACAAAAAAAGGGGCAGTGATGATCGACCCGAAAACATTTAAGCGAAATACAGTCCCACCACCGATCTATATCGAACATTTTATCGTCGATATGCAAACGGTACAGCTGGATCAAATGAAACCTCTGCAACCCGGAAGAGAAAAATTAGAATTTCATTATACCGCTCTGAGTTATCTCGTTCCCGACCGTGTATTCTTTAAATATAAATTAGAAGGTTATGATCGTGATTGGGTTGATGCAGGCACAAGGCGCGTTGCGTATTATACCAATCTTCCTCCTGGAAATTATGCATTTCGTGTAGTGGCTTGCAATAATGATGGATTATGGAACGAAACAGGTGCAAGTATTTCATTCGAATTACTGCCGTATTTTTACCAGACTTATTGGTTCTACGGTCTTCTCCTGATTGTATGCGGTGGAATTGTGTTTGGCATCTACCGTTTGCGTGTGCAGCAGCTTTTAAAAAGACAGAAGGTATTGGAACAGCATATTTCTGAGCGCAAGCGGGCGGAAATGGAGATTGCCCGTGTAAACCGTGCATTGCGGATGCTCAGTGACTCCAATCAGGCGCTGATTCATATCACGGATGAAACGATGCTGTTGAACGAGGTCTGCCGGATTGTTGTCGATATTGGTGGCTATCGTATGGCATGGGTTGGATTTGCAGAACATGATGAAGCTAAGACCCTGCGACCGGTAGCCCATGCAGGATTCGAGTCGGGATATGTTGAATCTGCCAAAGTTAGCTGGGCGGATAATGAACGCGGCCAAGGTCCGGGCGGCACCGCGATTCGCACAGGACAGCCTTGCATCGTACGCAACATTCCAATGGACCCTGCCTTCGCTCTCTGGCGGGAGGCAGCCCTCCAGCGCGGATATAAATCCATGATTGCCTTACCGCTAATTAGTGAAGGTCAAACGCTTGGAGCGCTGGGCATCTATTCAGGCGAGACAGATGTATTCGACACAAAGGAAGTTGAGATTCTAAAAGAGCTAACGAGCGATCTAGCTTTTGGTATCGCCGCACTACGTACGCGGGCTAAACGGAACCAGGCAGAAGAAGCTTTGCGGGAAAGCGAGGAACGATATCGTGATCTGTTTCAAGGTGCGGCCGAAGGTATATTAGTCGCAGACATTGAGACAAAGAAGTTTATGTATGCTAATCCTGCCCAATGTCGAATGTTGGGATATACAAAAGAAGAATTAGAACAGATGAGCATAAGCGATATTCATCCTCAAAAAAATCTAGAGAGAGTGCAGGATGAATTTATAGCACAAGCACGCGGCGAAAAAAAGGTCGCGTTAAGTATCCCGTGTCTTCGCAAAGACGGCTCAACGTTGTATGCTGATATTTGTACTACGCCCATGGTTATTAATGGAAAAGAGTGCAATGTGGGTTTTTTCATCGACATCACCGAGCGGAAGCGAGGCGAGTTAGTGCAAGCCGCAATCTATCGACTTTCCGAAGCGGCACAAACCACGCTCAGCTTAGACGAACTTTTTGGTTCGATTCATAATATTATCGCTGAACTGATGCCAGCCCGGAATTTCTACATCGCATTATTCAATGCCGCAACCAAAATGATTCACTTCCCATATTATAGTGACGAGATTGACACCACGCCGCCACCACGCAAGTTAAGCGGGGGTCTGACCGATTATGTCCTACGCACTGGCAAACCGCTTTTGGTGACACCAGAGGTGTTTGAACAACTCGTGCAGTCCGGTCAAGTAGAATTGATCGGTATACCATCAGTAGATTGGCTGGGAGTTCCACTAAAAACACAACAGGGCGAAACAATTGGCGTGATGGCAGTTCAAACCTATACAGAAGATGTACGGTTAAGCGCGACTGATCAGAATATTCTGGAATTTGTTTCTACACAAGTCGCAATGGCCATTGAGCGAAAGCGTGCGGAAGAAGAGCTGAAGCAAAATGAAATCAAACGGCAGAGGTTGGAACAGGAGCTTGTTCAATCACAGAAACTCGAAAGTCTTGGAATCCTCGCCAGTGGCATTGCTCATGATTTTAATAATATTCTCGGTATTATTCTGGGATATTCGTCTCTTGGTGAACAATATCTTTCGCAACCAACAAAATTACAAGAGAGCTTTGAAGCGATTACAATAGCATCAAAGCGGGGTGCCTCATTGGTAGAACAGTTATTAACATTTGCACGTAAGAGCGAGACATTATTCCAAACTGTCGATATCGATGCTCTCATTACCGAAATAACCACGTTGCTTTGTGAAACATTTCCGAAAACGATTGTTATATCCACCGATCTTCAGAAAGATCTACCATTCATTGTTGCTGATGCGACACAACTCCATCAAGTCTTTATGAATCTTTGTGTCAATGCTCGGGATGCAATGCCAAAAGGTGGCGGCATCACTATTTCTACAACTACTGCAGGGTACGAGGCAGTTGTATCTCAATTCCCGAGAGCGATCGCAAGAGAGTATGTACTTATTAGCGTTACGGATACGGGTATGGGTATGGATGACGAAACGAAGAAAAGAATCTTTGATCCTTTCTTCACAACGAAGGGTCTGCGTAAAGGCACTGGTTTGGGTCTTGCCCTTGTTTACTCGATCGTTGAAAACCACCATGGAATGATTGCGGTGGAAAGCACGCCAGGGAAAGGGACGACCTTCAATCTCTATTTCCCGGTCGAAGAGCACCCCATAGAATCACATAAATCTACAGCTAATCATTTAGCTGATATTCCAGGTGGAACAGAAACAATCCTACTCATCGAAGACGAAGAAATGATTGCTGAAATGGTCAAAGCGATTCTCGTTATCAAGGGATACACAGTCTTAATCGCCCGCGACGGTGAAGAAGGTATCGAAATGTTTCGACGGTACCAGAATAAAATTGCGGTGATTCTTACGGATCTTGGACTACCGAAATTCGGAGGTGATGAGGTGTTTAAACAGATCCGGGCGATCGATCCGAAGGCAAAGGTCATCCTTGCAAGCGGGTTTATTAATATTGAGATAAAGGCAGAATTAGTAAGGTCTGGAATGAAACAGTTCATAAAAAAACCATATTCGCCAACAGATGTACTGCACAATATTCGAACTGCTATTGATCTTAGAGAATAGGAAAACCTGGGGCAACAGAAATCAAATAAAACCATTTAAAATACTTTATGATGATACAGAAATCTTGTAGTTAGATCCTTCTTGTCGGTCTTGCAGCAAAGGACGAAGAATCCTCAATCCAGACTTGATGTAACACATAGGCGACAATACGATATCGATCTCAATTTTATTAATATTAATTATTCTCCTCCTTTTAGTATTGCGATTTGTGTTTAAAAGGAAAGACAGCAAAAAATATGAACCTTATTTTAACTTAGCAATTGCAATGGCTACTACTTTAACAGGATTATATTTTGCTCTAAATGTGAATTTATACCAGAAGGATAAAGAGACCACCAAAAAATTCATTGCGATTCTTGAGTTTTCTCAGACACTCTGGATATTAGAAATCATAAAATATAATCAGAATTATAAGATTATTCTTGAGCGTCCCAATCATTGTAAGTTTAACTACATACATCCTCAACGGTCCTTCCAAATGGAGAATTGTATCAGTGGACGAGCAGTGGATTCCACAAATACCTTCCGATTGCAATTATAATGCTGATTAGTAAGAGAAATACACCATATAGAAAAAAAAAGAAAGGATGGAAGAGTGAAATATATAAGTTATTCAGTCACTATTGTCGCAATGTTATCCATTGCAATCGTATTTCAATGCCTATCACAGACACCGCCACCCGGAGGTGGTGGTGGGACTACTTACACATTATCGGGCACTTATACGGTGAATGGTACGACAGCCACACAAACCGGCCAGACGTATACTTCTTCTACAACAGATCAATCCGGTGTGTACGTTCTCAACTCCGGAAATCTCACATTAACAAATTGTTTAATAACAACAAGTGGCAACTCAAGCTCAAATGACAACAGCAGTTTTTATGGCCTTAACGCTGGTGTATTAGCAACTTCTGCCAGTCAAATCGCACTTACAAGTTGCGTCATCACTACAACTGGCTCTGGAGCGAACGGTGTTTTTGCTTATGGAACGGCAAACATTTCAAGCACTAGTGATAAATATAATATGACAGGTGTGGGTGCTCATGCAATAATGTGCAGCGGTGGGGGAACTATCATAGTCAGCAATGATACAGCAGTTACCTACGGTGGCAGCTCAAGTACCATAGCAACAGACAGGGGCGGTGGTACAATAACGGTGACTGATGGATTGTATACATCAAACGGAGGTAATTCAGCTGCCATTTATTCTACGGGCACAATTACTTGTACAAATGCAACACTCATAGCAAATGGAGCCGAAGCACTTGTAATAGAAGGCTCAAATAAGATTGTGCTAAACAATTGTACCGTAAAATGTGCTTATAACAAGTGGGGATCGCTATTATACCAAAGCATGTCAGGTGATGCTACGGGCGTTGATGGATATTTAATGATGACCGGAGGTTCTTTTACTTATACGGGGACTAAGGGTGGCATGTTTTACAATACCAATTCAACAGCGTATTATACATTGAACGGCGTGACTCTTATGAATAGTTGTGACACATTAATCAGATGTATCAAGGGAAGCTGGGGTGGCTCTATAGGTGCAAGCGGAGGTATTACTAATTTTACTGCTAAAAGCCAAAACTTGACAGGTTTGATTCATGTGGATGCCGATAGCAAAGCATACATTATATTACAAGATACTTCTTCATTTACTGGCGCTATCAATAAAGCAAATACTGCTAATATAGTAACTTTGGCACTGGATGCGAGTAGTAAATGGATTGTTACAGCAAATTCGTATTTAACTATTTTGAGTGATGCCGACGGTATTTCCGGTACATCAATTACTAATATTACAGGCAATGGTTTCAACGTCTATTATAATGCGACTCTTTCTGCGAATAGTGCATTTGGAGGTAAAATCTATAATCTTGTTAATGGTGGCGTCTTGGCTCCCACAAGTTCAACTATTGTCGATCAACAAAAGAATGAACAACCGACGAGTTATAAACTCAATCAAAATTATCCCAATCCATTTAATCCAACAACAACGATCTCTTTTGAATTGCCGAAAGAAAGCTTCGTAATTCTAGTAGTATTTAATATAATTGGTGAACATGTGGCAACGCTCGTAAACGAAAAAAGAAATGCAGGGCAGTATTCAGTAATATTAAATGCTTCATCACTTTCTAGCGGTATTTATTTTTACAAATTAGACACAGGAATTTTTTCTAGCACACGAAAATTCATTTTGCTAAAATAAAAGACGGGAGATATTAGTAAAATTCAATATTAAATATTCCATAGGAAATTAAAACTTATGAAACAATTGAAAAGTCCAATAGTTATCTCAAGGATACTTTTTATTGCATTCGTAATTAATATTACAAATGTTCAGGCTCAGACTTACAGCAATGTTGTCTATGCATCAAAATCATCAAGCAATAAATTAGATATTTACATCCCATCTACGGGTACTAGACCTTTCCCAACAATTGTGATTATTCACGGTGGAGGATTTTCAGGAGGCGACAAGGGACCCGAATCTCGTTATGCAAATGCAATGGTTTCAAGAGGATTTGTTGTTGCCTGCATGAATTATCGATTAAGTAGCGAAGCGATATTCCCTGCTCAAATTTATGACGTTAAAGCCGCTATACGTTTTTTAAAAGCTCATGCATCGACGTATTCCATGGATACATCCAAATTTGCAACTTGGGGAGAATCGGCAGGAGGTGGCTTGGCTGCACTTGCAGGTACTTCGTGCGGCGATTCCATTGTTGAAGATTTGACAATGGGCAATAGCAATTACAATAGTAACGTCAAAGCCGTTGTTGATTTTTCGGGGTGTATTGATTTTTTAACAATGAACAAACAATGGACAGAATTGGGGGTAACCAACGGCCTCGACTATGATACATCAACATCTTATGCATCAATTCTTGTCGGGGGAGCTATACAAACCAAAAAAGATTTATGTAATGAATTTAATGCAGAAACTTATATAACCACTGATGATGGATATTTCTGGCTTGAACATGGCACTGCCGATAATACCATTCCATATCTTCAAAGCAAGGTATTTGCCGATTCTCTGAGAAAAGTTATTCCCTCAGGCAGGGTTTCATTACACATTATAGCCGGAGCGGGACACGTTGATGATAAATTCTTTACGGACTCTAATCTTGATAGTATTGCTAATTTTCTTAATAGTTGTTTCAGCACAACCAATATTAAAATTGATGAAGTAGAACAAACCAAATTTGGATTTCTTCGGAATTATCCTAATCCGTTTAATCCATCAACAACAATTTCTTTTGAATTGCCGAAAGAGAGCTTCGTAAATTTAGAAGTATTCAACCTGCTTGGAAAGCATGTTGTAACACTTGTTCAGGAACGACGCAGTGCTGGGCGGTATTCAGTAACTTTTAATGCCTCGGGTATTTCAAGCGGCGTTTATTTTTATAAAATGACCGCTGACAATTTTATTGCCATAAAAAAACTAGTTCTGATAAAATAAGGAATCATCTTAATGAAGTATTCGCCACAGGGTTAGCACGTTTCTTTTCTGGTGGAAAAAAGCAATGTGGTTTGCATTACCCTGTGCCAATAATTTTAAAATGTATAGATAGGAAGTTACTGGCGGAGATTTCGGTTACTTGGCGTCAAGAAATAAAATTCAAACAGGCAATTATCCCACTCTTGGATTGCTTGTTTATCCGCCGTTGCTTCCTCGTAAAATAATGCACGTCACTTCATTGCTGTCAACGATGGTGACTGTCAGTTTCAAATTTGATTTTGATAATCCAAATAATGCAAAAAATGAAAGCTCCTGGAATAATCGGACTTTTTCTGAGTATCCATGATTTACTTTTTACGGAAATTTGAAATCGAGGGTTCGTAGCGGGGGAGGGAACCTAACCAAACTCAGTCTAGTTGTTGAAGCTCCATTCGCTGTTTTTCGATGATTTTTGAAAAAAGGAATAAAAGAGATCTTCTCTTAACGTCGTTTTTTGAAACGGATATATTCTTAAGGAAAACATCATCCAAAACAATAATAACTTCATCGCGCTAACAAATGGAGGTTCTTCTTCGAGGGAAATTAATTTTATGGTTTGATTTTGAATTGACGAATATATTATTCTCTTCCCCTACAGTATTCTGATCGATAAGATTGTGATATTCTCTATTTGATATATTTCTCAATGTATTTTGATGGATTTACTCCAAAATAATCGGTAAAGGAGGTGGTAAAATATGAAGGAGAATTGAAACCGACAGTATAGGCAATCTCAGAAATATTTTTATCTCTTGCATGCAATAATTCGGCGGCTTTCTTTAAACGTATAATCCGGATAAATTCTTTTACAGATTGGCCCGATATAGCATAGATTTTACGATAGAGCTGCGTACGGCTCATGCCAATTTCACGCGCAAAAGCAATCACATTAAAATTTGGATTATCCAAATTCTTTTCTACTACTGCATAAGCTTTCTGAAAGAGCTTTTCATCAGTTTTGGATGGAGAAATATCTTTTATTGTTGCGAAGGGCTCCCCCACAAATTTTTTTCTCAACAATATTCTGGATTCGATAAGGTTTTTAATCCTAACACGAAGGATTGCATAACTAAATGGTTTTGCCACATAATCATCAGCGCCGCTTTCCAATCCTTTGATTGTGTGTTGTTCTGAACTTTTAGCTGTAAGCATGACAATCGGAATATGGCTCGTTCTTTCGTCTCGTTTGAGTGTTTTGCAAACTTCATAGCCATCCATTCCCGGCATCATGACGTCACAAATAATTGCATCCGGTATATCTTCAAAAGCTTTCTGAATGCCTATAGTGCCGTTATGAGTTTCAATAATTTGATAGTTGTCCTTGAATTCACTTTTAATGAACAATCGCATGTCGGCGTTATCTTCAATGATTAATACCCTAGGCAATTTATTCGGGCTCTTGTTTGATTCTTTTTCTGAATTTGTGAGATTAATATTTTCATCAGTAGAGGTATTCTTTCCAATGCCATCTGAATCCACTTTCCTTCTTGGAAGAATGGCTGATACATTTGGCAACTCATTTTCATTCAACCAAAGAGGCAGTGTAATTGTAAACACTGATCCCTGGTTAAGTTCACTTTCAACGTTTATCGTACCTTTATGAAGTTTAACGAGATCGTACGTGAAAGATAAACCTATTCCAGTTCCCTGTGTAGTTACAGTGTTTTTTACCTGGTAAAATCTGTCGAATATTCGAGATAGTGCATCTTTAGGAATTCCTATTCCGGAATCCATTACTGTAATTTTGAATGTTCTGATACTGGGATGGTATTCCGGATGTTGCCCGGAGAGTACGCTGCTGTTTTCATCGAAATCCATTAATACCGTAATTCGGCCGTTATCGGGTGTGTATTTAAACGCGTTTGATAGCAAGTTGTAAATTATTTTTTCGAGCTTGTCTGCATCAAACCATATTTCAAACGATGATTGGGAATATTTCAGATTAAAATCAATCTTACGTTGTTTTGCGTCCTCGTTGAAAGCGTCTATTATTTCTTTCATAAACTGAACAACATCATTTTGAGTAAGATTCAACTCTAATTTATCTTTCTCTAGTTTTCTGAAATCCATTAATTGGTTAATCAATCTCAACAAACGCTTGGCATTTTTGTATATCAGATTGAGGTGCAATTTCAGCGCTTCATCCTTGGTGGTGTGAAGTATTTTTTCTATAGGTCCGATAATAAGCGTTAAAGGTGTTCGGAATTCGTGAGATACATTTGAAAAGAATTGCATTTTTAATGTATCCATATCCTGCAATTTTTGTATCTCATGTTTCTCAAATTCTACCGTACGTTTTATTTCTGATTCGTGCAATATTAACTTCCTGAAGAGATAAAGAAGAAAAAGTGCAAAGAGAAAGTAAAAACCATAAGCCCATTTAGTTCGCCAGAGCGGGGGATGGACATTAATCTTAAGGGATGCGCCTTCAGTATTCCAGATTCCATCATTATTTGATGCTATTACTCTGAAGGTATATCTGCCTGGTTGAAGATTTGTATAAGTCGCTTCCCGCTTGTATCCGGGTACTGTCCAATTTTTATCAAAACCTTCCAGTTTATATTTATATTGATTTGATTCTAGATTTTGATAGTTGAGAGCGATAAACTCAAAATTAATTACATTTTGATTGTACTCAAGCGTAATTTCTTTGCAAAATATTATTTGCTTTTGTAGGGAAAATTCTTCCGTTCCGCTTCCATTATGTACAGGAATAGATTGGTTGAACAATTTAAAATCTGTTAAGTAAACAGGAGGGATGAACTTATTCATTTTTATGCTGTCCGGATGAAAGCGAACTAATCCGTCGCGTCCGCCAAAATACATTTCTCCGGATGGAATTCTAAATGCTGCAAATGTATTGAAATCGTCTGTGACGAGTCCATCACGAATAGAGTAATTATGAAAAGTATTTTTCTCGGGGGAGAATTTTGATAATCCTTTTGTTGTGCTGATCCAGAGATTATAATGGCCATCTTCCAGGATATCAATAATAACGTTGCTCGGCAGCCCATCCTTTGTAAAATATTTTTTTATCGCGCCACTTCTCGGATCAAGTTTGTTCAAGCCATCTATTGTTCCGATCCACACGTACCCTTTCGAGTCAAAATAAATAGTCTTCACCATGTCATTACTAAGGTTATATCCTTCTTTTGAATCGACCCGGTAATGTTTTACCAGCAAGTTCCTTTCTGAGAGCACCGAAACTCCAGCTACACTACCTACCCAAATATTGTCCTCATTGTCACACTTGGCAATAAATGTCCAGTCTCGAAAGATTGTCGTTGATGGATTGTTTAAATCACTCTTATGATGAACAAATATTCCAGTTGCAGGATCAAATTTATCCACTCCTCCACCGTGGATTGCTATCCAAAAAAAACCATGACTATCTTCTGAAATATACCTTACATCATTACCTGCAATAGATTCTTTATCATTTTCTTTGTGTCGAAAAGATGAAAACGTTTTTGTCCTTTCATTATATTTCTTTAATCCATCCAGATATTTACCAATCCATATGGTACCCTTTTTACTTTCATAGATATACATTATAGCGCCTGGGCCAAGGCCAGAAGATAGATCACCTTCGATATGTATTTTGGGTTTCACATTCTTTGCATCAAGAATATCTAATCCACCATCTTGATATCCTACCCAAATTCTTCTTTTAGAATCTTCAATGACTGTTGTGATAAGATTATTAGATAATCCCTGTATTGAATTCGGGTTTTTGTACCATGTGTAAAACGGATTATCAAGAATGAAATAATTAAGATCTCCCTGTTTACTTGCAAGCCATAAATTCCCTTGGTTGTCCTGAAAAATGCTGGACAGTGAATTTGATGATAAACTGTAGCGGTCGAAATCATTTAATTGATAATGAATTTCGTTTTTGCCATCGATCAGTATTAATCCTTTCGATTCAGGACTGTACCATAATCTGTTTTTATTATCCTTGAAAACAAAATTTATATATCTCTCTTTTTCTTCCGAATATGGATTACAAAGTCCTGTCGTTTTATCAAAAATCCAGATTCCTTTACTCCATGTACTTATCCAAATGAAATTTCCATCTACTACTAATGAATTAATAGAAAAATCAGTTGTCTGATGACTTAAAACATCGAAAAGTTTATAATGTTTGAAAGTCATTGTAGATGTGTTGAGAGAAGTCAGGATGCCGGTATTGTAAGCAATCCAAAAAATATCATTATCAGCAACAATTCTTTTTATACAGTTATTTGCTATTGTTGTTGAATCAGGTTGTTTTCTATCTAAAGCCAAATAATGGTAGAATCCATTTATTCCCGGGCTAAGTAAATGAAGCCCAGAATTATTAGTGCCTATCCATAATCTGTGAAACTTATCTTCTGCAATTGCAGAAATATCATTATTTGGAAGAGCTGAAGTATCATTTATATTTGTCGCATAGGTATAAAAATTATCTTTGTCTTTATTATAGCGGCTTAAACCTCCCGCATACGTTCCCACCCAAAGAACTCCCTTGCTGTCAATATAGAGACAATCAATAATATTGCTTTCTAGGCTTGAAGAATCGTCCGGATTTCTCCGATATACTTTGAATGTCCGTCCGTCAAAACGATTTAATCCATCGCCAGTACCAATCCAGATAAACCCCTCTTTGTCTTGGATAATACATCGTTGATTATTCGAGGAAAGCCCCATTTGTGTGGAGTACCTCATAAATTTTGAAGGCTGGGAATAAATTGAAAATGAGATTAGTAGAATAACAAAATTCAATTTAAGGAAAGAATTGAAAATAAAATTTACCAGCAATTTCATTTGCATATCACAGCTATATTATTTTGGAAGTCTGCATGAAAGTATTAAAAATTCTTTTTATTCACAATTTATAAAAGAATGCTTTTTATATGTTTTTTAAACAAAATGAGATAAAAAGTAACATTTGGAACGTTATTTAAGAAATTTGGAACAATAGTGATATGCTCATGCCTAAACGAATGGCTATATTGCACACGCACGTTTACGGGAACGATTGAAAGTGTGAGGTCAAAATTGAGTATCCGCAAACATGGTTGATAGCTAAAGGTATACAGAAGTGTCCCAGAATGGAATAAAAAGTTTTTAACTATCAACAAAAAGATATAAACAAATAAGTAATAAAAAGAAGTATTGATTAGTTTTATATCAAACACAACGATCCGCTTCATCAATAGAGCTGCATAAGTCAAGAACCTATGTTAAATGGCAGTTAATATTAAACCTCACGAAAAATATTTAAAATCAAAATAAAAGAAATCAATCTATGGATCTTAGCGTTGTATCCAAAATCTAAAAATTAAATTGATATTTTTTTATAATTTCATGCAAACGTTTGCATACAAAGAATTGGAAGGAGGTGAATATGAATGGGCAAGAGGTTCAATTAAAGTATCTTCCTTTTGTGGTATAGACGTAATCAACTGATCATAACAACTATTGGTTGAAAAATCCAAAACATTTGTGAAGGAGAAAGAAAAATGAAACAGGTGGTATTTTTTGTCACGATTATTTTATTAATTACAAGCATCGCGTTAATGCCTGTGCAATTACATGCACAAAAGAATGTTACAATCATCAATCCAAGCTTCGAGAAACCTGACTCAGGTAAGATAGAAGGCTTTATGGGAAAAACCACACATACCGGAACTGGCTACAAGGTCCTTGTAGTCAAGGGATGGAATGTTAATAGTCCGGATTCGTCAGTATTTGATTCAGGTATAGATAGTCAGAGTGTTGCCACTAATGGACATTATGTAGCATATCTCATGGGTGGTGATTCGGCAATATATCAGAATCTAAATAGGCGTCTAAATAATGATGATCAGCTCAAATTGACTGTGGACGCAAAGGTAAGCTATATAGGTACAACTTTAAAAATGGAATTGTATTATCGTGATGGCGATTCAGCAACAGGGGCGATAATTCCAATTGTCTCTGAAACAAAAACATTGACTAGTACCGATGGCAGCATATTCGATTTCGGTTAATGGTTCTGATTTCCCTGATGATCAAGGTTTTAACATCGGCATTTTATTTCAAAATGTGACTCCTGGTGCTCATTCGTGGATGTATATCGACAATGTACGGTTAACAAACGAAGACCCAACAATAATAGAAGTACCTAATTACAGCTTTGAACAACCAGACTCAGGGAAAATTGAAGGCTGGAATGGACCAGGGTCATGTCCTAAAATAGCAGATTCCCAGGCAGACATTCCAGGCTGGGCATCCGATAGCATAGTGACAGATTCAGGCATTGAATACAATTCTCAGGGCGGGGACGGTCAATATGAAGCATTTTTGTCGTGGAAGGATGTTCCTGTATGGAACACCACCAATTATTCAATTCAGTCTGGTGATGTGATCAGTCTAAGGGCGAATGGAAGAGCATCATGGATAGCCGACCAGTTTCATATGGAATTGTATTATTCAGATTCAGGAAATAGAATTACGCTTGCTTCTGCAGATGAACAGCTCGATGCTGCTGGCCAGACTTGGGCAGAATATTCGATTTCGTTTACAGCGAATAATACTCCTGCCAGTATCGGCAAATTAGTCGGCGTTCTATTCAAAAATAATTCTTCAGTGACAAATTCATGGGTTGGATTAGACTTCGTACGGGTTAATGCCAATCATAGTGTTACTTCCGTCTCCAGTAAGCAAATGAATCCATCAACTTTTTCACTTGAGCAAAATTATCCAAATCCATTTAACCCGTCCACCACCATTTCTTATTCATTAAAGAGTAGCGGTAAAGTACGTCTTTCAGTGTATGATATGATAGGTCGAGAAGTAGCAGTTCTGGCGAATGAAATACAGAACGCGGGACAACATGAGGTTAAATTTGCGGCTTCCGGATTTAGCAGCGGCGTTTATTTCTACAAGCTGCAATCCACTAGCGGTGTAATTACGAAAAAGATGTTGTTGCTGAAATAATTGAACGCCTTGTAATCAATACTATTCACGTGTGTAGCAGTACTAAAATGCTGCTACACATCATTTGTCTTGTTAGTTGTGCTCGCAAATCAGAATCAGATTGAGATTATTTGAGACGTACACATCTGCTGTAGCGTTACTTATCGACCGCTGATCTGTATCCATCATAAATATCGGCCGCATAAATAAATTGGATACTGAGGATAATAGAAGATATGGTTTTCCTGTAATATCATGTTCCACTATTGATACATGCTTCTTAAAGATAGACCTGTGAAGAAAATGTATATGAAACTAATTGTGAAATATTTCTACATCACATCCATGTTGTTATGTCTATTAGAAACGTTTGGGCAAGGTCAAGAAATCGTTCTTCGTTCACACACTGACAGGCGTTCTGCTCTTACCTCAAATATTAATTATTCTCAAGAGAACTCTATCAAAAGTACGGCAACAGTCGTTCTCGATTCATCGAACTTGCCAATTATATTAATTGACACGCATGGTCAAACTATTCCGGATGGAACAAAGATCACCGCATGGATGAAAATTATTAATAATGAACCTTTCCGTAGAAACTATGTGACTGATTCGGCGAATGTCTATAATGGTTATGTAGGTATTGAAATAAGAGGTTCCTTTTCTGCTACACTTCCTCAAAAGCCATACGGTTTCGAAACCAGAGATAGTTTGGGAAATAATCTGAATGTTCCTCTATTAAACATGCCTGCGGAAAATGACTGGGTATTGATAGCCAATTATAATGACAAAGTTTTTATGCGCAACACACTCGCTTTTGATCTCTTCACGAAAATGGGACATTATCAACCGCACACTCAACTTTGTGAATTGGATTCAAATGGTGTATATGAGGGAATCTACGTCCTGACTGAAAAAATTAAACGAGATAAAAATCGTGTTGATATTGCAAAGCTGACCGCTTCAGATACTTCAGGAGATAATCTTACAGGTGGGTATATCATTAAAGTTGATAATACTGATGGTACAGGTACAGATTTTTGGAATAGCAAATATGAAGCAATAGATTGCCCCGGAACTGGAAGATATCCTTATTTTGTATATAGTTATCCTAAACCGGAGGATATAACAAATCAACAAAAACAGTATATACAAGGTTTTGTTAGCACAATTGATAGTGTTCTAAGAAGTCCAAACTGGGCTGATCCTATCGAGGGATACAATAAATATCTCGATGTCGCATCATTCGTCGATTATTTTATTGTAGGTGAAGTATCTCGCAATGTCGACACATATAAGAAGAGTGCTTTTTTCTATAAAGACAAAGATAGTAAAGATGGGCGATTATATGATGGTCCCGTTTGGGACTTTGATTGGGCATGGAAAAATATAAATGAGTGTGAGGTCAATGCAACAGACGGTTCTGGATGGACATTTTTAATTAGCAGCGTTTGTCATTCATATCCAGTCCCACCCGGGTGGATGGTAAAATTGTTGCAGGACACAAATTTTGCAAATGAACTACATACTCGTTATTCTCTCTTGCGTAAAACTATACTCAGTGAAGAATCCCT
Organism: Ignavibacteriota bacterium; assembly: GCA_963833465.1. GTDB lineage: Bacteria > Bacteroidota > Ignavibacteria > UBA10030 > UBA10030 > Fen-1298. The sequence continues at coordinate 575,244 of CAWHXW010000004.1, read as the reverse complement.
TAATCATTATATTGATTCAATACATACGTTGGTCGATGAAGCGCAAGCTCGTCACTATCAGAGATGGCCGATTTTGGGTATAGACGTAGGTACTCCTGAAGTGGATGCACAACCGACAACATTCGACGGTGAAATTACCAAGTTTAAAAACTGGATATCAACACGCTTAACATGGCTTGATGCAAATATGCCTGGAAGAGATAATCAGGAAACAGGTGTGCAGGGCGCGAGCGCAATACCCGAAGAATTTTCATTGTTGCAAAATTATCCGAATCCATTCAATCCGCAGACAACGATCTTTTATTCAATACCGCAAACAAGCACTGTTACTTTGAAAGTGTACGATCTTATGGGTAGGGAAGTCGCAATCCTCATACAGAATGAGAGAAAAGCACCGGGTAATTACGAAATTTCATTTAATGCATCGAACCTATCAAGCGGAGTTTATTTTTATAAGCTGCAGACACAAAGTTATGTGGAAACAAAGAGAATGGTCTTGATCAAATGATCTTAGGCCACTCAATCACTCAGATAGCTTGATGAGTGGAATATGTTTTAACAATTACACGAAGGTAACATTGTTGAATAAAAGGAAATTGTATTGTCTGACAGTGATGAAATTTATTTCCTCATTCCTCAAACTCTAAAATGCATTTTAAATGAAAAATGGATTTCATATGAAACTTGATAGGTGTTTTCCAAATGCGATGTTTTTCATAAATGGATATTTCGAATCTATTTTTATACGCTATTTGTTTCTTCTTCTTTTATTTCTTATTTCATCCAGTGTCACTAAACTCGAGGCGCAGAATACATCGATTGTCATTGATAGCACAGGTTCAGGTAGAGTGTATGATGGGATTGGAGGATTAAGCGGAGGCGGAGGCACATCGCGCTTGCTATGGGATTATCCAGCCAAGCAGCGGGATGAAATATTGGATTATCTTTTCAAGCCGAATTACGGTGCGAATGTCCAGATTCTGAAAGTTGAAATTGGAGATGATGCAAATAGCACGAACGGAGCGGAGGCGAGCCACATGCGATCCCGAACCGATTCGAACTATAACCGAGGCTATGAATGGTGGCTTATGGAGCAAGCGAAACTTCGCAATCCAAATATCAAGCTGTATGGATTGGAGTGGGGAGGTGAAGGTTGGTTCAACAGCCGCAATTTCTGGTCTCAGGATAATATCAATTATATAATCAGCTGGATTAAACATGCACAGTCCGATCATAATTTGCACATCGATTATATCGGTGGTTGGAATGAATCAGGATGGGATAAAAGTTGGTTTGAAAATTTAAAGAAAGCTTTACAGGGCAATGGATTAACTACGCAAGTGGTGGCGGCGGACAATGGGTGGAATATTGCTAGTGATTTAGCTAACGACGCGGTATTCAAAGCTGCTGTGGATATTATGGGTGTTCACTATCCGTGCGGTTGGAATGCGCCCGAAGAAGTTTGCTCCGACAACACCTACACGTCCATTGCAGAAGGATTGAATATACCAATATGGGCAAGCGAGAGCGGAACTCAGGGCTACGATTTAGGAGCAATACCACTTGCGCGTGCCCTCAATCGTGATTACATCGACAGCAAAATGACCGCATATATCAACTGGAGCTTGATTGCCGCGTGGTATCGTACGTTGCCCTATTATGGGGACGGACTGATGCTTGCGGATCAACCATGGTCAGGGTACTATCACGTAGGCAAGAGCATCTGGGTCATGGCACAGACAGCTCAATTTGTACAGATTGGCTGGCAATATGTAGATATGGCATGCGGATATTTTGGAGGAAATCGCTACAACGGCAGCTATGTAACACTTAAGTCACAAAACAATAAGGATTATAGTGTTATTGTCGAGATGGTGGATGCAACCACACCTCAATCGGCGACGATCAATATCACCGGAGGTATATCGACGGATACAGTACATGTGTGGGCTACAAACCTTAATTCATCAAATTCATCAGATTACTTTGTAAAGGAAAGCGACATAATACCAGACGGCGGAACTTATAGCATCACATTTCAACCGGGGTATGTCTACACAATTAGTACTACCACAGGTCAAGTCAAAGGGATGGCGACACCTCCTCCTCCGGCAACATTGGGGCTGCCGTATACAGAGAATTTCGAAGAAGACTCATTGGGAGTAATACCAAAATATTTTGATTCGATCCAAGGGGCATTTGAAGTAGATAGTTGTCGAGGAGGACGTGTTGGAAATTGTTTACGGCAGGAGATCAACCTATCTCCAATTGAATGGGGAGGAGGTTCTCCAACTCCTCCCCTCGCCGTTGTCGGCGATCCGAGTTGGTCAGATTATAAGGTTATGGTGGACGTGTTGATGGAGCAAACAGGATATGTTGAACTTATAGGGCGTTTGGGAGCGCAATCGCAATCCTCACCAGGAGCTGCTCAAGGCTATCATTTGCGCGGATCGGGTGATGGAAATTGGAGCATCTTCAGGGAAGACATCAGCGGAAACGATACACAACTGGGATCTGGAACAACATCGATCGGCCTGAATAGTTGGCACAATCTCTCACTCAGGTTCGTGGCAGACACCATTCAAGTGATAATCGACTCGACATTGATTACAACCGTGAATGATGGCACGTATGATTCCGGTCAAGTGGGATTGCTGATCAGTAAATGGCAGAATGCAGAATTCGATAATCTCTCAGTTATCAGCACCGGTGATAATGGGTGGACATCAATCGACGATGCCGTGCAGGGGAGTGATCCTGAACAATTCAATTTTATCGGCACAGGTTGGCAGCACTGTACCGGATGCGGTGCAGATCTTTATGCAGGTAGCAACTCGTGGGATAATACAGCGAACGATTCTGTTACAGTCAAATTTAGCGGCACCCGAATCAAGTTTTACGGTGTTAAAGATCCGAAGCATGGCATTGGTGCAATCTCGGTGGATGGAGGGAGTGAAACAAGTATTGATTTTTACTCGGCAACTCGTGCCGGCGATCAATTAATGTGGACGAGTCCGGTACTTGCGGCAGGCGATCATGTTTTTAAACTTCGCGTCACCGGCAGCAAAAACACAAGCAGCACGGACAAATGGGTCGTGCCGGATCGGGTAGATATTCTGGAATCCAATACATCATCCGTCAGGGAAGTTTTTCCAATTCCAGTTAATTTTTCTCTGGATCAAAATTATCCTAACCCATTCAACCCATCTACAGTAATCAATTACCATATACCTCTCAACAGTCACGTCACGATGAAGATATATGATGAACTTGGGAGGGAAATACGAACTCTTGTGGATGAGGTGAAAACTGCTGGAAATTATTCAATCAAATTTGATGCGAGCGCTTTACCAAGCGGCGTATATTTCTATAGAATACAGACAAAGAGTTTTGTAGATTCAAAGAGAATGGTCTTGATCAAATAAGCGAAAGAGTTTTACATTCAATTATCATAGAGTGATTAGGTGCTTGAAAAATATCTGTGAGTATACGACAGCAAAATAATTCCCGTCTATCTAAAAGCAATATATCCACGGTGAGTGATCGCAAGAAAATTCTCTTCTACTCAATATCGACGGTGCTGCCATTCATACTATTATTATTGTTAGAGCTTGGGCTAAGATTATTTTCTTTTGGTGATGATTTGAGACTTTTTGTTATAAGTCAGGATTCAAAATATCTTGTTTGCAATCAATTAGTGGGGAAAAGATATTTTAGTAAATTTGAGCATACTATACCAATTTTTGACCCTTTTTTAAAAGAGAAACCTCCCAACGGATATAGAATTTTCGTGCTGGGAGAATCTACTGTACAAGGTTTTCCGTATGATGAAAATGTTGCGTTTACAAGAATTTTGCAGCGGTGGCTTCAAGATATTTTTCCCGGCCGTACTATTGAAGTTGTTAATCTTGGTCTGACTGCGGTAAACAGCTGTACGCTTCTTGATTTTACGGATGAACTGTTGCAGCAACAGCCGGATGCAGTCCTTATATATGCGGGGCATAATGAATACTATGGTGCTCTTGGCGTTGCCTCGATGGACAACGGATCGATTCCGATATGGTTAAAGAAGCTTCACTTGAAGCTTATTCATCTGCGGACGTACCAATTGCTTCAAAAAACCATTGGCTATTTTTATAAAATTATACACCCAATGACTCAGGAAGAGACAAAAGGCACCTTGATGGAAAGAATGGCAGGAAAGAATCTTATTCCATTTGGTTCGCAAATATATAAAGAAGGATTAGAACAATTCAATGACAATATGACTCAAATGCTTGTGAAATTGAAACGCGCTGGTGTATCGATTATAATCAGTGATCTTGTGGGCAATGAAAAAGATTTGCCACCATTCCGTTCGATGCGTTATAATGAATATCCTCCGGCAGATTCGGTTTATATCAATGCAAAGCATCTTGAAGCTGAACAACAATTTCTCGAAGCAAGGCAAGAATACCTGCGAGCGAAGGATTTAGATCTCATTCGATTTCGGGCATCGGAAGATCTCAACAAGCAAATTGTTGTTCTTGCCGATTCTTTGGCTATTCCACACGTTTCTATGAAATCTATTTTTGAACTTACCTCACCGCATAAAATTGTCGGAAACAATCTTATGACGGAACATCTGCATCCGAATGTTGATGGATATTTCCTCATGGCCGATGGATTTCTTCAAGTTATGAAAGAAAATGGATTTATTGAAACGCACTGGGATTCAACTAGAATTCTGCCGTGGATATATTACAGACAACATTGGGGTTTTACTGAGCTTGACAGCATGATTGCTGTCATTCGGATAAAGCGCTTGAAAGCAGGCTGGCCATTCCAACCGGAGCAATTGGTAAATAATTTTTTCTTTACATATACTCCAAACGGAATTGTCGATTCTTTAGCATTTATGAGTGTTAAGTATGATAATTTCAGTTCTGAGATGGCTCATAAGCAGCTTGCCGAATATTATGAATCGTTTGGTGATTTAAAACGCGCATCTAAAGAGTACCTATCTATTGCGTATACCACACCGTCAAATGCATTGGCATTTTACTATGCAGCAGACCTTGCCAGTAAAGCAAACGATTACACTGACGCAATTCGTTGCTTAAAAGAATCACCCAATCCTGATACAAGTTCGCACACACAATTTATTCTTGCTTCTCTATATTTAACTAAAAGAAATTTTCGTGATGCACTGCAATGCATAGATAAATTGCAGCAGCTTCCGACGAGTCAAAATAATTCTTTTCAGGTTCAGAAACTCAAATACCGGATATTAAAAGATTCAGGCTTAGCAGACGAAGCGGCAAAAACACTGGCTCTGCTTAGAAAAATGAATCCTTCATTCCAGGGATCTGGCACTGCAGGTGTGGTTTCTATTTTTGTCCCCAATAAAATAAAGCCATATATAGACAAATCTGAAGCATTAAGGAAAAATGGCCAGTTTTCTCAAGCTTTGGCAGTGCTGATGGAAGCAAACACAATTCAAGAAATAGCATATACAGATCTGCTTATAGGGAAAATTCTTTTCATGCAAAAGAATCTTCGCGCTCTTATATATTTGGAAAAAGCACGGAAGGAAATTAAGGAAGATGCTTCACTCTCTTACAGTTTATGTACTCTTTATTTAATTAAAGGAGACACAAATAAAGCAAGAGCAGCATTGCGTGATTATACCAGGCTGCAAGGAGAAAACGATCCGCAAGTGCTGCATTTGAAAGCAGCATTTGAGAAAGAAATGAAAAAGAGGAATGGAATAAGCGAGCGGTAAGTTTCCAATTGCTTGTCCGTTTTATATGACATCTGTATAAAACTTACTTTTTTTGAAAGAAGAAATACTATGAATTCCAACGTGAAAAAAACTTTACTTCTGTTTTTTACCATATGCATCATTTTAATCAACGATATCATTGTCGTAGCTCAACCGAATAACGAGTGGAATAATAAACCGGATGTGTTTCAAGTAAATCGTCTGCCTGCACATGCGACTTTGATACCATATGATAATGTTGCGGCGGCATTGAATGGCGTCAGAACGGTGTCGCCTTATTATTTCTCGCTTAACGGTACTTGGAAATTTAGTTGGTCTACAAATCCTGCTAGAAGGGATACTAATTTTTATAAAGACATCGCTAATGTTAACGATTGGAAAGACATCAACGTCCCTGGTAATTGGCAAACACAGGGATTCGATTTTCCGATGTATACAAATTACCAATACCCATGGACCGGCTATGGAAACGGAAATCCAACACCTCCGCAAGTGCCGACTGTTTATAATCCTGTCGGCTCGTACCGCAGGGAGTTTAGAGTTCCGGAATCGTGGAATGGCAGACAGGTCTTTCTGTCATTCCAGGGTATCGGGTCTGCTTTCTATGTTTGGATCAACGGAAATTATATTGGATACGGTGAGGACAGCTTCACACCGAAAGAATATGATATTACGAAATATCTTCGAACCGGTACGAACAACATCTCCGTCCAAGTGTATCGTTGGTCGGACGGTAGCTGGCTTGAAGACCAGGACATGATACGTTTAAGCGGGATTTTCAGAGATGTATATTTATTTTCGACTCCTCCTGTTCATATTTATGATTTCCATTATATCACCGACCTTGACGGAAGCTATACGAATGCCACTCTGACTGTGAACGCTGACGTCAAATATTATTCTCAAATAGCTCCGGTTGGGTATACTGTTGAAGCAGCATTGTACAGTGCCGCCGGCGGTCAGGTAGCATCAGTGCAATTAGGAACAACAATATTTAGTACTGGCAACGAGACACAATTATCTGCAAACACTTCTGTATCAAATCCGCAAAAGTGGTCGGCCGAATTTCCAAATCTTTACACACTTGTCATATTGCTTAAAGATCAGAGTGGAAACATAATCGAAACAGAGAGTTGTAACTTAGGATTTCGAAAGTTTGAATTAACCGGCGGACAGATGAAAATCAACGGCAAGCCAATCTTATTCAAAGGCGTTGATCGTCATGAAATTGATCCGCAAACGGGCAAGACACTCACTTACGATCGAATGCTTCAAGATATAATCATCATGAAGAAATTCAATATCAATGCTGTTCGTACAAGTCATTATCCCAATTACCCGCAATGGTATGAACTATGCGACAAGTATGGAATATATATCATCGATGAGACCGACCTTGAGACTCATGGCGTCCGAGAGGTTGTCCCTGCAAGTGATCCGAACTGGACTCAAAATTGTATTGATAGAGTTAAAAGTATGGTTGAAAGAGACAAGAACCATCCGTGTGTGCTGATATGGTCTTTGGGTAATGAAGCTGGTAGTGGAAGTAATTTTCAATCAATGGCAGATTGGGTGCATCAGAATGAGCCAACTCGATTAGTCCATTATGAAGGTGATAACGCTGTCGCTGACATTACCAGTTGGATGTATCCTTCGGTTGAGAGTGTTGAGCAGTATGGCGCATCTGGAAACACAAAGCCGCTCATCCTTTGCGAGTATGCACATGCTATGGGAAACAGCGAAGGAGATCTTTATCAGTACTGGGATGCGATTGAAAAATATCCAAACCTGCAGGGCGCATTCATCTGGGATTTTGTTGATCAGGGATTATGGAATGCTTCGCACACGGGATTTTTGTATGGCGGCGATTGGGGTGACAATCCCAATGATGCTGATTTTTGTGCCAACGGGCTCGTAAGTGCCGATAGAACTCTGCAACCGGAAATCTATGAAGTAAAAAAGAATTACCAAAATATTAAAATAAAAGCTATCGATTCATTAAAGGGCCAGATAGAAATTAAAAATTATTTTCGGTTCACTAATTTGAATTTGTTTAAGGGAACCTGGCAGCTTATGCAAGATAATCAACAAATTAATAGTGGTACTTTCACTGCTTCGGATCTTGACATTCCACCTCTTACCAGCAAAGTGGTTACTGTTGGTTTTGGAACGCCAAATGTGAAAGCCGGTTCAAAGTATTGGCTGAATTTTAGTTTTACGTTAGCAAAGAATGAACTGTGGGCTGATGCGGGGCATGAGATAGCTTCCGCACAAATTGAAATTCCTTTCTTAGTGCCTAAAGCCCCTATGATTGATCCTTTAACAATTCCGACTTTTTCAATTAGTGATTCAAAGGATAGTGTTGTTGTAAACAATACAAATCTCCAATTGGTATTCGATAAAAACGCAGGAACAATTTCTTCATTTACATATCAAGGTACTAAGTTATTACAGACCGGGCCTGTTCCAAATTTTTGGAGAGCGCCCAACAGCAACGATAGAGGCAATAGCATGCCAAGTCGTTGTGCAACATGGAAGACTGCGAGCCAAAGCAGAACCGCTACAGCGGTGACAGTAAAGAATATTTCAACTAGGCAAGTTCAAATTGCCGTCAATTTTAGTTACCCGACTTCTACAAAGTCATACGGGACAGTTATCTATGATATTTATGGTGATGGCAACGTTGTTATCTCATCAACGCTCGTCCCAGGCAGTGCGCATCTCCCCGAAATTCCGGAAGTAGGAATGCTCTGTACTGTCCCTGCTGATTTTAGTACTGTAAGCTGGTATGGAAGAGGCCCATTTGAAAATTATTGGGATAGGAAAACAGGTTCCAATGTCGGTGTGTATAGAACTTCTATTGACAGCATGTTTGTTGCCTATATAAGGCCGCAGGAAACCGGAAATCGCACAGATGTTCATTGGGTATGTTTGACTAACAGTTCCGGCAAAGGTCTAATGGCAGTGGGAATGCCTGTTATAGAATTCAATGCACTTCAATATACTCCATGGGAATTGGATAGTAAAGGTTTGCAACATCCTTTCAATCTTGTTAAGAATAATTCTATCGTGCTGCGGTTGAATTACCATCAAATGGGTGTAGGAGGCGACAACAGCTGGGGAGCGCGCCCTCATCCTGAATTCACACTATATTCAAACAATACATATACATATCAATTTAGAATAGTGCCTGTCACCAGCTTGCAACAAGTAATGGATGCAAGCAGAGTATCGTTTTCTGAGCTCTCAACTGTGACCGTTCCGAATTTGATTGGTGCGAATCAATCAGTTACAGATTCCATCATTATTGCGAATGGGTTTTCTATTGGGAATAAAACAAAATCATCGAGTGCAACAATTCCGATAGATGATGTCATAAGTCAGATGCCGGAAGCTGGGGAGCAAGTTATTAAAGGAACAGCAGTTAATCTTGTCATATCTACTGGTTCTGACGGTAATATTGCATTGAATAAGCCGTCTAGCTCGGATAGTGAAGAAGGCTCGAAAGGAAACAAGGCAGATAAAGGAAATGACGGTGATTCTTCAACACGATGGTGTGCAAATGATAGTGGTCTTAACCACTGGTGGAAAGTCGATCTGGATTCAATTTATAATATTTCTGGTTCAGAGGTGATGTGGGAATTTGACGGTAAGTCGTATGGATATAAGATAGAGACGTCTTCAAATAATCTCTATTGGAATACGGTTGTAATTAAAAATAACAATACTAATACATCGCAAACACAGCAAGATGTTTTTTCTGCGCAGGCTCGGTATATTCGGATCACTATTACGAGTCTGTCTTCAGGGTGTTGGGCAAGTTTTTGGGAATTTAAAGTTTTTAAATCGCCGACAAATGTAGCCGAACATAATGAAGCGATACCAAAAGAATTTAGATTATGTCAAAACTACCCTAACCCATTTAATTCGCAAACGATGATCAATTATTCTTTGCCGCAAGAGAGCACTGTCTCGTTAAAAGTGTATGATATTCTGGGGCGCGATGTAGCAACACTCGTTAATAATGAAAAGCAGACTGCAGGAAATTTTGAAATTTCTTACAATGCATCGAACTTATCTAGCAGTGTGTATTTCTATGATTTACAGACAGAGAATTTCACAGATGTAAAGAAATTATTATTGCTTAAATAAAACAACTAGTTTGGAATAATTGAAAAGTTCAAAGGTTTTGAGAGCCGGAGTTTAATTTACATGAGAAATAAAAGTGATTCATTGGCGCAATAATTTTGACGAATTTAAATCCCGGTTAATGGAAAAGAATAATTTATAGTATTTACCGAGTTCTCAAATAACAAGATAAATTCACGATTACCTCTAGATTCATTTCTGGCGAAAGCAGAAGCTTTTTGCTCGGAAGATTCTGAGAAGGAAATATTGGAGGATTTCTAATATGGCAAATATTCAATTCACAGTAAAATGGCAGATCCAGATAGTGTGCATTATGATAATGCTTCTATCCACACTGACAGCTATAGGTCTTGCTCAGACCACTGGAAAGATTTCAGGTAAGGTGACCGATGCTGCAGGTGAGCCTTTGATAGGAGTAAATATCACAATTGAAAAGACAAGTATGGGGGCAGTAACAGATGTTGATGGTGAATATTACATTATAAACGTTCCTCCAGGAACATATAGATTACGTGCGAGCATGGTTGGTTATGAACCGATGGTAATACAAGATCTTGTAGTATCGGTCAACAGAACAACTTCGGCAGATTTCAAAATTAAAGAAGGAATGATTGAACAAAAGGAAGTAGTTGTTACTGTTGAGCGTATTCAACAGAAGAAGGATCAAACAAGTTCAGTAAGTAACATAACTTCTGAGCAAATGAATGCGCTTCCGGTTGAAAACCTTGACCAAGTCGTAGGGTTGCAAGCAGGTGTTGTGCGCGGGCATTTTCGAGGCGGACGAGACAACGAGGTAGCGTATCTTGTCAATGGCGTCAAAGTACAGGAGGCGTATAATCTTGGGAGATCAGTAACGGTGGAGAACGAAGCCATTGAGGAAGTTGAAGTCATCACAGGAACATTTAATGCTGAATATGGCAATGCGATGAGCGGAGTGGTTAACGCAATTACAAAGGATGGAGGCAGCACGTTCAAAGGTTCTGCCTCAGCTTCTGCGGGTGATTATTTTACATCGAACACAGATGTTTTTAACAATATTGGTATGTCGCGATTATCTGATTTTTCCAGAAACGGAAACGAAGACTATAAATTATATCTCGAAGGTCCCGTTATTGGAAATGCACTTACCTTTTTTGTCAACGGCAGGTACCAAAATAATGTCGGTCCGCGTAACGGTATACGCCGCTTTAAACCGGATAATTATAGTAATTGGGAAGCACAAGACTCGACGCAATGGCAATCAGCTCATACAGGAGACAATGCTGCTGTGCCAATAGAAATGAGTACGAATATAACCTTTTACGGAAAACTTTCCTTTAAACCATGGCAGAATATAAGGTCTTCGCTCGAGTATTCTTATAATGATGCCAAAGGTGATAATGGAAGCAGTGGGCGCGGAACCTATAATCACTTTTACAAATACAATCCGGAAGGAATGGCAACCAATTATGAAACATCACAACTACTTACAGCAACGCTGAACTCATGCACTCTCGTCTTCATTTTTCTATGAATTGAAAGCGAGCTATTTTAAAGACTGGAATGCCATCTATTGCTTTAAAAACCCGATGGAAATCGTAAAAAATTCTGCTGGCGGAGATAGCTTGAATGCGATTGGGCTGCCTGTTTATAGCTATGTGAGTGATAATTATTCAAGTGAAACGGGTCCAGGATTTTCTACAGGAGGCCAGGATAAAACTTGGGATAACAACTGGATTGAAGATTACAAAGTTAAATTTGATGCTACATGGCAGTTGAACAAACATCATACGTTGAAATCTGGGTTCGATTTTACTCGGCATAATATTAATCGTTTCAACTCTGTGATTGTGAACCAAGGTGGAAATATAGATACTACAATTGATGGAAATAGAATATATCTTAATTATAAACCATTACTCGTTACTGATCCGAAATCACCATCAACAGATATCTATTCAGTACAACCGTGGGAATGTGCGTTGTATTTGCAGGATAAAATGGAGTTTGATCTCATGGTTATCAACTTCGGTCTACGGTATGATTACTTCGAACCGAACATCACTTATCCATCTGATCCTCGAAATCCAGACAATTCCATAATTAATAGTCCTCAAAGCTTATACCCATTAGCTCCAGCCAATAGCCAACTCAGCCCACGTTTAGGTCTTTCATATAAGCTAGGTGAAACAGCGCTTCTTCGATTCTCTTATGGACATTTTTTCCAGATGCCACCACTGTATGCATTGTACACAGACCATTATCATGTTGTCGGAGGCGATTATTCAGTCCTCATGGGTAATCCGCTTGTGAAGCCCCAAAAAACCATTCAATATGAAACTGGCTTGTGGCAAGAATTAAGTTCAACTATGAGTTTAGAAGTTGCAGTCTATTATCGCGATATATACGATCTGTTAGGCACACAAACCATCATGACGTATAATGCAATTCATTATGGATTATACAGCAACAAAGACTATGGAAATGCACGCGGACTGGAACTTAAATATGATTATTCCTTAGGCAATTGGTCAGCCGGAATAAATTATACACTTCAGTATACGCGTGGTAATTCTAATAACCCAACGCAAAACTTTACACGCGCCGGTCAAAGGCTAGATTCAGTGATTGTTCTCATTCCTATGGACTTTGATCAACGGCACACACTCAATGCGTCGCTTGCATATATTACAGAAAGTTATGGTTGTTCAATCGTCGGACGTTTTGATTCCGGTGAACCGTACACATGGGCGCCTCTATCGTCAAGTCCACAAGCAAATGTTAACCTTCAGCTCAATAATTCTACAAAGCCAGTTCAAGTCTCGTTCGATCTCAATGCCTTTGTCAACTTATGGACAGCAGGAAAGACTCGTGCAAGACTAACGCTGCTTGTCTACAATCTCTTCGACAGGCTCAATGAACAAAATGTAAACGCTACAACAGGGCGAGCAAATGACGTGATTTATCTACCAACTGATTTTGCTGGCTATCGGAGCAACTTCAGTACGATTTACGATAGGGATGACGATCCGTCTAACTTCACGAATCCCAGGTTTATAAAATTGGGACTTGAATTTATGTTTTAAGTAAGTTATTGAGGAAGCAAGATAAGAACTATATTCTATAAGGAGAGAGTTATGAATTTTCATCGTTATGTCACACTGCTTTTATTTGCTGTGAGCATGGTATTGTTAGGGACAGAACTAAAAGCACAAAGTATTCCGTACCAAGGGCCAACAGATGAAGCGGGTGATCCCAGTGCGAGCCGATTAGGTTTGATGAACGGCAACAGGGTTTCTCTGCAGATAATCAACAAAGTTTCTTTCGGAGGGTGGCCAAGTCCGCTTGTTTCTCTTTGGCCAAATGATGCATCGGGACTGAACGTATTCGACAGCTTTAATCTCGTTGTCGGCAATATGGTGTTTATTAAAAAATGCCCTACTTGCCCATTTGATTCCGTTCCCGTTACTAATGAAGCGGAAATCCAGAGTCTTTTAAGCCAGGGACTCTTGGATACAATAAAAAAAATACAGAGTTCCTCGATTCAACCCGGCTTCATGGCTGGCCCGGTGCCGCATCCGATAGGAAGCGGAGTCGAACCATACGAATGGGGATTCTACCCTGTGTTTGGCTATTTCAATCCAGCAGGTGAAACTCCAGCTATGAGCAATAATTCTGGATCATGGCCGACAGCTGGATGGCCCTCCCGTGGAATGGAAACGAAGTGGCCTGGAGAGTGGAATGGTAGATTTGGTAGAGGAGTGAAGTATGCCGATCTTGAAGCTTATTGGGTTTGTAACGATGCACAGGATCAGGAAAATCTACAGCCAAACCTACCCGTAAAATTTTATCCACGCAATGGAATAAAAATAGGTGATCTACATCCGGGTGATATCTCTATTCAAAAGGGAGATCCTTGGGGTGGGTTAGGAATACGTACTGAAGTTCGGGCATATCAATGGAATAATCAAGAGGCGAGAGATGCTGTTTTCTTCGAATATAACATTTCAAATATTTCTGATTACGACTTAACGCGAGCAGTGTTTGGATTTTATCTTGATGCAGCCAATGGCAACAAATCACCCACATCTGCAGCAGAGGATCAAGTCGGGTACTATGATGTTCCTCAAAGTTTTATGTACACATGGTCGCTGAGTGGAACTGGTTTTGGAGGTGGGAAACCCTGTGTAAGTGGATGGGCGTTTCTCGAAAGCCCCGGTAACTATACAGATGGGATTGATAATAATAATAATGGTATGGTTGATGAGCGGCGCGACAACACCGCAGAAGATTCATGGCATGGCTTGCCTCCTAAAATTGTAGGAAAGGATGCGGTTCGTGCGGCATTTATTGCAACACATGACACAGCCAAATTTTGTGCTTACTTCGGTTATGCATACTTGGATCAAGTGCCCGCAATACAGAATGGAGTCTGGTGGCCTGCTGATGAAAATGGCGACTGGGTGGATGGCAACGATAAAAATGGAAATGGAGTATATGATAATGGTGAAGACGCAGGCGATGATATCGGGCTTGATGGTGTCGGCCCTGGCGACCTTAACTATACAGGACCAGATGCCGATGGCACGGAGTGTAATCACAAACCCGATTTTAAGGATGGTGTTGGTGCAGAGCCGAATTTTGCGAGTACAGATGTAGGCGAATCGGACATGATCGGTCTTACTTCGTTTGTCATGTTTCCGCATCCGCAAAAGGATGGCGCTCTTCAACTTTGGGATGCTCCGGTAGTTTATGATACGCTTGCTGCTCACCGGCTTGCGCCATATCCCGGAAAGCCAGCGAACCTCTATGCTGCCTTTGGGTCGGGTACGTTTCGTCTTGCCCAGGGAAGGACTGAACGTCTTTCGATGGCAAATGTGAATTCGTACGATGATCTCACTGGTTTGAATAATGCCGCGAACAATCACCCGGCACCTTCTCTCTATTCGAAGTTAAAAATCGTTCAATCCATTTATAGAAACAGTTATCGATTTGCACAACCACCGCTTACTCCAACGCTTACTGCCAAAGCTGCTGATGGTAAAGTCTATCTGTACTGGGACAATAGAGCTGACAAGCTCACGCGTCAGCCGTTTTTAGGCGGTATAAATGACTTTGAAGGGTACAAGTTATACAAAGCCACTGATAAATATTTTCAGGATGCAGAAGTTCTCCGCGATGGGTACGGCAACGCAGCAGGTAAGTTACCGATATTCCAGTGCGATCTTATAGATTCTTATTCTGGTTTTGCCGATTATGCACAAAACAACGGCCTCTCGTATTATCTGGGAAACAACTCTGGCATTACACATTCCTATATTGATAATGATGTCCAAAACGGACGAACATATTACTATGCATTATGCGCATATAATTATGGTTTGAAAGGAGTAGGAAATCTTGCAGTAAACATCCCTCCAACAGAAAACAATATAACAATTGATATTGACGAATCTGGAAATATCCTGTCGATGGGATCTAATGTTCAAGTGGTTACGCCACATCAACGAGCAGCAGGGTATAGTGATCCGAAAATAAATTTCATCGACTATGCAAATGTATTAGGAAGCTGTACGATTCAGTCAACAATTTTCAATTCGGATCTCATTAAAGCCAATCACTTGTATAAAATCAAGTTCCATGCTGATACCATTGCTTCTTATGCAGGTGGATCTAGCCGAAGTAAACGAGATGCATTCCTTTCCACAACAGGTTATTCTATCTCAGATGCTACGTTGAATGATACAGTCCTTTCCAAGGAAACTCCAACCGATAACATCCCGAGCAACTGGGTAAAAGAAACAGACACCATTGGCACCGCTCCTTTAACATTCTTACGGCCCAGTAGCAACGGTATAACAACGAACGTGACTGATGGCATGCAGTTCTTGATAAATCCATTCTCAGATATTCCTGCGTTTGACAGTTTGGGCAGCGGCTGGCAGACGGGATCCATACCGATTGACATAAGGCGCAACATCGTACGCTCACTCTATTTTGCTTATGACTACGATATTATATTTATTGATACGACTCTGGAACCATCGTACAAATCGATTATCAACCGGAAAACGAACCCGAACAGTATTTATGATGTCACCAATAAAATAGTTATGCCAGCGAAAGCATTGTTAGGTCTATCATTTCCATTCCACATAATTAACAAGTCTTTTCGAGATTCAACGGCTGCAGGGTATAAAGGCTATGAACAGCTTGATATGGTGGTGCAAGATGTGAATGGCAATGGGAGGTACGATCCGGATTCTGATTATGTGCTTGTATCATATACTATTACTCCCAATCCTGGTCAAATTGCAACAGCCGGGACAATATTTGGCTTTCGCTTTCCCAATGGGATGCCCCATCCAGGCGATGTCTATCATATGAAATTCATAAACGCGCTGAAAGATTCTATTATGTTTACAGTAAACCTTGCGAATATTACAAATGTATCAAAGATAGATGATGATATGTCGCAAATTAAAGTAGTGCCTAATCCGTATCTTGTAACTAACACAATGGAACCCTACATAGCAAATCAAGGGTTTAATCAGCAACGAGTGCTGCTCTTTACACACATCCCCGCGCAAAGTACCTTAAAAATATTTACATCGAGCGGAGTATTTATACGGCAGATTGATATCGATAACGCTCCAGATAATGGCACGTATAAATGGAATATGCTGACCAAAGAAGGATTGGACATTGCTGCAGGGATTTACATATACTATATAAAGTCAAACGTCACCGGAAAGGAAAAACTCGGTAAGTTTGCAGTAATCAAATAAATAATAATTGAGCAAATAAAGAGAGATAATCCTATGAGACAACATTCATTCAACAGATCGATCGCGCTCATCGCGGTAATGATGATCATGTCGATCTCTTCATTCGCACAGAAGCCGATGCGAGCAGGTACAACATCGGCCAATTTTCTGGAAATAGGTTATGGAGCAGCAGGAAGCGCTTTGGGTGATGCATATGTAAGCTTAGCGAATGATGCATCTTCAAGCTATTGGAATCCCGCAGGACTTGCTCAGATGAGCAGAAGCGAGGTTATGTTTGTCACCCAACCTTGGCTGGTAGGAATAAACACAACCTTCGGTGCTGTCGGTATCGTAGTGCCGAGTTTTGGAACTATCGGTGCAAACTTTATTATAATGGACTACGGAGATATGGACGTCACTACGATGAGTATGCAAGAAGGAACAGGAGAAAAGTTTACGTCCGAAGACATGGCTTTTAGCCTTTCATTTGCAAGAAATATTACCGAATGGTTTTCTGTTGGAGCAACTGGAAAAATTATCACAAGTTCTATATGGCATGAAAGTGCTTCGGCACTTGCCTTTGACTTAGGTGTCCTTATTAAAACGGATTTCTTTTCTCCCACAGGCGGAAACGAGCACGGACTCAATATAGGAATGAGTATTTCCAATTATGGCACGACACTCAAATATGATGGTCTCGACCTCTTAACTCCGATTGATGTAGATCCCAATTCTGCAGGGAATTATCAAAGCGCACCCGGAAGACTTGCAACCCAAGAGTGGGAATTGCCATTAATTTTCCGAGTCGGAGTCTCTGTAACACCTCTCCTGACCGATGTTCATGAAATCATTCTGTCTGTGGATGCGCTGCACCCAAACGACAATAGTGAATCCGTCAACGTTGGAGCACAATACTCGTTGAACTTTCCAAGTTTCGGGAAAATATTTCTGCGGGGGGGGTACAAAGCCCTCTTTATGGAAGACTCGCAGTACGGTGCGTCATACGGAATGGGAATACTGGTAAATATGATGTCCAATAAAAGCATAAAAGTGGAATATGCCTACAGAAGCATAGGAATCCTTGGCGGTGTTCAAGCTGTCGGTATAAGTTTGCTATATTAATCATTTGGTTGAAAAAAATATACTGAGATATAAGAACTAACAATTTTTTGTCTTCAAAAAATAGGAAATGAAAGTGGCTATTGACATTATAGCTTGTGTGACCAGAGAAAGTTCAGTAGCCACGTTTCGTGGATTTATTTTCTGAAGTGGCATTGGAAAAATGCAATTCGTTTTCCAATGTTATAACTTGATTCCACGAGAGCGTATATGCTGTATGAATAGAGAGTGATACTATAGAACTCTCTATCGAAGGAGGCATTTCTTTTTTCAGGAGCTTTTTACGTATATGTTATCAAATAGATTGATAAGCGATTCTTACATATTCATCATACTCTTGTTTCTTGTGATGACTACTCAGAGTAGGCCGCAAGATGTTCGAGGGCTCCATTCTGCACAGTCGAGGTTTCAAGACCAAATTAGTCTCTGTCAAAACGCAAAACGCGATAGCATTGGAATAAATAAAAAGAAACTGGCATCCGGCAGAAAACCAATTGTAAAGAAGAGCAATAAAGTAAGCTTGCTTGATCTTCCCATGGCAGATATCAGTAGAGTGCTTGCAAGGGTTGACGGTAAGACAATTCTTGTGGACGAATTTATTCGCCGAGCCGAATATACGATTCGTCCAAATTATTGCAAAGGGAATGGCGGCTTGGAAAATAAAATTATATTGAACTCTTTACTTGCTGAAAAAATGTTAGTTCTCGAAGCAAAAAAAGATAACGAACTCATGGAAAATGAATCCTTTCAAAGAATGCTTCAGGGGCGAAAAGAACAACTTATGCGTAATGTAATGTATTATGCCGAAGGAACTGCAAAAGTAACGTTAGATACAACAATGCTCAGAAGAGCGTACGAAAATGCAGGAAGGACGTACCATATTGAATTCTTCACGATTCCAATTGATTCTGCGGCAGCAGTAGTCAAACAAATTCTTGATACTTCAGCAGCATCTTTCACCGATATATACCGTGCAGTATCAGGGCGGGATAGTCTTCCGCAGAGAGATATCAATTGGATGTCAAAGGAAAACAAGGAAGTCTGTAAAGCCTTGTTTGAGAATCATCCCGCGGTAAATCAAGTTATAGGACCAGTGCAGGTGAATGACGAGAGCAATCTTTTTATACGTGTGAAGGGATGGACCGACCATGTGGCTGCCTCAGAAAAACAAATTTCCAATCGTTGGGATGATGTCAATCAAGAATTGACTCGTGAACAAGCCGATGATCATTATGATCACTTTATTATGCGTTTAATGCAAGGAAAAACGCTGCAATTCGAACCAAACGCATTCAAGAAATTTGTAGACATCATTGCACCTCATTATCTCGTATCAAAAAAAGAAAAAGAAGAAACAATGCTTAGCGAGACATTTAAAATGTATCATCAGGAAAACCCAGATTCCAATGATATTGAGCGTAATCTCAAAGCACTCCATGATTCACCTCTTCTCACCATAGATGGGAAAATATGGACAGTGGATGATGTTATTAAGGAAATAGAGCGTCATCCTCTTATTTTCCGAAATAAAAATCTGCACAAGAGTAATATTGCCAAACAGCTTATGCTGGCTATAGTTGATATGGTGCGTGATAGATATCTGACGCAGGAAGCTTACAATCGCGGCTTTGATCGATATCCAACAGTAGTGCATTACACAGAAATGTGGCAAGATGCAATTCTCAGCCTCTGGCAAAGATATGCCTATTTAAAATCAATAGGTGTAAATGATAATGGACAAATGGATATCATCACAAAATATTTGGATCCATACGTAGATTCATTGCGTCGAAAGTATAGTGATTGTACAGAAATCAATGTAGACGAGTTTAACAATATCAAATTAACAAGTATTGATGTGTTTGTTCTTGAGAACAATGTTCCATTTCCTATTTTTATCCCGGGTTTTCCTCAACTGACAACCTATAAATGGTTGGATTATGGAAAGAAAATGGAAACAGGAAAGCAAGAAGCGCCGACTGATAAGAATACAACAAAGACTTCCCCATCACAAGAGCATTGAATGAGCATCATGGAATCGCTCTATCTCTGAGATTCAAGAAAAAGAGATAGGACGAGCATCTCAAAGTGTTTTATAAAATTGAGTACTGTCGATCAATATTTTCAGTTCATTGGTAATTTAAATTACTATTTGGAGGAGCATACAATGAAATCTTGCCGAATCGCTTTTTCTTTGATATTTCTATTTACAGTCTCTTGTTATAGTCAAACCAAACAACACTCTGGAAATCAAGCACTACTATCTTCTCTTAGTACAATTCCCCATTTGGAAAAGCATGGAACAGCAACACAACTTGTGGTGCAAGGGAAGCCGATCCTTCTTTTATCAGGCGAACTGCATAATTCGACCTGCGGCGGATTCGAGTATATGAGGCCGGTATGGAAACGGCTTGCGCAAAAAAATCTTAATTCTGTTATTGCAACAGTTTCATGGGAACTTGTCGAGCCGGCAGAAGGGAAATTTGATTTTACGTTAGTGGATAGCCTCATTGCCGGCGCGAGAGATGCAAATCTTAAATTGGTTCTTATCTGGTTCGGAAGTTGGAAGAACGCAAGTTCTGTTTATATCCCTTACTGGGTGAAGGAAGATTATCAAAAATTTCCACGCGCGAGAGATGAACAAGGAAAACCGCTAGAAATATTATCGACATTCGGAAAAGCATCCTGTGAAGCAGATGCAAAAGCATTTGCCGCTTTGATGCACCATATCAAAGAAGTGGATGCGAAACAACAAACAGTCGTTATGATACAGGTTGAAAATGAAATGGGTGTGCTTGATAATCTGGGCAGAGAGCCGTGGGGCAAAGAGGTTTCAGAAAATCCCGGCAATGCAAGGAGAGATTTCTGCGATCAGGCAAATGCCGCATACAATGGCCTCGTTCCTGAAGAGTTAATGAACTACCTTGTGGCGCATAAAGAAAACGTATACCCTGAATTGTATAAAGTATGGAAAGCACATGGGTTCAAAACAAGCGGATCGTGGGAGGATGTTTTCGGGAAGAGTGAATTCAAGCGTGAGATGAAAGATTGGAAATTTTATTCCTATTACACGGAAGAACTATTTTCGGCATGGAATTATGCCGGGTATGCTGAAAAAGTTGCCACAGCCGGAAAAAGAGAATATCCGATTCCTATGTATGTGAATGCGTGGCTCAAGCAGCCATTTAGCTACTGGCCTGGGCGGTATCCTTCAGGCGGGCCTTTGCCGCAGGTATTGGATGTTTGGCGAGCCGCGGCTCCTTCAATTGATTTCCTGGCTCCCGATATTTATTTGGATGATTTCAACTGGGTATGCCAGGAATATACGAGAAGCGGTAATCCATTATTCATTCCTGAAACACGAGGTGGAAATTACGGCGCTGCAAGAGTATTCTATACAATGGGAGAGTTCAACGCAGGATGTTTTTCGCCGTTCGGCATCGATGATTCCCGCAATATGGAAGACGATCCGTTAGATAAGGCTTATGCCGTACTGCAAAATATGTCTTCTCTTATTCTTGAACAGCAGGGCATGGGAACGATGAGAGGAATTGTTGTCGATACAGCGTCGCCTGCACAGCAATTTGAATTAGGAGATTATAAGATCGAAGCCAAACTTGCAGGAAGAGAAAATACCGAGATTGCTGGAGGTCTTATTATCAATGTCGGTCCGCAGGAGTATATTGTTGTTGGCAAAGCACTTGATGTATTCTTTATTCCGAAAGATGGATCAATGCGTGCGGCAGTGGATGCAGTGGATGAAGGAATATTTCAAAGCGGAAAATGGGTTTCTGAAAGAAGGTTGAATGGCGATGAAACGCATGCGAGCACGTCGTCAGGAACTGGCGTGAAACTGCCAAGCACGCATATCAGCATTCAAAAAATTTCACTGTATAGATATCAATAGAAATCACTCTGAATGAGATAATCATACAATCACTATGATGTAAATAGAAGTAAGTGAGTTCGTCGACATAAAAATATTTATGAATAGTAACATTGACACCCCAAATCCTGATAGTCATTTATCAATATTCTGCTGGTCTGTTACAACGATTATTCTGTTGTTTTTCTCTCTAACATATCTCTTCGTTATTTGTTGTTTTAGTATTGGTAAAAGTGTACTTCCCATCGTAGCACCTGTTGCGCTGTTTCTATCATTGATTATCGGTGACTGGTGTGCTCGACGTGAAGGCTTATGTGGTCTGGCACGGATTATATCGTCCGTTACAATGGTTGTCGTTGCAGCCATAGCTTTATTCCTGGCGAAATCTTTTTTCGATATGTCATGGGACGGATTGTGGTACCATCAAACCGCTGTCTATCAAATGTCACACGGATGGAATCCGCTGTCCGATCCATTGCATAGTTTCGCACCTCATCTCCAGGACTGGTTACGTTATTATGCCAAAGGACCGTGGTACATTGCATTAGCTCTGTTTGAAACGACGCGCGATATTGAAATGGCAAAAGCTGCACCGTGGTTAGCAATAGTGGCAACGTTTTTTGCTGTGCTTGCTGCCTCAATTGATTCCGGGATAAGTCGAGGCCAAATCGATTGTCATTGCTGTACTTGTTTCTCTTAACCCAGTTGTGACGTGCCAATTGGCATCATATCTTGTGGACGGTCTTCTGATCTCATTCCTGGCTTGCTTTATTGCCTCGATGATTCGTTGGTTTCGGCAGCCGAGCTTGATGGCTCTCATATGTGCAATGAGTTCCTCGATTCTATGCATCAACACAAAGCTTACAGGCCTGGTTTATATTTGTTTCTTCATTGCCGCTGGAGGGTTATATATTCTTTTGAGGCGACGCGATCTGTTCTGGAAATATACAGCAATGCAGATTACATTCCTCGTGGTTGGCACAGAAGTTTTTGGCTTTAATCCGTATGTAACCAATACTGTTCATCGGGGTCATCCATTCTATCCTATGCTTGGTACTGCAGCCTATCCTAGTTTAAGCCAAAGAGGACAAGACCCAATCGAGATGTATGAGACACCACACAATATGGTTGGCCGAAATCGTTTTATCAGGTTTGCATATGCAATCTTTGGTCGCCCCGGATCGCAACCGTTTTTCGAAGGAGAGGATGCCAAACTTATGTGGCCATTCGATGTTGGATGGAAGGATTTTAATATATTCTATTTCCACGAAGTACGCATCTCAGGTTTTGGTCCGCTCTTCAGCGGTGCACTGGTCATCAGTTTGTTGCTGTCCGGATTTACGATTGTCCGAAGAGGATTGCCGCATGAGATTATTATCCTACTTACTAGTACAATTGTTTTATCGGTGCTTATAAGTACCCATACATGGTGGGCACGGTATGGACCGCAACTCTGGTGGCTGCCAATTGTTGCTGTTGCAGCAGGATTTATTTCCAGTTGGCGTGCAGCACGCTGGACTGCATATGTGCTTACTGCAATTCTTCTTGTCAATGCAGTTCTAGTTGGTGTCGCTCATTTTCAATGGGAGATAGAAGCTACGCGCACGACATATGAGCAGATGGCATTGTTACGGCAGAAGGGTGATGTCGAGATTGATTTCCAGTATTTTCGCGAACCTTTCGGTGAGCGCCTCCGTACGGCTGGAGTCACATTCCGCGCAGTACGGAGGTTGCAATGCGATAACCCGATGGAATTGATGAGCGTGGCGCCTGGTTATCCCGGTGCTGTTCGGGTCTGCATTCATTAGAGATAAAACTTTTATAAACCTCATGAATGGGTTAAACCACTTGCACAAGGAGACTGGCAATTTGTTCTTGAATAGCTCGTTCAAAACACAAGAAATCGAATTTAACTCGTTAAAGAAAATTATAAAATATGACTTTGCAAAGAAAGAATTAAATGCTGTTCAAACAAATTATACCATCAAGGATTTGTGGAAAAAGAAAAATTTGGGACAACCCGAAAAATATTTAAAGGGAAAATCCAGCCACATGATTTATTGATGATAAGATTAATCACACAGAAGTAATAGATAAAACAAAAAACGTCGAATCTTTTTCGGAATCGACCTCTCGAGTAGCGGGGGGCGAACTGTTGCGAACTCATGCGCGAATTTGAAGCTCCTTTCAGCGGTTTTCAATGATATTATCACAGGGAATCAATGAATGCGATCTTCTATCTGGAATAATGATATTAAACCGGTAGTAGTTCAATAAAGTGATCGGATAGATATATCAATCAACTTTGGGTAAATTCAATTTAGTGTTCTGAATTTCGAGTTGAAGAATTTCATATACAATTCATGTATTTGATAGCGGTGATTCCAATATCGATTATTTAACGTGTTTCTTAATATACCTTGATGGATTCATACCAAAATATTTAGTGAAGGATGTAGTAAAATAGGGAAGAGAGTTAAAACCTACAGTATATGCTATTTCGGTGATATTCTTATCTTTTGCAAGAAGCAATTCAGCAGCTTTCTTTAGGCGGTTAATTCGTATGAATTCTTTTACAGATTGGCCTGAGATAGCATTTATTTTACGGTAAAGCTGTGTACGGCTCATTCCAATTTCATGCGCGAAATTATTTACATCAAAGTTGGGATTATCCAGGTTCTTCTCAACAATTGCATAAGCTTTATTGAATAATTTTTCATCAATTTTTGATGGAGAAATTTCTTTTATTGGTGCAAAAGGTTCTTTTACAAATTTCTTTCTTAAAAGTATTCTGGATTCAATAAGGTTTTTGATCTTGATCTCAAGAATAGTTGAATTAAAAGGCTTTGCTATATAATCATCTGCGCCACTTTCTAAACCTTCAATTGTGTGCTGTTCAGAACTTCTAGCAGTCAGCATGACAATAGGAATATGACTTGTTCTTTCATCATGTTCGAGTGTTCTACAAACTTCATGACCATCCAGTCCCGGCATCATAACATCACAAATAATTGCATCAGGTATTGCGGCGAGAGCTTTATCAATACCGAGAGCCCCATTATGGGCTTCGATTACGTTATAGTTTTCTTTGAACTCATTTTTAATAAACAGTCGCATGTCGGCGTTATCTTCAATTACT
This sequence comes from Ignavibacteriota bacterium, assembly GCA_963833465.1. Taxonomy (GTDB): domain Bacteria; phylum Bacteroidota; class Ignavibacteria; order UBA10030; family UBA10030; genus Fen-1298. Next base: position 550,441 of record CAWHXW010000004.1, on the reverse strand, counting down.
AGAATTTGTGGCATTTTCGATGAAACTTTCGATTGATCTTCTGATAATGTTGTAACCGTTATATTTTCTTCAATGAAGGACTCTATACGATCTTTCTCATAATTAACTTTCTTTTTCCCATGGTTAACTGAAAAATTTAGTAACTCGTTTTCATCTGTCCATAGTGGTAAAACAACCGTAAATTCAGACCCCTGGTTAGGCTCACTTTCAACCCCTATATAGCCTTTGTGCAGGGACACTAATTCATAAGTCAGTGATAACCCTATTCCGGTGCCCTGCGCGGTTAATGTATTTTTAACCTGGTAAAATCTGTCGAATATTCTAGCCTGAACATCTTTTGGAATTCCAATTCCTGAATCTTTTATCACTATTTTGAATGTTCTCATGGTGGCATGTATTTTTGGATTTTGTCGGGAAGTCATGCTATCACCCTCATTAAAATCAAGTGATACCGTGATGTGGCCATGATCGGGAGTGTATTTAAATGCATTTGAAAGCAAGTTGTAAATTATTTTGTCGAGCTTATCCGTATCAAACCAAATTTCAAATGATGATTGAGAATAGGTATATGTAAAGTCAATTTCTCGTTGTTTTGCATCCTGTTTGAAAACATCGATTATCTCTTTTATGAAACGAACAACATCTTTTTTTGTAAGGTTTAATTCTAGCTTATCTTCTTCTAGTTTTCTGAAATCCATCAATTGGTTGATCAATCTGAGTAAACGGTTAGCATTTCTATAAATAAGGTTGATCTGAAATTTCAGTACTTCATCTTTAGTAGTGCGTAGTATTTTTTCTATAGGTCCTATAATAAGCGTTAAAGGAGAACGGAATTCGTGAGAAATATTTGAAAAGAAACGCATTTTTATAGCATCCATCTCTTCCAGTTTTTGTATTTCATGCTTTTCAAGCTCGACTGTCCGATTTATTTCAGCCTCGTGTAATATGATTCTTCTAAAAAGGTAAAGAAGAAGAACTGCAAATAATAAGTAACATCCATATGCCCAGTTCGTTCGCCAAAATGGGGGGAGAACTATTATCCTAAGAGAAGAACCTTCGTTATTCCAGATTCCATCATTATTTGAAGCTACGACTCGAAACGTATACTCTCCTGGTTGAAGTTTTGTATAATACGCTATTCGCCTCGTTCCCGCGTCTACCCAATCACGGTCGTATCCTTCGAGTTTAAATTTAAATAACACTCTCTCAGGTACCAGAAAACTTAAAGCTGTGTAATGAAATTCAAATCTTTCTTTACCGGGAGAAAGATGATCAAATTGATTTGGCTGCGACGTTTGTTGATCTATGACGATCTTTTCGATGAACACAGGCGGAATACACATATTCTTTGAAAAAGCTTTTGGGTCGATCATGACAGCCCCCATCCTCGTTGCAAACCAAAGATGCCCATCATGTGTTTTCCATCCGGCAGGTTGCCATTGGCCAAAACACTCATCTGTTTTCATCCCGTCGTCAGTACCGTAAACCTCTGTATGTATGGTTTTACTTTTTCCTGCATTATAGGTATCGATATCTTGACGAGAAATATGTCCAATACCGATTGAACTACTTAACCAGAGATCGCCCTGATTATCACACAGCACACAATAGATTTCATCAGTGAATAATCCGATCTTTGTATTGTAGGAAGTAAACTTGCCGTTCATATAACGCGTGAGTCCGCCTTGCGGGGAACTTATCCATAAACCGCCCTGTTGGTCATCAAAGATCGAGCTGACCCAATTACCACACAATCCATCCGCCGTAGTATATCTCGTGAGCTTTCCATCCTCAATTTTCGATAAGCAATCTGTCGTTCCGATCCACATCAGGTTGTCGCTCTGTGGATAAAAACAAACTACAAATTCTGAAGCAGGATAGAGTTGACCATTTTTTAATGTATATGGTTTTAATCGACCATGAATAAATCTAAATAAACCACTATGATCTGAATAGATGATGATGCTTTTATTGTCTTCCGTTATTGCAGAAATCCATTTTGCAGGAAGGCCGTTTCTGGCATCGTAGCGTTCCACAAGACCATCCTTCAGGCGAGACAACAAGCCATTTTGGCCAATCCATATGCTCCCGTCGCGTGCAACATGAGCAGGACCGATAAGAGCATCAAATCGAGTATTTTTTCCATCCTTTATCTGAGTAATACTTGATCCCTGGTCGCTGAGAAAATACAGGGTTCCATCCGAAGCTTCAAGAACGCTCGAGATATAATTATTAGCGAGACCTTCTATAGTTGTATATGGAGTGATGTTGACGTCCTTAAATTGATTTAATCCATCTGACGTACTCACCCAGAGGCTGCCTTCAAAGTCCTCCTCAAATGACGTGATATAGTTATTGGTCAATCCTTCTGAGTTTGTATATGATGTCCAATTGCCTCCACTCAAACGGTTTAATCCTTTCTGAGTACCGACCCAGATGTTTCCATCCCGATCTTGAAATATTGTGTTGATGTTGTCGTGCAACAGTCCATTAGAGGTCGTATATTTTTTTATTTTGCCTTTTTTCCAGCACACCAATCCACCAACTGTGCCGACCCAGATATTCGCCTGACGATCAAAATAGATACATGTCGTTATACGGTTGGGTAGTCCGTCTTTAAGTGTTAAGCTCATAATTTTTTCCGGATGAGCTTCTTCGAAGATACGTATGCCATCATGCGTACCGACCCATATCCTCCCCAACGAATCTCCTGCAACAGCAGTAATATAGTTTGGTTGAAGAAGAATTTGTGTGACTTTTCCGTCTTGAAACTTAAAGACACCTATTGATGTGCCTATAATAAGACAACCTGTCCTGCTCTCAAATAACTGCCGCACTTGCCCTTCATAAGGTCCTTGTTCTATACCATAAGAGAATATCTTCCCATTTTTAAATTTTCGAAGCCCATGGTAGGTCGTGCCAATCCAGAGACTACTGTCTCTTGATTCAACCAATGCAGAAATCGATTCGTGGGTTTTATCGTTCTTCGGATTTGTATTTATCTCTGTGAAATATACTCCATCGAAACGGAATAATCCTGCCGATGTGCCGAGCCAGAGATATCCATTCTTAGACTGAAGCACAACATTGATAGCACGAGCTGGTAATCCGTTTTGCTTTAACCATGTGTTATGCCCATATTGATTAATCGTTTTCTTTCGATCAAGAGCGGAGACCTGTGATGTACTGCCAACTTGTATCATCAGGATCAGTATGAGAGACCACACACATGTATCTTTGATTTTTAACATACTATTCGGGCTACTTTTATAGCGCTCATTTTTCATTGCATGTGATGCAAGATGGTAAATATTTAGCAATATGCTGAAATATAGTATGGAAAAGAGATAAAACCATGTTTATCTATTTTAATGCGCAGATAGTAAATTTCATGATAAGCTGTTGCGGTCGAAATCATCAAACTGATAATGATCTTCGTTTCGTCCATCGATTCGTATCAATCCGTATGATTCAAGATTATACCATATCCCGTTCTTACTATCTTTAAAAACAAAATTTATATATTTGCGATTTTCTTTTGTCTAAGATCTTCATGTACCGCTGGTTTTTTCAAAAATCCAGATTCCTTTACTCCAATGACATTTCCATGTGAAATTACTATCCACAACCAATAAATTAACCGAAAAATCAGCGGTTTGATGGCTCAAAATATCAAAGAGCTTGTAATGCCTCATTGTTTTAGTTGATTGCTTGAAGACAATCCCATTTGGATTGAATACTTTACAACCTTTGAAGGTTGAGAATATGAAGAAGAGAGCAACAAAATAATCAGATTCAATTTAATGAAGGTAAAAAGAATCAATTCTCTCGATAATTTCATTGAAGATTCATAAGTAAAATATTTTGTAAGTCCAAAATAGTTCCATTCAAAATTAGCGATAATAATTTTCAATCACAATTTATAAAGATTCGAAAATGGGATGCCATTTACTCATTTGGTACATTATTGAAAATAATTGGTACAAAAGTGTAACGCACATCCTTTTCTGAATAACTATATTATCTTACTGTTGAAAGCTTCGAGAGAGAAGTTATCAATTCAAATTTATTATGCGTTAATATGTTGCTGCGATTGTCGTCTCAATGACCAGTTATAACACACATCGGGGGAATTTGTATATGAAAAAAATTAACTTCGCCTTGTTAGCGTCCCTAATATTTATCCTAGTTCCATCACTCGGAGCTCAGCCATTTCCTTATCAAGACCCCACATTGTCGATCGATCAACGGGTATCCGATTTATTAGGTCGAATGACGCTTGATGAAAAAATTGGACAAATGATGCAAGTTCAACTCACAGTGTTTAATTCTTCTCCCTCCATACTCACAACCTATAATATCGGATCTGTTTTCAGCGGAGGCGGTGAGAGTCCAAGTGCAGGTAAAAGTGCAATATTTTGGGCAAATTCATATGATACACTGCAGACGCATGCTTTGAAGACTCGGTTGAAAATTCCAATGATCTACGGAGTTGATGCTGTCCATGGACATAACAATGTTTACGGCGCGACCATATTCCCGCATAATATTGGAATAGGGTGTACACGAAACCCGCAATTGGCAAAAGAAGCCGCGAGAATTACAGCAGAAGAAGTTGCAGCGACAGGTATCAATTGGACATTTGGACCTTGTATTGCGGTTCCACGAGATGAACGATGGGGCAGGACGTATGAAGGATTTGGTGAAACGCCGGAATTGGCGCAACTCTTTGGGTCATCGGAAGTGCGCGGACTCCAGGGTGATTCATTATCGGGTCAAGCAAGTATTTTGGCGTGTGCAAAACATTATCTTGGAGACGGCGGAACGACGAACGGTATAGATCAAGGCAACACACAATTAGATACAACCGAAATACGAAGAATCCATCTGCCGGGGTATATATCTGCTATCGACTCCGGTGTGGGTAGTATCATGGTATCGTTCAGCAGTATCAATGGAGTTAGGATGCATGGAAATAAATATTGGCTTACGGATGTTCTGAAAAATGATTTGGGGTTCAAAGGAATGATTTGTTCAGATTACGGTGGTATCGATAACGTAGGGACATCGTATACTAATAGTGTTAATATAGCGATTAATGCAGGAATTGATATGGTCATGCTTCCCAATCAATATATTGCTTTTTCTACTGCGATGAAAAGTCTTATCAGCGCAGGCAGCATTGATACCGCCCGGGTTGATGACGCCGCGAGAAGAATTCTGACCGCCAAATTTAAACTCGGATTATTTGAGAGACCATTTACGGACCGGTCATTACTTGACTCTGTTGGCAGCGCCGGACATCGTGCAGTTGCCCGGCAATGCGTCCGAGAATCCCTTGTGTTATTGAAGAAAAAAGACGGCATCCTCCCGCTTCGGAAATCAAATGCAAGAATACTGGTCGCTGGTGCAAATGCTGATAATCTCGGAAATCAATGTGGTGGTTGGACAATCGCATGGCAGGGACTGAGCGGCAATGCTCTCACCATCGGAACAACAATTTTACAGGGGATGAGAAACATAGCCGCGGGCGCAACGATAGAATATTCTAGTAATGGTACATTCACTGATACTTCAGCCGATTATTCTGTTGTTGTGATCGGTGAGACACCGTATGCAGAAGGTCCGGGATATAGTCCAAACCTGAGTCTCTCGCAAACCGATGTGGAGGTAGTGAAAAAAATGAAAGGATATGGCGCGCCTGTCGTCGTTATCCTTGTTTCAGGCAGGCCTCTTATTCTCGATAAAATATTACATTTTTCCGATGTTATCATTGCTGCTTGGCTGCCTGGAACTGAGGGTGATGGTGTAGCTGAGGTTTTATTTGGCGATTATCAACCGAAGGGGAAATTGTCACATACATGGCCTAAAAGTATATCCCAAGTCCCAATTAATTTCGGTGATGCTATCTATTCTCCATTATATGAATATGGATTTGGAATTGATACGTTAACGGACTCTCCGGCGGGATCACCGCCCATGTGTTTGTCGGCTATTATAACCCCGGACGCAAAACATTTTGAACTAACATTTAATAAAAGAATGAAAGATCCATCTTCAGAACAGGCAACATTTCTTCTTACACATAATCAATTTCCTCTTCCGGCTACAACCACTCTAGCGTTGAAACAATACGATAGTACTACAATTATTGTAGAGTTAGATACAACATATTATTCCAGTAAAGATACTGGTACAATAGCGTATATCGCCGGTACCATTAAATCTGTAGATGAAGGGTCGCTCCAGCCATTCGCTCCAATGGATGCCTATAATTGGGTCGGATTGTCAACGGCGGTCAAAGAAAATAATAATCTAATACCTCTCGTGAACAAGTTAAACCAAAACTATCCTAATCCTTTCAATCCAACGACCGTCATTACTTATCAATTATTAACTCATGGTTATGCTACACTCAAGGTGTATGATGTGCTTGGAAGAGAGGTGGCTACCTTAGTAAACGGAGAAAAGTCTGCTGGAGTCCATACTGTATCATGGGACGCATCGCGTCTATCAAGTGGAATATTTATATATCGACTGAAAGCTGGAAATTTTAATGATGCCAAAAAAATGATACTTATAAAATAGGGTAAGATTCCTGTGAGTTAAGGTTAAAACTCACTGATATGATGTTTCTTTGTTGAATATGATTAAGTTGTAGTGGTACAAAATTCTTTATTTTTAAATATTAAGGAAAAGAATGGCCATGAAAAAGATCACTATTTGTACACTTCTATACAGTCTTCTTTTCTATGTAAATGTTTCTGCGTCTAATGCTCATACCGGTATGCGAAATATTTCATCCTTACAGGTTACTGCTGATATGGGGGCGGGATGGAATCTCGGTAATTCATTGGATGCAAATCCGGGTCCGAGACCAGTTGGGGAAATCCTAAAACGACGAAAGCAATGATCGATCAGATCAAGCTAAGAGGTTTTAAGACTCTTAGAATTCCAACAACCTGGTATAGCCATCTTAGTCCTGCACCTAATTATATAATCGATTCAACCTGGCTTGCAAGGGTTGAAGAAGTCGCAAATTATGCATTTGATAATGATATGTATGTTATTATTAATATACATCACGATGATTCGTGGTGTAAACCAACGTATGCATTGCAAGATACAGTAACCGCTGAACTTGTCGCACTCTGGACACAAATTGCAGACCGGTTTAAAGATTATAGTGATTATTTAATTTTTGAAACACTGAATGAACCACGATTGGAAGGATCTCCCGAGGAATGGACAGGTGGAACTGCCGAGGAACGCGATGTAGTTAATAAACTTAATTTGGCAGCAGTAAACGCAATTAGAAATACTGGAGGAAATAACGCTACAAGATTTATTATGTGTCCACCGTATCAGGCAGCTGGATGGGGAGCTCCTTTAAATGATTTTGTAGTCCCCAATAATGACAGTCTGGTTATAGTATCCATACATAATTATGACCCCGTTGCTTTTTGTCTGACTTCTCCGGGAGTTTCAACTTGGGGCAGCGCTTCCGATAGGTCTGCAATTGATAATGATATGAGCCTCTATTATAATAAATTTGTTAGTAAAGGTCGTGCTGTAGTTATTGGCGAATGGGGCTCACTTGATAAGAATAATACATCAGCACGTACTACACATTCTGATTATGTTGTTAATGCAATTAAATCAAAACAAATGGCGCCGGTTGTTTGGGATGATGGCGGTAGTATGGGTCTCTTTAACAGGAATACATACACATGGACTTTCCCTACGATTGTTGATGCGATTGTAAATCCCTATAAACCCGGCTATGTTGCAGTAACCGGAGTTACATTAAGCCCAACAAAAGACACTGTTGCTGTAGGGGATACCAGCCAGTTAACAGCATTAGTTACACCATCTATTGCTACTAATACTGCGATAACATGGACATCGAGCAATGAGGCTATAGCGACAGTTAGTTCAACGGGCTTGGTAACAGGAATTGCAGCAGGTAAGGCAACAATTACTGTAACGACACAGAATATTGGTAAAACAGCAACTTGTTTTGTTACCGTGCTAAAAACGACCGAAGTTGAATTACCAGCTAATATTAGAGAACTGCCACACAGCTTTATGCTCAAACAGAACTATCCAAATCCTTTTAATCCATCAACGATGATTTCGTTTGATCTTCCTAAGAAATCGTTTGTCTCACTGAAAATATTTGACGCACTAGGAAGGGAAGCGGCAAGCATCCTCTCGGAAGAAATGTTGGCAGGAAGCTACACAAAGCAATGGAATGCGAATGGATTGCCAAGCGGATTTTATTTTTGCCGTTTGCAGGCGGATAACTTTGTTGATACCAAAAAACTCATATTACTGAGATAACGGTCAACTACAATATTTGATTAAATTATAGTGTTATAAAATTCAATTATTATTTTTAAATATGAATAGGAGAAAAAGTGAAAAAAATATTATTGATGATAGGGTTGGCTATTGCAATCATCTATGCAAATGCTGGTGAATGGACATCGGCTGCCAGGAAAAAATCTGACTCCTTCGAAATCAAACGGGGCGTTAATTTAAGCCACTGGTTATCTCAGGATTTCGGCTGGGCCCCGAAGTATGCTTATATCAACGAAAATGACATCAAGTTTATTGATAGTATTGGTTACGACCATGTTCGAATCCCTATTGACGAAAAGGAAATGTGGGACAGCACGGGTGTTCCTATAAAAGAAGCGTTCCAACACTTAACTGATTGCCTTGGCTGGTGTGTAAAATATAATCTTCGGGCAATTGTGGATCTGCATATTGTTAGGGCGCATCATTTCAATGCTGGCAACGATGGAACAACTAATACCCTTTGGGTTGATTCATCGGCTCAGGAAAATTTCATCAACCTTTGGGTCCAATTGTCAGGTACGCTTCATAAGTATTCGACTAAAATGGTTGCATACGAAATACTAAATGAAGCTGTTGCTCCTGACCATGAAGACTGGAACAAATTGATGAATAAAACTGTCGCTGTAATCCGTAAGTTAGAACCCGAAAGAGTATTGGTTATCGGATCAAACATGTGGCAAATTGCACCTAACCTTAAATATTTAAAATTGCCGGAAGGCGACAAAAATATCATACTTAGTTTTCATACATATTCTCCTCTGGCTTTTACTCACTACAAAGCGGATTGGTCACAAATGAAATACTATAAGGGTGCCGTGCATTATCCTGGTCAAATTATTTCAACAGGTGATTACAAAAAGTACATTGACACAACTAATGCGGCTTTATTGAATCAAACCTCCGATGCCATGGATATTTTCAACAAACAGCGATTAATCCAGGTTTTCAAGGAAGGGCTTGAGTTCGCGAAATCAAAAAACTTGCAGCTCTATTGCGGCGAGTTTGGTTGCATGCCTACGGTAGATAGGAAAGAGCGGTTGTTGTTCTATGGCGATATGATCTCGGCGCTTGAGGAAAATAACATTGCTTGGTGTAACTGGGAATATAAAGGTGATTTTGGTGTATACTTTTTTGATGCTGAAAAGAAAATATCACACAAGCCGGATTTCGAACTTATAAAAATATTGCTACAGTACTCGGACAGAAAATGAAAATTAACTTCTGTATTAAAGCGTTCATTGTAATATGGTGGGCCGAACCGTGTTTCCTTTTCTTCAATCGATGCACTTTTTTTTGTGGTGTGTGAAACTGATATTCTAACGTGTGCGAAATACCAGGCATGATGACGAATAACACCATCATGACAATCCAGAGAACCAATCCTTGATGCAATGTACCAGCCATCCTTCCGTAGGTGCACACAAATCCAGATGTAATAATAAGGGTAGAAAACATATCGAGGATATTTGTAATTGGTGTCGGTTTTCAAATATGAGTACGCTATTTGCATTAAAGAATCAGACGTTGTTACTTCTGAGTTGTTTAATGGCGATTTACTATATGCAGGCAATTATTATGATATGGATGTAATCCCTTCAGTATCCGAATTATACGAAGCATCTCGCTTACCTGTTGCCTCAAAAGTAAATGTCACCATGGGAATATAGAATTAGGCAGATAGTTTAATGTGTTTATTCCAAGGAGTAGCAAGATGTAAGATAGTACTAATTTTTTTAGACATAAACTTTTGCAGAGTAAAAGGGTTAAGATTTTTAAAGAGACATTGTAAATCATCTTTAGTGTTCTGAGTGATCTCCTTAGATTCCAAGAGGCGTTGGAACGGAGTTTTAGGAGAATCAAAGGTTTTAATAGTCTTGGATTTGATACGTTCTTTGGCAAGGAGCTTGACAGAAGGCAAGAAGAAGTTGAAGAGCAATCTCCATTGGGAAGAGTAGAGATCGTTCAAGAGAGAGACCATACGTTGATCTTCAAAACGATCATAACCAAGATATTGTCGTATGTGTGTCCAGTTCTTACCTTCGATATGTGCGTTATCGTTCTTTTGGTATTCACGAGAGCGGGTATAATGAACCGGGCGCTTGCGGTTTTGGAAGTGTTTGAGGATAGTCCAATTCATAAACTCCGAGCCGTTATCGCAATCAAAGCCTTTGAGAGAAAAGGGAAGAGCAGATTCAATGGACTTGAGAGCTTCAAGAACCCCCTGCTCACCTTTCCCCCAGAGAGCACGTTGTTCTGTCCAACCGGTGGCAATATCAACGGTATTTAAGGTAAAAACGAACATGCCAGCCATCGAAGTGCCGCAATGAGCGACAGTATCAGCTTCGATAAATCCAGGAATATGTTCATCCCACTGATTGGTTTTGATTGGAATATGTTTCTTGAGTAGTGATCCTGGTTTGGTGGTTGCAAGACCTTTCTTAGTGTAACGAGAACGCAGTGGAGTCAAGAGACGGTCTATGGTGGCGGCGGAAATCGTCAGCAAGAGTTTTTGATTATTCTGAGAAATGCCTGTATCATCAAATGGAAGCCAGAGCGGAATCATTGCCTTCAAGCGTTTTCCACAGGCAAGGTTGCTAGCAATCCAAAGTCGTTTGAGGAAAGCGAGAATCTCGGGATGATGATACGTAATCGGACGACCACTTCTGGATTTGCTGGAACGGATAAAATGATTCGGCTTGGGATTGAGCAAGCGAAGAGCATATTTTCGATCATACTCACAGACTCGACAGAATTCATCAAGGATTATCGTCTTAATCCCTTTGGGTGAATCCTGATATCTGATCCGAATACTGTCGAGATATTCGTGCTTCGAAGTTGTACTCATCATTATATGTCCTTTCTCTACGGTGACATATATTATGAGGCAACGACTCTTTTTCAAACTGCTTTCGGTATCTTTTATTATGAGTCAATTCGCTTACCAGAGATTTGTTGATTAAATTATATTTATAGGCTATATTGAAATTGTACTGGCATTCTTGAGCTAAAAAAGTATACATCGATGAAACTTCTACCCAAAAACGTTTTTTGCTAAGTGGGAATCACAGAAAAGGCAGCCGAAGTAGTTATAAAGGAATAGTACGAGAATTTAGAAGGTAAAAACAAAGATTGAGTTATGATAAAAACGAACTATTACAATCTCACTATTAGTATAATATGCTATAGTAATAAGGAAAAAGGGAAGCAATGAGATACTTTTATTACGTACTTTTTCTAATGGCGATTTTTGTTTCAATCAATTGCGCACAGGTGGCAGTGATCGTGAATAAATCAACCCCTGTATCGAAAATAACCGCAGGTTCCCTTTTACAAATTTATCTTTTGAACAATACAAAGTGGTCTGATGGCACAAAAATTATTGCCTATTATAATAAAGACCAGTCCATCTGTCAGAAATTGTGTGACTTCATTGGCATGGATATTATTAGCCTTAGAAAGCATTGGATGAAATTGCAGTTATCCGGTGAAGCGAAAGCACCCGAAGCTATCAATGATGACGCTGAAATGATACAAAAGGTTGCGTCAACATCTGGAGCAATTGGGTACGTCAACGCATCAGCGGTCAAGGGTAACGATTTGAAAGTGATTACAACAATCGAATGATGTTCTTTGTATTCGATTGTATGAGAAGGCAAATGAGAAATAGAATATTTCTTTTCTCTTCGTTTTGCTAAACCTCCGACTTTCTTCTGCGACTGCTACTATAAGTGTATCAAATCTACGGTTTGATAATTATTGGTAAAGCAACACCCTTTTCGTTCCACACACCATCATTATTGGATCCTTTGACTCGAAAAACATACTTCCATGGATTTAAATTAGTGTAAGTTGCAGTATGTTTTGTACCGATATAATACCAGTCTTTATCAAATCCTTCCAATTTATATGCATATTGGTTTTTTGAAGTTGCAATATAATTGAGAGCTGAAAAATCAAATGAAAAAACAGACTGTGCATGAGACAGGATCAAATCCTCGTCAGTTCCAGTTTCTTTTCCCAATCCTCTTTCGCCAATGTTAACAGTTTTATTAAATATTTGAAAATTTGTAATAACGATCGGCGGAACATATGAGTTTTTCGGCACATTATCCGGGTCAAATACGTTGAACCCATTTGAACCTCCAAAATACAACAATCCGTCGGAACCCTTACAACTTGACCGCCGGTTAAATCCGTTACCCTGCAAACCATCCTGACGCGTATAATTCTTGAAAACAGATTTTGCCGGATGATATACTGCATCATTGAATTTTGATATACCTTTATTCGTTCCTAACCAAAGATTTCCACGATCATCTTCAATAATGCTGTTAATGGAATTATCGGGCAGCCCATTTTCTGTTCGATAACACGTAAATCCTTTCGTGGATTTATTAAAGAGATTAAGACCAGCATCCGTGCCTACCCAAATATTTGATTTACTGTCTTTGAAAATAGATATAACTTTATTGCTGCTCAAACTTGTACTATCATTCGCAGTATTCATAAAATGTTCAAAATGATTTTTTACTTTATCGAAACGTTCGACTGCAGTTTCATCTGCCAGCCATAAATCGCCATTTTCGGCTTCAATGATCGCAGAGACAAAATCTGTCATGATACCTGAATTCGAAATATTGTACCTCGTAAATATTTTCTTATTACGGTCAAACATATTCAATCCGCCACCCATGGTTCCAATCCATAAAGTTCTATTGCTGTCTTCAATAATAGAAAATATATTGTTGCTGCCTAAGCTCGTGGTGTCTTTAGGATCATTATAATAATGTTCAAATGTTTCTGTTTTATAGTCAAACCTATTGAGGCCGCCGGCCCAGGTTCCCACCCATAGATTTCCAAGTTTGTCTTTGCAAAGAGCACACACTGCACTGGAACCAATACTTTTTTTATCTGAAGGATTATAAACAAAATATGTAAATGTATCTTCTTTTTTATTATATCTATTCAAGCCGCCTTCAGTGCCTATCCAGAGGAAGTCTTCTTCCTCCAGGAAAGTATTTACCTGGCTATTGTTCAATGATCTTTTATTATTGAGTTCACTCTTGAGATGAATGAATTTATCTTCTAGAAGATTAATTCTATTTATTCCATCGCCGTAAGTGCCAATCCAAATGTTGCCTTGTTCATCTTTGCAAAGAGAATAAATAGAATTATTACTTAAGCTGGTCCCAAGGCTCGGATCGTTTTTAAAATGGATAAATGTATTGACCCTGTTTTGGAAGTTATTGAGATCAATCATATCCAATCCGCCGTTTTCGGTTCCTATCCACAAATTATGTCCATCATCCTCTAATAATGACAGAACCGTGCCCTTAGAAATACTGCTTTCATCTTTACTGTCGTTTTGATAATGTTCGAATATGCCTTTCTGTGGACGGTACTGTGCGTTTGTGAATAAATCTAAACCTGATTCAGTGCCTATCCAAAGTCTGCCGGCTTTATCCTCCAGTATTGAATAGATGCCGTTATTTGCTAAACTGCTTGAAGCGGCATCGTCATGAAAATAATGAACAAAGGAATTATTTTTTTTGTCATACAAAAATAAACCGTTATTGGTACCTATCCATACATTATTTCTGCTGTCAACAAATATTGCACGAGCCATTTGCGCGAGATTATATGCATGAACACGGTCATTATCTAAATCATAGCGGCAGAAATTGAGATTTGTACCCATCCAGAGATTTTTATCTTTATCTTCCTTGATTGACCATATCGTTAGTTGAGTCACTTCGGAATTTCTAATAAACCGGTCGTTTTTTCTATCATAACGATTAAACCCATTTCTTGTGCCAATCCATAATTCCCCCCTACTATCTTCTAACATTGACATAATACTAGCACTGCTGATTGAATTTGTATCACGAAAATTATGTTTATATTCACGGAAAGAATATCCATCAAACCGATCTAAACCGTCGTCGGTTCCAAACCAAATAAAACCGTATTTATCTTGAAGAATGGAATGCACCCAGCTATGTGAAAGTCCATCGTCAACGGTGATATGTTTGAATCGAAGGTTTTTAAATTGTGCATCTAACATTTGAGGATAGATAAGAAGCCCTATCAGCATAAAAAACCAGAGTGAACCTAAGAAAAGTTTTTCAAAAAACCTGTTTCGCATAGTCCATATTCTCCTATGTAAGTATTCAGCAATGTCTCTCTAGTAAAGTAAATAGACTTAAAGGATATTCAAAATAGAACAAGTTCTCCAAAATTCCTCTTTGTTGACTTCGGCGAATATACACTACATACTTCGTGCCTCTAAGGAAAAAAAGAAGAAACGTTAAAAAATAAATATCATAATACATAATATGCAAAAATTACCTCTATTTTTCAATGAGTTGGATTGGATATCGTAGTGTTCGACGGTGGATTGTTCAGAGTAACGAATAGCAAGTTCTAATCAGCATGACGAATGAAACACGGCATGAGAGAGCTGTAAGGAAGAATTACAATTACATGATGTCCGATCATCGCGACAATCCATTAATCCCGACTGCCATCGCTGCGGAAACCGCTGTAGATGATTCTCTTGTGGAAGCAAAACCGGAAAATAAACTTAAGTGATTTCTTGAAGCAGGAAACAGGCAAAACTGCTTTGGAGTTGATTCATCTCTACATGATCTCCGAAGCCAAAAAAATGCTCGTTGTCGGTGATCAAAGCATATCTGAAATTGCACACTAGCTTGGTTTTGAAAATCCGCTGTACTTTTCCTGGCTGTTCAACAAAGAAGTGGTATGAGTCCAAAGGAATTTAAAACCATCTTCAAAATTAATTCAATAATTAGTTGTGGGTTTGAAGCGGGGTGGAAAAATAAAAAGGCGAATTCAAATCGGATTCGTGTTTTATTGTAGCGGGGGAACGAACTCATCTGAACTCAGTCTTATATTTGAAGCTCCTATCAGCGATTTTCTCTAAAAAACGGGGAGTTGCTGAACATGAGAATCAACTATTCGTTAATAGTTGGTTCGGTTATCATTTTATTCCCCCTACTGACTTTCAGCCAGGTAACCGACACCATTACTATTCATCACAAGTATTACTCCACTACCTTTAGTAAGTCGAAGCGCTTTCCGATTGTGGTTAAATATTGGCTTACTAGAGATATGCTCGATTGTGATCATCGGTTCAAACGGAAGAACAAATTTAAGCCGGATCCATTGATTCCTGAGTATACCAATCTGGATAAGGATTACAAGAAATCCGGATACGATCGAGGGCATCAAATGGATGCCTTTGACTGTGGCTGCGATTCAACTGCCATGGCTGAAAGCTTCTATTATTCAAATATAGCGCCGCAGCTGACCTCTTTGAATAGAGGCATTTGGAAAAAACTTGAAGATTACACACGTAAGTTAGCAAAGGAATTCGACAGCGTTCTTGTATGGTGTGGTTCAGTGACGATTGAAGAAAGGTATATTGGAAAGGTAGCCATCCCGGATTATTGCTGGAAAGTCCTGTACATCAAGAAGCTCGATAGAGTGGAATCCTATTCGTTTCGGAATGATGGTCCGCGATTGGGAGACTTTCATTCTTATGAGGTATCTCTCGATTCAATACAGCAGTTATCGAAATTATCATTTTCTAAACAATAGAGGAATCCATGGATTCTGTAAATGTGCATTCATTGATTCTTATTCATTTTTAGTCTAACTTTTCACAATACAATTACTGATTGGTATTTAATCCAATGGCATTTCAAACCGATACTCCATTTAATGATTTACCAAAGCTTCCGCCAAAAGCGGATGTTGAAACTGCGCGGTTATTAAAAAAGGCCGCCAGTGCTCGAGGTGCACTCGGTGAATTAAAGGGTGTTGGCAAATTGCTCCCCAATGAGGCTATTTTGCTTAATACTTTAATTCTCGAAGAAGCACGGGATAGCTCTGAAATCGAAAATATTATTACAACACGTGACAAGCTTTATAAAGCGTTTGCATCAAGTTCGAAGAATATTGATCCTGCGACAAAAGAAGTTCTTCGATATCGGTCTGCCTTGTGGAAAGGTTATGAACTTGTGCAGAAAAAGGGATTCATTTCCACAAATATGATCGTTGATATTCAAGAAGAACTCATCGAAACGAATGCCGGTATCCGAAAACTTCCTGGAACAAAGCTCGCGAATGACAAGACCGGTCAAGTGACCTACACGCCACCAGAAGGAGAGCACGTCATCCGGGATCTACTTGGTAACTTGGAAAAATATCTCAATGATGAACAGGGTATTGATCCTCTCATTGTCATGGCAATCTTGCATTATCAGTTTGAAGCTATTCATCCATTCTATGATGGTAATGGACGAACGGGCAGGATTATCAACGTTCTCTATTTAACTCTACGGGAATTGCTTGACCTCCCTATTCTGTATCTGAGCAGTTATATTATCAACCATAAAACAGAATATTATAAGCTGCTTCTTCGTGTAACAACGCATAACGAATGGGAAGCATGGATTATATTTATACTCAATGCAATAGAAAAGACCGCACACGATACAATTAAGAAGGTTAATATTATTCATGAACTATTGCAGAATACAATTGAAGAAGTAAAAAAGAAGCTCCCCGATATTTATACAAAAGAACTAGTCGAACTTCTCTTTGATCAACCATACAGTAAGATCCAATTATTGGTTGAGCATAAGATTGCCAAACGGCAAACAGCGGCAGTGTATCTTGACCAGCTAACAAAAATTGGTATACTAAAAAAAACCAGGGTAGGCAAAGAAGCTCTTTTCCTCAATCGAAAACTCTTCGATGTTTTTTCAAAAAAAGCTTAGGGTAGAAGGAATCGACACGTTTTTCTGATATGTCGACCAAATCGACACGTTTTTCTAATATGTCGATTGAATCGACATGAGAATGGATCATTACCAAAGCTGTGAAAACCTGCCTTATCCGTTTTTATTCCTTGTTATTAACTTAAAATAAAGAATTCCTTATTTTAAGTTACCCACTAAAACTAAAATAATACACATCACTCTAGGAATCATGCATTGAAAGATAATATTAAAATCTCTCGTCAAGAACTCTATAATCTAGTTTGGTCAAAACCTCTTATACATCTTGCAAAGGAATTCAATTTGTCTGATGTAGGTCTTGCAAAGATATGCAGACGACATAATATCCCGTTGCCTCCTGTTGGTTATTGGGCAAAAATATCCCACGGAAAAATCGTAAAGAAGACATCTCTCGTACCTTTAAATAATGGAGTGGGTGATACAATTGAAATTATTGCAAAGATGCCATCGCCATTGGGTGTTGAAAATATTAAATATAATTCCAGCGAGTCTATCATGAATGCTATCGGCCATAAGTTGATTACGATAGCTGAGTTTAAAAGGACATTTCATCCGTTCATTATCGAATCTCAGAAAGAATATCGCGAACGTTTAAAGAGTTACAGAAACCTGCAGGAAGGCGAACGATTGAAAATTTACAACATTAATGTCACGAAATCATCATTCGATAGAGCGTCGTTCCTGATGAATATGTTGTTCCAACTAATGGAACTAAATGGTTTCTCTCTCAGTCGAAAGCCGGGGTATGACGGTGGTACCTATGTCAAAATTAATGGAATAGAAATTCAAATCGCACTCAAGGAAAGGACAAGGCGATCAGAGAATCCAGATCCAAAGGCATTTAACAAATATGAATTCCACCCTACCGGCATTCTATATTTTGAGATTCAAAACATTTACGTTGAAGGTAAAAGAAAAATATGGTGTGATTCTCAATCAAGCAAATTGGAGAATGTCATAAACGAAGTGGGTGCTGGTCTTATTATTGCTGCTGCAATTAATAAAAAGAAAGAAGATCTAGAACGGAAAATACGTCGTCAGAAAGATGAGGCTGAAAGTGAACACCAGCGACTGAGGGAAGAGCAATTAAAGAAGGAAAAGGAAAGAGTCCATACACTTTTAGAAGAAGCTCATAAGTGGCAAACCTGCGTTGCGCTTCGTTCATATATTAAGGCGGTCGAAGAAAAGTATTTGACCGATAATACACGCGGTGAATTGGAAGTCTGGATTAAGTGGGCAAAGGAGCAAGCCAATCTGCTTGATCCGATATTAAATAGATCCTGGCAAAAGATAATGGATTGAATATCACTGAAATACTCTTATTACGCAAGATGCGTTATGCATGATGCGTAATTTCATTTTCGCCAGTGATTGTTTTTCCGGACAGTTTGGATGAATTCTTATTCTGTTTCTTTTTGAGCATTTTCTCGATAATTTCATCAGCAAATAGATCTGCTAATCGATCCATTTCAGCTTCGCTTAATGGTTCAGCATCAACAACTTCAATCTTCAAGTCATTTTCTGGTTTTTTCCTGCGTGCCATACCGTATGCTCCTTCTAAAGTTAGAATGAAATGTTGCTTCAAAAAAATGAATATGCAAAATGTAGTATACAGGAAACATAATTCTATTACGCTTTACTGGTTGACTTATTCGAGAGTTTAGATGAACTGTTATTTTGTTTTTCTTGTCCCTTATGGAGCATCTTTCTAACTATAGCTTTCGCAAAAAGAAGCGCGAGTGAATCAAGCTCATCTTCTGTCAGCGGCTCGGCTAATATTATTTCATATTTTAGTTCCTTTTCAGAATTATTCTTACGTGCCATTAAAAATGCCCTTTCGGTCGCAACCCATGCTATTTCACTACGTCTTGAGATGTACTATTATCCTGGTTTTCCGGTTTCTGTTTTTGCCAGTTTTTAATAGCTTGATCGGCCAACATATCAAGGACGGATATTAATTCTTCCTTTGACATTTCTCCATCGTATACAATTTCGAACTTAAAATCATCCGCGGGATTCTTTCTGCGTGCCATATAACTTGTCCTTTAATTATTAATCCAAAACAATGTCTCAGTTCCTTGATATGTTATACCAAAATATTTTGTTCATTTTTATCACTTGTTCAAAAATTATGAACAATGGCAAATTATGAACAGGACATCACAAAAAGGAGACATTAAGGGGACAAACGGGATACCCAATTACACAAGGGCTCATATACGGCTCCAAGGGCTCAATTAAAAAACTCTCGAAGCGGGTTGAACTATCCAACACAAGAATATGATCAATATCGATACCTCGGTAATAAATGACTTGCTGAAAACTTTGAAATCTCGTATGTATGTTCGAGAATCCCGAGTTTTTGGCAACTCCCCCACAAAAATATCAATTGACAAAACCCTTAACGTCTATTAGGTTATTCCTGCGCCGTCTCCCCGACGGCAAAGTTAGCCTCCCTAAACGTCTGGCGTCTGGTAGTGCGTCAGGGCTATTATTATAAGCCCAAAATACGTCGCCATAAAATTGATTTTACGCCTTCATTCGGTTACATTAATGGCACAAATCAACTCCTAACAGGGCAAATGTCAAAGAAATTTCTATGAAATGAGTTTTTTAAGGATGAAGTCTGTGATATGTCTTAATACTCATAGGTTGGTGGTTGATTTCGCAAATGTTTTAATAATACAACATGATAAACCAAACTCCTGAACAACGTGCGCGTGATTTAATCGATAAGCAGCTTACTGCTTCCGGTTGGTTTATACAAAGTAAGGATAAGATCAATCTTGGCACAGGTGTGGGCGTTGCAGTTCGGGAATATCAAACAGATATCGGCCCCGCCGATTACATTCTCTTTGTAAATAAAAAACCGGTTGGCGTTATTGAAGCTAAGCGAAAAGAAGAAGGTATACATTTAACTACACACGAATCTCAAACCGAAGAATACGCAACATCAAAACTGAAATATCTAAACAATGAACCTCTTGTGTTTCTTTACGAAAGCATAGGCGACGTTACTCGCTTTACAGATTATACAGACCCTAAACCACGTTCCCGTGAATTGTTTTCATTCCATCGTCCCGAGACTTTTGTCGATTGGCTGCAAAGAGGTTCATCGCTTCGCAAACGATTATTGAGTTTGCCTGTTTTACCAACAGATGGTTTGCGCGATTGCCAGATCCGTGCAATTAACAATCTGGATGTATCGTTCAAGGAAAACCGTCCCCGTGCGTTGATACAAATGGCGACCGGTTCAGGCAAGACTTTTACTGCCATTACCTCCGTGTATCGCTTGCTAAAATATTCCGGAGCCAAGCGCATTCTCTTCTTGGTCGATACAAAAAACTTAGGCGAGCAGGCCGAGCAGGAATTTCTGGCCTACCAGCCGAATGACGATAATCGCAGATTTACAGAATTATATAATGTTCAGCGGTTGCGGAGCAGTTTTGTGCCAGGTGATGCGCAGGTATGTATCAGTACCATACAGCGATTGTACTCGATATTAAAAGAAACAGAATTAGACGAAAGCGCGGAAGAGGAAAATCCGAACGAGCGCAAATTCCAGCCGAAAGAACCGGTGCCAGTTGTCTATAACGGAAAGGTGCCTATCGAGTTTTTTGATTTCATCGTGATCGACGAATGCCATCGCAGTATTTACAATTTGTGGAAGCAGGTGCTCGATTATTTCGACAGCTTCCTGATCGGACTTACAGCGACACCGGACAATAGAACATTCGGGTTCTTCAACCAGAATATCGTCAGCGAATACACGCACGAAGAAGCTGTTACTGACGGCGTGAATGTCGGCAGTGATGTCTTTATTATCGAAACTGATATTACCAAAAAAGGAAGCGTTGTTTGGAAAGGGCAATATGTTGACCACCGCGATAAACTGACACGCAAGAAACGCTGGCTTCAATCTGACGAAGATGTTGCCTACTCGGCAAAGCAGTTGGATGATACGGTCGTGAACACTAATCAAATTCGCCTCATTGTGAAAACATTAAAAGAGCGATTCCCCGAAATATTTCCTGAACGCTTTGATACAGACGGCAAGTTTGAAGTTCCCAAAACGCTTATCTTTGCAAAATCCGATTCGCATGCCGATGATATTATCCAGATCGTGAGGGAAGAATTTGCTGAGGAAAATAAATTCTGTAAAAAGATCACTTACAATGCTGATGATCCTAAAAACACACTTGCGCAGTTCCGTAACGACTATTATCCGCGTATTGCTGTTACTGTGGATATGATTGCCACTGGAACTGACGTAAAACCTCTGGAGTGTTTGTTCTTTATGCGCGATGTAAAAAGCCGCAACTATTTTGAGCAGATGAAAGGGCGCGGCACGCGGACCATTACATTGGATGAATTGAAGAAAGTAACGCCAAGCGCAAAATATACCAAAGACCATTTTGTGATTGTGGATGCAATCGGCGTTACCAAGAGTTTAAAGACCGACAGCCGTCCGTTGGAGAAAAAACCTTCCGTACCGTTAAAAGATCTGCTCGGTGCGGTTGCAGTGGGAGCGCGGGATGAAGATCTGTTTACTTCGCTTGCCAATCGCTTAATACGGCTTGAAAAACAAATCAGCGAACCGGAACGGATACAGGTTGCCCAAAAAACACAAGGGAAGTCTCTTGCACAGATAGCCAAAGAATTGCTCCATGCTTACAACCCGGATGTAGTGGAAGAGTTGGAAGAAAAAGTAAAGAAGAGCATGTCAGGTGAATCTCCGGTTGCAATTGAAACAGCAATTCGGCAAAAACATTCTGTAATTATCGAAGAAGCGGCAAAAGTGTTCACGGGGGATTTAAATGCCTATATCGAAAATGTTCGCAAAACGCACGAGCAACTGATTGATACTATTAATCCGGATAAAATTACTGCTGTTGGCTGGGATGGACAGAATAAAGCGAAAGCGAATGAGTTGATACAAGAGTTTACCGCATGGATAGAAGCGCATAAGAATGAAATTATCGCACTGCAGATTTTTTACAACCAGCCGTATCGCAGGCGCGAGCTGACATACGCAATGATCAAGGAAGTTTCGGACAAGCTGAAAAGCGATAAACCGGCATTAGCGCCGCTGCGATTGTGGGGAGCGTTTGAACAGCAGGAGACCCCCCTCACAGGTTCCGCGCAGCGCAGTTCGCCAAAAACGGAATTGGTTGCGCTTGTTTCCTTATTACGCAAAGTGACCGGCATCGATAAGGTTCTTTCTCCGTATGATAAGACGGTTGATAAGAATTTCCAGGAATGGGTATTTAAAAAGCAGGCGGGCGCTCTTAAGTTTACTGAAGAGCAGATGCAGTGGCTGAGGATGATCAAAGACTACGTGGCAATCAGTTTTCATATTGAGAAAGAGGATTTTGCATTATCTCCTTTTGGAGATAATGGCGGATTGGGAAGAATGTGGGAGTTGTTTGGCGAAAAGACAGATGAGATTATTAACGAGTTGAACGAGACGTTGGCGGCATAAAAAATTATGAGCAATGATGATATCAAACTTCTTATGCAACAATTGCTGAAACTCCCAAAAGAATCTGAGTGGGTCGAATACAAATTTAATTTCCATTCGCCGGAGGAAGTTGGAGAATTATTGTCGGCGTTATCTAATGGTGCGTGTCTAAATAATCAAAAACACGGTTATCTGATATTCGGGATAGAAAATTCTACTCACAAAATTCTTGGAACTGATTTTAAACCTACTCAATACAAAAAAGGCAACGAAGAAATTATTCATTGGCTGGCTCAGCGACTTAATCCACGAGTTGATTTTTTCGTCCACGAATTTGAGATAGAAGGCAAATCTGTTGCTGTCTTTGAAATTGAAGCCACGCGAAACCAACCGGTTGATTTTATGTACAAGGCATATATTCGAGTGGGAAGTATTACCCGTTTGCTCAGTGAGTTTCCCGAAAAGGAAAGAAAAATATGGAACAAGGAACCGCATATTCCATTTGAAAAGGAAATTGCTCTTTCTGGTGTTTCGGCCGATGAAGTGATTGCGCTTTTGGATACGCAGGCATTTTTTGAATTATTAAAACTTCCTTATCCTACCTCACGCGATGGAGTATTGGAAAAACTTCAATCTGAACAATTGATTGAACGGCATACGAAATATTCCATTACCGCCCTTGGCGGAATACTTTTTGCCAAAGACCTGACTAAGTTCTCTTCACTTGCCCGCAAAGCGCCGCGTGTGGTTGTCTACAAAGGCAAAAACAAAATTGAAACAATCAAAGATCAAACCGGTGTAAAGGGATATGCGGTTGCATTTGAGTTATTGGTCAATTTTATCAACGATCAGTTGCCGACAAACGAAGCCATCAAATCTGCAATTAGAGAAACCGTTCGTGTGTATCCGGAAATTGCCGTTCGCGAATTGGTTGCCAATGCTTTAATCCATCAGGATTTCAGTATTGCCGGCACGGGACCAATGATCGAAATTTATTCGGACCGGATTGAAATTTCTAATCCCGGACTTCCTCTCATTACACCCATTCGTTTTATTGATGAATACCAAAGCCGTAATGAAGCGCTTGCCGCATTTATGAGACGTATCGGTATTTGCGAAGAAAAGGGGAGCGGTATTGATAAAGTCATTGCATATTCTGAAATATTTCAATTACCGGCACCCGATTTTATTACTTCGGAAAAACATACCAAAGCAGTGTTGTATGCACCCAAAGCATTAAATGCAATGGAGAAAAACGATCGTATTCGCGCCTGTTACCAGCATTGCTGTCTCAAATATGTTTCGAACGAAAAAATGACCAACCAAAGTTTGCGTGATCGGTTTAAAATTGAAGTGCAGAATTCTTCCATAGCTTCCAGAATAATAAAAGAAACAATTGATGAAGGATTGGTAAAGGACGATGACCCAAATAGCAAGTCAAGGAAGTATGCCAGTTATATACCATTTTGGGCGTAAAATCTTATGTGATGGTCATATGATTATACTTGAAGGTGCTGTCAAAATTGTCTTGTTTTCGCCAAGTCTTATTTGATGGTTATTTGATAACAATGGACTTGATAACCAAAAATGCCGATTTTATGCCGATTCTTATTTGATGGACATTATGAGACGCTGGCGGCGTAATCCAGCCCCGTCATTGCGAGGCGCTTTGTGCTGAAGCAATCTGATCAACCAAGCAAAGACGAGATTGCCGCGCTCCCTGCGGTCGCTCGCAATGACGACTAAAAAAAGAAATGATGCCCTTATAATGAATACCGAATTACCAAAAAATTGGAAGTGGGTTAAGCTTGGAGAGATTTGCGATAAAATTTCACTGAATAAACTTAAAATTCAACAGAAAGATTATCTTCAAGAAGGTAAGTATCCTGTAGTAGATCAAGGGCAAGAATTAATTGGTGGATTTTTTAATAATGAGAGCCTGATTGTTCCGAATGAACCACCATTTATTATTTTTGGAGATCACACAAAAGTAAAGAAGTATATCACTTTCAAATTTATTGCTGGTGCTGATGGAATTAAAGTATTAAAAGCTAAAGCGAATATTAATCCTAAGTTTTTCTACTACTCGCTATTTACAGTTAAAATTGAAGATAAAGGTTACGCTAGGCATTTTCAGTTTTTAGAAAAAGCTGACTTTCCTCTCCCGCCTCTCCCCGAACAACACCGCATCGTAGCAAAGTTAGAAGAACTCTTAAGTGAATTAGAAAAAGGGAAAGAGCAGCTGCATACTGCACTCGATCAACTCAAAGTGTACCGACAGGCCGTGTTGAAATATGCGTTTGAAGGTAAGCTGACGAACAAGAATGTCAAAGAAGGCGACTTGCCAAAGGGATGGAAGTGGGTGAAGTTGGGAGAAATAATTGAATCAATGAAAAATGGTATTTACAAACCTGCCAACATTTACTCTGATGATGGGATAGCTTGTTTACGGATGTATAATATTGATTCGGGGAAAATAAAATGGTTTGATATAAAACGAATGAATTTAGCCAAAGAAGATATTAAAGAGTATAGATTGTTGGATGGCGATTTATTGGTTAATAGGGTAAATAGCCGAGAGTTAGTTGGAAAAACAGCTGTTATACGAAAGAGAAATGAACCTATTGTCTATGAAAGTAAAAATATTAGAGTGAGGTTAAAAAATGGTTTCAATAGTGAATATGTAAATTATTGGTTCCTATTGAGTGCAAATAAATATTTTAATAGAAATGCACAACAAACCGTTGGAATGGCTTCTATTAATCAACAACAAATATCCAATTTTAATATTCCGCTTTGTGAATCAAGTGAACAGAATACTGTCGTCGAAGAAATAGAAAGCCGCCTGAGTGTCGCAGATAAATTAGAAGAAACAATCACCGCCAGTCTGCAGCAAAGCGAAACACTTCGCCAAAGCATTTTGAAGAAAGCGTTTGAAGGGAAGCTGGTGTGAACAGGACAACGTCATTGCGAGGGAGTGAAGCCCCAAAGGGGCAAGCGACCGAAGCAAACTGAATGAACAAGCCAAGAGTGAGATCGCCACATCCCTTCGGGACTCGCGATGACGAATGAATGAGAGAAAAAGCGAGATTGCTTCGCAAAAAGCGCTCGCAATGGCCAAAACAATCTGTAAAACAAAGGAAAAAGCGGGATTGCTTCATGATAGGACTGTTCGCAATGACCAAGGAGAGAGATTGCCGCGCTTCTTACAGTCATCGCAATGACGAGGAAGAATGGTGTCAATGACGAATGGAACCTATGTTTGAAGAACGCCAATATTATATTTACATCATGACCAATAAGAACAACTCTGTATTGTATACCGGAATGACAAACGATCTTGCGCGAAGAGTGTTGGAACACAAAGAAAAGAAGAAAAAGGGATTCACAAGTCGTTACAATGCTATTAAACTTGTGTATTACGAAATCTTTGCAACTGCATACGATGCAATTGCACGAGAGAAGCAAATCAAGGCTGGCTCACGCAAGAAGAAACTTGATCTTATTAATAGTGTAAATCCTGAGTGGAAAGATTTGTATTATGATGGCGAGATTCTGCCGCTTGAATGGGAATAAAGAGAGATTGCCACGCTCTTTGCAGTCGCTCGCAATGACAGAAGGAAGAAAGATAAAGTGACCTCCAACGATTTGATATTATCACAAGAGCGAATTGAACGCACGATTCTCTTATTGCGCGGGCAAAAAGTAATGTTCGATTCCGATCATACAATTCTCTGTGGTGTGGCTACAAGACGCCTAAAAGAACAGGTCCGCCGTATTCCTGAAAGGTTTCCTGCAGATTTTATTTTTGAATTGACTGCTGAAGAGAAGTCCGAGGTGGTCGCAAATTGCGACCACCTAATAAAACTCCGGTTATCAGCATATTTACCTTGTCATTGCGAAGGAGTGACACGACTGAAGCAATCTGATAACATAAGGAAAAGTGAGATTGCTTCTCCCGACTTACGTCGGGATCGCAATGACGGAATAGAATTGTATGTATGAAGAACGACAATATTATATCTATATAATGACCAATAAGAATAATACTGTATTATATACAGGAATGACAAATGATCTTGTGCGAAGAGTATCGGAACATAAAGAAAAGCTGATAAAGGGATTTACCAGTTGGTATAATATCATCAAACTTGTTTATTACGAAATCTTCGGGACCGCATACGATGCAATTGCACGAGAGAAGCAAATCAAGGCTGGTTCGCGCCAGAAGAAACTTGATCTTATTAATAAGGTAAATCCTGATTGGAAAGATTTGTATAATGATGGAGAAATACTGCATCTAGAATGGGAGTAATGAGAGATTGCCACGCTCCTTACAGTCGCTCGCAATGACCGAGTGCTTTTGTCATTGCGAGGATTCCGAATGACGAAGTCAATCGGAAGACGAAGCAATCTGACAACAAGGGAAAAACGAGGTTGCTTCCCGATACAGCTGTTCGCAATGACGATAGAAAGAAATTTATGAGTAACGAAAACACATCAAGTATTGTTCAAAAAGTCTGGTCGTTCTGTAACACACTCCGCGATGACGGCGTTGGGTATGGAGATTACCTTGAACAACTCACGTACCTGCTCTTTCTCAAAATGGCAGATGAGTACAGCAAACCGCCGTATAACAGAAAACTACCCATCCCCAAAGAATACACTTGGGACAAATTAACAACACCTAAAGGCGCAGCATTGGAAACGCATTACAACAACCTGCTGCGCGATCTTGCCAAAGAAAAGAATATTCTCGGTCAGATATTTACAAAGAGCCAGAACAAAATTCAGGACCCCGCAAAACTTTCACGTCTTATCGATCTGATAGACAAAGAGCAATGGAGCACCATGGCGGCAGATGTGAAAGGGGAAATCTACGAAGGGCTGCTGGAGAAAAACGCGGAAGATACAAAAAGCGGAGCCGGGCAATACTTTACACCGCGCGCGCTCATTAAAGCTATGGTGCAATGTATTCGTCCCGAACCGAAAAAGACCATCGCCGATCCCGCGTGCGGCACTGGCGGATTCTTCCTTGCAGCGTATGATTTTCTCTCCGCTCAAGATTTAGACAAAGAGCAAAGGAAGTATTTGAAATATAACACATTCTACGGCAATGAAATCGTGGCAAGTACACGCCGCCTCGCACTGATGAACCTGTTCCTGCACAACATCGGCGATATCGACAGCGAAAACTTTATCTCATCCGCCGATGCGCTGGTTTCTTCTCCATCCAAAACATTCGATTATGTGCTGGCAAATCCTCCGTTTGGCAAGAAAAGCAGTATGACATTTACCAATGAAGAAGGAGAGCAGGAAAAAGAGGAGCTTACCTACAATCGTCAGGATTTCTGGGTCACGACAAGCAACAAGCAATTAAATTTTGTCCAGCACATCCGCACAATGTTAAAAACGGACGGCAAAGCCGCGGTTGTTGTGCCGGATAATGTCTTGTTTGAAGGAGGCGCAGGCGAAACTGTCCGCAAACAATTATTAGATAAAACCGATCTGCACACTATTTTGCGTTTATCAACAGGAATATTTTATGCGAACGGTGTTAAAGCAAATGTACTGTTCTTTGACAACAAACCCGCAGCAAAAGAACCGTGGACAAAAGATGTGTGGATTTTCGATTACCGGACCAACACGCACCACACACTCAAAAAAAACCGGATGCAGTTTGAAGACTTAAAGGAATTTATTGATTGCTATAATCCGAAGAATCGGAACAAACGAAAAGCAACCTGGAGCGAATCAAATCCGGACGGACGCTGGCGGAAGTTTACATACGATGAAATTATCAGTCGCGATAAAACAAGTCTCGATATTACGTGGATCAAGGACAAATCATTAGCCGATCTTGATAATCTTCCCGATCCGGATGTTCTTGCAATAGAGATCGTAGAAAATTTGGAAGCGGGGCTGGAGAACTTTAAAGAGATTATCACATCGCTGAATGGGAAAGAATAATTTAAATGGTACTTTAGAAAACTGAAATATTCATTTCAATTGAAATGAGGTTAAAATGCCAACTGCCATTACCCTTCAACTAAAAGGCCTTATATCAGGCTCGCTTAAACATATAAATAGAGAAGTGTTCAATGACTATTACGATGAGATAACTTCGCTCATCGGTAAACGTCAAGGAGTGTATGCACTCTATCAAAAAGAGCGTCTCTATTATATTGGACTGGCAAAAGATTTGCGAAACCGGGTAAAATATCATCTCAAAGATAAACATGCTAAAGAATGGAATACGTTCAGTCTGTTTCTTGTTCATCGCCCGGAGCATTTGAAAGAACTTGAAGCTCTTTTAATCCATATCGCTAAACCAAATGGCAATATTCAAAAAGGTAAATTTGCCATCGCAAATAATATTAAGCCCGAACTTGAAATGCTTATAAAATCAAAAAGTAAGGCACGTATTGAAAAAATTCTTGGAACGACAAAGACAAAGAAGATGAAGAAACTAAAACAATTAACTGCCCCGCACAAATATCCCAAAGGTCTTGTTTTGCATAAGCTTCTTTCTCCTGGTGCTCAAATAAAGGCGACTTACAAAGGGAAGGAAATCATTGCCACCATCGACGAGCAAGGGAAAATACTGCTCAATGGAAAATTGTTTAATTCTCCCTCTTCTGCAGGTGTCTCCGTTATCGATAGAAGCACGGTCAACGGCTGGCGATTCTGGAAGTATCAAAACCCCGAAGGGAAATGGGTGGTGTTGGCGGAGTTGTTGGAGAAAAAGGACAATTGATGCATTGAGGAAAAAATAATTGGAAGAAGTGTTTTTGAGAAACGATTAGAATATGGCAGACCCAACAATAGCAACAAAAGATGTTGAAAATTGGATACGGAACGAATTCCTCCTCAAGAAATATCATCAAGTTTTTGTAAAACGCAAATTAGGCGTACAGTCCGGTGGAGAATTTGCAGCCGGAGCTGACAAACTTAAAAGAAAACTTAGCATCCTTGAATCGAAAGGGATAAGATACCCGCTTTCGCGGGTATGACAATAAGAATAGAGAAGGCGGCCGAGGAAGTATCAAACAAGAATAGAGAATCATAAGAGGTTTAATATGGGTAAAGATTTAATAACTTCGAAGATAGACCGGCAAAATATACTGAACAATCCGTATGCTATCGAAGAAGTCCGAACAGCGACCGGAATAAGTGGGAGCATGTTTGAGGGAGAAATCAAGTTTTTGATAGATCAGCTTGCCAAATTCTTTGAAGTTGCACCAAGAACTATTGATAGATACATAGAAAATAATACAGAAGAGCTATCAACAAACGGGTATGAAGTCTTACGTGGTAACCGATTGAAGGAATTCAAGTTAACACTGAAATCAGGGGATGCTAACGACATGAATGTCGTTAGCGTTGCCTCTCAAGTAGGAGTCTTTAACTTCCGTGCATTCTTAGACTTAGCAATGCTTTTAACCGAAAGTGATCGTGCAAAAACCCTCCGCGGCGTAATTTTGGACATTATGATTGATACGGTCAATAAAAAGACTGGTGGAAGGACCAAATATATTAATCAAAGGGATGAGGACTTTGTTGTCAATTTTCTTAGTGGAGAAGATTACCGTAAGGAATTCACCGATGCTTTGCGCGATTATGTTGAAATGGGGAAAGCAAAATATCCAATTTATACCGATAAAATATACAAAAGCATATTTAAAGAAAACTCTCAGGATTACCGGCAAATTCTGAAGCTTCATAGCAAAGAAAATGTCCGTGAAACGATGTACGCAGAAGTGCTGCTCCTGATTTCGAGCTTCGAGGTCGGATTTGCTGAGGTTATAAAGAATGAATCTGTAAAGTTAAGTCGTAAACTCACTCCATTAGAGGTAGATAAGCTTTTCGCAGAATTTGAATCACAACGTCTTTGGCTTCCACAGATACAAGATGCCCGGACAAAAATGGCCAGCCGTGATCTTGGATTTAGAGAAGCATTGCATATCCGCCTGAAAGAATATATTAATGCTATTCCACCCACAGATTTTGAGAGGTTTCTTGGAGAAAAGAGCAAGGATCTTTCTGCCCGATTGGAGGAAATGTCCGAGGTATTCAAACGCCTGAAAGACAGACAATGAATGTTGTTTACATCGATATTGATCAGGCGATTGAAACGCATCGATTAACTGTTCAAGTAAGTGGCGGTGGTTTTTTATCAGTTATTGATGCCGGTAAATTGGAAAGTGTTCTCGCACATATTCAAAACGATGACTACTATCCCTCTTTTGTTGATAAATTGACTCACTTAGTTTTTTCGGCCAACAAATTCCATTGTTTTTCTGATGGAAATAAAAGAATAGCTATCTCGCTTGGTGCTCAGTTTCTTCTTTTAAACGGTTATGTATTTATCGTACGCCGGTTTATTCAAGAAATGGAAAATATCAGTTATCACGTAGCAGCAGGAAAGATTGATAAAGATTTTCTCAAGGAAATAATCACTTCCATCATTTATGAACCGGACTATCCAGAAGATCTAAAATTAAAATTATACGATGCGATAAAAGAAGATGTAAATCCTTAGGAGAAGATCAATTGGAAGAAGAAAAGAAAGAGATTCAACCCACCATCGGCGAATATCAGGGCAAGCCGATCATACGCATCCCAACTGTAGATAATCCGAATCCAGAGACCACATGGCATTGGATGTCGTTTGGGAAGAACAAAGCGAAGGCGATTGTGAAATATTACGAGGCAATCAAAAAGTTCGCGGAAGATTGAAAATCCCTCGCAAATCTTTCATCTTCCAATATCCTTGTGTACGCGTTAAATAGAATCGCATTGTGGGCTTGCTCGACAACAAATACGAAATTATAAAAGAACTTGGGTCAGGTGGTTTTGGAAAAGTGTTTCTTGCAAAAGATACATTGCTAAGAGATAGGTTTGTTGCAATCAAAATCCTTAGTGAAACCGATCAAGGTGTTCAGAAAGACCTCATAACTGAGATGGAGTTTCTATCAAAACTTGCCCATCCTTCCATAGTTACATTTTATCATCATTTTGAACAAGACAATAAACTGCACCTGGTAATGGAGTATTGTTCGAAAGGTAATCTTCGAGAGCGAATATTTCCTGGGAAGAAACAAAATCCCGATGAAATATGTAAGTATGGAATAGAACTTGCAGAAGTTTTAGAGTATGTCCACTCAAAAGGTATTATTCATCATGATATTAAACCAGAAAACCTTTTTGTGGCTGATGGATCAAAAATAAAGATTGGAGATTTTGGAGTTGCAAATAAAAACCTTGGTACTCTTTCGTATATGCCTCCAGAATATTGGACATCGGACTATATTTCAGTCCGCGATCCTCGCGCGGATGTGTATAGTTTAGCTGTGACATTATTAGAAATGATGACCGGGACAAATCCATTCTATGGAAAGAAGGGAAATGAACTATATGAATCAAAGGTGAATCGTAGTTGTATTCCGTATGATCTCCCCGAATGGATTCAAGATATATTATTAAAAGCGATGCATCCATCTCCTGAATTGCGCTTTCAATCAATGAAAGATTTTAAGGAAGCGCTTGTATCGAAAAGTGCACCATTCCTATTGGATGTAAACAAGGTTGAAGCAGACGAGTATGCCCGAAAAGCAGAAAAGCTCTTATTGAGGCGAAAGTGGAATGAAGCAAAATATGCAATTGACGATTCTTTGCGGTCTAATCCCGATTGCATAAGAGGATTACTCGTAGCCGGAAAAATGAATGTTCAGATGAACCGAGTCAAGGAGTCCCAAAAATATTTTGAGAAGGCACGGCAATTAAATCAGCGAGCTGAGGTGCAAAAGGAACTTGGCTGGATTATGCTTGAAGAAAAGCGGTATGCCCAAGCAATATCCTTATTGTCGGATCATCTTCATCGTTATTCTTCTGATACTGAGGCGCTTAACCTTCTCATCGCGTGCTATTATGAAACTAACAGATACCAACAGGCAGCGGATCTATGTGAAAGTGGATTCCGGAAAAATATCAATTGTTTCCTTAATAATTACATCTTATGCAAAGTGATGCTCGGAGATGAGAAAGTTATTAGCAGGCTTAAGAATTTGTGGTCCGATTCAAATCCTTTCACGGATTTCAATGCACGTGTCTTGCTCGATGATGATACGTCGTGGGATAAAAAGAAGGGATTCATCGAGGCAAAGCCGAAGTTTTTATTTCAGGAACATCGTTTCGGAATCTCGAAACAACTGGTGAAAGAGAATGAATTAGCTGTTACATCTTGAGCGGATTGAACAATACCTTGATCTCATGTTTAAAAAAGAGCCTCAGGTTGAACGGTCAGAACGTAGAGATCAGAGAGGCAGCTCGATGAATTAAAAATGAAAATTCAAAATATCGTTGAAGCCATCGAGTCCAGGTCAAACGGTGTCAAGCTTGATACATTAATGAAACGCCTTGAGGATCTTGAAGACAAAGAAAGGGAACTCATGGAACAGTTGAATGCCAAAAAACAGAATGCAAATAGTGCTCAGGAAGTTCAAATGGTCAAAGAAGCTATATATGCATTTATTCAGAATTTCGAAAGGTATTTCGATACAGCTTCTCTATATGTTAAGAAGATTGTTTTTCAGAAGTGTATCAAGACTATTACAATAGATAGGAAAACGGAAATGGTCCGCTTCTATTTTCAACCGGTTCCTGCAGCAATCCCTCAAATTGGCGAAATGATGAAAAAAAACTCAGTCCTAAGTGGACTGAGTTCGGAATGTAGCGGGGGCACGCACTTCTCTCTACTCTCAACATTGCATTACGTCT
Source organism: Ignavibacteriota bacterium (assembly GCA_963833465.1). GTDB lineage: Bacteria > Bacteroidota > Ignavibacteria > UBA10030 > UBA10030 > Fen-1298. The sequence continues at coordinate 517,012 of CAWHXW010000004.1, read as the reverse complement.
TAGAAATGCCTTTAGATGAAATTCCGCTGAATTAATATCGGATATTTGAAGCTCCTTTCCTTGATTTGGCGAAACCGGTGTGGATGTGCATTTGTCCAAGGTATGGATGATTATCACCTTAAATATTTTTACACAACTATTGACATTAACTCATTATTATACTAATTTAGTTAATAATATTAACTAGTTAATATTAGTATCAATATTTATTTTCAAACATAAAACAATGGACAAAACAATGGACAAAACAACTTTAACACCTGAAGAAAGTCTCTTATTAATTACAAAAACAATAGAAGAGACTAAACAAAGATTTAAAGAAAATGGGCACATAATTATTTTGTGGGGAGCTATTACGTTCACAGTATTTTTAAGCCAGTATGTTCTTGTATTTTTGGGATTATACAAGATATTTGACATAATGTGGACTTGTATTTTATTTCCGCTTGGGGGGATCTATACATTTATATATGTTAGGAGAAAAGTAGAAAAGAAGAATATACCACCGACTATCATTGGAAGGATAATAAGAACAATGGGATGGGTGTTTGGTTTTAATCTTATGATATTAGGTTTCATTTTTGGCCATCAACTTGATAAAGCCGCTGCACCAATATTTTTAATTCTCTTTGCTTTGTTTATAATTATGACTGGAATATCCCTCAAATTTAAACCTCTTACAATTGGCGGTATCTTACTGAATTTAATTGGATTTGGTACTTTCTTAATTAATACGGATTATTATGGGCTTAGCTTGATGTTAGGAGCGTTAGTAGGATTGATAATTCCCGGGATATTACTCAATAGGGCAAATAGGGAAGAAAATGTTTAAAGATTTAGATCCCATATTACACTCGCAGCTTCGTTTGTCGATAGTTTCTATTTTAATGACAGTTGATGAAGCTAATTTTAGTTTTATAAAAGAAACTACTAAGGCAGCAGCCGGCAATATAAGTATCCAAATAAAAAATTTACAGGAGGCGGAATATGTTAAAGTTAAAAAATCTTTTAAAAATAATTATCCAAATACTACCATATCAATTACAAGTAAAGGAATAAAAGCATTTGAGGATTATGTAAATAATCTTAAAAAATATATAAATCCAAAAGAATAATTTTTTTGCCAATATGGTTAATATTATTAACTACTTAAAAGGATTAAATATGAAAAACACAATATTAGGTATTATGATTTTTATTCTGACTTTTATCTTGACTTCTTGCAGTTTTGAAGCATCACAGAAAATAGAAAGTATGAAGTTTGCCGAATTAAGAGATTCGGTATTTTCAAGATTTATTAAAATAAAAGAGGATACAACAAACTTTGAGGATTGCATAAAAATAAAACCCTTTAATGAAGTGTTGATGGGTACTTTCATTAATGTCAAGTTAGATAATTTGCCACAAAATAAGAGTATTACATTACATGCCTATCGTAGAAATTGGGAAGATCTTATTTATTCATTTGCCTGCTTTAAGACTGATAGCAAAGGACAAATACAACTAAATAAAGATAAACCAATATCAGCAACTTATTCAGGTGTCGATTCGTTGGGTATTTTTTGGTCTATGACAAAACCAACCTATATAAATGAAGAGTTACCATTTGAAATAAAAAGTCTGAAATTGAATACGATATATTTTCAATTAGAAGTAGACGGAAAAATAATATCAAAAGATGAACTTCAGTTAATTTTAGAAACACCTGATATTTATTGTGAGGAAATAAGAAATAAAGATATGGTTGCAAATTTCTATTATCCCAAAAACAAACAAAACGTACCACTTATTATTATGTTAGGTGGTTCGAATGGTGGAATGAGAGAAGTAGATGATCGTGCTAAAATAGTTTCTTCTCATGGTTATGCGGTACTGGCCTTAGGTTATTTTGGTATGGAAAATCTTCCAAAGAATCTTGAAAGAATACCTGTTGAGTATTTTTTCAACTCAATTGATTGGGCCAAAGAAAAACAATTCATTGATACTGCCAAGATTGTAATTGTAGGCGTTTCAAAAGGTGGAGAAGCAGCTTTATTGGTGGCATCCATGCGTAGAGATATTAAAGGTGCAATAGCATTCGTACCAAGTAATGTTAGATGGCAGGGAATACCTGATGGACCTAGTTTTATTAGTAAATCATCATGGACATTAAATGGTAAAGATCTTCCTTACCTTAAGTGTAGCTTTAGCTTTTCGTTTTTTTGGAAATATATCTTCAAATCTAAACAGATAGAAATGCGTGAAATCTTTAAACCTATTATTACTGAGGATAAATCAAAAATTGACCCTGCACTTATTGAAGTTGAAAAAATAAACGGTCCCATTTTACTGGTTGCAGTGAAAGATGATAAAATATGGCCATCTTATGATATGTGCCAGATGATGAAAAATCGATTAGATAGTTTAAAATTTGAACATCAAATTGAGTGCTTATATTATGATAATGCCGGGCATCTTATTTTTTTGGCACCTGATCTTATGCCAACTATAGATTATAAATATCAGCAAGTAGCAGTGGGAGGTAAAGATTCAGAGAATTCTGCTGCACAAATTGATTCATGGAATAAAATGATTGGTTTTCTTCAAACATATTTTCCTGTAGAATAATACTATTGTATTAATATTTATCGAAGTTCAATGTCGTGTGTTGTAGCGGGGTCAAGAAAAAAAAAGTGGCCGAATCTTTTCAGAGTCGGTCTTTCGAGTAGCGGGGGAGGGATTCGAACCCACGACCTGCGGATTATGATTCCGACGCTCTAACCAGCTGAGCTACCCCGCCATGCTTTTTATGCTAAATTTGCTGTTTTCTTCTCGGTAAATCCACTGAAATTATTGATTTCAGGCCACTACTTGCATTTGTGAAAAAAAACAATTAAACAAATTAGCAAAGATTCTTTTCTACTGCAAGAATAAAAACAGGTAACTTATTGTTTTCATTTTGTAGCTCTCAATTTATATTAGCCATGTTGCGCTTTGTACCATTGATGTAAATCATTGATACTTTCATTAGTATTTGGTACTTTAAAAATATAATAAAAATTTATAATTAGGGTTGCAAAAATATGTATTAGAGACATTTGAAAAACCTCTTTCGTGTTGTTGTATGATGGAAAGAATTAATAAATAATTTAGTTGTGTTGTAAATCCCAACAGTCGATAAAATAAAAGATTAAATGTCTTTTTATCTAGAGGGAAGAATAGCATGAACAAAATTAAAGTTCTTATCGCAGACGACTACCGAGATTTTCGGAAGGTTGTCCATGATTTTCTTGATCGTTTGCCGAATGTTTCTGTTGTCGGAGAAGCAGAGAACGGTAAAGATGCGGTTAAAAAAGTGCATAAATTATCTCCTGATGTTGTGTTGATGGATATTTCTATGCCTCTGATGAGTGGAATTGAAGCAACACGAATTATCAAACAGCGATGGCCGATACAAAGGTTCTAATTGCAACGTCCTTTGATGATCCGCTGTGCCGAACGGAAGCGCGGGACGCAAAAGCCGATGGGTTTATTCTGAAAGAATCTCTAAAGCTTTCGCTTGAACAGATGTTTAGCGGGAAAAACCCTGCCTAAAAGAAAATTGCATTGCAGCCACGCCGATGATGAGGGGGCTTGCAAGAAATAATTTTTGATTTTACTTCAACAAGATCATTTTTTTGTATCCACGAAACGATGTATCGGATTATTTAAGTCTTCAGCTTCTATTCTGTAAAAATATATATATTCTTTGTGCGGTTACGTAACCAACAATTCAGCTCATAGATAAAGTTCGGTGGCGAATACAAATTTTCAATATAAACTTGTGGCGCGAAGCAACTTGGCGTTAAAGGTGCTCATTTTATTTAGTGTAATATTATAATTTGTCATGTGGCACTTAATCGCGATATCTTTAATCTCAATTACCACCTATATATTGTAAAGGAGTTAAATGATGAAGGCAAACACTGTTTTTATAACCAGCATAATTATTTTATTTTTACTTTTTGTTTTGTCAGGTTGCAACAAAAGCAACAACTCAACGGAATCAAATACTGAATCAAATACAAGCAATAGTGTTGTAAGCATTGGAGGACATGTATACATTTGTAATTCTGCTAATATTCCTATTCAAGGTGCAGTCGTTGGAACATCATTAGATACAATAATAACAATAACCGATTCACTTGGAAGCTTTATGCTTATAACTCACACAGCGGCTCACTATGCTTCTACACCGTACACAATTTATATTACCGCATCAGGTTATCAGCCTGGAGGCGGAACGTGGAGTTGGGGTGATCATCCTATAAATCAAGTATTTTGTTTATCTCATTGATCGGTCGATGTGTGTTTTAAATATATTCTCAAGTTCCGCGATAGAGGATGTACAAACGCACAGATTGAATGAGTTCAAGGATTTACTTATCGCTGATAATGAAATTTATTAAAAAGAAAAATATCTGGTTAATATTAGGTGTAGCGCTTTTAATCATCTTAAGAATTATTTACAGTTTTTCATCGTTATTCAAACACCGTTAAGAAATTTCAATTATTGAGTTACAATTTTAGAATAAACTTACACCGGAGATTTTTATGACAGAAAACTTATTGGGCAACTTTCAAGCCACTCGTGTATCAATCTCTCTGACCGTAAAGGATCTTCAAAAAAGCCTTGCATGGTATTGCGATATATTGGGTTTCACTATTGACCGGAAGATTGAACGAGATGGAAAGCTGAGAGGAGTGGCGCTAAAAGCTGGGGAAGCAAGAATTAACATCAATCAGGATGATGGAGCTAAGGGATGGACACGAATAAAAGGCGAAGGCTTCTCATTAAATATTACAACAGATCAGAACGTTGATGAGATTGCAAAACGAATTAAAGAGAAAGGCGGCATTCTTGATTCAGAACCTGCCGATATGCCATCAGGTGCGCGAATGTTCCGGCTGCGAGATCTGGATGGCTATAAGCTGGCAATCTCGCGGATGAAAACAGCTTCTAAGTAACAAACTCAGCGTGGATCTCTATGATAGAAATATTACAAGGGCAGATAAATCATAAAGGTTAGGCGGTAAAACAAGACAGCGTATTTTCATGATGAAAAACCTATTGCTGTCATATTTATGTTAGTTTTTCCTTCCTATACAAATGTACAAACGCAAAATAGTTTTACATTTTCAGCTTTAATGGGATATGGTTTCGGGACAAGTGCAAATATAAGTTTATCCAATCATCAAATTCTTCAACCGTATAATTATAGGTTTGGTTTTCGTTTTGGTTATAAATTTGAAATGAATGTCTATACAGACGCTGATGCAACTTTACTGCTGATGCTGTCTCTGTGAATGGTGTTGCAGCAATATCTGCATTTAGTTTAAGACCTTGTGTCTCTCCTGGTCTGATGATTCAATATTATTTAGGGGACACTTTTTATTTCGGCGGAGATTTTTGATATACCGCCTTTGCTGATTATAAAAAGGCAAATGCTCCATCATTCTTTGTCATTTTAGGTTTAGAAATATAATTGACTTTTTAACTTATTTCTTGTGACTGGATTTATTTACCACAAGTTGTAAATGTCCCTTCATTTGAAGAAAACCATTCTTTGAGTCCAAGAATCGAAAGCAAAGGTATCTACCTTAGAATCCGCGTACACCGCTCCATATTGCAATCGTACCAAATAGCACTAAGAGAGAGCCGGCAACTTTGTTGATAATAACAAGCCCATCAGTAGTGATTATATCGCGGAAGAAATGAACAAGACTTGTGAGGAGTGAGAACCAACTTAGCGAACCAAAAAAAATACCAGCAACAAGAAATATTGAATAGCCATGGAAACCTAATGTTTTATCTAAACCGATGCCTGCAAATATAGCGGCAAATGCAAACAATGTCATAGGATTTGTTAATGTGAGAAGGAACGTAGAAATGAATGTGCGTGTATGTCCGTTTTTTTCGCCTGTCACAGAATCAGTTGATGGATGGGAAACAAACGTACGATAACCTAATATAAGCATGAGAATGCCGCCTATAAAACGAATCCAATGCTGTTCTTGAGAGATAAAATCTGAAATGAGAGTGACACCGAATGCTGCAACTATACCGTAAATCATATCTGCAAATGCCGCACTTAATCCAATAATGATTCCGCGCTTACTTCCATGTGCGAGTGTTCGCCGGATGCAAAGAATGCCGATCGGCCCCACTGGTGCCGCAAGTGAGAATCCTATCGCAATGCCTTTCAAAAGATAAATGAAGTCCATATTGAATGTTCAATAAATGAAATCTCTATCGGAACTATTTTTCTTATAATAAGATAAGTTTGTGAAAATCCAAAGTGAAAAAATGCATCTGGTTTTTACTGCAATAGTAATTTGTGTTTTTTTTAAGTGGAATCTGAAACATATTGTAATTGAAACGAAAGGATAACATAAATATTAAAAATAAATGTCCTGCTGTTAGAGCGGAAAGAATCATTACTAAATATATTATGAAATTGTCGAAATAAAATGGAAAAGATTTTTATTCTAAACATATGCAAAATAAGTGGTCTTGAGCTTTTTGACTCAGACAATAGAAAAATAATAACAGTCCGCGATGCGAATATAAATACGATGCAGCCGACAAACGAGTTACAGTGCTTTTAGACGCACAAAAAACGATAGAAGGAAAGATGATCGGAGTAAATTCAATATTACTTTTGTAATGTTTTTTCGATGAATATATTTACTCAAAAGGGATTTATCGCATTTAATTTTAGTATTACTCAATATAATTCTTAGATCATATCCTTGTTTTTCTTCGGTTTTTTCGCTATAATTTTACATGTGTCATTTTGGGGCTCATAGCTCAGTTTGGTTAGAGCGCTACCTTGACATGGTAGAGGTCATAGGTTCGAGTCCTATTGAGCCCACGTTGCAATATAAAATTATCACGAAAGAAAGTGAAAAGTAAAAGCGAAAATACTTTTACATTTATACTTTTGAATTAATATTTCAAATCGGATTATATTCCGATTTTTTTATACTAATGAATAAAATCACAATTACATTTCCAGACGGGAACCAGAAAGAATTTGTCTGCGGTGTTACCGGCAAGCAGATTGCCGAAAGTATCAGCAGTGGTTTGGCAAAAGAAGCGCTAGCTGTTGAAGTTGATGGCGAGATAAAGGATCTTAATAGCTCGATTAATCAAGATGCTCAGCTTAAAATTTTAAAATGGGCTGATGAAGGCGGCAAAGAAGCATACTGGCATAGCTCGGCACATTTAATGGCGGAAGCAGTCGAGGCATTGTACCCGGGAGCAAAATTTGGAATAGGCCCTTCAATTGAAACGGGTTTCTATTACGATCTTGATCTCGGCGATTTTAATCTTACAAAAGATGATCTTCAAAAGATTGAAGATAAAATGATCGAGCTTTCAAATCGCGATGTTCCATTTGCTCGCGAAGAGAAAAAATGGGAAGACGCAGTCGATTATTTTAAGAAAAAAGGAGATCAGTACAAACTTGAATTACTAGACGAGTTTAAAGGTCAGACAATTAGCTTCTATCATCAAGGGAATTTTACCGATCTGTGTCGCGGGCCGCACCTGCCTTCAACAGGAAAGATAAAAGCGATTAAATTGTTAAACGTTGCCGGTGCGTACTGGCGCGGGAATGAAAAGAATAAAATGATGCAGCGTATTTACGGAGTTACATTCCCGACAAAGAAAGAACTCGATGAATATCTTTTCCGACTTGAAGAAGCGAAGCGTCGCGATCATCGAAAATTGGGTTCTGAGTTAGAACTTTTTTTGCTCACACCAAAAGTTGGTAGCGGCTTGCCGTTGTGGCTTCCCAAAGGAACGATTATCCGTGAGTCGCTTATCGAATTTTTACGCGATGAACAAAGAAAACGAGGGTATCAAGCTGTCATAACGCCGCACATTGCAAATCTTGATTTGTATAAAACTTCTGGCCATTATCCGTATTACAAAGACTCGCAATTCCCGCCGATCGAATTGGAAAGCGGCGAAGCATTTTTATTGAAGCCGATGAACTGTCCGCACCACCATCAAATTTATTCATTTAAGCCGCGTTCATATAGGGATTTGCCCGTTCGTTTAGCAGAGTTTGGTACGGTATATCGTTACGAACAATCCGGTGAAATGAATGGGCTTACTCGTGTGCGCGGATTCACTCAAGATGATGCGCATATATATTGTGCGCATGAACAATTGAAAGCAGAAGTTAAATCCGTTATCGAACTAACACAGTTGGTATTCAAAACATTCGGCATGGAGGTGAAGATTCGCCTATCTTATCGGGATGATAAAAATGTTGAGAAGTACGGCGGAGATGCTGCTTTCTGGGAACAGGCGCAGCGCGAAATAAGAGAAGTGGCGGATGAAATGAAACTTGATTACTTTGTAGCTGCAGGTGAAGCATCTTTCTACGGTCCAAAGATAGATTTTATAGTGAAGGATGCATTGAATCGCTCATGGCAGCTTGGCACTGTTCAAGTAGATTATGTAATGCCGGAAAGATTTCAATTAGAATATATTGGCCAGGATGGACAGCGGCATCGTCCGGTGATAATTCATCGTGCACCATTTGGATCACTGGAGCGTTTCGTCGGAATTCTTATCGAGCACTTTGCAGGAGAATTTCCTTTATGGCTTTCACCGACGCAAGTTGTAGTTTTGCCTATCACCGATGCATTGTTAATGTATGCAAAGGAAATATTTAATGGATTGAAAAACTCAGGAGTACGTGTCGAATTAGACGATCGCAGCGAAAAAATTGGATATAAAATTCGCGATTGTGAAACAAAGAAAGTTCCGTACATGCTTGTTGTTGGCGAGAAGGAAAAAATCGGCGGCTTGGTCTCGGTACGTCCACATAAGAAAGGCGATCAAGGAACAATGAAATTTGAAGAATTTCAAACTAAGATTCTTAATATAATCAAAACAAGGTCACTCACGATTTAGGAGAAGAACTTATTAAACAAGATCGAGCACGCGTAAATTCCGAAATCAAAGCGCCTCAGGTTCGCGTTATTACAGATGATGGAGAACAACTTGGTATCATGACGACTGCCGAAGCACTGCGACGGGCGCAAGAGATGACGTCAGACCTGATAGAAATTGTACCGAATGCAACTCCCCCTGTCGTAAAAATTATGGATTTTGGAAAATATCGGTACGAGCAGGCGAAACGTGATAAGATTCAAAAGAGACATCAACATGTAACTCTTGTAAAGGAAGTTCGGTTTCATCCGAACACCGATACGCACGACTTTGATTTTAAAACAAGACATGCTCGTAATTTTATTCTTGAAGGCAATAAAGTGAAAGCGACCGTTGTTTTCAAAGGTCGCGAAATTACGTATCAGGATCAGGGTAAAGAGTTGCTTGACCGTTTCACAGAAGCGATATCGGATATAGCCCGTATGGAGCAAGAGCCAAAAATGGAAGGACGTCAGATGGTGTCTTACTTTGTACCGGAAAAAGCAAAGAAAAAAAGTTCAGAAGTTATTAAACAACAAACGGAGGAATAAGTCCAATGCCGAAGATGAAAACCCGGCGCAGTGCCGCCAAATCGTTTAAAGTTACTGCAACCGGCAAGATCAAACGACGAAAAGCGTTTCGCAGTCATATCCTAACTAGTAAATCCAAAAAACGAAAACGCCATTTACGCAAATCCGGATTCGTAGCCGAAACGGAAGCGTACAAGGTGCGAAGATTTTTATTATCATAAACCGAGTAGTTACGTTGAAAGAAAGGTAGAAAAGAAATGCCGCGTTCACAAAATAAAGTTGCGTCGCATCGACGGCGCAAAAAATTATTAGCTTCAGCTAAAGGATATTGGGGCGGTCGAAGTAAAGTTCTGACTGTTGCCAAGCACCATGTTGATAAAGCCGGAACTCATGCCTATCGGCATCGCCGAACGAAGAAGCGTGAATTTCGTGCTCTCTGGATTGCCCGCATTAATGCCGCTGCGCGAATTCATGGTAAAACGTATTCTAAGCTGATATCTTCTCTTGAAAAAAAACAAGTTGGAATTAACCGAAAGGTGCTGGCTGATCTTGCTGCAAACCATCAAGCAGCATTCGCTGAAATTGTTAAATTTGCTGCTGCATAATATAGATCTTCTTATCTGCTTTTTCCGCTTGAAAATATAGAGTGTTCTATGCGGATTTACGAAAAGCCGATAAGAAGATTTTTTTTGATAATTCATCAATAGTTATTTTCAGCGGATCCAATTAAGAAGGAATATTCGTTGCCGATTGTCAGAATTGAAATATATAATGGCTTTGATGCCGGATATAGAAAAAAAATCCTCGACGGCGTACATCAAGCATTGGTAGATTCATTTAAAATACCGGATTCAGATCGTAATCAACTTATTTATGAATTTGATGAGATCAATTTCGAGAGAAGTCGAAATAAATCCAGGTCGTTCATTATTATAGAAATTACTGCATTCAAAGGCAGATCTCGAGAAGCTAAAAGAATGTTATTCCGAAAAATAGTTGAGAATTTAATAGCATCGCCAGGAATAGAAGCAAAAGATATATTAATAACGATTAATGAACCGGAATTAGTAAATTGGGGTATTAATGGCGGCAAATGTGCAGATGAAACTGATATAGGATTTAATGTAGATGTTTAAAGAATTTATTTTTTTTATTCTTCATCTTAATACACTGCATTCCAAATCAGGTTATTAATATTATGCTCGATAAGATTGAACATACAAAACAAGTATTTACAGAAGAACTTCAAAAAGTGACGACTTTCCAAGAAATCGAACAATTCCGCATTAAATTTCTTGCTCGGACCGGCGAGATTTCTGTATTATTCGAAATGATGAGAACGGTAGATGTTTCTCAGAAACCGGCGCTGGGAAAAGCTCTTAATGAGCTTCGTCAGTATGCACAATCGCAGTTTGATGAAAAGAAATTGTCGCTTGAAAATGCAGCAAATCCCAAAGAAATTCCATTCGATATAACGCTGCCCGGACGTCCAAAACCTGTAGGGACAAAACATCCTGTTACACAGGTACTGGAAGAAATGAAACGCATCTTTATCAGCATGGGCTTTTCTGTGGAAACGGGACCGGAGATTGAAAGCGATTATTATAATTTTGGCGCTCTGAATTTTGCCCCCGATCATCCGGCGCGTGATATGCAGGATACAATTTTCATTGCAGATAAAATTCTTCTGCGAACGCATACATCACCTGTGCAAATCAGAGTCATGGAAAAACAACAGCCGCCTGTTCGTGCCATAATGCCCGGTTGGGCATACCGCAACGAAGCTACAAGCGCTCGTAGTCTTGTCGCTTTCCACCAAATAGAAGGACTTTATGTAGATAAAGGCGTCACATTCAGCGAGTTGAAAGGAACGCTTGTTGCGTTTGCAAAACAATTCTACGGAAGTTCAATAAAATATCGTTTTCGTCCGAGTTTTTTCCCGTTCACCGAGCCAAGTGCAGAAATGGATATTACATGTTTCATATGCAGCGGTAAAGGGTGTCGAATTTGCAAGTATTCCGGTTGGTTAGAAGTTCTCGGATCCGGTATGGTGCATCCGCATGTTTTTCAAGCAGTTGGATATAATTCGGAAAAATACTCAGGTTATGCGTTCGGCATGGGAATCGAGCGAACCGCGCTTCTCCGCTATAATATAGACGATATTCGAATTTTGTACGAGAACGATGTGCGGTTCTTGAAACAGTTTTAAATGATATGCAGGCGTTGAAATGAAAGTCTCCCAAAATTGGTTGAAGAAATATATTGATTTCAAATTAACTTCAGAACAGTTCACCGAAAAACTTTCAATGCTTGGTTTGGAAGTGGAGGGTCATGAAGATGTCGCAAAAAAATACAAGAATTTTGTTGTCGGCGAAGTTTTAGAACGCGCCAAGCATCCGAATGCCGACCGGCTTTCAGTTTGCAAAGTGAACACTGGAAGCGAGGTGCAAGAAGTCGTTTGCGGTGCTCCGAATGTCGCTGCAGGACAAAAAGTTGTTGTTGCGCTTATCGGTGCAATTATTCCGCATAACCAGCATGATCCGGAAGGAAAGTCGTTCATTATTGAACGGACAAAAATTCGTGGAATCGGATCCGATGGAATGATTTGTTCTGAGTTCGAACTTGGACTTGGAAAAGATGCAAGCGGTATTCTTGTTCTTGATGAAAAAGCAAAAGCCGGAACTCCTCTTGCAAAGTATCTCGGTAAAACAGATATAATCTACGAAATCGGTATTACTCCAAACCGTGCAGATTGCTTAAGTCACATTGGAGTATCGCGCGAAATTGGTTTATTGGTAAATAAAAAACTCAAAATGCCGAAAACCATTTTAAAAGAAAGCGCATTATTGGCATCAAAGGTTGCGAAGATCGAAATTCTTGACAAAGAAAAATGTCCAAGATATTCTGCACGTATTCTTCGTAATGTAAAAATTGGCTCGTCACCAAAATGGCTTCAAGATTTGTTGACTTCAGTTGGAGTGCGGCCGATTAATAATGTCGTTGATGTAACAAATTATGTACTGATGGAGATGGGGCATCCCCTGCATGCATTCGATTATGATACACTTACCGGACATAAAATTATCGTGAAGTCAGCAGAGGATGGCGAGAAATTCATTACGCTTGATGGAAAAGAACGCACACTCACTTCAGACACTCTTATGATTTGTGATGTAGAAAAACCGATCGCAATAGCGGGGGTAATGGGCGGTGCGAATACAGAGATCAGCAATCGGACGACAAATATATTAATAGAATCAGCTTATTTTGACCCAAGCAATGTACGCAGGACGTCAAAGTATCTCGGACTTTCTACTGAGGCATCCTACAGGTTTGAACGCGGCACTGATATCAATATCACTATTCTTGCAGCCAATCGGGCGGCGCAAATGATTCAAGAAATAGCCGGTGGTGAATTACTTAAAGGTGCGCTTGATGTTTATCCTAAAAAAAGAAAGGTGCTTATCATCAAAGCACGAATTTCAAGAATCAATTCCATAATAGGTATTTCACTTAAGAAGGCGCAAATACTTGATCTGTTAAAAAAAATTGGTCTCACACCAAAGTCATCTTCAAACGATGAAATTCTTGTAACTGTTCCAAGTTTTCGCAACGATATACTTGAGGAAATAGATATTATTGAAGAAGTTGCACGTATGTATGGTTACAATAATATAGAAACGAAAACACGTGCAGCTATCGATTTTTCTGCCAATGTACGGACTGATTTATTACAAGATGAAATCCGCGATTATTTAATTGGATCGGGTTTTAATGAAGTGTTAGCCATTGGTTTACAGGATGAAGCAACGATGTCGCTTGCGGGAAAGCCATTGGTAAAAGCACTTAATCCCGTGAGTGCAGAAATGTCGGCATTGCGAACGAATTTAGTGCCAGGTGCGCTTCGTATCGTAAAACACAATCGAAATCACGGTGCAAGAGATTTGCGCTTGTTCGAAATTGGCAATATTTACTTGCTCAATACTGATAAAGCTCCGGATACAATTGATGCATATTATGAAGAGGAACGGCTATTACTTTTATTAAGCGGCGATAATACGCCAATATGCTACGGTAATGTTTCCCGCAAAGTCGATTTGTTGGATTTGAAAGGAGAGGTGACAGCGCTTCTTTCTAAGTTCTGCCTTGACAACTATCGTTTTATTTATTATGATAACCAAGAGTCTTTATGTGAACAATGTATCGGTGTTGAAATAAATGGAACGTATGCAGGGTTCTTTGGGCGAGTCCGAGTACAGATTGCAGATAAACTTGGCATTGATGAACAAGTATTTGTGTGCGAATTAAAAATCCGGGCGATTAATAATGGCTGGGCGAAGGACAGAAAATTCTATTCGCTTCCGAAATTTCCGAGTGTAATGCGAGACCTGGCTTTTACAATTGATGCAGCGCTTCCACAAAAATCTGTGGAAGATGTCATAAAAAAAGCTGGACAGCCATTGTGCAAAAATGTTGTTCTTTTTGATATGTATAGCGGTCAGCAAACTGGAACAGAAAAGAAGAGCGCAGCTTACTCTCTTGAATTCCAATCGGCCGATCGTACGTTGACCGACACAGAAATTGACAACGCAATGAAGAAAATAGTCGATGCTGTGCAAGGGCAATGTAACGGTGTCTTACGTAGCTAAAACGAAAGAATTTTACGCTATCGTTTAGACTTCATCAGGAGCTAAAATTTGTCGGAACAGCTTATAAATTCTGAGATGGCTGAAAAGAAGGACTTGAGGCAAATCGAGGAATCTCTCCAATCATTATGGGAAAAAGCTCGGCTTGTATCCGATTTACTCCTTAGATTGAAGGCGGAGAATAAGGAACTTCAAAGCAGACTTTCGGGTTTGGAATTAAAAGAACGCCATTATATTGAAGAACTGCGACAAGGTAAACAAGAGTTGGAATTAAAAGAGCGCCGTTGGACGGATGAAATTCGACAACGTGAACAAGAGATAGAAGAAGTTCGTGTACAGCTTGTGCACGCACAATCAAATGGAAGTAGTCTTTTTTCAAAGGAGGAGTCAGAAGTAATTAAATCACGGTTGAAGGAATTGATTATAAAAATCAATTCACGTTTATAAAGCAAACAGACGATGACGGTAGGATGTAGAAAATTCAAGACATTTATCAAAAGTAATTCAAACAATGAACGGCAAAAGCATTAGAGTAAAAATATTTGGAAATGAGTATCCGCTTCGCGGAGAGAATGAGGACTTAACTAAACGCGTGGCTTCTTATGTGGATGGTATGTTAATGAAGATCCATGATAAGATTCCGGAACAGCCGCCTTTGACGGTCGCGGTTCTTTCAGCGTTGAATATTACGGAAGACCTCCTGCAGGAACGAGAAAAATACACGCAGGAAGTTGTTCATCTGGAAACGGAAATCGAAAAACTTTCCAACTATCTTGACAATTGTATTTTGTCGGAACCATCAGACGAACTGCTTTTATAGTCATCACCTGTTCTTTTTAAAATACAGATGCGGTTTTTATTGTAATACCGCACCATCAGCCGTAATCAATACCATATTAAAGAACCAAACAATTCTATTGATATGGGAGCTTGACTCATAAGCGTGGAGCGCAAGCCACCTATTCATTAAATGTGAATAGCCCTGCGATGACTTCTTTGCTTTTTGTAAAGAACGAGCGAGTTGTGGAAGTGTGAAATGCTTAGGCAAGTCCCCACCGTGTATAGAGAGAGGTTCTTTCAATACACTTGATTTTGGAAGATGTGTGCGGTTTTGTTTTTTAAAATGATGTTTGAACTGAGGAATGACATGGAACCTTATATTCTTATTTTTATTGGAGCATTGATCGGCGGCGGTGCATTTTTTATGGGCTGGTCTTTGAATGCGCGAAGCGATCAAAATAAAATTATGGACGCTCAAGACCGAGCGAAGAAAATTATTGAAGAAGCAGAGAAGGAAGCAACAACAGTCAAGCGCGAAAAACTTCTTGAAGTCAAAGATGAATGGTATCAAAAGAAAAAAGAATTTGAATCGGATGCCCAGTCTAAGCGGAGTAAATTGCAGGCATACGAAAAACAATTGGGCAATCGCGAAGAGAATTTAGAAAGAAAACTTGATTTGTTGACAAAAAAGGAATCAACACTTCAGACAGCAGGTAAAGAAATCTCTGACCGGCAAAAGCGACTCATCGATCGTGAAAAAGAACTTGAACGGTTAGTAGAGGAAGAAAATCTTCGGCTGGAGAAAATAGCTGGAATCAATCGCGAAGAAGCAAAAAAATATTTATACCAAAATCTAATTGAAACTGTTAAGTCCGAAGCGACACAAACACTTAAGGATATACGCGATACAACAAAAATTACAGCCAAGAAAGAAGCCCAGAAAACAATTGTGCAGGCAATTCAGCGTTCCGCAGTAGATTTTACATTAGAAACAACAGTTAGCGTGCTGAACGTCGGCAACGATGAAATGAAAGGACGCATAATCGGTCGCGAAGGACGCAATATCCGTGCATTTGAAGCCGCTACCGGTATCGATGTCATTGTAGATGATACACCTGAGGCAGTGATTCTTTCTGGATTCGATCCTTTCCGCCGCGAGGTTGCTCGCGTTTCGTTGGAACGGTTAATTGCCGACGGGCGCATCCATCCGGCACGCATCGAAGAAGTGGTTGAGAAGGTCAGGAAAGAGTTGGAAGAAGAAGTTATCCATACTGGAGAAAACACATTGCTTGAAATCGGCTTGCACGGGGCGCACCCTGAAATTATTAAGCATATTGGCCGTATGAAATATCGCTCAAGTTACGGCCAAAATCTTCTTGAACATAGTATAGAAGTCGCTTATTTAACCGGTATTATGGCATCAGAACTTGGGTTAGATCCGGTACTTGCAAAACGTGCCGGACTTTTGCATGATATCGGAAAAACTATTGATAAAAGCGTCGAAGGTCCGCACGCACTATTGGGATTTGAACTTTGCAAGAAGTTTAACGAACACACTGTAGTTTGCAACGCGGTTGGATCGCATCATGAAGATATTCCGATGGAACACCCTATCTCGGCGCTAGTGCAAGCGGCTGATTCTATCAGTGGTGCGCGGCCTGGTGCGCGTCGTGAATCTGTGGAAGAGTATATTAAACGATTAGAAAAATTAGAAAATATTGCCAAGTCATTCGCCGGCGTCATCAATACATATGCTATCCAAGCGGGACGTGAAATTCGCGTCATTGTCAGCCATGAAAAACTCGATGATGCCGCCGCTGATCAGCTTGCACATGATATTGCAAATAAGATTGAACAGGAAATGGAATATCCTGGACAAATTAAAGTGGTTGTTGTAAGAGAATTCCGTTCTGTCGCCGTAGCAAAGTAGCTGGCAAATAAATTTCAAATATGTTTTAAAGCTAAAGTTTGTTTTAATTAACGAGTACTATTTTTTTTGATTCTTCGAGTCTCTTTTTGAAATCTTTAAGTAAGGATATTCTCAAGATCGGAGTTACGGGCGGAATCGGAAGCGGTAAATCTGCGGTTTGTTCTATATTCGCCAATCTTGGTGTGCCAGTAATTTATGCCGATAATATTGCGAAAGAATTAAGCAATACAGATCTATCTATTCGTAATAAGCTAATTGAATTATTAGGTGAATCAGCTTTTCAAACCGATGGTTCTTTAAATCGTTCATTTATTGCCGCGCAAATATTTTCTAATAAATCACTTCAGCGAAATGTTGAATCCATAATTCATCCGCTTGTCGAAAAAGAAATTGGACGGCGAATCAATGAAGAGGCGCATCATGGACAATCAATTGTTGTGGTCGAAGCCGCACTTATTTATGAAGCCGGATTGCACAAAAAGCTTGATGCCGTGCTTGTCGTTGAAGCTGATGAATCCGAGCGTATCAACAGAGTACGCAGACGCGATGTCGTTTCGGAAGATTCAATCCGCAGCCGGATAGCAGCACAGCTTGATGTGAAGAAGAAATTTAAAAAAGCAGATTATATAATTTATAATAACGGTTCGTTAGAAGAGCTTGAGTCCAGGGTTCGATTTTTGTATATATTATTCAAACAATTAGCCGTTGAGGGTTCTCATGCCTGAATCGATTTTTGAAAAAGAATCAAAATATTTTTTCCATACATTTCATAGACTTCCGCTTGAAATTGATCGCGGCGAAGGAGTTTATCTCTATTCTAAAGATGGCAAGCGTTATTTAGATTTTTTCGGCGGGCTTGCCGTGAATGCATTGGGCTATAATCATCCGCATATAAATGCAGCGATTGAAAAACAAATCCATCGTTACATTCATCTCTCTAATTATTACGCACAAGATAAAGTAGTGGAATTAGCTGAGAGAATTATTACAACAAGCGGTTATAAAAGTATTTTTTTCTCTAACAGCGGTACGGAAGCAGTGGAAGGTGCTATTAAAATTGTACGCAAATGGGGAAAAGGAACACAGAAAACACGATTGTTAAATTTGACAAATTCATTTCATGGCAGAACTATGGGTGCGCTTTCTCTGACAGAACGGCCGGCATACCGCGAAGGATATGAACCGTTTCTTCCGAATACGGACTCTATAGAATTCAATAGTGTCGAAGATTTGCAGGCGAAAGTGAACGGTCAAACGCTCGGAGTTATTCTTGAGTTCATTCAAGGCGAAGGCGGTATCAATGTAATCAGCAAGGAATTTGTGCAGGAGTTGAAAACGTTGCAAGAAAAACATAATTTTCTTGTTATCGCTGATGAAATTCAAGCTGGAGTTGGACGTACAGGAAAATTTTTTGGTTTTGAGCATTATAATATATTTCCTGATATAGTCGTTATTGCAAAAGCAATCGGCGGCGGTTTGCCTCTTGGTGCAATTTTGGGGAATGAGAAAGTTGCCGGTGTGTTGACTTACGGCACGCATGGAACGACCTTTGGCGGAAATCCTGTTGCATGTGCTGCCGGCTGTGCGGTAATGGAAGAAATTATTGATAAAGGATTGATGAAGCAAGCCGGTATTATTGGCGAGTATCTGAAAATAAAAGCGAAAGAATTGCATAACCGATTTCCTGGTATCGTCAAAGAAGTGCGGGGATATGGCTGTATGCTTGGCATAGATTTGAATCGGGGCGGCCAGCAGGTTGTGGATGAGCTGCTGAACCGCGGAATTTTAATCAATTGCACAAACACGACTGTTCTTCGGTTGCTGCCGCCGTACATCATCACGCATGAACAGTGTGATCAATTAATGTTCGAGCTGCACTCAATTTTGAAATCTTTGAATTGATTTTGATTTATTAGTTAAAGGTGATTAAAATGGCACTCACAGAGGCAAGTAAAACGATACTCACAAACACATTAAAAGAGTGGATGAAGTTTGCTGTAGAACGAGAGCGACTCACTCTTGCTGCAAACGAACTTGCGGTTTTTACTCGAAAGGTTGTTCAGGAATGTCTTATCTTCTTGAAAGCACAGAACCTCGATATCCAGTGTGATTCACCGGATGCAATGAAGATTCTTGGTGTAGCTGTTCACATCGATCCGATTATTGACGCGACTTTTCCAAATGTAAAAGCAAGCGTTGTACTAAAATGCAGCGGATCAACAAGGGCTGTTCTTGTCAATCCTAATATGACAATCTCGGCTGGCGGGATTGTTATTACGTTTGATCAATTGAAGAAAAGTATTCCAGAATCATTTGCAACTAATGCTGCCGATTTTGTTCGCGATAGTTTTTTATTTGTTGCGCGTACTGGTGGAAAAGAAGAATAGAGTATTTAAATCAATGGAACTTGAACCAAAACATATTCATGCTCCAGAACTTTACGGAAACTTCTGGTTGAACTCCGGACCGGTTTCCGTTCATGATTATAACAGTGAAGTCGTTTTAGTTGACTTTTGGGATTACACGTGCATAAATTGCATTCGGTACTTTTCCTTACATTCAAGAATGGCAGAAAAATTACAAATCATTTGGCCTTTCAGTTGTCGGAATTCATACACCGGAGTTTGAATTTGCCGCTTCGCCTAAACTTGTGCAGAAAGCTGTCGAGAATTTCAAGATCACTTATCCGGTTATGCTTGATAATGAAGCTATAATTTGGAATGCATATTCTGTGCGCTATTGGCCTACTCGTTGTCTTATAGACCGTGATGGTTACGTACGGTTTATTCAGCACGGTGAAGGAGGTTATATTGAATTTGAACGTGCAATCCAGCAGTTGCTTAGCGAAGCCGGCAGTCGCGGTGAAATGCCTGCTTTGACTGTCCCTTTCCGTGAGGAAGACCAAACCGGTGCTGTCTGTTTTCGTCCAACAAGTGAATTGTATCTCGGATATCTTCGCGGTGGTCTTGGCAATCCGGAAGGATACAATCCTGAATCCACACTCGAATACACTGATCCGGGAATTTATCTGCCAGAACGATTTTATGCAAGCGGTAAATGGATGAACGAACGGCAGTGTATGCGTTTTAATGGAAGTGAAAAAGAAGAAGGTGCGATTTTTCTTCCATATCAGGCGAAAGAAGTGAATGCTGTGATGGCATCGCGTGACGGTTCGCTATGCGAAGTTACTGTTCAACAGAACAGCCAGCCGCTGCCCAAAGAAATATTTGGAGAGGATATTGTTAAACTTCTTAAGAAACAGACTTCTCTTTTTGTCGATATGCCAAGAATGTATGCAATCATACGCAATAAAGAATTCGGCAGTCATCTGCTAAAGATGATAACATTGAATCCGAATCTTGAAATTTATTCTTTTAGTTTTACTACCAGTGTTATTCCGGAACTAATTTCAACAAATTAAAAACCTTTTATCCTGGTCCTGTTGCCTCAAAAGTAAATGTCACCATGGGAATATAGAATTAGGCAGATAGTTTAATGTGTTTATTCCAAGGAGTAGCAAGATGTAAGATAGTACTAATTTTTTTAGACATAAACTTTTGCAGAGTAAAAGGGTTAAGATTTTTAAAGAGACATTGTAAATCATCTTTAGTGTTCTGAGTGATCTCCTTAGATTCCAAGAGGCGTTGGAACGGAGTTTTAGGAGAATCAAAGGTTTTAATAGTCTTGGATTTGATACGTTCTTTGGCAAGGAGCTTGACAGAAGGCAAGAAGAAGTTGAAGAGCAATCTCCATTGGGAAGAGTAGAGATCGTTCAAGAGAGAGACCATACGTTGATCTTCAAAACGATCATAACCAAGATATTGTCGTATGTGTGTCCAGTTCTTACCTTCGATATGTGCGTTATCGTTCTTTTGGTATTCACGAGAGCGGGTATAATGAACCGGGCGCTTGCGGTTTTGGAAGTGTTTGAGGATAGTCCAATTCATAAACTCCGAGCCGTTATCGCAATCAAAGCCTTTGAGAGAAAAGGGAAGAGCAGATTCAATGGACTTGAGAGCTTCAAGAACCCCCTGCTCACCTTTCCCCCAGAGAGCACGTTGTTCTGTCCAACCGGTGGCAATATCAACGGTATTTAAGGTAAAAACGAACATGCCAGCCATCGAAGTGCCGCAATGAGCGACAGTATCAGCTTCGATAAATCCAGGAATATGTTCATCCCACTGATTGGTTTTGATTGGAATATGTTTCTTGAGTAGTGATCCTGGTTTGGTGGTTGCAAGACCTTTCTTAGTGTAACGAGAACGCAGTGGAGTCAAGAGACGGTCTATGGTGGCGGCGGAAATCGTCAGCAAGAGTTTTTGATTATTCTGAGAAATGCCTGTATCATCAAATGGAAGCCAGAGCGGAATCATTGCCTTCAAGCGTTTTCCACAGGCAAGGTTGCTAGCAATCCAAAGTCGTTTGAGGAAAGCGAGAATCTCGGGATGATGATACGTAATCGGACGACCACTTCTGGATTTGCTGGAACGGATAAAATGATTCGGCTTGGGATTGAGCAAGCGAAGAGCATATTTTCGATCATACTCACAGACTCGACAGAATTCATCAAGGATTATCGTCTTAATCCCTTTGGGTGAATCCTGATATCTGATCCGAATACTGTCGAGATATTCGTGCTTCGAAGTTGTACTCATCATTATATGTCCTTTCTCTACGGTGACATATATTATGAGGCAACGACTCTTTTTCAAACTGCTTTCGGTATCTTTTATTATGAGTCAATTCGCTGTCAAAAGATATTTTTCCAAGCGTTGCTCTTCATTTCTTTCTTTCGTACATTAATATAGTGGTGATTTGAAAGATAGCTTGCGGCCACAATAAAGAATCGCTAAAGCGTCAACCGAAATGAACTTCGATCCCGACGCTGATAACGTTGGGAATTTTTTTATAGACAATCACGAATAGCGAGTTATCGAGTATCGAGGTGCAAAGTAAGAGAAATGTACGCAAGATTATCAAAAATTATTAGTCTGAAACTTATAATTGATAACTCAAAACTCGTTACTTATTATTAAATGACTTATTCTTTTCTCGACATACTGAAACAAAAAATCATCGTCTTTGATGGCGCTACGGGAACGCATCTCCAAAGTCAGGGACTAATTCCAGATGATTTTGGCGGCGAGCATCTTGATGGATGTAATGAATATCTTGTTATCTCCAAGCCCACAGCAGTAGAGAATGTACATACCGACTTCCTTGAAGCGGGGTGTGATGTTATTGAGACAAACTCTTTTGGCGGTACACGGATTGTGCTTGCAGAATATGGTTTGCAGGATCGTGCATATGAATTGAATTTTAAAGCCGCTCGAATTGCCAAACGAATTGCACATGATTATTCCGAGAACGGGCGTCAGCGTTTTGTCGCCGGTTCGATGGGGCCAACTACAAAACTTCCATCGCTCGGACATATTAGCTTTAAAGAAATGGCGTCGGCTTATCACGAACAGGCAAAAGGGTTAATCGAAGGAGGTGCCGATCTGCTGTGTATTGAGACTTGTCAGGATATTCTGCAAGCGAAAGCTGCGCTGTATGGAGTCTTTGAATATTTTTCCGAATCAAAAAAGAAATTACCTGTAATCGTATCGGTTACAATTGAATCAATGGGAACGATGCTGCTCGGTACGGAAATTTCTGCCGCATTGATAAGTTTAGAGCCGTACGATGTAGATGTTATAGGCATCAATTGTGCAACCGGACCGAAAGAAATGTCCGAGCATGTTCGCACACTTGCCGACATCAGTCCCAAACCGATTTTTGTAATGCCGAATGCCGGTATTCCAGAGAATATTGGCGGACATGCACACTATCATCTGACGCCAGAAGAGATGACGCAATATCTTTCTCATTTTGTGAAAGACCTTGGCGTAAATGTAGTTGGCGGCTGCTGCGGTACGACTTCAAAACATATTCGTAAAGTTGTAGAAGCTGTTGGTAAACTTGCTCCAAAGAAACGCGATTGCGAATTTGTTCCGGCAGCATCAAGCCTGTACCAGTCCGCGCCGTTCCGTGTTGATAATCCACCGGTACTTATCGGTGAGCGTACGAATGCCAACGGTAGCAAACTTTTCCGCGACCTATTAGCAAAAGAAGATTGGGAAGGCATCGTTGCAATGGGGCGCGAGCAGGTAAAGGAAGGCGCGCACATGTTGGATGTCTGTGCGGCATACGTCGGGCGTGATGAAGCCTCTGACATGCGCGAGATAATTACACGTTTCAATCAGCAAGTCACAATTCCGTTGGTTATTGATTCCACTGAAGCTAATGTAATCGAAGAAGCGCTTCAGCATATTGCAGGCAAAGCAGTCATCAATTCTATCAATTTAGAAGATGGTGAAGAGCGTATCAATAAGATTGTACCATTGTGTAAAAAATACGGTGCAGCGGTCATTGCATTGACTATTGACGAACAAGGTATGGCAAAGACTGCGCAGAACAAACTTTCTATCGCAAAGCGTATCTACAATTTGGTTGTGAACAATTACTGCATGAAGCCGCATGATTTAATTTTCGATATGCTGACATTTACGCTAGGTTCCGGCGATGAAGAATTCCGCCGTTCAGCAATAGGAACAATTGAAGCCATAAAGCTCATAAAAAAAGAATTTCCAGAAGTTCATACATCTTTGGGTGTCAGTAATGTTTCATTCGGACTGTCGCCGGCAACGAGGCAGGTGCTGAACAGTGTTTTCCTGCATTATGCAATTGAAGCTGGACTTGATATGGCGATTGTGCATCAATCAAAAATTCTGCCGCTTTTTAAAATAGATGAAAAAGAACGCGAGCTTGCACGGCAATTGATTTTCGATGAAAGGCATTATGAAGGTGAAGGAGAAAACCGAAAAGTAGTATTTGATCCTTTAACCGAATTGATGACGCATTACTCCGGCAAGAAGAAAGAAGAGAAAGCGTCAAAACTTGTTGATGGAAACATCGAAGACAAATTGAAAAATCGTATTATTGACGGCAATAAAGTCGGAATAAATGTTGATCTCGATGAAGCGTTGAAGAGTTACACTCCGCTTGAAATCATCAACACTATTTTGCTTGATGGAATGAAAACTGTCGGGACTTTATTTGGATCGGGACAAATGCAGCTGCCGTTTGTTCTTCAATCAGCAGAAGTGATGAAGTCGGCAGTGGCTTATCTTGAACCATTTATGGAGAAAAATGCTGAGAGCCAGAAGGGAATTATGGTAATTGCCACCGTTAAAGGCGATGTGCACGATATCGGCAAGAATTTAGTAGATATTATTTTAACGAACAACGGATATAAAGTAATTAATCTCGGCATTAAATGTCCGGTTGAGACGATGATTCACGCCGCTCAGGAAAACAATGCAGATGCAATCGGAATGAGCGGTTTGCTTGTTAAATCGACGCTGGTAATGAAAGAAAATTTAGAAGTGCTGAACGAACAGAACATTACAATTCCGGTAATTCTTGGTGGTGCTGCATTAACACGACGCTATGTAGATCAGGATTTAAAATCTATTTACAAAGGAAATGTATTCTACGCGAACGATGCATTCGATGGATTGCGGTTGATAGAAGAAATTAAAAACAAGAAGAAAGGAAAAGGCAGAAGCGAACCTCAAAAAAGTGGCGGTGAAAAGGGAGATAGAGAAGAATTAATCGGTGCAGAAGCAAAGATTGCATTGATGCTTGCAGACGAGAAAAAAACGCCGAAACATTCAAAGATTAAAATAGATGTTGAAATTCCTAAACCACCATTCTGGGGATCAAAAGTCGTAAATGATATTTCGCTTGATGAAGTTTTTCGTTATATAAATGAAACTGCCCTTATTCGAGGACAGTGGCGAGTTGTGCGTGGAAAAAAGAGTGAAGAGGAATACCAACAGATTCTTCAGGAACAAATTTATCCGGAACTTAAAAAACTAAAATTAAAAATCAAAAACGAAAAACTTCTTGAGCCAAAAGTAGTTTATGGATATTTCCCCTGTCAGTCAGACGGAAAAGATCTTATAATTTATTCGATGCCGGAGAACACTTCGAAATTCGAATTTCCAAATTTGAAATTAAATGAGTGGCTTCGATTTTCATTCCCGCGACAGAAAGATGACCGATACCTGTGTATCAGTGATTACTTCGCACCGATGATCTCAGGCAAAATTGATGTCGTTGCATTTCATCTTGTAACGATGGGAAAGACAGCATCTGAATATTCGAAGAAGCTTTTTGATTCGAATGAATATAAAGATTATCTTTACTTTCATGGGCTGAGTGTTGAATCTGCGGAAGCTCTTGCGGAACTCTGGCATAAAAAGATTCGTGAAGAACTTAGTATTGCAGGAAAAGATGCCACTGAAATTAAGCGGTTGTTCAGTCAGGGATATCAAGGTTCACGGTTTAGTTTTGGTTATCCTGCATGTCCGAATCTTGAAGATCATAAAAAACTTTTTGAGTTGCTGAAACCAGAGCGCATCGGTGTAACAATGACTGAGGAGTTTATGTTGAATCCCGAACAATCAACGGATGCAATTATTGTTCATCATCCAGAAGCGAGGTACTTTACTATAAAATAAATATTGAGTGACGAATTGCTGGTAACGAATAAAATATATTGATCAATAATATAAATTTGAAATGAAAATTAATAACTTATAACTAATAACTGATTTCTAAAAGGAACGACAATGCCAAATCTAGTACTTCTCCGTCACGGAGAATCGCAATGGAATCTTGAAAACCGTTTTACTGGCTGGGTTGATATTCCTCTTTCGTCAAAAGGCGAGAAGGAAGCGGACCAGGCAGGCGAGAAATTAAAAGGATTTAAATTCGATAAAGGATATACGTCTGTTCTAAGGCGTGCCATCAGTACGATGAATATTGTTCTGAAAATAATAGGTCAAACCGATCTTCCTATCGAGCGCGATAAAGCATTGAACGAACGTCATTATGGTGCTTTGCAAGGATTGAATAAAGATGATATTGGAAAGCAATACGGTTATGACCAACTTAAAATATGGCGCCGCAGTTATGACGTTCCACCACCAAAAGATGTGACCGAGTTGAATCCAGATGGAATAAGCGAGAGCTTGAAAGATACAGCTGCCCGTACACTTCCTTATTTTGAAGCAAAGATTGTTCCTGATGTACTCGCCGGCAAGAATATTATTGTCGCGGCACATGGAAATAGTCTGCGCTCTATTGTTATGCAGCTTGATAATCTTACAAAGGAGCAAGTGCTGGAGCTTAATATTCCTACTGGTGTCCCACTGTTATATATTTACAACAGCAGTGGTAAAATTACGGAACATCAATATTTGTAAAAAAAGGCAATATTTTAATAGAATTTCCGCTTGCATTTCGGTTGTCTCTTTAGCATATTCGATGCGTTGATTTTGGAGTTGTAAATATATCAACCTGTATCAAGATTGAGATAACTTATACTAAGAAATTTTTAATTGAGGAGATAAATAATGTCAACAAAAATCACTGAAGAATGTATTAACTGCGGCGCATGCGAACCGGAATGCCCAAATACGGCAATCTATTCTGCCGGTACAGCTTATGAATTAAATGGAAAATCATTTGATGCATTATCCAAAGATTTCTATTATATAGTTCCTGAAAAATGCACCGAGTGTGTTGGACATTTTGATCAAGAACAATGTGCGGCAGTTTGTCCGGTTGATTGCTGCATACCGGACCCGGATCATGTCGAGACTGAAGATCAGCTTGCTGCAAGAGCAAAACAGATTCATCCCGAAAAAACTTTCGGAGATTTAAACGCCTCAAACTCGCGTTTCCGCAAATAAGAACTGAGGTTTTTTCTTTTAAAGTCGGTCATTCAGAAACGAGAGACCGACTTTTTTATTTGTATGCAGTATAATATATTTCAAAAGACCGAAATTATAATTTAAGTACAGCAAAAATTGTTCATGAATAAGCGCTTGACATTTTCTATTTCAGATCGTATAAAATCAAAAGCTGCAGAACTTGGATTTTCAAAAGTTGGATTTGCAAAAGCAGAATTGCTGGTCGAAGAATGTAATCAGTTGCGTGAATGGCTTGCGTTCGGATACCATGCTTCTATGAAATGGATGAATCGTGGATTTGAGAAACGTATTGATCCGGGAAAGATTTTGCAGAATGCAAAATCGGTAATTTGTGTCGCCCTCAATTATTTCACTTCCAGCCAACATTCAGATGATCCAGCACTTGGAAAAATATCAAGATATGCTTGGGGTGATGATTACCACTTTGTACTGACAAAGCGATTGGAGAATTTGTACGGCTTTATTAAGTCAGAAATTCCTGGTGTAATGGGGAAAATATATGTTGACACCGGACCTATGATGGATAAAGTTTGGGCGGTTAAAGCAGGAATTGGATGGAGGGGAAAGCATACTAATATTATTACGCGGGAATTTGGTTCATGGATATTTCTGGGAGAAATATTAATCGATGCGGAACTGGATTACGATAAAACAATGTTAGATTACTGCGGCAAATGCACTGCGTGTATTGATGCATGCCCAACACATGCAATTGTTCAACCGTATGTACTGGATGCCAACAAATGTATTTCATATCTTACTATTGAGAATCGCGGTGATTTGCCGAAGGAGATTGTTCCGAATTTCCAAAATTGGATTTATGGATGCGATATTTGTCAGAATGTTTGCCCTTGGAATAGATTTCAAAAAAAAACGAATGAACCGGTTTTCCAGCCATATGATGAAAATATTAAACCAAAATTAACAGAGCTTGCTGAAATGAGTCAAGAAGAATTCAGCCGGCGTTTCCGAAAAAGTCCCATTAAGCGGACGAAACATTCCGGATTGACAAGAAACGCTAAAGCTTTGATTGATTCTGGCAGGAGTTCAATGTAGATTTATTGCATTGTGAAACATCGGGATCCATTTAAGTTCAGCCGCATATAATAGATAGGAAATTACAAGTTATGAATTTTATTTATTCAATGAGATGAAAACTCAAAACTGAAAGCTGATAACTGTTGTATTAATTCGCTAAATCTGAAATCATATAATCATCAAATTAATTTTATGGCGCAAAATAATCTTAAAAAAGTTATCATCATAGGTTCCGGCCCAGCCGGACTTACAGCCGCGCTTTATACCGCGCGCGCAAATCTTTCGCCGCTCGTTTTTGAGGGTCAACAACCCGGCGGACAACTGACAATTACAACAGAAGTAAATAATTTTCCGGGATTTCCTGATGGAATTATGGGGCCCGACCTTATGGAAGCGATCCGAAAACAAGCACAACGATTTGGTGCAGAAACAATGTTCAAATCAGTCGAATTGGTAGACCTCTCAAAGCGTCCATTTAAAGTTGTTGCGGACGACGAAGAATATTTTGCAGAGTCACTTATCATTTCTACTGGAGCAACGGCTAAGCTGTTGAACATTCCGGGCGTATCTGAATATATGGGCTATGGAGTTTCTGCATGTGCCACTTGTGATGGATTCTTTTTTAAAAATCAACACGTTGTAGTTGTAGGCGGCGGTGATACAGCGATGGAAGAAGCGACATATCTAACTAAACATGCCACTTGGGTAACAGTTGTACACCGTCGAAATGAATTGCGTGCATCCAAGGCAATGATTGATAAAGCAAAGAAAAATCCGAAGATAGATTTTGTATGGGATTCGATAGTAAATGAAGTGATTGGAATTAATGAAGGCGGGCATAGAAAATTAACGGGTGTACGGTTGAAGAATGTAAAAACAAATGTCGCGACAGACTACAAATGCGATGGGCTCTTTCTTGCCATCGGTCACCAGCCAAACACAAAACTGTTTGAAGGCGTGCTCGATATGGATGCAATAGGTTATTTGAAAATACAGCCGCACAGTACGGCAACGAACGTTCCCGGAGTTTTCGCTGCCGGCGATGTTGCGGATTCAAAATACCGGCAGGCAATCAGTGCAGCCGGTACCGGATGCATGGCAGCAATTGATGCAGAAAGATTTTTAACGGAACAAGAATAGTTATCAACTGTCAGTTATCAGTTAATGTTGGGGAAAATAATCCATTGTTGAAATTTAATTTGCAAGTTTGAAGAGGAAGTATGAAGAAGAAATATATCCCGCTTTCTATTTCAATCGTTATGATATTGTTAGCGTTTTCAAATGCGCTTATAGATGCAGGTCAAATACGCTTGGTTGATATTCTGATATTATTTTTTACAGGATTCGGTGCAGGGGCTGGATTGGTAAAAACTATAATTGATTTTCGTGCAGAGCGAAAAATAAAAATTCAGGTTGATGTATAATGTATAAGTAACATTGCCGCAATTCTAAATAATGGAAATTGTTGCGGGGCGATGATTTAAGTAATATTCTATGTCACATCATTAGCAATCTACTTGTCTAAAGACAGAATGCCGTCTAACACTGTCGGGATATTGTTCGGCAATGATGAAATGACTACTAATATCATTAGAGAGTAATTTAACATCGAAGAAATGCCATCTGAATTAATTGAATAGAAAAATTGTCACTAAGCTCTGAGGGAATCTCGCTTGAAAGGGGCGCGCCTGCAGTGCCGAGTCTTTAGGTATTCAGATATCTTGTGTGTGCCATCCCTATGTATCAAATCATGCCCGCTATTAATCAATTTACTCTCATTTCGTCTTCCCACAATATATCTCTCCTTCGTTTGACTTTCCGACCTCTATTTCATAATTTGTTTTGCCATAATAAGTTATCGTAATTCTGCATTTATGGCTACGATTTATTGAAAGTCAATATTATGTCCAAAACTGCAAAATGGATCATAGGTATTATTACAGCTCTTGTATTTTTATTCGGACTTTTTGTTATCACTATAATCTCGTGGATATTCTCCGATGAAAACGATGAGACGGTATCGACAGGCGGCGAAAAAATTGCTGTGGTCGAATTGAAAGAACCGATTATTTCCTCCGAAGAAATTGTGAGGCAGTTTAAAAAGTACCGCGAGAATAAATCTATACGAGCAATTGTGTTTCGTGTCGAATCGCCGGGCGGCGGTGTTGCGGCAAGTCAGGAAATTTATGAGGAAGTGAAAAAAACTCGTAATGCCGGCAGACCTGTCGTTGTCTCAATGGGTTCGATAGCAGCAAGCGGCGGATATTATGTTTCGTGCGGTGCAACGAAAATTGTAGCAAATCCCGGAACGCTTACGGGAAGCATCGGCGTAATTTTTCAATTCTTGCATTTTCAGCAATTGATGGATAAAATTGGCGTGGATCAGACGACGTTCAAAACGGGCAAGTTTAAAGATTCCGGATCGCCTTTTCGCAAAACAACAGAAGAAGAGAAGCAGTACTTCAAAATACTTATCGGCGATGTTTACGATCAGTTC
This sequence comes from Ignavibacteriota bacterium, assembly GCA_963833465.1. Lineage (GTDB taxonomy): Bacteria > Bacteroidota > Ignavibacteria > UBA10030 > UBA10030 > Fen-1298. Next base: position 486,799 of record CAWHXW010000004.1, on the reverse strand, counting down.
GTAGATGTAGTTGCAGAAGAGCGCGGGATGGATCGCAAGGATGTACTGAAGTACGCAGATGGACGAGTCTTTACCGGACGGCAAGCAGTAGAATATGGATTTGTAGATACACTCGGCACAATGGAAGATGCCATAAACATCGCAGCGGAACTTGGCGGCATTAATGGCAAACCGAGCATTGTGAAAGAGACAAAGAAAAAATCAATCTTCGAAAAGCTTATTGGTGATGCGGCAACGGAAGTAACAAAAATCCGGCAGGAATTTTTACAGCAGCCGGTTTTACAGTACAGATTCACGTCTCCCAACTAATATTTTGAGGAGTTCTCGTGACAAAAGCAGATATCGTAGAAGTTATTGCATCGGCAACAGGATTGACAAAAGTAGAAACCGAAGCAGTGGTGGATGGATTTATCATGACGGTCATCTCTGCAATGAAGGAAGGAAAAAATATTGAAATACGCGGATTCGGCAGTTTTAAAATTAAAAAACGAAAAAGCCGTATGGCGCGCAATCCACGCACAGGTGCTCAGGTAGCAGTAGATGAGCATTTTGTTCCGATCTTTAAAGTATCGAAAGAAATGAAACAAATTGTTAACGAAAATTTGAAAAAAAGTGCTATGCAGCAGCGTGGATGAATTTTAAAAGTGATTACGGAAAACAAGAAAAACCAGATTTTAATCAAATACAAATCACAATCATCAAAGTAGTAATAATAGAAAGGAGCCGCGTATGCCCTGTGGTCGTAAGCGGAAGCGCCACAAAATAGCAACCCACAAACGCAAGAAGCGTTTGCGGAAGCAGCGTCACAAGAAGAAGAATCGTTAGTATTTTTTTTCTTCGTTATTTTGGATAAATAGCAAAATAGTTGAATCTGTCTAAAAAGCTGTCGTTTCTGCGAATGCGGGAATCCAGACTTGATGTTTTTATTTTGGATTTTCGATAAAGCATTTGGGAACGGCTGATGTTTTACTTTTTTGTACATATTCTTAAAATAGAATCGTCACATACAGGAGGTTGTAATGGCACAAGAAAGTGATGGTATGGCGAAAGGACTCATAGCCGGGTTCATTGCGGGCAGCATAGTAGGTGCAGCAATAGCGCTGCTTTATGCTCCCAAGGCAGGAAAAGAATTGCGCGCAGATTTAAAAGAAAAAGCAAGCGATTTGATGGACGATGCTCAGGAATATATGGCGCGTGCGAAATCAACTGCAGTTGATATTATTAATGAAGGAAAACAGAAAGCCGCATCTCTAGTGGATGATGCACGCCGCAAAGCCGATACAATTATGGGCGATGCAGACCGTGTTATGAATCATGCACGCACAAAAAACGAAGGCTGAAAAAACGTCTGAGTGAATATTGAAATCCAAACAAAACTTTTCACGAAATCCATAAGAGGGAAACTCGAGTGGAAACATTAATTCAACTTACAAAGATATTAGCGCTGTCCAGTGCATCTGCACTATGCATCTATCTTATAGTTGTCCTTGTTCGCCTGAATGCCTTTTTGCAGATATTGCAACGCGAGCTTATCGATCTAAACAAAAATCTGAAACCCATCCTCGAAAATCTAAATGCAATTATGGACAAGTTGCGCTTGATAGCTGTCAAGGTGGACGAACAGATCAACATGGTGCAAGGAGTTTTTGTTGCGTTCAAGCGCATTACGGAAAATGTGACTCGTTTTGAAGAGCATTTTCAGCGGATATTGGAAGAACCGCTTATGCGCGTTAGCGCATTGTTCGGCAATGTAATCAATCGCGTTATATCCACATTCGGGCGGCGCTCGTAGGATATCTTTTGACGCATTCTTGATAAAAGAAATTTTTGCCGGCAACAGATGCCCTTCGACTATGACGAGGTCTCTATTCGATATAAATCTCGAATAGAGCTTGCATTGCGATACGGACAGCTGCCATTGCTATATAATGAATAGGAGAAAAACATCGTGTCAAAAACAACAGGTAAAGAATATTCGATTGATAAAATCCGAAACATTGCGTTTATCGGTCACGGAGGATCAGGAAAAACGACGTTGACCGAGTCGTTAATGTTTGTATCAGGCGCCTCTGCGCGCATGGGCCGCGTGGAAGACGGTTCAACAATTTCTGATTATCATACGGATGAAATTGAACGCAAGATTTCAATCAACGCCGCTGTGCTTCATACCGATTGGCAGGGAACTAAAATTAATATTATTGATACACCGGGTTATTCGGACTTTACTGGCGAAGTTCTAAGTTCTTTGCGTGTTGCCGATCTTGCTGTAGTTATTGTAAAGGCAGTTGAAGGTGTAGAAGTAGGTACTGAGATAGTCTGGAATTATACAAAACCTCTCGACATGCCTGCTCTTTTAGTAGTTAATAAATTAGATTCAGAAAACGCCGATTTCGATCAAGCGATTGCAGCGGCAAAAGAACGGTTTGGGAATGATGTCGTGCTGGTGCAGTTTCCGGTGAATCAAGGGCTTTCATTTGATTCAGTTGTAGACGTGTTGAAGATGAAATTATTGAAGTTCAACAGGGAAGGAAATGGAAAATTTATTGAGCTTGACATTCCAGCCAATCTTCAGCAGAAAGCTGAAAAACTGCGCGAGGAATTGATAGAGAAAATTGCAGAAACCGATGAAGCTTTGATGAATAAGTTTTTCGAGGATGGTACGTTGAAAGATACTGACCTTGAAAATGGCTTGCGCATCGCGCTGCTTACAAGAAAAATATTTCCAGTCTTTTGTACTGCCGCTGCATTCGGCATAGGAGCAGGACCGTTGATGAGTTTTATTGATACCTACGGATCATCTCCAAAGTATCGAGGTACAGTGAAGGCAACAAGCAGCACCGATAAAAAAGAAATTGATATCGAACCTAATGCAGAAAAGGAACCGTCATTATTTGTGTTTAAAACTGTATCGGAAGAACATGTCGGTGAGTTATCTTACTTCCGTGTGTATTCCGGAGCGATCACACCCGGTCTGGATCTTGTGAATCAATCTAACGGCAAAAGCGAACGTCTTGGACAATTATTTGTGATGAACGGTAAAGACCGTCAGGAAATTGCAAAACTGACAGCGGGCGATATTGGCGCAGTAGTTAAATTGAAAGACACTCATACAAACAATACTCTGAGCGGTAGAACATTTCCTGTGTTGTACACACCGATTGCATTTCCAGATCCGGTTATACGAATGGCAATTCATTCTAAAGTAAAAGGGGATGAAGACCGAATGGCAAACGGATTGCATTCTCTGCACGAGGAAGATCCTACATTCGTCATTTCAGTTGATGGCAAACTAAGCCAAACTATAATTGCCGGACAGGGTGAATTGCATTTGCTCATAGTCACTAAACGCTTGAAACTAAAGTACGGAGTTGATGTCGATCTGACTGAGCCGAAAATTCCATACAAAGAAGCGATTCGTACTGTAGCGGCTGATGTGGAATATAAACACAAGAAACAAACCGGCGGGCGCGGGCAGTACGGGCATGTGCATATTAAAATTGAACCGCGGCCTCGAGGTGCAGGATTTGAATTCGAAGATGCTCTTGTAGGCGGCGTAGTGCCGGGGCGTTTTGTGCCGGCAGTCGAAAAGGGTGTTGTCGAAACAATGCTGAAAGGTGTGCTTGCAGGTTACGAAGTGGTGGATGTGAAAGTGACAATTTTCGACGGTTCGTACCACGCGGTCGACTCTGACGAAAATTCTTTCAAGATTGCCGGAGCTATGGCTTTTAGAAAAGGTATTATGGAAGCTAAGCCGGTTCTTCTTGAGCCGATCAATATAATTGAAGTGACTGTGCCAGAAGAATATATGGGCGATGTCATGGGCGATCTTTCTGGAAGGCGCGGAAAAATTCAAGGTATGGAAGCCGATGGGCATTCCCAAATTATTAAAGCCACAGTGCCGATGTCCGAAATTCATAAATATTCTACAATCCTTCGCTCTATGACACAAGGACGCGGAATTTATAAAACGAAATTTTCTCATTACGACGAGATGCCGCGTGAGGCAGCAGATAAAGTAATCGAGGCTAGTGCGAAAAATAAGAAGGAAGAAGAAGAATAAAATAATTGCAATCTTCGGAAGAGCTTAAATTATGAGAATGTAATCCCGCTTTGCGGGATTACAATTTTAAACCTCGCCGGGAGTTCCGTAAAAAAAAACTGAACAGAATTATTGTGTTGCAGAACTCGTTTTAAGAATCGAATTGACTTTTCCAAGAAGTGTATCGAGAGTAAATCCTTTTTCAAGATATTCTACAGCTGCACCTGTTTTCCAATCCTTGTCCGCCCTTGCTTGAGCTTGGACAGTCATCATTATAATTGGGATGTCCGCAGTTTCTGGATATTCCTTCAGTGTCTCTAACATCAGGAAGCCGTTTAAATTTTCCATAATGACATCGCTGATAATTAAATCAGGATGATGTTGTTTGGCAAGTTCAAGCCCTTTGAGTCCATCTTCAGCTTCCAATGTTTCAAATCCGCCTCTTAATTTTAACGCAATAGATATAGATTTGCGCACGGGCTCGTCGTCATCTACCACAAGAATTTTTTTTGCCATAGAACTGTCCCTCATTATATTGGTTGCATTAACCTACAAAGTTTCTTTATCAAACACAAGGAAATATGCCTGACTTCGTTTTTCCGTATCCTCTTTTTTCATTACCTTACATTTACCTATGATAAAACGAATAATAATGGATAAAGAAAACCTTCCAAATGTTTCGCAGAAGCCGTCTGATATCATTATTAGGGGAGCAAGAGTTCACAATCTAAAAAATATCAATCTCACGCTGCCACGGAATAAATTAATTGTTTTTACAGGTGTAAGCGGTTCAGGTAAATCAAGTCTCGCTTTTGATACTATTTATGCCGAAGGCCAACGTCGTTATGTTGAAAGTCTTTCGTCTTATGCCAGGCAGTTTCTTGAACGCATGGAAAAACCGGATGTCGATTTAATTCAAGGTATTAGTCCGGCAATTGCTATTGAACAAAAAACCACTTCACGCAACCCGCGTTCAACAGTTGCTACCTCCACAGAAATTTACGATTACCTTCGGCTGCTCTTCGGCCGCATCGGAAAAACATATTGCCGGGTTTGCGGCAAATTGGTAAATAAAGATACTGTGACAACGGTTGTAGATAGAATCCTGCAAGAACCGGATGAAGCAAAAGTGTATGTGATGTTCCCGATGCATGAACATGCAGGACGCACGATGAAAGAAGAATTGCAAGTTCTCAAGGAGCGCGGTTTCTTCCGGCTCGTTGTAGATGGCGAGTTGATCGATCTGAACGAACGGGATTTCAAAACAAAATCAAAAAAGAATATTCATGTGTTGGTGGATCGTCTTATCGTACGCAGAAACGAAAGAGAGAATGCAACACGGTTAGCAGATTCCATCCAGACCGCATTTGAAGAAGGGAGCGGATACGCAGACATTTATTTGTTAGAGCAAAAACAGCTGCTCCATTTCTCACAGCATTTCGAATGCATCGAAGACGGCATTAGATATGAAGACCCGGAGCCTCGGCTTTTCTCATTCAATAATCCCGTCGGTGCATGTCCTAAGTGCCAGGGTTTCGGCAGAATCATCGGTATTGATATGGATATTGTTGTTCCGGATCCGAGTAAAACAATTCGGCAAGGAGCTATCTTGCCGTGGACTTTTCCTCGCTGGCGGGAAAATCTTATTGATTTGCTTCGTGTTGCGAAAGAAAATAATTTACCGGTAGATGTTCCATTCAACGAATTGACGAAAGAACAACTTGCTTTTGTGATGGACGGCTGTAAAGGTTTCGACGGCATTCATAAATATTTTAAATATATCGAGCGCAAATCGTACAAACTGCATTATCGAGTTTTCCTCAGCCGCTTTCGCGGTTACACTGTCTGCGAGGAGTGCGGCGGTTCGCGTTTGCGCAGCGAAGTTCTCAATATTCGCGTCGGCGGAAAAAATATCCGCGACATTGTGCAAATGACAATAGAAGAGGCGAACCGATTTTTTGGAGTCATTAATCTTTCTAAATACGAAGAAGGAATTGCCAAACGTATTTTGGAAGAAATCCGCAAACGGCTTCGCTTTATAGATGGAATAGGACTTGGTTACATCACACTTGACCGTCTGTCTATGACGCTTTCCGGCGGTGAATCACAGCGCATTAATCTTGCTACATCTCTCGGCTCTTCGCTGATGGGTTCGCTTTACGTTCTTGATGAACCTACAATCGGGCTTCATCCGCGAGATAACAAAAAATTAATCGCTCTTTTAAAATCATTACGCGATATCGGAAACACAGTTCTTGTGGTCGAGCATGACGATGAAATGATGCGTGAAGCCGATATGATTGTGGATATAGGGCCGCGAGCCGGCGAGCATGGCGGCGAAGTTGTCTTTCAGGGGACAATGGAAGAACTTCTTCTACATCCAACATCAACTACTGCAAAATATCTAAATGGCACACTGAAAATTTCAACGCCAAAATCGAGACGAGCGGATAATGAGCAATCGCTTTTTGTTTACCGGGCATCTGAAAATAATTTGAAGAATATTGATATCCGTATTCCGCTGAATATGTTCGTCTGTGTAACCGGAGTGAGCGGTTCCGGCAAGAGCACACTTGTGCATGAAGTTTTGTATGCAGGAATAATGAAAAGAAAAGGCGGCTATGATGGAACCGCAGGCAAGTGCAGAAATATTGAAGGAATAGATTATATCAATCGTGTGGAATTAGTTGACCAGTCGCCAATCGGCAGAAGTCCGCGCTCGAATCCTATCACTTATATCAAAATTTTTGATCTCGTACGCGATCTGCTTGCACACACACCAGCGGCAAAAACTCATGGTTATTCACCTGGACATTTTTCATTCAATGTACCCGGCGGCAGGTGCGAAGTTTGCGAAGGCGACGGTTTACAGCGAATCGAAATGCAGTTTCTCGCTGATATTTTTCTACCGTGCGAATCTTGCAAAGGAAAACGCTTTAAGCAGGAAGTTTTGGATATCCGTTACCGCGGAAAGAATGTGGATGATATTTTGAATATGACGGTAACGGAAGCGATGGATTTTTTTTCCATTACGCCGGATAGCCGGCGCATTGCAAAACGTTTGAAGGTTTTAGATGATGTTGGCCTCGGCTATTTGCGGCTTGGACAGCCGGCAACAACGTTATCAGGCGGCGAAGCACAGCGCATTAAACTTGCTCACCATCTTTCTACTACGGAACAGGAAGGCAAAGCGCTTTTTATTTTTGATGAGCCGACAACCGGACTCCATTTTGACGACATTGCCAAACTTCTTAAGTGCTTTGACGCGCTTGTTGATGCAGGACATTCCATCATCGTAATCGAACACAATATGGATGTTGTTAAGTGTGCCGATTTTGTAATTGATTTAGGACCGGATGCAGGCGAGCGAGGCGGAGAAATTGTTGCAACAGGCACTCCGGAAGAGATTGCTCAGAATCCTCGTTCTTACACCGGCGGATTTTTAAAAAGGCACTTGTAATAAACTTTATTACATCATTAACTCTTTGAACAAATAAAACTAAGATTAATTTTGTTACAAATTTGATTTAAACAGTTATTGATATTTATTGTTGTTTTTTACTAAAGTAAATCTGATTTCAGCGAAGAATTTTTATTTTGCATTTATATTAAAACCAGATTCTTCGTCTCCCGGATTAATCGGATCCTCAGAATGACAAAAGGCATTTCATCTTAGAGATGAAAAAACATTCCTTCCACTATTACTAAGGGAGTGTGCGTATAAGTCGTTTTCACCGGTCTTTCATTCTCACTTGTTTCAATTATGAATGTAAATTTTTAAAACAATTTTCAATAAATAAAAAAAACCAATGATGATAACATAGATTGCAAATCAAAGGCGTCCAAACTTTCCGAAGGTTAATTTTGTAAATAAAAAAAATATAATTATACGTGCGTTGGAGTGGAATTCTTTTCCAGTTTGTGAACTCACAGTTTTAAAACATTGAACCGAATGTAAGCGTAATAAACAAACCGCCGAAATCTTTCGTGTAACCGCCTTCCATTACTTCAATGCCATTCGGAAATCGTGCAAGGAAATACTTTATGCTAAGACCGGTAAGCATTCCTTTCTCCATACCAAAATATGCACCTGCTCCAATAAAGCCGCCAAGAGTATATCGCAGCTGGCCGTATTTTAGACTTGTGAAAAAATCCATTGTGATTGGATCGCCAAATTCATCAACTTGGCCTGTAGCATAAGGAGAAACGAACATTATTGTCGGTCCAAGTCCCGCATCTATGAATGGCCGAAAGTTATCCACGATGTCATCTTTAAACAAGCGGGTACTGAACTGTTACCATAAGCGGCATCATCAGAAGCCGGTTCTTTTTCCCCGGAATGAATGGATTTCCGTACAAATCGTATTGTTGAAATTCGTTATCTGCCTCCACGTCTGAAATAGCGAAATTCGGCATCAAGGAAAACTCATCATTCAATTCATATCGATAAAACACGCCGAGACCAAATCCATTGTTGGACATAAGAATGTCAATACCCCATGCCCTGGCAAGCGGCCTGTAACTTTGCGGCAGTATGAGATTTGGATTGGATGGTGTAAAGATGATTGTTGTATCCGGCACTGCCGGTGATTGTGCGAAGTCGTTTTTGTAAATAAGAAATGTGAAAAAAGCGAATAAGATTATTCGATATATATTTAAGCAGCGTTTCATTGTTTGTAATTTAATAAAATTTTGGTTTTATAAAAAATGATATATTGTTAAGTCAATTGTAAAGTCCTATCATCGTTCATATTGTAATGCAAAAAATTATCGAACGGTAAAGATCGCAAATTTCAGGTACTTTGTTTCCGGCATAGCAGGAATAACCGGATGATCAGGCGCTGCACCTGCAAATTCCAATAGTTGAACAAACCGCTTCGTTTTCACTGCGGCTTGTTCGATGGCGGAAAGAAATCCATCTTCTGTAATATGGTGCGAGCATGATGCTGTTACTAAAAATCCGCCTGCATTTATTAACCGCATTGCCGCTGCGTTAATTTCTTTGTATTCGCGAAGAGCCGCAGGAATATTTTTTTTGCTTTTCGTAAATGACGGCGGATCGAGAATAACCATATCGAATTTTTTATTTTTCTCGCCGAGAAATTTCAGTTTTTCGGATACATCGCAAATTTCAAATTCTACAGAGGCAGAGTTCAATCGGGCGTTCACTTTGGATTTTGTAATTGCAGATTCAGAAATATCGAATCCATGCACAGAAGCAGCCTTCGCGTTCGCGGCGTGCAAGGCAAATCCGCCTTCGTTGCAGAAACAATCCAAAACCGCTGCGCCGTTTGCATAGCGGTGGATTGCTTTCCGGTTTTCGCGCTGGTCAAGGAAGAATCCCGTTTTTTGTCCATTAAGCACATCTACTTCAAATTTAACATAATCATCTGATATAATTGTAACGCCTGTATTTCCCCTTAAAACTTTTTTATCTAACGGCAATTCTTCCAGAGCACGAATTGCCGCATCATTCCGGGCAACGATGGCTTTAGGATGAAACATTGTTTCCAGCACATCGCAAATTGTTTCCGTTTGTTTATCCATTCCCGCAGAAAGAATTTGAATAGAAATGAACTCGTTATATTTATCGATAATCAGTCCGGGAAGAAAATCGCTTTCACCATTTGCGAGCCGAAATGTCTGCGCGCCATGATAAAGCTTTTGCCGCAACGCTAATGATTGTTGAATTCTTCGCTCAAAAAAGTTGAAACCGATTTCTTCCTGTTCTGATGTGAGAAAACGGAAAGCGATGAGTGAGTGAGGATGATAGAAACCAAGTCCGATAAATTTTTGATCATACCGGAGAAGTTCAACAATATCACCAATTCCTGGATCACCGCGAAGAGCTGAAATCTCATTGCTAAACACCCATTGGTGTCCGGCTGCAATTCGGTGTTCTTCATTTTTTTTCAGTATGATTTGGCTTTTCATGTAGCCAAATTAGAGAGTTTTTGAAGGATAAGCAAGTTTGTGTACTTAAAACGCTTTTTGCAAGATTGTACTTATAAAATCTTTTTGTAGAAAAGCGAATCTAAGTGTTTGATGTGTCGTTATAGACTTTACATTCATCAAAAAGATTGTAAATTATCATATTAACCGAGCAGAGAAAATAAAAAATGACGAAACTATTTCATTACAAATATCTATGCATCGCATTGGGAAGCATTCTTCTAATTTTCATTATTACGAGTTGTTCGAATAATGGACCAGGCGACCAGGGAGAACTTTTTATCAAAGTGGTCGATGCTCCGGCAAATTATCAGAAAATAAATATTATTGTGAATCGTGTATCTATTCATCAATCCGGCTCACCATCGGATATCGGATGGACATATGTGAGTACCAGCCCGCAATCATTCAATCTTCTTACACTTCTGAATGGTAATTCTTATCAGTTAGTTTTAAGCAAAGTTCCAGCCGGCAGTTATGATCATATAGAAATAAATTACGGGCAATGCACATTAATAAAAAGCGGAACAGAATATCCGCTTAATTATGCACCTTCAATTCCGCTTGGCAATCATACAATTTCTTATGCATTTAAAATTGCTGACGGACAAATGTCTCAATTGGCATTTGATTATGATGCATACGGTTCGGTTTATAGCGAACAGTTATCTTATTATTTTAATCCGGCAATACGCGTGCAGGATATATCTTTCTGCGGCTGGATTACCGGCTCCGTCCTTGATTCGAATAAAGTTATTGCGTCGGCAAAAATCAAAACTTACACTGGGCTAGACAGCGTAACGACCTATAATGATACGACGCAGTACGGTTCGTTCCAGCTTTCTGATTTACCGGAAGGCACCTATACTGTTATTGTTATTCCGAATAATCAATTATTAGTGAATGACACACTTTTTAATAATGTTGTAACTCCTCAAAGGGCTACAAATCTTGGTGCCATCATATTAAAACATAAATAGATACATTTAAAACAGATGAAAAAACTATCTCCTTTCGTATAAAAATAATCGCTGAAGATAAGAACATTAAAGGCGTTAAGTATTCCGCTTGACGCCTTTTGTGTTTATATTAGTATACTTTGACTTTATCATTTTTGTTTTATCGGTTTTGCTTTGAGCTAATTGCTCCGAAAAATTTGTTATTGACTGCTATGAGGAATATTCTGTGAAACATATTCAATGTATTGTGTTCGACATGGATGGGACATTGACAGAAACGAATCAACTTATTTTCGATTCATTTAATTATATAGCGCAAAAATATACTGGCAGGATATATAGCATTCCAGAAATAATCGCGATGTTCGGTCCGCCTGAAGAAGAGGCATTACTCTCAATAGTTCATACGGAACAAATTAACGTCGTGATGAAAGACTATCTTTCGTTCTATCGCACACACCACAATCAATTGGCAAAGATTTTTCCCGGAATGGAAAATATCCTCCATTCAATAAAGGAACATAACAAAATGCTTGCCCTTTTTACGGGCAAGGGCACATTTACTGCAACGATTACGCTGCAGGAATTTCACATTGAAAAATATTTCGATTATGTAGTAACGGGGAACGATGTTGTCAAACGCAAGCCGTCTTCAGAGGGATTATTTAAAATTATGAAGCATTTTAAACTTAAGCCCGAAGAGGTGCTTATGGTAGGTGATTCTGTTTCTGATGTGGTAGCGGCACGCGAAGCTGGAGTAAAGATAGCCGCTGTTATGTGGGATTCTTACTCGAAAGATAAAGTGCTGCAGATGAAAACCGATTTTGTCTTTGATGATACAAAGGAATTTCAAGATTGGCTGAATGTGCAGTTCAACTAAAATATTTTTCAAAAAACTTAAATTAGCATAAGTTTTGTCGAAGCATATTATAAATTTTAAAACAATCTATGCGGACATTTATTCTATTTATTTTTGCTGTAATTATTCCGTGTTCTGCGCAGACAATTTATTCCGAACATATTAAAGGTGTTCGCATAAATGGTACGGCAAAAGCGAATTTTCCGATTGTTTTAATGGATTTGAATCCTGTGACAATTTCGTTTGACGCGGATGAAACAGCAATGGAAAATTACAGGGTTAAACTATTCCATTGCGATAAAGATTGGAATGTTACACAATCGTCATTTATCAATAATGAATTCAGAAATTATTCCGTGAGCCAGATTCCATTTGAGACGGCTCCCATCGGAGTAAGATATTACAAATGGATATATTCATTTAAAATACCTGGATTAATCGGCATAGAACATTTGCCGCAATCAGGCAACTACAAAGTCGAAATTTGGAATGAAAATAATGATGAGTTGTTGGCTGATGGAAAAATATTTGCTGTGGAAAAAATTGATGATTCGGTCTTAACAATTTTTAACCGTTATCTGCAATCTGAGATTTCTCCGCAGAATCAAGTGAATAAAGCAGTTTTATTTCTCACACTTCCATCGCCGCAAGCGAATGACGCAAACCCATTGTATTCGGGTTTTGTTAAAACGGTGGATATCTATCGCAATCGAGAAATAGAGACGCCGCACCGTATTGATGCCGACAATAGAAATTCGAACACATTTATTGGCGGTTTTGGAACGAACAATTTAAAGTTTATGATAGACAATCTTCAGCCGGGAAACGAATACCGCCGTATAGATATTAGCAACACCGATCTTTTCCCACCTTATGAAATTTTGCGTTCGCGCGATGGCGCTGATCTGAGCAGATGGCAATGGCAGGGCACAGAAGATCAAAATGGAACATCCGTACTTGTCACAGGAAATTCTTATTCAGATTATATGCAGTTTCTATTTGAATTAGGACGGCCCGAAGAGGAGACGAATGAGAAAATTTATGTTGTAGGAGATTTTAACGGATGGAAAGTAAATGAACATTGGCGGTTGAAATATGATAACGAAATAAAGCATTACAAACTTCTTGCTTGGCTTCGCCGCGGAGTATACGATTATCAATATGTACTTAACGGAAATGATTGGATAGCACTTGAAGGCAACGATTGGCAGACTGTGAATGTGTTCACTGCGCTGATCTATTACCACGACCCGCGATTTGGCGGCTTTGATAGAATTCTTCTTGCAGCACAGAAGGAAAGTCCCGGTGGAACAAGAGCAACTTCGCAATAATAATTCATACTGCAAATTGAAAATTAGTACCTGTGTTGTTCCAAATAGTATAAAATATTAAACTTAAAATAAGGAATGAATAATGGACCAATTGAATGTTGGCGTTATTGGCGTAGGCCATTTGGGATCTCTTCACACAAAAATGTACGCAGAAATCCCAAATGTTCATTTAGCCGGCGTATTTGATATTAATTCACAGCGTGCTGAACAGCTGTCTAATGAGTTTGGTATCAGAGCATTTTCAACTCTCGATGATTTATTATCCCAGGTGGAAGCGGTCACTATCGCAACAGCGACACAATCACATTATGATGTGGCGATGCAAGTTATCAAACGTGGCGTGCATCTCTTAATAGAAAAACCAATTTCTGCAACTATCGAACAAGCAAAGGCATTGACCGAGCGTGCAGAGATTAATAAATTGAAATTACAGGTCGGCCATATTGAGCGTTTCAATCCGGCAATACTTGCGCTGGAACAATACAATATTGCGCCGCTGTTTATTGAATCCCACAGGCTGGCACAATTTAATCCGCGCGGATCGGATGTGGCGGTTGTGCTGGATTTGATGATCCATGATATTGATTTAATTTTAAGTTTGGTAAAATCGAAAGTAACGCGCATTGATGCTAACGGTATTGCTGTTATCTCTGACACGCCTGATATTGCAAATGCAAGGTTGCAATTCGAAAATGGGTGTGTTGCAAATGTGACGGCAAGCCGTATCTCGCAAAATAAAATGCGCAAGATGCGTTTGTTCCAACGAGACGCGTACATTTCTATAGATTTTGCGCAAGGACTAGCAGAAGTATTTCGTTTGATTGATGAACAAACACCCAATGTGAAATCAACGATGATGCTTGGTAAAATCGATCAAGGCAGGCATAAACGGATCATTGTGTACGAACAACCTGAAGTGCAGGAAGTGAATGCATTAAAGTATGAACTTGAGCGTTTTGTCGAGTCTGTACAAAAGAATTTAGAACCGCCCGTTTCCGGCCGCGATGGCTTGCATGCACTGGAAGTGGCACAAGAAATATTGCAGAAGATTGAATCGCAGAAAATAACAACGGCATAGTGATGCCATAATTATGATTAAAAAGCATATTGACATTCAGGATGAAATACTGAAACGCATCGGTGCTATTGCAGATCGCGAGAATTTTGCTGTATATGTTGTAGGAGGTTATGTGCGCGATTTTTTACTTGGAAGGGAAATAAAAGATACGGACATTGTTGTAATAGGAAGCGGCGTGGAATTTGCTAAAATAGTTGCAAAGGACTTTAAAAGAACGAATCTTGTTTTATTCGAAAACTTTGGCACAGCTATGTTGCCGTTGGATGATAGGAAACTAGAATTTATAGGAACCCGGAAAGAAAGTTATCAGAAAGATTCGCGAAAACCGCAAGTCGAAGCCGGAACACTCGAAGAAGATTTATCACGGCGGGATTTTACGGTGAATGCAATGGCTGCAAGTCTTAATAAAAATAGATTCGGTGAAATTGTTGACCAGTTTGACTGCGAAAGTGATTTAAAGAAAAAAATTCTGAGCACACCGCTCGATCCGGAAGTTACATTCGATGATGATCCGCTCCGCATTATGCGCGCAATGCGTTTTGCATCACAGCTTGGATTTGCTATTGAATCGAACGTGATGAAAGCGGCTGGGAAAATGGCAGAACGGCTGGCGATTGTTTCGCAAGAACGTATCTCGGATGAATTTATAAAAATCATGGCAAGTTCATTGCCGTCAATTGGACTTCAATTAATGTATGACACCGGCGTGATGCGAGTTGTTTTTTCGGAAGTCAATCAAATGGCAGGTGTTGATCAACGGCAGGATTATCATCACAAAGATGTTTTTAAACATACGCTGCAAGTAGTGGATAAAGTCGCCGCCGAATCGGACAATCTATGGCTGCGAATGACGGCGCTTCTGCACGACATTGGAAAACCTGAGACGAAAGCGTTCAAGCCGGAAATCGGCTGGACATTTCACGGACACGAAGATACTGGGGCGCGAATGGCAAAGCAAATTTTCCAGCGAATGAGGTTTCCGCGAGAGCATCTTCCATACGTTGAAAAATTGATTCGCCTTCACCTCCGTCCGCAGGCATTAGTCGATGATGGCGTAACGGATTCCGCTGTTCGCCGAATGATGTTTGAAACCGGTAATGATATTGATGATCTTATGCTGTTATGCCGGGCTGATATTACTTCAAAAAATCAAAAGCTAATTGAGAAAGTAAAGCGAAACTATGACCTTGTTATTGCTAAAATGGCAGAGGTAGAAGAAAAAGATCGTATTCGAAATTGGCAGCCGCCGTTGCGCGGTGAAGAAATTATGTTGGTTTGCGGATTGAATGAATGTCCGATGGTGGGCGTGTTGAAAGATAAGATCACTGACGCTATTCTCGATGGCGCTATTCCGAATGAGCACGATGCAGCTCTAAAGTACCTTCTTTCAATCAAAGATGAAGTGATGAGTCGACCGCCGGTAAAGGAAAAACGATATTCTAAAAAATGAAACATCCACACGTTTATAGACGTCTAAAATGCCGGCTGGTTTTGAAGTTATATGTTGTTTAATGCAACTTTACTGTAAGTCAATCGTTAATATAATGTGATTTTAAGTTTTTCTGCCAATTCAAAAATATTGGAGATTTATAAATGAAAAAAAATATCGCTTTAATCGTATTAGCAGTTTCACTTTGCGGTGCACAAACGCAGCCAGGAACTGTAAAAACGCTGACATTAAATGATGCTATCACTATATCATTACAACACAATTTGAATGTTTTGCAAACAGCAAATAATGTGGAGGCAGCACAGAGTGGAGTTCTTGCTGCATACGGCTCTTATATGCCAACTTTATCAGCATCATCGGGCTGGTCTCGTGATCAAAGCGAGACGCCTTTAGGAGTAGTGTACGATCCATTGTTAAAAATACAAATCCCAACGGGCGGATCGAATGTAAGCACAACTGATGCGGCAGGACTTAATTTAAATTATACACTATTCGACGGGCTTACACGGGAATCTAATTTTAGCAAGGCAATATCAAGTAGGGCACAAGCTGATTATCTATTTTTTAGAACGAAACAGTCAATTGTGTATCAAGTTCAATCATCTTATTTGACAGTTCTTAAAAATGAACAGCTTGTAAAAGTCAGTCAGGAAAATTTGATTAGGGATCAGAAGGAATTAGAACGGATTGTTGAATCCAGCCGCGTTGGTTCTTTAGCTGCAAGTGATGTCTATCGGCAAGAATCTGTGGTTGCATTAGATGAGGTTAGCTTAATTAATGCCAAAAATACTTATGAAAAATCAATTGTAGATTTATTGGCACTCATAGGACTCGACGTCACAGAAGAAGCAAAAATCAGTGATCCGGCAATATCTCCTGATATCGATTCAACAGAACTTGTATCATCCACACAAAAAATGAACGATTTTCAAGAAATGCGTAAGCATGCATTAAATTCAAGAGCTGATTATCAAACGGCGGTCGAGGTAATGAAAAGTACCGGATATGGAGTAACACAAGCATGGGGTCGTTACCTCCCGAGTATCAAAGCAAATGCAGGATATAATTTATCAGCCTCGGATTGGTCAACACTATCGGACAATAAATACATAACTTGGGGACTCAGTCTGAATTGGACTTTGTTTGATGGTTTTTCGACTAACCAAGGCATCCAGGTTGCCAAAGTGCAGGAACGCAATGCCGAGTTGTCTCTTTATCAAACGGAAATAGGTGTAAGTGTTGATGTGAAAAAAGCTTTGCTCGATTTGGAAGCCGCACGCAAACAATGTGAGGCAAGTATTAAGGGTGTAACTTCTGCTGATGAAGATCGTAAGATAGCAGAAGAGAAATATTATATCGGTTCCGGCACATTGATTGACCTGCAAACAGCAAATGCAAGTTATGTCAATGCAATGGTAACAAAAATAAGTGGAACATACGGCTTTATCACTGCAAAACTCAACTTGGATTACGTAATTGGTGAGCGAGTCTATTAAGATAAACTATCGAAATCATCAGAGTAAAATTCTTCAGGAGTAAACAATGGCAAATGGGAATGGGAAAAAAAATAAAAAGAAGATTATAATCTTTTCTATCATTGGGGTATTCTTAATTATCCTCGTCGCGTTGGTGTTTCTTGGAAGCAAGCGAGAACCTATCATCACCGTGCAAACCGAAAAAGTCCAGCATAGAACGATTACACAAATTGTGTCTGCTACAGGAAAAATTCAACCGATTACACAAGTTGTGATCAATGCAGAAGTCAGCGGAGAAATCATCGAATTGCCGGTCAAAGAAGGGCAGTCGGTCCACAAAGGTCAATTGCTTACTCGCATCAAACCAGATGCCTATCAAGCGGACTATGATCGGGCACAAGGAAATATTGCAATGGTGAAGGCGACTTTAGAAAAATCTGAAGCAAATTATAAACGTGCTTTAGGTCTATTTGGAAAGAAGCTTATATCCGACGCAGATATGGATATTGCCAAAGCTGATTATGAAGGAACAAAAGCAAACTATGTGCAAGCAGTTGCGAGTGCGAAAGAGTCATACGAATCGCTTTTAAAAACATCTATCTATTCTCCGATGGATGGAACAATTAGTAATTTACCGAGGGAACTCGGTGAACGTGTGAGTGGAAGTACATTCACTCAAGGCACGGAGATTATGACAGTTGCTGATCTTACGAAGATGGAAGCGCGCGTTGATGTAGGCGAGAATGATGTAGTAATGGTGCAAAAAGATGATACGGCACGAATCGAAGTAGATTCATATCAAGATCGTAAATTTGTCGGCGTTGTTACTCAAATTGCTAATACTGCAACAACGACTGGCACTGGAACGCAGGATGCGGTGACAAACTTCGAAGTTCGTATCCGTATCAATACTCCTGAGGGTATCCAGTTCCGGCCTGGTATGTCGATGTCAGCAGATATTGAAACAGAAACACATTCTAATGTATTAACAGTGCCTATCCAATCTGTCACAGTGCGTACGTCAAAGAAAGAGATTCAAGATGAACCTAAAGAAGGGGAAGCACAATTAGCTGCCGGTAAAAAGAAGGAAGAAGACAAGCTTGAAGAAGTTATCTTTGTTGTCAAAGATGGAATTGCCAAGACCGTACCTGTAAAACGCGGTATCAGCAATGATACATACGTTGAAGTGAAGGCAGACGGGCTTGATGGCAAAGAAGTTGTATCAGGACCGTTCAAAGCGATCAATCGAGACCTGGAAGTTGATTCAAAAGTGAAAGTTGACAATAAGTCCGTAAGAAAAACTGGTGCAAGCGCCGATGTCGATAAAAAGTAGAAAAACGCTGTCGTGTATAAAGTTTAAGGTAAAATGTAAAAAGCAAAACATTTATGGAATATTGAAGTTTTACTAGAGGCGAAATTAATAATGTCGAAAATGATTGTAGTTAATTGTCAAATACTGAAATTGATTGCTGGAAAATGAAAAGAAAAGATGGGTTATGAAAGACCTGCTTAACATAGGAATGATAACGCTTGCGGCGTTTGTCTTGATGCAAGTAAGCTTATTTGCACAAACAATCGACGAAGGTGTTGCACTTGTTCAGCAAAAGAAATATGCAGAAGCGAAAGTAGTGTTTGGACAAATTTTAGAGAAAAATAATAATGATGCTGAAGCACATTATCATCTTGGCTGGCTATTACTCAGTCGTGGATACAAAGACCGAGATGTTGATAAAGCTGTTGACGAACTAGAAAAAGCAGTTGACATAAATCCAAATAAAGCGGATTACGAATTTCGATATGGAGTAGCTTTGGGTGAGAAAACACAAAAAGCCGGTATAATTAAACAAGCGTTTCTTGCACCTAAAATAAAAAATGCATTTAAGCGAGCGGTAGAACTTGATCCTCGGCATATCTCCGCACGAGTCGGATTAGCTAATTATTATATGTTAGCTCCTTCCATTATGGGCGGCGATGAAGAAGAAGGATGGAAGCAATTAGATGAGGTTATCAAACTTGACGAGATACAAGGCCGTTTTGTTAAAGCTTCTTTTTTAGCTCGTGCGAAGAAAAACGATGATGCTGAAAAGGAATATAAAATACTTGTAAATTCGTACCCAAAAGATTGGCGTGTCTGGAAAAACTACGGATATTTTTGTTTGTATGAAGAAAATTGCAATGATGCAGTTAAGTATTTGCAAAAGTATGTTATGATGCGGCCGGATACGGCAGATTCTTATCAAAGTCTTGCAGAGGCTTTATTGAAGAAAGGTGAAATAGACCTGGCGATGACAAATTTGAATAAATCGTTAAATATTGATAAGGATTTTGTTCCAGCAATTATTTCTATGGGCGAAGCATTTCAGGCAAAGGGCCAGAAAAAAGAAGCAAAAGAGTGTTATCAAAAAGCAATTTCGGCTGCACAGAATGAATATTACAAAGATCAGGCAGAAAAAAAATTAAAAGAAGTGGAGTAACGAAAAAGGAAACCGGAATGCCAGTTATTATTCAACTCACGAACATTACAAAATTCTATCAGGTAGGCGAAGAAAAAGTTCATGCCCTAGATGGTGTCTCAATCCAGATTCAAAAAAATGAATATGTTGCGATTATGGGTCCATCAGGTTCCGGTAAGTCAACGTTGATGAATATTGTTGGCTGTCTTGATACACCTACTTCAGGTTTGTACGAATTGAACAACATTAACGTCAGCGATATGAATGATAATCAGCTTGCTAAAATTCGGAATAAAGAAATAGGATTTGTTTTCCAGACATTTAATTTGCTTGCCAGATCGGATATCCTTCACAATGTTGAACTTCCGCTTATTTATGGCGGAGTTGGGTCAATGGAGAGAAAAAAAATATCTCGCGCTGCAATTGAACGCGTAGGATTATCGGATCGTATCCATCACAAGCCAAATGAGTTATCCGGCGGACAGCGCCAGCGTGTTTCAATAGCACGCGCTCTTGTGACACGGCCATCCATTTTACTTGCAGATGAACCAACTGGAAATCTTGATACAAAAACCGGCGATGAAATTATGATGTTATTCGATACACTGCACAAGGAAGGCAATACAATTATCCTCGTTACGCACGAAGAGGATATTGCATTGCATGCGCATCGCCGTATTCGTCTGCGCGATGGCAAGATAGAAGTAGATGAACCAATTAAAAATCGAAAAGTCATAACACATCCAACAACAGTAATGGCATAGCATGAAATTTATCTTTGATGAATTCAAAGAAGGAATGGCGATAGCATTTGCCGCTATCCGTGCAAACAAGATGCGCTCGGTATTGACAACACTAGGCATTGTAATTGGTATTGTATCCGTAACACTGATGGGAACAGCGATTGAAGGACTCAACCGTGCCTTTAATAAAAGTATAGCGCTTCTTGGTTCCGATGTATTATATGTGCAGAAATGGCCTTGGGGCGATACTGGAGATGATTGGTGGAAAATCAAGAATCGGCGAGATGTTCGTATACAGCAAGCAAAAGATATTGAAAAGTACTCAGAATACGCACAAGCTGTAAATCCTGCTACAGGAACAATTCGAAATGTCAAATACGGACAAAAGTTAGTAGAGAATGTTACGGTAGTCGGCACCGGAGCAGATTTACTTGAAACCAGCGGTGCGACAGTTGCGTTCGGGCGTTTTTTTACGCGGCTGGAGGCAGATGGAGGTCGTCCTGTATGCGCGATTGGTTCTGAAGTAGCTGCAAATCTTTTCCCAAATGAAAATCCTATTGGGAAAATGATTAGAATTGGCGGATATGCTTTTACTATTTTGGGAGTTTTCGATAAGCAAGGAAGTTTTCTTGGATTAGAAAGTTTAGATAATAGAGTCTATGTACCGCTTAATCGTTTCTTTCAAGAATTTATGTCATTTAGAGGCGGTATCCAGATTATGGTGAAAGCAAAATCTGTTGATGAATTAGATGACACGAAAGAAGAAATCCGGGGTATCTTGCGAAAATCACGCGGCCTCAGACCGAAAGATCCGGATGATTTTGCGATCAACCAACAAGAGATATTAATTCAGACTTTCAATACAATCGGTGGTGTTATTGCTGCCGTAGGTTTATTTATTACAGGTATGTCGCTATTTGTCGGCGGCATAGGAATTATGAATATTATGTTTGTATCGGTTACAGAACGTACAAGAGAAATTGGAATACGCAAAGCAATCGGAGCACCCCGGCGCACAATTCTTATGCAGTTTTTGATGGAATCTGCAGCGTTATGTCTCATCGGCGGCATTATTGGAATTATTATTGCTTTTCCGCTAAGTTTAATAATTGATACTTTTCTTCCAACAGCTATGCCCGTAAGCGTAGTAGCCATTGCGCTGCTCGTTTCAATTTTTGTCGGAGTTATTTCTGGATTTTTGCCGGCGTATCGTGCATCGCGTCTCGATCCTGTCGATGCACTTAGATATGAATAGAAAAAGCCTTTTTACAATTTTATTTTTGTCTTGATTCATGCAATTCTCTGAAATTCTAAAAATATCTTTGACTGCTATTCGTTCTAATAAACTTCGCTCAGCTTTGACACTGCTTGGAATTTTTATCGGAGTCTTTTCTATTATCGGCGTTATGACTGCGGTTCAGGTTTTACAAAATAGCATCGAGAGCGGGCTAAGTAATCTCGGAACAAATACTTTCCAGGTTCAAAAAATGCCGGTCATTGCAAATGGTACTCAGTGGATAAGAGCGCTGAAATGGAAAGATCTCACATACGATCAGGCAAAATTAGCTAAAGAGCGAATTACACTTGCTCAATATGTTGGTATAGGAGTATTGCAACGCTCAGAAACAATTCAATATGGCTCATTAAAAACTAATCCGGATGTAAATGTTGGAGGAGAAGAACCGGAAGGAATCCAAACTAATAACTGGACAATAAAAGAAGGAAGAAATATCACATATGACGATGTGAAATATGCAGCTCCAGTTGTTGTTCTCATGAACGATGTTGTAAAGAAATTGTTTCCTCATGGCGGAGCGGTTGGCAGTGTTGTTAAAGTTGGTGCCCAACGTTATACTGTTGTTGGGACAATCGAACCCAAAGGTTCATCAATGGGTGGGGATGATGAAAACAAAGTAATGATTCCATTAAGTACATTTCTGCAGCAATATGGAAAAGTGCGCAGTGTCTATCTCAAGGTCAAAGCAAAAGATTCTAATGTATACGATGATTGTGTAGAGGAAACTCGGATGATTCTCCGTACAATACGAAAAGTCGCACCCGGAGATGAAGATAATTTTTCTATTTCCTCAAACGACTCGCTTATTTCAACTTTTAATGATTTTACGCTTTATGTAAAGCTTGGTGTAGGTTTTATGAGTTTTATTGCATTGATTGCAGCCGGTGTCGGTATTATGAATATTATGCTGGTTTCAGTGACAGAGCGAACGAAAGAAATCGGAATTCGAAAAGCCATCGGAGCTCGGCGCTCAAACATTTTAGCACAGTTTATTACCGAAGCTGTCGTTCTTTGTCAGATCGGCGGTTTGCTTGGCATTGCGGTCGGTGTGCTTGGCGGAAATCTTACTGCACTCGCATTTAATTTTCCGCCCGTATTTCCTCTTGATTGGGCTCTCATTGGATTTGCAATTACTACGTTTGTTGGAGTAGTTTTTGGAGTCTATCCTGCATGGAAAGCCGCAAATTTAGACCCGATTGAATCTTTAAGATATGAATAAAGTTGATATCAAAAACATTTACATTATTCCGACATAACATATGCAATTCTCTGAAATATTCAGAATGTCATTAACAGCCATTCGTTCCAACAAACTTCGCTCGGCTTTGACCTTGCTTGGCATCATTGTTGGAGTTTTTTCTATTATCGGCGTTATGACTGCAGTTCAAGTACCTGCAGAATAGTATTGAGGATGGTTTGAGCGGACTTGGATCCAATACATTCCAGATTCAAAAACAGCCAGTTATGGCAAATCGTACACAGTGGCTTAAAGCTATGAAAAGAAAAGATATCCGTTATGAACAGGGATTGATCATCAAAGAAAAGATGACACTTGCCCAATCTGTTGCGCTTGAAGCATGGAAAGGCGCTCAAACTATTCAATTCGGATCACTGAAAACGAATCCCAGTGTCAGTATAGCCGGAGAAGAGCCGGAAGGAGTGCAAACAAATAATTGGACAATTAAGGAAGGCAGAAGTCTAACGGATGACGAAATGCGTTATAGTATTCATTCGACAATACTTGGTAATGATGTTTTGAAAAAACTTTTTCCACATGGCGGTGCGCTCGGCAGTAGAGTTAGAATCGGCGATGAATGGTATTCTGTGATCGGAACATTTGATTCTAAAGGTTCAAGTCTCGGCGGAAATACTGACAACTTTGTTGTCATCCCTCTGAGTTCTTTTTTAAATACTTACGGGAAGCTTCAAAGCATTCATATAATGATTAAGGCGAAAAATGCGGAGGTATATGACGATTGTGTCGAAGAAGCCCGAATGGCTCTTCGCACTATACGCGATGTGGCGCCGGGCGATGAAGATGATTTCACGATTTTTTCTAATGATTCACTAATTTCAACTTTTAATGATTTTACATTATATGTCAAACTTGGCGTCGGATTTATGAGTTTCATCGCGTTGATAGCTGCGGGGATCGGTATTATGAATATCATGCTTGTCTCTGTAACCGAGCGTACCAGAGAAATTGGTATTCGGAAAGCGCTTGGTGCTCGCAAATCAAATATTCTGTCGCAGTTTATCACAGAGGCTGTTGTGCTGTGTCAAATAGGAGGCATCATTGGTGTCGGACTTGGAATACTTGGCGGCAATTTAACAGCGCTCGTATTTAATTTCCCGCCGGTTTTCCCGATTGATTGGGCACTGATTGGATTTGCAATCACGACGTTTGTCGGAGTTGTATTCGGTGTTTATCCTGCTTGGAAAGCCGCCAATCTCGATCCTATTGAATCGCTTAGGTATGAATAAAAAAAGAAGCCAATTGGCAGATCAATCGGCTCCTTATCAAATATTTTTATCCTGCATAGATACAATTTTCTGTAATTATACTAAATCGCGCTTGCTTTGAAAAAAATTGACACAAAGTTAGATTGAAAGAAATAGTTATAGCTTAGTTCAACTCAAACTTTTTCAACTACGACAGCAGTTCCATAAGCCAATACTTCAGTAACACCTGCGGCTATTTCTGTAGCGTCATAGCGGAAAGCCAAAACAGCATTGCCGCCGATTTCTTCCGCATGTCGTATCATCAGTTCGTAAGCATCGCGGCGGGTTTGTTCGCAGAGTTCAGAATAGAGACTTATATTGCCGCCAAAAAGAATCTGGAATCCAGCTCCGATATTACCGAAGAGCGAACGCGAACGCACTATTATGCCGCGTACCACTCCAAGACTTTTTACAACGCGGTACCCATCAAGCTGAATATTGGTTGTTACAAGTTTATGATCCATTCGATTATCCTTTCGTTAGAATTTGAGAATTAAATAATTCCAAAATGTTTTCCGCCACCCATTATAGATAGGCATAGAATGATTATAAGCAAAAGAAATTGGACAAGATAAAATGTTGTAATGCTTTTACTTAGGATTTTGAACGTGTTTTCTGTATCTTCGGCAGTCATGTTTTCTGTTCTGCTTTTCATCAAATTAGTGCGGCGCCTGATAAGAATTGGTCCGAAGAATGCTCCGTTTATGAGTAGGAAAGTGAAGAGAATGATTTTAGCGACTAACCAACCCTCGGTGTACCATAAATTGATGTTGCCGTTATACATATTAAAAATGTTCACAATTCCGGTAAGGAGCAAAACGACTGATGCGATAGGTGAAAGAAATCCGAAATGTCGGTTGATTTTTGCAATGTAAAGTTTTTGATTCCAGTCCTTCTCTGAACGAATTCTTCTCTCAACGATCCATCCGCCCAGAAGCGATGTGAAAAGCAATCCAAAACCAACAATGTGAAAAAGAAAATTAATTGAACCCTCCATTTTGACCTCTATAAAATAATGAATGCTATTTCAAAAATAATAAATCATCCGTGAATTTTTATTTATATATTAATCAATCTGTTTAATTTTGTTCGATTGAATTCCATAATTTGCTTTCCATTCATCTGCTGTCATACCATATACAAACAAATCAACATAGTGGTCATATAAAAACTCCGCCTGTTTTGTTATCCCTTCTTTATTAAAACCGAGACGCTCTATTATTGCGTTGCTTTTCGTATTGCCGACAGCACAGCGAATTTGAACACGGTTAAGATGGTATTCAGAGAAAGCGCAATCTACAAGGAAGTGGCATGCTTTAGTCATAATACCCTGACCTTGAAATTTTTCACCGAGCCAATAGCCGATTTCAACATTTTTATTCATCCAATCTATACGATGAAAACCAATGATGCCTGCAAATATGCTGCGAAACCATATACCGCATTGAAAACCAAGATTCATTTTGTGCTGTTCAATTGTCGACAGGATGAAAAGCTTGCTGTCTTCGAGAGTTATATTTGTATCTACCCATGGCAGCCACCGGCGCAAATATGAACGGTCGCTCTCAATCAATGCGAACAGCAAATTAGCGTCTTCCGGTTCTAGAATTTTTAAAACAATATCATCATCAATAAGAAAAGAAAGCATGTTCAATTATTCGGTTTATCGGGCTGCTTCTGGAAAAATTGAAGGAGATTGATATCTTGATTACGAACGAGGAATAACCATATACTTAAAATGATCAATCCGCAATTCTCTAAAATTTTATAGTAACCAATTTTACTGACATTTGGATCTTGAGTGAAACATCCGCATGAAATATCAAGTCCGCGAAAGAGAGCGGATGCAGCGAGGATGGTAAAACCAACAAGCATAATGATAATAAGCAATGAACAACCGCGCGGATATATACCAATAATTAAACTAAGTCCACAGAGAAGTTCCAAAGATGGAAGAATTGTAGCCGTACACATTGCCAGCATTTGCCCAACAACCCTATATTGAAGAACAGAATTTGCAAATGCCTGTATATCCGTAATCTTATCCAATCCGGCGACAACAAATAATCCGCCAAGAAATATTCTGATAAGAAGAATAAGGATTGTATTAGAAAACAATGATTTCATTATATTGTTTTTCGAAAGAATGGATTTTTCGGAATACGATGCAATAGAACCAATTACTTTTCTACAGGCAGGTTGGCAGAATTCCATTCTTGCCATCCTCCAAAGAAAACTTTTACGTTTCTGAATCCTGATTCAATCAGTTTAATTGCTAATTGGATACTGGAATTGCATTCAGCGCCATCGCAATAGACAACTAACAGCTTATCTTTTGAAATTATTTTCAATTGCGCAAAATGCGTGTCGAATTTTTTCAACGCGATATTCACGGCGCCGCGAATGTGTCCCGCCTGATAATCGAATTCATGCCGCGCATCGATAAAAAGCGCATTGTTAGATTCAAATAATTCCTTTGCCTCGGCGAGCGAAATCATTTCGACATTGAAAGCACTCTGAGAGCGCACCGATTGAGTCTTAGCGAAAAAACCCTGATTTGTTACAAAGGAATATGCAACTCCTAATATAATAGCCGCACCGATTAGTAAAAGTGCTTCAAGGAGTGATTGACGCATCTTCAATTCTCTTTAACGCACATATAGGATGTTCTAATTTCTATACTTGGCTGGTTTTTGCTGTCGGTTTCAATCGTAAAATGATCGCTTCCATAGCCGATCTTGTCCGGTTTGACTGTTACTTGAACATTAATTGTATCGTTAGGATTAAGCGCCCTCTTCTCTAATGTTATACTGATGGCGGGGGAAGAAGTTGCGAAATTTTTTATTTTGATTGTGTGGTCTGATATATTTTTAAATGATGTTCCCTGAACAACGGTTTTTCCAAGAGATATATTCCCAAGCCACAAGAACATGGAATGGTTGGTAGATTCAAGTTCCTCCCTCACGTCTGCGATCAATTTCACTGAAACATTTTGTGATAAAGGGTCGTTGGTTGCAACATTAATATGCTTTTCCACTTTTCCGCTATATCCGCTAGAATTGAATTCCACTTCTAGTGCATCGGATTCGGATGGAAGAAGAAAACTTTTGGGTTGTTTTACAGTCGTACAGCCGCAAGAAGGCTGTACCTGAGAATATCTGTAATGTATCGTTGCCGATATTTTTTAACACAAGCTTGCCTTGCTTTTTCATACCGCTGTAAATAGTGCCGAGGTCAACTATAGGTTTGTCTATTGAAAGTTTGGGCTGGCTGAACGAAACATCGAGAACAATTAATGTGAGTATTAATATTAGTTGAATCTGTTTCATAGTATTATCTCATGAATATAAATGAATAATAAAAAACTGATCGTCGTTATTTGCTAATTCTTAGTTTGCTGTTTTCTCGTAATTGCCATTTGTCTCAAAAGCGGAGAAACCCGATAGCGTTCTTCCTGTAAATCTGTGTGAAGTGCTGAAAGTACAGCATATACTTGTTTCAATCCGATTTGCTCCGCCCATTCAAATGGGCCCAATGGGAAATTAACGCCGAGTTTCAATGCCGTATCAATATCTTGCGGCGATGCAATATCTTCAGTTATAGCGAACGCAGCTTCATTAATTATTCGGCAAAGTATACGCGGGAACACCATTCCAATGCGGTCTTGAACAATCTCAATTTCTTTCCCGATCGATTGAAAAAAAAGTTTGGCAATTTCCAGCGTCTCTTTTGGCGAGTAAATTGTAGGTGCAATTTCAACTAATTGTTTTTGAATAAGAGTTGGAATTGCCGATATGCCGATAAGACGATGCTTGCCTGAAATCCAGGAAGATTGCTCCGTTGCTGTTACGGTGATAGACGAGGAAAGGATAGGTGCAGTATCCGCTAATGATTTATCCAATCGTTCAATATTCTTTTTCTTTGCAACATGATCGATATTTGTCAATTCTATTGCAAGCGATGTGTTCGCCGGAATAACATTTGTAATTCTAATGCCGTTAGATTTGAATTCCGGTTTCTGCGTAAGCCGTTCATTCCAAGAAATATAGACATCGTATCCGTGCGCAGAGCACAACTCAGCATATTGTTCCACCATCGGAGCTTCGCCGGCGATGAATATTCGTGCCGGAATTTGTTTTACGCTTTCGTTTGGTTGAGCGGCTTTACCTGTATTCGCAGGTACCATCGCAATGGAATGTTCTGTGCTCTTTTGTTTTATCTTCTTTGGAGTTTTATTAATTGACGTCGAAATCTTTTTTCCGGTTGTTTTCAATCTAAATACTCCGCTGCTCAAGGATTCAATTATTTATTATTCGTTTCTTCATAGCTAAAAAATCCCTTATTCGTTTTCTTCCCAAGCCATCCAGTTTCTACCATTTGTTTCAGGATTGGATGCGGACGAAGGCGCGGTTCATAATATGATTGCTCAAATAAAGATTGCGCTTCGGCAAGTGTCGCATCAATACCCATCTGATCCATAGATTCGAATGGTCCGGCAGGAATGCCGCCTATAATTTTCACTATACGGTCAATCTGTTCTGCATTTGCAATGTTCTCTCCAAGCAAGCGCAGAGCTTCTCCAAACAGCGGATGGGATACGCGGTTAGCTATAAACCCGGGAGTATCTTTCACAACAATGGCAGTTTTACCAAGCAGATTGATAAATGCAATAATTCGGTCGATTGTCTCGTTATTGGTTTTATATCCTTTTACAATTTCGACAAGTGCGGATGTTTCTATGGGATGGAAGAAGTGCACTCCTGCAATGCGTTCGGGATTTCGCGTTTGGGAACCAATGGAAGTGATTGAAAGGGATGACGTAGTGCTCGCAAGAACTGAAGTGCTCTTCGTATTCGCATCGAGATGTTTGAAAATATCTTTCTTCACGCGAATATCTTCGATCGCCGATTCGATAATAAAATCGCAATTTCCAAGATCGGGCAGACTTGTTCGTGTGCGGATTCGCTCCATTGCAGCTTGTAATTCTTCTGGAGATATCTTGCCGAGATTTACTAATCTACGCAAGTTTGCATTTATACGCACAGTTGATCGCCGTAAAAGTGTGTCGTTCACATCATACAATTGAACATCAATTTTAGAAAGCACGGCAAGCTGGGCAATTCCTGTGCCTATTATTCCCGTGCCGACAATACCGAGATTTTTAAACATATCTATAAATTCCTAATTATAACCTAAACTTACTCAATGTATGTTGAAAAAACAACCGTTGATAGATGTCCAATAGATGTTCATCAGATTTTCGTTTGAAAATTTCCCCCAAGAATGTAAATGTGACCTTTCCGACGACCTAAAGTGATCGTAGAGGTTTTATCGCATATATTAAATCTTAAGCTAACAAAACATATTTGCAGGGATTTGATTTATCAAATCCGAAAATTGACTTTTTAATTGTGCAATTGAAACTGGGAATCTCTATAAACCGAATTTGATTTTAAATTTTGATATTTGTTTTAGATAGTAAAGGCGTCTAAAATCATATGAGATGAAATAATAATCTTTTTGAAATAACAGTTAAAATACAAAAAGGCGAATAAAAGCCAAAATGACATCCTTAATTTTATGAAATTCTCTATGTTTTTCAGTATTTTCTATTCAATTAAATCATCGCTTACATTAAAAAATTCCAAGAAAAAATTAAAATATCTGCGGCTAAAAAATTATGAAGAAACTTTCTCTGCTCTTCTGGAATGAAAACATGATCAGTTTTTTATTGATTGCAATTTCATTTTGTGTGTACTTAACAACTATGTGCCGTTCTGTTGGGATTACAGACTCAGGCGAGCTTGCAACCGTAACTTGCGCACTTGGGATTGCGCATCCTACCGGATATCCTCTTTTTACATTGCTAGGACATTGCTGGTCTATGATCCCTTTTGCATTAGAAGAAACATTAAAAATGAATTTATTTGTTGCATTGCTAACGGCGATTGCTGTTGGAGTGTTTTTCAAAACAATACTTGCGATTCGCAGTGCTGGGATTTTATTTAAACAAAAAAACCGAAAACAAAAAGAGTTATACGGCCGCCGTTTTTTTCTTGCCTCAATCGTTTCAAGTTTAATTATCGGGTTCTCGACAACATTCTGGTCTCAATCAACCGCCATCGAAGTTTATGCGCTTCAGATTGTTATGTTCCTTCTAACGATATGGACATTTGTCAGCGGTCTGGAAGAACAGCTCAACAAACCGAATTGCATCTCGCGCAGGTTGATTCTATTTGCATTCGTTCTGGGCTTGAGTTTCTCAAATCACATGTCAACAATCTTTTTAGCACCCGGATTTTTATGGCTGTACTTTTGTGCATTTAAATTTGAAAAAGAATCATTCAAGCGAATTTTTAAAATTGCGCCTTTTTTCATTTTCGGATTGTCAGTATATCTGTACTTGCCTATTCGTTCATCAAGTTTTCCAGTTCTTGATTGGGGACATCCCTCTACATTAGAACAATTCTTTTGGCATGTAAGCGGCAAACAATTTCATGTATGGATGTTTTCCGGCTGGAGTGTAGTACAAAAACAATTGAATTACTATGCCGACAACTTCACATCAGAATTTTATTTCATTATTCTTGTTTGCATAGTTGGTGGGCTGATCGCTCTATTTAAAGAATCGCGACGGCTGTTGACATTTTTTGCGTTGTTGTTTGCGGCGACAGTGCTGTATGCTGTCAATTACGATATTTTTGATATTGATTCATATTTTTTGCTTTCGTATCTCGTCATCGGCTTTATCATTGCGTACGGAATTGATTTTATAATAGAAAGGATAGAAAGCAGCCGATCCTGGGTAAAAATAATTATTGCTTTGACGATTTGCATCCTTCCAATTATGCAAATTATTTTTAACTGGGAAAAGGTTGATGAAACAAGAAACAAAATTCCACAGCAATTTGTGGAAAAAGCGTTTTCTGATTTTGAGCCCAATGCAATTGTTTTGGCAACACAATGGGATTATTTTATTTCGCCGTCTCTTTATTATCAGTATATCCGGCATGAAAGATGCGATGTGACTGTAGTTGATAAAAGTTTGCTTCAAAATCATTCTTGGTATTTCCTATCGCTTGGACGTAATGCTCCATGGTTGTTAGAGCGAATTCGTCCAAGCGCAAATCTTTTTTTAACAGAGCTGAATAAGTTTGAACATGAATTACCATTTAATTTTACTATTATTCAATCGCGATGGCAAAATTTGTTATCGGAGATCGTAGAACAGTCTCTTCCTGATCACCCGGTCTATATAGATGCACGAATAGATAAGGAGTTTTCGTCTAAATATGTACGCACACCCGCAGGTTTATTCTTGCGGCTCACTAAAGTGGAAGACTCAGTCTACTATCGCCCGGCATTAGCAGCTTTTGCTGAATGGAATAATGACGAGCCGGTTGTTAAGGATTTTACACGTTATTATTGCACAATGCTTCTTCATGATGTTTATTGGTTGGCGAAGAAAGGGGAAAAGGAGAGGGCAAAAAATGTCTTAAGTGAATTACTGCATTTAGAACCAGACAACTATGAAGCGAACTGGCTTATTAAGCAAAGATGGTAAAAATAATAAATTTCTGAACACTGCCGTTGACTATATGCGAAATTTTTCTATATTATAAGTTCGGCAATTAAGCGCACCGAGCGAATCACCAGTATTACCTGTGTTAAGGATATACTGCGGTTGATGTTTTCAAAAATCGCTGGAGGATAGGTTATGCTTCCAGCGCAAGAACGCTGGCGTAGCTCAGCTGGTAGAGCAGCTGATTTGTAATCAGCAGGTCATCGGTTCGAGTCCGATAGCCAGCTCATAAAAAAAAGTGAAGATTAAAATTCGCTTTAAGAAACATAGTCTTTGTATGAGCAGAGTTGCCGGGCAGGTAGCGAAGCGGTCAAACGCATCAGACTGTAAATCTGACGGCTCATGCCTTCGAAGGTTCGAATCCTCCCCTGCCCACTTTTTTGCGGGATGGAATAATTAAGTTCACTTGATGTGAACTTGTTCTTTACATAAGACGGAATGGAACGCACGCGGGAGTAACTCAGTTGGTAGAGTCACAGCCTTCCAAGCTGTTGGTCGCGGGTTCGAGTCCCGTCTCCCGCTCAAAACGTAAAACGTTTTGAGCGATGCTTTTTAATAAACGAATAGTTTTAAAATCTGAGCGCTTGCGTAGCTCAGTTGGTAGAGCACTTCCTTGGTAAGGAAGAGGTCATCGGTTCAATCCCGATCGCAAGCTCGAGAAGTTATAAGTTAGAAGAAGATTAAGGAATTTATATGCGAGATATTATTTCATTAGAATGCACAGATTGTAAGCGGCGCAATTATTCCACAACAAAAAATAAAAAAAAGCAAACCGGAAGGGTTGAGTACAAGAAATATTGCCCTTGGTGTAAGAAGCGAACACCACACAAAGAAACCAAGTAACTTTTTTGGATCTGATTCATACTCAAACTTTGTTACACATGAGAGTAATTCATTCAGTTGGGCAGCGGTATCACCGCTTGCAAATAGAGCATGAAGATGATACGTCAGTAGCTCAATTGGCAGAGCAGCGGTCTCCAAAACCGCAGGTTGGGGGTTCGACTCCCTCCTGACGTGCATAATCACTCAAAACAAGAAAGAAGATATTGAGCGATGAAAGAAAAAATCATCAATTTTTTTAATGATGTCGTAAAAGAAATGGACAAAGTAACCTGGCCTTCGCGTGGAGAACTTACGGAGTCGACTAAAATTGTCATTCTTGTTACGCTGATTATTGCAGCTTTTGCATGGGTTGTGGATTTCGTGGTGGGTGAAATTCTCAAAGCAATTCTTTAATATCGAGGGATGAACTTTGGATAAACGCTGGTACGTATTAAGAACCTATTCGGGACACGAATCGAAGGTTAAGACATACTTAGAAACCGAGATTGCACGTATCGGATTACAAGAAAAGATTTCGAACGTTCTAATTCCTTCTGAAAAAGTTTTTGAGATAAAAGATGGGAAAAAGAAATCAAGGTTGAAAAATTTTTTTCCGGGATACATATTAATAGAAGCCGTTCTTGATAAAGAATCAACACATCTAATTCTTGAAGCGCCGTCAGTAATGGGATTTGTACCGGATAAAAACAATCCGGCGCCATTACAGCCCGAAGAAGTAAAACGCCTTATCGGCAATATGGAACAAAAGGAAGAGACCCAGCTTCTTGATGTCCCATTTCATATTGGCGAACCGGTAAAGGTAACTGAAGGGCCGTTTAATAATTTTAATGGATTCGTTCAAGAAGTGAATTCTGAAAAACTCAAAGTTAAAGTGATGGTAAGTATCTTCGGGCGTAAAACGCCAATTGAGCTTGATTTTTCGCAGGTGGAAATAGAAAAATAGTCAGATTGTTTTTGGAATTAATAATTTAAGGCATTTAACATGGCAAAAAAAATATCAGGATACATCAAACTCCAAATCCCTGCCGGTCAGGCAAATCCAGCACCACCGGTTGGTCCCGCACTTGGTCAAAAAGGCGTGAATATTATGGAGTTTTGCAAGCAGTTCAACGCTAGAACGAAGGAACAACAGGGACTTATCATACCCGTTGTTATCACAGTATTTGGTGATAAATCATTTACGTTTATAACAAAAACTCCGCCTGCTGCGACTTTATTGTTGAGAGCCACAAAATTAGAAAAAGGTTCCGGTGAACCGAATCGCACTAAAATCGGTAAGGTAACAAAGAAACAAGTTCGCGAAATTGCAGAATTAAAGATGCCCGATTTGAATGCGGCAAATATCGAGTCAGCAATGAGTATGGTAGCCGGCACTGCCCGCAGTATGGGCATTACTGTAGAAGACTAGGTCTATTGAAGATGGAGCTAAGAAAATGAAACAACATAGTAAACGGTATAAAGCCGTTGTAAAAAAAGTTCAGCCCAAAAATTATACTATTGCCGAAGCAGTAGGGATAGTTAAAGAAACTGCTTCTGCAAAATTTTCTGAGGCGGTTGATATTGCCGTCCGGCTTGGACTCGACCCTAAAAAAGCAGATCAGGCACTTCGCGGCACGGTTGCACTCCCGCATGGTATTGGCAAAGAAGTGCGCGTGCTAGTGATCGCTAAATCGCCGAAAGATGAAGAAGCCAGGGCGGCAGGTGCCGATCATGTTGGATATAAAGATTATTTAGAAAAAATACAACAAGGTTGGGCAGATGTCGACGTAATTATTGCTTCCCCCGATGTAATGGGTGATCTTGGGAAGCTCGGAAAAATTCTCGGCCCGCGCGGTTTGATGCCGAATCCCAAAAGCGGCACAGTTACAGCTGATGTCGCGAAAGCTGTGAAAGAAGTAAAAGCTGGCAAAATCGAATTCCGCGTTGAGAAGGCAGGCATTGTTCATGCCACTATTGGTAAAGCAAATTTTGAAAAAGAAAAATTAGTTGAGAACATTAATTTGTTCCTCAGCACAATTATGCGCTTGAAACCTGCAACAGCAAAAGGTCAATATATAAAGAGCATTGCCATCTCTACAACTATGGGACCTGGCGTACACATTGACCGTGCTGAAGTTGGAGCGTAGGCATAAGAAATTACGCACTCACGTTCGCTTGTGACGTTGGATGCCTTCGTAAAACGAAGGGCTTCTCATTCAACATAGGAACTAACGTAAAGGAAAACCATGAAACGCAGTGAAAAAGAGGCGATCATCGCCGAAGTTGCTGAAAAAGCTGCGCGTGCTGTAGCAATGTACTTTGCAGATTTCTCCAAACTTACGGTTGCAGAAGAAACAGAATTGCGCCGCGAGTTTCGGAAATCCAGTGTCGAGTACAATGTTGTGAAGAATACGCTCGCACGCAAAGCACTTGAGCAATTGAGCGGTTATGATCGTGTGTTTGATAAACTTGTTGGACCAACAGGTATCGCGTATTCATACGACGACCCGTCGGCACCGGCTAAAATTATCAAGAAATTTTCTGAAAAAACCGGAAAATTAAAACTAAAAGTTGCCATTGTCGAAAAGCAAGTCTATGAGGCTGCAAAGCTGGAACAGCTTGCCAGTATGCCAACGCGCAAGGAATTAATTGCTTCTGTTCTCGGAAGTTTGAATGCTCCTGCTTCAGGTATCGTTGGTGCGGTTAACGCAGTTGCGCGCGACCTCGTCTATGTAATCGATGCCATTGAAAAGAAGAAGGCAGCTTAATCAGAATTTGAAAACTATTATTTAAAGGAGAATTACAATGTCAGTCGTTGCTGAAATCGTTGAGAAGATTGAAAAACTTACACTCCTAGAAGCCGTCGAATTGAAAAAGGCGCTCGAAGAGAAATTTGGCGTTACTGCTGCTGCCCCTGCCCCTGTAATGATGGGAGCAGTATCAGCCGCCGCTGCACCTGTAGCAGCAGTAGAAGAGAAAACAGAATTCAATGTTGAATTGAAGAGTGCTGGAGCGCAAAAGATTAATGTCATCAAAGTTGTTCGTGCAGCAACAGGTCTCGGCTTAAAAGAAGCGAAAGACCTCGTTGATGGTGCACCGAAAACAGTGAAAGAAGGTCTTTCTAAGGATGATGCTGAAAAGCTGAAAAAAGAACTCGAAGAAGCCGGCGCTGCAGTTGAGTTAAAATAATCTAAATGTTGAATTCTTTCTGCTTTTCATCAAATAAATTTTAAGGATGGTAAGCAGATACGAACTATACTGGTGAAAAGTTTGTTAAGAACATATGCAAGTACAAGCAAATAAGCCGATGGTTCTACCGAAAAATCGGGTTTAAGAACTCTCGGCTTATGTTGTACAAAGAATAGTGCTTGGCAATAGTGTAATATTCGTCCATTTTAAAGAAATTTATATATTTAACTAAAGAGTTAATTTTAAGAAATTTATTATAATCAAGGAGTGGTTACGTTGAAAAACCAATCCAACGGTCCCAAAGCACGTGTATCGTTTGCACGCATCCCTTCAGTAATTGAAACACCTGATTTGCTGAATGTTCAAATAGATTCCTTCAACAACTTTCTTCAGGCAGATACACCTCCGCATCGCAGGAAAAAGCTGGGCTTGCAGCAAGTGTTTGAAATGAATTTTCCAATCTCTGATGCACGCGAGAATTTTCTTCTTGAGTTCTCAGAATACTATGTGGAGAAGCCAAAATATTCGGTCGTCGAATGTCAGGAACGCGGTTTGACATTTGCGGTACCTTTAAAAGCAAAACTGCGGTTATCCGCAAAGAAAGAAGGCGGAAAAGAATTTGTTGATACGATTGAACAGGAAGTCTATCTGGGTAATCTCCCAGCTATGACGAACCGCGGCACGTTTATAATTAATGGTGCTGAACGTGTAGTAGTGAGTCAATTACACCGTTCTCCGGGTGTGTTCTTTGGCGAATCGGTTCACCCAAATGGTACTATGATGTACTCAGCCCGAATAATTCCATTTCGCGGTTCATGGGTTGAGTTTGCTACTGATATCAATAATGTGATGTATGCATACATAGATAGAAAGAAGAAATTTCCGGTCACGACATTGCTCCGTGCGTTGGGATATTCTTCAGACGACGATATTCTTGATTTATTCGGACTCGTGGAAGAGATCGAAATAGCAAAAGTCAATTTAAAAGAATTTATAGATCGAAAAGTCTGCAGCGATGTATTTGATAAAAAAACCGGCGAAGTTTTTATCAACAAAGATACTAAACTCACAGAAGAACACATCAAGCAAATTAAAAAAACTAACTTAAAAAAACTTCGCTTGCTCAAAACCGAAGAAGCGGCATCAAGCTCTGTTATCGCGAATACTATACTTAAAGATGCTGCACGCTCTTCTGAAGATGCGCTAGAAGCAATTTACACGCAATTGCGTTCGGGTGAAGCTCCTGATCTTGACACCGCAAAGAATTTGATCGACAGATTGTTTTTCAATCCAAAACGTTACGATCTTGGCGATGTCGGCAGGCATAGAATGAATATTAAACTCAACTTGAATATTCCTGAGAATGTTACAACGCTAACAAAAGATGATATTATTGCCATCGTAAAATATCTGATTGATCTTCAACAGGGCAAGCGTGCGGTAGATGATATTGATCATTTAGGAAATCGTCGCGTTCGAACAGTTGGCGAACAGCTTGCACAGCAATTTAATATCGGATTGTCCAGAATGACGCGCACCATCCGTGAGCGGATGAACTTGCGTGATGCAGAGACAATTACACCTCAAGATTTAGTAAACGCCCGAACGATAACAAGTGTCATCAATGCCTTCTTTGGAACGAATCAACTTTCGCAGTTTTTGGATCAAACAAATCCTCTGGCAGAAATGACACACAAGCGCCGCGTATCTGCGCTGGGACCAGGCGGACTTACACGCGAACGCGCAGGTTTTGAAGTTCGAGACGTGCACTATACTCACTATGGCCGGCTTTGTCCGATTGAAACACCGGAAGGTCCGAACATTGGTTTAATTTCATCACTTTGTATACACGCGCGCATAAATGATTTCGGTTTTATCGAAACACCTTATCGCAAAGTGAAGAACGGAAAGATTGCAGAAGAGATTGAATTCCTGACTGCCGAACGCGAAGATGCAGTTACAATAGCGCAAGCAAATGCAGTTTTAGATGAGCGAGGGCGTTTCACCGAAGAAAAAGTAAAAGCGAGATATCAAAGCGATTATCCGGTAACTGAACCGGAAAAAATTCAATATATGGATGTTGCGCCGAATCAAATCGTTAGCGCAGCAGCAGCGCTGATTCCATTCCTTGAGCACGACGATGCAAATCGTGCATTGATGGGATCAAACATGCAGCGTCAGGCAGTTCCATTACTACAGCCCGAAGCGCCTGTTGTAGGTACTGGTTTGGAAGAAACTATTGCCCGCGATTCACGAACTATTATAATAGCGGAACGCAGCGGCATTGTTGAGTCTGTCGATGGTGATAGTATTGTAGTGTTATACGATATTGATGAAAACAGCAACGAAGCAATCATCAGTTTTGATGACAAGCGTCGTGTCGAATATAAGTTGACAAAATTTTTGCGAACCAACCAAGACACATGTATTAATCAGAAACCGGTTGTAAAAGAAGGTCAGCGTTTCAAGAAAAATGACGTCTTAGTCGATGGCTGTGCGACAGATGGAGGAGAACTTGCGCTTGGCAGAAATATTTTGGTAGCGTTTATGCCGTGGCGCGGGTACAATTTCGAAGATGCAATTATTGTTAGCGAGCGTATCATATTCGAAGACGTTTTCACTTCTGTACATATTGAAGAATTTGAACTTCAAGTTCGGGATACAAAGCGCGGCGAGGAAGAACTGACGCGTGAAATTCCAAACGTTAGTGAAGAAGCAACAAAAGATCTTGATGAGAATGGAGTTATCCGAATCGGCGCCGAAGTGAATGAAGGCGATATTCTCATCGGCAAAATTACGCCTAAAGGCGAAACAGATCCGACTCCGGAAGAGAAACTCTTAAAAGCGATCTTTGGAGAAAAAGCCGGCGATGTGAAAGATGCATCACTTAAAGCACCCCCGGGCATGAAAGGTATTGTCATTTCAACGAAACTCTTCAGCCGAAAGAAGAAAGATACAGAGAGTAAAAAAGAAGATAAGAAAAAATTGGAATCGCTTGAGCGAGCGCGCCGTAAAGAAATGAAAGATTTACTGGATAAGCTTGGATATAAATTAGATAGAGTACTCGAAGGTGAAAAATCAATAGGCATTCGAACTACTGATGGAGAAATTGCTGTTCGCGCAGGTGTTGTTTTTAAAGACGATACATTCCAGAAGTTGGAAAATATTGATAAGCTAGATTTTAATCAAGAATGGATTGACGATAAACGGAAACACAATATAGTTGTCCGAATTTTTGAAAACTTTAACCAAAAAATGAGTGAGATCGGAGAACTTTATCGACATGAAAAAAATAAAATTCAGCTTGGCGATGAACTTGCTCCTGGGATTGTTCAATTGGCAAAAGTATATGTTGCTAAGAAGCGCAAGCTTCAAGTAGGCGACAAGATGGCAGGGCGTCATGGAAACAAAGGTGTTGTTTCTATAATTGTGCCAATGGAAGATATGCCTTTCCTTCCAAATGGTCGCCCAGTTGATATTATTCTTAACCCTTTAGGTGTGCCATCCAGAATGAATTTGGGACAATTATTTGAAGTGGCGCTGGGCTGGGCTGGAATTAAACTTGGAGTCAAATTTGCATCGCCGATTTTTGATGGTGCAAGGTGGGAAGAAGTGCAAGGATGGTTAGAAAAAGCCGGATTAAGCAAAACATCGAAGTCGGTTCTAATAAACGGGCGCTCTGGAGAACCGTTTGATCAGGAAATTTCGGTTGGGTATATGTACATGATGAAGTTGTCGCATATGGTAGATGATAAAATTCATGCGCGTTCCATCGGACCGTACTCTCTCATCACACAGCAGCCGTTAGGTGGTAAGGCACAATTTGGCGGCCAACGTTTTGGAGAAATGGAAGTGTGGGCGCTTGAAGGATATGGTGCGGCAAACATCTTGCAAGAAATTCTGACAGTGAAGTCAGACGATGTGCTTGGACGCGCGAAAGTCTACGAATCCATTGTGAAAGGTGAAAATCTTCCGGAACCAAATATTCCTGAATCGTTTAATGTGCTTGTTCGCGAATTGCAAGGATTGGGTTTGGAAGTTAAAATTGAGTGATTATAATTAATTCTGTCCAAATGCATTTATCACTCATTCAATAATAAACATAGTTTGATTGACGGAGGCGGCATGCCTTATACAGATTTAACAGCAAAGAAAATTTTTTCTAAAATTACGATTAGCCTTGCATCGCCGGATATGATATTGAGCCGTTCGCATGGCGAAGTGACGAAACCTGAGACGATCAATTATCGCTCTTTCCGTCCTGAAAAGGATGGATTGTTTTGCGAAAAGATATTTGGTCCGGTGCGTGATTGGGAATGCCATTGCGGAAAGTACAAACGTATTCGCTACAAAGGAATAACTTGCGATCGTTGCGGCGTTGAAGTGACACAGAAAAGCGTTCGCCGCGAACGACAAGGACATATTTCATTAGCGGTTCCTGTTGTGCATATTTGGTACTTCCGTTCAGTGCCAAGCAAGATTGGCACTATACTTGGAATCGCTGGCAAAGAACTTGAAAAAATTATTTATTATGAATCCTACGTTGTAGTTAGCCCAGGCACTACAGGTTTGCAGCAACTCGATTTGATTTCGGAGGATCAATATATAGAAATTCTTTCTTCGCTGCCCGAAGAAAATCAGGAGTTGGACGATGACGATCCAAAGAAGTTTGTTGCAAAAATGGGTGGCGATGCAATTAAAGATCTTCTCCGACGTGTGAACGTAGATGATCTTGCAGCAGACTTGCGTGCTCAACTTGCAACGGAAACATCTATGCAAAAGAAACAGGATGCATTGAAGCGTTTGCGTGTTGTCGAAGCGTTTCGTAACCCAGAAAGCGGCGCAGCAAACAAACCAGAGTGGATGATTTTGGATGTAATACCTGTTATTCCCCCTGAGCTAAGACCGTTAGTTCCTTTAGAAGGCGGCCGGTTTGCAACCTCTGATTTAAATGATCTATATCGACGTGTTATTATTCGCAACAACCGATTAAAACGCCTTATCGAAATTAAGGCTCCGGAAGTCATATTACGGAATGAAAAACGAATGCTGCAAGAATCAGTTGATTCGCTTTTCGATAACTCTCGCCGTGTTAATGCAGTACGTTCAGATAATAATCGCGCTCTTAAATCACTTTCCGATATGCTCAAAGGAAAGCAAGGACGGTTCCGTCAGAATTTGCTTGGTAAACGCGTCGACTATTCCGGTC
The DNA here is from genome assembly GCA_963833465.1 of Ignavibacteriota bacterium. Classification (GTDB taxonomy): domain Bacteria; phylum Bacteroidota; class Ignavibacteria; order UBA10030; family UBA10030; genus Fen-1298. Next base: position 445,859 of record CAWHXW010000004.1, on the reverse strand, counting down.
GCTCGGTTATCGTAGTTGGACCTGAATTGCAGTTGCATCAATGCGGTCTGCCGAAAGATATGGCAGTAGAATTGTTCAAACCGCACATTATACGTAAACTAATTGAGCGCGGGTTAGTGAAGACAGTAAAAAGTGCGAAGAAAATGGTCGACAAAAAGGGTCCAGAAGTTTGGGATATCTTGGAGAATATAATAGATGGACATCCGGTGATGTTAAACCGTGCACCAACGCTGCACAGACTTGGTATTCAAGCATTTCAACCGGTGCTGGTAGAAGGTAAAGCAATTCGTATTCATCCGATGGTCTGCACGGCGTTCAACGCAGACTTCGACGGCGATCAAATGGCAGTGCACTTGCCGCTTTCGTATGAATCTCAGCTCGAAGCTCGTATGTTAATGCTTTCAAGTCATAATATTCTTTCACCGGCAAGCGGTGCACCAATTGTCACTCCAACGCAAGATCAAGTTTTGGGCTGTTACTATTTAACAAAGTCTAAAACAGGCGATCTTGGAGAAGGAAATATATTTTCCTCGCCGCAAGAAGTCATCATTGCATTTGATCAGGAAAGACTTGGACTGCATGCAAGAATTAAAGTGCGAATAAATTCGGAGTTAATCGAGACAACAACAGGACGCATTATATTCAATCAAATTGTTCCTAAGGAAATCCCATTTGTGAATGAATTATTGAATAAAAAACGGCTTGTGCAGATTATATCGATAGTGTTTCGTCGATGCGGAAATTTAATTACTTCAAATTTCCTTGACCAATTAAAAACATTGGGCTTTACTTATGCAACAAAAGGCGGACTTTCTGTTTCAATTGATGACGTTGTAATTCCACAAGAGAAAATTGATTTGGTTAAAAAAGCGCAAAAAGATGTAGAGAGTGTGGAATCACAGTACTTCCGCGGCTTCATTACAAACGGCGAACGCTATAATAAAGTAATTGATATTTGGACTCGTGTCACAAGTAGAATTGCGGATCGCTTGTTTGAAGCATTGCAGCATGATCGAAAAGGATTTAACTCTCTTTATATGATGGTTGATTCAGGCGCGCGCGGTTCGAAGGAACAAGTTCGTCAGCTTGCTGGTATGCGCGGATTAATGGCTAAGCCGCAAAAAAGCATGTCAGGTGCAACAGGAGAGTTAATCGAGAACCCGATCATCGCGAACTTCCGCGAAGGTCTTTCTATTCTAGAGTACTTCATCTCTACACATGGAGCTCGTAAAGGTTTGGCTGATACTGCGCTGAAAACAGCCGATGCAGGTTATTTGACACGTCGCTTGGTCGATGTTGCACAAGATGCAATTATCGGTGAAATCGATTGTGGTACAATCAAAGGCGTTACAACCAGTGCTTTGAAAGAAGCAGAAGATATTAAGGAACCATTAGCAGAACGAATTCTTGGCCGCGTGTCGCTGCAAGATATTGTAGATCCGATTTCAAAAGAAGTAATAGTGCACGGCGGTGATCTTATCGATGAAGAAAAATCGCAGCAAATTACTGAAACATCTATAGAAACAGTAATTATTCGTTCTGTGCTTACTTGTGATTCACGCCGTGGGGTTTGTGCAAAATGTTATGGTCGCGATCTTACTACAGGAAATCTAGTCGAACCGGGAATGGCTGTTGGTGTTATTGCTGCTCAATCTATTGGTGAGCCAGGTACGCAGCTAACATTACGCACGTTCCATACAGGTGGGACAGCAAGTCTTATTGCCGCACAATCTCAAATTATTTCTAAGTTCGATGGACATGTGAAATATGATGGAATTAAATTCATCGAGTTCACAAAGGAAGAAATGACTCGCTTGATGGTCTCTGGTCGAAGCGGAGTGATTAATGTATTAGATAATGACAATCGTATGCTCACAAAGTATGATGTACCTTATGGTGCAACATTGCTGGTTCGTGATGGTGCAAAAGTTACGAAAGGTGAGCTCGTTTATGAATGGGATCCTTATAATGCAGTTATTGTCTCAGAGTATGGTGGAACTATTCAATACGTCGACATGAAAGAAAACGTAACTTATCGTGAAGAACCGGATGAACAAACTGGGCACATTCAAAAAGTTGTTATTGATAGTCGCGAAAAAAGTCTTATTCCCGGAATTGCAATTATCAATAAAAAGGGGAACAAAGTTTCATCATATCCAATTCCGACACGGGCGCATTTGAATGTTGACGATGGTGAAGTAATCCAAGCTGGAGCAATTTTAGTAAAAATTCCTCGCGATATCGGTAAGACACGCGATATCACCGGCGGCTTACCACGTGTAACTGAACTTTTTGAAGCGCGCCATCCAAACGATCCGGCTGTCGTTGGTGAAATCGACGGAACTGTTACTATCGGCCAGCCAAAGCGCGGTTCACGAGAAGTGTTTATTGAAAGTCCAGATGGTAAAGATAAACGTACTTATCTTGTTCCATTAGGCAAGCATCTTTTAGTCCAAGACGGGGATTTGATTCATGCTGGCGAGCGCTTATCTGCAGGTTCTATTGATCCTCATGACATTTTACGCATTAAAGGAACGACCGCAGTTCAGGAATATCTTGTAAATGAAATTCAAGAAGTATATCGTATGCAAGGCGTAAAAATAAACGATAAACATATCGAAGTTATCGTACGGCAAATGATGCAGAAAGTTAGGATCGCAGATCAAGGTGATACGAAATATCTTGAAGGCGATCATGTCGATAAAAATCTGTTGAACGATGAAAATGAAAATCTAACAGACAAAGTTATTATTATCGGCAAAGGTGATGCGAAGTTGAAGAATGGACAAATAATCTCCAAGAGAATTGTTCGCGAGATGAATACTGATCTTAAGAAAAAATCAAAGAAGGTTGCTGAGTTACGCAATGCATTGCCGGCGACATCGGATCCGATTCTTCTTGGTATTACCCAAGCATCTTTGACGACAGAAAGCTTTATTTCAGCTGCTTCATTTCAGGAAACTACAAAGGTGCTAACGGATGCGGCTATAGAAGGAAAGGTTGACCATCTTCTTGGTCTAAAGGAAAATGTTACTATGGGACATCTCATTCCCGCCGGAACAGGGCAAAGGAAATTTAAAGATATTATTGTTTCTACTCCCGAACCGATAATTTTAGATGCGGCTAAAGAGATTCCTGATGAAATAAATGCATCAGAAGTTGAGACGAAGAAACTAAAGCGAAAAGTGAAGTTAGTAGAATAGATTTTCAATATTCCGTATTATTTGCATTGACTTACAGGATAAAAAACATTATATTAAAAAATGCGTAGTAAATGTTAAATTTAGAAGTTTTGGAGAGTAGCAATTGCCAACAGTTAATCAACTTATAAAAGATAGCCGGGAAAGGGTACTTTGGAAAAGTAAATCACCGGCTCTCGGCGGCAATCCTCAAAAAAGAGGTGTGTGCACACGCGTGTACACTACCACTCCAAAGAAACCTAATTCCGCTTTGCGTAAAGTTGCTCGTGTGCGTTTAACAAATGGAATCGAAGTAACAGCATATATTCCCGGTGAAGGGCACAATCTTCAAGAGCATTCAATTGTTCTCATTCGTGGTGGGAGAGTGAAGGACTTACCGGGAGTTCGTTATCATATTATTCGCGGTACTTTGGATACGCAAGGTGTGCAAGATCGAAAGCAAGGCCGTTCAAAATACGGAGCTAAAAAACCTAAGCAGTAATTTATTGACTGATGAGAAAAAAAAGAGCCATACGAAGGCGTGTAATGCCTGATCCAAAATTCGGTGATGAACTTATTTCCCGTTTCGTGAATAGCGTTTTGAAGGAAGGGAAAAAGAATATAGCCCGTAATATTGTTTATAGTGCGCTTGATCAAATTGCACAAAAAACTGAAAAAAATCCGTTGGAAATATTTAAAAAAGCAGTGGACAATGCATCTCCATTGATAGAAGTTAGAGCACGAAGAGTTGGTGGTGCGACCTATCAGGTTCCTACAGAAGTTCGTCTCGAGCGACGAACCGCTCTTGCAATTCGTTGGCTTATTACTTATGCCCAAGAACGCTCGGATAAATCAATGTCGCAAAAGCTCGCAGCAGAATTGCTTGCTGCATCTACAGGTGAAGGTGGTGCGGTGAAAAAGAAGGATGATGTACACCGTATGGCTGAAGCCAATAAGGCTTTTGCACATTTTAGATGGTGATTTTTATTCATAGCAGTAATCAATCCACGCAGTCTTAAATATTAAGTCTGTGTTTTGGAGTGTATGAAAGTTTATGTCTCGTGAGTATTCTTTAGAAAAAACTAGAAATATCGGCATCATGGCACATATTGATGCGGGCAAGACGACTACGACAGAACGCATTTTGTTCTATACCGGCAGATTGCATCGTATCGGTGAAGTCCATGATGGTGCTGCAACGATGGATTGGATGGAGCAGGAAAAAGAGCGTGGTATTACAATTACGAGTGCTGCAACAACATGTTTCTGGCGAAACAATCAAATAAATATTATCGATACCCCAGGTCATGTCGATTTTACAATTGAAGTCGAGCGTTCGCTTCGTGTGCTAGATGGAGCTGTTGCTTTGTTCTGTTCAGTTGGCGGTGTAGAACCACAGTCTGAAACAGTATGGCGGCAAGCCGATAAGTATGGTGTTCCTCGAATTGCGTTTGTAAATAAAATGGATAGAGCAGGCGCAGATTTTCTTGCCGTAGTAGATATGATGAAGACACGCCTTAAAGCAAACGCAGTGCCGATTCAATTACCTGTAGGTGAGGGTGATATGTTTGCGGGCATTATCGATTTGATTACAATGAAAGCCCGAATGTACCATGAAGAAACACAAGGGGCCACTTGGGATGAGATTGATATTCCGGCGAAATTAAAACCAAAAGCAAATGAATATCGAGTAAAGATGCTAGAAGCGGTTGCCGATGAAGATGATACTTTGCTTGAAAAATATCTAAACGGGAAAGAAATTTCTTCTGCAGAAGTACTTCAAGTTTTACGACGCTCCACACTGAAAGGTGGAATTATTCCTGTTCTTTGCGGCTCTTCTTTTAAAAACAAAGGCGTACAGGATTTAATGGATGCAGTTGTTGATTTCTTACCGTCGCCTATGGATATAAACAACGGAGAGATTCATGGACACCATCCTCATAAACACGATGATGTTATCCGAAAGATAAGCGACGACGGACCGTTCACAGCATTAGCTTTTAAAATTATGAGCGATCCTTTTGTCGGCAGGCTGACATATTTCAGAGTTTATTCTGGAACACTTACTGCCGGTTCGTATGTGCATAATATTATTACAGATCGAAAAGAGCGCATTGCCCGTATTCTTCGAATGCATGCTAATCATCGTGAAGAAGTACAAGAAGCTTATGCGGGTGATATTGTGGCTGCAATAGGTTTGAAAAACACAAGAACTGGCGATACACTTTCGACCGAAGAAGATCCTATTATTCTTGAACGAATGGAATTCCCTGATCCTGTAATTGATGTTGCTATTGAACCGAAAACGAAAGTTGATTTAGAAAAAATGGGTGAGGCAATGCAACGTCTCGCTGAAGAAGATCCTACGTTCCGCATTTCGACGAATGAAGATACAGGGCAAACAATTATAAGTGGCATGGGTGAATTGCACCTCGAAATTATTATAGATCGGATGCGACGCGAATTCAAAGTTGAAGCTAATGTTGGAAAACCGCAGGTTGCCTATAAAGAAACGATAACTAAAAAAGTTTCGGCTGAAGGTAAGTTTGTACGTCAATCGGGCGGTCGAGGTCAATTTGGACATGTATGGATTGATGTTGAGCCGAATGAAAAAGGCAGGGGTTTTGAATTTGAAAACGATATTGTAGGCGGAGCAGTTCCAAAAGAATATATTAAACCAACCGAACAGGGCATTATTGAAGCAATGCGAAATGGTGTGCTTGCCGGATATCCAATGGAAGATATAAAAGTAAGGTTGTTTGATGGATCATTCCATGCAGTCGATTCATCTGAGATGGCATTTAAAATAGCCGGTTCAATGGCGTTTCAAGCCGGAGCAAAAAAAGCTGGACCAGTTCTGCTTGAACCAGTAATGGCAGTTGAAGTAGTGACTCCTGAAGAATACCTTGGAGATGTTATGGGCGATATTAACTCTCGCCGCGGCAAAATAGAAGGATTAACACCAAGAAAAGATGCTCAGGTTATTAAGGCACATGTTCCGCTATCAGAGATGTTTGGTTATGCAACACAATTACGTTCAATGACACAAGGAAGATCGCTCTATACAATGCAGTTCTCACATTATGAACCTGTACCAAAGAATATTGCGGAAGAAATTGTAGAAAAAGTTCGCGGAAAAAGTAATGTAGCCGCGTAAGGTTTTTATAAAATTAGCACATTTATTTAATAAAAGGAGATCAACACATGGCAAAGGAAAAATTTGACCGTAGCAAGCCGCACGTGAATGTCGGCACGATCGGCCACGTTGACCACGGAAAGACCACTCTGACGGCTGCCATCACTATGGTGCTTGCCAAAAAGGGTCTCTCCCAGATTCGAACATTTGACTCAATCGACAATGCTCCAGAAGAAAAAGCACGCGGAATAACAATTAACACCGCACACGTTGAATATTCTACAGAGAAGCGCCATTATGCTCACGTGGACTGTCCAGGTCATGCTGATTATATTAAGAATATGATCACAGGTGCTGCTCAAATGGATGGTGCTATCTTGGTAGTTGCAGCTACAGATGGTCCTATGCCGCAAACGCGTGAACATATTTTACTTGCTCACCAAGTAAATGTACCGAAAATGTTAGTGTTTATGAATAAGGTTGATGCAGTCGACGATCCAGAACTCTTAGATCTTGTTGAACTCGAAGTTCGTGATTTATTAAAGAAAAATGATTTCCCAGGAGATGAAATTCCTATCATTCGCGGCTCTGCATTAAAAGCGATGGAAGCCGCCCTTCGGCCGGATTCGAAAGCAGACGATCCTTCATTCAAATGTATCATGGAATTAATGGATGCTGTTGACAATTACATTACACTGCCGAAGCGTGATTCAGATAGGCCGTTCTTAATGCCAATTGAAGATGTGTTTTCTATTACTGGACGCGGCACAGTTGGAACAGGTCGTGTTGAACGTGGAAAAGCAAAAGTTGGTGATGAAGTAGAGGTCGTTGGTCTTGGTATGCATAAGAAGACTGTTATCACTGGTGCTGAAATGTTCCGAAAGGAATTAGACGAAGTGGTTGCAGGTGATAATGCAGGTTTGTTGATGCGTGGTATTGAAAAAGACGAACTAGAGCGAGGTATGGTCGTTGCAAAGCCTGGAACAATTACACCGCACACGAAATTCACTGCGCAGATTTACGTGTTAAAGAAAGAAGAAGGTGGACGCCATACACCGTTCTTGACTGGATATCGTCCTCAGTTTTATTTCAGAACAACTGATGTTACTGGCGTTGCTGAGTTACCAGCCGGAGTTGAAATGGTTATGCCAGGTGATAACCTTGATGCTATTAACATTGAATTAATTTCTCCCATTGCGATGGAAGAAGGACAGAGATTTGCTGTACGTGAAGGTGGACGTACGGTTGGTGCTGGTGTTATTACAAAAATCATAAAGTAACTTATCGTTTATTCTGCTATTGGAGTAATTCAAGAGCGGAAAATAGTCTGAGGAGTTTTCCTTGGCTGGACAAAAAATTAGAATTAAATTAAAGTCATTCGATCACAATTTGATCGACAAGTCTGCAGAGAAAATTATTAAAACGGTGAAATCAACAGGTGCGATTGTGTCGGGCCCGATTCCATTGCCGACTAAACGCAGTATTTATACGGTCAATCGTTCTCCACACGTAGATAAAAAATCTCGAGAACAATTCGAAACGCGGTCACACAAGAGATTGATAGATATTCTCAATTCGACAAGCCGTACGGTTGATTCGCTAATGAAGTTAGAGCTTCCTGCAGGTATAGATGTCGAAATTAAAGTATAGTTCCTTAAAAATGTGTTTGAATGAATTGAATATGTGGTAAGATAATTACTTTTATATTCTTGCATTAGATTATAGAGAAAAAAAGACTCATGCGCTAGAGCGCAAAGGAGTAGAAACAGTGAGTGGCATCTTAGGAAAAAAAATTGGAATGACAAGTCTCTTCGATGAGAACGGTGAAGCAATTCCTTGTACCGTTATCGAAGCGGGTCCGTGCTACGTCACCCAGGTCAGAACACAGGCAAAAGATGGTTATGATGCAATCCAGCTTGGTTTTGATGAAAAGAAGGAACATCTTGTCAACAAGCCATTGAAGGGACATTTTGCGAAAGCCGCAACAAAAGCGCTGCGATTGATGCGCGAGTTCAGAGGAGTTAATGGAACTTCGATGAAGACTGGTGATGAAATCAAAGTTGATATGTTTTCCCCCGGCGATATAGTTGACGTGAGCGGAAAATCAAAAGGTCGTGGATTTCAAGGTGTTGTGAAGCGTCATCATTTTGGCGGCGTTGGAATGACAACACATGGAGCATCAGATCGTGTACGTGCTCCGGGTTCTATTGGTGGAAGCTCGTATCCATCGCGTGTTTTCAAAGGCATGCGTATGGGCGGCAGAATGGGATTTGAGCGAGTCACAATAAGGAATTTAAAAGTTGTTAAAGTGATTCCGGAATCTAACATTTTAATTATTCGTGGCTCGGTTCCGGGCGCGATAAATGGATATTTAGAAATTGAGAAGAAGCATAAATGATGGTTTCCTTGTAAGGAAAAAGTACTATGCAGGTTGACGTTTATAAAATAGATGGTACGCTTAGCGGCGAAAAAGTTGAATTGGATGCAAATATTTTTGGAATCGAGCCAAATGATCATGCTATCTATCAAGCAGTGCGCAGTATTCAGGCAAACCAACGTCAAGGCACGCACAAAGTAAAAACACGCAGCGAAGTCAGCGGTGGCGGTCGGAAACCTTTTAAGCAAAAGAAGACAGGCCGCGCTCGCGCAGGAACAACCCGTTCGCCGTTGTGGGTTGGTGGCGGTTCAATATTTGGACCGAATCCACATGATTATGTAGTTAAACTTCCTGCAAAGGTTCGCAGGCTTGCACGCAAGTCTGCTCTAAGTTACAAAGCAAAAGATAGCGCTTTAAAAGTAGTTGAGGATTTTCAATTTGACGAAGTGAAAACAAAAAAGATGTCAGCAGTGCTAAAAGCACTTTCAATTGATAAACAAAAAACATTATTGTTGACAAAGACAACAGATGCAACACTTTTAAAATCTGGACGCAATATTCCAAAGCTACAAGTTCGTGAAGCGGATAAAGCATCGACATTTGAAATTCTAAAAAATCAGGTATTGCTAGTTCAAAAGAGTGCCGTTGAAGTGTTACAAAAATCTTTGAAGAGTTAGGACAACAGACGATGGTAAGTATTCTCGTTCGGCCGATTATTACAGAGAAGATGACAGAGCTTGGCGATAAACGCCAATATGCGTTTGAAGTTCCTGCTACTGTGAATAAAATTGAAATCTGCAAAGCAGTCGAAAAGAAATTTAATGTTAAGGTGACAAGTGTGCGGACAGTCATCGTGAAAGGAAAGCGTAAAAGTCAGATGACAAAACGCGGACGTTTTGAAGGGCACACAAAGAAATGGAAGAAAGCAATGGTAACGCTGAAAGAAGGCGATAAGATTGATTACTTCGGCAACGTTTGATCCTGAAGGTATAAGACTATGGCAATTCGAAAATTACGACCGATGACACCAGCGACGAGATTCTATTCAATCTCGACGTTTGATGAAATAACTAAGAAAAAGCCGGAAAAATATCTGCTCGAATCAAATAAAAAATCAGGCGGAAGAAATAATCTTGGACGTATCACATCGCGTCACCGTGGCGGAGGACATAAACGACAATATCGAATTATTGATTTCAAACGTAACAAGCATGGAATTGCCGGAACAGTTGCGGCAATTGAGTATGATCCGAATCGTGCTGCGCGAATTGCATTGATCCATTATCCTGATGGTGATAAAAAATATATTATTGCAGCAGATGGAATAAAGGTCGGAACAAAAATTGTTTCAGGCCCACAGGCAGAAATTGAAAATGGTAATGCTTTACCTTTGAAGAATATTCCAGCAGGCACATTTGTGCATAATGTCGAGTTCACTCCAGGTAAAGGTGGTCAAATAGGTCGTAGCGCTGGAAATTCTCTACAAGTGATGGCTAAAGAGGACGAATGGGTTTCATTAAAATTGCCATCAGGAGAAATAAGAAAATTTCGTGCAGATTGCTATGCCACGATAGGGTTAGTTGGTAATGCAGACCATGAGAATATCAGTCTTGGTAAAGCTGGACGTTCCCGTTGGCTTGGTATCCGCCCGCAATCGCGTGGAATGGCAATGAATCCTGTAGATCATCCGATGGGTGGTGGTGAAGGTCGCTCAAAAAGTGGCGGTGGGTATCAACATCCGGAATCGCCATGGGGCAAGTATGCCAAAGGATTGAAAACGCGTAAACGGAAAAATCAATCAAATAAATATATTGTTAAACGTCGTAAGTAATAGGTAAACACCTATGAGTCGTTCAATAAAAAAGGGGCCGTTTGTCGACCTCAAATTACAAGATAAAATAGAAGCGCTCAATAAATCTAATCAGAAGCGTGTAGTAAAAACTTGGTCGCGATCGAGCACTATCATCCCCGAGTTTGTCGGTCATACTTTCGCGGTGCATAACGGAAATAAATTTATACCGGTGTACATACATGAAGCGATGGTTGGACACAAGCTCGGTGAGTTTGCACCAACTCGCGTTTTCCGTGGACATCCGGGTTTGAAGAGCGAAAAAACGACATCACCAGCGTAAGATTTGTCTTAAGAGTGAGATATGGAAGCGAAAGCAATAAATAGATATATCGGAACATCGCCGCGGAAAATGCGGCTGGTGATTGATTTGATTCGTGGTAAAGGAGTCGAAGAAGCGCTGAGCATTCTTCACTTTACCACTAAAGCTGCAGCGAAAACAGCAGAACAAGTTCTTCGTTCAGCAATATCAAATGTACAGAATAAAGAAGAAAGCGGAAGAGTGGATACGGCAACCTTGTACGTCAAGGAAGTATTTGTTAACGGCGGCGCAATGGCAAAACGAGTTCTATCTGCACCTATGGGACGCGCTTTTCGTGTACGTAAACGTTCAAATCATATTACTATTATAGTAGCGCAGCATGAGCAAGAGAAAGCGGTTATTCCAAATACGAAAGCTTCAACAATCGCAAAGAAAACAGATATAAAGAAGTCCGATATGAAGAAGTCGGAAACAGCAGCAGAAACTAAAGAAGTAACCGAAAGTTAATCGGAGGAACGCTTGGGTCAAAAAACACATCCAGTTGGATTTCGTCTCGGTATCGTTCGTGCATGGGATGCAAATTGGTACGACGATAAAAGTTTTTCAAATAAGTTACAGGAAGATGCACTTGTAAGGAATTATGTCCGCAACCGATTAAAAAAAGCTGGAATTGCGCGAGTTCAAATAGATAGAACTCCAAAACGTGCGGTGGTCACAATCCATACTTCACGACCCGGTATCGTGATTGGGAAAAGCGGTAAAGAGATAGCACAGCTCGAAGAAGAGTTAAAGAAGGTAACATCAAAAGAAATTAAAATTCTAATACATGAAATCAAACGCCCGGAGTTAGATGCATTTCTAGTAGCAGAAGCGATCGCTGGTCAGCTTGAAGGACGAATTTCTTTCCGGCGAGCTATGAAACAATCGATTACTGCAGCTATGCGCATGGGCGCTGAAGGAATAAAAGTAATGTGTGCAGGCCGTCTTGGCGGCGCTGAAATTGCTCGAACAGAACATTATAAAGATGGACGTATTCCTTTACAAACGCTTAGGGCAGACATTGATTATGCGGGCGCAACCGCGCAAACTATTTACGGAGCTATTGGTGTAAAAGTTTGGATCTGTAAGGGCGAAATTATCGGGCCGCGGCAATAAGGAGTATTATTTATGTTGATGCCAAAAAGAGTGAAGTATAGAAAAGCCCAGCGGGGACGCATGAAAGGAAAAGCTACACGCGGCGCAACAATTGCATTCGGGGATTTTGGACTGAAGGCGATGGAACCGGGATGGGTTACACAAAGACAAATCGAAGCATCCCGCGTTGCATTGACACGAATGATGAAACGCGAAGGTAAAGTATGGATAAGAATTTTTCCGGATAAACCCGTTACAAAGAAACCAGCTGAAACTCGTATGGGAAGTGGTAAGGGTTCGCCGGAATTTTGGGTTGCTGTTATTAAACCGGGCCGCGTTCTGTTTGAATTGGGCGGTATTAACCGTGCGACCGCAGCGGAAGCAATGAAACTTGCTGCGCATAAGCTTGCAATTAAGACGAAATTTGTCACCCGAATTGATTATCAAGGTGCATAGAAGGTAAAACGATGAAAGCACATGAATTGCGGCAGCTCTCTGATACAGAATTGCTGAAGAGAATTCAAGAAGAAGAAGAAAACCTTTCACATCTGAAATTTCAGAAAGTCATAGGTCAACTGGAAAATCCGATGAAGTTAGGGCATGTTCGAAAAGTAATTGCGCGGATTAAGACTATTCTCCGCGATCGACAATTAAATCCATCAACCGAAAAATCTGCGAATACAACACCTAGTGACAGGCAAGTTGAGCAGGCAAAGCAATAAGAGATGATGATGACAGAAATCCCAAAAGAAATTCAAAAGCGTGCGCGGCGTAAAATCCGTATCGGTAAAGTGGTAAGTAATAAAATGTTGAAAAGTATTGTTGTTTCAGTAGAGCGTCAGGTTGCACATCCGCTGTATAAAAAATATTTTCGTCGTACAAAAAAGTTGATGGCGCATGATGAAAAACAAATAGCGGGTATTGGTGATACTGTCAAAATTATGGAAACCCGGCCGATTAGCGCAAATAAGCGTTGGCGGTTAGTGGAAATCATTGAAAAGGCGAAATAGGTTATTTTCAGACTAGGCGAAGACGATGATCCAGGAAGAAACGAATTTAGTAGTTGCCGATAATTCGGGTGCGAAACGAGTGCAGTGCATTCGTGTACTCGGTGGTCATGATAGACGCTATGCTGGTGTCGGCGATCTTATTGTTGTGTCTGTAAAGAGCGCTATTCCGGGCGCTCCGGTAAAAAAAGGTGAAGTCTCGCGTGCCGTGATCGTGCGGACGAAGAAAGAAATACGCCGAAAAGACGGTTCCTACATTCGATTTGATGAAAATGCGGCTGTGTTACTCAATCCTCAGGGCGAACCGCGTGGAACGCGTATTTTCGGTCCAGTGGCAAGAGAGTTACGCGAGCGTCAATATATGAAAATCATTTCTTTAGCACCTGAGGTACTCTAAAAGTATGGCACAAAATTTACATGTACATAAAAATGATAATGCTTTAGTCATATCGGGTGAATTTCGAAAAAAACAAGGTAAAGTTTTAAAAGTTTTTCCTGATACTGAACGAGTGATTATTGAAAACGTCAATATCATTAAAAGAGCAACTCGTCCTTCGCAAAAGAATCCACAAGGTGGCGTTGTCCAGAAAGAAGGAAGCATCCGGGCGTCTAACGTAGTGGTGATCTGTCCAAAGTGCAGTAAACCTACGCGCGTAGGACATGCGCATGTAAAAGATGCAACTAGCGGTAAGAAGAAAACAATGAGAACATGTAAACATTGTAAAGAAATGTTCTAAGAGAGTAATCAATGGCGAACGAGAAAATTCCTGGTAAAGAAAAAGTTGAAAAGGCAACACCTGCGGTAAAAAGCAAGACTGAGAAAGCAGCACCAACAGTTAAGAATAAAGCCGAGAAAGCAGCGCCGGAATTAAAAGGGAAAAAAGTTGCTGGAGGACAAGAAAAAGGCGTAACGGCACGTTTGTTCGAACGATATCAAAAGGAATCCGTTCCAGCATTAATGAAAAGATTTCAGTTCAAAAGTAAAATGCAAGTGCCCAGATTAGAAAAGATCGCTATCAATATTGGAGTCGGACAAGCAACGCAGGATCCAAAATTGCTTGATGCAGCAGTGCATGAGTTGGAATCCATCACTGGACAAAAAGTGGCTATCACTAAATCTAAAAAGGCAATTTCTAATTTCAAACTTAGAGAAAATCTTCCAATCGGATGCCGTGTTACATTGCGTCGTGCTAAAATGTATGAATTCTTAGATCGGTTCATCAGTGTAGCATTACCTCGTGTTCGTGATTTTCGCGGTTTATCAGACACATCCTTTGATGGGCATGGAAATTATACGATTGGTGTAAAGGAACAAATCATTTTCCCAGAAATTGATGTAGATAAAGTAACACGTGTTAACGGTATGGATATTTCCTTCGTCACCACAGCCAAGAATGACGTTGAAGCATATGAATTATTAAAAGAGCTTGGCATGCCGTTTGTAAAACGGCAAGAAATTGTTCAACAAGACAATCAGAATAAGTAAAGCAAAGGAGTTTGCTTGGCACGCTTAGCAATGCGAGTAAAGGCGAAGAGAACGCCAAAACATAAAGTTTCGCAGCATAACCGTTGCAACATTTGCGGCAGATCGCGCAGCTATTATCGAAAGTTCGGCCTCTGTCGTATCTGCCTTCGCAAGCTTGTGCTTGAAGGCAAGATTCCCGGCGTTCGTAAAGCAAGTTGGTAAAACTAATAAAAAGAGAGTTCAATCGATGTCGAAGACTGATCCAATCGCTGATTATTTAACAAGAATCCGCAACGCTGCAAAAGCAAAACATCGCAGGGTGGATATTCCATCTTCTAATTTGAAGAAAGCGATTTCTAAGATTCTTTTGGAAAAGGGTTTTATCGCAGGATTTATGGTGCTTGAAGATAAAAAGCAGAATATTCTTCGTATTAATTTGAAATATTATGATGGAAAACCGGTTATCACCGGCTTGCACCGTATTAGTAAGCCAGGTATTCGATTGTATCGTGGTTCCGATGAGTTGCCGCGAGTCCTTGGAGGTTTAGGTGTCTCAATCATTTCTACATCAAAAGGCGTGATGACGGATGCACAAGCGAAGAAAGAAAATATCGGCGGCGAAATTCTTGCTTATGTTTGGTGAGTATTTGAAGAGGAGAAAGAATAGTGTCACGTATCGGTAGAAAACCAATTGAAATACCAAAAGATGTCACAGTTACGATGAAGGATGGTAATGTTTCTGTGAAAGGACCAAAAGGCGAGTTAATTGAAAAAGTGCATCCAGACATTGGTGTTGATATTAAAAATCAACAGATACTAATTACACGCAAATCGGATGAAGTCAAATCTCGTGCATTGCATGGATTGTGGCGTGCACTTATTCAAAATATGATTACAGGTGTGACTCTCGGCTATTCTAAAAAATTAGAAATAGTTGGAGTAGGTTATAGAGCAGAAATGAAGGGTACGCGTTTAAACCTTTTACTTGGTTTTAGTCATCCAATATTATTTGCAGCGCCTGATGGTATTAAAATTGAAGCGCCGACTCAAACAAACATAATTATAAGTGGTGTTCATAAACAGCTTGTCGGACTTGTAGCTGCAAAGATACGGTCATTTCGCCCGCCAGAACCGTATAAAGGCAAGGGCGTTAAGTATGAAGGAGAGTATATTCGTCGTAAAGCTGGTAAAGCTGCTGCTACAGCTGCGAAGTAATATTTTGAAGTAAGGAAAAACAGTTTATGATTCAAAAAAATACTGTGGAACGTCTTGCAAAAAAACAATCGCGCATCCGCAAAAAAATTAAAGGTACTTCGAGATGTCCTCGATTGGTTGTTTTCCGAAGTTCCAGAAATGCTTATGCACAAATAATTGATGATTCAACTGGTAAAACACTATTATCGGTTTCAACTCTCTCTAAGGATTTGCGTGAAAATGTTAAACAAGCGAAAACTCCGATTGAGCGATATAAAATTATAGGTATGGCAGCTGCAAAAAAAGCGCTCGAGAAGAATATTAAAGAAGTAGTCTTTGATCGCAGCGGCTATCTGTATCATGGACGTGTCAAAGCACTCGCGGATGGTGCTCGCGAAGGTGGACTGAAATTCTAAATCCTAATATTCATAAAAAAAACATGGCAAAAGTCAAAGCAGGCGAATTAGAACTTAAAGAACGATTGGTGAATGTCAACCGTGTGGCCAAGGTGGTCAAAGGCGGACGTCGCTTTAGCTTCAACGCAATCGTTGTCGTGGGTGACGGCAATGGACATATCGGTGTCGGATTGGGCAAAGCAAATGAAGTGCAAGATGCAATTGCCAAAGGCACGGATGATGCGAAAAAAAATCTTATCTTCGTTCCAATTTTTAAAGGAACTATTCCGCATTCTGTCATCGGAAAATTTGGAGCAGGAAAAGTAATGCTGAAACCCGCATCTCCCGGAACAGGTCTTATTGCGGGCGGCGGCGTGCGTGCTGTGCTGGAAATGGCTGGTGTGAAAGACGTACTCACAAAGCAAATGGGTTCGCCTAATTCCCATAATGTTGTTAAGGCAACAATGCAAGCGTTGTTAAGTCTTTCGGATGCAAAGATAACTGCTTCGCGCCGGGGAATCACAATTCAGGAACTGTTTCAATAAACTCGATAAAGACTTACTATGTCGGAACTGAAAAAAATAAAAATCACACAGGTCAAAAGTATCATTGATCATCTCGAAGACGCCAAGCTTACAATTAAAGCGCTTGGACTTGGCAGGCCGAATTATTTTGTCATTAAAAATGACACACCGCAAATCCGTGGAATGATTAACAGGGTTCGGCATCTCGTTAAAGTGGAAGAGGTGCAGTAATGGCAAAAGATATTCTTAGCAATTTAACGCCTGCAAAAGGTTCTAGAAAAAAAACAAAACGAATCGGCCGTGGACAAGGTTCAGGGCATGGTGGAACGGCTACTAAGGGACATAAAGGTGCAAGAGCGCGCTCAGGTCATAAATTTAAAATGTGGTTTGAAGGCGGACAAATGCCGCTTACGCGTCGCGTTCCGAAATTTGGTTTTTCACCGCACAAGCGTTCCGAGTTACAAGTTGTTAATATTGAAACCCTTGGAATATTAGTTGAAAAGAAAAAGTTAAACAACGGCATAGTGACACCTGAGATTCTATATAAAGCTGGAACGATAGCAAAGAAAAATGTACCTGTAAAAATTCTCGGCGACGGCAATTTAGGAATTAAGTTGGAAGTTACAGCGCATGCTTTTAGCAAATCGGCACTGAAGAAAATCGAAGCCGCCGGAGGGAAAGCCACGATTCTTACAAAGACGACTGTGAAATCATGAGTAAGCTGACTGAAACCTTTACGAACATTTTCAAAATACAGGAGCTTCGCGAACGGTTGCTCTTTACGGCGCTTCTGTTAGTTATTGTACGTGTAGGTTCGCATATCACTGTTCCAGGTGTAGATGCTGTTTTGTTGGCAGACACAATTAAGAAATCATCTGAGAATACGCTTTTTGGATTATACGATCTCTTCGTTGGCGGTGCATTCAGCCATGCGGCGATTTTTGCGCTCGGTATTATGCCGTACATCAGTTCTTCTATTGTGATACAATTGCTCGGTGCAGTAGTACCTTACTTTGCCAAACTTCAAAAGGAAGGCGAAGAAGGACGTAAAAAAATTACGCAGTACACTCGTTATGGCACAGTCGCCATTTCATTGATGCAGGCAACAGGTGTTGTGGCAAAGCTTATGAGTACGTCTTCAGTTGGTATTCCTATTGTACCTGAAGCAGTTCGCGGGATAGGTTTTTATTTTAGTACAACAATTATTCTAACAACCGGTACAATGTTTATGATGTGGCTTGGGGAGCAGATCACAGAGCGCGGTATTGGCAATGGAATTTCACTTATAATTTTTATTGGTATTGTTGCACGGTTCCCGAATGCACTTCTAGATGAATTCCAGCTTGTACGTGGTGGTACTCGTAATTTAATTATAGAATTAGTTATCTTGGTTTTGATGGGCTTTATCGTTGCAGGTGTAGTGCTAATTACACAAGGAACGCGGCGCATACCTGTTCAATATGCCAAGCGGGTTATCGGAAGAAAAGTTTATGGCGGTGTAACGCAGTACATTCCTTTGCGAGTCAATACTGCTGGCGTGATGCCGATCATCTTTGCTCAGTCAATTATGTTTGTTCCCCAAATTATTTTTTCATTCTTCCCGAATAGCGAGTTTATGAACGAGATGTCGACAAATTGGTTCGGCTATAGTTCTTGGACATATTCTGTGGTGTATGCTTTGATGATTATTTTCTTCACATATTTTTATACTGCTATTGCTTTTAATCCAAAAGATGTGGCTGATAATATGAAGAAGCAGGGTGGATTTATTCCCGGTATTGGGCCTGGAACTCATACTTCAGAATTTGTAGATAATATTCTAACGAAGATTACATTGCCGGGTTCGATTGCATTAGCAGCAATAGCTATTCTCCCAACGATGATGATTAAAATGGGAGTAACACCAGGTTTCGCATCATTCTTTGGTGGAACGAGTTTGCTTATAGTAGTGGGTGTTGCGCTTGATACGCTCCAACAAGTTGAATCACATTTATTAATGCGCCACTATGACGGCTTTATGAAAAGTGGTAAACTTCGGGGGAGACGTTAAGCCCCGGGCTTTGTGATGATTTCTTTGAAATCGCTTGAAGAGATTGAGTTAATTCGTGAGAGCAGCAGAATAGTTGCAGATGTGCTCAAGTTGGTCGGATCTCAAATTCGACCTGGCATAACGACTTTAAAACTTGATCAAGCTGCAGAAGATTATATTCGCTCGATGGGCGGAGAGCCGGCGTTTAAAGGATACGGGTATGATAAAAGTAATTTGTTTCCCGCGACACTTTGTATGTCGATAGACGATGAAGTTGTGCACGGCATTCCAAGCAAGCGTATTTTAAAAGATGGTGATCTGTTATCCATCGATGTCGGCGCAAAAAAGAATGGGTTTTATGGAGATGGTGCTTGGTCATTTGCGGTTGGCGAAGTTTCTGAAGAAAAGCTGCGACTGATGCGCGTTACAGAAGAATCATTGTTAGCAGGAATTGAGCAGGCGGTTGCTGGTAATAGAGTGCATGATATTTCGAGCGCAATTCAACGGCATGTTGAAGCAAATAAGTTTTCGGTAGTTCGTGATTTAGTCGGTCATGGCGTTGGAAGGAAGTTGCATGAAGAGCCCTCTGTTCCAAATTATGGTGAAGCAGGAACAGGACTGGTTTTAAAAGATGGAATGACGCTTGCCATCGAACCGATGGTTAATGCGGGAACTTGGCGCGTCAAAGTAGCTTCAGATGGCTGGACAGTATTAACGGCAGACGGGAAACCGTCAGCACATTTTGAACATACAATAGCGATTATAAATGGCAAGGCAGAAATTCTAACCTTGTCCTAGGTAAGAATGGCGAAGCAAGGACCGATCAAGGTTGATGGAATTATAACGGATACGTTGCCTAATGCAACATTCCGTGTGAAGCTTGACAACGGTGTAGAAATCTTTGCTCATATTTCTGGAAAAATGCGGATGCATTATATCAAGATTCTGGTCGGAGATCGTGTAACGGTAGAAATGTCGCCGTATGATTTATCTAAAGGTCGGATTACCTATCGGTATAAATAAATTTTGAAATTGAAGAAGTACAAATGAGGTATATAAAATGAAAGTTAGATCATCTGTGAAAAAGTTGTGTGAGAATTGTAAGATAATCCGGCGTAAGGGTGTCGTTCGGATTATCTGCAAGAATCCGAAACACAAACAGCGGCAAGGATAAACAAGGAGTAAAGACGTGGCTCGTATTGCTGGAGTTGATTTACCTAAAAATAAATGTACTGAAATCGGCCTTACTTATATTTACGGAATAGGCAGGTCTACAGCGTTAGAGATTCTTGAAAAAACTAAGATCGACGGTGCTAAAAAGGTCGGCGATTTGAATGACGAAGAAGTTGCGGCAATTCGTGCCGTCATTCAATCTGACTTAAAGGTAGAAGGTGCACTTCGAAGTGAGAATCAGCTTAACACAAAACGACTGATGGATATTGGCTGTTACCGCGGTTTGCGCCATCGTAAGGGACTGCCGGTTCGCGGTCAGAGAACCCGTACTAATTCCCGAACAAGAAAAGGCAAAAGAAAGACAGTTGCAGGCAAGAAGAAAGCGCTTGAGAAGAAATAATTAATTTGTAGAAATTTTTAAAGGATAATTTCATTGGCTAAGCAAACAGCACCAGTTACAAAGAAAAAAAAGAAAGTCCATGTTGATGCAAACGGAAAAGCGTTCATCAAAGCAACTTTTAATAATACGATCGTAACACTAACAGATACGTATGGCAACGTTATTGCTTGGTCAACGTCTGGAAAAAACGGGTTTAAAGGTTCACGAAAAAGTACTCCATTTGCTGCTCAGGTCGCTGCTGAAACAGCTGCAAAAGAGGCGCGTGATCTTGGACTTCGACGAGTTGAAGTATTTATCAAAGGACCTGGCGGCGGACGAGAAGCAGCTGTGCGTTCATTACAAACTGCAGGATTGGAAGTGACATTGATTCGAGACATTACGCCAATTCCGCATAACGGATGCCGTCCGCCAAAACGTAGAAGAGTGTAAGTGAATATCCGATTGAGTGATTTAATGATTGCGTGATTGGTTATGCATTTATGAAATCGCAAATCGAAAATAAATAATTTTTAGGAGAATTATGGCAAGATACATTGATGCCAATTGCAAATTATGCCGTCGAGAAAAACAAAAATTGTTCTTAAAAGGAACAAAATGCTTATCGGAAAAGTGTCCGCTTGAAAAGCGGAGTTATGCTCCAGGTCAGCATGGTCAATCTCGCCGATCACGTATATCTGAGTACGGTATACAATTGCGCGAAAAACAAAAGGTACGCAGGATGTATGGAATTTTGGAGGCGCAATTCCGAAATTATTTCCACCGAGCATCTCAGCAGACAGGCCGGTACTGGCGATGCTTTAGTGAAAATGTTGGAGCGCCGTGTTGATAATGTAATATATCGGCTGGGCTTTGCGCCATCGCGCAAGGCGGCACGGCAATTAGTTGTCCACCGGCATTTTACGGTGAATAATAAAATTGTTGATGTTCCATCGTATCTTATCAATCCCGGCGATGTTATTCAAGTTAGAGATCATGCAAAGAAGCTGTCTCTGATCCACGATGCTATGAAACGCGTGAAGGATACTTCAATGCTGCCATGGCTCAGTATTGATAAAGCAACAATGACTGGTACGTTTTTGAATATACCAGAACGCGCAGATATTCCATTGAATGCAAATGAACAATTGATTGTAGAGTTGTATTCTAAATAATTGAAAACTTAACTATGAAACAAAAACTTTTATCCACCTCGATGAACTCGGGAAAAGGAAGATTATGAGTACCCTACAAATGCCTGAAAAAGTCGAACTGGAACAGTCGACATATTCTGTTACCTCGGGTAGATTCACACTTCAGCCGTTGGAAAAAGGATTTGGAGTGACCATTGGGAATTCTATGCGCCGCGTATTGTTGTCATCTTTACCGGGCACAGCAATTACCGCAATTCGTGTTGAAGGAATTCATCATGAATTCTCTACGATTAAAGGAATGGTCGAAGATGTCTCCGATTTTATTCTAAATCTGAAACAACTCCGAATAAAACCCACTAATAAAAAAGCAGTAAAGGTGATGATGCATGTGAAAGGTCCCGGGGAGTTAAAAAGCGGAGATCTTCAGAAGTTTTCATCCGAAATAGAAATTTTAAACCCGGATTCCCATCTTGCTTCGCTGAATAAGGATGCAGATTTCGAGATTGAATTGCGCCTTGGCCGCGGAAAAGGGTATGTTCCTGCTGAAGAAAATAAATCAGCAGATCTGCCGTTAGGAACGATCGCTATAGATTCAATCTTTACTCCTATAGTGAATGTTCGTTATACGGTTGAGCCTACTCGAGTCGGCGAGCAGACTGATTTTGAAAAACTTGTTCTTGATATTGAAACCGATGGTTCGATAACTCCAGAAGAAGCAGTGACTTATGCAGCAAAAATATTGCGAGATCACTTGCAGCTCTTTATTAATTTTGGCATAGAACCGGAAGCAGAAAAAGCAGAAACTGAGCAAGAAGCAGAGATTGGCAGAGTAAGGAAAATTCTAAAAATGTCCGTAGATGAGTTGGAATTATCAGTACGTTCTCATAATTGCTTACGTTCTGCTAATATTAAATCAATGGCAGATTTAGTGCGGCGCAGCGAATCCGAGTTATTGAAATTCCGCAACTTTGGACGCAAGTCTCTGGCAGAGCTTTCAGAAATCGTTGAGCAGCATGGATTGACATTCGGGATGGATATTGAAAAATATTTAACAGAAGGTAATGACTAAGTAGCTGTGAAAAATCCATCCTTTTGGAAAAGGAAATTGAAGTATGCGTCATCAAAACTCAGGGCGAAAACTTAAACGAACAAGCAGTCATCGCAAAGCAACTCTTGCAGCGCTGTGTGCTGCTTTGATTACCCATAAGAGAATCAAAACCACCGTTGCAAAAGCAAAAGAGACAAGAATGTTCGTGGAAAAAATTATCACACGGGCAAAGAATGCTGTTGCAATCGAATCTACGCTCGATAAGAAAAATATTTCTGCACGGCGTGAAGTATTTGCATCTCTGCGAAATAAAACTGCAGTGACGACATTGTTTAAGGACATTGCACCAAAGGTTGCTGCACGTCCAGGCGGATACACGCGAGTTATAAAACTTGGTAGACGATTGGGTGATGGTGCAGAATTAGCTGTGCTGGAGCTTGTGGATTTTAATGTTGGTCAGGAAAAGGGGGCAACAAAAGCAACTAAGAAATCCACTTCTCGTAAAAAAGGAGAATCGAAAACGAAAAAGCGTTCCGGTGTCGCCACGATATCAGAAATGCCTGAGAAGGAATCGAATAACGCTCCGGAAACTAATGCAGGTTCGCCTCCAGTCGTTGTGGAGTAATATGGAGAATAAAAAAGGATAGCATATTGCTATCCTTTCTTGCTTTTATTGTGTAGGAGAAAAGTATGCTTAAGATTGTGTCGGCAGAATTTTTACAGGGCATAGTCGATCTTCGGCAGCTTCCGAAGAATGAATTGCGCGAAATAGTGTACATTGGTCGATCGAATGTTGGCAAGTCGTCGTTGTTAAATAAAATGTGCAATAAAAAGAATCTTGCGCGCACTAGTACCTATTCCAGGAAAAACACGTGAGATAAATTATTATATCATCAACAACGAATTCTATTTTGTTGATTTGCCTGGGTACGGATATGCAAAGTTTCCAGAACAAATGCGTGCGGGTTGGAAGAAGTTGATAGAAGATTTTTTGAAACGTGGTGAATCGGTTCTTTTAGCAATGCAGCTGATCGATTCACGCCAAGAACCGACGCCATTGGACTTAATGATGATGGATTGGTTGGAATATTATGAAGTTCCTTATTTGCTTGTTCTTACAAAATCGGATAAGTTGCCGTTTAGTAAATTAGGGAAACAAATTGAAATATATAAAGAACGCTTCCAAAGTCAGTTAACAGATGGATACTGTCGAGGTATCGTTCCATTTTCGATTGTTAGCGGTGATGGGCGAACGGAGTTACTCAAATATATTGATCTAAATTTGCAGACATCACCCAAAAAGAAAAAAGAGGCTGTATAAGACCTTTTCTAAGAATAATTACATTTACGAAAGGCAATCCATTTGGATTGCCTTTTTCATTTATTATCTCAGTCCGGTTGCATTATTCAAAATCTTATTGTATTGTTTTTTAATTCCAATATTAATCAACGGTGTTCTATCGTTAATCAATTATTATAGGTCATTTTATGAAGACTCGTTTTAATCTACTTTTCATACTCTCAATCTGCGCGGTGAACATTTTATTGGGAATTGCTCCTCCAAAGAAAGGTGTCACAGTATCACCATATCTTATCGAGGAATTCAAACAAATCCGAAGCGAATATTCGTCTGGGTATTGGCCGCAAGAAATGACTCGCAGGCGTCACTTGCTGGAAAGTGGCAATGTAGAACTCGTAGCACAAGCAGCAACACCAACTACTGTTATCATGCCCGTGCTTCTCGGCCATTACAGCGATTCTCAGCCAAAGTATAGCAGACAGAATCTTCAAAACGATCTCTTCGATTCCAATCCCAAGGGAACTGTTACACAATTTTATAATGAAATATCTTATGGACACATGTATCTCACGGGGACTGTATCGGATTGGGCAGGAGTGCCACAGACATTACTATATTATGCAGGTACGACTGGACTAAGCCAGCCTAGAGATTTTGTGATAGATCTTCTTTTCAGTATCGATCCTACTTTCGATTTCTCACCATATGTTGATCCTACAAGTCTTGATGCGGAAGGGTACCATGTTCGGCTTATAGCTACAATTCATACCGGTGGTGGTGCTGAATCAGGTGCAAAGAATATCTGGTCGCACAGGTGGAACATTCGAGAGAGAATAATTGATCGGAAGGCCGATCCCACAGATACACTCTACAACAATTCCAAAATTTTATCAACTGGGCACTTTCTTACTAATGATACATATTTGGGTCAACCAGTCGTCGTTGACGGTGATTATGCATGTGAACCAGAAATTTCCGGTGTTGTTTCCGGCGGTTTAATTGAGATCGGTGTATTCTGTCATGAATTCGGGCATCTTTTCGGTCTGCCTGATCTATATAATACAAATAGTTCAACTGATCAGGGTTTGGGTAATTGGTGCCTAATGGCTGGAGGTTCATGGGGGGGCGATGGAACAACGCCTTCAAAGCCAGCGCACATGTGTGCCTGGTGTAAAACACAGTTGGGTTGGGTAACACCTACGGTTGTTACAAGTTTTCTTCCGCAGCAATCTATTAAAAAAGTAGAAAAATTTCCGGATGTTTATAAATTATGGTCATTAGGTCAGTCTAGCACTGAATATTTTCTAGTCGAAAACCGTGAGAGAGTTGGATTCGACACCAGTCTTACTGGCGGAGGATTATTGATTTTTCATGTAGATGAAAATCAAAGTTCAATAGGAAACACTGATCCCAACCATCATTGGGTTGATTTGGAACAAGCGGATGGATTACGTGGACTCAATATCGGGACAAATCGTGGTGACGCAGGAGATCCATTCCCAGGTAGTACAAATAATAAAACATTCGATGGTTACACAAATCCGAATAGTGTGAGTTATTATTCTAACGCCCAATCGTATGTGGGTGTTCGCAATATAAGCAACGAAGCCGATACGATGTATGCCGATTTAGATGTTGGCACACATCCGTACCTGCGGCTTGTCTCGATGACGCAATCGGATGCAAACACTATTTCTCCCAATAGAATAGAGCCGGGAGAAACCGGTGTACTCAACCTTACTATAGAGAACATCAATCCTGCTCCAACTACTTCATCGCGCATTTATATTAAAGGAGGAGGAACAGGGTTCTCCATTGATACAACAAGTACGCCTCTTGCGTTGGCGGGATTGAGTCAGACAGTTATTCCTACATTAGCAAGTGTTCGATTGCAATCTTCATTTGTACCGAAGGAAGTTCCAATTACAGTAGTGATGCAAGCAGAGAATTTTTTAGATTCAACAACGGTCACGATAGTCTTTGGATATCCGAGTCTTGTTTTAATGGATGGAGATTCAATCGCACAGACAAATGTAATGTATGTTCGTGCTGCATTGGACTCACTTTCTCATTACTATGAAGTAATACGCGCTCGTGATTCAATCAGCTCGGACGCCGATCTCCAACGACGCAGTACAATAGTTTATCTATCGGGATCAAAAAAGTTCGAAACGATCAACGGAAACGTACTCAATACTATCGTACAGTTCTATTTGCATGGAGGCCGTGTAGTCATAAGCGGTCAGAATATCGCTGAAGATTTGCAAGCGCG
Source organism: Ignavibacteriota bacterium (assembly GCA_963833465.1). Lineage (GTDB taxonomy): Bacteria > Bacteroidota > Ignavibacteria > UBA10030 > UBA10030 > Fen-1298. Next base: position 419,985 of record CAWHXW010000004.1, on the reverse strand, counting down.
AAGTGTTGCAGAGTTGTCAAATGTATTTCATGTCAAATGGTCAAAGAATCTTGTAATTGGCAAATCGGTATATGGCGTGCCGAGCGATCCGCTTGGAGCCAATATTGCTATGCTATCACTTGCAGGCGGCGATGGAGCGTCGAATCAAACATCACTTGATATTCTTCTTGCTGATGAAGTATCAATTCCATGCCTGACATATAGCAGTGTGGGTGGAACAAACGTGGCAGGCGTGCATGTAGAACAATTCAGTACTAATTCAAAGTTGGTATTTCTCGGTTTTGGGATAGAGGCGATTAATAATTTATCAAGCACAACTTCGCGTGCAGCAGTGATGCAAAGTATTCTTAATTGGTTTGAAACACCGGTCGGTGTGAAAACTGATGTTGCATTTGTACCGTATGAATGGAAACTTAAACCTGCGTATCCAAATCCATTCAATCCATCAGCTAAAATTATTTTTGAAGCAGCAAAGAAATCAAATGTAGACATTGCATTATTTAATGTATTGGGACAGAAAGTACGAACAATATTTTCTGCGGAAGTAAATGCGGGCCAGCATGAAGCAACGATCGATGGGTCTGGACTTCCTTCCGGCATCTATTTTTGCAGGATGAAGGCGGAAGGATTTTCTACAGTGCAGAGACTTGCATTATTAAAGTAATTATTGTAAGTAGAATCACACTGACCCGATCGAAATTTTAGAGGTGGGAAAGCATCTCGTATTGCATTTATTTTGAAAATTTATTAAGTCGAATCAGAAAGCACTGGCAGAAGGAATTTTTAAATTATTTAATCAATTAGCACCGATGCCTTAAGAATTAGGCTTATCTTGTTGAAATTAGATACACTAATCGTTTAAGAAGTGATGTTTCTGTAAATTCTACTTGACAAATTGTATGTAAAGCAATATCTTAGGTCACGAAGTATACAAGACATTTTTAAAGGTCTTTTTTCCGTAGTTAAAAAGGAAGAGTAATATTGATAATTGATACATCCTCTTGCTCATCGTTTGCACTCCTAGAGTTGTTAGATACATCGTAAAGAAGTGATGTATTACGGTAAATCACGAATTTATCCAACATTTATAATTAATTAACCTCTAATCCATAATAACATCCTCAAGAAGGAGAATCTAATGAAAAAAATTGTGATGATTTCGCTTATGCTAGGAATAGCATTAGGTTTGATATTTGCCAATGCATCTGCAAGCATTAAAGTAAAAAAGGCAGTTCGTGTTGGCATTGAGAGTACAAATAATAATGTAAGCTCTCAGGTCCCTGCTGCAAAGAACTCGGCGAAACCTCATCTGCAGAAAGTGACAGCGGCAACGACACCTGCTGATGGTATTGTGTTAGATATGACCGATTACGATTACGGTTGGAACAGCGGTCACAGAAGGATGTGCGTTGTAAATGAAGCGGGCACACTGGTTGATATGCAATTTATGCAGCGTGATTTAACGGCTGCAGCTCCTTTGAATGCTCGTGCAGTTGAGTATGCACATTATGATTGGTCAACTGGAACCTTAACGAAAGCATTTCCAAAACCAAAAGCTGTTCATTCATCAGGATACGGATCAATAGATGTATTCTATGGAGGCCCTGCCAATGGTATTGCTGTTATTTGTGGACATACACCCAATTGGTTTGCGATAGATGCAGGCCCAGCCGCTGGTAATTTTACGTATACTAATATTCGCCCAACGGGATCAACCGATCCAGCGTTAACGATTAATCAACCAACACAAGAAATCCTATGGACTGATAACGATGGCGGCCGTACAAATATTTTTCTACAGAAGAGTGCAGATTATGGTTCAACATGGACTGTGTTAGACTCAAATCTTATTGCATCTCCATTTGCAATGGGCAATATTGACAATCAAATCCTCGTAGCTCCAAATGGTCATTTGTTTCTTGTAACATGCTTAGCAGGTACAGGAGTACCTCCCAAAGTGGGTCCAGATAGTGCGAACTGCGTTGGCTACTACGAGTCGACGGACGACGGTGCAACATGGACATGGACAACAATCAGCAGAGATATGGATAAAGTTATGTATGGCACAAATGCAACTTATAACTTGTTTACGAATTTTGGATCTCTCGATGCAGTTGTTGATAAAAATAGTAACCTCCACGTTGCGATCGAAGGGTATGGAATAGATACGGTTTATAGAACAACTGATACAGTGTTGCAGAATTACTTTGGTACCTGTACTGGAAGACCGGGCAAACTGGTTGGAAATTGGTCTCGAATCCAGCCGATGCACATGTAGCTGATTTTGATAGCAGTTATTATACATCAGGTGGAACTAACGGCAATGCTTTCGGATTTCCATATCCGTCACTTGCAGTTGATCCTAATGGCAATGGTTTGTTTGCAATCTGGTCGCAAACACGCGTTGTAGGTGGCAAAGTTGACTTTGCACCAAATGGTATTTGTAATTATGATCTATGGTATAGTTATTCAAATGATCTCGGTACAACTTGGTCAACTGCACAAATGCTGCAAAATTCTAACGGTGGACTATTTTCATCTGCCGCCAATTTGACAAAGCCCGATGTGAATACATACCGCGCGCACTTTGTCTATTTGGCTGATACCGCAGCCGGCAGCAATGTGTTTGGAACAGGTGATGGAAGTGCTGTCCCTGAAATATACCGGACGATTGATTTCTCGGCAACCACAGCCGTGAAAGGTGTTCCATCGCTTCCAACAAAGTTCACTTTGGAACAAAATTTCCCGAATCCATTTAACCCGTCAACTGAAATTCGCTATCAAGTTGGAACGCAATCGATGGTTACCTTAAAGGTATATAACATCCTGGGACTGGAAGTTGCGACGTTAGTGAATCAAGTGATGAGCGCTGGCGAACACACGGTGCGACTTGATGCGTCTAAATTGGCAAGCGGTGTGTACCTCTGCAAATTACAGGCTGGTTCATTCTCAGATGTCAAGAAAATGACACTAATGAAGTAATTTGTAATTACTAAAAAAGGTAATTGATAGAATTAAATATAATTGAATGACTAATGTGAAGGTTGTCGGCTGGTAGGCCGACGGCCTTCACAATTTAAAACGATCATTGCCCGTTGCCAGGAGAATCTCGAAAAGAAGGAGATGAAATAAAACGGGAAATTCTATAAGGTCGGACGGTCATAAACTTAATTTATGCGCCGATCTACCGTTCCTATTGATTGATACAGCACATCAGAACTCATCCTGCTAATCGAATTACTTTCCAGATTTTCTGCTTGCTTTAATAAGCGGGATTAATTGAAATATATATAGGGAAGTATAATTGGACTTCAATATTGCTATAATTAGGAGGTCTTTATGAAGTATATCAAAAGACAGCGTGTTCTATCACTTCTTTTAATTTGTATTATTTTTTCCACAATATCTGCATTGGCAGGTTCTACTGGAAAGCTTCGCGGAACAGTGACGGATAGCCAGAATGGTGAACCCCTCATTGGAGCGAATATTTTTATCGATGGCACTTCTTATGGCGGCTCGACCGATATCAATGGCCAATACATCATCCTTAATATTGACCCGGGTGTCTATAAAGTGAGAGCTACTTATATCGGATATACAAGCCAGGTAATTTCAAATGTACAGGTGAATTTAGATCTCACGACGGATTTAAATATTAAGCTTTCTTCCTCATCGATTCAGATGCAAACCGTTGAGATCGTAAAAGAAATGCCGCTGGTTAATAAGAGTTCGACCAATACTGTATCGATCGTAACGGCGGACAATCTTAAATATATTCCTGTCCGCACATTGAATGCCGTATTTGCTCTTTCGAGTGGCGTCGTTGCCCAAAAGGATGCAAATGGAAATATGGATTATTATGTTCGCGGTGGACGAGCAGAAGAAACATCATTCTATGTGGATGGCGTGTTGGTCAACAACCCAATGAACGGACGAATGAATTTGAATATCATTAACAATGCCATTGAGGAAGTTGAATCTCAGATCGGCGGTATGACCGCTGAATATGGAAATGCAATGTCCGGTTCTGTTAGTACATCAACTAAGACCGGCGGGTCTAAATACAATATCTCTGGAGAAGGTATCTCAGATGAATTACTTGGCGGGAAAACTTCCAAAAACTTTTTAGGTGCCTATTCTTATGGCTTGAATGAATATGTATTAACTGCAAGCGGCCCGGTTATTCCCAATCAAAACAAGTTGCGTTTCTTTGTTTCGGGTCAACGGCAATTCAATCAGAGTAATCCTTCGTTTTTAGACGGTATGAATTTCCCCGTGCCTATAGATTCTAATGCTATTACTGGAGTAGATTGGGTTGTTGTGAATCGAAATGCTGCAACAAATTCTTATAAGACTCTTGCTGACGGTACTACAGGAAATCGAACATACTTAGCAAATCTGCTCAATACACAGATTAATGGAGGCCGTGGCGCTGGACTGGCAAATGCTTCCTGGTCGGGTATGGGTAATCTATTATTGGATCTTGGATCATTCAATATTAAAGCTGGCGGTTCTTATAATTCTTATACGAACAATAATCCTTTTTCAGGTACTAACGCCGCATATGGAAATGTTCAAGATTATGGATGGGGGTTGGGAAAAGTAAATACAGCTTCCGGATTGGCGAGAGGTGTTCAGACAAAAGGAACCGATGCTTCAGCATACACTCGTTTTTCTTATGCTGCATCTCAAAAAACTATTGTTACTTTAAATCTTGCTTATTATAGGTCATTCCAGGAACAGGGTGATCCGGAGTGGATGGGAAATGTTGAAGCCTATGGAAATCCAAATCTTAATCCGTCTTTAGTCGGCCCCTCATTAAATGCCCCACTCTTTAATGTGTATTCATTTACTTCGCACTGGCCGAATTTTATACCGCTGCAGTATTTTAAAAATATCCGGTCGAATATTGGCGGGCGTCTTGATTTTGTAAGTCAAGTTAGTCCAACATGGGAATTAAAACTCGGTGCTGATCTTACTGACTATACAATTCGTACATATCAAGTTGATGCACGCTCTATTTACCTTAACCGCTTAAATGCTACAGACCCTACTCATGGCGACTGGTATGTTTATAGCCAAGCCAATGTTGGTGCGTATGGATTTGATATTTATGGTAATGAATTCAACGGTGGCAGATTTATCGACCGCACCGGAAGAGATACTGTTGATCTTTCAAAGGATGGCCCGAATCGTCCGATATTTGCTGGAGCATATATTCAAAACAAATTCGAATTTGATGATTTAATTATGAATATCGGCTTTCGGTTCGATTACCTTTATCCTGCGGCTAATCAGTATAAAGACCTAGCGAATGTCTCGACGCTTGCAGAAGATGGCATATATATGGTGGCTGATACTTCGTTAAAGCCCGCACAAGTGTACACACAACTAAGTCCACGATTTGGATTTTCATTCCCTGTTGCAGATCGAACTGTGTTCCATGCTACTTATGGAAAATTCATGCAATATGGCCAACTAAGTGATTTATATGATCCGCGGGAAACGGCTGGACGTTTCTTTCAGGGAGGATATGCACGTCAATTCCCTAACCCTAACCTAGCACCGGAACGAACAACGTCGTATGAAGTAGGGTTCCGCCAGCAAGTAGGTGAAATTGCTTCGTTTGATGCCACATTTTTCTATAAAGACATCAAAGATCTTCATGTAATCAGGGTTATTTTCCCTGAAGAAGGTTCGGTTATGAAGGCACCATGGTATGCTACGGTGAATGGCGACTTTGGCACCAGTAAAGGTATTACTCTGGTCTTCAACCTGCGGCGGACAAATCGGGTTTCGCTTACCGGAAACTATACACTTTCCTCAAGTGTAGCTACGGGATCGGCTTCCGGTACACATTTCGATATAGCATGGCAGGATAATTCATATAATGGCCAGCCATATTTCCCTGTCATTCCTGCTCCAACTGATTTTGATAGAACACACACAGGAAATATCAATTTGGATTACAGGTTTGAAAAAGACGATGGTCCAACCATATTTGGAACGAAGCCACTGCAACGGGTTGGATTGAATCTGTTATTTACGTTTAGCAGCGGTATTCGTTATACACTTAGTGACCCGTCTACAATCAATGGTTCGCAAAATTTCTCGGGAGTGAATGCACCTCTCGCTGGCGAAGGAATGAATTCGTCAACCGGTCCATGGATTTACCAACTTGATTTGAAGCTTGATAAGACTTTCAGCCTTTTCGACCTGGGAGAAATTAATGTTTATCTCTGGATCGAAAACGTGTTGAATAAAAAGAACGTATTAGCAGTCTATTCAGGAACAGGGTTGCCCAACAATGATGGATGGTTCACGACTCCTAAAGGCCAAACTTGGGCGGCAGACAATGGCCCTGGTGCTGTAGCCCTTTATAACTATCTCCAGAATGATCCTGCGAATTATGGAACACCCCGCACGATACGTCTTGGAGTGCAGTTCAACTTATAATGAACTCATCGTCTATTGTGTATCTGTAAGTCTTAGAAAGCAAAATAATGAAGGAGTAGAAATTATATGAAGTCAATTACTCAAAAATTCGTGCTTGCTCTGATAGCGGTCATCTGCTTTATGTTTTTGGGGGCAGAGAACCCACAAAAAAAACCGGTTCCATCTTTGCAAAAAACAGCCATCAATCAGGTTAAATATCTCGACGGAAATAATCTTAATTGCACAATAGCATCAGATGGCCCATATTGTGACGATCGGCCAACTGGTAGTTCTGGATTGGAATGGCCCATTCATAGCGGGAAGACGTGTATATTTACTGCAGGTATCTGGCTTGCCGGGATTCATCAACCTACAGGACAATTAAGGATGTCCGTGATGGATTATTCATCAGATTATCAACCTGGTCCAATTATTGGAACATTCAATACTACGACCGATAACGACAATGGTGCAAATACACGGGCATCAGATAACAAATATCGATTATACAAAATCACAAAAGCAGATACTGTACGAAATGCCGCTGGGAATTTTATTACGACTAATAAAGATTTTCTACAATGGCCTGGTGATCTTGGTGCGCCTTACGAAGACCGTAATAATAATGGCAAGTGGGATCCGGGTATCGACATGCCGAAGTTTTATGGCGATATGGAGATGTGGTGTGTTGTCAACGATCTAAATATTGCCAATCATACTAGTACAAGTACATCAAAGCCTATGGGTGTGGAAATCCAGATAACTTATTTTTGTTTTGCTCAAGCTGGCGCCATTGGCGATATGATGTTCATGCGATGGAAGATCATAAACAAGAGTGATGCTGCGTATGATAGTGTCTTCTTTGGCATGTGGTGCGATCCGGACCTTGGCGATGCAAATGACGATTTACCGGGCTGCGATACAACGTTAAGTCTTGGTTATGTATATAATGGTGATAATGATGATGGAACATCACACGGTTATGGAACAACTCCACCTGCAGTAGGTTTCGACTTTTTCCAGGGACCTACGGTTCCAGCAGCGGACTCCGTTAGTGCAATCTGGGAAGGGAAATGGCACCAAGGACGTCGCAATTTGCCGGCTTCTTCATATGTAGTATATACAAATAATACATTCCCTCAAATTGTGGATCCGACTTTGGGGAGCACTACTTTCCTGTCAGTCGCATACGATTACCTTAATGGAAAATGCGGAACCACTCACCAACCTTTAGTAACGAGCAGCGGCAGAGTTATAAAATTCTTCTTTTCAGGTGACCCTGTTGCTGGTACAGGTGATCTTCCGAGCAATTTCCCGCTTGGATCCTTTGCTCCGCAAGACATTCGTATGATGATCAACAGTGGCCCGTTCAATCTTGCACCTAATGATACACAAGAGGTCGTTGGAGCACTTATTTGTGCACAGGGTGCAGATCGTTTGGCAAGTGTAACCAAGCTAAAGCAAGTTGATGCAATTGCTCAGCAGGCATTTAATGATAATTTCAACGTACCGGCTCCGCCTCCTTTACCTCCGATAACGATTTCAGAGATGCCGAATTCCATCATTATCGATTGGAGTGAAAATCCTAGCATATCTGAAAGTTATAATTATCGAGGATTTAAATTTGAAGGATACAAAATCTATCAATCAGTTGATCCTTTTGCTACTATACCACAATGGAAATTAATTAGAACATATGATATTAAAAATGGCGTTGGAAATATATTAGATTATGTAACAAATCCAGACGATGGAAAGCAATACCTTCAACCGGTTATTTTAGCACCTGATACAGGGCTTGGGTACCATTTCGTTATTGATCAGGATTATGTAAATAGTTCTTCATTGATTCCGGGTAAGAGATATTTCTTTGCCTTCACGACATATGCATATGATACAATTCCAGGTGCTCTTGGATTAAAACCAATGGCATTGGAAGCCCGGAAGGTAGTTCTCGAAACAAGGCCGGGTCGCGGCTATATTACACCTATCGGCGAAGCAGTAGGCACGAGTATTCCAGTAACTGTTGGATCATCAATTACCCATGATCGGCCTGGTGATGATGCAGTCCAGCTTGAAGTAGTGAATCCACGTGTGCTAACCGGAGATAATTATCGTGTTACATTCAATGGCCGAGATACGAATGTTACAAGTTGGAATTTACTGCGGCTTACAACACCAGTCGATACACTGCTACAAAATATAACTGACTTCACTGGCAGTACACATGAAAGAACTACAGATGGCGTTGTAGTGAAGGTTCACAAACCTAACCCTGGTCCTCGGATAGATACAGATGTACCGACAGGATATCAATATACTCCCACTGCGGATTATTGGTTTGCACCGGATACCAATATTGACCAGATCGGCATTACATCAACGTATTTAATGGATGCAATGCAGAGTACATTATGTTATCCACGTCCAGCAGTCCTTTATGGAAAAGGAACAAAAGTAACACCGGATAATCTCAAGAAAATTGAAATCCGTTTTAGTTCAACTAATACACAAAGAGCATCCCGCTTTGCGATGTTAAGGTCAAAATCCTTCGGCGCGCTGCCACCACCTGCGGATTCGTCTTTCTTACCATTTATGATACGGCGAAATAAAACAGGTACACAATTTCAGGATATTCGTACAGTACCATTTACTGTTTGGGATGTCGATCCAAATAATGGAACGAATGTACCGCGACAGTTGAACGTTGCCTTTACAGAAACCAATGATAGCATATATTCAAATAACGCTGCACATACATACATTGGCCGCGGTAAAATTGATGGCAAATGGCAGCCAACTACAGGCATCAATGGCGGAGGAGAATTTTTATACATCTTTGCATCAAGTTATGATACAACATTGTATGTAAAGAGCCGGGTAAAACCTCTAACAGATAGCCTTGACATCTACGCAGAGGAAGACAGCTTAGATATCATGTATATTATCAATGCTAAGGCGCTATCGGATCCAAACGATCCTACGGGAATCACTCCAAAAAAATGGAAAGACGGGGATGTTTTAACGATAACGCCATATTATGATCTCATCGCATCGCGTGAATTTAATTATCGTACAACAGCTCCGACATTTGCAAACACATCTTTGATGAAATCACAATTGGATGAGATTAATGTTTTCCCTAATCCGTACTTTGCCCATAATAAGGCAGAGCAAAATACACTCACTCGATTCGTTACATTCTCACATTTGCCTCAGAAGGCAAAAATTCAAATCTTCACTCTGAATGGTGAATTAGTCCGAACGCTAAACCATGTTGATGAAACTGGGACAACTGCTCGGACATACGAGCGGTGGGATTTGCGAAATGAAAGTGGCCTGCCAGTTGCAAGTGGCATGTATATAGCCCGTGTTGAAATCGAAGGTGTTGGGGCTCGAATACTGAAACTGGCAATTATACAACCCGAAGAAAGGGCAACACGATTATAACAATGTCCCACGAAGAACGGTGGCCATTGCATGCCGCCGTTCTCGGAATGAATTTATCGTTGAACTGTTTGGTTTAAAAAAAATGGAGATGCCTATGAAAGCAAAGAATGTATTAGTTATAATTTGCGCTCTCGTGTTGATGTTGCCGATTATTTTATATGGTGGAGACTCGAGCAAGCGCGGAACAGCCGGAGCTGTCGAACTTCTGATGCCTGTCGGTGCGCGAGGCATAGCGATGTCGGGTGCCGTACTAGCAGATGCATCTGGTGTAGATGCTTTGTACTGGAATCCTGCAGGATTAGCTTTAGGAGTCGGCACATCAGGAGTCCAAGCGATGTTCTCCCATACTAACTATATCGCAGATATCAATGTCGATTATTTTGCGTTCGGATTAGGACTTGGTGATATCGGGTCACTAGGTTTAAACTTAAAATCGATTGGATTTGGTGATATTCTTCAAACATCGGAAGATTTTCCGGATGGAACTGGTGCAACTTTTTCACCGAATTATATTACGCTTGGCTTGAGTTATTCGAAGGAACTCACAGATAGGATATCGATTGGTTTTACGGGTAAACTAATAAGCGAGTCCATTGTGCGCACGAGCGCAACAGGGTTTGCATTTGACGCAGGCGTGATATATACAGTTGGTGCCAACTCTGTTCTCAAGGGATTGAAGTTTGGCGTTACCTTGAAGAATATCGGTCCGGAGATGCAATACGATGGCGGAGATTTAGAGCGCACAGTTATTCCGCCTGATTCGGATCCACAGGCAGAAGCAGTGCCGTTAAAATTTATCAGCCAAAGCTTTGAATTGCCGGCGACTTTTGAGATGGGTTTAAGCTATGATATTATTGCTGGAGACAATAAACTGACTCTCGCATGCGGATTCCAAAATTCAAATTTTGGTGATGATATTTTCCGTCTAGGCGCTGAATATAGCTTTAACAATATTTTCTTCCTACGTGCAGGCTATGCTCCTCCCGATGGTTCTATAGACAATCAATTGCAGCGTGCAACATTTGGTGGTGGTGTTCACATACCGTTTGGGAATACGAATTTAGCAATAGACTATGCATATTCGCAGGTTCAAATTTTTGATCCCTATCATACAATATCGCTCCATTTAGGGTTCTAAAATTTTCTTTAGGTGAAGTAAGAAACGAAAGGCTGACAATACCTTGTCGGTCTTTCGTTTCTTGTTTTGTAGATACCTGTAACGCAGTATCCCTTGATCAGGAGATTATAAATGAAGTATTTAACACAGTGCTGTCTTGTTCTCTTGTTTGTATCGATTCTTCATGCACAACATAAAATTATTCCTCATGCTCCATTTATCATGAATATCGATTATTCGATATTTAAACAGACAGATAGCACAGATCGCTTGGAGGTCTACTTCGGAACCTATCCCAAACTCAATACATATGAACTCCGAGATCAGAAATATTTTGCTTTTGTAAAGATCAGATCAATCATTCGTGAATATACGACGCAACGGCTACTTCTCAATGACGTTTCTATTATGCCGATTGTACTTCAAGATACTTCAAGAAAGTCGTTCCAATCTTCTTGTGTCAGCAAGATGTCATATGCACTTTCCCCGGGATATTATTTTTTAGAAGTACAAGCAGAAGATTCACTGGGGATTCAGAGGAAAGACAGTATGTCTTTTAAAGTGGATGTCAGTCGAAGAGGAAGTAAAACATATGTTAGCGATGTCGAATTATGTTCAAATATTATGGACGCTCAGTCGAAAGACAGTCCTTTCTATAAGAATTCATATGAAGTAATTCCGAATCCAAGTCTTCTTTATGGGACGAGTGCAGCACCCGTAGTGTATTGTTATACTGAGCTTTACAACCTAGATATTAGCAAAATCTATAACATTACTACTCTTATTGTAGATCGGAGCGGTATTGTAATGAAGAGCCGGGTACGACAACGTTACTTCAAGGCACAGAATATTGTTGATGTGACAAATATTAATATTACTTCTCTAATATCCGGAAAGTATCGTTTTCAATTAGTCCTTTCAGACACACTTGGAAATGAATTTGCCCGATCTGATAAGCAGTTTTTTATTTATAATCCGGAAATTCAATCAAAAGTTTCGGCAGCATATTCTGCTAAGACTGCTGAGTTTGCAGGGCTGACATATGATGAATTAGCGGAGGAGTTCAGAGAAGCTCAATATATTACATTCGCAGACGAACGCATAACATTCAGTAAATTATCATCCATAGAAGCAAGAAGGGAATTCTTAGCTAAATTTTGGTCTAATATAGAAAGTGGACAGCATGGCCAAACGAATCTTACTCGCGGAATTTATTTAGACAGGGTTATGACCGCGAATCAACGTTATCATTCAATGGGAAGAGAGGGATGGGAAACAGATCGCGGAAGAGTGTATCTTTTATACGCCGAACCTGACGAAGTGCAGCGATTTCCCAGCTCCAACGATAGTAAACCGTATGAGATATGGAATTACAATCAAATTGAGAGCGGCGTAATATTTGTTTTTATTGACCGAAGTGGTTTTGGAGATTACAAACTTGTGCATTCGACAAAGCGCGGCGAAATACAGGATGAATCATGGCAGCGATATTTGCAATAGCGATTCGCCTGCTCGTTTGGCTGCCGCCGACATTTACTCAGCCGATTGATTCTATTCTAGTAGAAGATTATTCCATCGGTTCATTTAAACGGGCAACGCGTATTGAAACGGGAACCCAAGGAACAATTTTTGTCATTGATGCCGACGAAAATAAAATATCATTATTTTCTAATCTTCAAGATGCTCCAAAAACTTTGGGTGGGTTTGGCTGGTCATCTAATTCATTCGATAAGCCCACAGGTATTGCAACAGATGGCGTGAATGTCTACATTTCTGATTTTGGCAATCACAGAATTCAACGTTATGATAGGGAACTCACCTATATATCATCGCTCTCAACTCGAGATACTTCTGTTGCTATCGCTCGATTTGGTTACCCTCTCGATGTCGCTTTATCTGAGCTGGGAGATTTATTCATCCTTGATGGCGAAAATATCCGCGTGTTAAAATTTAATTCTCAAGGCTTTTATGATCGAACATTCGGTGATATAGATGCAGGAAAAGGTAAACTTCAGAATCCGGTTAAACTCGTTGCAACAAACTCCCGCATTTTTGTAGGCGAAAAAAATAAAATACTCGTTTATGATTATTTCGGCAATTATCTTGAAAGTATTGGTGAAGGTATTATTAGCAATCTAAATGGATTCGCGATTATAACTAACGGACTGCTTGCAGCATCAAATGACACGATTTGGTGGTTCACGCGGGAAGGTGCTTTACAAAAGATTTCATTGCTTGTTGCTATTATTTCCGGAGAACGAATCGATCAAATCCAAGATATTGCATGTAATGGAAATCAATTGTTTATCCTTTCACCACACAGGATTCACTTGTTCAAAATGAGCAATTAATTTTATAATACTCAATCTTGACATTCAATTTTAATTATTCTAATTTTACATATTACTATAGATAAATATACTACCCATTTTACGAAGGGAATATCATGGCGTCTAGGAGCGTTAATAAAATTATTCTTATAGGAAATCTTGGACAGGATCCTGAATTACGATACACTAGCAGTGGAGTAGCAGTAGCATCATTTTCGATGGCAACCAGCGAATCGTGGAAGGATCAGGATGGAAATGTTCAGGAAAAAACTCAATGGCATAAGCTTGTGGCATGGAGAAAGCTTGCTGAAATTGTAGGTGAGTATTTAAAAAAAGGCAGCAAGGTATATGTCGAAGGGCGTATTCAATATCGAAGTTATGATGATAAAAATGGGGTTAAGCGGGATATTACAGAGATCGTCGTAGATCAGATGCTGATGTTGGATTCTAAAGGCGCAAGTCATACAAATGGAGTATCTGCGGCTGCACCATCACAATCTCAGACTGAAGAAGTTGGTCCCGATAAAGTAGACGATTTGCCATTCTAAGTTTTTTATAAATATTAGTTAATGTAAGTATAACTTGTTCTTTTTAATATTCAGTTCTGGTGTCCCGATGAATAAATTTATCGGGATGAAAAGGGAATTCAGTAAATCCCGATAAATTGCAATTATCGAGATAAAGCTGAAGCTGCCCCGCAACTGTAATTCCGATTCTGATTTTTCAGAATTGTATTTTCAATGTAAAAAGTCACTGTAGTACATAAAGTACTTTGGGAAGACGAGTTGAAGATCGGAAGAGCCAGGAGACCTGCCAGAACTTTGTGCCTCAGTATCCTTCGAGGGAAGGTGGTTCACGCACGTCTTCTTTGATGAGTGTGAAGCCCCAATCTTAGATGAAGGTTGGGGCTTTTTTTATTCACATTAATCATAGGAGATATATTTCATGCAAAACAAATGCATCACTATTATATTTTCATTTATTTTCTTTTCCACTTTGGTTGTTGCAGCAAGAAGAAGATACTACGAAAATATATCATGCAAACGAAGTTGTTGTAACAGCTACACGAACTGCAATAGCGCCTGAAGATGCACCTGCGCAGGTTCGATTAGTTTCACAGGAAGACATTCAAAGAGTTAACGGAACGACAGTCGCCGATATATTGCAAACTGTCGATGGGGTTACTATCATGGATTACGGTGCAACGGGAGGAGTGAAAACGATCACTACGCGCGGATTGACATCGGCAAACGTTACAATCTTGCTTGATGGAAATCCATTGAACGATCAGCAAAATGGTATTGTTGATCTTTCACTTTTGCCTCTTTCTTCTATCGAACGGATAGAATTTGTTTCCGGAGGCGCTTCCGCTCTTTATGGCGGAAATGCAACAGGCGGAGTTGTGAATCTTATTACGCGCAGAGCTTCACAAGATTTTCACGCGTTGGCAAAAGGAAGTCTCGGTTCTTTCGGTGAACGTGATGGAGTGTTTGAGTTAGGAGGGAGATTCGCCAGCATCGGAATTGTTGCCGGCGTTTCTCAAGAATCCGGTAATGATAATTTTCCATTTTTATATCACCGAATAATTGCTCCGGATACAACACTTATTAGAACCAATGTTGATTATGCGCGAACGCTTGTGTACTGGAACGGCGATTATCGCCCGTCTAATGATATGAGCATAAATTCATTTGTACAATATACAAAACTTGAGCATGGTAATCCTGGGTCCATCGATTTACCTCTTAATCAACGACAAAGTGATGAAACATTTCATGGTATTGTGGACGCAAGCATATCAGTCTGGGAAAATATCATTTGGAAGATCGACGGAATTTACGATCAAGCGAATGAACTTGTGCATGACACATTGCGATACACATATTTTAATAAGAGTACCGCTTTTCATTCACAAATCGAGTGGTTGCCTGCCAAGTGGGATCGAATTCTCGGCGGTGTAGAATATAGTGACGCACGACTTGCGACTCATGACTACAGTATTCTCTATGATTCACACTGGAATGTACAAGCAGTAATACCAAATTTCATATCTCCTGTTCGCATTCAGAAATCAACATATGTCTCTAATGAGATTACAATAAAAAATGGAGCTGAATGGTTTGATCGATTCATTTTTACTCAATCTGGAAGGTATGATGGTTATTCTGATGTTCGCGAAAATGCTTTCTCACCCAAGCTTGGAATGAATATTCGTGTGAACAAAGTCTACAATGTGCATCTTCGCAGTAGTTGGGGACAGGATTTCCGTGTACCTACATTTAATGATTTATATTATCCCGGTTACAGCAATCCGAATCTAAATCCCGAACGTTCAACGGCATTCGATGTTGGTGTTATAGGATCGATTGACCAGATCGGTCGACAAACATTGGAAATAACATATTTCAATATTGCTTCAAAGGATAAAATTGTACTGAATCCGATGTTCATCCCATATAATATCGGAAAAGCAGAGAATACGGGTTTGGAGATACGATATGATTATCATTCTGCTGATAATCGCTTCGATGCATATACTGGTTTTTCTTTTGTCGATGCAAGAAAGAAAGATAGAATTTTCGAAACTGACTCAACGTACAATAAATATTTGCAATATGTTCCACTTGCATCGGGCGTTTTTGAACTGTCATTTCAAACGGACATAGGGAGAATCTCCATTAATGAAACATATACAGGGTTACGCTATATCGATGCGACAAATATAAATTCTTTACCGGCATACGCCCTTACCGATGTTAATCTGATTGAAAATATTTCTTTATCCCACTATCAGCTAACAATCAATGTATCCATTAAAAATATTTTCGATACGGATTATCAATCCTATGCGGATTATCCGATGCCGGGCAGGTCGTTTAAAATATCTCTAGGCATAGAGTATTAAAAATGATATAATTTTAACAAATATTTTTGTATACTTAACTTATAATTATAAATGGAGGATCCATGCGAAAATTAATTCTTGGAGCATCGCTCATTTTTATTGCAGCACTATCGCGCTTATTGCCACATCCGCCAAATGTTGTTCCCATTACCGCCATGGCATTAGCAGGCGGAGTATATTTTGAACGCCGGTATGCTCTCATTATTCCTATGATTGCGTTGTTTGTCAGCGATTGTATTATCGGATTTCATGCAACCGTCCCGTTCGTATACGGCTGTTTTCTTATCACCGGTTTAATCGGTATGTGGTTATCCAATCACAAAAGAATCGGCTATATTGCAGGCGGAACAATATTAAGCTCAATTATCTTTTTTGTCATTACGAACTTCGGAGTGTGGCGCACCGGCGGCGGTTGGTTCTATCCGAAAACATGGCAAGGTTTAATTGAATGCTATACACTTGCTATTCCGTTTTTCCGAAATTCAATCGCTGGGGATTTAGTGTACACAGGCATTTTATTTGGTCTGTTTGAATTCTCTCTATATGCTTCGCGATTGATAGAGAAGAAAACCATCCATATTTAATAGTTTGTTGTACAAATGAACGTCAGGTTAGCTCTATAAATGCTAATCTGGCGTTTTTTTATGGAATCAGTTTATTATGCTCGCAATTGCTTTATTTATTTTTTCCTTTTTTTCCATCGAACTTGCTTTAATGTAGCTTTTTACCGAAAAAGGTTTATATTGAACACCACAAAACTATAACGCAATCACGTCTCCGAAAATAGAATTTGTATTGCGATTTTCCGTCCATATTTTCCAAAAAATTACATTTGCAGAAGACTGCCATCTCGCATACATTTTAATGGGAAACAACCGATCCAATGTTAGAGGAATTCATGTCTGACTATATAAATAAAATAATTGCTCATGTAAAAGCGAAAAACTCCAATGAACCTGAGTTTCATCAAGCAGTGGAAGAAGTATGCGGATCTCTAGAGCCGGTTTTTAAACGGCATACAGAATATCAAGCTGCGCGAATTCTTGAGCGTATGGTTGAACCGGAACGTACGATTATCTTCCGTGTTCCCTGGATGGACGATCAGGGGGATATTCAAATAAATCGTGGATTTCGTGTACAAATGAATAGTGCAATCGGGCCATATAAGGGTGGATTACGTTTCCATTCATCTGTCACGCTTAGTATTCTCAAGTTTCTCGCATTCGAACAGGTATTCAAGAATAGTCTAACTACATTACCGATGGGCGGCGGCAAAGGCGGTTCTGATTTTAGTCCTAAAGGAAAATCTGATAACGAAGTAATGCGATTCTGTCAAAGTTTCATGACGGAACTTTACCGTCATATCGGTGCAGATATAGATGTGCCTGCAGGTGATATTGGTGTCGGCGGCAGGGAAATCGGATTTCTATTTGGACAATTTAAACGGCTTACAAAAGAATTCAACGGTGTGTTGACTGGTAAAGGGTTGAATTGGGGTGGTTCACTTATTCGGCCTGAAGCAACGGGCTATGGAGTAGTCTATTTTGCAGAAGAGATGCTGAAGACTAAAGGGATGAGCATTGCAGGAAAAACGGTTGCAGTTTCTGGTTTTGGCAACGTTGCATGGGGTGCAGTTACCAAGGTGAACCAATTGGGTGGCAAAGTAGTAACGCTTTCTGGTCCCGATGGATTTATTTATGATCGAGAAGGCATCAAAGGCGATAAAATAGATTATATGCTTGAATTGCGATCGAGTGCAAATGACGAGATAAAACCCTTTGCAGACAAATTTAAAGTACAATTCTTCGCAGGTAAGCGGCCGTGGAGTTTAAAGGTCGATGTTGCTATTCCATGTGCTACTCAGAATGAATTAGAAGAGAATGATGCAAAAGAACTTGTAAAGAATGGCTGTGTCTGTGTATGCGAAGGTGCAAATATGCCAACTACGATGGAAGGCTTTAAAGTATTTCATTCGGTTGGAATTTTATTCTCTCCTGGTAAAGCATCCAATGCCGGCGGTGTTGCAACGTCGGGATTGGAAATGAGCCAGAACAGCATGCGCTTGCCATGGCCAAAAGAAGAAGTAGACGCTCGGCTGAATCAAATTATGAAAAGTATTCATGCTACTTGTGTTCAGACGGCTGAGCGTTTTGGCGAACCTGGAAATTATGTAATGGGTGCAAACATTGCTGGTTTTTTAAAGGTCGCTGACACCATGCTCGAACAAGGTTTAGTGTAATGTAAAAACTTTTCAAATTTCCATTGTTAGGATAGATGGCGCACTTATCTTTGGTTGAATAATAAAAGTTCAAGGATAATAGCGCCATCGCCATTTTTATTGTTTCTTGAGTAAATAAATATGAACCGCACTGAACAATTATCAACAGAAGATATTTATGGAAGCCGCATCAAGTCGTTTCAAAAATTGATGCGTTTTAAAGTTCGGGATATTCTGCTTGTAGCCAGTTTATATGATCAATATCTTTTTGAAGAAGACGGTAGATTGTACGAACTAATTCGGCAGGAATTTCAAGTTTTAAATCTCAGCCATCCTCCAGAAATCACACATGTAACGAGCGGCGAAGAAGCGATAGAACTTCTTACTTCCGGCGAGAATTTTGATCTTGTCATTTCAACGTTACACATTGAAGATATGCCGGTTATCAGGTTTGCGCAAAAAGTACGGCAGACTGGAATAGATATTCCAATGATTCTGCTCGCATATGATAATCGTGAGAAAAAAGAAATTATAACTAACTACGACACGTCTGTGTTCGACCGCATCTTCATTTGGCATGGAGACTACCGTTTGCTCGTTGCGATGATTAAATATATCGAAGATAAACTTAACGTCGAAAACGATACTGCAAAAGTTGGTGTACAAGTTATTATTCTTGTAGAAGACGACATCAGTTTTTATTCGTCTTATTTGCCGCTCCTTTATACGCAAATATTAAACCAATCTCAGCGGCTTATTTCAGAAGGCGTAAATCTGACGCATAAATTTCTCAGAATGCGCGCTCGGCCGAAAATATTGCTTTGCTCAACATACGAGGAAGCATGGTCACGCTTTGAAAAGTATGAGGAATATGTTTTAGGCGTTATTTCTGATATTGATTTTCTTCGTAATGGCGAGAAAGATTCGAAAGCTGGATTTAAGTTTGCTGAATCAGTACGCAAAAGAAAAGAAGATATTCCAATTCTTTTACAGTCGAGTGATATGCAGGCAGCTGATGAAGCATCTGAACTTGGCGTGGGATTTCTTTTAAAAGGCTCACCGACATTGTTGCATGATTTAACAGATTTTGTCATGACTCATTTTGGGTTCGGAGATTTTATCTTTCGTGCACCAAATGGAAAGGAAGTAGGAAGAGCGGCAAATTTAAAGCAGTTCGAAGAGCAGCTTCAAACGGTTCCTGATGAATGTATTCAATTTCATGCAAGGCGAAATCATTTTTCAAATTGGTTCAAGGCGCGAACTGAATTTTGGCTGGCGCATAAACTTCGCCCACAAAAAGTTGAGGACTTTGCAACGATTAAAGAGTTGCGAGATGATATTATCAGCACTCTTCATCTATATCAAGAAACACGTCAACGTGGCATTATCACTGAATTTTCTAAGGAGTCTTTCGATCCGCAGAATAGTTTTGCCCGTATTGGTACTGGATCGGTCGGAGGTAAAGCGCGCGGTTTAGGATTTGTCAACACTCTTATTAACAACTATAATCTGCGTGATAGATTTGAAGGTGTAGAAATATCGGTCCCTTCGGCTGTTGTTATAGCCACCGATGTTTTTGATAAATTCATTCGAGAAAATCAGTTGGAAAAAGTTGTCCTTGAGACAGATGTCGATGAGGAACTTCTTCAACGATTTGTTGATGCTCCTTATTTTCCGCCTGATATAGTTTTCAAGCTGATAGATTTTCTTGATATCTCACATGAGCCGCTTGCTGTGCGTTCATCGAGTTTGTTGGAAGATTCACAGTACCAGCCGTTTGCAGGCGTGTATCAGACGTATATGATTCCTAATAATAATTCCGATTCAACAATCCGTTTAAAAGAATTATTAGAAAGCATCAAGCTTGTCTATGCATCAACCTTTTCTAAAAAAGCAAAAGATTACATGAAAGCAACGCCTTACCGGTTAGAAGAGGAAAAAATGGCGGTCATTGTTCAGCGAATGGTTGGAAAGTCGCACCATAATAGATTTTATCCTGAGTTTGCCGGTGTAGCGAAATCGTATAATTTTTATCCTGTGCCGCCTCAAAAATCTGAAGATGGAATTGTGCAGGTAGCATTAGGATTAGGATTCACAGTGGTGGAAGGGCGCAACTCGGTGCGTTTTTGTCCGAAGTTTCCACGCCATCTGCTGCAATTTTTTTCAACGAAAGAGACTATTCGTAATGCACAGCAGGAATATCTTGCGCTTGATCTAACTTCAACGTTCAGTCACGAAAATCATGAAACACCGGATGTAATGATTAAATGTTATAATCTAACCACGGCTGAAGAAGATAATACACTTTATTATGTTGGTTCTACCTACTCTCCTGAAGACGATTCTGTGTATGATGGTATATCGCGTATAGGTAAGCGTGTAGTGACGTTTGCACCTGTACCTGAAACATAGAATTTTTCCTCTCCCAGAAATATTGGATTTTCTTCTCGATATAGGGACTTGGGGTATGGGCACGCACGTAGAGATAGAGTTTGCTGTTAATATGAGCACACCGCCTGGTACGGCTAAAGAATTTGCAATGCTGCAGATTCGTCCATTGGTAATGAGTCTTGAATTCGAAGAGCTTGATGTTGATCAATTCAATCGTGAAAATCTAATTTGTCAAAGCGAACAAGTTCTTGGCAACGGTGCAATCCAGGATATATATGATGTTGTGTTTGTGGATATCGAGCGGTTTGAACGGTCTAAAAGCAAAGAGACTGCACAAGAAGTCAGCGAAATTAATTCAAAGCTGCTTTCGGAGAATAGGCCATACGTATTAATTGGTATGGGAAGATGGGGCAGTATGGATTCTTGGCTTGGCATTCCCGTTACGTGGGATCAAATTTCTGGTGCAGCAGTAATTGTTGAATCAGGGTTCAAAGATATTGATGTTACACCGTCTCAAGGATCGCATTTCTTTCAAAACATTACGTCATTCCGTGTTGGTTACTTCACTGTTGATGCCTCGCATCGTCTTGGTTTTATTGATTGGGAATGGTTAAAGTCGTGTCCCGTATTTCAAGAGTTAAAGCATGTTCGCCATCTTCGTTTTGATAAGTCTATTATTGCAAAGATTAATGGGCGAAAGAACAAAGGTGTAATAGTAAAACCTGGTAAAAAATAATAATTGGGGTTCATATGAAATTCTTTTTGGCCTTCTTCATTATATTCTTTTTTACATTTATTACATTTGCACAACCTAAGCGAGCGATCACGTTTGATGATCTTATTAGCTTTGGCCGTGTGTCAGATCCTCAAATATCTCCAGATGGAAAATCAATCGCGTTTGTTGTTACCTGGCAGTTGAAAGATGAAAACAAATCTACAAGCGACATCTATTTGGTTAAAGTTGATGGCGGTGATGTCCGTCAACTTACTAATTCCAAAGGCGGCAATAATTCTCCACGCTGGATGCCGGATGGTAAAAGCATTGCTTTTATTTCAGCACGAGATGGTGAATCTCAAATATGGACAATTTCTGTTAGTGGTGGAGAAGGAAAAAAAGTGTCGCATATAGAGACTGAAACAGCCGGACTTGTAATTTCTCCCGATGGAAAATGGTTTGCATTTTCTTCTGATGTATATCCTGACTGTTTGGATGAAGATTGCAATGCAAGGAGATTAAAAGCTATCGAGAAAAATAAGATAAAGGCGAAGGTCTTTACTACATTGCCGTATCGTGTATGGAATTCATGGAAAGATGGCAAGCGCAGCCACCTATTTATCATGCCATCTGACGGTGGCAAGGCGATCGACATGACACCTGGCGACTACGATACGCCGCCAATTGATCTCGGCGGCAATTGGGATTATACTTTCTCGCCAGATAGTAAAGAGATCGCATTCACAAGGAATCCCGATACACTTATTGCCATAAGTACAAACAATGAAATTTACACTATCTCATTAGCCGGTGGAACTCCAAAGAATATTTCTAACAATCCTGCAAATGATAGCCAACCATTATATTCGCCTGATGGAAAATATATTGCATTTCGAATGATGAGGCGCGCTGGATTTGAGTCGGACCGGCGCGAGCTTGTTCTTTATGAACGCGCATCGGGAAAGATAATTAATCTTACAGAAAAATTCGATTATAGTGTCAATGATGTCGTTTGGGCTCCAGATTCAAAATCGCTTTACTTTAATGCCGATGACAAAGGCAATGTTTCAATCTTTAAAGTAGCAATAGCTGGGAAAAAAATTACAACTATTCTTAATAAAGGTTTTAATACTTCACTGCGATTAACGCCGGATGGTAATACAATCGTGATTACAAAAGAAGCTATTAACCTGCCAACAGAGCTTTTTAGGATAGATATAGATGGGAGTAACTTGGAGCAAATCACTTTTATCAACAAGGAGAAGGTGTTTCAACTGGAGATGAATCTATTGGAGAATTTCTGGTTTGATGGAGCAGAAGGCACACAAGTGCAAGGGTTTATATTGAAACCGCCATTCTTTTCTATTAAGAATAAATATCCACTTATCTTCCTTGTGCATGGAGGGCCACAAGGACAGTGGGGCGATGAGTTTCACTATCGATGGAATGCACAAATGTTTGCATCGCGCGGGTACGTAGTGATAATGATTAATCCGCGCGGTAGCACTGGCTATGGACAGAAATTTACTGACGAGATTAGTAAAGACTGGGGCGGTAAAGTGTATGAGGATTTAATGAAGGGTTTAGATTATGTGTTAAGAACATATTCGTTCATAGACACTAATCGGATAGCTGCTGCGGGTGCTTCGTACGGTGGTTATATGATGAATTGGATTCTTGGTCATACAAACCGCTTTAGGTGCATTGTCTCACACGATGGTGTTTTTAATCCGGCGAGCGCATACGGAACGACAGAAGAACTTTGGTTTGATGAGTGGGAATTTGGCGGAACACCTTATTCGAATCCGGAGTTGTACAAGAAGTGGTCACCGATGGAATATGTACAAAATTTCAAAACACCAACCCTCGTTATACATGGCCAGCAAGATTATCGGCTTGATGTGAGCGAAGGATTCCAGTTATTCACTGCACTTCAGCGGCAAGGCGTTAAATCGAAGATGCTGTACTTCCCAGATGAATATCACTTTGTTGTAAAACCGCAAAATGCGGAGTTGTGGTATAAAACTGTATTGGATTGGATTGATGAAAATACGAAGTAAATGAATTGATATTATAATTGCTGATTATTGGGTCTTGATTTAACAAAGCGATGGAGTAATCTACAATGAAGAAATCAAGAGTATCGAAAAAAAATGTGAAGAAATCTTTTACTCAACGTAAGCCTGTCTTCAAAGCTAAACGAGCAATTCGGAAAAAAACTTTGAAAACAATGTCGCAGTTTAAAGAAAGTATATTGGCTCTCATCAGTGAAACTTCAACAAATCTGCCTCCGGATGTGCGTCGTGCATTAAAATGGGCAATTGAGCGTGAAACACCGGGAAGTCAGGCAATGCTTGCATTACAGGCAATGGCAATAAATACGGATATGGCATGTGATAATGAAGCGCCTATTTGTCAGGATACCGGAATGCCTACGTTTGAAATAAAAACTCCGGCCGGCATAGATCAAGTTTTAATGCAGAAAGAAATTAAAAATGCGATTGTTGAATCAACTAAAATTGGCAAACTTCGCCCTAACGCTGTTGATCCTCTCACAGGAAAAAATAGCGGAAATAATCTTGGAGATGGTTGTCCTGTCATACATTTTGAGCAATGGAAAGAAAAAGAAATTGAAGTGCGATTAATTTTAAAAGGCGGCGGATGTGAAAATAAAAATATTCAATACTCTTTACCATGTGAGCTCGAGAATCTTGGCAGGGCAGACCGTTCTATAGATGGTGTCAGAAAATGTTTGCTTCATGCCGTTTGGCAGGCGCAAGGACAAGGGTGTAGCGTTGGTGCAATCGGAGCAGCTATTGGTGGAGACCGTGCTTCTGGTTATCAATATGCTAAACAACAACTCTTCCGCTTACTCGATGATATTAACCCTAATCCGGAACTTGCAAAACTTGAAGACTATGTTTTACAAAATGCTAATAAACTTGGAATTGGCACGATGGGGTTTAGAGGATTATCAACGCTCATCGGCTGCAAAATAGCTTCTTATCATCGCTTGCCGGCGAGTTTCTTTGTAACAGTGGCGTATAATTGTTGGGCATACCGACGCTTAGGTGTAATTTTAAACGCCAAGACTGGAGCGATTGAACGATGGCTTTACAAGGAAGATACACCGGTGATGCGAATGGCAAAAGAAGAAAGTTTACCTTTGACCGGACGTGAAATTACGCTCTCGATGCCGTTGTCTGAAGGTCAAGTGCGCGCATTAAAAGTCGGTGACGTTCTAATGCTGAACGGTACAATGCATATGGGACGGGATGTTCTTCATCATTATTTAACGACGCACGACTCACCAGTGAATCTTGACGGTGGTGTCATTTATCATTGCGGTCCTGTTGCACTTAAAAAAGGCGAGAAGTGGTTTATGAATGCGGCAGGTCCAACAACAAGCATACGTGAAGAACCATATCAAAGTGAAATTATTCGCAAATTCAAGTTACGAGCAGTAATTGGAAAAGGCGGGATGGGAGCGAAAACGCTTGCAGCATTAAATGAAATCGGTGCAGTATATCTAAGCGCAATTGGCGGTGCAGCCCAATATTATACTAAGTGTATTGAAGAAGTGGAAGGAGTAGACTTAATGGAATTTGGCGTGCCGGAAGCAATGTGGCATGTACGCGTTAAAGATTTTCCTGTGATCGTTACAATGGATTCACACGGCAATAGTCTCCATGCAGATGTAGAAAAATCATCTGCGGTTGAACTTTCAAAATTTGCTGAATCGGAAAATGTAATATAAAAATGTTAATGGAGAATTTTCAATGACAGAAGAAGAATATAAAAGCAAATGGAAAGATATAGGACCCATTGAAATTAAAATGATTGAGAAGAATGGGAAATGCAAGCATCAATTAGGAGAAACTTTTAAATATAAAACTCCGTATGAAAGACCAAATAAAGTATGTTTTGCTCTGCTTCATATTCTTGATCTATATACATGGCGGGTTGCACAGGGTTTCCCTTCTTGGGAAAAGGATGACGGAAATGTGTACCGCATTCATTGTCCATCAAAACTTGGAACAATATGGGAAATGAAGAAGATGAAGTGAAAAACCGCAATGTTAAAAGAAAATTATCCTATTACCTCTGCAGTACGCTTTCTTCGCGAGAAAAAGATTGCGTTTATTCCATTTCTCTATCGCTATGAAGAACATGGAGGTACGCACCAGTTTGCAGCGAAATTTAATGTGCCCGATCATCAAGTTATCAAAACACTAGTTTTTGAGACAGATCAGAAAAAACCGCTGTTAATTCTGATGCATGGCGACCGGGAAGTGTCCACGAAGCAAATAGCGCGCATCATAGGAGTAAAACAAGTAACGCCGTGCGATGCCGACACTGCGCAGCGTCATACTGGTTATCAGTTTGGCGGAACAAGTCCGTTCGGAACGAGGCACCAATTGCCTGTATATGCTGAAAATACTATATTTGACTTACAAAATATTTATATCAATGGAGGGAAACGCGGTTTTATTCTCGAAATATCTCCGCTTGATATTTTCACAGCATTAGATGTTATGAAGGTTGAAACGGCAATTCTTTCCAAATCATAATCAGGTAAAGATATGGAATTAGGAATAATTGAATGGACAGTACAGATAAGATTTGTTGTAGCTCTTGCACTTGGTTTCCTTGTCGGACTTGAAAGAGAAAGTACAAAGATTGATAAGAAGCTTGTCTTTGGAGGAGTGTGTACATATCCTATAATTAGCATGTTTGGATTCGGCTGTGCGTGGTTGTATCAAATAGGAGTAGCTGGTATGCTGCCAATAGGACTATTGGCAATTGCCGCACTGACCGGAATTGCTTACGTTGCAAAAATTCGCACCGGACATTTTGGTACAACGAGCGAAGTCTCTGCATTGCTTACGTTTATCACAGGCGCATTAGCGATGCTGGTAGATGTGTGGATAGCAATGGCATTAGGCGTTATAAATACCATGCTTCTCTCAGAAAAAGCGATGCTCGAATCCTATGTTGAAAAACTCAGCAAGGTTGAATTTTTAGCAACCGTAAAATTTATTTTAGTGACTGTAATAATTTTACCAGTATTACCGAACCATGATTTCACTCGATTCAACATCAATCCATTTAAAATCTGGCAAATAGTTATCATCGTTTCCACTTTGGGATTTATTGGATATTTATTAGAAAAGAAATTTGGATCAAAGTTAGGATTATGGATGTCTGGAATATTCGGAGGTATTGTTTCTAGCACAGCCGTAACCCTATCTATGGGGCATATGGCAAAGAAAAATTCATCCATTAGCAGTAGTGCACTACAAGCAGCATTGCTTGCAAGCAGCGTAATGTATATCCGTGTGCTGGTGATCATTTGGTTTGTCAATTCATCTTTTATTCCTAATTTATTACCGCGTTTTATTTTCCTTGCCGCTGTCGGTGTTTTGTTATCATTAAGAATGACTAAAAATGAAATGACTGCATCAGAATCAGAAAGATTGGATTT
The DNA here is from genome assembly GCA_963833465.1 of Ignavibacteriota bacterium. Taxonomy (GTDB): domain Bacteria; phylum Bacteroidota; class Ignavibacteria; order UBA10030; family UBA10030; genus Fen-1298. The sequence goes on along the minus strand of CAWHXW010000004.1, from coordinate 392,939 downwards.
ACAGAACCCATTTGAAATACGTCCTGCTCTCTGGTTTGCATTACTTTTTGTAATTATTTCTGTTATAACACAATTTGTGAGATCTGCTATTGGTAATTCTGGATTACTAGCTATCTCTGCGGTTGTCGGTGTTTCAGATATTGACCCCTTTATCCTATCATTAATACAGGGAGCTAACGGAACGACACATATTTTTACGTCAGCAATTATTTTGGCGATGATGAGTAACACTGTAGCAAAGGCAATATATTTTTGGTCACTATCTCCGATTACGAGGAAAGAGACTGCGTTGAAGTATTCCATTTATGCATTGCTTCACATTCCCTTTATAATATGGTAATGAAAGAAATAAACGATTATGGAAATGATACGAATAAATTTATCATTGAGGCGGCTGTGATATTTTATAAATATTCATTTTATGGAATTCTTTTATTTGTTTGTCTGCTGTCATTTTCCTGCTCAACGACAACCTATCGCGAAGTGTATCCGATGCTCATGGATGGTAAATATGATTCTGAGTTTCCATATCGCGGATGTTCCGAACAGCTTCAACAGATTTCGGAATCTGTGAAGATGGTTAGTTGCATTGCATATTATAAAAGCCTGATTTTTCCATTAGAGGCAAAAATCCATATAGGAGATATTAATAATCTATTTCTCAAAGAAAAAGCAGAAAAAGAAGTGTACTCGAATCAGACTTCATCAGGAAGCGCGACAATAGTATATTGCCAGAATAAAAGAATTGCATTACTGACGTGCGCGCATGTTGTCTTTTTCAGCGACACGGTTATTACTTATTATCGCGGAGAAGATAGAAAACCAACTGAATTTATCAAAAGTATCGCCGTCAAAGATCACCAGACAAATTACGTTGCTACAATTCAAGGAGCACAAAATTTAAAAACTTTATTGCTCGACAGAGAAAATGATTTAGCGCTTATCGGACAGAAAGACGATTTTATTGTCGCTTCTGCTGTTCCAGTTTTCAATTATCCGATCGGAAAGGCAAAAGAACTTGAGTGGGGAGCTTTTGTATATATGTTTGGTTACCCTGCCGGATATCGGATCGTGACCAAAGCAATTGTCAGCAGTCCTAACCGAGACAAATATGGATCATTTTTGACTGACGCTGTTTCTAATAAAGGATTTAGTGGCGGCATAATCCTTGCAATCCGTGATGGCGTTCCAAATTTTGAATTGGTTGGGATGATGAAATTAATTCCAGGACGTCAACAATATTATTTAACTCCTTCCAAGGAGGGGGAATCGTTCGAATTAGATTCTAATGTGCCCTTCAAAGGCGATGTATATGCTGAAAGCCGAGTTGATATTATTTATGGTGTATCTCCAGCAATTCCCGCAGAATTGATTGTAGATTTTTTACAAAACAACCAGGAAAAGCTTATCGACGAAGGATATGATTTACGATCCTTTTTAGAACGTAAACCAACCGTAAAATCACTAAGTAAATGAATCTCGTAGATAGCATTCACTTAGCAGGTTTTGTTGGGTGTGCTAGTATTTTCGAAACTATAATTATCAAAGAACAATATTGTCAATCGAAATCCGCACAAATAATCACTCAAATTTTTATTTCTAAAAGTGAATTTTACTATATTGCCGGTGTATTACTAAAGGCGATTAGGAAAATCAAAAATATATATGCCTCCTCGAATACCTCGATTCCTCGAAAGTTTGCATAATATTCTAACACGCGATCTGACGTGGAATGATTTGAAAAAATCATTACATGAAGATATGCGCGGGATGTTTGAATTCTATTCAAGAAGTATGAAATCTGTGGAAGGGGAACGGAAAGGAATTAAACGATCGATTAAATTTGTGAGGAATCTTTTTGTCGCCTTCCTTTTGAAACTTTCGCCGCCGCGGCGATTGATGTATGCCGTTGCGTTTATGTTTATTCTTGTTGCAATGTCTCAAGATAAGATTGCGTCTGCGATCTATTCTTTTATTATTATTACATTTCTATTGGCGATGGAACTTGCTGATAAACTGATTACAAAAGATGAGTTAGGTGTTGCCCGGGACATTCAACTAAGTCTTCAGCCAACAAGTGATTTGAAAGTCCCCGGATATGAACTTACTGCACACAGCGAAGTAGCAAAGCAGGTCGGCGGCGATTATTATGATATTCTCAATCTTCCGGATTGCAGTACGTTGGCTGTTATTGGAGATGTCTCTGGTAAAGGTATTTCATCGGCGTTGTATGTAGTTAAGATGCAGACTGCTCTCCAACTTTTTGCAGCCGAAACAAATGATCCCCGGGAATTACTTGTTCGGTTAAATTCGCATGTGTACGGCCAACTTAGACGAAATTATTTTTTTTCTCTGCTATTAGTAAAATTATGTGCCGACGGAAATGTCATATTATGCCGTGCGGGTCATCCACCAGCGCTATTGTACCGAGCGGCCGACAATTCGATTATATGGCTGAAGCCCGATGGCATTGCTGTCGGAATGGTGCCTTCATCTTTTGGCAACGGCGAATCCGAACAGAAGAATATTTGTTTTAGTGATTCTCTTAAAACGCAGTCTGTTAAGTTAGAGCAAGGCGATGTGCTTTTTCTTTTTACAGATGGCGTGATTGAATCGGTAGATGCAAACGGGAAGGAATATGGACTGGATAGAATTGCGGAGTTGATTAAACGCTGTGCAGGAAAGAATATTGAAATGATGCAGCATCAAGTTATCAATGAACTTTCCAGACATCGAGCAGGAGCTGATCTGAGGGACGATACTACATTTGTACTGTTGAAACGAAAATAACTAATTATAGGTTCTTGCTTTTAACGGGAGACTTACGAGAACTATTTTGCCAATTAACCAATTCGCTCACTTTTGAAAAAATAAATCCTTTATTGTGAAGTGCTTGAATGATTTCTGGTAATGCCTCGGATGTGTGCCATCCGCGTCCATTTACGTGCATTACAATAATAGAGCCATTTCGTGTGTTTGTAACAACGTAATGAACGAGACGTTCTCGCGAGATTGTAGAGTCTGGATCACCGGAGGCGAGATCATACATTACCGTGATAAGACCTATTTCCTTTGCAATGGATTCTACCCGTTGATCTGTCTCAACATAGGGCGGTCGAAAAAGTTTTGCTGAAGTTCCAGAAATGCTTTCCAATAACAATTCTGTTTTTTTAAGTTCTTGCAGAATACTGTCATCCGAAATTGTTGTGCAATGAGGATGCGAATAACTGTGGTTTCCTAACTCAAACTTGGGTACTAAGGCAAGTTTCTTTACTTCATTTTTATGTTTTTTAATCCATTTACCGCTTAGGAAAAATGTTGCTGGTACACCAGAATCAATGAGAACTTGGATAATTTTTGCATCAAATCCCCCATGTACGGAAGAAGGACAAGCATCGAATGTCAATGCAATTTTTTTTTCGTGTCTCGAACCATGAAATATTGTCTGTGCACATGTTTGCTCATGCTGCATTAAGAAAAGAATAAGAAGGAATATTATTTCGAATAATTGTGTCATAGATTATAATAATAGCTTGGACATATAAAAATGCCTCTTATAAATCAAGAGGCATATTTTTAGTTTAATATATAATTATGTTTAATGAAATGAATGTCCTCCTCGAACATGACCTGCCGTTACGCTCAAGCCAATGCGTTTTCGGTTTGTCATCTGATCTTTGAGTTTTAATTTAAACTCAGTGTTTCCTAATTTCCGTTGGAGCATCTTGTTGGGTTTCATCTCTTTCGGCATTTGTATTTCTGCAGGTTTCATTAACTCCTCCTTGCTTTTATTTAAAGAACGAACTAATGAATTTAAGCATCTGCAAGATTATAATGACTTGCTTTCCAATTGTCAAGTGATAGTTAATAATTTATTATTGCATGGCATTTGCATAATTTAGACAAACGGCAATCGTGAAATCCAGCGATTAATGATATGGAATGTTTTTAGTTCTCTAACAGCAAAATTCTGTTTGTAATTTAAGAAACATTGTCATATTCAGAACGCTGTAAGTATCCAATTTTTATGGAGTTGTATTTTTTCTAAATCTAATATTACAAACCTTTGATGACCATGGTGGCAATAATATCCATGTATGATGGCTTTTAGAAATCCTCCTCATCCAGATATTATAATTTTGTGAAATTAACTTCTAATAAAATAACACTAAGTAATAAAACTTTGAGATTCTTCGCGTTTATAAGCAAATAAATACACTTGCATGTTGTTTATTAATCTGTAGAAGATGGTCTTGCATTCTCTCTTTTAATCAGCCAAATATTTTGATTAATTAAATCCTTCCTTGCGTTCGCTTTCATCCTTTTGTATATTTGCATTAGATAGTAAGTAATGAGTTCCCAAGTAAAATATTTTCGACTTAAAGGTTGAAACGCTGCGTATCAAGAGAGCGGAATCTTCGTTTCGGCTTGTGTTTTTTATTTATGCCTTAGATATTCGGGTGCTCAATCGAATATTAAAAGTTTAAAAACGAATTGAGTGAAAGTCGGAAGTAAAATTATTATTGCTGGTGTAGCTCAGTGGTAGAGCAGCGGTTTCGTAAACCGCAGGTCGTCGGTTCAAGTCCGACCACCAGCTCAATTTAAATCAAGAAAATAATATTCACCCGACGCATCCTGTACAAGAGCGGGATGCATAAAATTTCCCGATGGAATGATCATGAATACAAAATTCATTGCACTTAAAGTTTTAGTTTTAAATCGAAAGTTAGTATAATGAACACATTTCAAGTATTTGGAAAGTTGGTTATGCGATAGCTTAACACTATTAGACAATGCAGAACAAAATGTGACATAAAGAATTATATAAAGCGAGCTGCTTTAGAAATATGTAAATTGTAATTTAAAAAAATAGTCAAAAAAATAGACAAAGGAGAAAGTCATGAATGCTTTATTTTTAATTGTATTGTTTATAGTGTTGGGAATTGTTCTGCTGACTGTTAAAGCGAAAAATTCAATTTATCCAATTAATTTTAAAAAATTTGGATACATAAGCTTAGGGTTGGCAGTATTAACCTTGCTTTCCGCATCTTTTACGATTATTGAGCCCGGATTTGTTGGGGTTCCGGTGACATTCGGCAATGTTGGTTCACAGTCTCTGCCTGCCGGAATTCATCCGATCTTTTTTTTAACTGATGTGTATAAAATGTCGATTCAAACGAAAGACTATACAATGTCGTCAGTTCGTAATGAAGGCAATAAAGTCGGTGATGATGCAGTTGCAACACTTTCACGCGATCAACTTATTTTAAAATTTGATGTCAGTGTATGGTATCACTTAGATCCATCGCAGGCAAATAATGTCTATAGCAATATCGGACTTAATTATGAAGAAGTGATTGTAAGGCCAGCCATTAGGACTGCACTGGTAGATGCTGCCACTAAGTTTGATGCCAGTGATGTTATGTCTCTTAAAAGAGATGCTTATACTAAGATGGTTACTGAATTATTATTGCAGGAATTGAATGGTAAAGGAGTAATTGTGGATAACGTGCTTATCAGAAATGTAGAACCACCGACAACTGTCAGCGATGCTATTGCAGCAAAACTTAAAGCTTCTCAGGAAGCTCAACAAATGGAGTATACAATACAATATGCTCAGAAAGAGGCGCAGCGTAAAGCAATCGAAGCTCAGGGCATTTCAAATGCTCAAAAAATAATTGGCAACGGTTTGACGCAGAATTATCTGCAATGGTACTACATTTCTCAGCTCAAGGATGTAGTGAGTAGTCCCAATAATTCAACAATTATTTTACCGTATGATCAAAAACTAACGCCGCTTTTGAATATTCAAAATAAAAAGCAATAGAAGAAATCCGATAAATAGAAATAAATCATTGCAATTGCTGGTAGATCAGAAAGATGAAAAGATAGTAAAGGAAATTCTTAAGAAGTTCGAAAAAACATTGCCGTCAAATTAGTGAATTAGCTAACCGAATGAGCTCACCGCAAAATTTATGGAGATCAGTCGGATCCAAACGCAAATAATCAATTTAAATTAATGGCGCAGAACACCCTGGCGCCCAAGGCGATCGTTTAGTTAAATATGTTTTAAAAACTATTAATGTGGCAGATTAGTTTCGTTCTCACTGCGGATGCGTTTTTTTTACATTACAGAAATCTTTAATACGACCAATAATAAAATTCTTTTTATGAATCTTAAATTTGCTTCATTAACCGGATTTATTGTTTCAGTTATTGCGATGATCTTGCTTCTATTGAGGGAATCATTGCTGGCGAATAAATGCGTTTTTATTTTTGTGCAAATCATGGCTTTTGCATTGATGATATGGGCACGTATTACTTTTGGACGAAGGAGTTTTCATGCGGCTGCGAATCCCACAAAAGGCGGCATTATAACATCTGGACCTTATCGTTACATTCGACATCCTATCTATGCTTCTATAATCTATTTTATTTGGGCTGCTGTATTGTCGCATATATCAATTATGAATATATGTTTAGCTTTAATTTCATGTCTTGGTATTGCTGTTCGAATTTATACTGAGGAGAAGCTTATTATAGCTCAGTACCCTGAGTATACTAATTATGCAGATAGAACGAAACGTATTATTCCATTTATTATTTAATATATTAGCGATTCACAAATCGTTCCCCAAAAAAGTATCGGGATAGACAAGCTCGCATTATTTAGGTGCCTCATAAATTTAAAATACGTTAACGGAAATGGAAGGAGAGAATTTAGAGTGACAAACCTACAAACGAAAGTAGTGGTTGCGGCACCAACATTCGGTTCGGCATTACAAATTTCTATGATTGGAAATTTTAAAAAGTTATTCAAACCGAATGAATTAGCAATGCGGTCTGTAACAGGGGATATTGAAACACAAAAGGATCGTTTGAAGCAAGCATTAGAGCAAACCAAACCTACTGTCTTGATAGCTATTAGTATACGACCTGATTCAGAAACAATTGCTGCCTATACAACTGCAAATGTACCTATAATTTTAATTGATGAAGTGGCCTCTGGTGTTTCCACTATCACCATAGATAATAGCATGGGCGGACGTATAGCCGGGGATTATCTTATTGCGAAGGGCAGGAAGAAAATCGCAATTGTTACCGGCAGGACTAAAGTGAAAGGCGGTTACAACGCAGAGCAACGACTCCAAGGGTTCCAACAGACACTTAAAATTAAAGGACTTTCGATTCCACAAGGATATATAGTTGAGGTTGTGAATTACTCCCGCGAGGATGGTGTGGAAGTAATGCCGAAGCTGTTGTCTATGGGCGTGGATGCAATTTTTTGCGCAGCAGGCGATAACTGCGCACAAGGGTTACTGTCAGTAGCAAGAGATCGAGGAGTTCGGATACCAGAAGATGTCGCGATTATTGGTTTTGACGATCTGCTTATTGCACAGCTTTCGACCCCAGCGCTGACTACCATCAGACAGCCGTTGAAAGAAATGGCTGAAGCTGCTTATAACATGGCAGTGAATCAAGCGGACGAAATTCTCATCAAACCCCAAAATATCAAATTCAATCCTGAACTTGTGATTCGTAAGTCTGCATAAAAAAACTATGTTAGGATAATATCTACTGAAATTTCACTCGATCAAGCAATAAAGTTTTAATGGAACGCTGTTAAGCTTTTGCATTCGTTTTTTCTATCAATTCATATTCAACAACATTTCCGGCTTCATTTGAGAAGCAGTAAATATATTTTTCCCTTGTACTTCAGTTAAAGTGACCAGCAAGATATTAGATTATACTGATCTTTTTTCCCGTATATACGAGATTACGGCAAAACGAATAACGGATGCTTTAAAAGCAAGTCTTAGTCGTTTCACTCAATATGAGAATTGCAGCAATTTTAAATTGCGTTGACACAAAGCCGTCAAAAAAAGCCTACGGAAGGCATTATCAATTTCGTTTACGTTTTTCTTACTGTTTGACTCCTTTCATTTATTATTTATATTATTAAATTAAAAAACTATATATATATTTTGTGAACCACAGGTCGTGGATTTAATCCCCCGCTTTCAATTCAATATGCCATTAAAGTATTTTTTATCTTTTATCAATAAACGATTATACTGATGTCTTTTTTTGAGGTTTTTCTCATAGCACTTAGTTTAGCCGCAGATGCCTTTGCGGTGTCAGTAGCTGCTGGCGCAACTGGCGCAACGCGCGGGAACCGCTCTATGTTGCGCTTATCGTTTCATTTCGGACTATTCCAATTTATAATGCCCATCCTCGGTTGGCTGGCAGGAATCAGTGTCGAACGTTATATTCAATCATTTGATTATTGGATTGTTTTCGGATTGCTTGTATGGGTTGCTGTTCGCATGATTCGATCTGCGCAATTTGATGACAGTCGTGTTGTTCAAAAAGATCCAAGTAGAGGAATGACATTGGTTATTCTTTCGGTTGTAACGAGTTTGGATGCATTAGCGATTGGGATAAGTTTAGCACTTTTACAAGTTTCTATTTGGTATCCTTCAGTTATGATCGGGGTTGTCACTGGCACGACTTCATTTATCGGTATTTTGCTTGGTCAAAAATTTTCAAAAAAATTTGGTAAAAGGGCAGCAGAGGCAGGAGGCATATTACTCATTCTTATCGGTATCAGAATCTTTTTAGCCCATTTTTTTTCTATATAAATATTTTAAAAATTACGTATGCTAAAAAATGATTGATTGTGGCTGTATCTTTTCATAATTTAATATGGTTTTATGGTTTTTTTCTCTGAAAGGATTTTATGAACGAAGGCAAAATCGTCCAAATAATAGGACCTGTAGTCGATATTGATTTTTCAGGTGGAAGACTCCCGGAAATTATGAATGCTGTACGAATTCCGAGGAAAAATGTAGAAGGAATAGATGAAGACCTAATAGTAGAAGTTCAGCAGCAATTAGGTGAAGACTGCGTACGAACAGTCGCAATGGATTCAACAGATGGACTTATGCGTGGAATGACTGCTCATGACACCGGCGCACCTATCACAGTCCCAGTCGGTCCAGCAGTGCTCGGACGCTTGATTAACGTGCTTGGCGCGGGCATCGATGGATTGCCGGCGATCGATGCTAAGACACATTATCCTATTCATCGGCAATCTCCAAGTTTCGATCAGCTCGTTACTAAAAAGGAAATGTTTGAAACAGGAATTAAAGTTATAGATCTTCTTGAGCCTTATACGAAAGGCGGAAAGACAGGATTGTTTGGCGGAGCTGGCGTAGGCAAGACAGTTATTATCCAAGAATTGATTCATAATATTGCTACGCATCACGGCGGATATTCTGTGTTTGGAGGGGTTGGCGAACGGACACGTGAAGGAAACGATCTCTGGTTAGAAATGAAAGAATCTGGTGTGCTCGCAAAGACAGCACTGATTTTTGGACAGATGAATGAACCTCCCGGTGCTCGTCAACGCGTAGGGCTTACAGCGCTTACTATGGCGGAGTATTTTCGTGATGAAGAAGGTAAAGATGTTCTTCTCTTTATAGATAACATTTTTAGATTTGTCCAAGCTGGTTCGGAAGTATCTGCATTGCTTGGACGCATGCCGTCAGCTGTCGGATATCAACCGACGCTGGGAACGGAGATGGGCGAACTTCAGGAACGCATCACATCAACGAAAAAGGGATCGATTACATCGGTGCAGGCAATTTATGTCCCTGCGGATGATTTGACTGATCCAGCACCGGCAACAACATTTTCACATTTGGATGCGACAACAGTGTTGAGCAGGCAGATTGTAGATAAGGGAATTTATCCGGCAGTAGATCCATTAGATTCTACTTCACGTATTCTCGATCCAAATATAATTAACGCTGAGCATTACAGCGTGGCGAAACGTGTAAAAGAAGTTTTGCAAGCATACAAAGATCTGCAAGATATTATCAGCATACTTGGAATGGATGAACTTTCAGATGAAGATAAACTAACTGTAACGCGTGCTCGAAAAATCGAAAAGTTTCTTTCACAACCGTTTTTCGTTGCTGAACAATTTACTTCTTTACCAGGACGATATGTAAAAATTGAAGATACTATCCGCGGCTTTAAAGGAATTCTTGATGGTGATTACGATACTTTGCCCGAAAACGCCTTTTTAATGGTTGGAACAATTGAAGAAGTAATCGAAAAAGCTAAGCAGATGCAGGCAGCGTAATTATGGAAGATAAAACTTTCCATTTGGAAATTGTGACGCCCAAACGCATCGTATTCAAAGGTGAAGTTATAAGTTTTAGTGCTCCGGGTGTTAAAGGGGGATTTCAAGTGCTTCATAGCCATGCACAACTACTTTCATCTGTGGAAATAGGAAAAGTAAAAATTAGCGATCCGGGCGGAAATAAGTTTCAATATGCAATTTCAGGGGGATTTGTTGAAGTTAGAGATAACAAAGTCGTTCTGTTAGCAGAAACGGCTGAACGGACAGATGAAATTGATGTGGAGCGGGTCAAAGCAGCACGTGATCGAGCTTTGAAACGAATAGCGGAAAAATATCCTGATACCGATATTGAACGAGCGAAACTTGCTCTTTATCGTGCACTAAACAGGTTAAAGATCGCCGGTGCAAACTAATTTAAAACCCACTGATGTAATCTCAGTGGGTTTTTCAATTGCGAGAGATTCTAAATAGTGATCGGAAATGATGCCTGGAATTGAAACCTATAAGAATAGACCTACGCGTGCAGAAATATCTTTTGAAAACTTGCGCAACAATTTTTCTATCGTTAAATCATTAATAAATAAAAATGTAAAAATAATGGCGATAGTTAAAGCGAATGCATACGGACATGGACTTTATGAAATATCGACCGATCTTTTAAAACAAGGAGCAGATTATTTAGGCGTCGCAGTTCTTGAAGAAGGAGTGTACTTGCGAGAAAAAGGAATTACCGCCCCTATTCTTGCACTTGGGCCTATCAATGCAGATCAAATTTCCGAATTTATTATTCATGATATTGAAATTACTAGCTCATCGGTTGATAAATCGATTGCTATCGCATCTGTGGCAAAAGAGATGGGAAAGACTGCATCAGTACATTTAAAAATCGATACAGGCATGGAGCGGATCGGTGTGCACTGGTACAATGCTGAGCGATTCATTGAAAAAACGTACGAGTTGGAATCAATCAAGATAAAAGGTATATTCTCGCATCTGGCAAAAGCGGAATCAGATGCCGACTGTACAGTCATGCAGATAAATCGCTTTGAATCGGTATTGAACAAAATGGAGAAAAAAAAACTTCTTCCCGAACTTATTCATCTTGCCAACTCTGCAGGAATTATGAATTATAAAGATTCGCATTATTCCATGGTTCGGCCGGGGATCATGTTGTACGGATATAATCCGAACGGATATCTGCCGGGTATCACATTTGAAGACAAAAAGTTAAAGCCGGTAATGACGCTGAAGACCAAAGTTTCTTTTTTCAAGGTAGTTCCTGCGTATACCGGAATAAGTTATGGACGTACTTATATTACAAACAATCAAACACGTATCGTAACGCTTCCCGTTGGTTATGGTGATGGGTACTTTCGTCTGCTTTCAAATAAAGGGGAAGTTATCATTAGAGGAAAATTATTTCCGATAGTAGGATCAATTTGCATGGATCAATGTATGGTAGATATTGGTATGGACGGAACGGCATACAATGGAGATGACGTCCTGCTTTTTGGTGAAATGGATGGTTTTACAATCCCGATTGAATCCCTTTGTGATAAAATCGGGACAATTACTTATGAATTTTTGTGCGGAATAAGTTCACGTGTTCCACGAATCTATAGGACAATATGAATCGCACTCAGAAATACATTTCCCTCCTTCTCGAGCGTTTACCGAAATATGAACTTCGCTCGTACGAACATCAAACATGTCTCGATCGAATTCGCGATCGAGTTTCATCCGCTTCAGATATTTATACGGAACTTGAATATCTGTATAAAGTGAAAGACTGCGCTAATTTTGCTCTTAGCTTGATGTGGATTGCGGATAAAGTTGAAAAGGATATTACCAAGGAAGAATCAACGATTGATGAAGAGACATTCGTATTCTACAAATTCCGTGAGGCAGTAGGAGATTTATCTGCTTCGGGGCAAGAATTGAATGGTACAGGAACACTTCTTGACCTACCTGGCTCGCAGGGATTTGGAAGAACAGACGCACTTGCGCCAAAAATAGATGCGATGTCCGGTCCAGAGGGACAATTTCCTGATTTGATAAAACCACCGGGCAGCGGCTCAGCTTCTGGAACTGAACAAGAACGTGGTTTTGTACTATTGCTGGAACAATTTTTAGAATCTGTTCAAAGCGGTAATGATGACCGAATAAAATTGTTGTCCGATATAACGAATGAATGCAATCAAGTCCTTGCAGCCGGCTCTGCGGCAGAAGATTACAAACAATTCTGCAAATTACTTACAGAATTTCTTCAATATATTTTGAATAACCAGTACCTCGATGATGTCCGCGTAATGAATATCCTTTCTAACATTCAAGATCCGTTTTCTCAATGGGCACGAAGCGAACCAGATAATCGAACTGGTATCTTAGACTCGGTAAATGACATTCTCCGTGATTTCAAATCAATGTTTGAATAAAGAGAAACATGAATCAACATAATATCTATGCAGTAATAATGGCGGGCGGAGTAGGATCTCGTTTTTGGCCTCAAAGTCGTGAGCGATCGCCTAAACAAGTTTTAGAAATTGTCGGTCCAGGTTCTATGATCTCAAATACCATCGAACGAGTTCGGCCGTTGATTCAAACAAATAATATTTTAGTAGTCACAAACAAACTTCAGAAAGATATTATCTATAAGCAAATGCCATCACTGCCGTTGCAAAACGTGCTTACTGAACCGCTTGGAAGAAATACAGCGCCATGCATCGGACTTGCCGCGAAGTGGATTGAACGCTACGATAAAAATGCTATTATGATAATTCTTCCGGCAGATCATATAATACGCGATACGGAAGAATTTTTGCGTGTGCTCCAGCGTGCGATCAACGTAGCACAAAACAATGACGCGTTGGTGACAATAGGAATCAAACCGACACACCCGGAAACAGGATACGGTTATATCCAATTTGAAGATTCTGCAGAAAATAATCTATACGCAGGGGATGACATTTACCGTGTGAAGACATTTGCAGAAAAGCCAAATCTTGAAACAGCAGAAAAGTTTTTAAAAAGCGGCGATTTTCTTTGGAACAGCGGAATGTTTATCTGGAAGGTGAGTGTAATTCTGCAGGAAATTGAAAAACATATTCCCGAACTTGGTGAACAATTAACAAAGTTAGAATATGCAATTGGTACGGCAACTTATGAAACGGTACTTGAACGCGTGTACGGCGTTATTCGCAGCATCTCCATTGATTACGGTGTAATGGAAAAAGCGTCGAAAGTTTTCGTGGCAAGAGGAGATTTTGGATGGAGTGATGTAGGTTCGTGGGATGAAGTGGTTCGACTGACACCAGTCGATGGAGAAGGAAATGCACTTCGCGGAACGGTTATCGCAAAAGATTCGCATCGTAACTATATTGACGCAGGTAACAAAACAGTTGCGATGATTGGAATTGAAGATGTCATTGTGATAACTACAGATGACGCTGTGTTAATATGTAAAAAAGGAAGATCACAAGATGTTAAGGAGGTCGTGGATTACCTCCGGCGTAAGCAAATCAATGGACTATTGTAAACGGCGGACAATACCTGTTCTATGCTTTATAGCAGCGTTTCTGCTCTTTGCTTGTGCTTCTACACCAAGATTTGCAGAACGTGGCGCGCAGCACTCAGGTGAACACAAACCTGCTGCGCAATCTGAACAGCCCGCCCAGGAGAATTCAGGGAAAATCCTGTTAACACTCGAAGGAATTGTTTCTTACTATGCTCAAGATTTTAATGGTAAGCAAACATCGAACGGCGAGGTCTTTGATATGAATGCACTCACAGCTGCACATCGAACTTTCCCATTCGGGACAAAAGTACGCGTTACAAATTTAGATAATAATAAAACTGTTGTTGTGCGCGTGAATGACCGCGGACCCTTCAAGGAAGGCAGGATGATGGATTTGTCGATGCGCGCAGCTAAGGAAATAGATTTAATTCGAACAGGTACAGCTCGAGTACGCTTGGAAGTATTGGAATGGGGAAATGGACAATAATCAGCTTTCTACAATGACCGATTAGAAATAAATTAATTCGGTTCTTTCGTTAAAGAAGAACTGTGCAATGAAGTTCAAAATCACTGTTAAACCGAATGCAAAAAAGAATGAGGTCACTTATAGCGATGACGGCACAATTATCGTTCGCGTAACTGCACCGCCTGTTGAATGGAAAGCAAACGAGAAAGTCATAGAAGTCTTATCAGACTATTTCAATAAACCTAAGCGATCGATCCATATTATTTCCGGGTTCAAGGGAAAAAAGAAGATAATTGAAATTGAATAACAGCTATCGAGTTTAAAACAGCAAAAATTTACGAAAAACGCACATCCGGTTTTGATTAGTGTGACTTTTATTGATTCAAGTATAAAAATTGGCTATATTTTAGGAACGCTAAGGGAGATTTAGGCGTTTAAGAAATAACCGATGTTGAACAATTTGGAAGATTTAATGACTATTGCAAAAAAGGTAAAAAAAATGAAAGTTTGCAATTTGTTTATTGGATTAATTTTATTTCTCAATTCATTTATCTTCTTTGGATGTTCACAGCAAGTAACGAGTGCGAAATTTGTTCAAAAAGCGAGAAGTCCAATTGAGGACATAGCCGAAAGCCCGCTTCCTGCGCAGCCATCTCCGTTTGCATCTATGAGTACATCGGGTCTAAATCAATACATTCCATTAGTAAAAAAATATTCAGAAGAGTATAAGGTTGATTGGGTTTTGGTTCTTGCTGTGATGAAACAGGAATCAAGATTCAACTTTGAGGCAGTGAGCTATAAAGGGGCATATGGCTTGATGCAAATTATGCCGATGACACAAATTGAAATTGCGGAAAAAATAGGCGTTGATGAAGCATCCACACCACGTAATAATATCAAAGCAGGAATCTATCATTTAAAATCTCTTTTTGCAGTATTTAAAAATATACAGAAAGAAGACAGAATTTGTCTTACTCTTGCCGCATATAATGCCGGGCTTGGCCGAGTGCAGGATGCTCAAAAGATCGCTTCATATATGGGAAACGATCCTCGCAAATGGTCATCTATTTGCGCGGCGCTTCCATTTCTTTCTAGAAAGAACTACACTTTACATAGCCGGGTTTGGAATGATGGTTGTCCACCGAGTGGATATTTACACGATGCCAGGCAGACAATCGAATATGTGGATAATATTATGAGTTGTTATGATGGTTACAGCTTGGCATTAAAATAATATTGTTCATTTGAGCAATTTTCTACTTTACATTTAAGGTTTACATATGAACACACGATTTTTTAAATCTGTTCGCTTGTTAAATAGTCTTATCTTCGTTATTGTTCTGACAACGCAGGTTTTTTCCCAGCCAATTAAAGGGATGTACGGCATTACAACAACTATTTCCAAAGGATTTGTGTCTTCATCGAATATTTCTACTAACAATGGTTCACTGAATATTGGAATGGCATATATGCCTTCTGATCGCATTAGTGTACGAGCTGAATTAGGGTTTAGATCTCAGACTGATACAAGTACGGCGAAGAATTCAGAATTCACTTTTACAGGAAATGTATGGTATTATCTCAGGTACTGCCGAAAGTATATCTACTTTTTTGGGTGGGGCACTGGGATTTGGCTCTTCAACGGACATTGCTGGTAATGGAACCAGTCTTGTAAGTGTAAGCGGTTTCTTTGGAGCCGAATATTGGTTTAGTCCGCACTTTTCATGCTTTGGGCATATTGGATTCGTCTCGGCTTCCTACAAGATTGCAGAAAAACCAGCTTCGGATTTCTTTACCTCTGCTTCAACCGGATTGACTTGGTATTTTTGAAAATGTGCATATTAAAAATTCAATTGCTGTCGCAATGCGGCAACCGAGAAAAATATTATTTTGTCTATTGTTAGCGACAAATGATAATAACTGTTTATGGAATGAAGAAATTTAAAGTTATATTTTTGGCATATTACTTGAGAATGTAATAAAAATAACTATATAACTTCGCAAAAAATGCTTGACATTAAACACTTGATGGCTTATATTTTTCCAAGCTTTTTACAATATATTCACCTGAGGGGAAAAAATGGGTTTTTCCCCCTAATCCACTAATATTCACTAATATACACAAGGAGCTATACAATGAAACGCATTCTACTAATTTCTGTGCTATTGGTTCTTGCACTCAGCATTTCGTTTGGTCAAATCGCCTATAAAAAGGGCGATAATACGGTCTCGGCAATGATAGGTTTTGGTTCCACAGTTTATGCATCAGGTGTAACGGGAACAGTTCCTCCAGTATCCGTGGCATTTGATTATGGATACAATGAGAACATTTCTCTTGGTGGAATATTGAGTTATACAGGATCAAAAGAGGAAGGTGATCTCGGATATGGATATGGATATAAATTCACCTATTCTTATATTATCATTGCTGCTCGTGGTGCTTATCATTATGATCTTCTTCATAATGATAAAATTGACACCTATGGTGGATTAATGATTGGATACGATATTGCATCTTCATCTGCATCATTTACAGGCTCTTGGCCAGCATATTACTCACAACCCACTGCTGCATCTGTTGGTGGATTTTCGGCAGGACTATTTATAGGAGGTCGTTACTTCTTCTCAGAGCAATTGGCTGCTCAAGTTGAGCTCGGGTATGGTATTGCATACTTCAATATCGGAATTGCATATAAATTATAATTTAATTGCCTGAATAAGGCGAAGATGAAGGGAGAAAATTTAAAAAGGTTTTCTCCCTTTTTTGTTTTTAGCGTTTATATTGAATAAATCTTGGAAATCGTCTTTAGAACTTGCTTGACATTAGGATGCCGGAGTGATATTTTATATAGGTTTTTATGAAATATTACCCAGAGGGGGTACCATCAATCCATTCACAAACTTATAAGGAGTCGTTTATGAAAAAACTATTCGCAGTCCTGATGGCAATAATTTTAGTCGCTTCGTATGTCTATGCTGGTGATGATATTATACCAGCGGCAAAAACCGGTGCGACATCGTTAAACTTCACATTTGGCGGTCTTGGTGCATTTGATTTTGGGGGGGTTGGTCCATCAGTTCCTGTTCCAGATCAGAGTGGCAATACTTCAAGCACTCCCGCTGGAATCAGTCTTTCATTTTTTATGAGTAACTCTGCTGCTCTTCGGATTGGATTGCAAGTCCAATATGATAGCAAAACAATTCCCTCTAACTTAACTAATGGAACTGATGGAAGCGGATCGTTATTTGCAGCTGGACTTAGTCTCGATTACATCGGATATATGGCATCTTCAAACAGTCGTGTTCGTCCTTATTTAGGAGGTGGTTTACTATTCACATATTCATCTAATGATGAAAAGGATCCACATGCTTCAGGTGAGACACAATACGAGAGAAAAGATTACCAGCCGGCAGGAATAGGAGCCGAAGTTGTGGGTATCGTTGGAGCGGAATTTTTTATTTATAATGAGATTAGCGTATCTGCGGAATATCAATTGAATGTCTTTGGTATTCAATCGTTTTCCGATACAAAAACTACCTCTGGATCAACAACGATAACGACAAAGAATGGTAGTTTAACAGAGATACTTGGTTTTGGAGCTTTAGGCGCAACAGTACATATTTATTTCTAAACCAAGCAAATTATATAGTTTGAAAGGCGTTTCAAGAATATTGAAACGCCTTTTTTATATGCAAGTGATATTATTTCACGTCAGATTTTAGTACCTGAATTTGGACTCACCTATGATATAAGCTTAAATACCATTGGCGATTCTTGCAGTTTATAAGCTTTTTTGTTTTAATAGATTTACAAAATATTTTAAGATTGATTTAGGTTAGTTTTTTGGAATCTTATTTCATTTTGGAAGCCCGCCAATTATTTTGTATCTTATATTCATTATGAATGAACTTGCTCAAATGGAAGGTAAACCGCGCTGTCATTGCGGTGTTTTTGGTGTCTTCGGTCACCCGGAAGCGTCCGTCTTATGTTACTATGGCTTGCATGCCCTTCAACACCGAGGACAAGAAGCTGCCGGCATCATTTCGTGCGAATGGCTCGTTGAAAAGAATAAATGGCGCTTTAACATACAAAAAGGTGTAGGGCTTGTCGCTGACGTCTTCAAAGATGAAGATATTCTTCGCAAAGTTCTAAAAGGCAACGCCGCTATCGGGCACAATAGGTACTCTACAACAGGTTCAACGGATAACAAATCTAATATCCAACCCTTTGTCGTGAACTATAAGACCGGTAATCTTGCACTCAGTCATAATGGCAATTTGACTAATTATCGGATGCTCCGTCATCGGCTTCAGGAAGATGGAACGATTTTTCAATCAACTTCCGACAGTGAAATCATTTTGCACCTCATTGCACGCAGCAAGCAAAAAGAGCAAATTCTTCAAATTAAAGAAGCTCTGGACGCTGTGGATGGTGCATACTCGCTAGTTATTTTGACGGATGATAGTTTGATCGCAGCGCGTGATCCGCATGGATTCCGTCCTCTTGCACTTGGTAAAGTGGATGGAGCTTATGTTGTAGCATCAGAAACCTGTGCGTTCGATATAAATGGTGCAGTATATATACGCGATATTGCGCCTGGTGAAATTGTTGTGATCGACAAAGATGCAGTCGTAACCGATAAGATTAAATCCTACTGGGTGTCCAAGAAATCTTCACAACCTCATCATTGCATTTTTGAGTATATATATTTTGCGCGTCCGGATAGCAAAGTCTTTGGTGTCAATGTTGATAAAGTACGCCGCAAGTTAGGAAAACTTCTTGCCGGCGAAAATCCGATTGCACCTGAATCATCCGTGGATAAAGTAATTGTTATAAGCGTTCCTGATTCCAGCAACACCTGCACTCTTGGCTATGTTACCGAAAGCAACAAGCACGGTTCGAAAGTAAAATTAGAGCTTGGACTTATCCGCAATCACTATGTTGGGCGCACGTTTATCCAACCGCAGCAAAATCATCGTGAGTTGAAAGTGAAGGTGAAATTCAATACGGTGAAGGGCGTGTTAAAAGATAAGATAGTTATTATTGTTGATGATTCAATTGTTCGAGGGACTACATCAAAATTATTAGTGAAGATGATCCGTGAAGCTGAACCAAAAGAAGTGCATTTTCGTATTTCAAGTCCTCCAATAAAATTTCCATGTCATTATGGTATGGATTTCCCAAGCCGCGGAGAATTGATTGCTAACAGATTGAACGGCGATATTGAAGCAATCCGGTTGGAATTAGGAGTTGACAGTCTTTCCTATTTGCCAATGGATAAACTTTTAGCATCGGCTCCAACAGAAGAAGGCAAACATTATTGCACTGCCTGTTTTAGCGGCGACTATCCGGTGCCAATAGATCCGGAAGCGGCAAAGAACGAAAACGATCAGTAATGCATCGCTATTTTACAATTTCTAACTTTCTCAGCGCAAGCCGCATTTTTTTAGTAATACCAATGGGATATTGTCTCGTTTTGGATTTCCCGTATCATCGTTTGTGGACAGCAGGAATTATCATAATTGCAGTCGCGACAGATTTTCTTGACGGATTCCTTGCGAGAAAATTACATCAGGTAACAGACTTCGGTAAAATTATAGATCCTCTTGCAGATAAAATTGGCATCGGCATTTACGCGGTGCTGATAGCTTGGACTGGAGATGTACCAGTCTGGTTTGTAGCTTTTATTCTTTTAAGAGATTTTTTGATATTTAGCGGCGGACTTTACATTCAATTTAAGAAAAAAATAGTGCCTCAATCAAATTGGCCCGGTAAAATTGCTGTTACATTTGTAGCTATGGTTCTTTTCTTAGGTACTATTCAACTTAATGCCTTACATCATTTATTTTCTTATTTAATTTGGATGAGCGTTTTGATTATGTTGTGGTCGATTGTGAGCTACACACAAAGGTTGTTTATCGGCAGGAATATTGAGACAGTAAAGTAACGATGGGAATTTTAGACACACTTTCCAAACTCAAATCTGGACTTTCAAAGACGCGGGATTCATTTGTTGGTAAAGTTCAACAGCTTGCCGCAGCCAAGAGTGCAATTGACGACGAAATGTTAAATCAATTGGAAGATATTTTAATTGCAAGCGATGTTGGAGTCCAGACAGCAGATAATATCTTGTCTCGCTTAAAACACCGTGTAAAAGATGAAAAAGTACGAATCTACATCTCGGCTTATTTCTTTATTAAAAGAAGTAATGGAAACGGTCTTGCATAGCGAAAATGAAAAAGAGTCATCCTTGACACCATTACCTTTATCGTGTAGGCCGTTTGTCGTGATGGTCGTTGGAGTAAATGGAGTAGGCAAAACAACGACTATCGGCAAGATGGCTTATAAGTTTCGTCAAGCAGGGCATAAAGTTGTAATCGGAGCGGCGGATACTTTTCGTGCTGCTGCGAACGAGCAACTGAAAATTTGGGCGGAACGTGCTGGTGTGGATATTGTACAGCAATCACATGGCGCGGATCCTGCATCGGTAGCATTTGATACAATCAATTCTGCCTTGTCGAAGCAAGCCGATGTAGTTATAATCGATACGGCTGGGCGCCTGCATACAAAAACAAATTTGATGGAAGAGTTAAAAAAAATCAAACGAGTGATGGCAAAGTGTCTGCCTGGCGCTCCGCATGAAGTGTTGTTAGTTCTCGATGCCACGACTGGACAAAATGGCTTGCAGCAAGTGAGACATTTTGCAAATGCCGTTGACCTGACCGGACTTGTAATTACAAAACTTGATGGTACTGCGAAGGGTGGAATCGTATTTGCAATCAGCAACGAGATGAAGATGCCTGTAAAATTTATTGGTGTTGGCGAAAGAATAGACGATCTTCAAATATTTGATCGTCGTACATTTGTAAATGCTTTGTTTGAAGGGAATGAAATTGAAAAATAGGAAGTGAAAGAAATTAAGTTTAAATCGAAATTGTGTTTTCAATTTTAAATTTTCATTTATTATTATAAGTGTCTTATAAGATTCACATATTATCGCCTGAATTATCCAACAAAATTGCCGCTGGTGAGGTTGTGCAGCGTCCTGCTGCTGTTGTCAAAGAATTAATTGAGAATTCACTTGATGCCAATGCGAGGCGCATCAGCGTAATAATCAGAGATGCTGGTAAAGCATCAATCCAAGTAGTGGATGATGGTGAAGGAATGTCGGAACAAGATGCATCGCTCGCATTCCGAAGGCATGCTACGAGCAAGATTCATTCTGCAAGCGATCTGGAAGAAATCCGGACGCTTGGATTTCGCGGTGAAGCGCTTGCTTCTATAGCAGCAGTTGCGCAAGTGGAATTAAAAACTCGAACAGATTCTGATGATCTTGCAACATACATCAGGATCGAAGGCAGCGAGATAAAACAGAAATCCAAGTCGGCACTGGAATGCGGGACAAACATTACAGTTCGTAATTTATTTTACAATACTCCTGCGCGGCGAAATTTTCTAAAAACAAAATACACGGAGCTAAAAAATATAACCGATGTAATTGTCAGGATGGCACTTGCATATCCTGAAATTGAATGGTTTTATGCAAGTGACGACGAAGTTATGCTCGATCTGAAATCGCAAGACATCGAAAGACGCGTAGCGGAAGTATTTGGTAAATCTCAATATAGTTTTATGTTCAAATTTGATGACGTCAATGAATTAATGTCTGTGAATGGATTCCTCGGTAAACCAAATTTTTCACGCAAAAGCCGCGTGGAACAATTTGTTTTTCTGAATAGACGATTTATTTTTAGCCGAATGATTAACCATGCTGTTTTTCAAGCGTATGAACATTTATTGGAGAAAGGATCGTTTCCGTTCTTTATTCTAAATCTTACAATTGATCCAAAGAAAATTGATGTCAATGTCCATCCATCAAAGATGGAGGTGAAATTTGAAAATGAATCGAATGTCTATCGCATTATTCTGTCTGTTGTGCGGAAAGCGCTCGCGGCAAACGATTTGATTCCATCCATGTCGTTTCGTGAAGGAAACGCAATTTCACCGCTTGACGCTAAGTTTCAATTTAGCGAACAAACATGGAAACAAGGAATTATTGATCAATCTGGCGCTCCAGTGTTTCCGTTTCACCCTAACGTTCGATTTGGCGAACAATCAGTACAAACAATATCTAATATTATTGGCCTTGATGATATAAAATCTTCTGTTTCAAATTCTGAATCTCCGTTGCCATTTGACGGGTCTTCTTCTTTGTCTTCACTCAATCATATACTTGGGCAGAGATCGGCGTTAGATCAATCGCAGATACCGGAAAGCAGACCGATTTGGCAGGCACATAACAAATATATTATTTCACAGATTCATAATGGATTGATGATTATTGATCAACACGCTGCGCATGAACGAATTCTCTATGAACGCGTGATGGCGAATTTTGAGAACACTTTACCGTCTTCGCAGCAGCTTTTGTTCCCGGAAACCATTGACCTTGGTGCAAGCGATTATTCCTTAGCAAAAGAATTATTGCCAGACCTTGTCCGGCTTGGCTTCGACATGCGTTTATTCGGTAAAAACACGGTTGTGATAGATGGTATTCCGGCGGATGTCCGCATTGGAAAAGAAAAAAAAATATTGCTGGAAGTGTTAGATGAATTCAAAAACAACGAGCACATGGGCGTGAAAGATGTACGAGACAATCTGGCGAAATCTTTTGCGTGCAAAGCAGCGATCAAATCGGGCGATAGATTGAATACAACAGAGATGGTTGTGCTGATCGAACATTTATTTCTTACTAAAGTGCCGTATGTTTGTCCACATGGCAGGCCGGTGATTGTTAAAATTCCGCTAGAAGAACTTGATAAAAGGTTTGGGAGGACATAATAAGCATAGTCTTCTCGATGAATGTGCATCACCTTTCAATAAATAAAGGAGAGAGGTGCAATGAAAAAGAAAATTGAGGGCGTAACTGAATTGTTGCGCCCTTCTCAATGGCTTAAAAATGTTTTTCTCTTTGCACCGCTTATTTTTTCGAAACATCTATTCGAAGCGATGTACTTTTGGAAGGAAATGATTGCTTTCTCCGGTTTCTGTATTGTCTCCAGTATTGTGTATATCATCAACGATATTGCAGATCGTGATGCAGATAGACTTCATCCCCAAAAAAAACATCGTCCTCTCGCATCCGGCTCTTTAAGTACATTTGATGCTATTGTAATTATTTTGATCTTGTTTGTACTAATAGTCAGCCTGATTCCATTTCTTAATTTGCATTTCTGCTTTGTGATAGCTTTGTATGGGTTACTAAACATAGCATATTCTTATCGGCTGAAGCAAGTTGTTTTAGTGGATGTGTTTATCATTGCGGCAGGATTTATGCTTCGCGTTCTTGCTGGTGTTTTTGCCATAGAAGTTGTGATTTCTTCTTGGTTAGTATTATGTACACTTTTCGTTTCAGTGTTTCTTGCAGTCTCTAAAAGACGCGGCGAATTGATGCTTAGTGCTGTGACAGATTCCTACGCTTCGCGCCCGGTATTGAAACAGTATGATGTGGCGTTCTTGGATCAAATTATGACTGTAGCGGCATCTGGAATGGCAATTTCGTACGCACTCTATACAGTCGCTGAACGGACGGTGACTATTTATGGGACGGAAAATCTTATTTTCACTACAGTGTTTGTATTGTTTGGTATTTTTCGATATATCTATCTAATGCGAGGAAGGAAAATAGACGATAATCCGATGCACTTATTGTTGAGCGACATGCCTTTGGTTATAAACATTCTGCTTTGGTTTCTTGTTTGCGTATTTATTATTTATTATCACTAAACTTTAAATGGATGTTCTAAAATGAAATTGCCCGAACCGAGACGCCCGCAAAGAATCTATAATCTTCGGACTAGTATACCAAAAGTTGCTGTTGTGAAAACCACCCCGCAAACAGTTCTGGAAGATATTCAGCGCGCAGTCGAACTTGCTGAAATAAAGAACACGTTGAAACTTGGTGTACCAACAATTCTGAAAGACAACCTCTCATGGCATTTCCCTTTCCCCGGCGCAAATACAACACCATGGCAACTGGAAGGATCCATTCTTAGTTTGAAAAATAACGGTTTTAACGATATAGTGTGCGTGCAGAATAAAACAGTAGTAACGGATACTTTCAAAGGTGAAGACCTGAATAAATACAAGCCGCTGGTTAAAAAATATAAAATTCCGGTTCTTCTTAATTTTAAAGATAGTGATATGAAGTGGATTGAGTATAAGCCAAAGTCGCCAATGCTAGTTCTCGATCAAATATTCCCGGAAGGCATTCGGATTCCGGATTACTTCTTTGGCAAAAACATTCTTCACCTGCCTACTGTAAAATGTCATATTCATGCAACTACTACAGGAGCGATGAAAAACGCATTTGGAGGATTGCTTAATACACACCGTCATTACACACATTCGTGGATTCATGAAACACTTGTTGATTTGTTGGCGATACAAAAGGAGATTCACTCTGGTGTATTTGCTGTCATGGATGGCACAACTGCCGGCAATGGACCAGGACCACGCACAATGATTCCTGTAGAAAAAAATGTAATACTTGCCAGCGCCGATCAAGTGGCGATCGATTCCGTCTCAGCAAAAATGATGGGATTTGATCCACTTTCTATCAAATATATAAATCTTGCGCATCAATGCGGATTGGGCTGCGGTGATCCGCGTGAAATAAAGGTCGTTGGAGATAATATTTCTGATTTGAATTGGAATTTTTCGGTCGGTACGAATGTTGTAAAAGTCGCAGCAGCAATTTTTTGGTACGGCCCTTTAAAGCGAGTACAAAGCTTCTTTTTTCGAACCCCTGTCGTCCATCTATTCATCCTTGGTTCAGAAATCTATCATGATTATTATAGATGGATGTTGATTGATAAACCTGTATATAAGAAATGGTTAAAACAATCTCAATGGGGACAACTCTTCGCTTCATACCCGCCAATCGGATAATAATCTGTGAATGGAGTGCATCTGATATCTCGCACACGCGCAGAATCGTATCTGCTTTCGTTAACGATTATTTGGGGCAGCACGTTTGTTCTGACTAAATTCATTCTAGTTGATGCTTCTCCTTTCGTCTATGTTGCTATCCGTTTTTTTGTAGCATCGCTTCTGCATACCGTATTTTTTTTCCAAAGATTGCGGACAATCTCGAAGGACGGAATCGCTAATGGTCTGGTACTTGGTTTGCTGCTCTTTTTCGGTTTTACATTACAAACAATCGGACTGAAATTTACAACTGCATCAAAATCTGCATTCATCAATGGACTTATGGTTGTTTTCACTCCAATTTTTCAACTCATTATCGAGCGCAGGCCGCCAAAGATGGGAAATATTATCGGTGTTGTGCTGGTCGCAATCGGCTTGTTTCTATTAACATCTCCTAAAGGATCAGAGTTTAATATTGGCGATGCGCTGACCCTTGTATGTGCTGTTTTGTTCAGCATATATACGGTTTATCTCGGAATCTATGGTAGAAACCATGACCCGGCGCATCTGACTTTTGTACAGTTCGCTTTGACAGCGATTCTTGCTGCAATAGCTATTCCTTTTTTAGAAACTGCACGCCTCAATCTTACATCTGGCTTTCTGTTGAATCTTTCATATTTAGCAATAATGCCGACTGTAATTGCGTTATATGTGATGGCAAAATATCAGAAATACACAACACCTACACGAAGCGCCATTATCTATTCAATGGAACCTCCATTCGCTGCAATTTTTGCTTTTTTTATCATTGGTGAGCAAATAAGAATGATTGGATTAATTGGAGGATTGCTGATTCTTTCTGGTTTGATAGTATCAGAGTTGTCCGATGTTATTTTTTGTACAAATTAAAACAATTGCATTAAAATTAACTCTTTAACCAGTTAAAAAAGGATTTAGTGACCTGCGTCAATTTACCTAAAAAATGGTTTGATAATAAATTTAATTATTCTGTACTTGCGAAAGTCATAACCAAAAAGTACATTGCAGTCACATGAAAGCAGGCCAAAGATATATACTTTTCATTATTCTTCTATTAATTTCTAACGGCTTGGTGTTTGCTCAAACATCCGCTCCACAGATTACTCGACTTGTTGTACAAAGTGATGGCGTTTTGATTAATTGGACGTTTGACGAGGACAACAGTGTTGATCATTATGAAATATATAGAAGTACCGATATCAATGGAACTTTCAGCGATATCGGTAATACGCCAAAAGGTACTTTATATTTTGTTGATAAAACTGATTTATTTAAAACGGTAGATAAATTGTTTTATTATAAAGTAAAAGCGGTAGGTGCAGGCTATTCGCTGACAAGCAGCAGTAGAAGTATCATCTATAGCAGTACAAGTTCGGCTGCAAAACGTACTTGGGGCAGTATTAAAGCGATGTTTCGCTGAATTTCTAATATCAAATAAAAATCTTTTATCAAGCGATCGTTATGCATCGCTTTTTTTGTTTTTAGACAGCAATATGAAAAATTTAATTCTTGCATCTCAATCGCCGCGTAGGAAAAATTTATTAAAGCAGATTGGTATCAAGTTCCGTATTGTTCCAAGTCAAATAGCGGAAGTAATTACTCCTAACCAAAGTCCGGGAGAAAATGCTCAGCGTATTGCTTTGGAAAAAGCAACAGATGTTGCCTCCCGCATGCGAAAAGGAATTGTCATCGGAGCGGACACAATTGTCGTCCTCGATCATCATGTGCTTGGAAAACCGAAATCGAAGGATGACGCCAAACAGATGTTGAGATTATTAAGCGGGCGAGAACATTCGGTTTTTACTGGCTTTGCATTGAAAGATGTCGAAACTGGAAAGTATATGTCAGGAGTGGAAGAAACGAAAGTTCGTTTTCGTAAATTGGCAGAGAAAGAGATTGCTGAATATGTTGATAGCGGTTCTCCAATGGATAAAGCAGGTTCTTATGGAATTCAGGATGACTATGGAGCTGTCTTCGTAGAACGAGTTAATGGATGTTTTTATAATGTTGTCGGATTCCCGCTAGCACGGTTTTATGAAACTTTGCAAAAATTTTCAGCCGAGCTGGAAGCTTTTTCCGCAAAGTGAGTCGCAAAATCTAAATATTGGACGTAAAAGGTTTGATTCAGTACAATAAAAAACCCGTCTAGAAAAACTCAACGGGTTTTGCAATTTTTGAAACTTTCTTAAGCAGGTTTTAAAACTTTTACCGCCTGCAATCCTTTGGGGCCTTGTTCAACTTCGAATTCTACTTTGTCGCCCTCATTAAGCGTTTTGTAGCCGTCTCCGTTGATCGACTTGTAATGCACAAACACGTCTTCACCACTTTCCCGTTTGATGAAGCCATATCCTTTTGTATTATTGAACCATTTTACTGTACCATGTTCCATACGGGTTCATCCCCTTGATGCATTTAACATAACACCGCAATTTTGTCTTTCATTGAAAGAAGTGCACTCAACATCTTACATCTATCTTGCTCAGCTTATATGCATCGGATCCAAAGAATCAAATTAATAATGGTACGACGCGACAGCTAAAACAAATAACGATAAGACAAAACCGGTGCAGTGAACTACAAACAAATATTACAATTTCGTGTATTAAAATGCAAGTGTTAGCAAGTGGTCTTTTACTTTATCCGACTACTCATTGTCTGCCAGCCAGATGCCATAGTCCTCGGTTTCAAGCTTTGTATCTATTGTTTCTGGCACAATTTTTCGATTTAAGGTATGGATTCCTTCGTCGGTAAAAGCAAACATCTCATCTAAGGTGACAATTCGCTCAAATGATGCCGGATCAAAAAATTCCTTGAATTTGCCAACAGCTTCCTGTAAACGCGCAAGGTAATAAGTCGTATTTTCATCTGGCTGAAGCGGGTCCCATTCATCAATTATACGAGAAGAATGAATTAGCGCGGTGCCTATATCATCACCGGTAAAATAATATGAGATCTTTGAATTCGCTTTGACAAAGAGACTTGAACGTAATACAGCTTCCATTACCGGCGATGATGTTAGTTGACCGGAAAGTATTTCCTTTTGGTAAGTTTCTGTATCCATACGTACAATATCAGTACGACAGAAATCCGCCGGAGTCCACTTATGCTGAACAACCTGTGTGTGCGCTGTAGCATATGCATGGTGCATCCGTTTGAAATCATTTGTCATCATACACTCTATCATTCGTTGAATAAATACTCTAAGGAAACGTTCTATTCCGCGGGAGATAAGATTGTTTCCTTTGATGAGGACATTGTTGTTTTGATCCAGTAATGCGTAATTATTTTTTCTGTAGCTGAACATTTGTTTGTAACTATTTGTTAAAACAATCCTCATTTCTTCCGGCAATGTGCTTGATAGACGTTCTATAAAATATTTCTGATTTGACTTACCGACAATATTATTAGGAGGAATAAGAAAAAATCCCTCACCGGTAGATTGGATAATTGATGCATTGAAAAGTTCAATCTGGGTTTTAATTTCTTTCAGAATTTTCAAGCTTTCGGTTAGAACAACTCCGGCCTGTTCAGGATCATTGAACAATCCGCGTGCTGAACCGAGATAAAGATGAAATGAATCAATAAGACGTTTAAATGCTTTCGATTTGTATTCAGAATCTTGTGATAGTTGCGTCTCACTGTCCATCGAACCGGAAGTCTCTCGTTGCATTGCAGAAATGTGGGTAAGTAGTAAAAGAAAAACATCTAATTCATCTGTCTTTGGCTTAATGTTCTGATGAAATAAAATGAAAGAATGGACTCCTTCTAATTCAACGAACATGACATCAGAAAAAACGCCGATATTAAATATTTCCGATGGGATTGCCATTGAACGTGAATTATCATTTGCTCTGGGGATTGAATATCTTTGGCGGACGTATTCCCTCAACATTAAAGATTCGATTCGCGAAACTGCACTAAGTTGTGTCAACATTCGATAGTTGAATGGGCACATTTGTGCGAGATAAAATAACGGCGGCGATAAATGGTTGAAAAGATCACGCGCAATACGGACATTACGCAGAGATATATTAATGATATGATCCGGTTGATGATTCCATTCCTCAAATATCCGTTGTACATTAATATGATTCTCCGTTCCAATTAAAATTCCAAAATGCTTTGCTAATGAAATAAGTGTGAATGGTTGTTCAATTTTCTTAGCGTCAACTTCCGCTTCTCCCAATGCTAACAGGTCGACGAGATGTCTGCCGAAAACATCAAAAGAAAACCATTCACTTTCTCCGGGGTTAGCAGCACCATATCCGGTCGGTGTTCGCATGTCGCTGCCGTCTCTGCCTATCGCAAACTGAATTTGTGAACGCTCGCAGGCACGGCTGAGTGCCGGTAAAATAGTTCCAAATAAATCATAACCTTCTATAATATCAGGATCTATTGCATTGATACACTTGATGCATCGCTTTAAAACCGTTTGCTCATTATGCTTATTAGTACTAAATGAATATTCCTTGCCTTCGCTATCAGCGAGCGAGATAACAAGAATTTGTTCCTCTGAATTTCTTCCATTTCGTTTTTTTTTGATCGCCGGCACGAATTGCACATCCACATGAAGCCGCAGAATTTCCTCAAACTTCATTCCTTTGAATAATGTAATGCCGGATTGAAGAAGAAACTGGCGTACAGCGTCTGCCCGCACAAGAATTTCTTTAAATTCTTGATAAGAAGAAATGTGTGGCAGATGGTTTTTATTATATTGACGCAGAATAAAATGTACTGCCTCCCACATCTCGCTCCATCGTGTAAAGGCGGCGATGTAGCGATAAAAATTATTTCCTGCAAGCTTCTTAAGCCAAAACTTTTTAGGAAAGTCTTTGATAAGTGTTTCATCGGAAAGAAAAAAGAAAGGGAAGAATTCTACATCTTGATGTAAAATCTTCCCTTCAACTCGTTTGAATAATCTGATTGTCTGATCGTTCAGCTGTTGTACAGCGACGATGCGCTCCTCGGTATTATATCCATAGAGCAGTTTGTCCATTCATTATTTCTTAAGCTTTGCTACTTCTAAAAACGGCTTTAATAAATCTATAGGAACGGGGAAAATAGTTGTGGAATTATTTTCCGTGGCAATTTCACGAAGCGTTTGGAGATAACGCAATGTAAGAGCGCTGGGCTGTTCGCTTAGAACTTTAGCCGCATCGGATAAACGCTGTGACGCTTGGAATTCTCCTTCTGCTGCGATAACTTTTGAGCGGCGTTCACGTTCTGCTTCTGCTTGTTTAGCCATCGCACGCTGCATTTCTTGCGGTAAGTCAATCTGTTTTACTTCTACATTGGAAACTTTTACACCCCATGGTTCTGTATGACTATCAATAATTTGCTGGAGTTTTTGATTGATCTTATCGCGTTGTGAAAGAAGATCATCTAATTCTGATTGCCCTAACACACTTCGCAAAGTAGTTTGCGAAAGCTGTGAGGTTGCGAATAAATAGTTTTCAACTTCGACAATTGCCTTTTCAGGTTGTATTACGCGGAAATAAACCACAGCATTCACCTTCAAAGAAACGTTATCCTGAGTTATAATATCCTGAGGTGGAACATCCATAACCACTGTTCGCAAACTTACCTTTACCATTCTTTCGATGAATGGCCATAGCCAGATAATGCCGGGTCCGCGTACGCCGACCATTCGTCCAAGCCGGAAGACGACGCCACGCTCGTACTCGCGAAGGATCTTAACTGAATTTGCAATGACAATTACTGCAAAAAAAATTAGAACAAATAATAAAACACCAGTCTGTTCCATAAATGCTCCTTATGTTGATGACTTGACTTGTTTAACTCTGAGTTTCAGGTTTTGAATTTCTTCAACACGAACGTGTTCGCCTTTTGAAATCTTTCCACTTATGGATTCTGCTTGCCAGAATTCGCCGTGCACCCGGATAGTTCCTTCCGGGTTCAGCGGAGAAAACGCTTCACCGATTTCACCAATTAATCCTTCTATTCCGGTCGTCGGTTTTTTCCGCTGTACTTTCAATCCTAAACCAAGCAGGAAAACAAAAAAGAATGTTGTAACAAGAACACTAACAATAATGACAATCCACGAGATTTCTACAAACTCAAGGACGCTGGATGTTCGAATGAGCATAATAGACCCTAAGAAAAGTGAAACGGCACCGCCTATTGCAAGCATACCGTGGCTTACAATTTTTATTTCTAAAAGCAAGAGTACGATGCCGAAAATTATAAGCGCTAACCCGGCATAGTTGATTGGCAATGTATGCATAGTATAAAACGCAAGTACTAAACTAATAACACCGACAATACCTGGGAAAATAGAACCCGGATTGTACAATTCGAACATCAATCCATAAGTACCAAGTAAAAATAAAATGTACGCGATGTTTGGATCACTGAGAGTATCAAGCATTTTCTCTGCCCATCCCATTTCAATCTGTTCGATGCGAGCGCCTTTTGTGTGCAGAGTTACCAAACCATTTACAGTTTCAATTTGTTTTCCGTCAATTTGAGCAAGTAAGTCATCGATGTTCTTTGCTATTAAGTCTATGACGTTTTTTGAGACTGCTTCAGTTTCAGTAATTGCTTGGCTTTTGCGGACGGCTTCTTCAGCCCATGTCAGGTTGCGCTTCCTTTTTTCAGCAATCGTGCGGATAAAAGCAGCTGCATCATTCGTAACTTTTTCACTCATTACCGTATCCATTTTTTCCTGCATATCTACAGGATGAGCAGCCCCAATATTTGTTCCCGGTGCCATTGCAGCAATATGTGCTGCCATCGTGATGAAAACACCTGCTGAACCAGCGTGTGCGCCGCCTGGAGCGACATAAACTATTATTGGAATTTTAGATTCAAGTATTGAACTTACAATATTTCTAGTTGATTGCAGCAATCCACCAGGTGTATTCAATTGGATAATAAGGCATTCGGCGTTTTTTTCCGTAGCATTTTCAATTCCATGCTCAATAAATGATGCTGATGCAGGATTGATTGCACCATCGATTTTCAACAAAATAACTTGCTGTGAAAAGATAGCAATTGGAAATATAGAAATGAAAATTAAAAGTATAAATAAACGGTGGAGCAATTTAATATTCATCCATTCGGAATTTATGTTCGTTAGACTTGTTTTTTCCAAAAAAAGAAATATATACCGCTGCCGCAACAGATTACAACATTAGCTACGTCAACTATAAACCAGTAAATATGATTGCCGTTTGCAAAGAGCATTCCTAAAATTACCATCAATCCGATAAAAAGAAGCAATAATCCAATTAGTTTTTTATGTTTCATATTATTTTATTCGTATCAAGAAGTATTGCGGAGAGAGTGGGATTCGAACCCACGGTACCCTTACGGATACACTACCTTTCCAGGGTAGCCAATTCAACCGCTCTTGCATCTCTCCAGTTAATTAAATATCCTAATCTATTATATCATTTCCAAATAAATGCATGGAAAAGCGGAGAGGGAGGGATTCGAACCCTCGATAGCCTTACGGCTATTCCGGTTTTCGAGACCGGTCGATTCAACCACTCTCGCACCTCTCCAAGTTTGGTATCTTAAGTTTAAATATACAAAAAAGGTCAGAGTATTCAAATACGATGATGAAACCTTCTGATTCAATCTGATGTTCTTATATCTGAACTCAATGACAACGAATGATGGAGAATATAAAAATGACAATCACAGTTGGAAACAAAGCGCCGGAATTTACACTATTTGATACAGATAAAAAACCGCGCTCACTCTCTGAATTTATCGGCAAGGATGTTGTGCTTGCATTTTATCCCGGTGCATTTACAGGAGTCTGCACAAAGGAATTTTGTACGTTACGTGATACGATGTTCAAACTTAATAATCTTAATTTGCATGTAATTGGCATCAGCGTTGATTCGCCTTTTGTAAATAAAGCATTCGCAGTCCAAAACAATCTGCAATTTCCATTATTAAGCGATTACACTCGCGAAGTTTGCAAACTGTACTGCGGCATTCACGAAGATTTTGCCGGGCTTCAAGGATATAGTGCATCGAAACGTGCAATATTTATTGTTGATTCTCACGGCAACGTGAAATATGCTTGGATTTCAGAAAATCCCGGTGTGGAACCTGATTATGATGCAATCACTCAAGCTCTAAAGTGAAAAATCTTTTTTGAATTTCAATTAGATTATTGCTATTCTATATTTACTTTAGGAGAAGTTATGCTCAAGATTGGTCAAAAGGTGCCTGATTTCAAACTTATGTCCGGCGAAGGAAAGTTTCTTAACCTGAAAGATTT
This sequence comes from Ignavibacteriota bacterium, assembly GCA_963833465.1. Taxonomy (GTDB): domain Bacteria; phylum Bacteroidota; class Ignavibacteria; order UBA10030; family UBA10030; genus Fen-1298. The sequence goes on along the minus strand of CAWHXW010000004.1, from coordinate 359,583 downwards.
TGCAGGTAGAAAGATTGTTCTTTACTTCTATCCAAAAGATAATACTTCCGGCTGCACAAAGGAAGCATGTTCATTCGAAAGCAACCTTAAAGCAATCAAGAAGAAAAGAGCAGTAATCATAGGTGTGAGCGCGGATAGCGTTAATTCGCATATAAAATTTGCAAAGAAATACGGATTAAACTTTCCATTGCTCAGCGATGAGAAAAAAGAAGCAATCAAATTATACGGCGTGTGGAAAGAAAAATCTATGTACGGAAAAAAATATTTTGGAATTGAGCGCACAACCGTAGTAATTGATGAAAAAGGAATTATAAGGCAGATATTCAATAAGGTGAAAGTTGATGGTCACATCGATGAAGTGCTTGCAATACTTTAGAAAAGTGCGATAATCTATGGCAAAGATGTACCTTACTCGAAGAGAAATCTTTAGTGCATCACATCGCCTTTGGAATCCGGAATTATCTGATGATCAGAATTTTAAATTGTACGACAAGTGCGCAAATCCGAATGGTCATGGACATAACTTCATTCTTGAAGTGACTGTTACCGGAGATGTGAAAGGAGAGAGCGGATTTACAATTGATTTCAAAAAACTCAAACACCTTATAAAAACAGAGATTATTGAAAAGGTCGATCACAAACATTTAAATTACGACGTAGATTTTTTAAAGAATATAATACCGACTGCGGAGAATATCGTACGCGCATTTTGGCATGTGTTGGAACTGAAGAGCAGCGAGGCGAAGCTTTATTCTATCCGTTTGCATGAAACGGAAAATAATATTGTAGAATATCGAGGTGAAGAATGACGACTGAATACAGCGGTCGCAAAGAAACACTCATCAAAGATTTTCTTGCCGAACTCGGCGAGGATCCGAAACGTGAAGGACTGTCTAGAACTCCGGTTCGAGTAGCGAAGATGTACGAATTTCTGACGAAAGGTTATAAGCAAGAAATTGGCGAGGTGATGAATGGCGCTATTTTTGAGGAAAAATATAGTGAGATGGTAATTGTAAAAGACATCGATTTTTTCTCAATGTGCGAGCATCACTTAATCCCATTCTTTGGTAAATGCCATATCGCATACATTCCGAATGGCAGCATTGTAGGTTTAAGTAAGATGCCACGAATTGTAGAAGTTTTTGCAAGACGTCTGCAAGTTCAAGAGCGTTTAACTCAGCAGATTGCCGATACGTTGTATCAATATTTAAAACCGTTAGGTGTGGCTGTAGTGATGGAAGCACAGCATTTATGTATGATAATGCGCGGCGTTGAGAAGCTCAACTCCATTGCGACTACAAGCGCAATGCTCGGCGCATTCCGCAACGATGTAAAAACACGCAGTGAATTTCTCACACTCATAAGCAGTAAAACATTAAATTAACAGAGGGAAAATTATTTCTTCTTGCTACTTTGCAGATCGACATAAGTAAAATTGTTAAATGATTTTAATATCGTATAATAAGTAACTTTTACTTAATTTCGTAATACAAGTCGCTCTGCATCTTGATACACAGATCACCATTTAATATATTGGTAGCAATGAAGAAATACATCCACTTTGTCCGACTATGCCTTGCCGGCTGTTTCCTTTTCATCGCGTTCTTCTTCACCGGCTGTTCTGTTTTCTCATCTGTGGGTAATTCAGTATCGCAGGAGTACGAAACATGATTACGTACTTTAATGGGTACTATAATGCAAGAAGGCTTTTTTATGATGCGGAAGATGAAATTAAAACGGTAGCGATTTTAACAAGAGGAAAAGAAATTACTCCCGGGCAATCTAACCAGATTCCTGATGCGACAAAACAAAAGTTCGGACAGGTCATTGATAAGTGTTCCAATATTCTTGCATTTCATTCTTCAAGCAATTTAGTGGATAATGCACTTCTGCTTATCGGAAAATCCTTCTTTTATCAGACAGAATATCTTAAAGCAGAACGAAAATTTGCTGAATTATTAGCGCAATTTCCAAATAGTTCGCTGGCGTTGGAGGCAGAGCTTTGGTACGCACGCACAGAAGAGAAATTAGGGAAAATTGATGACTGCGTCCGTTTGGGGAATGCTGTAGTTTTAACAGCTCAAACAAAACATAATAATGAAATAGAAACTCAAGCGCACCAATTACTTGGCAAGGCATACCGAAGAATGAATCAAACGGATACATCAATTGCTGAATACGAAAAAGTAATATCTATCTCAAGCGATGATGCTGCCAAAAGTGAAGCACAAATATGTCTTGGAGATATTTATTTTGCGGATGGTCAGTATAAAAAGGCGGCAGACGTATATCTCCGAACTGAGTATTACACTTCCGATATTTATTCAAACTATTACAGCAAATTGCAAGCATCGATAGCTTATCGTATAATTGGAGAACAGAGAAAAGAACTAACATTGATTAATGCAATGATTGACGATTTTCGCAACAAAGAATATTTGCCGGCGATATTTTTTGAACGCGCTAACAATTATGCTGCAAGCGGAAAACTAGACGATGCAATTATCGACTATATTCGTGTTGACACTTCGTATGCTCACTCCGAATATGCTGTGCGCTCTGCGTATAAACTCGGATTGATCTTCGAAAAGGAGCTTGGTCTTTACACTAAGGCGCTGAAATATTATACGGAAGTGAATGCTGCATCAGGATCAAGCGTTGTTCCGGAAGGACGCCGAAAATTTGCTGCTCTCACTCGCTATTTTGATGCACGGCATCGACTAAATACGGCTGATAGTCTGTTGTTGGTTCTCAGCGATACAACGCATAAAATGACTCATGACACGCTTAATATTCTATTCACCGATTCTTTAGCACGTCAAAAAGCTGCACATGATAAGTCGCTAACTATTGTTTCCAATATAGATTCCATTAAAGCCAGGAATTTCGTTTCTGATACTACTAAGCGAAATCCTTCGCAAGCTGCTTTCAAGCCAATGCTTTCGACTGCTGACTCTATGCACGTGCGAAAATCTATTAGAGGGCAGTTTAAATCGTCATCTGCAATTTCCGATGTTGATTCTCTTAAAACCAAAAACTTCGTTTCTGAAACTGCACAGCGAAATCCTCTGCAGGCTGCAGTTAAGCCGGTGCTACCGAGTGCGGATTCACTTCGTGTACTCAAGTCTATTGCTGCTCAGGAATTAGGTGATATTTTTTATTCGGAAATTATAGTACCGGATTCGGCGTTCTTTTGGTACAATAAATCTCTCTCTTGGAGTTATGATCACAAATATAGCCCGCGAGTTCTTTATATACTAGCAGAACTTTCTAGAACTAATCCAGAAAAAAAATTTCCAGTTCCGGAAGAATACCATTTGCGACTTGATCATGATTTTCCAGAATCGATTTATGCAGAGGAGGCACGGAGATTCCTTAGAAAAACAAACCCTGCTGCGAAAACAGACACTGCGTTTGAATACTATTTACAATCCGAAAAACAAATTGATTCCAAACAATACGAAAAAGCAATTGGAACGCTCCGATCTATTGTTTGGTCATTTCCCAAATCAATCTTTGCGGCTAAAAGTGAATACGCAATCGGATGGATCATGGAAAATTGTCTTAACCAAACGGATAGCGCTATAGTGCAATACAAGCGGGTTAAAAAAAATTATGAAGGCACAATGTATGCGCTTGCTGCATCGAAACGATATACAGAAGTCCCACAATCTGATACGGCAAAAATTGATACGATAAAGATCAACATAGCAAAGGCGGATACATCAAAGATTAAAAACAATCTACAAATCCAAAAGTCGTTAAGTCCAGAAAATGTTCTAAAAAATTTAAAGGGATATGAAAAAGATACAGCGAAAACAAAAAATAATCTGCAAATCCAAAAGCCGCTTGGTCCAGACAGCATTCAAAAAAATTTAAAAGGATTGGAGAAAGACACAACAAAAGCGAAAAATAATCCGCCAATCCAAAGGTGGTCTAATCCGGACAGTCTTCAAAGAAATTTAAACGGATCGAAGAACGATACGATAAAATAAATGCCGGATCCTTCGTGGGACAAAATAGAGAATGGACAAGGAAAAACTTCGATGAGTTGTAATATCCAACAATTATGTCAAGTACAGTCTTGTCATGAAGTTGCTAAAAAGACTTTTCTGCTACGGTTCATTTCGCCAGAAATTGCTGCTTCAGCACAACCTGGACAATTTGTCAATGTAATCACAACTGAAAATGGTGTAGGGCCCCTTCTGCGAAGGCCGTTTAGCATTTCCCGCATCGAGGAAAACATCGTCGAATTGATTTTTCACGTTGTCGGAATTGGAACAAATCTACTTTCTCGCAGGCAGTATGGAGATTTGATAGATGTTATTGGTCCGCTTGGCCAGCCATTTCACGTAAATGCTGATTATGACAATGCGCTTCTTGTTGCCGGCGGAATTGGTGCTGCTCCATTTCCTTTACTAACAGATCATATATTAAAACGATGCAAGCATATTGAGACATTTATAGGATATAGAAATATGGGGCAGGTTTTTAATAATCATCTGCAAAATGTCCATATATCAACGGATGACGGAAGTGTAGGATTTCATGGAAATGTTGTCCAACTTCTTGAATCATACCTTGATCAAAACGATTTTGGTAAATTAAAAATATTTGCTTGCGGTCCGACAGTAATGTTAAAAGCACTTGCAGAACTTGCAATACGCAAGAACATTTGCTGCGAAATGTCTTTGGAAGAACAAATGGCATGCGGCTTTGGCATTTGTCAGGGATGTGCAGTAGAACGTACAGAAAGCACTGCAAAATACGCGCTTGTTTGTAAAGATGGACCAACATTTCTTTCAACGGAAGTGATTTTATGACAACGTCATTAAAGGCGAGTGGAATAAAAACATCATTCACAATTAGCGGTGTGGAATTCAAGAACCGTGTCTTTGTTGCTTCCGGTACTTTTGGATATGGTGATGAGGTTCGTGGTTTTGTCGATATGAATCGGATAGGTGGAATTTTTACAAAATCGCTTTCTTGGAAACCACGTGCCGGCAATCCGCCTCAACGCATTGTTGAAACAGCAAGCGGTATGCTTAACTCAATCGGACTTGCTAACATCGGTGTTCATGCATTTATTGAGGAAAAACTTCCATACTTACGCACACTCAACACACGAATTATTGTGAACATTGCTGCAGGTTCGCTTAAAGAATTCTGCGATGTTCTTAGTCTGTTAGAAGAGGAAGATGGAATTTCCGGATACGAAATCAATGTTTCGTGTCCGAATGTAAAAGAAGGCGGAATGAGTTTTGGAACTGATTGTAAAATGACTGCGAAAATTACTTCGCGTCTTCGTAAATTGACAAACAAACCGCTCATCATTAAACTGACACCGAACGTAACACACATTTCGGAATTTGCCCGCGCTGCAGAGTCAGCAGGCGCAGATGCAGTTTCTGTTATTAATACGCTTGTCGGAATGGCAGTGGATATAAAGACACGCAAACCGAAACTTTCTACAGTAACAGGCGGCTTATCCGGACCGGCTATTAAACCTGTTGCACTTGCGAAGGTTTATGAAGTCGCCAAGGCAGTGAAAATTCCGATTTTTGGTATCGGCGGAATTGCCAGGTACAGAAGATGTAATAGAATTCTTGCTCGTCGGGGCGGCTGCTGTGCAAATTGGTACAATGAATTTTATTGATCCGGCAATTTCCATAAAAATTGTAGATGGCTTAGAAAAATTTTGCCGCGAAAATGGAATCGAAGATATTAGCTCGCTAATTGGAGCACTCGATGCAGATGTAAGGTTTTCGATTCTTCAATCGTGGTTGTGATTTTTTAGGAAATCTCATTACTTTTTTCTGCAAAATAATACATTGACGTACGCTGAATCTATCAAATTCCTTTATGGTCTCCAAAAGTTCGGAATGAAATTTGGATTGCATGGAATTCGAACATTGCTTGTTTCCCTTGATAATCCGGAAAAACAATTTCCCTCTATCCATGTTGCTGGTACAAACGGCAAAGGTTCAACCGCTTCAATGATAGCCGCTATTTTTACTGCGGCTGGTTATAAAACTGGACTTTACACTTCACCGCATCTCGTTAATTTTAATGAACGAATCCGAATCAATGGCGAAGCAATTTCTTCACAAACAGTTGCGCGGCTTGCTACAGCAATTTGTTCCCAAGTAAAAAAAAACAAATGCACGTTTTTTGAAGCAGTGACTGCAATAGCGTTCAAATACTTTGCCGAATCTAATGTGGATATCGCTATCGTAGAAACCGGTCTGGGCGGCAGATTGGATGCTACAAATATTCTTAAACCGTTAATTTCTATCATTACGACTATTGGATTGGAACACACGCAAATTCTTGGCGAAAGTCTGGAAAAGATTGCCTTTGAAAAAGGAGGAATAATAAAGAAGGGAGTCCCTTGCATTACAGGAGTGAAATCGCAGGATGCGGCTCGAGTATTAAATAATATTTGCACAAAAAAGAAATCTCAATTGATTCGAGTTCATCCGAATCAAGTTCTTATTCGTAAATCATCGCTCGATGGGCTTTCAGCAGATTTTTATGTGTTGGAAAAAGGAATCAGAAATGTGAGGGTTTCGCTGGCAGGTGAGCATCAAGGGCTGAACGCACTTCTTGCCATTTATGCAGTTAAAATTGCGGTGCGGCGAAGAAATTTTAAGGTGGACGAAAAAGCGATTCGAAAAGGATTATCGCATGTCCAGCAGTTTTCAGGAATTCAAGCACGATTATCGATTATTCGAAGAAACCCTCTTGTTCTTGTTGATGTTGCGCATAATCCGGAAGCAATGCGGGCTATGTGTGCATCGCTTAAGAATTTACATCTCGGAAAATTTCATATTGTTTTCGGTCTGATGCAGGATAAAAATTATCCGGCTATTATTTCGGCGTTTCGGCATATTACAAAAAATGTTTTTGCCGTGAAAGCGCAAACAGAGAGATCTCGAAATACCGCTGAGTTAGCACAAGAAGTCCGGCAAGCCGGAATTAACGTGAAAGAATTCCGTAATGTTGCCGATGGTATTTCATCGGCGCTTAGTCAGACCGGCAATGCACCAATACTCATAACAGGCTCTCACTTCGTGGTCGGCGAGGCAATCTCTTTCCTAAACAAGAAAAAATACTTGACAATAAACCAATAATCGAGTATTTTAAAAATGCAAGTTGGTAGAGAAATTTTCGTTTCCTTTTTATCCAACCAGGTTACTTCAAAAAATTTTGTTCCGATCTAATTTTTTTAAATAAAATATTATACTCACATTTTATAATATTATAGCTAATTAAAAAATTATTTTTCTAATCATCTAAATAACTTCGAGGTATATTTTCCATGCCGATGGACATCAGTGAATTAAAAACAAAAAAGATTGCCGAGTTGAACACGATTGCCAAAGAGCTCAATATCACTGGCTATAGCGATCTTCGTAAGCAAGACCTAATTTTTAAAATCCTAGAAGCTCAGACGCAAAAAGATGGATTAGGATTTAGTAAAGGCGTGCTCGAAGTGCTGCCGGACGGATACGGGTTTCTCCGATCAGGCGATTATAATTATCTGCCGTCGCCTGACGATATTTATGTATCGCCATCTCAAATTAAGAAATTTGGATTGCGTACTGGCGATACAGTCAATGGCCAAGTTCGTCCGCCGAAGGAAGGCGAGCGGTTCTTTGCACTGCTTCGTGTTGAAGCGGTAAATGATGATAATCCAGATTTGATTCGCGAACGTGTTTTGTTTGAAAATCTTACCCCGATGTATCCGGCACAAAGAATAAAGTTGGAAACTATTCCTGGTGAATATGCGATGCGTATTCTCGATTTACTTGCACCGGTGGGAAAAGGCCAGCGTGGTATGATTGTATCCCCTCCAAAAGCCGGTAAAACTATCCTGCTTCAGAAGATGGCAAACAGCATCACACGCAATCATCCGGAAGTTAAGTTAATTGTTCTACTGATTGACGAGCGGCCGGAAGAAGTTACGGATATGGAGCGCTCGGTCAGCGCAGAAGTCGTCAGTTCCACGTTTGATGAACCGCCAGAGCGGCATGTTCAGGTCGCGGATATGGTATTAGATAAAGCCAAGCGGTTAGTTGAAGCGAAAAAAGATGTCGTCATTCTTCTCGATAGTATCACTCGCCTTGCTCGCGCACATAACACTGTTGTTCCCCATAGTGGAAAAATTCTTTCCGGAGGCGTTGATGCCAACGCATTGCATCGGCCTAAACGATTCTTTGGAGCTGCGCGAAATATTGAAGAAGGCGGGAGTCTTACAATAATTGCAACTGCACTTGTGGAAACCGGCAGTCGCATGGACGAAGTGATCTTTGAAGAATTCAAAGGCACGGGCAATATGGAAATTGTTCTTGATCGCGGTTTAAGTGATAAACGTATTTTCCCTGCGATTAATGTGAATCGGTCTGGCACACGCAAAGAAGAAATGCTTTTCGAAACTGATGATTTGAATCGCGTCTGGATACTTCGCAAGTTCTTGAGTGATTTAGAACCAAACGAAGCGATGGAACTATTGCTTGATAAAATGAGAGGCACTAAAACAAACAAAGAGTTTCTAAAAGTGATGAACAGCTGAATCAATCGAGCCACGATATTCAATAGAAAATCGTAACTTGTTTATTTTTTAGAGATTGTCGTTCTTGACAGAGTGATGTAAAAGAATAGTGTGTTCCTGTTTAAATTTGATAAAATATTTTTTGTCTATTTATATTTTCTCTCTTCAAAACATTAAACTATCAATTTAACATTCATCTTCATTTAGCATCTCGGATTTTTCCTTGAGATATTTTACGAATTGATTTTTGCTATCGACGAGTATAATAACAGGTTTCTTTGGGCGATTAGAAATCTGAAACGACATAATAATAACTTCATCGCCTTGGTGTACAAGATGGGCGGCTGCGCCATTTATTCCGATTATTCCCGAGTTCTTTTTTCCCTTAATGACGTATGTCTCCAGCCGCTGGCCATTGGTATTATCAACAACAAGAACTTTTTCATATTCATCCAAATCGGCAAGCTCCATTAATCGTTCATCAATTGTAATAGATCCGATGTAATGAAGATTTGCAGTTGTTATTGTGGCTTTATGAATTTTTGAACGAAGATAAATCCGCATAATTATATTCCCGCCTTATTATTTACATTAAAGTACTCACAAGTTGGTGGATATGCAAAAGTAACCGGTTCATAGTTCACATTTGTTGTTTTTGGCACGAAGATTTGGTACAATAGCATAAGATTTAGTCGGAATAAATTGAGGAATACAAATATGAGTAAGGGATTAATTATCACATTATCAATCATTGGCGGTTTGCTGTTAGTTGTTGTATTGACAATTGGATGGGGTGTCGGCGTGTACAACAAAATTGTCAGTGCAGATGAAGGCGTGAAAAATGCATGGAGCCAGGTTGAAAACCAATATCAGCGCCGTTACGATCTGATACCGAATCTTGTCGAAACTGTTAAAGGTTATGCAAAGCAGGAAAAAGATGTGCTCATCGGTGTAACTGAAGCGCGTGCCAGTGTCGGCCAAATGAAAGTAACGCCTGAAGTTTTGCGCGACCCGCAGGCATTTCAGAATTTTCAACAGGCACAAGACGGATTAGGTTCGGCATTATCGCGTTTGATGGTTATTGTGGAAAAATATCCGGATCTAAAGTCCAATCAAAATTTCCTTGAACTCCAGTCGCAATTGGAAGGCACTGAAAATCGTATCGCTGTAGAACGCCGCCGTTTTAACGAAACTGTGCAGGAATTCAATGTCATGATTCGCCGGTTTCCTGCATCCATGATAGCCGGCTTTGGCGGATTCCATGAAGCACAATATTTTAAATCAATTGCAGGGTCTGAAAAGGCGCCGCAAGTAAAATTCTGAGTGTCCCTATGAAAAATTTTTGCTGGATTGTTTTTATACTTATTATTGTAATTTGCAGTACACACGCTGCAGCAGAAGCGAAAATCCCGAAACTTGAACAGCGTGTTTCGGATTTCACAAACACATTGAGTTTTCAGGAATGGCAGCAGCTGGATCATTTACTTAAGAGCTTTGAAGACACCACTTCCACTCAGGTCGTTGTTCTCATTATTAATTCCCTTGACGGAGAAAGCATAGAAGAATTTGCCAATAAAACTTTTTCGGAAAACAAAATTGGCCAATCGAAAAAAGATAATGGCGTACTACTTGTGATTGCCAAACAGGATCATGCAATGAGAATAGAAGTCGGATACGGATTGGAAGGTACGCTGACAGATGCTGTCACATCGCAAATCATTCGTCAGGAAATTACTCCGTACTTCAAAGCCGATAACTATTTCGGAGGCATTGTAACCGGTGTTGATGCAATTATGCGCGCAACAGCCGGTGAGTACCATGTAGCTAATAAAGGCAATAGAGCGCCTGAAGTTTCAGCGGGACTTGTGTCTATAATAATCGTCTTCATATTCTTTGTTCTTATGCCTATGATGACTTCACGACGACGTTCGATTATCGGTTCAGGCGGTCACAGCTATTATTCCGGTTGGGGTTATGGCGGCGGGTTTGGTGTGGGTGGATTTGGCGGCGGCGGTGGCATGTCCAGCGGCGGGTTTGGTGTGGGTGGATTTGGCGGCGGCGGAGGCATGTCCGGCGGCGGCGGCGCTTCCGGCAGTTGGTAATGAGAAAAAGCGAGTGATCTTTGAGTAACGAAATTATAAAAGTGCTCTATGTGAATGAGACTGAATTAGATATTCAATCTCTAAATATGAGTCTTTCAAAATTTGATGATGCACGATTTGAAATTATATGGCAGCAAAGTGCTGAAAATGCAATAACATTTCTTGAGCAGAAAAATACTGTAGATATCATTGTAACAGAAGATGTTCTTAAAGGAATGAGCGGTATTGAATTTACGCACAAATTGAAGGACTTGAAATACGACATTCCAATTGTTTTTCTGACGACAAGCAAAGATGTGAATCTTGCAGTTGAGGTTATGCGGATGGGCGTGAAGGACTGTTTATTTAATGAAGACGTTTTTACACACGTTTTTCCGCAAACACTTCTCAGAGTTGTAGAAAAGGGGCATCTGAAACATGAACAAGATAAGTTGGAAATAAAACGGAAGCGATTAGAAATAATGCAGGAAGTCGTTGTAGAAATCTCCAATAAAATCAGTGAGCCGCTTGAAGATATGGACAAAATTGTAAGTGAGCTTGAGAAAAAAACGCTTCCTGAAAAAGCTTTGAAGTATCTGAAACTGATTAAAGATAATGTGGAACGAATGCAGTTGAAACTGGAAAAACTTCGGAATTTAAAAGAAGACAAAACAGTGAAGTACATTAGAGATATTAAGATGATAGACTTATCGTAGCGGAGAAGCACCGCATGAAAAACCTTGTAAAAAAAATGTTCACAAAAGAAGACCTTGCCTCAATTGCCTCAGCGATAGGTGAAGCTGAAAAAACGACTGCAGGAGAAATTCGAGTAAGCATTCGCCAGAAACGGAAGTGGCGGGAGAGGAAATTAACCATCGAGGAAATGGCACGGCAGGAATTTCATTTGCTGGGAATGACAAAGACAAAGCATCGCACTGGAATCCTGATCTTTCTATTGCTGGAAGATAAAAAATTCTTTATTCTTGCTGATGATGGAATCCATACTAAGGTGGAAGATGGCACGTGGAATAAAATAGCGAACGAAATGTCCGGCCATTTCTCGCAGAAAAATTTCCGGATCGGCATTATTCACGGAGTCAAATCTGTTGGCAAGGAACTTTCAAAATACTTTCCCGGGAAATCTGACGATGCAAATGAACTGCCTAATGATGTGCATGTACAGTAGATTTTCGGAATTCTATCTTTTTTATATTTTATAACAATGAAGTGTAAAACTGCCATAGCGCAAATTGACTGCCGTGTCGGAGCGTTTGAACAGAACCTCAAACACCATCTCGAATTTATTGACCGCGCCATTGCGGATGGAGCGAAACTTGTTCTTTTCCCGGAACTAAGTCTTACTGGTTATACACTGCGGGATTTAGCATGGGACGTTGCAATTAATCCTTTTCAAAATAAATTTATTGCTTCATTGCTTGAAAAAAGTCATAAAATATCCATTGCTGTCGGATTTGTCGAAAGCGGTGCGCATTACGGCATTTATAACAGCGCTATGTTTTTGGAAGATGGTGAAATCAAACACATTCATCGCAAGATATATCCGCCGACTTATGGAATGTTTGAAGAAGGCAGATACTTCGGCATCGGAAAAAGTGTTGCAGCGTTCGATTCAAAAATTGGCCGCATGGGAATGCTTATCTGTGAAGACCTTTGGCATGTATCGCTGCCGTACTTGCTGGCACTTGATGGAGCGGAAGCCATTCTCTGCTTAACTGCAAGCCCCACACGGCTTTCGGGTGAAGGAACACAATTTGATAATCAAGTAGTGAATTACGAACACCATCGCACATTTGCACGGCTGCTCAACATTTATGTACTTTTCAGCAACAGAGTGGGATTTGAAGACGGTGTGAACTTCTGGGGCGGTTCTAACGTCACATCGCCCGGTGGAGAGTTGATTTCTACGGCGAAGTTACAGGAAGAATGCCTGATTTATGCCGAACTTGATTCTAACGAAGTGCAGCGCGCAAGACGTTTCTCACGCCACTTCCTTGATGAGCGCCCGGAATTAGTTCTTGAAACACTTCGCCGCCTGCTAAAAAGAAAATAAATATTTTTTCGTTTCCATCTTCAGAAAACCTTTATACACTTCATCACACCTAATTTTTTAGAATTGACTTATAACGTTATTGCAATTTATAATATAGATTATTGAACTAATAATTGGGAGAGTGGAACTATTTGCTCGGATAAAGGAACTTGTCGTTCAATGTTTCAGAGATAAAATCATGTACATAATATGGATGATTGTTCATACTAATAGTCATTGTTTTACTAAAATTGCTTTGTGCTTTACAAAAAGATAGAGTGATGATAAAAATAAGAACGTTATAAAATAGGTTTCTTCATAGTAATTATTCTTAAACAGGGTTTGAAAACGAGGTAGGAATTAAAAAAAATGATTACAAAATAATATAATCTAAAGATTTATTTTTCACTCATCTGTCGTATTTTAACAAGCAACTTGCAGCTATTTTTGCGCAAGTATTAACTTCTTGCTATGGCTGTTTAAAAGTTCCAAAAGATAGCGTCATTCCGAATTTAATTTGGAATCTATATTTATTTCTTTACCAATTTTGCAGACCTGAAACAAGTTCAATGTGACAAGATTAATTTTTGGACAACCACAGCTTTTCTCCGAAGCTTCGCTTCATTATATTTGTCATACAATGCGTTTTCAAACAGAACTTGGGAACAAGATAAGACAATTACTGCGATCAGGCAGGAATAAAATCTACTTCCCGACTTGAATTTTGAAAACATATCAAATTGCTCTTATATTGAAACTCCGCACACTTTTTCGTAACTTTCTATTGGTTCACTTTGAAAATGTTTTGAAAGGATATTGAAAATGACAAATTCACTGAAAACGGTTTTACTAATGGCATTAATGATCGGCTTGCTGCTGTTTATTGGAGATTGGCTTGGCGGCGAGCAAGGTTTGGTAATGGCGTTTATGTTTTCATTGCTGATGAATTTTGGAATGTATTGGTTCTCAAGTAAAATCGTACTTATGACTTACGGCGCAAGAGAAGTAACAGAAGCTGAAGCTCCGCGCTTAACCGGTATTGTGCGCCGTCTTGCTGCACAGGCACAATTGCCAATGCCGAAGGTTTATATTATTCCCGGCGATTCACCAAATGCATTTGCAACCGGACGCAATCCTGAGCACGCTGCAGTAGCGGCAACCGAAGGAATTCTACGCATACTTTCGGATGATGAATTGGAAGGCGTGATTTCGCATGAGTTAGCGCATGTTAAGCATCGGGATATTCTAATTGCGACACTTGTGGCAGCGATGGCTGGAACGATTACATTTGTAGCAAGGATGGCAATGTATGCTTCCATCTTCGGAGGCGGAAGCAGGGATCGGGAAAACTCGAATCCCGTCGGCCAGATTTTTCTTATTATTCTTGCGCCTATTGCGGCAATGCTTATTCAATTTGCCGTATCGCGTTCACGGGAATTTGCCGCCGATGAAGGAGGCGCGCAAATTTGTCAACGGCCGTTGAGTCTTGCCAACGCGCTGCGCAAATTAGAGAAAGGCGCCGAACAAATTCCGATGGAAAATGCAGGCACTGCAACTGCGCATATGTTTATAGTCAATCCATTATCCGGCAGCGGGATAACTAAATTGTTTTCTACGCATCCGCCGACTGAAGAACGCATCGCCCGGCTTGAGCAGATTGCAATGGGCGGTATTCGCTAAAGGCATTCGCTTGATATTTTGCACTCGATCATTTTGGTATGTTGTACTGATGATTCTTCTTGCGGGATCAGATGTAATGTCTTGTGCAAATGATTCCGTTGGAGCTAGCAGCACATCCATTATTCGGTTACAGTTGCAAAATATTGCCAATGAAGTTGTCGATTCGGCAAAGTTCGACGTTAAAGGTCGTGTTGCAGTTTTTGTTGAAGGTGAAGGGCAGCGGACATTGGCGGAGAACGCTTTCATAGAGGCATTTCAGAAGCGAAATTTTACATCAATAGTCATGGATACTGTATCGGTAAATCAAATACTCAACGTATTTATTCTCAACTCTGAAATAAAAGTGCGGGAGTTAAATGCAAAGTTATCCGAGCGAATTATCCGAACCACTCTGGAAGCGAGAATGATAAAAGGCACTGAACGCGAAGCACATATCCTCGGCACATTTTGTAAGGAAACAAAAGATACGGCTCAGATTTTTGCGGAAGGATTGTTGCCATTAGTTAAGAAAGATGAAGAAAGTGGAATTCTTCAACGGATGTTGACGCCCTTCATTGTAATTGGCGGCGCGATAGCAATTGTATATTTATTCTTTACGGTGAGAAGTTGAGAAACAAATATACGCTGTTTATCGTAATTGCATTGCTTGTTCAACCGACATCGAAAGCGTTCGCGCGGAATTCCGATTCAGTGCTGAGTGTATCGCTTCTTGCGTTAGGTGATATTAATCTTGGACGTACTGTTGGGCAGGAAATTCTAAAAGGTAATACGGATTTTCCGTTTGAGAAGTTTGACAGTGTGCTTGCCCGCGCTGAAATTGTATTTGCAAATCTCGAATGCCCGGTTACGGATCAGAACGGCGAGACTCAAAGTCCGAAGTCAAATGTAATTTTTTGTGCGCCTCCTGGTGCTGCGGCAACTTTGCGGCGTGCCGGTATAACGGTTGTTTCAACGGCAAACAATCATGCATTTGATTATGGAATGAAAGGAATTCGTGAAACAATCAAGTTTTTGAATCAGGAAAGTGTTCGGTTCACGGGAACGGTGATGGATACCGGGAAGGAATTTTCGCCGGTCATTATTGAACGTAATGGAATAAAATTTGGTATCTTGGCTTACACACAAACCGTCAACATTCAAGGAAAATGGAAAGGATTGATTTCCGTTTTTGATTCCATAAGAGCGTACAATGAAATTAAAAATCTAAAACAACAATCGGATTTTGTGATTGCGAGTTATCACGGCGGCGGGGAGTACAAAGATACTCCTGGAGAATCTGCAGAACGAGAAATGAAACTTCTTGCAGAGTTTGGCGCTGATGTTGTTTTCGGGCATCATCCGCATGTGCCGAATGGCATCGAGATTTATTGCGGCTGCTGGATATTTCATTCTCTCGGAAATGCAGTATTCAATCAACCGCAGCGGTTCTGGACACAGCGATCATTTGCAGCACTCTTGAAATTTGAAAAGTGGAACGCAAAAAAAAATATATCGTCTATAGAATTGATTCCATTTCATCCGGGATATCAGCCAAGCGCCGATTTGAATAAGGATGAATCACAGGAGTTGATGAACCGGATTCAAATGTTATCAACAGTTTCTATTACACACACAGAGCGAGGTTACTTTGTTAAACCATCTGCTGAAAAAAAATCTCAATAGCACATTCTTTCATTTTTTATTTATTGTGTTTTTAACATTAATTATCGGGTGCGGTTCGGAGGAAGCAACGAAACAGCTTAGTGCTGAGGAGCGGTATAATCTGGGCATGAAAGCATTTAAGGATGAAGATTATTTAGCGGCGATCGAAGAATTCAAAGTCGTGTCGTTGCAATTCCAAGGCAGCAAAGTTGCCGATTCCGCTCAGTTTTACATGGGCGAATGCCGATATCTCCGAGAGGAATATATTCTTGCTGCATTTGAATACGATATTTTAATTCGCACAATGTCTTCCAGCATCTTTATATCCCGCGCCCGTTTTAGACGCGCTACGTGTTTCTATAAGTTATCGCCGAAATCCATTTTAGATCAAGACTATACAAGGAAAGCGATTGATGAATATCAGGCATTTCTGGAATATCATCCTAACGACACGCTGGTATCTTTAGCTGAACAAAGAATTAATGAACTAAATACAAAGCTGGCGCGGAAAGATTACGAGAATGGCATTACATATATGCACATGGAGTATTACAAAGCTGCAGCTTATTATTTTGATCTTGTGCTGGATAAATATCATGACACACAATATGCTGAGCCGGCATTGCTGAAGAAAGCCGAAGCATTAATAAACCGAAAGAAGTACGCTGATGCGAAAGAAGCAGTGAGTAAATTCCTCGAAAAATATCCTTCAAGCACTTTAAAATCGAATGCAGAAAAATTGAATTCTGACATAGAAGCAGGACTCCTCGACGAAAAAACAAATAAACAAAAAGCGCTAGAGCCAATAAAAGACACAAGCAAACAGGCGCCTCAATCGAGAAATTAATATGCAGCGACTGAAGGCTAAGCCGGTCTCAGCTTCACAAGTGGAGACAACCGAGTTAGTTATTCCAAATGATACGAACCGACTTGGAAATCTTCTTGGAGGGCGATTAATGCATTGGATTGATATTGCCGCTGCAATTGCCGCATCTCGACATACCAATAGGGTTTGTGTCACTGCCTCGTTAGATGAACTGCATTTTCATCATCCGGTCAAACAGGGCGAAGTTGTGATTTTGCAAGCATCAGTGAACCGGGTTTTCCGAACATCACTCGAAGTTGGAGTGCGTGTTACAAAAGAAAATCTTCTTACGGGCGAACAGCAGCATGCAAATAGTGCGTATTTGATGTTCGTTGCAATCAATGATAGTGGTCAGCCCGTACCGGCAAATCCTGTAAAGCCGATGAATAGTATTGAAAAAAGACGTTACAGGGAAGCCGGCCAACGCAGGAAGTTGCGATTATTGCATCATCAGAAAGGTTAATTATCATTCTGGGGGAAAATAAAAAATCCGGCCACAGCGCCCCTTCAAGGCACTATCGCATTGCACACCTGCTCAGTTCTACGTCAATTATTTTATGGTTTGCTATTCGTACAGTTTCAGCGCAAACTCATGAAACTGCTTTTGGGGAATTACGTATTTTTTCGCTTCCTTTGAAATTTGAAAAGACTACGCTGGTTTCATCAAATCAGAATGGAGTTACGACACTTGCAGCCTGGTCTGGACATAGAGGTGAAATTCTTTTAGCTACGTTTGACTCGGCATTGTCTTCAATTTCATACAATTTGAAACACACGAAGATTGAATTTGATAATCTGTATGTTGCGGATTTTAATGGAGATGGTTTGCCGGATTTTATGCTTGTGAATAAACATGATAATTTGATTTCGTTTGTTTTAAATTTGCAGTCAGATTCTCTTCAAGCGACGAGCACGATTAAAATTCCTTTTGAACCAGAACAAGTGATGATAGGTGATTACAATAATGATAGGAATCTCGATGTCCTTGTATATGCGCACAAAATCCCCGGAATTCTTCCTTTCATCGGAAATGGGAAGGGCAAATTTAAAATGGGAAAAGTTATAGCACAAGATAATGCAGTAGGTGCCGCTGACTTTGCTCAAATAAACAATGATAATCTAATAGATATCGTCTTGTGGGATTGGGTAAGGAATGAAATCCATGTACTTTATGGAGCAGGAAAGGGAAGATTTATAGATCAGAGTACATTTCCTGTGCAAGGCGAAGTAGAATCTCTTACTGCGGTTTCAATGATTCGTGATCATGTAATTGATTTAATGTTGAAGATGACTAATCCATCAGAGTTTCAACTCTGGGAAGGCAATAACTTTGGAGATTTCCAATTAAAAAATCACCTTCCTTTTAAAGAACATATAACAGACTTTCATTTTGTCGATGTGAATAATGACGGTTTAAATGACGTTGTTATGTCAACTAATCCAGCATCTCTCCAAGTTATTTTTAACAACGATGTGGACGCATTTACCGATCGTATTGAGTACGCTTCTGGTGAAGACCCGCAAAATGTTGTTGTTACGTCTCAGGGAAATTGTATTGTCTTTGATAAAAGCCTTAACCAGTTTATTATCTACAAGAATGCCATAAAAACAAGTTCAATGGCAGATTCGATTCAGCTTGCAACAGGCGTTTCTCCAACTGAAATAATTGCGAATGATTTTAACCGAGATGGAGCAGTGGACATTGCATTGCTCAATACAAAAAGTCAATCTATATCACTCTATTGGGGTCAAAAAGGAATTGCTCCTTTTGGACCGATTTCGTATTCATTAACCGGTGAGCCAAGCCATCTCGCGTTTCATTCATCAACGGATACGACGTTAAAATTTGTGCTTACATTTCCGCAAACGCACCAAATTTCATACTTCACACTTGATACTGCAAATAATTCGGTCTCCAATGCTTTCATAGGATGCGAAGGAGATGTACAACCCATCTCTGCTTCTATAAGTAAAAGCCGTCAATCAGAATTTGTTACATTGAATACCACTTTACAGGATGGAAATTCTTTAAGTTTTTATGAACAACTTGGCTCAACAACATTTATCGAACGTACTTTTCACTTATCTCCGCCGGATTATTTATTGGGAGCAACGATTGCAGATTTGAATCATGACGGTTTCCCCGGTATCATCTATGTGTACCGTACTGGCGATACATCGATTGTTGAACTTGGAGTGGCGTATGGTGATTCCGTATATTCAATGAAACATCGTATTGTCTCGCGGGAATTTGCGCTTCCCAATGTTAAGCAAGTTTTTATTTGGCTGGCCGATTTCGATAATAATGGTGTTCTTGATTTTCTGATGCAGGTAGGAGACCCTATTGACTACCTGATGGCTGCAAGGGGGAATGGGAACGGCCTTTTTTTCGACCCTAAGATTATTACAAGCGGTTTGCCGATTGAAGAACGCTCCAACCTGCAAATTGTTGATGTAGATGGCGATGGTTTTCCAGATATTGTTATTGGCTCACAGAAGCTTGGACGTGTTATGTGGTTTAAAAATCGCGGCGACTGTAATTTCAGCGCTGGTCAAACATTGACAACTCAACAAGATTTGAGCCATTACGCCGTTGCCGATGTTGATGCTGATGGTATTAAAGATTTAATTATGACATTTAGGAAAAAAGGTGTTTTAAAAATTATCAATGGCAAACGATTCCCTTTTCGATCGGAAGTGAACAAGTGATAAAATATTTTATGGAAATATGCAGCAGCCGATTTTTATAATGAGGCAGACTACACTATTAATTGTTTGATATCAATTAAAAAAATATTTATACAAATATGGTTGTCCGCGTGTTAAAATATTTATCGCTAATTGTCTTACTCTTTTCAATAATATCAGCTTGGGCTGTTGCAAAGGATGGAAAGACTTCAAAGCGGCTCACAACTGAACAACTTATTACTTCCATGCGTTCAATCAAACACCCGTCTCTTCAACCAGCAGCATCTAACGAATCATTCTACAGTATAAAATGCGGATTTGGAATTCAGGCACAGGTGATTAATCGCTGGAAAGAATTTACACAAGCGCAGCGTGACGAATTATCCGAGCTTATGAAAGCCGATGTGCTGCAAACGGATACAATTGCAGGTCATTTTCATATTTTCTATGATACTACTGGAAGCAATGAACCGGCATTACTGGATAATAATAATCAGCGGATTCCCGGTACAGCAAAAGCTTATATTAATTTTGTTGCTCAAATATTTAATCATGTCTGGGATGTTGAAATAGAGTCATTAAAATATGCAGCGCCTCCGCTTGATAGCGATTCACTATATGATGTCTATGTTGAGGATCTTGGCAATGGTAATTATGGAGGAACTACGCCGGTCGAGCCGCAGTTAAACGGAACTGGTATTCCGCCAAGATATCGTAGTTACGTCAGTGTCGATAATGATTTTCAAGGGACTTTGTTTTATACACATGGTATTAATGCATTAGAAGTAACGGCAGCGCATGAATTTCACCATGTTATTCAAATCGGATCCTATGGCTATTGGGAAGATGATATTTTTGCGCATGAACTCACTTCTGTATGGATGGAGGATGTTGTCTATACTGATGTGAATGACTATTATCAATATTGCAAAGATTATTTTGGTGATGCGAATCGTGATGAAGGATTTTGGCAAGGATTATCTTTCAACTCTGATTTCACAAACGGGTACGAGCGCTGCTTCTTTGCGCATTGCATAGCAAAAATATACGGTGTTGATATTATGAGGGAAATATGGACGAGTATGCGCACGCAACCATTTCTTGAAAGTGCCAATGCCGCATTTATGAACCACGGCTCTAATTTGCCAGAAACGTTTGAGAAGTTCACAAAGTGGAATTATTTTACCGCCGATCGCGCTGACACGATACATTATTATCCTGAAGGAAATCATTATCCGCGATTCCAGCCGCTCCAGCAAACGGCATTTTACAATGCAACTTCAACAGTAAGCGGTGGTGTAGAGCCGCTTTCATCATCAATGTACGAATTTGATGCCTCTAACGATACAATTACTGCAATTATTGCAAATATCGATACAAATGATGCAATAAACAAAAATACGACACTGCAGAATATTGATGTTACACTTTCCTATGGATCGCCAATTAAAATTTCTGTTGATAATCCATCTTTTTGGATATTAATTTCTATTGATTCAACACAGATTCCTCGCTTGCAATTGACCGCCGCACCAAATCCTTTCATTCTTGCAAAAGATCAGAATTTATTACTTCCAATTAATAAGGATAACGCGCAATGGGCGGATGTATATATATACAATTCAGTATTTAAGTTAGCATTTTCCGGACAATTGCCAGTTTATAATGATGAAAATGCAAGTACACGAGCCATTAAAGTACCGGCATCGGCAATAAAATCAAAGCTCTCTTCCGGAATTTATTTCATTCTCGCAAAAACCATTAACAGCAATTACAAATGGAAGGTAGCAGTTATTCGATGAGTTTAATTTCCATTACAGCGAACGGAATATCGAAAGATTTCAATCGAAGATCAATCTTTGAAGATATTTCGTTTTCTTTATCCTCGCCTGAATCGCTGTCGATAACAGGAAAAAACGGTTCAGGGAAATCAACACTTTTAAAAATTCTTGCAGGTTTATTAAGTTTGACAAATGGTTCTATTGCTTATTCTAAGGATCGGAAACAAATTGGAATTGAGGATTTCAAAAATCATATCGGATTTGTTTCACCATATTTAAATTTATATGACGAATTCACTGCAAAGGAAAATCTTCAATTACTTTCACGCATTCGTACAACAACTCGGCAGAACGGAAAACGAATTGAAGAACTGCTCACACTTGTCGGATTATGGAATCGCCGGGATGATATAATCGGCACATTTTCTTCGGGAATGAAGCAGCGTCTGAAATATGCATTTGCTCTTTTGCATAATCCGGAAGTACTGATTCTTGATGAGCCAATCAGCAACTTAGATGCTGAAGGAATCGAATTAATAAAACAAATCGGTACTGGAACAAAAGAAATCGAATATTTTAATTATAGCAGCTAATAACAAAGAAGAGGCAAATTGGTGCACACAACAAATCCAATTAGGTGCGATTCAAAAATAGTCAATTCAAAAAAACCTTGGAAGAAATTTGAATTTCATTAAAAGCATATTAGCAGTTGTCTCTAAAGACGTTCGGTCGGAACTGAGAATGCGCTATGCATTAAATGCGCTTCTAATGTTTGTAGTTACATCGGTTGCAACAATTATGTTTGCTCTTCAAGAAAATGAAGTTAGCTCGGAAGTTTATTCCGGAATGTTCTGGGTTGTAATTTTTTTTACTGCAATGTCCGGACTCTCCCGAATATTTGTCAGCGAAGAGGAACGCGGAACAACGATGGCACTTCAGCTTGTTGCTTCACCTACCGTAGTTTATTTTGGAAAGCTGATATTCAACTGCGGTTTGACACTTGCACTGTCATCGGTAGTAACTATTCTATACTTAATAGTATTCCCGGCGTTCATTATAAAGTCATTAGCAATCTTTGTTTTGACGATTTTTCTTGGAAGTCTTGGATTCGCCGCTGCCGCGACTATAATTGCCGCTATTATTGCCAAAGCGAATACTAAAGGAACTTTGTATCCTGTGCTGTCGTTTCCAATTCTGATTCCATTGCTAATGACAGTGATGAAATCAACCGCCCGTTCTTTAGACGGCGAGATGTTCATAGAAGCGTTGGGCGAGTTCCAGATTTTTATTTCATATTTGATGATTATTGTTGCCGGTTCGTATCTCTTATTCGATTATGTATGGAAGGAATAGGCATGAGGTTTGTAAAATACTCATCAATTGTAATCATCACGTTTGTGATTATTGCTGGTATTGCGATACCGATAGTACAGCAGCCGCAAAGCTGGCTAGAATTTCCGATTATTCCTGGGCTCGAAGATAAAGCACGAAATATTTTCTTTCACGTACCGATTGCCTGGATATCGGTGCTTGGATTTTTATTTGCCTTATATTATGGATATAAATATTTGCGGACGAAAGATCTTGATTACGATATCAAATCTGTTTCATCAGCAGGACTTGGAATGATGTTCTGCGTACTTGCAACTGTTACAGGATCGATATGGGCTAAGTTTAATTGGGGTTCATTTTGGAATTGGGATCCGCGCGAGACTTCCATTTTTATTCTTCTTTTAATATATGGAGCATATTTTGCGCTTCGTTCAGCAATCGGATCAGATGAAATTCGTGCGCGGCTCTCGGCAGTTTATTCCATTCTTGCGGGTTTAACCGCACCATTTTTTATTTTTATAATGCCGCGTATTGCAAGCGGATTGCATCCCGGTGCAAAAGGTGATGCTGCAGGTTCTGCACCTATAGCACAGCTTCGTATGCCGTCTAATATGCGTTTTATTTTCTTTGTTGGAATAATCGGATTCAGTCTTTTTTTTGTGTGGCTTCTGAATTTACGTATTCGCAGTGCACGGATAGAATATCAAATTTCAAAAAAAGAGAATTGAGGAATATATGTACGAGTTTCTGAATCAAAACCAAATGTACATTGTACTTACAGTAACCCTGATAATCTGGTTTGGAATCGTCTGGTATCTGGCAAGGATAGATAAAAAAATTGAACGGATCGAAAGGAAATTGAAGAAAGATTAACGAGATGAATCTAAAAGTCGTAATTAGCGGTTTGATTATTTCTTTTGGTATAGTACCTGGGAGCAGTAAATTTCTTCGATTCAAATGTCGAATACGGCGACTTTGCCCTTGCAAAGAAAACACAGAAAAAAATACAGGTGAAGGGCGAGTGGGTGAAAGACCGCGAGAGTTATTTTGATGCCGACAAAATTCAATACACTTTTTACTTGAAAGACGACAGCGGCGAAATCCTCAAGGTTGTCTTAGATGGTGCCAAGCCAAATAATTTTGATCTTGCAACAAGTGTAGTCGTCAAAGGAAAATATATGAACGATCAATTTCACGCAACAGAAGTTCTGACCAAATGCCCGTCAAAGTACGAAGGGAAAACCGGCGCGATGAAATAAGAAGAGCAAAAATATTTTTCTTATATAGTAAAATTATTATAAATATTTCTTTACCTACTTGAGAATTACTCCCCATTCTGTAACAACAAAACCTGTTCGTTTGAACGGTGGAATTATTGGAACAAGAATTGTTTGATTTGCATTCTTTATTCCCTTGATGAGATAAAATAGGCGAAGTATATTGTCTGGCGATTTGGAAAATTTCAAACGAATCACTTTATTGATGTCATTTGCAAACTGTGGATAAATAATATAGTATGGATAATCTGTTAGCCGGGGAATCCAATACTCGATGAAATCGTTTTTCTCGCGCTCACTAAAACCTATTTGAAGGAGATTATTCGAAAAAAATGATGAAAGCGTATCTCTTTTGACTATCCAACTCTCCTTGTGTTGGAATACATCCGGATTTTCACTTTCATAAAAAAGGTAGTCATACAAATTATCGATTTTTCCAGAAGTATCAACGCTGACATTCCAGCCATTGGAATATAATGGCGCTGATTGAATTACAGAGCCTCCTAAGGGAAATTCCAAAGCGATAGAGAGGTTACTATTTATTTTAGGATATAAATAAATATTGGGCTTCATGACTCTAACTTCGATTGTATCGATAATATTTATTTGAATGCACTGCGGATTTTGGATCGCCACATCGTCAAAGTGGACATTAATATATACATCTGCTTTATAAATTCCAGGTATTAGTGCAGGCATGGGATGTTTTAAGCTCAATGGTGCAAGCCAGTGATTAGTTAAAGCAGAATCCTTCTTCAATACACCCGGGATGATCGCTTCAGGCAAAAAAGGTCCGTCATATTGCATGGAAATGATAGTGTCGTTTCGGCTTATATAAATATTGGACATGGGGCCTGAATACATAAAGGGCTGATCTTTTCCTGTCCTATTTGTCATTTGGAATGTTAGATAGAATGGAGTTCCTGTAAAAAAGGAACTGTTGTAATATCCTAAAGTATCGGAGCATGAAAAAGAAGTTGAGATGACCTGTTCCGTAATCGTTTGGGTCGTCTCCTCTTTCTTGCATCCCATTAAAATTCCAGCTATGAAGAGAACAATGCTGATGATTTTCATAGGCAGTTTATTTAGAATTTTAGTTTTAATCTTTTCATCCTATTCTTCATTTCCTCAATTACTTCGATTTCCTTTTGGATAGAATCAGATTCGAATGTAACTGAGAAGCGAATGTAATTACCGGCATCATCCCATGGTACCGTTGAGATTAAAGATTTTCGAATTAAAAAATCTGAAAATTTTGAAGCTGTATTAAATTCCTCTCCATTCTCAGTTCCCTTTGGTGCTTTTACATAACAATAAAAAGATCCCTTCGGCTTTTTTGCATTAAAGCCAACCTCGCATAATGCCTTAACGAGTAATTCAAATTTTCTAGAATATTTCTCAACAGTTTTTTTAGTGATGTCTATATTTGTAAGTGCAGTAATCGCTGCTTTTTGAATTGCTCTAAACTGCCCCGAATCTGAATTATCTTTTACCGTTGCGTAGGCTTTAACAAGATTGGGATTACCGCAAACAAAACCTATTCTCCAGCCCGTCATATTGAATGCTTTAGACAAAGAATGGACTTCAATTCCAACATCCATCGCCCCATCAACAGATAAAAAGCTGAGAGGTTCGTATCCATCGTATGTTAAAGCGCTGTATGCGGCATCGTGAATGATTGCAATTCCATTGCGATGTGCAAAGTTCACGACTTGCTTAAAGAATTCTGGCGTTGCAGTTGCACCGGTTGGATTGTTTGGATAATTCAGATATAGGTACTTTTGCTTTTTTTAAAATTGATTGCGGAATTGATGTTAAGTCCGGCAAAAATGAATTTGATTCCAACAGCGGAAGATTAAATATTTCTCCTCCTAAATATTTTGTATATGTTGCAGCGACCGGATATCCGGGAATGGTGGTGAGAAGTATGTCTCCTGGATTAATTAAGCAAATCGGCAGCATCGCAAGAATAGGTTTTGAACCGATTCCGTGGATTATTTGCTGGGTTGAATTTATATTCTTAATGTTATAAACTTGATTGAGATAATTTGCAGCCGCTTCTTGAAATTCAGGAATACCGTTATCTGCATACCACCGATTTTCCAGCTTTCCTGCTTCTTGTGAAAGCGTTTGAACAACAATCGGATCGGCAGGCCAATCAGGTTCTCCAACACCCATGTCTATTAAAGATAATTCGGGATGTTCTTTTTTAGCTGCTGCTTTTGCCCTTTTGATTGATTCGAATTTGTAAATTTCTGTCGACTTGCCAAAATTTATTCCTCCTAATCGTTCTGCTATTTTATCATCAAAGAAATTCATGTATTTCTAATGCCTTTCTGTTTTTACGTTTAACCTCTGCTAACAATAAAACTAAATGGATTATCAATTCCGAGCGACCATTTTGAAATAAACGGCTCACCGTATTTTACGCCTATCTTTGAACCAAAATATCGGCATCTGGTTTCGATTACTTCTAAAAAGTCAGGTCCACTCAATCTTGTCTCGCTTTCTTTGCTTTTTGGATTGAAAAATTGCGAAGCATGTGCGCGTACAGATCTCATCTTCAAATCAAACGAGCTGCTAATGTCAACAATAAATGACGGATCGAATTCCATCCATTGCATAAATTCAAAGTAATGATGCGGGCGGTGGCGTTCCTGAGCTTTGCCGTTTAGTTTTGTTTTCATTTTTTCTAATCCACTGTAATACCATGCTTCGCGGCAAAGTTCACTTGCGTGCACATGATCCGGATGCCGTTCGATAGCGTACGGGATTATGAGGATTGCAGGACGAAGCTCGCGAATCAGTGTGATAATATTAATAATATTTTTTCTGCTTACTTCGATGTTTCCATCTGGGATTTGCAGATTCCTTCGTGTGACAACACCAAGAATACTTGCTGCCCGCTGCGCTTCTTCTTTTCTAATCTCCTTGGTGCCGCGTGTGCCAAGCTCGCCCTGTGTTAGATCGCAGAGTCCAACTTTATATCCCTGTTGAACAAATTTAGCGATAGTTCCGCCGCAAGCGAGTTCGATGTCATCAGGATGTGCGCCAATTGCTAATACGTCAACGTTCATAAATGTTCCTATAATGTGTTGATGAAATATAAACAAGAAAAATGAAAAATGGAGGGATGATAAATGAAAAAATGAATTCCCATTGTAAATGGTTGAATGTGGCGTCAACATTCGGTAATTTAAGATTGGAGTTACTGCATGGCAATCGAAAAAAATGTAATCACCATTACCGAACTGACAAGGAAAATTAAGTTCTCACTGGAAACGAATTTCTCGAGAATATGGGTTGAAGGAGAGATTTCCAATTTCAAGCAGCATACTTCCGGACATTTATATTTTACTTTGAAAGATGAAGGTGCACAGCTTTCCGCCCTTATGTGGCGGAGCCGTGTTGCATATCTCACATTTCAACCTGATGATGGAATGAAAGTAATTGCCCGCGGTTCAATCACTGTTTATCCGCCGCGCGGTAATTACCAGCTTGATGTAGATCAAATTCAACCGCTTGGTCTTGGAGAACTTCAGCTCGCGTTTGAGCGTCTGAAGATAAAGTTAGATGCAGAAGGATTGTTCGATGCTGACCATAAGAAACCTATTCCAGAATTTCCAGAATGCATAGGTATTGTCACATCGGAAACAGGAGCAGCACTTCAGGATATTCGAAGCGTGCTTTCGCGGCGGCAGCCGTCTGTTGAAGCAGTTCTTGCTCCGGTGCGCGTACAGGGTGCAGGCGCTGCGGAAGAAATTGCCGATGCGATTAAATACTTGAATGAAATCGGAGGAATAGATGTTCTGATTGTAGGACGCGGCGGGGGTTCGTTAGAAGATTTGTGGTCTTTCAATGAAGAAGTTGTAGCTCGTGCTATTTATGCATCAAAAATTCCAATTATTAGCGCTGTCGGGCATGAAATTGATTTCAGTATTGCGGATTTTGTAGCCGATATGCGCGCTCCTACGCCTTCAGCAGCTGCAGAATTAGTTGTGCGTAATCGCACAGAACTTCTTGAAGATATTAGTAACTTGTGTTATAATATGCGCGATGCTCTTGATAATCAAGTGTCCGGACTTCGTGAACGGACTGCTAATTTGGTGACAAGTTATTCTTTTAATCGTCCCAAAGATTTAATTCATGAGTTTTCTCAGCGTATTGATGAACTTGATCGCAGTCTTGGAATTTCTTTTTCTCATACTGCTCAGATAGTGCATCAAAAATATAATTCGCTTCTGCGGCAATTGCAGGCATTGAATCCCGGCAGTGTACTTAAACGCGGATATGCAATTGTGAGGAAAAAAGGACAGGTTGTCACGAGTGCGAATTTGCTTGTTTGCAATGACAATGCCGATATTCAATTTCAAGACGGCACTATTAGCGTGAAAGTGGAAAAAGGAAATTAATTATGATGGTTAAAAAAACAAGTAAGAATTCACTAGAAAATTCTCTCAAGCGGCTTGAAGAAATTGTAGAAACATTGGAGCATGGCGATGCATCATTAGATGATGCTGTAAATTTATATGAAGAAGGCGTTCAGATTTCAAAACAATGCGCCGAAAAATTGAAAACTGCCGAATTTAAAATAAAAAAATTATCTAAAGAGATTGACAGACAATTTTCATTGAACGAGTCTGAGGAAGAATGAGCGATATAAATTTTCAATTTCTTAATTCAATTGATTTTCCAAAAGATTTGCGAAAGATAAATATTCATGATCTCCGTGCAATCTGTGCTGAAGTGCGAGAATATTTGATCGATTGTGTTTCGAAAACAGGCGGTCATTTTGGAGCAGGACTCGGGGCTGTAGAACTTACTGTGGCGCTTCATTATGTTTTTAATACGCCTGAAGATAAACTTGTTTGGGATGTTGGACATCAAGCATATCCTCATAAAATTCTAACCGGACGAAAAAACAGAATGGAAACAATCCGCAAGTTAGGCGGATTAAGCGGATTTCTAAAACGTTCGGAAAGCGAATTCGATACATTCGGCGCAGGGCACGCGAGCACCGCAATTTCGGCGGCACTTGGTATCGCGGCAGCTCGAGATTTAGAAAAGAAAAATTTTAAGGTTGTAGCGATTGTCGGTGATGGATCTATGACAGGCGGTATGGCTTACGAAGCGATGAACCATGCTGGTATGTTGAAAAAAAATATTGTTGTTATTCTAAATGATAATCAAATGGGTTCTCTCTCATCACGCCAGCCGAGTGTTTGGTCAATCCACAATTATTTTACAAAGATACTTACGCATCCCGCTTATAACAAATTTAAAGCAAATGTGTGGGACCTAACTGGAAAATTAGATTCATTTGGCGATCGGCTTAGAACGGTTGCCCAGCAAATGGAAAAAGGAATTAAGGCAGTAGTTACACCGGGCATGCTTTTTGAAGCGCTTGGTTTTCGGTACTTTGGCCCGATCAATGGGCATAATGTCGTAAAATTAGTCGAGATATTCAGGCAAGTCAAAGATTTAAACGGTCCTATTCTCATTCATGTAATTACTCAAAAAGGAAAAGGATACGCGCCTGCAGAGCGAGAAGTGACACGTTTGCATGGAGTGACACCATTCGATAAAATTACGGGCATCTCTGCAAATGAGAACAGCCGACAACCGGCTTACACGGATGTCTTTGGCAAAGCTCTAGTAGAAATTTGCAAACAGAACACAAAAGTTGTCGGTATTACCGCTGCAATGTCAGATGGAACCGGCTTAATTCAGCTTCACGAAGAAATGCCTGAACGTTTTTATGATGTCGGTATTGCCGAACCGCATGCAGTTACTTTTGCGGCAGGTATGGCAACGGAAGGTTATATTCCGGTCGTTGCAATTTATTCTACATTTATGCAGCGTGCTTTCGATCAGGTGGTGCACGACAGTGCGATTCAAAAATTACATATCGTTTTAGCGATGGATCGCGGAGGATTAGTCGGAGCTGATGGACCTACACATCATGGTGCATTAGATTTTTCTTTTCTGCGATGTATTCCTGGTATCGTTATAATGGCTCCGAAGGATGAACAGGAATTACGCGATATGCTTTATACTGCAGTTGAATTTAAGAAAGGTCCTATAGCTTTACGTTATCCTAGGGATTATACGCTTGGTGTACCTGTCAGGGATGGATTTCAGAAGTTGGAAATAGGCAAAGCTGAAACATTACGTACAGGCAAAGATATTGCTCTGCTCGCAATAGGTAAAACAGTAGTGAATGCGCTCAAAGCTGCAGACTTGTTGAGCAATGAAGGCATTGAAGCAGAAGTTGTGAATATGAGATTTGCAAAACCGATTGATGAAGAATTGTTAGATTCATTAGCCCGGCGAATTAAAATATTTATTACTATTGAAGATAATGTTATTCATGGCGGTTTCGGAACTGCAGTTTTGGAAGCACTCGGTCATTTGGGCATTTCCGATGTCTCTGTCAAAGTGCATGGGTTGCCGGATGAATTCATCGAACATGGTTCTTCTGAAGAGCTAAGCCGGATCGTCAAGCTTGATGCCGATGGAATTTCAGAAGTAGCGAAAAATTATTTAA
Source organism: Ignavibacteriota bacterium (assembly GCA_963833465.1). Classification (GTDB taxonomy): domain Bacteria; phylum Bacteroidota; class Ignavibacteria; order UBA10030; family UBA10030; genus Fen-1298. The sequence goes on along the minus strand of CAWHXW010000004.1, from coordinate 329,087 downwards.
CAATCACCCGCGGAAGTTCCGCGTTACAAAATATTTAATTATCATTCTGGATATTGTATGGAAAAAGCACGTATAGGTATAGTTGGACTTGGCTCCATAACTCAGACATTTCATCTTCCGATCCTCAGTAAATTCACGGATGCCGAAATTGTAGCGGTTTGTGATGTGGATAGGGCAAAAGCGCAATTTGTAGCAGATAAATTTAAAGTGCGGCGTTACTATAACAGTTTTGAAAAAATGCTAACGATCGAACAAGATCTTGATGGAATTGATATCTGTACTCCGACAATATTGCACAAAGACATGGCTATTGCAGCACTAGAAGAGAAGAATAATATTCTCGTAGAAAAACCTTTAGCACGAACATCGGCGGAAGCAGAAGAGATTACTACGGCAGCAAAAAAATATCATAAGATACTAATGGTGGGCATGAACAATAGATTCCGCCCGGATGCAATGATTCTTAAAAGTTTTATTGAAGATAAAGCGCTTGGCAAACTTTTTTATGCTAAGGCAGGATGGTTCAAAAAATTGAATGCAGAGAGCGCATGGTCGACCAAAAAAACTCAATCCGGGGGCGGTGTTGTATTAGACCTTGGTATCGTTATGCTCGATCTCGCTTTCTGGATGATGGGATTTCCTGAGGTGCAAGAGGTGTCTGCAACAAATTATTCGCACCATACAAAAGATGTAGAGGATTCTTCGATAGCATACCTCAAAATGAAGAACGGCTCTATATTAACAATTGAAGCCAGCTGGTCATTTGAATCAACATCAGACTTTTTTTACTGCGATTGTTTTGGTACGGATGGAAGCGGTTCGCTAAATCCCTTTCGCATAATTAAACGTATGCATGATAATCTAATCAATGTTGCACCTGCATCGATTGAGACGCCGCAAAGCCTGTATCGTAAATCATACGAGAATGAACTCAAGCATTGGGTTGGAGCATTGCGCGGACTGCATTCGATTATTTCTAATGGCGATGAAGCTGTGCAAAGAATGAAAATTTTAGATTTAATTTACAAATCTGCCAAGCGCGGCAAAGCTGTTACAATAAAGTAATGTTTTGTAAGTACATAGATGGCTATATCGAAAAATCAAGCTGCACAACATTATCCAAAAGGTAAAGAATCCCCAAGAATAATCGCACTCCTGACTGATTTTGGGTTACAAGATCAATACACAGCGTCGATGAAAGGAGTGATGTTGTCTATCAATTCATCGATAAAAATTATAGATATTACTCACGGAATTCAACCTTTTAGGGTTCGTCAAGCTGCGTATATACTTTGGTCTGTGTATAATTATTTTCCAGAAGATACAATTTTTGTAAATGTAGTTGATCCTGGTGTCGGCAGCAAAAGACGGATTATCGTGATGAAAACGAAGAAATATATATTTATTGCTCCCGATAACGGATTGATGAATTTTGTTCAACATCAAGAAAAAGTAGGTACAGCGGTTGAGGTGACACAATTATCTCTTCAAAAATTTGCATTAGGAAATATATCATCGACATTTCATGGACGCGATCTGATTGCACCGCTCGCTGCATATATATCGATCAATTTACCATTCAGACAATTTGGTACACCTTATAAGCTTCCTGAAATTATTTCTCCTTTTATAAGCTCTCGGAGGGACGTAGTGTCGGTGTGTGTCCTGCATATTGATACTTATGGCAACATCATTACTAACCTTCGATCTTTTGAAGTAGAAAAAAGCATGAAGGAGATTCAAGCGGTATCGATAGGCAGTAATATGGTAAGCAAGTGGATTCGTTTTTATGATGAAGCTCCAGAAAATACTCCATGTCGAATTGTAGGCAGCAGCGGTCTTGTTGAAATTTCAGCAAAAAAAAATAGTGCTGGACGTCTTCTGAGAGCATCATTAGATTCAAATGTGAAGGTATATTGGCGGTGAAAACATTCGGTGATAAAATATTTATGCAGCGCTGTCTTAAACTGGCAAGAAAGGGTGAAGGTAAGGTCAATCCTAATCCGATGGTAGGCTGCATAATAGTACGAGACGGCAAAATTGTGGGAGAAGGATACCATAAAGCATTTGGCGGACCGCATGCTGAAATTCATGCCCTGAAACATGCTGGAAAAAAAACTAATGGTGCGATATTGTATGTCACTTTAGAGCCATGTGTGCATTTTGGGAAGACGCCGCCTTGTGCAGATGCAATCATTCAAGCCGGAATTTCTCGCGTGTTAGTCGCATCAATGGATCCGAATCCTCTTGTGAGTGGAAAAGGTGTAAAGCTATTGCGCAAGGCAGGTATTCATGTTAATATCGGGTTGCTTCAGAAAGAAGCAGAATTGCTGAATGAAAAATTCTTCAAGTTCATGAAAACAGGTATGCCTTTTGTCGGTATCAAACTTGCACAAACACTCGATGGCAGAATTGCCGATATTGCTGGAAAATCAAAATGGATTACATCCAAAACTGCTCGCAAAGAAGTTCATCGCTTGCGCAGTGAATATGATTCGATTTTAGTCGGGGCGAAAACTGTTCTTCATGATAATCCAGAGTTGACTGTTCGGCTTGTTAAGGGAAGAAATCCTGTGCGTGTTGTAGTTGATGGACATCTTTCGCTTCCGACATCTCGTTCAATATTCAATACAACTTTTGCATCAACATGGCTGCTGACATCTGTAAAAGCTGTGAAAGCAAATATTCAAAAAGTACATAAGCTTATTTCACTTGGTGTACGAGTGTTTCCAATTTCATCAGCTTATAATATAAATACAAAATCAATACTACGAACACTTGCATCTGAAGGTATTTCTTCTGTTTTAATAGAAGGAGGTACTAGCACTGTGGATGGGTTCGTCAGTCAGTCTCTTGCCGATAAGATTCATCTGTTTACCGCACCCAAGATTTTTGGAGGCGGATTGAATAGTTTTTGTTTTGAAACCCCGAGATTGCTTCATAGACCGATAAATTTGAAGTTGACTAAAATCTCGCATGTTGGAGGAGATGTTCTCGTTGAAGCGAAGTTTATTTATAAATGAAAGAAAAAATATGTTCACTGGCTTAGTTGAAGAAACTGGAATTGTCAAATCAATCAAACAAAAAAGTGGAAGTGTTATCTTCACTATTCAAGGAAGAAAGACAATCAAGACTTTACGTGTTGATCAAAGTATTGCAGTAGAAGGAGTCTGTTTAACGGTAATTAAAAGGACTTCAAAAATATTTGACGTGCAAGCGGTGGAAGAGACATTGAAAAAGACAACACTTGGCAGATTACGGGCAGGCAATCTCGTGAACTTAGAAATGCCGTTATTGCCGTCAGACCGTCTGGGCGGGCATTTCGTTCTGGGTCATGTAGATTGGCTTGGTAAAGTAACAGGGCTGGAATTCCGTGAAAGCAGTTGGATTTTCTGGATTCGAGTACCGAAGAAATTCGCACATTACCTTGTGCCTGTCGGTTCCATCGCTGTCAATGGTGTAAGTTTGACAATGGCAAAAGTGAAGAACAATTCTTTCGCTGTCTCTATTATTCCTCATACGATGGAAGTGACGACTTTTAAATTGCTCAAGCCGGGAATGACTGTCAACCTTGAATTTGATGTTCTTGGTAAATATATAGAACGTTTATTTGAAGTAAGAGGGATTTCACATAAGAAATAATGGCGAAACAACTTTCGTTCTTGCATTTCGATCCAAATTTCTTTATAATGTAATCTATAGCCCCACTGTTGGTGGGGATTTTTTTCGCTTGAGGAACTACGTCAATGTACACAGTTGCGGTCATTATTGAAGTCACTATTGGAATATTATTGATGCTTGCGATTCTGATGCAGTCGAGCAAAGGTGGTGGATTGGCAGGAGGATTTGGCGGCTCTAATATTGGTACTGTCTTTGGAGTTCGTCGCACTTCAGATTTTCTTACTAAGTTAACACAATGGATGGCAGGAATTTTCATGGTTCTTGCTTTGATCATTAACTTATGGTTATTACCACGTGGTGAGATGAAGAAAGAAAGCGTTATTCAATCTGGTCCTCCTCCGACAGCGTTACCACCGACACAGCAAGCACCATCGACACCTATACCGGGTAGCAAATAGTCATTTGCACCCATGGCTCAATTGGTAGAGCAACTGACTCTTAATCAGTGGGTTCCAGGTTCGAGTCCTGGTGGGTGCACATATTATAAATAAAGGACTTACAACGATTTGTAAGTCCTTTTTAGTTTTATCTGGCTATGATCTGGCTACGATTTATGGTAAAAGTTGAAGATATTTTTGAGTGGTGCTTATCTGGGAGTGACCTAAAAGAACCATTATTTTGTAAAGTGGTTTCCCTTGCATATCGCCTTGCGACATTTTATCAAATTTAAATATATAAACATCGTTGTGATTTCTTGCAAAAAGGAAATAGACAACAATAATGACTATGATTAGAACTAATCCAGAGATTGTGAATGGTCTTTTCATTGCAAAAGCCCTTAAGTATTGAACAGAAAAATAATTACTACAGACAAATTTCATATATATAGATGAACAAGAAATGAAAAATGTTGTTTTGAAATGAGATCGAAATTGAAATTAGGCATCGGCGCGGATACTGATACGTACTGAAGTGCTGAGGAGTCTTCACACGCTGTTTCTTGACACTGCTCTGTTTTTCTCGTACTATATTTTGTAAAATTACAAGTTATTTACCTGATTGCGACCGATATATAAGGAGAGTATTATTCATTTTAAATTTAATATTGTATCCTTATTCGTTATTCTTGCACTTGTGATATTTCCAGTTTCACTTCATAGTCAATATGTGATCAATGTTTGGACGACATCAGAAGGACTTCCGCAGAATTCAGCGAATGCTATTATACAAACTCACGATGGATATCTTTGGATTGGCACTTATGGCGGGTTAGTGCGATTTGATGGGATCACATTTACACAGCTTGGAGGTATATCCAAAGGACTTCGATCGGATCGTATTCTCTCTCTCTGCGAATCGTTTGATGGAGGAATATGGATTGGCACTGAAGGGGGAGGGTTTGCAAAGTATACTAATGGATCATTTGTCAATTATGGAATTCACGAGGGACTGAAAGATGAATTTGTGTTAACAATTTATGAGGATTCTGATACCGCTCTATGGATTGGGACTCGAGCCGGCGTTCAATGTTTCAAAAATGGAAAATTTTATCCGCTGCAAAATATTGAGAATGTTATTAGAGGACCTCTTCGATCTATTCACCGAACAAAAAGCGGCGCCCTTTGGTTGAATGCTGATAGTGCCGCCTATCGAGTAATGAACGGAAAAATTGACACCATCTTAAATATCGATCGAAAATTGCACCGGGTTCCTGCATTCTTATTTGAAGACACGGATGGCACTGAATGGTTCCGTAATTCATTTGGGTTGCTTCATGAATCTAGTGGGAAAAAAGAATCGGTTACCGGAGCCAACGGTCTTTCAGATTACTTTGTAACTACAATGACAAGAGACCTTGATAGCACATATTGGGTAGGAGGGTTGATAGGCGGAGTGAGTTTTGGAAAATTGAAACCTGCGAAGAAATTCTCTCGCCTGCATCTTCCAGATGGAATGAAGGCATCAAAAATCCAAACTTGTTTTATTGACTGTGAAGGAAATCGCTGGATCGGAACAGACGGCGAAGGCCTTATCCGAATAAAAGATAAACTTATTGATGTTGTCGGCACCAAAGAAGGTCTCCATCATCAGATTGTTGAGGCGGTCTATCAAGATTCGAAAAATAATATCTGGATCGGAACCAATGATGGCGGATTGTACCGGATGTCTGGCAAATCACTCTATCAGTTTACAGAGAAAGATGGGTTTCGGCCAGAAAGTATTTGGTCGATCACAGAAGATGCGACTGGTGCTCTCTGGGCAGGAAGTTATGGCGGCGGTGTTTGGCGTTATAAAAATGGGATAATGAAAAATTATTCAACGGACGATGGGCTGGCGGATAATACTGTACTGTCATTATATTGTGATCGCGACGGTGTCGTATGGATGGGAACCGATCGCGGCGGCGTGACCTTCTATAAGGATGGTGCGTTTCACTCGATCACTGTTAAGGATGGCTTGTCAAATTCGAGTGTAAGAACATTTCTTCAGGATCATTCAGGCGCAATGTGGATTGGCACACTCGATGGATTGAATAAATACGAAAACGGAAAAATAACCGTTTATACAACTTCCAACGGACTTTCCCATAATTATGTTCGTTCGATTTATGAAGATGCAGATAGTGTCCTCTGGATTGGAACATATGGCGGCGGCCTCAATCGATTGAAAGATGGAACATTTACACGGTACTCAATGCAAGAAGGACTCTATGATAATGTTGTCTCAGCTATCCTTGAAGATGAAAAACAAAATTTATGGATGAGCTGCAACAGGGGAATCTATCGTGTCAGCCGAAAACAGCTCAATGAATTTGCTGACGGAAAGATTCCTTCGATTACAAGTATTGCCTATGGCACCGAGAGTGGAATGCCTACCGATGAAACCAATGGCGGATTTCAACCTGCAGCATGGAAAACGAGAGATGGCAAATTACTTTTTCCAACCATCAAAGGATTGGCGATTATCGATCCTGAAAAAATGAAAATCAACACAGGTGTTCCGCCCGTTCATATCGAACATGTTCTCGTTAATCAAACCGAGTATCCGCTGACATCACCTATTGAAATTCCTTATGGCCGGAGACAACAGATAGAAATTCATTACTCTGCATTGAATTTTACAAATCCACGACACACACAATTTAAATTTTGGCTTGAAGGCTTGCACGGAGAGTGGGTAGATGTACGACAGCGCCGAGTGGCTTACTTTACAAATTTGTCATCAGGAGAATATATTTTCCATGTTATTGCCGCCAACAATGACGGAATATGGAATATGCAAGGTGCATCAGTCAAGCTTATTGTGCATCCGGCGATGTGGGAGACATGGTGACTTTCGCATCGCAGTAATTAGTTGTATTATCCTTATCGCTTATGCCGTTTATTATCAACAGGAGCGCCGGCGCAGACGATTGCTTGATGAGCAGCATTCATTCACGCATCGATTGCTCGATTTGGCTGAAGCTGATCGGAAAAGAATCGCCGCGGAATTGCATGACAGTATTGGACAAGAACTCCTGATTATTAAAAATCGAGCATTGCTCGCATTGAGTGATCTTAAGAACAAGAAAAATATTCGCGAGCAACTGGATGAAATATCCAGTACTGCATCGCAAGCAATTCAAGAAACTCGAGAAATTGCGTACAATCTTCGTCCGTATCAAATTGATCGGCTCGGTTTGCGCCGAGCCATAGAATCTATTATTAATCGAGCATCGAGTACTTCTTCGATTAAGTTTACTGCGGATATTGGTATGATCGATAATGTACTTGCGAAAGAAATGGAAATTCATGTGTACAGAATTGTCCAAGAGTGCATTAATAACATTCTTAAACATGCAAATGCGACAACAGCACGCGTCTTAATCAAGGAATGGCATGACCGATTCAATATTACTATTGAAGATAATGGAACAGGATTCGAAGGTTCATCAATAAAAATTGAAGATACTCAAGGATTAGGATTGCAAGGTTTAAAAGAACGAGCACGTGTGCTCGGAGGAATTGTACAGATCGAATCTGTTCCCGGTCATGGAACACGAATTCTTATAACAATAAAAACTCATGAAAAAACAGATAGCACTGACGAAACTACGAGTTCTCATCGCGGATGATCATCCAATATTTCGGAAAGGTCTCATTCAGGCAATTGGCAATGAAGGTTCCATCGAAATAGCCGGTGAAGCTGCAGATGGAAATCAAGCTCTCCAATTGGCTGAAGAATTAAAACCGGACATCATCGTTTTGGATATCGAAATGCCCGGCATGAACGGCCTTCAGGTAGCCGAAGAAATTATCAAACGTCATCTTCCAGTTGATATTGTTTTTCTCACGATGTACAAAGAAGAAGATATGTTCAATGAAGTGATGGATCTTGGTGTGAAAGGATACGTGTTAAAAGAAAGTGCAGTGACCGATGTTGTGAACAGTATCAAAACTGTATCTGAAGGGCGTTATTTTCTCAGCCCTTCAATCTCTGAACATCTGGTGAACAGAAGCGACCGTGCAAGATTGCTTTTGAAAAAGAAACCACAGTTAGAAAATCTTACAAAAACAGAACGTAAAGTTCTGCGCATGATTTCGGAAAATAAAACGAGCAAAGAAATTGGAGACGTGTTAAAGATTAGCTTTCGCACTGTAGAAAATCATCGGTCCAATATTTGTGAAAAACTCGAAATTCATGGGAGCCATGCCCTTCTTAAGTTTGCGATTGAAAACAGATCTTCGTTGTAATTAAATACAGTATTTTATTTGCATTTGTTTGATACAAACGCAAAAACCACTTTTGCCCATCTAAGCACTACCTAAAAAATAAATTTTCATAAATAAGTGGAAACACCTATAAAAATAGGTGTGTACAATTCTTCATCTGTGTGCAAGTCACTATTTAGTTTCTTTGCGAATTTCGAGACCTTTTATTGGCATTAGACTATACTTTTTAAGAGGTGATTTATGAAACGATTGCTAATTGTTGAAGACAGCAAACAATTTCGGCGAATGATGATCAGTATGCTCAAGGGGTACTACGATGAAATCTATGAGTGTACAGACGGGAAAGATGTCATGGCGGCATACAAAAAGTACAAACCAGACTTGGTCATAATGGATGTCGAGATGAAGAAAATAGACGGATTGACGGCGACAAAAAAATTGAAAGCCAAATTTCCAGAAGCTCACGTTGTCATAATGACACAAATGTCTGATCCTGAAATTCAGAAAGAGGCAAAATCTATTGGCGCTGAAAAGTTTGTATTGAAAGATTATTTCTATGAACTCAAAAATACTTTAAACAAATGATAAAAAAATTACCGTCTGATTAATTTATACTAAAAAGAATCTAATTAACGGACAAAGGAAATTGTACTCACAACAAAAAAATATCACACTGATTCCTTTTCGAATATTATTCTTAGCAATAATAATTCTGTCGATAGGCAGCAGAATTTACGCTCAGACGCCCATTAACTGGCGCACTAGCTTTTCCGGCAATATGAGCTATGTAATGATGGGCGGATCATTAAGAACAGATTCTATTGCTGCTTTAAAAACTTCAGATACATGTGGCCTCACAATTCCAAGTGGAGACACCGTTACTGCAGCATATCTCTATTGGTGTGGATCCGGTTCAACTCCAGATGACACAGTATCATTGCATGGAACTACCGTTATCGGTTCATTGCCAATGGATACTGTATCGAGTTATAACACAAGCAATCGATATTATTTTAGCGGATTTGCGGATGTCACTTCGATTGTCAAACAGTATAAAAGTGGCAGCTATATATTTACCGGCTTAAGAGTAGATAATACAACTGCAATTTATGTTAATACTGCGTCAGTAGTGGCAGGGTGGGCGGTAGTCGTTATCTACGGAGGTTCGCCTGAAATAAGACATACCATAAATATTTATGATGGATTGCAGACGTTTAAAGGAGATGAAATTACTCTTAAACCGAATAATTTCTATGTACCATTTGGCACTGTTGACGGAAAGATTACCGACATAACATGGGAGGGTGATTTAGCAAATTCTGATCCAGCCAATGGTTATTCTGAAGACCTTGCATTTAATGGGCAGAGTTTGTCGGATTTCTACAATCCTATTGGCAATCAATTCAATTCCGTAAGTAATACTCTCGTCCCGATCAAAGGTTATTTATTTACATACGGTACGGATATCGACACGTATCCTGTTACCAGCTTACTTACACCGGGTGATACAACTGCTACTACAGTTTACTCGTCAGGTGCAGATAACGTTGTGCTGAATGCTGAAATTATATCTGTCTCCGACACTTCAAATTCCGATATCGCTATCACCGACACATGTTCTCTTGACTCTAAAGGCGACAGCATTATTGTCGCCAACCAGATGCATTATTATTTAACGGCGTCGAATAATGGTCCCGATCCAACTGGAGCTATATGGGTTATTGACACACTTCAGCCGGGTGCAAAACTTGTTTCAGTCTCAGCATCAGGTTGGACCGTAGATTCTTCTAGGAACCCAATTCTAAGATTCACATATCCCGGAATTAATTATCCCAACGTAACAATTCCAACTATTGATATAACAGTATATGTCTATTACGATCCTGCAAGTTATCCAACACTACGGAACAGTGCATCTGATTCCAGCCAACAGTTCGATAGACGCCTATATAATAATACAGCAACAAAATCCATTAAAGTTGTAACACCTGTATTTTTGCAGACAACAAAAACGTTTTTAGATTATAAGGGTTACCCGAAATACAATACTCCTATTCCTGATACGCTGCATTATACAATCCGCGTGAAAAATTCTGGCAACTGGGATGTATCAGTTGCTCATGCGAATCCTATTACAGTCGTTGACTCACTTCCAAAAGGATTTCAATATGTAACAGGCGCTCCAGGTACGGCACCAACCGCGACCCGAGATTCCTCGGTTGGATTTATACTTACTTGGACGAATGTCTTTACATCACTTATCCAGGGAGTCAGCGATTCAGTGCGATACTGGGTTATTCCCGGTTCCAGATTCACAACAGATACACTTTTTATCAATAGAGCGAATGTCAGTGCACCGGGTGTTAACCAATCTGTAAAAGATACGGCAATCCCTCCGCCCATTGTAACGATTACGAAATATTTTGACCCGGGAATGTCAAAAGCGGGCGATACAGTGCAATATCACCTTATCGTTAAAAATATTTCTCCATATAGCGCATCTACATTAACATGGGTTTGCGACACTCTTCCATCCTACGATACGACTTCGGTGGCATTAGTAGGTACCGGTACATTGACAGGAACAACCACGCAATATATTACCTGGAGTGTTGGAACATTAGCACCAGGAGCCATCGATACTTTAAACTTCAAAGCAAAGATCAAAATTAGTACTCCATATGGTACTACCATTACTAATACAGCACGAGATACGAATGCTCAAAGATATAAAGGTTCGGGATCTGTTTCGTTAACTGTTTATCAGTACGCAACAGGTCATCTCTACGGCACGAGCACGATTATACCAAGTGATACTGTCTATTATACATTGGTTGATGAAGATCTCAATACAGTTACAACTACCAAGCAGACCGTCACATTAACCGACTCGAATATAGTCACGAAGGAACATGAAAATATCACATTAACGGAAACAGGTGTCAACACCGGAATTTTTACTGGTAAAATTGCAACAATCTATGGCGCAAGCGCTGGGTTAAACAACGATAATATCTTTAATGTAAAACCAAACGATACCCTTCGCATTTCTTATACAGATGTAAACGATTCAACCGGAGCAGGTGTGAATCGGCTTAAAACCTGGATGACAATTGTTACCGGCGGACATACGGCAACACTTACTGCTACACGATCTATTAAACCCGGAGGCACAATTTCCGACACTCTAACAGATGTAGATTTGAATTACAATCCGGCGGCAATAGAGACATATTTCTTGCGAGACACGAGTTCAAATGGACAAATAGATACAGTATTGTTCACAGAGACCGGAATCAACACAGGAATCTTCACTGCTACAGTACCCGACGACCTTTGGCACAACAAAAGGCAGCAATGGAAAGAATGTAACCTTTAATGCTCAGGCAGGTGATTCAATCATTATTAAATATTTGGATACTGTAAACAGTTCAGGGATGAATGGCGGATGGATCTATGCGAAGACGTTCGTTCGATACGGATCAACTGCTTCGATCTCTGCGACTTCGCAGATTTATCCATTGAATACGGTTCAAGTAACTCTTACTGACAATGATTTAAATAGTGATACAAACAATATACAAAGCTATACAGTTCGGGATTCGAATATTGTAAATAAGGAATATCAAGATATCACAGTAACCAAGCGCAGTAAAGACGATAGCGTTTTCATCGGAAACTTGAACACACGCTATGGATATATTGCCGGTGCAGATAACATTGGTTATATCTATGTCCATCAAAACGATACTTTGCGGGTCGGATATAAGGATACAATGCAACTCAACGGGGGATCGGGAACATGGAAGAGCGCAATAACAAAAGTTCTTGGCGCTAATTGGGGAAGAGATTCCGCACTCGTAAGTATTTATCCCGGAAACAATGATACTATCTTTGTGACAGATTATGACTTGAATCGTAATTCTTCTTCAAAAGAGAGCTACAAGGTTTATATCTATAATAAGGCGACAAATGAAAGTGACTCTGTCACCGTCACTGAACGAAGTTTTAATGATAGTGTTTTCATCGGAACAATTCAAACTCAATATGGGAAGTCTGGCGGCACAAACAATGATGGAATTATAAATGCAAAAGTCGGAGATACATTATTAGTTTTCTATCACGATACTGTCACTTATGATGGCGCACCTGGCTTAACGGACACTGCAATAACGACTTTTAAAGGTGGACACACAGCATCATTAACTGCCACTCCGTCTATTTTGCCCGGCGTATCAATGATTGATACGTTAATTGATCAGGATTTAAATAAAGATACAACCAGAGTAGAAACATATTTCCTGCGAGATACTAGTTCGAATGGACAAATAGATACTGTATTGTTTACCGAGACCGGAATAAAGACAGGAATCTTCACCGCCACGATACCGACAACATTTGGCACAACAAAAGGCAGCAATGGAAAGAATGTAACGTTTAATACTCAAGCTAATGATACAATTGTTATATCATACCTTGATTCATTACAAGGCAATGGCGGAAGTGCAACTATTATTGCAAAGACGGCTGTTATCGGCGGACATACAGCAAATCTAAGTGGAACGACATCGATCTTACCCGGCGCCTCTATAATAGATACACTGATTGATCAGGATTTAAACAAAGATACAACCAGAATAGAGACATATTTCCTACGAGATACGAGTTCGAATGGACAAATTGATACTGTGTTGTTTACCGAGACCGGAATAAAGACAGGAATCTTCACAGCTACAATACCGACAACCTTTGGCACAACAAAAGGCAGTAATGGAAAGAATGTAACTTTTAATGCTCAAGCTGGTGATACTTTATATCTTACTTATAAAGATACATTAGCATCGAACGGTGGTTCGGGTACAACAAAAGTTTTGAAGACGCCTGTTATTGGAGGAAACACTGCAACACTGACTGGAACGCTATCGATCTTACCCGGCGCCTCTATAATAGATACACTGATTGATCAGGATTTAAACAAAGATACAACCAGAATAGAGACATATTTCCTACGAGATACGAGTTCGAATGGACAAATTGATACTGTGTTGTTTACCGAGACCGGAATAAAGACAGGAATCTTCACAGCTACAATACCGACAACCTTTGGCACAACAAAAGGCAGTAATGGAAAGAATGTAACTTTTAATGCTCAAGCTGGTGATACTTTATATCTTACTTATAAAGATACATTAGCATCGAACGGTGGTTCGGGTACAACAAAAGTTTTGAAGACGGCTGTTGTTGGTGGACATACTGCAACACTAAGCGGAACGGCATCAATCTTACCCGGTGCATCTATAATAGATACATTAACCGATCAAGATTTAAACAAGAATGCTACCGCTGCAGAGACGTACTTCTTACGAGATACAAGCTCAAATGGACAAATAGATACCGTATTGTTTACAGAGACCGGAGTTAACACAGGAATCTTCACAGCTACAATACCGACAACCTTTGGTACGACAAAAGGCAGTAATGGAAAGAATGTAACTTTTAATGCTCAAGCTAATGATACAATTGTTATATCATATCTCGATTCAGTAAAAGCCAATGGTGGCAGTGCAACTATTATTGCAAAGACCGCTGTTATTGGCGGGCATACTGCAAATCTAAGTGGAACGGCATCAATCATACCCGGTGCCTCAATAATAGATACATTAACCGATCAAGATTTAAACAAGAATGCAACTGTTGCAGAGACATACTTCCTGCGAGACACAAGTTCGAATGGACAAATAGATACTGTGTTGTTTACAGAGACCGGAATTAACACGGGAATCTTCACAGCCACAATACCTACGACCTTTGGCACAACAAAAGGCAGTAATGGAAAGAATGTAACTTTTAACGTTCAAGCTAATGATACAATATATCTAACATATAAAGACACGTTAGCATCGAACGGCGGTCCGGGTTCAACAATTGTTTTGAAGACGGCTGTTGTTGGCGGACATACTGCTATTCTGAAAGGGACGGCATCGATCTTACCAGGCGCCTCTATAATAGACACATTAACCGATCAAGATTTAAATAAGAATGCAACAGTTGCAGAGACATACTTCCTGCGAGATACGAGTTCGAATGGACAAATAGATACTGTATTGTTTACGGAGACCGGAGTCAACACTGGAATCTTCACAGCTTCAATACCGACTACCTTTGGCACAACAAAAGGCAGTAATGGAAAGAATGTAACTTTTAATACTCAAGCTAATGATACAATATATCTAACATATAAAGACACGTTAGCATCGAACGGCGGTCCGGGTTCAACAATGGTCATAAAGACGGCTGTTGTTGGCGGACATACTGCTATTCTGAAAGGGACGGCATCGATCTTACCAGGTGCATCTATAATAGACACATTAACCGATCAAGATTTAAACAAGAATGCGACAGTTGCAGAGACATACTCCTTACGAGACACGAGTTCAAATGGACAGATAGATACAGTATTGTTTACAGAGACCGGAGTCAATACAGGAATCTTCACAGCCACGATACCGACAACCTTTGGTACAACAAAAGGCAGCAATGGAAAGAATGTAACCTTAACAGCTCAAGCAAGTGATGCAATATGTCTTACTTATGTAGACACATTAGCAACGAACGGCGGCCCTGGTTCAACGTTACGATTATCTACAAATGTCATAGGTGGACATACTGCTACAATGAGTGGAACGATATCGATAATACCCGGTGCCTCTATAATAGACACATTAACCGATCAGGATTTAAACAAGAATGCAACAGTTGCAGAGACATACTCCTTACGAGACACGAGTTCGAATGGACAAATCGATACAGTATTGTTTACAGAGACCGGAGTCAATACAGGAATCTTCACAGCAACAATACCGACAAAATTTGGTACAACAAAAGGCAGCAATGGAAAGAATGTAACCTTAACAGCTCAAGCAAGTGATGCAATATGTCTTACTTATGTAGACACATTAGCGGCGAACGGCGGCCCTGGAGCAACGCTGAGACTATCGACTACAGTCACAGGCGGGCATAATGGAACGATTAGTGCGAATCCGGTTTTTATGGCTGCCACCGACACTAGCACCTTCACGCTTACAGATGCTGATTTGAACAAAGATCCTACTAAAACAGAAGTCTATTATCTATTACTCAAGAATTCAAGCAGTGAAAAGGAAACAATAAAGTTTACGGAAACTGGAATTAATTCTGGAGTTTTCACTGGACTCGTTCGAACAATCAGCGGCATAGATCCTGGACCAAGTGGTGACACTATCTTCACGGTCCAGCCCGGTGATTCAATTGTTGCAACATATCATGATTCCCTAACAGTTACCGGTGATACGGCTAATGTTACTGCATCGGTGAAGATTGGTTCTGTTGTATTTTCATCATCCTCAAAATCTGTCGTTAATATCAGTATCAATACCGGCTCTGCAATACCGCCAGATACAATGGCGTATACGATTAAAGTGAAGAATACTGGAACGGTTAAGTCAACGCGTGTTGCCGTTACTGATACAATTCCATTGGGAATGGATGTTCTCACAGGCACGCTTCCAGGCAGTACTACGGTAAACGGAAGAGTCCTCTCGTTTAATGTTTTTAATTTGAATGTAAACGACAGTTTGTCATTGCAATATTCCCTCCGAATCGATTCATCAATTCAAACCGGTGTTCCCGCAACAAATACGGCACACATTATTGCCGATGGAGTTGATCAAAAACTTACTGCAACATTTACTCCGGTGAATCAACCTCAAATGACACTGACCAAAGCTGTCGATAAATCGCATGCAAAACCAGGCGATACATTGACATATACGATTGTCTATAAAAATATTGGAACATCGAATGCAACATTCCTAACTGTGACAGATCCGAATCCGAATTACACAAATTACGTCGCTAATTCAGTGACATTGAATGGCGTTGCGAAAACGGATGCAGCTGATGGCGATGAAGTAACTTATTCAGGCGGTATAATACAAATTAATGTTGGAACAATTATACCTGGCCAAACAGGAACAATAACATTTAAAGTAACTATAAAATAATAACTACTAAGGAGAAATTATTATGCGAAACATTCAATATATGTCGTTCTTGCTAATTGCAGGAGTAATATCCGTTATAGCTCAACCATCGAGCAGTGTCAGCCTGCACTATACAGGTTATGCAATCACAATTCCATCATCATTGGTAAATGCTGCCGATGCGGCTTTAGTGCCAGTTATTGATGGGAAACTCGATGTAGTTCCTCAAAAGAATCCAACGAGCCGATTTGGAATTCTATTCCGCGAGAATGCATCTAAGCCGGAAGCTGCCACGATTATGGAAATCATTGATGCAGCAACGGACAAAGTTATCAAGAAGGTGAACCTTGCCGAATACTATGGGAAAGAAACAGCTTCTTGGAAGAATGTCGCAGAAGGAAACAAAGCAACAGAAACTTCCATTACATCTGTATTCCGGTGTCAGGTGAAGGAAGGGGAATTCAAATTGGTGCGAGAGATATCTGTTCAAGCAGATAAAAATCTTCCGGGCGGGAAGAAAGTGATGATTGCATTTATGATTGAACCAAAATCGCCAATGAAGCTAAAAGTAAAGTTTTCTGGAATAGCAGTAGGCGTTGCGAGTTCAACAGTACAATCTCTTGTGATAACGAATGCTGAACCGCTTACAACACTTCATCCGGCTATTGAGGTATTTGTAAAAGACGTTGATCAGATTCAGGTCGAACAATTGAAGAAGGGGAAACCACAATCCTTTACGATTACATCTAAGGAAGCGTCATTGGATGCAGGCAAGAGTTCCGAAGTAATGGCTCTTTCTGTGGTTGGAACAAGTATTGTTTTCAGTGGATATGCTGAAAAAGAAGCAAAGAGCTTGGAGAAATACTTTAACACAAATAAACCTGCACCGGAAATAGTTATAATAACACAGCCGGATAAACAAAAAGCATATCCCGGCGATACGCTAACATATACACTTTATTATCACAACATCGGTACCGATGTCGCAACCGATATTTCATTAGTTGGTCAGATTCCGTCAGGGGCACAATATGTTGAAGAAAGTGCAGAATCCAATGGAACGACACTGACATTGAATCGAAAGGAAGCGCAAGCGCCCGCACTAGGAGTTGTCACGAGTTTAAACTGGAACGATAAAAGAATATTAAAATCAGGAGATGAGAGATGTGTGCGATACAAAGTAGTTATTCGATAATAGTCCCGCGAAGGGTTCCTATGTTTAACATCATGGAAGAAAGGAGGGCGCGTGAGCCATCCAAGTTTCCACTCGCGAGGGCGAGGCAACCTGCCAAACCCCCACCCGTGCGAGCACGGCAGCCTGCAAAGTCGCCGCCGGACGGTTGAAACTTTTAAACAGGAGTTAAGGACATGGAAACAAAAAAAAGTATAAAACAAAATTTTAAAATAAAAAACAATTATCTGAAAGGTACAACAATGAAAACCTCATTTGCTTTACTGTTCGGGGTTGTTTGCCTGCTCATTTTGCTCATTCCTCTGAGCGCTTATGCAGCCGGCACACCTTATGGAACAGTTATAACCAACCAGGCGAAGGCGGCCTATAAAAACGCCGGAGGTACCCAGATGGATACGGTACTTTCCAATATTACGTCAACAACGGTAGATAAAAAACCGGGTATTACAATTACACCAACAACACGATCAGTTGTTGCCGCTGATAGCAGTTATGTAACATACGCTGCGCAGATTACAAATAATGGTAACTACACAGATGCATTTAATGTAGGCGCAGTTTCTCAGCTATTCAATGGATCCGTCCAGATTTATAAGGATGTAAACAGAGACGGAATTTTACAGCCGGGAGAAATCACCAGCACGATTGCTCTAACTGATAGTGCTTTAGCTGATAGCAGTGTCTGGGTTATTATCCGAATTTTCACAACAAACGGAACGGTTAGCGGTACAAAAGATACTACAACTTTAACTGCTGACCCGTCTCAGTTCACTAGTACTACTGCAACACAAAAAAATGCATTGCTAATTTCCAGAACAACATTTGGTACTGCAACAAAAACAGCAACACCGAATAATGCGCAGCCAGGAGTTGGCAATAATTTCACGTATTCAATTAAATTCTTGAATACCGGAACTTCAAACGCCGATACTGTAAAGATCGTTGATGTTCTTCCATCTAATATCACTTGGGTCGCTTCAAGCGCGGATAGCGGCGGAACTGTCACTCACACAGCAACGAGTCCAGATTCTGTGTATTTCAAGACTCTTGCAATTCCCGCTGGTCGCGGAGCTGGTTTCCAGATTACAGCTTACATCGTTGCAGGAACGGTTGCAGGAACTATAATCAACAACTCCGTTTTGATGACATACACGGATAGTGTTGGTGGATTCCATAGAACAGCGGGCGCTGGCCCAACTCCAGTTACGGTTAACGAGAAACTTGGATGGACTCTCAACATTGATACCGTGAGCGGTGGATTAACAAACCATAATGTAACTGACTCGACACAATCCGGAGTTCAAATGGAATATGTGTTGAGACTCACAAACAATGCCAACAGGACAGATACTGCCGTTGTAACATGGTTTGACACTACCGTTACAAATTGGACAACAAAGGCAGTGTATTGGGACAAAGATGCCAATGGAACGTATAGCAGTAGCCTTGATAGTATCGTCACATCAGGATATACGACGAAACCGGTTGCGCAGAATGGAACGGTATATTTCTTCGCTATTGCAACTCCAGGCACTCACGTTGCAGACCGTACTTTAGACAGCGCTTTCTACAAAGCTAAGTCTATCGCGCATACATTTGCAGATTCGGTTTGGTCAAAATTAACCGTGCTAGCACCGATTATGAATGTCAGCAAGACCGTCAATAAGGTCCACGGTACGGCGAGACCGGGTGATACGCTGGAATATGTAGTTAATTATTATAACACAGGTTCCGGATCTGCTCAAAGCATTTTCATTACGGATCTAGTGCCGACGCATACGTCCTTTGTGTCTGGTTCTGGTTATTACTCTAATGATGGTGTGACATATTCGACACAAGTGTCCGACGCCTCTTTGGGTAATCCACAGAATACCCCGTATATGGTCACGTATAATGCTGGTGCCCTTACACAGGGTAAATGGGGTGCTCCATTGGCCTCAAAAGGATATTTAAAATTCAGGGTAGTTATCCTGTAATGTTTTTTTCCTTGGTGTCCAGTCCCGCGCGAGCGGGACTGGACCTAAGGGTTTTATTGAATGAAAAAAGTATTCAAACATATTAAGCTCTTAGTTGTTGCCGGATTGATAAGTGTCTGCGGAATGAGATCAGTACACGCTCAGACCCCATCTGGTACGCAGATCGTTAACGTTGCAAATGCAATAGTTGCTTTTCATAATGGTCAGAAGGATACAACGAAAAGTAATTTAGCATCGATCATTGTTCAAGGACCCGGTAAATTGGTTCTGTCTAAAACAGTATCTCAAACTAATATTCGTGTTGGGGATACTGTTTTGTATAGAATCCTCGTTAGTAACATCGGCAACACTGCCTTGACAAATGTTCGCATAGTAGATACACTTTCTACGAGTTTGAGTTTTGTCAGTCCAACTAGTGGAACGAGAAATGGAAATGTGCTCTCTTGGAAATTCGATACGTTAAAAGCTGTCTCTGCAGATACGGTTTTTGTGAAAGCGAAAATTGTATCGACCGTTCCTAACAATACGTTTATCAGAAATTATGCTTTCGGATTTTACGATCAGGGCGAAAAGGTGGTTGATTCAGTACCGAATCGTCGCTCAGACCGTCATCGACTATTCATGCCACATGGGTGTTTCAATAAACCCAGATACAATTATCGGAAATGGAATATCAGCGGCGATTATCTCAGCTTATATCTCTGATACACTTGGACATCCTAAACCGGATGGTACGCCTGTGTACTTTAGATCATCGCTAACTTCCAGCTTCTTCTCTAATGGAAAAGATTCTATTGTTGGGTATACAAAGGGCGGCTGGATCATTGATTCTCTTAGAGCATTAAATACAGGTGATCAGATATTCACTGCTCATGTTATTGTCTCTACGCGCGATTCAAACATTTGCAGCCGTTTTGACTCGCTAGATGTTGTTTTCTATCCCGGCGCTATTAAAGGATTAGTTGTCAACGATGATTATGATCTACCTGTCAGTGGAGCGCAGGTCATTGCAAAAACATCAGCCGGGGATACAGTTGGAAATATTATAACAAATGTAAGCGGCCGCTATCTAATTATGGTTCCGCATTCTGGGAATTATAAAATAACGATCACAGCAAAAGACACTCTAAATCAAATTGTCACAATTTCTACAACTGTGACTGTAAGTGTTCCCGGTTCAAAAGGATGGCAGCCGGTACCTCAGCAAAATATTGCAACGGGGACGATTTACTACTACGTAGATCGCAAACCAATTCCAATTCCTAATATAAAACTATATCTGTATCGTCAAAGCAGTGGTTCCATCAGTGGAGCGCTTCGCAAAACCGCCGCAAATATATTCTTGATTGATTCCACATTTACTGATTCTGTCGGAGTTTATACGTTTTTGAAGCCCCCAATGGGAACCAATACAATAGTTACTGCTGATTCTACGATTAAGGCAAGCCGGCTAATGCATGTTCCCGATTCGGTAGGTGTTTATGTTATAAACTCGAATAGTCCGGTTATCCCGAATCCAAATATTTTATTATCGAAGACTGGACGAATAAACGCATCCACATTGGATACGGTCAGATATACGATAACAGCACGAAATGTCGGTACTCTACCAATTTCGAACACCACTTTAATTGATACACTCGATGCATCTATGAACTTTGTTCGCGCTTCTAATGGAGGCCAATGGGATTCCACTGCGCATCTAATTAAATGGACGATCGGCAAACTAAATTCACTTTCTGGGCTTAAAACTTTCACGGTTGATGTAACTTTCAAAGATACATCTTTGACCAGCTATACCTCTATTAATCATGTTACGATAACTGCGGATGAGATTTATCCGATTTCGGCGCAGGCACAAACAAAGGTGTTAAAAGCAAATCCAAATCTTTCTTTGGTGAAGTCAACTTCAAAATATAGTCCGAAGGATACGGTAAAAGCCGATGAACCATTCATCTATATCATTCGCTTGGATAACACGGGAAATATTCCTTTGACAAATGTTTCCTTGGTGGATACAATAAATCTACAAAATGTAGCTCCGATTAGTGCAGTAAATGGGCAGCTTTACCATAATATCGTCAGATGGACAAAGGACACAATGACAATCGGAGAAGTAGATACAATTAAAGTACCTGGTACAAGTTAATCATAACGCAGCTGATGGACTGCAATTCATCAATGTTGTATATGTAAACGCAAGGGAAATTTCGAAGTCAGCCCAAGTAGTTGTTCATGTTAGCAATTCTTCTAATCCTCAAAAAGTAAATCCAAAGTTATTCCTTGCAAAGATTGCATCGGTCGATACAGCACTGGTAAATAGTGATGTAACCTATACAATTCGCTTGAAGAACATCGGTAATGTCACACTGACGAATATTCAAGTCGTGGATACATTAAAGAAATCACTTTCACCTCTGAGTGTGACATCGAATGCTTCACTCAATGGTCAGGTTGTATCGTACCATAAAGATTCGCTGATAGTTGGACAATCGGATTCAATCCTTGTTAAAGTTCATGTTCCTATCAACCTTTCAAACAAGGATACAATTGTTAACCATGTCATCGGGAAATCGGATTTGACGCCGCCACAAGATACAACTGCACAGATCATTACCCGCGTAATAGTATCGAACAAATCTTGCCGTATACAATTAACTGCGAATCCATCACTTTTGTTGGGTGACGGTCTGCATTATTCACGAATAGATGCTTTCGCTAGTGACACTAATAATTTGCCAAAACCGGATGGAACACCAATTTTGTTTACCACTCCCCTCGGGAAATTTTCAAATGGCTTAGACTCTATCATAGTGCCAACTGTGAATGGTCATGCAATTGATTCATTAAGTGCAAATGTAATTGGAATCGGAATCGTTGAAAACTATGCAAAGGTCAGTGTGAACGATGCAGACGTTTGCTCGGCAGTTGATTCAATTAAAGTAGTTTTCTTCCCTGGAGCTATTACGGGAATAGTCATTGATCAAAATAATAACAATGAACCAATACCCAATGTGCCGATTGATGTCATCGGGCCGGATCCAGGCGATACATATCATGACACTGTTCGCACATTATCTGACGGCTCGTATTTTGTCCCAGTACCGAAAGAAGGCTGGTACACTGTCACTATAACAACGGTTGATGATTTCGGTGCTACGAATATTTCAAAATCGCGTATCTATGTAAAATTAGGGGCATTTACACAGAATGCTAATTCTATTTCTGGTAAAGTCTATTACGTGGTCTCACATAAACCAGTTGTTGCTCGTCATGTAAAAGTGTTTCTACAAATGATAGGATCCAACGGTGGACTTCATAAATCTTCAGACAGCCAACTGACTGTAGCGACAACGGATTCAACTGTCACCGATTCGACTGGAATGTTTGTCTTCCCGGTCGACTCTCAAACAATTGCGCAGACATCAACATTCCGAATCATTACTTCAGATAGATATGCCGTTGGAAGAATCGATATAACTAATATGACGCCGGGAAAATATATTATCGATGCAAATATTCCAGTCGATCTTACTCCAAGTATCTTACTTAGGAAAACAGCAGACAAGTCGGTAGCCGATGTGAAAGATATTGTAACATATACGGTTCTAGTTGCTGACACGGGTACTTGGTCAACCTCCAACTCGATTCTTGTCGATTCCCTTGGAAAAGGAATGCACCTCTTGGGTGTATCTTCGAACATTGCAGGAATTCCAATAGATACAACGAATTCGAGAATTATCAAATGGACGATTGGAATACTTGATTCATTGGGCGGCACGCGAGACAGTATTCTATTTACAGTAAAAGTTAAATTCGATGATTCGATTTCCGTATCTCAAAATGTTACCAACTCTGTGATTTTTACATCGGATATGACATCACGAATTCTCGCGCAAGCCACAACAGATGTAGTAGTGCCACAATTACAAATCACAAAACAAGCATTTATCAAGATCATTAATATTGGCGATGTTGCAACATATCAAATATCGGTTACAAATAATACGAGCAATATGACATTGGATAGTGTTCAAGTGACAGATTATCCGCCTCTTGGTTTCAAATATATCGCAGGATCAACATTTATAGGATCGCAAAAAGTAAGCGATCCAAAAGTAGTAGGAAAAAAACTGAACTGGATAATTGCTAATTCGCTTAAATCGGATTCGTCTGTTTCATTTGTCTATCGTCTGGTTGCCGGTGCAGGTGCCGCTGAAGGAAACGGCATCAATACCGCACAAGCGAGTGCTAAAACGCCAAGTGGTCAAATAATTCAATCGGTTGTAGTAAACGAGCAAGTTGAAGTGCGTTTGGGAATTTTCACAGATCACGGCATCATCATAGGGAAAATATTTTATGACAATAATCGCAATGCATATCAGGATCCGGGCGAAGAAGGTGTAAAAGGTATCGAACTGGTTATGGAAGACGGTACACGTATTGTTACCGGCGATGATGGTAAATATTCTTTGCCGGACGTTCTGCCTGGAATGCATGTTATAAAGGTCCGGAAGCACACTCTGCCGAAAGATGCGGAGCTTGTGACTGGATATAACGATTTTGCCGGCGATCCTTCATCTCGCTTCGTTGACTTGACACCGTCAGGTATAGCACGTGTAGATTTCTATTTGAAGCGTACACTACCCGATACTCTTGCATTAAATCAGTCGATCGCTAAGGTTGGCGATATGTTAATCCAGAGAATTGCTCAACCGCGGAATATAGTTTTTATAGAAGATGAAAAACCTGCCCCAATGAAATTGACCGGCTTGAATTTCGATGTTGCCAAAGCTACACTGCGCCCGGATGCATTCCCGACGATCAAGCAGCTTGCCGAAATCCTTATTGATTATCCCGATATCACAGCAACTATTGTCGGGCATACGGATTCGAGTCCGATACATACAAAAGAATTTCCAAGCAATACCGAATTGTCTTATGCCCGAGCCAACTCTGTAAAGCAATACCTGGCTCAGAAGGAGGGAATTGATACTTCACGCATTAAAACAATTGGATATGGCGAGTTTAAACCTATTGCAACAAATAAGTCTAAAGATGGTAAAGCTCTGAACCGCCGCGTCGAATTTTATTTTGGTGATCAGATTGATCAACCGCATCGAACGATGAGTACCATTGTCTATAAAATACCAATTCAGTATGACGGATCAATCGACATTTCAAAATTAGAATTTACAGATGTGCTTGATGAACGCCTGCAATACGTTGAAGGCAGTGCAATGTTGGATGATAGCATAAAGATCCAGCCACGTGTCGAGGGAAACACATTGCATTGGACCATCGACAGCATCGGCGGTAGTTATCATAAGACACTTCTCTACCGTACGCAAATTCATCAACAAACGGAAAAGCATATAACGTTCACAACGCGTTCGACAGGGTTCAGATATTTTATAAAAGACAGTGTAGTAGCTTGTGATTCTATATTACAGACTATAAATGAAGTTGCTAATGCTGTCCGAGGACGGGCAATTAATTATATACTCTCCGGTGTTCTGTTTGATGTTGGAAAAGCGTCGTTGAGATCAGCTGCTGTTTCAGCCCTTACTTATGCTGTTGATACGATGAGAAAAGATACTACCTCTTCTATCGTAATTGAAGGGCATACTGACTCCAATCCAATTCATACAAAAGATTTTCCGTCTAACAACGAATTGTCCGCAGCACGCGCCAAGACGGTTGCGATGAAGATGTCAACGGAATTTGGCATTTCACCATCAAGAATTCTGTGGATAGGTTTTGGTGCATATCGTCCGATGGCAACCAATACCACGCTTGAAGGCAGACAGCTGAATCGACGTGTGGAAATGCGCATTTTCACGAAGTCGTTTGTGGAAAGTGTAATTCCTGATGGACTTACAGACACATCTATAACGGAAACGGAGCGTTTTGTTCCAAGACTTCAGAAAGAATCATTCGATACGGCTGAAGTTGGACATGTAGGCGATCAATTTGTGATCACATTGCAAGTACGTCGTCCTGTTAGCAGCAAGATCGTCGAAGTAACTCTTATTGATTCACTCCCGAGTGGCTTGAAGATGGTTGAAAATTCAGCCAAATGTTTGTCAGGCATTGATACACTGACTTACGGTAAAGTGCTCGTTGCCAGGTGTTCGCTGAACGAACCACTCTCTTCTTTAAGCTTCCGCGTGGAAGTCACAAGAGAAGCGGAAATAGATAAATTGATAAACCATATGTTTTATGTCATCCGAAAAGAAAACAAAGACGACATATTTGTAGATAAAGTGAAGCCCATTGCTATTGAAGTAGTGAAAAAGAATTACTGAAGTCATTGAAGCATAAACATACATATTGCTTCCAGCACGCTGCAAGTGCTTTTGCTCAAGCTAGATTAACGAACTTGTTCATGATCATGCTTGTCGCTTCATTTGCATTTGCACCGAATGTAGTGGCACAAATGATCCAGATTTTAACACCGAGCAATGGCACTGTCAGCAAACTGCACAGTCAAGTTGTAACGGCGAAAGGATGGGAGGGCTTCGATGCCCAATTGTGGATGAATGGAACATTAGCACAATCTGGTAAAATACGCCAAGATGGAATTATCGATTTCATGAACGTCAATGTTCCATCCGGCGACGTAAAATTTGAAGCTCGATTAGTCAATCCAGATGGATCAATCGTTGAAAATGATTCTGTGAAAATTCATATACTTGGTGCACCGGCATTTGTTAAAATCGCACTTTCAGAAGATCATCTGCGTGCTAATGGTGCATCCACACTTATTGGAAAAGTGGAGGTACTTGATGAGTGGGGATATGCAATTCAGGAAGATTATAACGTCACAATAAATGTAGATGCGGGAAAATTATTAACTCATGATATTGATCCACAAAAGCCGGGAACACAAATTCAATTGGTTCGTGGCTATGCTGAGTTCGAATATCAAGCTCCGGCAACGCAAGGAACGACAACTATAACAGCGGAGGTTGAACAGGCAAAGAGCACTGCATCGGTAAAGATCGATGTTCCTCTGGAACCATTAACGGTTGTTGGATTAGTTAATGGGTCTGCATCGGCAATGAAAGCAAGCGGTGATTTAACCCGAGTTGCAGATCCAAGTTCATTCCCAGACGGATTAACGACTGATGGACGTATTGCAGCTTCAGCACGAGGAACAATCGATGGAGATTATTTCTTGACCGCATCGTATGATTCGGACAGGAAAAACCGAGATAAATTATTCCGTGACCTTGACCCTGATTACTTGTATTCGATTTACGGTGATAATAGTATGCTGTCTTATGATGCACAGACACAAAGTCCGTTGTTTGTAAAGATAGAAAAAAATCAAAGCTATTTGCTTGTCGGTGATTTCAATACAGATCTATCCTTGCAGGAATTTACTCGTTATAATCGCTCTCTCTCCGGAGTTAAGACAGACATTAAGGTCGGAGGTTGGGATGTAAAAGCTTTTGGATCACTTACGGATCATAAAGTGATTCATAATGAAATTCGTGGAGAAGGTTTGTCTGGATACTATAATCTTGGTAGTACAAATATCGTGCAGGGTTCAGAACAAATCCGTATTGAAACACGCGATAAGTACCATCCAGAAATTCTTATTAATGGTGCAGATCAGAGCCGATCTCGTGATTACGTTATTGACTATGATCAAGGGACTGTTTTCTTTACTCAGCCTGTTCCTTCTGTGGATCAGTTCGGTAATCCGGTATGGATTACTGTGACATTTGAGGCAATCACCGACAAAGCATCGACATATGTGGCAGGAACAAATGTCGAACATTCATTCTCGGAAAATTTAACTGTCGGTTTATCAGGCATTACAGAAGAACAATCACCAAAGAATTATTACTTGTTTGGCGCGAATACAAAATATCAGCTTGGTGGAAAATTTAGTATCAGCGGTGAAATTGCACACTCGGCAAACTATATGCTAGTGAATAATGAGCAGAGTTCTGGCACTGCATATAAAATGGAAGTAACGGGCTCGCCGTTAACAAATCTTTCCTTGCGTGGTTATTATCGCCGGATGGGAGATGGATTCTATAATATTCGGGAATCTGGCTCGCAAATAGAACGAGGATCTATTCGTTATGGAGCAAGCGGGGGGTACGAATTAGACAAGACCATGAAACTTTCTGCGGAATATTATGAAACATATCAAGAAACGGACAATGGCCAATCGAAACTGACCTCTTTATCCACTTCGTTGGATCAACAATTTACAAGCAAGTTGTCCGCACAGTTGAAGGTTGAAGATCTCGGATACCAGGCTCCGGATACCACAAGCGGAACAACTACTACGACGCATTCAACCCTTGGAGCCGTGAATGCATCTTACATTCTTGGCGAACGAGTAAAATTGACTGCTGAGCATGAACAAAATCTTAGTTCTTCAAACGATCCGACGCGTCCGAATGCAACAGCTCTCAACGGAAGTTTCAAAGTTATGGACAATACGATCCTTATGGCTGAAGAGCGATTTTTTAATAGCGGTGGAAACTTAGGCACATTAGGATTGACTTCCACTGTAGCTGAAGGAACGCAGGTGTACAGCAAATACGAAATCGGAAATTCTGCCTCAGGTTATCGAAATATGATTAGTGTTGGCATTCGGAATAAAATTAAACTTCCTTATGATTTAACTGCGAATTTAGGATATGAACGGGCGAAAGATCTTAACCAGATGCTTAATCAAACAGCAACAGATAATCATTCGGCATATTCATTAGGACTGGAATACCTACCGAAAGATCCATTGAAGGCAAGTGCAAAGTTTGAATATGGGGACGGAACAACAGACAAGAAGACGAATTTTGATTTCGCTGGTGATTA
Source organism: Ignavibacteriota bacterium (assembly GCA_963833465.1). Taxonomy (GTDB): domain Bacteria; phylum Bacteroidota; class Ignavibacteria; order UBA10030; family UBA10030; genus Fen-1298. The sequence continues at coordinate 300,724 of CAWHXW010000004.1, read as the reverse complement.
TCGCTTCCAAAAAGATTTTAGCTTTATCCTGAAATATACTCAATCAAATGAAGATGCGGTTAGAAGCAGCGGATATCGCAATATGTCGCATTTAATTCTCGGAGCAGCATATCGTCCTGTTGAATCCAATTTCTTTAATGCCATCGGAAAGTTTGAAATGAGGGATGATAACAATCATTACCTTGCGCCATTTATCGATGATGGTGCAATTATTGGTTCTGTGCATTCATATATAGAACCTATTCATCGCTTGGAACTCGGCGTGAAGTTTGCTTATAAGGTTGCTTCAGAGAACTCAGAATCATTTTCGTATACTACGCATTCCACTTTCTATCTTTTACGCGGAACGTATGACATAACTGAAAAATTTGATGTTGGTGCCGAATACCGTGCCCTTCTACAAAAAGAAGCAAACGATATTCTTTATGGTTACAGCATGGATTTTGGTTATGTCGTTATGGAAAACTTAAAACTTATAGTTGGTTACAACTTCAAAGGTTATAAAGACCAGGATCTTGTTGATAATAATTTGTGGTCTGCCGGACCGTTCGTGAAGTTTAGCTACAAGTTTGGGGAAGAGCTATTTGGAAAATAATCAATTCTTCGCTGAGCGATTACCTATATCAATATCTTCCTGAATAAAACCTCATTTCTATATTTGATCAATTGCATTTTCTTTGCTAATCGTGTACCATTGGCGTTTAGAACATAAACGTATGTTCCACTGTCAGCAATTATAGCACATATAAAAAGTTTGTCAAGACAACTTGTCCTCACTGCGGAGCAATTAATGCTTCGGCAACGATTCAGTATACGTGTCCGAAATGTGGTAATGAATATGACATCGTACGCAACAAAAAGTGTCCAAATTGTGGTGCGCTAAGTCCGTCTGCTTAATGAACTTTATCGGCATCCAATTAAGGACACCATCTTTCTACCGAACAAAAAGAGTTTATATAAATAAAAACAACCATTACTTTAAAAAGGAATCAGAACTTTTGATTTTATCGACAAGCATTTTGAGAATTATACTGTACTATTTGCAAAGGACAATATTTCTCTTTGTAATGGCTACCAGATTTCCAATTTTCTTGCTATAATGGCTAAAGGATTTGAAGTTGATCTTTGGATCAGCTGCACTTCTTCGGTATTTTGATAAATATAAAAAACTTCTCAATTTTGTAATTCTTCGTGACAACAAATTATATTCCGATTGGCTTAGCAGGAAATCACTAACTGATCGTATAGAAAATGTGAATAAATTTATAAGAAAGATCGATTCCAATATAATTGATAGCCCAATCACAAAATTTCTTTCTGCTTTCAGTATAACATTAAACAGGGAAGAAATAGAGAAGCTATTTAATGAAACAATGTTGTTGTCTCCCAGTCCTAATGAATGATTTAAGATAAAGAAAGGTAAATATTTGAAATAGAATACCGACGCCGGAAGTAGAAATGGAAACGGGTACCTCAAAATGTAATTCTTTTTATTGGAGAAACAACCGATATTAAACCATGGCAGCCATTGATGCGATCTCTATAGAGGACTACAGTACAATATCACCTGATATCAAGGGTTGGTGCAAGGAAATAATATAGACGGTGGGGAGCAAAATGATAAAATTAATTGTTGGATAATTCCGAAAAATTTCTTATTATTTATAGTGCATCTAGAAAAATATTTGTCAAGAGCAGCAATCTCTCGCTACGATTTGGATACGAAAAATCTGGAAAGCATTAGAAAATAGGGTATAGAGTTCTAATATATTCTTATCGTTAAATGCTTGTAAAGTAATAAATTGCAGCAGATAAAGGCTTTTAATAAATTACTCAAAATTCTCTCTTAATCAGTGGGTTCCAGGTTCGAGTCCTAGTGGGTGCACGAAGCAGAAGTGGACTCGTTGATATAATGTGATCAGGTAGATTTTTTGATTGAAAATTTTATGGATCAAGGTTTAGAGTAGGAGATTTCGATTGAACACGGCACCGAAAACAAGATTTTTTAAACCGGAGGAAATAAATCAGAAATGGTTCCTTGTTGATGCAAACGGAAAGACATTGGGCCGCATTGCATCGCACGTTGCACATATTCTGCGCGGCAAGCATAAACCGGAGTTTACACCAAATCATGATTTAGGAGATTTTGTCGTAATCGTTAATATTGAAAAGGTGAAACTAACCGGAAAACGGCCTGAGTTGAAAGAACTTTTTCATAACACGGGTTATCCTGGTGGTGCTCGTTTTGAATCTTATAAAGAATTGATAAAAACGAATCCAGAAAAAGTTATGGAGCATGCTATAAAAGGAATGCTGCCGCATAATCGTTTAGGACGCCGGATGTTTAAAAAATTGAAAGTATACAGGGGAGAGCAACATCCCCATGCTGCACAGCAGCCAGAACCTATTTCTTTTTGAGTAAGGAATGAACGACTCCATGCAACAAAGGATTTCAGTCGGCCGTAGAAAAAATGCCATTGCTCGTGTAAAGCTGATCGATGGTTCAGGAAAAATTACGGTCAATAAACGTGAATTTGAAAATTATTTTCCGTTGGAAATTCAACGGGATGAAATATTAAAACCATTTAAAGTCACAGATACGCTGGGACGGTACGATGCAACGATACGCGTCAACGGCGGCGGACCTAATGGGCAAGCTGGTGCAGTTCGACTCGGCATTGCACGTTCCTTAGTGGCACTTGATGAAGATGCCCATACAGTGCTTCGCGGTGCCGGACTTCTCACGCGAGATCCGCGTATGGTAGAACGGAAAAAATACGGACAGAAGAAGGCTCGCAAACGGTTCCAGTTTTCAAAACGATAATTTTGTATTTTCAATCTGCAATTGTCGTTTGATTATTGCAGAAGTTTAATCACAAATCATATTCTCTGATTCAACCGGCAGTGTGGCGATGTTGGCGCCATTCCGGAAGAGTGCGACGAGAGTAGAAGTACAACTGAAAGGATGTTAATCATGCCTCGTGTTGAGCTCGATGCTTTGCTTCAATCTGGTGCCCATTTCGGACACTTAACCCGCCGTTGGAATCCCAAAATGAAACCCTATATTTTTATGGAACGTAATGGGATTCATATAATAGATTTAAAGAAAACCCAAGAGATGCTTGATGCGGCATGCAATGCTGTCTCCAACAGTATTGCTGATGGTAAAAAACCGCTTTTTGTCGGAACAAAACAGCAGGCAAGTGATGTAATAAAACAAGAAGCAGAGCGATGCCATGCACATTATGTAACTGAGCGCTGGTTGGGCGGTATGCTGACAAATTTTAGTACAATTAGAAAAAGTGTCAAGCGGCTTACAAATATTGAGAAAATGGAAACTGACGGTACATTTGAAAATATAACTAAGAAAGAACGGCTTTTCTTAACGCGCGAGCGCGATAAACTTCAATCAGTGCTGTCCGGCGTGGTCGAGATGTCGCGTTTGCCGGGTATTGTATTCGTTGTTGATATTAAAAAAGAAGCCATTGCGGTGAAGGAAGCAAAACGTCTTGGCATTCCAGTCATTGCTATTGTGGATACAAATACAGATCCCGATCCTATTGATTATCCGATTCCTGCTAACGATGATGCTCTAAAATCTGTGCAGTTAATTACAAAAGCCATTGCCGATGCAGTACTGGATGGCGCCGAGCGTGCATCTGCAAAACAACAAGCGGAAGCAGAAGAACGCGCAACAGCAGAAGCAGCAGAGAAGGCTTCGGAAAAAAAATAATTGAAAGAAGGAAGTAAAGAAATATGGCAGTAATTTCTAGTGATATAGTAAAAAAACTTCGAGATAAAACTGGCGCAGGCATGATGGATTGCAAGAAAGCTCTGGTAGCGACAAACGGCGACATGGAGCAAGCTATCGACTACCTTCGAAAAAAAGGTGCTGCGGTTGCTACAAAACGCGCCGATCGGGAAACAAACCAGGGCGTTGTGGAAGCGTACATTCATGCCGGTGGAAGAATTGGTGCTATGGTAGAATTGAATTGCGAAACAGATTTTGTAGCCAAGACGACAGGTTTCAAGCAATTGGCGCATGATATTGCTATGCAGGTCGCTGCAATGGTTCCGCAATATGTGTCGCGTGAACAAATTCCGCAATCGATTATAGCAAAAGAATTGGAAATCTATAAAATACAAGCACAAAATGAAGGCAAGCCGGTACAGATCGCAGAAAAAATCTCGCAAGGACGCCTCGAGAAATTTTACCAAGAGACAGTATTGATTGAACAAAGCTTCATCAAAGATTCCGGAAAAACTATTAAAGATATTATTGATGAGGAAACAGCGAGGGTCGGCGAGAAAATAACAGTTCGCCGATTCCTTCGTTATCATCTTGGTGAGTCAAATTAAAAAATCAAAATCCCGAAAACATTTCGGGATTTTTTTTGCGGAGTAAATATGACAAACCTAATGTACAAACGTATTTTGTTAAAGCTAAGCGGTGAATCACTTATGGGTAATCGAGAGTATGGAATCGATCCTAAAGTTGTGAATAGTTATGCCGAAGAGATCGCAGAAATAGAAAAGCTTGGTGTGCAGATTGGTATTGTTATCGGCGGCGGAAATATTTATCGCGGTATGGAAGAATCCGTTGACGGCATAGATAAGGTAACGGGCGACCATATGGGAATGCTTGCAACCGTTATCAATGCATTAGCTTTGCAAAATGCGTTAGAGCATAAGGGAATGAAAACTCGCTGCTTGAGCGCTATCAATATGGAACGAATTGCCGAGCCATTTATTCGGCGGCGAGCAATCAGGCATTTGGAAAAAGGTCGTGTAGTTATTTTTGCGGCGGGGACAGGAAATCCTTACTTTACCACCGATACTGCAGCAGGTACTGCGTGCAATCGAAATAGAAGCAAACGTGATTATCAAAGGAACGCGCGTTGACGGAGTATATGATTGTGATCCTGAAAAAAATTCTGCGGCAATCCATCTTCCTGAAATTTCCTATGCAGAAGTCTTAAAAAAAGACCTTCGTATTATGGATCTTACTGCAATTACACTTTCCAAAGAAAATAATCTTCCTCTGGTCATTTTCAATATGAATATTCAAGGTAATTTGAAGCGCGTTGTTTGCGGAGAAGCAGTAGGATCAAAAGTAGTTGAAATATCGAAACAAAAGTCGTAACATCATTCATACAATTCACTAATTGATGGACTGCCTATGACAAACTCAAAAGATATTCTAAAACAAGCAGAAGACAAAATGAAGAAAGCTGTAGAGGTAGTACGGGAAGAACTTATAAAAATCCGTACGGGTAAAGCCACAACAGCGCTGTTAGACGGAATCAAAGTAGATTATTACGGCACTTTAACTCCATTGAATAAAGTTGCAAATATAAGTATACCGGATGTGCATACGGTAGCAGTCCAGCCGTGGGAAAAAAATATTATTCCAGCAATTGAAAAAGCAATTCTTGCATCGAATCTTGGTTTGAATCCAAATTCGGATGGAACGGTTATTCGTGTTCCAATTCCTGCACTCAATGAAGAGCGTCGCCGTGAATTGGTGAAACTAGTGAAAAAATTTGGAGAAGAAGGAAAAATTGCTATTCGCAACATCCGCCGCGATGCAATCGAGCATCTAAAGAAAGCGGAAAAAGGCGAACACATGTCTGAAGATGAACGAAAACGCGGAGAACAAGAAGCTCAAAAACTTACAGATAAACATACTAAAGATATAGACAACCATCTTGCAATGAAGGAAAAAGAAATAATGGAAGTATGATTTGAATAAAGTTCCGAATGTGAAGTGAAATTGTATCCCGATTTCGAAATAATGAAATCGGGTTTTTTTATGGTTTTAATATGTAACCTTCCCGCTTGATATTCGTATTGAAAATATAACTGACGATACAAACAGGAGACTTCCATGATAAATCAACAACGTCGCCTTTATCGAAATCAAACCAACAAAGTAATCGCTGGAATATGCAGCGGAATCGCTGAATATTTAAATGTAGATGCTACCGTTGTCCGCCTCGTCTGGATTCTTCTAACGCTTCTTGGCGGTGCGGGAATTATCGCTTACATCCTTGCATATTTTATTATTCCAATCAAACCCGATGAAAACGTTGGGGCAACTTCACCTCAAGTTCATGATTTTACAGCCGCACGCATTTTTGGATTTCTTTTCATCGGTGCGGGTGCAGCAATCTTGCTTGATAATCTTGATATTTTATCGTTTCACAGATGGTGGAATATGTCGGAAGATTTTGTTCTTCCCGGACTTCTTATTCTTGCGGGAATTTATTTTCTTACAAAGCGTAATAACATTTCTGTACATCAACAAGAACAGCAGCCGCCAATTGCAGGTGAAAAACATTCTCAAGACCAATTTCAAAACTCAGCTTCTTCATCCAATGAACGGCCGAAATTGAAAGTACTTCGCCGTTCAATTACAGATAAAAAACTTTTTGGAATTTGCGGGGGAGTTGGAGAATATTTTGATATTGATCCGACGATTATACGTATTGCTTATACGATCTTTACTATTCTTTCCAGCGGGGCTGGAATTTTGATATACTTGTTGATGTACTTAATTATTCCCGAAGATCACCTTCAGGCAAGAGAACAACTGTGAGGAAATGATGGAATCGAATATTCAAAAGCGATCAAAAGGATTTTCAATATTTGGAATATTCCTAATTCTGCTTGGCACGGGACTTATCCTAAGCAGGCTTAATTTATTGCAATACAAATGTGGAATTATTCTTTGGATTTGTCTTGGCATTGCAGGGTTAGCAGCGGCTATTCAAGCATTTATAACGCGAAGACGCGGTTTGGTTTTCTGGGGAAGCTTTCTATTTTTCTCAAGTATTGCAATGCTTGTCCACAGATTTGGGCTTTTAGAATTTGCGCCATGGGATGTTCCGGCAACATTTTCCCTTGCGCTCGGTTTTTCATTCTTAATGTTATTCTTCTATGAGCCGCGCCGTTTTGGTGTACTTGTTCCATTTCTCCTATTTGGCGGTTATGGCGTTCTCTACTATTTATGGTGGTGGGATGTAATAGATTGGTTTGAAATGAAACACTATGTGCATGCTTACTGGCCTGTGCTGATTATTCTTTGGGGAATTTCACTTCTCTTCCGCCGCAGAAAATAAAAGTTAGTGCGCTTCTAACCAGTTCTTGCCAGTACCGAAATCAATTTCAACTGGAACAATAAGCGGAAGCGCTTGACGCATTTCATTTTCTACAATTTTTTTCATAATTGCTTCTTCATTTATCCGCATTTCAAAAACTAATTCATCATGAACTTGAAGAAGCATAGAAGTGCCGAGTTTCTGTTTGATGATTTCTGCGTCAATGCGAACCATTGCGAGTTTAATCATGTCAGCGGCAGTTCCTTGAATCGGCATATTAATGGCTTGACGTTCGGCATTCTGTCGGACGTTTTGGTTATTGCTGCGAATGTCTGGAATGTATCGCCGGCGTCCAAGAAGTGTGCGGACGTATCCAACTTTTCGAGCTTCTGCAATTGTATCGCTAATATATTGCTGAACTTTTGGGAAACGGGCAAAATAACGAGCAATAATTTCTTTAGCTTCGCTTTGACTAATTTCTAATCTGCTTGCAAGTCCGTAAGCACCGATGCCGTACATAATTCCGAAATTTACTTCCTTTGCTTTCCGCCGCATTTCTCGTGTTACATCAGATGAATTTACACCAAATACTTTTGCCGCTGTTGTTGTATGAATATCTTCTTTATTTCGAAATGCTTCAGACATTCCTTCGTCGCCGGAGATGTGCGCCATAACGCGTAATTCGATTTGTGAATAGTCGGCAGATAAAACTTTTGATTCAGGATTACCAGCAATGAATGCTTTCCTAATCAATCTGCCGATTTCCGTACGAATAGGAATGTTCTGGATGTTTGGATCGCTGCTGGATAATCTTCCCGTTGTCGTTACTGTTTGATTGAATGATGTATGCACTCTTCCAGTGTGTGTGTTTATTAATTTCGGAAGCGCGTCAATGTATGTAGATTTCAATTTTATGGATTGCCGAAATTCAAGCAGCATCTCTATAATAGGATGCGCGCCTTTTAATGATTCTAACACGGCAACATCTGTGGAAAAGCCCGTTTTTGTTTTGCGCACCGGCGTCAATTTAAGTTTGTTAAAAAGTATTTCTGCAAGTTGTTGAGTAGAATTGATATTGAAAGAAATGCCGGCGGCTAAATGGATTTTATGTGTCAGGTTTTCGAGTTGATATTCAAGTTCTTTCGACATACCAGCAAGGTAATCGACGTCGATAGTAACTCCAGTACGCTCCATTCGAGCAAGAACTGCAACAAGCGGGAATTCCATTTCTTCACAAAGTTTTGTCATTCCGAGTTCGTTCAGCTTCTTCTGAAAATATTCGTACAACTGAAATGTAATATCAGAATCTTCGCATGAATAATCAGAAAGACGCCGTAAAGAAACTTCGCGTATATGTTTCTGTTCTTTTCCGGTTCCCACTAAGTCCGAAAATGATATGGTTTTATATGAAAGATATTCTGCCGTAATATCATCCATATTATGCTGGCCATCAGCACGGACGATGTAACTGGCTATCATCGGATCAAACAATCTGCCTTCGACATTAATTCCATATTGTGACAGCACCAGTATATCATATTTAATATTGTATCCGATTTTTTTTGTGTTGGAATCTTCTAAAACCGGTTTAAGTTTTTTGCAAACAAAATCTATCGGTAAACCGACAGAAATATCTGATTGTACCAAATCGTTTCCGAATAACCCGCTTTGTTCTTGTCGTGTTACTCCTGAAACTGCGACATAGAATGCTTCATGCGGTTTGAGTGAGAATGAAATTCCTACTAATTCAGCATTCAGCGAATCAATTGAAGTTGTTTCAGTATCGAAAACAAATTCTTCCGCAAGTTTGAGCTTGTTGCAAAGTGATATAAATTCGCCCTCAGTTGTAATAAGTTTGTAATCATGTTTGTCTTTTGTAATATCGGAAAGCGGTTCGGGTTGCGTAAATTCAATATCTGAATCTGCTTTAGCTGATACTTCCGATTTTTCTATCTGAAGTTTGTTAAGGAGCGATCTAAATTCGAGAGCTCCAAATAACTCCATGAGCTTGGTGATATTCCGTTTCTCAGCCTTCAATGAATGGAAGTTGATGGGAAGAGGAACATTGATATCAATCGTGACAAGCCGCTTTGAAAGAAATGCCATCTCTTTGTTCGCTTCTAATTTAGAGCGAACTCCTTTTTGCTGGATTTCGTCAAGATGGCGATAAACTTCTTCAATGCTGCCGTATTTCTGTATAAGCGGAATTGCGGTCTTTTCACCGATTCCTATCACTCCTGGCACATTATCAGATGCATCACCGGTGAGTCCCAGCACATCAATGACTTTATCGGGTGTAACGCCGAACTTTTGTTTTACACCATCGCAATCTATTATTTCAACATCAGTTCCTTGCTTACCTGGCTTGAATATTTTAATATTATCAGAGACAAGCTGCATAAAATCTTTGTCGGGAGAAACAAGGAAGGTAAGAGCACCTTCGCGTTCAGCTTGTTTTGCTAATGTGCCTATTACATCGTCTGCTTCATAGCCATCCATTTCTATAGCAGGAATATTATATGCGCGTACAACTTCTTTGATAATCGGAATTTGTGTGATCATATCGTCAGGCATTTTTTGCCGCGTTGCTTTATATTCCTTGTACTCTTTATGCCGAAAATTTGGTCTGCCAGTATCGAATACAACTGCAATATGATCTGGAAATTCTTGTGAAAGAATGCGGTTTAAAAAAGTGACAAATCCATAGACAGCACTTGTGTTCTCTCCTTTTGAATTCATCAGCGGTTGACGAATAAAAGCGAAATACGCACGGTACGCCAGCGCCATCGCATCTATTAAATAAACTCGCTCAATTTTCGCCATAGGTCAATTTATTTTTTTCCAAGATGAAGAAAATATACGGAAAGCTGATTTGAAAACAAAAGAATGTAGATATTTGCATTGTTTTTATACATGGTTATATTTTCAAGAATACAGATTTATGATGATATGATGTAAAATTACTGATTAAATTGATTATGAATATTTTTTCTTGTGCTATGCCGGAACAAAATAAAAATGATTTCGTCTTTAACATTAAGATAATAGCAGAAATCTTGACAATCATTCCAGTTTTGAGTACAATTATCTCAGAAATGAAGGTGTGAAAATGAAAATCCTGATTAAGACCATGATGATGCTTTTGGTTGTTAGTGCTATTACTTTGTGTCAATTCAGATCTCAAGCGGAAACAAGGTCTTCAGCGGGAGAATCATTGCTTCGCCCGGATGATGGCGGATTGCTTTTTGGATGGTTTGATCCAAGTCGTTTAACGATTCATAACAGTTATTCACTCAGTTATTTGACTTCAGGAGGCAAAGGATATTCACTTGGTGAACTGACAAGCAATCTTGCATATCAAATTTCAAATCCGCTTTCAGGTACAATTTGATGTTAGTTTATTGCATTCACCTTTCAATAATCTTGGCGGCAATTTTGCAAATGATATTTCCGGAATTTATTTGACGCGCGCGGCATTAAATTATCAGCCGAGTAAAAATATGTTGTTTCAGATTCAGTACCAACAATTGCCGGCTATGTACTGGCTCAACAATTATGATAGATTTAATTTTATGCCGCAGTACAATCGAATTGATGAGGAGGATAGTCGCTGAATCGCAAGTTAAAACTGGTGTATCTATGTGAACCGGGTGAGGCTGGATGGCTTGCTGTCAGCTTGCTCGGTTCTTTTTTTATCAGGCAGGAATGAAGCAAGCCGAACATTCCGAAACTACTGTCCACTCCGGCATTGAATCTTCAGGATCAGGAAAACATGCACATAAAAGCCGCCGTTTGACAGCTTTAGACGGGAAGATAATTAAAGGTGCATTAATCATTCTAGGAGTGGCATTTTTAATTACAGTTTATGTATTGGCAAACAGAGGCAGCCAAACTAACGGTGATAACAGCGATTTTATTTCTGGTGCGAACAGTAGGCAGCTCGAAGTAGAAGTGCTTGATGGCGCCGGAAGCATGAGAGCGGCACAGCAGTTGACGAATTTCATCCGTGCACGAGGATATGATGTCGTTGAGATGAAGAAAAATAATGGCGAAATTGAAGACCGTACTTTCATTTTTGACCGTTCAGGCAGCTTAGATGCCGCGAGGAAATTTGCAACAATACTTGGAGTTCCCCAAGACAAAGTATTCCAGAAAATCGACCGTAATCTCTATCTTGATATAACATTAGTTATGGGAAAAGATTATTCCCGGCTCAAAGCGTTTCAGTCATCTACTGAAAGGAATAAGAATTGATTGCACGCACATTAGCAAAACGAATTGCTGAATTAATGATTTCGAAGAAAGCAATCGATATTGTAATTTTAGATTTGAAGAAACTGACAAGCGCAACAGACTATTTTGTAGTTTGCTCGGCAGACTCTGATACGCAGGTTAAAGCAATCGCCGATTCAGTGCAGGAAGGAATAGAATCACTTGGCGAGCATGTGTGGCATCAAGAAGGTTATCACGCGTTGCGCTGGATTGTATTAGATTATGTTGATGTGGTAGTGCATGTTTTTCACAAAGAAGAAAGATCGTTTTACAACCTTGATCGTCTCTGGGGCGATGCGAAGAGGACAGAAATACAAGATCCATTAGAGGTTCCGAAGTCGATAGAAAAAAATGTCCGAACGAAAGGCCGCAAACCGATAAAGAAACAAATGGAAACAGAATGAAAAGGTATCTTACTGCAAAGGTTCATGCGGCGCTAAAAATGCTTTCGTACTACGGTATTGCAAAATTGACATTTGAGAAACCGAAGGATGAAGCGCATGGCGATATTACAACTAATGTTGCGATGCTGCTGGCAAAGTCGATTAAGAAAAATCCGCGTATAATAGCACAGGAAATTGTCGATAAACTTGAATTAGAACCTAAATATATCTTGAAAGTTGAAATTGCCGGACCGGGCTTTATAAATTTTCGATTCGCTGACGAATTTTTCACTGCGCAAATCTGTGATATAGTCAAGCATTCAGAATCGTTTGGAAAACTAAATATTGGCAACGATAAAAAAACACAGGTGGAGTATGTGAGCGCTAATCCAACCGGACCGTTAAGTGTTGGTCATGGCCGTCAAGCAGCGATTGGAGATACGATTGCGAATCTTTTGATGTGGACCGGACATGATGTTACAAGAGAATATTATTATAACAACGCTGGCCGCCAAATGCGAATACTTGCAGAATCAACTTACGCGCGCTACCGGCAATCGTTCGATACTTCTTACACATTTCCAGATGACGGCTATCAAGGCGACTATATCCGCGAAATCGCAGATGATTTAAGGAAAGAGCGCAATGATTCCATCGTTACTATGCCATTAGATAAGGCATTAGTGCTGTGCAAAGAATTTGCCGAACAAAAATTATTCGAGATGATTAAAAAAGTACTTGCGCGGATGGGCGTCAAGCATGATGTTTTTTTTAATGAAGACTCGCTATACAAGAGTGGAAAAATCGAGGAAGTGATTGCAGAATTTCGCAGTAAAGGGCTTGCATACGATCAGGATGGCGCTGTCTGGTTGAAAACTAGTGCATTGGGACTTGATCAGGACCGCGTTATTGTTAAATCTTCCGGTGAACCGACATATCGTTTGCCCGATATTGCATACCACAGGGAAAAGTTCCGGCATGGCTACGAGCTCATCGTAGATGTTTTCGGTGCTGATCACATTGCAACAATACCGGATGTTCTTGCGGGAATTAAAGCGCTTGGTTATAACCCTGAAAAAGTGAAAGTTGTGATTCACCAATTCGTAACCCTTATGCGAGATGGCGAACAGGTTAAAATGTCTAAGCGTCTTGCAAACTTTGTGACACTTGATGAATTGATAGATGAAGTCGGATCAGATGCAGTGCGTTATTTTTTTCTTATGCGCTCTATATCCAGCCACTTAGAATTCGATTTGAATCTTGCCAAAGAACAATCTGAAAAAAATCCAGTGTACTACTTGCAATATGCTCATGCCAGAATTGCCAGTATTCTTCGTTTTGCAGAAGAACAGGGAACATTTAATATGACAGATGAATTTACCAGCATCGATTACAATTTACTCAGAGGACCAAGTGAAATTGCGTTAACCAAACTTCTTCTTGATTTTCCTGAAACAATTGAATTTTGTGCGACAAGTTTTGAGCCGCATCGACTGACGACTTATTTGCAGGACGTGGCAACAGGATTTCATAAATTTTATCACGAACACCGTATTGTTATTCCTGAGCTGGACATTTCTAAAGCGCGGCTCGCCCTCTGTTTTGCTGCGAAAACGGTAATTGCGAATGGGTGCAAGATTCTTGGTATCACTGCACCCGAGAGAATGTAAAGCATTGACATTTGTGAATTATTTTTTTACTTTTTTATCAATAAAAATTAATAAAAGGTTATCGAATCCTTCCATTGTTACTGCGTTCGTATTTCTTCTGAAATTACATTGAACGTTTAGCTTCGCCGATGAATGGGTGAGTTGCGTTTTCACTTCATGAAAACAAAACTTATTCAGATGTCAAGTTTTTGAAATATCGGCATTCTTTTGTAAATTTATGCGAGAATGATGATGATAAACTATAAAAATGGTATTATTCACGATGTAATTATACGCGATTTGATAAAATATCAAGATAATCGCGGTTGGCTGATGGAGTTGTTTCGGAATGATGAAATTGCGGAGGAATTTCTTCCCGCTATGTCTTACATCTCGCAAACTGAACCCGGTGTTGCACGCGGACCACATGAACACAGAGATCAGGCAGATTTATTTTGCTTTATCGGTCCATCCACATTTAGGTTGTTTTTGTGGGATGCTCGAAAAAATTCACCTACAGCGGCACAAAAAATGGTTTTTGATGCCGGTGAACAAAAGCCACAGGCAGTAATCGTTCCAGCCGGTGTTGTTCATGCCTATAAGAATATTGGATCAAAACCGGGATGGGTTATTAATCTTCCTAATAAGTTGTATGCAGGGAAAAAACGCAAAGAAACAGTTGATGAAATTCGACACGAAAGCGATCCCTATTCACCTTTTCAATTGGATTAAATGATGAATCTACTTGTCACAGGAGGAGCGGGTTTTATTGGAAGTAATTTTGTTCGATATATTTTGGATAAATATTCTGAGTATCGAGTTATTAACTTTGATAAACTAACTTATGCTGGCAATCTTGAAAACTTGGCAGGTATTGATAAAAATCCACGTTATGCTTTTGAGAAAGGCGATATCTGCGATAAAACCAGAGTGCAGATTTGCGTGGTGCGATATGAGATTGATGCGATTGTCAATTTTGCAGCAGAGTCGCATGTTGATAGAAGTATTCTCGGTGCATCGGAATTTATTCAAACAAATATAGCGGGCACGAATATTTTGCTGGAAGTTGCTAAAGAATTGAATGTAAAACGATTCTTGCAAGTCTCAACAGATGAAGTCTACGGGTCGCTCGACTCAACAGGTTTATTCACGGAAGAAACTCCCTTGCATCCTAATAGTCCATATTCTGCAAGCAAGGCATCAGCGGATATGCTTGCACTGGCATATCAGCATACATTCGGTTTACCGATTGTCGTAACACGCTGTTCAAACAATTATGGTCCATATCAGTTTCCAGAGAAATTAATTCCTTTGATGATTGCGAATGCGCTTAATGACAAACCATTGCCGGTGTACGGTGACGGAAAGAATGTTCGCGATTGGCTTTACGTTAAAGACCATTGTTCTGCAATAGATGCAGTTCTTCATCGAGGGCGTATTGGAGAGGTGTATAATATTGGCGGAAACAATGAAAAGCCAAATATTGAAATCGTAAAATTAATTCTACATAATCTCAACAAACCGGAATCACTTATCACTTATGTTAAAGACCGTCCCGGACATGATCGGCGGTACGCAATTGATTCGAGTAAAATTCAGAATGAATTAGGGTGGGTACCATCTTATACATTCGAGCGAGGTATTTCAGATACAATAAAATGGTACGTCGAAAATGAACAATGGTGGAAGCGGATCATTTCAGGCGAATACCAAAAATATTATCAAATATTATACGGCAGCAGAGAAATAGTGAAGAATTGATTATTCAAGTCTTTGAATCGATAGGAAGTTGAGAATAAGATTAGTCGATGAAATATTGAAAATAATTTTCAATAAATAAAGAGCAAAAAAGCGTTGTAAAGAACGAAATAGAAAAAGCAGTGGTGAATATGATGAAAAAAAATCAACAATTAAAATCTTTAAATACAGAAGCAGTAATTCTTTTCCTGATTGTCTTTTGCTGTTTGAATTCTATATCTATCGCACAATGGACAGAAACAAAAAAAGAGATGGAGGAATCAAAATCAGATCTGAAAAGCATGATTCAAGTGCCGACGACTAATGTGCCGCCTTTAGAAGGACCTGTTGATCCTGATAAATATTATGTAGGACCATCAGATATACTATCTGTAAATATTTGGATAAGTCCGCCTCTCAACTTTTCGCTTAATGTGACACCGGAAGGAACCTTAATCATCCCGACAGTAGGAGAAGTTCGTATTACCGATCTGACATTAAGTGAAGCAAAAAAGAAAATTATCGATGAAATAAAAAAGAAATATTTATCCGGCTCTCCCTCTGTTACACTTCTCAGTCCAAGACAAATAACTGTAACTGTCACTGGAGCAATTCGCTACCCGGGCAAATATGTTCTCAACGCCACAGATCGAGTTGATAAAGCAATTTTAAAGGCGGATGAAATCCAAAAGGATAAGCCAGTTGAAATGAGTGAAGACTGGCAGCTAAGAATTAATGAGCACAAGCAGTCGAGGCGGGATATTCATCTGACAAGACGTACAGGAGAAAAATGCCGGGCGGATATTCTTCGCTATTATGCTACTCAAAATGATACATTTAATCCATTCCTTCGCGAAGGAGATGAGATATTTGTTCCTCGGATAGATCCCAAAAAGAATGTTTTTGCTGTTTATGGAGGCGTAAATGTACAGGGTTCTTTTGAATTAATTGAAGGGGATAGTCTGCTTGAGGCTATTGAATTGGCAAATGGTTTTACTGCGCGTGCCAGAAGGGATACCATAGTACTTTATCGGTATAATGTGCATACGGGTACACAAAATATATCATATTACAATTTCGATCAGGTGAAAAATGGGTATGCAAAAAATGTAAGACTTATTTCAGGGGATCGTATCGTTGTGAAAGAGCAACCTGATATTCGTGAAGATTACCGGGTGTTTCTAGATGGTGAGTTTCTCTATCCAGGTTTCTATCCGATTACGAAAGATAGCACAAGCCTACTAAAAGTCATTGGATGGGCGGGCGGTTTCACGGAATATGCGTCTCTTGCCGCTGCACAAGTTTATCGTGGCACTATTTCAAAAGAAGAATTAGATATTGAAAAGCTTTTAAGCATGCGCGGAAATATAACACCGGAAGACAGCGCATATTATCTTCTTGAATCCGAATTACGCACAAAACGCGAAGTAGTAAATGTGGATTTCAAAAAATTATTTCTTGATAAAGATTCGACTCAGGATATTTTTCTTAGAAGCGGCGATTATATTTCTGTGCCATCTGTTCAACGGACAATTTATGTGTTTGGCCAAGTTGTAAATCCCGGCAATATTCCGTTTGTCTCAGGGATGGATTATAAATATTATATTCAGAAATGTGGCAGTTATACTGAAAATGCAAGGTCGGGCGACGTTATGATCATCAAAAAAGCAACCCGCCAGTGGCTTTCGCCAAGTGAAACCAAAATTGAAGAAGGTGATTACATCTGGGTACCAAAAGAACCGCAGCGCAGTTTTGCATATTACATGAATATTTTTAATCAGACAGCTGCGGTGGTTACAGCAATGGTAAGTATAGCGTTGCTGGCAATACAATTGAAAAAATAAAATTTGAGTGTAGAACTAATAGGCGGCCATCGGATAAGTTGTTAACTATTAATAAGTATATGATTAAAGGCTTGGAAAATATATGACAACTAAACAAACAGAAGAAATAGCAGAAGTAAAGACAAATGCTCAGACACCTGCAAGCAGCTTGATGGATTTTCTTTCTGTTATTACAATGTATAGGAAATTCATTTCACGATTTATCATAATTTGTACAATTGGGACAATGATTGTAACCCTGCTTCTGCCCAAATGGTACAAATCTACTGCATCTGTTTTCCCTGCTGAAAAGGCTGATTTATTAGGTGGATTAGAAGGTATTGCTTCGCTTGCTAAATCTTTTTCTCCAACGAAGGCATTGTCCTCGTTAACTGGGAATACAGAAACTGATCGTTATATGGCTATTTTAAAAAGCGGCACGGTATTAAACGCGGTCATTCAAAAGTTTGATCTTGTACATGTATATGATATTACATCATACCCTATGGAAAAGACGGTGAAAGAGCTTCTCAACAATGTCGAATTTAATGTCGAGACAGAAGGCAGTCTGACGATCATGGTCTACGATAAGAGATCCGCAGCGCGCAGCTGATATGGCGAACTTTTTTGTGGAAATGCTTAATACAAAAAACACGGAATTACAAGTACAAAACGCATATGGTAATCGGAAGTTTATTGAGGAGCGTTACAAAAAGAATTTGTCTGACCTTGCTGCTGCAGAAGATTCTTTAAAAGTATTCCAAAAAAAATATGGTGTCATCGCAATGCCTGAACAAATAGAAGCTTCCATAAAAGCTGCAGCGGAAATTATGGGACAGCTGGCTGTTAAAGAAATCCAGGCAAACGTATTTCGCAGAACTCAATCAGCAGACAATCCATCTGTGATAGCAACGCAAATTGAAATTGATGAAATTCGGAACAAGTTATCCCAAATGAACGGAGGAATAATGTTTCCAAGAATGAAATGAATGTCTTTGTACCATTCAGTAAAATGCCGGATCTTGGTGGTGAATATATCCGGAAGTTCCGCGATGTTGAAATTCAATACAAAATCCTTCAATTCATCACTCCGCTCTACGAACAAGCGAAAGTGGAAGAGCGTCGTCAAACCCCTTCGGTCTTGATCCTTGACAAAGCGTTCCCTGCTGAACGAAAATCAAAGCCAAAAATATCACTCTATGCTTTATTTTCGTTTATCATTTCTACTATCGTAGCTCTTTTTATTGTTTTCCGAAATGTCGGAATACAACGACAGCAAGTTCTTCATCCAGAACTTTTTAATACATTTAGAAAGGCTATCCTGTCCGATTTATTTGATCTTCGGTTAAGGCGTAAAAAGAAATAAATAGGATGAGCCAGATAGCAAATATTAAGCGCAATTCAATATACGCACTACTTTCTAGTACGACGAGGTTGCTTTCCAATGTCTTAATCTTTATTGGAATAGCACGTCTCTATGGTCCTGAAGCTTTGGGACAATTGTAGGCTTACTGCTTTAACATTCGCTACGCTATTTCTTATTTTTGCAGATTTTGGCTTTGACACTTTACTTGCAACAGAAGTGGCGCATTAAAAGGATGCAAAGTGATAAATTAGCAAATCAATTCCTTTCATTGAAGATTATTTCTGCTTCTTGTTCCAGTATGGCAATGTTAATTGTTTCATTTCTACACGTGATGAGCGTGCAAACAAGAATGCTAGTATTTATCTTTACTCTTTATGTTTTTTTGACATCAATCCAAGGTTTTTTTTTCTCATTGTTCAAGGGTTTGGAACAAAGTGAACATTAAACAAAGATATCTTTTATTTCAAATCTCCTCGCTATTGTTTTGTTGGTATTATTTGGCTTACTAAAATTACCACTTATTGGATTCGCCATAATCCTTGTCGTGACGCAAGTTATCGGACTAGCGTTATCTATCCGGGTGGCATCTTCGGTATTAACGGATCATTGGTTTCACTTTAATTTAGAGGGTTGGAAAGAAGCAAGAAAAAAGGTTTTAGTGTTTGGGGCTCATACGCTTTTCGGAATTTTATACTTTCAAATAGATACAATTCTTCTGGCATTTTGGAAAGGAGATCAAGATGTAGGAATTTATCAAGCTGTGTTCAGAATAATTGCTATAACATTAGTCATTGTTGATATTGCAACCAGTACCTGTCATGCCTGCATTATCTCGATTCCACAGTATAGGATCAACACACTGGAATCAAGCAGGACGTCTGCTTTATAAGACCCTTTTTTTAATTGCACTTCCTGTTACAATGATTTTATTCATTTATGCTGAACAAATCATCCGGATTCTCTATGGCGGAAAAAGTTTTATTGAAGCAATACCGATTCTAAGAATATTTGCAATTATTGTTTTTATTCGCTTTATCGCAGAACCATTTGGTCTTATACTTACTACAGGGAATAGGCAGACAAGCAGAATGGCTATTGTTATTGGTGCAGTATTCATTAATATTTTTCTAAATATATATTTCATACCAAAATATGGACCTCTTGGAGCCGCACAAGTTTCTTTAATAACCAATGTTTTAGTCGCATTAGCATATTTAGCAGCTACGAAACCATTTCTTGGATTTTGGGTTGCTGATTTCTCTACGATTGGACCACTGGCTTTAACGCTACTCCTTTCTATGTTTTTGTGGCAAATTCGAGACATTTCAATTTGGTACATTGGTCTTCCCTCAAGCGCCTTATGCCTGATTATCGGTTTTTGGATCGGATATACTCCGAGTGAACGGAAGACAATATTTAATTTCAAGAATCAAATAAATATAGTTTTATAGGTATTACATGATATTAAATAGAAAGTGTTCAATAAGTGATCTATCGCCAGTACAGAATAGTGCCAGGATCAGAAAAGGATGTTCTGCATTTTTTAAAATCGGATAATATTGTTGTTGCCTAAACTTTATCATGTCACTCATTGTTTTCATATGTATTCTTGTTTGTCTGGATGTCCTCATTTGAGCTTATTGACAAGGCGCATATATTATTTCGCTTGCACAACGGTTTAAGTTAGTGGGGAAAAATGTGTAATGTTTTTAGTTTAGATAAAATAGATGTTAACCCTAGGTTATACTAAAGTGAATAAAGAGTCCGAACCAGTATTTGAAAATTGGATTTTAAATTCAACCAGTACGATAATGAATTATCGGAAATTCATTTTTTATTGTATTCTATTTTCGGCCATTGTGACAATGATCGTTGCATTACTTATGCCCAATTGGTATAAATCAACTGCATCAATAATTCCTGTTGAGGAGTCCAATCTCTTGAATGAATTAGGGAGTGTTTCATCGCCTTTGAAATCGTTTTCAAATAATCGACGTAAGGCCAGTGTAGGAATAATCTCAAAACCGTTAGGATCTAAAGAGACTGATCTTTGTTTGTCAATTCTTAAGAGCAATAAAGTGCTTCTTGCTGTTGTCCATAAATTTGACTTGGTAAATGTCTATAGGATGAAAGACTACCCTTTTGAAAGTCCTATTAAAGAGCTTCTCGAGAATGTGGAATTTAAAGTTCTATGGGAAGGTAATCTTAATATTACTGTCTTTGATAAAGATCCGCAACGGGCAGCAGATATGGCAAATTATTTTGCAGAAATTCTGAACAAAACCTACACTGAGCTAGTAGTACAGTCTGTAAAAAGTAATATGCAATTTGTTAAAGAGCATTATAGAAGTAATCTTATAAATCTTTCCATTGCGGAGGATTCCTTAAATAGTTACAAAAAAAGGTACGGTATTATCGCATTGCCTGAACAAACCAAGGTATATATAGAAACTATCACTGAACTCAAGGGAATGCTTACGGTCAAAGAAGTGTATGCGGATGTATTGAGGAAGACACTCTCAATCGATCATCCGGATGTTAAAGCAATTGAATTTGAAATTGATGAACTGCAAAAAAAGCTTTCCGAGATTACCAGTAGGACACACTTATCTGAAGGTGACATGAACGTCTTTGCACCATTTAGCAACACACCGGCCTTAATTCCTGAATATTTTCGCAAAGATAGTGCTGTGGCAGTGCAATATAAATTATTGCAGTACTTGACTTCGCTGTATGAACAAGCAAAGGCAGAAGAACGACGAAATATTCCCCTTGTTATTGTGTTAGACCGAGCGCTTCCTGCTGAACAAAAATCAATGCCTCAGCGAATTCTCATTATTTTGGGCGGGATGTTTGTTGGAGGATTTGGTGCCTTTTCTTTTTCTTTGCTATACGAAAACTGGATTCGTGAAAAAAAGAAGAATACTATTTTTTATAAATCAATATCGAGTCTATCGGATGTAATTCGTAACGACATTGATTCTCTTCGATCGTTGCTTTATTGGAAATAGAAAAGAAAGTTCATTTGTGTTAACTAATATGTTAAATATTGTTCCAGAGACATCCACGGATTCACGTTCTCTATCTTTAAACGATATTCCATTCAGTGTCTACGTAGGGACAATTCTATTGTTTGCAATGTACTTGATATGTGTGGTCTTTCACTGGGAGTTCTTTTATTTCCTTTCTTTATTTTGTGCAATAGTGGTTATAACTTCACTTATAAGATTTGAAGCGGCTTTCCTCTTTATTCCACTTGTTCTATGAATCCATATATGCTATAGAAACGGGAACAAAGTTACGTATCTCTGAGCTTGTTTTAATGATTGTTTTTGCTGTGTGGGCAAGTAGAGTTTGTCTTTTAAAAGAGCAAGTAGTTTTCCCAAGAAAATACCTCATCATTTCTTTAGCGATAATTGTACCAGCGGTTTTATCTCTATATAACGCAAAATATTTAGATGAAGGTCTTAAGCAGATCGTTCGATACATAAATATTGTTAATATTCTTTGTGGTCGTTCTTTACTGTAGCAAAACTGAAAAAAGAATAAGTCAAATATTTCTATTTCTAATCATCGGGGGATTACTGGCATCATGTGAGCGTGGTTGAATTCATAAACGACGTGTGGGAGCTCAAGAGATCAGCAAGAGCATTCGGTTGGCATGGAGGTGACAATGGAGCATTCCTTGCTTCAACATTGGTACTTTCGATAAGCGCTTTATCATATAAAAACCACGAAAAAATTAAACTTTTGGCTTTAATTACAATCCCAATTACTGGATTAGCACTCATTCTTACCCAAACAAGGGCATGGATTGTGGCATTGTTGTTGGTGCTCGGATTAATGTTCTTTCTGCAAAAACGCGGTTCTATCCGGAAACTGTTAATAACACTGGGACTTTTATTTGGTTTTTTTATCATTGTTTTACAGACAGACGCTTTCGGTCTTGTTGATAGTAAGTTCTTTTTGGGAGCTATACAGGGCGCGTCTAGATTCGGCAAAGCACCAGGTGTATATTCCATGGAAGATGTATCATTATTTTTACGCTTTAGGTCTTGGGCAAAAGCTATTGAATTGTACATTAGTCATCCTTTTATAGGATTTGGTATAGGAAACGTCCGCATTGCGGATTATTATGCAATGAGGATTGGAAAAGCGGGAGAGGGAGTTGGATATGTAGATAATCAGTATCTCCAAATTTTTGCTGAAGCAGGAACAATTGCGGGAATTGCTTTGATTGTATACATTATTCATTCTATAAAAATTGGGCTAAAAAGTTTTCGCGAGTCTTGCTTTCGACCTTAATATTCCCGCGATGGGTTTTTTGAGTTGTTTGATGATCTGTGTGATAGGCAGTAGCTTTTGGGTGATCACAATAGACCATGAATTGTTTGCGCTTATGATTCTTTACATTGGTGTATTGATAAATATTCAGGAATTGAATACTTCTAGCAAAAAATTTGAAACATAGGACCTGTAAATATATATTCCAATATTTCGATTATCAAAATATCATTATGAATCATTTAATGTCGATGAAATATTTATTTGGCGTCACATACAATAATTAATTGTTATAAATAGTGATCAAAAATCATAGAGAAACAAAAAGGAAACATGGATAACATTGATCTTATGACAACAAGAAATATTTAATTAGGTACGCTAGGTGAATCCCTTAATTGATATTATAATTGTTAATTGGAATAGCGGTAATCAGCTTCGCGACTGTTTGGGATCCATTGCTTCATGTGATAACATGGTTTTGATCTCAATCGGGTGGTTGTAGTCGACAATGCTTCGACCGACGTTTCTCTTAAAGGCGTCAAAAATATTAGGATACCTATTGTAATTCTCAATAATAGCGAAAATCGCGGTTTCGTATGCGTGCAATCAAGGTGCGTCTGGAAGTGACGCTGATTATTTACTCTTCTTAAATCCTGATACCCAAGTATTTGAGGATTCTTTAATTAAACCACTTCCTTTTTTACAGGAATCAAATAACCAGAGGATTGGCATTTTAGGTTTACAGTTATTGGATGGGAAAGATCAAATTATGAGAACTTGTTCTACCTTTCCATCTGCAAGAGAGTTTGTGTCCACAATATTTGGATTGAATCATATATTTCCCCGTCTCTTTAAAAATCATCTTATGCTTGATTGGGATCACCGACAGAATAGGGAAGTAGACCATGCGATGGGTTCATTCTTCTTGGTAAGAAATATATTGTTCAAAAAACTACAGGGTTTTGATGAAAGATATTTTGTTTACTTGGAGGACCTTGATTTTTCTTTACGCGCTAAACAAGCTGGATTTGTAAGCTATTATTTTACCGACGCGGCGGCCTACCATAAAGGTGGAGGTACTTCTGAACAAATAAAGGCCAGACGGCTGTTTTATTCGCTGCATAGTCGGATTCTATATTGGTACAAACATTTTAATTGGGCAGCTGCTAATATGTGTTTTGTTATGCACATTATTGATAGAACCAATAACACGGATTATGTTTGCGTTATCGCATCGATCTTTTAAGGCAATTTTAGAAACGATAATGGGATATGTATACCTATGGAAAAACATACCCTCGATGCTTGCAAAAGATGGAACAGTATCGAAATGAAAATTCTCCTTATGAGCCGTTATTCAAATGATGGTGCAAGCAGTCGGTATCGCTGTTATCAATACCTACCTTTTCTTGAGAAAAATGGATGCCATGTCGTTTTGGTGCCGTTATTGAGCAATAAATATATCCAGGCAATTTATTCTGGTAAACACATCCCTTTTTGGGATGTTCTTTCTAAAATTATTGAACGAATTAAATGGCTTTCTCGAAAAGAAGATTTTGATTTTGTTTGGGTTCAACAGGAATATTTTCCTTGGTTCCGATATTGGCTTGAGGTGCTGTTGAATCGATTGCAGTTGCCGTATGTCGTGGATTATGATGACGCTTTTTTCCATCGATATGATTTGAATCAAAGCTCTATCGTTCGAAGTTTGCTGAGCACAAAAATCGATCGAGTGATGCAAGCTGCCTCAGTTGTCGTTGCCGGCAACGAATACATTGCTAGAAGAGCTTCGGACGTAAACGCAAGGAAGATAAAAGTTCTTCCAACAGTGGTTGATTTATCGAATTATCAGGAAAAAGGAAGACCGCCCATGACAAGTTCAGGATAGGTTGGATTGGATCGCCCAGTACGGTTCACTATCTATCGGAAATCCATGAAGCATTAATAGAGGTATGTAAGGATGGCGATTCGGAAGTTGTTGTTATCGGTGGCGGCGAATTTTCTCTATCCAATGTCCCAATGGTTTTCAAAAGCTGGTCGCAGAACACAGAAACAGAAGACATTCAGGGATTTGATGTTGGGATTATGCCGCTACGAGATACACCCTGGGAGCGAGGGAAATGTGGATTTAAATTAATACAGTACTTTGCTTGTGGTCTTCCGGCTGTAGGTTCACCTGTAGGTGTTAACAACGAGATTATTACAAATGGAATTGATGGTTTTCAAGCAAGAACAATACAAGAGTGGATTTCTGCGCTTTCAAGTCTAAAGAAAAACAAAAAACTACGAGATAAAATGGGCATAATGGGTCGAAATAAAGTAGAGCAAAAATATTCGCTTCAAATTACTGCACCGAAGCTCCTTCAATTATTTGAAGAAGTTATTACATATTCCAAAGGACGTTGAAAATTGTATAGATCCGCGATCGGGTTTTATCGATAAGAGAGAACATGAGAAGGAATAATAATTGAAAAACGAACCAACTCATCGAGTACCGATGGTGGTAACGCTATTTAGTATCGGTGGAGCTACAGAAACTGTTGTTGCGTTAAGCTATGGTCTTAAAGAAAAGGGATACGATGTCGATATAGTGACTGGACCTCCGCTGGAGTCAGAAGGTGATATGTTCAGTACCGCATCCAAATTGGGTTTGAATGTGATTATTATTCCTACGATGGTACGTAATATCCATCCAATAAAAGACCTAATAACTTTCTTCAGCCTGGTACGTTTAATTCGGAAAGGTTCTTATCAAATTGTTCATACGAACAGTTCGAAGGCAGGTGTGCTAGGAAGATGGGCTGCTTGGTTTTCAAATATTCCTATTATTATCCATACGATCCATGGTCTTCCATTTCATGAATTCCAGCCTCTTTTGATAAGAAAAGGATATATCTTCTTTGAGCGAATATGTGCTTGTATTTCCACAGGCCTTGTAGCGGTTTCTCAATCGATCATCGAAGAATGTGTTCGTGTCAACATAGGATCAAGAAAACAATATCATGTCATTCGTAGCGGTTTTGATGTTACACAATTCTTAAATGCCACAAAGTATCGTGATGAGTACAGAAGTAAATATCACATTGAACAAACTCATATCGCCATTGGTACAATATCACGATTAGCAGAGCTCAAAGGCCATGAATTTATATTGGATATTGCACCTGTTCTGTACAAAGAGTTTCCTCGTGTGAAGTTTGTTTTCGTTGGCGATGGTGAAATTAGAGAATTGTTGAAGACCCGTGTACGACAATTAGGATTGACGGACAATGTCGTTTTCACTGGTCTATTAGATCCCAGTGAAATTCCCAAAATTATTGCAGCAATGGACATCATTATTCATTTATCTTTAAGAGAAGGACTAGCGCGTGTTCTGCCTCAAGCGATTATAAGTGGAAAAAAAGTAATAACATTTGATATTCCGGGGGTGTCGGAAGTTATTTGCAATATTGATACAGGATATCGTGTACCTCCAAAAGATATGGATGAACTCTTACGAACATGCAGGAAAATTTGTAGTGATGCAGCATTCAGAATGGTTGGTAAAAAATATAGCGATGCATTAGCAGTCGAGTTTAGCGTTGAAACAATGGTTCAGCAAACATCGGATTTATATATGTCTCTCCTAAAAGAAAAAATTATTGTAACTTAGTCATGATTCATAATTGTATCAGCATCGAGTAAATAGCTTTGAAAACCATCCTCCTTGTCGCCGGCACACGGCCGGAAATAATTAAAACAGTGCCTGTTTTTATTGAATCTCGAAAAAGGACTGATATTAAAGTTATATATTGCCTAACCGGTCAGCATAAAACTATGGCGATTGAGGCACTATCGATTTTCGATGTCGAACCGGATAACGACTTGCAAATTATGCGTCCGAATCAAACACTAAATATGATCTGCGAATCTGTCTTTACAAAATTGCCATCCGTGATTGAGCATATTAAGCCGGATGTAATAATGGTGCAGGGCGATACAACAACAGCAGCTATGACGGCGCTATGTGCGTTCAATATGAAGATTCCAGTAGCGCATATCGAAGCAGGATTGCGCACATTCAATATAGAAGCACCTTACCCAGAAGAATGCAATCGGCGTCTTATAAGTGTAGTTGCAAAATACAATCTCTGTCCTACTTTGATGGCAAAGGATAATTTGCTGCGTGAAGGAACACAGAAAGAATCGCTTTATGTGACTGGTAATACTGTAGTTGATGCATTAAGATTGATTCAAGAAAAACATAATCTTGATAAACTTGAACATATTCTGCCGAATATAAAGAAACCATTTGTGCTCATCACTGCACACAGACGTGAAAGCTTCGGCGGAGGATTTCAAAACATCTGCACTGCAATCCGTGAATGTGCTTTGAGATATCCAGATTTCCAATTTATTTATCCTGTGCATTTGAATCCCAATGTAAAAGGACCGGTGCATGAAATGTTAGGTAAAATTAATAATATAAAGTTAATTCCACCAGTTCCGTATCTTGAGCTGCTAACACTGATGAAGCATTGCGAATTTGTGCTTTCAGATTCAGGCGGAATTCAGGAAGAAGCACCATCGTTTGGCAAGCATTGCATCGTGATGCGAGAAGTAACAGAACGAATGGAAAGCGTAAATCTTGGAATGTCAGAGCTTGTCGGCACAGATATTGCGAAAATCAATAATGCAGTTCAGAGCACAATTAATGGGAATGTCAAGCATGATCTTAGTAAGAATCCATATGGTGATGGCCATGCATCAGAAAAAATCTTGAATATTTTAATGGATCATAATAAATGATTCAATGAATGCACGACGTGAACATATTGTTACGCTGCTGATCGATGTTCTTACAATTAATATTGCCTATCTCGCATATTATTATTTTCGTATACGAAGCGGATGGATTCCCTATAGTATTGAACCGGAACTTCTATTGCCGATGATGTCTGTGTGTATGTACTGGCTTATTTGGTTTGGAATTTTTGGACTTTATCATTCATGGTATGAACAATCCCGTATTGATGAGATTCTCACAATTTTCAGGGTTACCATCATTGGTGTACTGATATTATTCTTTTTGATTTTTCTTGATGATACTTCTAGTGAAACAATTATCCACTCTCGGCTTCTGATTCTCGGATATTGGTTTGTGCTGATGATACTGGTGATAATTGGCAGAATGACAAGACGATTCGTTCAACGGAAATTGCTCCTGGCTGGAGTCGGATTGCGCAACACAATTATTATCGGATGGTCCGATAAAGCTTTTGAGTTATGTGATATGGTGCTTAAATATCCTGCATTGGGATATAAAGTAATTGGATTTGTAAAGGCGGATGCAAAGAGTCAGGCAAATCCGCATGCAAAAGGTCATTATTGTAAAAGCCTTCCAATTTTAGGAACAATGAAGGAATTATCTACGCTTCTTAAAAGCCACAAAGTCAGTGAGGTGTTAATCGGACTTGATCCGTCTGAAAGAAAACAGCTTACTGATATTCTGCGTCAATGTGATTCTGTCGATGTAGGCATGAAAATAATGCCAGATTTGTACGATATTGTCAGTGGACAAGTGCGTATTAGTTCGCTCTACGGCTTGCCGCTGATGGAAGTGCGTCCTCAGTTAATGAAGCCGTGGGAAGAAATAGCAAAACGTACGCTCGATATTCTTTTTTCTTTATCAGTTTTGGTCATAGGACTTCCGCTATGGCTTCTTTTGGCATGTTTCATAAAGCTTGATTCTCGAGGTCCCGTGCTTTATCGTCAAGTCCGCGTTGGCAAGAATAGTAATCATTTTAGAATATTGAAATTTCGTTCGATGCATTCGGATGCCGAAAAAAAGTCTGGTCCAATCTGGGCAGGAAAAAACGATCCGCGCGTTACAACTTCCGGACGTATTCTTCGGAAAACACATCTTGATGAAGTTCCGCAATTTATAAATGTACTCAAAGGTGATATGAGTTTAGTAGGGCCGAGACCTGAACGCCCGTTTTTCGTTGACAAATTAACAAAAGAAATTCCGCTGTACAACCACCGTCATCGAGTGCGGCCTGGAATAACAGGTTGGGCGCAGGTAAAACATAAATACGACGAGAATATGGAAGATGTGCGGACAAAAATCAAATACGATTTATTCTATATTGAAAATATTTCATGGCGCTTGGATTTGAAAATTATTTTTAACACTATTTATGTGATGATAACTGGAAAAGGGCATGCTATATGAAACCGATACATATGGTAGATGTCGTTGGTCAATATCAAAAAATAAAAAGCGAAATTGATGAAACAGCACTGCGTGTCATCGGTTCTGGGCAGTATATTCTCGGTAAAGAAGTATCGCAATTTGAGAATGAAATTGCACAATACTTGCATGTGAATCATGGAATTGGATGCGCATCCGGCACCGATGCTTTGATGGTATCGATGATGGCACTGGGAATTGGACAGGGCGATGAAGTGGTCACAACGCCATTTACTTTTGCCGCTACAACAGAAACAATTATGCTGCTTGGCGCCAAGCCGATTTATGTCGATATTGATTCGAGGACATTTAATATTGATCCGTCAAAAATAGAAGCAGCAATTACAAAAAAGACAAAAGCGATCGTTCCCGTTCATTTATATGGGCAAACCGTAGATATGGATCCGCTGGTTAAGATTGCAAATCAATATAACATTCCCGTCATCGAAGATATGTGTCAGGCAATTGGTGCCGACTATAAGGGCAAAAAAGTCGGCGGCATTGGTACTATGGGTTGTCTCAGTTTCTTTCCTAGCAAAAATCTAGGTGCATTTGGCGATGCCGGTATGGTTGTAACAAATGATGCGGTATTAGCAGAGAAGTTACGGATGATAGTTGTCCATGGATCGCGTGTGCGTTATAAACATGAAATTATCGGCGTGAACAGCAGATTGGATGCTTTACAAGCAGCAATGCTTCGTGTGAAACTTCGCTATCTTGACCTGTGGATTGACAAAAGGCGCAATGCGGCTATAGTGTATGATAACTTGTTTGCTGATTCCGAGGTCGAAATTCCGTACGAAGCGCCATACGGCAGGCATGTATTCCATCAATATACGATTAAAATAAAAAAGCGCGATCAAGTTGCACAATCTCTGAGCGAAAAGAAAATTCCGTACGGTATTTATTATCCAATATCTTTACATCTTCAAGAAGCTTATTGCACGGTGGGAAAAACCAAAAACACATTCCCGATAACCGAGAATGCAACGGAAAAGTTCTCTCGCTACCTATGCACACGGAACTTGATGATGAGCAGCAAAAGTTTATTGTTCAATCAGTATTAGAAGCAATGAAAAATTAATCTGGTAATTCTATGAAACATTCTCTTATAATTATCCCGACTTATAATGAAGCAGATAATGTATCAAAGATAATTCCTGAAGTCCTGGCACAGAATGAAGGATTTAATGTGCTTATCGTCGACGACAATTCGCCGGATGGGACAGCGGCATTAGTAAAAGAAATGCAAAGTACAAACCAACATATTCACATTTTAGAACGTCCGGGTAAGCAAGGACTTGGCACAGCATACGTTGCAGGATTCAAGTACGCACTTTCACATGGATTCGACTTTATTTTTGAGATGGATGCTGACTTTTCGCATGATCCCAAGTCATTAGTGCAGCTTTTTGAAAAAGCGAAGGAATATGATTTAGTCATTGGCTCGCGATACATTTCAGGTGTTAATGTAGTGAATTGGCCGATGCGTCGGCTAATTCTAAGTTATTCTGCAAACCTTTACACACGGATTATTACGGGCTTGCCAATCAAAGATGCAACCGCAGGCTTCAAATGTTATCGCCGAGCTGTGCTGGAGAGTTTCGATCTCGATTCGATAAAATCGAACGGTTACAGTTTCCAAATTGAAACAAATTATCTTACCTGGAAACATGGTTTTCGTGTTTGCGAAGTGCCTATCGTTTTTACCGACAGGCGCGAAGGCGTTTCAAAAATGTCGAAACATATTGTCTATGAAGCAGCATGGATGGTATGGAAATTAAAGTTAAGAGATTTGTTCTCAAAAGAAAGCCGGTAAGGGCATGGCTGGCGCGCGAAAAAAAACGCTTCCTGATGTTTCAGTTATCATCGTCAACTATAACGTTCGTGATTTCTTGAATCAATCGCTTGTTTCCCTTCAGAAGTCGTTAAAGGGACTTCGTTCTGAAATTTTTGTCATTGATAATGCTTCTGATGATGGCAGCACAGAAATGGTGCGGCAGCGATTTCCTCGTATTCAGCTTATTGCTAATAGCATCAATCTTGGTTTCGCCAAGGCAAATAATATTGCGCTCAAGAAAGCATGCGGCAAATTCATTCTTCTGATCAATCCAGATACGATTGTGCAGGAAGACACAATCCGGGTAATGATTGAGTTTCTTAAAAATCATCCGGAAGCCGGACTTGCTGGATGCAAAATTTTAAATCCCGATGGTAGTTTCCAACCTGCATGCCGCCGCGGTTTCCCGACTCCATGGGTGGCATTCACAAGAATATTTGGGCTCAGCAAGCTGTTCCCGAAGACCAAATTATTTGGAAAATATAATCTTACATATTTAGATACAGAAGAAACTTATCCAGTCGATGCGGTGAGCGGTTCGTTTATGATGGTGCGAAAAGAAACATTAGAACAAGTCGGCGGTCTGGATGAAAGTTATTTTATGTACGGAGAGGATCTTGATTGGTGCTACCGTATCCGTAAAGCCGGCTGGCAAATATTCTATATTCATTCCACACAGATTATTCATTACAAAGGCGAGAGCACGCGGCGTAGTAGTTTAGATGATGTCCGTACATTCTATGATGCAATGCATCTTTTCGTCGAAAAACATTTCCAATCTTCCAGGTTTTTCAAAATTGTTTTGCGTTTGTCCATCGGCATAGTTTCATTTGCTGCATTTATAACTTCAGCGTTAAGGCCTTTGAAAATCGCGATTTTCGATTTTATTGCTGTGACGATAAGCCTCTTAATTGCAGAAGAACTTTGGCGCGGGGAATTCTTTAAATATCCGTCTTACGCCTATGCAATTGTCTTTACTTTTCCTGCTATAATTGTAATCGGATGTTTGTATACAATGGGTGTATATACACAGCGGCGTATGTCCATATCGCGATCTATCGGTGCTATTATTCTCGCTTATATTTTTATCTCTGCATTAACGGCTTTTTTCAAAAATTATGCTTTCAGCAGAATGATCGTTGCTATTTCAGGAATCCTATCTATATTATTTATTCCTGGATGGCGGTTAATATTCCGATTAATAAAAAGAACATCTTCACATGGCAGGGGAACGTTATTCGGCAAACGAACGCTTATTGTAGGTACTGATATAGATGCAATCGGTTTGCAGCAAAAATTGCAAGCGAGAATTGGAGAAGGATATGAGATCATAGGTTTTGTCGAAATCACACATGAGCGGATTGGAGAAATGTTGAATGGTGTTCCGGTGCTTGGTAGCATCGACAACGTTGGTAAAATCATCAAGGAGCAAAAAATCAGTGATGTAATATTTTCACCGAAAGTGCTAAGTTACTCGCAAATTCTATCGGTGATCAGCAGGAGCCGTGAGCAGGTTGTGAACTTTCATCTTGTCCCAACAACGATGGAAGTAATTGTCGGAAAGGCAAGTGTAGATAGTCTTGACGATTTACCATTAGTCCAAATTGCGTACAATATAGATAAACCATCTCATATATTTACAAAACGAATGTTTGATATCGTGCTTTCTGGATTGCTCTTGATAACGGTTTATCCTATTTTTCTATTGTCGTCGGCGAATACGAAAAAAAGTAAAAATGGATTTCTATCTGCATTGCCGCGTGTGTTCGATGGGACTATGAGTCTTGTTGGTACACCTGTAAATGAATCGCAAAAACCAAAACAAATTGGAGATGCGCTCTTTCTTGGTAAGCCGGGTGTCTGCGGTTTAGTACAACTTCAGCAAAACCGCGTTTTATCGGACGATGAACATACGCAATATGATCTTTATTATGCGCGTAACCAAAGTGTATTGCTCGATCTAGAAATACTTATTAAGACTTGGCTTCAGTATCGTGCGATGCAAAAGAATGTAAAATGGATATAAAAGCGTGACAAGGAGATTTTCAATATGGCAAAAGTTATACTGGATTTTGAACATCCAATTCTTGAACTTGAACAAAAAATTATGGAGATGCGCAATTATGCAGACAATCTTGATATTGCAGACGAAATCACCACACTCGAACAAAAAGTGGATCAGCTTCGTATGAATGTCTATAATAATTTGACGCGATGGCAGAGAGTTCAGCTTGCCCGTCATCCGGATCGTCCATACACGTTGGATTACATCCAGCTGATGACGGAAGATTTTATCGAACTGCATGGCGATCGCCGGTTCGGCGACGATAAAGCTATTGTCGCTGGATTTTGCAAAATCGAAAAAGAAACGGTGCTTATCATTGGACATCAAAAAGGAAGAGACACGCGCTCCAATATTTACAGAAATTTTGGTATGCCTAATCCAGAAGGGTACCGAAAAGCTCTTCGTTTGATGCAGCTTGCGGCTAAATTCAACAGGCCTATTATAACTCTGCTTGATACACCGGGAGCATATCCCGGAATTGGGGCAGAAGAACGAGGTCAGGGTGAAGCTATTGCACGAAATTTGTTTGAGATGTCGCATATTCCAGTGCCAATTATTATTGTCGTAATCGGTGAGGGAGCTTCAGGAGGTGCATTAGGCATTGGAGTAGGTGATCGTATATTGATGTTTGAAAATGCATGGTATTCAGTCATTTCTCCGGAATCTTGTTCAAGTATTCTCTGGCGGAGTTGGGAATACAAAGAGCAAGCGGCTGAGGCGCTGAAACTAACTGCACCTGATTTATTAGAACAGGGTATAATTGATCGGATTATTTCAGAGCCGAAAGGCGGTGCACATCGCAATCCACAGCTAATGGCTCAGATGCTGAAAAATACTTTGCTGGAAGAGCTGAAAACGTTGAAAAAAATAAAGCCGGATCGGCTAATTCATCTTCGTGTTGAAAAGTTCTCGAAGATGGGTGCTTGGAAAGAAAAATAATGAAAATGCAAAGTCATAAATTCAAATTCAAAGCAAATAAACAGAATGCAAATAGTAGATAGCAGATTATCTAAGAAGGCGTCAGATATTAATCACCAAATCACCAGATCATTAAATCGGTAAATGATAAAACATACTGCACAGATTCGTGTTCGCTATGCAGATACGGATCAGATGAAAGTTGTCTATCACGGAAAATATTTTGAATATTTTGAGGTTGGACGCGCTGCATTAATCCGATCGCTTGGATTGCCTTATTCGGAGCTTGAAACTCGCGGAATTCTTCTGCCGGTAATTGAAGCATTTGCAAAATATAGAAAACCTGCCCGTTACGATGATCTGCTTTCTATAGAAGCTATTGTTTCAGAATTACCTAAAGCGACTCTCAAAATTGACTATCGAGTATCCAGAGAAAACGAGGAAGAATCGCTTGCAGAAGGATATACGGTTCATAGTTTTATAAATGTTTCTACGGGAAAGCCGACGCGGGCGCCTTTATATTTTTTTCAAATTATGGAAAATGCATTGACTGCATCTGTGAACTCTGCAGGATGAAATAGATGTTTCTTACTGAATATTTACTTGCCGCTAAAAAATACCTTAGTATTTTCCATTTTTAATAAAAATTATGCTCAATAAAATTCTTCGACTTGGAAAAGAAACTGCCATCTACGGTTTGAGCACAGTCGTCGGGCGATTGCTAAATTTTCTTATTGTTCCGTTTTATGCTAATGTTCTTTTACCGGCTGAAAACGGTATTATCTCCAATATTTATGCTTACATTGCTTTTGCATATGTGATTTTTTGCTATGGGATGGAACCGGCATATATGCGTTTTGTATCATCTTTGGAAATCGGCGACAGGAAACAAAATTTTAGTGTTCCATTTCTTTCACTATTGGTGACATCGGTTCTGTTCGCATTGGCGATCCATTTTAATTCAACTGAACTGGCATTAATATTAGGCATCAATCCGTCACAGCATTATTTCATACAATATGCAGGATGGATTCTTTGCTTAGATGCTCTGACTGTAATTCCGTTCGCCTCTCTGCGCATGGAACAAAAAGCAAAGCGATTTGCTATATTGAAAATATTCAACATTACTTCGAATCTTCTGCTCAACCTTATATTTATTATTGGTTTCGGTTTGCATGCAGAAGGAGTATTTCTCGCAAATCTAATTGCATCCGGTCTGACATTCATTGCTATGATCAGTTTGGTATTTCGGAACCTGACTTTAAAATTTCCTGCCGGATTATATAAAGAGATTTTAAAATTCGGTCTGCCATATATTCCTGCTGGACTTGCAGGCATTGCTATGCAAGTGATAGATCGTCCAATCGTAAAAGCATTAACAAACGATGCGACACTCGGAATCTACCAGCTAAATTATCGACTTGGCATTTTTATGATGCTTATTGTCGGGATGTTTGATTATGCTTGGCGGCCTTTTTTCCTTAATCATGCTAAAGATGCCGATGCAAAACAGCTCTTCTCTAAGGTATTCACATATTTTATACTTAGTGCAATGTCCATTTTTCTTTTTATATCATTATTCATTGAAGATATAGTTCGCATGAAATTTTTTGGAAGACAATTTTTTCCGCCTATTTATTGGCAGGGCGTTGAAATAGTTCCATGGGTACTTTTGGCTTATGTCTTTACCGGAGCTTATGTAGTATTTGTGGTTGGCGTGTATCTTGAAAAAAAAACAAAATATTTACCATTTGTGTCAGGCGCTGGGGCATTGTTAAATGTCGGAGCGAACTTTTTTTTAATTCCAAAGATCGGAATTCTTGGCGCAGCACTTTCGACATTATTGAGCTATATCGTGATGGCAGTTGGTATGTATTTTGCCTCACAAAGATTCTATTGCGTAGATTATGAATGGAATAAAGTGCTGAAGGTTGTTGGGTCGGCAGCCTTCATGTTTATAATATTTCGCTTGCTGCATTTGACGCCCCTTGATTCTATCGGTATCTTAGTAAAGCTAATATTAGTGATTGCATTTGGATCTGCATTAGTATTTTTAAAGGTAATTGATACAAAAGAAATTGCAGAAGTAAAAGCTGTTGTGCGGCGGTTGTTCACTCGATGAATAAACTAAACAGGAAATTACTTTCCTTCAAGCAAAGGAAAAGAAATTGTAACTGTCGTACCATTTGCAGGTGAACTAGTAACACGAATATTGCCGCCGTGAATTTCCGTCAGGCGTTTTGCAATCATCAATCCCAATCCGAGCCCTTGCTGTTCATGCCGTTCACGATCGAATTGCATAAACATGTGAATCTTATTGATTTGATCTTCAGACATTCCGCGTCCAATGTCTTTTATTATTATTAGGCCAATTTCGTTTTCGCATGCAGTTGAAATTATCACTTGCGTACCGATGACAGAAAACTTGAATGCGTTATCTATTACTTGACGCAGCAATTGTTCTACATATCGTTCGGAAATTGCGATAGATATCGGTGTGATATTTAAAACAAGGTCGGCAGAACGGTTGTAAGAAGACGCGAGTTCTTCTGAGATACGCTTAACGATTTGATGGGCTTCTTCAGAACCCATTTGGCGGGAAGCAGAAAGCTTCGCCTGATCATCCGAAAGAAGCAGGCATTGAGTATGAATCCAAAACTTTTCCAGTGTTTGGTTCATCCTTACAGCTGAATCGAATAATGACTGTGCAAGCTCTTTAATTTCCTCGGGCGCCATCTCTGCTGCCTGTGATTTTAAAAGTTCGGTTAATCCTAAAATTCCTGTCATCGGTGTCCGTAGTTCGTGCGGCAGCGCCCGAGTGATATTTTCGCTTAATTCATTAATTGCTTGCTGAGATTCTTTTTTTCTTTGTTTCGGCTTCCTCTAAGCGCACTTGCACTGCTTTTACAAAATCATCTACGTCAATCGGTTTAAGTATAAAATCGTCGGCGCCAAGGTTCATCCCTTTGCGGAGATAAATGCGTGGATCTTCGCCAGTTAAAAAAACGAATGGAATGTGCGCAGTCGATTCGTGTTTGCGTAATTCCGCCAGAGTTTCAAATCCATCTAAACCGGGCATTCGGATATCGCACACGATGAGATCTGGCAATGTCCTTAATGCCTGATCCACCCCTTCGTTTCCATCTGCTGCTTCTTCAAATTCATATCCCGCCGTTTCAAGCATTAGTTGGACACTCATCCGCATCCCAGGGTCATCTTCAATACATAGAATTCGTTTTGCCATGAATGATTTTTTTACTTTTACTTTGCCTTATATTTTTATCCTGCTGAACCGTCCATTTCTATATCCTACAAGAAATATATACACCAAATATGCCAATAGAAAGAAGTTCCGAATAAAAATAGATAAATGGGCGAAAAAAAGAATTATTAAGCGATAAGGATACTTTTAAAAAGGAAAAAAAGAAAAATTATTAGAAAATTGAAGAATATACAGGTGAATAAAGAATGTATATACTTATGTTCAATCTGATATTTAAATTTTAACATTTCTTGACTTTTCTGCCATGTTTTTGTATCTTTTTTACTCAAAATGTGAAAAAAAGTATCATTTTTTTAAAAAACAGAGAGGATTTTCAAGTAATTCATGGCTTCTACTTCTGATTTTCGTATTGGTATGGTGATAATATTTAATGGAGAATTACATAGGATTGAAGAATATATCCATCGAACCCCAGGTAATCTTCGTGCATTTGTTCAAGCTAAGCTTCGCAACCTCAGGAGCGGCAGAGTAACGGAGACACGCTTTCGCTCTGGTGAAGAAGTGGAAGAAGTGCGTGTCGAGCAAAAAGAGTTTCAATATCTTTTCCACGATGGCGCCAGTTACCAATTTATGGATAAAGAGAGCTATGAACAGATGCCTGTAGATGAAAAAGCATTAGGAGATGGAGCGAAATTTTTAAAAGAAGGTGAAACCATTCAATTGCAAATGGTAGGACTTGATATTGTTGGCGCGGAAATTCCGCAGCATGTTGAGCTAAAAGTTATTGAAACAGTACCGGGTGTAAAAGGTGATACTGCTACCGGTGCGTTAAAACCAGCTACAGTTGAAACTGGCACCAGCATTAATGTTCCGCTCTTTATAAATGAGGGCGATATAATTCGTGTAGATACAAGGACTGGTAAATACTTAGAACGAGTGAACAGTTAATTATTGTCATTTGTCAGGAGAAGACGTCTGCTTTTTGAGCTCTATCTTACGGAGATGCGATGAACCTTTCTTACATAAAAAAAATTATAAAGTTAGTCGAAAATAGTGCAATTGACGAGTTAGAACTTGAAGAAGAGGGGACGAAAATTAAAATTGCTCGTAATCGCAATTCAGGAACGTTTGTACAATCCGCAAATACTGCTGCAGCGGCAATACAACAAACTGTTCAGGCACGAAACTTAAAACAACCAGAATCTGTTAATCCTGCATTATCTAATGTTTCATCGGAACCGAATTATCATGAAATTCGCTCTCCAATTGTAGGCACTTTTTATCGTGCTCCATCTCCGGATGCTGAATCATATGTAGAGGTAGGACAAGCTGTGCAAGTCGGTTCAGTTATGTGCATTGTCGAAGCGATGAAATTAATGAACGAAATAGAATCGGATTGCAACGGCACTGTAGTGAAAATCATTGCAGAAAACGGCAAACCTGTCGAATATAATCAAGTCTTATTTCTGATTGAGAAGGCATAGTAATTCATTCTGAATCCGGAAACTGCACTCCTTTGTTTAAGAAAATCCTTATAGCAAATCGTGGTGAAATTGCATTGCGTATTATTCGCGCCGCCCGTGAATTAGGAATTAAAACAGTTGCCGTTTATTCCGAAGCTGATCGCGATTCTTTACATGTTAAGTTTGCCGATGAAGTCGTTTGCATTGGTCCTCCGTCTAGTAAACAAAGTTACCTTAACATTCCGCGTTTGATTGCTGCCGCAGAAGTTACAAATGCCGATGCTATTCATCCCGGTTATGGGTTTCTTGCGGAAAATGCAAACTTTGCTGATATCTGTGCTACGTCAGGTATCACTTTTATTGGTCCTCGTCCGGATGCAATAACTTCGATGGGTGACAAAGCTCTTGCTAAGGAAACTATGAAAAAAGCGGGAGTGCCGGTTGTGCCAGGAAGCGAGGGCATTATTTCGGATGTTGCTGAAGCAAAGAAGGTTGCCAAAGAAATTGGTCTTCCTGTTATCATTAAAGCAACTGCAGGCGGCGGCGGAAGAGGTATGCGCATTGTTCGTTCGTTTGAAGAATTGGAAAATTCCTTTCTTACGGCAAGCCACGAAGCGGAAACTGCTTTTGGGAATGCAGCCGTCTATATTGAAAAATATATTGAAGAACCGCGACACGTCGAAATTCAAATTATGGGCGATCAGTATGGAACAGTAATTCATTTCGGCGAGCGCGATTGCAGTATTCAACGCAGACATCAAAAGTTAGCAGAAGAATCTCCATCGCCGGCACTTACGCCGGAACTTCGTGAAGCGATGGGCATTGCCGCAGTGAAAGGTGCGAAGAGTGTCAGATATATTGGAGCAGGAACGGTTGAGTTCTTGTTAGATAAAGATAAGAGCTTTTATTTTATGGAAATGAACACGCGCATTCAAGTCGAGCATCCTGTCTCTGAAGAAGCGATGGGAGTGGATCTTTTAAAGATGCAAATTCAAGTTGCAGCTGGAGAGAGGTTGAAAAAAACTCGATTGAAATCGCAATGGCATGTTATTGAGTGCCGTATAAATGCAGAAGATCCGGCAATGGGATTCAGACCGAGTCCAGGCAAGATTACAAGTTTGCATTTTCCCGGAGGTTTAGGAGTGCGCATAGATACTCATATCTATGCCGGATATATTATTCCGCCTTACTATGATTCATTAATCGCCAAGCTGATTGTAAAAGCTAAAACGAGAGAAGAAGCTATAATTAAGATGTACTATGCGCTGGACGAATTTATTATTGAAGGAATTAAAACCACGATTCCTTTTCATAAGAAATTAATGTTGAATGATAAATTCAAGAGCGGCAATTTCGATACGAAGTTTATTGAATCGTTTGTTTTTGAAGATTAAATTTTTAAATTCGAAATGATTGAGTTGCAAGATTCTCGACATGTAATTTGTTGTTGAATATTAGTATCATAAAATAATGTTTTCTACTTTTAAGAGGTTGCAATGAATTTTCCGGAAAATATAAAATATACATCAGACCATGAATGGATCCGAGTTGAAGAACAATTTGGCTGGGTTGGAATTACAGATTATGCTCAAAGCGAATTAGGAGATATTGTCTACATTGAAATTCCTGCCATTGGAACAAAAATAGAAAAAGGCAAATCATTTGGGACAATTGAAGCTGTAAAAGCTGTTTCCGATCTGTTTGCACCTGTCGCCGGTGAAGTAGTTGAAATTAACACGGAGTTGAAAAACAATCCGGAGGTTGTGAATAAAGATCCTTACGGTAAGGGATGGATAATAAAGATATTGATTAACGATTCTACTCACTTAGATAGTCTTCTTGATTTGCAAGCTTACAAGGCTCTTATAGGAAAGTAGTCCGTGCACAATAGTGAAACTTCAAGATAAATAAACCCGTGTTGAAAAGTAGTAAATTAAACTATGATTTTTTTACGCTACCGGCAAAACACAATCTGAAATTGTCGTCGTTTTTATTTTGCAGCTTCTTGCTATTAATGCCACCTTTTATTGCGGACGGATATTTATTTTTACCGAATTCCGTGTTATTCTTCGTTATTGCAGTATTTGGTATTATTTTCTTCTTGTTATTTCTAAATCGTAATCGAAAAATTAGTTTTGGACTAAAACGATTCAACAAACTGCTTGAATGTTCGTCAAATCCAATCTATGTGACAGATAACGTCGGTGTAACTCGTTACGTGAATCCATTATTTCTGCAATGGACTGGAATGAATCAATCTTCTATTATTGGGCAGAATCTTTTTGATCTTATGAAGATGACTGCACAAACAGGAAGTAAAGAAAGTGTGTGGTCTTCAGCAAAAAAAAATCTTAACTTCGGTAAAGTTTGGACAGGGGAAGTAGAATTTGCGAGAGCAGATGGACAAATTGCGATTTCAGAATTAATACTTTCACCACTTCTTGATTCGGATGGAAAACTTTCAGAGTGTATAGCGATATTCAACGATCTCGCAGAGAGAAAAGAATTCAATCGAAAAATACTCGAAACACAGCGGCAATATCGCAGCATCGTTGAAAGCTCACTTGACGGCATCATGATTGTGCAGAATGAGCGGCTTGTGTATGTAAATCCATCTGCTGTCACTCTTTTTGGTTATGCATCAGCAGCAGATATGCAGTTGCTTAATTTTTCAGAGACCATCGCTCCCTCAAGCAAACCATTTATTCTGATGACGCCTGATGGACGTTCAGTAGGCGAAGAAGTTTTCAGAAATTACGAATTACGCGGTTTGACGAAACAGGGAAAGATGATAGATCTTGAAGCAAATGCTCACGTAATTGCTTGGAATGGAAATCCTGCCGTGCAGGCATCATTTCGCAATATCACTGAACGAAAAATGCTCGAACGTGAGCAAATACTTTGGTTATGGGAACAAGAAACATTAAGCGATATAGATAGAAAACTTGTCGGTGTTGTTGATCTAAATAAAATATTTACCGCAATTTTGCAGCAAACGTTGAATTTAACACGCGCGCATTTCAGCGGCGTTCTTTTGTTCGATGAGCAAAACGTACATATTCAATGGAACTCGATTTGCGGCAATACACTTCAACACACAACGGAAATGTTTCGTCCCAATGAAACCCTTTCCGAGATTCTAAGAAAAGAAGAACCATTGATCATCCAAGATTCCAGCACCGACACGCAATATCCGCTTTCGCAACTTTCTATTGTCGGAGAAGAAAAACTTATTTCATCTGCATGGTTCCCATTAATTGCAGAAGGAAAACATAAAGGGATGCTTGTTGTAGGATATCGCCAGTATCACGATTTTGCTGGACGCGAAATGAGATTGCTTATATCGCTTGCCGAGAAGTATTCTCTCGCGATGGTCAACGCTCAGCTTTACACGGATCTTCTTCAAAGAGAAAAAGAATTGGAAATTCTTTCCGGCGCGCGCGTACAGGCACAGGAAGATGAACGAAGACGCATTGCGCGGGAAATTCACGATGGTCTTGGTCAAATGTTGACCGCCATTAAATTCAATCTTGAAATCCTGGAAGACGCAATTACAGCAGGTAAGGAAGAGCGCGAGCGTATTGATGATATGAAAAACTTGCTTGACAGTGTAATGAAAGAAGCACGCGAAATTTCTTATAATCTTATGCCGAGTGTTCTAGACGATTTTGGATTGGCGCCGGCGCTTCAGCTTCTAAGCGAACAATTTGCCAATCGCACGGACATCAAAGTCCAGTTTCAGGCGCATGGTATTACTGAGCGGCTAGATCCAAATTTGGAAATAGGTCTGTACAGAATAGCGCAAGAATCGCTCAACAATGTATCTAAGCATGCAAAAGCCACGGAGGTCAATCTGCAAATAATTAGCCGCAGTGATGGAATTCGTTTGGTTATTGAAGACAATGGAAAAGGGATAACCACACAGCCAAGTTTAATACGCGCAACAGGCAAAGGCGGCATGGGATTGCCAGGGATGCGTGAACGCGCTTCTTCAATCGGCGGTACACTTACAATTGATTCGACGCCGAACAATGGAACACTTATTACCGTCGAAGTGCCAATAATAAAATTGAATAATTAATTTCGAGTAATAATTTAAAAGATATTGTAATTCTTAAAACAAACCTATATTATAATATTTTATAAAAAGAGTTATGAATAAAATCCGAATTCTTCTCGCCGATGATCATCCGATGGTTCGTAGCGGTCTTATAAAATTATTGGAACCATATAAAGAATTTGTTGTCGTCGGCGAGGCTGGCGATGGTGAAGAAGCTGTTATGCTGACCAAGAAATTAGAACCTGATATTGTTATTATTGATCTTTCGATGCCGAAGCTATCTGGAATTGAAGCTACAAAACTGATACGAAAAAATAATCCTGTCACAAAAGTTCTTGTATTGACAATGCACGACAACGAAGAATACGTCTACCAGATATTCAAATGCGGTGCCGGTGGATACATGTTGAAAAATACAGGGAAGGACGATCTTGCTGCGGCAATTCATGCTGTAGCAAAAGGAGAACATTTCTTTAGTCCACGTGTTTCAGAGATTATGGTGGATGCTTACTTGCGAAAGGCGGGAACACGAGAAGAATTTCCGATGAATAATGAAGATATTCCGCTTACAAAACGTGAAAAAGAAATTCTTTTCTATATTGCAGATGGCTTGAATAATTCGCAGATCGCCGAGAAACTTTTTATAAGCGCAAGGACGGTTGATACACACCGGACAAATATAATGCAAAAACTCGATATCCACGATGCTGCGAATCTTGTCAGGTATGCAATAAATAAAAAAGGGAAACGTTCTTCAGATTTATAAAGTATTCGAGTTTTTTTCTATAAGAAGAAATTCCTGACATCGTTAGTAAAAATCTATTAGCAGCTCATTTTTATCAATTCTTTGAATTCAGATAGTTTCCGCAATTATTGATCTACGGTAAATACCGTAGATATCTACGGTAATCCCAGTATTCTTCAAAATACGGTGATCGGACGATTCGGTTCTATTACTGCTATACTATATTATTTCCAGTTATTACATAAATATTCATTTTTCGAAGGAAGAATTGTGTGAATAGAATTAAAGTTCTTATCGCAGATGACAGCCATGATTTCCGAAAGGTTGTTCATGATTTTCTTGATCGATTGCCACATGTATCTGTGGTCGGAGAAGCGGCGGATGGTGACGATGCGGTTAAAAAAGTGGAAAAATTTTTTCCTGATGTCGTACTGATGGATATTTCAATGCCTCTGATGAATGGAATTGAAGCAACCCGGATTATCAAACAACGCTGGCCGATAATAAAAGTAATTATTGCCACTAATCATGATAATCCAATCTATCGAATGGAAGCTCTTGATGCAAAAGCAGATGGATTCATTCTGAAAGAATCGCTTAAGCTGTCACTCCAGGCGACATTTGGCATTCCTAAACAACAGCTAAATATTACTACAGAAAATAACATGCAAATTATAAAAACAAAATAAGGGGTAATACAATGTACAAATTAAAAGTTCTCTTAGCCGATGATCACGATAGTTTTCGTAGGATTCTTGCTGCGTTTTTAAAAACTCAAAAAGGTATAGAGGTCGTTGGAGAAGCTGTCAACGGACAGGAAGCTGTCGAACAGGCAGAGAGGTTTCGCCCTGATGTTGTCTTTATGGATGTTCATATGCCGAAGCGGAACGGTATTGAAGCAACTAAAGTAATTAAAAATCGATGGCCCGGCACAAAAGTATTTATCCTATCTATGGACCCGAGCGAATTTTATAGAAGAAGTACTCAGGATTTTGCCGATGGTTTCATAGCAAAGTCATCGCTGAAAAATGCGCTGTTATCTGTTCTTTCAAGTGAACAGCAATTGCATTCGGACGCAATGCCGATCGCTGCTTTTGCGGCGTAAGAGACAAAAAAATGAAACAGAATTCTTTTATACGAAATAATTTTTATTCTCAGAAATGAAAATGAAATTCCGCATATCGCTTTCTCCGATATTTTTGCTGGCAATTCTTGCACTTGGAAGTGCCGAGATGATGGCGGCGACTTATTATTCCAGAGCTACAGGTAACTGGAGTGGTTCTGTTTGGGCGACGACTTCAACCGGAACTGCCACTACTGCTTCAATCACATCCAGTGATTCTGTTTATATAATGCCGACTTTTACTGTTACAGTAGATGGAGCCGATGTATGCGGTCGCTTGGCAATTCAGGCGCCAACAGCTGCAAGAAATGGCATTACTATCAGTGGCTCAAATTCGCTTACCATTTCATCAATTCTCGTTATGAATGCGTCAGCAACAACTGGCGATGCGGATTCAATTGCAGTTGGTGCTGGAACATTGACTGTAGATAGTATATATATAGGCACAAATGCTACTGCTAATC
Organism: Ignavibacteriota bacterium; assembly: GCA_963833465.1. Classification (GTDB taxonomy): domain Bacteria; phylum Bacteroidota; class Ignavibacteria; order UBA10030; family UBA10030; genus Fen-1298. Next base: position 255,974 of record CAWHXW010000004.1, on the reverse strand, counting down.
GCCATTGTGTAATAACGATTTCTACAGGCACAATCAATACGGGTGCAATCAGTATCGGAGGAACTGCAGCGAATGGAATAATCACATTTACTGGCGCTGGAAATTTGAACATAAGTAGAAGTGTTTCAGGTACGGGAACATTCACTTCATCAACTGGAACTGTAAATTACAATGGTACAGCAGCACAAACGATGGGATTTTGGACATACTACAACCTTATAACTTCCGGCGGCTCCGGTATAAAAACATTTACTGAGACAGCAGCTAGTACCGTTGGAGGCAATCTCACGGTTGGCGATGGTACGACATTGAGCATTGCTGGGGCATTTGCATTCACAGTTACAGGAACAACAACCATTGGCAATGGAACCAGCGGCATATTGAGCATAACTAATGCTACCGGTACGAAAACATTTACAGGTGCTGTAACAATTGCTAATGGAGGAACTCTTCAAGAAACCGCAGCGGCAGTTCTCGCATTCCATTCCGATGTAACAATCAACGGAACGCTTACAGAAAATGGTGCAGCTACTGATACTATATATGGAAATCTCACTAACAATGGGACATTTACAGCAAGCACTGGTGTGCATACGCTTAGCGGTACTGCTAAGACAATCACTGGTACAATATCAATCCCGAGTTTAGCGGTGACGGGAACATACACGAATAATGGAACAATCACTGTAGCAACTGCTCTTTCAGGTTCAGGCACGCTGACTAACTCTGCAAATTATACCTTGAATCTCGGTGGAACTTGTTCAATTACAACTCTTGCAAATGCGGGGACGATAGGTATAACTGGAACAAATGCAATCACCACTATACTTGCCAACTTTACTAACACCGGCATAGTCAATGCGAATGGTACAGGTACAATTACAGGAATTACTAATAATGGAATAGTTAACATACAAAATACAGGTACGATCACTGCTCTTACTAATAATGCCGCAGGCACAGTTAATATCATTTCCCTCACATTTACGATTACTACTCTTACTGCGACTGCTGCTGGAAATACTGTAAATTATGCCGGAGCAGGTCAAACTATCAAAGATCAAGCTTACGGTGGTAATTTGGGAATTACTGGATCTGGAACAAAGACCTGGACCGAAACAGCTGCCAGGACCGTTGGAGGCAATCTCACGGTTGGCGATGGTACGACATTGAGCATTGCTGGGGCATTTGCATTCACAGTTACAGGAACAACAACCATTGGCAATGGAACCAGCGGCATATTGAGCATAACTAATGCTACCGGTACGAAAACATTTACAGGTGCTGTAACAATTGCTAATGGAGGAACTCTTCAAGAAACCGCAGCGGCAGTTCTCGCATTCCATTCCGATGTAACAATCAACGGAACGCTTACAGAAAATGGTGCAGCTACTGATACTATATATGGAAATCTCACTAACAATGGGACATTTACAGCAAGCACTGGTGTGCATACGCTTAGCGGTACTGCTAAGACAATCACTGGTACAATATCAATCCCGAGTTTAGCGGTGACGGGAACATACACGAATAATGGAACAATCACTGTAGCAACTGCTCTTTCAGGTTCAGGCACGCTGGCACAAGGAACAAATGCAACATTGAATATTAACTTTACTGGCACTCCTGGAATATCAACTCTTACTGCAGTTAATACCGGCAATACAGTGAACTATGGTTATACAGGAACGCAGACAGTTTTCGGTATAAACTATTACAACCTCATACTATCTGGAAGCGGAGCGAAGGCGCTGCAAACAGGGACAACGACTATTAATGGAAATTTGACATTGAATGGCACTGTAACAACAGCACTAGTCGGCGGTTTAACTATCAGCGGCAATCTTGATAGTATCGGTGTTGGTACATCTTTTTCTGATAGTAATTATACTTTGAACATTGCCGGCAATATAACTGGAATTGGTGCAATCTCAATGGGATCGGGAACGATTAATGTCGGCGGTACTTTTTCAAATACGGGAACATTTACACGAGGTACAGGAACTGTTAACTATAAGGGAACTTCTAACAGTCAAATTGTTAGAGGAGGTATAACATATTATAATTTGCAAATTTCAAATGGCAATACAAAACTTTTACAAGGCGGACACGATACAGTGTCAAATGTTTTAACTTTAAATTCCGGCATTTTTGATATTAATAACTACAATTTAATCTTAAGCGATACTGCCATAAGCGCGATTACAGGAACATACAGTAGTTCGAACATGATTCAAACCAGCGGTACTGGTTATGTCCAAAAAGCAGGCAATGCTTCAGGAAGCGGAATTAATATAGTTTATCCTGTTGGGGCAGGTGGATATTATAATCCATTAAATGTAATTAGTTTTGGAGCCGGCTCTGGTCCTGGAAATCTCCAAATTAAAGCAACCACTGCAAATCAAGGTGTAAATGCATTAAGTAAGTATTGGGCACTCACTGTCAATACTTACGCAAATATTACTACAAATTTGAACTTTACATATAATAATGCCGAGGTGCATGGAACACAATCACAATATGATACATGGTTTTATAATGGAACATCATGGGGCTTAGCCCCGGGCACGCATACGGGACTCGGCGTTAATCCTTTTGGAACTAATATTACGACTTCCTTATCAGCAACGGCAATTTCCGGAAGATGGTCTGCCGGCGCATCTGCTCCAGCGACTTCAGTATCGTATTACACTTATCAATCAGGTAATTGGACAGACTCGACTTCATGGACTACGGATCCTTCGGGCACGCTTTGGTTAAATCCGAGCATTCCAGGAGATTCGGATAATGTCACGATTCTCAATAGTCGTACGATTACTATGAATTCAAATAATAGGCATATTAAGACGCTTACTATCAATCAAGGTGGTGTTCTTGATATTAATTCAACAATAGGTCATTATTTTGGAACGGTATCTGGACAGGGGAAAATGATGCTGAGTTCCAATAATTTGCCGGGGGGGACTTTTACAAACTTTGTCGCAAGCAATGGCGGTACAATCGAGTACGATAATCTTAATAATGTCAGTATTATAACATCTCAATTTACTTATAACAATTTAATTATCTCAAACTATACAAGTAATGTATATAAAACTTATCTGGATAATAGTGCTAATCCAACAAGTTATATTATCAATGGAAATTTTAGTCTAAAAAATTATTCCTCAGGAAGCGATACTTTATATTTCGGGAATCCGACACCATCAGATAATTTGATTAATATGACTGTATATGGAAATTTCTCTGTCGGTGTCGGATGTCATATCAGGGTCAATAATTTCGCGGGTGCACACACAATTCCTCATCCAACGACTGACACGTCGACTTTACCTTATCCGGTTGATTCACTTTCATTGTATGGCAACTTCACAAATAATGGTTCTGTCCGGTTTACAGGATTGCCATCGACGGCTGTGAATGCATATTATACTCTTGGTGTTAATACATATAATGGAATTTATTATGGTGATGTTCAGGTAATCTTCTATGGATCATCAAACAATACTCTCACCTGTAATGGTGTGACGGACTTTTACAGATTGGTTGTTGCAAAAGGAACAGACAAAACATATTCACTGGAAGTGACCTCTTCAGATACGAACAATTTTGCTCTTTACGCCCCAAATGACCAGGGCAATGATGTATTCGATGGTCAACCTGAAGGTTTTGGATATGGAGCATATTATAAGGCACTATTTATTCATTATGGAACATTAAAACTTGATGAAAATATTAAGATTCCTTCTCTCACTGAAGGTGGGCAAGATTTCAATTTATTGCCGACAGCCGAGTTGTGGGTAAATGGAGCAATTGTCTCGACAACTGTAACCGGTGTTAATGGAACCGGTTGGCAGGCAGCCACACTTTACGGTACTTTACGCGTTAGTGCCGGTTCATTTTCTACCGGAGATGCAGCAGGCATTGTTTTGGGAATTTTGGGAACACCTGTAATCCAGATTGAAGGGACAGGCACACTGGATGTTAGCCAAGCATGGACTGCTACCGCAGGGGCTTCTAATCTGATGAGTTATATACAAACAGGTGGAACTGCAAATTTCCGAATGCAGGGAGAAAACCATGCTGGACCAATGCTTGGAATAAATAGTGCAAATGCATCTTTTGTTATGAGCGGCGGTGTGATGAATTTCACAAGTAATGTTTTCATTGGTGGTGGCACAGATACCTTAATCATGGATATTGAGTCTAAGGTCGGAAATTATCAGATAACAGGAGGAACTGTAAATTTTAATCTCCCCAGTTCCGCAACTTCTTATACTGCAATTTCAACAGTTCCATTTTATAATTTAGTTATAACAAAAGGAACAGTGACAGGTGCTATGACATCCATTCGTTGGAATGCCAATACTTTAGGTTCGGGTCTCAGTGTATTAAATGATTTGACAATTAACGACAGCACTGTACTTAATATGCAAACAAATTCAATCGACCTTTCGGTAGGACATAATTTTACTATTACAACACGTGGAATATATTCCCCTGCCACAGGTGCAGCAAATAGTACTTCATTTAATGGCGCGAGTTCACAGGCATTTTATAATATCGGTACCATCACTGGCGGAGCGCTTAATAATCTCACGATAACTAATTCCTCCAATACAACAATTATGTCTAACAATTTGACGGTGAAGCGAATTCTCACGATCGGTCAAAATGCAGTATTGAATGATAGCGGCAAATTTATTTATGCAGACAGCAATATAGTAAATGCCGGTACGCATATCGGATTGTCTACTCGCGGCGGCATACGTATGCAGGGAACTAGTGCACAGACAATTGATGGTAACGGAACATTCAATAATCTCTTTATCAATAAATCCAACACAACAGGTGTCTCACTTATAAATAATACAAAAATAACCGGTGCACTGGAATTAGTGCAGAATCCAAATCTAACGATCGGATCATATAATCTGACTTTAGACACAGCAGCAAAGGTATATACAGATTCATTATTTACTGCTCAGAGTTATGATAGTACGCATATGATTGTAACATCGGGGCTTGCAAGCGATAATGGAGTTACGAAGAAATTCTCCTCTACCAATAAATCGTTTTTATTTCCGTTCGGCACTGGAACCAAATATCGCCCAGCACAAATTCAATTCACAACTGCTCCAACTCAATATGGTTCTATTACAATCAGACCCGTTCTTACAGCTCATCCATTAATTCAAGCATCTGGAAAGGCAATTAATTTATATTGGAAAATGACGAGCTCTGGTTTCTTAGGAATTCTGAATAATAGTATTAATCAAGTGTATAACTATTACCCATACGATGTACCAAATTCATCCGATGAAGTTAATTATATACCCGCCACCTATATACCCCCCGTATGGGATACTATTAACAATGTCGCAGCAGTCATTGAAACTACCACGCCGCGTCAAATTCTTTTCAATTCTGTTAATTATCTGGATGGTGAATACACCTGTGGTACGGCTGCAGCATTTGGTGCTATTCCAACATATTACAGCAATACCTATAATATTAATGTTCAAACGAGCGGAGCCGATTGGAATGCTGCTTACACGTGGTGCACGGATGTAAATAGAAGCAATCCTGTCACAACCGGATTAAAGGATACATTGAGTAATGCAATTTTTATTATCGGTGACGGCGGATCTTCCGGATTTACTCATACGATTAATATAACTGGCTCTCATCACATTCAAGCCGGAAATATTTCTATCCAATCGAATGCTGTCTTGGATATTGGAACATCTACCGGGCATAACTTCGGCGCTCTCCAGAACACAAAAGTGACCGGTAATGGTATGTTGAAAATAGCAAGCACAAGATACTTCCCAACCGGAGACTGGGGCGCGTTTCTTGGAACATCCGGCGGAACGGTCGAGTACTATCAAACTACATCGAACAACTTTCTGCGCATTCCTTCAACGTATATGTTGCCGGTAGGCAGTACTATAGCAATTTCCAGTTATCGTAATCTTATAATAGCACCAAACAGTAATTCGACGATTACATTGCCCGATTCAAACTTGACCATATATAATAATTTGATAATTGGGGATACAATCGTCGGCGGCACATCAAATTGTATTGCGCAATTAGATAGTGGATCAACATCGAGAACTGTGGAGGTCAAAGGGGTAATTAATATTAATAAATACGGTATCCTGCAATACACAAACACAGTAGCACAAAATCTCGTTGCTGATAGTGATTTGATTATTGCAACTGGCGGAACTTTGCAAGTTTGGAACGGAGGAAATGTCGTAGCCAATACATTGACGGTTAAAGGAAATGTTGTAAATAACGGAACTCTCGATCTGGATCCGGGTCTGCTCGACACATATAAATGTGCGCTGATTTTCTCTGGTACATCGAGTAAAACTCTCTCCAGCACCTCGACTCCGGCATTGTCACGTTTCTATGGCTTTACAGTAAATAAAGGGACCACACGCGATTCCATTGTGGAAGTGACGATCGATCCAACAGGATTCACGATGGGCGGAGGGGGGCTTTCATTGCAAAACGGAACCTTCCGTCTAACTTCATGGGTTACGATAGTACTATCTACGGCCGGCTTTACAATTCCTACAACGGGATGTCTTTCAGCTAATGGAGGTAATTTTTACTTAACGACAAGTACAACTTCGGCAGATCTATCTCTTAACGGAAGATTAGAAGTCCAGGGAGGATCCGTTATTGTAGGTCCAAGTTTTAATTCAGGTATATCCAGCTCATATAATATTATTTATGCTCCGGCTGGTACGCCTGAGATTATTGTTTCAGGAGCTGGACTTCTCCGTGTTTATTCACAGATCAGACGCGGATCTGCAAATACAGCAGGATCATTGAATTATACTCAAACAGGTGGAAATGTTGAAATAGGCGGAAAAAGTGCAGATTCTACAAGAGCTGTGTTTGAAGTACTAAATGGCGGAAGTAAATTTGTTATGAGCGGTGGTTATTTATTAATTGCAAATGCCATACATACGACTTCTCCTTTTGATTTGTATTTAGAACCCGACGTTGAAAATGTCACAGGCGGCACTATTTGGTTTGGGTATTCACAATCTGTCACGACTTCTAATGTTTTCAGATTTAAATCTTCCTGTTCAATTGGAAACATTACACTCGAAGCAAGTTCAAACGCCTCGGCAATTCAGCAGGTTTATGAATTAACTCTCCTCGGAAGTTTGACTATCGGTGGTCCATCGGGATATTATAGCGCTAATGGACTTAATGTTACAATCGGCGGCAACTTTACAAATAAAAATACTTCTACTGCATCAAATAGTTTAAATGTCGGTGGTTTCCAGGCAGTGACGGCTGGACAGAGTACTGCATTCATAGGTACTAGTGATCAAATAGTCGCCGGAACAACTTCCAATATAACTAACTTTGCCAATTTAGAAGTTGCTACAGCTGCGGGACATACATTGTATTTGAGCAATACCGTATGCAACATTGCCATCCACGGTGATTTAACATTAACATCCGGCACGCTCGTGGACAGCAGCAACTCAATATATTTATTTGGTAATGTAAATAACAATGCAGTTCATGTCAGTCCTGATACTACTAAAGGTGGAATGGTTTTTATTGGGACAGTCAACCAGGGAATTACAGGCAGCGGATATGGAATTTTTGGCAATATTCAAATCAACAATGGTGGTAATGGCGTTAATATGACCGATAATTCTACAATTAATGGCCAGATCAAACTCACAAACGGATATTTATACATTGATAATTATCTATTGACTTTAGGTTCGAATGCTTTTATTTCCGGAAGTCTCAATGCAACGAACTTGATTTTATTAAATGGTGTATTAAGTGATGAAGGAGTTAAAAAAACTTTTCCTGCAGGTGCCGGTTCATTTACTTTTCCAGTTGGAGACAACGGAAAATATACTCCGTGTTCATATAATTTTAAATCGAACAATAATGTAGGTGCGACAATTAAAGTTGTTACTGTGGACCAACTTCATCCGTCAATTAATCCAGCATTATATAAAAATTATCTGAATTACTATTGGAATGTAGTTTCAGCAGGATTTATTTCGTCTTATTTGGATTCAGTCACATTTACTTACATTCCTGATGACACAGTTGGAAATCCCGCAAATATAGAACGATGTGATAATTCTTCACAGTGGACAAAAGTTTCAGGAACAATAAGTTGTCCTACATTTTCATTCGTTAGTGATTCTCTTCTCGATGGCGGATACACAATAGGAGATCAGTTCAATTCCTTGCGTCTCTTTACCAGTAAAAAATCAGGAAATTGGAATGACACAACTGTTTGGGATACTACGAGTATTCCAAATGGAAATCCGGTCATCATAAGATCAAGCGATTCTATTGCACTCAGTGCTAATGGTGCCTATGCCGCCTCTGTAGTGATCAATGGAGTGCTTGATGCTAAAAATACGACATTTCATAATATTGGACATGTATCAGGTGCAGGAAAAATAAGGCTCTTAGGTACGAGCAACGGGTCGTTCGTATTCCCCGGCGGGTCATTTGATGCGTTCTTTGCTAATACAGCAAGCACTATAGAATTTTACGGTAGTACTAATGGCACATTACCTTCAGGTCTTGGTGACATATATAAACCATTTCAAAATGTAATTTTATCCGGTACTGGCACCAAGTATATAAATGGTGTCAATATGCAGATAAACGGCAATTTGATTTTTTCACCGAGCAGTATATTAGACAACACCCAGAATAATAAAGATCTCATTATACTTGGTAATTGGATTGATCAAAACACAACTGCAGCCGGTTTTAATGCAGGAACAGGAACTGTGTATTTTAATGGTTCAACAGCGCAAAGTATAGTAATGGCTAATAGTTCTATGAAAGAGGTGTTCAATAATCTTGCTATAAACAATACTGCAGGACTTACATTAAATACAGGAAATGTCGATGTTAACAATCAACTTATTCTAACCTCTGGGAATATTAACACAAGTAGCAGCAACAATCTGACTATTAATAATACCGGTACGAATGCAGTCGCAGGTGGAAGCATCAATTCATTTGTGAACGGGCCGCTTAGGAAGAAAATGAGCAACAATTCATCTTTCACGTTCCCTGTCGGAGATGCAAATTCTTCATCAAGAAATCGATATGGTTATGTTTCAGTGAATGTTACGGCACCTGCAGGAACCCAGATTTGGACAGTACAATTTGTTGATAAAAATCCGTCGAATGACGGCTATAACACTGCAAATTTTGTTGCTCCATTAAATTTAGTTTTCTCAAATGAATATTGGAATATTGCAGCACCGACGGGTGGAAATGCTAATGTTGTTCTGAGCTATGATAAGTATACTGGTATGAGCGGATTAGTGTCGGAGCGCATACAATCAAATGTTACTCAATGGAATACACCAACTCTCGGATACTGGAATTCGGATGGAGGGTCTGTTACTGATTTTAATCAGGATTCAGGAACAGTTGCTACCCCCACACCAGCAAGTTTTAATAGTAACATTTTTGCGATTGGTGCAACAGGTCTTAAAGCATTAATAACCGCGATACAAAGCGGATTATGGAGTACTGCCTCAATTTGGGATATCGGCCGAGTACCAGGACAAAGCGACACAGTTGTAATCAATAATTCAATAGTCGTAAAGTTAAATCCTGCTACTGTATCTATTGCAAAATTAGTTTTGAATAGCGGAGGAACATTCTTCGATAGCACAAATACATTGACCATCACTGGTAATTTTATTTTCAACGGTTATTGGTCTGGCCAGGGGAAAATCAGTTTAACTACAGCGAATGACACCATCTATGGATCAGGATCAATGACGGGAACGAGTATATTGGAAATTGCAGGCAGTAGTAAAACCATTGCATCAACAGCAAACTTGACATTAAAAAAAGTTTCTATCTTATCAGGTGATACGCTCTATAATAACGGTACAGTCGCAATTGATTCTGTAACAGGATCTGCTGTGAACTCTTCATTCAATAATCAAGCAGGGTCAACATTAACAATAAATGGTCCATTGCTGATTACCGGAACACTCATTGCATCTACTTGTCCGAACACTATAATCTATGACGGAACAATTGCACAGACGATCAATCCGGCAACATATTGTAACTTGACTTTGACTGGTGTAGGGATTAAAACGGCAGCAGGCAGTTCTATCGTCAATAATAATCTAATTATCAATTTTGGTTCTAATCTCTCGATTAACTCAAGCGTTATCGTACAGGTACAAGGTCGAACCTATTTGGCAGGTGCATTGACAAATTACGGAAATTTATTGATTTCAAATTAAGTTGAACTTTTTCAAAAAACATATTGAGTTATTGAATACTTCTCCTGTGAAAAGACCAGGACGAAATAACAGCATTCTGTTTAGCATAATATTGGTAATGATGTTGTCTGTCTCCAATATTTTTGCACAGACACATGATCTGGTTATTCAAAGCGGTGCATCATTCAGCGGCACCGGAACGATCACAGTTAAAGATAGCATCATAAACAGCGGTGTCACATCCACAACTGCAATTCATGGAAAAGTCATTTTTAATAGTACAACAAATGAAGCTATCGGCAGTGTTTCTGCAGGAGGATTACAGTTCGATTCGCTGAGCCTGAGAGGGACCGGCACAAAATCTGCTCTGGTTACTGTTACGGTAGTAGATTCTCTTAATGTTGCTTCTGGAGCGACATTAAATATCTCCGGCGATACTCTTGTTATACAACAGTTTTCTGGAAATTCTGGCACGATTACAACGAATTCAAGTTCAATTCTTGAATATACTCGCGGTGACGGTATAACTCAAACCATTATGCCTGGAACTTTTTCCGGAAAGATTTTACTTCTGAATACTTCAAAGAAAACTTTCGGCGGTGCGATCACCGTAGATTCTCTCGTTCATTCCGGCTGGGGTTTGACTGTTGGCTCGAATCTAAATGTCAACGGTAAAGCAACAATTGATTCTCTAATTGTCACCGGTGGGACAATCCAATTCGGATCCGGTGCGAGCGCAATTTCACGCCTGATCAGCAACGCAGGAACAATCAATCAGTCCGGAACTGGCTCAATTACATTTACTAATGCTGCAGTCAGTAATGGAACTATCACGAATACATCAACCGGTGCAATTACGTTCGCAAACAACCTGACAGGAACCGGCATTGTAAGTCAGACTACAGGTGGAACTATGAATGTCGGCGGTTCCTTTACTCAGAATACATATTCATTAACCGGCGGGACGGTTATTTATAATAATTCGATTGCACAAAATGTCATTGGAACAACATACAATAACCTGACAATAACGAACGCAACCGACACAACGACTGCAAATTATAAAAAAGCAACTGGTTCACTTACACTCTCTGGGAATCTTCTTATAAACTCAAACAATACGCTTGATATGCAAGGATTCAATATTACTACACCAGGTGCAGGTTCAAGCAATTCCGGAAAAATAAAATGGCAAGCAGGTAATGCATATGTAGCCGGTACAGGCATGACAGAATTTTATGGTTCGACGACAGGCAATGTTGCAGCAGGTACCAACTATGGCAGCTTCTTATTCTCTGGTACAGGTGTGAAAACATTTGCAACGAGTTCTGTAACAGCAACTGGAAATATGACTGTCAGTGCTGGCGCGTCGATAACAATAAATAATTCAATAACGTTGCAGGTCAATGGCAGCATGACTAACGCAGGTACTATTACTAATAACGGTGCATTTAATATTGGCAACTAAAATGAAATTTATAAGTAAAAACACAACAAAAAACAATTCACATATCACAAATATGAAAGGAGATATATATGAAGAACAATCTTTCAAATCCGCCTTGATGCAGGATGGCATTTTTTCAATAAGTAATGATTATTCTCTGAGCAGGAATAATCAAAAAGAAACAATAGTAAAAAAAATAACAAAAAATTTAACAACGCATATTATACAAAGGAGCAATATCATGAAATCTTCAATTTTTAACACATTAGCAGGCAGAGGTTTTTACCTGCTGCTTATAGCCATGCTGGTAACTGCAACGACTTTTGGACAACTTATTATCAGCACAAACGGCACACCGGTTTTTAAAGGAATCGGAACTTACACTATTAAAACCAATATTATAGATAGCAACGCCGCTGCAGCGACTATACATGGTATCGTAACGATGGGCAGTACTACAGCAAAAGATACAATTGGAACGGCTGGCAAAGCTGCTATTAATTTTGATTCGCTAATTATTAGTAACAACTCTACTTATCCTACGGCATTGATGGTTTCGACTGAAGTAGGTGAAAATTTTAACGTCGCTGCTTCAAGCGTACTAAATATGATTGGCACCACTACATTGACTATAGATTCATTATCATCGGTAGGCGCAGCTGGTTCACTTGGCACAACGACTAACAGTACAGTTGTATATGATGATAATAATGCACAGAACCAAACAATAATTGGTTTAGCATATTCAGGACCCGTAACACTTTCTGGCGCATCGACAAAGGATATTAACTCATTTGCGGCCGCAAGTGTAGCCGGTGCTTTTTCACATTCTGGCGGTGCATTAAACGTTGATCAGAATCTGACCGTTTCATCGGCAACTCCTTCATTTGCAACAATCTCAAATGTTGCAACAGGAATGACACTTACGTTATCAGCAACTGGTGCAAAGACTATTGCGGCAGTAACGACAACGACAGGAACAGGCGCAATATCGAATACCGGTACAAACGGATTGTTAACTATTACAGCACTTAATGGAAATAACGGTAGTATCAATGGCGGCGCAGGTGGTGTGACATTTACGAATGCAGCAACAAATGCAGGTAATATCGGTGGCGCAGGCGCTATTACTTTTAGTAATACACTTAACCATGGCACGGGCACAATTACAGCAGGTGCCGGCGGCATTACATTTGGCAATACTGTTACATTTTCAAGCGGTACGATTACAGCTGGGACAGGAACAGCACTTACATTTAATGGAAATGTAGCTAACTCAGGAACTGCAGCACTTACTTTAACTGGAACGGGAACCGCTTCATTTGCGGGATCCTTAAATGCCACTGGTCTCAACTTTGCTTCCGGCTCGACTGTTACATATAACAGCTCGACAGCAGGGCAAGGGATTGCTGATGTCGCCTATGGTAATTTAGCGCTTACTTCTGGTACGAAGTCATGGGCATTAGGTGCGGCTCGTACTATTTCTAGTAATCTTTCTTTAGATGCAAGCAGTGTGACAAACGTAACTGGCGCCTTTGCTCTTAATGTTGGCGGCAATGTTTCGTTGTCAAGCAATTTAACAGTTGCCAATGCAGTTGTGTTTGCTAATGCAGGTAGCACAGTAAGCGGAACGAATGAAATCGTCGGTTCTGTCACTCGTACAATTTCAGCAACTGGTGCATATACATTGAATAATGCTTCTACAAGTATTAATGTCACTACGCTCGGGTCTTTATCATCATTTACAATGCTTTCTCAGCCATTGACAAATCCGACTATTGGCTATGTGAGTGGACATACAATCAACCGAAATTATGTGCCAACCTACACAGGTGCCAGTTTTAATGCCACTCTTCAACTTGCGTATTTAAGCAGCGAAATTGTCGGCGCGACCGAGTCACGGCTCAGAGATTTCCAAACTGCACTTGTCAAAGCCGATACACTTAAAGGTGGAGCATATACACGAAGTGCCGCAGGCGGAGGTTTTGGTTATACTTCTTTGCCAAGCATAGCGGCTGCAAACTTAACGAGCGGAGTTGGGCTTGCTCTGGACGATCGCTTCTGGTCATTTATTTCTGTAGCAATAGGTCCGTGGAGTACTGCCGGCACATGGAGTGCTAATTCAATTCCTACTTCAAATGACGATATAGAAATTGCATCAGCTTATGCAGTCACAATACCTACGGCGACGACTGCACTTGCAAATTCTGTGTTGATTGATAATGGAGCCTCGGGTGGTTTGACGCTGGCTGCTAGTTCCTCCGCTGTTCTTAATGTCCAAGCTGGCGGTATCATAAATAACAATTCAACTGGTGCAGGTCTTACACTTGGAAGCGGCTCAAGTGTTACAGTTGCTGGTGGCCCATTAACTAACAGCGGTACAATTACGAACAATGGTTCAATAACAGTTCAATAAAATATTTTGAACTTAAATATTTAATTGTCTGAATGAATATGAAATATATAGAGCCATATAGACGAAGATTTTGTTTTGTGAGTTGGAATTCTTGCAGTCCGAAAGTAATGCTGGAGGCATGGCAATGAATTCCACTCACTCACAGGATGAAGTGCAATATGTCGTCATTTGGAATAAGTATCACTGCACTTTTGGTAAGATAAGGTTTCTGCTAAAGCAGATACCAATATTGGAATTGAAAATATGAAAAGGTATTAGTTGTGAAAAACGAAAGACGACATTATTTGCGACAGCGAGAGCTGATGAAATCAAAGCCGAGAAGGAATTGTAATCCTATCGACTTAGAAATTATCAATCTCTATGGCAGCTTTTCGAAGGAAATGAAAAGGATAAACGTATGAAATGAAATATCTTTAGGTTCATAAACTTTCGGAAAGTAACAGAACTACATATTGATGATTTGTTAGAATGCAGAATATATATGAAACGAAAGACAATGATGATTTCATGAAATAAAATTATGGAAAGCTTAATGCTCAGATAATACTCCATAAATATGATATGCGAACAAGGGATGGCGGGCGAAAGCTCATGCCCGCCTCCCAGATTTAAAGGACGAAAAAGGTATATGAATATTGTATATCGATCTGAATGCATAAGATTATTAGAGCAGATAGAATCTGGATTTTATCCCGGATCTTCCGTTGGGAGATTTAAGATAGGATTCAGCTCGAATTGCATGGATTGTAATGTAGATATACATAGATCATAATTGTAAATGACATATATGAAAAACAAACTATAAAAGATATAAGAATTTAGAGGATTTGAATGTACTCTTAAAACAGAAAAATATTAAATATTAAAAACAATCTGATATTAAATGAAAATAATAGACAATATTACATTTAGCATCAGCAAACAAAATGAAATTTATAAATAAACATATAACAACTAAACAATTACGAATTAACAACTCGAAAGGAGACTTATACGCAGAACCATTTTTCAAATCCGCCGTAGCGCCGGTAAACGCAGTGATAAATGTAAATCAGTTATACAAGTTCTTCTCTGAGCAAGAAGGACTTATTATTAATAATTTTTCAAAAAGGAGAAACACCATGGAATATCCGGAAGTTTTACCCGGCGGCAGAAATGCCAAACAAGTTATAAGCAATAAAAAATCAAAAAACAAAATTTCAAAAAGGAGCAGTGTCATGCAGTACGCAACATTTGTAAAAACCCTGGGCAGAGGAATATCTGCTCTATTTATTCTCGCCTTAATGGCAACAATAGCTTTTGGGCAAAGTTTAGTCATTGGTAATGGATCGACCTATACCGGTTCGAATGGTGTATATAAAATTAAAGGCGACATTACTAACAATGGTGTAACTGGTTCCACAGTAATAAATGGAACTGTGAACTTGATAGGTGCAGCACAGAATATTGGAACAGCTGCTAATGGAACGATTGGTTTCGGTAATCTAAGCATCCAAGGTACTGGTACAAAAACATCGAATGTCACAGATTCTGTGCTGACTGCAATTGATATTGCTGGTTCAGATGCCACCGCAGCTTTCAATCTTGGAACAAACAAATTATATTTATACGGAACAATTACGAAATCTGGCAGTGCTGCTTCAACACCATATACATTTAATGGAACTGGCGCAGAAGTATTATATTCTCAAACATCTGGTACACAAGAAGTTTGGGGGACGCCTTATGATAAGTTGACATTTGCTGGTAGTGCAATAAAGGACATCCCAGTATCAACTACGGCGACGGTAAATTCATTGCTCGCTGCAAACAGCAATATGACAATTACTGGAACTTTAACACTTGCAGGGTCTTCTAATGCTAACATTGCTGGCAATTTTACTGATAACGGTGCATTCAACGCTTCGAGTGGTACGGTTACATTTAATGGTGCGGCTCAAACAATTGCAGGTTCTGCTGTACCAACATTTACAAACCTGACAATTGCTGGTAGTGACGTAAAAACAGCGAGTCAGAATGTAAACGTATCAGGTCTCCTCATTGTTGATACGAATTTTGTTATAAGTGGAACTTATGCTCTAACAATGCAATCTAACGCAAGTGCAAGTTATGCTGCTAATCTGTCCGAAGTTATTGGAAACATGACTTGGCAAGCGTACAGTAATAAATCATATACGTTTAACAATGCTGCCACGAGTGTGAATTTTGGTGCAGCCGATCCGTCACGTATATTTACAATAAACTCACAGCCGAACGTATTTCCAGATACAGTAACTGTTGCTGGCCATACAGTGAAGCGTAATTACACTCTCAGTTATAGCGGTTGGACACCAGGAACAGGTTCGGATACAGTGGTGTTACAGTTAGGTTATAAAAATAGCGAAGTTTTGGGAGCAGCAGAAAATAAACTTAATGATTTCCAAAATGATAAAATTGATCGTGCCGATAAATTGCAAGGACGTCCGGTTCGTCTAGCTTCTGGCGCAGCAAACTTTGGATATGTGACGTTTTCAGGTTTAGCACAAGCGCAATTATCAGGTAATGGATCAAATAATTACCTTGCATTGGACGATCGCTTCACAATATACAACACAATTGCTGGAGCTAATCGTTGGAACAATTATGCCTCATGGGATGCACAATCTGTTCCTACAGCACAAGACGAAGTCGTAATTACAACTGGTAACCCGATAGCTGTCACTGATGCCTTGGCATCAGCTTACAAAGTTACAATCAATTCTGGTTTGACCGTGAATGCAAGCAGTTTACTTACAGTTGGAGCTGGCGGATTGACTAACAGTACAGCAGGTACCCTTAATGTTTTAGGTACTGGAGGAGTTGCAATTACAGGTGGAAACTTAGCCAATAACGGTGCGATCTCGAACGCTGGAACAATCACGGTTCAATAAAATATTTTGTAGTTAAATATGTAATTGTCTAAAACATATGAAACGAAAAGGCACAAGTCGTGAAAAGCAATAAACAGACATACGGATTTCCCGAGAGAAGTTTTCTAATAGAAGGGAAAAGATGCGTGCAAAATGCACAGCATTATCATAGTTCCAATCTTTCTGAAAGTTACAATGAGCTGAGGAGTAATGATAATCCCCAAAATCATCCCGCTCAGTTGATCGAGTATGATGATTTGATGCGGCAAGAGGAGAAGAAATACTCACAGCTTTTACAGGAACTGAAGAAAGATAGTCAGCTGATTCAATCGAGTTTGAACAAAGGCAATAGAAAAAAAGGTATCTCATATTTTGAAGTTGATGAACCGATAGGTACCAGATTCGGTATGGCTCGATTGATAAATGAAGCGATAGCTTCTGAATGTGAAGCAACAAGGTTGACAGATGATGAATTCCGATATGGCTGTGAATTTACTATGGAACAAGTGCTTCGTGATCATAAAAAGCTGCCGCCATTGGAAAAAAATGAATGCTTGAACAAAAACAGCACTCAGCAATCAATAGAATTCCAATACACTTTATCAGTGAAAGCACGAAGTAATTCTCCTTCTTCAATGATAAATACAATTCAGGCGGCTCACGATAAAATATCTAAATATATTGGAAGTGAATTTGTTAATGCAAATAGACTTTGGCTTAAAGTTGGTGAAATGTGGTATTCAAATTTCTCAGAATGCGACTCAACCGCGGCGATAAACTCTGCCGGACCAGAAGTGAGCCGAAGGAATAAATATTGGCATCCCAGTTCTTGTAATCATTTTGCCCCGCTTCCGCTTGGTTGGAACAGGCAGTTTGTTCCGCAAGTTTCATGGGATTCTATTTTGGTCGAATCAGTTAGACTCGTTTTGAAGCGATGGAGAGGAGTTTGCTCCTTCTCTCAAACCATTCGCAATAATCGGAGCGACGAGAAAATACAAAATGTATTTTCTCTAAACCCCAAGAAACGAAGTTGACCTGGAGAATGATTATGCTCTTATCGTCTCAAAGGCTCAGAAATATGATGACATCAATATCACATAGTATGATATGATCGTAGAGAGAGGGCGAGTTTTACTCCTTCTCGCCATCTCTCTAGTCATCTTTATAATCAAGGAGTAAAACTAGGAGCGATAGTGAGTAGAAATTTTAACGAGAACTTTGAAAATAGAAAATAAATAGATTTTACGAAGAAATAGGAATTATCCGATGGATAATAAGAAACATAAGAATATGGCATAAAAGATCGTCAAATTTTTTTAGATGGTATATTACGGCATTATTTTGGAAAAATAGAAAGCGTAAGAAAACAATAATGAATGAAAGCGACGCACATATATTGGTTCACGAAACAGTTCTATCGTATCCCAGTCCCTTGAAGGAACAGGCGATGATTATGTTAATCCTTCTGGAAGAGACAAGGATAAGATTATGCATGTTTATGAAACGTGAAATATTTAATAATGTGTATTCGCTTCGAATTTATAAAAAATAAAAGGTGACCATATGGTCGCAAGATTCTATAAAAATAAACAGCGTTACCTTTCTCGCCATAGAGTCTGGTATTCATCGAAAAAGTATGCGCGATCAGGTATAATAAAGTTTGTCTTGTTTGCATTGTTTATTGCGAACGCGCAGGCGCAAAATTTTCAAAATTCCGGTACCTATAAAGGTACAAGCACCGGGCTTTTCAGGGTAAAGGGAAGTGCAATTGGTTTGCCGGATACCGTTACCGGCGGATTTGAATTTTTTGGTGCAAACCAAACTGTACCGGCAACCAACTATACAAAATTATTTTTAACAGGAATTGGAAGTACAAAATCTTCACAAGGAGGAAATGTCGGAATTCTTCAAACTGCTAATGTCGACTCAAATGTTTTATTCCAAATTCATTCCAATGATACAATGAGCCTTGAAAAAATTAATGGAAGACTCGTCGAAAAAGGATCAGTGTTAGGCAAAATGCATAAGTCAGTTGATTTTATTCCCGGAGTTGATTCCTCCGATTTCGGTGGTATCGGATTATCGATCTCATGGGAAGGTACAAATCCGGGCACTACATCAGTTACGCGCACATCGGGAACCGCCATATCTGTCAATGGAAAGTCGTCTATCCAGCGTATCTTTGATATTAAAGCGACAACTGATTCACTCTTGAATGCAAATATTTCTTTTACGTTTTCCTCCAACGAGCTTCAAGGTCAAAATCCGACATCTTTGGATCTCTGGCGTTCACCTAATGGTGGAATTTCATGGCGACGTCAACGCGTAGCGCGCGATGGTTATACGTTAAAAAGAACAAACATTGCATCATTTGGCAACAACGGAAGATGGACAGCAGCGGACGCAAATAATATGCTCGGAATCCCAAATTATGAATGGGAAGCTGATTCACTCAAACGCATTGCTGGTAATAATCAATACGGCCGCGTGAAAAAACTCTCGGATACGGCATTCGTAGCAAAGGTTGTGGATGCGTTTAATCAGCCAGTGAGTCATGATACGGTGAAGTTTGTTATAACAAATGTTCCGCAAGGCGCCATAGGGCAGGCATTAACAACAACCATGGCGACGACAGACTCGAATGGCCAGGTGAAGACGAATATAACTTTCGGTAATGTGAAGGGTCCGTATAAAGTGGCGGCTTTTGTTCCCGGTGTATTGAGTGCGATTGATACATTTACAGCAACGGCAAATTCTGCCTTAGCAAAAATACTTGCTCAATTGGCGGAAAATCCCGACACAGTTACAAGTATAGTACCGGTTACTATCACGGCGAAAGATGATCAGAATTCAGCTGTCTCGCAAGAACCAATTTCCTTTGAATTTATGAGTCGGCCTGATTCGCTGTATAAATTCACTCAATCATCCGATACAACAGATGCACAAGGCAAAGCAATCAGCAGCTTTATCTTCGGAAGGAAGACTGGTAGAGTTCTTGCTAAAATATATTCAATGAATGATTCCACAATCGATACAAATGTTACGATTTCCGTTTTACCAGGAAAGCCAGCGCATATTAATGGTTTCCCTGTAGACAAAATTTCGATAGATACTGTGGCGAAAGTAAAACAATTCACAATCGCACTTGCAGATGCTTATTCGAATGCCAGAACAGGAGATTCTGTACAGCTTGCTATGAAAAAACCGTTAGGGTCGACTCTTGATACTTTATATAGTTCTGTCGTTGTCATTGATACGCTCGGTAGTGCAACGTTCAAAGCAAGGATTGGAGAAAAGGTTGGCACTTATAATATAATTGCGACTCCGAAAACTCAGCCTTTATTGATTGATACACTTAAGCTCACAGCGATAAATGACATACCTGCAAATATGATTGCAAGTAATACAAAATTCGGTGATACAATTGAGGCTATGATTCCTCAACTAAACTCGGTCATAAGTGATAAATATAGTAACAGTGTTCCTAATGCTTCGGTACATTATTCAGTGGATACG
Organism: Ignavibacteriota bacterium; assembly: GCA_963833465.1. Lineage (GTDB taxonomy): Bacteria > Bacteroidota > Ignavibacteria > UBA10030 > UBA10030 > Fen-1298. The sequence goes on along the minus strand of CAWHXW010000004.1, from coordinate 235,430 downwards.
GCAATAGCCGGATCTTTAAGCAACGCGATAATAAACAGTGATGTAACGGGGAAAGTAACGAATCAATTTAAAAATGGATTAAAGACTGGCCTGTTCAGAGTTTATGCGGAATTGAATAATTTAAAAGATACATTTCAAATTTCGGTAAAGCCAGGATTGCCGCAAAAATTCTTGACTGCACAAGGTCTTGCTCAAGCGCAAGAAATTTTGACTCCGCTTGACTCATTATTTGTCGTGAAGCTGATGGACCGTGCTAATAATCCAATACAGAAAGATACAGTTCTATTTACGATAACGAATACTCCAGCAGCGGCAAATGGTGTTGCTCTTAGCAAGAACTTAGCCGTTACTGATACAAATGGTTATGCATCAACACAGTTAACGCTTGGTGATAAAATTGGAATATATAAAGTGCAAGCTATTTGCAAAAACAAAAATTTAAATACGCCACTTGAATTCTCAGCAGTAGCCCTGCACGGCTCAGCGAGATCGCTGGCATATAAGGTGGGAAGCAATCAGCAAAAACCAATTTTGACACCTCTCGATACTTTAGTTGTTAGACTTAAGGATATTGGAGGTAATCCAGTTCCGGGTAAACCTGTGACATTTGCTGTCGTTGATACACCAAGTGGAACGTGGGGCTACAAACTTTCTAGGGATACTATTTTAACAGATTCGTTGGGCGAAGCAAGGACTGTATTCACACTTGGTTCGAAAATTGGACGCTATGGTGTTGTTGCTCGAACATCGGTTTTGCCATCTGACAGCATCGTTGAGTTTTATGCTACAGCGACAGTTGGAAATGCGAAAACACTGGCACAGCAATCTGGTAATAACCAACTTGGACAGCTTGGTGATCACTTGCAGCCATTCGTTGTGCAAGTGAGGGATACAGGAAGCAACTTAATATCCAACACCGGTGTCACATTTACAATTTATGGGCAACCAGATTCGTTAACAAAATATGATTCGCTCGCAGCTAATGGAGTGGTCAGAAAAGATTCGATTGTAGTTACGACAGATTCAATTGGTCTTGCTTCAGCATCGTTGATATTGGGCAGTCGCTCCGGTCGATATATGGTCAAAGCATCTGCTGCAGGTGTGAAAGATACCATTTTTGTTGCTAATGCTATTTTACTTATGGCGGATGTAAATCATGATGATTATCGAAATATTGGCGATCTGACTGCAATCATCGATCATATAATTGGCAAAAAGTTATTGACAGGATATGATCTTATAGCAGCTGATATGTATCCGGTCCATAAGGATGGAACAGTGGGTGATGGAATAATCGATATACGAGATGCGCAAGTATGTCTTGACAGCTTGCTTAATAACGGATGGAATCCAACTCGCGATTGGTTGGTTACAAATGTGAGTCCATTACTGAAAGTCAAAGAAGGTCCTATGTTGTTAAATTCCGGAACGTCATTATTAACATCAAATACAGATTCGTGTTATGTGCAAACAACATACATTGGTTCGCGTTTCTCATTGAAAAATACAGTACCTATTAAGGGCTTACAAGCGGTCATTTACATGAAGAACCCAGCTTCACTTGATACAACTGATATTATTTTCCCGCGTGCGAAAATGATGAATGTAGATGTTAGGAGTGTCGGTAAAGAAGTAAGCGTGATTTTATGGAATACTAATAATACACCAATTGAACCCGGTGACTCTGCAATTTTCCGTCTGCCGATTCAATTAACAAATAATAACGTTGATTCGATCCATGTGCTTATGAGTTCCGGCATCAATAATGATGTATCGCTTTTGAATTCTGTTCAGGAAGATATCAGAAATTCAATACCACGGGATTGGGTGTTATATCAAAATTATCCAAATCCATTTAATCCGACTACAACAATCGAATTTGATGTGCCGGAAGTGGCTGGTAAGATACCGCGTGCAGCAATTCAAATTTTCAATATACTTGGTCAACATATTAGAACTCTCGAACGCGGCATTCATGATGCAGGAAGATACTCGATTGTTTGGGATGGAAGAAGCGAAAATGGTATGCACGTTGCAAGCGGTGTTTATTTCTATCGTTTGCTTGCAGGAGAGTATGCAAGCACGAAGAAAATGGTTATGCTGAAATAATAAAGTTCAAGGAAGAGTAAAATATAAAAACTAGAAATACTTACAATATGATGCAACAGATTAATAAGTTTTGAGAATAAGGAATTAAATAGAGAAAAAAAATGAAAACTAAACTTTTCAATATAATATTCATTATATCGTTTACAGGAATTTTTATATCTTGTGCGACAATGAGTCAATTTAGTTCTGGAAGCGGCAATAAATACAAGTATATATATAAAATGGTGTCGCCTGTTGAGAATTCTAATCTCTTGTTCCAGGATGACAATATCATTGTTCAATTTAAATTTGATGAAGCCGCTATTCAGTTTCAACTCCAAAATATTTCCGAATCGAATGTTACTCTCGACTGGAATAAAGCATCGATAGGCATCGACGGCAGGTACTTCGCAGTTCGGCATGATAGTAATTTATACGGAGACACTAACTGCTCAAATTCTATTATTCTACCTCCACTTGGATATATTCGAGATGTAGTAATTCCGCGGGATAATATCTATAACGATGGCAACAAATGGGTAGAATTGGACCTAATGCCGACTACCGATCATCATTCTTTGCCGTTGGAGGAATCAATTCAAAAAAGCATTGGTCAACAAATAACTTTTATACTTCCCATGACATTTGGATTAACACCAAAAGATTATAGATTCAACTTTCAAATAGACACTGTGAAACGAATTGCTTGGAAAGATTACATACCAACAAAACGAGTACCGGCACCGCCCAATCCTGAGCATGCTGTAATAGCGCTGGATAATGTGACCACTGCTGTTATTATGGTCGGTGTATTGGGATTTTCTGCTTACGTCTTATCTGTTAAGAAGAGTCCACCAAGCGAATAAAAGTTTTATGGTTTGACATTGGATATACTTATAACTTCATACTGTGTTTGGAGTGCACTCCCTGCATACCGCAATAAAAATTATCTATTGTTTAATTTTGTATTTAACAGATCGGGGCTTTGTTTTCCTCAATAATTCTGTAAAAACATCCGACCTTTTATTAAACTTATCTGTGAGAAGTTTGAAATAATTGATAAGCATTCTGCACCCAACAAGTTTGGCGACTCAATGATATTCTGTACATTACTCTTGAAGCCCAGCTATATTATCCCTATTTTATTTTCAATATTAATGTTCACATTCTATCGGAATTCAGAAAAATGAAAACTTTCAAAGAACGGCTTCAAAACGAAATCATTGTATTTGACGGCGGCACTGGAACTTATTTGTACGATAAAGGCGTCTTCATCAATCGATGTTTTGAAGAACTGAATATCACTAATCCAGAATTAGTAACAGAAGTGCATCGAGATTATATTAAAGCCGGCGCCGATGTTATTGAAACAAATACATTTGGTGCAAACAAATACCGCCTAGCGATACACGGGCTCGAATCAAAAGTGTACGAGCTAAATTATAGAGGCGCGCAGTTAGCCAAATTGATTGCAAAAGAAAATGCACTTGTAGCAGGAGCAATCGGCCCGCTCGGTGTTCAAATTGAACCGTTTGGAAAACTTTCATACGATGAAGCGAAAGATATTTTTTTAGAACAGATTAAAGGATTGCTTGATGGAGGAGTCGATGTTATTATTTTTGAAACTTTCAGCAGGATAGATGAAATAGTTCAAGGTGTGCGCGCTGTACGCGAGTTGAATGTAGATATTCCAGTCATTGCACAAGTTACAATTAACAACGAAGGAAGCTTGCTCTCAGGCGAGACACTGGAAAGATTTGTCGAGAAAATTTCTCAATTCCAGGTTGATGCGATTGGAATGAACTGCTCTGAAGGTCCAAAACTTATGCTGGAATCGCTTGAACAACTTCGGGAATTAACAAAATTGCCACTTTCCGTTCAGCCGAACGCCGGACTTCCTCAGAACATTGGCGGTAGAAATCTATATATGACTTCGCCGGAATATATGGCGGAATATGCTAAACGCTTTATCCAGACCGGTGCATCTATTGTCGGCGGTTGTTGTGGAACTAATCCATCCCATATAAAAGCTATTCGACGTGCAGTGCAGGCATTGCAGCCGGTAAAAAGAATGGACATAAGAAGTGAATCGCTCGTAATAGAAAAGCCAGCAGAAGTCCGTGTTCGCTCAAAAGAGGAAAAGTCGCGTTTGTCCAAAATGCTTGTTGAGAAAAAATTTGTGAAAATAGTCGAACTTGTTTCGCCGAAAGGAATTACTGCAGAAAAAGAAATTGCTAAGGCGCGAATATTATTTGAGCATGGCATAGATGCCATAAATATTCCAGATGGGCCGCGCGCATCAGCTCGAATGTCAGCTTTGGCAATGGCAGTTCAAATTCACAACGAAGTTGGCATTGAACCTGTGCTTCATATCGCCTGCCGCGACCGTAACATTATTGGAATGCAATCTGATTTATTAGGAGCGTGGGCGCTTGGTATTCGTAATATCCTTGCAATAACTGGTGATCCGCCGAAACTTGGAAATTATCCAGATGCAACTGCCGTATTTGATGTTGACTCTATCGGATTGACAAATCTCATAAATCGGCTTAATCATGGATTAGATTTTGCAAATAATCCTATCGGCGATCCGACTGGATTTTCAATTGCAGTAGGTGTTAATCCCGGTGCAATTAATCTCGATGAAGAATTGCGCCGTCTTGATTGGAAAATCCAAGCCGGTGCTGAATACATGATAACACAACCGGTTTTTGATTTATGCATTCTTAGAAAGTTTCTTAAAAGAATAGAACATATTAAGCTGCCGGTTCTATGTGGTATTTGGCCGCTTGTTTCGTACAGAAATGCAGAATTTATGAACAACGAAGTACCGGGTGCCTCGGTTCCGAGTGAAATTCTAGAACGAATGCGTAAAACAAAATCAAAGGAAGAAGCTTTTTTTGAAGGAGTCAAAATTGCAAAGGAGACATATCAACAAGTGCGGTCTGAAGTGAATGGAATCCAGTTTGCTGCACCACTTGGTAAAGTTGATGCGGTCATAATGATGCTTGAGGATTGATGTGAAATGACACTTATTAATAATTCAAAAGTAATTAGGATAAAAATTATTTGAGGGAATTAAAGCAGTCTTAGGTGAAAAACTTGATTAACAAAACGCATTGCAGTCACGAACACGATTTCGTATATTAATAAATAAATAAATAAAACTGTTTTCAAAAAATGTAATTACGTATGGAGAGCTGGCAGAACGGCTATTGCACCAGTCTTGAAAACTGGCGGGCGTAAGCCCTTGGGGGTTCGAATCCCTCGCTCTCCGCAAATGTAAATATCAAATTGCTTTTCGATGTTCTTTTTACTTAATTAAATCAAACGAATTCAGCTCGGAGAGATGGCCGAGTGGCTGAAGGCACAGGTTTGCTAAACCTGCATAGTGGGTAACTGCTATCGAGGGTTCGAATCCCTCTCTCTCCGCTAGATTGTGTTGTGTAAAATCGCACAGCATCGTTTAGCAGGCAAGTCCTGAAAGATGAATTAGCGTCTCGTATCTTTGGGACGCTTTTTTTGTATAATAACATATTATCGAAAATGGGAAATCAAGTTCGCGTTCGCTTTGCACCAAGTCCTACAGGATATTTGCACGTTGGCGGATTACGCACAGCGCTTTACAATTACCTCTTTGCGAAACATTTTGGCGGCAAATTCATTCTTCGCATCGAAGATACGGATCAATCACGCAGGGTAGAAGGTGCGGTCGAAAATCTAATTAAAACATTAAAATGGTCTGGAATTGAATATGACGAAGGCCCAGACCGTAATGGCGGTTATGGCCCATATGTGCAATCTCAACGTTTGGAATTGTACCGCAAATACGCACAAGAACTTATTAACAAGGAGAAAGCATACTATTGTTTCTGTACACCCGAAAGATTACGGGAAGTTCGTCAGAAGCAGTTGGCGGCGAAACTTTCTACTTCGTACGATCGCCACTGCAGAAATATTTCTCGTGAAGAAGCAGAGCGCCGAATTACCACCGGCGAGCAGAGTGTAATCCGAATGAAAATACCGCTTGAAGGTGAATTATCGTTTGATGACGTTATTCGAGGCAAAGTGGCAATTTCTTATAAAATGATAGACGATCAAGTGTTAATCAAGTCTGACGGATTCCCAACATATCATCTTGCGGTTGTTATTGATGATCATCTAATGGGAATTACGCATGTCATTCGCGGTGAAGAATGGCTGTCGAGTGTTCCTAAACATATTCTTTTATATTATTATTTCGGATGGGAATTGCCAATATTCGCACATCTTCCATTATTGTTGAATCCGGATAAATCTAAACTCAGCAAGCGGCAAGGAGATGTGGCTGTAGAAGATTATCGTGCTAAAGGATATCTTAAAGAAGCAATCGTGAATTTTATTGTATTCCTTGGCTGGAATCCCGGTGACGAGCGGGAAATATTCTTTATGGAACAGCTTATTAAAGAATTTACTTTGGAGCGCGTTGGCAAGGCGGCGGCGGTATTCAATATCGAAAAATTGAATTGGCTTAATCAACAACACATCAGACTTAAATCGAACGAAGAACTTGCCCAGCTTATCAGACCGTATATTCAATCTGTTCAGTTATTGAATTCGGACGATGTATATTTTCTCAAAGTAATTGAAATATTGAAAGAAAGGCTGAGCTTTCCGAAGGATTTTATTGAGATGAGCGCATATTTCTTCGACGATCCAAAAATTTTCGACGAAGCGGGATTGAAGAAATATTGGGAACCTGAGACAAATAGATATTTAAAATTATTGGCTGATCGTCTTGAGTCGGTTTCGGAATATTCTCATTCCTCTGTCGAGGCAGCATTACGGCAGTTAGCTGAAGAATTGCAAATCAAACCGACTAAGCTTATTCATCCGACACGACTTGCACTTTCTGGCAGGAATATAGGTCCTGGTTTATTTGAAATGATGGAACTTTTAGGGAAAGAGACAGCCGTTCGGCGCTTACGTTATGCAGTAGAAAAAATATAGGTGATGTAAGTTGCCTTTCCAGATTTGGTACTATATATTCATCTGCCTTTAAAACTATGCCAATGAAACAGAAAAAATCCTTAGGTGTCATTCGTTTGCGCAATGCAGTTTTCTATGCGTACCATGGTGTGCTTTTAGATGAGCAAAATCTTGGCGGCAAATTTGAAGTTGATGTCGATTTGTATTGTGATCTTTCGCGAGGAGCAAAGACCGATCACCTGGAGGACACTGTCAATTATGAGCGCGTATATGACTGTATTCGCAAAATAGTTTTAGAAAAGAAACATTTACTGCTCGAATCACTTGCAAGCGCTGTTGGCAAAGGTATTCTAAAAAACTTTTTCAAGGTGCATTCAGTGACAGTGAAACTCCGTAAACCAAACGCACCTGTAAAAGGTGTTATTGATTATGTGGAAGTAGAACTCACCGAGACCCGGAGGTAATTAAAAGAAATGAAACGGATTTTCTTAGGATTAGGATCGAATCTTGGCGACAGGGTAAAGTATCTGAATCGAGCGCTTTCAGAATTAGAAAATTTGCATCAAACGACTATCAAAAAATATTCGTCGGTTTATGAGACTGAACCAGTCGGTGTAAAAGAACAGCCGAAGTTCCTGAATATGGTAGTAGAGTTAGATTCTATGCTGCGACCGGATGATCTTATGCACGAATTGAAAGAAATAGAACAGCGTGTTGGCAGAACATCAAGTGAGCATTGGGGCCCGCGTGAAATTGACCTTGATTTGCTTTATTATGGTAGTGAAATGCTTAATGAGACGGCATTGCATGTACCGCACCCGGAAATTTCCAATCGCAGGTTCGTTCTTGTACCTCTGAAAGAAATTGCCGCAGAGTTTCAAGATCCATTAAGGCACTTAAATGTTGAAGAACTTCTCCGGCGCTGTTCAGATACAGGCGCCGTGCGCAAAATTAATCATAAATTATTTTTGCAGGCAAAAGTATGACAATACAACTTCCTTCGGAAATTCATTACATTGCAATTGAAGGAGTCATCGGCGTTGGGAAAACAACATTGGCTCAGATGTTAGCAGACAAATTGGGCGCACGTTTGGTCTTAGAAAATTATGAAAATAACCCCTTCCTTCCGAACTTTTATAAAGACCCGGAACATTATGCTTTTCAAACGCAAATTTATTTTCTGCTCAATAGGTACCGTCAGCAGCAGGAATTATTTCAAGCTGATCTCTTTCACTCGCACATCGTATCTGATTACATTTTTGAAAAAGATAAAATATTCGCATACCTGACATTACGCGATGATGAATTGAAATTATACGAGAATTTGCTAAGTACTATAGAAAGAACTATTCCAAATCCAGACCTTGTTATTTATCTTCAATCTAGCAACGACCGATTGATGGCAAACATCAAGAAACGTGGAAGAGAAATAGAAAAACATATATCGGATGAATATATTAAAGAATTAAATGAAGCGTATAACTATTTCTTTTTCCGATATAAATCTACACCATTGCTTATCGTCAAAACAACGGATATTGATTTTGTTAATAACCCGGAAAATTTCGAAGATTTACTGACACAAATACTTCGTCCGAACAAAGCGCCGGTGGAATATTATAATCCTCTTGTGAAAAAGTGATATGCTTCGTTTGTTTATTTTTATTCTTGTCCGATTTTTTATAATAGCACTTGCTATTTATGTCGGATTGACTCTACTAAAGAAAGTACTCCAATTTTTTCAAGTTTATTTTCGCCAGCCTATAGGTAATCCTCCGCAAGGGAGTCAGCAAAAGCCTAAACAGAATTATGACGATGTGAAAGATGCCAAATTTGTTGAACTTCCGAATAACAAAACCGAAGATAAACAAGATTCATCTACCTGAAGAGTACCATAAAAACCGGTCTGAAATTGAATGAGGGAAATTCAATATTAGTTATTGATTGCACTCTAAGGATACTGTAGAGGAAAATCATGAGATGAATTGATTTTAGGTTGGGGAAAAAACTATCACCAGGTCAATTCCTGTCGAATATTAATCGTAAATGTGTTTGTTAAACGATAAAATTAAATGTGGTATTTTGTTTTCAGCCAATCGTAAGCCGCATTAATTTCTTTTGATTTAATTTCGGCCAATTCTTTTAATTCAGGACCTAAATGTTGAACACGATCTGGATGATATAGAGAAATTAAATTGATGTATTTTGATCGGATTTCTTCTTTTGAGACTTTCCCCCTCAAACCGATTAAGCGGCTATAGTAAGCATTCTTTTCTTCCTCAGTAGCTGTCGCAGAATGAAATTTGTAGTTAGATGAATTACGCTGACCGAATGTTTCGTAAGGTGCAGAGTAGTTATATTTATTATAACTTTCAGAATAGAAATGATTGTACCGAAATTGATATGAATAATGGCCAACGATACCCGATAATTTTTTAAATAATTCAGTCTTACGATCTCCAATATTGAGAAGATAATTAAGCAAAAGATAATTGATTGATCTCAATCTGATATCTTTGCACTTCTGGGCATTTTCTATAATAAGTTTTTCGACAATAAATCGAGGATAATTTGATAATATACGCTTTACTTTATTACCTCTGTCTATAACAGGAGTTGCGATTGAAAAAATAGGAATAAGTTTTCGCTGTTGAACCGGTTGTAGATTAAGTGTATAGAGAACTGCAAATTCATTTAAAACGATATTAGGTGGAATTTCTTGACGCAACTGTAATGATGAACTTATACATTGAAGATGACCATACATGATCCGGATAAATTCACTCAGCATTAAAGAAAGATTGATATTATACATCCTCACACAAAGTACATTGACAGCAGGTTCAGGATATTGTTTTCTGAGTATAAGTTCGGAAGAAACTCTTGATCCAAAGTAACTATTATTATATCCTAATAATTTGCATTGCACAGTTCCAAAAATACTCCAGATTTGATGATACAATTCGTCAAATATTGTGAACGCTTCATTGTATTTTCTTTGGTTAACCAGCAAATCGCCGATCTCACGCATTTTTTCGATTGTACTCATAAGATTGCTATTGAATATTTTTAGATTCGTCGTTTTGCATATTATTTTTAAAAGAAGAATATGCACCGATTATTTCACGCACGTGATTTAATAATGCTTTGTTCTCCGAAAGCTCGGCTAAAATAGAAAATCCAATATTTGCTTCGATAAATTCCTTCATTTTCTTTTTCAACATTGAATCGTCAAGAGTATGGGCTTTTATCTCATGTGTTTCCAAATAATAATAAAATGCTTTGATTAGCGGCAGGCCATAAATTTTGATAGAAGACATCCAGCTTTTTAGAGAGGGCGATTCATGAGGATAAGCTTTAATTGCTTCTCTAGTTGTACTCATCGAGACTCCAAGTGCTTTTGAAGTCTTTTTCAAGAGTATATCGTTAAATGGGCGTTTCCCTCGTTCGAGATTGGAATAATATCCCTGCGATATCCCGAGTTGAGTTGCGATATCCACCATCGTTAATTGTCTTGCTTTGCGGATTTCTGCTAATGTCGCCATTATTAATTCCAGCTATATATTAATAATTATATTAAAATATGTCAAGTAATAAATAGAAATATTTTAGATAATTCATTATCGGATGATATTTGAAAAGCCGTTTTTAAAGAGCACATAAAGATTTAAACTTGTGATCGAATACTTATACATACCTGTTGCCTCAAAAGTAAATGTCACCATGGGAATATAGAATTAGGCAGATAGTTTAATGTGTTTATTCCAAGGAGTAGCAAGATGTAAGATAGTACTAATTTTTTTAGACATAAACTTTTGCAGAGTAAAAGGGTTAAGATTTTTAAAGAGACATTGTAAATCATCTTTAGTGTTCTGAGTGATCTCCTTAGATTCCAAGAGGCGTTGGAACGGAGTTTTAGGAGAATCAAAGGTTTTAATAGTCTTGGATTTGATACGTTCTTTGGCAAGGAGCTTGACAGAAGGCAAGAAGAAGTTGAAGAGCAATCTCCATTGGGAAGAGTAGAGATCGTTCAAGAGAGAGACCATACGTTGATCTTCAAAACGATCATAACCAAGATATTGTCGTATGTGTGTCCAGTTCTTACCTTCGATATGTGCGTTATCGTTCTTTTGGTATTCACGAGAGCGGGTATAATGAACCGGGCGCTTGCGGTTTTGGAAGTGTTTGAGGATAGTCCAATTCATAAACTCCGAGCCGTTATCGCAATCAAAGCCTTTGAGAGAAAAGGGAAGAGCAGATTCAATGGACTTGAGAGCTTCAAGAACCCCCTGCTCACCTTTCCCCCAGAGAGCACGTTGTTCTGTCCAACCGGTGGCAATATCAACGGTATTTAAGGTAAAAACGAACATGCCAGCCATCGAAGTGCCGCAATGAGCGACAGTATCAGCTTCGATAAATCCAGGAATATGTTCATCCCACTGATTGGTTTTGATTGGAATATGTTTCTTGAGTAGTGATCCTGGTTTGGTGGTTGCAAGACCTTTCTTAGTGTAACGAGAACGCAGTGGAGTCAAGAGACGGTCTATGGTGGCGGCGGAAATCGTCAGCAAGAGTTTTTGATTATTCTGAGAAATGCCTGTATCATCAAATGGAAGCCAGAGCGGAATCATTGCCTTCAAGCGTTTTCCACAGGCAAGGTTGCTAGCAATCCAAAGTCGTTTGAGGAAAGCGAGAATCTCGGGATGATGATACGTAATCGGACGACCACTTCTGGATTTGCTGGAACGGATAAAATGATTCGGCTTGGGATTGAGCAAGCGAAGAGCATATTTTCGATCATACTCACAGACTCGACAGAATTCATCAAGGATTATCGTCTTAATCCCTTTGGGTGAATCCTGATATCTGATCCGAATACTGTCGAGATATTCGTGCTTCGAAGTTGTACTCATCATTATATGTCCTTTCTCTACGGTGACATATATTATGAGGCAACGACTCTTTTTCAAACTGCTTTCGGTATCTTTTATTATGAGTCAATTCGACATAATGCAGCATATCTTGCATATCTAATATGTGATTCGTACTTTCTAAAGATTTCAAAAAATTCTATTTTTAGCCGATTGAAAGGAAAGAGAATGAAAAAGTTAATGTTAATATGCATGTTTCTTGCAGGATTTAATATTTTATATTCTTATTCATCATTTGAAAAGGATAATGCCGTGATCGAAAAAACTTTTTATGGAAAACTTCCGGATGGGCGCAATGTATATCAATATACATTGACAAATAAATCCGGTGCGTCAATGAAAGTAATCAACTTCGGTGCAATAGTAACATCATTGACTGCACCCGATCGTAATGGGAAATACGAAGATATAGTTCTTGGATATGATTCGTTGAAGGGATATATAGACGATAAAACCTATTTTGGCGCGATCGTCGGTCGCTATGGCAATCGGATCGGCAGAGGAAAATTCAGATTGGACGATAAAGAATACCAATTGACGATCAATGATGGCGAAAATCATCTCCACGGTGGAAAAGCAGGATTCAATAAAGTACTTTGGGATGCGAAAGAAGTGAAAGATACCGCCGGTCCTTCTATTGAATTAACATATGTTAGTGCTGATGGCGAAGAAGGATATCCAGGTAAAGTTACTTTGTCCGTAACATATACATTAACCGATAAAAACGAATTACGAATCGAGTATAAAGGAATTACGGATAAAACAACAATATTGAATCCGACACATCATTCCTATTTTAATTTGTCAGGTTCGTTCGACAATACTATCCTTGACCATCTTTTGACTATCGAAGCTGATGCTTTCACGCCTGTCGATAAAGGACTTATTACGACTGGAAAATATTTAGATGTGGCAAAGACCCCGATGGACTTTCGAATTCCGACTCCAATCGGTGCACGAATCAACGATCGTTTTGAACAGCTTATTTTTGGTAAAGGGTACGATCATAATTGGGTACTGAAAAATTATAATGGCAAGATTCGAAAAGTTGCAGAACTATATGAAGAAAAGAGCGGACGCCTAATGACTATTTATACTGATCAGCCTGGACTTCAATTTTATTCCGGTAACTTCTTAAATGGAACTGCCAAGGGCAAGAGTACATCGTATCAATTTCGTTCAGGTCTTTGCTTGGAAGCTCAGTGTTTCCCTGATTCTCCGAATAAACCGGAGTTTCCATCAGTCACTTTAAAACCTGGTCAAGTTTATCATCAAACGACTATCTATCAATTTACAACTAAATAATGATAGGAGAAATATTTCATGGGTACGTTACAAGCATTGGATTGGTTAGCGATTGCAGCATATTTTAGTATTCTGTTAGGCGTGGCATGGTGGGTTGTGAAGAAAGGAAAGAATGAAGCGACAGATTATTTCCTCGCAGGGCGTAATCTAAGCTGGTGGATTATAGGTGCATCTATTTTTGTCTCGAATATTGGTTCTGAACACATTGTCGGTTTAGCCGGATCCGGGGCAAGGGACGGTGTTGCGATGGCGCATTATGAATTCCATGCTTGGTGCTTGTTAATTTTAGCGTGGGTCTTTGTACCTTTTTATGCCCGCTCTCTGGTCTTTACAATGCCAGAATTTCTTGAAAGACGATTTTCCGTCGGATCACGGTACGTGTTATCCGTTGTTTCTATCATCACATTTATCTTAACGAAAATAGCTGTCGGAATTTTTGCCGGTGGTGTTGTATTCGGAACTCTCTTACCCGAATTGAATATCACGATCGCTGGAGTGTATATTGACAGCTTCTGGATCGGTTCAGTTCTTGTCATCTTATTAACCGGTCTATATACGGCGTTAGGAGGAATGAGGGCGGTCGCCTATAATGATGCTGTGCAGGTCACAGTTTTAATTGGCGGTTCTGCATTATTAACTCTCTATGGATTACATGCCTTAGGCGGGTGGAGTGAGTTACGAAGACTTTGCGGTTCGGATATGTTCAATCTTTGGAAACCATTAACACCGCCTGGAGTCGAAAGCACGTGGGCTCCTGTCGTAGAAACAAATACAGCAGGACACATTGTAAAACAAGCTTGGTATTTTAATAGTTATTATCCATGGCTGGGGCATGGCTATCTGCGCACCTGTCATAGGTCTATGGTACTGGTGTACAGGATCAATACATTGTTCAAAGAGCGTTAGGTGCACCGAACGAAAAAGTCGCGCGTCGCGGAAGTATCTTTGCCGCAGTATTAAAATTATTTCCTGTTTACCTTTTCATTATTCCAGGTTTGATTTGTTTTGCATTAGCAAAAAGTGGAAAAGTGCCCGGATTGGAAATTGTGTACGATGCGGCAACGGGAAAAGCAACCGGACATTCACAAGCAGCTTTTCCATTGCTGGTGCAATATCTTCTCCCAACCGGGTTGAGAGGTATTGTAGTTGCGGGATTGCTCTCTGCATTAATGGGATCTCTTGCGGGTGTCTTCAACGCGTGTTCTACGCTCTTCACGGTCGATATATATGAAAAGCTTCGCCCGAAAGCGAGCCAAAGCGAAATCGTTCGAATGGGACGGATAGCTACGTCTGCCATGGTATTGATTGCGTTATTGTGGATACCTGTTGTGAAAGGTGCATCAAGTCTCTATAACTATTTACAGACCGTGCAGGGGTATCTTGCACCTCCAATCTTTGTTGTCTTCTTTTTTGGAGTGTTCTGGAAGCGATTGAATGCAAAAGGGTGTCTATGGGCAATCATTACCGGCTTTGCTATCGGTTTGTTCCGGATGTTTGTAGATACACCTGTATCTCTAGGTATAGCTCAAAATGGCTACACTCCAGGCTCGTTCCTCTGGATTATTAATAATATTAATTTCCAATACTTCAGTATTCTCATTACTCTTATATCAGCAATTGTTATGGTTGTAGTCAGCTATTTATCTGAAACTCCAGACTACAATAAAATAAAAAATCTTTCGTTTGGAACGGTAACCGCAGAGCATAAGATGGAATCGTATGCGAGCTGGGATTGGCGTGAAGTTGTTACATCTATAATTGTTATTGCTGTAATTGCAGGCGGGTATATTTACTTTACTGGTTAATAGAATTGGAGTACTCAGAACAATGAATAAATATGTCATCGGTCTGGATTTTGGAACGAACTCATGCCGTTCTTTAATTGTGGAAGTTGCCAACGGGAAAGAATTATCAAGCCAAGTATTTCCTTATCCATCTGGTAAAAATGGAGTAATTGTAGATTCTGCAGATCCTAATTTAGCACGGCAGAATCCTGCGGATTATCTTAAAGGGATAGAAGCAACAATCAAAGGAGTTCTAAAAAAAGCTAAATCTGCTAAGAAGAATTTCTCGGCTTCAGATATAATTGGTATTGGCGTGGATACCACCGGCAGCAGTCCAATGCCTCTCGATGCACAAGGACAGGCACTTTGTTTTAATAAAGAGTTCAAAAAAAATCCTGCAGCAATGGTATGGCTCTGGAAAGATCATACAGGATTCACTGAAGCCGCACAGATTACCGAGTTGGCAGCAAAGATTCGTCCGCAATACCTTTCAAAAATAGGTGGAACATATTCTTCCGAGTGGTGGTGGAGTAAAATCTTGCACTGTAAGAATTCAGCGCCAGATGTATTTGAAGCCGCAGAAAGTTGGACGGAAATTTGCGATTGGATTCCCGCTGTATTGACTGGGGAATTAAATCCAAAAAAAATTAAGCGCGGCATTTGCTCTGCCGGACACAAAGCAATGTTTAACAAAAATTGGGGTGGTTTGCCAGATGCTGAATTTCTTGAAGCACTATCATCAGGTTTAGGTGCATTAAGAAATAGACTCTATGAAGAAACTTTTACGGCCGATCAATGTGTCGGATCTCTTTCGCCTGCTTGGGCAAAAAAACTGGGGCTATCGTCAAATGTAGCGATTGCTGTTGGTGCATTTGATGCACATATGGGTGCTGTTGGCGCTGGCATTTCCATCGGCACACTAGTGAAAATCATCGGTACCAGGTACATGCGATATTATGATTCATCCAAACAAAGAACAATTGAATGATATCCCCGGTGTATGCGGTATAGTCGATGGTTCGGTAATGAGTGGAAATTACGGAATCGAAGCAGGACAATCCGGTGTGGGCGATATTTTTTTGTGGTTTGTGAACAATCTTGTCCCTGAGTCATATGGAAAAACTCAGGATCAGAAATTTATAAAATTAGAAGCTGCAGCAAAGAAACTCAAACCGGGAGAAAGCGGATTGCTTGCACTTGATTGGAATAACGGCAACCGAACGATACTTGTAGATGTTCGGCTCAGCGGATTGCTTATCGGCCAATCAATTCATACGAAACCTGAGGAAATTTACCGCGCGCTAATTGAGGCAACTGGTTTTGGAGCACTCGCAATCATCGATCGGATTGAAAAATATGGGGTTAAGGTGGAAGAAGTAATTAATTGCGGCGGCCTCGCTTTAAAAAATAAATTGATGATGCAAATCTATGCGGACATTACGGGACGTCCGATGAAAATTTCACGGAGTGGACAGACTCCGGCACTTGGGGCAGGAATCTTTTCGGCAGTTGCTGCCGGAAGCAAAGCAGGCGGCTACGATTCTGTTGATGAAGCAAAGAAAGCTATGACAGGAATCGGTAAGGTTTATATGCCGATAATTGAAAATCATGAAGTATATAAAAAAATGTATGTTTTGTATCGTCAGCTTCATGATGGGTTTGGAATGAAGCAATGGTCAGGCGGAATGTACAATGTGATGAAAGACTTGCTGGAATTGCGAGATCAGGTAAGAAGAATTAAATAGGGCAATGATTGAAACTGATTTATTTTGAATATTTATTCTGAATAGAAGAGCATGATAAAAATATCAATCTATTATATATTTGTTTTTTTGCTCTTGATTCCTCTGCAAAGTAACGGACAGCAAAATAAATATATTGATTATCCTATTTCAATGGTCGATATTAAGAATGTTAAGCTCACCGACGGATTTTGGCTGCCTAAAATTAAAACTATTCAAAACACTACAATTTCATTTGCATTTGATAAATGTAAAAAAGAAGGCCGCTATGAGAACTTCCTCATAGCAGGAGGAAAAAAGAAGGGAAAAGTTCATGGTAAAATGCCTTTTGATGATACAGATGTATATAAAATTATCGAAGGCGCTTCAATCTCTTTGATCAGCGCTCCTAACAAAGATTTAGATGCCTACCTTGATTCGATAATTGCTATCATAAAAATCGGTCAAGAACCTAACGGGTATATTACGACATGGTCTACCATTGATCCAACAAATCCTCCAGCCCCATGGGTTAAAAAAAATGGGAATCGCTGGACACGAGAAGCTTCAAGTCATGAACTTTACAACAGTGGACATTTGTTGGAAGCTGCCGTAGCGCATTTTAATGCCACAGGTAAACGCAATTTTCTTGATATCGCAACCAAAAATGCCGATTTATTGGTCAAAAGTTTTGGACCAGGAAAACTTACAATTCCTCCCGGTCATCAGATTGTCGAAACTGGATTGATAAAGCTTTATCGCGTTACCCGCAATGAAAAATATTTACAACTTGCAAAATACTTTCTTGATTTGAGGGGAGATTCCTCTACACATCATTTATACGGTGAATATAGCCAGGATCACAAACCTGTTACTCAACAAGATGAAATTGTAGGACATGCTGTGCGGGCAGTCTATATGTACGCCGGCATGACAGATATTGCAGCTATTTACAAAAACTCGGCGTACTTAAAAGCTGTGATGAACATTTGGAATAATATGGTGGAAGGAAAAATGTATCTTACTGGCGGTATTGGAGCTAAGCATGAAGGTGAATCGCTCGGTAAAGATTATGAGCTTCCTAACCTGAGTGCCTATGGCGAAACCTGTGCATCGATAGGCGATGTCTATTGGAATACTCGATTGTTCATGCTTTCGGGCGATGCAAAATATTTTGACATTATTGAACGCACATTGTACAATGGTTTGATCTCGGGGATATCGCTGGATGGAAAAAACTTTTTCTATGTAAATCCGCTTGAAGCCGACGGTAAATTCAAATTTAATATGGATTCAGGAACACGACAGTCATGGTTCGATTGCTCATGCTGCCCCACGAACCTGATTCGTTTTATTCCTTCTTTGCCGGGTCTGATTTACGCTGTTCACAAAGACACATTGTATATAAATCTTTATGCATCGAATAAAGCGGAAGTAAGATTAGAAAATGGCATTGTAAAAATCGAACAACAAACCGGTTATCCATGGAATGGAGAGGTCAGGATAAAAATCGACCCTGAAAAAAATTGTAAATTTACTCTTAAAATAAGATTGCCAGGGTGGGCACAAAATAAGGTTATCCCAAGCGACTTATATACATATACCGATACTGTATGCAACAAAGTTTTTATTACACAAAACGACAAAGAAATAAAATATAATACTTATCAGGGCTATGCAGTAATTACTCGATTTTGGAAATCGGAAGAAAGTATTAGTGTTAGTTTCCCTATGAGTATACGCCATGTAATAGCTAATAAAAAAGTTAAAGATGATCAGAACCTGACAGCACTAGAATACGGTCCTATGCTATATTGTGTCGAAGGAATTGATAATAATGATCAATTAAATGATCTAACGGACCCTCTTGATGCAATGTTAAAAGTGGAAAAAAGGAATGATTTACTAAATGGAGTAAATACAATTTCAGGATATGTTCCTACCAAGAATGGTGAACGAGTGTTGAAGCTTACTGCAATCCCTTATTATGCTTGGTCTAACCGTGAAGCAGGTACAATGAAAGTCTGGCTACCACGAAATTAATTTTATGAGAAAATTATGTTGAAAGAATTAAAACAGCAGGTCCTTGAAGCAAATCTTAAATTGGTTGAGTTCAATCTTGTAACATTGACATGGGGAAATGTCAGCGGCATTTCGCGCGAAGAAAGGTTGGTGGTTATTAAGCCAAGCGGTGTCGAGTACAAAAATCTGAAAATGAAAAACATGGTTGTTGTGGATTTTTCGGGAAAAGTTATTGAGGGCGATTTTCAGCCCTCTTCCGATACTCTAACGCATATCGAGCTGTACAAATCTTTTCCTGCTATCGGCGGTATTGCTCATAGTCACAGTGAATACGCAACGATATTTGCTCAAGCGTGTAAAGAAATTTCATGCTTTGGTACAACACATGCAGACGCATTTTATGGAAATATTCCACTGACGAGATTTCTAAAAAGGAATGAAGTAGAAAAAAAATACGAAATTAACACCGGAAGAGTCATTGTTGAACGATTTAAAAAACTCAATCCGGATGCTGTCCCAGGAGTTTTGGTTGCAGGCCATGGAGCATTCACATGGGGAGTAGATGCCGGTGATGCAGTCAAAAACAATCTTATAATGGAAAAGGTTGCTAAAATGGCATTTAAAACGCTCAGATTGAATCCTAATCTAAAGCCGCTGCCGGATTATATTTTGAAAAAACATTATCAAAGAAAACATGGGCCGGATTCTTATTACGGTCAAAAGAAATAGAAGGAGATATACTTATGCAAAATATTCCAATAATAAAACTTGGTGTGATCGCAGTAAGCAGGGATTGTTTTCCGATTGAATTGTCGCGTAAGCGACGGAAGAATGTTATATCTGCATGCAAAAAAACAAAAATACCGGTCGTTGAGATAGAAACAATTGTTGAAAATGATCGGGATGTTATAAAAGCATTGGATGAATTGAGGAAGAAGGATGTCAATGCGCTGGCTTTGTATCTTGGAAATTTTGGACCGGAAGGCCCAACAACGTTATTGGCAGAAAAATTTGGCGGACCGGTTATGTTTGTCGCGGCTGCTGAAGATACAGGAAAGGATCTAATAAACGGACGGGGTGATGCCTATTGCGGACTGTTGAGTGCATCATACAATATCGGATTGCGCAGGCTGAAACCGTACATCCCGGAATATCCAATTGGCGATCCGGAAGATGTTGCTTCGATGTTGGCAGATTTTATTCCCATTGCCCGTACAGTAATCGGTGTCCGTAATTTGAAAATTATGTCCTTCGGACAACGTCCATTTGATTTTTTGACGTGTCATGCGCCAATTCAGCCGCTCTATGATTTGGGAATCGAAATTATGGAGAATAGTGAGCTTGATCTATTGGATATTGTTCAGGCAGAAAAAGGAAATCCAGAAATAAAACGTATTGCCAAAATGATGAGTAAAGAACTTGGGAAAGGTAATAATTATCCCGAACTTCTTGAAAAGCTTGCGCAATATGAGTACTCGCTTGAAAAATTCATGAGTGCAAATCTCGGCGCTTCGAAGTACGCGGCATTTGCCAATAAATGCTGGCCCGCATTTGAAAAACATTTTGGCCATGTTCCGTGTTACTTAAATTCACGATTAGCGGCAAGAGGTATTCCGGTCGCTTGTGAAGCTGATATTTATGGAGCATTGAGTGAATACATGTCTATCTGTGCAACGGAAGTTCCTCCTGCAATCTTGGATATCAATAATTCTGTTCCGAAAGATATGTACAAGGAAAACAAGAAGGCGATCGGCGATTATAAGCTAAGTGATCTTTGGATGGGATTTCACTGCGGCAATACATCATCCGGATGTTTAGTGCAACCGATCATGCAATATCAATTGATTATGCACAGACTGATGGAACCGGAAAGCAAACCGGATATTACACGCGGAACGTTGGAAGGTCAAATTAAGTCAGGTCCGATTTCAATCTTCCGTATCCAATCAACTTCCAATGCAGAGATTCGTGCGTATGTGGCAAACGGCGAAGTATTAAAAATCAATCCGAAGTCTTTTGGTTCCATCGGAGTTTTTGCAATTAAAGAAATGGGACGTTTCTATCGTCATATTCTTATTGAGAAGCGCTTCCCGCATCATACAGCGATTGCGTTTAAACATGCAGGCAAGACACTCTTTGCTGCAAGCAAAATGCTTGGTGTAAATGAAGTATTCTTCAATCAACCAAAAGAAATGATGTACTCAACGGAAAATCCATTTTCATAAATTTTCTATGACTGAAATCAAAGTTCCAGAATTTATCAAAGGGCTTATATTTGACTGTGACGGCACTCTGGTTGATTCGATGCCATTGCATATGAAGGCATGGGAATGCACAATAAAAAATGCAGGGGCGGTTTGGGATTACAATTTCTTCTCCAAAAAAAATGGAATGCCAAGTGAAGCTATCGTTGATCTTTATAATAAACAATACGTTTCATCACTTGATGGTGTTGCGATAGTTAAAGCGAAACAAGAATACTTTAATAACTACAATACCGAAGTAAAGCCAATAAAGCAGGTAGTTGAAGTTGTTTTACGATATAAGAATATTTTACCGATGGCTGTTGCTTCCGGGAGTAAAAAAGAAGACGTACATCTCCAGTTGGAAGCAATCGGAATCAAGGACTGCTTTAAAATAATTCTTACTGCAGATGACGACATCGAACCTAAACCTTCTCCCAAGATTTTTTTAGAAGCAGCTGCACGTATCGGTGTTTAGCCAAACCTTTGCCAGGTGTTTGAAGATGGAGATATGGGATTAGATGCAGCTAAAAAAGCAGGTATGATTGCAACTGATGTAAGACCTTTTATTTGACCTAAATTTTAGATGGATGAAGAAAATAAGATTTCATCGCATATTATTATTTTGAAATCTGCTTGACTTTTTTTGCTCTTCTGGCTAATATAAGTCAAGTTCTGATTAAAAATAACATGATTCATCAAGGTCAGAAACTAAAAAATCCACCGAAAGTTAGTTTGGCGATGGAAAAAAATCAATTGTGCGTAAATGTTGGTTAAAGAAGAACTGTACGAGCGGCCGCAGCAAAGCACTAAAGAGATTAAACTACACGCAATTTTACGTCGTCATAAGGAGCTTGATTGTAAGTGCCCTAACGGTAATTATGTCACCGGAGGGCATTTATTATTTTTACCCATGTATCAAAGGAGTTGATAGAAGTTGACTGAAAAAAAAATACCGCTTGCAGGTGTTGATATAGTACAATTGTTAGGTTTCAATGATGCAAATCTTCAGATGCTTGAAGAACGATTCGACGCAAATTTAACTGTGCGCGGCGATCAGTTGACGATTCAAGGATCGCAATTTGAAATTGGAAAGATTGAGAAAGTTGTCAGTGAACTTATTTACATGCTGAACAAGAACGGCACACTCAATGCTAATGATATTGATACCGTCATCGATCTTGTTTCAGTTAACAGCTTTACACCCGATCTTCCATCAGAAATAAAGCCAGAGGAAAATGATACTGCAATATTATATACAAAGACCGGCATCATCAAACCAAGAACTCAGGGCCAGAAACAATACATTCTGCAGATAAGAAAGAACGATATTGTCTTTGCGATAGGACCTGCAGGCACAGGTAAAACTTATTTAGCGGTCGCTATGGCAGTTGCCGCATTGAAGAATCGAGATGTGACACGCATAATTCTGGCACGACCGGCAGTAGAAGCCGGAGAGAGTTTAGGATTTTTACCGGGCGATTTCCGCGATAAAATAGATCCCTATCTGCGCCCGTTATATGATGCACTTGATGATATGCTTTCGGTAGAAAAATTGCGCGGGTACATCGAGAAACGAATTATTGAAATTGTTCCCCTGGCATATATGCGCGGAAGAACGCTTCACAATGCGTTTGTAATATTGGATGAAGCGCAAAACGCTACGGCAATGCAAATGAAAATGTTTCTGACACGCCTTGGCACAAATTCCCGCGCTATAATTACCGGTGATATTACTCAAATCGATCTGCCAACAAAGACCACATCGGGACTTGTTCAGATACAGGAGATTCTGAAAAGAATTCAGGGCGTTACATTCTGCTATTTTGATAAAAACGATGTAGTAAGGCATCGCCTTGTGAAGGATATTATCGACGCGTACGAGCGTTATCATACAAATGGAATTGGGAATGGAAAAACAAACGGCGGAAGTTAACCTGAGTTATGATGTTTCTAAAACTTCAATTTTCAGCAGTCAAAGCTAAAACAAATATTCAATTTCCAAAGCTCAAGTGTATTTAATATATTTTGCGTTTTGGATTTAGTTTTTGGAATTTATTTGATATTTATCAATTCTAATTTGAGATTTAAAAGTCATCATTAACTTTTTGATTTCTTCTTTGCATCCCAGATTTCATCCATTTCTTTCATAGAAACAGTTCCGATGCGTTTTCCGCGCCGCTGAAGTTCCTTTTCAATATGGTAAAATCGTTTGCTGAATTTATTAATCGAATCTTTTAATGCAAACTCCGGATTAACTCCGATAAATCTGGAATAATTGACTAATGAAAACAGTAAATCCCCGTATTCTTCTTCGATATGAGCATGGTTTTTTGATCGCTCTGCTCCGGCGAGTTCTTTAATTTCCTCATCAACTTTTTTCCAGACATCGCTTTTATTTTTCCAATCGAATCCTACTTTAGATGCTTTCTCCTGAATACGCAGCGCACGCAGTAATGCAGGCATTTGCTTTGGCACTCCGTCGATCACAGATTTTCTTCCCTCTGCTATTTTAATGTGCTCCCAATTTCTTTTTACTTCGTGCGAATCTTCCACCGTTGCATTACCGAATACATGCGGATGCCGCCGGATCATTTTTTCAGAAATGGAATCAATAACGTCTTCAAGCGTGAATGATTTCTCTTCTTCAGCCATTACAACATGGAAAACTATATGAAGAAGCAAGTCGCCTAATTCTTTTTTTAATTCGTTTGAGTTGTTTTGATCGATTGCTTCAATGACCTCATAAGTTTCTTCGATCAAACCATGTTTAATAGATTTATGAGTCTGTTCACGGTCCCATGGACAATCTTTTCTAAGCCGCCTGACAATTCTTATAAATTTATCAATATTCTTTTGGTTCTTTCCCATTTATGCTCCAATTTCAGTTCAGAATAACGAAAAACTATTCCAGAATCAAACGTTTGTTTTTTTAGTAGTAATTGCTTAATTTTAAATTAATTCTGGGGCTGTAGCTCAGTTGGGAGAGCGCTTCGTTCGCAACGAAGAGGTCGTCAGTTCGATCCTGATCAGCTCCACTGAGCTTTTACAAGGAAGTGTGAGTAAATTTAAAAAGCTGTAGTTCGATGGAAAGAACGTTCTGTTGCATGCGGGAAGGTTGTCAGTTCCTCCGAATGAGTCCGATCGAGAGATCCTGATCAGTTTCCCAAAGTAATAAGTTGTAAATGATAGCAGAAATACTGAAACAATAAACGAAAATTAGCTTTTTGCAAACATTTAGGTATCGGAGTTTTATTTGTCTATTTGGGGTCAAGTCCTGTGCAACAAAACATTGCCCAACCCCGCCAGATCCGGAAGGAAGCAACGGTCGGCAAACAGATTTGTGTGACACAGGGAAGCTTGACCTCTTTTTTAATTTTTAATACTTAAAGCCACAACCGATGGCTCAATCGATCGGCGGGTCTGTTGAAATCTATTGACCTCTGATTATTGGAAAACGGTAAAAACGATATGGTTCACTGCTATATAATCATTCTTATTATAACCATCAGTTTGCTGCTTCAAGAGAAGCGTCAAGTTGTTTATGGCAGAGCACATTATTTCAGCCGATTTGGAGGAAGATTCACGCGAGTGTTTCCCTGCTTAGAATGCAAGATGCATTCGAGCTGGACTTTTCCACTTCGTTTTGAAATGCAGTATGCTTATCACACAATTTTATTGCTGAAGTGGAAGAGGATTCCGCATGAAAAAAGAAATTATTATCAATTCGACTGCGAACGAACATCGAATTGCCATTCTTGAGGATGGCAAAACCGCTGAACTGTTCGTAGAAACACCCGGTAGAGCACGTAATGTTGGCGACATTTATCTTGGCAGGGTTGCCAAAGTGATGCATGGTATTCGTGCAGCATTCATTGATATCGGAATGAATCAGGATGCTTTTTTGCATTTTTCTGATGTCGGCTCTATCGAAGAGTTTAATACACTCTTCGATGAAGATGAAGACGAGAAGGAAGAAGAAGTTGTAGAAGCAGAATCTCTACTTCCAAACGGTACGGCTACGTCAAATGAAATAAATGGTGTCCCCGGTAAGGGTGAACATACGGAAAGCAAGGACCATTATCATGATTTGCAAAAGCGCCGGCATTCTCAACAAAATTATTCGCAAATTAATTTACAAAAGGGACAAGAAATATTAGTTCAGATTACGAAAGAGCCGGTAGGGAAAAAAGGTATGCGAGTTCGTTCTGCAATTTCTATCCCCGGACGTTTTCTTGTTCTTATTCCATTCGATGGAAAAGTTGGAGTATCAAAGAAGCTCGCTAATTTCAAGGAGAAACACCGGCTCCGAAAAATTGTTCGTGAAATGCTGCCGAAAGGGTTCGGCGCGATAATTCGCACAGTTGCTGATGGAAAAACAGACGAGATGCTGAAGCAAGATCTTGATGAATTGATCAAAACGTGGCAAAGCATAGAGAAATCTGTGAAATCGGAAAAAGCTCCTGCATTGATTTACAAAGATATGAATACAACATCCAGCGTAATTCGCGACCTGTTTCAAGATACCGTGGAGCATGTAGTGGTAGATGAAAAAAAACTCTTCAAAGAGATTCGTGCTTATGTGCAATGGATTTCGCCGGACATGCTTAATCGTGTAGAATACTATCGAGAGAAAGAACCGATTTTTGATAAGTACGGTATTGAGAAAGAAATTCAAGTGCTTTTAAGCAAGAAAGTATGGCTGAAGAGCGGCGGCTACTTATTTCTAGAAAAAACTGAAGCTATGACTGTGATTGACGTGAACAGCGGACGTTATGCTGCGAAGAAAGAACAAGAAATGAATTCGCTTCGCACGAACCTTGAAGCGGCTCGCGAAATCTGTAGACAGCTTCGTCTGCGCGATATAGGCGGTCTCGTTGTTGTTGATTTTATAGATTTGGAAAATGAAAAAAATAAGAAAAAAATCTATGATGAAATGAAAAAAGAATTGCGGATGGACCGCGCAAAAGTTACAGTTTTGCCAATGACAGATTTCGGGTTGGTACAAATTACACGCCAGCGTATTCGTCAAAGCGTGCAATTGAGTTTTAGCGAAGGATGCCCGATGTGCGGCGGCACGGGTTTAGTACAATCCAAAACCTCCACTATGAATCAAATTGAACGTTGGATCAAACGATTTAAAACTGAAAAGCGTGAATACAGATTGGAACTTAGAGTTAATCCGATAATTGCAGAATACCTTTCTGTAGGCACAATCAGCCGACTGACAAAACTGCAATTCAAATTCTTTGTGAAAATGAAACTTATTCCGGATCCAGTATTACACGCAGACGAATTTAAATTCTTCTCGGTAAAACAAAAAAAAGAAATTACAGAACAGTACAAATGAGGCAAAAATCAAATTTTATATTAAATTCATTTTTATTTGTTAATGAACAAAATAACAAAAAAAATTGTTGATTAAAACCTACAAAGAAAATAATGCTTAAACGGACACCATTTTACAATCTGCATACATCGCTTGGGGCGAAGATAGTAGAATTTGCCGGTTTCGAAATGCCGGTGCAATATTCAAGCATTATTGAAGAACACATTGCCGTTCGCCGATCCGTCGGGGTTTTTGATGTTACACATATGGGAGAATTTTATGTGCGCGGAAATGATGCGCTCAATTTTCTTCAAAAAGTCACGATTAATGATGCCGCAAGATTGAAATTAGGAAGAGTGCAGTATTCTGCAATGTGTTATGAGAATGGCGGAATTATCGATGATCTTCTTATTTATCGGATGGATAATCAGTATATGATGGTGGTTAATGCATCTAATCTTAAAAAAGATTTTGATTGGCTTCTATCTCAAAAATTCGGCGATGTGGAAATTGAAAACGTAAGCGATACGACGGCATTGCTCGCGGTACAAGGTCCAAAATCTTTGGCGACACTTCAAAAGTTGACTAAAGAAGATTTATCAAAAGTTGAGTATTATACCTTCACAAGAAATTTACTTTCTGGTATTCCGATGATTATTTCCCGCACAGGATACACAGGCGAATTAGGATTTGAATTATATTTCGATGCAAATGTTGAAACGGCGAAAAATGTTTGGGATACAATCTTCGATGCCGGCAAGGAGTTCGGCATTCAGCCGGTTGGGCTTGGCGCTCGTGATACGCTTCGCTTAGAGATGGGATTTTGTCTTTATGGAAACGAAATCGATCAGACTACGCATCCGCTGGAAGCTGGATTGGGATGGATTACAAAACTTAGCAAAAAAGATTTTAACGGACGCAATGCTATATTAAAAGCAAAAGAGGAAGGATTGAAAAGAAAACTTGTTGGATTCACTCTTCCGGATAGAACAATAGCGCGTCATGGTTACGAAATTACAAGAAACGGAAATGTCGTCGGCTATGTAACTAGCGGAACTTTTTCGCCGACACTCAAAAAAGCGATTGGCATCGGATATGTTTCTGCTGAACTTGCAAATGTCGGAAATGTAGTTTCGGTACTTGTAAGAAATAAAGAAATACCTGCGACAATTGTAACGATGCCGTTTATAAAAAATAATTAGCAAGGGGCTTGGATGAAAATAGATCTTAGTTTTAATGCTGGTCAGTTTGATGATTTGCAATTGCGCGATAAAAATGTGGTGGTGCTCGATGTACTGCGTGCGAGCTCAACGATCACAGTTGCGTTAAATAACGGCGCACGTGAAATTATTCCTGTTGCGAGCATTGAATCGGCTGTAAAAATTTCAGGAAGTCTGTTTGGAGAAGTAACTCTCCGCGGCGGTGAGCGTAACGGAAAAACAATAGAAGGATTTAATCTTGGAAACTCGCCTCTAGAGTACAATGAAGCCGCTGTGAAGGGAAAATCTATTATTTACTGCACAACGAACGGTTCGGTCGCGATGGCAAAAAGCCGTTACGCACGTGCGCTGGTAATTGGCTCATTTTTAAATCTGACAACAGTAGTGGATTTCATCAGGGAAGAAAACAAAGATTTTTTATTTATCTGCGCAGGCAGGTTAAATACAATCGGAAATTTTAGTGTAGAAGATGCAGTATGCGCCGGATTGATGATTCAAAAATTGTTGAAGTTTGAATCGTTGGAATTAAATCTCAGCGATTCGGCAAAAGCGGCGTGTGCTTTATATAAATCGTTTGGGCGCTCG
Organism: Ignavibacteriota bacterium; assembly: GCA_963833465.1. Taxonomy (GTDB): domain Bacteria; phylum Bacteroidota; class Ignavibacteria; order UBA10030; family UBA10030; genus Fen-1298. The sequence goes on along the minus strand of CAWHXW010000004.1, from coordinate 207,234 downwards.
ATTCTCAAAATGCTAAAAACCTCTGAACATGGGAAGTATTTGATCGAGATCGGTTTTGCAGATGATTTGAAGATTTGTGCAGACGTTGATTCGGTACCGGTGCTTCCGGTACAAATAGAAAATAAAATTAAACTAAGAAAAGAAGAACCGCCTGTTGTTTCTGCATAAACAAATTTTGCAGAGAATGACTCGTATGGCAGAAAATCAAAAAATATCTGAGATGAAAGAAGCGCCCCGTCACCGGCGGCAAATCTGTGCGTTTATCGGTATTCTCGCTTCGTTAATGCTCCTGCTGAGTATCATCTCTTATTCTGCTGTCGATCAGGCAAGCGGAGAAATTTCACTATGGGATATATGGAAAGTATTTTCAAACGACGAGTCCATTCTGTTAAAAGCAGAACACACACAGAATTGGCTTGGCTTGCTTGGAGCCGTAATATCAAATTGGTTCATTAACTCAACGATCGGTTTTGCTGTCATCATAGTTCCTTTACTTGGCTTCATATGGTCCATTTATTTATTGAACGAAAAAAATCTGCGCCGCAAAATTATTCTTACAAACTATACAATTATTCTTGCTGTTTTATTTGCATCATTTGCGGGATTATTAAAGCAGTTCGATAGTGCTTTGCCTATGGAATGGAGCGGAGTTGTCGGGCACTTCATCGCTTATGTGCTTGTAAAATCTATTGGTATCACTGGTGCGGCAATCTGCGTGGTTGGCGGGTTTATCATCGTGCTGACACTTTTAGTAGATTTAGATTATAAAGTCACTTGGGCAAAATTACGAGATACTGTGGCCGTCTGGATAGAGTGGCTGATAGAAAAAAGAGAATCGTGGGAAATTAGACAAGATGCTAAACAAAAATATGTCGAATCAAAAAAGGCAAGCGAGACGGTTCGAATAAAAAAGCCGGCGGAAGAATTAACAGAACCTGTCGTTCGAACAAAGCCATTGCCGACTCCGATAAATCCTGTAATCAAAGCTGTAAATATAAAACCGCCAGCGGAGGAATCTGTAACGAGCGATACTCAATTGAATGTTCCGCCCAAGAGCTCTGATCTTTCTATTGATATACTTGAGAAAGTTGTCGAAGCTGAGGTTGATTTCGATGAACGGACAGCAGAAAAAGATGAAAATGTGATTGAAGAAATCGATTACGTTTTTCCATCAGTAGAACTTCTTGATGTTTACCGGGATAGTGAAAATGTAAATGAAGATGAGTTGAAAGCCAACGCAGAGTTGCTCCGCGCGAAACTTTCAGATTTTTCAGTTGAGATCGACAGTGTTTCGGTGACACCGGGCCCAGTTGTAACACTGTACGAGCTTGTACCATCCGCCGGTGTAAAAATAAGCAGAATTGAAAGTTTGCAGGACGATATTGCGCTTGCATTAAAAGCAAAAGGTATCCGAATAATTGCGCCGATGCCAGGCAAAGGTACTGTCGGTGTTGAAATTCCAAATCATAATCCATCTCTTGTAACTATCCGCAGTATTATTAATTCTGCAAAATTTCGGGATTCAAAAGCATTGCTTCCTTTGGCAATGGGAAAATCAATTTCAGGTGAAGTGTATGTGGACGATCTTGCAAAGATGCCGCATTTGTTAATTGCAGGGTCGACTGGTTCAGGGAAAAGTGTCGGCATCAATACTATTCTCACAAGTCTGATTTATCGGTTGCATCCGAGCGATGTAAAATTTATAATCATTGATCCGAAAAAAATTGAACTCACACTTTTTAAAAAACTCCGAAGTCATTATCTCGCTGTATCGCCTGATTTAGATGAAGAAATTATAACAGAAGCAAATAATGCGGTGCTCATTCTGAAAAGCGTCGAATTGGAAATGGAGAGCCGTTACGATCGATTGGCGGCTGCCGGTGTACGGAATATTGCCGATTACAATGAACGAATTGCTGCCGGACGCTTGCATGATTCAGGGACTGTTAAACATCGCAAAATTCCATATTTAATTGTTGTGATTGACGAGTTAGCTGACTTAATGATCACTGCCGCAAAAGAAGTTGAAGAACCGATTGCCCGTCTGGCGCAATTAGCGCGGGCTGTGGGTATTCATCTTGTGGTTGCGACACAGCGCCCGTCGGTAGATGTAATCACCGGTGTTATAAAAGCAAATTTTCCCGCAAGGATTGCATATCAAGTATCGTCGAAGATTGATTCGCGCACAATTCTTGATATGAATGGTGCAGATCAGTTGCTTGGGAACGGCGATATGCTGTACTTGCCGTCAGGGTCGCCTAAACCGCACAGAATTCAAAATGCATTTATCTCTACGGATGAAGTGGAGCGAGTGACGAATCATATCGGCAAACAAAAGGGATATAGCACTCCATTTAAATTGCCGTCGGTTTTGGAAAAGAAAAGGCAGGCAAGTGCAAGTACTGGTGTAAGTGAAGATGAATTATTTTCGGAGGCAGCGCATATTGTAGTTCGGCATCAGCAAGGTTCGGTGTCGTTACTGCAACGAAGATTGAAAGTCGGGTACTCACGGGCGGCACGGTTGATTGATGAATTGGAAGCTGCTGGTATAGTAGGGCAGTTCGATGGAAGTAAAGCGCGCGAAGTGCTGGTGGAAACAGAAGCAGAATTGGAAGTGATATTAAAAAGTCTATGAACATCAAAAAAAAATTATTAACAGCGTTTATATGTTTCTGTATGACTGGTGCAACAGCACAAGAAGATGAATTGACAGTTAAACAGGTAACTGAGCAATTGCGTCATAGGTATGACATGATTGATGATGCAGTTGTGCAATTTGAACAGCATGTCAAGTTAGGTTTTTCAAATATTGAACAAAATTTCAGCGGTACACTGAAAATGAAAAAACCGAAACACTATCGCATCGAGTCGGAACATCAAACAATTGTTACGGATGGAATAACGGTGTGGGCGTATTCTACAGAAAACAATCAAGTTATAGTCGATAATTACAAAGAGAATTCCAATTCAATTTCTCCCGAACAGTTCATGCTTAATCTTCCCGAAAATTATTATGTTTCACTTCTCGGTCAAGAAAAACAACTGATAGGAAACGTCGTTCTTCTTAAGCTCGTGCCGAAAGATGACCGTTCGTTCGTAAAATCAGTAAAAATTTCTATTGAAGAAGACGATTGGGTAGTCAAAAAAATTGTGATTCTGGATGTGAACGAAACAGAAACGACTTATATTGTGAAGGATTTCAAATTAAACACAAATATCAAAGAGAAAACATTTAAATTTGAAACGCCGGAAGGTACAGAAGTGGTGGACCTTCGCTAACCACTACACAATCCTCTTATGTCTGCTAAATTACGAACCATTTTTAGATATTCGATAAGTTTTTTTTTAGCTTTCGGTTTTCTTTATCTCGCTTTTCACGGTGTAAAGCTATCTGAATTGTGGGAGTCATTAAAAGGTGCTAATTACTGGTGGGTATCGCTGCTTATTCCGCTGAACATTCTTATGAATTGGGTCAGGGCAGAGCGCTGGGCGCACTTGCTGTCTCCAATCAAATTCCCCATCTCAAAGCGAAATCTTTTCTCAGGCGTGATGATTGGATATGCAATCAACAATGTGCTGCCGCGTGTCGGCGAAATTGTGCGTCCCTATATCGTTGGAAATCGAGAAAATATTTCCAGAAGCTCGGTGTTCGGAACCGTTATAGTCGAACGTATTCTGGATTTTATGAGTTTCTATTTCATAGTATGTGTTGTTCTCTTTTTTTATCCTAACTCGCTCGACCCGTTCGTAGATCAGGCGGATACTATTCGTCCGTTGTTCCTTATAGGTTCCATTGCAGCTCTTGTGATTTTTATTCTTCTTTTTTTTAAAGCCGAAGCATTATTTCGGTTTTTAGCAAAAGTGCTCCGCTTTATTTCAAACAAGCACAGAGAAAAAATTGAAATAATATTGGATAAATTTTATTCCGGATTTGCGGTGGCAAAATATCGCGATAAATTCGGCGTGATTTTATTTCAGAGTTTCTTGATTTGGGGATTGAATGCTCTGATAATGTTTGTGCCATTTTTTGCATTTGCGCCGCTGATAAAATCGGGAATGAATTTCGGCGCATCTGTCGTTTTGTTGGTCATTTCCTCTGTTGCATGGATTTTACCGGCACCCGGTGCAATGGGAACTTATCATTCCTTTTTAAAAGTTGCGATGGTAAAGTTATATGGTATTGACGAGACAACATCATTAAGTTATGCGATTGTAACACACGAAATCGGCTATCTTGTCGTTATGGTTATAGGTGCATATTATTATTTTCGCGATCATCTCCGAGTATCCGACCTGACAAAAGCTTCTTCAAAAGAAGAATGAAGAAAATGTATTCTGTAAAATATGTTGTGATTCAAATTTTGTCGGTAAAAAGAATTAAAAATGATAAAAAGAAGTATTAAAAATTAAAAGGAAATAAACGTTGAGTGTGTTTGATGCAATTCTTTTGGCAATTCTTCAAGGATTCACAGAGTTCTTGCCTGTGAGCAGTTCCGGACATTTGGTACTGGCTCAGGAATTACTTAATCTGCACGATCAGCAAGTGATTATATTCGATGTCTTTGTGCATCTCGGAACTCTTATAAGCGCAATGTTTGTTTTCCGGAAAGATATTCTTGAAATGCTGAGATCGTTCGTCAAAGCATTTTCGACCATGAAACTGAAAGAAGAATACAAGAAAACAGAATCTTTTCGACTTGGTATTGCGATTATCGTTGGATCAATTCCGGCTGGAATTATCGGACTATTATATCGTCATCAGATTGAAGCAAAATTTACAGATTCAAAACTTGTAGCAATGAATATCGTTATCACCGGACTATTTTTATTCTTAACCCGGCTTTCTAAACCGATAGAAGGAAAGAAGATCAAAGCAAGATCGGCGCTTATCATCGGAATTGCACAGGCAGTGTCGATTCTGCCGGGAATTTCACGTTCCGGTTCTACAATGAGCGCTGCACTTTATTTAAAAACATCACCTGTTCAGGCAGCACGATTTTCATTTCTTCTTTCCATACCGGTGATCGGAGGCATGCTATTATTGGAATTGTATAGACTTCTTATGCAAGGCGGCGCTATTGATGCTTCACCGATGTTAATCGGTATAGCGGTGTCGGCTATTGCCGGATATTTTGCTATTAAACTGCTTTTAAAAATCATGGAAAAAGGAAAAATTAGTTGGTTCTCATTTTATTGTTTGGTAATTGGTATTATTGGAATTTTCTTTATTTAGGGAAGGAAATATGCATATGAATAAATCTGCTTTCCTTATTATAATCATCTTTGGATTTTCTCAGTTCATTGGCTGTCAATCTGATACAACAAAAGGAAAAACCGTGAACATTTTAATCGAAACGGCAAAAGGCAATATTGAGATGGAATTATTTGAATCCGATGCACCGAAAACAGTTGCTAACTTCGTCGGACTTGCCGAGCAAGGATATTACAACGGAAGTATATTCCATCGTATTTCAAAAGGTTTTGTAATTCAAGGAGGCGACTCTACAGGGACAGGAAGAGGCGGAAGAAGTATTTACGGGAAAGAATTTGAAGATGAATTAAATCCCTCTGCCCCTTCTTATAAAGAAGGATATAAGCGCGGTACAGTAGCGATGGCTAACCGCGGGCCGAATACAAATACGAGTCAGTTTTTTATTATGCTGAACGATATACCGATGCCTAATAATTATACAATCTTCGGCAGGGTTACGAAAGGGATGGATGTTGTGGATTCTATCGCAGCGGTTGAAATTATTCCGCAGATGGGACCAACCGACGGTAAGCCGAAAGTTGATGTCATAATGAAAATGGTTACGATTAAAAAACAAGCGGGGAAATAAAATCCGTGGTGATGTTGAAATCCCAAAAAGATAAATTTCCCAATTACAACGACTTCCTTGAAGCGACTAAAGGCAAGAAGTACGCGCCCGTGTATCTATTTATCGGTGAAGAAGAATTTTTAAGCGAAGAATGCGTGGATCGTGTTATCCAAGATTTATTGACGGCAGATACAAAAGCATTCAATCTCGATATTGTGTATGGAAGCAAAGCGGATGCAAGTGAGGTGATGGCACACGCGGCATCATTTCCGATGATGAGCGATCGGCGTGTAGTCGTGATAAAAGAATTCGATAAATTGCTTTCCAGCGATTCAGTGAAGGAGCTTGTATCAGCTTATATTGCGCGGCCGCTGGACTCGACATGCCTTGTATTGTTGGCAGAAAAGCCGGATTTTCGTACGAAACCGTTCAACGATTTGAAAAAAAGCGGGGCAACGTTTTCGTTCACTCCACTTTATGAAAATCAAGTTCCGGCGTGGATTGCCGCACGGTGCAAAAAAATGGGAAAGGAAGCCGACATCGAAGCATGCCGGTTAATGTACGCATACGTGGGTAATTCGCTACGAGCAATCCAAAATGAATTAGACAAGCTCTTTACGTACCTTGGAGAACGGATGCGCATAACACCGGAAGACGTTGCGGATGTTGTGGGTGTTTCGCGCGGATTTACAGTTTTCGATTTACAAAATGCGATTGGGAAGAAAAATATCGGCGATGCAATACGAATTGTGAAACGGATGATAGAAACAGGCGAAGCGCCGCAGCTTTCGATTATTATGCTAACAAGATATTTTAATATTGTATGGAAAATACAGGATATGTTAAAATTTGGTGCATCGGAAACAGAAATTATTGCGGCAACAAAAATTTCTCCATACTACTTCAAGGATTATTTAGAAGCGGCGCGGCGTTTTTCGTCTTTGCAGATCGAAAATTCATTTAGTGTTCTTCTTGATGCAGATTTACAATTAAAAAGCACTTCACCCGATCCATTTCATCTGATGGAAATGTTAGTCTATTCACTTATTACAGATATTAAATCTGCTGACATAGTTTCAGTGTGAGTGATAAGAAAAAACACAGTTATTCCCTTCTCACTTTTCTTTCAAATGTTTGATTCAGCTCTAAATCTGGTCGCGAGGTCTGGAGTGAAACTACATCCCAATTCATAAGCGAAATTCCATTTTAGTTTGGAAGACGATTGTTCATTATGGTTTGTATATTTATACAAAGAATTTGAAATTTTTTCCTTGATAATCTTTCTAGATTATTGTAACTTGGAAACAAGGTAGGTGTAGGGATCATATAATATTAATTTTAAAGTATATTTCAATCAGTGGAGGAATCCGAATCAATCGTTATGTCGCTTAAGGTGTTTTTATGAATAAGTATTATCAGATATTTTTCTTTTTTGTGATTTTAGTTGCATTGTTTCTTAATCTTGACTGCAAGAAGAATCCCATTGCACCGACGCAACAAGGACCGGATACCACAAGCCATGATTTTATATTCCAGCAATTTGCATTTGGCGGTAATGCCGGATCAAGTTATTTCAATGATGTGTCCATTATAAATGACACGCTCGCTTATGCAGTGGGGGCAGTGTACCTTATTGATTCAACAACGGGACAACCGGATCCATTGCCGTACAACTTAGCAAAATGGAATGGATCCTCGTGGCAATTAAAAAAAGTTACAGTAAACTTTCGTGGCTATCCCGTGACTACTCCAATAGATGGTATTTTTGCTTTTTCACCAACGGATATATGGCTTGTTGCCGGAGATCCTATTCATGGTGATGGTAAAAATTGGTCTGACTTCGATATCCGAAATATTACTGGAGATCAAAATATAGATGTCTTAAAAGGATGGGGAACAAGCTCATCCAATATATATTTTGTTGGACGAAATGGCAACATTGTTCACTACAATGGCAGCAGTTGGACAAAGATCGAGAGCGGTACAAGTCTGGAATTTCTTGATATCTATGGTGCGACTGACAATACAACAGGGGAACAACAAATTCTTGCCGTATGTTCGGAAAATTATCCTCTTGGTGAAGCGATCTTCAGTATCAGTGGAAATACGGCAACAAAAATTTCATCCAATCCACTTAGTCAGTATGAGTTGTTCAGCGTTTGGTTTGTACCGAACCAACACTACTATGTTGTCGGTTCCGGTATTTACGAAAAGAATTCTCTTTCAGATAGCACTTGGAAAAACTATCCGACAGAATTTACTCATTACGCAAGTTCTGAAATTAGAGGAAGCGGATTAAACGATATTTTTGTGGTTGGAGCATTTGGTGAATTTTTGCATTGGAACGGTGCTAGTTGGAAGAGCTTTATAACAGAAACAGGTTTTCCTTCCGGCAGTTATGGAAGCGTTGCTGTGAAGGGAGACCTTGTTATTACTGTTGGATATAATTCACCGCAGGCTGTTATCACAATGGGAAGAAGACAACAATAAGAAGGGAGCTAAAAGACGCCAAAAATGATACTTGTTATGAAAAAATCACGCGTTTACGTGACTGACAGGAAGAGGTCAAATATCTATATTGCCCTTGCAAATCCAGTCAACGTAATTCTTGAGGAAGAAATATGAAGAAACATTCTCAAATTATTCTCCTTGCAATTTTCTTATGCGCAGCGTTTTTAAATCTCAAGTGCAAAAACGAGCCGACACAACCAAAGGACAAAACTCCAGACACCACCAGCCATAACTTTAGCTGGACGCAAACCCCGCTCGGCGATGGCAGTGGTAGCAGCACATTATATGATATTGCAATAATAAATGACTCGCTTGCATATGCTTGCGGTGCAATATATTACAATGGCTCCATCTATAATATGGCGCGATGGGATGGACATCGATGGGATACCATGCACGTTTCTGTTACTCTCACGTACACGAGCTCTCAAATTGTAACAGATCAAGACCCATTGAAAACTATTTATGCATTCAACGAAAATGATATTTGGATTGTATCGCAGGCGGGTGGAGTATCTCATTGGAATGGAACGCAATGGGTAATGTTGAGCATTCCTTTCAATCAAGGACCCGGTGCTTGCAATAAAATCTGTGGGACATCATCTTCGGATTTGTATTTTGTTGGCAATAATGGGCGTATTATTCATTACAACGGCAGCAGTTGGACGAAGATTGAGAGTGGAACAAGTTTGGACATACAGGATATTTATGGAGCTTATAACTCCGTAACAAGCCAATGGGAGATACTTGCTGTAGCTGGAAATGCTGGATCAAGCTATGATCGCAAGATATTGCAAATTAAAGGGACAAGTGCCTCAACTCTCTCAGATAATCCCATCTCTTTGTCGTTGAGCGGTGTGTGGTTTGTACCTAATCAACGTTATTATGTTGTGGGAGATGGAATTTATGAGAAAAATAATCTATCTGATGCCGGTTGGATTGTTCATCAACTTGACCTTACTCAGTATTATACTACGAAAGTCAGGGGTAATTCAATTAACGATGTGTTTATAGTCGGTGCAGGTGGAGAGGTCATGCACTACAATGGAAAAAGCTGGTTGAGTTATCAATCAATAACAGGTCTAAGCAACGGTGCGTATGGCTCTGTGGCTTTGAAAAATAATTTGGTCATCGCTGTTGGAATGGATTCACCGCGTGCCGTTGTCTCAATCGGAAGGAGATAATGTTATGGCTATCGAGAACCGCTCACCGCCTGTTTAGAATATAAAATCCCGTCTGGTGTTACGAGCACCAAACGGGATATTACGAAAACGGCAGGCCGTGTCCTTTCTTACCTTTTCAGGTAAGCCGCGGCAGCGTTTTCATTTTCAAAATACAACTTCATTGTAACGAATACAATGAGTCCCACAAAAACAAAAAGGAGATCTTGTTATGAAAACGAATATGAGGTTCTTGCGAACAGAACAATTTCAAAATAGAGATTTTTGAGCGCGAGTCTTGACAATGTTTTTAATTAACTCTATATTTTTTGCAAGGTAGGGTCAATTCGCGTCGCAAATTTCTTCTATAGTTAAAAAAAGGCACAGGGTGAAATTCATGAAATTACGCAAAATGTGGATGCAGGGAAAAAATCAAAAGTCTACATTTGTCGCTCTCGTAGTTATTTTCTTGTTCGCACTGTTCTTCAACCTCAATTGCAAGAAAAACCCTATTGGGCCGCCGCCTGACAACACATTTGCCATCGCAGTAACCGATGCAAATTGCACAGAAGTGTATTTGCAGCTAATAGTAGGCTCGGCACTTGGTTCTCGTACGTTGACACTCATGCGGGATACGATACAAGTTCTTAGCATGAGTGTAGCTTCGGGACAAACGACACTGACAGATACCAATCTCTTACCGGGACACATATACAATTACACTGCCTCTCTTAATGGCAACTTGACTGCCCATACGCAGGCGACGACAATGGATACATCAAGTCATTCTTTTTTGTGGCAGACTTTTACACTTGGTGATGGCAGTGGCAGCAGCGCATTATATGATGTTGCGATAATAAATGACTCGCTTGCATATGCTTGCGGCGAAATTTATTATGGTAGCTCAATTTGTAATCTTGCAAGATGGAATGGGCAGCAATGGGATACCATGCACATTTCTGTTACACTCACATATACTAATTCGCAAATTGTAACAGATCAGGACCCATTAAATACAATTTATGCTTTCAATGAAAATGATATTTGGGTTGTATCGCAGTCTGGTGGAGTGTCACATTGGAATGGAACGCAATGTGTAATGTTGAGCATTCCTTTCAATCAAGGACCTGGTGCTTGCAATAAAATGTGGGGAACATCATCTTCAGACTTGTACTTCGTTGGCAACGATGGTCGTATTATTCATTACAACGGCAGCAGTTGGAGTAAGATCGAGAGCGGTGAATCTGAGGATATACAAGATATTTATGGTGATGAAAATGCCGCAACAGGGCAAACAAGCGTTCTTTGTGTTAGCTCTACGGTTGATTACGGCGGCACAGAGAATATTCTTTCACTCACCAATACTGCAGCGACAAAACTGGCAACCAACGGTCTTCCCTGGAGTATCCGCAGCGTCTGGTTTGCAGATAACTCATATTATGTCGTTGGCAGCGGCATGTTTCATAAGAGAACGTTGCAGGATACAGCATGGCAGCGATTCGATCAAGGGCTAACGCTTAATTACATTGAAGCTATTCGAGGCAATGCAAGTAACGATGTTGCAGCTGTTGGGGATTATGGGACGGTACTTCATTACAACGGCGTTACTTGGCATAACTATACGCAACAAATAAACTTGCCGGGCAGCATTTTTTATGCTGTAAGTATACAACGAAATCAAATAATCGCAGTAGGGATGCTTGGCAGTGACCAGGCTGTTATACTAATGGGAAGAAGACAACAATAAGAAGGGAGCTAAAAGACGCCAAAAATGATACTTGTTATGAAAAAATCACGCGTTTACGTGACTGACAGGAAGAGGTCAAATATCTATATTGCCCTTGCAAATCCAGTCAACGTAATTCTTGAGGAAGAAATATGAAGAAACATTCTCAAATTATTCTCCTTGCAATTTTCTTATGCGCAGCGTTTTTAAATCTCAAGTGCAAAAACGAGCCGACACAACCAAAGGACAATACACCGGATACCACAAGCCATAATTTTATATTCCAGCAATTTGCATTTGGCGGTAATGCCGGATCAAGTTATTTCAATGACGTGTCCATTATAAATGACACGCTCGCTTATGCAGTGGGCGCAGTGTACCTTATTGATTCAACAACGGGACAACCGGATCCATTGCCGTACAACTTAGCAAAATGGAATGGATACTCGTGGCAATTAAAAAAAGTTACAGTACAAACTATTTATGGTTCGGTAACAATGCCGTTAGATGGCATCTTTACATTTTCTTCGGATGATATATGGCTTGTTGCCGGAGATCCTATTCATGGTGATGGTAAAAATTGGTCTGACTTCGATATCCGAAATATTACTGGAGATCAAAATATAGATGTCTTAAAAGGATGGGGAACAAGCTCATCCAATATATATTTTGTTGGACGAAATGGCAACATTGTTCACTACAATGGCAGCAGTTGGACGAAGATTGAGAGTGGCACTACATTGCCGATAAACGATATATATGGTGCGTGGAATTCACAAACTAACCAGTGGGAAATATTGGCTGTGGCATCTAATAAATATCTAAATGTTAATAAGAAGGTTTTGCAAATCACTCCATCTACAGCAACAGCAATTCCTGATAGCGGGTTGTCATGGAGTATAAGTTCTGTTTACTTTGTTCCCAGTAAAAAATATTATATAGTTGGCGATGGTGTTTATGATCTCTCCGCTTCTAATATATGGAATCTTTATTCTATGGGGAGAGTGACCAATTATTATTCGGAGTGCATACGCGGCAACGATGTGAATGATATTTTTATTGTTGGTGATTTTGGAGAGATTGTTCATTTTAATGGAAGTAGTTGGATGAATTATATCTCACAAACCGGATTTGGCGCAGGATATTATCTGTCTGTAGCTCTAAGAAAAAATATTGCCATTGCAGTTGGTGAGAATTCTCCACAAGCAATAATAACAATTGGAAGGAGGTGAGAATATGGCAAAAGATCAACGCCCACCACCGCATAAAAATAATCCTGACTGATGATGAAAGCATCAGTCAGGACATATAAAAAACAGATCACAGCGAGGTGCATTATCCAAGAGGATAAATGGCTGTGGTGTTTTCATTTGTAAGATACATTAATTATAAAATGTACGCAATCGTCACTATCACATATATAGAGAAAGGCTACTGAAATGAAAAAGCGAACAAAATATTTGTGGATCGGTTTTGTTGTGTCAATATGCATATCTTTGAGGGCGATGGCTCAACAGTTCTCGGATTATCCGAATTCATTGGGAATGACAGGAGTGTATTATACTTGGGTTCAAGATCCTAAGGATTCAACTTCTTTTAAAGCAGTTAAAAATTATTCTGAAAGTTTTGTTATCGATCTACATCATAATACGAATATTGTCGGTCAAGACATAGGCGAAACCGCTGTTGGAAATACGTCAATCATAGGCCAGTTCGATTTTAGCGCTCGGGCTGCATATCAATGGGATTTTTCTGGAATAAAAAAAGCCAACCCGATTGTCACTGGTGTGCGGTTAGAAATATGGTATCTTTGTCCCGGTGTGAATGGAGGGATGTCTGGTGGAAGCACAGTTGATGTTAAGCCGCTAATGACGTATCAATATAATGCTGGAGCACAAGATCGCTGGACATATATAAAAAATGCTACAAAATATACATCTTTTATCGATCAGACCAACCAATATCCGCCTTCACAGTATTTCCATGTGGATCTTCCAAGTACGAATCAAATATATCAGGATATTACACAAGCAATACAAGCCGGAACAGTATTTTCAATAGCTCTTATGGTAGAAGGTGATGAATCTTGGCCTAATATAACTACTGTTGGAACAGGTTCCATGCAAGTTATTCAAAATGGTTCCGGATATCAGGGTATAAAACTTACAGTAAATTATAAAGTACCAATCAACGTTACTGTCCAAAACGGAACGCCTGGAAACGGAGATACCGTGATTGTCGATGGAACTTTCTGCACTTCTCCGCATTCATTCAATTGGTTAAGCGGGGACCAACACAAGCTTCTTGCTAAAACGGTTAAAACAGGGAGTACAATATATTCACCAATTGGATGGACTGATAAAACCGCGAATGTGCCTATTTGTAATACTACTTCAGCTATCGTAAATCCTATGAAAAACACAATATACGAAGCGAATTTTTCTATCACAGGTGTAGCAGATACGATAACACAAAAATTTAGTTCTGGAGCATTGACTCCAGTTGGAATTGATTCTTGGGATGGAAATTTCACATTCATTTCTAAACCTAATCCATGGATTGCACTATTTAATTTTGGAACAAATTATTGCTTGCGTGGATATCAAGATACACTCTCTGGTGAGAAATATAATAATTGGAATAACTTATCTGACGTTACGAATCATCATATCTTTTCTATTACCCCAAATTCTCCAGCGTCTCTGGTTTCTCAACTTCAACCAACCACACAAGGCAGCATAATTAAAATAGATCTTCTTGATGCTCCAGGGAATTATAGCGGCACTGTGCAATTTAAAGATCCATGGCTGATTGATTCCATTGACGCTTCAAAGAATAACAACAAACTGAATCGTGGAATGAATGCAATGTTTAAAAGCCGCACAGCTCCATTCTCGCCAAACATCGGTACCCCTTATGGTGGCGATGTATATCAAGGCGTGTTCTTAAATCAAAATCCAACTTTCCGTCCTGATTTACCAAACTATTCCGTCTCTGCACCGCAAACACAGACGTTAGGTAGTTTTACAGGTATTTTTTCAAACTGGTCGGCTGTGAGCACAGATGCAGGATTTCAAGACTCCACTTCGTTACAAACCGGAGTTGTGTTTAAGCAAGCAAGCGCAGCAGTCGCAGCTAAATATAAAGGTCATCTTATTTCTTCCACGTTGCAAGCCACAAGCGGCACGAATATAGGAAGAAAAGTTGCATCTGATATCAACGGTATAACATTGCATGCGGTGTATTGCAGCGCAGGCAGTATATGGTATACGCGCCAAAATACCGATGGGTCATGGACAACGGAGGTCAAACTTGGTGATGGCAGAAACCCTTCTATTGCAGTAACAAATTTTTATCAAATACATGTAGTGTGGGAAAATTACAGCGGCACAAATCAATCGAGAGTCTATTATTGTCGGTCGACAGACGGCGGCGTAACATGGGGAACGACTAAAGGATTTACAGGACTGGAAATAAACGGGACATACGATGCCACACCGGTTGTATTTGGCAACAGCAGTGCGATGGTGGTTTGGCGGTATGGGCAAGCGGGCAATGGAGGGTTGTATGCAGTCCTTGAGCCGAATGGGATAAATCTACAAGCGCAAGTCGTCAATGATTTTAATGCGCAGTTGCCTTCTGGCGTGGAAGTCGGATATCAAAATACAAATCCACCTCCTCCGAATTTATATCATCTTGTATATGAAGATGGTTCCGGCAGAATTATTCATAATTTGCTGTATGTTCCTAGCGCGATTGTAGTTAATAAAATTGATACATTATCATTATCTCCTTCACTAACAAGCGGAAATATAAATCCTGCAATTGCCAATGATCAACTGACAGCTTATCCTGCATCGACTGTTGCAGTGGTTTGGGAGAATAGTACAAATCACAGGATATATTACAGGGAGTCGATCAATGATGGAAATAACTGGGGAGCAGTTAAAGAATTTACACATAACTCTGATGTCCTGTCGCAGCCCACGGTAACAGTGGGTATGGGTGCGAATTTAAATGATGTATCATTTGTGTTGTTTCAATGTGGTAATCAAATAGGCAGGACAGCTAAGCAAAGTGGAAGTACGGCGGTATGGTCGCCTATTATTTGCATAGGGAAAGGGAGTGGTGTACAACTTCCATCTTATCTCTGCCTCGATTCTGCTGAGATTGGTGCATTATGGACAAATGGAATTACTGCACCATATCAAATCAGCTTAAATCTGATTAATGCGTCAAAGCAAATGTCGGGCACAATCAGCAGTGATACAACTTGGAGTGGTATTATCAATGTAACAGAAACCATTACGGTCAATGCCGGCATAACATTAACGATTGCCCCAAGCAGCTCAATAGAGTTTTCTAGCGGTACGTCACTAGTTGTCAATGGAACTTTAAATGCCCAAGGCGATAGTGATTCAAGCCGGATTCTTTTTACTTCCGCATCAGCAGCAACCCCCGGCTCGTGGAATTATGTGCAAGTCAATAGCGGCAACAGCATTTTTAAATATTGCACATTCGAATACGGCACATATGGTTTGTATTTACTTAACGCCTCGTCCGGCAGTCCGGTTGACATTGAGAATTGCATTTTCCAGAACAACAGTAATTACGGTTTGAAAATATATGGAAGCAATACTAAAGTTAAAAGCTGTGAGATGAAGAACAACATTCTTGACGGTGTTATTTGTTCCCTCAATCCAGATATTAAATTCATAGGTAATTTTATTCATAACAACTCCCTTTATGGAGTTTATTCTATGTCAGGTAATTTTTTGGAATTCTATGGCAATGTAATTAAATACAATGGAAGTAACGGGCTTTATACTGGGGGCGTTAACACTATTCATCTTGGACAGCCGTATTCATGGCAGGGATATAATACGATAAGTGGAAATACTGGAGATGAAGTAAGTGTCGGTTCAGGAGGATCAAATCTGAGTGTACTAATGGCGATGTGTTCTGTGCATGATAGCAGCGGATATGATGTTTGCAATAATACATCAAATCCGGCAGTAAGTACCTAGCAATTCTTATTGGGGAACGAATAATAGATCTCTGTTTTCTGGACCTATTACTTTGGATTATCCTCAATATAGTATTCCAACTTGGGATGGACAAACATGTACTGCAGGAAGTCCGCTTGGCAAAGTAACAGCACAGTCAATTCCGGACAGCATACCATGGATTTTAGATCCAAGAATTACTGATGCCCAAAAAATTAATCGGTGTAAAGCGATAATAATAAATAATCCTCAATCGGATGATGCAAAGACAGCTTTAGACTGGATGTACAATATCATACGACCGGATTATATTGAAAACAAGTTGGGAGAAAAAGAAAGTTTCTATGTTTATCTGCAAAGTTTGAATAATAACTATGGAAATACAAAGGTAGGCAAATTCGCGCTTCGTTATATGATTTACTGGAAAATGTTACAAAAAGATAATATAGGAGCAATTCAGCTTGCTCAGCACGCGCGTAATATTATGAACGGCGAGGATAAGAAATGGCTGCTCCTTGATCTTGCTCTTACTTATTCACATAATGGTCAAAAGGATAATGCAAAGAATACGCTGCAAGAACTGAAAGTTAATTATAACCTTGATAAGGATTTGATTGCATTTATCGAAAATGATATAGCTGAAGCAAATGTCAGCAGCCAGATTCAAGCAAACAAGCAAACAATAAATTCAGAATCAGTGATTTCAGTACCGGTTGAATTTGACATTGCTCAAAACTATCCTAATCCATTTAATCCTTCGACTGTAATTAATTATCAATTGCCCAATGGTGGAACACAATTCAAAGTGTTGATGAAGGTATTTGATATATTGGGCAGGGAAATAGCAACACTTGCGGATGAAATAAAGAATGCAGGATATTACACGGTTACGTTTGATGGTTCACGGCTTTCCAGCGGAGTTTATTTTGTGCGCTTTATAGCAACACCGCAGGATGGCTCAAAGCCGTTTATCAAGACAATGAAAATGTTGATGATGAAATGACAAAGTCATTTCATCAGAAATCCCGAGCGGTTTACGGGATGGATGCTCAAGTTATTCCTGCTGAGTAAATAAACAAGCCCGATTCCATTTCTGCAAATCTAAATAGAATCGGGCTTATGTTAATCTTCGCTTTCAATCAAAATCGAGACACTATCATTATTTCAGCCGCTTGATTAAGCTGTATATAAATCGTATTTTAATAAAAATTTGATTCACAAAAAATGTATAGAGGCAGATGCAGCGGTTCGTTATTGTAGTATTATCATTGCTAATTCTCAGTTGTGCTTCGGAACAAGCAACTCATACCAAAATTGATCCTGCGGTAAAATCTTCAACCGTTCAAAAAGCCACTCCAACCGGAAACGAAATTAGACTCTCTTCGTTTGAAATGCAAAATGGAAACAAGCCTCATATAAATAAACCGAAATCTAATAATACCGATTCACTAAACAATGCAACGGACACTTCATATACAAATAACAATGCTGCAGCTGAGGATATGGAAATTATTCTCCAGCGCTTGGAACAAGCTCGCCAACATTATTTACTTGCAATTGCTTCACAAGAATCAGGTGATTCTGTTAGTTGTGGAATTGAATTTGAAGCCGCAATCCAGATTCTGAATGAGCTGAGTGATTATCCTAATATTGATAGTTCTAAAGAATATGTGGATTTGAGCAAGAGTCTTGTAGAAGATTATGAAAAGTACATTGCGCAAATCGACAGTCTTGGCCCGAATGCATCTGTATATGCACTTCGAGAAAAATTGAATCAGATTGTGGAACAGGGCGACACTACGGGGTTGAAAATTCCGCGTATTGAAATTAAAGGAACACAGGTTCCATTGCCGTTCAACGAATATGTTGAGCGTGCTACTGCATTTTTTATGGGTAGAGGCAGGCATTATATAGAGCGCTGGCTGTATCTCTCCGGCAAATATTTTCCAATAATGAAACGTGTTTTCAGGGAAGAAGGAGTTCCTGAAGAATTGACAATTCTTTCGATGCCTGAGAGCGGTTTGCGTCCCGATGCAAGATCGTGGGCGCGTGCTGTCGGAATGTGGCAGTTTATGAAAGGTACCGGCTCGCTTTACGGATTACGCGTGAACTGGTGGATTGATGAAAGGCAGGATTTCGAAAAATCTACGCGCGCTGCAGCAAGACATTTAAAGGATTTATATTCTGAATTGAACGATTGGAATTTAGTATTAGGCGCATACAATGCAGGCGCAGGCAGAATTTTCCGCGCTATGCGGCGAAGCGGTTCAACAGATTTTTGGGAGATGAGAAGAAATTTGCCTCGCCAAACCCGTAACTATATTCCGCAATATGTTGCAATCGCAAGAATTATGCTGAGTCCGCAGAAGCATGGTTTCATTGATGTGCAAAAAGCGGATTCACTTGCGTTCGATGTTGTTGAGATTAATGACTGCATCGATTTGCGCGTCCTTGCAAAATGTGCATTAACAACAGTTGATACGCTGAAAGAACTCAATCCAGAATTACTTCGCTGGTGCACGCCGCCTGGTATTACTGGATATAGGTTTCGAATTCCATATGGCAGAAGAGATACATTTTTAGTTAACTATTCTAAAATACCTGCAGATCAAAAAAAGGATTGGGCAATTCATACTGTAAAACGGGGAGAAACAATCGGTTCCATCGCCCACAAATATGGTTTATCTGCATCGTTTTTAAATGATGTTAATAATATTCATTCCAGCCGGCGTTTGCGTATCGGCACTGTCTTAGCAATTCCAATCCCGAGGGATGTCGCAGATAGTAAAGTTCCGTTTGACTATTCGCCGGAAGTAAAGGGAATGAACTTTGGTGCGGTGAAGTCCTATGCCGCAAAAGATCAAGTCAGTAAAACAAAACTTCGTTATGCCAAGCGAGAAGTGAAACAGCCGAAAGGAAAAGAGAAACTTGTTTATCATGTAAAACGAGGGGACACTATTGGTCATATTGCTGAATGGTATGGAGTACGTGCCAGCGATATTCGTAATTGGAATGACATTGCGTACGGAAGTTATATACACGCAGGTGAAGCTATTTTCGTATGGGTAACAGAAGTAAAGGCAAAGCTATTGATAAAAGTCGATAAAATGGAATTCTCAGAAAAACAATCAATGCTTAAAGGGGATCTTGCAGAAGCGGAACGATCGGAAGAAAGAAAAACGAGAACTAAATCCTCATCAACAGAATGGATTCAACACACAGTCAAATCTGGCGAAACTTTGGAGAAAATTGCAAGGACATACGAAGTAAGTATCAGTGATTTAAAACAGTGGAATAATCTTCGTACATCTCGTATTGTTGCCGGTCAATCGCTGGATATTTATGACAAACCAGATGAGCGTGTAAAAATTATAGCGTCATCAGCAAGAAACAATGCAGAACCATCTGTCAAAACATCGAGCACAGGTATTTTTTCGCCAACTCACAAAGTGAAAAAAGGCGAATCGATTTATACGATTGCTAAGATGTACGGGGTAGATATTCAAAAACTGAAGAAACAAAACGGTCTGCGTAGAAATAAAATTCTAGTCGGGCAAATATTAAAAATTCCTCCTAAAACAAATTCCTGAATTTCCTGACGTGTTTATTTTAAGCAATTAATAGTAACCAGCTTTTGTATGCACTTTTTTTGTCGTTTATTAATTAATACAGTTTGGTAATTTTTTTGAGCGTTGAAATTTTATTTATGCAAAATCTGTTATAGTATTAGCGAGATTGGATTTTCCATCGTTTTTTTGAAATCTTGCAGAAATTTTGCTGCGACAACTCCATCAATTATACGATGATCTGCAGAGAGTGTAACTTTCATCGTGTGTCCGACGACAATCCGACTTTTTTTTACAACGGGCTTTTCTACAATAGAACCAACCGCAAGTATGGCTCCTTCAGGGAGATTCACGATTGCAGCAAAGTCTTCTACTCCAAACATTCCGAGATTGCTGATTGTGAAAGTTGCATTTTGATATTCCTCAGGTTTTAGTTTGCGATTTCGAGCTCGCTCTGCAAGCTCATGCAATTCTAAATTAATCTGAGAAATAGTTTTTTGTTCGCAATTTCTAAGTACGGGAGTTACCAAGCCATCTTCAAGTGCGACAGCCACGGCAATATGCGCTTCGCCAAACTGGCGCATTGAATTTCCTAAATATGCGGCATTAATGTTAGGATGCTGCATCAATGTGCCGGCAGCGGCTTTTAAAATAATGCCTGTATAACTTATCTTGGAATTAGTCGAGGCATTTAATTGTTCACGAAAAGCCATTGCGGCTTCCATATCAATCTCTACTGTAACATAAAAGTGAGGGACTATCTGTTTACTTTCCTGCATCCGCTTCGCAATAGTTTTTCTGATTAGCGAAAGCTCTACATCGCGGTGGCTGCCGGGAATTATCGATGCAGACTCTTTAGCAGAAATTTGTTTTTTCCCGCCGATAAGTGATTCGACATCCCGCTTGATAATACGGCCTTTCGGTCCGCTGCCGGTAATCGAGCGAAGTTCAATTTTGTTTTTTTCCGCAAGTCGTTTTGCAAGAGGCGAAGCCTTAATTTTTTGTTCTGTCGAAGCAGAAGATGCATCCGATTGCGGTTTTAATAATTCATTTGCTGTATCAATTTTTAACAATTCATTTGTAGTTGGAGGAACATCGTTTAGCAGTGCTGTAATATCTTCATTTAAATCTGCTATTATGCCTATAGCGGCACCTATACTTGCTTTGCCCCCTTCAGGAACTATAATCTTACGCAGCATACCTGAATCGTAGGCTTCTAATTCCATATCAGCTTTATCAGATTCAATCTCAACGAGTATTTCACCTTGTTTAATTTTTTCGCCTTCTTTCTTAAGCCATTTTAAAATGACTCCTTCAGTCATAGTATCGCTTAATTTTGGCATTAAAATTTTAACAGCCATAAATTCCTCGTTGATCGTTAATCAAAGTACATAACTTTGCGGACTGCGCGGATTACTTTCTGAATATTCGGAAGTGAAGCTATTTCAAGATTATGTGCATAGGGAAGAGGAACATCTTCCTGCGTTACACGTTCAATTGGAGCATCGAGAAAATCGAAACAATGATTGCATACTTCGTGTGATATTTGTGCGCCGATTCCCGCAAATGGCCAGCCTTCTTCCACTATCACTAATCGATTTGTCTTCTTAACAGAATCGAATATTAATTCCCAATCCATCGGTTTTATTGTACGTGGATCAATAAGCTCGACACTGATGTTTTCTTCTTCAAGCCGGCTAACTGCTTTCATTGTAATATGCTGGAGAATTTTTGACCAGGAGACAATTGTTACGTCTTTTCCTTCTCGAATTATTTCTCCGCTGCCCAATGGAATTGTATATTCGCCCTCCGGAATTTCGCCTTTCTCACCATACATTACTTCGCTTTCGATAAAGATAACCGGATTGTTATCGCGGATTGCGGTTTTCAATAATCCTTTTGCATCGCGCGGGTTAGAAGGCATTACAACTTTCAGACCGGGGAAATGTGCATATAGAGATTCCAATGCTTGTGAGTGAGTTGCCGCCAGATTATGTGCTGCGCCGCCGGGGCCGCGAAAAACAATCGGCACATTAAAATTTCCGCCGGACATGGAAAGCATTTTGGCAGCATTATTAACAATTTGATCAAAAGCGACAAGAGAAAAATTCCATGACATAAATTCCACAATTGGCCGTAGACCGGCCATTGCAGAACCAATACCGATGCCGGCAAATCCTGCCTCTGCGATAGGCGTATCTATGACTCGCATTGGTCCGTACTTTGCCAGCAATCCTTGACTGACTTTGTATGCACCATTATATTGAGCAACCTCTTCCCCCATCAGAAAAACGGTTTTATCGCGCGCCATTTCTTCATCCATCGCTTGATTTAATGCTTCACGATAACTTACAATTGGCATACGATCATCTCTCAATTCTATTCTGCATATACATCTGTAAAAAGTTCTTCAAGCGGCGGCTCCGAACTATTTTCTGTAAACGCAACACATTCATCAATTATTTTTTTTATCCGCTCTTCTGCTGAATCGAAATAATCTGGCGAAGTAAGATTTGCGTCAGTTAAAATCCCCGCAAACATTGTGAGGGGATCTAATTTTTTCTGGGCTTCAACTTCTTCCTTCGTACGATAATGGCCATGAATCGGATCGGACATTGAATGACCGCGGTAACGAAACGTCTGCACTTCCAGCAGACTTGGCTCATACGTCTTGCGGGCATGATCAACGGCGGCTTTCACAGATTGATAAACTTTCAATACGTTATAACCTTCTTCGATTACTTGATTACGCATATTATATGCCGCTGCTTTCAAATGCAGCTCGTCAACAGCGGAGGCACGGTCAACGGCAGTTCCCATTCCGTATTTATTGTTTTCGATAATATAAATGACAGGGAGTTTCCAAAGCGATGCAAGATTGAGAGCTTCGTGAAACTCGCCAATGTTAGTTGCACCGTCGCCCATGAAGCACAAACAAACGCGTTTTTCATCTCGATACTTACTTGCGAATGCTGCGCCTGCTGCTAACGGAATATGGCCGCCAACGATGGCGTGTCCGCCAAGGAAATTTTTTTCCCGGCTGAACAAATGCATCGAACCGCCTTTTCCTTTTGTTATGCCTGTTGTTTTGCCAAGAAGTTCTGCAAGAATACGGCGCGGGTCGAGTCCCTTAGAAATTGCTAATCCGTGATCTCGGTAAGCGGTAATTACGTAGTCGTCCGGAGTAGTTGCACCAATCGAACCCGTAGCAATTGCTTCCTGACCATTGTAAAGGTGACAGAAACCTCCAATTTTACCCATCCCATACAATTGAGCACATTTTTCCTCAAACCGGCGAATGAGTAGCATCTCATCATACCATTTGAGAAGAATTTCCGGTGCAAGCCCAAGCAGATCGTTTTGAATAATTTTTTCCAATTCTATAACTTTTATATTAAACTAAAAATGGAATATTCTGATATTACTTTATCTTAACATATAAATATAGCACAAAGTTACAGAAAATGAAGCAGAGCAAAAAGATATGAGAGATTTTTTACTCGGGCATTGTTTTCAACTTGTATTTTAATGACTCAAATGATAGATTATCGCATTCTCTGGATATATACAAAACTAATTATAGAACAAAAAGCTGAATCGTTAGAAGCTATCAAGAGATTGCTTATCATATAAGATTTCGTTTTAGAATCACAAAAATTGATTATTTGACTTATTATCTCATATAGGGAATATGTTTATGAGTGAAATCAAAAATATAGTTCAAAAAGACGCGTACGCTAAATTTATTGGTATTAAAATGCTGTCGCTTGGAGAAGGAACGGCGACTGCAGAAATGATTTTAACAAAGGATCATCTCAACGGGGCAGGCACTGTTCATGGAGGTGCAATATTTTCTCTTGGAGATACAGTTTTTGGCGCCGCATCAAATAGCAGGGAAGGGTTGGCTATGGCAATTAATGTCAGCATATCGTTTTTCAAATCGATTACCGAAGGAAAACTCACTGCAATTGCTGAAGAAATATCTTTGCACAGAAAATTGGCAACATATCTTGTAAAAATTTTCGATGAGAAAACAAATATCATTGCTTTGTTTCAAGGTACCGTTTATAGAAAAGAATAGCGGAATTATCGTGAAGAATGAAAAGGCACATTCGTATATACACCTTGCCTTTCAAGGCGGCATTTATTAATTTCATTCACATAATTATTTATCACACCTGATGCCTCGATATACAGTAGAAGAAATACGCAGCAGATTTGCCAACGGCAAGGAATTCAATGAAATATTTGATGCCTTTGAGGACGCATTAGCACAAGGAATTCAGGATGTTGAACTTTACCGGCTTCTTTTCTGGAACTCTGCCCTATGTCCAGATGAATTATGTCTTTTCGGTGAAAAACTTGCGAAGGAATATCCAAATCTTGCTTATGAAACATATATGTGGTTAGCAAAAGTATTTGAAGCAACATATTCATTGTCCGATAACTTTGAATTGGCGATGCAGTACTATCGCAAAGCAGCTGCAACGAAGCCGGAAGAAGTTCAGCCATATCTGGATGCCGCGGATTGCCATGACCCTGAACTCAATATTCCACCGCTTTATTGGCTTGTGGAATTTTTGAAGTTGGGTATCAACCTTGTAAAAGATAAAAAAACGCTTCTGCACAGATTATCATATCTCTTCCAGATGCATGGAGATCAGAAGCAGGCAGATTTTTACAGAATTCTTGCTGATGACCTCGGACGCAATAAAAACTAATATAACCATTTACCGCACGCACACACTCCGCGGATTTTTTTTATTGATGGTTGCCGTGTTATTTTGGGGAAGCTCGGCACCCATAGGAAAATATCTAATTGTAACGCGTTTTGATACGCTTATCCTCGCTCAGACGCGCACTTCATTGACTTTTATCCTCTTGCTTCTCTTTTTTTTGTTTAATGACCGACATGTATTTAAAATTAATCCTGCTGATTTATGGAAATTTGGAATCCTGGGCATAATAGGTATATCAATCACAAATTATACTTATTATTTCACTGCGAAGGAGTCGTCGGTAGCAACGGCAATCCTTATTCAGTACACTGCGCCGGTTTGGATTGTACTTTACTCTGTGTTTATTATTAAAGAAGATCAATTTGACCGTATTACTTTCCTCTCGCTTGTTTTTGGATTGATCGGCTGTTACTTCGCAGTAACTTCGGGGTCGATGGAAAGTTTAAACTTAAAAGGATGGACTATTATCACAGGCCCGATTTCAGCATTTGCATTTGCGTATCAGGTAGTGGCGACTAAACAATTGCTAAAACATTATTCTATCTGGACGATATTATTATTTATGTTCGGTTTTTCTGCATTATTTTGGTTATGCATAAATCCACCATGGCATATTATTGCAAAGAATTACACTTATTATGATTGGGGAATATTTTGGATATTTGCAATCATATCTATTCTTATTCCGCAAACAGCGTTTGCATCGGGATTGAAATTGTTGGATGCATCCACTGCCGGAATTGTAAGTATTTTAGAACCTGTAATCGCAATTATTGCTGCATTTTTAATCCTTGGTGAGTCACTTTCTGTTATGCAATTATTCGGTGCTGTTCTTGTGGTAGCAGCAGTAGGATTATTAGAAATACATCCGATGTTTATAAAAAATATAAGATCAAAATCCGTATCTTAAAAAAGTAGAATGCGAACTGAACGTCGTTTAAATCGTTTAATGCATGTGTTGCGGCATCGCCAGCCGGATTTAACGATAGTTATGGAAAATATTCTTGACCCGCACAATGTCAGTGCTGTACTGCGCTCCTGCGATGCGGCTGGAGTTATGGAAGTACAGTTAATTTATACCGATGTGAATTTTCCAGACATCGGTAAGAAAAGCTCGGCAAGCGCAAAAAAATGGGTTGAACTTCGGAAATTTAATAATGTCAAAGATTGTTATAAAAAATTGCACGAAGAAGAATTCATAATTTATGCAACACATCTGGAAGAAAAAGCAAAATCCTTATTCGAAATCGATATGACAAAAAAAATAGCGATTGTAGTAGGCAATGAACATAAAGGAGTTTCGCCGGAAGCGGCTAAGTTGGCGGATAGTATTATCAAGATTCCAATGTTTGGAATGATTCAAAGTTTGAATGTCTCCGTTGCAACAGCAGTCATCCTTTTTGAAGCTGTCCGCCAAAGAATTGCGTCCGGACAATATGATGAATCAAAATATTCAAATACTGAGTTAGCTAAACTCCTTAGAATTTGGGCTATGAAGGAGTGAACAACATTTTACTGACAACAGGAATATGAAAATTCATCCGGAAATAACTGAATTTGTTAAAGGAATCGAAGTGTACAGCAGGCGAAAAATGAACTATCCTTTGGAAGTTGGCGAAATACTTCAGATTTCTGTTCAGGATGGATTGACAAAAGAATTTGAAGAATTGATTTTTCAAGCGAAATTTTTAACGCAAGTACAGACAGTAATGAATCAAATTGGAAATAAAGCGGAAGGATTCGAAAAACTGTCAGCAGAATTCAATTCTGGCATAAAAAGATCGATGGATTTATTGAAGAATCTTATTGGACGAAACGAATTAGATATAACACATAAATATTCAATCACTTTCTTTGCAATGGAAACTGAAAGTTTGAATTGTTTAATCAAATTATATTCCGATTTAAGCTGGATAAAAAATTGGCAGATTGACGGAAAATCGTTGCCGTATGAAATAAAATAACAAGAAATAACTGTTGTCATAGTATCTGTATGAAAAGAAATATAAAAAGATTTGGGCAGGGGATTTATTCTAATTAAAATCATAGAAATAATGATATGGAAGACCATTTAATGACCAAATTACCAAATTGTGTCACTTTTCTTTATTCTTATTCATATTATATTCAATTGTTTTTGAGTTTCATTGTTGTTTTCGAATTAAATTCAATATAAAAAAGTACGACTTGCATTTCGATGCGCCTTACAGTAAATTGACACCAATATTAGTGTCAATTATCATATAGAAGCTGCGTTTTTTCTTGAATAAAAAGAGTATATTTTTTTATTGGAAGTAGATATTACATTATTTGTCATCCCAATGCATCTGTAGAAATGAGGTTCTTATGTTTTCATCTAGACTGTTCTGGAAAGTAATTTTCTATTTCGCACTTCTCCTTATTGTTCTATCGGCAACGACATATGTCACACGCTACTTTTTAATGCAAATTCAGAAAAGTTATTCTCAGGCATCCGTCAATATGACGATAACTTCTAACTTGGATCGCCTGAGGGGATTAATTGTTAATATCCAATTTACTGCTGATGAATATATGTATACTAAACTGCCTGAGAAGAGAACCGCATACGATGAGTGTTTGAAAGAATTCGATAGCGAAATTGCTTCTCTTCAGAAAAGTTATTCTGATTCGACCGAACAGCAAACATTAGAACAAATACGAAATTCATTCTATGCCTGGGTTATGAATATTGGCGATAAAAAAATATCGCTTGCTACTTCGGACATGAAGACTGATGAATTTGAGAAAGAGATTTATTCTTTAGGCCGTCAGCAATCGTCCAACCTGAATCTTGAACAGGCTCAAACATTGATTCGTACATTATATCAGCAGCGCTTAACTTCAGGTACCAAAAAATATTGAGGACGCTATAAGCTTATCAAAAAATATAGAATCATTTATTATTATAGTGAATGTACTTCTTGCTGTCTTTGCGATGGCTCTCGGATTTTTCTTGACGCGTTATATCACAAAACCGGTAGAACAATTGCGAGGCGGTACACAGAATATTATGAAAGGTATATATGAGCCGATTACAATGCATCAACGTGATGAATTTGGAGATCTGGCAAGTGACTTCAACCAAATGTCCAAGATGTTACAATATAATTACAGCCGTTTGACGGCTTATTCAGAGTTAATGACAGCATTGAATAAGCATGAATCTCTTTCAACTGTAGAACAAGCCAGCTTGCAAATATTATGTTCACACATTGACGCTTACGTCGGAGCATTGTATCTTCTTGATAGTGATTCAAAAATGCTAAGGTTAGTCAGCGGGTATGCCCTTCAGAACATCGAAGATAGAATGAAGTACAAAATAGGGGAAGGCATTCCGGGCCAGTGCGCCGAGATGAAACAGACTATTGAAGTTCATGATCTTGGTGCAGACAAAGATTTTGTTATTGATACAGGTCTTGTGAGCGTCGTTCCAGGTTACGTTCTGGCTACACCTATCTTATTTCAGGAAAACCTTATCGGAGTTATTGTATTAGGCTCAATGAATCCTTTCGATACTCATCGGCGAGAAATCATGGATAATTCTGTTCCGCAAATAGGTGTCGCAATTACTAATGCTATGAATCTGGAATCAACAAAAAAACTTTCCGGCGAAATTGCAACAAAAAATAATGAATTAAATGGTAAAAATGCAGAATTGCAGAAGGCGTATCGGGTTAAGTCCGATTTTCTCTCAAACATGTCTCATGAATTACGGACTCCGCTGAATTCCATTATTGGTTTTACATCGGTTTTATTAGGACAACATAGCGATCCGCTTACTGCCGATCAAGCAAAAGCTTTGGAGAAAGTTTTAAAGAACGGCAAACATTTGCTTGAGCTCATCAACGATATTCTGGATTTTTCAAAAATTGAAGCTGGAAGAACTCCAATTAACATGAGTACAGATGAAATAACAAATATAATTTCGAATGCTATGGTAACCGTGGAACCGATGTTGACGGGAAAAGACGTAAAGCTTGAACAAGAAATTGAACCGGATCTGCCGTCATTGAGTACAGATACACTTAAGGTTAAACAGATACTATTGAATCTTTTGAGCAATGCTGCTAAGTTCACGGAACAGGGCGCCATCACAGTTATCGCAAAAAAACAAAACAATATGATTTCAATTTCTGTCAAAGATGACGGTATCGGGATTGAAGCCAAGAATCTTGATCGCGTGTTTGAGGAATTTCAACAGATAGATTCCAGCAACTCTAGAAAATATAAAGGAACTGGCTTGGGTCTTGCGATAGCAAAAAGATATGCAGTCCTTCTCGGCGGGAACTTAACGGTACACAGTGAAGTTGGGAAGGGTTCTACTTTTACACTTGTAATTCCACCGGTGATTCCAGATGAAAAGTCAATAAAGATAAATGATGAGATACAGACGGTGAAAAATACCGTTGTTTCTCCGGTAACACAATCTGTCTCTCAATCAGTCTCACAAGCTATATCACAACAATCACTTGCTCTCTCAACAGGAGTTCAAGTGCTCTGTATAGACGATGATGCAGAAGTCATTGATTTGCTCCGCAGATATTTAGTTCCGGAGGGGTATTCTGTAAGAGGCGCATCTTCTGGAGAGGAAGGTATTCGATTGGCGCGGGAACTTCACCCGGCAGTTATTACTTTGGATATTATGATGCCGGAGAAGGATGGCTGGCAAGTACTGCGTGAACTGAAAAATGACCCAGTAACGAATAATATACCTGTTATCATTCATTCTGTAGTTGAAAATCGTCCGCTGGCACTTTCACTTGGTGCATTAGACGTTATTGCAAAACCCTCTGAACCAAAAAATATTTTAAATATTGTAGAACGCGCCTGCCGATCTAATAATCAACCGATTATGATTGTAGATGATAATCAGGATTTTGCAGAGTCGTTGAAGATATTACTTGAAATTGAGGGGTATCGTGCTGTAGCTGTATACAGCGGTGAAGATGCGCTCAAAGATATTGAAACCGTAAATCCATCACTTTTATTTCTCGATCTAATAATGCCCGGCATTGACGGTTTCGCCGTTGTTAAGAAACTTAGGTCGATGGAAAGATGGCATAATCTTCCGATAGTCATTCTATCAGGAGCCGATATCACGAACGAGCAGCGCCAAAATTTAGATAAAGTTATTGAAGAATTTATAGACAAAGGACACTTCTCGAAGGAACTTATTACAAGCACAATTAAAAAAATTGTTTCCCCATCGCATAGATAAAGAAAGAGCGGAAAATTCTATGGAAGTAACGAATCCTACAATCCTTGTTGTAGATGACACCGAGGATAATCTTGATTTGCTGGAGTTTGCCCTTAAGCGGAAACCGGTTCGAATGTTGCGTGCTGGCAGCGGCAGAGAATGTTTGCAACTCGCTGCACAGCATCACCCTGATGTCATTCTTCTGGATATTCAAATGCCGGAAATGGATGGATTTGAAACGCTAAAACACCTGCGCGCTTCAAAAAAAAGTTCAGATATTCCTGTAATCTTTCTCACGGCTCAAAGAAAAGATGCTGTGAGCATCGAACAAGGTCTTTTGCTCGGAGCAGAAGAGTATTTAACGAAACCAATAGACATAGACGAATTGTTAGTGCGAACGCGTTCGCTTGTCCGTCTCAAGAAAATGGAAGTCGAACTTGAGCGAACAAAAGCAGACTTTATGGCAATGCTTATACACGATATGCGCAGCCCGATAGGCGGTGTCGGCAGTATACTCGAATTATTAGAAGAACCATTGCTAAGAGGAGAAGCTATACAAGACGTACATCGGGAGTTATTAATCTCTGCGCAAGATGCCACTAGAAGATTGCTTCATTTGATTAACGATATGCTTGATCTTTCAAAATTTGAAGCTGGTAAAATGAATTTAAATCGTGAGCATATTCAAATTGGAAAAATAGCAGACAGAATAATGAAACAAATGCAGCCTCAATTCAAGCAAAAGGGAATTCACATAAAACTCGTACTTGAAGATAATCTGCCGCTTATTTCTGTGGACGCCAATAAAATATCGCAGGTGTTTGCCAATATTCTCAGTAACGCTTTAAAATTTACTCCATCTAATGGAACTGTTCAGATTGTTATAGGAAAAATGCAGGAGAATTTGAATGGAAGCGAATGCGTGTGGACAGCTATAAGTAACAACGGGATTGGAATTCTTCCGCAAGAATTGGGAACTATATTCGAACGTTACAAACAGGGAATTGCTTCAGAAATCGTCCAGGCAAAAGGGACAGGATTAGGACTTGCAATCTGCAAACTAATTGTTGAAGCGCACAGCGGTAATATTACAGCGGAAAGCGAACCTGGGAAATTGACGGTAATTCGTTTCATACTTCCGGTGAATCCTCCTGCTGAAAATTAAGTGCGAATCTTCTTGAACGTTTAAACAAACGGGAAAAAAATATGTGGGAACAAAAACAACTAGGGATTGTAAAAGAAGTTGTCAACGCAATGATCGTTGTTCTTCTTGATAGAGAAATTACAAATATGACAAAAAAGATAGGAGACAGGATCTATTACATCGGTCAAATCGGCTCCTATGTGCTTATTCCGATTGGTGCTATCTACATCATTGGTATGGTTTCAGGTATCAAGAAGGAGGAAACCAGGGAAGATGGAGTGAGTTTTATTCGGTATTTGATGTCGGTGACGTTAGTAGGAACAATTCGGAAAGGTAAATATGAGACTGGTGTTTCTGTGATGCCTACAGTGGATATGATTGTTTATTTACTGGAAGACAAAGACATTAAATCCATATTTGCTGCATATCAGCAATACAATTTCTCTGTCGGACAGCTTTCTTTGTTTGAAAACGAGCGCGCGTACTTAGATCCAAATAAGTTCTTTGGAAAACATATTGCCGTTCTTGGCTCCAGCGGTTCAGGCAAATCGTACACTGTTGCATCAATTCTTCAGAAAGTTGCTCAGTTTTCTGATACACACATTGTTTTACTCGATCTTCACAATGAGTATAGACAAGCATTTCCTGAAACGGGTCAGTACTGTGAGATTGCATCCCTGGAACTTCCATATTGGCTGATGAATGCTGAAGAGATGTTAGAAATGTTTGTTGAACCTTCAGATGAAAATGCATCTATCCAGGGAGCGGTTCTGCAAGATCTTATTTATGCTGCGAAGAAAGCTAAAAATCCGACTATTGCAGATGTTATTACCATCGATACGCCGGTTGCTTACGATTTAAAAGAAATTCGATCGAAACTGCATTTTATGGATACAGAAAAGGTTACTAGTGCAGTTGGGATGAAGGAAGGTGCTTACTTCGGAAAGTTCTCGCGTCTGCTGATTCATCTTGATAATAAAATGAACGATCCGCGCTATGCGTTCATGTTCCAACCAAATATTTGCGTGGAAACAGAATCAGTCGTACCGTTATTTATGACACTCTTTGGACTTGCCAGCAAGGCGAGGATTACGATTTGGGATATGAGCGGTGTTCCTTCTGATGTTGTAAAAACTATTTCTGCTCTTATAGCCAGGGCAACTTTCGATTTCAATTTTTGGAATCCTAAACGCAATGATTTACCGATACTGCTTGTCTTCGAAGAAGCGCATAATTATCTTTCGACATCAACAGATGGATCAAAAGCCGCACGGCGCACAGTGGAGCGTATTGCTAAAGAGGGAAGGAAGTACGGCGTCAGTTGTATGATAGTCAGTCAACGGCCGTCGGATATTTCAGAAACAATTCTTTCGCAATGTAACAATTTTGTTATTTTACGGCTCCTTAATCCGACGGATCAAGCGTATATACGTCGCCTTGTTCCTGATTCGTTCAGCGGCTTGGATAGTGTGGTTCCGCTCTTGCGCCAGGGTGAAGCAATTATTGTCGGCGATGCTATTCCTATTCCGCAGCGAGTGCAAATTGATTATCCTCAGCCGTCGCCTCATAGTACAGATGTTAAATTCTTTGATAAGTGGAAAAAAACCGGTACAAAAACAGATATTACAGAAGTAATGGAGCATTGGTGGAATCAAAAAAGAAGTTGATCGAGGAACTATAAAAAAGTATAGACAAAAAACAAAATGAAACGCGCACTTGAATTAAAACGTTTCTTTGCGCATATTATAATTAGATAATAATAGACAATAAAAATTTGTTTTCAATTTACGGATTCTAAGATCAAGATGCAGATGATTTTTATATATCTCAAATGGAACGAAGTTAAAAATTCCCTAGAGCGAAATTGTTGTTGCCTGTTTATTAACGGAAGAGCAAATTACTTCGAATAATTTAGATATTATATTATTTTAGAAAAAGCTCATCCGGATTCTCGAGATGAGCTTTTTTGTTATGGGAACTATTGTTAAATAAAACACATTATTAATATTACATTCATACTTTAATTTGAAAAGGGAAGAAAATGAGTACAAAAATTAAATATACTGCATTTGCCAGAACACTAAAAGAACATCGTGATAATCATTCATTAGGTTTTCAGATGAAGAAGGGGACACAAGATTTTGTTGAAAATTTAATAGCCGTTCTTTTTCCGCACTTTTGCAAAGAAGAATTTTTTGCGGTGGATGAAATAGAATTGCGTCTTGTTTTATTAGAACGCGATTTAAAACGCCTTCTTATTCCAATATTGAAAGATACATCAATAAACTTAGATGAAATAACAATGCAGTTTATGCATAAACTTCCCGATATTCACGATAAGCTTTGGCTTGATGCTGAAGCAATCACGAGCGGCGATCCGGCTGCAGAAAGTATCGATGAAGTCATCCTGGCATATCCAGGTTTCACAGCCATAGCATATTATCGCCTTGCCCACGAATTTTACCAGATGCATGTTCCAATTTTTCCACGATTGATCACTGAATACGCACATCAGATGACTGGTATAGATATTCACCCGGGAGCACAAATCGGCTCATCATTTGCAATTGATCATGGGACGGGAATTGTTATCGGTGAATCATCAATTATTGGTAATAACGTTAAAATGTATCAAGGCGTAACGCTAGGAGCACTTAGTGTGGAAAAAAAATTTGCAAAATCAAAACGACATCCGACTATT
Source organism: Ignavibacteriota bacterium (assembly GCA_963833465.1). Classification (GTDB taxonomy): domain Bacteria; phylum Bacteroidota; class Ignavibacteria; order UBA10030; family UBA10030; genus Fen-1298. The sequence goes on along the minus strand of CAWHXW010000004.1, from coordinate 173,644 downwards.
GAAGATAATGTTGTTATCTATGCGCAAGCAATCATTCTTGGCGGCGATACTATTGTCGGTTGTAATAGTGTAATCGGGGGAAATGTATGGCTTACCGCGAGCGTGCCGCCGTTTTCATCTGTATATCAAGAAAGTAAAATCACTGTGCGTCCGAAAGAAGTGACGGGCGCTCAAATCGATTTCAGTATTTAATTATTAAAGGAAATAAATATGAAGGCAAAATCTGTTTTGGAAATAATTGGCAATACGCCAATTGTGCATATCAATAGATTATTCGGCAGCTTTGATGTGTGGATAAAATTAGAACGAACAAATCCTGGTGGAAGCATTAAAGATCGAATTGCATTATCAATGATTGAAGATGCAGAACGCCGTGGAAAATTGAAACCTGATACGATTATCATCGAACCGACCTCTGGAAACACAGGAATCGGGCTGGCAATGGTTGCCGCAGTAAAACAGTACAAAATCATTCTTGTAATGCCGGAATCCATGTCTATCGAACGTAGAAAGTTAATGACTGCCTATGGCGCTCAAATTGATTTGACTCCTAGAGAAAAAGGAATGAAAGGCGCAATAGAGCGTGCCAACGAACTCGCATCGTCGATAAAAAATGCATGGATCCCTCAGCAATTTGAGAATGCATCGAATATTGAAATCCACAGGAAGACTACAGCTGAAGAAATACTTAGAGATTTTCCAGAAGGAATTGACGTTCTTGTTTCAGGTGTCGGCACCGGCGGTCATATTACTGGTGTGGCGGAAGTTCTCAAGAAAAAATTAAATCGACTTAAAGTATTTGCCGTTGAACCGGCACTTTCTCCTGTAATCAGCGGCGGACAGCCGGGCACTCATCCGCTTCAAGGTATTGGAGCTGGATTTATTCCTAAGAACCTCCACACGGAAATACTTGACGGTGTTATTCAGATTACAAAAGAGGAAGCATTTGAATATGCGCAAAGATGCGCACGCGAGGAAGGCATCCTCGTTGGTATTTCTACCGGTGCGTCACTTGCTGCTGTTGCAAAAAAGATTCCTGAACTTCAAAAAAATGATAGAATATTAACTTTCAACTATGACACTGGCGAGCGTTATTTATCTATCGAAGGATTATTTTAATGCGAAGCAGGATGAAATAGCAGCCCACTTTTTTTCTTTAAAAAATAATTTCCGACGGAATTAAAAAAAATACCCCGACGCACTACCAGACGCCGGGGTATAGGGAGGCTAACTATGTGCAGTCGGGGAGACTGCACACCACAAGATATACCATGAATATTTAATTGTCAAGAGTTTTTAAAAAATTAATTTAAGTTGTTTCGGATGCGAATAAATTGATTTCTTTATTAAGAATAAATATCCTCGCCGCAAGCAGCGAGGTATTTTGTCACTCCCGCGTACACGGGAGTCTCATGTTCTGGATTCCCGCTTTCGCGGGAATGACGACGTCCCGATGTATCGGGATCGGGGTATTGCACCCAATAGAGAATAGAACTAAATATGTTTCAATTGGAATAAGGGCACAGAGAAAATTTGTTCATCTTGTGTATAGATAGCGTTTAATTTTTTGCGTTGGAGTTTTTTCAAATGGTTCTGTTTGTTCGTCAACGCGAGCGAGACGTGAAAAGGATGATACTTGCTCATTCACTTGATTTTTAATATTTTCACAAAATTGCAAGATTTTTTCACGCGCTTGTGATTCTGTTAAACCAAGTTCAGAGAATTCGACATCAAGTTTTTCATAATCGAGATAAACACGTGCTGCGAGCTGTCCTTCATCTTGATAAACGAGTGATTCGAGGACGATATCTGATCGGTTGATGATAGACTCAATTACTTCAGGATAAATATTCTCACCGCTCGATCCAAGAATGACATTTTTCAAACGGCCATTAATATACAGATAGCCATCTTTATCGAAACTGCCAAGATCGCCTGTATGGAACCAGCCGTCTGATGAAAGAACTTTCGCAGTTAAGTCAGGATCGCGATAGTATCCTTTCATAATTGTGGGTCCACGTACAACAATTTCCCCAATACCAGTTTTTAAATCCTGACTTTCAATTTTTACTTCTAGCCCTGGTAAAATTGGCCCCGTAGATCTATATCGAGTATTTTCTGCGTTTGCACCGGCAATGAGTGGAGATGTTTCTGTCAGTCCGTAACCGATAGCATATGGAAATTCAGCTTCGCGAAGAAAACGTTCCACTTCAGGAATAAGAGATGCCCCGCCAATCCCAAAAAATCTCATTGCGCCGCCGAATGTTTCTTTAAGTTTATTCCCGGCAATTTTATGGATTCGTTTGCGAAGAACTGGAAATTTATAAATAAGCCGAATAAGAAATCGTTGCTTTATTTCAGGTATAATGCGAGTCTTGTACATCTTTTCAATGATCAATGGCACAGTTAACATAGCTGTCGGTTTGACCTTCTCCAATGCCGGAAGTAAAACTGCAGCAGTGGGTGGTTTCTTTATATAATAAACTGATGAACCGCACATAATTGGAATCACTAAACCGAGTGTACATTCGTACACGTGAGCCAATGGAAGGATAGACAGCATGCGGTCGTTCTCATTAAAATCCGGTATTTTCGATGCTGCAAATGCATTCCAAACAATATTTTTATGTGTGAGCATTACACCTTTTGAATGGCCTGTAGTTCCTGATGTATAAATAATAGATGCGATGTCGTCTTCTTTAATTTCTTTTGGAATAAATCCAGCCAAACTCAAAACAAGGTTTTTAATTTTGTGCAGTTCTTTGCTTCCTTCTGACATTAACTGGCGCAAAGTTGCTTTCGACATTGTGGGGTTAATGATTGAAAAGTCATTCATTAAAATGACGCTGTTGAATTCTGTAAAATCCAAATCTTCAATTTTATAATAGTAACGCTCGGATATGAAAATGACTTTGCAGCCGGAATGTCTAAGTATATGATGGATTTCAGAAGTATTAAAATCAGGCAAAATCGGTACTGCTATAGCACCCATCGTCGTAATTGCGAAATATGATATACCCCATTGCGGACTATTCTCACCCAGGATTGCCACACGATCACCGTATGCAACACCTTGATTTTTAAGAAAACCAGATAAATGATCAATCTGTTTTTTTAAATCAGAATAACTTATTGGTTCTTCATCTGTATATGAAAGCGCTATACGTGATGAGTTCTTTTGGCAGCTTTTTTCTATGACATATTGTAAAGTGAAGTGTTTCTGATCTATTCTGTCGCCGTTTTGCGAAAACATGATTTGACCTTCGATTATTTTTACGTTTTAAAAATAAGAAGAAAAAGATACAATTAAAAATATTCCATTTTTGTCGATGTACTTGCGGACTGTATAAAATATTCCTAACATGATTTCAAGAATTAATTTTTTGATCGCCATGGATTCTTGCCAGTTTTATTTTGGAAAGATTTTGGCGTTTATTATAGTCATTATCTATCTTTTCACAAGGAGGGTATTTATGCGTTCGAGGACAATTTGTTCAATTCTTATTGCAATTTTCATTCTTTCACTTTGCCAGATCAGTAATGCAGGGCAAAAACTTCATTACAAATTTGAGAATGGAAAATCGTATAAATATTCTACAATTGTTGAAAGTAAGATATCCGGCCAGTCGATGGGACAGGAATTTGCCATGACTTCAGGTGCCGATTTCGACTATACAATCTTGCTTGTTAGCGCGAATAAAGATGTGATGACATTGACTGTCAAATTTGAGAAGTTTAACATCAAATTAAATATGCCGATGATGGGATTTAACGACAGCACAATAGTTATGAAAGAATATTTAGGAAAACGAATCAAGGTTGTAATGACAGACGTAGGTAAAACGCTTTCAGTTGAGCCTATAGATTCTATTCCGCCTTCCCGCATACAAATGATGGCAAGTTTGACTCCGTTGGATTTATTTAAGCAAATAATGCTCGAACTTCCCGAGAAAGAATTGGATCTGAATATTTCATGGAAGAATAATAATCCTGATACAATTTCCAAAGGTGGAATGAAAATGATAGTGAAACAGAATCTTGAATTCAAAATTGTAGGGACTGAAAGGAAAAATGAGTTAAATTGCTGGAAGATCACGATCAATGGAACAAACGCAATTGAGGGAAGCGGAAATCAGCAAGGAGTTGATGTAACGGTAGATGGAACAGCGAAGATAAATGGTGCAGCATATATTGCTCCTGCCGAAGGCGTGTTCGTTTATTCAGAACAATCCAATGAAACTGAAATGACAACAACTGCCACAGGATCTCAAACAGGCGCTTCAACAATGTCGATCATTACAACAATGAAAACATCCTTGATAAAATAATATATATATTTTAATCAACTGGCATCGGCAGACGTTGTCATTCTTGCTGATGCCAGAATATTTATTTCCTTTAAATGGTGAGATGATATGAAACAATTTGTTTCCCTCTCTATTCTTCTCATTATTTTGAATATTTCAGATGCCTCAAGTCAAACATTTACCAATGCGCCGTTTTCGCATTACGGCATATTCGATACAGACGGCATTAAACCGCAGGAGTATCGGAAACGCCGTACAGATGTAATTGCAAAAATGGATTCTGGTTCTATTGCTGTTTTCTGTGCAAACGATAACATCAGACGAAATGGAGATGTAAATTACAAATATCGGCAAAATGATAATTTTTTATATTTGACCGGCTGCAACGAACCGAATAGTACTCTGATTCTTGCACCGAATGGAATACACATAGACAGTGTCACGATTGCAAAGGAAATACTTTTTGTCAATGAATATACAAAAAGCTGGAGCGGTAATAACATTGGTTTAGAGGGGGCGAGACATGTTCTTGGTTTTAACGATGAAGGGACTTCAAGTATTGTTCTGAAAGCCGAAATGCTTAAAGAAATATTACCGAAAATTCTTAAATTAATAAATACTCTTTATTACACTCCGTCATTACCTGATATTCTTTTCGATCCAATCTCAAATACAATGTTTGCGTCTGCACGTGAGGTGAGAAAAAGTTTGGGAGAAAAATATCAGAACCTTTCCATAAAAAATTCAGGATTGTTAGTAAACGATTTGCGCTCTGTAAAATCTTCAGCAGAGTTAGTGTTAATGCAAAAAGCGATAGATGCAACTGTGTCCGGGTGTATGGAAGCGATGAGAAGCTGTAGACCGGGGATGTTCGAGTACGAACTTCAAGCCGTCATCGAATATTGCTTCATAAAGAATGGATGCGAATTCTATGGCTTTCCTTCAATTGTCGGTTCTGGAATTAATGCGTTAAGTTTTCATTATGAAGCAAATCGCCGGCAAATGAACAATGGAGATTTAGTAGTAATGGATATCGGCGCTGAATACCATGGTTACTCTGCGGATGTAACACGGACAATTCCGGTGAATGGAATATTCTTGCCAACACAAAAGGAAATCTATGAAATTGTTCTGAATGCACAAAATTCCGCAATCAAAGAAGTTATGCCAAATATTCCGTTGAATGTGCCGGGGAAAAAGGCAATGAATGTTCTCGGTGAAGGATTAGTGACGCTTGGAATTATTCAAGATAAAAGTGATGCCAAAAAATTCTGTCCTCATAGCATCAGCCATTTTGTAGGATTGGATGTACACGATGTCGGTTCGACCAATAATCTTATACCTGGAATGGTTATTACGATGGAACCTGGATTATATTTTCCTGATAGCAGTAACTGTGACAAAAAATATTGGGGAATTGGAATACGAATAGAAGATGACATTCTTGTGACAGAAAGTGGATACAAGATTCTTTCAGAAACAGCCCCTCGGACAATAAAAGAAATTGAAATACTAATGAACAAGTAAAAAAAAGAGAAAAACAAAAATTATAAGAATAAACATATAATATATATATCTTTTGACGACATAAGGGATAGTTGGTAAATTTCAAATCATAAAGTGCAAATAGATTCCAGTGATATAAAATATTAGCCCGAAACAATTTGCTTTTGGTTTTTTTAAAAGTTGAAATTTGAGATTTCTGTTATTTATTAAGTATTTTTCGGTTTGATCCAGCTCATCCTGCAAGGAGGTGGCTTATGTCTCATATAAGACCTGAAGAATGCTTGCACTTCTTCTCTGAAGTTCTGAGTATTCTTAATTTTACACACGAACCCGAGCGAGTGCTTTCGCTGATTGTGGATCGAATTGTTCGCATCTTTAGCTGTCAAACTTGCGCAGTAATTATAATCAATCCTGCAACCGAATATTTACAAGTTTCTACAAATTATAATTTATCTTACCGATACGCAAAAGAATTCCGGCACCCGCTTGGCACTGGTGCAATTGCTAAAATGCTTTCGACCGGCAAGCCAATATTAATTGCAGATGGAGAAAAAGAAGCACAGCTTGCTGCTGAGGTACAATTAGAACATCCATTTCGCTCGGCTGTGTGCTTGCAAGTCTCAGCAGAACTTCGGACACTTGGTTATCTGTATGCCGATGCACGCGAGCCGGATGTGTTCACCAAAAACGATTTGCAGATACTCCAAAGTTTTGCTGATCTAATAAGTATTGCATTGAATAAATCCTATTTATATGAAAATAATCTCCGCTTAGATAAGATTGATCATGAAACGGAGTTAGAAAAATACGCACCTTTTCTTGAGCGGCTTAATACTAGTATCATTCGCGCTAAAGAAACTAATGAGAGTTTAACTCTTTTCATTTTGGATATTGATAACTACAAGCAAATAGGCGGAACATATGGATATGAGGCATCGAAGAAGGTGCTGAAAGAAATAGCGGGTCTTGTCAAATCGCGCCTTCGTCCCATGGATGCAGCCAGCCGTTATGGTTTCGACGAGATCATTATTTTGCGCGAAAATACATCGCTTGAAGAAGGTACTGCGTTTGCTGAAGATCTGTGCAAAACGATTAATGAAACTGAATACTCTCAACAGGAAATACGCACAACTGTTAGTATTGGCGCCGCAGCTTTTCCCAAGAATGCTGTTTCAGAAAAGGAACTGTTAATCTCCGTCAAAGAAGCACTTTATGATGCCCAGCGCAATGGAAGAAATAGAGTAGCGCATATATAAAAGTAGTTAAGGGGAAGTAAATAGTTTCAATGTAATGTTTAATCTTAAGTAATCAGTGCCCCGACTTTTTATCAGTCTTGTTTATAATTTTTGTGAATGCAGCGATAATAAACCGTTGAAATCTGAAAATATTCAATGTTTGCATCAGAAAATAAAGAATGGCATCAAAGTAAATAAAAACAGAATAGCGATACAACGAAAGTTACTTTCAGATTGGATTTCTATTAGCTTTATTTTGCAATTGCAAATTTATATATTGCTTTATAAAAAAACCAGGGTCTTGTATAGAAGAATTAGTTAATTAAAATAATAGATTTCAACAAATAACAAGGTTTTGTAAAAGCATGATAAGTTGATGATTACGGTTACTGCTTCTACTTTTCGATAAAACCTTTTATCATCAGCTAAACGGGTTAAAAGGAAAGCAGTTGTTATGAAATCCAATCTTAGCCTCCGATCAATTACGTGGACATTAATTTCTGTTCCTTTTTTCCTAATCGTGTGCATTTTTATAATTGGGTATTATTATTATCAGTTCCAAAAGAATAACATTATCAATGAAGCAAAGAATGAACTTACGGCAGTCGCAGAGTTAAAAGTAAGTCAAATTGTTCAATGGCGGAATGAACGTGCCGATGAAGGCAAATTTATCAGCGAAAATTCATTTATCATTCGCCAAATCGAATCCTTTTTTAAAAAACCAGATGAAAAACAAACCAGATCAGACCTTGTTGCATGGATGAAATCGGTAAAGACTTCACTAGATTATAGTAACGTTTTTCTGTGTGATTTAAACGGCATCATTAAGCTTGCAGCTGTACAAGAAAGAGATTCTTTAGGGTTAGCTGAACGCAGACTTGTCTCGGATGTAATTCTTCATCATAAAGTCATGTTCTCTGAAATCCATAGTGAAGAAGCACCGCCAATAATTTTTTTGGATATGGTTGTACCGCTCGTACGTCTTGATAAACAAGACAGCATTCTGGCAGGTGTATTGATGCTGCGAATTGATTTAAACAAAATTCTATTTCCTCTAGTCCAATCGTGGCATGCACCAAGCCGGACGGCAGAAACGCTTTTATTTCACAGCGAAGGTGACAGCATCTTTTTTGTTAACAACCTGCATCATTATAAAAATACAGCTTTGACATTACATTTGCCGATTCATCTCCAACAGTTACCGGCGGTGACAGCTTCACGAGGCATTGAAGGTACGATCGAAGGAATTGACTATCAAAATATTCCTGTTTTTGCATCATTCAAAAAAATACCTAATTCTACATGGTTTTTAATTACGAAGATCGATCAGGAAGAAATTTATTCGCCTTTTCATCGACAAATGACGTTAGTGATGCTGGTTGTAATATTAATAATCTTTGTCATTGTTTCATCAATTGGTTTTTTGTGGCGGCGTTTGCATATAAAATATTATAAAGAAAAATATAAGGCAAAACCAGGGCGTCAAGCGCTCATTTTACATTTTGATTATTTTTTCAAGTACACGAACGACATAGTACTTCTTGCAGACAAGGATATTAACATCATCGAGGCAAACGAACGAGCAGTGGAAAGTTATGGATATAATAAGAATGAACTGATCGGTTTAAATATTGCACGACTTCGCACTTCGCAGACTGCTTCACAATTAGAAGATAGAATTAAATCGCTTGATGAAGTGAAAACTGCAACTTATGAAACTATCCACCAACGGAAAGATGGCTCAACATTTCCGATCGAATTAAGTGTACGTGTGATAGAAATCGATGGAAACAAATTCTATCAATCTATAGGACGTGATATCTCAGAGCGGAGACTTGTAAAGGAAGCGCTAATCGAGAGCGAGGAAATTTATAAAACCATTTTTGAAAACACGGGAACTGCTAGCATTCTCATTGAAGAAAATACTATTATCAGTCTTGCTAGCAAAGAATTTGAATACCTTTCAGGATATTCTAAGCAGGAAATTGAAGGGAAAAAGAAATGGGCGGAGTTTGTAGTACAAGAGGACTTGGAACAAATGCTTTCACAGCATCAATTGCGGCAGAAGAACCCTGAAACTGCATTGAATCATTATGAATTTCGATTTGTTGATAGATTAAAGAAAATACATGACATCTATCTTACGATTGAAATCATTCCGGGAACAAAAAGGAGTGTGGCATCACTTTTAGATATTACAGAGCGCAAGCAAGCGGAAGACGCGCTGCGCAGGAGCGAGGAGCGATTTAGAACAATCTTTGAGAATGCTCAAATTGGAATTTATCGTACAACACCGGATGGACAAATCCTGTCTGCCAATCCTGCTTTAATTCATATGCTTGGTTATGCATCGTTCGAAGAATTAGCCGCACATAACTTAGAACAGGAAGGTTTTGCGCCTAGTACTCCGCGTAATCGCTTCAAAGAAAAAATTGCTCACAATGGTGAGATCAAAGGATTAGAAAATGAATGGATCAAAAGTGATAACTCTGTAATTCTCGTTTCTGAAAATGCGAAAGCTATTTATGGAGATAGCGGTACCATTCAATATTATGAAGGAACAGTAGAGGATATAACTGATCGCAAACGGGCAGAAAAAGAACTCAGGGAAAGTGAAGAACGTTATCGGTGTCTCGTTGAAGTTTCTCCTGATGCTATTGCAGTATACATCAACGGAAGATTCGTTTATGTGAATCCAGCTGCGGTCAGCATTATCCACGCACACGACGAATCGGAATTAATTGGCAAATCTGTTCTCGATATTATTCATCCCGATTATAAAGAGTCAGTACGTGAGCGTGTAATTGCGGCGATGGAACAAGGCATGGCGCAACCCATCACAGAGGAAAAATTTTTGTGCTTGGATGGAGCGGTCATCGATGTGGAAGTCGTATCCATTCCAATTACATTCAAGGGAATGAACGCAGTTCAGGTTATAGCACGCGACATAACTGAGCGTAAAAAAGCAGAAGAAAAAATACGACAATTGAACGAAGAACTTGAACAACGAGTGAAAGACCGCACTGCTCAACTTGAAATTGCGAATAAGGAACTTGAATCATTTGCTTATTCTGTATCTCATGATCTGCGCGCTCCTTTGCATGGAATAGATGGATGGAGTACAGCGCTGCAGGAAGATTTTAATAAGCAATCGACCGAACAGGCGCTTCAAGATTTGGACAGAATACGCGCTGAGACTCAGCGCATGGAACAAATCATTGATGATCTTTTCAAACTATCGCAGGTAGCTCGCGCTGAAATGGAACCAATAGCTGTTGATCTTACGGCGCTGGCGAATTCTATTATTACCCGAATGCAAAAAAGAAATGCTGATCGCAAAATTGATTTTATTATACAGCCGGGATTATCTGCCTTGGGCGATACGCGATTGCTTGATATTGTATTGACGAATCTTTTCGATAATGCATGTAAATTTACTGGCCCGCGTGAATTAGCACGAATTGAATTTGGCAAGACGGAGGTTAATGGTAAGCCAGTTTTTTTTATACGGGATAACGGCGTTGGTTTTAATATACAGTATGCACAGAATTTGTTTGGAGCTTTTTGGCGAATGCATAAAGTTTCAGAATTTCCAGGAACTGGAATCGGCCTTGCAACTGTACAACGTATTATTCATCGTCACAGCGGGCGTGTTTGGGCGGATGCCCGTGTAAATGAAGGTGCAACATTTTATTTCACACTTGAAGTGTAAATATTAAAGGTAAACTTCTTAATGAAAATGAACTTATAACTATTAATCTGGCTAAACAGGTATTTATAAAAGAAAATATCAAAAACAACCTCATCGCGAATGATGATAGTCAAGATGCATCAGATTATATTTTATTGCCAAGATATAAAAAACGCTATCAAAAGTAAAATTAGCAAATATATCAACTTTGTATCGAAAGGTTAATGATACAATGCAAAGAATATAAGACAGAAAAAGAGGATATATGGATACACCGCTACATGTTTTAGTTATCGAAGACTCTGAAAACGATGCCAATCTGCTATTGCACCAGCTAAGGAAAGCAGATTATGCAATTCATAGCGATCGGGTCGAAACTGCTGATGAAATGAAAACTGCATTAGATATGCTTGCATGGGATATAATAATTGCAGATTACAAATTACCGCAATTTAATGCATCTGATGCTTTGACCCTTTTAAAAAAGACAGGTTTGGATATTCCCTTTATTGTTGTCTCTGGTACAATTGGCGAAGAAACTGCTGTGGAGCTAATGAAAGCCGGCGCGCACGACTATTTAACGAAAAGCAATTTAGCACGGTTAGTTCCGACTGTGAAACGCGAGCTTGACGAAGCAAAGATACGGCAAGAGCGGCAGCAAGCAGAAAAAAAGTTACAGGAAAGTGAAGAAAGATATCGAGTATTTATTAACTCCACAGATGATATGGCGTTTCTCAAAGATAACCAACTCAAATACATTCTCGTGAACCGTTCTAACGCTGCCTTTTTCGGGAAAACTGAAGCAGAAATCATAGGGAAAACTGATTTTGATCTGATGCCTCAAAAAGCAGCGCAACAATGGTGTGAATCCGACAAAAAGGTTTTTGACTCAGATGATGTAACTATTAATGAAGAATTAGTAGGTGATCGGATATACGAATTTCACAAATTCAAGGTTCCTTTAAATAATGGGATGTATGGTATCGGCGGTTACATTAAGGATATTACCGAGCGCAAACAAGCTGAAGAAGCATTGCGCAAAAGTGAAGAGCAGTACAAAATGATTTCGGAATTAACTTCAGATTATATTTACAAACTCAATATAGATGCTGCTGGAAAAGTTACGATGGATTTTATCTCTGGAAATTATTCTGCCATTACTGGCCGTAAATTAGAAGATATCAAAGAGCTTGACACGTGGACCAGCATATTTTACCCCGATGATTTGGATAGGGTGATGCAATTACTTCAATTTATGGTTAAATCCCAGCAAACAGGCGAGATAGAATGTCATACTTATACTAAAGATGGAAAATCACGTTGGGTTTATGTCACAGCTAAATCCCAATGGAGCGATTTGGAACAACGCGTTGTTTCAATTACCGGATCCATTAAAGATATCACCGAGCGCAAGCACTCAGAAGAAGCTCTTCGTAAAAGTGAAGAACGGTACCGAACATTAGCTGAAGCGTCACATGACATGATTTTTATTATCAGTCATGATGATCTCGTGGAATATGTAAATACATCCGCCGCTGAATTATTTCACAAACGACCTGAAGAGGTTATTGGAAAAAAACGTGAATCATTGTTTCCATCTGAAGTATCAAGCGGGCAGAAACGCTCTTTGCAAAATGTTTTTGAAACAGGGATATCAAACTATATTGAAAGCAAAACCGTTCATGAAGATCGACTGATTTGGCTGAGTACTTGGTTAGTGCCGCTGCGTGATGAAACCGGTCAAGTTACTGCTGTAATGGGTGTTTCACGAGATATAACAAATAAAAAATGGTTGGAAGAAGACAAACAAAAATTATTGGATAAACTTCAGGAGGCACTTTCTCAGATTAAGACATTGAGCGGTCTGCTTCCAATATGCTCTGTGTGCAAGAAAATAAGGGATGATAACGGATACTGGCAGCAAGTTGAAGGTTATATTCAGAATCATACTGATGCTACATTTACACATGGTGTCTGCCCCGATTGCTTTACTAAATTGTATCCTGAATTTGGTCCAATAAAGTCTAATGATTCTGAGTAACAAGGATTATATTATTAACAATGCTGTAAGACTTTCGTTCTGATGTTGTATTGCTTGCTTGCGGGGATTTAAGAATGTAATTCTTCATAGGAGTCCCTCTGACCTGAAACCACATCAAATTTTTAAAGTAACGACAATAAGAATAAATAAAATTGCTTCCATATTTGAAAATATTTAGCTTAGTCTAATAAATTTTGTAACACAATGTGGAATATAAATGTTATGAAAATCACAACGACTACCAAATCTTTATATAAATCAAACATCAAAATGATATCCAATTTTAAAGCGTACTCAAGAATTTCTGGAGTTCTCGCATTTGCGATAGGATTTATCGTCTTAATAGGTTGGATATTTAACATTATGTCGTTAAAAAGTCTTCAGCCATCGTTTGTTTCGATGAAAGCCAACACAGCAATTGCAATTATGCTTGCAGGCATGTCATTATGGTTTATTCACTATCACCGGAAAACTTTATTTCATGAATTGATATTTTCATTCTGTGCCGCGCTCGTTACGGCAATTGGTCTGCTTTCTTTAATAGAATATATTGGTAGCTGGAATTTTGGTATAGATCAACTGCTTTTTACTGAACCAATCGGAACTGTTGGAACATATTTCCCGGGTCGAATGGCTATCAATACTGCTTTTTGTTTTTCTTGTCTTGGTACAGCACTTCTGCTCATGCGTTCAAGATCGATTACAATAATTGTTCTATCTCAACTTCTCAGTGCAATAGCAGCTCTTGTCACAATCACTGCTCTGATCGGGTATTTCTATAATATTAATGAATTTTACGGATATGTTAACTTCACAAAAATGGCACTGCATACTGCGTTTATATTGTTGATTCTAAGTACAGCTGTAATATGCGCCATTCCTGATCACGGCATAATGATTGCAATAAGCGGGAATGATTTTTCTGGATTTTTATTACGCCGGCTTCTACCTGCTGCAATTGTTATACCTATTCTTATTGGATGGCTTCGCCTGGAAGGTGAACGACATGAATTTTTTGGTTCTTCATTTGGTGTATTAATGGTCGCAGTTGTTTATATCATTCTTTTCATATTGCTGATATGGAAGGTGGCTCGCTCTTTGAATCGTTTTGATCTCGAGCGCAGTCATGCCGAAGAAGAATTACAATTTTCTGAAACACGCTATCGCCGGCTTTTTGAATCTGCGAAGGACGGCATACTGATTCTCGATGCCGACACCGGAAAGATAGTTGATATGAATCCGTTTTTAATTGAAATGCTCGGATATTCTCACGAAGAATTATTAGGGAAAGAACTTTGGGAGATTGGTAATTTTAAGAACATTGACACCTCTAAAAATGCTTTCATAGAATTGCAAAAAAAGGAATTTATCCGTTTTGAAAATATGCCGTTGGAAACAAAAAGTGGAAAACTTAAAAATGTCGAATTTGTAAGTAATGTTTATTTGGTTGATCATAAGAAGGTCGTTCAATGCAATATACGCGATATCACTGACCGTAAACAGGCGGAAGAAACGATTAGGATGAATGAGGCACGCCTTGAAAGTCTTCTTAAAATTTCACAATACAGGACGGAATCGAAACAAGAACTATTAGATTTTGCCTTAGATGAAGCGATTGCATTAACCGAAAGTAAAATTGGATATATTTATTTCTATGACGATAAAAAACAAGAGTTCAAACTTAATACTTGGTCAAAAGAGGTAATGAATGAATGTACAATTATCGAACCGCAGACTATATATCAATTGGAAAAAACAGGTATCTGGGGAGAAGCAGTACGGCAAAAAAAGCCAATCGTAGTTAATGATTTTCCTGCACCAAATCCATTGAAAAAAGGTTACCCTGAAGGGCATGCACAGCTTTTAAAATACTTGACAATTCCTGTCTTTAGTGATGGCCGGATTGTAGCAGTTGTGGCGGTTGCAAATAAAGAAACAGATTATATAGATGCTGATGTCCGGCAGCTTACACTTTTAATGGATAACGTATGGCAAATCTCTGAGCGCAGACATGCAGAAAGAGAATTGCTTAAGCTGTCGCGCGCTGTCGAACAAAGCCCTGCTTCTATTGTCATTACAGATACAACAGGTGCAATAGAATATGTTAATCCAAAATTTATCCAGCTTACGGGATATTCTCTCGAAGAAGCTGTAGGTCAAAATCCGCGAATTCTCAAATCTGGTGAAAAATCGTCTGAGGAATATAAACAATTATGGGAAATGATTACTACCGGCAAAGAATGGCTTGGTGAATTTCATAATAAAAAGAAAAATGGCGAATTGTATTGGGAGTCTGCCGTTATTTCTCCAATCACAAACGCGCAAGGAGTCATTATTAATTTCCTCGCAGTTAAAGAAGATATTACTCAGCGGAAGCAGAATGAAGCGGAACGCGAAAAACTTATCAATGAATTGCAAGAAGCACTTGCAGATGTAAAAACACTAAGCGGATTGATACCTATCTGTGCAACTTGCAAAAAGATTCGCGATGATAATGGTTATTGGCAGCAAGTCGAGGCTTATATTCAAAAACACAGCGATGCAAAATTTACGCATGGTATTTGTCCGGATTGTATGAAAAAACTTTATCCCGAATTTGTAAAATATAAAAAGGAATAGAAAAATATCAGAAGGTATCTATACAATGAAAAGTAGTTTAAACTTGAAGATACATCGTTTTTCTGTGCGTTCGGGATTCATACATTGAAAGTTACTGAGCAAGCCGGACGAAGTGTTAGAATATCAAAGAGGTTAAAATGAAAGTTCCATTGCGAGTTCTATTTATCGAAGATTTCGAAAGTGATGTGGATTTGATTATCCGCCAGATTAAAAAAGCCGGATATTCCGTTCCACATGAGCGAGTCAAAAATGCAAAAGAAATGAAAACAGCTTTGGAAAAGCAGACATGGGATTTAGTTATTTCAGATTATAAACTATCTCGATTTAGTGCACGTACCGCGCTTTCGCTTCTGCAAAAGTCCAAATATGATATTCCATTTATAGTTGTATCTGATTCTGTGGGTGAAGAAGCTGCTGTGGAACTTATAAAACTTGGTGCGGACGATTGTCTTATAAAAGATAAACTTGAACGCCTTGTACCGATTGTAGAGCGGGAACTCGCAGAGGCACAAATACGGCGGGAACGCAAGCAATCGGAAGTAGCATTGAGGGAAAGAGAAGAGCGGCTCGCACTGATTTATAATAATGTCAGCGATGTAATTTTCACTATTGCTGTAGAACCAAATAATAATTTCAGATTCATCTCGGTTAACAACAGATTTATGGCAGTGACCGGTTTGTCGGAAGACCAAATTGTCGGTAGACTCGCTCAAGATGTTATTCCAAAATCGGCGCATGCTCTTGTTTTTGAAAAATATAAAGAAGCAATTCGAACCAGGCAGCGCGTTCACTGGGAGGAAGTTTCTCAATATCCAACAGGTAAAAAGATTGGCGAAGTATCTGTTGCCCCGATTTTCGATGCGAAAAACAGGTGTACAAAATTAATCGGAACTGTTCATGATATCACGGAACGCAAACAGAATGAGGAAGCGCTTAAAGAAGCAGAGTTAAAGTTCAGATCAATATTTGATTCTGCATCAGATGGAATTCTATTAGCCCGTGTCAGCGACCGAAGGTTTTCAATTGCTAATAATAAAATATGCGAAATGCTGGGTTATAGGGAAGAGGAACTTCTGAAATTAAGTATATCCGATATTCATCCGAAAGAATCCTTGCCCTATGTCGCCGGTCAGTTTGAAAAACAATTGAGGAAAGAAATATTAACAGCTTATGATATTCCTGTTTTGAAAAAAGACGGAACTACGTTTTATGCTGATATAAATTCTTTAATTATTAATATTGACAGGAATGATTATCTACTTGGTATTTTCAGAGACGTTACAGAATATAGAAAAGCAAAAGAAGAATTAATAAATGAACGGTATCTAACGAATATGCTGCTGGATAATGTTCCGGATCACATTTATTTTAAGGATATAGAAAGTCGTTTTATTAGAGTGAATAAATCTCAAGCAGTAATATTTGGATTAAGCGATCCGGCAGATGTTGTAGGCAAAACTGATTTCGACTTTTTTACTGCTCAGCATGCTCAATCAGCTTTTAATGATGAACAGAAGATTATAAAAACCGGTCAATCATTGATAGGATTTGAAGAGAAAGAAACTTGGACTGACGGAAGAGAGACATGGGTGAGCACAACAAAAATGCCCCTGAGAGATAGGGAAGGAAAAATTATCGGGACTTTTGGTATTTCCAAAGATATTACGGAACGCAAACGGGCGGAAGAAGAAGTGCGGAAAAGTGATATTCAATTTAGAAAACTTGCTTCTCAAGTACCTGGAATGATTTTTCAATTTATGCAAAAGCCCGATGGAACTTTTTGTGTACCCTATACAAGTGAACGCATCAAAGATATTTTTGGTTGTTCACCGCAAGATGTGCTAGATGATTTTAATCCAATAACAAAGACAATATTACCTGAGGATTTAAATATTGTAATTGATTCCATTAAAAAGTCAGCTGATCAATTAACTCCTTGGCAATGTGAATATAGAGTGCAAATACCAGGCCGGCAAATTCGATGGATGTTTGGTCAATCTATACCAGAGAAACAAAAAGATGGCAGTATAATATGGCATGGCTTCAATACAGATATCACGGAACGCAAACGAGTGGAAGAACAATTACATGACAGCATGCAGATGTTCCAGGGTCTATTTAATACCTCTCCTGACGCAATTATTTTAATTGATCCTAATGACTCCCATACATCATGGCCAATCATCGACTGCAATGATGCGGCATGTAAGATGAATGGATATACACATGAGGAATTGGTCGGAAATTCTATAGATGTGTTCAGTTCGGTTAAAGGAACCCGAGAAGAACGCATCGTCTTTCTTGAGAATCTTCGGCAAAAAGGTACTATCTACACAGAAAATTATCACTGCCATAAAGACGGACATATATTCCCGATCGAAATTTCTAATACAATAATTACTTTGGGAGGACGTGAGTTTGTACTTGGTATCGATCGTGATATTACGGAACGCAAGCGGGCCGAAGAAGCGTTACAGGAAAGTCGGCAGATGTTTCATGATTTATTCAATGTTTCGCCTGATTCCATCGTATTAATCGATCCTAATAATTCAAACGTCTCATGGCCAATCGTAGACTGCAACGAAGCAACATGTAAAATGAATGGGTATACACGCGAGGAATTAGTTGGTCATTCCATTGATGTGCTCAATATAACGGTAGGAACACCGGAAGAACGCGCAGCTTATCTTGAAAACCTTCAAAAAAATGGCACTGTCCATGTGGAAACTTTTCACCGTCGTAAGGATGGGCACATTTTCCCCATTGAGGTCACTACATCAATTGTCACTCTGGTAGGGCATGAAATGGTGCTCGGTATAGATCGTGATATTACCGAGCGAAAAAAAGCAGAAAACGGAATGAAAGAAAGTGAAGAACGCTACAGACGCCTGGTAGAATTTTCTCCAGATGCAATTGTAGTACACAGTGAAGGGAAAATCGTATATGTTAATCCTGCTACCATCACTCTCTTAGGTGCAAATAGCGCTTCGGAATTAATTGGAAAATCATTCTTGGATATCATACATCCGGATTATCGGGATTCTATCCATCAGCAGATAATTGCTGTAATGAAAGAAAACTATGCGTTTCCGCTGACAGAAGAAAAATTCATCCGGCTTGATGGATCCGTAGTAGACGTAGAAGTTGCCGCAATCCCGATTGTCTATAAAGAAAAGTCATCTATGCAAATTGTTGCACGCGATATTTCCGAGCAAAAAAAACTGCAAAATCAGCTTGTTCAAACACAGAAGATACAAAGTATCGGAACACTTGCCGGCGGCATTGCACATGACTTTAATAACATACTCGGAATCATTTTGGCGTACTCTTCTCTTCTCGATACAAACAAGCTGACGCCAGATAAATTCTCTGCAAGTATTACAGCGATCGATCAAGCAGTACGGCGAGGAGCTGCTCTTGTTCGCCAGATTTTAACATTTGCCCGGAAAACAGATATTATATTTGAACTAATTAATATTTCTGAACTGATCCATGAACTTCTCTCAATGCTTGATCAAACATTTCCTAAGACTATTACATTCTCGGAGAAAATAGAAAATAATATTCCGCTTATATTTGCCGATCGTACGCAAGTCCATCAAGCGATATTGAATCTATGCATCAATGCACGGGATGCTATGCCGCATGGCGGCTTGATCTCTATCATAATGGAGAAACAAACCAAAGAACAAATGCATGAGAAATTTCCAAATGCCGGTGAGGAAGAGTATGTTTGTATAAGTGTGACCGATACAGGCACAGGAATGGATGAGGCAACATGCCAAAAAGTTTTCGATCCGTTCTTTACAACCAAGGAAAAAGGAAAAGGGACTGGACTCGGTTTGTCCGTTGTCTACGGAGTTGTGCAAGCACACCATGGTTTTATAAATTTAAAGAGTGAATTAGATCATGGCACGACGTTCTGGCTCTATTTTCCTGTCCAGACTGTCAATAAACAGACCGCGGATGATCAACAACCGTTCGAATCATTTGAAATCGGCGGTACAGAAACAATTCTTCTTGTCGAAGATGAAGAAATGCTAATTCAAATGGTGAGTTTCTTGCTTGAATCTAAAGGGTACAATGTTTTATGCGCACATGATGGACTTGAGGCGGTTAGTGTTTATCAATCCCATAAAAATGAGATTGCACTTGTTGTTACAGACATGGGACTTCCTGTTCTGACGGGAATTGATGAGTTCAAAAAAATTAAAGAGATTAATCCACATGTAAAGGTAATATTTGCAAGCGGATATTTTGAACCTGATGTCAAATCGGAACTTCTAAAAGATGGAGCTAATGGTTTTATTCAGAAACCTTATGAACCGGATTATGTTTTACGATTAATCCGGCAAGTATTAGATAAAAAGGATGATTCGTTTAGTATGTAAAAGGGAAAATATTTTTATGGATTGCGTTGGGCGCTTTCTTTTATACCGACATAGATTTTATTTTGGTAAATGTTAAAGCACTAAACAGCAGCAATAATTTATTGCAAAAAAATCATTATGTTGCTTATGTTATTAAATGCTCGCAATCATAATTTTCCAATGTCTTCATTCCAGAGTTTTGGGTTCTTCTTAATAAATTCTTCCATCAATTTTGTACATTCTTCTAAATCCCAGTTTTCCAATACGATCCAGTGATCTTTGAGAAATTCTATATCTCCTTTAAATGTACGGGATTCGCCTGAAATCACTTTTTCTATTCCAAATTGCACAATCGCGCCGGAACAGAGATAGCAAGGCATAAGTGTCGTGAAAAGAATTGTATCTGAGTAAGAATATATCCTTCCTGCGTTTCGAATGCATTCGATTTCTGCATGAGCAAGCGGATCATTATTCTGAACTCGGCGGTTATGCCCGCGCCCGATTATCTCGTTGCCGCGCACAAGGACAGAACCAATTGGAATACCGCCTTCCTGCAAACTAAGTTTCGCTTCTTCAATTGCAACTTTCATATATTCTTCCATATCATTTTTCCTTTCATAACTTCTTATGTAGTTTCACATATTCTATGAATTATCGAATCAAGAATCAATCTGGAAGTAATAACTTCAGTAGAATATTGCTTGAATTTTCAGTTCTATTGTTCTATTCTATATATCATTATTTAGGATTGAATATGACTCGCACACACACATTTATCATTTTCTTTTCTGTTGTTATTATTCTATACGGATTGATCAACACATATATCTATCTGCGTGGTTTGCAAGCCATTCCGCATTTTTCAACTTTGCGGCAGTGGTTCACTATTGTCTTTTGGTTTTTGGCACTCTCGTACTTCGCTGCGCGGCTTTTGGAACGGGTTGCCCAATCATGGCTCACAGACGGCTTGGTTTGGATTGGTTCGTACTGGCTTGGAGCGATGGCATATTTTGTAATTATTCTTTTAACGATTGATATTCTTAGACTTGCAAATTATCTTGTGCCGTTTTTTCCAGCTATCATCACTCAAAATTATCAAAATGCCAAACGGATATGTGCATTTGCTGTTGCTGGCATCGTGCTGTTGATTATCATCGGTGCTCGTTTGAATCAGATGTCACCGAGAATCAAAACATTAGAATTAACGATACACAAGAATTCACCCTTGAAAGAATTGAACATCGCTATGATATCAGATGTTCACCTTGGCACCATCGTTTGCAATAGTCATTTCATGCGGATTGTGGAAAAAATTAATTCATTAAATCCAGATATTGTGCTGTTTGCGGGAGATCTGGTTGATGAAGATATTGAACCGGTTATACGGCAAAACCTCGGTGAAACCTTAAGGCAGATAAAATCAAAGTACGGCATCTATGGAATCACCGGTAACCATGAATATATAGGAGGAGTTGATGCGGCATGCAAATATCTTACAGAACATGGCGTGTTGATGATTAGAGATAGCGTCGTGAAAATCGCAGATTCATTCACGCTTGTGGGAAGAGAAGATATTAGTGCACGGCAATTCGGCAGTCATCAGCGTAAACCGCTTGCAGTGTTGATGCAAACTGTAGATAAAAAACTTCCTATTATTTTATTGGATCATCAGCCGCTGCATTTGGATGAATCGGTTGAGCAAGGAGCTGACCTGCAATTATCCGGTCATACGCACAACGGGCAATTATGGCCATTCAATTATATTGCAGATGCAGTGTATGAAGTCAGTTGGGGATACAAAAAGAAAGGCAATACGCATATCTATGTTTCTTGCGGTGTTGGAACCTGGGGACCGCCAATGTGTACTGGAAGTAGACCGGAAGTCGTAAATGTGAAATTAAAGTTTGAAAACTAAAAATATAGCAAGGATTGCAGAACAGGCTGCTGCTGAAGTCAAATTAGCAAAAATATTTACCGACCTGCAATAGAATGTTTTCAATGTAAAAGTTAAAAAGGTGTGAATATTCTCGATAAATGTCCTTTTTTGCTGCCTCTTTTTTCACCGCCATAATTATTTTCCGATATTTTTATAATTAATTCATCCGTTAAAGAATTGATTTGAAGGGAAAACTTTGATAAAATAAAACGTGATATTATTAAGGAAAATACATGCGGTCTCGATTCAAAATACAAATATGCTTTTTCATTCTTTCTATTTTTTCAAATTCCTTCGCTCAAGAACATCCGGACGATGCGAGAGAAAATCGGTACTATTTTTTTCGTCCGTATACATATGGCTCTGATGCATTGTATAATCCAATTTCAATGTTTGCAAATGGCGCATTTGATTCTTTCCAAATACTTGACCGCGAACCAGAATGGAAAAATGTTTATTGGAATATTTCGACAACCAATGTTTGGCGAAACATTACATCTCCGCTTCCCGTTATTAGCGCTTTCGGATGGGGTCGTTTTTTGCGGCAGGAAGTAATTCCGATAGGCTTTGATATCAATTCGGCACAATGGGCACCGAATTACGCTTTGCACTTAATTTGCGGGGGCATGGAATATAGGAAAATTTCAGAATGGTACGATTACTACAACGTGCCCCTGCCATACGTTTGTGGAATTGTAACATGTCTTGCCTATGAGTTTGTCAACGAATCAGTTGAAAATAGCTGGTCCACATCACCTAATGAAGATTGCATTCCGGATATTCTTATCTTTCAACCGCTTGGGATTATTTTATTCAGCTTCGATGGCATAGCAGAGCTTGCCTCATCCACATTTAATTTGAACGATTGGTCGGAACCAGTGGCTGTTTCTTTTGCCCCGTTTGCTGTTCGCAACGCAGGGCAAAATACTGTTGCAAAAGTTGCATTGAATCATGACCACTCAACAAATTTGTTTTTACACTTTGGCGAGTTTGCATTGGCTGGCATCTCGCTGAAAACGGATGCTGAACATATGATCTCTGTCGGTGCTGGTCTTGCAACGACGGGAGTTAAGGATTTACCAATGCAGAATGGAGTTCCATCTAATACTGTTGAAGCTGGTCCTATGCTGGGAGTGTATTATGATAGAAACAATTCACTTCTTGCATCGGCAGCATACGAGAAGAATTTCAATTCACGATTTCGTTTATGTATCTTTCCGGGATTCCTATCCAGCAGAGAATATTCTCCGGGATTTTTTCTAACCATTTCGGGGAACGGTTCAGCCATTGCAGGTTTAACGATGCATATACTTCCAATTGGGCTCAGTTTATTTTCACATAGATAAGTTCTGCTTCAGTTAATTATATAGAAACGTTCAATAAATCCTTTGAGTCAACTGATAGAATATATCCGGCATCCGAGTGACTTGAAGATGCTTTTGGGTTATGAATAATTAATATCGCAAAACGTTTCTTGTCTTCGTTTTCATTCTTTTGTATATTAATTTTATTGGTAATGCATCGGGCATTCTAAAAAAGGAAAATATTTTTAAGTATAACCTCAGATGGGCCCTTAGCTCAGTTGGTTAGAGCAGCAGACTCATAATCTGCGGGTCGTAGGTTCGAGCCCTACAGGGCCCACGAAAGAAAAAATTGATCATTGGTTACAAGCTGGAGGTTACTGCCGTTTCATAACTTTGCCAGCGTAGCGCACATTTGAATTTAGCGGAGAGCCTAATGATGACAAATTATTTTCTGAAATTTCTTCGATTGTTACTTCTCTAAAAAATATTTGCTATAAGAAAATGTCCTAACTGGACTCCGAAAAACATCGAAAAACTTGTTCATAATTGAAACCTTTGCATTAGAATTCAGGTATACTCTTATTAATTGAGGTATAAAGATAAAGTTAGAAAAACAATCAAACTTTTCTGAAAGGAACATACAAGTCATGAAAAAATTGTTAATGCTTTCGTTAATCAGCGTCATTGCACTCAATTCATGCGACTGGCATAAAATTCGTGGGGACGGAAAGATAGAAACCGAAACGAGGAATATTCCGACATTCGAAGCGATTACGTGTGATGGCAGCTATGAAATTCAAATCGAGTGCCAGGCAAAACAATCAGTTTCCATCAAGACGGACGAAAATCTTTTGCCTCTTGTAAAAACTGAAATTCATGACAAAACACTCCATATTTACACAAAAGGTATTCTTTTTCCCACAGACAAAATTTTGATTGTTGCTGCAGTGCCGAACCTGTCAGAGTTTACTGCCAACGGTTCGGCGAACGGTGATATCAATAATGTCAACAATATCTCGCTTGGAATTGGCATCAATGGTTCAGGGAAACTTCGTCTGAACGGAAAAAGTGGTGAATTGAAAATCAACGTTTCTGGAACATCGAAAATAGATGCAACCTCGCTTGTTTCTGAAAATTCAAATATTCAAATAAATGGCACTAGTAATATCGAAGTCTATGCTACAAATTCAATCGATGTTCAAATTAATGGATCGGGAACTGTAAAATATAAAGGAGAGCCAAAAAGCGTGAATCAACAAATAAATGGATCCGGAAAAATAATCAAGGGATAATCTGATTATATGACTAATTAGTAATTGTTTTTAGTGCTCATTTACTTATAGAATAAAAAAGCTCCAGATGTTTGCCTGAAGCTCTCGTTTTGAAAAATATATTTTACAAAGAGATCATTCTATTATCTGGATTTTCTTTTGAAGCCGAATATCCTTCGACGAATTGCCTATCAAAATATTGAAATCGCCAGGCTCTACAACCCACCTTTTTTTCTCTGGATTATAAAAGTGAAAAGCGTTTTCATTCAAAATGAATTTTACTTCCTTACTTTCTCCATGTTTGAGTTGAACTTTTGAAAATGCTTTAAGTTCTTTTGGAGGTCTTGGGAGCGAAGAAATCGGTTCGTTCACATACAGTTCAACTACTTCTGCACCGTCAACTTTTCCTGTATTTTTCACAGTCAATGAAACTGAAACCGGCTCAGATATTTTATATTGGTCTTTTGAAGTTTGGATGTTGCCGTATTCAAACCCTGTATACGAAAGTCCAAAGCCGAATGGGAATAACGGTTCTATATTTCCTTTATCGAAATGCCTATAACCGAGAAAAATTCCTTCGGAAAATTTCACATGTTTTGTACTATCATCATCATAATAACTTTTATATGTTGCGTTGTCTTCCCATCGTTTTTCAAAACTTACCGGCAACTTTCCGGATGGATTTGTAATTCCAAAAAGAATTTCAGCAACGGCGAGATTTCCTTCCTGTCCTGGATACCATGCGTGAATTAACGCTTTGGTCTGTGGAAGCCATCCGTTCATATCAACATTGCCGCCCGCATTTAGAACCACAATGACATTTTTGTTCGCTTTAAGTACTTCCTGTATCAAATTTTCTTGCTGTTCTGGAAGATTGAATGTTCTGTCGCTGCCTTCACTTTCAGTCTCGTTGTTAAATCCGACCGACAAAATTACAACGTCACTCCGTTCTGCTAATTGATGGATTTGTTTATAGGTTGCCGCAATTTTTTCTTTTGTTATTTTTTCAGATTCATATCCGATTCTGAGAATACCATTCGGATGCCATTGCATTGCGTGAACAACTATACGGTATTCATTCCCTGCTTCCAACAGAACCATAACTGAATGCACGGTTTCTTTTGGGCTTCCCCATGAACTGGCAAATTCTTTATCGTTCACAAATAATCTAAAACTGCCGTCGGTTGAAATAACAAACCGATATTGTCCAGACTCGTTCACTTGAACTAAGCCGGAACAAATTGCACCGAATCTCTTTTTTTCAATCCCCAAAGGAATATTTTCAAAAATTTGATTAGTGGCAGAAATATGTTCTTCTGCGTCCGGTTTTCCTTCCGGCCAGCGGTTGGAATAATATTCTATTTTCATGCCGGGAGTTTTTTCCCCGTTGGTTTTCGTATAGCATTTTGATTGCTCGAAAAATTCGGATGGAAGCAATTCCGTTTCGTAAATACCGGATTCAAAATTAATTTTTACAGCTTTTGGTGCAACTTTCTGGAGCGCTTCAAGCAGGGAAAGAGGATGAAGCGGTTGAAGGAATGCACTTCCGCCGCCGCCTGTTTCAGCAGGATGTCCATTTGGCCCGATGAGAGCAATGCTTTTTATCGAAGCAGTTTGCAGTGGAAGAATGTTCTCGCTGTTCTTCAAAAGAACAATTCCTCCACGCGCCGCATCGAGTGCTGTTTGTCGAACAGCGTTAGAATCGAGAATATATCCTTTACTGATATCTGGATTTTCAAAGTAACCGAATCGTTCATATTGCCTTAAAATCCGCCGGATTTTATCATCAATGGTTTTCTCGGATACCAGTCCGGTTTTAATCGCCGGAAGCAGTGTATCTTTACACATGAAAATTCCCGAAGGCATTTCAAGATCAAGTCCGGCGTTAGCTGCAGCAACTCCATCATAAGTAGATCCCCAATCAGACATCACGATGCCGTCGAATTTCCAATCATCTTTAAGAATTTTATTGATCAAATAATCATTTTGTGATGCATGAATTCCATTGACAAGATTGTAAGATGTCATGATTGCTGCTACATGGCCATCTATAACGGATGCCTGAAAAGCAGGAAGGTAAATTTCACGCAGCGTTCTTTCATCCATATCTGATGAGACATTATGCCGATCATATTCCTGATAATTTGCCATGTAATGCTTTGCAGTTGCCATTACTCCTTCTTGCTGCATACCTTTGATATACAATGATGCAATTTTTCCTGCAAGGTACGGATCTTCACCGAGATACTCGAAGTTTCTGCCGTTCATCGGTGCGCGATGTATATTCATTGCCGGGCAGAGCATGATGTGATTGTTTCTTGCACGGGATTCTTTGCCGATGGAGTTTCCGACACGCCATGCAAGCGCAGTATCCCATGATGCAACGAGATTGATGGAAGCTGGATAGGCAGTCGATGGGCCGTAATTACGCACACCAACCGGACCATCTGCCATATTTATTTGCGGAATTCCTAATGGTGGAACTGCTCGAATATGAAAATCTTTATAACCTCCTATGAAATCAATTTTTTCTTCTAACGTCATCTTACTAATAAGTTCTTCAATTTTCTTTTCTGATGAAGAAGATTGACCGAATAAAGGAAGAACCTGTGTTATTGTAAAAAAACCAATAAGGAACACTGAAAATTTCATCTTATTGCCTCATTGATTTATGAAAATTGAATTTCATTTCGTGCAAAATATTGCAGTGAATATACTGATTTATTACAAGCGATTCTCCTGTACAGATGAGAATTTCACAAATTGATTTGAGATTTTAAGCACTTTCTGATATTTGCCTTATTCCATCTACATCTTCAGTTGGAACTGAACGCCATTCCGCAATTTGTTTCATAATTACGGTGCGAACTTTATCACGAAGCAAAGGAACATCCTGTATTGTCAACGAAGATGTTTCAATCGGCGGCAGGACTTTTAAAAAAATATCCGACGGCTTGCCGAATTTCCAGCTATTCTTAGGAATGCAATCATGTGATCCTTCAATAACGAGCGGGAGTATGGCAACTTTTGCTTTGATAGCGAGATGAAACGCTCCGTCTGTGAATTGCCGTATGCGTCCATCAAGAGTGCGCGTTCCTTCAGGGAAAACCATAACAGAACATTTTTGCTGAAGGTACCATTGTGCTTTGAGAAGTGCTTGCGCTCCGCTTCGAGGATTTTTTCGATCGACAGAAATATCCTTAGACAGCCTCATCATCCAGCCGACAATCGGGATATCGAAAAGTTCTTTTTTTGCCATCCATTTCATTTCCCACGGCAGATTGCTGATAAGCGGAATGTCGGCAAGCGATTGATGATTGCACACAACAACATAAGGTCTGCGTGGATTGGAAATAACTTCACCAGAAATATGCAAACGCCAGCGTGGATTAACGAATGTAATCGCATTTCCGATTTTTCTAAAAAGATATCCGGTCCGATACGCTACTGGGTCGCGGTTGAATAAGCGACTAAAAGAAAGCATGATAAACCAAAAAAGCAGAAGGATACCAAAAGTGAACCAAATAAGCAATGAACGAATTGTTGCCATTAATTAATGTCCTATTCCAGTAATCGGTTCATAGCTTTCTTTCGTCCATGACAGTGCAAAGAAAAATGCAGCAAGTGCAAGATACGCTAATGTGAATTGATATGGAACCTGTCTTGTTAATCCATCAAGTGTCCATGGGAGGTACAATATACCATCAGGGTACTGCCGAGTGTATAATTCCGAAAAATGTTAGCAATGCTAACACTAAGAGATAAACAACGGAGACTTGCAATTCTCGATCTATCAATTTTGCAAGAAATGCTCCCCATAACATTCCCGTGATAATAAATCCGTTGCCGAGTGCAACGATTACTAACAGTTCTGGCAATGCTTTACCGGGAAGCGTCATCAACTTGTTGAAGGTCTCAGGAAATACGGCGTCTGGATTTCCTAATTTTATAGTGAGTAATCGAGCAATCGTAGGAAAAAATGCAAATACAATTGCAGGTGCATGTCGAGCCGGACATGCTTGAAATGATTGTGCAATAATTTCAAACGCGACAAAAATGAGAATCGGTGCTAAGACTGCACGTGGAATTAGTTCAACGATAAATGAAATGTATCCAAATATGCCGCCTAACCCAATGAAGATACCTGTAAGCAAAGTATATCCTGCGCGTGAACCCATATGTTTATATGCCGGCTGTCCGATGTATGGAGTAGATTGAGCGACTCCGCCGCAGATTCCAGCGGCTAATGTCGCAAACGCTTCTGTTAAAAGGATATCTCGTGTTTTATAATCATCTCCTGCAACGCGTGCACTCTCCGTAACATTAATTCCTCCGACGACAGTGAGAATTCCAAACGGAATTGCAATCGGCAGATACTTTAATGATGGGCCAATGCCTTTTATGAAATCCAATGTCGGCAATGGAAAACCGAAATGAAGTTCAGCAGGCGGCGGACCGGCGTAAGTTCCGCCGACAATACCTGTAGGGCCAAGTAAATAATAGAGCAATGTTCCGACTGCAACGGAAGCAAGCACTCCTGGAATTTTAAATGGCAGTTTGATTCCAGCGACCAAAGTATAGAATAACATACCAAGTGAGATAAGTCCAACAAGTGGCATTCCAAAAATATCAATCAACGGCGTTATTGCAATAAGTCCGAGTCCAATGCCTGCGAGTGAGCCGAGCAGTCCTGCTTGAGGCACGATTTTTTGCACCCAGCTTCCCAAAAAAGAAAACGCCGCTTTCACTAATCCCATAAAAATCATTGTCGCCATTCCGATGTACCAAGTCATCATAGCGGCGTCACGTTCTGGAATTCCTTCTGCTTTCAATCCGATAAATGCCGGACCAAGAACGACAAGTGCAATACCAATTGTTGACGGTGTATCAAGCCCGAGCGGCATTGCCGTAACTTTCAAATTGCCGGTTTTCTTTGCAAGTCGAAATGCCATCCAAGTATAAATAAGATCGCCGAATAAAACACCGAAGGCGGTTCCTGGAAACATTTTTGTGTAGACAATATCAACTGGAAACTTGAAAACAAAAATGAGAATACCAGCAAGAAAAGAGAGAACCGTAAGGTTGTCGAACATAAGGCCGAAGAATCCATTCCAGTCTCCGATTACAAACCAGTTATATTTTTTCTGATCGTCGTTCATATTGAGATCCTTGATTAATACAAGCGAAATTAGCTTGTAAAAAATCAGGCTATTGAACAGTCATTCTTGTTCTTATAACTGTAATGTGCCTGCTTTGAAAATCTAATTATCGACAAATAATTTGAGAAAATATAGCAAACTTTCTTCTTGAATCCAGCAATGAGTCATGAATATGGTCAGCACATATTGTTCTGAATGTTGCGAGTAAGTATATTTAAATAAATCTTATAAAAAGAAGCTTATGAAAAATATCACTCATACGATTGTTATACTTTCTGTCATAAGTCTTTTTACAGACATTGCCAGTGAAATGCTTTATCCGGTTATGCCGATGTATCTAACAAGTATCGGATTTTCAGTTTTGCTTATCGGTTTGTTAGAAGGAATTGCAGAAGCAGCAGCTGGACTAAGCAAAGGATACTTCGGTTATCTTTCAGATAAGATTAACAAACGAAAACCTTTTGTCCAATTCGGGTATTCATTAAGTGCAATTTCTAAACCGATGATGGCGGTGTTGACATTTCCGTTTTGGATATTTGGGGCGCGTACGTTAGATAGATTGGGGAAAGGAATTCGAACAGGTGCGCGTGATGCAATTCTTTCCGCGGAAACTACAACGGAGTTTAAAGGACACGTATTTGGATTTCATAGAGCGTTTGATACAATTGGTGCTGCATTCGGCCCATTTGCGGCGCTGATATTCTTAATGTTTTATCCTGCCCAGTATAAAACATTGTTTTTGCTTGCAATTATTCCGGGTGCGTTCTCTATTGCAATGACATTTTTTTTGAGCGAGAAAAAATATCAATCTCTATCTATTATATCAACAGCCGCAAGATACAGAAAATATTCATTCTTCCATTATTGGAAAATTGCTCCACGCGAATTTCGCCTGCTCTTTTTCGGTCTTCTGTGCTTTGCTTTGATGAATAGTTCTGATGTTCTGCTTTTACTTATGATGCGTCATCACGGGGCAAATGACCAACAGGTAATTTATATTTATATCTTTTACAATCTTGTTTATGCACTTGCGTCGTATCCGATGGGATTGATAGGAGATAAGATCGGGTTAAAATTAATTTATATTACTGGATTAATTTTATTTGCAGTTGTTTATGGCGGCATCATTTTTGCGGATACTGTACCCGTTCTGCTTGTACTGTTTTTTCTATACGGTGTTTATGCGGCGAGCACTGAAGGAATTTCGAAAGCATGGATTTCAAATGTTGTGCCCAAAGGCGAGGTAGCTACCGCTATTGGATTCTACACTGGAATGCAGAGCATATGTTCACTATTAGCGAGCAGTTTAGCGGGGTGGTTATGGTAAATGTTTTCGCCGGGAATAACATTTGGAGTGTCAGCGGTCGGAGCTATCTTTGTTGCATTCTATTTTGCAGCCGTGTTTCACATTCGACGATGAAAAACTAATAATTCGAAGAATGTTCATTTTTATTCACATTTCTTGTCAGTCAATTTGATTTATTGTCTAATAAATGACTGATAAAAGACGAAAAATGCGTCACAATCAATCATTTTAATATAAAAAAAGAAACATTTTAAAAACTTAGACGTTGTATTGACAACAGTTGTAGAACAATTAAATATGGAGTCATATAATGAGTCAAGCGAAAATAATTTTCATATCCTCATCTATATTTCTTTCTTTTCTATTTCTGAACGGATGCAGCAGCTTGCCGCAATTCACGTGTGAATTGTGCAAGAGAAAAATCGTGATCGACGGCGATAATAGCGATTGGAATGAAATACCTGCGTACGTCGATAAAAATAATGTGCTAGCTGTAAGTGTATGCCACGATTATGAATATGTCTATGTCTGTTTGATGACACAGGATCCACAGACGCAGAGGCAGATTTTACGAGGTGGACTTACTGTTTGGTTTGATCGCAACGGCAGCGATGATAAAACATTTGGTGTCAACTTTCCTTCAGGAAGGCGCTCAGGTGAATCATCGCAGTGGGCAAATGATAAAATAAAAAGAGATTTTGATACGTCAAGGCAGACGATAGATCAAATTCCTCCTGAGATAGAGATTATAGGACCTAAAGAAACAGATCGATACCTGTTGCCTCCGGCAAACAACGAAGGCATTCTAGCTAAGATCGGCAGATTAAAGACTGGAGAGATGGTGTACGAACTGCAAGTACCATTGAAGAAAACTGCCGGACACCCAAATGCAATTGAACTAAAGGATAATTATTTCGGATTGGGTTTTGAAACCGGCGAAATGACTGGTCATTCTGGTAAACAAAGCAGCGGGCATAGTAGTTCTTCAGGCAATTCCGATGGAAGCGGATCTCAGCCGGACGGAGGAATGGGTTGGGGACATCGAGGCGGCGGATACTCTGGTGGAGGAAGAATGCATCAAGGAGGTGCATCGAAATCCGGCAGCGCTTCTGAACCTGTCAAAGTATGGTGGAAAGTAAAATTGGAGAGCAGCGAACATTTTTAATTTGAATAAACGATCAAAACGCTCGTTATATTTTGATGATGTTCGACAGACCCGCTTATCATATTTGAATTGGTAATGTCTCGTTTGACATTTTTACTAACTTCATAGTCACTTATTCAATCCTTTTACTGAAGCGAATCTATGCACTTGAATGAATTTGTAAAGGCATAGATAAGGATTAAACCTCGCGAAGAATAAAACATTAAGGGTAAAAGTATTTCATAATTATAAATATCAAGAGATCAAAAAATATCAGAAGAAGAAAAACGATACAAAATATTTTGAATATCCACCTAAACTATTCAACTAAATCACCAAAGAAGTTATGTAACGGCATCAAAAGTAAAAAGTTTTTTTTATGATTGACAAGAGAAAAATGGTCTAAATCATTTAACTTGGAATTCCCTGTGGCAAGCCGCAGGGTCATTCATTCCTTCAACTGTGATCAGGAATCAATTGTCGACAACAACACACATAGTCTTGAAAGTGTTCGATATTCTTGGAAGGGAAATTGAAACGCTGGTAAATGAACGCCAAAGCGCGGGCAACCAATCTGTCAAGTTTGACGCTTCCAAAATTCCGAGCGGAATTTATTTTTACAGGCTTCAAGCAGGAAATTATACAGCAACAAAGAAGTTAGTGCTGATGAAATAAGTAATATAAGAACTTTGCAGGAATAAAACGTAAAAGGCTCAGATTTTTCTGAGCCTTTTTTATTGCTCCGCGAGTAGGACTCGAACCTACAACCCTGCGGTTAACAGCCGCATGCTCTACCATTGAGCTATCGCGGAATCACATCATTAAAAAACTCATCACTGCTGATGAACTTTACATAAATATATCTTCAAATTTTCCGAAAGTCAAGATGGGTTTATATTATGATTTGAAAATATCCTCATACAACAGGTGGAAATTATCAATTGCTGTACAGTCGATTTTCTCAAATTTTATATTCATGTTTGATATGCCAAGTGCAAGGCGATTATTCAGGTCTTTCAAATTTTTCATGAAACTCATAAGCATTAACTTAAAAATTGATCAAACGCAACCTGACGATGAAAGAACAAGAAAATGGAAAGTCAAATTGGAAAACAAAATATATTAACGCCCATAGTTCGTTGGACAGCTAGAATAATGAGCATCGTTAGCATTGGGTTAGTCTTATTATTCATCATTGGTGAAGGATTTAACCCTGCACAAATAAAACCAACAGAATGGCTCGGAATCTTATTTTTTCCAGTTGGCATTTCTATTGGAATGATTTTAGCCTGGTGGAAAGAAGGTATTGGCGGAGTTATCACAGTAATTTGCTTGTTAATGTTTTATATTGTTGATTTTGCAATCACAAATAGATTTCCAAATGGCTGGGCATGGATTGCCTTTGCATCTCCGGGATTTTTATTTATTCTATATTGGTATCTGAAACAAATAGCGAAAAAATCCGCAGTTTAATTTCTTTTGGACAACGTAGAATTTTATAAATATACGGAAAATGAAAAACGGAGAGGAATTTGTGCACCCAGAGGGAGTCGAACCCCCAACCTACAGCTCCGTAGGCTGCCGCTCTATCCAATTGAGCTATGGGTGCAAGAAAAATTGGCAGCTTATTTTTAAATACTAAAACGAGGATATTTTTAGTACCCTCGTTTTTTGCGGGGCCGACGAGGATCGAACTCGCGACCTCCTGCGTGACAGGCAGGCGCTCTAACCAAGCTGAGCTACGACCCCGTGACTATTGCAACAATAAGTTAATAGATAGTGTCTATCAAAGCAAGATTATTTTATCATGATTTGAAAAATTGAACAGAGGATTGGAAATATCATCGGGCAGATAATATAGGATTGGGTTTCGATCGTAGTTCAAAAGGCAGTAACGCTATAAGTCAGTTTTTACTTCCTTTGCGAGAAATATTTGATGATGTCGCTACATGTCCAGAAAAGTATATACTATGGTTTCATCATGTTGCGTGGAATTATAAAATGAAACCCGGAAAAACTTTGTGGATAGAACTCTACAAAAAATATTACTCCGGAACAGAATTTGTAGATAAGATGATCGGCAAATGGGCGTCTATCGAATCTTATGTCGATCCTTAAATCTATTTGCATTAAAATTGGAAAAACAAAAAAATGATGCAGAAATCTGGCGAGATACATGCCTTTGTTATTTCCAAAAGTTCAGTAGAAAAACTGATAGAGAAGCGAATTTCAAAGATTTACAGGACACTGAGAGAGACAAAAAATAAAAGGAGAAAAAGACTATGACAAAATTATTAATTGTAATATACCTTGCACTATTTTTATTAGATGCAAAGTGTATTGTAACAAAAACAGATCAGCCGGCACTTAAAGATGTTTTTGAAAAATATTTTTTAATTGGCGCTGCGCTAAATGACGATGTTGCTTCAGGGAAAGATTCACAGGCTGCAAAAATCGTTGAGAAACAATTCAACACAATCACTGCTGAAAATGTTATGAAATGGGAAAAAATCCATCCCGGACTGAATAAATATGATTTCGACGCATCAGACCGTTTCGTAGATTTTGGTCTAAAAAATAAAATGTTCATTATCGGACATACTCTCGTTTGGCAGAGTCAAATCCCTGATTGGGCGTTTGTTGATAGCTCCAATAAGTTATTGAGTCGCGATGCAATGCTTGCTCGTTTGCATGACCATATTTTTACGGTTGTCGGGCGTTATAAGGGCAAAGTAAAGGGATGGGATGTTGTGAACGAAGCATTGAGCGACGAAGGAGAATTAAGAAAGACTAAATGGCTGGAAACTATCGGGGAAGATTTTATTGCTAAAGCATTTGAATATGCCCACGAAGCAGATCCCAATGCAGAATTGTATTACAACGATTATTCTCTTGACAAACCGGCAAAACGTGATGCAGCGATCCGTCTTGTAAAAAATCTGCAATCCAAAGGCCTGCGCATCGATGGTGTCGGTATTCAAGGGCATTGGGGTATGGATTATCCAATTCGTGAAGATCTTGATGCTTTCATTGATTCAATCGGAGCGCTCAATGTTAAAGTAATGGTAACTGAAATGGATATTGATATTCTTCCTAGAGTAATGGATAATATGGGTGCAGATATCAATGCGAGAATAGATATGAAGAAGAATCTTAATCCTTATATCGATGGATTGCCTGATGAAGCTCAGAAAAAACTTGCGGATCGATATTCAGAATTATTTTCTCAATTTCTCGCTCATAAGGGAAAAATAAGCCGTGTTACTTTATGGGGTGTATATGATAAAACTTCATGGTTAAATAACTGGCCTGTCAGAGGGCGCACTAGCTATCCTCTATTGTTTGACCGTAACTACGAACCCAAGGCGGCATTTTTCGCCGTTGTTAAAACGGCAGAAACTAAAAAATAATTTTAATTTATATGCAAAGTTAAAAGCAGAATTGATTTATAAGTCGGTTTTTTCTCGTTCTTGCATTTCAACCGATTTCTATCTAAATTTTAACTTAAGATTAAAAAAACGAATTAGAGTATTTAATTATTTTCTTGGAGGAATTACAATGGCAGTAAAAGTTGGGATTAACGGTTTTGGACGAATTGGGAGACAGATTATTAATGTAATGGCAGATAAAGGTGTTCTCGGCAAAACACTTGATGTAGTTGCAGTTGTCGATGTGAGCACAGATGCAAAATATTTTGCCTATCAATTAAAGTATGATTCAATCCATGGCCATTTTCGCGGGACGTTGAGCAGTGAGAAAAGCAATCCTTCGCTGGAAGCAGATGACATTCTTGTTGTCAACGGGCATAAAATTAAATGCGTCTTGGCTCAAAAAGAACCATCACAATTACCATGGAAAGAGCTTGGTGTTGAGATTGTAATCGAATCGACCGGTTTATTCACAGATTCCGAAAAAGCAAAAGGTCACCTGGCTGCAGGTGCAAAGAAAGTTATCATTTCTGCTCCTGGTAAGGGCGAAGTAAAGACTCTTCTAATGGGTGTGAACGACAATGAATATGATCCAGCAAAACATGCAATTGTTTCTAATGCATCCTGCACCACAAATTGCCTGGCTCCAGTTGTGCATGTTTTAATCAAAGAAGGCATTGGTATTGAAACCGGATTAATGACAACAATCCATTCGACAACAGCAACTCAAAAAACCGTTGATGGTCCGTCAAAAAAAGACTGGCGAGGCGGTCGAGCTGCATCGATTAATATTATTCCTTCCACCACAGGCGCAGCAAAAGCAGTGGGAGAAGTTCTTCCCATGGTGAAAGGTAAACTAACTGGTATGTCGTTCCGGGTTCCAACACTAGATGTTTCTGTAATCGATCTGACATTCCGTTCGACACGCGACACTTCAATTGAAGAAATTGATGGGTTGATGAAAAAAGCTTCAGAAACCTATTTAAAAGGTATCCTCGGTTATTGCAAGGAAGAAGTCGTTTCAACAGATTTTATTCACGACGACCGTTCATCAATCTATGATTCTCTTGCTACAATGCAAAACAATTTGAAGGGTGAAAAGAGATTTTTCAAGGTTGTATCATGGTATGATAACGAATGGGGATATTCAGTTCGTACGGTTGATCTGACTAATCTCATAGCATCGAAACTGAAATAAATTTCAGAAGTTATTTCAATACATTCCGAAATATATTGAGTTAGGTCGAAAACTATTCGAAATTATATCAAATTGGACAAGTTTCGGATTACCTTGAAAAGTAAGCATCGTTATTGATTTTTAAACATCCAATATGCTGTCCAAGATAGACGAGAGATGAAATATTTGTCGGAGAGCTTAAAAAAATCGCATAAATTATCATAAAAATGAATCGAGCGATTTATAATTTATGAACAAACATTTTTTAAAATTACATTTTGCTATCTTAAGCGAATTTTCAAATAGCTATTTTGGAAAAGTGTGAAGTTATTTAATATTTATCTGCCTGATACGAATCGCATCGGGCAGAATGTTTTCTGCATCGGGCTGACGACTTATCGGGTCGAAGCCCGATTTTTATTTACGAAGAAAATTCCTTCAATGCCAGAATAATAAAACATCCATCTCTTTACGGAGAAAGACAATGAATAAAAAAACTGTAAGTGATATGAAATTTAGCGGCAAGCGTGTTATTATGCGTGTGGATTTTAACGTGCCATTGAAAAATAGTGTAATTCAGGACGACATTCGTATGCGCGCTGCACTTCCAACCATTAAATATGTACTTGATCAAAAACCAAAATATCTTGTATTAATGTCGCACCTTGGTGATCCAAAAAAAGATGCACAGAAAGCGAAAGAAAAAGCAGATAAAGACGGCAAGCCATTCGATGAAGCAAAGTATATCGAAGGCAAACATAAAATGAAACCAATTGTGGAACATCTCTCAGAGCTATTGAACAAACCTGTAAAACTCGCACCTGCTGCCATTGGTCCCGAAACGAAAGCAATTGTAGATGGATTGAAAGACAGCGAAATATTAATGCTTGAGAACACGCGCTTTCACAAACAGGAAACTTCGAAGGATCCGGCAGAGCGCGAGCAAATGGCAAAGGAGCTTGCTTCTTACGGCGATATTTTTGTGAATGATGCATTCGGCACTGCACATCGCGCACATGCATCTACAGAAACCATAGCACATTATTTACCGGCTGTTGCAGGGTTTTTAATGGAAAAAGAATTGGCTTATCTTAGCAAAGCAATTGAAAGTCCGGCTAAGCCGTACGTTGCGATAATAGGTGGTGCAAAAATATCTGGCAAGATAGATGTTATTCAGAACTTAATGAACAAAGTTGATGCACTGCTGATTGGCGGCGGAATGATGTTCACATTCTACAAAGCACAAGGATTGGAAATTGGCAAGTCATTATTGGAAGCCGATAAAGTAGAACTTGCGAAGAAAATTCTCGATGAAGCAAAGGCGAAAAAAGTAAAATTAATACTTCCAGTCGATTGTATTGTTTCTGATAAATTTGATAACGGAGCAGCAACAAGGACAGTAAAAGTTGAGGCAATTCCGTCTGATTGGATTGGAATGGATATTGGTCCTGAGACTATAAAAGTTTACAGCGATGAAATAGTGAAAGCGAAAACGGTTGTTTGGAACGGACCGATGGGTGTATTCGAGATGTCGAATTTTTCAAAAGGAACTACTGCCGTTGCTCAAGCGTTAGCTAATGCAACAAAGACAGGCGCGATTACAATAGTTGGCGGTGGAGATTCGGCATCGGCTGTTGCACAAGCAGGGCTCGATAAAGCTGTTTCGCATGTTTCAACAGGAGGTGGAGCTTCGCTGGAATTTTTAGAAGGAAAAGTTCTTCCAGGCGTTGCCGCACTGAATGATAAATGAAAAACGATTTGATGATGGTCGATTTGTGATTTAGTGATTCTCTATGAACTCTGAGGAATTAAAATCTAGAACGAAGAAGTTAGCAATTCTCATTATCCAGTTTGTAGATAAATTGCAAAAGAATGATTCAACGACAGTAATCAGTAAACAAATTATTAGATCATCAACATCAGTAGCTGCAAATTATCGTGCTGCTTGTCGTGCACGTTCAAAAGCTGATTTTATAAACAAACTGGGAATTGTGGAAGAGGAAGCAGATGAAACGTTGTTTTGGCTCGAGTTATTAATTGAAAGCAAAAAAGTCAAAAAAGAAGATGTTGCCAGTTTATTCAATGAATTAAATGAAATAGTAGCAATCTTTTCAGCATCACATAAAACAGCAAAAGCAAATCGCTTTAGTAAATCATAAACTTGAAAATCACAAAAGCGAATATCATTAATTCATCAAATCATAAAATCGTAAATCATTAAATCGAAAATCAGAAAATGGCTTACAACAATCAAGGTAATTACTACCGTCCTTCAACGTTTGGAGGATTTCAATTTTTTCCGCCGATAATAAAATCACTCCTGATTGCCAACACCGGTGTGTTTTTATTAGAAATGTTTTTTGGCTCATTCCATTTTGGAGAAATCGGATTTAGTGAGATTTTTGATCGAGTCTTTGGCTTAATGCCTCTAGGGCAAGGGTTTTATCTCTGGCAGCTTATCACATATCAGTTTGTGCATGCAAATTTTTGGCATCTTTTTTTTAATATGGTATTCGGTTTATGGATGTTCGGTATGGAAGTTGAACATGTTTGGGGTTCAAAAAAATTTCTTATTTATTATCTGTCTTGCGGTGTAGTGGCGGGATTGGTTCAGTTAATACTTTCACCGATATTTGAACCAGCACTTGGTCCGACGGTTGGAGCATCCGGAGCAATTTACGGAGTTATGATTGCATTTGCTGCAATCTTTCCAGACAGGTACATATTTCTTTATTTTTTGATTCCCATAAAAGTTAAATATTTTGTAATCATTCTTATTGTGTTCAGTGTGATATCGGTTGGAGGGCAAGGCAATGTTGCCAACCTTGCACATCTGGGTGGAGCGGTCGCTGGTTACCTTTATATATTGTATGATCAGCATCGATTAAATAGAGGAAGAAGACGCACAAATTTTCAATCATCAATGTCGTCAGGACATTGGAGTCATCCAATAAGCTCTAGCGGTGATATTGTTGACGCAAAAATATTTGATATTAATGGAGCAAAATTGCCGGAGCAGAAAGAGGATTCTGTAGATTTACAAAAACGTATTGATGAAATTCTTGATAAAATCAGCAGGAGCGGGTATCAAAGTTTATCGGACGAAGAAAAGAAGATACTCTTTGAGGCAAGCAAACGGATGAATTAATTTACGGGGGCGCGATGAACATCGTGCCTTTTGTTTTTTAGTTAAGATAGTTAATAATTTATGAACGATTCGAATAAGACATATAGAATAGGTATGAGGCGCGAAACACACCAAGTCAATATCGGCGGTGTCAAAGTTGGAGGTGGTGCGCCGATTTCAGTTCAAACGATGACAAAAACAAAAACGGGCGATATTGCAGGTACTGTTGCACAAATTAAAGCAGCGGCAGATGCCGGTGTCGATATTGTTCGAGTGACAGTAAATGATAAAGAAGCCGCAGCCGCGATTAATGAGATAGTAAAGCAATCACCAGTGCCTATTGTTGCAGATATTCATTTCAATCATATTTTCGCTCTGAAGTCAATTGAGGCAGGTGTAGCGAAGGTACGTTTAAATCCCGGTAACATCGGTTCGAAGGATCGTATTAAGCAAGTTTTGATGGCGGCGAAGGAGCGTGGTATTCCAATTCGTATCGGCGTGAACTCCGGTTCTTTGGAAGAAGACATTCTTCAAAAACATGGCTATCCTACTGCGGAAGCATTATATGAAAGTGCGATACGCCACGTTGGAATTTGTGATGAACATGACTTTAAAGATATCGTCATCTCGGTGAAATCCACAGATGTGAAATTAATGATTGAAGCGTATCGACTTGTTGCGGAACGAACAAATATTCCGCTGCATCTCGGTGTTACAGAAGCTGGACCTATACGCAGCGGTACGATCAAATCGGCAGTTGGAATCGGTGCATTGCTTGCTGAAGGTATTGGCGATACAATCCGTGTTTCACTTACTGATGATCCAGTTAAAGAAGTTGAGGTCGGAAAAGAAATTCTTCGTTCACTCAATCTTGCATCGCGCAATATTGAACTGATCGCTTGCCCGACTTGCGGTCGGATCGAAGTTGATCTTTTTAAAATTATGAGCGAGCTTGAACAAAAACTTGCGAATGTAAAAAAGTCTGTAACGATTGCAGTGCTCGGTTGCGTTGTGAATGGCCCGGGCGAAGCAAGTTCTGCCGATATCGGTATCGCGGCAGGTAAAGGAGTTGGCATTCTTTATCGCAAAGGCAAGATGGTTAAGCATGTCAAAGAGAACGAAATTGTGGCGACTATTTTAGAAGAAGTAGAGAAGTTTCAGACATAAAAAATATATAGCATTTCGAATGCCGATAGGAGCAGGCGAAATTTTAAAAACTGCCTTGATTTCAAATTGATTTTACAAATATTGCTTTCCGTTTTCAATAAAAAATTCCTAACACTGCATTTTTTAATTTTTCTTCAATTTAAAATTAAACCTTTCTTGCATTAATCCATCAAACAATTGAAACGATAATAAATTAACAAAGGAAAAAAAGTATGAAACGAATAGCAATGATGGTCGCACTAATTCTGATAGTAAACAGTATTAGCATTTATGGCCAACAGGATAAAACAAAACAGCCGCATCGTTTTATGTCGAAGCTCAATTTGACGGATGAGCAGAAAAAAGATGTTGAAAAAATACACTTTGATGCGGCAAAACAAACTGTTACACAAAAAGCAAAACTGGAAACTGCGCGAATCGAACTTCGACAACTTCTCAAAGCTGACAATCCCGATAAATCAGCTATAGAGAAAAAAATCAATGAAATGACAGATTTAAATGCACAATTACGGTTGATCAAAATTGACTCATGGTTTGCAATTAACAAATTGCTTACATCGGATCAACAAAAAACGTGGAAGAAATTTTTGGAATTCGGATCTAATCAGCGACACCATATGGGAATGCGAAATAAAAGGGAAAATCATCCGATGCCAGGATGGCAGGAAGCGCCCCCTCTTCCGAAGTAAGTTTGTTCATTACGGTGAATTTCAAATAGAAACGGTACAATTACATAATTGTGCCGTTTCTCATTTTTACCTCTATACTCACAGATAAAGTAGTAATTTAAA
The DNA here is from genome assembly GCA_963833465.1 of Ignavibacteriota bacterium. Lineage (GTDB taxonomy): Bacteria > Bacteroidota > Ignavibacteria > UBA10030 > UBA10030 > Fen-1298. The sequence goes on along the minus strand of CAWHXW010000004.1, from coordinate 132,065 downwards.
AATCGTTATTTTGGATTAACAACATTTAAAACGATATTTTAAAGTTATACTTGCATGTTGGTAAGTCTATTTATAAATTTTCTTATAATATGTATAAATAAATCCAATGATTAAACAAACTTGAAAATAAAACCTCGGATATTATCGATAGTTATCTGTGTCATCGTATTATCGTTTATCATTTATGATGATATGGCAGCACAGACAGAGAACAAAACTGATAGTACTCAGGTTAAGACATCTCAAACACAAATCAAAAAGAAAAAGAAAGCGAAAAAGAAATCCGCTTCTACTCAACCTGCCAATCAAAACTTGCAAAATGTATCTACTTCGAATGTGAAGACGGACACGAATACTGCGGCAATAAAACTAATTTCAAAGGACACCACTATCGCTGTTCCGGTTCTTAAGAAGGATTCCGTTATAATTCCGTTAGTCCTTACTCCAAAAGAATCTCTTAACACATCTGACCGAAATCAATCTGATACAATACATTCGATGCCTTCGAAATCTGGACCGGTTGATTCTGTTACATTGAAGCTGATGGTAATGAGTGAGCGATTAAAGAAAGCCAAGTTAAAAAATTTAGATTGGATTGCAGGAGAATGGGAGTCACGAGACCGCCAAAGTACTTTTGAGGAGTACTGGGCGAGACCGTTAGGTAACTCAATGATCGGTATATCAAGAGAAGTTGCAGATAATAAATTGACTTCTTTTGAATATTTACGCCTAATGCAAACAGATAGCGGTGTTGTTTATATTTTACAGCCTTCCGACAGAGCTGCAATGGAATTTAAACTCGTAGAACTCGGGGATGAACAAGCAACATTTGCAAATTCTTTGAATAGTTTTCCACAACGTATTTTATTTTATAAAGAAGCAAACAATACACTTTCCGTACGCCTTGAAGGAATGATTGGCGATCAGCGTATATCTAAAAATTTTCGTTATCGCTGTGTAAAGAATTAAGTCAATCAACCTGTTAATTGTTTCGGCCTATCTGTATTCTTATTTAAATTCCTTTTAGGAACTCATGATCTTATAAAAGTGTTAAAAATATGTATAGTTGTAGATAAAATATGTAACAACGAGAGGAATTAATAATGACTGAGCATTTGACAAAAGATAATTTTTTACAAAAAGTATTTAATTACGAAAAAAATAAGGAATGGAAATTTGAAGGAGATATTCCGGCTGTGATAGATTTTTGGCGCCATGGTGCGGACCTTGTCGAATGGTGGGTCCGATTATCGATGATCTATCAGTAGAATTTGCTGGTAAGGTGAATTTCTACAAGGTTAATGTAGATGACGAACAGGAACTTGCAGGAATATTTGGAATCCGCAGTATTCCATCAATGCTGTTTATTCCAAAAGAAGGCAAGCCAAAGATGTCCGTTGGGGCATTACCGAGAGAAGACCTAATAGATGCAATCGCGAAAGAATTAAATGTCTCATTAAATTAAAAAAATTATATGTTAATATTTAGTTTATAATTGAGTGAAGATAATCGTCGAAAAGAAATAAGACATATAAGATTGTGGACACTACATCCGTGTTATCTTGATGTAAAATGTATTGTCGCGATATGGTGAGAAGCGTTGCTGGCTCAGAAAGTTTTGCAAGAAAAGATAAAATGTATCGATGTAATAAGAAGCTACTTCGGTTTCAATGCAATTCTCTGCAAATTACTGTTACTGCTGCAAATCCAGATTCCATTTTGAAAAAACCACAAACACGCAGTTTTTATTTTAATTATAAGAAAACATTAAAACAGCGTTATCGGAAGAATAGTTGAAACCGATAAGAAGTAGAAGCACATCTTAAAATCTTCCTTTGCTCTTTCCATTCATTTTCTTTACATTTTTAATTATTAAACCGTACATCATCCGAAAGAAGGATCAGTATGAGTTCAAGTCAATTACCATCAATCGTTTTGAGCCTTCCACTTATTATTTTACCGGTGTTTGGATGTTCAGTTTCGAAAGAAATGAGCACGGAATCCATTCCAGCGGTTAAGTCCTTCGATCTTCAGCGATATCTTGGAACATGGTACTGAGATAGCACGTCTTCCCCATTCGTTTGAAAATGGATTGGATAAAGTGACTGCTACATATACGTTACGTGATGATGGCAAGATAAATGTACTCAATAAGGGATTCGATACAGTTAAAGGTGAATGGAAAGAAGCTAATGGTAAAGCGCGCTTGAAGGATACGGCTGCCGGAGCATTTTTAGAAGTAAGCTTCTTCTGGCTTTTTTACGCTGACTATAAAGTAATTGAACTCGATACAGTGAATTACTCTTATGCGATGGTGACAAGCAGCTCAAAGGAATATTTTTGGATTTTGAGTAGAACACCTAATTTAGATCATGCTATCTATGATAGATTAATTAGGAAAGCAGGCGAATTGGGATTTAATATTTCTTTAATCTACAAAGTACGCCAATAATATCTATAACTTTCTTCCAACGATTGAATGGAGCTAATGTATGGAACTCAAAGATAAATGTGTAATTGTAACCGGCGGAGCAATGGGCATCGGATTTGCAACAAGCAAACGACTTCTCAAAGAAGGTGCTGTTGTAACTATCTGGGATTTAAACATAACTGCCCTCACGCAAGCAAAAAACGAACTTTCAGTATTAGGGAAAGTATTTGTTCACCAATGTGATGTAACAAAAAAAGAGCAGATTTATAAACTTGTCAAGACAGCAAAGAAAGAAATGGGAAAAGTTGATATACTTGTCAATAATGCCGGTTATGTTTCAGGCGGAGAATTTCTCGAACGGCCGGATAAAGATTGGGAAAGAACTATTGATGTGAATTTGACAGCATTGCTTTATACGACAAGAGCATTTCTTCCTGAGATGTACGATCGTAATCTTGGACATATCGTCAATATTTCTTCAGCTGCTGGAACAATCGGTGTTGCAGGACTCGCGGTATATACAGCGACAAAATGGGCAGTGTGGGGATTAACAGAATCACTTAGAATGGAGGCATTGAACAATGGAAAATCCGGAGTAAAATTTTCTACGATTCATCCGGGATATATTGCAACCGGAATGTTTGAAGGTGCAAAATTAGGTATTCCGGGCCGATGGATTGTTCCTTTAGTTAAGGATCACGATGTCATCGCAAAGGCAATAGTCAACGATGCATTAAAGAGAGGTAAATATTCTCCCAAACGTCCAAGAACAATAAATCTCAATCTTCGATTTCGCGCTATGCTGCCTGATCGTTGGTTTCAGCGATTTCTTATTATTATGGGAGTTGCGGGAAGCATGAAAACTTGGTACGGAAGAGAGAAAAAAGTATCTTAGTCGTTGAGAAAATGAGTAGTTGAGTTCAGTATATAATTTAAATTGCCCGATTGAAAATTATTAAATCAAACATAATAGAACCACTAAATCGCAAATCAATAAATACAAAATATAAAATTCAAAATTTTCAATATCTATTCGGAATACAGAAATGCCATCAAGAAAATCAACAAAATCAATTAATCCCGCAACGGGAGAAATCATCTCTAAAACATTAGAGAATACAGTTGACGAATTGGAACAAGCTGTCGCTTTGGCGAAAGCTGCCCAGCATCGTTGGGCAGAATTGAGTTTTAATGAGCGGGCTCACTACCTTTTTGTAATTCGCGATTTTATTGTGGAAAATGCAGATAGAATTTCTAATGTCATATCTATAGAAAGCGGCAAAACGAAAATTGATGCGCTCAGCACCGAAGTGCTTTCTGCTTCGATGGCGATTACTTATTATGCTAAAAATGCAAAAAAAATTCTAAGGCGAAGACGACTGAGCGGCGGCAGTATTTTAACAATTAACAAACGATCATATGTAGATCGCGTACCGGTGGGTGTTGTCGGAATAATAAGTCCGTGGAATTATCCGTTTTCAATTCCATTTCATGAAATTGCTATGGCACTCATTGCCGGCAATGGTGTAGTACTTAAAGTTGCGTCTCATTCCCTTGAAGTAGGCAGGATTATTAAAGAATGTGTCGAAGCTGGAAACCTACCCAAAAATATTTTTCATCTGATAAATTTACCGGGAAAAATTGCAGGCGATGCATTTTTGAATTCCGGAATTAATAAGTTATTCTTTACTGGTTCAGTACCGGTCGGTAAGTATTTGATGGAAAAGGCAGCGAAACATTTGGTTCCGCTTTCGTTGGAATTAGGTGGAAATGATGCTATGATTGTATGCAATGATGCAAATCTAAATCGCGCTGCCGGTGGGGCAATCTGGGCGGGACTTTCAAATTCTGGGCAGTCTTGTGCTGGCGTAGAACGAATTTACGTGGAATCGAAAATATATGATGAATTTCTTTCAAACCTAAAATCGAAGATAAGTGAATTAAAACAAGGAGTCGATATCGATTCAAATATCGATATTGGTTCGATGACCACAAAGGAACAGTGGAAAAAAATACAAGACCTATTTGCAGATGCTATCAAAAAAGGAGCAAAGGCATATCCTGAAATAAGGAAGTTGGAAAAAAAAGGAAAGGGATTATTTTGTCCTCCGATAATTTTAGAAAATATTAGTGATGATATGATGGTAGTGAATGAGGAAATTTTTGGGCCGATACTCGCTGTTCAGAAAGTGGAAAGCTTGGAAGAAGCAATTTCTCGTGCCAATACTTCAAAGTTAGGATTAACTGCATCGGTTTGGACGAAGAATCGACGCAAAGGACGTAAAATTGCATCGAAACTTGAAGTTGGCTCTGTCATGATCAATGATCACTTGATGAGTCATGGACTTGCGGAAACTCCTTGGGGCGGCTGGAAAGAGTCTGGTATTGGCCGTACTCACGGTTACATTGGTTTAGAAGAAATGACTCAGCCGCGTTGTGTTGTAGATGATATCCTTCCGTTTGTGCAAAAGAATATGTGGTGGCATCCGCATAACAAAAAAGTTTATAACGGACTCAAAGGTGCATTGGAATTTTTATATTCAAAAAATCTCGGAAAAAAAATTATGGGCGGCATAAGGTTAGTAAAAGTATTCTTTCGCACGTTTCAGAAATGAAAAATCATAATTAAAGGAAGAAAGCCGGAGATAATCACGCCGGCTTTCAAGTTTTATTATGAAATCAGTTTTCGCCATCCTTCTTCTCTTTAATTTTCTTAGCAGCTATGAAATAGAAAATTATTAATGCTAATCCGCCGCAGATCAAAACGCTGCCAAAAACTGCAATTTCATAATCAACTCCGAAAACATTGTGAAGCTGGTAACCTATAAGTATTCCAATCCCGACAAAACCAAAAAGGAGTCCCAATTTAATATTACTCAGAATATTTCCTTGCGAGATCTGAAGCCGTTTAATGGATTTGAATTCGAGTGGATTAATTCCCTTCTCAAGCATGACAATTCGCTCTTTATTTCTGCCTTCAAAGTATTTCCACAATACTACTGCTATTGTAGCGAAGAGCGCTATAGGAACAAGGATGCCAATCATTTCGGGATTCATAATTTTCTCCAATTATTTGTTGTGATTGATATTGATTAACTGCTTTATTAATTTTGACCAGAATTTTAAAAAAAAGGTTTCAGGAATTCTTCTGAAACTTTACAGATAAAAATCGTGTCTAATAATGTATAACCGGCGGTAGATTTTGATGAGAGATCTGGACAAAGAGATTATACAGCAAGTGCTTGATGGCAACGTACAAGCATTCGGGAGACTTGTAAATAGACACAAAGCCAAAGCTATGACATTGGCGTTTCGAATATTAAAGAATCGCGAAGATGCTGAAGAAGCTTTGCAGGATTCTTTTATACGGATGTATCAAGCATTATCTTCGTTTGAATGGAAATCGAGTTTTTCTACTTGGTTTTATCGAATTGTCTATAATACGTGTGCAACTGCAGTAAGCAAAAAAAAGGAAATTAATTCGCTCTCAATTGATATCGAAGATGATTATGGATTCCAAATGGAAATTGAGTCGGATGAAATACAACCTGACATTAGAATAGAATCTGACGAATTTTCAAAGATTGTATATGAAGAAGTTGAAAAATTGCCTGTTGTTTATGGAAGTACATTTACATTATTTGCTGTACAAGAATTGAGTTATGAAGAAATCGTTCAAGTGACAGGATTGCCTCTTGGAACAGTAAAGGCAAGACTCTTTCGGGCACGTGTTATTTTGCGCGAGGCAATCGTAAAGAGAATGGAACATTCTCTCGTAGTAAAGGAATAAAAAGGATATAAACAATGGAACATCTTTCTTTCGAGATCATCTGTAGAATTGCAGATGGAGATTTAAAACAAAACGAAATAATAGAATATTTGAATCATTACAAATTATGCAAACATTGCCACCGAGAAATTGAGTTACAGCAATCGATATTAGAATTATCGCGGAAGATGGAGCTTATCAATCCTTCAGATAATTTTGAAAGGAATATTCTCAGTGCTATTATCCCCACTAAAAAGAAAATATTGTATGAATGGATACTTCGCAATTTGGGTAATATTTTTGCAATGGCATTAATCCTCGCCTTCTTAGGATATGTGTTTTCGGTTGCACAAATCGGTTCTTTTCAAAATGGTACACAGGTGCAAATTAAACATTATCCAGAGTTCATTAAAATTATAAATGACGGCAGTAATCAAATTAGTACATATTTCACAGCAAGATTATTGGTTCAAGCCGCGACTTCGTCTCAAATTCGCATTATCGTTTATTCATTATTTGCCATCATTCTACTCGTATTTATTGATCAAATAGCTGGGCATTTCTTCTTAAATCGAATGTACAAATCTTAAAAAATCAAATTTCTCTTGACTTTAATGCCTTCTGTTAATATATTAGCACTCATAGAATTAGAGTGCTAATTCATTTTTTATACATTATTTATAAAATTAAAAGGAGGGCCTTGTATGATGCTCAAACCATTGGCAGATCGCGTTGTTGTTAAGCCGTCTAAAGCCGAAGAAATGACAAAAGGCGGTATTATTGTCCCAGATACTGCAAAAGAAAAACCAGTTTGGGGCGAAGTAATTGCTGTCGGACCGGGAAAAATTTCTGATGATGGAAAAGCTATCCCGATGGAAGTAAAAGTCGGCAATAAAGTTCTATACGGAAAGTATTCCGGAACTGAAGTCACTATTGAAGGTGAAGAACTTTTGCTTATGCGCGAAAGTGATATCTTTGCCATTATGCCAAAGTAAGTAAAAGGAGAAAAAGAATATGGCATCGAAATTAATTAATTATGATACAGAAGCGCGCGCCGCTTTAAAAAAAGGTGTTGATCAACTCGCAAATGCAGTAAAGGTGACGCTCGGTCCCAAGGGACGCAATGTTGTTATTGATAAAAAATTTGGTGCGCCAACTATTACAAAAGACGGTGTGACGGTTGCAAAAGAAATAGAACTTTCTGATCCAATCGAAAATATGGGAGCACAGATGGTTCGCGAAGTTGCTTCTAAGACATCTGACGTAGCCGGAGACGGAACTACCACAGCGACAATTCTTGCACAAGCAATTGTGCGCGAAGGATTGAAGAATGTAACTGCAGGTGCGAACCCAATGGATTTAAAACGTGGAATCGATCTCGCTGTAAAGAAAGTTGTCGAGGGCCTCAAAGAAATCAGCAAGACTGTTGGTGACGACAAGGAAAAGATTGCACAAGTCGGTTCTATCTCCGCAAATAATGATCGCGCAATTGGTGATTTGATTGCTAATGCTATGGAAAAAGTAGGCAAAGACGGAGTTATAACCGTTGAAGAAGCAAAAGGCACGGAAACAACATTAGAAGTCGTCGAAGGAATGCAGTTCGACCGCGGGTATCTTTCGCCATATTTTGTGACTGATGCAGATAGAATGGAAACCATTCTCGAAAATCCATATATCCTTATTCATGACAAAAAAATTAGCGCCATGAAAGATCTTTTACCGATATTGGAAAAAATTGCTCAAGCTGGCAAGAGCTTGCTCATCATCTCGGAAGAAGTCGAAGGCGAGGCGCTTGCTACACTCGTTGTGAACAAATTGCGTGGCACACTTCGCATTTGTGCAGTGAAAGCTCCTGGCTTTGGTGATCGTCGAAAAGCAATGCTGGAAGATATTGCAGTGCTTACAGGTGGCCAAGTTATTTCCGAAGAGATGGGCTTTAAACTTGAAAATACAACGCTTGCATATCTTGGAACTGCCGACCGTGTCACAATTGATAAAGACAATACAACAATTGTGCAAGGCGCTGGCAAGAAAGATGATATCAAGAAGCGCATCAATGAGATCAAACAGCAGATTGATAAAACCACATCCGATTACGACAAAGAAAAACTGCAAGAGCGTCTCGCAAAACTCTCCGGCGGTGTTGCCTTACTTAAAATTGGTGCATCGACAGAAGTGGAAATGAAGGAAAAGAAGGCGCGTGTTGAAGACGCTCTTCATGCCACACGTGCAGCGGTCGAGGAAGGTATCATCCCCGGCGGCGGCGTTGCGTACCTTCGCTGTATTAAGAAGCTCGATGAAGTTAAGACAGACAATCTCGACCAGAAGACGGGCGTAAATATTATTCGCCGCGTGTTGGAAGAGCCGCTTCGTCAAATTGCCGCTAACTCCGGTCACGATGGCGCTGTTGTTGTGAACGAAGTAAAGAATGGCAAAGACGACTACGGTTTTAACGCACAGACAGAACAGTATGAGAACCTTGTTAAGTCCGGTGTTATCGATCCGACTAAAGTAGCCCGCATTGCAATCGAAAATGCATCAAGCGTTGCCGGCTTGCTTTTAACAACAGAAGCAACAATAGTAGAGAAACCGGAGAAAAAAGAAGCAATGCCTCCGATGCCTCCTGGCGGTATGGGCGGTATGGGTGGAGATATGTATTAACCAAATCAAAAATTAAAAGAAAAAAATGTTCTTTTAATTTCTGATTAAAATTATTTCGGATTTAAATTAGATGCCTTTCGACCGCAAGGTCTGAGAGGCATTTTTATTCTTGACATTCCATTTAAAAAGTCTTAGTTTTTTTCAGGGTGATTCTACTAAAGCAGTCCCTTTTTAATATGTTTATTTAAATTTTGTGTTGCCTTTTAATTGATATGGGTATTAGTACTTTATCCTACTGAATGAATCGAACGTGCTGTATTAATTCTTTAATTACGTTTTACTAATTCACATTTCAATAATATCAAATCGGGAGTAACTTTATGGACGCACTATTCAGTAAAATGCTAAAAGCAGGATCTACGACCTATTTCATGGATGTGAAAGAGGCAAAGAACACTAAGAAATATCTCACTGTTACTGCAAGTCAGCCGGCTAAGGAGGGAGATAAAAAATTTACTAAGCGCAGTTTGATTGTTTTCAGCAGTGCAGCAGATGAATTCGTCAGGGCGTTGAAAGAGGCAAACACTATTTTGAATGGCGCAGGTGAATTTACAAAAAAAATAAAATCTGGCAAGATTAACTATTTTTTAGATGTAAAAGAAGCAAAGAACAAATCGCGCTACGTGTCGATCACGGAAAGTCAACCGTCTAAAGAAGATCCGACGAAATTGTCGAGACGAAGCATAACAGTATTTGATAATGCTGCAAATGATTTTGTTGGTGCAATAGATGAAGCTATTGAACATCTGAAATAGCTCTCAGTAAGCTGTGCCTTCTAATGTTCCTGCGCTGAGAATAAATTATTCTCGGCGCAGTATTAATTGTTATGTTTTCTAAAAAAACTGTTAATTGATTCGAGCTGACACATCTTAGAGCAGACAAGGCAATCAAATTAGTTTGAATTTATTATAACCAACCGCTAAGTATTCTGCTTAAAAACTTAAAATTTATTTTTATCAGATGGCTTGCCATGCTAATTATGATTTCATAATAATTAGCATTGTAAAAGGATGGGCAAAAAGAATTGATAGAAATATGAAAACCTGAACTGAAAATCTGAGTCAGACATCGAAAAAATGGACTCAATTGTATTCCTCACGCATAGAAAAAAATCCTAAAATTATTCATTTGTTTTTCCCGCAAACCATATTGTAAAAGCATGTTTTTAGTTTTTTTATTGATATTAATTTAATTCCAAAGTTTGAACGGGAATACTATTCTGAAATCAAGCAGTAAAATCTCGTTTCAATTAAGGGCAGTTTTTTTGTAATTGGAAAAGGCATCGGTTCTTGACACAGAGAGCGAAAAAGTGTATTATCGTATAGAGATGAACAGATAATTAACAATCACTTTATTAAAAGAATATCATATGCCTGAATATCGTATTGATGGTGTATCGCTTACTGGAAAAACAGTTTCCGGTTCAATTACTGCTGACAATAAAAGTATTGCCAAAATAAAGGCAACAGAACTTTCGCGCGACAAGAAATTCAAAGTGACAGGTATTCACGAACGTGTTTCATTCATTTATCGGGTAAGGAAAGGAACAGATAAACCGATTGATGGTGAACAGAAAGCATTCACTTCCGATGAAGTTCGAGTAGCGCTGGAAAAAATGGGTTTCACTGTCTTATACGTCAGAAGAAAATTATTTGGGAACAAACAGCATGCGGCACCTGCGGTTGATGTTATCACATTTGTAAGGGTAAGCACGGATTTGATGAGACAAAAACTTCCGTTTAACGAAGTTATGCAATTGCTAATCAACGATATTCCCAATCCGGCATTGCGGGATGCTATTAAGGAAATTAATGGAGAACTAAAACAAGGGAAAGATGCCGAAAAAGTTTTCATGAAACAATCGACCGTGCTTGGTAAATTTACGGCGCAAATGCTCGGTCTCGCGTCAAAGAGCGGGAACATGGCGGAAATTTATGAAAGTGCCGCAAAATTTATGGAACGTAATGCGGAATTCAAAAGAAACCTTAGAAGTGCGCTAATTACACCATTGATAACTCTATTCGTATTATTCTTGGCATGCTTGTTTTATGTCGCTTACATTTTTCCAAAAACAGCTGAGATGTTTGTAAAGTTTCATATCCAACTTCCTCCTATGACAGCAGCAACATTGAAAATGAGTGACTGGTTAATGGAAAATGCTATTGTTCTAACGATTTTATTTACTGTTCCCCTTATAGTTTTATTGCGTTATTTGAGAACGGAAAATGGAAAATTTTTAGCTGATAAATATTTAATTAGAATACCGGTATTAGGTTCTATGTTGCATAAAACTGCAATTGAAATATTTTGCAGGGTTTTCTATGCACTTTACAGCGGGTCGGGTGAAAATATTGAAATCATTCGCATGGCAGCTGAAGCATGCGGCAATAGATATATGGAACATCAAATCAAAACAATCGCGATACCGATGATGCTTGAACGTGGAAAAGGTCTTACAGAAGCATTCGAAGCGACCGGTGTATTTACTAAAACAGCCATATCCAGATTTGCCTCAGGCGCTGAAACAGGAACTGTGAAAACGACAGCACTTCAATTAGCTGAGTACTATGAAAAAGAAACATCCTACCGTATGAAAAATGCGATTGAAGTTATTCAATTAGCCGTATCTATGATTATGATGATTGTGCTGACGGCGTTAACTCTCGTTTCTTCAGAGACGGCATTGGTTAAACCGGAACAGCCTCATATGTTTATGCCTTTACATTTCCTAATTCCGTGAAACGCTATAGAAAATACGGATAAGTTTATTTAGCAAAAAGGAATAGAACGATGCCTGAAATAGATATAACTGATAAAATTGGGTATACACTACTAAAAAAAGGTATAATCGATTTTGAAACGCTTGAGAAATCACTCAAGATGAAAGATTCCGATGATAATAAGAAGAATCGAAAAAATCTGGGACAGATTCTTGTAACGGAATTCGGCGCAGATCATGATGCAGTATTTCGCGAAGTAGCAAATCTCTATGCATTTCGTGAAATATTTCTCAATGATGAAAAAGTTGATGATGTTCGAATCAATTTCGTGAAAAAATACATTGAGCAGCTTACGGATCAGCAGCGGGAAATGATGATCCAATCAAAGATGCTTCCATTTAAGTTTGACGAGCGCCAACCGGACAAACTTATTATTATAGCTGCTGATCCGACAGATCGAAATCTTCCAATTGTAGCGCGCAGTTTTAATGTGAAAAAATATGAAATCTGTTATGTACGCTTGAAAGACTTACAATCGCTCTTGGATAAAGTGGCACCTGCACAAAACGAATTCCTCAAACTTCTTGAAGACAATAAAATCACTGTGGACGAAAGTGGCGAAGGAGATGAAGGCGAACTTGACGAGCAAGCTCTTGAAGCAGAGATTAGTAAAAGCGCTTTGGTCAATTTATTTGAAGGATGTTTGGTTGAGGCAGTCAGAAAAGATGTGAGTGACGTACATATCGTTGCTGCTGAGGGGAATCGAACCAACTTTTTATTTCGTATTGATGGAAATCTGAGAGTTTGGCATGTTCAAGAAAACACACTACCAGAAGCAGTGCTTGCTGTTGTCAAAGATCGTACAAAAAATGTAGATAGATTTGAACGTGAAATGACGCAAGATGGATTTATCCAACGCGTTATCGACGGGCATCAAATGCGATTTCGTGTCTCAATTATGCCTATTGTAACTACTGAATTTAAGCACAAATTTGAGAGTATAGTAATCCGAGTGTTAGATGATCGTAAAGTTATCACCGATCTTGAAAAGCTTGGTTTGCAAGGACCAGCACGTGGATTTTTCTATAAAGCTATTAACAAACCCCAAGGTATAATTATCCTTACTGGTCCGACAGGTTCAGGTAAGTCGACAACGTTGATTGCCGCTTTATATCAAGTTATTGATCCAACGGTAAACGTTCTGACAATTGAAGAACCGGTTGAATATATTATCAAGGGTGCACGTCAGCTAAAAATTGGTCCTAAGATGGGATTCGAAGAAGCTATTCGAGGTATACTGCGTCACGATCCTGATATCGTACTTGTCGGTGAAATGCGCGATAAAATAACTGCAGAAACTGCAGTGAAGATGGCAAATACAGGCCACTTAGTATTTTCCACTTTACATACTAATGACGCACCAAGCGCAATTGCACGTCTCTATAAAATGGGTATTGAACCATTTTTACTTGCGTATGCAATCAATGTGATTGTTGCTCAACGCCTGATCAGAACATTATGTAAGATATGCAAACAGCCAATGGAAAATAGTGAAAGAAGTGACTTGCTAAAATTTGGTTTTACGGAAGAAGATGTTGCTACGCACAAATTCTATAAAGCTGTTGGATGTGAAAAATGCAATGGCGGCTATAAAGGACGTGCTGCTATACATGAAGCACTTTATTTTACAAAAGCTATCAAGGATATCATTCTTAATGCTGGTGAGAAAGTAGATGAAAATGCTATTCGAGAACAAGCAACAAAAGATGGTATGTGGACATTACGACGATCTGGTATGGAGCGTATAAAAGAAGGAACTACGACACTTGAAGAAATTATAGCGACTACTTCTGAAGAAGACTAATTTTGAAAATCAAGAATAAAGTTTAAATAGATTATTATAAAAGGTCCCAAAGACCTGAATTTTCAAAGTTATTAAGATTATAGTTCGCTTATATTAAGTCGTTGCAAGGAGAAGGTGTATTCATTTAAAAAACTCCTTTACATTTGTTGCTTTTTCGCTCGGAGTTTCTTATTATCTAACCTTATAAGGGTAGAAAATCTGTATGAAAGATATTGATAAAATGCTTCATATCGAGTAATAATACTTATCTATATGACACCCCAATCGACATTACCTTCTTCTAAAGAAACACCTGCTGTAACTATGCCGACCGATTTGCCGCCAGTTGTTGTTGATGCTAAAAGAATTTTAAAGGAAATGGCGGCTCAGCTTCCAAAATCTGTCATTGGATTAGAGCGGCAAATGATGATTAGCGATGTTATGACTCGCACAGATGAAACGACTAAAATGAAGCTTTTAGCTTTGATCAATCATTTCCTCGTTCGTATGTTTACTTTGCATGCATCCGATATTGATATGGGAGGATATGGTTCACAGGGATATATTTGGTATCGAGTTTACGGTTCTAAAAAAGCAGATTCATCTCTTGGAAAATATTCTAACGACGAACTTAACATACTTATTCAAAGTGTAGTTGGCGAGCGCCAAAGGACTTTTTTATTCGAAAACAGAAATCTTGATTTTTCTCATATGCTATATGGAGAAAATCTTGATTTTAAGAGATTTCGTGCAGACGCGTATTTTGATTTAGATCAGCTTGCGTTAAATATGCGTGCTATCAACAATGTTGTTCGCGCTTATAAGGAATTGGAATTACATCCTAGTGTCACAAAAATACTTAGCTTGGCTCACACTAAAGAAGGGCTTTGCATTATTACAGGAATTACAGGTTCCGGGAAAAGTTCGACACTGGATTCCATCATTGATGCAAACAATCATAGTGTGGAAGGGCATATTGTTGTAATTGCATCGCCAATAGAGTATGTTCACAAGTCGGATAAATGCATTGTACAACATAGAGAGGTAGGACGAGATGTTCTCTCATTTAAAGATGGTGCAGTGCAGGCACTTCGTCAAGATCCAGATATTATAATGATTGGAGAGCTGAGGGATTCTGAAACAATAATGACGGCGTTAGAAATAACGGATTCAGGCCATAAGGTTTTTTCTACTTTGCATACAGCAGCAGCAGTTGAAAGCATCGACCGAATAATCGGCGAAACACCGCCGATTGAACAAGAACGCGTACGCAATCGATTGGCGGATCTACTTCGATGTGTTATCTCGCAAAAACTTGTGCCAAGTTTAGATGGCAGACGAGTCCTTGCTAAGGAAATTATGCTTGGTTACTCCATCTGTACGCGCGGCAATCAAGAACAATAATACAAGCGAGATTTACCAAATGATCTCTGAAGGAACCGATCTTGGAATGACAACCATGGAACAAGATCTTAAACGACTGTACATGCAAAAGAAAATTTCTCTCGAAAATGCAATGAATTATGCAAACAATAAACGGCGCCTTCAACAGCTTCTACAGTTGCAGCCAACAGAATGATAATCTAATTGGCGTTCTATTGCAAAGCGAAGAGTGATAAGTAAATTTCAAATGGACAAATCATAATAAAGAGGATATACTAATTCATGCCCATTCAAGCAGGAGACGGAAAAACAGCAGTTGCAATATTTGTGGATGGACTTGAACTCAAATTTGTACGCCTATCTGCAAAAGGCAACAGAGTTACGCTTCGAGATTTTAAAACAGTTGCTTTGGTACACAAGTTTGAAGAGAAACAAGCAGCACCGGAAGGTGGAGAAAGCACTGCCTTTAACGAAATGTCCGCAGGAGATTCATTCTCAACGGCAAGTGTGTTAGAATCCCAGTCCGACGAAGGAAACACAAATGCATCTGTACTGCTTGGGTTGTTAAATGAACTCGGTTCCCCAAGAAAATATACATTTTCCTATGCTGTATCAGAACCCGCCGTGACTTATCAGGAATTTGAGGGCAACTTTGGCTTGAAGGGAGAAAAACTCAAGAAAAAACTCTCTCAAGAGCTATCTATGATGCGCGCTTCCACTCCGACGTTGGACGCAATTGATACAATTCCATCTTCGTCCGGCGGATTGTTATCGCTAATCCGTGAAGATGGGTTGCATGTATATGAGCTTCTTTCCGAAGTGAAACCATTTATGGGCGGACGTGTTCCCCTTATAAAACTCATAGATAGTGCGGATACCGTATTGATGGAATTAGTACGTACTCAATATGAACCGCAGGAAGAAGAAGTTTCAGTACTTGTTTATGTCGGACATGATTTTAGCCGTCTCGTGTTTATGCAAGGCGAACATTATCTTCATTTTGCCCCTATCATTAGTGAAGGATATGAATCTCCCAACATTGAAAACACAATTTATAGCCGTATTCTTCTTGAGCAAGATAATATTGCGCTGACACGGATCGACAGAATACTCCTCGCTGGCGAAAGTCATAAAGTGAATTTGCTAGACACTTTAGCTCCACAATTTTCAAGCGCTCTTGTGGAATATATGAAAGCACCCAATCTAGATCTTGGCGAATTTGAAGGGTCAATCGGTGAAGCAGTATCAGAATATATCATCCCAATTATGACAGCGTGGCGTTCGCTTCAACCTAAACTTCCCGGATTTTATGATATTAACCTTATTCCACATTTCATTTTAGAAGGACAGCGGACATTAGCATTAGCATGGCATGGAATATTGATGGCATTATTAGTATGTCTAACGATTCCTTTTTTTATCTTATCGATTAATGAACGTCAAGCTGAGATACATCATCTTAAAGGAGAACTTCTTCAGAAACAACAGAAGCTAAACGAATTAGATATATTTCGGCAGCGCAGAGCGACACTTTCTTCTGATATAGACCGCTATAGTAATGCAACAAGTATTTATGATTCTATTGCCCCGGGCAGCGATCGCTGGAGTCGTATATTGCACTATCTGGCAAACAGTGTAGAGGATCTTAATTCTTTGTGGATATATAGTTTGAGACCGGATGAAAAAGATGCAAGAAACATCATCATTTCCGGCAGAGCAATTTACCGTACTCGCATTCCGCGTATTGCAAGCATTTTCGAAAAGGCGACATTAAAAGAAGTACGCACCATCACAGTACGAAAAAAGATTTTATACGAATTTGATATTGTGATTGAGCGTGTGGACAAGTTTGATATTCCCGAACCCAACTATACCGGCGCTAAATAATGGGACGAGAAAACCGTGACCTATAAACTTAGAAATACACTTGCCCTTGGTATCGTAGAACTTATAATAATATTATTAGGTTTATCTGTATGGTGGTTTTGGCAGCCACGTCAGATTAAAAAAATCAATAAAGAAACACAAGCAATAGACAAACAGTTAGAAGATTTACCAGGTTTGACAGATGATGTTCAGCGTCTGACCGTTCAATATCAAGATGTCAAACGAAGGTATGATTCCCGCAGTAAGGAAATTCCACAATTCGATTTTTCATCACAAACTTATGGTTACATAAGTCAAGGTATTGATGAAGCCGGATTTTTGAAGTTCGATTGGAAATTTGTCGGGACGAATGAAAAAACAAGCTGGGGATATAACTCATATAAGTTAGACCAAGGAGAAGCACAGTTCGAAAATCTTTTTAAGTTTGTGTATTTTTTGGAAAATGGACGACGTTTATACAAAATTGCTTCAATGAGGCTTGAACAAAAAGAGTCAATTGATCCAGATACAAAAGATGTTACAAAATGGATTGTTTTTGATATGGAAATTCATGCTTATTTTGTCCGTAATGTTCCTGAACTTGGAACATCGTTAGCCGCCCAATCTTTGACTATGATTCCGTCTCCGTACGATCCGTTCCATAGCATGATTACACAAACTTTATCTTCAGAAGCACCGCCAGGAGAAATTAACGCAGATCTAATTGTTGTCAAAGCTGTTTTACCGGGAAAAGCATTTGTTGTTTCGAATAATGCTCTGATTGTGTTGCACTATGGTGATAAAGTGTGGCGCGGAAATGTAACACGTGTGAATCCGGCGGAAAGTGCAGTCGAATTCACGTTGGATGAAGGCGGAATTGTTCGAAAATTTACAAAGAAAATAATGTTTGATAAACGATAGAAATCGAGGGAACTATGAGGATACGCTCTTTGCTTTTTATTCTTTTATTTGTTATCAGCATTCCAAAAGTGACTCAATCACAAACGGAACAGGCGGTACGCCGTGCCGCGCAAGGGAAAATTGTTAGTCAAGATCAGTTGGTGTCGTTTAATGCTGATGTTCCTTATACTAAGGCAATACAGTCACTCGGAGAGTTGAGCAAAAAATTGGACGGGAAGATATTAATAGACCGATCTTCATCTCAAGGAAAAGATAAAACAATTGGCATAAACATCGAATCTATGTATTGGAAGGATGCATTGGAACTAATATTGCGGAGCAATCAGTTGTGGTATAATGATTATCCGGAATATATGGAAATTATTTCCTTCGAGGAAATAGGCAAGAAAACAAGTGAGCCGACACAAAAAGAAATTCAATCTAATGTGTCTCAAACACCGGCTTCAACTCCTGCTGCTGCAGTAACGCCTCCGCCTGTACCAGTAGTTGTAGATTCAAGCGAATATTTTTCAAAGGTTCGTGAAATTACAATCTCAAGTGTCTTCTTTGACATAAATAAAACAAAAATGTCTCAAACCGGAATGGATTTTCAAATTTTCCGCGGGTCCAATTTGAATCTTGGAGTAAATATTTTCGGTGCAACTACTACATCAAGCACTACTGTGTCTGGTGTAACGACAACGAATACTTCGAGCAGGCTGTCTGACCAATCCATTTCCGCAGCTATAAATCCGAGTAACATTGGTGTAGATATAAATGCAGCTATCAGCATGTTCGAAAGCGATCAACTTGGCGAAGTTATTGCAAGGCCTCAGATTACTGTGCGTTCAGGTTCAAGTGCTTATTTTCAAGTAGGGCAGGATTTTTCCATACTAGAAAAAGATTTTTCCGGAAACACAGTGCAAAAATTCTTTCCGACAGGAACAATCTTGACCGTTAGACCCAAAATCTATAAAGTTAAAAATATGGAGTTTATTGATGTACAATATAATGTTGAAAAAAGTACTTTCACAGCTAGCACTGCAACAACTGTCATTAATAAAACTATGGCCTCAGGTTCTTTGACGCTCCTCAACGGTGAAGAAGGATATATTGGTGGAATGTACTCAAATGACGAAGAAATTATTCGAGAAGGGGTGCCTCTTTTGAAAGATTTGCCCTGGTGGGTTTTTGGATTGCGCTATCTATTTGGATATGACTCAAAACAAGTTACTAAGCGGGAATTAGTTGTTCTTCTTAAAGCAGAAATCATTCCTTCGTTAGAAGAACGAATAGCTAAACCATCTGCTGTGAAAAATATAATTCAGGATTCGCAGCAAGAGATGGAAAAAGATCTTAAACGCAGAAGTGAAAAATAAATAAAATATTTTTTGTTATTTGGGACAGGGATTCTTCCCTGGGGAGTACAGTATGAAATTGCGTACATTTGTATTTTTATTTATAACTATATACTTATTGTTGAATTCCGGTTGTCAACAAAATCCAACTGAGCCAACTCAACCGAAAACATCTACCGTAAGCGGAACTGTGCTTGATAAAGGCAGCAGCAAACCTATTCCTCTTGCACTCGTTTATGATATAGGAGCTCTCGCAAAAGTTGACACATCGAAAACAGATGGTACTTATACACTTACCATGGATTTAACAAGCAATTATAATACATCTATATTTGCAAAAGCATCGGGATATGCATCTGATACACAAAGCGTAAGTTTAAAGCCGGGAGATAATCTAACAGGCATTAATATTCATATGACTGTAACAGATTCAAATGCAATTGTTAGTGGTATTTCAGGACGTGCTGCAAGTATAGTTTTAAAATCTCCGTCTCCTGGGACAATAGCATTAAAAGGAACCGGGATAAATGAAACAGCGATGCTCACTTTCATAGTAAAAGACTCTGCAGGAAATCCTGTCGTAGGCACTCACAGTTGTCTCGTCAATTTTAGATTAGTTGCTAGGCCAGATTCATTTACTTCCCTTAGTCCGACATCTGCTAGGACAAATCTTCTCACAGGTGAAGTGTCAACTACTGTTTCAGCAGGAATAACTCCGGGTGTACTGCAAGTCATTGCTCAGGTGAGCGATTCCACTCGCAAAGATACAGTTAAAGCAAGCCCAATTTTTCTATCAGTTGGAGGCGGTTTGCCGGACAGTGCTGGTGTTTCGATGGGACGCAATCCTCTTAATATTGCAGGCAGGGTCTATGCAAACTTGACGTCCACTATCACTGTGTATGTGAACGATCGATGGAAAAATCCAGTAGCAGATGGAACTCAGGTCAGTTTTATTGCAACTGCTGGAAGTGTTGTTTCCTCGACGACTACGCAAGGTGGCTTAGCGAGTGTGACGCTTAGAAGTACCATGAATCCTCCGGCCAATCCGATGGTGACTGTCACGGCAACAACAAATGGCGATAAATCCTATATTCCATCCGATAGTGTTATTGTTCGTAAAAAACAAGTCCTCTTCTCAGGGCCGACTGCTCCGATTGCGCTTGATACCAGTACAACAAATCGTTTTAATATTCCGTACGGTGGAGCGAGTTCTTTTAATTTTAGAGTTGCCGATGATCTCGGTTTTCCAATAGTAGCAGGCTCGACTGTAAGTCTAACAATTGATGGCGCTGATACATTAACAAAAAATTTATCAGTTGTTGGTCTTCCATATACATTTCCAGATGAGCAGACACAAATTTTCCCAAATTATAATTTTACAGTAACAATAATAGATAAATTGCTTTCCGGTGGTGCTTCGGGTCCGATTACTATCGGAATCCATGTCGTCAGTACTAACGGTAACACCGACTGTTGGTTTGGAGGTAATGTTTTATCGAAGGGTCAAGTTACTACATCTAATGGTCCCGCAAGTATCGCGGCAGCCGATACATTGCCGAAGAGATTGTACTTATTAGAAACTCAAAAACCGGATACACTTACAAAAGTGACCTTTATTGTGAAGGATGCTTATGGTAATCCGATGCAAAGTTCTAACAAGGCCCAAGTGCAGATATTCCTTTCTGGAGCACCGGCAGGAGTGCATTTTTATCCAAAGATGATTACACAGCCATATTGGGATTCAACTGATGCAAAGGGAAATGTTAGTGTTATGGTAACCTCTGGAAATACTCCGGGGACTTTTACTGTACATGCTCAAACGATTAATGGTGTGAATGTTTATGATGCATATTCAGTGCCAATTATCGTTAGGCATGGTTTGCCAGATTCAGATTTTATTTCTTGTACGATCAAGAAAAATATTTTTAATCCAATACGCAGTATAAAAGTTGGTACATTTACCTTGAATCTCGAAGATTACACAAGTGATATTCCCGCTCCTTCTAATGTTTTCTTTTCTATTACAGGTGGATCTATTGGCGCAATGGCGATTTCGGATTCAAATTCCGGACAAGCTGTTGTGAATATATTCGGCGGTAGTGAACCGAGCGATCCAATCCTTGGACCCGGTTGGGGTTATATTAAACCTACATTGCTGGTTCATGGCGGATCGACTATAACTAAGTTTTTCCCATTTTTATTTACTTACGCTCCGCAAATAGCTTTCACAAATATGGCAGTAATGGATACAGCTCGAGACACATTATTGACACCTCTTGGGGATGGGCAATCAGTTAATGTGGACTTTGCTGTTTGGGATAAAAATAAAAATCCTATTTCCAGTGCAAACTCGATTACAATAACTGCAATACCATCTCAAGAGATAGTTCTTAGCGGCGATATAAATCTGGCGAATTTAAATGATACACAGCTTCCCGCTGACGCCATACATCATTTTTCCATACAAAATAAAACAGGCGGTGTAAGTGGGCCATTCTCAGTAACAATAACTGTAACAGGAGAATCGGGCTCTGCTGTGAAAACTCTTACCGGCTATTTAATGCCGCCCGTCCAAGCGCAAAAAGTTCAGCTAACTAATGCTACAATGACAACGATTAACGTGAAGGGAAGTGGAAGCAATGAATCTTCGGTGCTTACCTTCCAGGTTACAAACAATACGAATGTGCCGATAGATGGAAACAACCCAGTTTATGTAACCGTAGGTCTATTAGATACAGCAGGTGCACCGAGTGTTTCGCCAAACGTACCAATAAAAACAGATTCAATTGGAAAGATAAGCGCAACATTATATTCAGGGAATAAATATGGAACCGTGCGGGTTATCGCTTCTTTTGTAAATCCTATTACCGGTTCTACAGTTGTTTCACAGCCATATTCCTTTATTATCGATGGTCCTGATATATCAAATTTTTCATTATCGATATCAAAAAATAATCTGCCGGGCGTTGGAACATTAAATCAAGTTGGTACTATTACCGCATTTGTTGCGGATAAAGTTGGATCTCCATTGCCTTCAAGTTCGATAGTCAATTTTCAATCAATTTCCGGTGCGGTGCGTGTGGGAAATATTGGAATGACCGATGCAAATGGAGTTGCAATTACAGCAATATCTGGAGGTCCAACACCAAATGAACCAACTTTAGGCGGAATTGGGTACGGTTATATTCAAGCTTCTGTTGTAGCTGAACGAGGAACTATTTTAAATAAAACAATTCCATTTTTATTCTCGGGCCCTCCAAAAACCTTAGTATTTACAGATGCAACAGGCGCTCCTACATCATCTATTGCATCCGCAAGTAATATCAAACCTGCTCGAAGTAATCCTAAAGTAAAAAAAGTCGCAGGTACGACAGGTACTTCTACATTGATTACACCTATGATTGATGGCAGTACCAATTCGGATTTATTTCAAGGTGCGGGATGTCAATTGGCGTCCTGTATCAAGCGATTATACAATATCTGCCACTGTTAATCCTGATACTTCTAATCTTATAGTAAAAAACATCAGTACGATTAATGATATCCAGAATATGGCAGATACGTCGCAGTTATGTTCATTTGATCTCATTGACACAAAGATGGGAGGATATAGCGGGCCTTTCACGGTGAATATCACGGTTAGTTCTGATAAATATGGTTCGTTCACTCAATATTTAAATGGATCACTTACTTCATTGACAGGAACTCCAACACATGTAAAATCATTGCAATTTGTTGCGAGTTCTAACAATCCGGTTTATGTTCAAAATACTGGATTGCCAGAATTAACCACATTAACTTTTACTTTGATTGACTCCAATCGTCAGGTAGTTAATTTGCAGAACGCTGATACGGTTCTTTTTTCAATTTTGGGTGGAACAGGTCAGGAGCATCTATCCACTGCAGCTATTTTAAGTAATGCATTGGGTCAGGTTTCGACTGTATTCTCTACCGGAACAAAATCTGGGACATTTACTGTGCTTGCTCAGGTAAAGAGTAATCCAACTATTCAAGCAAGCTATGATGTAACGGTGACCGGAGGATTCACGGATCCCAATAAATTTACGATGCAATGGGCTGTAACTCCACCGGATTCTCTTTTGAATTTACCAGGACTTGTTTTGAACAGCGTTTTGGCAAATGTAAATATTTTAGCACTTGATAAGTATAGTAATCCGGCTAAGCCGTCTGTTATACAATTTGATCAAACCTCTGGAGGTTCTGTTATAGCTGTGACTACAGATGCAACTGGAAGAGCTAGTGCATCTCTATCTGGTGGAAATCCGTATCCGAATGAACCGAGCATTGGTACTGAATATGGTCTTGTCGGTGCTAATCGTGGATTTGGTTTTGGATTCCTAAAAGCGCGAACGTTAGGTGAAAATGGAGTTTTTCTGCGTGATAGTTTGATGTTCCTCTTCACTGGTGCGCCAATTATTACAACAACGGCAGATTCTGCGGGTTCGATAATTATAAATGATGGCGGATCACAAACTCTCGGTTTTTCAATTTCTGATATATACGGCAAAATGATTGCAACTTTGCCTTCTACACAGCTTACGATTTCAGCGAATTTGGCTGGAACGGCGGCGAGTAGTATTACAGTGGAAAGTGATGTACCTAATAATGCTAAAATTCCTCCTGATCAAGTATTCCCAACGACATATCATTTAAAGTTAACTGATAATACTCCAAATGGCGGTATTAGTGGTAATTTCACGATTACGATTGGAGTGGATGGACCGCTTGGGCATAAAGAAAAAATAGTTAACGGAATATTATTACCAGGAACATCAGGATTTGCATCAACTATTGCGTTATTAAGTGCGAGCGCAACAAACCTATCCGTAAGCGGATCAGGAGGAACACAGAATGCGACATTGACATATGTAGTAAAAGACTCGTTAGGCAATACGGTAAGCCTGTCGCGAGCAGCGACGATATTATTCACGCTCTCAGACACAACGGGAGGAGCGAGAGTATCGCCGGCATCAGCAACAACGAATGCATCAGGTCAGGTAATCACGGTAGTGACAGCGGGCTCAGTAGCGAAAGTAGTACAGGTAATAGCACAGGTACAAGGGACGAGTGTGTACTCCACACCGACATCGCTAGTCATATCCGGGGGTTTACCAGATGTGAGCCATATGTCAATTGTGCTTTCGCGTAAGAATTATCCTGGGTTAGTAAAGAGTGGAACGATAGGAACGGTAAGTGTCCAAGCGGGCGATGTGAACGGGAATCCAGTAGCGGATAACACACCGTTATCGTTCTCAACGACAGCAGGATTAATAGACCCGTCGTCATCGACGACGAAGGGAAATGCCTCTGTGAACTTGTATGGCGGTTTAGGTCAACCGACACCGGTGGATGCAGTACGAGGAGCAGGATATGGAACAGTCACAGTCTCAGGAATAGGTGTAGGCAGTGTGAAGGTAAGCAAGAGTGCAGCAGTGTTATTCAGCGGCTCACCTGCAACGATAACGTTAGATCCGACAAAAGTAACTGGGACAGTATTGAATTCTGCGATAGCGCAGAATGGATCTGTAACAATCAGTTATACAATAGCCGATGCTAACAACAGGCAGCTTTCAAGTGGTAATACATATACAGTAGCTGCATCCGGAAGTGCATCGAGTGAATTGGTATTAAGCGGAGATGTTAATTACACACCGACAGATGATACGGTATTGACGACACGTCAAGTGACTGTAACTGATAAAGGCGGCAGTGGAGGAGCATTCAGCTTAACATTCACCTCAAGTGGTGAATCAGGAACATTGACGAAAACAATCACTGGAACAGTAACTGCACCTGCGGCAATAGTATCAGGATATGCATCGAGCATACAATTGATGAGCGGTTCACCGAGTGCAACGACGATATCAGTAAAAGGCACAGGAGCAACAGAGACCTCGACGATGAGCTTCGTAGTAAAAGACTCGTTAGGTAATCCTGTGAGTGTTACACGTGCCGCGACGATAGCGTTTAGTATAGTAGGCGGCCCTGGAGGCGGAGAGACAGTATCACCGCCATCAGCAGTGACGGATGCCAATGGAGATGTAGCGGCAACGATCAATGCAGGCACGAAAGCCGGAGTAGTACAAGTAGTAGCGACAACTACAGTAAATGGCAAGACGATCACCTCATCACCTGTGACAGTAACGATAGCAGGTGGATTGCCGAATCAGAATCATTTAACAGTATGGACAGACAAGTCGAACTATCCTGGTCTGATTGGTCAGGGTGGAACACTTGGCAAGGTATTGGTGCAGGTAGGAGATGTATATGGAAATCCTGTGCAGCCCTCTGCGATGTATTTTAGTGCAACAGGCGGCGGAATCAGCCCGGCAAGCATCACGACAGATGCAACCGGAAGCGGGCAGGTAAGTATTTTAGGCGGCAATCCGTCACCGATAAACGGATTAGATACAATTACAGTAGCGACGAACGGAGTTGGTGGAGCATCCGTGAGTGCAAAGACTGTTGTAGTTTTCTCCGGATCACCAGTAATTTCGTCATCTGAATTTCCAACTGATACTATTGGCACGATTGCAGCAGGGAGTTCATTATCCGTACGTTATAAAGTTGAAGATGCGAACAAGAATCCACTTGCAAGCGGCAATACGATCAGTTTAGCGGTAAGTGGAACGGCTGCATCGTATGTAACACTCAGTGGTAATACATCGGTAACAACAGCAGACACAAAGGATACACTCACAACGAGACAACATATTGCAGTAGTCAATAATGTACCACAAGGCGGGACAGGTGGAACCTTCCGTCTAACGATCACGGTCACAGGTCCGAATGGAACTGCGGCCAAGACATTAACGGGAACATTAAGTGCACCTGCAGCAATAGTATCCGGATATGCATCGAGCGTAACGTTATTAAGTGCGAGCGCAACAAACCTATCCGTAAGCGGATCAGGAGGAACACAGAATGCGACATTGACATATGTAGTAAAAGACTCGTTAGGCAATACGGTAAGCCTGTCGCGAGCAGCGACGATATTATTCACGCTCTCAGACACAACGGGAGGAGCGAGAGTATCGCCGGCATCAGCAACAACGAATGCATCAGGTCAGGTAATCACGGTAGTGACAGCGGGCTCAGTAGCGAAAGTAGTACAGGTAATAGCACAGGTACAAGGGACGAGTGTGTACTCCACACCGACATCGCTAGTCATATCCGGGGGTTTACCAGATGTGAGCCATATGTCAATTGTGCTTTCGCGTAAGAATTATCCTGGGTTAGTAAAGAGTGGAACGATAGGAACGGTAAGTGTCCAAGCGGGCGATGTGAACGGGAATCCAGTAGCGGATAACACACCGTTATCGTTCTCAACGACAGCAGGATTAATAGACCCGTCGTCATCGACGACGAAGGGAAATGCCTCTGTGAACTTGTATGGCGGTTTAGGTCAACCGACACCGGTGGATGCAGTACCGAGGAGCAGGATATGGAACAGTCACAGTCTCAGGAATAGGTGTAGGCAGTGTGAAGGTAAGCAAGAGTGCAGCAGTGTTATTCAGCGGCTCACCTGCAACGATAACGTTAGATCCGACAAAAGTAACTGGGACAGTATTGAATTCTGCGATAGCGCAGAATGGATCTGTAACAATCAGTTATACAATAGCCGATGCTAACAACAGGCAGCTTTCAAGTGGTAATACATATACAGTAGCTGCATCCGGAAGTGCATCGAGTGAATTGGTATTAAGCGGAGATGTTAATTACACACCGACAGATGATACGGTATTGACGACACGTCAAGTGACTGTAACTGATAAAGGCGGCAGTGGAGGAGCATTCAGCTTAACATTCACCTCAAGTGGTGAATCAGGAACATTGACGAAAACAATCACTGGAACAGTAACTGCACCTGCGGCAATAGTATCAGGATATGCATCGAGCATACAATTGATGAGCGGTTCACCGAGTGCAACGACGATATCAGTAAAAGGCACAGGAGCAACAGAGACCTCGACGATGAGCTTCGTAGTAAAAGACTCGTTAGGTAATCCTGTGAGTGTTACACGTGCCGCGACGATAGCGTTTAGTATAGTAGGCGGCCCTGGAGGCGGAGAGACAGTATCACCGCCATCAGCAGTGACGGATGCCAATGGAGATGTAGCGGCAACGATCAATGCAGGCACGAAAGCCGGAGTAGTACAAGTAGTAGCGACAACTACAGTAAATGGCAAGACGATCACCTCATCACCTGTGACAGTAACGATAGCAGGTGGATTGCCGAATCAGAATCATTTAACAGTATGGACAGACAAGTCGAACTATCCTGGTCTGATTGGTCAGGGTGGAACACTTGGCAAGGTATTGGTGCAGGTAGGAGATGTATATGGAAATCCTGTGCAGCCCTCTGCGATGTATTTTAGTGCAACAGGCGGCGGAATCAGCCCGGCAAGCATCACGACAGATGCAACCGGAAGCGGGCAGGTAAGTATTTTAGGCGGCAATCCGTCACCGATAAACGGATTAGATACAATTACAGTAGCGACGAACGGAGTTGGTGGAGCATCCGTGAGTGCAAAGACTGTTGTAGTTTTCTCCGGATCACCAGTAATTTCGTCATCTGAATTTCCAACTGATACTATTGGCACGATTGCAGCAGGGAGTTCATTATCCGTACGTTATAAAGTTGAAGATGCGAACAAGAATCCACTTGCAAGCGGCAATACGATCAGTTTAGCGGTAAGTGGAACGGCTGCATCGTATGTAACACTCAGTGGTAATACATCGGTAACAACAGCAGACACAAAGGATACACTCACAACGAGACAACATATTGCAGTAGTCAATAATGTACCACAAGGCGGGACAGGTGGAACCTTCCGTCTAACGATCACGGTCACAGGTCCGAATGGAACTGCGGCCAAGACATTAACGGGAACATTAAGTGCACCTGCAGCAATAGTATCCGGATATGCATCGAGCGTAACGTTATTAAGTGCGAGCGCAACAAACCTATCCGTAAGCGGATCAGGAGGAACACAGAATGCGACATTGACATATGTAGTAAAAGACTCGTTAGGCAATACGGTAAGCCTGTCGCGAGCAGCGACGATATTATTCACGCTCTCAGACACAACGGGAGGAGCGAGAGTATCGCCGGCATCAGCAACAACGAATGCATCAGGTCAGGTAATCACGGTAGTGACAGCGGGCTCAGTAGCGAAAGTAGTACAGGTAATAGCACAGGTACAAGGGACGAGTGTGTACTCCACACCGACATCGCTAGTCATATCCGGGGGTTTACCAGATGTGAGCCATATGTCAATTGTGCTTTCGCGTAAGAATTATCCTGGGTTAGTAAAGAGTGGAACGATAGGAACGGTAAGTGTCCAAGCGGGCGATGTGAACGGGAATCCAGTAGCGGATAACACACCGTTATCGTTCTCAACGACAGCAGGATTAATAGACCCGTCGTCATCGACGACGAAGGGAAATGCCTCTGTGAACTTGTATGGCGGTTTAGGTCAACCGACACCGGTGGATGCAGTACCGAGGAGCAGGATATGGAACAGTCACAGTCTCAGGAATAGGTGTAGGCAGTGTGAAGGTAAGCAAGAGTGCAGCAGTGTTATTCAGCGGCTCACCTGCAACGATAACGTTAGATCCGACAAAAGTAACTGGGACAGTATTGAATTCTGCGATAGCGCAGAATGGATCTGTAACAATCAGTTATACAATAGCCGATGCTAACAACAGGCAGCTTTCAAGTGGTAATACATATACAGTAGCTGCATCCGGAAGTGCATCGAGTGAATTGGTATTAAGCGGAGATGTTAATTACACACCGACAGATGATACGGTATTGACGACACGTCAAGTGACTGTAACTGATAAAGGCGGCAGTGGAGGAGCATTCAGCTTAACATTCACCTCAAGTGGTGAATCAGGAACATTGACGAAAACAATCACTGGAACAGTAACTGCACCTGCGGCAATAGTATCAGGATATGCATCGAGCATACAATTGATGAGCGGTTCACCGAGTGCAACGACGATATCAGTAAAAGGCACAGGAGCAACAGAGACCTCGACGATGAGCTTCGTAGTAAAAGACTCGTTAGGTAATCCTGTGAGTGTTACACGTGCCGCGACGATAGCGTTTAGTATAGTAGGCGGCCCTGGAGGCGGAGAGACAGTATCACCGCCATCAGCAGTGACGGATGCCAATGGAGATGTAGCGGCAACGATCAATGCAGGCACGAAAGCCGGAGTAGTACAAGTAGTAGCGACAACTACAGTAAATGGCAAGACGATCACCTCATCACCTGTGACAGTAACGATAGCAGGTGGATTGCCGAATCAGAATCATTTAACAGTATGGACAGACAAGTCGAACTATCCTGGTCTGATTGGTCAGGGTGGAACACTTGGCAAGGTATTGGTGCAGGTAGGAGATGTATATGGAAATCCTGTGCAGCCCTCTGCGATGTATTTTAGTGCAACAGGCGGCGGAATCAGCCCGGCAAGCATCACGACAGATGCAACCGGAAGCGGGCAGGTAAGTATTTTAGGCGGCAATCCGTCACCGATAAACGGATTAGATACAATTACAGTAGCGACGAACGGAGTTGGTGGAGCATCCGTGAGTGCAAAGACTGTTGTAGTTTTCTCCGGATCACCAGTAATTTCGTCATCTGAATTTCCAACTGATACTATTGGCACGATTGCAGCAGGGAGTTCATTATCCGTACGTTATAAAGTTGAAGATGCGAACAAGAATCCACTTGCAAGCGGCAATACGATCAGTTTAGCGGTAAGTGGAACGGCTGCATCGTATGTAACACTCAGTGGTAATACATCGGTAACAACAGCAGACACAAAGGATACACTCACAACGAGACAACATATTGCAGTAGTCAATAATGTACCACAAGGCGGGACAGGTGGAACCTTCCGTCTAACGATCACGGTCACAGGTCCGAATGGAACTGCGACTAAAAAGTTGATCGGGACAGTGACAGCATCGACTTCAAGCGCTCCAACGCAATTGGCTCTTGCTTCAGTCAGCAATAATATTATTGCAGCGAAAGGATCAGGCGGTTTGAACACTTCTAACCTTACGTTCCAGGCGTTAGATTCAACAGGCCGGTCAATTGATATTACGAGAAGTGATACTGTCTTCTTTACAGTTGATCCAACCAGTACATCTGGTGGATCGTACGTTATACCAACATTTGCGTTAACCAATGGAAGTGGACAAGCATCGACTATCTTCTATGGTGGTTCACAATTTGGTAATGATACAATTACTGCAAGAATGAAGACATTTTCTACTAAACAAACAATAAGGATTTCCGGTCCATCGTTCACAAACTTCAATGCAACGATGTCCACAACTAATCTTCCTGGTTTATCAAAGATTGGAAGCGTTGTTGGAACCGTCAATATTCAATTAGGCGATACATTAGGCAATCCAGTTCTTTCAGGAACGCAAGTGAACTTCTCAACCAGCGGTGGTATGGTTGATCCTTCTGCTACGACAGGAACAGGTGGTTCTGCAACGGTTAATCTGTACGGCGGCGTGGCACCAAAAGATCCAACAATCGGCTGGGGAAATGTTACAGTCCAGACACAAGGTAACAATGGAGTGACTCTGCAGAAAAAGGTTCCATTCCTCTTCTCAGGAACGCCTGTTATTACAACACTGGATGTTCCTGCTTCCGATTCTGTTCTTGTTTATACGAAGAGCAAGGTTGATGTAGATTACAAAATTGCAGATATTAATAGAAACCCGCTTGCAGCCGGAAATTCTGTTCAGGTTAATATAACTGGCGCTGCAGCTCCGTATATCTCATTGATTGGGTATTCTAATTTTATTACGACAGGGACAACAGATACAAATGCAACAGTATTCCGTGTTACATTACAGGATGCACAAGCTGCTAATGAAACTGGCGGAAACTTTGATGTGGCAATATCTGTTAGTGGTCCAAATGGCAGTGCTTCAAATCTTTTCCATGGATACCTCCAAGCTCCGGGTACTATCGGTGGAAGTACTACAGATTCTATTTCAAGTATCGTCTGTACTTCGACTTCAACAGATATTTCTGTTCAAGGGACTGGGAAAACAGAGACTGCAACTCTTATTTTCATAGGAAAGGATAAATCAGGTAAGGCAGTTGATCTCGCTCATGGTTCGTTAGTGACATTTGCAATTTCTTCGCCGAGCCTGGGAGCAACTCTAACTATTACCAGCGCACAAACTGATGCAAATGGTCAGGCGACCACATTAGTACGTGCGGGGACAATTTCAGGTGCCATTCAAGTTGTTGCCAGTGCCGTTGTTAACGGAGTAACAATCAAATCTCTGCCTGTGAATATTAGTATCAACTCTGGACTGCCGGATCAAGGGCATTTCTCCATTGCTGCAAAATTCTATAACTTCCCTGGGCTTGATTTTGACGGCCAAACTGTTCCTATAACTGTTTTCATGGCGGATAAATACAGCAACCCAGTTTCTTTAGGCACAACAGCATATTTCTACTCAACACATGGAAATATTGTGACCGTTGGATCCGTTACTAATTCTACCGGTGAAATCACACAAAACCTCTTGTCACAAAATCCTCGACCAGATCCATTAGATATCAATGGCACTTCAGGGCTGCCTGATACTGTATCATATGGACCTCAAGATAAGTATATGGTCAATCTTAATCGAGGGTGGACAAGAGTATATGCTCAGACCTTTAATGATGCTGGAGGTATGGTGGAAGATTCAATTCCTGTACTATGGACAGGTGCTCCAATCATCACAAGTACCGGGATAACTAATGGAACAGTTGGATATAATAGCTCCATCGGTGGCTTATCATTTACAGTAAAGGATCGATTTGGCCATCCAATGAGTGCAACAACGACAATTTCTGTTACAGCTGGAAGCCTTCCTATAACTAGCGATGCGCCGACTATCGGAATGCCGGATGCTACAGCTGGTGGAGAAGGATTGACGTCCTTTATGCTAAGCTTAACTGGTCCTGGTACAGCACCAACGACACCATCCACATACAATGTCGTTGTAACTGTTGTACACCCAGTGTATGGAACTTTCAGTTCGACAATTGCTACAATAACTGTTTTAACAACTCCATAGCCATTCAATAGAAAGCCCCGGCAAGATATCTTGTTAGGGCTTTCTTTTTTTTATTCTCTCTTGGGTTTGATAATTCGACGCTTGCGTTATTATTCCATTGAAAGCTTGTACGTAGAACTATAGATTTCTTGGTATGCATGGGAAATGAAAAATCCTTGGTACTTGCAGGCGAGGATAATTTAATTACAACTTAGTTTGTCAAAATTAAATTTTTTGCAAACCTCTATAGCTAGCCTTTATTGTTTTTTCAATAATTCTCTCTGTATGCGCCGTTGAAATAAATGCTGTTTCAAACTGCGATGGTGGTAAATAAATTCCTTGCTCTAGCATTGCATTAAAGTATGTAGAAAATTTTATTGTATCAGAATTTTTTGCAGAATCGTAATTGGTGACAGTTTTAGAAGTGAAGAATAGGGTGAACATCGAACCGATGCGGTTGAATGAATAACCAAGTCCTAGCTTTTGCAAGTTTTCTTTTAATCCTTCTTCAAGCTGTGCTGATCGTTGTTCAAGTTGTTTATATATCATTTTATTTGCATGAAGAATACGCAGCATAGTGAACCCAGCCGCCATCGCCAGTGGATTACCAGATAACGTTCCAGCTTGGTACATTGGCCCGCTTGGAGCCACCATCTGCATTATTTCTTTTTTCCCACCGTATGCACCGACAGGAAGTCCACCTCCAATAATCTTTCCAAATGTCGTTAAATCTGGTTGAATATTATACAAGGCTTGCGCCCCGCCAAGTGCAACTCGAAAACCTGTTATTACTTCGTCAAAAATAAGTAGTGCATTGAACTCATTGCACAGTGAACGCAATCCCTGTAAAAATCCTTCAGCAGGTGGTACACAACCCATATTGCCCGCAATCGGCTCTACAATAATTGCAGCTATTTGATCCTTATGTTCTTCACAAGCTGTTCGCACTGAAGCGAGATCGTTGTAATGAGCAGTGAGCGTATTCACTGCAATCATAGCCGGAACGCCGGGGCTATCGGGAACGCCAAGTGTCATTGCACCTGAGCCCGCCTTAATCAAAAAAGAATCTCCGTGTCCGTGGTAGCATCCTTCGAACTTAATAATTTTATCCTTGCCGGTGAATGCACGCGCTAACCGGATGGCACTCATCGTTGCCTCAGTGCCGGAGTTTACCATTGGTACCATTTCCATGGAAGGGATAATTTTAGTGATAAGCTCCGCAATTTTTACTTCAAGACTCGTCGGCGCGCCGAAGCTTGTGCCGCGTTTTACAGCATCTCGTATAGCCTTGAGTATTGCAGGATTTGCATGACCGAGGATCATTGGTCCCCATGAGCCAACATAATCTATAAATTTATTTCTATCTTCATCCCATATGTATGCAGCGCTTGCTCGCTTTATAAAGAGCGGTGTTCGCCCAACTGATTTAAAAGCACGCACAGGAGAATTTACAGCGCCAGGAATAACAATCTGAGCTTTGGAAAATAATTTATTAGATTTTGTCGATTTAAATCGTCGTCGTAAAATTCGTCGTTGCATAGAATATTCTTTCTAAAAATCATTTTTTTATCTTCTATCGGGTTTAATATCCCAACGCTTGCATCGTAATTTCTCCCGACTGTGTCGGAAGAAATCCAGAAACTGAATGCCAGCATACGCCGGCATTATAAATACATCGCTGCTTGCGGCGAGAATTATTTATCTCTTTAACAATTTTGCCGCTTCTTTTGCAAAGTATGTAAGAATTATATCAGCGCCGGCGCGCTTGATACTTATCAGAACTTCCATCATCACACGCGATTCGTCAATCCAGCCATTGCGTCCTGCCGCTTTGATCATCGAATACTCACCACTTACATTGTATGCAGCCGTCGGCATTTTAAACTTGTCTTTTACACGGCGTATAATATCAAGATATGATAAAGCCGGCTTCACCATCACAATATCCGCGCCCTCGATAATATCCTGCTCAATTTCACGTAATGCTTCATCGCTGTTAGCAGGATCCATTTGGTGCGAACGGCGATCGCCGAATTTTGGCGTACTTTCTGCGGCTTCGCGGAATGGACCATAAAATCCAGATGCGTATTTTGCCGCATAGGACATAATTGGAATATTATGAAAATCATTAGCATCTAAAATTTGACGGATGATTTTTACTCTTCCGTCAAACATATCCGAAGGAGCAATTATATCTGCGCCGGCTTCGGCATGAGTCAGTGCCTCCTTAGCCAGCAATTCGATAGAAGCGTCGTTCAAAATCTCATTACCCAAAACGATTCCGCAATGACCGTGTGAAGTGTATTCACATAAACATACATCTGTTACGACAATTAATTCAGGAACTTCCTTTTTTAGTAGGCGAACAGCAGTTTGGACGATTCCATGTTCATCGTATGCACCGCTTCCAACTACATCCTTGTGTTCCGGAATGCCAAATAGAATCACCGCAGGAATACCAAGCGCTTTCACCTCAACACATTCCCGCACAAGTTCATCCACAGATAGCTGAAACACAGATGGCATAGAGCCAACTTCTTTTCTGAATTTAGTTCCTGGAACAACGAAGAGCGGATATATGAAATCATTTATGGAAAGTTCTGTTTCGCGTACCATAGAACGGAGTAATTCTGACATCCGCGTGCGGCGGAGCCGGCGGAATGGTTCATTGGATATATTGCCGTATTGGCCGGGAGAAAGATTTGTTTCATTCATGATGACACCATCTTATATATAATTATTCTCAAGCTGTGTTCTAATATAGGTGAAGGAATATAGAAGATCAATGATAACAGCTGTTATAGTTTCTTAAAAAATTTATTAGCGCATCGTTGAATTCCGGCGTGTTTTCTAAATTGCTCATATGAGCAGCATCAGGCAATATATGCAAATCTGATCCGGCAATCATCAAATGCATTTTTTGTGCACTAGAGGGAGGAGTCAATTTATCATGCTCCCCTGCGATAATGCATGTAGGAATATTAATTGAAGAAAGAGCCGGTGTTGTGTCGGTGCGGGAAGCAAGCGCGATCAGAGTTCCACAAATTCCACGCGGTGAGTTTGCGCAAATAATTTGTTTGATGAACGAGATGACGTTTGGATTTCTCTCGAACGTTTTTTCCCAGAAAATTGTTTTCACAAAATCTTCTGCAAACGTTTGAACGCCTTCGATTTTTACTGTTTTCATTGTAACTGTACGCTTAATTTTTGCCGCATCAGTGTCGGCTTCGCTTTTCGTATCGCATAAAATCAATCCGCAAACTCTATCCGGATGTCTCTCGAAGGTACGCAATGCAATATAACCTCCCATTGAGAGCCCGCAGAGTATTGCTTTTTTTATGAGAAGATGATTGAGTAATGCGATCAAATCGTCGACAAATATTTCTATCGTAAATTGCCCGTCGCCTGTATTACTACCTCCATGCCCTCGTATGTCATAAGTGATAGCATGAATGTTATTTGGCATTATATTCATTTGAGGTTCCCACATTTCATGATTGAAAGGGAAACCATGAATAAATACGACTGGCAGACCTTGCGGCAGACCGCGTTCGTTATAGTTGATTGCAATATCGTTTATGATGATTTTAATCTTAGTAAATTCTATTACTTTTGTAAGTGTGAATATATATCCGTAAAAATTTTAGTTGCCGCATTCGGTTTAACCAAATAACAAGTTGATGCACATGCATTTACGAACATTAATGGCGATTCGATAATTTGTTTGAGTTTATAAGAAAAATTGGAAATATTAATTGCCCTTCAACCTGCACAATGCTTAATGACAGTAAAACGATTCATTTCGATATTAAGGTCTTTACGTGTAATTAGAGATTTTTCTTTTAACTGGAACTCAGGCATTATGGGAATTCCTGATACTTTAATCTTTTCGTTTTATACTTGTTTTGATTGAAGTTGCTATGCATAATTTAAAGATAACGATTGTAGTTAAGTTGGTCAAAAGGTTTAATGAACACCTTCTTCTTATACAACTTTTTATCGGAGTGTTTAGATATCCCAAGAATTCCGGTGCCCTATTTATTATTAGAAAGTATGATTCAGAATAAAGCTGTTTGAAAAGTTTTAAAGTGAGATCTAGCATGCAGTAATGTTTGGTACTGATTAGAAATTTGGTCAACAGAGTCGCGCGATGTAATGCCTCTGCCGTGTGAATGTATCCGTTACCGCCGAAACAAGAAAGAATGAGGAAGAATAATTCTCGGCTCGATTGTTTTCAAGATGTTGTCGATAATTGGTTTTCATATAGAAATATTTAGCAGACATATTTATTTTTAATCACATCAGTAATCGGTTAGGCAAGCTCTATAATGAAGAAACAAAAACTCCTTGTATAATGCAAATGAAAAAGAGATATTGACAGATCTTCTATCAATCGACACAGTTCTACAATTTATTTTGCCTGCAAATTGAATAGCTACAATTATACAATTCTTCACCGCAGCTTATTGTCTAAATATTAATGTTAATATGCCGTGTGTATTAACGAAATAATTTACTAATTTTTAGGAACTTTTTTTTATCTGAAACGTTATTAATATTGAACATGCTCGCCGTTCCCCACGGTGGGCGGTTCGATAGCCTCCCTAACCCCGGCGTTTGGTAGTGCGTCGGGGTTTTCTATTTTTCTTATAAGATATTCTTGAAAGATAGACTAATTTAAAAATCATTGATCTTTAATTAGCTCAAACATTTTTTTAACTTCTTTTGGAGTCAATTTTCTATGCATCCCAGGTTTTAGCCCTTGAGTAGTTAGAAAGGTGATAGATGTTCGTACAAGTCGTAATGTAGGATGACCGACCGCAGCAGTCATTTTTCTCACTTGTCGATTTCGCCCTTCACTCAATGCAATTTTTATCCACGATGTTGGAATGTTTTTTCTGAATCGAATAGGCGCAGCTCGTGGCGGTAAGTATGGTTCATGAGTCAACAATTTTACCTTTGCTGGTTTAGTGCATTTCCCTTCAATAATAACTCCATTCTGTAATCGTTCTATTTCGGTTTCACTCAGAAGTCCTTCTATTTGAACAAGATACTTTCTTTCATGTTCGAATTTTGGATCTGTGATACGATGTTTAATAATATTATCGTTTGTTAAAAGAAGAAGACCTTCGCTATTTGCATCCAATCTACCTACAGTATAAGTTTTTTTTGGAAATGGTCCAAAGTCGGCTAATGATAAATATCCTGCTTCACGTGTAAATTGTGATAAAACGCCGTAAGGTTTGTAAAAGAGGATATATAATTTACTATTTGGTTTCATAGATGTTACAGAACAAATATGAAGGATGGATAAAAAAGATTATTCGCTTAAAAAAAATCCCCCGGTATTTGCCGAGGGACTCTAGAACTTTAATTGATATTGAGATTACTTAGTCCCTATTATTTCTTCATTATGTTTTTCTATTTGATTGTTTTCAATTTCTTTGGCTGTAAAAGTAAAAACAAGCTCTTCTTTTTCTTTATTAAAATTTGCTTGTATAATACTTCCTTGTGTGTAACTCCCTTTCAGAATTTCTTCAGCGAGCGGATCTTCGATATATTTCATGATTGCCCTGCGAAGCGGTCGCGCACCAAATAAAGGATCGTATCCTTTCTCAACAAGAAAATCTTTTGCTTCTTGACTTAATTCTATTGTAATTCCCAAAGATATCATGCGGCTAAAGAGTTCCCTCGTTGCAATATCGATGATTTTATATATATGTGAACGCTCGAGCTGATGGAAAATAATCGTATCATCAACGCGATTAAGAAACTCCGGATTGAAAACACGCTTTAGTGCATCTTCGATACCTGATTTCATCGCCTTGTATTTATCCTGCTGCGTGTTTGTCCCGAAACCCAATCCACCAGTAATTTTAATATCACGCGAACCAAGATTTGATGTCATTATCAAAATTGTGTTTTTAAAATCTACTCGACGACCGAGACTATCAGTCAGTACTCCATCATCCAATACCTGCAATAAAATATTGAACACGTCTGGATGAGCTTTTTCAATTTCATCTAATAAAACGACCGAGTATGGTTTCCTGCGAACTTTTTCAGTAAGCTGGCCGCCTTCTTCATATCCGACATATCCCGGTGGTGCACCGACAAGGCGCGAGACTGCAAATTTTTCCATGTATTCGCTCATATCAATGCGAATAAGCGCTTCATCAGAATCGAACAAGTACCGGGCAAGCGATTTTGCCATCTCAGTTTTTCCAACGCCAGTAGGGCCTAGGAAAATGAAGGAACCAATAGGACGCTTTGGATCTTTCAAGCCAGCTCTAGTGCGCCGAATTGCTTTTGTCAGTTTAGAAATGGGTTCGTCTTGTCCCACAACCATCTCAGCAAGCGCTGTTTCCATCTTAAGCAATTTATCGGATTCACTCTGTGCAACTTTTTGCACTGGAATATTAGTCATCATCGAGACAACGGCAGCACAATCTTCATCATCAACATCATAAATCGTATCCCGTGCTTTTAAATCCCATTCACGTTTTGCAATTTCAAGATCGCTAAGAAGCTTCTTTTCCAGATCGCGCAAGCGTGCTGCTTCTTCAAAATTTTGGTTTTTCACGACTTGATTTTTTGATTGCCGAATTTTTTCGATTTCTTCTTCAAGTTGGAGAATTTCTTTGGGCACTTTAATATTGGCAAGATGCACGCGGGCACCAGCTTCATCCATCACATCAATTGCTTTATCTGGAAGGAACCGGTCAGTAATGTATCTATCGCTGAGGCGCACAGCCGCCTGTACTGCCTGTTCAGAATAAAGCACTCCATGACGTTCTTCGTACTTATACTTTATATTCTGAAGTATCTGTATTGTCTCATCAACGGTTGTCGGGTTCACCATTATTTTTTGGAATCGACGGTCAAGTGCGCCATCCTTTTCAATATATTGCCTGTATTCGTCAAGCGTAGTCGCACCAATGCATTGAAGATCGCCGCGAGCTAATGCAGGTTTAAACATATTAGATGCATCTAATGAGCCGCTCGCACCGCCTGCACCGACAATCGTATGCAATTCGTCGATGAAAAGGATGACATCTTTAGATTTTTCTAATTCGTTCATTACAGCTTTCATTCGTTCTTCAAACTGACCGCGATATTTAGTTCCTGCAACTAATGCTGCAAGGTCCAGTGTCACAACACGCTTATCATGTAAAACGCGGGAAATTTTTTTCTGAACAATGCGAAGTGCGAGGCCCTCTGCAATTGCAGATTTTCCAACACCCGGTTCACCTATTAATACCGGATTATTTTTCTTCCGGCGGCTTAAAACTTGAGCTACCCGTTCGATTTCTTTTTCCCGCCCAACGATAGGATCAAGTTTATCTTCAACTGCTAATTTTGTCAGGTCACGGCCGAAGTTATCTAATACAGGCGTCTTTGAACGTTCTTGTTTCTTTTCTGTTGAAACATGCTGTTGGCCGGGCGGTGTAGATGGTTTGCCTGAAATAATATTATCCAGTTCATTACGGACTACATCATAATGGACATTAAATTGGTGCATGATCTGTGCTGCTATATTGTCATCATCGCGAAGGAGCGATAACAATAAATGTTCTGTACCGATCACATCAGATTTGTAAAGTTTTGCTTCTAGATAAGTGATTTTTAAGACTTTTTCTGCCTGCTTTGTTAATGGAATATTTCCAATTGTGAGCGTTCCACCTGCGGCGCGGACAGTATCTTCGATTGTTTTCTTCAACTTGTATAAATCTACGCCGAGATTGCGAAGTATTTTTACGGCTATACCTTCACCTTCACGTATAACGCCCAATAGCAAATGTTCTGTTCCGATATAATCGTGTCCAAGTCGAAGTGCTTCATCACGGCTTAATCGTATTACATCTTGCACTCTATTTGAAAAATTCCCTTCCATATATTTTCCCTTAATAACGGAACTATCTATCTTTCTAAGACGTCTTAATTCCTAAATCATGAACCATTCTAAAAGAAATATAGTTTCCATATCAATATAATCAATTTTACAGGGTCAGTCAAGAAATCGAAAATTTACGTCTGTTCCTGTATCTCATCACTCTTTTAGATGCTTTTTTTTGACTATCGTTGCAAAAAAGGTTAAATTTACAATTGTATTTAAATAATAGTTAGAAATTCGGAGAAATTGTGCCGTTAGCAAAGGCAACGGGATCTGATAAGAAACGCCAAGAACAGCTTACCACAAACGGACCGCTGCCAAAGCACATTGCAATTATTATGGATGGTAACGGCAGATGGGCGAAACAGCGAGGGCTGCCTCGAATAGCCGGTCACAATGAAGGCGTAAATTCTGTTCGGGATATTATTGAAGCATGTGCGCAGCTTGGAGTTGAATATCTTACGCTCTATACGTTCTCCACTGAAAACTGGAAACGCCCGCAAGATGAAGTATCCATGCTGATGCGCTTATTGGTGAAGGCGTTAAGAGATGAACGAGATCGGCTTCATCAAAACGAAGTAAGATTAAAAGTTATTGGTGAATTCCATATTCTTCCTCATGAAGTCGCTAAAGAATTACGTGATGCCATGGAGATGATGAAAGAGAATTCCGGTTTAACTTTAGTGCTCGCACTTAGTTATAGCGGTAGATGGGATATAACGAATGCCGTAAAGAAAATGTACGCTGATATCCATGCTGGAATGATAAAAAGAGAGAAGATTACTGAGGAAATGATATCGAATTATCTTGAAACAAAGAATATACCTGATCCTGATTTGCTAATAAGGACGAGCGGCGAATTGAGGCTTAGCAATTTTCTTCTTTGGCAATTAGCTTATTCCGAAATAGTTATTGTAAATGAGTTTTGGCCCGCCTTTCGGCGGAAGCATCTGTATGATGCAATTGCAGACTTCCAAACACGCGAGCGTAGGTTCGGCATGGTAAGTGAACAAGTGCAACAATCTTCAAAAAGTCACTCGACTCGGATAATAGAAAGGTTCAAGAAAAGTGTCGCGAATTCATAAGCTCTTTTTTCTCTTTACCTTTGTATTGTTATCTGCAGGCGCGCTATTCGGTCAGAAACAGCAGCAGGAAGTATATAAAATTCTAGGTATCAGCGTGGAAGGACAAAAATCGGGAGATCCATCTGCTATCATTGCAAATACCGGATTGAAAATCGGTGATGAAATAACTATTCCAAGCGAACAGACAAAATTAGCAATTGAAAGATTGCACAACCTTCGTATATTTGATGATGTTCAAATATTAATCGATAATCGAGTGCAGGATGGCGTCTATCTCTTAATAAAGGTGAAAGAAAATCCAAGATTGGAACGTATTGAAGTAACTGGCAATGATGAATTGGATCAGGATGATATTCTTAAAAAAATTAATCTTGTAAAAGGACAAATCATTACGCCGCAAGATCTTTCTGTGGTTGTTCGCCTTTTGAAGAATCAATATGATGCGGATGGATATCTTAATGCACATATAAATCCAACGCTTATTACAGTGAATGATACAACCGGACGTGCAGCATTGAAGATTGCTATTGATGAAGGCCCTAAAGTGAAGGTCGATTACATCCATTTCCATGGCAATAAACAGTTTGCTGATGGCGATCTTAAAAGTGAAATGAAGGAAACAAGTGAAAGAAAGTGGTGGAAGTTTTGGGAAACAAATAAATTCGATAGAAAAAAATATAAGGAAGATAAAGATCTTATCCTTGCATTTTATAGAAAGAATGGATATCGTGATGTCGAAATTCTTTCTGATTCGCTGACTTATGATAAAACGAATAGGTATTTAACGATTGACATATACTTGTTAGAAGGGCAGCAATATTTTATTAGAAAAATAAACTGGGAGGGAAATACCGTATATACATCCGATGTACTGAGTGCCCGGCTTGGACTCAAAGAAGGCGATGTCTTTGATCAAGAGAAGTTTGATCAAAATCTTCACCGCAATGAAGAAGAAACTGATGTTACGTCTTTGTATGCAGATAATGGTTACTTGTATTTTCAAGTAGAACCCGAAATAAACGTAGTCGGTACAGATAGTCTCGATATAACAATGCAAATTCATGAACGAAATCAGTTTCGCATCGGCAGAGTTTTTATTTCTGGAAATACAAAGACATATGAAAAAGTGATTCGCCGTGAGTTATTGACCAAACCAGGCGATTATTTCAGCAGGCAGTTGATTATTAAAAGCTTGCGCCAATTGCAGCAATTAAATTATTTCAATCCGGATAAATTAAAACCAGATGTTCGCCCAGTTGACGACAAAACAGTTGATTTGGAGTATTCTATTGAAGAAAAATCAAGCGATACCTTCAACATGTCAGTTGGATATAGTGGCGCGATGGGCTTTAGCGGTGGTCTCGGAGTTTCGTTTAATAATTTTTCGTTAAGTGAACCGCTTCGCGGCGGTGCTGGTCAAGCAATGACATTTGATTATCAATTTGGTGTAAGCAATTATTATAGAAATTTCTCGATTGGCTTTACAGAACCTTGGATGTTTGATACGCCGACTTTGTTCGGTTTCAACATTTTCGATACATATCAATCTTATTATGCAGATTTGCATTATCGCGGCGTATCAATTCGAGTAGGACGGCGTTTCAAATGGCCGGATAT
The DNA here is from genome assembly GCA_963833465.1 of Ignavibacteriota bacterium. GTDB lineage: Bacteria > Bacteroidota > Ignavibacteria > UBA10030 > UBA10030 > Fen-1298. Next base: position 89,430 of record CAWHXW010000004.1, on the reverse strand, counting down.
GTATTTCCGCGGTGATTGGACTTTGCGTGTCCAAGAAAATACATATTTCCCAATTGGCACATCGACCGCCTATAATAATTATTATCTTGAAGGAACAACGACACAGATAGGCATAACTCAAGTTATTTCGCGCAATAGTACCGACAGTCCGATTTTTCCATCTCGCGGTTCAAATTTTTCGTTATTAGCAGATATAAACGGCGGCCCAAAGTTTGGAGGTGCCATTCAAGCAGCGCGATATCATAAGTATGTCTTTGATGCCGATTGGTATGTACCATTAACTAATTCTGACCGAGTAACATTGATGAGTTCTAATGTAATAGGACTCATTTATGGCTTTGATGAAAATCCATATGTTCCATATCAAGATTTATTTTACATGGGGGGAACAGGTCTTGGGCAGATTTCCGTAACGCCGCTTCGTGGATATGATGATCATAGTATCGGTCCAGATAATGGCAATACCGGCGGCAGAGCAATGGCAAAATACACAACAGAATTACGTTTTGCAATAACATTAAATCCAATTCCGATCTATACTTTATTATTCGCTGAAGCAGGAAATGTGTGGCTTACTCCTTCTGTAATGGATATGCATAATCTTCGCCGCTCAGCTGGATTTGGTGTTCGGTTATTAGTTAATCCAATTGGCTTGATTGGATTCGATTACGGCTACGGTTATGATGGAGTGACACCGAACGTCGCCGCACCTGGATGGAAGTTTCATTTCCAATTCGGAAAAACTATGTAAATTAATTAATGTAGTCGAACATTTATTCACTTAAATAAAAGAGGTTACCTTGAAAAAAATTTTTATTATTATCGCCATAATTGTTTTGGTCGTGTCCATCTGTGCAGCACAACCAACGAAACCAGTTAGAATTGCATATGTTAATTCTGAAACAATTCTTCGTGAACTTCCCGAAGCCCAGCAAGTAAAGAAGGAGCTTGAAGCCACAATAAAAGAATGGCAGGACGAACTTGAGCGTATGGGTAAAGAGCTTCAAGACGGTTTAGAAGATTATCAGAAAAAACAAGCTATGCTTGATCCGAAAGTAAAAGCTGACAAGGAAAAAAGTTTACAGGATCTTCAACAAAAAGCGCGCGAGTATCAATACCAAAAGTTCGATCAACGTGATGGCGAAGCAGTAAAGCTGCGTGAAAAAAAGTTTGCGCCTATTCAGGAACGGGTTATGAAAGTCATCGAAAAAGTGGCGAAGAAAGATGGATACAATTATGTATTCGATAAACTGGAAGCAGCGACCAATCTGCTTTATGCAGATTCAAAATTTGATCTTACATATGAAGTTATAGATCTATTAAAAAGAGGTTCTGCAGATTCAGTATCAACAAAGCCGAATGAAGAAAAATAAGTTGTCTTTGTCTCCCATTGAATGATTTATGGAGAAATATACTATGAAGAAAATATTGACTTTGGTCGCAGTCATATTGCTTTTGTATGCATTACCTGTAAGCTCACAAGTAAAGATTGCTTACTTTAATTCCGAAGCAATTATGAAACAGCTTCCGGATGCACAGGATGCTCAGAAACAGCTTGATCAATTAGTTGCCGATTGGCAGCAAGAATTAAACAAAATGCAGGATGAATGGAAGAAGAAGTTTGATGAGTACGATAAACGAAAACTTATTATGACGGAACAACGCCGTGCAGATGCCGAACGTGAACTGCGGGATATGGATCAAAAAATAGTTGATTACCGTACATTGAAATTTGGACAAAACGGCGACTTGTTCAACAAGCAAAATGAACTGATGAAACCGGTGCAGGACCGTGTATTTAAAGCTGTACAGGATGTAGCGCGTGAAGACGGATACGATTATATTTTTGATAAAAGCGGTGATATATTATTAATGTACGCAAATGAAAAATACGACCTGACACAAAAAATCTTTGCTAAACTTAAAGTAACGACAACAGCGCCGACTGTCGCAAAATAACATGACCGACTTATGACCATTCGTGAAATTGCAGAGTGGCTTGGCGGGGAGATCGTAGGCGGCATTATTAATGGCAAGCTAGAGATTGACCATGTTGCAAAAATTGAAGAGGCTGCACAAGGAAGTCTCACTTTTTTAGCTAACCCGAAATACGAGAAACACCTTGGCACTACCAAGGCTGCCGCAGGACCAGTATCCAGAAAACTAGATCTGAAGAAAATTGAAGGTCAGGCTTCTCCTGTTTTTATTCGAGTCGATGATCCCTATATCGCATTTTTACATGTTTTAAAACGCTTAACACCAAAAGTGGAAACGTTTATGTCAGGAATCCATGCGACAGCTATAATTGCATCAAGTGTGACACTTGGAAAAAATGTATCGGTAGGGGCATATGCTGTAATTGGTGAAAATGCGATCGTCGGCAGTGATACAAAGATTGGTGAAGGTTGTATTGTTGGAACTCAGGCTCAGATAGGATCTGAATGTATGCTCTATCCAAATGTCGTTATTTATCATCAGTGTGTGATTGGAAGTAGAGTCATCCTTCATTCTGGAGCAGTGATTGGATCAGATGGATTTGGGTTCGCGCCGAAACCGGACGGGACGTACGAAAAGATTCCACAGCTTGGTATAGTCGTCATTGATGACGATGTGGAGATTGGAGCCAACACAACAATTGACCGTGCGGTTATAGGCGAAACACATATTCATCGAGGTGTGAAGATAGACAACCTTGTTCAAATTGCACACAACGTCGTGATTGGTGAAGACACTGTTATTGCAGCGCAGACGGGAATTAGTGGAAGTACGAAGATTGGCAAACAATGTAGGATTGCAGGACAAGTAGGCATCGCTGGACATATCGAAATCGCTGATCGGACGGTAATTATGGCGCAATCAGGAATCCCGAATAACATTAAAGAATCAGGAAAGTCGTATTTTGGATATCCTGCAGACGAAGCACGTAAAGCACAACGCTCATATATTGCATTGAAAATGTTACCTGATATGCTGCGCGAATTCACAGCGTTAAAGAAAAAAGTCGAGGATATCGAACAAAAGGTTGAAGAGAAAAAATTAAAGGAGAAATAATAAATATATGCTTGTTCAGCAAATGACTATCAAAAAGCCGGTTTCGATGTCTGGTATAGGGCTTCATACTGGTGTTACAACAACAATGATCTTTAAACCGGCGCCCGAAAATTACGGTATCCGATTTCGTCGTACTGATTTAGCAGATTCACCAGAAATTCCAGCCGATGTTGATCACGTAGTTGACCTTCAACGTGGAACTACACTCGGAATCGGCAATACACATGTTCATACCGTCGAGCACGTACTTGCCGCTGTTGCTGGATTGCAGGTCGATAATATCGTCATTGAGCTCAACAATGTTGAACCTCCTATTGCTGACGGCAGTTCTAAACCGTTTGTAGATATGCTACTTGAAGCTGGTTTAGAAGACCAGGAAGCACCGAAAGATTATCTCATTATAGATCAAGTTATCCATTATCAGGATCCAATTCGCGGTGTCGAAATCGTTGCACTCCCGACAGATGATTTTCGTGTCACTGTTATGGTTGATTACAACAATCCAGCGTTGGGAAGCCAGCATACAGGATTATTCAATCTTGAAAAAGAGTTTATCCCTGAATTCTCTTCGGCACGGACGTTTTGTTTCCTTCATGAAGTTGAAATGCTGTATGATCAGGGACTGATTAAAGGGGCGAATCTTGATAACGCTGTCGTAATTGTCGATCGTGACCTTTCGGATGAAGAAATCCGAAAACTGATGCATAAACTTGGACTCGATCACTCAGTGATTCTTGGTTCTTCTGGTGTATTAAACGATAAAAAACTTCATTTTCGCAATGAACCGGCAAGGCACAAGCTGCTAGATATGATCGGTGATCTTGCGCTAATAGGTGCTCCACTTAAAGCTCAAATACTTGCAGCGCGTCCCGGACATGCAGCTAATATTGAATTTGCTCGAAAGGTTCGAAAGCTATATCAACAAAACAAACTCGTGAGAAAGTATCAGCACGAGAAAAAAGAAGGTGTCATTTTTGATGTAAACGCTATCCAACGTATATTACCACATCGGTATCCATTTCTTCTGGTTGATAAAATTATTGATTTTCAAATGGATGAACATGCAGTGGGTATCAAAAATGTAACGGTGAACGAACAGTTTTTTCAAGGTCATTTTCCCGGCAAACCGATCATGCCTGGTGTTTTAATTATAGAAGCACTTGCGCAGGCAGGCGGTGTACTTATGTTGAATGGTACTGATAATACTGGTAATAAATTAGTTTTCTTTATGGCAATTAATAATGTGAAATTTCGTAAACCGGTTGTGCCCGGAGATCAACTTATCCTTGATGTTAAAATGGTAAGCCGCCGTTCTAAAGTAATTCAGATTCGCGGCCAAGCTTTAGTTGATGGTGTTGTTGTCGCAGAAGGAGATTTTACTGCTGCTCTAGTAGATCGCGAAGAAGAAAAAACAAAATAATTCTAAAAATAAATAAAATAAGAAATTTATGTGCGTCAATATTCATACTTCGGCATTCGTTGGTAAAAAAGCGCAACTTGGCGAAAATGTTACAATTGGTAAATCAGCAATTCTTGGCGACGATGTTATCATTGGTGATGGAACTACTATTGGGCATTATGCGATCATCCATGATGGAACACGACTTGGCAAGGAATGCAAAATCGCTCCTTTCTCAGTTATCGGCGGCCCGCCTCAAGATTTAAAATATAAAGGGGAGTCGACACTTTTAGAAGTTGGTGATAAATGTGATATTCGAGAATATGTTACTTTGAACCGGGGAACAATTGAATCAGGAAAGACGATTATAGGCAGCAATTGCATGTTTATGGCAAATGCCCATGTCGGTCACGATTGTGTTATTGGCGATAATTGTATTTTGGCAAACAGCGTTCCGTTGGCTGGCCATGTCACTCTTGATAATTGGGTGATAATTGGAGGACTGACAGCAGTGCACCAATTTGTTCATATTGGAGATCATGCAATGATTGGTGGCGGGTATCGGGTTTCTAAAGATGTTCCCCCTTACATTCGCTCGGGTCGTGAACCGATAGTGTTTGAGGGATTAAATTCTGTAGGACTTCGTCGTCGAGGTTTTAATTATGAAACAATTGATTTAATAAATAAAGCGTACATTCTTATCTATCAATCTAACTTGAATGTTTCGCAGGCAGTTATTCGCATCAAAGAAGAGTTAGAGCAGACGCCTGAGATTAAAAATATTATAGATTTCATAGTAAGCAGTAAACGCGGTATCATTCCAGGTCCGAGTCATCACTAAAAAGAATATACATTGGCGATTTGAAAATACCGGCATTCATTCTGGTGTTTTTAATATGGAGTACGATAAAACTCTAGCGATTGCACTTGTTAATGGCACAGGTAATTCTGTTATTCGCGTATATGGCTGGCGACCGTTTGCTATCTCTCTCGGTTGGAATCAATTGGTAAGTGAAATTGATCTAATTAAAACATCTGCGGCAGGTATAGATGTAGTTCGTCGCCCCACCGGTGGACGTGCAATTTTACATGCAAATGAATTGACCTACAGCGTAGTAATGAAAGTGGATAGTAAAAAAGTTCTAACTGTGTATGGGGAAATCAGCAGGGCGCTTGTTGTCAGTTTGCAAGAACTTGGTGCGACTGTTGCCATCGAAAAAAGTCAACCGCATTTTCCATCTATTTATCGTACCGCTTCTGCATCAGCATGTTTCTCAAGTACTGGACGATATGAAATTAAGTGCAACGGCAAAAAACTTGTGGGTAGTGCTCAACGCCGTTATGCCGCTACTAATGGTGAAGAGGTAGTACTGCAGCACGGTTCAATTCTGCTTGGTTCTGAACATAAACAGCTAGTTCATTTTTTAAATTTTCCATTAGAAGAACAGCGCGTTGCATTATTGCAAGAACTGAATGAAAAGACAACTGATTTGTCGGCGATATTAAATCGGAAGGTTAAATTTGATGAAATATCTGACGCAATTTTGCAGGGATTCCGGAAGGCATGGTCAATATCTCCGGAAATTGTAAACATCAATAATGAAGAACAAAAGGTGGCAATATGAAGAATTCATCTACGACCTCAGGCCCAAAGAAAATTACAACAAAAATCATCGCAGCTATGAAAAAAGACGGTTTACGTATCGCTTGTTTGACTGCCTACGATTACATTACAGCTAGTTTGCTTGATCAGTCGGGAATTGATTTGATTCTCGTTGGCGATTCGCTTGGTAACGTATTTCAAGGACAGGAAACAACTCTGCCAGTGACGCTTGATGAAATGATTTATCATGCTAAGACGGTTGTCCGGGGAGTTGATAGGGCAATGGTTATAATTGATATGCCATTTATGTCTTATCAAGCGAATGATGAAGAAGGATTTCGCAATGCGGGTCGCATAATGAAAGAAACCGGTGCAGGTGGCGTAAAATTTGAAGGAGGCGAACGTTCCGCTAATTTAGTGCATATTATGGTACGTGCTGGAATTCCGGTAATGGGACATCTTGGATTAACACCACAGTCAATTCATCAATTTGGCGGATTCACTCCACGCGGTACAACTTCTGCTGAAGCAAAACAATTACTTAAAGATGCTAAAGTTTTAGAAGAAGCAGGTGCATTTGCCATTGTACTCGAAAAAATTCCTGCCGCGCTTGCCGCTAAAGTAACAAAGTCATTGAAGATTCCGACAATCGGTATCGGAGCTGGAAAGCATTGTGATGGGCAGATTTTGGTAGTTTCGGATATGCTTGGACTTAACGAAGATTTTCATCCTCGTTTCGTTCGCTACTATGCACATCTTGCTGAGACGATTCGCCAAGGCGTTGGAAATTATGTAAAAGATGTGAAAGAAGAAAAATTTCCTTCAGAAAAAGAAAGCTATTAAAATAGGAACAACAATAATAGAAGGAAAACAAAATAATGTACAAAGATGTTATTACATTCCTATCTGTTTAAAACTATGAAATCGAAACGAAAACTAAATATTCTTATTTCCAACGATGACGGTATTGATGCACCGGGACTTTACGTTTTGATGCAAGAAATGAAAAAGATTGGCATCGTAACGATTGTCGCACCGGATAAACAGCAGAGTGCTGTCGGCCATGCAATAACGATGAATTATCCATTACGCGTCAAAGAAGTCAAAAAAGATGGAAAGTTCTTTGGTTATGCAGTTCAAGGTACACCGGCTGATTGTGTGAAGCTCGCCGTACGGGCTATTCTTAAACATGAACCAGATTTAATTGTTTCAGGTATCAATCATGGTTCCAATACTGCTATCAGTATTATTTATTCCGGCACAGTTTCAGCTGCGACGGAAGGAACAATCCTTGGTATTCCATCCATTGCGGTTTCATTGACAACATATGCATCGGCAGATTTTCGGTATGCAGCAAAATTTGCAAGAAAGCTTGCTTTGCTAATTGGCAAACGTGGACTTCCACCAAGCACTTTGCTTAATGTCAACATACCTCCATTAAAGGCGAAAGAGATCAAAGGAGTGCTTATTACCAGACAAGGCAAAGCCGTATGGAACGATACATTTGATCATAGACGAGATCCGAATAATCGTGAGTATTACTGGCTTACTGGTGGATTGGAAGAAGTAGATAAAGATTTAGAGTTTGATGAAGCCGCAGTGCGAAACAATTATATTTCTATCACACCCATTCAATACGACCTCACAGACTATAAAATGTTTGAAACGATGAAAAAATGGCGAATAGAAAAAATTAAGTAAGAAGTAAAAAGTATGAAGCGACAAAGTATGCTTTATCTATCACTGAAAATAATTGTTCACTTCTGATAAATAGATATACCATTTTAATTTTTCATTGTTTTGTTTTACCTTGTTTATATGTCAACTCCATTAATGAAACAGTATCAGCAGGTGAAAGCGAAGTATCCCGATATGATACTTCTCTTCAGGATGGGTGATTTCTTTGAAACGTTTGACGAAGATGCAAAGATAACATCCAAAGTACTAGGCATTGTGTTGACAAAACGTGGTAATGGCGCCTCAGGTGAAACACCTCTCGCTGGATTTCCTCATCATGCACTCGATGTATATCTTCCAAAACTTCTTCGTGCTGGACATCGAGTTGCTATATGTGAGCAGACGGAAGAACCAAAATATGCCAAGGGCATCGTCAAGCGCGATGTTGTGGAAGTCGTGTCGCCCGGTGTAGCTTTCTCGGATAAAGTATTAGAACAGAAACAGAATAACTATCTTGCTGCGGTAGCACTGCCATCTCCACTTGCAACAAGTGATGATCGTATTGGATTCGCATTCATTGATGTTTCAACAGGAGAATTTGCACTTAGTGAATTTCCACTGAAGCAGCTTTTTGAACAGGCAAATAACTTACAACCGAAAGAATTGCTAGTACAGAAACGTGATCTGGAAACGCTCAAAACTTTGTTTGGTGAACAGTTTCGCGTGCTTTACACAAAAGTGGATGACTGGGTCTTTAATGCTGACTATGCTTATGAATTACTCATCAGTCATTTCAAAACGCAGTCATTGAAAGGTTTTGGTATTGAAGAAATGCGCATCGGTACAATTGCAGCCGGTGTAGTAATGAATTATTTGCAGGAAACACAAAAAGCAAATATTCTACATATCAAAAGAATTGTACCGCATGACGTGAGTGAATATATGGTGTTGGATGCTTCGACGAAGCGTAATCTTGAAATTACAACAAACATTTCTGGCCAATCTGATGGTACTCTTTATTCTATAATTGATCGCACACTTACCCCGATGGGCGGCAGAATGTTGAAGCAATGGATCAATCGTCCATTGAAACGATTAGAACTGATCCGATCGCGACTCGATGCGGTGCAGGAATTAGTTTCAAGTGAATCTGCACGTCGTAATATTCGTGAAGAATTAGATCGCATCGGTGATTTGGAGCGATTAATTACAAAAATTGCTACCAGTAGAGCAAATCCGCGCGAAGTGAATCAACTGAAAGCGATGCTGGCACGAATTCCTTATTTAAAATCTTATATCTCAAATCTGAAAAGCCAGACACTAACTTCATTGAATGCAAGCATTGATTCTCTTCCTGACCTTGTTTCATCAATTGACAGAGCAATTGCCGATGATCCGCCATTGGCATTGGTTGACGGCGGCGTAATTCAAAACGGATATAGCGCAGAGCTTGACGAAATTCGATTATTAGCGTACGGTGCGAAGGATTGGGTGGCGAAGCATCAGCAATCGGAACGGGAACGCACTGGTATTTCATCATTAAAAATCAATTTCAATAATGTATTTGGTTATTATATTGAAGTGACAAATACGCATAAAGATAAAGTGCCTGAGAATTATATACGTAAGCAAACACTGACAAATGCCGAGCGTTTTGTAACTCCTGAATTAAAAGAATATGAAGAAAAGATTCTTCATGCAGAAGAAAAGATTTATGCACTCGAAACACGTCTGTTCAATGAATTGCGTCAAAAGATTTCAGAATCTGCAGATGCTATTCAAACAGATGCTTGCGCAATTGCGACATTAGATTGTTTTATCTCTCTTGCCGATACGGCGACAGAGAATAAATATGTTTGTCCCATAATTGATGACTCTTTTTGCATAGAAATTAAAAATGGACGGCATCCCGTAATCGAAAAATTATTACCACCCGGGGAGCATTATACGCCAAATAACATACTGCTCGATACAGCATCTGATCAAATTTTGATTATCACCGGCCCGAATATGAGCGGCAAATCCAGTTACTTGCGGCAAGTTGGGCTAACTGTTTTACTTGCTCAGATCGGAAGTTTTGTGCCGGCCGCATCTGCCCGCATTGGTATGGTAGACAGAATTTATACACGTGTAGGTGCAAACGACAATATCGCATCGGGCGAGAGTACTTTTTTAATGGAGATGCACGAGGCGGCAAATATTGTTAATACCGCTACAGAGCGCAGCTTAATTCTTCTTGATGAAATTGGCCGCGGCACGAGCACTTTTGACGGTATCAGCATTGCGTGGGCGCTCACCGAGTATTTGCATGAGCGAATCGGCGCAAAGACACTATTTGCAACTCACTATCACGAATTAAACGAACTTGCTGATGTTTTTGCTCGAATCAGGAATTATAAAGTAGATGTGCGAGAATATGGAGATAAAGTAATCTTTCTTCATAAAGTGATGCCGGGTTTTGCGGATCACTCGTACGGGATTCAAGTAGCGCAGATGGCAGGATTGCCGGAAGAAGTAACGGAACGTGCGAAACAAGTGTTGAAGAATTTGGAAAGCTCGGAATTAGTAGTCAACATGAAAGGGAAAAAAGTACTGAAATATGAAAGTAGAGGCGAAGATGCAAAACAATTAGCAATGTTTGAATTGAAAGATGATAAATTGCGAGTTGAACTCTCTAATCTTGATATCGAACGCATAACTCCTTTGGAAGCATTGCAGAAATTATCGGCTTTGAAAAGCGAAATGGAAAAAGGAGACTGAGAAATGACGCAAAATGAAATTAACTTATTATACAATTATGATAAGTGGGCTGATTTTAAACTTTTTGAAATGATCGTAATGTTAACAAAAGATCAATACGAGAAAGACCTTGGTTCCAGCTTTGGTGGAATACATGGAACGATTGTGCATATTCTTTCTTCCAATAAAGTATGGTTATTCCGTTGGACAGGAAAAGAATTAATAATTTTGAAAGCTGGAGATTTTCCAACAGTTGAAGATATAAAAAAACAATGGGATGTTTATCATTTAGAAATTAGTAACTTTATACGGAACCTGACAGATGAGAAATTAAATGAACCGTTACCCTATGTTGACATCAAAGGTAATTCATATTCTCACCCGCTCTTCCAGCAAATGCAGCACAAAGTTAATCATTCTTCCTATCACAGGGGACAGGTTGTGACTATGCTGCGGCAATTGGGGAAAAAAGCTATCAACACAGATTTTATTAATTACTTAAGACAGACGGAAACACGTGGCTGAAAATACTATTATAAAATTGAAAAAACATAGACTTAAATATATTTCAGAACTTCTAGTTGATCCAGATATTCTCACTCAGCGATTTTCAAATAATTGTTCGATGTGCAATTGTAACGGTAAATGTTGTGCGGAAGGATGTACTTCTTGATCTAAAAGAGAAAGAACTAATTCTAGCACATGCCGGTTTGATTAAGAGGTATCTTGAACCTCAACAGGAAAAAGATAATCAAAAATGGTTCGATAATAACATCGAAGATGATTTTGATTTTCCATCGGGAAAATGTGATGGCACGGCAGTACATGGATCTGGTTGTGTTTTTCTCTGCAGTAAAGGTCTTTGTGCATTACAAAAAACTGCAATGGCAGAAGGAATGGACAAGTTCACGTTGAAACCGTTTTACTGCGCTGCTTTTCCGATCACTATTGATGAACGAGTACTTAGAACTTATGAATCGGAATTTACTAACCGACAGCAATGTTGCAGTATAGTTTCAGAAGGCACATTGACGGTACTTGATGTATGTCGGGAAGAATTTGAATATATTCTTGGAGCTGAAGGGCTGAAAGAAATTGAGGTTTTGTTTAATAAGGCGACATCGCTTTAAACTGAGAGTAAAAAATGAATCAAAGACGATTATATCGCACTATAGAAAGTTTTGCTCCAGAGCAATTCCGAACAGAGAAAGATTTGCTAAAGCATGTTCTTAATGAAATCGTCAAGAGCGAAGATATTCTTCTCAAAGGTGGAAGACTATGGCAATACGAATCATCGACAGAATCATATCGTCTTATTCACCAGATTGGACAAATTGACAAGCTAGATACGGGCTACAGAATCCAAGTTGCAAGGTATCCGATGTTCCAGCATCTCACTGAACAACGGTCAATTATTGCGAATGAAACCGATGGTTACCTTCGAAAAAAAGGAATTGTAAAATATTCGGCAACAGGTGTTGGCGATAGAATACCTTATCGTCATGGGACAATCTTTCAATATGTATTAGCATTCAATTCAGATTCAATTGATCAAGATCTTCTTCCAAATTTAAATGTTATAAGTCTTGCTGTTACATCCGTCCTCCGCAGCAAACGTATTGAACAAAAAGCCCGGCTGCTCGAACAGGATATCGACAAAGCAAGGGAAATTCAATTAGGCATTTTACCGGATCCGTTTCTTCATTTTTACTTCTATGATATTTATGGAATTTCAGTCCCGGATAGGATCGTCGGAGGAGATTTCTTTGATTATCTTTATTCAGACGAAACAAAAGATCGTTTGATGATTGTTGTTGGCGATGCGGCAAGCAAAGGGTTCCGTGCTGCTGCACAAGCTTTGTATGTTGTTGGCGCCCTGCGGATGGGAATTGCGCATCAAACTAAAACCGCTGCTTTGATGTCTGGAATCAATAAAATTGTGAACCGCTCGTTTTCCGAAGAACAATTTGTTTCGATGTTTTATGCTGAGCTTACAGATGGAGCAAAAGGACTTCTTCTATATGCTAATGCAGGACATAACAGTCCTATGGTTTATCACATGCAGGAAAAAAACATAGAATTGTTAGAACCGACGGGGCTTATTCTTGGTCCGTTCCCTCGCGGGAACTATCGAGTGGAAAGTGACGATGCTGAAAAAAGGGGATGTCGCTGTGATTTATACGGACGGTATTACTGAAGCTGTGAGAAGCGACGGCATTCCTTACGGAGAAGAACGATTTGCAGAAAATATTCAGAAGTATGCAGCCAAGGGAGCAAAAGAAATTTGTAAATTATTGATTGATGATGTTGAGCTTTATGCAGAAGGCGCTGAATATTCAGATGATCGAACTATCGTGGTTATTAAACGGGTCAGTTAAAGAAAATCTTTCACAAGAAAGGTTGAACAATGGTTGAGCAAAAATATATTGGTGTCGTCGCGTCAGTGAACAGCGGAATTATTTCAATTCTTGTTGATTCAAAAGCCACATCTTTAAAACGAGAAATCAACGGTAAGACATATCAAATAGGACAAATTGGATCTTATGTTTTGATTCCTATGGGGCCGTTGGTGCTGCTCGGTATGGTGTCCGAATTGAAGAAAGAAGATGTGAAAGTTAATGGACAAGCGCAGCAGCGTTATATCATTACTGCTTCGATGGTGGGCACGGTAAAAAACGGGCGCTTTGAGCGCGGAGTGTCTATTTTTCCGGTTGTTGATACACCTGTGTTTTTTGCAGAAGATGCCGACCTATCAGTCGCATTTGCAATATATCAGCGATATGGTTTTTCGATCGGACAAGTTACACTGTTTGAGAATCAACGCGCCTTTCTTGATGCAAATAAGTTTTTTGGAAAACATATAGCAGTGCTTGGTTCTAGTGGTTCTGGAAAATCCTGTGCTGTAGCATCTATATTACAAAAAGTTTCAAAGTATCCTGATACAAATATTATTATTCTTGATATTCATAACGAGTACTATAAAGCATTTGAGGGGAACTGCAATCATCTCGACATCGGAGAATTTGAATTGCCGTATTGGCTAATGAATTTTGACGAACTGCGTGAAATGTTTATAGATGAAAAGGACGAAAATGCATCAAGCCAGATTACTGTGCTGAAAGATCTCGTTATAATGTCAAAGAAAGGAAAGAATCCGGAAATGTCGGCGTTAATTACAATAGACACGCCGGTATATTACGACTTCAGTGAAATACGTGCAAAGATCCAGTTCTTGGACAGTGAAAAAATAACGATGGGTCCGACGGTAAAAGAGGGACCTTTTTACGGCAAGTTTGCCAGATTTCTTGTCCGGTTAGACGGCAAATTGAACGATCCGCGTTACGCGTTTATGTTTCGATTAAAAAATTATATTCAATCTTCGGCCATCAACGCATTGCTATCCAAGATTTTGGGTGCGGATGGAAGCGCGCAAGTTACAATTCTGGATATGAGCGGTGTGCCGTTTGATATAGTTAATACAATCGTATCGCTTCTGGCGCGCTTGATTTTTGATTTTAATTTCTGGAATCCTAACCGACGTGATTTTCCAATTCTGTTAGTGTTTGAAGAAGCGCATAATTATTTACCTAGTACTGGTAATATTACAGCATCTGCTCGCAAAACTGTTGAACGTATCGCAAAAGAAGGAAGAAAATATGGTGTTAGTTGTATGATAATTAGCCAGCGACCGTCGGAAGTTTCAGAAACAATTCTTTCACAATGTAACAACTATATTGTGCTTCGATTGACTAACCCGATGGATCAAAATTATATCAAGCGATTAGTACCGGATACTTTCGAAAGACTTACGGATGTTTTACCGTCATTAAGAGTAGGAGAAGCGCTCGTTGTTGGAGAAGCAATTTCTATGCCTTTACGCGTGCAGATTGACTTTCCTAATCCGGAACCAGACAGCAGTGATATTAGATTTTACGAAAAATGGAAACAGAGCGAGGCTAAAACGAAAATCGCGGAGGTTGTTACACGTTGGTGGAAACAAGAAAAAGTCAAGTGAACTGAAGCAAATTGATTAATCCATCTGCTGATCGGCACCCTTACACATTTTGGTTGTCAGAATTTAGGTTTTTTTGCGAATTAAAGTCGCAATAAAAGCTTGGGAATTCGTAATTGCTCTCCAATGTTTTATTCTGTATATTATATATCCTAATACATAAAGACAAGTTGAAGAAGATAACCATTGCAATAGATGGACCAGCAGCATCTGGTAAAAGCACAACAGCAAAGCTGGTAGCTCAAAAGTTGGGTTATCTTCATATTGATACAGGTGCAATGTATCGTGCAATTACATTGAAAGTGCTTGATGGAAAATTTGATTTGTGTGATAAGAAAATAATTGAACAAATTGCCCGAACGAGGTACTGTTCGGTTAAAAATGGAGAATGATAAAACGAAGGTCTTTTTGGACGGTACCGAAGTGACCGAAAATATTAGAACGCAATTGATAAACCGTTCAGTGAGTTCAGTAAGCAGCTATAAAGGCGTTCGCGAAGTGATGGTGAAAGAACAGCAAAAAATGGCTGCGAACGGAGGAGTTGTTTTAGAAGGGCGCGATATCGGCACTGTCGTTCTTCCAAAGGCAGAATTAAAAATATTTATGATTGCGAATGTTGAAGAACGCGCACAGCGGCGAAAGAAAGATCTTGCTTTGGCAGGAATAGAAACAAATGAGGATGACTTGATAAAAGAAATTGAAGCTCGCGACAAAAAGGATTCGACCCGCGAAGCAAGTCCATTGCGAAAAGCCAATGATGCAATTGAATTGGACACCTCCTATTTGACAATTGAAGAACAGGTCGGTTTCATTTTGGATCGTGCTAAGGAAATTATTCAGAAAGATAAATCATGAAAGTGACAGTCGATAAATCTTCTGGATTTTGCTGGGGAGTTGTAAGGACTGTGGATATTGCAGAGAAGGAACTTTCTGCAGGTGAAAAACTTTATTCTTTGGGCGACATAATTCATAATCCGGTGGAAATTGAGCGGTTAAAATCTGAAGGGCTTGAAACGGTTACGCATAATGATTTAGATAGATTACGAGGTGCGAAAATTCTGATTCGTGCACATGGTGAGCCGCCAGAAACATATAAACGCGCAAAAGAGCTTGGTATTACATTAATTGATGCGACGTGTCCGGTGGTTGGTAAAGTACAAGAACGGATTCGACGTTTCTATAACGATGGATATCAAGTAATTATTTTTGGTAAGATAGAACACGCAGAGGTTATTGGTCTTGTCGGTCAAACAAACGGTGAAGCGATCGTTATTAAATCGCTTGATGAAATTGGTAAAGTGAAATTGGATCGTAAAACCGTTTTATTTTCTCAAACAACCATGGATAAACCGACATTCTATTCCCTCAAGGAAGAGTTGTCTAAGAAGATAAAAGACTTGGTGGTCGGTTCTATTGAAGAACTTGCCACTGAGTTTCTTGCAAAAGATACTATTTGCGGTCAGGTGTTTGGACGAGAAAAGAAAATTCGAGCATTTGCAGCTGATAATGATCTAATTATTTTCGTTGCAGGCAGACATAGTTCAAATGGGAAAGTGTTATACGAAATTGTAAAATCAGTAAATTCACGTACTCAATTTATAGAAGATATTATAGAACTTCAGCCGGAATGGTTTGAAGGAATCGAAACTGTTGGAATCACAGGTGCAACATCGACTCCGCAGTGGTTAATGGAGAAGGTGAAAGAAAAGATTGAGATAATGGAGAGTCTAAGGAATTCTAAAAGAAGTACACAGCCATCTTTAATTAACGATATAATTACACACTAAATAAATATCGAAAAGCGTCAATCGCCGATGTTAAATGGCTGGCATCGAGAAAAACGCAATTCGGTTATTCTCGTTATAACGGGAAGCAGTTTTGGAGGTTGCATGTTAGACACAACTAAATCAGCAGAAAAGTTTGAGGAAAGCGGATATTCAGAAGAAGAATATAAACAACTTGAACATCTGTATTCCGGCACAATGGGTAAAATCAATGCTGGCGAAATAGTCAAAGGCCGCGTGGTTCACATCAGTGATTCCAACGTTGCAGTTGATATCGGGTTTAAATCGGAAGGCAATGTTTCGGTAAGCGAGTTCCCGAAAATTAAGGAGCTTAAGATTGGCGATGAAATTGAAGTTTTCCTTGAGAGCATAGAAGACAAAGATGGTCAGCTTGTCTTATCACGTAAGCGTGCCGATTTTATGCGTATATGGGAGCGCGTCGTTAAATCATTTGAAACTGGCGAAGTACTCAAAGGCAAATGTGTTCGCAGAACTAAAGGCGGCATTGTTGTCGATTTAATGGGATTGGACGCGTTTTTACCGGGCTCACAAATTGATGTCCGGCCTGTTCGTGATTTTGATAGTTTCATCGGTCGCGAAATGGACTTCCGAGTTGTGAAAGTTAATCATCCATCGGAAAATGTTGTGGTTAGTCATAAAATATTAGTTGAGGAAGAACTTGCCAGTCAGCGCAAAGTAATTTTAGATAGTCTTGAGAAGGGTCAGATTCTCGAAGGCCATGTCAAGGCAATTACTGATTTTGGTGTATTTGTTGATCTCGGAGGTGTTGATGGTTTAGTGCATATTACGGATCTTTCGTGGGGCAGAGTCAACCATCCATCTGAGATTGTAAAACTAGATGCAACTGTTAATATTGTTGTGTTAGATTTCGATGCTGAGAAAAAACGTATATCGCTTGGAATAAAACAGCTCCAAGCACATCCGTGGGATAATATTGATCAGAAATATCCTGTCGGCACAAAAATCAACGGTAAAATTGTCTCGCTAACGGATTATGGTGCATTTGTTGAGATAGAAAAAGGTATCGAAGGCCTTATTCACATTTCAGAAATGAGCTGGACGCAGCACATTAAACACCCATCGCAAGTTGTTTCTATGGGACAGATGGTGGATGCGATTATTCTTTCATTAGATAAAGATGGAAAGAAAATTTCGCTTGGGATGAAACAGCTCGAACCGGATCCTTGGACAACGCTAATGCAGAAATATCCTATTGGTTCCAAGCATATGGGCACAGTTCGCAATTTAACTAACTTCGGTGTCTTTGTTGAACTCGAAGAAGGCGTTGACGGTCTTGTACATATTTCTGATTTATCTTGGACAAAAAAAATTCGTCACCCGGGCGAAGTAGTAAAAAAAGGCGACCAACTCGAAGTGATAGTGCTTTCAGTGGACATAGAACAACGACGAATTTCTCTTGGTCATAAACAAGTAAATGACAATCCGTGGGAAGCGTTCGAATTACAATACAAAGTTGGAACAGATGTAGCAGGTAAAATTGTTCGCATCATAGAAAAAGGTGTCATTGTAGAAATGCCGCTTGGTGTTGATGGCTTCGTGCCACTGTCACAGCTTTCACATACACCAGTCAAGAATATTGCCGAATCCTTTAAAATCGGTGATGATATTTCACTGAAAGTGATCGAGTTTGATAAAGAAAGCAAAAAGATTGTTCTCTCCGCACTTGAATATCTTCGCGGCAAGGAGCAGAAGCTCGTGGATGATTATGTTACAAGCCATAAGCTTACTCCAATGACTATGAAAGATGTCGTCTCAACCCCTGCTGCAGTAGAGAAAATGCCGGATGAATTATCTTTTGAAAATAAGGATGAATCTATTATTGAAGGTTCAAATTAATTCTTAAAGCAAACCAGAAAAGAGTTGTCTGTTCCGATATAACAGAACAGGCTACTCTTTTTCTTTATGAAACGTATTGCAATACATACTTGCGGCTGTAAATTAAACTATGCAGAAACAGCGGCTATTGGGAAACAATTTACTAGTAACGGTTACAGACTGGTCGATATAGATGATAATTCAGATATCGTGGTGATCAATTCTTGCAGTGTAACTGCTTCTGCCGATCGCGAATGCAGGCAATTAGTAAGACGCGCTTTGCGTCATTCTCCGAATGCATTCGTTGCTGTCGTTGGATGCTACGCCCAGCTTCATGCAGAACAGCTTGCTGCAATCCAAGGAGTTGATTTAGTTTTGGGGACACAAGATAAATTCTCGCTTTTTAATGTTATAAATAATTGTAAAAAGAAACAGCGCGCCGATATTTTAGTTTCTTGTATTAGCGACAAGGAAGAATTTAAATCGGCTTCATCAGCAGGATTTGAAAATCGCACGCGGACCTTTCTAAAAGTTCAAGACGGCTGCGATTATTCCTGCACTTATTGCACTGTGCCATTGGCAAGGGGAACGAGCAGAAGTGCTGTAATATCGGAAATTATTCAACAAGCAAGGAAATCGGTAGATCTGGGTTATAAAGAAATTGTATTGACAGGAGTGAATGTTGGAGATTACGGCAAGCGCGACGGCACAAATCTTTTAGCACTTCTCAAACAGCTTGTAAATGTTGACGGATTGATGCGAATACGCATCAGTTCTATTGAACCGAATTTGTTGACAGATGAGTTGCTGGATTTTTGGTTCGTTGAAGATAAACTTTGCATGCACTGGCATATTCCATTACAATCTGGATCTGATACAATTCTAAGGCAGATGCGAAGAAGATATTTAACCGAAGCCTACACAGACCGCATTGAACGAATCAAAGCTCATATTCCAGATGCTGGCATCGGAACCGATGTTATTGTCGGTTTTCCCGGAGAGAGTAATGATTTATTTGAAGATACATATAAATATCTTGTCGATATTCCTGTTACATATTTCCATGTGTTTAGTTATTCAGTGAGACCAAATACTCCGGCATCAGAGTTTATTCAGAAGATAGATCCGCATGTTACTGCAGAGCGGAGCAAGAGATTGCATAAGTTAGGTAGTCAAAAACGAAATAATTTTAATCAAGGTTTTATCGGAAAGACAATTCCTGTCCTTTTCGAATCAGTTAATTCTAGTGGAACAATTTCAGGGTTGACAGAAGAATATATTCGAGTTGATGTAAAATCAAATTTACATATAACAAATGAAATTCTTAATGTTACAATTCAGGAAGCTTCTGTGAATAAATGTACTGGAGTAATTGCCGAACCGAAAATAGCTTCTGCGATTCGAATTGCAATCTAACCGGAGATTTCTTATGAAACGATTTTTTATAACATCAGTTTTTACATTGTTTCTAATGCAGCAGTTATTTGCCCAGATGCGGACTCTCTCAGCGTTAGTATTTACGGAAGAACCGATTAAACCGATATCGCTAATTGATTTAGGTAATTCTGGTTCATCAGAATCTAAAAAATCTGTAGTACTAGCTGTTGTCGCTTCGCTCATACTTCCAGGAATGGGTGAATTGTATGCAGGATCATTCGAATCAGGTAAGTACAATTTTATCGCAGAGGGCGGATTATGGCTTACCTACAGCGGTTTTATTATGCATGCAAATTGGCTGCAACAAGATGCCCGAACATTTGCGAGTCAACATGCAGATGCTAATTTTGATAATAAAGATGACCAATATTCTGTGAACATTGGCAACTTTAATACAACTGATGAATACAACCAAACAAAGCTGAGAAACCGCGAGTACGATCTTGTTTATACCGGGGATCAATACAACTGGCAATGGGATTCGGATGCCGATCGTGCACAATTCAAAGATTTACGGATTAGAAGCGGTGAAATAAAGAACAACGCGAAATTTATTATTGGCGCAATTGTTGTTAATCATCTTCTCTCAGCATTCTCAGCCGGAAGAAAAGCCGCAGCATACAATAAATCACTTTCGATGCTGGATAAAATTGAAATTCAAACATTTGCATTGAATAACAGCCTGCACATCGACGGTATTGGTTTAAGAGTTTCGACAAAATTTTGAATTAGCGAATGCAAACTATCCAGTTGATGATTGAGTATGACGGCACAGACTATGTCGGCTGGCAATTTCAAATAAACGGACGATCCGTTCAAGAGGAAGTTGAAAAAGCACTCAAACAAATACTTCAATCAGATATAAGGATTACCGGCGGAGGTAGAACAGATGCAGGTGTGCATGCTCGCGGACAAGTTGCAAGCTTCAGTGTGGAACAAAATATTGAAATAGATTTGCTTGATAAAAGTATGAATGCTGTTCTGCCGCACAGCATCGTAATCCGGAAAGCAGTGAAAGTTCCGACAGAATTCAATGCCCGGTACGATGCAAAAAGCAGGCGTTATTCCTATGCCGTTAATCAAGAGCCGACAGCAATTCTACGTAACTACTGCTGGCAGGTATTCCAAAAATTAGATTTTGATTTGATGCAAGCATGTGCTAAGCAAATAATTGGCGAACATTGCTTTCGTTCATTTTGCAAAGTTGAAACTGATTTACACCAGCATCGATGCACAATAAATTCTGCTGAGTGGAAACAAAAAGATGGATTATTAGTGTTTGATATATGCGCAAATCGTTTTTTGCATGGAATGGTTCGAACATTAGTCGGAACAATGGTGAATATAGGGCGGGGCCATACAAAATATGAAGACTTTAAAAATATACTGGAAGCAAAAGATCGGTCTATGGCAGGAATGTCTGCGCCGGCAAAAGGATTGTTTCTGGAAGAAATAATTTATTGATGAGTCGGTGATGAAATCGTTAAAAAAAATATTGCGGGACTTGCTAATTAAAGGCGGCTTGCTCCAAACTACGCTTTCGGAAGATGAATTAAAACAGGTCATAGATGCTAGTTCTTTGAGCGGCACGATCGATAAAACAGAACATGAGCTGATCAAAAGTGTCCTTCAGTTTTCAGATATTACGGCAAAAGAAATTATGGTTCCGCGTCTGGATATAGTTGCGCTCGATATTTCTATGCCGCGAGATGCGCTTGTTCGTAAAGTTATTGAAGAGGGATATTCTAGACTGCCAGTTTATAAAGGGACAATAGATCACATCATCGGAGTAATATATAGCAAGGATTTGTTAAGCTTGCTTGAACATCGCTCCCTCATCATATTACAGGATATTATTCGCCCAGCACATTTTATACCTGAATCAAAAAAAATCAGTTTGCTTCTGCGTGAGTTTCAGCAAAACAAAGTACATATTGGTATTGTTGTTGATGAATACGGTGGAACCGAAGGTATCGTAACAATGGAAGATATTGTTGAGGAGATTGTTGGAGATATACTTGATGAGTATGATGAAACGCGTAAATTTGTGGACCAGGCAAGCGACGGATCTGTAATTGTTGATGCAGCCCTTTCTATTGCAGATTTCAATGTTCAATTTCGAGCGAAACTGCCCGAAGCTTCGGATTATGAAACTTTGGCCGGCTATTTACAAAAAATTACAAGCAGGCTTCCGGAATCCAATGAAGAAATTAAAACAGAAAACTTTGTTTTTACAATTCTGACAAAAAGTGCACGTCGTATTCGACAAGTAAAAGTAAGTCCATCACTTAAATCCAATATCAACGAAGAATATTAATGTTTCCGTTACAAGAACTATTTATTAAAATATGCGGAATTACTAATCTTGAAGATGCGGAGCTGGCTTGTTCATTTGGTGCAAATGCAGTCGGATTCATTTTCAAACAATCTAATGAACGATACGTTCGTCCAGAATTAGCAGCATCAATTATTGGAAATCTTCCGGAATATATTTCCAAAATCGGAGTTTTTGAAAATGCAAGTCTTCAATATATTCAAAGTATTTTAAAACAAGTGCCGCTAAGTGCTGTGCAGCTTCTGGGAAATAATGGACCAGATGACCTCGTAGACTTCGATGTGAGCATGATTAAGCAGTTTCAATTGAATGATTCATTCGATACAGAAGTCATGCGAAATTATTTAGTGGATGCTTTTCTTTTGAAAAATCAAAATGAAGAAACTGAAAATAATAAGCCCAAAAAATATTATTGGGATATTGCTATTAAAGCAAAAGATTACGGACGTGTTATTCTATCCGGTGGACTCAATCCAAATAATATCGAAGATGCAATTCGCTTTGTGCAGCCGTACGGAGTAGATGTGTGTTCAGGTGTAGAACAAAAGCCGGGAAAACTTGATAAATTACTGCTTCGGACATTCATTTCTAATGCGCGTAATGAAAGTCTATATTTCGCTGAAGATACAGAATTTGAATGAGGTTAGCCTTTCAAAACGTAACATCATTTAGGATAAAATATTTTTTATGCATTATGCAGAGAAATGTTCAAAATGAATCTTCGAATATCGATTATTGAATTATAAAAAAGTGTCGAACTTATGATTAATGAGTCCATCCTAACTGTGAACAGGAAACGAAATGACCGTTGCTGATATTTCGGTTGTCATTCTTCATTACAAACAAGAGGAATATCTTGCAGCATGTCTTCGTTCTGTTTATGCGACGAAATATCCATTTAAGGAAATAATTGTTGTTCACAATGATGTTGACTACCAAGCTTTCAAATCTATCCGATCTGAGTTTCCTGATACGAAGTTTGTTATTACTGGAAAAAATTTAGGTTATGCAGCCGGAATGAATACCGGAATTCGATATGCACAAAATGCATCGCCGGAATTTCTCTTAATAATGAACTGTGATACTATTTTAGAGCATGACTCTGTTTATTTTCTTGTTGAGGCGTTGCAAAATGATCCAGCAGCTGCACTTGCTACAGGAACAATATTCTTTTATCCCGATAAAAATAAAATTTGGTACAGCGGCGGCTCAATTAAATTAATACGAGTATTAGGAGTTCATAAAAATTCGTATCCTTATAAAATTGTACCCAAAGAAGTTACATTTATTTCCGGCTGCATTTTCTTAGCGCGCTGCTCTTCGATTGTGGCATTAGGTGGATTTGATGAAAGATATTTTATGTACTACGAAGATTTAGATCTTTGCTTTAGGCTGCAGCGAGCTGGTTACCGCCTATTATATGTGCCGTTGGCTCGAATTTATCATCGAAAAACAATAGAAAAGTTCACTCCTTTTGCCTTGTATTTATTATCAAGAAACCGGTTTATATTTCTGCATAATTGTTCAAATGGAATATTGAAAATATTTTGTATGACTGTTGTTTTTATAGAAATGGTATTAAAAGCAATTATTTGGATTTTTTATCAGCCCAAATTCTCAAAATCAATTGCTTTCGGTATAATAGATTACATGCGCGGCCATTGTTCAATAGGTCGTGGTGATGTATTTCTTCGAAAATAAATTTATCATCGCTGGGTATGGGTAAATAATCAATTCAATCTTTGATCCGATTATATAATTGAAAAGAAATATTATTCTGTAAGAAAGATTGTAAAAGATAATATCAAGGTTTAAGAAAGCGTATTGCAATAATGAGAATAGGTCTTAACGCACAAATACTAACTGATGGACGAACTGGTGTTACAAGATATGCTCATAACGTTATTCGCCTAATGCCTAAAATTGGCGTTGATCATGAATTTGTAGTTTTTGGCAACTTGCCGGATTTAAAATTCGAGGAAAAAAACATTACTCTTGCCCATACAAATAAAATTATAAATTCTTCTTCAAAAAGAATTCTATGGGAGCAAACAATACTTCCACATTTAACCCGAAAATGGAATCTCGATTTAATGTTTTATCCGGATCATACATCTTCTTTATGGTCAAGTGCAATAGCACAGGCGATTGTCATTCATGATCTTGCACCTTATGCTATGCCTAAAACTTTCAGCATGCTGCGTCGAACATATAAAAAACATGTAATCTCTCGTTCTGTTCGTATTTCTAATATTATTTTATCAGATTCTTATGCCACAAAAGCTGAAGCTG
This sequence comes from Ignavibacteriota bacterium, assembly GCA_963833465.1. Classification (GTDB taxonomy): domain Bacteria; phylum Bacteroidota; class Ignavibacteria; order UBA10030; family UBA10030; genus Fen-1298. The sequence continues at coordinate 65,244 of CAWHXW010000004.1, read as the reverse complement.
TCCGTCATTTCCCCGATATAGAGAAAAAAATACATGTCGTTCACCTTGGAATAGAGAATTCAATTGATCGAACAACAGATCAAAAGCTACTATCGGAAATTAAAAAATGTTATAAGCTTCAGCCCCCGTTTATTCTTTTTATAGGAACATTAGAAGCCCGTAAAAATATACTGCGGTTAATAAAAGCGTTTGTGCAAGGGCGTAAAATATATGGATGGATACATACACTAGTGCTTGTTGGCTCGCCCGGCTATGGATATCAAGAAATAAAAAAAATGATCGTTGAAGAAAATGTAGAAAATTATGTTACAATAACGGGTTATATAAAAGATTGCGAGTTATCCGGTTTCTATTCTCTTGCAGATATATTTATTTATCCTTCGCTTTATGAGGGATTCGGTTTTCCGCCGTTAGAAGCGATGAAATGCGGTTGTCCGGTCATCGTTTCGAATTCAACATCATTACCGGAAGTCGTGGGTGAAGCAGGCCTCTACATCGATCCGTATGATGAAAACTCCATTTCAGAAAAGATTAATTGTCTGATTCAGGATGCAAAGCTGAAAAATAATCTTATTAAAAAAGGAAAAGAACACAGTCTTCAATTCACTTGGGAAAAAACTGTTCAAGGAATTCTTGATGTGCTAACACGGGTATAAGTATGCAGTATTATCAAAAACGTATCGGCATATTCGGTGGAACGTTTGACCCTCCACACAGGGGGCATATTGCAATTGCGGAACAGGCAAAGAAGCAGCTCGGGCTCGATTGTATATATTTTATTCCGGCATTCATTCCACCGCATAAACAGAATAATTCATCAACAACAGCAAAACATCGAATGGAAATGATTAAGTTAGCTGTTCACGGAAAAAAAGAATTTAAAGTATCCGCAATAGAGTTAAAACGCAAGGGAATATCTTACACAGTTGACACGCTTAAAACATACAAGCGGCTGTTTCCTAAATCTGAATTAATGCTTATAATGGGCGCCGATAATTTGACACAATTTAATACATGGAAATCTCCCAAAACAATTCTTAAACTTGCTTCATTAGTGGTCTATAAACGAAAAGGATTTAATTCGTTTTTGAAAAAGAGCGTCCTTAGTTTTACTATATTAAAAGGCAGAATGCTTCGAGTATCTTCAACCGAAATCAGGAATAAAATTAAGAAGGGATTCGATATCAGAGTTTTTGTGCCTCATTCTATAACTCGTTACATTAAGCAACATTCATTATATTTAAGTCAGACCACCGTTCCGCGAAAAAGAAACGCTTATGGAATCCACCGCATTTTCTGACGCTGTAAATAAAATTATCAAAGCAGAGCATCACGATCCATTTTCTATTTTGGGTGCTCATGTTATAGATATTGAAGGCAAACGTTCTGTTGCAGTGCGGGCTTTTCTGCCGGAAGCAAAAAGAGTCAGTGTAATAGATACAGTATCTTCCGCTGAATATGAGATGACAAAAATAATGGAAGAAGGATTTTATGAAGTCTTGCTTCCGAATTATTCTGAAGTATTCCAATACGAGTTAAAAAAAGTAATTCACGATAATACTGTAGAAATCTTCAAGGATCCATATTCGTTTCTCCCGAATTTTACTGAATATGATTTATATTTGTTTAATAGCGGAGATCATCATCGTATTTACGATAAATTAGGATCTCATGTTTTTGAAGTGAATGGAGTAAGCGGCGTTCAATTTGGTGTGTGGGCTCCTAATGCATTAAGCGTTAGCGTTGTCGGAAATTTTAATGATTGGGATCGGAGGCGGCATGCAATGCGCGTCCTCGGCGCCTCTGGTGTTTGGGAAATATTTATTCCGGGGTTGATAGAAGGCGAACTCTATAAGTTTCAGGTGAAGACAAAATCAGGAATTATTATCGACAAAGCCGATCCGTATGGAACAGAAATGGAGCAGCGTCCAAAGACTGCATCGAAAATAAATTTCCTTCAAAAGCATGAATGGAAGGATGAAGAATGGATTAAACGCCGCGCAGAATCAGATCACCTTGGAGAACCAATTTCTATTTATGAAGTGCATCTTGGTTCTTGGGCTCGCGCGATAGAAGAACACAATCGATGGTTGACTTACCGTGAGATTGCAATAAAATTAGTAACATACATTCAAGAACGGGGTTATACGCATATTGAACTGCTTCCTATAATGGAGCATCCTTTTGACGGTTCTTGGGGATATCAAGTGACAGGATATTTTGCGCCGACAAGCCGATTCGGTTCGCCTCAAGATTTCATGTTCTTTGTAGATTATTGTCATCAGAATAACATCGGCGTTATTCTCGATTGGGTGCCGGCACATTTCCCAAAAGATCAATATGCACTCGCTCAATTCGATGGAACCCATCTTTATGAGCATGCAGATCCGCGCAAAGGTGAACATCAGGATTGGGGAACTTATATCTTTAATTACGGAAGGAAAGAAGTTCGTAATTTTCTTATAAGTAATGCGTTATTCTGGATTGAAAAATATCATATCGACGGTTTGCGAATTGATGCCGTTGCTTCGATGCTGTATTTAGATTATTCACGAAAGAAAGGCGAATGGATACCTAATGAATACGGAGGCAGGGAAAATTTAGAAGCGATTGCATTTCTTAAAGATATGAATAAACTTGTACACGAGTACTTTCCCGGTGTGTTGACTATCGCAGAAGAATCGACCGCATATCCTGGAGTAACAACAAATATTCAATATGGCGGGCTTGGTTTCAGCCTGAAATGGAATATGGGCTGGATGCATGATATGCTGGAATATTTCTCTAACGACCCGCTTTTTAGAATGTACCATCATAACAATCTTACATTCGCGCTTTTATACGCATTCTCAGAACGCTTTTTACTGCCACTTTCTCACGATGAAGTTGTTCATGGAAAATCATCTTTACTTCATAAAATGCCGGGCGATGATTGGCAGAAATTTTCAAATCTCCGTTTGTTGTACGGATTAATGTATGGATTTCCTGGAAAGAAACTACTTTTCATGGGATGCGAGTTTGCGCAGCGGGACGAATGGAATCACGAGCAGTCTCTCGATTGGCACCTTACTCAATTTTCGCCACATGCTGGAATGCAGAAATGGATTTCAGATTTAAATCACGTTTATAGAAAAGAGGGATCCCTGCATCAAGTCGAGTTTCATTATTCAGGATTTGAATGGATCGATTTTCATGACAAAGCAAGCAGTGTCATATCATTTATAAGAAAATCGCATGATGGAAAGGAGAAGATTATAGTTGTGTGCAATTTTACACCGGTACCGCACCAGAATTATCGCTTAGGCGTTCCGGATGAAGGATTGTACCGTGAAATATTGAACAGTGATTCATCCTATTATGAAGGGAGTAATGTCGGGAATTCCGGGGAGTTAGAAGCAGAACCGATATCTTGTCATAATCGAAATTACTCATTGAATCTTACTTTGCCTCCGCTTGCTGCAATATTTATTAAAAGAAAATAACCTTTATGCCGGATCATATTAAAAGAATCGCGAAGAACTTTTTTTCATTAAGCGGTTTGCAGATTGCTAACTATGTATTTCCATTTATTACACTTCCGTACATTGTTCGCGTTATTGGACCAGAAAAATATGGTACATTAAACTTCGCTCAAGCGCTCGTAGGATATTTTAATTTACTTATTTTGTATGCTTACGATTTAAGTGCAACACGTGAAATTAGTGTGTACCGACATGACACGAAGAGAATATCAAAAATATTTTTCACTGTAATTGGAGCAAGACTATTTTTATTTTTTATTTCATTCGTTTTGTTGGGGGGATTAATCATCGGTGTTTCTCAGGTGCGTAACGAGTTAATCTTGTATCTTTGTATTTTCTTGACTAATGCAGGTATAGTCATTTTTCCGACATGGTTCTATCAGGGAATGGAGCGCTTAACTAAAATTGCAATTTATAATTTTATGATTAAATTGATTTTTACAGTGTCGATTTTTACTCTTGTCCGGAATGAACATGACTATATACTTATTCCTCTTTCTACTTGCGCTGGTCAGGTTGTGATAGGAATATGGGCATTCTTTGATGCCATTCGTATTGGACAATTGAAATGGGTACGCATTCAATTCAACAATATCATCGAATCATTGCATCAAGGATTAAAATTGTTTTTATCAAATGTTGTTATCAATCTTTACACAACTAGCAATACTGTCATTTTGGGCTTTTTAGTCACGGCATTAAGTGTTGGCTATTTTAGTGCTGCAAGTAAATTGATGCTGATGGTTCAAGGCGTATTCTTATATCCATTGTCACAAACGTTTTATCCTTATTTCAGTAAAAAGTTTCATGATGATTATGAAAAAGGAAAAGAGGTACTGGAAAAAATGTTAGTGATTGTTGCAACAATTATGTTCGTTGCCTCGATAGGATTTCTTCTATTTTCGCAGCCAATTTTATGGATTGTCTACGGGCATAAATATGATGCTGCTATCGCAAGTCTGCGATTGTTATCATTTCTTCCGTTTATAATAGGTTTGAGCAATGTATGCGGTATTCAGGGAATGTTGAACATGAAAATGGATAAAGAATTTCTAAAAATTACAACAACTGGCGCTATTTTGAGTGTTCCGCTCAATTTTATTTTTGTGCCTTATCTACAAGAGGTAGGAACTGCATTAGCATGGTTGATAACAGAAATATTTATTTCTACATCTATGCTTGTGATATTAATAAGGAGAGGGATTATCTGTCTTACATTTGGTAAAATCAAAAATATTTATATGGAATTGTATCATGTATGATTATGTGATTGCAGGCGCTGGATTATTTGGCTCCATTTTTGCTCATGAAGCAACAAAGCGTGGAAAGAAATGTATTGTATTTGAACGCCGTTCTCATATTGGCGGCAATTGTTATACTGAAATACGAGAAGGAATCAATGTTCATGTCTATGGTGCACATATTTTTCACACGAGCGATAGACGAGTGTGGAATTATGTCAATCAATTTGCAGTGTTTAATAATTTTATTAATGCTCCTATCGCAAATTTTAAGGGAAAATTATACAATCTGCCTTTTAATATGAATACCTTTTACGAGTTATGGGGAGTGCGAACACCGCAGGAAGCTAAACAAAAGATTGAGGAACAGCGTAAAGCTGCCGCCATTGCAATTCCAACGAATCTTGAGGAGCAAGCTATTGCCTTAGTCGGGACAGATATATATGAAACGTTGATCAAAGGATATACTGAAAAACAATGGGGTAGAAGAGCAGCTGAATTGCCTGCTTTTATTATTAGGCGAATACCCTTGCGATTTGTATTCGATAACAATTATTTTAATGATACCTTTCAAGGCATTCCCATCGGTGGTTATACAACTATATTTGAAAAATTATTGGAAGGTGTTGAGATTGAGCTTGGGACAGATTTTATTACGGAAAAAACTCGGCTTCAATCTTTATCAACAAAATGCGTGTTCACGGGAATGATAGACCAATACTTCGATTATCGTTACGGAGCGTTGGAATACCGCAGTCTCCGATTCGACCATGAAACAATAGCGACCGATAACTTTCAAGGCAATGCTGTTATCAATTATACAGAATATAATATTCCTTACACAAGGATTCTTGAGCATAAACATTTTGAATTTGGTACACAACCTAAAACAATTATTACGAAAGAATACCCCGCGGCGTGGAATACAAGCAAAGAACCGTACTATCCTATTAATGATCAAGCAAATGCGGAACGTTATAAACTATACGCCGACTGTGCCCGTGCAGAGAACAATGTAATTTTCGGAGGGCGGTTGGCAGATTACCAATATTATGATATGCATCATGTCATAGCGCTTGCATTGAAAGCAGTTCGGAAGGAATTAGATGAACGGTAATATAACAATTGCGGCAGTAGTCGTTACATTCAATCGAAAAGAATTATTGAAAAATAACATTGCTGCGCTGTTACAACAAACTCGTCTCCCTGATAAAATATTTATAATTGATAACCACAGTACAGACGGAACTGAAATGTTGTTGCACGATTTGGGCTATTTGCAAAATCCGATTATAAAATATATTCGGCTGCCGGAAAATACTGGAGGTGCTGGCGGATTCCACGAAGGAATAAAAGCTGCATACGAAGAAGGATGTGATTGGATTTGGGGGATGGATGACGATGCAATTCCGGATAATTACGCCTTGTATGAATTAGTACAAAAAAGTTACGACGATCCATCTTCTTGTTATTGGTCTAATTGCGATAATGATGCAAACGGCTATGTACAAGACAAAAAAAAGGTTGATACATGGATGTTTGTGGGCTTTTTTATAAACAGGGAAATAATTGGCGCTGTGGGGTATCCTCGCAAAGATTATTTTATTTATCGTGATGACTTTGAATATGCACGTCGTATCATGCGAAGTGGTTATTCCATAAATAAGGTACGCACCTCGATCATTTATCATAATGATTTTAGGTTTAAAAAATGCTATCAGAAAAATATCTTCGGATGTATATTGACTATTCCCGAACTAAGTGATTGGCGATTATATTATGCGACTCGAAATTATTTACTTTCTTATTCGTACCGCGAATTGTATAAATACCGACTGATCATATGGTTCATCTATTACTATGCATTTCGATTGTTATTAATGAATCCGCGACAGCTTCTAATATTATTTAAGGGATATGTACATGGAATATTAGGAATATCCGGTAAAAGAATGAGTCCCCGATAAAAATGATGTAGAAGAATATTTATTTTAGTGTAATCTGCAGCACAACAGCTGCAAGAAACATTTTATTAATATCTAAGAGGATACTATGCCGGAAACAGAAACGAAGAAGGAAAATGAAACTGAAAGTGTTTTACAGAAAACTTGGCATGAAATATCTCAGCCGTTTGTAGACCTTGTTCATGCTCCGCGCGCGCTGTGGGGAGTGAATCTTGCATATACAATCGAAGGATTATCGTATTTTGGAATTCTAACTTACCTTGCAATTCACTTCTCGGATTTTATTTTTTTAGGCGTCGAACATGCTGATATTTGGTCTCACGAAATGGTTATGGTGCTGACCGCAGGCATTGCGATTTCGATGGTAGTTCTAGGATTTGTTCCTGACAAGTTTGGAGTGCGCCGCGCTTTAATATTTTCATTTGTTTTTCTTCTTATCGGCAGAGTCGTTATGTCAGCTGCACCGACATTCTTTGGATTGACACCTAACGGTATATGGTCGTCTTTACATATTATCACGATGCTTGGGATTTTGTTCGTCATCATCGGTTACGGCGTGTATCAACCCGCAGCGTACGCGGCAGTTCGACAATTTACTACTCCAAAAACTGCATCAATGGCTTATGCAATGCTGTATGCATTGATGAATGCTGGTTCTTCTTTAGCCATGATGGCATTTATGCTCAGGGATGATGATTTCCTTGGTTTTGGAATTGTAGGAACATTTTGGGTCTACACCGCGCTAACTCTTGTTTCTCTTCTTTTAACTATTTTTATATTATCGAAAAAAACTGTCGATACTGCAATTGCTAGGGCAAAAGCAGAAAATGATGAAATTGCAAAAGAAAATAAATCTTCGCAAATGGAAGACGAACAAAATAAAAATTTGGCAAATAAAGTTGTTGTACAGAATAAAATTCCAGTCACTGCATGGATTGTTCTTGCTGGTATTTTAATTGCAATCTGTTTACGTGTAGCTGATCCCTGGCGTTTTGTACTTGGAACAATTGTAATTCTCATACCGGTTGCAATAACACTTTTGCCGGTTCGTCTTAAAGCGCCTGTTGTTAATTGGGTCTCAACACACCCTTTAGCAGACACAAGGTTCTTTTTCTTCATTTTCGCGCTTATGCCAGTACAAACACTTTTCACATATAACTGGCTTATCCTGCCGCAATATATTTCACGGGCATTTGCCGGCGACTGGATTGGCAAGTATTATGAAATAGCATCCAATGCAAATCCAATTCTCATTTTTATTCTTGTACCGGTAATTACGGCACTGACTTACAAAAAAAATATGTACAATATGATGGTTTGGGGGACACTTATTATGGGTTCATCGGCATTTGTTCTCGCTCTTGGACCAACCCCTGCAACGATTAGTGCATACATTATTTTTATGACGGTCGGCGAGGCAATGTGGTCTGCACGATTTTTACAATATGCTACAGAAATTGCACCTGCAGAAAGAGCAGGGCAATATCAAGGAGTGGCTCAGCTTCCTTGGTTTCTCACGAAATTTCTTGTCCCATTGCTTTACTCTGGACAGATGATGGAACGATATTGTCCGGCTGAGGGTCCAAAAGACACAGGAGCAATGTGGCTTATTTTCGGATTTATTGCAGTGATAACGCCGATCTCATTATGGCTAGCCCGTAAATGGATGATGAAAGATTTCAAAACGAAGCATGAAGGATAAAAGTGCGCGTTGTTGTTATTCAAATAGATCTGGGTATTTAGAGAAGTTAAGAAGAATATTATTAAAACGGTGTCATTGAAGAAAACGGTTATTGCCGGTTTTTACATCCTTTTGCAATAATCTATTTTTGCATAAAGATTTAATCGTATAATAACTGATTTTAAAATCAGTAACGCTTTATCAATTAATTAAGGCATCAGCTTCTCTCGTAAAATGATTTAAATACTTGTGCGAATTCTTCTGCAAGTGTCGGTGTAGTATTTGCCGGTGTACGATGCACATTCCCCAATATTTTTCCGTCATTCATTGATTTTACAAACTCATTTAATTTATCAACAACACTTTCACCCATTCCCATTTCCATCATCGTTTTTTTTGCGTCTGCATATGGGAATTGAATGTATTTCAGATTAGGCATACCAATAGTTCGCCCGAAGATTTGAGCGATTTCAGTATATGTATATTCACGGTTTCCTAGAATATACTCATAGCTCTTGCCGGAAAAATCTTTAGCAAGAAGATGGTTCAATGCTTTTTCTGCAATATCTTTTGTCGCCACCATAGGCACCATCAAGTCGGCACGAACTGTTGAGCCTATTATTCCCATCTTTTTTGCCATGCCTGCCAACGAAAGGGTGTTCTCCAGGAAATACGTTGCTCTGAGATGGAGAATATTAATACCCGGAATCGCGTTGAAAAACTCTTCCATCGAATGCAGTCCCTGAATGACCCCTGTACCGGCAGATAGATGTGCACCCACACTGCTTAATGTAACTGCGTATTTAATGGATGAGTCTCTTAATGCATGTGCGATCGATTGCACATGCTTCAACTGCATTTTTGTGTAATCGGAAGCTTTTGCATCGAATGGTATTAGCGCGTACAGTGCTTCTGCATTACTGAAGACATCTGAAAGAAATAATGCATTGGTCGAATCACCCACATAATGAACGGCACCTTTGTTTATAAGATCATCTGCTGTATTTGCATGGCGGCTTACAATACGAACAGTATGTCCTTTTTCCAGCAACCCAAGAGCAATCGGTTTACCTGTATGCCCGGTAGCTCCTAAAACAACGTAAGTACTCATAATATAGTTTATCCTAAGTTTGTCACTGATGAATAGTTATCATATATATCAACATTCATTAAGGCAAATATGTTCTAGGAATCACAATCTTTTTATCTAACATAGATAAAAATTGACCTTGTCATTTTATGGAGATAAATAATGTATATTTTGACGATTGATACTAGGAAGTAATTAAGAATATTACTTACGCTAATATTTTTAAAAGAGATGCACAAGGAGAGAGGGGAAACGCGCAAGAAACCGCAAGTTTATTCTAATTGTAAGTCTCAGCCGCTTGTCACTTCATCAAAATAAGTTTCTTTGTTTCTTCAAATGTACCTGTTTGTCCGTTCCGACCATTAGCCGGAACGAGATTTCGCTGTGCCGAAGGCACAGCAGACAGGCGATAGAAATACACTCCACTTGACATATTCGCAGCATTCCAACGCTGATTATGATTTCCAGCAGATAATTCTCCATTGAATAATGTTGCTACTTCTCTTCCCATAATATCAAATACTTTCAATGTGACCAAAGATTTAGACGGAAGGGTAAATGAAATGTCTGTACTCGGATTGAAAGGATTTGGATAATTTTGTGATAGAAAGAAATGATTTGGATTTTGGATATTACTTCCCTCTAAAACATTAGTAACAAGTTGATACACTTTTACATAATCAACATACATTGTATCAGGGAATGTTGTTGTGTTGTTAGGGTTTCCAGGCCAATTGCCGCCGACAGCTAAATTGAAAATAATAAAAAGCGGTAAATGAAATTCTTCGGTGCTGTTAGTATCGTTTGCGATATTTCCTTCCCAATATTCATTTCCATCGAGGAGCCACTTTATTGCATTAGCATCCCATTCGATAGAATAAATATGAAATGTCGATTCGTCGCAATAAACAGTTCCTCCGTATGATACATGTCCATTATTATTCCAATGCATAGTGCCATGATTTAAATTTTCATTATTGATGTGTTCCATTATGTCAATTTCTCCGCACTCAGGCCAGCCGACTGTATTAATATCTTGCCCGAGCATCCAAAAAGCCGGCCACAAACCTTGTCCCACAGGAATTTTAATTCTTGCTTCTATTTTTCCGTATGTAAAACTTCTTAAACCCTGAGTTTTCAGCCGTGCAGATGTATAATTGTTTCCATCATAAGATTCTTCTTTAGCTATGATTAGGAGGTTGCCGTTTTCTACTTTTGCATTATCCGGCCGGTTTGTATAATATTCAAGCTCGCTGTTGCCCCATCCGTTTCCGCCTATATCGTATGTCCAATTCGTTGAATTAATACTTGTGCTGTCGAATTCATCAGACCAAACGAGATTCCAGTTTTGCGCTTTGCTTTGCGAAAAAATAAACAGGATGGAAATAATGATGCATACAAGTTTAATTCTACTACCTTTTATGTGAAGTGAATTTTCTCGATTCGTGGATTTTATAATAGAATGAGTTGCATTTTTGCATTTATTGATTTTCATAACCCATATTTCTGATTATTCTATAATTATTCTTTTCACATCGACCATTGTTCTGCATGAATATCAACTTCATCCGACCAGCGGTACTGCAATTGAACGATTTCGTCTCGGATTTCTTCCGGCAGCGGTTCTATATTTTTTGATGACGAAAGGAAGTTGTGAAGATTCTCCGTGCGACTCGTTGCCCCGACAGTCGCACGAACTTGAGGAAAGCTAAAAGCAAATCGGATGCAAAATTCAGCCCAGCTATTAATTTTGGATTTCTCAAAAACCGGGGCAACTTCCACGGCTCGCTTTTGCAGATATTCTTTCCACGCCGCTCCGGGGACGTCGCGCAAACGAAGAACATTGCCTCCTGCAACAGTGCGTAAAGCGATGATTGGCTCGTTCATTTCTATTAATAAATCCCATAATTCATTGGAAGCAAACCGCTGAAGCGGATTAAAATAAAAAATGCATCCATCGACAATATCCTTCATATAGCCGCCGCGCAATGCTTTAATTGCCGTATTAGATGTCCACGGAAATACTTCGAGCACATATCGTTTTACAATATTTTCTTTCTTCAGATGCAAAAATGTTTTATAGCATTCGCCGCCGTTAGCAAAATCTTCAGCTAATTGCCCGCCAAGGCAAAGTTGTCCAATATCTATACTTTGTAAACCTAACGGATCGGTATTATGATGAATGACACTGCGAAGTTCGTCTATTGTATTCCACCCGATTTTTACAATTAACTTTGGGATTTTTGTGCGATCCTGATCGAAAGCCATTCGCAAAACTTCAAGTGCATTTCCATACGTATGGCTTGTATGAAACCATACACCGGAATCCATCGCTGCCCGAGCTATCATTACACGTTCAGGAAAAGGAATATTATCATCACCCAATTTTGTCGTTCCATAGATATAAGGTGAAAGATCTGTTAATATATTTTGTTTATCTGAATTTGGCTTAGCCATTTTAAAATCCTTTGTTTATTTCTTCTGTATAATATTTTAAAATAGAACTTCAATATTTCCTGTTCCCAAACTCTTTGTCTTTCAAACATTACACTTCTATTTAATAATATTCAACCTCCTTAACACCATTCTTATAAGTTCAATCCAAAATTCGTTTTTAATTTATCCCAAATTATGCATTAGCTTGTAGAGTCCGATCACCAGATCGGACAATGATGTTAACCTTATTTCATCCAGTCGGCGACTGGATTCTACACCAATTCGGTTATCGTTCAGCTTTCCCATATTCTATCATTTCAATAACATATGCCCCCCTTTTATTTCTAATGAATGATTTGGGTTTATAGAAATTACCGGCTATGATATACACTGCAAATATGTTAGTGCCTTCGTCAGTATACGCAAATCCGACATACTATAGAATCTAATCTTTTTTATATGATATCGGATTATTCAATATCAAATATTGCGATTTTTTTAGTTTTAGCAATTCGCCGAGCTTCTTTTGATCCATTGTGATACGAGGTCTTGTGGCTAAGCCGACAGATGCGCAAAAGATTGAAATATTTTGCGAAACAATTCCTGCATCTATCGCAGCCCATGCTAATTTTAAAGAATCTTCTCCGAATTTAAATTTAGAAATATCGGATGCCAACAAACAAAATAACGGAGCTTTTGCAAAATTATCCTGTCTTCCAGCTGCCAATTTTCTATAATCTCCATCAATAATTAAATCAAGTGCATGTTTTTTTGCGTCATAAAGATAAATGCCGGATTCCATGCAAACATAAACATCAATATCCTGAGCGTTCATTGCTGAGGGAGCTGTGCGTTTTCCAAGTTCATGTCTATTGATTCCATCCGAAGCCCATAATATGTCCGATAAATCCTGAATTGTGATTTTTGCAGTATCAAATGTCGTAGCCGATGCCCTTAAAGATAATGCCTTCATCACAGGCAGACCTCTTGTCGTGTCGGGAGGATTTAATACTATTGTCTTTGTGCTTTGAGCAAACAAAGGACTTGTTAAAATGGTGAACAAAATGTAAAGTACAATATTTTTCATAGTTATCCTTTCATATATTTTGTGATAGATTCATTATTTATCTACTATTTTAAGTTGATAAGCATGATTGTCATTGTGTGTATATTATTTACTGCAGCCAATTAATGCAAAAATTCCATTCTTATAATAACATTCGACATCTTTAAATCCTATTTCATCAAGCATTTTTAACTGACTTACCAGTAAAGAAGGTTTATTCTCGCCGTTTTCTTTATATACAATTGGCAAATTATTATGTTTTCCAACTTCCTCATTCCGTTGAGCATTTATTAGATAGTCGTTGATGCAATCAACCCACATCTTAAACTGAATGCTTTCTGTTTTAGATGAAGATGGAAGTACGACATCTATATTGATAAATAATCCGTTGTGTTTAAGTAAAGTATGTATATTTGAAAACAATTCATATTTCTTATGATGCTCGACATGATGAATCGCCAATGAAGAGAAAGCAAAGTCATAATAGTTTTCATTTTTATTGGAATTAAAGAAATTCTCAAAAGTATCATTATAAAACGTTGCATTTTTTGATTTGATATTAGATTTAGCTTTTTTCAACATTATTTTTGAACCATCAAGCAGGTGAAAAGTATTGTTAGGATATAAATCGTATAATAATTTTGTAAGGACACCCTCACCACAGCCAATATCTAAAAACCTCAAGCCTTCTTTTTGAGTAAAATAAGAATTAAATAATTCAAGCATCAAGTTGAATTGTTTTTGACGTTCAACTAAAATTACATCTTTGGATGAAATATAATAATCTATCTGATTTTTATTTTGGTTCAGCCAATTGCCCATATTGAACTCCTGTTTAAATTAAATTCTTTCGCCTTCTAATCTCATTGCATCAGATTTAAGAAATATGTAAACTTATCACTAATAATAACAAATATAAGAAACATCTGAATCTGCTCCCACATCGAAAGATGAACTTGCAGGAATAACGCATTCGGAGTTTTTTCCTGTTTTAAGTTGTGAATCCAAGACTTTGTACTTTACCGTCAAAATAAATATTATGTTTCATTCTTCTAAGGATGGATTAATCAATTTACGTCGATTACTACAATGTCTCGAATAAACGAATGATCAAAATATAATATTTTTCTAATCAAACCTATATAACTTTGTCACTGGCTAATGCAAGTATGATTATAGGCATCCGGCTTTCACGGCTAGTAGTAATAGGAATCAAAGATCCATAGAGAAATAAACAATAAGGATTGGAGTAGGGAATAGGGGAAAGCTATCAATATTTGCCCCTGTTATCATATTTCTCTATGCAAGGTGTCTATGAGCTGGTAAATAAAGGGCTTATAATAATTATAATATTCTGTGAGGAAAATGTTGCAAAGTTGAACTCAAATGATTATTTTGATTCTAATATTTTACTCCATTATCTGAAATGCGGCATTGCAAATAGGTAAAAAAATAAAATGATGAAGAGCAAGTGTTCGTGAACTCAATACATTTCAAACATACAAGGAGGGTTATTCAATGCCAGATTTGAATCTCATTGATGAAGGCGGGTTTGAAGAAGAACCAGCAGCGCCGCAGACTGCTCCCCCTGCGAAAAAAAGTGTAAAAAGCAGCGGTGGAGGTAGTGGGAAACCAATTCTGATCTTAGTAATTATTGTTTGTGTTTTGGCAGGTGTCGGGTATCTTTACCACCGCGGTATTATTAAAATGCCTGGCAAGAAGCAGCAGCCGGTTGCGCAAATACAAGAAGAACAATTTCCTCCGGAAACTCCAAGTCAACCTGTACAGGCACAGAAACAAGGAGACACAAATGAAGTTGCTCTGCTTGACACAGCTCCTGTTGAAGAAAAAGCGGAAGCCGGAAAAGAATCTGAAAGTGTGAAAGAACCTGAAACAAAGGCAACAGTTCCAACGATGAAAAAAACAAAGCTGGGAAAGAAGAATGGAGAAATGATGGAAACAGAATTTTCTTCAAAACTCAGTGAGATGAAAGGTGAATTTACAATTCAGGTTATTGCTTATCGTGAAAAGAAACAAGCAGTAGAGACGGCAAAAAATTTAGAGTTTGCGGGGTATCCTTCGTTCGTTGAAAAGATTCCGATGAGCGGGGGCGATTGGTACACTGTTCGCATAGGACGCTATTCTTCTCGTGATGAAGCGAAGAAAGCAGTGAAGTCATTTGCAGAGCAATTGCAATCGCACTATGTTATAGATAAAATTCGGTCAAAATAAATGTTCTTATGGGTTTCTCTCATTCTTTTTTACTATTGAATGAGAGTGTGAGATAAGTTAGGTAATACCGATCATAAATAAAAAGCGCGGCGATAAAAAGAAAATGTAAAAGTACCGTCGCGCTTACAATTATCATTTTACGTTTCTAAATTGATAGCCCATCCAGAAGCATTCAATCACCTAATTCAAAGCAGTTGGAGTGTGTGTTTCTTTATTTTTCCTCTTATCTTCATTTGATTCGGTTAAAAAATAGAAGTAATAAAATGCAATTTCCATAGCCGTGAGAAACAAAAGGGAAATCGTATCGCGGCTGATTTCTTTTCTGATTCTTACCAACACCCAGGAATTCAATGGCTGCCAATACCATTTAATAAACCAGTCAGGAGAGAAGAGAAGATTTGTCAGGATTGCTGCAATTGTCCAGCCGACTGCAAAAACAATACAAACGAAAGCTACTGCAAGAAATCCTTCGCTAATACTTTCCTTTTTATATTTTATAAAGGCAAAGACAATTAGCACAACATGCAGAAAAAAAATATATGCAGCTACCATAAAGTTTAATTAATAAGATATATGAAAAAGGAAAAATGAAAAACTATATTTTAATATTACATTTTGTAATGAATATTTAATTAGTATGCATCTTTACCGAAAAGAACGGTGCGTATAGTTTTCAGAATAATTTTCAAATCGAATACAAGCGACCAATGCTCGATGTAATAAATATCGTATTTGGTCCGTTCAACGATGGAAGCATTGCCTCGCAGTCCGTTGACTTGTGCCCATCCGGTCATACCGGTCTTTGCGCGATGGCGTTCTAAATATCGTGGCACCTGAATTATGAATTTTTCAACGAAGTGCTGCCGCTCCGGACGCGGGCCGACAACGCTCATATCGCCTTTGATAACATTTATAAATTGAGGAAGCTCATCTAAACTGAATCGGCGGAGAAATATGCCGAGCCGCGTTGTTCGCGGATCATCTTTTTGCGACCATACCGGTCCGGTAGATTGTTCCGCATCGACATGCATTGACCTGAACTTAATGACTTTAAATACTTCACCGTCCAAACCTATGCGTTCCTGTAAATAGAAAATTGATCCTTTAGAATCGAGCTTGATTAGAATTGCAATCAATAATATAATCGGAATTGAGAGCAAGAGTACAAGCGATGCAAATAGTAGATCAAATGTACGTTTTACAATAGAATTCCAAGTACTCAGAGCAGGACTTTTAATGCCTAGGAATGGAATTCCTTCAATATGTTTAATTTGAACTTGACTGGTCATCAATTCAAGAATATCCGGGACCATCATCATTTCTACATCTAATCCCTGGCAGTCACGGACAAGGTCGTGCAAAAGTGCATGCTCCGTTTCGGAAAATGCAATCAATATAACATCTATGCTATACGTTTTGATAAAATCCGGCACAGAGGCAATAGATCCCAAATATGGAATATTTTCCATCGTGTTTTCCGTGTCGTTTTGCACGGAACAATAACCGAGAGCTTTATATCCGAGTGATTGATGTGCGCTAATAGATCGAAAAATTTTGTTTGCGACTGAGCTTGTTCCAACAATTAATACACGTTTCAAGTCGTTGCCGCGTGAATACCAAAATTGTTCAAACTTTAATAGGAAAAATCGCCCGATTGAGATAAATATTACGGCGGAAATGCCGAGTATCCAAAATACAATGCGCGAATAAGAGAATGTACGGTAAAAAAATGCGCCAGCCATTACAATTAACATACCGAGTACGACAAGACGCACAATTGCAAAAAATTCGTCTGAGAAAGATGTAATACGGCGTGGAAGATATAATTGACGTGTGTTGAAAAGCCAGCACCATATAGGTATAACGATAAAAGAACTTTTAATGTATATTTCTAAAGGAGGAAGACCATACGATATGGGAATGTAATTTGTAAGTATTGAAAAAAATCTAAGCCAGTAAGAAAAAATAAACGACGCTTCTATTGCAATCGCGTCAGAGACTACAGTGAGTAATGGAATTAATAAATCTTGCCGCCGTTTCTTTGACATTAGTAATCAGCTATGAGTGGTCATTAAATAGAAAATCTTTTCTAACCTAATCGAATATCTCTTGTTCAACTTCCTGGAAAATAATATGGCCGATTGTAATATGTCCTTCCTGAATCCGTTGTGTATCGTTTGATGGAACAATTACGGCAAGGTCAACAAAGTTTTTCGATTTCCCGCCGCCTTTGCCAAGCAAGCCAATTGTGACTAATTTCATCTCGCGCGCTTTTTGGAATGCATTGTTCACACTATCAGAATTGCCGCTTGTGGATATTCCAATTAGCACGTCACCTTCATTGCCTAGAGCTTCAATAGAGCGTGTGAAAACATTTTCGTAACCGAGATCATTAGCTCCGGCAGTCAGCACAGATGAATCAGTTGTGAGCGCGATTGCCGGCAAGCCCGGACGTTTAATATGCGGGCTTAGACGAATCACAAACTCAGTTGCAAGGTGCTGCGCGTCTGCAGCGCTGCCACCGTTGCCGCAAAGCAATACTTTCTTCTTATTGTTGAATGCGTTAATAATAATATCTACTGCCTTAGAAATATCAGGCATGCATTGCTGTAAAATACGAAGTTTAGTATCGCTGCTTTCTTTAAGCGAATCACTAATAAATTTAGTGCGCTCTAATATTTTATCTGAGGATTGTGTCATTGGAAGCCCAATCTTATTTTCTTTTTATGATGCATGAATTGCGTTCGCGAATTCTTGTATAATCGAACTATGTGAATTTTCTTCGATTATTGTTCCCGTCACGATAAACGAAGCTCCGGCTTTAACTTTATTTTTCGCTTCCTCTGGTGTTCGAATTCCGCCGCCGACAATGACTGGAAGAGAACAGTACTTTGTAACCTTTTTTATCATCGCATCCGGGACGGATTGTTTAGCACCGCTGCCTGCTTCTAAGTAGAGCAGTTTCAAACCAATTAATTCTGCCGCAAGCGCGTGTGCAACGGCAATCTCAGGTTTTTCGCGCGGAATAGGTTTCGTATTGCTCATAAATTCTGCCGATGTAACATTTCCGCCTTCAATCAACATATATCCGGTTGAAACTGCTTCAAGCTCCATTCGTTTGATAATCGGAGCGGCATTAACCTGATTGCCTATAAGATAATCCGGGTTTCGCCCGCTGATGAGTAGAAGAAATAAAATCGCATCGGCTTCTGCAGAAACCTGCGACACACCGCCGGGGAAAATTATAACAGGTGCTTCAGTATTTTTTTTGATGATGTTAATAGTCTTATCGAATTCATTCGAAAGCATTAAACTGCCCCCGACAAGAAAGGCGTCTACCCCTGCTTTAGTAGCTTCGCTGATGAAAGCTGGCAGTTTTTTTGGATCAATTTTGTCCGGATCGATGAGGAGCAAATATCCAGCGCCTCGATCGCGTTTTATTGTTAGAAGTTGTTCGAAGGTTGTCATCTGATTTAATTCACTTTCGTAAAAAAGATTCCATAACCGATTTTGTTTGCGCAAGTGCTTCATCTAACTTTGCAACATCTTTTCCGCCTGCGATTGCCATGTGAGGGCGTCCGCCGCCGCCGCCGCCGCCGACTAATTTAGCGATTGCACCTACAACTTTCCCTGCTTCAATTATTTTAGCGGCAACGAGATCATCTGTAACAACGCAGACAAGCTGAACTTTATCTTCAATAACACAAGCAAGTAATCCGACACCGCTAACAAGCTTGGATCGGAGTGAATCACCAAGTTTTTTTAATTCGTCTAAAGACGAAGCAGAAATTTTTGCCGCAACGAATTTGATATTCTCAATCAAAATTGCAGAAGAAATCAATTCATCCATTGAATCGGAAAGTGATTTTAAACGTGATTTTGCTCGTTCTTTTTCTTGTGTTTTCTTTACTTCGTTGTCTTGTTCGATAATATTCTTGAGACTTGTTTTGTTCTTATGTAATTGTGCAAAACAAGCAGCTAATTCAGGTGAAGCCGGATTTGGAGCAGCGGGAAGCAGTTTCAAATCTGTAATTTGTGATTTGAATTTTTCCTCAAGTCGCAGATATGCAGAATCATACTCAAATTCAAATTTACGTTTTTCCTTATTAAAATAATCCAGTGCGTACGAGCCGGTCACTGCTTCAATACGGCGTACACCGCTTGCCACGCTGCCTTCACTGCGTATTTTGAAATAGCCAATTTCGCCGGTATTATTCACGTGCGTCCCGCCGCAGAATTCCGTACTGAAATCTCCGAATTGAATCACATTCACACGCTCGCCGTATTTATCGCCGAAGAACATTAATGCGCCCATCTTCTTAGCATCTTCAAACGGGATGTTATTTAATCTGGGAGTGCGCGGAATATTTTCTTTTATCTTCTCATTCACTAATGCTTCGATGTTGGCAAGTTCTTGTTCGCTTAACTTTGCAAAGTGCGCGAAGTCAAATCGTAAATAATCAGGTGCAACAAGCGAGCCAGCTTGATGCACATGCGTTCCAAGAATCCGGCGCAGTGCATTGTGTAACAAATGCGTTGCCGAGTGATTGCGAGCAGTAGCGTCTCTTAGATCTTTATTGATAACTGCTTTTACCTTTGTCCCAACTTTAATGTATCCATCAACTTTATCCAAAATGTGGATGTGCTGGGTAGATTTAATAGTATCTGTGACATTATATACTTCTTTTGTGTCAATGAAAATAGAACCTTTATCGCCGACTTGTCCGCCTGATTCAGCATAGAATGGAGTAACATCAAGAGCAATTCCAATGGTTGCTGAATTTTCATTTTTTGCCAACGCAATGATCTCTGTCTCTACTTCTAACGTGTCATATCCAACAAATTCTATTGGCTTACGACTTTTACCTGCTCCTTCAAGAAAAAACAAATGTTTGTGCTCGATTTCACGAGCATCTCTTGATCGTACTCTCTGCTCTTTCATTAGCTTGTTGAACTCATCGACATCCACTTTTAATCCACGTTCAACTGCCATTAACTCTGTAAGGTCTAAAGGAAAACCAAATGTATCGTAGAGTTTGAAAGCATCTTCACCAGAAACTGTTTTTGAAATTTGCGTCTCGGATTTTATTATTAGCTCTTCGAAAATATTCAAACCATTATCAAGGGTTGCATTAAAACTTTCTTCTTCACCTTTAATAACTTTTTGAATGTGATCCTGGTTTGTTTTGATCTCAGGAAAGATGTAGCTCATTGTTTCAACAAGAATCGGTACGAGTTGATAGATGAACGGCTCGTGCATGCCAAGATTGCGGCCGAAGCGAGCGGCACGTCGCAAGATTCGGCGTAAAACATATCCGCGTCCTTCGTTGCTTGGGAGCGCACCATCGCCAATTGCAAATGTCAACGTCCTCACGTGATCGGCGATGACGCGCATAGAAACATCGATTTCCGATTTTGGATTATCGTTTGTAGATCGAAGATCACCGCCGTATGGTTGCCTTGTTATTTCACTAATTTTGTCGATGATTGGAATAAATATATCAGTATCGTAATTTGATTTTTTATTTTGCATTACGGCACATACGCGCTCAAATCCCATCCCGGTATCAACATGCTTTGATGGCAGAGGAGTGAGTTTGCAGGTTTCATCACGATTGTATTGAATGAAGACAAGATTCCAAATTTCCATCACTTCTGGAATGCCGGTATTTACCATTTCTGCAGTTGCGCTGCCATCCGGCGTTCTATCAATGTGGATTTCAGAACATGGTCCGCAAGGTCCGGTTTCACCCATTTCCCAAAAATTATCTTTTTCCCCAAATCGCAAAACATGTTTTGGATTTATATCTGTAACGGTTTTCCAAAGTTGTTCTGCTTCCTGGTCGTCTTTGTACACTGTTGCCCAGAGACGATTCTTTGGAAGTTCCCAAACCATTGTCAATAATTCCCATGCCCATGTGATAGCTTCCTCCTTGTAGTAATCGCCGAATGACCAATTGCCAAGCATCTCAAAAAAAGTGTGGTGGTATGTATCTCGCCCAACTTCCTCAAGGTCGTTGTGCTTCCCGCTGACACGAATGCATTTTTGTGTGTCTGCTGCACGCTTGTATGAACGTTTGCCATTACCTAGAAATATATCCTTAAATTGGTTCATTCCTGCGTTTGTGAAGAGAAGTGTCGGGTCGTCATAGGGAACAACAGGTGAACTAGAAATAATTATATGATCTCGTTCTTCAAAAAATTTTAAAAAACTATTTCGTATTTCGGATGAGGTCATAAAAGCTATATTTCAATCTGTGTGTTTAGTGCAATCTCTTCTAATATATGAGATACATTCAGACAGTTGGTCATCTGTCCTTCGAACACCATCGCTTTGCCGTTATTGTGAACTTCCCAAGCCAATCCCTCTGCTTTTGTCGTATCACAGCCGATAGCTTTGATAATTTGCCCAATGACTTCATCAAACGAATGAATTTCATCATTAAATAAAATTACTTTTGCCGGTTGTTCAACCAATATGTCGGTGTCTTCATGCTGAAGAGGATTTTGTAATGGAGCTTGAGTCATAGGAGTTCTTTGATAAAAATATTTCTTATTAAAAAGATACTGAAAAATGCCTTGTTTTTCAAGAAACGGACGTAAAACAAAAAAGGCATTTCATTATTTGAAATGCCCTTGTCGTGACAATGTTGATCAGCGCTTAATTTTCACCTTTCCGATCGCTTTAAACGATCGGAAAGGTTGTTTCTTGAAAAGATTACATATTCTTGATGATCGCATCGCCAAATTCTGAACATCTCACTTCTTTTGCTCCATCCATCAAACGAGCAAAGTCGTACGTGACAGTCTTTTCTTGAATGCTTTTATTGAGACCATTGATGATAAAATCGGCAGCTTCATCCCAGCCGATGTAACGAAGCATCATTTCACCAGATAGAATGACAGAACCGGGATTTACTTTATCCTGATTAGCATACTTTGGTGCAGTGCCATGAGTTGCTTCGAAAACTGCAAAGCCGTTTTCATAATTTATATTACCGCCGGGCGCTATTCCTATCCCGCCGACTTGCGCTGCAAGCGCATCGGAAATGTAATCGCCATTAAGATTCAGTGTTGCGATAACGTCGTATTCAGCAGGACGCGTGAGAATTTGCTGAAGGAATGCATCCGCTATAACATCTTTAACGATAATTCCGTTTGGGAGTTTTACCCAAGGTCCACCATCGATGAGTGTTCCGCTAAATTCTTTTTGTGCCAATTCATAGCCCCAATCCCGGAAGCTGCCTTCAGTGAATTTCATAATATTGCCTTTATGCACTAAAGTTATAGATTTGCGCTTATTAGCAATGGCATATTGAATCGCTGCGCGGACTAATCGTTTTGTCCCTTCCTCGGAAACCGGTTTAATGCCGATACTGGAAGTTTCAGGGAAACGTATTTTTTTTACATCCATTTCTTTTTGCAGCCATGCCACAACTTTTTTGGCTTCCGATGATCCGGCTTTCCATTCGATGCCTGCATAAATATCTTCAGTGTTTTCACGAAATATGACCATATCAATTAATTCCGGATGTTTCACTGGTGACGGCACACCAGTGAAATATTGCACAGGCCGCAGACAAACATAAAGGTCAAGCATCTGTCGTAATGCAACATTTATAGAACGAATTCCGCCGCCAATTGGCGTTGTCAATGGTCCTTTAATAGCAACAATATGTTCTTTGATGGCAATGAGCGTGTCGTCATGAAGCCAGGTATTGGGGCCATATACTTTGTTCGCTTTTTCCCCGGCGAAAACTTCAAACCAAATTATTTTTCTTTTTCCACGATAAGCTTTTGCGACGGCAGCATCAAACACATGTTGAGATGCACGCCAAATATCTGGGCCGGTGCCATCCCCTTCAATAAATGGAATGATGGGTAAATCTGGAACGCTAAGCTTATTGTTCACAAATCGAATCGGTTGTCCTGCGGTTGGAGATGCAAGCTTAACATACTGTGCCATTGATATCTGCTGCCTCGATTATTATTTATAATTTGATATATCTACGGATCATAGTTCCGTATCGCTTTATTTCGCCGTCAGAATATTTTTTTAGATTAAGAACAAATCTGACGTTATCGTTTCGATATCGCGGTGTGACATGAATATGAAAGTGAAATATAGATTGTCCGGCAATTGCGCCATTATTTGAAAATAAATTGTATCCTTCAAGATTTAGACTCTGCACTAACGCTCTTGTGACTATTCTCGCCGCTTGAAGAAAAGAGTGATAATCCTCATCCGGCAAATCTAAAAAACTATTGCAATGTTTTTTTGGCAGTATTAGTGCATGGCCAAAATGAATTGGATTGATATCGAGAAGCGAAATAACCTTGTCATTCTCGTAAAGAATTTCCGATGGAATTTCTTTTAATACAATTTTACAAAAAATACAATCAGTCATAAAAATATTTTCTTTTTAAAATCTATTCAAATATACGCATAAAGTCAAAAACTGTAGATAATGAATTATTTTTCACAAAGCTGTCAATTGTGCAAGTATTCTTTAGGCATTTTTAAATATATTTGTATGAAGCGAATTCACTGATAGTAGTATTATTATTCGGATAGGATAAGGAAACTCTGCCGTTGCACATGTTAAATTTTGCTTAAAATTTTCAACGGCAGAGAATATTATATTGCGAGTTAAAACTTAAATAAAATGGGAATTTACTTGCGTTCTAATCTTTCATTTTCCCAGCGTCCTTGGAAGAACACCCATTCCTTATTTCTTTGTTCCCATCGTCCTGGCACCCATATCATATGTGCATGCGGCGGCCGTTCCCAATGTCCTTTTACCCAGAAATATTTGTGATGTTTTAGATGCCATCGATAATAACCAGGAATCCACATAGAGTTGTTGTAAGGTTTTGCGACAATGATTTCTTCCTTTACCGGCACAGGTGGACCAATGTTTATTCCCACGCCTACATGAAGTTGTGCAAGAACCGGCGTCATCAGTGCATGGAAGATTAAGATAATTGTTAACTTCAAAATTGTTTTCATAAATCCCTTTGCATAAAAATTGTGTCGTGACGAGCAGAGTCGAGTCACGACATTGTATTGTCAACGCTTCGACTTTTCCAATTCTCAAATAATTGCTCAGCGTTTATATCTTTAATCTAACCATCTTTTTTTTATGAACATCTAATAAATAGACACAGAAAGAACTAAATAGTTTAATAAATAAATGGTGTGCTGTATATATTTTTGTTGTGAGAAAAAAAACCGGTGCAATAATTGTATTATTCGGCGCTAAACTCTCAGCCAATAATAATGACTGCCATCTGGGAATATCAGCAGTAGAAAAAACTTGTTTCGCAAACCATTCATTGATATATTAATATATTCAAGCGCCGAAGTGGCGGAATTGGTAGACGCGCTGGACTCAAAATCCAGTTCGACTCAAATCGAGTGGGGGTTCGAGTCCCCCCTTCGGCACTAAGAAGCCCGTGAGCATTATGTTTGCGGGCTTTTTTTATTTAAGAAAAAAATGGAAACTTAAAATTATGACATCAATAAAACCGATGTATTTATTGGAATTATAACTATGCTTAGCTATTTTATCTAACGATGATTAAATGGAAAACATTATCGCAAGAGAATGATCCATATGCGGCTTTGCGGTATGCGGAGTTTCGCAATCTTGTTGTAGGATCTTTTCTGCTTACAATGGCGCTCCTTGCACAAGAAGTTGCCATCGGGTATGAATTATATCGTATCACGCGAAATCCTTTATCTTTAGGATTGATAGGGCTTGTTGAGGCGATCCCGTTCATTTCTTTTTCACTTTTTGGCGGCCACATTGCAGATAATTCCGAAAAACGTAAAATTCTATTGCGATGTACCGGTTGCATTGCTCTTAGTTCAACAGGTACTGCAAATTATTGTGAGACAGCAGGGACATATTTCACAAGCAGTGATTCTTGTTGTAATCTATATGACAATTTTTGTTATTGGATTATGCCGTGCATTTCTATCTCCACCATCGAACTCTCTTCGTGCTATTCTTGTTCCCGTACATTTATATGAAAATGCTTCAGCGTGGGGCAGCTCGGCTTGGCAGGTAGGCGCCATTATAGGCCCAATGATGTCCGGCTTTCTCTATGCATGGATTGGATTTGCGAACACTTTACTTGTTGTTGTTGTAATGGTGGCTGCATCTTTTTTACTTTATGCACAGATTGGCAAGAAGCCGATTCAAATTATAAATAAACAAACCGAAATAATGAACAGTATTAAGCAAGGTGTAAGTTTTGTTTTCAAAACAAAAATTATACTTTATTCTATTTCACTTGATTTATTTTCTGTGATGTTTGGAGGTGTAATGGCAATTCTTCCTATTTATGCGGAAGATATTTTGAAAGTTGGATCACAGGGATTAGGAATACTTCGAGCAGCGCCGTCACTTGGTGCGGTTATCACATTACTCATGTTAACTCGATTTTCCCCGATGCATCATGCGTGGAAGAATTTATTAATATCCGTAACGGGATTCGGTATCTCTATCCTTGTATTTGCCGTTTCACCATGGATGGGTCTTTCGGTTGCAATGCTTTTTATTAGCGGCGCTTTCGATAGCATCAGTGTCGTCATCCGGGCAACAATTTTACAAGTGATGACGCCCGACGAGATGCGCGGCAGGGTTTTAGCTGTGAATGGAATATTTCTTGCTTCATCCAATGAACTTGGTGCTTTTGAATCCGGGCTTGCAGCAAAACTTATGGGGACAGTCTGTTCTGCCGTGTTCGGCGGGGCGATGACGCTATTGATTGTCACATGGGTTCACTTTAAAACCGGTGATTTGAAATATGTTGAAGTGAAAAAGTCGAAAGCGGTTCTTCACTAAACGTAAAAAAACTGACAATAAAGATTTAGTGACATTTACTAGGTTAATTTTAAACTGTAGTAAAAATTTTTATTTGTGTCTCCGTTAGAATAAAAGTAATACTTGATAATTATGATAATACATCTAAATTACTATGAAAGACATTTGAATTATTGTTTATTCACTGTCATTCTGATTCCGACTTGCCGAGAGAAGAATCCATGTTTGTTTTTAGTTTAGACACATGATTCTTCGTAATTTTATTCGTCAGAATTACAATAAGGTTTAATTTTTCAAATGTCTCGATGAAATATTACTCTAGTCGTTGCATGCGTGCCTTAAATTCATTTGATCGGAATTATTGTATATAAAAGGGAGATGTGAAATGAACGGTCAAAAAGAAAAAATTAATGGAAAAAGGAAAACACTCTTATCCCATTTTTCAAGATTCTAATGCATAATTTATGAATAATTTGTAAAGGTTTATATTAACATTGAAATCGTCAAGCAATAATTTATTTAAATATCCATCATCGTTTAGATGCATTAAAAGTCATTTAATACTTCTGGTAATTATTATTCCTTTCGTAAATTCAATTTCTTATTCGCAGTGGATTGAAGATAAAGCAATCGAACATCTCGTTCAGCATGGCATTGACGAGCTTTATAATTATGAATTTGACAAAGCTGAATCAGATATTTCAGAAGTCATTAAAATGTGTCCTGAGCATCCGGTCGGATATTTTTTCCGGGCAATGATTCAATGGGAGCGCATTATTAGCAAATTTGATGACGAATCACAGGATGAAAAATTTTATAAAATGTTGGATGTAGTCATAGAAAAATGTGAAAAACGTTTAGATGAAAATCCGGAAGACGTAGCGGCTATGTTTTTTAAAGGAGGTGCTGTCGGATTTCGCGGGCGTTTGCGCGCAAACAGGGGTAAGTGGCTTGGCGCTGCCAACGATGGAATTGTAGCTCTTCCACTGGTACGAAAAGCCTATGAACTTGAGCCAAATAATTTCGATGTTTTGCTCGGTATAGGTATTTATAATTATTATGCCGCCGTCATTCCTGGCAAGTATCCTTTCGTGAAACCGGCAATGATATTTTTTCCAAGCGGTGACAGGAAAAAAGGATTGGAGCAGCTTAGGCAGGCGTCACTTCATGCAAGATATGCAAAAGTAGAAGCGACTTACTTTCTTATGCAAAATTATTTTACTTATGAGAAAGATTATGCAGCCGCACTCGAACTTGCAAGAAAGCTGCATGAAAAGTACCCGAACAATTCTATGTTTTATCGTTATCTTGGACGCTCTCTTGTGAGCACCGGATATCTTGGAGAAGCAAATGATATTTTCAGTGATATCATAAATCGCTATACACAACAGCAAGTTGGATATGATATGTACGATGCACGGGAAGCATATTATTATATTGGCAAATTTGAATTTATGGCAGGAAGACTAGATTCAGCGCTTAAAAACTTATATGCTTGCGATGAAATTTCTAGAAAATTGGATAAAGACGAACCATCAGGTTTTATGTCACTTGGGAATCTAATCATTGGCATGATTTACGATTTGCAGGAAAAAAGGCAATATGCAATTGAGCAATATAAAAAGGTACTGGCGATGAAAGAATATGAAAATTCTTATCAGGAAGCACAAAAATATCTTCGGCAGCCATACAAGCGCGACCAATAAAAATTCAAATACTATTCAATGCTGTCATCGCTTTGCTAAAAGTTGTACTTAGCAAGATAGATAACCGTATTTCGTAAAAGCTGGCAGATACTGTAAAAAAATTCTAATCCTTAATCCCGGATTGCTTTCAGCTTTTAATTAGAAGTCGCCGTTATCGGTATAGAGCTGGATAATGCTTTTCTTTTCGACTAAACTATATTGGATTTGATTTTTACTGCAGTGAAAAGCAGTTCAGAAAATCTTTATATTTATTTAGAGTTATTAAAGATTTATTTCTAAAGAAAATCGTTGTATCCCGCCAAAATCGCCGTACGAATTATAGGCATAATCAATTTGATAATCCTTCAAGACGAGACCGCCACCCAGAGAGAATCCTCCAAGCCCGGTTGTCGTACCTGTTTTGAGATCCTGCCGCTGTTTGTTGTTGTATCCAACGCGCAGACGCAACGATTTGCTCATTAAAAATTCTGCGCCAATAGTGAAATTGCTGAAACGGTCAATAAAATTACCGTTGTTTTCGTTTAGTTGGTGAAAATCAATATTTAAAAAAACAGGAAGATGTTCCGGACGTTTTGTGATTCCTAATTTTACATCAAGAGGAAGTAACTCATTTACTCCTGCGTATGTTTTTAATTGTCTGCCTATATTCAAAACACTGCCGCCGATTGTAAGATTTTGAGAGGGAATATCGTAGAGGAATCCAAGATCGGCTGCAAGTCCGGTGGAAGTGTATTCCGCGATAGAAGAATAAATATATTTTATATTGATACCTACAAGAGTATTCTCATCATAGTGTGCCGCTATTCCGGCTGCGAGAGCTAATTCTGTTGCGCCAAATGTTCCAAGCACATTCAGAAATTCGTCAGTCCTATTGAAATATCCGTAATTCATATAAATAATGCCCGCACCAACACTTCCAATGCCCTCGATGTTTTGCCCGTAGCTCAGTGTTCCGGCATTGATATCCATAAGGTGGTCTATATAACTGATAGAAACTTTTGGTATAGTTATTGTACCAATCGATGCAGGATTATAGAACAAAACATTTGGATCATCTTTCATCGAAACGAAACTTCCATTCAATGCTGCAGTGCGTGCACTCACATCCGTGCGAAGAAAGTCGTATGTGCTTTGCTGGGCAAGAAGTGAAGTTAAAACACATTCTGTAATAATCAGTATATATACAATTCTTCTCATTAAATAGAATCTACCGAATAAGAGATTGAGATTCAAGATTTTATAGGGGAAGATAATAATAATTTCGAATGCGTTGAATCTTATAATAACTGGATTGCAGCAAGTTGTATCAAACATTTATCGAAAAATGAAAGAATAGAAATTTCTATTTTTAGATCTGAAAATCTATATTAAAAATTTTGAAAAACTTCTTGCAAGTGTACCGAGACTAACATATTTTAATTATAGTTAAGGTGAAGAATATGAAAGAAAAGAATATAACGGTTACATTATTACTGTCATGTCCGGATCGAAGAGGCATAGTATCTAAAATTTCTCAATTCATTTTTGAACGCAATGGTAATATTGTCGATTTGGATGAACATGTAGATGAGGATGATCATATTTTTTTTCTAAGAGTAACATGGGATTTGAAAACGTTTATTGTTTCTCCGGATAGATTGGAAGAGATATTCCAGCCGATAGCAAACGAGTACCATGCTAAATGGTCTATCAGGTTAAATCAAAATAAACGAAAAATAGCAATCTTTGTGTCGAAGCATGCTCATTGCCTTCAAGAAATTCTATGGCGTCATGAGCTGGAAGAATTTGACGCTGAGATTGCAATAATTATTTCCAATCATCCTGATCTTGGTTTCTTAGCTGAGCGGTATAAAATTCCATTTCATATATTTCCCATTACAAAAGAAAACAAGGAAACACAGGAAATAAAAGAATTAGAATTGATCCAACAAAAAGGTATCGATACAATTATTTTAGCACGTTATATGCAGCTGCTTTCACCGACGATAACTAAATATTATGAACATCGGATTCTTAATATCCATCATTCATTTTTGCCGGCTTTTGCAGGGGCTAACCCATATAAGCAAGCGTATGAAAGAGGTGTGAAGATTGTCGGGGCAACCTGCCATTATGTGACAGAGGTGCTCGATGAAGGACCGATTATCGAACAGGACATCATTCGGATTTCACATAAAGATTCGTTGGAGGATCTGATTCGAAAGGGAAGGGATTTAGAGCGCTTAGTACTGGCGCGCGGAATCCGTCTGCATTTACAAGATCGCATTCTTGTTGATGGGCGAAAAACTGTCGTTTTTGATTAGCAGAAAGATGTGTTTGATTTAAATTATCGCTTACGATAATTGATATGCATTAACGGAGAAAATTATCTTTGCAACTCAATCCATTTTTTCCTATTTTACATATAATATATAATAATAAGACTTGAGGATTGTGATGAAAGAAGGAATTCACCCGACGTATAAAAAGGCGATTGTTACTTGTGTATGCGGAAATGTCTTTGAAACCCGCTCTACAGTGGGTAACCTACATATAGAAATTTGTGCAAGTTGCCATCCTTTCTATACAGGCAAACAGAAACTGCTTGATTCAGCCGGCCGCATTGAGAAGTTTAAGAAGAAATATGCTTCAAAAAAAGAAGAACCGACTGCTATAACAACTGGAGCATAATTAAGGCATTAAATTACGGAAGGCGGAATGTGTTCTGAAAAATGCATTCCGCTTTTTTGTTGTCGGCAGTAAAAAGGTTTATGAGCACTGAACCTTCACGTTACCACCTAATTAAAAAGGACCTGACCGATGGCACCACAAATCTGTATTTTCGAAGATGATCATTTTACACAGTTCCTGCCGTTAGTTTATTTCCGGCCTATTTATTCCTTACGCTGCGGAATTTTCTCGTTGAAAGAAAAAATTCTGCGGGCATATCCAAGCGCAAACATTACTGTGCAGTGCAGAGAATCTCTCGCCTTTTGCATCAAGTCCCGAAAACCGCAATTCTTTGTAAATGAAATTCCCGGCGGAGAATGTCTATTTATCAATGGACGTGTACTTGCAGACCAACTGCTTGCAAAGAAAATCCCATTGACATCAAAACAAAATGTGGTTTATGTTGCTAACGATAATTTGATTGCTGCATACGTCAGCGGAACGAATCTTGAGCGGATAAAAAGAAATATCTCATCTCCATTATCACTTTCGGAATTTGACGGATTGCTTAAAATTGAAATAGAAGCAGATGAGGTTTTTTATCCATGGGATTTGATTCAAAATAACGGATTACAAATTGTAAAAGATTTTGAATCATTAATTAAAAAAACAAGGAAGAAACAATCGCTCATTCGTGGAAAAGTGCATTCTGGCGCATTTTTATTAGGGAAGAAAAATATAATCATCGAAAATGGTGCTGTTATTTATCCGGGCACAGTGCTCGATGCAAAAGCCGGTCCAATCTATATCGGCAAAAACGTAAAAATATTTCCTCAATCCACAATTATTGGTCCTGCTTGTATTTTAGATGGTTCAACAATCAAAACCGGCGCACAAATTTATGAGAATACGACAATAGGACCTTTTTGTAAAGTCGGCGGTGAAGTAGAGGGATCAATTATTCACAGCTACTCTAACAAACAACATGCCGGGTTCCTTGGACATTCTTATCTTGCTTCGTGGGTGAATTTAGGTGCCGGTACTAATAACAGCGATTTAAAAAATAATTACAGCAGTGTTAAAGTGCAGGTAGGAACTGAAAAGATTGATACAGGATTAACATTTGTTGGACTAATAATGGGCGATCATTCAAAAAGTGCAATTGGCACAAAATTTAATACGGGAACTGTAGTTGGTGCGTGCTGCAATATCTTTGAGACTGGATTTCCGCCTAAATATATTCCATCATTTTCCTGGTGCGGCGAGCAGAAGAATTTTGCCGATTATGATATTGAAAAAGCCGTTAATTTAGCCCGAGTTGTAATGGCGAGGCGTAATATTGAATTAAGAGATGTTGAAGCGAATCTCTTCCGGGATATTTATAATTCGACAGCGGATGAACGCCGGCAGTACAAAATAAAAGATTGATGAAAGAAAATTGAATGCAAGATGAAGTAAACCAACAAGATCAAACTCAACAAATCAGTACTTATGATGGCCCGCGCGGGACGGCGGTAAAAATCCTAAACCGCATCGAGCGTTCAGATTCATATCTTGATAAATTATTAGATGCCGAAATGCGCTCAAATGATATGAACGAGTTGGACAAAGGTTTGATGAATGAGATTGTAACAGGTGTGATTAGATGGAAAATGAAACTCGATTGGGTGTTGACGGGTTTTTTCCACGGCAATTTTACTAAAGCAGAAACAAATATTAAAAACGCACTTCGAGTGGCATTGTACCAAATTCAATTTCTTGACAGAGTGCCGCATTCTGCCGCTGTGAACGAAGCAGTGGAATTTATAAAACGATTACGCGGCCAAAAAGCAGCCGATCTGGTCAATGCTATTCTACGCAACATCATACGTAACGCCGAAAACATTCGTTATCCGGATCCGGAAGAAGATAAAATTCGGAATCTTGCTGTAATTGAATCGCATCCTGTTTGGATGACTAAGCGCTGGGTGGAGCGATATGGTTACGATGAGGCAAAACGAATAATGGAAGCAAACAATTCTATTCCTGATTTGGCTTTGCGTGTAAATCGCTTAAAAGTTGATTTTAATTATTTTATTTCATTGTTAGAAAAAAACCAGCTTCAATATTCGCGTTCGCCATATCTTGATTATTTCGTCAGAGTTCAGCATATGTCAGGTATCGGCAGCTCGGAGCTTTTTCAGCAGGGGTATTTTTCAGTACAGGATGAAAGCGCCGGCATACCGGTGCTTTTATTGGATCCAAAACCGGGTGAACGTGTGATTGATCTTTGTTCAGCGCCGGGAGGAAAGGCGACTTTCATCGGAGAATTGATGAAGAACTTCGGTGAAATTATTGCTGTCGATCGTTATGAAACCCGTCTTCATCTTGTGAAAAATGCATGCCAGCGGCTCGGAATCACTAATGTACATTTGATAGCTGACGACAGTGCGACGATTGAAATTCCTCAGGCAAATAAAGTAATTGTGGATGCGCCATGCTCGGGACTTGGCGTGCTTTCAAAAAAGCCGGATGCGAAATGGCAGCGAGATGCAGATGATATTCCTAAGCTTGTGTATTTACAAAAATCAATATTGGAAAATGCTGCAAAACTTGTGAAATCCGGAGGGGTTCTTGTTTATAGTACTTGCACAATTGAACCGCAAGAAAATCTCGATCTCATCAACGAATTTCTTGTGCAGCATCTTGAATTCTCCGTCGAATCCGGAACCAATATAATTCATCAGGATCTTATTGGAAATCATGGACAAGTAGAGACCTTTCGGCATAAACATGGAATGGATGGTTCGTTCTCAATTCGATTAAAAAAGAAATAGTTGAAATCTATTTTGATAGTTCAATTGTAGGTTTAAAACTGATAGCCAAAAAATAAAAAGACAGTAAATTATGAATCTCAATGAATTACTTGCCATCGAGTTGAAACGGCTCGAAGAATCTAAAACCACGAAGTATGAAACCGCACTCCAATCTGCACAGGGCGGTACGGTGAAAGTGCTGGGTAAAGAAGCAGTTATGCTTGCATCAAATAATTACCTGGGTATGTCAAATCACCCTGATGTGTGTAAAGCAGCAGTTGAAGGAATTAAAAAATATGGATATGGACTTGCCTCTGTACGCTTTCTAACCGGTACGCAAACAATCCATCTCGAACTTGAAAATAAAATATCGAAGTTTCTGAAATCGGAAGACTCGATTCTATTTTCTTCATCGTTTTTGGCTAACGTTGCATTTTTTTCCGCGCTTACAAATGAAAAACTTGGATATGAAAATTACAAGGATGTTATATACAGCGACAGGTTGAATCATGCCAGTATTATTGATGGACAGCGGTTGTGCCGAACAGAAACTACAGATCGTAAAATTTATAATCATGGAGATACTGCAGATCTCGAACGGCAATTAGAAGAAGATAAAAACACAGACTATCGTATTAGAATGATTGCTACAGATGGTGTTTTCAGCATGGAAGGCGATTTAGCTCCGCTGCCAAAAATTCTTGAACTTGCAAAAAAGTACGATGCGTTCGTTTTTGTAGATGATGCGCACGGTATTGGTGTATGCGGAAAGACCGGAAGAGGAACAGCCGAACAATTTAGCTTGCTTGGTGAAATTGATGTAACAGTCGGAACTCTCGGCAAGGCAATTGGCGGTGCAGCCGGCGGCTTTATCAGCGGTTCAAAAGAATTGATCGGCTATTTGCGCCAAAAAGGAAGGCCGTACATTTTTTCGAACTCTCTTCCGCCTGCTGTGGTTTGCGGCTCGATCGCAGCCTTCGATTTATTGATGAAGGATAAATCAATTATAAGGCGGCTTCAAGAAAATACTGAATACTTCAGAAAAGGAATAAAGAATTTAGGTTTCAAAATTATTGAAGGTATGCATCCGATCGTTCCGATAATGCTTGGCGAAACGTCAATAGCGCAAGAGATGAGCAATCAATTGTTAAAAGCCGGAGTGTATATAAAAGGATTATGGTACCCGGTTGTTCCGAAAGGTGAAGCGCGTTTGCGTGCTCAGATTTCGGCATCGCTGACGAAAAAAAACCTTGATCGCGCGCTTGAAGCATTCGAGAAAGTCGGCAAGAAAATGAAACTCGTTTGATAATATAAATATCAAAAATTAATTCGTCTTATTTTCAGTCATTAACAAATTATAGATGTCTGCTCCAGATAAAAACCGGCTTGCTTTTATTGACCTTCTTCGCGGCTGGGCAATTATTATAATGATTGAAGTTCATGTATTCAACACGTTTATCTTGCCAGTACTAAAAACAACTTCATGGTATAATGTTTTGAACTTTATCAACGGGTTGGTTGCGCCAAGTTTCACTTTTATTTCCGGTTTTGTATTCTTGATTGCAAGTAATAGGAAGTTAGAATCATTCCGGACTTATGGACCTGCATTCTGGAAACAAATCAGGCGAATCAGTTT
Organism: Ignavibacteriota bacterium; assembly: GCA_963833465.1. GTDB lineage: Bacteria > Bacteroidota > Ignavibacteria > UBA10030 > UBA10030 > Fen-1298. The sequence continues at coordinate 30,395 of CAWHXW010000004.1, read as the reverse complement.
AATATGGAGTATTGGATATTTTCTGCATCTGCCTTTTTTTTCATTCCACAGAATGATTACGGATACAACAAAAGAAGGATGGCTGCTATTCTATCAGGTGGATATTCTTCAATGTATTGCATTTGGATTGTTATTGCTTTTCATATCGAGATTATTAATAAGGAACAGCCAGGCATACCGAATATTTCTTTTCATCGGCGGAGTGTTCGTAATTATCGCGACGATGTTCGTGTGCGATTACGATTTCTTGAATTGGATTCCAGCGCCAATTGCAGCATACATAAACAGCCGGCATTATTCGCTGTTTCCGCTATTCCCATGGCTTGCATTTATCCTTTTTGGAGGTTACTTCGCTTCCCGGTATATTGATGCACGCGAACAAAAAAAAGAAAAAATATTTATTTCACATTTTGCACTCATTGGAGTTTTTATATTGACAGTTTGCATAATTGGTACGGGATTAAATTTCTGCGTGCCTTTTGGCTCATCAGATATAAAAGCAAATCCAATATTCTTTTTTGAGCGGCTTGCAATAGTAATGATTCTTCTTGCAGTTTGCTGGTTTTATGCAAACTATCGAAAGACGGAGAAGTCGTTTGTTTTAGATACCGGCAAAGAATCGTTAATGGTCTACACAGCGCATTTGCTCGTTATTTACGGAAGGTTTTGGAATGATCGAAGTCCGGATTTCTATTTTGGCGGCACATTCAATGTTGCAGAATGTGCGGCAAGTACGATTGCACTTATGATGATAATGATTGGAGCGGCAATATTGTGGGGCTGGCTGAAGAAAAATCATTTGCCGCTTGCGCGTGTGATGTTTTTCATGTTTGTGGCAACAGTAATATCTATTTTTATGACAAGGTGGATGTAAAAAATAATTGAAATGATATTTGCATATAATAGAAGAATAAAAGGATAAGGAAGAATGGAAGTTGTATCGTTATTTGTTTCGTTATTTGTTTTCATTTTAATCGTCATACTCTTACTCCGGCAGCTATCACAAAAAAAGGAAGGCGGTTCTTCAGAGACTATATTGCTTTTTCAAAAACAGATTGAAGCACTGCGGGGGGAAGTAAGCCAGAATTTGAAAAATACGTCCGATATATTTGCAACATCAATGAAAAATACAACCGAAGTCGTACTTCAGCAGCTCAATAGCATTACACATCAGATGCAAAATAACACAGGCCAAATGGGTTCACGTTTAGATAACGCAGCAAAAGTTATTCAGGATGTACAGAATAAACTCGGCGAGCTTGGCCAAGCTACACAGGAAATTAAAGAATTAGGTCAAAGTGTTTCAAAATTGGAAGAAATGTTAAAAGCGCCAAAATTACGCGGAGGACTTGGTGAATTATTATTAGAAGACCTGTTAAAGCAGGTGCTTCCTGCTAATTCTTATGATATTCAGTACAGATTTAAAGGCGGGCAAGCAGTCGATGCCATTATCCGACTGGCTGGACGTATTGTGCCGGTGGATTCAAAATTTCCGCTTGAAAATTTTCAAAAAATGCTGGAAGCGAAAACCGAGCAGGAAAAGAAATCTGCAACAAGATTATTCCGATTGGATGTAAAAAAACATATCGATGCCATCGCGGGAAAATATATTCTGCCCGATGAAGGTACATATGATTTTGCGTTAATGTACATACCGGCCGAGAATATCTTTTATGAAACTATTATTAAAGATGAGACTTTTCCTGCCGATGAGAGTTTGCAGATGTATGCAGGTTCCCGGCGTGTCATTCCGGTTTCTCCAAATAGTTTTTATGCCTATCTGCGTGTTATTGCGCTTGGTTTGAAAGGACTGCAGATTGAAAAAAGTGCGAAAGAAATATTTCAAAATCTCGAAATGCTTGGCACTGAATTGCGAAAATTCAACGATATATTCGAAACATTAGGTACTCAATTGAATAATGCAAAGAACAACTACGACAAAGCAGATAAGCAATTAGCCGGTTTAACGGAGAAATTTAAAACGGTGCAATCAATTCCAAACAGCCAAGATAAAAAACAGATAGATGCCTTTTCTAATTAATCCTAAAGAATATTTTATTCACTAAAAAACTAATATGGATTTTCATACAAATTATAAAAATATTAGGCAGCCCATGGTGATAGGATAAAAAACAAAAACGTGCGAACTTAAAATCATATATGGGAATAAAAATAACAATAACAATTCTGTTGCTTTATTTTATTCTGTTTAAAGCGACGGCATCTGATAAAGAATCCCGGTATGCTGAAATTGACCAATATGCACTTAATGCTCCTGCATCTGTAACAAAATCTGTTGCTTCGCTTTCTCAATACCTGACAAAGCCGTTTAAAACAGATGAAGAAAAAGCCCGTGCAATTTTCAGATGGATTGCGAATAATATTTCATACGATGTGGAAGGTTTTTTTTCAGGTGCCGAATCTTCTTCGGACCCTGGAGACGTGCTGCAATCAAGGTCATCAGTATGTGCAGGTTATTCCTCATTATTTGAAATACTCGGACAAAAAGCGGGATTGAATGTCGTGACGATCGATGGATATGCGAAAGGATTCGATTATCATCCGGGGGATATTATTCCTTCTAAATCAAACCACGCATGGAACGCCGTGAAAATATTTGGAGAATGGAAACTAGTTGATTGCACTTGGGGCGCCGGCAGAGTTGATGAAACGCACAGCTATAAAAAAGAATTCGAGCCTTATTTTTTCCTTACCAAACCTGAAGAATTTATATACCGCCATTTTCCTACTGATAAACGGTGGCAGTTAATTGGCAAACCCGTATCGAGGCAAGAGTTTCAAAACCTTCCATTTGTTTCTCCGGCTTTTTTTCAATGTGAATTAGTGTTGCCTGCCGATCAGCAGGTATTACTTGAAGTTCAAAATGAAATCACATTAGAGGTTTCTACTCCCGCTGATGTTTATTGCAATGCAGCACTTGAACAAAATGGAAAAACTCTGGATGCTGCGCTGTTGATTCAGCGTTCAGGATCAGTGATCCACATACGCGTTATGCCCTCATGTTCGGGAAACTATTATTTGAATATATTTGCCAAACGGGGCAGCAGTGAAGGATTGTTACCGCATGCTGTTGGTTTCAAAATAGCTGCATCTTCAACGATGCAGAAAAGTGCTTCATTTCCTTTGACGTTTGGAACATTCATAGAAAAAAATGTTCAATTGCAAACACCTAATATCAGAGAACTTCCATCGGGAACGATGCAAGTATTTTCCATGATTGCTCCGGGTGCGGAAAAAGTAGCTGTGGTTTGCGGTGAAGAATGGGATTTCTTGAAAAAGACAGGAAATCAATTTGAGGGAACAGTTGAGATTGATATTGGGAAGGTAGCAGTGTTTGCACAATACCCCGGAATGAAAGATTTTCAGGAATTGATTGAATACACTGGAACCGGCAATACAAAACGCACACCATCGCCTGTAAAATTTGAACGGTATATAAATTCTGATGCGGAGCTTATCTGTCCGTTGAAAAAGGAATTGCCCGCAGGATCGAGACAGAATATTCGGGTTAAACTGCCGGGCGCAAGAAAAGCCGCTGTTGTCATAGGTGAATATTGGCAGTTTCTGAAGAAAGAGGGAGATTACTTCGAAGGCGAGATCGATATTCGTGCTGGAAAAGTTACACTCCTTGCGGCCTATATCAATTCGACATACTTCGAAGGTTTGCTTGAATACGAAGGTAAATAATTAAATGAAATTGCTCAGCTCACTCCGATTAGGAATCTCTTATTGAAGCTGTTGAAATGCACTTAAAGAAATTTACTAATAAAAAAAAGAGGAGTAAATTCAAAACGCGGTGTTATAAACATGAAACAATTAATTGAATTTCTCATTGGCATAAAGACAATCATATAAAACACGTAAAGAAAATTAAGCCCATAGGTTAAAAGTAAGCTGCATTTGTTATAAGAGAGATATCATCCTAAAAATGAAAATCAAAGTATATAATTGCACAATGAACTTATTTTGTTATTATACGTCTCATAAAGTGTGCAGAGTATCGAATGTGAATATCAAATAATTATTGCATTTACTTCCATATGATTTCTAAAAGAAAAAAACGATTCTTTGCCCGAATATTTCCGGGCATATTATTGAGACTGTCTATTGCATTGTGTGTGATATACATTTTCTACAAATGGACAAATCGATTTGATATGGTCGGGAAAAGAAAACAAGATACCGAGCGATTAAGCGGATTATTTCCAGATTCACAGAGTCAAAAAAACTTTACAAACGAAGAACGCAGAATTGCAAAACATTTTGAAATAGACACACTGCCGGGGTTAATGCGGCAGGGACTGATTAAGAAATATGAGCGATACCAAACAGGGACGTTGCTGCATGTTGCGGGAAATATCTGGAAGAAACGATCGAGATTTTTTAAAGAAAGCCTGCTGACAGAAGTTTTGGTTTATAACAATGTGAACGGCTACGCGTTAGAAACAAGGATCGTTGATTATAATTCGCAAATTTTGTATGCACAGGCAATATCTTCAGATAAAAAAAAGTTTTTCGATTAACACTCATTACAATTAGTATAAGTCCTCTGTACTGTAAAGCGATTTTTTCAAACAGAATGCGCTGCATTTAAGTTAATTCCCGTATTAAAAAGATTTTAAAGTCTTGCCTGCTTCTTTTTATATTTCCTTGCTTCTGGTTTTTTGATAAGGTAGATTTACTATAAGGTAGTAGGAGTTGTTTAATTAATATGAAAGTTAGGGTTGCCTGAAAATATCTGGAAGGAAAGTAATAAAATGACAAATTCTCAGACAAAAGTTGTAATTGTAGCACCAACATTTGGGTCGCCTCTGCAAATATTTTTAATTGAAAGCTTTAAAAAATTATTGAGACCGGAACAAATGGCAATGCGATCTGTGACAGGTGAAGTTGTTCCGCAGCATGAACGCTTAAAACAAGCACTCGATCAAACCAAGCCCACTGCTTTGATTGCAATTGATATACGGCCGGATTCAGAAACAATCGCTGCCTATACAACTGCAAGTGTACCCATAATTTTAATTGATGAGAAGGCGCCCGGTGTGTCCACTATTACTACAGATAACTATAAGGGCGGACGTATAGCCGGGGATTATCTTATTGCGAAGGGCAGGAAGAAAATCGCAATTGTTACCGGCAGGACTAAAGTGAAAGGCGGTTACAACGCAGAACAAAGACTCCAAGGGTTCCAACAGGCACTTAAAATTAAAGGACTTTCGATTCCACAAGGATATATAGTTGAGGTTGTGAATTACTCCCGCGAGGATGGTGTGGAAGTAATGCCGAAGTTATTGGCTATGGGCGTGGATGCGATTTTTTGCGCCGCAGGCGATAACTGTGCGCAAGGGTTACTGTCAGTAGCAAGAGATCGAGGAGTTCGGGTACCAGAAGATGTCGCGATTATTGGTTTTGATGATCTGCTTATTGCACAGCTTTCGACCCCGGCGCTGACTACCATCAGACAGCCGTTGAAAGAAATGGCTGAAGCTGCTTATAACATGGCTGTAAATCAAACGAACGAGATTCTCCACGCTCCAAAAAACTTTGTATTTAATCCTGAACTTGTGATTCGTAAATCTGCTTAAGAATATAGATGCTGTGATCGTAAAAAATTGATATTATTGATTAGTGAAATATAAAATAGATTTTATTATTAATTGGAATATTAACAGATGTCTGAATGAAATTATTCATTAATCAATTCAAATCATTAGGTGAGTAAAATGAAAAAACGAGATGACGATAAAATATCGGATAAGAATCTTTCAAGGAGAAAATTTTTAGGAACGATTGGCGCTGCCGCTGCAGGGCTTGTCCTCAACCCTTTTAATAAATCGCAGAAACTTCTTGCACAAACACAGAAGAATTCAATTGTCACTCCGGTTAAAATAGGTGTGGCTGCTGCAACTGATTATGATCCAACTACATTGAAAACAAAAATCCAAAATCTATTCGAGGATATAGGCGGAATCAGTGATCTAGCGAAAGCTGGAAATAAAGTTGCAATAAAAATTAATCTTACCGGTGGAACGGGCTCAACTATCGGTAATTCAACATATACTGCGAATCTGAAAGGAGTTTCGGTCGTAGAATCTCTTTGGACACATCCTGAAGTGCTTCGCGCAGTAGGGCAGCTTTTGATTGACGGCGGTGTTCGTCCAGCCGACATTTATATTGTTGAAGCCCTCTGGGATCAAGGTTCCTATAATAATAACTCCTTTGGTTATAAAGACAGCTATCAAGATGTACAACAATCTCTCGGAGTACAATTCGTTGATCTCAACAATGTCGCACCGTACACAAGTTTTGTAGATGTACCGGTAGGCCCTAATGCATATTACTTCAATACTCTGACGTTTAACCAGATTTTGAAAGATATAAATGTTTTTATTTCTATTCCCAAAATGAAAGAGCATAGAACTGCAGGCATTACAAACGGGATGAAAATTCTGATCGGCTCTGTGCCTTTACCAAACTATGAAAACACGAGTAACGCAGGATATCGGAACAAACTTCATAACCATGGAGTTACAAATAGTGACTATAAAAGTTTGCCGCGATCAATTTGTGATCTCAATATGGCAATGCCGATTCATTTGGTAGTTACCGATGGCATAAAAAATTCGCGTGGTGGTGAGTTAGCATACGACACTACAGTTTTTAGAACATGCACGGATAACATTTTGATAGTTGGAAGAGATGCAGTTGCAGTGGATTCTATCGCCGCAAAGAAAATGGGGCACGATCCTGAAGCGTTGACATTGCCAATTCCCGGAAGTACGACCGATGTGGCTGATAATCATCTTGATTTGGCGCACGCCGCAGGAATAGGAACAAACCAACTAAGCGAAATTCAAGTAGTCGGGATAACCGGTGTTAATACTTCGAATGAAAAAGCTGCTTTGCCTGATAGTTTTTCGCTATCCCAAAACTGGCCCAACCCATTCAATCCGACAACAATTATTTATTATTATGCACCAAAGTCGGCACATATTACGTTGAAGATTTACAATTCTCTTGGAAAAGAAATTGAAACAATCGTGAACAAGGTTGTTTCACCCGGTGGTCATCGATTGGAGTGGACTGCTAAAAATCTTTCAAGCGGAGTTTATTTCTGCAGAATGCAATCAGTTGAATTTTCTCAATCAATAAAATTGGTTTTACAAAAATAATGAATGGTTGATAATTGCAAGCCCACATTCTTTCAGTTGGCAAGATTGAAAATTGCGATTCCTTTTTTGTTTAGAGATTGGAATTAGGAAGAAAAAGGGAAATAGTATTTTTTAAATTAAAATTTATGAATAATTATTCTATCCATGAAATGACTATAAGAGATTATGATTGTGTACTGGCTCTTTGGCAGAAAACACAGGGAATGGGTTTGAGCAATTCGGATTCGCGGGAAGCAATATGCGCTTTCTTAGAACGAAATCCGGGTTTGAGTTTCATCTGCAAACAAAAGGAACGGCTAATAGGTGCAATCCTCTGCGGCCATGACGGCAGGCGCGGATTTATCTACCATCTTGCCGTGGACGAAGCGTACAGGAAACAAGGCATCGGCAGAAGATTGACTCAACTGTCGCTTGACGCGCTTCACAAGTCGGGTATCGCTAAGTGTCATCTTTTTGTCTACCGCGATAACAAGGAGGCGCAACTATTTTATAATTGCATGGGATGGCAAAAACGTACGACGTTAGATATATTTTCTAAAGAAATATAATTCTCCAAAGATTCGGTTTATCAATTTTAACGATGGACTTAGAAAAAGAAATACTTGCTGTCCGCTCTAAAGAGAAGGTAATTAAATTTGTCAGGTGGGCAGGCAAAGACAAGGCGCGCTTTCAGCAGTTGATGGAATTATTTCTGTACGGAAAAGAACCGGTTGTAAAGAAATCAGCTTGGATTATCGGCCATTGCGTCGAGCTGCATCCTGAATTAGCTTCCCCATGGCTTAAGCTGATGATAAAAAAAACGCAGGAGCCGGGAGTGCTTGACGCAGTGAAGCGTAATGTTGTACGCATACTTCAATTTGTGGATATACCGCGCACACTTCAGGGATCTGTAGCAAACTGCTGTTTCGGATTTATTTCTTCAATTGATGAACCTATTGCAGTGAGAACATTTTCAATGACAGTAATTGCTAAAATTGCGCAGAAAGAACCTGAACTTAGGAAGGAACTTGAAATTGTTGTAAAGCAGATGCTTCCATACGGAACGCCTGCATTTCGTGCGCGTTCCAAGCAATTACTTATGGATTCAGAAATAGAAAATCTCACAGCAAATCCGCCCGCAGAATAGATGATAAAACATTAGCTGTGCACAAAGCAGTTTAATTTTTTGTGATCTAAGATTAACAAGCAGAAGATAAAGAGTTATTCCGCTAATTAGTGGATATAGAATTCTTGTCGAACGGGTCGCACATTGGATGGCACGGATAATGGTTTTCATTTGTCTTATAGTAAATTTTCTTTTCACGCAATAAGCTTGTAAGAAGGAAATGCATGCTTCATTACATAATTCATTTATTTAGTGAATTATCATTATAGTATCCAGAAAAATCAACATATAATATTGCTTTATTCTCTATCTGGTTTAATACCCAAACTCTTTCGTCGTCAATACTCCCGGCTGTGTCAGGAGAAATCCAAAAATCCTGCAAAGCGGGATATTCGCCGGCATGATAAATATCTAGTTTCTTGCGGCGGAGATCACTTGCTTAAATTTTATATCCATCCAATGCAACATCAACATTTTGTCATGGAATAAAAAACATTTATCTTATTTCTAATTATTTATTAAAGGCGCACGAGAATGAATAAATATGCTCTTCTTTTTTTCATCTTTCTTATTTCACTGAATGCATGTGCGCAGGACATTTGTCCGAGTTTAAGCGACCGCCGTTCATTCAGTTTAGATGGAAGCTGGAAAATTATTATTGATCCGTATGAAAATGGTTTCTACGATTACCACAGGCATGAAATTCCCAATGGTTTCTTCAAAAATGAAAAGCAAAAATACAAATGGGACCACATAGAATACGATTTTGATAAATCTGATTCTCTTATTGTGCCTGGTGATTGGAATTCGCAAAAGAAAGAACTTTTATTTTACGAAGGAACCGTTTGGTATAAAAAATCATTCGATTATTACAAGAGGAACGGCACACGAATATTTTTAAGGTTCGGAGCAGTGAATTATTCGGCAGTTGTCTTTCTCAACGGCGAAAAACTTGGAAGCCACGAAGGAGGATTTACTCCGTTTAGTTTTGAAATAACTCGGCTCGTTCGGGAAAAAGAAAATTTTGTGGTTGTCAAAGCTGATAACAAACGGTGTATGGAATGTGTTCCGACTGTAATCACAGATTGGTGGAATTATGGCGGACTGACGCGAAATGTCGCCATCGTTGAAACTCCTGCCGCTTTCATAAGTGATTATTGTGTTCAGTTGCAAAAAGGATCGTTCAATAATATTTCGGGATGGATAAAATTAAGCGGCTCGCAACCCGGTCAGAAAGTGGCTATTGATATACCTGAAATAAAAATTCACAAGAGTTATAAAACAAATTCAAGCGAAAAAATTCATTTTTCATTTCCGGCATCGCCGTCGCTCTGGACGCCGGAACATCCGGCACTTTATGACGTAATACTCTCTTTTGAATCGGACACCATTAAGGATCGAATTGGATTTCGAACAATTGAGACGAATGGGACTGAAGTTCTTCTTAACGGCAAATCTGTTTTTCTCAGAGGAGTTTCTATTCACGAGGAAGCGCCTTTTCGTTCGGGACGTGCGAACTCATTGGAGGATGCGAAAATATTATTGGGATGGGCAAAAGAATTAGGATGCAACTTTGTGCGATTAGCGCATTATCCTCATAATGAAAATATGGTGAAGGAAGCAGACCGGCTCGGGATAATGGTATGGTCTGAAATTCCGGTATATTGGACAATTCAATGGGAGAACGAACAGACGTACAAAAATGCTTCACATCAATTGACGGAAATGATAGCACGCGACAAGAATCGGGCATCTGTGATTTGCTGGTCTGTATCGAACGAAACGCCGTTAAGCGCACCGAGATTAGAATTTCTCAAAGGGTTGATAACACAGGCACGCAAGATGGATTCCACAAGACTTCTCACTGCCGCAATGGAACGCCACTACGATGATGCTTCAACACAAATGATTGACGATCCGCTTGGAGAGTTTGTAGATTTATTCGGATGCAATGAATACATCGGCTGGTACGACGGACTGCCCCAGAAAGCCGATACGATGAAATGGAAGACAATCTATCAGAAGCCATTGGTCATCAGTGAATTCGGCGGCGGTGCATTGTTCGGCTATCACGCGGATTCACTTACGGCGTGGAGTGAAGAATATCAGGAGTCATTATATAAACATCAGCTTGCCATGCTGCAAAGAATTCCTTTTCTTCGTGGGATGAGTCCATGGATTCTCATGGATTTTCGTTCGCCGCGCAGGCAGCTGCCGGGTATTCAAGATTTTCGAAACAGGAAAGGATTAATTTCGGAGCATGGCGAAAAAAAGAAAGCGTTCTATGTGCTTCAGAAATTTTATGAGGATATCATAAAAAGGCAGGAGTGATTATCAAGAGTTAAGAAATATTTTTACGATTAATGGGGTTCTATAATGAACAGCATTATTCTTTCTTTTGCTTTACTTGAGTTATGAATCCAGCGGGCTGCGAACAGCAAGGCCTTTTTTATTCAAGACATGTGTATAAATCATAGTTGTGCGCACATCCGAATGGCCGAGGAGTTCTTGCACAGTACGAATGTCATATCCGCTTTCTAAAAGATGAGTTGCAAATGAGTGCCGGAAGGAATGACAGCTTCCTTTTTTCTGAATGCCGGTTTGTTTGATTGCTTCACTAACCGCTTGTTGAATATTGGTTATGTGAAGATGATGGCGCACAACAAGGCCGGTGCGGGGGTCTGCCGAACGCTGTGAAGACGGAAAAACAAACTGCCAGCCGAATTCGCGGGCGGCGTTTTTAAATTTTACTTGAAGCGCATCCGGCAAAATGGTTTCACCGTATCCATCTGCGATATCCTGTTGATGAAGCATTTTTATTTTTTTGATTTGAAGACGCAGATCGTTCACAATTTGATCAGGAAGAGTCGTACGCCGGTCTTTATCTCCTTTTCCTTGTCTAACAGTAATATAATTATTATCAAAATCGATATCCTGAACACGCAGGCGCAGTGCTTCCAGCAATCGCAAACCAGAACCATAAAGCAACTTGGCAACAAGTTTAGGAGTACCTTGAAGGCGGTCAAGAATCATGTGAACTTCGCTGCGCGAGAAAACTACAGGCAAGCGAGCCGAGCGATGTGCACGAGGGACATCGCCGAAAGATTTGAGAGGTTTATGCAGTACTTGCGAGTATAAAAAAATTATTGCGTTGAGGGCTTGATTTTGTGTAGAAGAAGAGACATATTTATCGCAAGCGAGGTAAGTAAGGAAGCTGCGGATTTCATTTTCACCCATTTCGATGGGATGGCGTTTATGGTGAAAAAGGATAAAGCGTTTAATCCATTGCAAGTAAGCATTTTCTGTGCGGATACTAAGATGTTTGAGGCGTGCTGTATCGCGCGCCTGATCCAACAACTTTTGTGCCATAGTAGCTCCTCCATATCTCTGAGAAGGATAAACAATTTTTTATCAAAAATCTATAATTCATGCCTAATATGCATGATATATAGAATTATTCTATCTAATTACTAGTTAGGTGGCGGCGTCTTTTATAAATTGTACGACATACATTTTTTATCTTTTTAGGAGGTTTCCCGCTTCGCTTTAAAATAAGGAAGCAAAACAAAATTTTCTTTTATATTTTTAGAGGGGATATAAGGTGTTTTCTCCACTTCGCTACGAAAACGAGTTTAATTTTATGAGAAAACGAATACAATATTATCACTTAGTGTAATAAATTATGGCTAGAAAATTATCAATCAAAAATCTTAAAAACGCAAAACGAGCAAAGAATGATGAGTTTTATACTCAATACAGTGATATTCAAAAAGAGATTGAAACGTATTTGGATTATAATCCTGATATTTTCGCGACAAGGTAGTATATTGCAATTGCGACGATCCGTTTGAGAGTAATTTCTTTCGCTATTTCGTGCTCAATTTCAACAAGCTTGGATTGAAACAACTTATCACCACAAGCTACAAACCTTCGCCTGTAGCCAACACGCAACTAGAATTGTTTGGCGATGACAAAACTCTCACAAAATCAAAAGGCCGTCCTAAGATAACCGCCAACAAATTTATTATCAACGAAGTGCACGATATAGATGACGACGGCGAGTTCAACTTGAAAGATGTTGCCAAGCAGTTAAAGGCAAACAAACACAACGAATGGACGCCGCTAGAAGGCGACGGCGACTTTCGTAGCGATGAATGTATAAATCTGCTTAAACAATCCGATATCGTGGTAACAAATCCGCCGTTTCAGTTTGTTTCGTGAATATGTTAAACAACTTTTTGATTATAATAAAAAGTTTTTGATTATCGGCAATATTAATTGCATTACTTATAAAGAAATATTCCCACAATTAAAAAATAAATATGGCTTGGTAATGGAATGGGAAGGTGGATTTCTGGATTTATTGTATCCTGAATCCTACGAACTTGTATGGATCAGAAGCTCGAATAGATGAAAATGGAAACAGAATTGTCGCCACTAATAATTGTTTGTGGTTTACTAATCTTGACCATGGACGCCGTCATCAACCATTGCCACTTATGACAATGGCAGAAAATTTAAAGTATAGTAAACATAAAGAAATTAAAGGTAAAAAGTCATTTGATAAATATGATAATTATGATGCAATAGAAGTATCGTTTACCAATGCATATTCCGAGTGATTATAATGGCGTAATGGGTGTGCCGGTTAGTTTCTTGATAAATATAATCCTGACCAGTTTGAAATTTTGGAACGATGATGCAACCTCATAACGAAACATTTATTCATCAATAATGTAAGAAAGGTATTGCGAAATTGGAACAGACTTATAATTGAATGCAATGGTTATTAACGATCATGTATGCACGCATTTTAATTAAGAATATTATTAAACATAAGAAAAAAATAATATGAAAACAATTTTAAAAACCAACATCACTGTCAAAGATATTTGCGATGGGTTTGTCTATAACGAACTTGAGGGCAAGGGGTTGTTTGGTTTGTCTGGCAAACTCACTATTCAACCGGAGTATCAGCGTAACTATATCTATGCGTCCGACGGAGGAAAAAGAGAAGCATGGCCGTCATCGAATCAGTCCTTAAAGAATATCCAATAGGATTGATTTATTTTAATAAAGTTAGTGAAGACAATTTTGAAGTTTTAGACGGACAACAACGCATCACCAGTCTTGGACGATTTGTGACCGACAAATTTGCCATCAAAGATGAAAATGGGATGCAGCAGATATTTTAGCGGTATGGCAAAAGACAAGCAAAACAAGATTTTGGAAACAAAACTACTAATTTATGAATGTGAAGGAACGGAAAGCGAGATAAAAGAATGGTTCAAAACAATCAATATTGCCGGCGTTCCACTGAATGATCAGGAACTACTCAATGCTGTATATTCTGGCCCATTTGTAACGCTTGGCAAAGAGGAATTCAGTAATAGCCAAAATGCCAACATTCAAAAATGGAGTGCATATGTATCAGGTAGTGCCAACAGGCAAGATTTTTTGGAATGTGCACTGGATTGGGTAAGCAAAGGCAATATTGGCGATTATATGAGCAATCATCGCAAAGACAAAAATATTAACGAGTTAAAAAAATATTTCAACAGTGTCATTGATTGGGTTTCTAGTGTATTTACCGATGTGGAAAGCGAGATGCGCGGACTTGAGTGGGGACGACTGTACGAGGAGTATCACAAGAAAGCTATAATCCCGCAAAGGTATCAGCCGAAGTGCAAAAGCTTTACGGTGATCCGTATATCAAAAATCGCAAAGGTATTTTTGAATATATTCTTGGCGGTTCAACTGATACGAAATTACTTGATGTTCGAGTCTTTGATGAGGCAACTAAAAAATCTGTTTACTGCAGACAACAAACCGCAAAAGCTAAAACAAAAGCAAATCAAACTGTCCGCTCTGCGCCATTGGGCATGATGCCAACAAGAGTAAGATTTGGAATTTTGACGAAATGGATGCCGACCATGTTTCGGCATGGAGTAAGGGTGGTGCAACTGATATTAAGAATTGCCAAATGCTTGTGTAAGACACACAATCGAGCAAAAGGAAATCGATAATAAGGTGTTTTGTGCTCGGGCATTCACCCCTTAATCCCCTCTGCCCCTCGCACAAAACGGAAAATTTTTGTTTTGCATTTATTAATTAAAGCTACGCTGAAAAAAATATGAAAGATAAAAATTGTTCGCTGCAAGTTAATAGCATTAAATTAAAATTAAAAGGTAAGTGGCAGACTCCATTATTTAGGAGTTAAAAAAATAATAAACGCCGCCACCTAACCAGGCACTCAAGCTGACGGTTAGAGCTCACTGCAATTAGCATTGCTGGTGGTGGGTTTTGAAAATATAATTATGTTTAGTGTAAATCATAACTTTAGTCCAAATAATTTAATTTGGTGCGTTAACCTGTTTCGTTTGGTACATGTTGCCGGGTTTGCAGTGCCGCAGCTTAGTGCCCATCCGTTATGTTGCACGTGCAGCGCACTTTGTGTTCGTTACTTATTTGGTTTAGTAATTGTTTTCTATTGGCTTTAGTTTTTATGTGCGATGGGCAGGTTTAAATGTTGGTTGCTTTCTACAAGGTTGGGTTGTTAACAAGTTTTGTTTTTTACGAAAGCACAAAAGCAGGATGAGTTAAATACCAAAAAGAATCTCGGTGATGCGCTGCTCGTGCTCAGAAAAATTAAAGTATTGATGGTATTAGCGAATATTGTTTTACGGAAAGTTTGTACATTAAATAAACTATAACATAACCAGCAACTCAAGCTGACCAGATGAGCTTGGATACATTACGCATGGCTTGTGGTGGGTTTTGTTTTCATTATTTAGTTTATAGAACCTATGACTTTTGTATTTATTAATTTGGTTTTCAGCATGAAACTTGTTTCGTTCGGTACAATTTGATAATATTCAACGTGGCAGCTTAGTTGCCATCCGTTAGGGCGCACAAATGATAAGGATAAACAAATGAGACATTACATATTTCTAATTCTTGTTCTTCTCGGTTTGTTCACTTGTCTTTGTTGCAAAAAATCCCAAACCACAGAGCCAATTGGTATCAGCACAATGTTTGCCACAGTCAATGGAGTAAGAGATACATTTAACGTTTCGGCTTTGTACTACAATGGGTTGATAGACATAAAGGCATCATCAAAAAGGGATACAGTTCAAATGTATCTATTTCAAATTGCACAAGGTGATTATATGTGGAGACAATCGCAAGTGCAGAGTAGTCCATCACTAAATGATACATCTATTTTCATAGTTAATCACTTTGCAATTCCATATGCAGGCGGTTTAAATATCTCTTTGTCAGATCAATCGAAAAGTGAAATTTGTGGCACATTTTCCTTCATAGGAATCAATCCTACAAAGACTGATACAATTATTGTTAAAGATGGCGAGTTCACTGTGTATTATACATTTGAAAATATTTAGTATCACTAATTTATGTGTGCGCCCTAACCAGCGGCTCAAGCTGACCGAATGAGCGTTGGTACGTTAAGCATGGCTTGTGGTGGGTTATCGTTTTTATTATTATGTTTGTTGTACGAAGTGCCGAAAGTACAATTCAATTTTGTTATCAACATAAAACTTGTTTCGTTTAGTACATTTTGAAAGTTATCATTGCGGCAGCTTAGCCGCCATCCGTTAGGGCGCAATCGCCGCTCGATTTTTCAAAGAGTAATAATATTTATGAATAATAACAATGAACGAAGGAACATAAAAAGGCGTAGAGTTGTCTTTTTGTCTGATTTAGGTTTTGAAAAACAATTAGTCGATAGTGAATTATAATTGCTTGATAATGGCTAGGAGGATGCAAAGTGAAACGACAATTCTTTCTTATGTTAATCTGCTTCCCAATAGTATTCATTTTCACTTTCAGCTTTGCACAAACGGACTTTTGGCAGCAAACAAACGGTCCGTATGGCGGTAGTATTAATAGCATTGTACGTAATTCTTACAGGTTATATTTATGCTGGAACTGGAGGAGGAGTTTATAGATCAACTGACATTGGTTCAACTTGGTCGTTTGTCGGTTTACGAAATAAAAATATCTCGGTAATTGAAATAAACTCGCTAGATTATTTGTTTGCTGGCTCAGACGGCTTTGGAATTTTTCGTTCTACTGATGATGGAATAACATGGACTCAGACTAAAACCGGATTGCCTGCTTCAGGTATATCTGATATTGTAGTTGACACTAACGATCAAATTTACGCGGCTTGTTACCGGCCAGCCTTTTCACTCCCAAATGATACAATACCAGGTATTTACAGCAGCATCGATAATGGTGAACATTGGAACCGGATATATACAGGAGATATATATAAATTAGGTATTAGCCAGGTTGGTAATATTTGGTCTGTAAGTTATTCCGGGATTACCATTTCAACAAATCAAGGCATTACCTGGAACAATTTAGGAGTTAGTTTTCCTCATGTGAATTCTTTTCTTTTCCATCCATCAGGAAATATTCTCATTGGTGCAGATAATAATGGACCAACTGGATCTTTTGGTCCCGGGCTATTCTTATCCTCTGACACTGGTGCTGATTGGAACCAAATTTTGCAAGAAAACATATATTGTTTTGGAACAACAGCTTCAGGTGATATCTACGCTGGAACAGACAGCGGCCTTATTCGGTCAACAAATAATGGAATTTCATGGGTGTACACCAATCCGCAATCGCCAAAAATCTGTTTTACTTCTATCACCATTTTACCTTCTTCAAAAATCATTACGGGAAATTATAATGGAATTTTTCTCTCAACCGATATTGGTTCTTCATGGAGTTCTTCAAATACAGGTCTAGCTGCTGTCAGTATTGGGTGTCTATCAGGCAGTTCAGATGGCTTTATTTATAGTGGATCATGTGGAAGAATATTTAGTACTAACGATAACGGGGCAACTTGGAACCCTCCAAAGATTGACTTTGGAAATTGTAATTTCAGTGCAATAGTGGTGAATACATCGAGATATATTTTTGCAGCCACATATGGGGGACCCGGAGATGATAGTGGCAGAGTATTCGTCTCGCTCGATACCGGAAAGACGTGGTCACAATCTGGCACTATGAATACTTATTTTTCCGCGCTAGTAACGAACAAGGCTGGTGATGTTTTTGCTGCTTCAGTAACAGGGATATTTAGAACAACAGATAATGGATCTGCTTGGAGCCCTACTAATGAAGGGTTGCCATATTATGAAGATTTGTCGGGATTTAGATTTTATAATGTAAATTCACTTGTCATTGACTCTTCGAGTACTATTTTTGCAGTGCTAGAAGCTTATGGTATATACCGTTCTACTGATAATGGCAATACTTGGACGGCTATTAATGGGGACATGACCCTCAACAAAAATTTCTATTCACTAGCAGTTACTGACACTGGTATCCTTTATGTCTCAACAACTGCTTACGCAGTCACAGGATATGCAAATCCTGGCGTTTATCGTTCTTCAAATAATGGAAATACTTGGAAGTATACAAATCTAAGAGTTGATGCAGATATCTCACTATGCACGAATAAAGCTGGAGATATCTTTGCAGGTGTTTCATTTCAAGATCAGATGGATATACCTGATTATGCGGCTGATAGTAATGGAGTTTATTTATCAACCGATAACGGTAATTCATGGAACCAAGTAAATTCAGGCGGTTTATCATCACAGGATGTAAATACTCTGTATTTATCGCCATCAGGTTATCTATTTGCCGGTACCTCTGCCAACGGCGTATATAGAAGTAAACAGCAAGTGACATCAGTACAAAATAAACTCAATAAAACACCTACTTCATATTCTCTTTATCAGAATTATCCAAATCCGTTTAATCCTTCAACCCAAATCGCATTTTCAATACCGCAAAGTTCATACGTAACATTGAAAGTGTACAACTTGATTGGTAAGGAAGTAGCAACTCTCGTAAATAGTAAGAAAGAAATTGGAACATATACGATAACATGGCATGCTCGGGAGTGTGCGAGTGGGATTTATTTTTACCGACTCGTAGTCGGTTCTTATACGATAACAAAGAAACTTGTTTTACTAAAATGAAATTGCGGCCTAATCAGGCGCTCAAGCTGACGGAAGTAGCCGTCGACGATTTCGCCGCGCGTTGTGGAACAATTAGGAAGGATGCAGCAAGTCGCGCGCGTATGCGCTACTAATAACTTACTGTATTCCGCCGTAAGCTAAGCCGCGATTCGTTAGAACGCAAAAAAATCATTGCGTTGCTACACGAGTTAGTGCAATTGCCTTTATGCAATTGCCTTTATGCAATTCGGGAAAGGAGAAACCGATGAAACACATTTTCCAACTCCCCTGTATGTTGTTGTGCCTATTGGCCGGAGCGAATTTATTACATGCCCAATGGACCCAAACCAACGGTCCCTACGAAGGTGTCATTTATTCATTTGCGATCAGCAACTCGGATGTTTTTGTGGGAACAGATGTTGGTGTGTTCTCTTCCAGCGATAGCGCAGCAAGTTGGTCGAGGGTCAATACAGATTTGTATTACGTTCGGCTTATCGTGATTAATTCGGATCTTTTTGCTGGGTCAGAAACAGGCATCTATCATTCCACTGACAAAGGCATGACGTGGTTAGCCGTTAATAGTGGTCTGTCAAACACGAACGTTTCTAGTCTCGTGGCCAGTGGCGCCAACATCATCGCTGGGACAAGAGGAGGAGGGGTGTTTTTATCGACTAATCTAGGTGAAAATTGGACTGCGACTAACACAGGGCTAACGAACGAAAACGTAAGTGCTCTCGCAGTCAGTGGTGAGAACCTCTACGCCGGAACATGGGGAGGAGGAGTGTATCGTTCAACCGACAATGGTTCGAATTGGGCAGTTGCGAATACGGGACTAACCAACAATTACATCTACTGCTTTGCGGTGGATGGGGAAAATGTCTTTGCAGGAACTAATGCAGGTGTGTTTCTTTCTACAGACAATGGAAATACCTGGACAACCTCAAACGTTGGACTCGGAAACACTCAAGTCTTGACTTTTGCGACTGGTGCCAATAGCGTTTTCGCCGGAACTGCTGGTGGAATGTTTAGTTCGACTGATGGTGCCAAACACTGGGCATCTGTTGGCAATGGGCTGGCCAGTCTTTCTGTAGAATCAATAGCAATCATGGGGACAAACCTCTTTGCAGGTACAAATCAAGGTGTCTTCCGATTGACGGCTGGAGACACAAACTGGACTGTTTGCAATTTCGGGCTGACTGGTGCAACTATATGGTTCTTCGGAGTTATCGGAAACAATCTATTTGCAGGGACAAATGGAGGTGGAGCGTTCCGCTCTAATGACTATGGCGCGAGTTGGACAGCCATCAACACTGGCTTGACAAACACATATATACGCTATTTTACCACATATGACACGATGTTATTTGCGGGCACCAATGGTGGCGTTTTCCGATCAACCGACGATGGGCAAAGCTGGATAACCATCAATACCGGCTTGACAAATGTGGGAGTTTCTTCATTAGCGTTCAACGGGCTCAACATCTTTGCCGGGACAAGCGGAGGAGGGGTGTTTTTGTCGACTAATCTAGGTGAAAATTGGACTGCGACTAACACAGGGCTAACGAACGAAAACGTAAGTGCTCTCGCAGTCAATGGTGAGAACCTGTACGCCGGAACATGGGGAGGAGGAGTGTATCGTTCAACCGACAATGGTTCGAACTGGACGGTGGCCAACAATGGTCTGACTGGAACTCTCATTAACACGATATTTGCGAGTGGCGCCGATCTCTTCGTTGGATCAAATGATGCAGGAGCTTTCGTCTCACCTGATAGTGGTTCAACTTGGAGAAACGCCAATTCAGGATTGACAAACAGCTCAATCTATGCCTTTGCGAAAAGTGGAACGGATTTATTTGCAGGCGGTGGAGGCGGAGTCTTCCTTTCAACCAATCGTGGGACGAACTGGATATCTGTCGGCGTTGGCTTAACAAGTCCCATTGTTTATTCGCTTGCACCTTGCGGACCCTATCTTTTTTCTGGTACCTGGGCAAGCAGTGTCAGCAGACGCCCCATTTCTGAGATGGTTACCTCTGTAGAGAATGACAAAGCTGGAAATCTCAAAGAATTTTATTTAAGTAATGCTTATCCCAATCCCTTTAACCCATCAACGACAATCTCATTTGTTATTTCATCGCGTTCTCTTGTGACGCTGGAAATATTTGATCTGTTAGGAAGAGAAATAACAGCGCTTGTTTCCGAAGAATTGCAGGCAGGAACTTACACCAGACTATGGAATGTGGCGAACATGGCAAGCGGAGTGTATTTCTACAGACTCACTGCCGGAAATATTGTTAAATCCAAGAAATTGATCTTAATGAAGTAAGACAATTGCCAGCTAACCAGTCGCTCAAGCTGACGGAACCAGCCGTCGACGATTTCGCCGCGCGTTGTTGGACGGACTTAGGAGCATCTGAATAGAACGTCCGCGCAACGAACTACATGGCGGCGGCACTTCGCCGCCGCAGTTTAGCTCCGGTCCGTTAGGCGCTGAAAACAGCATTTGATTTTATATTCTATTCGCAAATGGCAAAGATCATTCCGAGAGAATTGATTAAGCACCTCGAATGGATTCCGCGGCAAGCAACCAGCGTCAGAATACAATTAGGCACTTCACCTATGGATAACCCTTGGAAATATGCAAAAACAAGATATGATGTTAGCAATAGTCCCTACTTTAAGCATGACAATTTTGAAAAGGATACCGTTATGACCGAACAAAACGCTCCTGTCAATTTCGAAAACGCACAACATGTTGAAATCAATATTTTTAACTCTCCTTCAATTGATAATACAATCAGTGACGTTTCGCCAATACCTAAGGTTTCAAACAATTCAAAGTTACCGCATGACACTAAAACAAAATTTCAATCTATAGTAGAAACTCTCGGGAAGATTGTTTCGATAATATCTGGGTTGGCTGTTTTGGTTTTTGTTCTGCTTTTATGGTTGGGTAAAACAACAATTGGTGAGATACAAATAGGTCACATGCTAACTGTTTTTAGTTTCACGTTATTTAGCAGTTTAATTTCTATTGGTGGTGTGAGGATATTTACATTGTCTGCTAGTTTGAGAAAGGCTAATGAAAAAATAGAAAATTACATGTTAGAAAACGGCGGCTGTCCATTTTATTACGTTGTCGATGATTCGGCAAAATTAAGATACCAAGTTGAAAGTGCATACAAAATCAATGATGAAAAATGGTGTCGTGGTTGTTTCTTAGTAGATCACAATGGTCATACAGACTGTAAAATCAGCCCTCACTATCAGCGCCTAACCAGTCGCTCAAGCTGACGGAACCAGCTGTCAGCTTTTCGCCGCGCGCAAAAAATTTTTAAGGGAAAGGCGATGTCTGCCGCGCGTATAGTCTACAAGGAACTGGCTACACGTCGCCGCAGCTTAGCTCCTGTCCGTTAGCTGGCGTTTTCTCAGCTTTCTTTCTCTATGAAAGGATAAATATAAAAACATTATAATCGCTATATTTTTCTTTATCGTATTACATAGTTATTCCTTAATAGATGAGTGGACACCAGATCAAAAAATAATAAGAACTATTAACCTTATGAAAATAATAATTAATAATACTATACGCACGCTTTTGTTCACAGTCCTTCTCACAAACTTTCTATTTTCACAAGAAAACGAAATCCAATTATCGTTAAAAAGGCTTACCGCGCTGGATTCACAAATAAGAAAAACTGAAAGAATAGTGCGACTTGCAGAATCCAATGAGATCGAGATAAAAGTAGGAATATCGGATGACGGGAAATCCATTGACCTAGAAGAGCTTAACAAAGTATCAAATGATATATCGCAGTTAAATAATGCAAAGCTTAGCTTTGATAAAGACTCGATATCGATTGACGGCCTCGGAGTTTTCAAGAAAGAATTGATTAATCAAAGCAGGCAAACGGAATATGAAAAACTTTATTCTGACTATGACAAATATCAGATAGATTATCGGTTTTATAACAATGAACTCTTAAACGGCACTTCCGCTGTAAGAAACTTTGATGGATTTTTTGTAACTGCAAAAAATGGGCAGTATTACCATATAATTGTAAATGCTGAATATTGGACACCGACGGAAATAATTGGAACCATAAAAGAACCATTCTCAGACAAAAGAATACAGTCAATACTTTGTGTAGATGCTACGAAATTGTATTCTGATGAATGGAATGCATATATAAAGACGCGTGACAATAAATACGAACGTCAAAAACGTGTGAGTGTATTTATTAGGCAATATATTGTACCAAGCATAAATCGCGTTCTAACTGATAAACGACAGCAAATAGAACTGCCTATAAGTATTTTGGCTATCCGATTAATTAAATGGCGAGATGAATATAAAACAATCGTAAATAGATTGGTAACATTTGGCGTGTCGTTACCTAGTAGACAAGAGTCAAATCTTGATGAAGTTCAGAAAGCAGCAAATAAATATTCTTCAATTTTAAATTCATTATATGATTCCTTTGTTCAACAGAGAAATAGTGGTTCTTGGTCAAAAGGTATTTATTCTCTCTTGAAACTTATAACCATTGACAAGGCTAAAGTTATTAAAAACGCAATGAATGATCTGCAATCCATACGATCTAATTTAACAAGCAATTCTTTTGACGCCATTGTTCCATGTTTTATAAAAACCTTAGAGTCAAGCTCTATAAGCTCAAATCCTCTTAACGGACAACAATTCTTTGAATTTCTTGGTCTATTCGATAATCGCTATCTTATCTCTTCGATGTTAAATTCGAATAGCGACACCAACAAATTGGCCGTTGGTCTTCTGGATGCAAAACAACTATACGAAGTTTTTAAACAATATGGATATGATATTCCGAGTGTTAAAGAAATTGAACAATTTTTAAAAGTTGACAATAACACATTGGTCAATGTCTTCAATAGACAGGTTGGCAAAAATGATATTAGCTTAATGACAACAGATTCAAGAGGAATTACCGGCCTAGTTGCCGGCGATATTCTCTTGCTTTTAGACGAATCGGGAAAACCGAAATATTTTCATGTTCAAACAAAATCTGAAATAGCGTGGGGAATGACTCAAGTTAAACTTGCACTTCAAGAGGCAGATATAAGTATTCTCAATAATCCCTTCATTAACATTCACTTAAAGAAAGGTAACCAATGAAAAACCTACTAATACTGTTATGTGGAATTATTTTCATCTATTTTCCGAATGTGCAAGCTCAGCGAATAGAAGCATTTAGAATTGAGCAATGGAATAATCCATTGGGATATTACAAGTCAATCAATGATGAAGGATTTAGAATATTGTCAGATGAAAGATGCCCTCAAGAAACGATTAAGACCACAATTTTTGGAAAAGAATATTTGGTTCGATTGAATTATAAAAAACAATATAGCGCAAATGATGAAGCACCATCTTCAGATATAATACGTACGTTACTGTACTCAAGCAACATAACATTAGAAGGGATAGAGTTTATTGATCCAGCAAATTTAAAGGATATAAAAAAGCTAAACGAAATGATTGAGCCCGAATTATTTTCAAAATTTTCGTCAGAGGGATTATCGGATTGGCGTCCTTTA
The DNA here is from genome assembly GCA_963833465.1 of Ignavibacteriota bacterium. Classification (GTDB taxonomy): domain Bacteria; phylum Bacteroidota; class Ignavibacteria; order UBA10030; family UBA10030; genus Fen-1298. Next base: position 6,522 of record CAWHXW010000004.1, on the reverse strand, counting down.
TTGTTCTTGGCAAATTCATCAAAATTCATTTTTATTAGAAAAAGTTTTGACGAGAAGCATAATGATATGGTATATATTCTAAATTTGCGTTCCGGAGAATTTATTCCATATTCTTTTAGTCCTTATGATGCTTTTTATATAACTCTTAAATTCGGTCATCCGATTCTGGTTGTTTTCGATGGCGAAAAACAAGCTCGAATTGTAGATCTCGAAACAAAGCAAGAGGTGATTAAAAACCAATTGATAGGAAAGTATAAAAATGTATATCATTATTTAAAAGCATTTCCATCAAAAGGATCACTTTCAAGCGATTTAATTTATGTAGATTTTCCCAATACAGAACGGTATGGCGGAACTGAAGAGACCACTCAATTTGAAATAGGGATTGTTACGGACAAGAGTTTTAATAAACTTGGTATAGTAAAAAGATCAACAGAAAATGAAATTCTATTTGTTGATAAAGAAAAATTTAGGAAAAGTCTGGAAAAGGCTATTAATAGTAGCTTAGAGTTTAAACAAGGATTAGGTGGTGTAAGATTTAATGGAGACTTACTACTTATTACCGATATGTATGGATCAATTTATGTTTACAACATTGCTAAGAATGGGTTACTAGAAAGAAAATATGGTTCGCTACAGATTAAGAATAATCAACTTTCCCCCGATGATATTAGTTATTTGAGTCAATTTGGGACGAATCCCTTCACGAATCTACCTTTTAAATAAGTTGGCAAATAAGTAAAAAGCAAATAATTGCCTTATAGTTAAGAATTAAAGGCAGGATCGTCTTATGAATAAAATAAAAAATGCACTTAAGAATACTGGTGTAACAATTTCTCATGAGTTGCGACATTGCAGTCTTGATTGGATAAATGAATCTGTCTTCCGTTACTTCTTCATCAAGGAGTTATTTAAACAATATCCTAAAGCTGTTTTCGAAACTGAATGGAAACGATTCGATCTTTTAATCACAGATCGGAAGAAAGGAATTATCATAGAGCTTAAATTCTTTTTCCTAAACAAGCATAGAGATCTAAATGGTAAATTTAAAAATTACAAGGGAAGACCAAGTAAAAAGAACAAACAAGAATTTATTGATTGCATCAAGAAGATTTCATCATTAGACGAAAATGATATTAAAGAGAAATATGTTGTACTTGTTTATGAAATAACAAATGATAATAACTCGTTTGGTAAAATTTATGATTCGAGGAAGTTATATAAAATGTTAAATGTCGAAGTTGAGCAATCACTCTACAAGTTCATCGTTGCGAAAAGAGAAGATAGGGTTCTTAGGGCCAAATTAATCAAAGTGTGATAGAAGTTGGATAATTATAGAAAATACAAGACAAACTTTAAATTCAATTGTCCAAAGTGCAACGGTGAAATTACAGTCGATGAATCCTTAGTCGGCAAATTAGTTGAGTGCTCACAATGCAAAACAAGAATACGAATTCCCCCAAAAATAAATTCAGACTCCAAACCAATCGTTGTTCTGCCAGCTATAGATTCAAGCAAAAAATCGCAAAACCATTTATCTAATTCAAGATCCCGAAATATCGGATATAAACTTGCTCGTATTTGGTATTTTAAAATGACTAAAGCCCAGAAACTATTACTTACTTTTATCAGTATCTCGATCTTAGGTGCAATTATAGCGATCGCCTCCTCCATTGCAGGCGATGGGATAAGTGGTAAATATTTTTATCAAAAGAACGATCCTGAAATAACTGGCATAATAAAACTCAAAGGTTCAGATTGTTATTATGCATTAGTAATGTCAGGAGGTTTTAAAACTGGCGCATTCGGAACTTATACTTATGACAAACAAAATAAAACGATCTATTTCCATTGGTCGGAACCGTTGACAATAGCTCCAAGATACGCTACAGTTATTTCAGAAAACGGTTCATTAGCATTAAGTTTGGAATCTGGAGTTACCTATAGAAAGGAATAGTTCTTCAAAGCAAGCATAACTATGATCATACTAAATTTACATAACCTTCTGAATATTGTTAAATTTAAATCAAACGCCAGCTAACCAGCGGCTCAAGCTGACCGGATGAGCGTGGGAGTAATTAACATGGCTAATAAAGGTTTAGTGCTTAATAATTCGGTTGGTAGCGTGAACCTGTTTCCTTGGGTGCATCACGAAATTATTCAACGCGGCAGCTTAGCCGCAGTCCGTTAGGGCGCAATCATTTGAGCAGGCATTCTTAAACATACATTGAAAGGACTCTCATGGCAGGAATACCAATCGGGCAATTTAATTCCGAAATTGCCAAGGCGATCTATAAAAATTCTCGGCAATTAGTCGACATTCTCGTGAAGTCTGGAAAGGTCTTGGCTAAACACGCGGATAAAGAATGGGCAAAAATAGTTGCAAAAAGATTGACGGAAGCAGGAGCCAAAGTCCCCAAACACATTTCAAAATTATTAAAGTAGTTCAACTCAACGAAAGGTTTCCTCATGGATGAAATTAAAACATCAGAACAAGGGTGGCTTCAAAAGCTCTCAGAATCCTATCGAGAACAAAAACCAGTAAGAATACTAGATGACGCCCATGTCGGTATTAATCCGCAGTCAGATTCGCTTTTAACCATGGGATGGAAAGCAAAAATCACTGCAAGAGAGTGGTTTGCTGTACTAATAAGTGTTGGCGTCTCTGTGGCTGGAGCCTGGTTGTTGGTTGCAACCATTTTAGATGAAGAACCATTCAGTAAGATCGCCGTAGCTTTAATCACGGGTGCTGTTTTGTTGGGCAGTGGTGGTTTTATGGCAGTACGTGTCTTAACAAGAATAAAGCCGCCTAATATAAAAGTCGCAGGAGATGGATTTGAAATTAATTGGAATTGAATTTGAAATAATTCTCACAATTAGAGGACAAATAATATGTCAAAAATGAATTATGGCTTTTTAGTCGCTAATAATTCTGGCTACTCAAAAGCTTACAATGACAAATACCTAGAACTCAGAGAACAAATGTTTGGCTTCGCTCAAGATTTTCCTGAGGCTATTGTTCCTTTGGGAACAGATGCAAAAACTGGGGTAAAAAAAGTGCATTTGAGGAATGCACATCTTGGGTTATTGATGACTTACGAACAGGCAGTTAAATTACTCGGTGAACTAAAGAAGCAATTTCCAAAGTTAAATTTGGAAATTATTTGCATTGAATATACAGATGCAGAAAATATTCAATGGTACACAAATAATGGAATCATAAGTAATAGTAACATTGCGCCCTAACCAGTCGCTCAAGCTGACGGAAGTAGCCGTCGACGATTTCGCCGCGCGACAGAAAAATTTTTTAAGGGAAAGGCGATGCCTGCCGCGCGTATAGTCTACATGGAACTGGCTGCACGTCGCCGCAGCTTAGCTCCGGTCCGTTATACCGCTTGCATTTTTAAAAAGGAATTTGTCATGAATTATTCTGCAAAGTTAATCAGTGTTTTCTGTTTAGCGATGTTGCTTGTTGTGGTTGGTTTACAGGCGGGAGAATTTCACGCGGCCGTCGACTCGACCACAGTAATTACCACTAAAAACCCACAGCCGTCTCTTGATGTTACCTACCTCGCCCACGAAGGCTTCATGGTCTGCACTGCGGGAAAGAAGGTGCTGATAGATGCCCTGTTCGAACCGAACTTCGCAACCGAGATCGGTCTACGACCTGAGATTCTTAAAGCTATTATTGAGGCACAGAAGCCATTCAACGAAATCGATCTGATCCTCGTCACGCATAAGGACGACGACCATTTCCATGCGGCGAGTGTGCTCGCCTGCTTGCAGAGCAATCCCAAATGTCGGCTCGTTGCTCCCACGCAAGTCGTGGACTTGATGAGATCAATCGATGGCTTTACAAAAATTGAACATCAAATACATGAGATTAAATTAAAGGTAGGTGCTCACGAACAGGTAATCCACAATGGAGTTACCGTCGACGTGCTTTGCCTATACCACGAACATAGACCTCAAACGATCAACCTCGCCTTTGTTGTCGAAGTGGGCGGTGCGCGTTTTGTCCATATGGGAGATGCGTTCTTTGCTGAGAGTGAATCGTACTTGAGAAGCTACCCCTTCGAACAGGCTCACATTGATCTTCTCTTTCTCAATCAATACGATCGTTATGGCTGTGCTCCAAAGGTTATCGCAGAACGAGTCAAACCGTTCTACATCGTGGCAATGCACGTGGATCCGGACGAATTCACTAAGGTCTCAACCAAAATACGTTCAGTTTATCCCAGCGCCATCTTGTTCGAAAAGCCGATGGAGCGACGGACATTTGTCCGGCAACGCAATGCCAATTCCAACGACTCTCAGAACATTGAATCGACAAGCACACGTCGGTAGGACTGGCACATAAGAGGCAAGCGGTATAACCAGCGGCTCAAGCTGACAGAATGAGCGTGGGAGCAATTTACATTGCGAGTGGAGGTGTGGTGCTTAATAATTCAATTGGTAGCGTGAACTCGGTGGCTTGGTTGCAATACGAAAATTGGTCACGCTGCAGCTTAGCCGCATACCGTTAGGCCGCTTTTAAGAAGGAGGATAATTCCACGTTTACAGAATCAATCTTTCGTATCGCCTTTTGGGTTTTGCTCGGAGGTGTATTCGTTATGCGGATATACTTTGAACTCAGAGTTCTTCACGCTGGGGAGCGTCTGATGCCTGATCGTCATGCCATCGAGCGAGAAGGACGTGGTATGTTTGTCATTCGCGTTTTAGGGTTCTTTCTTATGATCGCTTGGCTGGTCTTATACGCCATTAATCCGATCTGGATTGGATTGCTCACATTCCCACTTCCTATATGGTTACGTTTATTGGGGTTTGCCTTGGGACTTGCTAGTCTTGGGTTTTGGACATGGACTCAAGCTGTGCTTGGTACGGAATGGTCACCTCAGTTGCAATTGCGAGAGAAGCACCACTTGATAACCACTGGACCTTATAATCAGATACGGCATCCTATTTATACATCTCTTTTTGTTTATACGACAAGTCTTACTCTAGTAACTGCAAACATAGTTTTTGCAATTTTAACGTTGGCAGTGATTGCCGTTTTCTCCATCCGTGTCCCAAAGGAAGAAGAAATGATGATTAAGGAGTTTGGCGAAGAATATAAAGCTTATATGCAAAGGACGGGAAAGTTCTTCCCGAAAAAAGCGGCCTAACCAGGCGCTCAAGCTGACGGAATGAGCTGGGTGCGAAATTCATGGCTAATGGTGGGTTGAGGTTTTTATTATTCAGTGTTTAGTACCTATAACTTTGATACTTATTAATTTGGTTCTCAGCATGAACTTGTTTCGTTTTGTGCATTTTGAAAATTATTAGTGCCGCAGCTTAGCGCCGGTCCGTTAGGCGCCAATCTTTAAAAAAATGAGCACTAACAATTATCACGGCATCATTCTTAATATAAGTCAGCGAGATAAGTCGATTACGGCATAAACTACTATTAAAATGATAAAGAAAAATATTATTATTAACTCTACTATGTTGTTTATCATCGCTTCCATACTAGTCATGACATTGCATGAATCGGGACATTTCTTCACATCCCTTCTAGTTCATGCCAACATATATCCATCCATCATAATTACACATCAAGTTCCAGTGAAGGACTTTCAGGGACGAAGTAATGTATTTATTAAAGGTGCTGGACCAATAGTGAGCTTAACAATTGGAATCATTTTTCATTTTATTTGTTCCCGACAAGTTCAACATAATGCTCTCTTCCTCTTCAACGTTTATACATCCCTCAATGGGTATATTGGTTTTTGTGGTTATTTAATTATTGCTTATCTGGTTCCTGGAGGTGATACGGGCTATATCTGCAATGTTTTGGGTTTCCCTGCTTGGCTAACCATTCTATTGGGATTCGCGGGAGCGGTTGTTCTATATTTCTTGATAAATAGTTTAATGAAGTATTTTGTATCGATGGGTTTAAAAACAGTCATAGAAAATGAAAGAGATAGGAAAGAGTTTATCCGTTACTTAATTCTTTTCCCTCTTTTTATTGGTCTTGTGATAACTACTTTACTCAATTTACCAGTGCCAACTCTAGTGAGTTTGATTGCTCCTATTGGTGGTTCTCTTACTCTTCTCTGTGGTTATGGAAATGCTTTGGAGAAAAAATATATTCTAAAATACGCAAATGTGGAATTTGAACAGCTAAATAAATTTAATTATAAACTATTTGGAATATTCTTGTTAACAGTAATTCTTAACAGACTATTGGTATACGGTATTTATGTGAACTGATATATAAATATGAAAAACTCTATTAAATGTTGCCTAACCAGCAACTCAAGCTGACGGAGAAAGCGTTGGTACATTTTACCGCGCGAGAAGGTTTATGAATAGAATAAAAAATATTATATTATCCGCCTAAAAGTATAGCATGGCGGACAAGCGCGCGACGGTTATGGTAATGGAAAGTTTTCTTTACCGCAGCTTAGTTGCGATCCGTTAGGCAGCAGAAAGAATAATTCTATGGAAAATAATGTCATAGCAAACCCTAATACTGCTACT
>CAWHXW010000003.1:0-1141615 GCA_963833465.1 Ignavibacteriota bacterium | reverse complement strand
GCTAAGCTGCCGCACTGATAACTTTCAAATTGTACTAAACGAAACGAGTTTCATGCTGAAAACAAAATTGATTTGTACTTTCGGCACTTCGTACAACAAACATAATAATAAAAACCTAAACCCACCACCAGCCATGCAAAATGCACTCGGCTCATTCGGTCAGCTTGAGCCGCTGGTTAGCTGGCAAAAACAATTAGAAATAGTAGTTCAAACAAAGTGTCGAATAAGTAAAACTCAGTCCAGGGCTGATCGTCGTATTTTGAGTCGTCATAACATTTTGGTAACCATAACCTGTGGATGATGAACCAACGTATACACTCTCCTGAGCATTGTCGGTTTGATCGTATTTTGCGGAATACAAACGAATACCAAATTCACCGCCAATGCTAAAATTCTCCGAGAAATGATACTCACCACCAAAAGCAATTTGAAAACCCCATATGCTTAGATTATCAAGATACTTCTGCAAATTCTGATCGACACCATTACTCGAAGCACTGCCAGATAAAATAGGTCGCGAAGCAGATGCAGTGAGATAGGCATCAACTTTTTCTGGCCCGCCAAGTAATACTTTTATACCGATCGTTGGGGAATACACATTGAGAGATATATCATATTTATCGTCAAATGGATTCAATTGATACCCGTATGTGTCTTGATAATAACCTGATATATATTGATACGAATAAGTTTCAGCGATATTGGTTCCGCTTTCTTCAAGGGTCGTAGAGAAATGCATATAATCTAATCCACCAAATATAATAAGTCTGCTAATCTTTATACCAAAAGATGCTCCATTCAGATCCAAACCAGGCTTCACTGAAAATACAAATTGGCCTAATGTCAAACTGGTTGTCATAAATATCATGACGCAGATTATCACGATCTTTTTCATTGTGTCTCCTCTTATTGTTTATATGTGTTATAGTGATTTATTGTTATGAACTTGAAACAACTACTTTCTTTTTGCCAGCTAACGGACTGCGGCTAAGCTGCCGCGTGACTAATTATCGTAATGCACTCAAGGAAACAGGTTCACGCTACCAACTGAATAATTAAGTACTAAACCTCTACACGCAATGTAAATTGCTCCCACGCTCATCCGGTCAGCTTGAGCCGCTGGTTAGAACGCACGCGGTAGAATATTTAATAACAAATAAATATCTGTATATTTTAATCACAGAGAACGAAAAGGTTTTGCGAAGTGGCGATAGGATTTGTACATCACTATCGCCACGCAATAAAATAATATATATATATGGCAGAAAAACTTTCTCTACATATATCGTCTTCGCCATTTTCACAATCCATTGTAGTTAGGCGTTTGTAAAATATTTTAGTTTACTTTTTGCCCTTCTTTTACAATTGGTGTTCCGCTTAATAAATCAATAACAACTTTTGATATTTCTTTTCCACTCTCATCGTATGGTAACACTTTCACTGTTTGTCCTTGATACTCAATAATGATAGGATACGATTTTGCGTCTGATGAGAACCAATTTGCTTCCACATTAGACATACCAACGCTTATATATTCTCCCGTTTTTGTGTCCACCATACTGACCTTTGCACCAGGCGGATTTGTTGAGACATTAACTTTCCAGCCAGTCCAAGTAGTGCTGTTATGTGGTGCTTCAGTTGATTTTGGATATGATAGGACACCACTACCACCACAGTCAGGGCATTTGTAATATACTATTCCAGTACCACCGCAAGTGGAACATTTATAAGTTTTTTTATCATAAGAATTTACATAATAACCCTTACCATCACAATAACTGCATTTGTATGGTTTTGGATCTGTTCCAGTCCCACTGCATTTAGGACATTTTTTTTGAAAAATAGGAGCTGTTTCATAAGTATAAGTTTTTTGTTCGTCTTTTTGCACTGTCTCTGCCTTACATTCAAAATACCATTCAAAGTTACTTTTCTTAGTAACGCTTCCAGCTTCATTATAGGAAACTGGAACACCATTAAGAAGAATATAAACAACTTGAGCAGAATATAATCCTTCTAATTGAGGACCATTGATAGTATATTCTTTTTCAAACCCAGTTAAAATTAATCCTTTGTTCCAGTCATCTAAATAACCGGTTGGAAAAGACCACTGTGTTCCATCAATGATTATTGCAAATCCGACATCACTAAGCTTTAAAGGCACTTGCTCATTATTTCGTATCCGAATTTTGAATTGAATATTTTCTGGAGTAACCGTATAAGATGGAGTGTTTGAAATTTCATAATTATCATATCCCGGTTGGTTAGGATCTGCATAGGTAACTGTTTTATCTTGTATGACATTGCGTATTGTATTGAATGGGATTATTTCAGCTGAAATAATTACTCCGCCTTTTGTTTGCGATTGTGTTGTTTTACCAGTTGCTTTAATTACAGGTAATTTGTATGAAACAGAAATGTTTTCACCTTGTTTCTTTATATCGTAATATTGTTTTTCTGTTCTTGAATATTTCTGAATTGCCACAAGAACATAATAATATTGCGATTACGATAAGCAGCAACGATGAATAATAATATTGTTTCGTTTCCATTTTTTACCTCCTAAGATTTAATTTGTAATGCCCCGTTTTTTAAAGTGGTTTCTGGTCTCCACTATTTTCTTGTCGCAAAATTATTTTTTAAGAAGTGTCAAAGCCCAATCTTTGAGATTTTCGTATTTTTTCAATATGTATTTTTTAAAACTTTCTCATAAGATGTTTATTTACACAATAATTAATTCGTGCGTTCTAACGGATTGCGGCTAAGCTGACCGCGTGACCAATTATCGTATTGCACTCAAGGAAACAGGTTCACTTTACCAACTGAATTATTAAGCACCAAACCTCTACACGCAATGTAAATTGCTCCCACGCTCATCCGGTCAGCTTGAGCCGCTGGTTAGGTGCAATTGCCTCATTGCAATAAAATAAGTTTCTTTGTCTTAATAAATGATCCTGCCTGCAACTGATAAAAATAGACGCCACTCGATATATTTGCTGCTTTCCATAACCGCGAGTAATTTCCTTTTGTCATTTCTTCAGAGACAATAGTCGTTACTTCTCTTCCTAACAGATCAAAAATTTTCAACGATACAAAAGAACGTTTTGGAAGACTAAAAGAAATGGTCGTTGTTGGGTTAAACGGATTTGGAAAATTCTGGTTCAAGATGAAATCTTTCGGAATATTTACGCCGTTTTCTGCGACTCCAGTTAGGCGTCCTGGCATAGTATCCATCATTGTATAGAATTTACTGCTTACCAATGGAACACCCGGTTCGATATTATTCGTCGAGCCGTCATCTTTAGTTTGCATATAATAGTAATAATTATTGCCCCGTAGTGCTGTCGTGTCATCGAAGGAATGAATGATATTGTTTTTATCACATTCGAAAATTCTAGCATACGTTGAATCTCTTCCTCCCACCGCTCTATAAATGCGGTAACCGTTAAAATTCGGCCACGATTCTGCATCACTAGACCATTGCAATATAATCCTATCACTGCCTGATTTCACTGTAAATGTTCCAGGAGGAGGTGGTGGTTGAGGAATCGCATAATTGTTATTGAAGTTGGCTATTGCTCTCCGAAATGTTTGGAACAACGAATCCTTTCCAGTAAACACCCAGGCATTTTTGTACATGTCTCTGTCTGTTGTTGTCGAACCATCAGGCAGAACAAATGGACTTGAATTATTAAACCAATTCTTAGCAATGGTTCTGACAAAGCCCCTATCCTTGATTATGCCTGCAACTGACTGCGCAACCACAATCTTAACGCTATCACCTGGCGCAAGGGTATATGGACCAAATCCCTGAGCTGAAGAGTAACCACCTGCATCTACTCCCCATGTATTAGCAAAACCAGTAGGCCAGCCATGTGAATCTTTTCCTATCTCTTCTGCATGGGTGTTCGTCGGTTGACCTTCCGTCATAATACTATAGAGTGTTTCAAACATATTATCTAATGTTTGAGCACTCCAGTTCGTTCCTCCGTTTGTTGTGTGAAGGATAGTTCCTCCACCGACGGCAGTTCCATTATTTGCGTCGGTGGATGTTACACTGTTCAAAGTATTTGTAGTTCCACTTGTTTGTACAGTCCAGTTAATTCCTCCGTCTGTTGTACGAAGGATTGTTCCACTCAAACCGACGGCTGTTCCATTATTTGCGTCGGTGAATGTTACACTATTCAAAGCATTTGTAGTTCCGCTTGTTTGTGTTGTCCAGTTCGTTCCTCCGTTTGCTGTACGAAGGATTGTTCCGCTCGTACCGACGGCAGTTCCATTATTTGCGTCAGCGAATGATACACTGTATAAAGTACTTGTTGTTCCACTTGTTTGTGCAGTCCAGTTTGTTCCTCCGGTTGTTGTATGAAGGATTTTTCCACCTGCACCGACGGCAGTCCCATTGTTTGCATCGGTGAATGACACACCGTACAAAATACTTGAAATTCCGCTTGTTTGTGTAATCCAGTCGGTTCCCCCGTTTGTTGTATGAAGGATTTTTCCACTTGCACCGACGGCAGTCCCATTGTTTGCATCAGTGAATGACGCACCGTACAAAGTATTTGAAATTCCACTTGTTTGTGCAGTCCAGTTCGTTCCTCCGTTTGTAGTACGAAGGATAGTTCCACTCGCACCGACGGCTGTTCCATTGTTTACGTCAGTAAATGACACGCTGCGCAAATCATTTGAAATCCCGCTTATTTGTGTAATCCAGTCGGTTCCTCCATTGGATGTGCGAAGGATAGTTCCACTTGCACCGACAGCAGTTCCATTGTTTGCATCGCTGAATGACACACAGTACAAAGTATTTGAAATTCCACTTGTCTGTGCATCGCCGTCTGATCCCATAAATTGCGTTGTCGAGGGTTGAGAGGGATCATCCGAACGATCTGTCGAACTTTTATCTGCATGCAATACCACAACTCCGGCAAAATTTGTTCCGGCTAAGATTGATCCGTCTGAATAGTTCGGCAATCCGATGTCATCTGCCAATGAAGGAGCTGATGAAATAGGTCCGTAATATTCCCAGCACGCACGAAAGGGACCCGGGTGTTTTCCATCGTAGCAGTCATTAATAGTATTGCGTCCCCATGAGGAGGTAGTAGGGCTCCAACCGCCTAAGTAAGATTCACCAGGAAAAGCAAAACGATATTGGAAATGAAACACTACGCTTGTGAGAGTTCTCGGTGGATTGATTGATGTTCCAATATTATCGATAATACCTGTATTGATAAAAGTGTACTCATAAACAAGGTAGTTATCGTGGTATTGTTGAGTGAATGCAAGGATTCTTCTTTTTACGGTAATCCCGATAGGAGTATTGACCGTATTGGTGATCATTCTATCACAAGGAATCGCTGGATCAATTCTGTCGAGCGCATCATAAGACTCAAGATAAGAATCCGGTTCGTTATTCACATTCACAGCCGGATGAATGAATTTTCCTACTAAAGAGAATTCCATTGGAAAAATTTCCGAATTGAGATACATATTCCTTTCGCCAGCGCAAACAACTCTATATGGAAAAGTCTTATCTGCAATTGGATCACTAAAATTCGTTGCGCCGATCCACATTGCTTCACCAACGTTGATGCCTTTGTTCAAGGTGTACTCCCCAGGCCAAATTAAGCCATCAATTTGATCCGTGTTTAAAAAATTAGCCCTTCCTCTTCTGCCGTATTCGATTTCGGCACAGCCATTAGAAAACCAATTGTGTAACTCACCTACGCATATCCAGCGGATTTGTTGTGGACCCGTGACTTGAGCGAATGCTTGTTGAAAACCATTCGCGCAAATAATGCAGCAAAGCGTAATAACTATTATTACCCCTGACAGACATTTGGTTTTCATATAATACTCCTTTCAAATATATTTAATTTGTTAAAAAATGGAGACTTATATAATGCTATTTAAAAGAATTACTTCCTTAGTTTGTATATTATTCTAATAGGCAATTGCACCTAACGGACCGGCACTAAGCTGCGGCGTTGATAACTTTCGTAATGCAACCAACGAAACGAGTTCATGCTGATAACATTCAATTTTGTACTTGACCTATGCTCGCCATGTTTAACGTACCCAGCTGCAACCGTCAGCTTGAGTGCCTGGTTAGGCAGCATTTGTCTACATCCACGATAACTATTTTTGAATATAGAAAAAACTTTTAGTCGATAAGTTTCCTTTGAAAATCATCGATTCGAACGAAAACTTGTTCAGCGAAAGGCCTAAAAGTTCACGCCTTGTATTGATATAACTCTGACCAGAATTAGTCTTGGAGTAAAATTCATCTCTGACAAAGCCAACACCCACGGGAAAATATCTTACCATCGAAACAAACTGGGTATTTTTGTCTGCATAAGTATATTGGAAACAAGCATAAGTGCCTTTCGGAACGCTCACGTTGACATCCTTAGCCGAAAGTTTCGCAGTACTGCTATCCGCGCAAAGCCAAGTGTCGTTGACATTGGCAGGATACTTAGCAAATAGAATTGCCGCTTGCGGTGCTATACTGACCCTCATATACCATAGCCCGTCAGAACGGTTAGTCAATAACTCAATTGCAGTAGAATCTCGTCCAATGAAATACCATTTCTCACTTTGAATTGTTGTGTCACGGACGATCTTAAACATAGATGTATCAATATGCTGGACATTGCCCGAAGTGTCGTAAGAAATGTTACGATAAGTCCACTGGTTTCCAATCTTGAGAGGCATTAGTTCTGTTGCTTGGACAGCACCACCATTATCCACGGGATTATCATTTTTCTTGCAACCATCAATCATAAGCAGGACGATAATGGACAAGTATATGAGTAGAGTTTTGATTTTCATAGTTTCTCCTATTAAAGTGTTTTTGTGAATGTTTTAGTCGGACAGTACAAATGCTGCCTAACTAGTAATTAGATAGAATAATTCTATATATCATGCATATTGGGCATGAATTATAGATTTTTGATAAAAAATTGTTTATCCTTCTCAGAGATATGGAGGAGCTACTATGGCACAAAAGTTGTTGGATCAGGCGCGCGATACAGCTCGCCTCAAACATCTTAGTATCCGCACTGAAAATGCTTACTTGCAATGGATTAAACGCTTTATCCTTTTTCACCATAAACGCCATCCCATCGAAATGGGTGAAAATGAAATCCGCAGCTTCCTTACTTACCTCGCTTGCGATAAATATGTATCTTCTTCTACACAAAATCAAGCCCTCAACGCAATAATTTTTTTATACTCGCAAGTACTGTATAACGGATGGCTCCGCACCGATAATTTTCAAAATAGAAAACACCATAATCCATTTCTTCATATGGATTCCTTTAAGTTAACAACGGGTATGATTCAATTTATATAACTCTGGGATTATTCACAACAAAAATAAAAAACGCCTGACGCACTACCAGACGCCAGACGTTTAGGGAGGCTTTATATCCAGCCGGGGAGACCGGATACGTTACAATTGCGTTGCATACTTTAGCGAGGCAGCAACGCACTTTCAACTTACAAATCGCCAGAGTAATTGTCAACTCGCCCAAAGCAACCCTTTTCTAAACCCAAAATAAAAATTTTAGAATTCGATTTGCCCAATAGGAACAAATAAAATTCCAGAAAAAATTCTGCCGAAACCACTTCGCCCTTCGGTTTAGATTGATTCCTCGGGTATATCGAAGTAGAAGCTACTCCTGAAACTCCTGTAAGGTGTTAAAGTTGGAGGCTCATTTTCTGATCACCGGAGTCCCATATTGTCTTTTCATCATCATTCTATAGAGTTTGACAAGATGACAATATCGTATTTTGTCACTTTGTCAATGACAAGATTTGTGACAAAATGATAAGATGACAAGATCTACTTTGTCATCATCATCAATTCCCTTAGGTGATGGCGTGATGACAATATGGATTTTGTCACTTTGTCAATGACAAGATTTGTGACAAAATGATAAGATGACAAGATCTACTTTGTCATCATCATCAATTCCCTAAGACTATGACAAGATGATAAAGAGAAGTGCTCACGCACTCCTCTCCACCGTCACAGATATGCGACAGCTTTTTGTTGAAGACTTTGTCGGAGGGTTGCGAGGTGGGATTGTTGAAGATGATTGCGTTTAGATATTTCTTTCAGATTGTATCCGGCTGAGAGATCGTTCAGAATGTTCTTTTCATTGTCACTCAACGAACTCAAGAAATCATTTGTAATCGTGAAGTCCAATGGCGTAATCTTCACTGGAAGCAGAAACTCTGCAAGCGCTATAGGAGCGGCATCCTGATTCACTGGCTTGTCAATATACACACGCTCGTGGTTCCACGCGTCAATGGTTCGTTTGCCCATTTCTTTTGCAGGAAATGCTGAACGTCTGTTTAGTTCTTTGGAACGGAAGTGCATCATTGATTTCATTAAGCCCATCGTTTTACGACTTCCAAGTCGTTGTCCTTCCTTCCAAGCCATTGTAACCAACTCTGATCTTTGGAGTTTGTCTCTCGTGAATTGTTCACTGTAATGCCACAGATCTTCATATTCTTGTTCGCTCATAGGTATCTCCTTTCATATATTCTTATTCCATAATTTTTAGTGGTATAAGAACTGATGTATAGTCTATTCATTAGAAGGAGATAACTAGTAGTTGGAGAAATATATTCATCAGGATTTTGATAATAATTTATTCTGGAGGTAAGCACAGATGAAGACCGATGTTGCACAGAAGATATGCGTGTTAGTCGTAGAACTAAAGGGGAAGTGCTTATGATTAACACCTTTCTGGTTGTTGCCTTTGCTCACCCTAATAAAAAGTGAAAATATTTTATTATGGATGTAACTTTCATTGGTTTCATGGATATTATATATATGGATCAGGAATTAATAAATTTCCACACGCTCTACAACCTGCACGTAAAAGATGTTTACCGCTTCTCATATAGATTGACGGGAGATGCGGATGAGGCGAAGGATATAACCTCAGAGACTTTTGTTCGTATTTGGACATCAACAACAGAAACCCGCGTTGAATCTGTAAAAGGATACCTCTTTACCATTGCTCGGAATTTATATCTTCAAAACAAACGAAGGAAGAAGAGACTAGCGCCACTTAATGAAGAGATACGAGATACAGTAGCGCGGCCTGATAAAGTTACTGAAGACCGTTCTGAACTCGAAGAAGTGTTAAAGGCGCTTCAGACCCTCCAAGAAATCGATCGGACGGTGCTTATTATGCGTGCAGAAGATGAATTGAGCTATGAGGAAATAGCCAGAGCAACCGGCCTTCCAGTCTCTACCGTGAAGGTCAAAGTCTTTAGAGCACGAACAAAGGTTCATTCAATTATAGCGACACAACGAGGAGAAATATTATGAATATCACAAGAGATGTCATTACTGACCTGCTCCCGCTTTATTACTCCGAAGAATGCAGCCAGGATACAAAGCTTTTGGTGGAGGAGTATTTACAAAAGAATCCTGACTTTCAACAACACGTAAAACAATTTGCCCAAAATCCCATTCCGAACTCTTTTCCTCAACGACTGAACAAAGATGACGAGATGAAATCCTTGATAAAGACGCGGAGATTATTGAAACTACGTTCTTACTTGATGGGATTCGCTATCTTTTTTTCTTGTGCTACCTTTTCATTTGTATATGACCAGAGTGGATTCCACTGGATCGTTTTATGTTCACCAAATGCTACACTTGTCTATGGCACTCTTGGCATTGGTTTTTGGGTTGCATATTTTATCACCCGACGAAGGACGGGTGACCTGTGAGTATTTCAAACAGTCTTTTGAACAGCACTAAAAAAACATAAGTATCTTTTCTAATAAATCTACAAAGGAGAGTGCGATGAAACATCTTTTATCTGTAGTTACAGTCACCATAGTATTTGCAACTTTTGCGTTTGGGAATGATCCTGTTGTATATAACACTCAATGGATTCCTCCCCAACCAGAAGTGTTGACATACCGATCAACCAGTAACCAAGGAGATGGACTATATCAAGTTTCGATAATGAAAAGAGACACAATTATTGAAGCTTACATAAATATGATTTCTCCTGGCTTTACAAAAACGATCTGCGGAATTATGAATTTAGATATGCGTCCTAAACAATCAACAGGAAAAATCATTGTTAATAACCAAATTATGATGGAAACAAAGTGTTTTTATGAAAGCGATAAACTCAGAATCACAACTGTGATGATACCTTATAACCGTGTGATTATAGACACTATCAGCTCTACAAAACCAGTCGTCGATTTCTCACAAGTTCCTATCCTCATTCGAATGCTTCATTTAGAAAAAGGGACACAGTTTATTTTTACATCATTGAATCCTCAGACTAACACACTAATTCCTTTGACCCTAAAAGTGATCGGTGAAGGATATAAACAACAAGTCGATTGTTTTAAAGTTGAAATGAACGATTTTGAGGGGAAGTCGATTTATTGGGTTGAGAAAGGCGCTCTTCGTCGGGTAATGTTGGTGGAACAACCCGAAAGTCATCGAACGACTGAATTGCTACAATAATAAATCAATATATTTGCTTAACTATGTATAGTAGCTATCAAGCCCCGTCATCGATGAGACTTTTTATTTCTATGCAAGAACCAGATAGCATCAGAAAGTGGCGATGGTTGCCGATTTTTTACGTATCTGTGAAATGCATAAGCCCTGCTGACACTCGCAACGAGGCTTCTGTATTAATATTTCTATTTCAAATAACTAATCAACTACTTATTTCATCATCAACATCTTGATCGTCTTAGTAATTGATTGAGAGCCGTCCTGCGGAAGTGCTATTATTTGGACAAAGTATACACCGCTGGAAAACCTGGAACCATCAAACGTCGATGTATAGTAGCCTGCATCTTTCATTCCATCCACCAATGTTGCCACTTCCCGGCCAAGCATATCGAATACTTTCAATTCAATGTAACTCGTCACCGACAACTGATAACTTATAACTGTTGTAGGATTAAATGGATTTGGAAAATTCGGATATAAATGAAAATCTGCCGGCAACACAGCATCTTCATCAATGACTCCCGTCGACGAGGCAAGGCGGATCTTATAGAGATTGTTACCATAGGTTCCAGTGATGTATAATGTTTTTCTATCGGCATCTCCCCATGCACAATTGGAAGCTCCACTCGTCATGTTGATTTGACCCAGCTTTATTCCTTCTGGAGAAATGATCCATATTCCATCTGAACTTGTACAATAGATATTTCCAGTCGTGTCGACTTTCATTCCATCGACCCCATCACTACTGACCGTATAAAACAATCTCTTGTTAGTCAAAACGGAATCGTTTTCAACATCCCATGCATAAATTTCTCCCTCAGGCGTGTTATCCACATACAATATTTTCTCGTCAGGTGAAAAGCAAATCCCATTCGGTTTGTCAAAAGTACTGTCCAACAGTGTCACCACACCGGCAGTACCGATTCGATATATTCCTTTGAATGGAAGCTCGACCGTTTGGCCAGAGGGAACGTTGTAATCTGGATCCGTGAAAAAAATCGCTCCATCGGATTTCACAACGATATCATTCGGACTATTATATCTTTTCCCTCTGAAAGTCGATGTGAGGGGAGTGATTGTACCATTGGTTTCCTGACGGGAAACGCGACGCAGTCCCATTTGCGTGAAAATTAACCGACCCTGCCTATCAAGAGTCAAACCATTTGAATTATATGATGGCTGGAGATATGGTTTTAACGTACTATCGGCTGGCGACCATTTGTAAATGAGATTAGCCGCTATATCGCTGAAAAGTAAAACGCTGTCTTTCCAAAGTGGACCTTCAGGTTGTGTCAATCCGTTCGTTAATTTAATCAATTTTGCTCCAGGCGGTATAGGTGACTGAGCGATGGCGATGGAGTTAAGAAGTAAGAATAGAAGCATATATTTTTTTATTATTTTAGTATCCATTATAAATTCTCTTTCGTTCTAACATAGACTGTGATAATCAATGATATTTTCCGGATCCTATGAATTGTTCCACATAAGTATTTTAATATTAACTTAGCAAAAAGTTTGTTATGGATCACTCTTTTAGGGGCAGGTCAACAAAAACACTATTCATTCCGAAAAAATATTTGTATACTATTTATTCTTAATAATGCTTTAAAATGGTTTTTGAAGGGCTTTATAATATTATAGATTTAACTAACTCACCATAAATAAAGTAGATTCCACAATCTGTAAGGATACTTATGAAAAATTTTATAAAGAAATATTTGCAATTCTGTCCCAAGACGGGGAGGTTCCTTGGTTTTAAAAAGGTTAATGTTTTTTCGAGATTATTATTTCCACTTATTGGTATAGCAGCGATGGTTTGGGTACTCATTAGGGTAATACCAAAACCCAGCCGCCTCCACTATCCCTGTGTACGTGCCGCCATGCCTATTGCATCCGGGTTTATCGGCTATCTCGCAATGCTTGGATTATCGAGTATTGCTTTTTTCAGATCGAAAAAATCAATCAGATGGTTTCCAGTATTTTTCCTTGGTTCCTTTCTGGTTTTTGGTATAAGTGGATTTGTACTATTCGAGAATGGGTTCCTCTACAAGGAAGTAGTGTTGACTGGTGATGCACCCGTCACTGCAAACGAACCAATCGGAATCGCAAAGGGAATGCCAGGGAAGGAAGGAAGAGTTGTGTGGATTCATAATCCGAATGCAGTTAATCAAAATTGTAATCCCACTTTACTCAATCACGCCTGGTGGAGTGCTGAAAACAATAATCAATCGACCATTGACAGCATGGTCTCGGCAGCAATTGATAGCCTGACCGGTCAAAAAAGCGATAGCGCTGCTTGGCTGGCAATATTCCAATATCACAATCAAACGAGAGGAAAGGGAGCGGTGAATTATGTTGCAGGAGAAAAAATATTTATCAAGATAAATGAATGTAGTGCATGGGCTGGTAATTATAATCCGACCGATTTGTCAAAAGTGAATGGTAGCTGGTACGGGATGTCCGAAACATCTCCGGCCATGGTGCTTTCTGTGTTACACCAGCTGGTCGATATTGTTCACGTTGCACAAACCGATATTTACATTGGTGATCCGATACGAAATATCTACAAGGAATGGTATGATCAATGGCATCCTAAATATCCTAATATTCATTATTTGGGTCATGATAATTATGCTAGTTTAGGCAGAGAGCAGGTGAAACCAAGCTCAACTGCAAAGATTTATTATTCTGACTTAGGGAGGATTTTACATCCGAATGCTTCCTATCCACCGGTGAATCCTGCAGACACTCTTAAAAAAGTATGGTATGATTCGCTGTATACCATTTATGAAGATGCCGAATACATGCTTAATATCCCTCAATTAAAGGGACATATGCGGGCTGGAATGACTATGTTTGCAAAAAATCATTTTGGATCTCAAACGCGTGAAGATGCAATGCATCTTCACAACGGATTGCCCTGTCCGATGGAGATGGATTATGGCGATACCTCGCGTCTTGGATATGGATTATACAGAATCCAGGTAGATTTAATGACACATGCTCTTCTGAGAAAGAAAAATCTTATTTTCTTAATGGATGCTTTATGGGGCACTGATTATGAGCAAGACAAACCGCTCAAATGGAAGATAACACCCTTCAATAATACTTATTCATCTTCTGTTTTCGCATCACTCGACAACGTAGCAATAGAATCCGTCGGTTATGATTTTTTAAGATCGGAATTCACCGTTGCCCGCATTACAGGGAAATATGCATTTGTGCAAATGCGAGGTGCCGATGATTACCTTCATCAAGCAGCAGATTCGACGAATTGGCCAGCAGGTATTAAATATGATCCAGATAGTACAGGTGTCCATATTTATAGCCTTGGTGTTCATGAACACTGGAATAATGCATCAGATAAAAAATATACCAGGAATCTTGGAACTGGTAATGGTATTGAATTAATAGATGTCGAACAGGGGAAGACAACAGGTGTTGTCAGTCAAGAAAGCAGTACACCAAAATATTTTGAACTCTGTCAGAATTATCCAAATCCATTTAATCCCGCAACAACAATTTCATATATCTTACCCGAGAAATCATCTGTTGACGTATCGATTTATGATATTCAGGGAAGATTAGTAAAATCATTTACCTTCAGTGAACAATCAACAGGATCTCAAAATATTGTTTGGAATGGCACAAATAATCATGGAAGTATAGTTTCTTCCGGAGTCTACATTTACAGAGTGACAATATCATCGATCAAAGATGGAAACAGTCTAAGTAAATCAGCAAAGATGATGTTTTTGAAATAGCAAAATGATACCTTTCACATGCAGTGAAGAATTAATAATAGCCCCAGCAGAAAAGTTGGGGCTGTTATTTTTTTAGAGCTGTAACAATTTGACTTTCCTCTCGCTACTTAGTAATAGGAAGAATCCTCATTGATGTGAACCAGTGAGGATTTTCTTTTTTAGGTCAGAACTTTGAGATAGTAGATAATTTTTAGTTAAAATTAGACACTAACTATGAAACCATATCCTATTATTGCTCCTTTCCCCATTAAAAAACGTCCGTATCGTTAATAATATCAGTATACATAGATAACCTTCAGATATAACGACGAGGGGCAAGTGCAACTGCTTCATCGCAATAAAACAAGTTTTTTTGTTTCAGTGAATGAGCCAGCCTGCAACCGATAAAAATAAATACCACTTGATATATTTGTCGCATTCCATTGTCTTGTATAACTTCCAGCCGACATATTTTCAGAGACAAGGGTTGCCACTTTTCTTCCTAACATATCGAATACTTTTAGTGATACAAATGATTGTGATGGTAGAGCAAAGTAAATTGTTGTCGTTGGATTAAAGGGATTGGGATAATTTTGGTAAAGCGCATAATCTTTTACAACTGAAGATTCATTTTTCACAAAGGTGTTGGTTGTGTCGATGACAGCAAAATATTTATCACTTATATCGAACAGTGTGTCTGTCTTGCTTTTTATTTTAATTGAATAATCTGAGCCGATAGCAAAGGTGGTGCTAATATACCATTTGTAAGCCCTATGATTAGAGGTCGATGCAATAGTTGTGGAGAGTTTGTCGCCTTTATATAGCTGAATGACAACATCTTCGACTATATTATCATTCCATTGAATGAAATAGCTCAAACCACGCTGCCATAGTTCGCCGCCATTGGGTTTGGTGACGGTTATGAACGGTGCTATAGCCGTAAACATATGGGTAGCTGTCCAGGAACTTTCGCCTGAATCATTCAGGGCTTTTACACGCCAGTAATAATGAACATCCTTTTCTAGAGTATCCAAAGTATAGAAGGCATTGGTCAGATTGTTCACATCTGCGCGTATGCTGCCGAACTTATCATCGGAAGCAAGCTGAAAATGATAAGTTTCTGCATAGCCGACCGGACTCCAGCTTATCGTAACCGGCAATTTGTAGTTAACAGGTACCTAGAATCCTGAGGAGCATTGGGCAATGGCGTCAAAGCCAGTGATTCAAGATCCGGTCGGGCAAGAATGAATTCACCGATGCCTTTCACATTAGCGGTAAGAGTTTTCGTCACTGAATTGTAGTTCGTGGGTAATTTTTCAAATAACCCATTCCCTTCAAATTCACGATAATAGATGCTGGTGATTTCAGGATTAATAACACTCCATACATTCAAATCAAAAGTTACATCGATATCCAGAGAATTGATGCTGTTTTTTGAGATCACGATTCGTCCAGGATTTGCTATGGGAGCTTTGCCGAAGAACTGCGGATTAAGCGATGCATAATTGTATTTAGTTACAATGATGTTATTGTAATTACTACCGTCATAGCTATTAATCTGAATACTAATACCGGTGTTCGCATTTGGACTGTCATTGAAATTATAGGTATTCCCTGCTAATACTTCGTTCCGCATAACGACAGCGCTGGGTGCGCCTTTGGTAAATGGAAATCGAAAAGCACGATAGCTTGTAACACCGGACTTCGCAAACGATAATTGATAGACAACATTTCCAGCTTGATCCACTTCCGTAAAAGCCGGACCTATAGTCGCTCCAATACTACCCGATCCCCAGCCAATAGCAGTGTTTCCATTTGATAGTCGCTGAGCGCTTCCCATAGACATGGAAAGAATAGAGTTTTTAGGAATATAACTCCATTTTAATTCTGCTTGTTTGTTAACCTCATCTAATGAAAACTCATGCGCCATTGCTGATTTAGATGGAGCAAAATTACCATTATCAAATAGTAAAATGTTCCCATTCTGGATACGATGAAAGGTATGCCCGGTGATATAATCGATTCCTGTGGTGCTATCAATATTCGTGAAAGAAAATTGATTTTCGTTTCCGCCAAGATGCCACATGATATCGCCGGTTTGACGATTAATTTTTTTTGACCATGTGGGCGTTGAAATTATTATGTTTTCATCATTATCGAATTCAATCGCATTAAAATGAAATTCATTCACTATCGATTGAGTAACTGTAGTCGGATTATAAGAGAATGTCTTTAAATCGTAATGGTCCCACGTGCGCCATTGAAAGATCACATTTTTATCCTGGTCTAATTCCTGAATGACGCCGCCGGTTACCAGGGCATTGGGATAACCACCGGCTACCACTTGGCTCATATCAAACGGCACCAAATAATATCCGAACAATAAATAGTGGCCGTTGGGTAGCATCTTGAAATCGTGACATTCCGCCAGGTATCCATTGCCCATTTGAACGCTGTCAATTTCAGTAAAACTGCTGTCCATGATCATCCAGATGACATCTCCACCGCCACCATATGGATGATCTTGCAGAGTCTTCCCATAACTCATTAATCCATTAGGCTGAATTTTGAAATCATATGCATGATTCTTGAATTCTTTATAATAAAATGGCGTCCCATCGTTGTTGAGCATCATGATGTAATATCCGATTCCCGGTACCGTTGAGAAAATCGACATAAAAATATAGCCATCGCCGACCTTGGCAGTATCATATGTATTAACAGTAACATTAGGATAGTTCGTTGGAAGAGGATTTGCTGCGATTTTTGTCAGTGAGCTTTTGGTAATGCCAAAGTCCAGAGCGATAGTATTAATATAATCATAGGGATTAGGCGTTTCGGCAAATGGTGCTATTTTAAATGATAATTCCACTGATGGCAAAGCGCTGCCATTCGATCTTAAAAGTCTATTGGAAATATGCACAGTCACTGTCTCATCCGGTTCAAATTTATTGGAAGGTTTAAATATCATTGTTTGTTTATCCGACGATAGGACAATTACACCCGATATTTTACCGCTTTTTGAACCAGTTACCTGAATAGCTTCGGAATTATTTACACAGGACGGATCCATAAAAGAACCTTCCCGGATAATAATCCTTGATTCACGTGTGTTGAAATCAGAGCCTGGTGTTGGAGAAATAAATTGATAATCTTTAAGCGAAGCTACCAGGATAATACTATTAAACAGAATAACAATAATTAATATGATTATTTTTTTCATAAGTCCTCTGATTATTTTAGCAATAAAACTTTTCTAACCATATGAAAATCTTGAGCTCCGGCAAGATTGCGTGCCGCAAACTTACAATAATAAATACCGCTTGCACAACCTGCGGCATTCCATTGAGCAGTATATAGTCCTGAGGATTTTTCTTCATTCATCAATGTCGCAATTTTTCTACCTAGAATATCAAAGATTGTAAGAGAAACAGAATAATGAGTATTGTCTCCCGGCAATTGGAAACGGAATGTTGTTATTGGATTAAATGGATTTGGATAATTTTGTTCGAGTTTGAATTGATCCGGTATACTAACGGCATCTTTCACTCCATTAGCAACATCTTCTTTAAGTGATATATTATCTATATAAATCGTATCTACAATCGAGCCCATATAAAATATAACTCTGGCATTTCCATCATCTGGGTTGTTCATTGTAAAATGATAAGATTTATGAACATTTGCAGTGGTTAAAGAAAGAGTACTGGTGCGGCTATAATTAGTATAAGAACCGCTGCTTTGCTCAACATCTGCAGCGATAATACAGCTTTTAGTTGCATGAGCATCAAATTCGAAAGTATACGAGTTTCCGTTTTCTAATGGAATTCCTGTCTGATAAATTTGAACATTTGATCTTTCAGTCCCTCCGTTTTTAATAAAAATTCCCATCTCACCGGGGACCATAAATCTATTTGTGGCATTCGCACCGTTTGTAGTATACAACTGCCAGTTGGCGATGTTCGTTGAGAAATCACCGTTGAGAACGAGATTGTCTCCTGGTTTCACCATATGAACGAACGTGTTTTCTTCGTTTGAGAATTGACTTTCAACACCATTGGAATCTCTTGCAGTAACCCGGAAATAATAATATTTATTGCTCGTTAAATTTGTTAAATCTATCCATGTATTTGAGGTACTATCGAGCGGTGTTTGAGGATGAGGCGAAAGTCCTCCGTAGATAATATATTTCTCAACGTTTTTATCTCCAAACTTGTTGAATATTAACGAAACTTTATTCGTATATGACTCAACTACTAAATATGGAACCTTTACAACACTTTCCCAGTCAAAACGGAAAGCACGATAGCATGGCATACTTTGTACAAAATTAGCAGAATAAACTGTTTCGCCTGAATGTGTTACTTCATAAGCTTTAGGAAGTGTATTATCTGCCCAGTCGATGAACGTATTGCCGTTCGGCAGTCTCTGAGCATTTCCCATATAAAATGAATAGTAGTCCGGATTATGGCGGTACTGCCAGATCAAAGTCGCTGTTTTTGCAACTGTATCGAGTTCATACTCAACGACACGCGAGAACGACGGGCTATGAAAATTGCCGTCATCAAACATTGTGTAGTGATTAGGTACACCGGGAACCGGACGGGCATCGTGCTGGTAAGATATGCCGTATTGATCACCGGTAGGCGATGGATCATTTACAAACGTAAACTGGTTATGCTGGCCTCCTAGCCTCCAAATAATGTTTCCCATCTTACGATCGATTTTCGTCACTTCGCTTAGATGTCTTGATGATATCACGATATTGCTGTCGTAATCAACTGCAATTGAGTTCATATGAACATAATCAATCGTCGCTGCCGTAAGGTTTTCATGTACCGCATCTACGATATTAAAATTATCCATCGAGCGCCATTCAAAAACTACATTGTGATTTTTATCTAACTCTTGCAAATTATTTTCGATGATAGTAGCGTTCGTACTGCCACCGCTCACTAACTTGCTCATGTCAACCTGACGGTAAGCTAATCCAATAAGAAAACAATGGTGGTCGGGTAATAATTGACATTCGTGCTCATCAGTTCCATAATTAGAGCTGCATCGAAGAGTATCTATAAAATTATATTGCGAATCGATTTCAACAAAACAATTCAGATTTCCATACATCCTAAGTGTCATTGTTCCCGTTGGCTGAACCTTAAAGTCGCGTGCTTGATCATACCCGGCAAGTCGTTTGTAAAAATATGGAGTGCCATCGTTCTCAAGAATCATCATGTAAGCTGTGCCTCCCCAATTTGAAATAAATATCTTCCCATTTGCAGTTACCTTGGAAATATTTACCGTCATTTGCGGATAATCGCTTGGTACAGCTACTCCATTAATAACGGTCGTTGTTCCATAGGTTTGTAGTTTAGATTCGCTTTTTGCCATTCGTACATCATCTAATGTGCCCGCCCAAATACTAGGATTATATTCAGAGATTTCCGATATTGTGAATCGATATTCTATCGGAGAAATGTCTAATGCCTCTGCGTTGACTTTTACTAAAACGTTTTCACTTGTTAAGAATGGACGATCCGATTTGAAGATAATAGTCTTGTTATCGTCTGATAAAATAATTTGCCCTTCATGGGAATCACTTTTTTCGCCTTGCACTGAAATGCGAATGATGCTCGGGTCGAATCTGCTTGAAAGATTTTGAGTGGGCCGAAAGAGAAGTGTTGTTTGAACAGCAACATTCTTGGCGTCCGGCTTCGGAAAAATGTATTGCCAGCTATTCGATTGTGCAGATACTAAACCATTAGACATTTCCCAAAAACAAATAGATTGAAACAAAAAAAACAAACTTCTTTTTATCATGTATTTCTCAGCATATTATTCATCAATTCTTAGAAGTAAATATTAAACAGAGTCAGAACATCAACTATGATAAGATACTAACCTGTTCGATTAAAAGCGTTAACGCCATCTACACTAATGCTAAAAACTCAAGCTCGTATTTGGAAAAAGAGCGATAGATATCATTCCTTTTCTTATAATGAAATATATGGAATTTATAATTGAAAACACTTACTCGTTATCACAAGATAGACCTATAGTTCAAAATATAAATGAGATAACTCGCTTTGTTCTTGAAGCATAACCGACATACTCAGGAAATTGAAATATGATAAGACGCTCTTCCACTTTTCTATCAATGAATACATCATCAGTAATGATAAAGCCATATAATAAATTTACGACACATAGACATGATTACAATAGTATGGTGAATACACTTAAGAAAGCACAATAGCCCCGACACACTATCAAATGCCAAGCGTTTAAGGAGACTAATTAGCCCATCGGGGTATAGGCAGGAATATTTTAGGAACATTCAATATTTCCAATTCCTTTTTTTGCGCATAAAAAAAAGCCGGCATTTCACCGGCTCTTTCAGTCCAAAATATCTTCTATAAAATGTCAATGAGTGATGACATATAAAAATGCACTAATTACAGGTCCTCGCGGACGGCGACCAGAAGGTTCCGGCTTTGCATCAGGCGGCGGAGGCCCATAGGTCGGCTGAAATAGATATGCTATGTGATTAACTGTATCAACCGAAATCGTTTTCGCTCCAGTTGCCGTTGTCACTGTCGCCACGATACTGTACTTATCAGGGGAATCTTCATGAACAATCGTCACGCTACTATCTCTGCCTGCCGGAATATAGATAAGTTTCTCGGTTGGATCCCAGCCCAAAGCATCTACACCATCGCCATTTTTAATCGTCGCGACGATTTTTCCTGTAGTCGCATCGAGTACAGCAGATGTTTTGCCGCATCCTGTAAAAATCCGGTCAGTTGAACGATCATAAGCAATGCCGGTCGGTCCGTCACACGGGTCAAGCGGCCAAGAAGCAAGCACCTTCATCTCTTTTGCATCGATTACTTGAATGGTGTTCTTTCGTTCATTATTAACGAACAGTTTGCCTTTGCCATCACTGGCAGCACCTTCCGGTGAATTATCTTCTAGCTCGGCCTGTCCGGTGATTGCTCCGGTCTCAGGATCTAAAGCGGTTGCTGTGCCTGGTTTGCTATGATTGGTCAGGATAATGCGGTTTGTAAAATCATCATACATAATACCATCCAATCCTCCGACCGGTATCTTAATTTTTTTCACTACTGCAAGTGTTTTCAAGTCGAACATTGATACCGTGGAATCACCGCGGTTCGTTGTGAATCCATGGTTGGCAGCCGGCGCCAATGCAATTCCATGTGTTCCAGGCGTTTCGGGAATATCTCCGATGATGGTGCCTTTGTTACCATCGAGAACCATTACGTGAGAACCCCGAGAGACGAATACTCTGCCGGTTCCGGGTTCTGCTGTGAGATAATCGGTTCCTCCATCGCCACCAATTCTGAATTTTTGGACTTTAAAAGTTTGCGCTTGAACACAAATCAAAAGTCCAGCCACTATAACGATCGCAGTAGTCAAATAAAAGAAACGTTTCATTGAACCCTCCTTCTTCCTCATGATAATTTATGGAATGAAATGTTGGAATTACTAATTCTATTTATTTGCATTTCTTCAAAGAGAAAGCAACCATCAAGAACTGACTGAGCTGTGTGTATCATTCTAGAACTTTTTTGTAACATCGCCTTCGCTTGTGCTGGCGTTTAGTAAAAAATTTCCACTGCGCCTGAACTTTTGAATTTGTCTCCAATTCTCTGTTTGTCTCTACTTTTTCAATATGGTTTTTGACAAAAGTTTTATCGACTTCGTGCATCAGTATAGCATTCACTCCCTTGTTCTGCAAATCCGGCCGAACCGCGGTAAGATACAGGTCGGCTTTTGTGTTATGCTTCAAGGCTCGCAGGACATGAATAAATCCAAACGGGAATAAGCGACCTCTATTCTTTTGAAAAGCGCGTGACATCGACGGCATAGTGATCCCAAACGCAACAACAGCACCATGGCTATCCAGGACAATTGGTACGTATTCGGGAAGAATAAAACCAAAATACTGTTTTATATACAAATCAATTTGTCTATCCGATAACTCAACGAAACCATACAGATCTTTATATGCTTCATTGAGAAGCCGAAATATTTCTTTCCCATACGGAAGGAGTTCCTTTGCTTTCCTGACTCGGAGAACTTTTAGGTTATTTCTTTTCAGAGCGATATCAGCAATTCTACGAATTTCTTCATTCACAACGTTAGGCATAATCACTTCATACTCAATCCAGTCTGCATCTTTAACAAAACCAGCCTGTTCGATATGCTTTGGATAATAGGGATAATTATATAACGCGCCGAGAGTGCTGACTTCTTCAAATCCCTCCACGAGTGCTCCTTCACTGTCCATATCGGTAAAACCCAAAGGACCATGGAGAGAAGCCATCCTATTTATTTTAGCCCATTGTTCTACTGTATCTACTAATGCCGATGAGACTTCCTTATCGTCAATAAAATCAAACCAACCAAAGCGTGCTATCTTAGTATTCCATTTTTCATTGTACCGTTTATTGATAATCCCTGCGATACGGCCAACGATTTTATCATCTTTTTCGGCAATCCAATATTTTGCATCACAAAATTCAAAGGCGGGGTTTTTATCTTTTCGTAGTGAATTGACTTCATCCGAATAAGGCGGCGGTACCCAGTATTTATTACCGTGGTATAAAGCATACTGGAACGATACAAATTGCTTCAGTCCATGAGCCGTTGACACTTCGCGAATGGTCATAATATGAGAAATCCTCTCATCAGTGCATTGAAAAGTAAGTAAATCATGATATTACGGCAAGCTTTCTTTTCGGGAAATATAGGAAACGAGTCAGTTCCCATGTCCTTGCAAATGAAGGGACAAAATGTGGAATCAGTTCTATAACTTTTTGTGGTGGCATCACTCATCGCATAAGTGATAACTGCTGAGCGAGAAAATCCTTAAAAGTGATATGCAAACAAAAATCCTGTTGGAGTGATATAGAATCCATACGGTTTATCTGTATCGGTGTGATTCAGAAGATTTCTAAAATCATTTCCAACTACTGTACCGATTGCATAGCCAATAAGTGCCCCTGCCACTGCATCTGAGAACCAATGAATATTTGTCGATACCCCTAATCCTATTAACGATGCATACACCCACCCGCAATATTTGATTGTGGTATTCTCAGGATATAATTCCATGAGCGTTGTTGCCATTGCAAATGCGGTGGCTGTATGGCTACTTGGCCAACCTTCATAGATACCACCTCGGAGAAGACCAAATCTGAAATCTCCGCTGTAATCATTCATATTGGTTTCATTGTCCGGCGGTACTCTTCCGGTGAATGCTTTGAGTACCGATGTCGTAAGAGCTGCAAGGATAGCTGCTTGCCCCACTG
Organism: Ignavibacteriota bacterium; assembly: GCA_963833465.1. Lineage (GTDB taxonomy): Bacteria > Bacteroidota > Ignavibacteria > UBA10030 > UBA10030 > Fen-1298. The sequence goes on along the minus strand of CAWHXW010000003.1, from coordinate 1,118,027 downwards.
CAAGCCCGGTTACTTGCAATTTATAATTCTCGTTTGACCTTCCATAGATGTATAATCCAACAGGAACAGCAACCGATGCAAGCGGGCCAACACCTACGGACATAAAACCTATTTGCGAAATCCATTTGTGGTCTTGTGCATTTCGGTACCAACTCCAATCGATTCCACTCTTCACAATTCCGTATGTTCCTGCTCCCGCCAACAGGTAATTAAGACCATAATTATAGGAAAGCGAACTAATGAAATTCCGATCCATTCCGTAAAAGACTGTGGTAATAGGAATGAGAGAAGAATCCTTGATATTCTCATTGGCAAAACTATGCGATGGTATGAATGTGCTATAAAGTGAAAAAAAACAAATTAACCATTTCCTACTCAAGTGGACCATGATCTGATTCCTTGGTTATATTTACATGCCAATGAAGCGCTTGGATTTCATTATACATCAAATTTACATAATTTTTGAAGAGTAAATAAAAGTGAGCGCATATTCATCCGTCTTTCATCAATTATTCATCTTATTTTCGTATTTTATGTTTGAATTCACGCAGAGCGAAACAATACCCGCACCACATACATTAAAATTAGCAACCGTATTTAATGATAAAACCTCACAATCTCCTTCTCCTCTTCATTCTATGTTCAACTTATCTTATTGCACAAAACCACATTAAAGGTAGCATCACCGGAACGGTTATTATCGAATCGACAAAGAAACCTTTAGAATTCGTCAATGTTGTTGTCATGAATCAAGCGGATAGTTCACTTATCACAGGATCTGTTACCGATAATAAGGGCAAATTTGAAATCGTGACTGTTCCTGATGGAATATTCTTTATCAGATACAGCATATTAGGATATGAAGAGAAACAATCTGCAAATTTCAAGATTGACAACAAACACCGAAACATCACCTTCGGGAATATATCATTAAAAGAGACTTCCTTAAGTGTTGGCGATGTGACAGTGACTTCACAACGGACCACATTCGTCAACTCGATTGATCGAAAGATTTATAATGTTCAACAGGATATTTTAAGCAAGACAGGATCGGCAAGCGATTTATTACAGAACATTCCCTCTATTCAAGTCGATATCGACGGTACTGTCAGCTTACGCGGCTCAGAAAATGTACTCATTCTTCTCAATGGCAAGCCTTCACCCTTGATGGGGAAAAACAGAGCAGAAGTATTGCAGCAAATGCCGGCAAACTCCATCGAACGAATCGAAGTAATTACTAATCCCTCTGCAAAATACAAACCCGATGGAACATCAGGAATCATCAATATCGTTTTGAAAAAAGACGTTGGCACCGGATTAAATGGAACCGTGAGTGCAAACGCCGGTAACCACGACCGTTACAATGCAAGCATCAACCTCAATTATAATCCTGGAACTTTTAATATCTATGGAAGCTACAGTTTCCGACAAGATGAACGCAATATGTTTACAACTGACAGACAGACACAATTTGATTCCACAACTTTACGATTATCCGGTTACCACAATGAAGATGGCAATACCTATGCCCGCCCAGTCTCGCATATTGTTTCACTTGGACTGGATTATCATCTCGATGCAATGGATGATTTTGGTATTTCAGGCCATTACCGACATCGTAGCTTTTTGCGAACCGGAACATTAACAGAAACGACCATGGATTTCAATGGCATTCCAACAGAAATCTATGATCGCCTTCGCTACGATCCGGAATATGAGAATGAAGATGGAGGAAATGTATACTTCCAGTATGATTTTGGTGGTGATGAACATAAACTCCGGGCTGAATTTACTGTTTCCGAACAACCCGAGCAGGAAGACGACCACTATACCGATGCCTATCGATTTCCAACAATCCCATCAACATACGATAACATGCGCCTCTATCAATATGCGAATCAAAAGCAATTCACTATCGATTACACAGATAAGTTTAGCGAGCGGTCATCATTCGATGCCGGTTATGCAGGTGACTTTAACAATACAGATATGAATTATTTAGGAACATACGTTGATCCGATTCAGCAACAGCTTCTTATAGACCCAACAAAAACGACACTCTTTACATACAAAGAAACAATTCATGCGTTTTATGCAACGTATGAAAATAGAATTAGTGATCTCACATTTCTAGGAGGACTGAGAGTGGAGCAGTCGTTCATTAATGCAAATTTGATATCAAGTGATTCCACCATTACTAATAATTACTTTGAACTCTATCCAACACTGCATCTATCCTACAAACTTAATCCTCTGCTTGAATTGCAATTAAATTACAGCCGACGTGCAAACAGGCCTGAAGGAGACGACTTAAATCCATTTCCTGAATATCAAGATCCACATAATCTCCGTGCAGGTAATCCAAAGCTATTACCGGAATTTATTCATTCCGTCGAATTCGGTGTGCAATGGCAAAATGATAATATAACTGTTATTCCAAGTATATTTTATCGCTATAAATATAATGGATTTACTCGTGTCACATCCATTGTGAACGACACAACAATATTGACAACTCAGGAAAACCTCGCTTCGGATCAATCAGCCGGATTTGAAATGGTTTTCTCTGGAAATATTGGAAACACATTCTCAGCGAATCTTGGTTCGAATGTATTCTACGAACAAATCGATGCAACCAATCTTGGGTTCAGTGGGACTAAATCAGCGGTTTCTTGGAGCAGCAATCTCAATTGCAATCTGAATCTTGCAACTGCGACAATGTTTCAATTGAATACAAACTATCGATCTTTGCGACTAACACCGCAGGGAGAATTTAAACCAAGTTTTGTGATGAATTTTGGAGTACGACAGGATATTTTTGATGATAAGTTCTCATTGGTCATGACATTCTCAGACATTTTAAAAACACTCAAAAGAGAAATAAACCTTGATACTCCGCTGCTTCTCGAAAACACGATCACGAACCGTGACACTCAAATATTTTATATCGGCATCATGTATCATTTCGGTCAACCGGCAAAGAAACAAAAAGAGAAAACATTGCAGTATGATAACGGGTTGTGAAGTTTACTTTTTCTATAAACATTTTAAGTGAATAAGCTCATTACAAACACACACAAGATTATTTTCAATAACTCTATGCTTGATTTTATTTCGAAGAAAAGACATATTTCTCGCAAACGAGGTATATCAAAAAACTACAAATCTCATGTTTCTCGAATTCAGAAGGAGGAAGTATGAAATACCGTCACACGCAGGTTGGATTAGTTATTATAGTATTGCTTGCCGTTGCGATAGTCGTTATTCTTCTCACCCTATTAATGAATATTGGCAATATCCCCATACTGGTTTTAACAGAGCTTGTCATTGTCTTTGTTGCTGTGCTAGCTCTCTTTTATTCACTTAACATAGAAATTAAAGAGAATGTATTGATATGTTCCTTTGGAGTCGGTCTCATCCGAAAGAAAATTCCGCTCTCAGAAATTCGAGAAGTTCGGAAGGTAGAAAATCCTTGGTACGCCGGATGGGGAATTCGCTGGATGCCCGGTCGATATTGGTTGTGGAATGTTTCTGGGTTTCATGCAGTGGAAATAATACTTGAAAATGGCAAACGATTTCGCCTCGGCACGGACGAACCAGAATCACTTGTTAACGCCATATAGACGAATAAAGCAACGATGATCTGAGCCGTGATTTCTGATGGCTGTTGATATATCTTTTTTATTAATCATTTTAATAACAAATGTTCATTGAATGCGTCGAACAATCTTTATCTTATTAATATGTTCCGTCAGTTCTAGTACTTCAAAAAGCCAGAATAGCCAACTACTCGACACGACGTCGACGAACCCTCTTTCCAGCATTGTTTATTCAGATGGCAAAGAGTTTGTTGATTGTATTTTCCTTCGTTTGCATGAAACAACTCATCCTAATGAATCATCACTCATTACTGCAGGGATAATTGTCGGATCGACTGCATCGCTTTTCTTTGCTGATCAGTCGATTCGATCACTTGCAGCACGAAACCATTCTTCCTTGAATGATGACATCTTAAACACAACGGAACAATACGGTGCTACAGGAAATGCAATTCTTCTTTCAGGATCCATCTATTGTGCAGGACTTTTCTCAAGTTCTCCTGGACTTCGGAAAACAGGAACATTGCTCATAGAATCCCTTTTTTGGACTGGAGCAGTAACAACCGTTATCAAATACATGTTTGGACGAAGCCGTCCATATATGAATGAAGGGAATACACGGTTCCACGGGATACAGTTTAGTGACAATTATTTATCACTCCCTTCCGGGCATTCAGCTGTTGCTTTTACTCTTACTTCAGTTTTATCTGAACGAGTTCAGAATGTAGGGGTATCTATAGGACTATATTCTCTTGCTGGAATGACAGCCCTTGCACGTGTGTATCACGATGAGCATTGGCTCTCAGATGTCTTCCTTGGTGCAGTAATCGGAACAAGCGTTGGAACTACTGTTGCACGCGATAACAAAGAACCATCAACACTTTCATCCTTCCATCTAAATATACTACCTAATAGTTTTGGATTTACTCTGGAGTTTTAATCACGTGCGTAAATGTGATACTTCATCCATTGCAGCATAGTGAAGGCGTGGTCTGTCTCCATTTCTTTAATGCAGTAAATACTTGCCTTTGATAGTTAATTTCTATCCCGATGAAGCTCTAAGAGACACTAAAATTTTTTCGGAAATAATTCCAAATCGCCCATATACAGGCCTTTAAAAAATGAAACCAAAATTTTATAAAATCATCCCCCTCAACCCGTTTGGATCCCCGTCGTCTCTCAAGTAGAAGCTACTCGATGGATCTCCTGTAAGGCTTAAAAGCGGGTCCCATCTTCGGGTATAAGAACTCTGAGAATCATTCACAAACTCGGAGATCTTATGAAATATGCAATCCGCACCATCACCTGGCGATTCAAAGAATCTATCGAACTCGTCCCAGAATTTATCAATACTCGTTCCGTCACCATTTTATCCCCTGAAGATGTTTTCAGAAATTATCAATCGCTGTTTAAGGATCAAGTCAGGGAACGCTTCGTTGCCTTCTGGCTCAATAGCGTAAATAAGGTTCTTGGATTCGAAGTCATCACCGAAGGCCTGCTGAATTCATCACTCGTTCATCCGCGCGAAGTATTTCGTGGCGCTATTGTAGCCACTTCTGCTGCAATCCTCATTGCCCACAACCATCCTTCCGGAAATCCGGAACCAAGCGCAGAAGATATTGCTATCACGAAGCAATTGGTTGAAGCTGGTAAGATTATCGGAATACCTGTCCACGATCACATCATATTTGCCGGCGAATCATTCACATCGTTCGCTGAGCGCGGACTAATCTGAATTATGGTATAAGATTAAGATCATATGATCGTCGCGATAAGCGGCAAATAACTTTTTCAACCAATATCAAAGGAGTACTCTGCATGAAGATCAAAGTTTTGAAACTCGGCGAAGCGGCAACGGAAGTGGATGCTGCTTCAGGTGCAACAGTCGCAGATGTCATTAAACAAACCGGCTATGGCGAGCACGGCTATACGCGCACGCTGAATGGCCAGATCGTATTTGATTCGACTCAGGTAAAAGACGGGGATGTTGTGACACTGGCTCCCAAGGTTGAGGGCGGCAACAATTGAATTCAGAAAGGCGGACTCTGTCAGGTTCGCCTTTTTCATTTCAAGGAGCGTATCTATGGAACAACTTATCTGGAATATAGTAAGCAAATGCTGGCCGAAAGATGATTTCAATGTTATTCCGGCAGAAGATGGGCAATTGAGATCACTCCCCGATGATGAAGTCAGCATTGTCTATCCGGTTTTATCAAAGGATTTTCATTTCGAAACGATAGCTGGTGTCCGGACAAAACATTCTTCTGAAATCTTCAAATGTGATAAGGCATATAATCACGAGCACGAAGGATTGATATTGACAAGGCTTGTCGGATCGACTATTTATTTCCTCTTCTCGGCAAACGACGAGCTTGAACCCATTGTAAATACATTGCTGCAAGTCTTGATTCCCAAAGCAAAAGAAGTTGCTGAGAAATCACAATTAATGCAGTTCAAGAAAGCTGTATCATTAGCAATTGAAAAACGTGTTTCCGAATACAAAGACCGGATCGAAGAAAACGAAGAAGAATCACAAAAGCTGGAACGGCAGCTTCTAAACCTTCGCCGGCAGATCGAAACAGACACACAGGCGTTTAATGCTCTGAATGGAACCAAAGGACAATGGAAGAAGAAAGCTGAAAGAGAGTTCACATATCTTCATCGTCTCACCGAGAACTTGTATGAATCGATAAAAGTCGACGGCGAGAAGATTATTGCCAAAACATCTGAAGTTTCAATCAACTATGATGGTTCTACTTATGATATAGGTGAGTTCGAAATTAAAGATCGACCTGCCTACGGGTGATTTGGACATTAAGAATCTCACTCATGAAGTCGACGGCTATGAGCATCCTCACATCTCTGATGGAAAGCCTTGTTTGGGAAATATCGGCAACGGTGTCATTCGTATGCTTGCAGAGTTCGAACTCTTCGGTGCATTACAAATCATTCACAAATTCCTGCACAGCTATAATTCAAGCTCCCCTTATCTGAAAATCGAACGTTGGGATCCTGATTACGAAGATGATAATCAGCAAAAATTACGAGAACTGTCGGGATGATAATTCTGGATTTGCGTGTGTCGAATGCGGCGGAGAAGATGGAAACTGTCCATTCTACGATGAAGCATTCGAAGTATGCTTGGAGAACGCCTCTCTGGACGAATGTATCCATTGCGATTATCAGTGTCATATGGGAAGGCGAAGAATTCAAAGAGAACAACAACGACAAACGGAGGTACAAGCAGCATGAACAAAACTAAAATATATCTATCCATAGAGGCTTATCAAAAGATGCGCCTCTGGGTAGAAATGGCAAAAGGTGAGATCAGCTGGCTGGGAAGTGTCTCCGAATTGAAAGATCAGGATGGATTATTCGAAGCTTTCTTGATCGAAGATATTCATCTTCTGAAACAAACCTGCAGCAGTGCAAATACTGTTTTGGATGATCAATCAGTAGGGCAATTTCTGACCGAGATGGTGGTGAAGAATCAGGATACATCAAAAATCAAAGCATGGCTGCATTCACACGCAACTATGAACTGCTTTTGGTCTACTATTGATGAGGACTGCATTACTAATCTTGCCAATTCCAGTTATGTCATTTCTATAGTTACGAACAAAGAGGGCGATATACTGGCAAGGATTGACATTTTTAAGCCATTTCACATCACGGTCAACGAAGTTGTGGTTGACATTTACTATCCGGCAGATGAAAGTCTGAAGAATACACTGCAAGAAAGAGTTCAAAGAAAAGGTCACAGAATCGATGTTCATTCCGGCGGGTCCAGTGACACAGCCTTTTCCCGGAATGACGGAGATCGACCGAAAAGTCGACACTCTCGAAGAACAAGTAAGCAGTGGTCGAATTTCTTTGGAAGAATACCAGTGGGAAATCTCGGAGCTTGAACCGATATGCACCATTGATTAGGCGGAGCTATGGCACATTTAAGATTCATAGAAGATTACTCTTCTGTAGAAGAGCTTTTTGAAGAACTTCAATGCCATCTTCATCAAACCGTAGTGCTGTGTTCAAAGAAGCAATTGTCAAAACTGGGCATCGATCTTTCAGATGCCCGTAGAGTGGCAATGAGCTACAGCTGCGGTGGAGAAGCTGATGTTTGGCTGGATATCGTTACGGACGGGAATCATTATTTCATCCAATCAATTAAGGAGTTAAAAAGAAATGGACGAAACAAAATATCACCGGCAGTTAGACATACTTGATCCAAAACTGATGAGTGTTCCGGTTGTTGTCATCGGAGCCGGTGCGACAGGAAGTTTTGCTGCCTTGTCATTAGCAAAGATGGGGGTCAGGAATATCACAGTCTATGACTTTGATACCGTTGAAGAACATAACCTGCCGAATCAGTTCTACAGGCAGTGCGATATTGGTAAACCGAAGGTGATCGCCTTGCAGGAGATCATCGCGCAGTTCGAAGGGATTCAGATAACTGCAAAGAACGAAAAGTACCCGAGGGCAACGGCTTACTGGTGTCGTCATTGCCTGCGTTGATTCTATGGATGTTCGGCTGAATATCTGGAAGTTTGTGAAGAACAATCCTGATGTAAAGCTCTATATCGATTCACGGATGGGTGCTGAAGTAATGCGTGTGTATTCATTGAACCCATTGGACAAGTTCCAATGCAATTCATATGAAGAGAGCCTGTATCCATCTTCCGATGCTTTGCAGGAACGATGTACGGCAAAGATTATTATGTACACTGTGCTTTCCCTTGCTTCCCTTCTGGCCAATCAGGTAAAGAAATTCTTGGTTGGCGATGAACTCAAGCGTGAACTACTCTTCGATATGAAGACTATCACGCTCCTGGCATAAGGAGTAAATATGAGAAACTGGATAGTAGAATGCGAAGAACAGATTACGTCTGTCAGTCAATATGTCGTAGCTGCGAGGAGTAAAGCCGAAGCTCGACAGGTTGTACTAAAGCAAAACCGCGAAATGATTATCGACAAACCAAAGGAGTTCGAAGAAGGTGTAGAAGTAAAGAAAATCACCTCCGTAGAACCATTCTAAAAATCGAAGCCGTTGAAGCGAATCCTTTGGCGGCTTCAGCAATCTTGAGAAGGTATGTTATGATAGAACTCGATGACAATGATATTGACCCCCAATACTTTATCGGGTCCTTATCTATTACTCTTGACAAAGAATATCCACCAGAACTCTGGGAGAAAATAGAAGATGCAGTTGCAGTTACTCTTGCATGCTTGAATCTTCGGGTTCCATAGAGAACTCGGTTACAGGAAATTCAACAACAATTCAAAGGAAAAAAATCAATGAACGCAACACGTCTTGAATGCACGACCGGTGGGCACAACAAATTCTATGAGTTTCTTGGCATTGAATCCAAAGGTAGGTTCACGATTAAAGGCTTGTATGGAGCTATTGGACAAGTTCCTAAAGAAACCATTATCTATGATGGTGATGATAAACTTGAAGCCAACAAGGAATACCAAAAGAAGCTCATCGAGAAGCAAAAGAAGGGCTACGTCATTGTAACTAATGGCAAGGCAGCGACACCGCCAGCAACTGCAGAAAAAAAAAGCCTGATATTCAAATAATATGGCCGATGAATGCTCAGGGAGTTAAAGATGAACCACATCTTAAACAACTCCTGAATGACGATCATTACATTGCTCAGGAAAAGCTTGATGGAATAAGAGCTGTCGTTCATATCGCCACTACAGGGCTGAGAATCTTTTCAAGATCTGCCGGTGTCAGTGATCCATCCAAGCCTCTTGAAAAAACAAGTGCGTTACCTCATCTCGCAGCATTGAAGTTCCCAGGAATGGAAGGCACAATTCTGGATTGCGAAATACTTGCATCCGGTTTAGATTCTGCACAACTGTCTGGAACTATTCACAAGAACGAAGTCAGTAATGATAACCATCTTGTAAAACTGTATGTGTTCGATATTCTCCGATTTAATGGAAAAGATCTCACACAGAAGACACTTCACGAACGGTTAGGGTTCTTGCTGACTGCAAAGATTCGGATCTATTCAAAGCATATCATCTATCTTCCATATGCTTATAGCACACAGGAAAAGAAAAAGCTCTACGAATCTGTTATTGCTAATAATAGAGAAGGCATTATGCTAAAGAACCTTAACGAGATTTATCTTCTTGGCGGTAGACCATCTAATAACTGGTATAAGTTCAAGAAGTCTGCGATGTTCGATTGTATTGTAATGGGTTTTACCCAAGGCAATGGAAAATACAATACCCGCATTGGAGCTCTTATCTTCGGGCAATATGTTAACACATCAAAAGGCTGGAAGCTTAAACCGCTTGGTCAGGCATCTGGAATGACCGATAGACAACGGACTGAATTCTCGCAATCTCAGGATAAGTATATCGGACAGGTTGTGACGATAAAAGGAATGGAACGTCTCCGATCTGGTGCGATCCGTCATCCTCAATTCGTTGCTATTAGGACTGACAAGAATCCAAATCAATGCAGATGGTATGAAGGTGAACAATGAAAAAATGGAAAGTCGAAGTAGATGAGACGTGTCAGGAAGTGAATACCTATATCATTGAAGCCGGCTCTGAAGTGGAACTTGAAATAGATCTATTGGAAGGTAATGAAGAAGGCATCATTGAACTGGTAGAAACGCATTCAGATGAACGTCATATCACAAATATCTGTTCGATAAAACCATTCACAGAATAATCTAAGCCGCCAATGTCAACGCTCTGCTCAACCTTAAACGAATGGCTGAGTCGTTAGACCTGACGCGGCTTTTCTATTTCATAAGGAGAAGTATGATAACATTTAACGATGTCCTTGCTTTACTTAACCAAGGAAAATCCGTTGAACTCAAGTTCCATCTGAATGGCTTTCTCTTTTCTCGTCACACCTTGACGCTTGTGGGGAGGAAAATCGAGGATGAAAGCAGTGTGGATGGTTCAACATCTACCTATACGATAGAGCAATACAAAAGATCATTCCACGGAAGAGCGTTCAAGAAAAACGCTGTCGAACTATCAGAAGTAATCACATTATAATTGAGAGAAAGAATATGGTAAAAATAAAAAAAATACTTCGGGTCCTTGTAGCAGTTGGTAAAACAATTTTAAGATACTTGTGAGGGATACATTATGACCACATTTATGGACGAACTTCTCGCTGAAGTCGAGGAGAAAGAGCAATCCAGAAAGTTAGAACTGGATCGTCTGAAAGCAGACCAGCTTCTTATGGCAGTCGCAAAGCTCGATAGCCAGATCAATGATGTTAATAAATTATGTAACGATGAGATCAAACTAATTGAGCAATATCGGCAATCTGAGGTAGAACGGATAGAGAAGAAAAGATCGTGGTTGCTTTTCAATCTGGAAGGATTCACCAGGCAACTGTGTGAGCAAACCGGTGAAAAAACCATTCGTCTTCCTCACGCTACTTTATCGCTGCGTAAAGGACGGGATAAAATCGAAATAAGCGATATGCCAACATTTCTGAAGGTCGCACCTCGGTATGGCTTACTTCGGACCACGCCGGAGAATCACGAACCTGATATGACAGCCCTGTCTGCTTACATCAAGCGAACAGGTCAAATCCCTATCGGGACAAAACTCATTCCAGGGACGATCAACTTTTCATACACATTAAACATGAAAGGAGAACCCAGTAATGGGAACGAATAACGGAAACGGAACAGCTACACGCGCAAAGGTCGAACTTTCACTCAATCAGGAAATACGTCTGCGGCTCCTGAAAGATAAGTGTTACATAGGTGAAAACTCTGTGGGGAAATATTTTCTCTATTCAACGGTAAACACTGAGACTGGTGAAGAGATGGCGTTCTTTGCACCTCAGGAGATTCACGACATAATCGTCGAGAAGCACTTGAGCAAAGACTCGGAGTTCATACTGAAGAAAATTCCCTGCCAGAATGGTAGCAAGAAGATCTCATCTAAGTTAGAATTGTCATTGGTGAGTTCATCTTTGCCAACTCCGCCAAGCAATACTGATTCACTCAAGGAAACGATGTTGCAGTGTGTGCGGGATGCTGTCAGCATTGTCAATGAAGTGAAAGACGAGGTGGCCTTCCGAGCGGAGGATCTGCGTAGTTTGAGTTTAACGCTTTTCATCGCCAGAACAAAATTAGGCAATGGCTTCCATTGACATTACACCTACAGAATCATAACTTACATCCAGCCAGACGAACGCGGTTGATATAATTCAGCCGAATTCATCACATACGAAACGCACCATCATCTTGACGCGGGTAACGCGACAACGCGCCCTGCTGCAAATGATGGTGTGATGTGTTCGTCTGGCTGATGAATATGTTACCCGCAAGAGTGGCAGGGCTTTTTATTTGTATGATGCAGTATCTATTAATGCTTCTGTAAATTCCTCGGGAAAAGAAATGACATAGACTTTTCGTATTAAGTCCTTTCAAAATTAAGGAGGTTGTTATGTCAGAATTTGATGAACATCTGCAGCAAAGGCACAAGGAGAAAATAAGAAATAATTGGACTTCTTTTCTGATTCTGCTCGTATTGGTCGTTGGGTATTTTATTTTCAAACAATGGGATTCTCACAAAGAGCAGGAATTGAAAAAGAGCGAGTTTGAATTGAGAGAAAAGATGTTAGCCGACGGGATTGCTGGAGCTGAAAACTACATTAAAAATAGGCAATGGCATGCTGCATGGAATTTGCTTTCATGGGCGGAGCCGAATTCACCCAACTCAAGGATAAGTGATTCGCTATATAATCTCTGCAGTTCTAAATGTGATTCAATCGATATTGATGAAACGGCCAAAGCCTCTGCATTAGAACAAATTGAGGCTCCCAAGAGACAGGCAAGAGCTGTAGGACAGTATATTGGAGAAAGATGTTTTTACACACAAGGCCCGCCGAATTATCAGACGGACGGGGAACTAACATTAAAGACATCAATTTATATTGTGCTTTACAGAAGTCAAAAGTTTCATCTGATTGTTACGACCTACATATTCCGAGCTGGGTTTTCATATAACTGGGAAGGATGGGGCAAATATTGGATTGATACAGACAACAAGCTCATCTTCACCGAGAAAGAAGGTAAAGCATTTCACGGCGATATTATTCCTGAACAGTGGGTCATTGGCACAGGACCGTATGATTCTTATGCGATGCAGTCCAACGACGGCTTCTCGCTTTACAAAGTCCAATAGAACTAAATTAAATAGCTATATTTTTGTTTTCGTTTGCATCAGAAGCGGCGATGGTGCCGCTTTTTTATAGCTTGAAATTCAAACAAATAAAGTGTAGGGTTCTGGTGATCAAATTGAGAGGTGCTCGCCGATTATACTTTTAACTAATTTAAATTGGATCACTTTTGGGGGATAGGTCCGAATGGTCTAAATCATAATAATTTTATAATAAAATATCTCAATTAATATTTCGCGGATATTGAGTATTGTTTTTAAATGACTTAAAAAAATCAAGTAGAAATGGACATAACTGATTTTACAAAAGATATGACAGCCGAAGCTGAAGCCGGCTTTCTTGAACGACCTATTGGCAGAGATAAAGAATTAGAATTCATTCTAAGGGCTTTAAACCAAGAAGGAAAATCAAATGTTTTAATTTTGGGACCCGCTGGATCTGGCAAGACTGTCCTTGCCGAAGGCTTGGCATATATGATCAAGAACAATGAGGTTCCTGAGAACTATCCGAGAAAGAAGGTATTGGAAGTAAATCTCACAGCCTTGAATAGCGGGGCAATATATGTAGGGCAGTTTGAAGAACGTGTTACACATTTCATCGAAAATGTGAAAAACGATCCAAGCGTAATAGTGTTTATTGACGAAATACACATGCTTATGGGGTTTGGGAAAGCTGGTGATGGTGGTGCTGCGCGTGATCTTTCCCAAATAATAAAACCACCTTTAGCGCGTGGTCAAATATGTTGCTTAGGAGCGACGACAAAAGAAGAATTTGATCGATACATTGCTTCTGATGCGGCATTTGTACGACGATTTCAAATCCTCAATCTTGAGCCTCTAGATATTGATGCAGTATTCCAAATCTTGAAAAGAGCTACTCTAAAGAACAAATATACGTACGGTGTCGAGTTTTCTGACGATACAATTTCACGGCTTATTGAGATCTCCGAACAATACTACATCAACAGATTTCAGCCTGACAAATCACTCGATGTACTTAAGAGACTAGTAATTGGTCTTCAAATAGGATCAAATATTGCAAAGAATTCAACAGAAAGAAATTTGGTTGATTATATAAAAATTCTTGACCAAGAATTATCTCTTGTTGAAAGAGGGGAGTTTAATCTTGTTCAGAAGCAAGCAAAAGAATGGCTTGGAATATTTGAAACACAGATCAAGACAATTGATCTCACAAAAGAAAATATCATCCAAATCTTGGGCCTAAAAAAATAACTAATATTCCAGAATCGAATGAACAAATCAGAATCTCTTATTGAAAAATATAAAAACCTGCTTGATGATTGTGGTATTGATTTGGAATCCCATAGGGACGCACCGGTTCAAGTAATGTTGATGGGAGAATTCAATGCTGGGAAATCCTCGCTAACAAATGCATTGCTAGGACAATCATTGTTGCCAGTCGATATTTTCCAGACAACAGCTACCATAAATCGAGTGAAATACAGCCCCACTCCTGGATTCAAAGTCATTGGTAGCGATGGAAGGATTATTAGGACAAGTGATTCTTTCAAAAACTTGATAGAATTCAATGCCGATGCTGGCTCTTTTGATAATATCAAATGGATTGAAATAGGAAGTCCGGATTTACCGGAGGGATTAGAGATTATTGACACTCCAGGATTCAACGATCCAAATCCGGTACGAGATACGACTTTTTTATCGATCATTCCTTCCGTAGACATAATCGTGTTTGTTTGTGATTCAAATCAGGCGCTAAAGGGATCTGAGATCCCATATATTAAGAGATTCTTTTTGAATGCTCTCTCGAGAATTTATTTTGTTTTCAATCACTCAGATACGATCGGATCCACTCCAAAACTCGACTCCATTAGAAGCTCAGTCAAAAGCTCTCTGGAGACTTTAATCAAAGATGCACAAAATATTTATGGGCAGTATGAATGCAGAGACCAAAGTGAGCAAATCAATGGAATAGTCCTCAATAACCACATATTTTTTGTTTCTGCTTTAGCTGCTTCGGATGAAGGGATAAATAACAAATTGAATCCTTCACTGAAGTCAATTCTTCAATCCGATTTTACCAGGCTTCGCGAGATCATATTTGCCTCAGTATCTTCGAGAGATGCTATAAAAGAAGAATGGAGAGTCCGAACAATTCTAAGCCTGTTGACAGAAAAATATGACCAAGTTAACTCTTTGATGCAATCGATAAAAGACAGAGCCTCACAGAAGAATATTTTCCAATCATCCATTACCAATCGAATCAAGAAACAATTGTCTACATATAAGGACATTCAGTCAAAGTTGAACGGCCTACCCAAAAAGGTCAATTTATTACTTGAACAAGAAGTCCCGTCCGGACTTAACAATCTTCGAGGATCAATTCAATCAATTGGAGATGACTTTGGTAGCGCATATTTGTCCCAAGTCTTTGAACCTCAAATCCAGGCCGTAATTCAACGTCTGGTAGATGAAACAAAGAGATTATGTAGCGACACCTTAGCTCTTTCAATTGAGTTGTCTTTGCCAGCAATTCAGAATGAAGACATTGCGCCAATAAAGTCACAATACTCGAGAAACCAAGATACTTACAAAGCTTCGATAGCTTCTGGCGTAATTGCAACAGTGGCGTGGTATTTGCTAGGTCCACTTGGTGCAATCGCAGGTGTCGTTGTGTCAGGTATGTATCAAATGAACTCTCTTAAAGAGCAACGTAAAGAAATGGATAAGTCATATGAAATGATACTGGGAAAAGTCCAGAATACCTTGAATAAGGTCTCTCAAAAAATTCGCGAGTCTATTCAGGACGTGATTCGAACATTTGAGAAAGATTTGGTCAAAGCTGCGGAGAAGACACAGTGGCAGCTAATCGAACTGACAGAGTATGCAAGTCAAAACAACGAAATGATCCTGCGCGATCTTGATGCAAAGAAAGAACAGTTATCGGTTGGTATCAAAGACTGCAGGATTACTCTCTTTACTATATAATGGGTACCCCATGACAAGCAATAATGAAATCATAAGAAAACATTTAGATGATGGAATTTCTTTGTTAAGGGAGGTAGCGACAAGTAAGGCACTAAGTGAAGAAGAATCTGTAGATGTTGTTAGGATCGCGGACTCATTTACCGATCGGTTGAACAACATAAAATTGAAATTGGGAATCATAGGAGAATTTAATGCTGGCAAATCAACGCTGATCAATTCGATCATTGGACAGAAGGTATCAGCCACAGGTGATCGACCATGCACCCCAGTCCCTATTTATATTGAGAACGGTGATCATAACTCAATGGATGTCTTCTTCTCTGATGGAACCCATATCCAAACAGGTCTTGAAGAATACCAAAAGTACACTACTGATAGTGAGGAGACCCAACGTATAAAAAGTATAAGTGTGAAAGTAAATTCAACATTTCTTAAGGACAATAATGTTATTCTTGTTGATACTCCAGGTATCAATGCGATAAATCCAGACCATACACAGATTACTATCAATGCATTAGATGAGATGCATGCTGCAATTCTACTAATGTACAGCAAGCAGCCAGGTTCCAAATCGACCATCGAGTTTCTTAAACAAGTATCAAATCAGGTAGAAAAAATCTTTGTCTGTATCTCAAAATCCGATTTCCTGAATCAAAATCAAATTTCTAGAATTGTATCTGAACTGCCAGAGCGTCTTGGGAAAGCTAGCGGAGTGAAGATTGACAATGTATGGCCCATACATATTACCGAGAATGATGTAGGCGATGACTTCCTTTCCTTTATGGCTCACTTGAAAGATTTTATGATGAGAGAATGGTATAACATCATCAGCAAGGATCTCAAGAAGGCTTTGAGTGATTGCGCCAATAGGGTATCTGCTATTGTGAACAATCGGTTACTCTTGCAGGAAAGATTATTCTATTCATATCTAGAAACAAAGCCGACTAACTTTTCTCATATCATGAAACGAATAACAAATGATGTGATACCTTACATAGAAGAAGAACTCAATAGAGATGAATTTGAATTGGAGGCAAAAACGAAGTTTGGGGAAATTCGTGGTATGCTGCATCGTCAAATTGAATATGACCTGAAACCCGATAAACCTACGCTTGGTATTTTTGAAAGAAAGGCAGACCCCCGATCAATTCAACGCGCGACAAAGAATGTGAATCGACTTTTTAGAAGGCTAACAATACTTCAACATCGGGTGTTAGAAAAAGCTGAAAAGGTTAAGACAAAACTGGAGAATTCTACGGAAAGTGCACTTTCCCCAATAAACGGATCAATGGATAAACTTGAGAAAAAACTCTATGAAGATCTGCGGGATAATCCAAAGGTAATAGCTGAATATAAAAAATTCTTATCACAGAGAGAAGCTCAAAACGAGGCTATCAAACAGAGCTATGAAGCAAATAAGATTAAACTGAAAAAGATCATAACGGTATTTTGTGTCGCATGTGTTATTCTTATTCCATTGATTGGTCTTGAATATTTTTATTTACCGTTAAGTATTTTTTTTCTTGCTTCAGTAATAGCGAGCAAAATGTTATTAAAGAAAGAAGACCCTTTTCCTTTAGATATTAACATATATACGTTTGTGAAAAACACATCGAGCTCTCTCAAGAATATACATATTCCTAAATTTAGCATTCAAAACGTTGCGCCAGCCACAAAGGAGAGACTACAAAGTGCCAACAACTTTTTCATTCAGCACGAAAGGGGTTATAGTCAGGTTGCAGGGCAAGCAATGAATATTGCCCAAATGGCGGGTGGTTTTGGAATGGCCGCTGGCGTGGCCGTTGCATTTGAAGCAACGCGATACCTGAAATCACCAACCGCGCAGAGCGTCGCTGATGAATTGAATAAAGACTCTCTAAAATCCATCGAACTCACTGAAAAATCAATCTTCAATTCCTTCGATAATCTAAAAGATGCTTTTCAAACCACTGTCACCGAATATACACAATCTATATACGATAGATATAAGATAGTACTTGATAGTGCATTTGACGAAAATAAAACACTTCTTAGCAGTTTGGAAAAAGCAGTAAATGAGCTTTCAGATTATTCTCATAGGCTTCAAGGTTTCCTGGTTAACTGACAAAATATTTCAAGTTGAGGAACAATATGGGTAATATAGAAATTGGGAATATCCCTAACGAGGAAAAGATAATTAAATCTTTTACTGTTGAAAAAGGGATGCGTTTTTTGGGCTTAACCATTCTAGAGACAACGATTGCCCTCAAGTTTGGTGGAACAAGAGGCGATCAAGTTGCTAATAAAGTGGTGAATTTCCTGTCGGATCCACAATGGAAGGACATCAAGACCTTTGATGTGGTTCATTATGATGATGGTACAATTGAAATAGAATGGGAAGATTTATGACTAATACACTTTAATGAATAAATCGCGAATCATAACTTTTCGGCGAAGAAGATGCTACTGCTGAAGTAACACGTGTTTTCCTCAGAAAACAGCAGGCCGTTCTGCACAAGAGCGGCCTTTCTTTTTGTGTATGCACTACCCGATTATTTTTTCCTTCTTCATTGAAAAGATAGAACTGTTTAATTCTTTTTCGTTAGATCGTGTATATACAGCGGTTAAGGTTCTACCTGGAAAATACCAGGAATCATAGCCGCCTATGTTGCATTCAATTCCTGTCTTTTCATAAAATGGTTTAATCTTTATAAGTTCTTCAAAATCGATCTTATATGGTTGTGCAAGGATAGCTATCGTTTTACCATCTTTTTTGATTTCACTGAGATGGTCATTAATTGGTGCGTTGAGCGTACCCATTTTTTCACAAGAACAACGTTGCTTACCTTGGAGTCGGCGAAAACAGGCGCGACTCTCAATAATAGATTCCACTCCAATCTTTTCAGCGAAAGCTCTTTTTCTTTCTTCACAAATTGCTTCTGCGTATGCGCAATCTACAGCAAAAAAGCCTTCAGCTTGCAATAATTCAAGTAAAATATCAACGGCTTTTATATATTTTGCTGTTTGTTGATCATTAAAAATACGGTTCATTAGTTATTTCCTTTTCATTAGCTTGTTTATTATTCTTGAATCTGTAACACACCACAAACGTGGGTATCACGGTAAAACCATAAATATTAAGTCACAAATCATCATACTAGTATCATACTAATATATAAGAATACAAGAACTTGGAGACCCGAAAAACGGAATGAGATTCAACATCTTTTTGACCGGATTTCTCTTGCTTCCTATCATCTATCGCACTGAGATCTACAGTTAGCATCTGTTATCATCCAAAAGCTATAGCTTTCAAAATAAAATTTGCCTATGTGGCATCGTTACCTACTTTCCTTGCGGCAATATTTGTATAGATCTCGGTTCAAATGGTTCTATCGAAATATACTTTTTGCGCGAAAGAGCTTGTAGGTAGTGACGAACGTTGGCTTGATGTTTGACAAAAGTGTTATTCGCAATATCCGCTTGTGTTGGACTAATTTTGCATTTGGCCACGTATCCCACAATGTAATCCAGGACCACCTTCTGCTTATCTGTTAATTTTGTTTTCATTGTTATTCCTATTTACATATATATTATTGATCCATCTGGTGCCATCAGTGGCAGCACCATTAGGCACCAAATCATTAATAAATTCGGACACTTTGCTCAAAGTGGCTAAGTGCCTGATGTTTTCTAAAACTTCTATATACACTCTCATCTTCTCTATCCTCTTCTCTCTATTTTTTAATTCTATTTTATAAAAACACTAGCCACTTGGGCATTTCATTATTAGACCCTTATAAATAAAGGAGAAACGGTGCCACAGACTCGTGGCACCGCCTGGCACCTCGGGCACTACTTGACTTCAAGAACCTCAATCGGTTTTTTTAGCTTTTCGCGAATCCCTTCTGTTAATTCAAAACAGTATTCTCGTCTGTAATTATATTGAACCCGTTTTTTTTCAAGGGATTTAAAAACACCAATATCTACTAACCGCCTAGCAATTTTGGTATCTTCAAATCCTTTATTTCTTCTTTCCCAGAGAAACCAATTAACAGGCAAAAAGCCACACTCGGTTACAAATAGTTTTGCGATTTTATCGATCTCGTTGGAAGGATCAGAAATTATCGATTCCAAAGAATGCAAAATATTAATAGCAGCATCGTCGATATCATTTCCATTGTTGTTGAACAGAGTTTTCTCTGACTCTGTGATTGGTACAGAAATGCTGTAGCGATTGCCATCAAATGATAATTCTTCGAATATCTTTTTTAGTTCAGTACGAATGTAATAACCGATTCTATCGGCTAGCTTCTGTCCCAACATTGGATCAATCGGTCCCGCCAGAGGATGAAAATCAACAACAAGAAACTGATTGTTCGAATCGCTTGCCGGTAATTCATTCGGGTTTACGTAGATTGGTATTTTTGAATTTGACAATATTATGATGTTCAGATTGTTCTTTACAATATATGGTTCTCTATATTTTTTATTTACAACGTGTTCGCTAGCTCCGATGAGTGATTTTAAGTGCGAATAATGAACCGGGTTGTCAGAAAATGCTTCGTCGGCTATTAATAACTTTTTCTCGACTTCATCAGTGAAGTTTGCAAGATACCCTCTCCAAAATTGAGAGAGAGATGGATACATTGCCATAATCATCTCGGCAAATGTGTTTTTTCCGCTTCCGCGGTTTCCTGTTACAATAAGAATAGGAAGCTTGCGATAGTTGCTGTATGCATAAACCGCCATCCACTGTTTTACATTAACGGTATATGCGCCGAACCGATCTTCAAGAAATTTGTTTACAAAGTCATTGTCTCGAACCTTTATCGGAGATGCAGATACACTTACATCAATTGATCCTGATTCTGGAAACACGGAGAATTGCGTGCTATCAACCATAGGATCACCGATATAATTAATCCGCCTAAGTGTTGGTATATGCTTTGTATTTACAAGTGATGCAAATATTCTGTCTCTGTCTTCTTTTTCAAACCCTTTGGTCATTATGAAAAATTTGTCTTTCCCAAGTTCACTCGCCAGAAACTCGTCTTCCTGTATTACAAATTGGAAAATCGATTTCCCAATAGACCAGAATGAATTAAGGGCTTCATCGATGGATATTGGTTCTCTCATCATCCAGAATGTTTTGCCACAGCTGGAACAATGGATAAAACTATTCTTTGACTTTTCCGAGTAATCAAAAAACGCCGATGGATTATTGTCGTTGTGAAACGGACAAAATATCTGTGTCTTCTCTTTAATATCAGAGACTAATAATTCCTTGCCATCTATTCCTTTAACGACTCGATCATTTGAAAATGCACCATTTACATAATCCCTCATATTTAAAGTACTTGGATTAGTATCAACCTTGTAATTATTCCCATCCAACCAAATGTCGAAGAAGGCATCAGACGGAGAATAAAAATAGAAACGAGCCAAATCAAGAGTATTTGTGTCCCATTTAGGAAAATGAGCCTGGCGAATATCGTTTACGATTCTTTTATAATCCTCACAAGAAATAATTGGTCGATCTATAAACAGAATCACTCGGAACCTATGTTTTGTTTCTGTATGACTCTTCGTTGTAATTATTGCGTAATTTAATTTATTGTCTCGGAGATGCTTGATAGCTTCTGTAAGCAGCATTCCATTATCTATATCTATAATAATTACATTAGCGGATTCAAAATTTGCACTTACGCGATATTCATTACGCCAGATCAAATTAGAATAGTTGCAGCGCTTTAAAATATTCTGAAGGTCTGTTACTTGAACAGATCTCTTTTTGAACTCTGTGTTTGACTTCGGATTGAGATTGGCCGGAGCAAGACTCAGAGTAATTGTTTTATCACGAGGTGATTCTTCCATTGTTATTATTCCTGTTAATTAATGGATCTCGTTAATCATTACCACGCGACACTTCTGCACAATGGGCGAAATGCCGTGATGTGGATGACAAACGATTTGTCCATCAGTCGAGTTGCTATTCAAAACAACCTGCCGATGTGGGTGATGGACTATGAAACAATTGGACCATTAAGTAATCTTGGATCAGCCGAACGGAACTGCGAAGCAGAAAACGCTGGGGAGATATATATTTAAATCTACATACTTATAGTATACTAAAATATTTTGAATTGTACAAACGAAATCTTAATAGGATTCAAAAATAAAATCCAGATTCCACCGATCACCTAAAATTTGTACACTCATTGATTAATTACCTCAGATAAGCTTTTTACTACAACAACCTTTAATACGAAACCCCGGGCGGGGCCGCAATAAAACAGTCGTGCGATTAATTCGTTTCCAAATTTTTCGCTTAATAATATAACACATCACCCCTCTTTTTCCAAATCGCTTATTAAAGTCAGTCGCATTATAGGCATGTGTTATATGGGGTTTTAAGCACAAAAAATATTTTCCCAACCTGTGATTTTAGCCGAAAAACAAAAGGACTCCCAAAAATATTCGCCCCCAATTTTTAGAAAAACGATTTTTGCTATAGTAAAGGGGGCCCCAAGGGGGGATTCTGGAAAGTTACCACATAAATGTTTTGCAGGTGAGCAACGCCCCCTTACTGGTAGAAGCCGTACGCCTCATTAGGAGACCCAGGAGGGGGTAGATTGTATTTTAATTATCCAATCGCAACGGTCTTAACCTCATCTAAAAAATTGTCTGCCTGATCGACTCTGTTCATTTCGGTTTTTAGATAATTCGGGGATAGGTGTTCATATACAGCGGTAGTGTTTATATCATTGTGCCCAAGAAGTTTAGCTATTGTTTCGCGACGGACACCTTTTCTAGCAAGTTTTGAGGCAAAGCTATGTCTAAGTGACTTTAAATTACCCTGCAAATTTGCCTTCTTCAAAGCAGTTTTCATCTGGTTCAAAATTGTATTAGGATGTATTTTTTGATTTATTTTATTTACGAAAACATATTTCTCGTTTCTCCCCTTCATAGATTCAATAATTTCTATTGCCTTCGGAGATAAAGGAATAATGCGTGCACCACCTGTCTTAGTTTGAAAATCTTCGTGCGATTGAATTATAATCTGCGCTTTATTAGAGTCAATCCGAACATCTTCCCACCTTAAATTAATCAATTCTCCCCTTCGTAGTCCAGTTAAAGAGAGAAACTTAAAGATTGGGGCCCACAGAGGATCTGAATGTTTTAAGAGTTGTTCCATCTGCATATCATCATAATAATGTGGTTCCGCTTTTTCTGAAATTTTAAATAGTTCAATATCTTTCATTATGTCATCACGGATGTATTTCTTTTCAACGGCATATTTAAAAACCGATCTCATAAATGCTATAAGATCATTTATTGTTTTCTTTTTCCACGGCCTCCAATTTAATTTATCGTCACCAATCAGTAGCAAACGTATCATTTCCCGAAAATATCTTGATTCAATGCCTCTAACATTCGAAAACGCAAACGGAAATTCTTTTTCAAAAAAATAAATGATACGCTTTTTGTAATCATTGTAACGCAAAACAGTATTTTCTCGTAAACTTGTTTTCTTTTTTAAGTATTCATCAATAAGTGGTTCGAGCCCAATATTACGTTCTTCAAGTGGTTCTATACCAGTTAATTGAGAAGTGAGTCTTCTTTCAATTTCGGTTCTCACCTGATATGCATCTTGCTTGTTATAATAAGTCTCTCTTTTTCTTTTACCACTAGGAAGGCGATAATCTAATTGATATACTTTATTTTTTCCCCTTGCGATGATTTTCAAGTTGACTTTTTTATGCGGCATAAATATCCTCCAGTTCCTTGAAGTTCATAAAATTTGGACACTTTTTGGACACTTATCAAGAGGGACGGTAATTTAAATCAATAGAATCAAATTGAATCTAAGATTCAGTGCCGAGAGCGGGACTCGAACCCGCACGCCCTTTGCAGGACACAGGATTTTAAGTCCTGTGCGTCTACCAATTCCGCCATCCCGGCAATATCAATCCAAAATCAAAAAGGCAAAAACAAATTTCATTTTCTGATAACTTCTAACTTTTCTTTTGCTATTGAGGCGCCGAACGGATTCGAACCGTTGCATAAAGGTTTTGCAGACCTCTCCCTTACCACTTGGGTACGGCGCCATTTAGTTTTTATTCTGTTTTCGACACTTGTAACATACAACTTGACCCCGATAGTGCCAGTTTTGGCATCAATAGTACCAAGTTGAGTCCCAAGTTTAGTACCAAGTCCTTTTCGACAGTCACCCAAAAATAAAATTGCCCTCTTTATCATTTAGGCACTCCCGATGCCTCGCAATTTTCGAAGGGCAATTGTATAAGTTCGTTATTATGTTCGGAAGATTTCAAATGAACTCAATTGCAATAGTAAGATACAAAATAACGTAAAGCGATGCAATAATTTTTCAAACGGTTTTTCTTTTTGAATCGAGATTAAAAGGAGAATATGATAAATTTCAATTTTAGCTAATTCTACATTTTAGATCTTTACTGAATCAAGCGATATGCAAAATAATGTGTCGTTAAAATAGAATGGCAGTTCAAACAAGAAGAAAAACAAACTGATATCAATGCAATCGCATTAAAACAAAAAATGTTTTTGAAGCAATCAAAACAATTGGTTTTTGCAAATAGAAACAATCCATATGAAACACATGGTGTTGTTCAAATTTGCCATATTAGATCATTGTAAAAGCTTGGAGTTACATCAAACAGAAATGTCAGGTTTAGCTATGTTAGAAATTCTACGAAGAGAAATGAATTCTATAATGAAACCAGCAATAGAAACATTTTTATTTTTTTTCAAGAATAAACGCTGCATCAAGTTCGAATAACAATTCATCTCTGCAAACATCGGCTATAACATTAACAGAAGGTATTTTTAAAATACCCATCTGTTCGATCACTTTCTGGAAAACCGAAAAATCTTCTTTACTTTTGATAAATATCGTAGCTTCGCATATATCCTGAAGTGTTGCACCTTCGGGCGCTATTAATGCAGATACAACATTCAAGCTTTGCCGGATTTGCGCAGCAGCATCACCCAAAAAAACACTTTTCCCTTGCTCATCAATTGAAGCTGTGCCGGAAACTAAAATTAATTTATTATTTGATTCTTCTAATACCATGGCTCGCGAAAATGCGGACCCGTAACGAAATGGCGAACGTTGTTTGGCACTGTATATCGGGCGAACTTTAACGGGGCTCTTCGGATGTCGATGGATAGCAAAAACATCCATTGTTGCAGGAAGACCATCAGGATTATTACCTTCAATGCCGGTACTAGCGGGAAGGTAAATTTGCTCTGCCTGAACTTTTGAATCAATATTTCCAAGAATACCATAATCCGAATAACAATGGTTTCTTACCTCATTAAAATCGCCGTACCAATTTAAAATATCCGATATATAAATCCATGTTCGTACAACATCCTGATAAACTGCTCCTTCTGTGCGCAGAATTTTTTCCGCTTGGCGGAACATTGCCTCAGACTGAGATTTTCTGTCTGTGTGTTCTGAATCGCCTGTTTTTCCTCCATTGACATTCTGGAGCATAAAAAATGTAGAACCATCAAGGTTCCAAGCTCTGCCTTTTGGAATTCCTTGATAAAGAATAGTCCGTACACTGTTTTCCGGGAAAAGTTTTAAAGCTCTTATTTGGATTCCGGCAAATTTGTTTTCCAGACACGATTTTCCCTCTACAAAAGTAACTGGTATATCTATTTCCATTTCACATTTACGAAACGCATTATTCCGGGCTTCGAGAATTTGTTTTTGAAATCCAATGTCGGCAAAGCAACGTTCATGAATAATCTGGCAGGATGAGGCAGACAATAATTCTGCGGTCCTGTCATAAATTTCTTTTATAGTATTTTCCAGCTCTGCGTCTCTTTTCAGAACCGAAGCACTGATAAACATTTGGTTACTCAGTGATGTTATAAAAATTTTATATGTGGAATACTGCTCAACAGAACGCTGAATCATCTACTACCTCATTTATTACTTTGTTTCTTCTCTCATTCGAGTTTGGAATTGTGTATCTGAATTTACTTTTGACATTCGCCTTCAAAGTCACATCAGCGAACTAACTCCTTTAAAAAACATGCAACAACGGTTCGTTAATAAAAATGGTATGAATTTGAAGTAATAGACAGAAGAAACACAATAGAAAAAAAGAGACTCTTGAATCCAAACACCTACTTTTTCATATTTTTGCTTTTCTCCCGAATATGCCATGCTACTTTTTAAAATTCCACGCTTATTGTTTCATTTTATTCTTTTTCAAGGAAATTGGAGCCTTCGCATCAGACTTTGTTTTCTCAGTGTTCCTATTTTGGATTACATTTGTATCCAATTTTGCTATTAAGGCATCGGAGAAAGCTGCATCTGCTAACATTTGCGGATTTGTGTGAACGGGTTCTTTTGAGAATTCAGGAACATTAAAAACTTCTAAATTTGTTTTATAAAATAAGGGATTCTCCTGCGGAAGGACAAATGGTTTAGTTGCATTTCCCATAGAATCGATGTGACTGAAATATGGTCTGGTGAACAAACCATCATCTCGTTTACTTGAGAATACGATCCACCGGCTATTGCTCGACCAAGAATGAAATGAATCAGCTTTATCACTATTCACTTCTAACTTCTTCCATTTGCCGCTTGTTAAATCTAACAAATACAAATCGGCACTCGGGAGATAGATCGGAAATTGGCTGTAATTAGCCGCCGTAAAAAGAAGGTAACGGCCGTCAGGCGACACTCTTGGTTCAGTAATGCTTAATCCTAATTTATCAGAAGATATGACTGTTTCAAGTTTTCCCCAAGTGCGATTTATCGGATCGTAAGCTATCCGCATCAAATCATATTTTATTTTTTCGTACGCTAAATCATTTGGCCTGTCAAGATTCTCATAAGTTTCTATTTTAGGCGCGCTGCAAAAGTACAGGTATTTGCCGTCAGGTGACCAGGCAGGCCAAATTTCCATACGGTCTGGACTTGAGATTGCCGGCGTTGTTGTAATGGTATTCGTAGGAATGTCGTACAAAACAATATCTGAATTTCGATCCAGCACATCACGACATTCGCCTATCTGGTGGAAAAATAAATATAAATTGCTTACCGAGAATGCAATCAAATTGCCTGACGGATGCCAAGCTGGATAAGCAACAGGCCCGTTGAATTTAGTCTTCGTATCTATTTTGCGGACTTTGCCATCCGTTACCAACAACATTGAAGTGCCTGGTGCGCTGCGCAAGTGCAGTAGCCATCGATTTGTACCGTTCTGCCAAAAATTGTGACAGTTCATACAATTATCGGAAGTCAATCGATTAAGGAGGATTGGATTTTCGTCGAAATCTTCCATGCATCTTTGAAAAATACCCATCTTTTTATATATGTTGAATTTTGTAACAAATCTTCGGTACGATAAATAGCTATCCATAGAATCTTGCGCAATGTAATTCACAATTGGATCGAAACGAATCCATTGACCGGTTTGATTTCTAACAAAAATTTCCATGATCAGCTGCTGTCCAAGATTCTCTGCGAGAAGGTGTTTCCAAGCCTTTAAAGAAATTTTAATATTCCCAGAACTGTTTTGGATCCGAATAGGATCTCCTTCTTTAGATTGAATCCGAACGAAATAATCTTGTCCGGATTCTTTAATGGAAAAATTCAATGGGGCGATATTAGGAGGGATGACAATTCCGGAATAATCAGGATCTATTTTAGCCGTTCTGCCTGTCGATTGAATGTCTGTTCTACCTTCCGGTGTTGAACAGCCTTCAATCAGAAAGAGAACCAGAATAGACAGAATTAAATAAAAACCTTTTGTGATTTCTTTATTGATATTCATTTTTACTCTCCGATTGCCGTGGAGCGGGTTTGACAAACGTCAGATAATACCAATAGGTGTCACCAAACCGCGCCTGCAACTCTTGCTTTGCACCAGCGCTGCTTTTCTCATCTTTATGTTTGAAAATAATTTTTCGGAATTCTAAAAAATTATTGTAAGTTGCCGGTTTAACCCATCCTTTCAGTTTGTTCAAATCGAAATTTGGAATCATACTAGTAATTACAATTAATGCTTCCTGAACAGAACGAGGAATTCTACTGTAATTTAAAGCGACAAAATCCGGGATGTGATCCCAAATTCCTTTTAGATTTCCATTCAATAAATGATATGCAATCAAGTACTCGAAAGCCATTTTATTTTTAGGATTGCGTTTTAACAGCAGTTCCAGTTCAGCGGTTGATATTCTATCTGGTGAAATTAAATCTTCAGTAAGCATGCACGATCGAATAAAATTGCATGTGCTGTCTTTCATAAGTTCCGCCGGATTTTCGTTGAGGCGAATTAGATTTTCAGCAATTTTGCTTTGGAAAGGAACATTTTCTGAATTCAGAAAAAAATGATTGGCTGCATCATTTTCACCCTTCATCATGTAAGCCATTCCCAACCGATTTAAAATAACTGCAGTAGGACCTTTATGCTCGAGTGCTTCATGTCCCCAGTGCAAAGACTCGTTGACCAGTCCGAGTCTCCATGCTACGTCGCTTGCTGCCTCCGGCCATGCGAGACACCATGTCTGAACCATCAAAAGTCCAAAAGGCCCTTTTGGTTGAGCGTAGGCAAACAAACTATCGAGAAGTATTCCCGATTGAAAAAGAGCGAGATTGGTTTGACATGAAACGAGCGGGCTCAAATTCGAACAATGCCGAGCAGACACAAGAACATCAGTCCAACGGTTCTCATAGACAGCTCTGTTAATTTCGAGAACATTCCGTTTTATGTCATTATTAGATTCTTTCGCAAATAAAATAGTTCCACATATTATGAGTATCGTCCCCGCTGTCAATTTCCAAATATGGGCAGGTTTATTAAATATCCTAAACAATTTTTGTACCTAAGGAAAACTTTGCAAGCAATGCAATTAAAATTACGAGTAGAAAAAATGCCGGGAGAGTGAAACCAGTAATCCAAATGTCAATTGGATTTTCAAAAGCTAAATTATGTAAATATGCCTGCTTTAAGGTAACAAGAAAAACGTATTTGAAAGCCGCAAACGGTATGCCTGCCGATATCAATAAAAGCAAAAGACCACTCGCAAATCTTTTCTTGAATAAAAGATCATCCAGCCCGCAAAGTACGGCAAACAGAAAAAATGCACCGCCTGTGAACCAGTACAGCAAAACACAGATGATCAAACCCAATGAAACACGGAATATTTGATGTTTTGGTGCCCAATAAATGAATAATACAGCCGATGCCAGATTGATAATCAACGCAATTGTAACACTCAAACGAAAATCGGTACTGGTTATGAAGAACTAGCAGAAGTCCAGCAGGGATTAGATGGAATGTATAGATCGGACGTATCTCAGTTAAGGTTTCAATCCATCTTTTTGTTAATAGAGTAACCAGCCATAAACAGATAGTTAAAAATAATGCACCAATAAAATTAGAGAACCAAAGCATCATGAAAAATTCTGAAAGCCAATCTGCAAGTCCACCTGGTATATTGAGAAATTGATTTAGAAAATCAAAGCCCTTAAAAAATACTGGTGTTTGTGATTCAAGAAAAAAAACAGGTCGAGTTTGAAATAATAGGTAAAAGAAACATACAAGTAAAAAAAGGCATTCTTGAATCCAAATGCTTATTTGTACAATTCCATTCTTTTTATCGGAACTTGTCATTTTTATCACCTAAAATAGATGAATATAATTTTTTAAATATACTGTTTAATAACAAAATTTCAAAGAAGTGTTTTGGATTGAACTGTTCCGAATTTTAGACCAATGTAAGAATAATGAACTTATCTTGTTTTAGAGTTCCCGCTTCAGAAGGAAAAGCAAAAAAATGTAAGATGAGATTGTCGCTTTTTAAGGAAGATAATATAGCCAACTCCCGTCAAAATTTAAGAATAAACACATAAATTCAAGGAACTTCTTTAAATTTATTTCACACCTAATTTTATTCGAATTAACTCTCCTGCGTATGTATAGTCTTTTTTATTTTTAAAAGTTATAGTGACTCCTTTTATTTTACCGTACTTCTTCCCCGTTTTATATTGCTCTTTTAATTCCAGAGGCAAGCGGCTGTTTTCAATTTCCTTTTGAGCTTTATCGGTAAAGTAAAAAGTTATTCGAAATGTTCCATCAATGACAGAAAGCCAGAAGATTGTTTTTGCTTTCTTAGTAACTTTCAACAGCCAGCTTTTACCGTCATTATAATATCGCCACTCCTCCTTAATCTCCGGATATTGCTTATGGATATAATCAAAAAGAGAGATCCACAATATTTTCTTTTTACCGATATGCGAAAAAATTATTTCATCATTTGGAAATTGATTTTTATCTGTTAAAACTGATTGACTCATTTGATATTCGCCTTTTAAAATTAATACATCAATTGCGGCAATTATACAGAATGCTTGATTCTCTTTATTTAGCTTGGTTCTTTATTAAACTCATACCAATTATTGTACAGCCGATTGAAAGTATAAAAATACCTGCCATTGAAATAAAAACTGAAAGAAGAGGACCAAACCCGTACATGAAAGCGCCAATGAAAATCAGAATTCCTCCAAGTTTCGCAAAACTCTTGGATCGAATCAGAGCGATACAGAAAAAAACAATTCCTGCAAAGATCGCTATGGTTGCAATACCTCTAAATACTGAAACAAGTGAACTGTTCTTTATAACAGAATCTTGTAAAAGAAACAACGATGCTTGATTTGATGCAATAATCGGCCAAAGGAAAATTTCCCAAGTTATTTTACACGCCTGCAAAATATATGCAATCTCAATAAAGATAAACCCAAACAATCCGACTATCCCCGGCTCTGTATATAATTTTGAATAAACTGCGGCAAAACCAAAAATCATCATAATGACGCCGATTAACGCAACAGCGAGAATCCATATCCAGTTTGGATTCAAAACAAGCAGAGAAAAATTTGTAAGCATCTCACTCATAGGCAGCAATAACGGAAATAAAATTGAATACGCTAATAACAAAACCGAACCAAAAATGAGAGATACACCTCCTAACTTTTGAATTGTTGATAATTGCATTGTTATTTCTCCTTTTTTGAGTATTGCATATTAAATAACATTTCTAAAACTAGTCCTTTGTAATGAGCGATATTTAAGATGCTTTGAACCGTTATATAAAAATGATTCTATAACGGCATTTACATTATTCAATAACTACTTTTTCAACGAGAACTATTTAAAGATGAGACGAGCAAATTCATGTAACGATCTTCTCCATGTCAACCATTCATGCGCTGTTCCCGGAGATTGATATACTGTGATATTGTTTATGCCTGCCTTTTTCAGAATTTCGCTTGCTTCTATTGGTGCATTACCTTCGACAGTACCATTACTGATGAAAAATAATTTTACTTTTTTATTAAAAGTAGCAGGATCCGCAAATGTCCCGTTGTATACTTTACTGAGAGTATCATTTGCTGTAATTCTCGGTCCACCGCTAAAGCATCCGATATAAGCAAATTTGTCCAGATTGGATAAAGTTACCGAAGTTGTGACCATGCCTCCCATGGAAAGCCCAGCCATTGCACGGTTTTCTGCATTAGCTATTGTTCTGAAATTTTCATCAATAAATGGAATAAGATCATTGATCATCACCTCTTTATATGTATCAAATGAAAAATTAAACCGAGGACGTTGACCATTTGCAAGAGGAGCTGGTGGTCTCATCTGCGGAGCAGGTTCTCCGGGTTTACGAGCTGCACTTGTTTCCATGACGATAATCATAGGTTTTGCCTTACCTTCTGCAATCATATTATCCAGTATTATATCTGTCATTCCTTGAACTGCCCAACCTCGTTGATCTTCTCCTCCACCATGCTGAATATACAGCACGGGATATTTTTTCCGCATGTCTTTATCATAACCGGGAGGGCAATAGATAAAAATTTTTCTCCACTCGCCAGTAGTTTTAGAAAAGTACCATTTGGTTCTGATGTCACCATGCGGAACATCCTTGACAGTATAAAAATCCTCATCCGCATTTGGAATTTCGATGGCGCTGAACATTCTTCCGACTCCAAAAAATGTTTCACTTGCAGGGTCACTGACCTCAACACCATCAATCCACAATCGATAGTAATGAAAACCAGGAACCTGAGGATCAGTGGTTACAGTCCAGAATCCGGCTGTATCTTTTACCATGTCGTATTTCTTACCTGCCAAATCAAATTGTATTTTTAAAGCATCGGAAGCTTTAATCCTGTAAATTACCCTCAGATCAGGAGTAATTCTTGGAAATTGAGCATTCTGGACATTTGTAGATGCAGGTCTTGAATTTTTATTCAAATCATCGCTCTGGGCTAAACATACACTGCTAATTAATAAAAGCATTCCTATAGTAATTAATGTACTTTTCATTTTTCACCTCTCTATTTCGTAATTCTTAATTTCGACTTTGATTTGTGTGAATGAATGCGCCGGGAAAGAACATAATATTTTATTCCCTTCAACTTTTATCTCTTTTGTAACCGGAATATATTGTTCCTGTTTATCAAATGTAAATAGTTCTTTAAGCGAGTCGCTGGTGACTAATTTTGTTTCAGCCTTTCCTAAGAATACACCAGAGTTATTTATTATATCCGCAGTGATCCCTTTAGTTTTGTGTCTGTTGACGACATTGATAAAGACTGTATTTGTTTCTTTGTTGTACACGGCAGTGACATCTAGAAATGGAATACCCTTATTTTTTTCTGTATTAAACGTATCACATTCGACATACGTATCAATGGAGTTGCCGCGACAATTGTTTGAGAATAATTTGAAAGTATAAAACAACGGTGACTTGAAAGTTCCTTTTTCTTTGTCACTCGATAGTAAAGATGTAAACATAGTAAAGTTTGTCATTCTAACAACATCAGAATGACGTATAAAAGAATTTAAACATTGTGCTACTGGGAGAACATTTAAAAAAGTTCTTCCAAAGGTTCCCCACTCATCAAGAGATATATAAATTGGATTCTTAAAGTTGTTCATTGCTCGTACAGCATCAATCTCATCAGCTGTTACCTTAATTTTTTCTTCAAAATCCATTGCGCTCTGTCCCATATACATATAATAGTCGGGTGAATTTTCCCAGTAGCAATGGATGGAAATATAATCTATCATATCTCCAAGTCCTGCAAGTATTTTCCGATTCCATTCAACCCACTGACCGGTGCTTTCGTAGTACGATGATCCAGAGGCAACAAATTTAATAGTGTGATCTACCGATCTCATAGCCTTCGCAGCTTCTCTTGCAATCTTGACGTAATCTTCGGCGTTTTTATGACCTAACTCCCATGGAGAGCCGTCAACTTCATTGCCGAGATCCCAAATTTTTACATTGTAAGGTTTTTCATGACCGTATTGAGCACGTAAATCGGAAAAGTATGTTCCTTTTTTATAATTGCAATACTCGACCCACTCGCATGCGATCATGGATCGTAGCAAGACCAAGATTGACACAGACAATATTTTCACTCTCTATTGATTTATTTAAAGCAATCCATTCATCCGTCCCTACATGATTATTATCAACTCCGCCCCATGCAAGGTTTATACGAGCAGGACGCTGGTTCTTGGGTCCAACACCGTCTTGCCAGGTATATCCCATAACAAAATTTCCGCCCGGCCATCGCATATTAGTTATTTTGAGTTCTTTCGCCGCTTCAATATAGTCTTTTCTAAATCCATTCTCGTCTGCGAGTGGTGAGGATGGATCGTATAAATTTCCGTACACAGTATTGAAGTCGGTTGTGTCTTGCAAACCCATCATCCTCCCGCTAAAGTGGATAGGTTCCATAAATACACCGTAGATTTTTGGATCAATCTCTCCGATTGATCTATTCACATCAATTTTAATTTTTGCCGTTTGTGCTGGTAAAATAAATGGGAAAGCAAGCAGGAAGATAAAGATTATTTTTTTCATGATGATTTCTCTTGATTTGATGATTTTGAAACACAAAGAGAATAAATCGTTCAATAAAAAATTTGCATTTCAATGTCCAGTCGTTGTTGAGAGGTTCACCAATTCTTGAGTTCTACTTAGTCTTGGCCACAAAAATCCATATATCGAAACTAATGCAAAACAACCCATCGGCATAAGAAACCCTACTGACATATTATAAGTATCACCAAGATACCCCATCAGTTTGGGCATAATAGCGCCCCCGATTATTGCCATAACAATAAAACCAGATGCCTTCTTTGCCTGTACTCCGAGTCCAGAAATACCCAAAGCGAAAATTGTAGGAAACATAATTGACATAAATAAAAAACTGAGGAAAACTGCGGTGACCGATACCCAACCGAGTTTAATAACGACGATACCGCAAATGAAAACATTTATAAGCGCATATGTACCGAGCACATGATGCGCCTTAATTTTCCTTAATATTGCAGCACCGGTTGCACGTCCTAATAAAAATAGAGGGAATCCAATAGTTCCGAGGAGAAACGTTGCACCTTTTTCATTCAAATAATACTCACCATTCCGAACAATTGTACGGTCGCTTAATAAAAAACTGCCGGCGATAGATCGCGAGATAGCCGGAATTTCTTCGACCATGTAATTTATGAAGAAACTGAAAATACCTGCCTGGGCAGCAACGTACAGAAATTGAGCAGCCACTGCTCCAGAAAAATGCGGATGCGACCAGATGGATCGTTTTACGCTTTCATCTGGGGAATCATTTAAATGATATTCATCTTCTGTATTCAAATCTGGAACCGGAGCAAAATAAAAAATTAGAGCCATAACAAGAACAACAATCGCCACTACCGAATAAGGGATATAGAGTTGTCCCTGAGCTACGGCAGTTCCTCCTGCGGAATAAAAGAAAGCACCACCAATGATAGGGCCGAGAATCCATCCTACACCGTTGAACGATTGCGCAAAATTAATACGCGTCGCTGCATATTCTTTGGGACCAAGAACGGTCGTATAAGGATTTGCAACTGTTTCAAGAATAGTTAACCCCATTGCTATCAAACAGACACCAAATAAAAATGCCCAAAATGCCGAGATATGTGTTGCAGGTATAAACCAAAAGCCGCCTAAAGAAACCAGAAGCAATCCGGATATTATTCCTCCTTTGTAGCCGATTTTTCTAGCCAGCCAGCTTGCCGGAAGCGCCATCAACAAATATCCTAAATAATGTGCAAATTGCACCCAAGCTGATTGTGCTTTGGATAAATGCAAGTAGTCCTGGAAATGTTTATCCATCACATCGATCATACCATTACAAGTCCCCCATAACAAGAATAATGTGCTGACAATAATAAATGTAAAGAAATAGCTTTTCCCTTCATCGGTTCTAAACATTTTAGATATGTCCATAAATGTGTCCTATGTTAATGAATAGTATTTGCGGATTCTGATTATTCAATCATCCAGTGCTTTTCATTGTATTAATTTCATTTGAATCCATCATACATTCTTTTATGGGTTCATTTTAAAGATTCTCTCA
This sequence comes from Ignavibacteriota bacterium, assembly GCA_963833465.1. Classification (GTDB taxonomy): domain Bacteria; phylum Bacteroidota; class Ignavibacteria; order UBA10030; family UBA10030; genus Fen-1298. The sequence goes on along the minus strand of CAWHXW010000003.1, from coordinate 1,082,816 downwards.
ATCATTTTCCATTTTTCCTGTGCTGAAAAATCGGGCGATGTTTTTTGATATTTTGATACAAGCGCTTCCCATTCAAATTGCCGTGGCAGCTTTGCAAGTTGAGTCATCGCAGTGTCATGATCGAAGTCATTATATGTATCCATAATCATAAAAAGTTTTGTCCCATCGATATAAATTTCCATATCAATAATGCCAACCTGTTTCATGCCTTCTATTATTTCCGGCCATTCTGCTCCAGGTGCATGCAATCGTTTATATTCATCGATAAGTTTTGGATCATCTTTCAAATCCAAAGTCTTACAGTATCTTTTAAATGTTTGTTTCATTTTAAAACCTTATTTTAATTTTTATAGTATCTTGAATATTTTTTTCAGAGGCAATCATCAGGTACCCTCCGCCGGATCCAGACGTAATCAGTCCAGGATGATTTTTATATTTTTCTGCTTCTTTCTTGACCCATTCTGGCACTGTATTCGGTAGTATTATCTGCCACATTTCAAATGATTGTGTCATTGCTTTACCCAACCCCTCAACATCCTGATTGAGAATACTCTTCCAACAAAGATCACCGGACTCACCCAGTTTTTTAATACAATCTTCACGTAAATTCAATTCCGAGAGCGGATTGTATTTTTCTGGGCGTTGTTTGAGTGGAATAAAATGAAGACGATTCGAAAGCCAGCGGCATATTTCCGGATCGGACATGTTATCAATTTTAGAAGGCCAATAATCTCCATCATAGAATAAACGGTTAATCCCCGGAGCGAGAAGTCCAATATGATCTTGTGAACCCGAGATGTATTTTGCACCTGGAGGATTTTCAGCACCAAAAAGAAGCTTCGCATTTTGGATTGGATCGCCATTAGGTATTATCCCCCCCCAGAGATCAATGGCAACTTTACGTGAGCTGGTAGCAAATCCTGAGCGATCATTGAAATCTATAGTTGGGTGAATTTGTGCAACAACGACAGAGCCAGCACAAATTTTGGATACCCATGGCTGATCGATCCAACCGCCTGCGATGCAAATCCGGTAAGGGAATCGAATTTCTTTCTTGAGTGATGAACTTGATCTTGCCGGAAGCCCTTTTTCTGGTATTCTTTCCAGGACAAGGTACCGAACATTATGAGATTTGCAAAATTTTTCTTTTTCTTCTGTATGTCCATCTGAATTAGTAACAAATATATTCGGTTGAATGCGTTCCAAGTCGGGTGCAAAGTCGAGTAATCCTTTACCGGAAGCAACAAATGCATCTTCGACATATTTTAAGGATTGAATGATATAGCAGCGTTCATCCTGATTAAAATATGGAATCTTTCCCTTCAGCAACTGAACGTTCTTATCACTTCCGACTGCAACATACAGTTTACCGTATGAAGAGGCTTCTTTTAAAAAGGCAATATGACCCGCATGGAGTAAATCGAAACAACCGCTCACAAGCACTTTTTTCATCAATACTCTGAATATTTAATATTCATTGAATACAACTTTGTTATCATTCCCTTTATTTTGGATCATTTGTTCTTTGATCCACTCGTACGTTTTCTTCAGTCCCACTTTTAATGGGATAGTCGGTTCCCAATCAAGATATTTTCTGATTAGCGTGTTGTCGCTATTTCTTCCCCGAACACCTTTCGGTGCATTCATATCATATTTTCTTTCCAGCTTACAACCAGCAATATCCTCAACAAGATCTACGAGTGTATTGATAGATACCATTTCACTACTTCCAAGGTTGATAGGTTCCTTAATACCACTGTACATAATATCGAGAATGCCTTTGATACAATCGTCGATATACATGAAACTGCGGCTCTGTTTTCCATCTCCCCAGATAACAATTTCTTTTCTTCCTGTTAATTCCGCATCGATAATTTTTCGGCAGATAGCAGCAGGAGCTTTTTCCCTCCCGCCGTCGAATGTCCCGAATGGGCCATATACATTATGAAAACGTGGAACGCGGGTTATCAAACCGAAATCTTCTGAAAAATGTCTGCACATTCGTTCACTGAATAATTTCTCCCAGCCGTATCCATCCTCGGCAAGTGCCGGATAAGCATCGGCTTCTTTTAATCCTGGATTATTAGGATCCATTTGCTTTTCGCCGTTATATACACATGCAGAAGAAGCATAGAAATAACGTTCAATGCCACTGTCACGAGCAGCCATCAATAGATGAGTGTTAATGAGAACACTGAGCATGCATGCTGCTTTATGAGATTCAATAAATCCCATTCCACCCATATCGGCGGCAAGATTAAAAACCTCATTATAACCATTGACTGCCAGGTAACAATTTTCTTTCTCCTTTAAATCCAGTACCAGATTTTCTGCTTCAGGAAATTTCTGATACCAACGGGTCAATTGTTTGATATCAACTGCGCGAACTTGATACCCTTTACTTAGCAGTGTTTTTGTTAAATGGCCGCCTATAAAACCGCCGGCTCCGGTGACAACTATTTTCTTCATATTCGATTATTCCTATTTTAACTTAATGAAAGTAATACTGAGTGGGAATATTATCTTTTAAGAAGCAAAGAATTATTTTCCCTTAATACTGTATCCAGAGTAATGTGACGCACCCCTTTCAAAATCGGACCTGTCATTTCATTAACAAGAACTTCCATTGCTATTTGTCCCAAAACTTCCGGCGAGCTATCGATAATCGTGAGTGTTGGAGAAAGGAGTTCTGCAAACTCTTTATGGCCTAATGCTACTACACCGATGTCTTCGGGGATTTTTAAGCCAGCTTCTTTAATCGCAATATAGGCACCGTGTGCTATTCTATCATTCGAAGCGAAAATAACTTCAGGAAGCTTATCACGCAATAGGAGCTTTCGGCATCCGTTATATCCCGATGTTTTATCAAATCCTTCACAAATGATCCAATCCTTCTTAACTGGAATATTAAATTTCTTGAGTGCATCTAAATATCCACTGTGCCGATCGCGTCCGATACCTATTGAAAGAGTACCTGCTAGATGGGCAATTTTTTTATAACCACACTCTATAGCATAAACGACAACCTCGAAAGCAGCAGTTCTATCATCAATACCAACGCTGCTGAATTCATTTCCCTCCATAGCGCGATCAAAGAAAACCAATGGCACATTCCTTTTTTTCACTGTGTCATAGATAGTTCTATCATTTGTTTCTTTTGAAATCGCTATTAAAAGACCATCAACGCGGTGCGAAAGCAAGGTGAGTATATTTTCTTTCTCGATAATTGCATTTTCGCGGGAAACTGTGAGCATAACATGGTATCCATGCTTTGCGGCGGAATTCATGATACCATCAATCGTGAAGGAAAAAAATGAATTGGATATATCGGGAACAACGACACCAATAGTATTTGTCTTGTTGTGATGGAGATTTTGTGCATTATAATTAGGAATGTACCCCATTTCCTGAGCAACCTGCTTGACATTCTCCCGCGTTTCAAAAGAAATATCTGAACTGCCACTGAGTGCCTTTGAAATAGTAATTCTCGTCACTCCTAATTTATTCGCAATATCTCTTTGAGTTATATGTCGCATTTTCAAAGCAAAAAATTACTTTCACGAATAAGTTAATTTACTTACACGAGTAAGTTAGCATGGATATTTTCAAGTTTCAAGCACAAAGTCGAGAGGATCGTTACAAAATAATCTCTGCTTTTTAAGAGATGCCTGAAATGAGCTTGCCGGTTTTGGTTGATAATAACTCAGAATCAAAAGGTTCTATGACGCGAATTGATCGAGAATCCTTACTTTTAAATTCAACTGAGGTTATATCTTCATTAGAAGTACTCATTTTAGAAGGAAAAGAAGGTAATTGAATCTTTATTTGTGTGATGTAGCGCTCCCACGCTGCTGTCAATAATGAAATTGCATCATTATATAATTGCTTAATAGAGTTGACGATTAAGTTGAGTTCAATATAGTTCCGCCCACATCTACTAATCTCTCCAAAAACTTTTTTCAATTTGATTTCATTTTATTATTAGTTTAGAATTTAAATTTACAATTTGAGAATTACAAATATTTTTATGTGCCAAACTTATTCTTATCCAGAATAAACCATGTCATCATATTTCTTCTATAAAACCAGCATAGTCATCATGGCAATATCAATAAGACATCAATTAAAACATGGGATCGTACGGCCCGTTAGAGTGTTTTCATTTTTTCCGTAGTAACAGGAGTTCTGAACTCGAATTTGATCCCGGCACGATTATATCGTGTCGGGAGAAATCTCGCTGTCTGAGATTCTGTAGCCAACGTCTTTGACGTCGGCTTTTCCGCTTCCCGCGATCACCCGCCACAAAGACGGCGGGCAAATCGATTGCGATTATAATTCATTTCTTATCTATTATTTCCCGTATAATTTTTAAAACATTTGTGAGATTATACGGTTTGAAAAGAAAATTGTCTATCCCTTCTTTTAAAAATTTTGCTTTCATCTCCGGGTCAAGAAATCCTGTCGCCAAAATCATACGTTCATTTGGATTAATTTTCTTTATCTGTCGACACACTTCCAGGCCGCTTATATTAGGCAATCCGAGATCGGTCAGCACAAGAGAAATATTTTTCTTTTTTTCTTGATAGATTTTCAATGCCGTCAATCCATCTTTGGCAGTAATAACTTTATATCCTTTATCAACGAGCACCATCTGGAGAGACATAAGAAGCATCTCTTCATCTTCCACAACTAACAATGTCTCTGATCCACCCGATATTTCTTCCAGCTTTTCTTCTTTTATTTCTTTGACTGGCTTTGCCACTTCTGATGCAGGTAGATATATTCTGAAAGTCGTTCCTTTGCCAAGTTCACTCTCTACGTCAATAAATCCTTTATGTGCCTGTATCACTCCGAATGTTACAGACAACCCCAAACCGGTTCCTTTTCCTATTCCCTTTGTTGTGAAAAACAGCTCGAAGATACGTTTACGAGTTTCTTCAGTCATTCCTTCACCCGTATCACTCACTTCAATGCAGGCATAACTGCTTCCAACAGCATCCGGATGCTGAGCACGCAAACTTGCAACAGATACTATGCGAGTGTTGATATTAAGAACACCTCCGTTCGGCATCGCATCCCGTGCATTTACACAAAGGTTCATCAATACTTGATGCAGTTGTGACCGATCGGCATTGATATAAGGAATATTTTTATCAAAATTCTGCGAATAGGTAATCATCTTCGGGAATGTTTCGAGTATCATTGTCATAATTTCCATGACAATATCATTCACGTTGACTGCTCCAAATGTAGTTTCTGTTTTTCTTGCAAACATCAATATCTGCTGAACAAGTGTTTTACCGCGATCTACTGCTTTTGTAATCGTTTCAGTAGCAAGGTCTAATTTCTTTGCATCGTCCTTAAACTTCTTAATACTCGTATTGTATGCCAGTATAATTCCAAGAATATTATTGAAATCATGCGCGATACCTCCGGCAAGTGTTCCTAACCCTTCCAACTTTTGCATTTGACGCATTGCTTCTTCTGACTTCTTGTGATCGGTGATATCCTGACCAATAGCAATAGTAGCAGTTATTGTTTTTGAATCTTTAGAATAAATATTTGCCGTATTCCATAAGATATTCCGAATGCTCCCGTCCTTACAGCAAACAGGGAATTCTGTAGACAAAAGATTTTCTCCGTCTACTGTCCGAGAAATATATTTTGATAAATCTGATCGCACTTCATTAGGGAACAACATTTCCGGATGTTTATCCATGACATCGTACATTGTATAGCCCGTCATTCGTTCGAATGTCAGATTGAACTTCGTGATCCTTAAATTATTGTCCCAAACCATTATGGGTGCATTCGCAAAGCTCAGCAGGTTTTCAAGATAGTCACTTGTTTCCTGCAACGATTCCTCCACTCGCTTGCGATCGGTGATATCGCGGATGATACCTGTAAAAAATTGGCAGGATGTGGTTTTCCAAGTCGATAACGAAAGTTCTATCGGAAACACACTGTTGTCTTTTCGTAATCCTTCAAGTTCAACAGTTTTCCCAATAACATGTTGATCTCCTCCAGATAAAACTCTTTTCATTCCGTCGGAATGTCCGGCTTGGTAGGAAAGCGGCATCAATGATATGAGAGATTGTCCGACTGCTTCTGTATAGCTGTATCCAAAAATTCGCTCGGCACCACTATTCCATCCAATGATAATTCCACTACTATCGGCTGTTACAATAGCATCAGTAGCAGATTGCAGGACAGATCGATACCGCGTCTCGCTCTCAGACAGTTCCTCCTCCGCCTTTTTGCGCTCTGTTATATCTTCTACACTTCCATCATAGTAGAGAGTCTTTCCGTCAGGCCCGCGAATTGCTCGAGCACTCTCGCTTATATATGCAATTGATCCATCCTGACGTTTCCAAGCTGATTCTAAACATAAAACATCGCCATTGAGTTCAATTTTATCAATAAATTGTTTCCGCTCATAAGAAGGTTCAAATCCGTCCTTTTTAAGATCCCTTGTGGCAAGTTCATCAAAAGATTTGTATCCGAGCATTTTTATCAAAGTGGGATTGGCTAAAATAATTTTCCCATCAGGAGTCGTTCTATAAAGGCCAATTGTAGAATTCTCATAAAGTGAACGAAAACGTAATTCGCTTTCTTGAAGCGCATCTTGCGCCTGCTTCCGATCGGATACATCGTGCATGCTTCCTATAATTTTTTCAGGCGATCCTTCGGCACTAAAAATCACTTTTGCAGAAATGGAACAATAGATCAACGTACCATCCCGGTTTTTTAGTTGAACTTGAAAATCAGAAATAATTCCTATTTTCTGCAGCAGTGATATAATAACATCACGGTCTTTTATATTGGCATAGAACTCGAACATCGATCTCCCTATCAAATCCGTCCGATGATATTGTCCTTTCGAAACGAGTTCGATGGAAGGACTGACTTCTAGTACTGTGCCGTCAAGCAAAGTTTCATAATACACATCCTGCGTATTTTCAAAAATAGAACGGTACTTTTCTTCGCTCCTTTTTTGTTCTTCATCTGCCCGCTTGCGTTCTGTAATATCAATAATGAACCCTTCAATACCGGCTATTTTCCCATAGCGAGATACACGCCTTGCTGAAAATGTGTGATAACCGATCGTGCCATCTTTGCATTGCCGGCTGAACTCGCCGTTCATGAAGCGAACATCGCCCTGCATAATTCCTTCAACAAATTCTTTGGCTTGCTGTAAATCATCGATCTTTTGTAAGACAGCAAAATGCTGACCGAGAATTTCCTCTTTTGAATCGTAACGATAAAGTTTAACCCACGCAGTATTGACATCACGAATAATGCCGTCTTTATCTATGAAGAAGTATCCCGCTTCCGAATTTTCTACAGTTGCACGAAAATGTTCTTCGCTTTCTCTTAATGCTTCTTCCATCTGTTTGCGTGCGTTGATGTCTTGAATGATGGCAAGAAAATACTGCGGATGCTTTTCAGAATCTCTGACAAGTGAAATTGTTACTTCACCCCATATGACTCGCCCGTCTTTTCGTACATAACGTTTTTCAACATGCGAGACTTCAATTTCCCCTTTTACAATAGCACTCATTTCAGCCATACCAATGTTTTTATCTTCCGGCAGCGTTATATCTTCAATGGTTTTCCCGACCAAATCTTTTTCTAAATATCCGAGAGATTTCGAGAATGCATTATTGCATTTGATAAACCGTTTATCGAGACCGACCATAACTATTCCGATAGGTGATATATCAAACGTCTGGCGATATTTTAATTCACTTTCATACTGTAATTTCTCAGCTTGATTACGTTCGGTGATATCTCGGATATTGCATTGTATGACTTTGTGGTGATCAACAAGATAAACATTGCTGACGAATTCTACATCCATTTTTCGACCATCGAATGTTTCCAACGGCAGGTCTTCATACCGAATAAATTCTTTCTGTCGCAATTCTGAAAACATTGCCTCGTTTGCAACAATATCTTTGAGGAATCCCAAATCCCAAACATTCTTTCCAAGAAATTGCTCGTGAGTATATCCCAGCATCTCTATTAAGAAAGGATTCACATCAACTATCTTTCCTGTTTCGGCATCGAGAATGAGAATACCGTCCCGCGCTGCTTCAAAAAGCCGTCGAAACTTTGTTTCCGAGTCCTGCAGCAATTTCTGGCTTGCTCGTTCTTCCGTTTGATCCCTGAATACAAGGACGACTCCGATAATTTCATTTTTATCGTCTCGTATCGGCGAACCGCTATCGGCAATTGGAACCTCTTTCCCATCTTTTGAGATAAGAAGAGTGTGGTTGGCAAGTCCTACAATGAGTCCGTCTTTTAAAACCAATTGAACAGGGTTTTGTACTCTGATCCGTGTGACTTCATTAATGATATGAAATACTTCTTCGAGCGGTTTGTTTTTTGCATCGTTTTCTTTCCAACCTGTTAACTGTTCGGCAACGACATTCATATCCTGCACCCTGCCGCTTGTATCTGTTGTGATGACTGCATCGCCGATGCTGTAGAGCGTCGTGCGAAATTCTTCTTGGGTATTCCAAAGCATTCTATAAATATTTCTTTGGCGGTAATGATAGATCCACATAACTCCAAAGCCGCACACCAGCATTAAAAGAGAAGCGAAAACAATAATGATGATAGCTTGTATATGCAAGTCGGCAAATATCTCATCTTGGTCAACCTTTGCTATCATAGACCATGCCGTACCGGGCACGGAACGAATATCAGAAAGCACGCCTACACCTCGGTAATCTTTTCCTTCAAAAATTCCTTCATAACCCAAGACTGATCGAACAGCAGGTATGTCTGTTCGATTTAACGAAATCTTCAAAGACAATGCAGCGCCAGTGCGAAACCGCAAGTCATTGAGGAACAAAACGCTATCCCCCTCCTTGCGAGTGATGAGAGTTTCAGATGTTTTGCTCGGCACAGGCCAGGATTGGATAAGCGGATAGAGATAGTCATACGGATTGATCCGTAAAATCAAAACCGCGATGGTGCGATTATTTTCGTCTTTTAATGGAACGATATTATCGTAATGAATGGTTTTTTCTGTTTTGCAATAATAGAAATCTGAAATTGTGATAGTATCAATTTTTGCAGCGTTCCTGATCTTTTCATACGTCACGGGGTCAAATCTGTCTAATGTACTCCCTTTCGATAGAAGAAGCTCACCTTCGGCGGATGCCAGGAAAATACTTTGATATTCATTTTCCTTTTGTGGAATGGCAATTCGTTTTATTAAATCTTCTTTAAGCGTTTTATTATTTTTATTCTGAAGCCATTGTCCTACTTCACGAGCCAAGAAGGGTGCGGAAGAATACACTCGTGCATCCGCGATGCGTTCTTTTCGCCATTGCACAAGCTGATCTATTTTCAACTTAGCAATTGCCGCGAGCTCAGTATATTTTTGCTCGCGGATTATATTTGCTTGGTGGCGATAATAGAGGTAACCGCCCGCAGCTATCAGAATGGCGAGTACGCCAATGAGGAAAAAAAATTGGCGTTTATTAACGGTCTTGTCTTTGATTTCCATAGTAGCTGTCCTAAGAGATATCAATCAGTACAGATTTATTGCAGTCACACATGAACAATATGTACTTATAGAATAAAAAACATGCTTCGGAAAAACGAATGCTCTTTTGCCATAGTAATATTTGAGCGAAATAGGTAAATAATATTTTTAAATAAATCATCCTCGCCGCAAGCAGCGAGGTATTATGTCACTCCCGCGTACGCGGGAGTCTAATGTTCTGGATTCCCGCTTTCGCGGGAATGACGACGCAAGTGTCGGGATATTGAACCCAAAAGAGAATAAATTCTATAATATTTTTCTGAGAGAGAGAGTGTGTGTGTGTTGGAAGGGAGTGAACGTGAACAAATCCTGAAAAGTTATGCCAACGACCTAAGTTCAGGATTGTATGACGAAGGTTATAAAAACTTTTGGGAATGATTTGGTGCAAAATGGATTCGGACGTTTGTCCGATGAAACTTATTCTTGTGTTCATACTCTTATCCAGCCCCTTCACTGGCGTACAGACCTGCAACACTATAGTATCAATGTAACGAGCCACTGCGTGAATAGCAATGTGCGGGTTTGCTTATCTTCAGTGGATAGAACAATTCTTTATTTAAGTATGATATGATACTGATATTTACATCCATAGGGAATAGGTCAAAAGAATGAAAAAGGAATTAATACTTTATGGGAAGCTCAATATTTGACAAAAGATTGGATGAAATCTGTCCTTCTGTGCGTCAACCTTGATCAAAGTTGTCTCACAGATCAGTCTAATTGTTCGATTTTACGTCTAAAAGCATTTCTATGACGTAATGCACTTTTGAGAATAGAGAGAAGTGCGGACCCCCGCTACAAAGGAAGTAAGATTTTAAGATTTAAGTTTGTAGATTTATTACGGAGCCCCCGCCCCAGTCCAACGTCACTCCAATAAGGTTAATTCACGTTTCTATTTTATGGGTGTGTACATAAAGTTTTTAAACCTGACTTTCCATTCGCCGATAGAGCACAATCCAAGATGTAAACTCAAAAAGCCGCCAAGTACATTATCGGGGGCGAGTCAACAGTCGCGCCCCGCGTGGGCGCGTGGATTGAAACTAAACTTGATGTAAGAAAGGGAGATAATAAACCGGATAGTGCTCCGAGTAATTCGGAGTGCTTTTTCGTTCGTTATATTCTTGTAAATTCCAATTTTTCAATTGCCAGTGCTTTTGTACTTCAATTGAACAGTAACGAGATGCTGCTGTACGGCATGCCACTTGTTTTAATTTTTTATCGACAGAAAACTCTGAGAGCAAATCGCACCATTGGAAAGCCAAGAATTGCAAACTACAAATACACTGAATGGGTATTCAATCTTTTATTTTTACAATCAAAATCCGTAGAAAAATCCTGCCTGAACTGATACGCCGGAATAATTTACAGAAAAATTATCTAACACCCGCCCTTGGGAATCGCGAAAATCATCTATATTAAGGTAGCGATATCCAAAATCAAGTGTCAAGCCGATAGCACCGCTTATAGGAATAACTTGCTGGAGAGCTATCCGGAATCCGTATCCTTCTGCGTCGTAAATTGTTTTTGAAGATCCATAGACATCCATCCCTGTAGTATTAGTCAATGATGCATAAGCATAAACAAATCCAATTTCCGCTTTCACTGTCGTTTTAGGTATATAGCTTCCTGTATTTATCGAAAAAGGATATAATGAATAATTTGAAGTGAAGGACGCATCAAACTTGCGAACAATATCTCCTGCATTATCTGTCACCACCCCTACATACGCAAATGTTCGCGATGCCGTAATATATTCACCCCGGAAAGAAAAAAAGTTCGGCATATTCTTTGGACGGAATGCAAACCATGCTGACCATTGAGCCACCGTCCGAATCTGTGCTTGAGATTCGTTAAAGACAGAATTATTGAATTCTATCTGATTGTTGATCGCTTCCGGATTTAAAAATGTCGCCCCAACTGAAACGCCAAGACTAAAGACAGGAACCGGAAAAGATGAAAAGAGAGTATCAACTTCCGATCGTTGAACAAAGATTGTATCTCGTTCTTGTTTTTGAGCGCAAGCAATTGACACTGCAAATATCAATAACACAAAATTTATTTTCATTTATTTGCGTTAATCCTTGATTGCAGTTATACGGAGAATAGTGGTTTGCGGAGTATATCCCTGCATCTCAATTATATACAATCCCGAAGGAACTGACATTCCTTTATCATCCAGGCCATCCCACAGAGTCGTGTAAGTTCCGGGCGGATTGGATGAATTGTACACGAGACTCCGCATTTCATTTCGGAAAAGATCGTACACAATGATTGTAACAAGAGAATTACTGCCGCCCGTGCTTGGAACACCATATTTAATTGTTGTGGTGTCTTTAAAGGGGTTGGGATAATTTTGATTTAGAAAAAAAACAGGCGGTATTGTACCGTTTCCTGTCTGAGGTCCTGTTACTAGCTCGCAAGAGACAAATGTAAAAATTATTACAATCACACAAATTTTGACGAATATAATAATTTTATTTTTCATTGAGGGAAATATAATCGTGCTTAGGTAACTTTGATATTATATAGAAAATAATGCTGATGAAAGCAATGCGCTTAGTCACACCGACAAAAACCATTTCTTATAATTGCTTCATTTTTCCATCATTCATTTTGTAATTAAAATGACGGTCAATTTATCGTTATACCTTCGCTGATGAATTTTCGAACGGAAATCATACTTCCTAATAATCCTAAAACGCACCCTATTCCAACTATAATACCGTAATAGTACGGTTGAACACGGACAAATTCGGAAAGCGATACTGTCAACCACTGTTCTAAATATTTAAAGAGCGCAAAAATAATTCCCGCAGCTACTGCCCCGCCTAATAACCCCTGAAGAAATCCTTCCAGCAAGAATGGCGTACGAATAAAGCTTCGCGTTGCGCCAATAAGCTTCATGGTCTGAATAATTTTACGCTTGGCATAGATAGCGAGCCTGATAGTGTTTGCTACTAAAATAACAGAAGAGATTGTAATAAAAATGCCGGTACCGAGCGTAATCCAAAGAAATAACATTGCCCGTTGATCTAACATCTCCAATAATTGCTTCCGATAGATTACATCATCTACACCTTTAATAGATTTTACCTGATTCGAAATAATTTCGGCGTGCTTTGCATTCTTATAGCCGTCTTTTAAAAATATTTTGAGAGACGCCGGCAGCGGATTGAAATTTAAAACTTTGTAAATATCTTCGCCGAACTCTTCATTGAAAATTTTTGCCGCTTCTTCTTTTGAAACGTACCGAACCTCGCGTACGCCTTCTAACATCTCAACTTGTCCTTTTATTTCTGTAATCTGATCATCGGAAACCTGCTCATTCAGAAACGCTTCCATTTCCACTTTTTCACGAAATGATTTGACCAAATCATTCACATTAAAAAAAAGAATAGCGAAAAAACTCAGCAACAAGAGTGATACGCAAATCGTAAAGACTGCGGCAAACATCGACAGCTTGGCGCGTTTGAAGCCCGAAAAACCCTCTTTTAAAACATATCCGAGTTGCATATTATTCTCGCTTGCTATATTGTGAAATAGCGGAGTCGTCGAACGGCCGGTAACTGCCCAACACTCGCACAAAAGTACAAACTTCCTGTAAATGAGTTAACGCCTGACGTAATGGATCTCGCTTTGGCATTCCTTCTACGTCTAAATAAAATAGATATTCCCACGGCTTGCCGATTATCGGACGTGATTCGACTTTCAACAGATTTATATCCCGAAGTGCAAAAACCGCGAGTGCTTTAAATAGCGCGCCAGGAATATCCTTTACCGCAAAAACGAGCGATGTCTTAACTTTACCAAAAGGATAAATCTTTTTTCGCGAGAGTGCAATGAAGCGAGTAAAATTTCGATGATTACTCTCGACATTTCTTTTCAGAATGCGAAGTCCATATACGCGAGCCGCTTGCTCACTGGCAATAGCCGCAGCATCATTACATTTTCGCTCTTGAACAAATCGAGCCGCAGCTGCGGTATCATGCACAGCTTCAACTTTTACATTCTTTAATTTGCTAAGAAAGTTTTCGCATTGACCGATCGCTTGCAATTGTGAGTAGATTGTGCGGACGCCGGTTTGTTTTGTTTTGGGCAGAGCCATTAAATGCAACTCAATACGTAATTTGATTTCGCCAATTATATAAAGTTTATGTTTAAGAAGAAGGTCGTACACCTGATGAATGCTGCCGAAGAGTGAATTTTCAATTGGCACAATACAAAACCCGGCAGCAAGGCGTTCGGTATCCGCAAAGACATCTGAAAAAGTAGGCAGCGGCTTAAGTACAACTTTTGCGCCAAAAAATTTACGCGCTGCTTGCTCGCTGAATGCACCCGGTTCACCTTGATATGCAATCATCTGTGTCTGCCCTTCTATCATTAATAATTTGATTCATCATTCCATCGAATAATCATCCAAGGATCATCAGCCCGTAAGCGTCCCAGAGTTAGATTAGCATATCCATCAACATAAATAATATCATTCGGATCAAACGTAACTGTCAGATTGAATCCCCTTTTTACCATTGCTAATGTATTTGTGGAATCGACAGAAGATGACACAACATCATTCCATAAAATTTCTAATCGCTGAGCATTTTGGAATAGTCCGGAAGTTGCCCGCATTTCCTCATCTCGTCCCCATGTCACATCGACTCCTCTATCATAATCATGATAAATAAATGTGAAGTTTCCATCAATAAGTTGTCCATAAATTGACGTGTCTTGAAGAGAGTAAGCATATTGCATATTTTGAAATATACCGTCAGATGTTTTTTGATCGCTAAGAAGTTTCGATGTTCCGCTGGAAGAATTATCCAATCCCGGTGCAAATGGGTTACAAGAAATAAAGATTAAAACCAACGGTATGAAAAAAAATATGAATCTCATTCATCACCACTGTGAATAAGCAACGCCCTTTAAGTCGCTCCAAGTCGAATCAGTTCCGACATCCACCCATCGACTAATATACCATAATCCTGATTGATCCTGCACAAGTGTATACTGCACTTGCCCGATAAATTTCTTGATCACTCCTGCTTCTACAGGAAGAGTTATGCTATAAGCAGTCTCGGCTTGGTACGTTGTACTATTAAGCTGTGTAGGCGCTATAGATTCAAACGCCAAAATTATACTTGAATTGTTGAAGTGAACAAGAAGATTTTTGAAGTATGTCTGTTCTTGCGCAATACTCCAAGCAGTCCAATCGATGCCGTATTTGCTTACGGCACTGGTTGATGGTGAAAAAATAAAAGAAACATCCGAAAATGATTTACTATAATTGACAACATCACCGTTTTGGAATGCGTACACCATATTCTGCAATACTATTGATGCATCTGTGGGTGGAACATATGTTGAACTCTGCTGCGACGGCTCCTCCGGCGTTCTGGTTTTGAACAAATCACAAGACATCAAACTGAAACATAGCATTGAGCTAATAAGTAAAATTAATCTGTGCAGCATTAAATTTTCCTTACACAGCAATACGGCCTTCAAACGCTCTGGAGAGAGTCGCCTCATCTGCAAATTCGAGATCAGAACCGACCGGTAGGCCACGCGCAATGCGGGTTATTTTAATACCCAGCGGTTTTAATAACTTGGAAAGATAGAGTGTAGTTGTTTCTCCTTCCACATTAGGGTTAAGCGCCAAGATAATTTCTTCGATTGTTGAAGCAGAAAGACGTTGGAGCAGTTCTTTAATCTTTAACTCCTCGGGACCGATACCATCGAGCGGTGAAAGCGCTCCGCCCAAGACATGATACAAACCCTTAAACTCATTGGTTTTTTCGATGGCAAGGACGTCGTGCGGTTCTTCTACAACGCAGATAAATGACCGCTCGCGTTTAGCATTAGAACATATTGCGCAAGGATCTGTTTCCGTGATATTCGAGCAGATAGTGCAATAGCGTACTTTATCTTTCACGTTCACTAATGCTTTTGCCATCGTAACAACTTCTTCACGCGACATTTTCAGGACATAAAGCGCAAGACGATGTGCAGTCTTTCTTCCAATTCCAGGCAGCTGCGCAAATTGTTCTGCGAGTTGCTCAATTGATTCGGCTGTGTAAAACATAATTAGAACTCGTAAAATTAAATAATCTAAAAGATAAAAAATAATTATGCATTAACAATTAAAATCCGGGAAGCTTCATACCGGGAATATTTGGCATCATCCCGCCAGTTGCTTTTTGCATTTCTTCTCCCGCCATCGCTGTAGACCGTTCTATTGCTTGATTGACAGCCGCCAGAACTAAATCTTCCAGCATTTCTTTCTCCCCCGGATTTATTACTTCTTTTTCAATTTCAATTTTGATAATATGTTGTTTACCATTAATTGTGATTTTTACCATACCTCCGCCGGCTTCGGCAGACACGGTTTTATTCTCAAGTTCTGCCTGTACTTGATCCATTTTCTCCTGCATTTTCTGAACCTGTTTCATCATCTGCTGCATATTCGGCAATCCGCCTTTAAACATTTTAATTTCTCCTAAGTTTTACATTAGATTTCTAAGTCAATGTACCTTGAAATGGAAGGAAAGTCAACGCGTGATATTTTGATTCTTGTTGAATAAAAATTGTGTTTTACTCAGATGTAACCTTTCAATTTCTATTTTTACTTCTGGTTCTTCCTCACTTTCTGCCACTCGCAAAGTGATTCCACATAATTTACTGATCCATCTCTGAGCCATCCGTCCATTTGTGCTGGTTCTTTTAATTGCTGGCCCCGCTCTCGCGAAACTACAACATATGAACACTGGAGTTCAGGCAATGTCGTCATGTCTCCCCAAAGTTTTTCGTATTGAAGCGTTGGATATATATCTTCCTGGCCCTTTCCCCAGCGTTTCTTGACATTTTTAAGCGTGATGTATGTCGGCATTCGCGATGCAATCGAACGTACTGCTTCTGTTACTTTCTTTTGATCGTCTAGATCCGAACGAGAAAGTCCAAAAACATGAAGCATCTGATCCATATCAATCCAATACGTAGCTGAATTATAATAAGAGAGAACAAATTCATTTTCCTCGCGTGGAAGAGCAAGTCCCTCTACAAGCCGAACTCTTCCATCAATATTTGCCAATCCGCCGCCGCGATCATCTAATCGGCGAGTAATAACCTCTACTGTCATTCCGGATTTGCTTTCTATGTGCCGTCCAAGAATACCGGGATCAAGATTTGCACCCATTGTGTCTATGTTGTGCACGAAAATGTGTTTGAGTTTAGGATTTTTTTTCAGAAGCTGCGAAAGAGTTCCATTACGGAATAGATTTGGAATTTCATACCAATGCCCGACAGGATTTAGACACTGAAGAGGAAGATTATCGGTATAATCGCCTGCCTCGCCGCTCCGCTGTGCCCAATCCATTAAAGAAGAATGGAGACTTTCAATTACCTTTTGTGCTTGTTCATCGAGAAGCTGCTGCGGCATTTCCTGCCATGCGAACCGAAGATCTCTTACTGTTGGAATTAAGCGCAATCCGATACTGCTTCCATGTGAAAGAAGAACTTCACCTTCGTAGCCGTATTGATTTTCATCTTCCAATGATTGCTTGATGGCATCATGCGTAAGGTACCCGGTTGAAATAATATGAGGAATGGCTGTCCCAAATTTGCGCATTGTGAATCGGCTTTTAGCCAAATGTGTTTCGATAAAAGTGCGGTGCGCTCCGCCGATCTTGCAAAACGGATTGAGCGCTTTTACAGTCCCCGCCCCTTTTGTCCATCTGCTCCCAGCCCCTGCTGCTAATGTAATTACCGCTACTATTCCTGATGCAAGCGCCTCAGATCCAGTTGAATTATATTGTGAAATAGATTGTTGAGACATATCAAACACATTTTCTTTATTCACATCGGCAATTGTAGTACTGACTGGTAACCGGTTCTGCGCAAGCCCGATTCGACCGCTGCGCAAATCGGTTTTTATTTGTTCGTGTTGAATTCTATCGAACCCATGTCGTTCAAGTAATTCATTTAAAGTCTGGAGATGAGTTGTTTGTGTGCCTCCCTCCGGTAAAATACGATCAAAAATCTGCTGCATCATCCCTTCCAATGCCGGATGATTCCTGCTTACAAAAGAAAAATGTTCCAAATCATTTCTTTGATGGAGAGAAATAGTTCGAGGATCTTTTCTAAGCAAAGACGGAATGGTCAGCGCGTAATATAATCGCGGCAATATTGTTTTTTCACCAGATAAAAGTTCAGCAGATGATCCGTGCTCGTTGATAGAAAAATCATAGACAACAGGTTCCATTGCAAATGGTATTCCATGCTCGAGTCGATTCTTTTCAGAACTCATGATGCTCTGCAATCGGATCTGTGCTTCTTGTTTTCGTGATGGGCAAAAGATAAATCCCATGCCTCCGCCGGACATTCCACCAAGCATCCAGAATCCCCAAAAATCTTTTCCAAATTCTTTTTCAATGCGCGCAATGATTGATTCGGTATATAAATTGGTCGCCCACGGAATAATTGTTTGTATCGGACCCAGAAAATTCTTATAAGTGGATTTTCCCAACTCCCGTATATCCCCGTCTTTAAGCTGCGCAACAATCTGGTCAAACAACGAAAGAGCCTGCTGCCGTCCTTTCCATTCAATTTCCGAACGAAGTAAATATCGTTCCGTAACCATTTCTAAAATCGGCCCCACATCCTGCGCCATACCACCGTGGACCAGAACAAGGCTTTCTTGAATTTGTTTGCGTGTCCGAACAGAAACATCATCCTGCGTTAAAATTGTATGCTTAGGGAGCAAACATCCACGGCTAATACCGTACTCGATATCACCCTTTTCACTACGTACTCCTTGAATCAGTTTGATGCCAGGCCAGACGCCTCCGGAATCCTGCCAGCCGCCGCCGGATCCGCCGAGCCATTCACCAAGTATGGCTCGCGCAGCAACAATACGGCGTTCGCTTTCCGTTAACGAACCAGTGAGTGAAGATGTTTGTCCTGTAGCACGCATACAAACTGCGATGATAGAACCTAACAGCGTTGTCGAAACGGCGAGACGAGAACCCTTGGGAATCTCATTTACCTGGCTCACAATTTCGATTCCTAAACCTGGTCCTGCCAATCGTGATAATAAATCAGAAAGTGACTGATGCGCGCCTTCCATGCTGGGCGGCACGATTCCCGAAGCGATAACTGCTGCCTTGAGCAAACCGAGATAGTCCGCTGCATAATCAAATATTTGAGCAAAAGAATTTATTTCAGTTACAGCTCCAAGATCAGTGCTGACAAGACGGATTACCGGTGAATCAATAATTCTAAAAAATACTTCTACTGGAGGACGAGGAATTTTTTGAGCATTGCGATCCTTAACGACGAGATCGATAGAAATGTTGAGAACACGGGCACCTTCAGGATAATCCATTCCCAAAAAGAAAATATCGCTCCATCCGCTATGCGATAAATCCATCCGCACGGGTGTTTGCTCATGAAGTATTGGAAAAAGTTTATTTGTTTCCTGAAGCAGCAAAGGAGAAATGCGAAGCGGATGATCCGAGGGATGCCCTGCCCTGAACATCCATTGATTTCCGCGAACAGAACGAACGCTTGCCCTTACTTGATTCGCCAGTGTCTGAAAACCAAGGTTTCGGTACGTAGCAGCTAATGCACTGGAAATACCGTCATGAATTCCGTTGTTTCGCTGTTCAAAAAGAAATTTTTGAATAGCTTCCTCAAAACGACGATGCAAAAGATCATCATACCCATCGAATGGAATAAGTCCGCATGACGGAAATCCTTTTTTTGACGGCAGATGAAAACGATGAATCGCATATAGAAAAAATAATGCCCTTACTTGTTCATATAGATTTGAACTTGAATGACGAAAATCTTCAAGCGCTGTACATTCTTTAAGTAATTGATCAAGCGAAGCTGTCTGGCAAAAAGTATCGAGCGCTTGATTGCGAACATCCAGATCCTCTGCCGTAATTATGGCAGTCAACATGCTCATTCTTTGCTCCTTTCACCTGCATGGAATTCACGGATTAAAAGCATCTCCATCAACATGGCAATAACTTCATCGCGATCTTTTCCATTAAGAGCAAGTGCAATTTGCGCATTCAAGAGACCATATTTAACACCGACATTGTACCTATAATCATTCATTTCAAGCGCAAGGTATTTTTCTTGATGCGCTAATTCCTGAAGAGCGTTGGAAATAGTTGCAAGATTAATATTGTTATTTTTCTTGAATTCATAGTTCAGAATTTCCATCACTGCCGGTGTCAAAACATGAATACCGAAAAAACAGAGATAGTAGCCTGCACGAAGTCCGGGAACAATTAATTTCTGTTCGGCTTCTGTCGGCGTAGGTTTTTCGATGACGTGTTCAATTGAATAGAGATCATTTCTACCTTGAATACGTTTGCCGCTGATGGCTCCGAAATTTGGTAGAAGTCCCTCGCGAGTAGCTTGTACTGCTGAGACTGCACACAATTCTGTTTCTGCGATTTCTACAACATGCTGGGCACACCCTTTTTCTATTCTGCTTACATAAAGATGATCACCGATAAGATGCAGGAACGATTCCCCATTAATAAAATCCTTTGCACACCATACAGCATGACCGTAACCGCGTTGTTCTTTCTGGTACACAAAGGACAAATGTCTGGCATGGTCACCTGCAACAGAACGAAACGCAGTTTCATCATCAGGATGAATGATTAGACAAATATCTTTGATTCCTGCCCGTACAACTTCTTCGACAATTACACTAAGAACAGATTTCTGCTGACCATCACGGTCGACGAGAGTCTGGAGAGGCAGATTTCTTTGTCCTTTGCCTGCTGCTGTGATCACCGCTTTGGAAATTTTCATTATTAATTCCTTTGCTTCCGATAAGTGAAAAACAGGATTTTTACATTTCGCTTTAATATTAATAATACATTAAAGTACAGAATTATGATACACCTTCACAGAAAAATTTAAGGAATAATACTTATTGTATAAACCGATTATTTTACTTCTCTGTATTTGATTTAAATCCAATGTAAAAACTTTCCGGCGGGCCCAAATAGCATGATTTCATTCCCCCGGTATTCACGACAATCTTTTGAAGAACAACACCAGGATCGACCATCCATATCTTCAATATATGATAACCTGCATTAGAAATTGTATGAGTGGTATGACTATAGCGCGCATTCACTGAAACCGAGTTCTCCCAGTCCCTGTTTCCATTCTGTGCATTATAGTGCTCAGGAACAAGTGTGACAATTTGTGGGATGTCATTATCAAACGATAGTGCATATTGAAGTCCTTGATCGGGCAAGAAATTCAAATTTGTAGAATTAATTGTTTCAACGTCAAATGTACCAGACCTAAATAAATACATCTGATATTCAAGACTCGGAGAATCTTTTCCTGGAACAGCACTTTTTTCTCCTGCAGGTGCAGAAGCTCTCATCGCGGATAACGTATTTCCACAATCCTCAATTTTAATCCACCGTCTGGAGCCTGCATCAGTATTCTTCGTATAGTGTTCAGCTTCTATTGAAACAAAACCTTCACCTTCTACGAAACCGCGCAATGAATCCTGGGTTATCTCTGTCGGATTAAAAGCGTTCACTTTTATACTCATCTCGTTATTCGTTCCGATGATTTTTAAAGTGCCATTGCAGGCTCCTTTGGGCACATTACTCCAATCAATAGAAACCCAGATACGTTTGTCTTTTTCTATGGTTCCTTTGAATTCGCTAATTACTATCCAAGAATCACTGATAGCTGTATTAAATTCGAATGGTATTTTGCCCCTGTTAAAGACATCGATGAAATGATGCTGTCGGTTGAATGCATCAAATGTTGGAAGTACAGCTTCTGCGCTGGAACCGGGCCAAGACACATCATTACCATCTACAGCGACGCCCATCATTGCTGTATCCGGAATAGAAATCTCGGCAAGGTTGATTGCACGCAGACTATTGATCGGTGGATCCTGCCAGCTTGTATAGCCCAAGTGTGTCTGATCCATAAAATGATTCCATTTACCATGGACAAAAGCACGGTTGAAATATCCCATGAGACTCGTGTCGGACTGGAATAGATCGCGTGTTTTTTTCGCCATATCGTTGGTGCTGGCTCGCCCTTGACGTGCATACAAAGCATTTTTACCAGCAGCAAAGTACAATTCGTTCACTAACGAACCGGCTTGGGTTGGGAACAATACCAATTCATAAAATGCATCACGTTTGTTTTCCGGCAGCTTGTTTAAAATTTTTTCCGCGCGCATACGAATAGCATTAAAATCCTCCACAACTTTTTCTGCTTCACGATAGTTAACTATGCTATACGTAGTCGGTTCGAGCAGTTCGGGCTTACACCGACCGTTGTATTTTGTGCACTTAGAAAGAATATCGGCGATATCTTTCGCATATGTCTGTCCGAATTCCCGTTCCGCCCATAGTCGCGTATATTCAAATATGTTATCGTTCCTACATTTATCTGTATTCCATGCGAGATCCATAAAATATTCAAGTGGAAGCTCATACCCTTTTAAGTGACCGACGTTCACGATCCAGATCCTGTCAGCACCATATTGTTTGGCAAGAGACATCTGATCCCATATTTTTGAAATAGGATTTGTGTTGATCCATTGATAGCTTCTTGGTCCTCCATGATAGTCGAAGTGATAATAGATTCCTGAGCCACCAGTACGCTTATTTTCATTAGCAGCCGGTAGGCGGCGGACATTTCCCCAGTTATCGTCAGGCCAGATAAGCGTCACATCATCCGGCACACGTATGCCAGAATCGTAAAAACCGAGTACTTCCTTATAAAGGCACCAAAGCTGCGGTACTTTTGTCACATCTTTATTAATTTCATCTGCAATGATAATCCGCTGGACATTCAATATCTTTTCCAGTAGTGCCATATTTGCTTCCGGCCCGCCGGGAGCCATCGGTGTATCATTTGCTCCGCGCAATCCTACAGTGATAATGCTTTCATAATTTTTATTGCGCTTGATGCCTTCCCGCCAAAAGTTTTCAACAATATCAGGATGCTGCGCATAATTCCATGTCCCGATTGTTTGCAAGTACCTTCTGTCCCATTCTTTCTGGGCTCTCAACATTGGCTCTTGATGCGAGGTTCCCATAACGATTCCATATTCATCTGCAAGCCGCGGATTTTCCGGATCATCTTCATTGAAGGCATTATTCCACATTGCAGGCCAGAGATAATTACCTTTTAACCTGAGAATCAATTCGAACAATTTTTCATAAAACTGATGGTTGTAATTGGCGATCCCCGCTGGTATTGGAGGATTCTCGCTTTGCTGGACCATCCCGAATTTTTCAGCAACCCAATTCGTAAGATCTGGATATTCATCGTTGAGAAAAATTCCGCGATACCGGACAGAAGGCGGACCTTGAATATATTTTCCAGGTTTCACAAACAAAGCGTCCTTATGCTCAACTGGAATATCCGCCCACCAGTACCATGGCGAAACACCAATTCGTTTAGATAATTCGTACATGCCGTATATCGTACCGCGTTTATCACTTCCTGCCATTATCAATACGCGATTGACATTTGGAAAAGGATTTTCAATCACCTGAATAATAAACGCTTCCCACTTTCCTGCAATTTCTTTGACTATAAGCTTTTTATTTTTTATTAATTCATCAATCAGAGGATTTTTACCTATTGTTCCGACTAAAACTATTTCTTTCAATTCCGGGATGCTATCTATTATAAGAGCCGGTTTAAAATTAGTCACCTTTTCAATATCTGTTTGAAGTTGTCGTAAAACTCTTATCACTCCAGGATAATCATAAGAACTAACACAGAGCGGTGCAGTGTAATCAGAAGCGGAAAGCTTAAAATTATTCTCTCCTTTCGTAGAAGAAATATATAATGTATTATCACCCGCAATAGTAATTTGAGACCAAACGTATAATGTGATTACAAACAAATTCAAAGAAATTTTGTTTCTAAGATATCTATTAACAATCAGTGTCATAATTATTGTTTTTTATTCGCCACCAAATTAATACATGTAATTAGATACATAAGATATTTTAAGCGATAATACAAATTCTAAAAAAATACTTCGACATTTTATTTGTATATAATTTTTAAAGTAAGATTAATTTTTAGCGCAGAATTGGAAACAAATTATTAATCCTTCCGAAGTAAAAATGACTAAAAGTATTGCTTACATTAGAATAATTTTCAGCACTTTTTGTTAATTTTTTGTATATATTGAACCGATTCAATACTACTAAGGTTCTAATGTAAAATCAAGGAGAAAAGTTATAGAGTTTCAATAGAAATATTGTCCATATGAAATATAAAATTTTGTTCTTCAGTATATATATAATATTTTAGTATATAAAAAAAATTCTATTTATTTGATAGAGATAAGCTATCAAAAGTTACAAAAAAGGTGCATATGGGCTTATTAATTGAGTTTCGGAAGCATTACATAAGGAAACAAAAAAATTTATTTGACTATTAACCTAAAATTTAGAACATATTATAAAAAGATTGAACCGTTTCAATGGTTTGTTTTTGTCATAAAATAATTTTAAATTTATTATGTAAGTTATAGATGATGAGTAGGGGAGATAATTAAAAAACAAGCGAGAGAAAAATGAAGAAAATTACTATTGAAGATATTGCAAAACGTGCACGCGTCTCTAAGGGTACTGTCTCAGCGGTAATCAATGCAAAAAATACAGTCAAACCGGCGACAAGGGATCATATATTGGAAGTGATGAAAGAATCAAATTATCGCCCGAAGGGTATCGCTAGAAATCTAAAATTTTCTAATCACGACAAAAGCATCGGACTCATCATCAAAGATTTGACTTATCCTTTTTACACTTCAATATCGAAAGGCGTAAGCGAGTATGCAGAGAATAAGGGATATTCTGTAATAGTTTCCAGTTCTAATGACAACCACGAATGTGAAAAAAAATTAACCCGCCTTTATTCTTCAAAAGACATTAAGGGCGTGATCATAGCTCCTGTAATAGAGGGCACTGCTGAAATCGAGCATCTTTTTAAATTGAAGATGATTAATTACCCATTCGTTTTATTAGAGGACGTTAAAGGAATACAAGCAAATGTAGTTGCAATTGATAATTTAAAAGCAATTAAAAGAGCAGTTGCTTATTTAATAAATAGTGGTCATACGAAGATTGTGCATTTTGCAGGTCCTCCGCAGTCTTCTCATACCTTGGAAAGAATCGAAGGTTTCCGAGACGCTTTTAGCGAGAGTCCGCTGATTTTTAATAACAATATGATTGTAAATATTGGATCTCACTATGAAGAAAGTTTCGGGAAAATAAAAGAATATTTTAAAAACATGACCCGTGAAGATTATCCTACCGCAATTGTTTGTTTTAATGATCAGCAAGCCCTCACAGTAATGACAGCTCTTAAAGAATTAAATATCCGCATTCCTGATGATATATCAATTATTGGCAATGATGATATCAGTTATGCAAAAATTTATCCGGTTCCATTATCAACTATAAGAGCGCCTCAACAAGAAATTGGAAGACAAGCAGCAGAAATATTAATTCGAAATATCGAATCTACAACTTTGTTGCCTGCTGAGCGGGTCGTTCTAGAAACCGAATTTGTTATCAGAGAATCTTCTAAAGTTTTAAATAATTAATATTATTGCCGATAACATTTTAGTGGCCATTCTTTTCCCAATCTAATTTAGAAAATCATATCGTTTAGATTTCATTCTTCAAGTAAATATTTCTTTTAAAAATTAAGTACGAATTCCAGAGAGATCGATAAATTGAAATTTAATCTTTAGTTAAGCTACTGCTTCGCTAGTTTCAACATACGTTTTAGCATGACGAGCAATAACGATTTTTATCTATTGTTTTTATGAAAGTGAGAAGAAACACATGTTTTTAGATGAATTTATCCGTATCATTATTATATGAAAATGTATAGAGAGAGAGATATTATTCAGAAAATTGGCAGCCATAAATAAAATAATTTATCATATATCAAGAAAGGCGGATTCGATAATCCGAAGTGATACTTATGAAAAATTTCATTAACAAATATTTGCATTTTTGTCCTAAGACTGGAAGATTCCTTGGTGTAAAGCAAATGAATGGCTTATCGCGATTATTGTTTCCTCTTATTGGTATAGCTGCGATGGTGTGGATACTTTTTCGAGTAATTCCAAAACCCAGCCGGTTATCTTATCCGTGTGTAAGAACTGCAATGCCCATTGCTTCTGGATTCATTGGCTATCTGGCAATGCTTGCATTATCAAGTGCGGCATTCTTCAGATCTAAAAAATCGTTCAGGTACTATCCCGTATTTTTTCTCGGTGCTTTTGTTGTATTCGGAATCAGCGGTTCATATTTATCCGATCAATCTTACTATCAGCCAACGGTCAATATGACGGTCACTGCGAATCAGCCGATGGGTGTAGGAAAAGGAATTTTTCCCGGTAGAGTTGTTTGGGTACATGACTCCAGTGCCGTGAATCAGAGATGTGTAGTAGATAATACACAGCATCCTTGGTATTATAGCGAGAATAATAATCAGGCAGCGGTTGATAAAATGCTTTCTTCTGCCCTGCATAGCATTACAGGTCAAACTACCGACAGCGCGGCTTGGGTTGCGATCTTCCAATATTACAATAACGCCCGCGGCAAAGGTGCTGTTAATTATGTAAAAGGTGAAAAGATATTTATCAAAATAAATGCAACAAGTGCTTGGGGTGGAAATTTTAATCCGAATGACTTGACTCCTTATGCATATATTTCCGAAACATCGGTAGCACCTGTTCTTGCCGTTATGCGTCAGCTTGTCAATGTAGTAGGTGTTGCAGATAGTAATATTTATATCGGTGATCCGTTGAAACACATTTACAAACATCTCTATGATGTGTGGCATGGGGAATTCCCGAATGCTCATTATCTCGACAATAGCGGCTATACAAATCTGGGAAGAGAACCGGTTGTAGCAAGCACCACTGCAGTCATTTATTATTCCGACAAGGGTACGGTTTTAAGAACAAACTCAATGAATGCGGGAACACCTGGTGATCCCGTTCTACAAAATTATCTTTACACAATTTTTGAAACTGCAGATTATGTAATAAATATTCCACAATTGAAAGGTCATCAACGAGCCGGGATGACCATGTTCGCCAAAAACCATTTGGGGTCTCAAGTCCCTGCTTCAGATGGTGCTGCTGATTATCTTCATATGGGTTTTGTACGGCCTTATGGAACAGATGCTTCTTCTTCACTTCACAGAACGGATTACGGCATGTATCGCACTCAGGTCGATTTAATGACGCATAATTTATTAAGCGGCAAGAACCTAATATATATTCTAGATGCATTATGGGGGACAGATTACGAACTTGATGTACCTTTAAAATGGAAGATGAAACCATTTAATAATCAATACACATCATCTATCTTTGTATCATTTGATCCAGTGGCGATTGAGTCGGTTGGTTACGATTTTCTTAGAAGTGAATTCACAATAGGGAGCGGAAAAGATGTTTCAGTACAAATGCCTGCAGTTGATGATTACCTTCACCAAGCAGCAGATTCTAACAACTGGCCAGTCGGCATTAAGTATGATCCAAATAATACAGGCGTTCACGTTTATAGTCTTGGTACGCATGAACATTGGAACAACTCCACTGATAAACAATATTCGAGAAATCTTGATCCCGTCAATGGAACTGGTATCGAATTAGTAGATGAAGAACAATCAATCACAAGTGTAGCAAATCGCGAGAACAGTCCGGAAAATTTCAAAATTTATCAGAATTATCCTAATCCATTCAATCCGAGTACAACAATTGCATATTCATTGCCTGAAAAATCTTCTGTCGCAATTAAGATTTACGATATACAAGGGCGTGAAGTAAGGTCGATAACATTTAGTGCACAATCGGCGGGATATCAAAGAGTTGTATGGAATGGAACGAATTCCCAGGGCAATTCAATAGCCAGTGGTGTCTATATATATAGAGTACGAGCAGCGTCGTTGGACGGCAGTAAGACATATGATAGATCGGCAAAGATGCTGCTGCTTAAATAGTATCGCTGAAGCAGCTGCTAAGAACTTCGACATTTAAAATTATATTCTTATAATGATTCTTCTTCCGATGGTATTGGAAGAAGAATCATTGTTATTTCTATATTTCAATGAATTAAAGTATTAATAAAATAAAAATCTTTTCTACGACCAAATCGCGAAAAAGTATAATCAAATGCGAAAGATAATTATTATTATGATTTGTCTAAGTTCTTCACTCCTGCGGAGTCAAATGTCCATTGACACGATAGACAATTATAAATCGTGGGGATGGAAAGCAATTGTCATGCAGAACGATCTCATCACGCTTGCAACGGTTCCGGCTATCGGCGGGCGTGTGATGCAGTATGATTTAGGAAATCTTCCATCTATTATGGTCAACTCGGACCCGAATTTACTCGGCAAAACATTTACACCGGCTCAAAATGGGCAATGGTATAACTTCGGCGGGTATAAAACATGGCCTTCACCTCAAGATGCATGGCCCGGTGGTTGGCCGCCGCCGCCGACTCTGGATTATGGTGCATACACAGTGCTTGAAGCAAGTCAGGCAGATGATTCTGTTGCTCTGTCAATTTTAAGTCCAATAGAGAAATGGATTGCACCTAATATTCAGTTTAAGCGACAGGCGACTATTTTTCCCGGAACGAGCAGAGTCAAGATGGAACAAACAATTATCAATACCAGTTCAACAATTTTGAATTGGGGTATGTGGAGCATAATACAATCTATAGCCAACCATCCCGGCAAAACAGATTACTCAAATTACTGGGCATATTTCCCGATCAATCCAAGCAGCGTGTTCGGTTCGAGTGGTGTGAGTATTCAAGCCAATACTACTGGACCATGGAAAGGAGAAGTTGTACCTGGTGTTTATGGTGTTCAATTCGATCCAGTTGGCGACAAGATTTTTGCTGACCCGAATAAAGGATGGATTGCTTATACGGATCTATCGGATTCAATTTTGTTTGCAAGAACTTTTCCTGTTTTCGAAGGGGAGCAATATCCGGATGGTGGAGCTCGAGTTACTGTTTACGTAAGTGGTAATAGTCCACCATTGTATATGGAAATCGAAGTAAAAGCCCCTGTTGTGGCGCTTCCAGCCAATGGAGGAAATTTTGTATTTACAGAAAACTGGTGGGCAGCTAAGGTACGAGCACCGGTCTTAGATGTAAATCAAATCGGAGCAATTGCAAACAGGATATCGTATAATCCGGCAACACAAATTCTATCAGCAATTTACGGTGTGTTCTACATAGGAACCGCATGTATTGCATTCGTTGATTCACTTGGTCAAACTATATTGCAAGGACAACCATATCCGGTCTCGCCGCTTGCAGAATTTCAGCTTCAAGATGTAGTCGCTATACCTAACGGCACAAATGCAATCGAAGTCAGAATTTATAATACAAAAAAAGAACTCGTTGGAGTTTTAGATTCTGTTAAGGTCTCGGAACTTTTTACCGGAATCAAAAATACAACCTCAGCTCTGCCTTTGAATTTTAAACTTGAACAGAATTATCCAAATCCATTTAATCCGGAAACGAATATAAGTTATCAGTTATCTGCGGACTGTCATGTAACATTGAAAGTTTATGATATTATGGGGAAAGAAGTTAAAATTTTGGTCAATGAACATAAAACTGCGGGAACTCACGCGGCAATTTTCAATGCGAGCAACTTGCCGAGCGGAGTATATATATATCGGATTATAGCAACATCAATTGAAAATGGAAAGATATTTGATAAGTCTGTGAAGATGATGCTTTTAAAATAGAAATGAAATTTTCTGCAGCAAAACACAGGGAATTATAAATTTAAAATCTTCATTCCATAAATATTTCAATTGGAATTGAGTCTAACTTTCTATTTAATTTTGCCGGGAAATAGATCTGCATTCAGTTTGAAGTCACCGTTCCTTTTTTAGGGAAATTTAATCATTACTTAGAGATGATGACTTTGTATTCCCTGAATTAATAGCTATTACTTTTATATTATTAAATGAAAGGATGAAAATCACACCAGAAATTATATCAAGTATTTTGTCTTTTCAAATTATTCCACATCAGAAATCTTTTAATTTTTATATTTTGTGTAATCACTTGACCAGCATCATCTTTCTTTAAAAAATCTATCCATTTGCTTCAAGAATAAATATTCCAAAAAAGATGATGATTATTACAATCCGTTGCTGCCAGTGTTATTTTTGAACCGTTAGCGTTGCCGTCTGATATTCTTCTGATGATGAACCGACCATAATTTCAAAATCTCCGGGTTCGATCGTATATTTTTTATTGATATCATAGAATGAAAGTTTTTCCGGTGTGATGGTCAATTCTACGTTCTTTGTCTCGCCCGGATTGAGATGAATTCTTTTAAAATCTTTTAGTTCCTTGACCGGTCTGGTTACCGAACTATAGAGATCACGAATATACATCTGCACAATTTCATCCCCGGCTTTTTTTCCAGTGTTTGTAACATTTATTGTAATTATGCATGTTTCGCCTGACCGGATTGTATCTTTCTGAATCTTTAGACCACTATATTGAAATGTAGTGTAGCTCAATCCATAACCGAAGGGATAGAGTGGAGAGACATCATCCAAAACATAATGACCCATCTGCTGCGGCTTATGATTGTAAAACGCCGGCAAATGCCCCACAGAACGAGGAATGGTTATAGGCAGTTTGCCACTGGGGTTATAATCGCCAAAGAGCGCATCAGCAATTGATGTCCCCGTTTCCTGTCCGAGGTACCAACAATAGAATACAGATTTGGCTTCATCATAGACTTTCGGTATGGCAAAAGGTTTCCCGCCGAAAATAAGAACGATCATTGGCTTTCCAGTTTTATTAATAGCTTCGGTGAGTTCTTCCTGATAACCCGGCAATCCAAGTGTGGGACTATCAACATTGAAATCGGCGGTTTCGCTGTTGCCTCCCAAAGCAAGAATAACTGCGTCGGATTGTTTGGCAATTTGCACTGCCGAGTCAATCTGTTTCATTGCTTCATCTTTATCCTGCCATGAAAGCTTTTTATTTTTAAAGACGGTTATTTTACATCCTTCCGAAGAAATAATTCGGATAGCATCTCCTGCTTTTCTTTTCACTCCTTCAAATACTGTGACAAATTTTTTAGGTTCCATTGTTACATTGCCCCAGATTTGACTATTGGCGTGTGGACCAATGACTGCAATTGTTTTTATTTTTGATTTCACTATGGGGCAAAAACTGTCTGCGTTTTTTAAAAGAATAATACTTTTTCTGGCTGCATCCAAAGCCAGATCGCTGCTCGCTCCCTTGTTTATAATTGATTTTAATTTACCAGCAACTAAATAAGGGTGTTCAAATAATCCTAATTTAAATTTTTGTTCTATGATTGGATAAACCATTTCATTTATTTTAGATTCAGGAAGTAAGCCCTTTTGTACCAATTCGATTAATTTTGGGTAGAAGTACGGCTGTGGATATTCAACATTCACGCCAGCATTGCATGCAAGTCTGGCAATTTCAGATGAATCATTCGAAATACGATGATCATTCATATCTCCTCTGAAACATCCATAATCTGTTACAACTGTTCCGTTAAAACCCCATTCATTCCTTAAAATATCAGTCAACAGCCATCGATTTACGGTCGAAGGTACTCCATCAATTTCATTGTACGATGCCATAACGCTATATGCTCCCGCTTTTTGAATTGCCTCTTTAAAAGGGGGGAAAAAAACTTCGCGTAGAATACGTTCGGAGCAATTATTAGCGGCTTCATTCAGTCCCCGTTCAGGTTGACTGTAAGCGGCAAAATGTTTTAATGTGGCAATGACATGGATTGAATCAATATAAGTTTTTTCGCCTTGAAGTCCTTTCACGGCCTGAATTCCGATCTGAGATACCAGATAAGGATCTTCGCCGAACGTTTCTTCTACCCGTCCCCAGCGCGGCTCACGCGCAACATCAACGACAGGCGCCTCGACTTGCTGAATTCCTCGCGCTCTTGATTCTTCCGCAATAACCTGATTTACCTTTTTAATCAATTCCAAATCCCATGAACTTGCTAGTGCAATCGCTGCCGGAAACATGGTAGCACCCTTAAACATGGCGCTGCGTGTACCTTCTGAATGGATTATTGCAGGTATTCCCAATCGCGTGTGGTTGAGTAAATAATGCTGAAGGTTATTTTGAAATTCAACCAATGTCTCAGGTGTTCGCCAGCGAATTGTATAATCGGATATTTGACCGATTCCATACTTGAGATTATTTTCCTGAAAGGATGAATCTATAGAACCCAGACTATCAATATAATTGTATATGCGTATTAAGCATGTCATTTGTGCAACTTTTTCCTCGATTGTCATTCTTGAAAGAAGGTCTTTAGTCCTTTTTTCAATTGGTAGTTCCGGCCTTTTATAATCTGGAACTCTGGAGTTACTCCGATAACCCGAAAAAAGTGCTGCCGCACAGATTAGAAATAAATAAATTGAGAAGTATTTTTTCATGACGTTATCCTTGGCGAACCGCTGTATCAGCTTACGGTGATTGTTGAAGAACATCTTTCTCCGCCAAGTATGATTGATTCATCTATTTTAACTTTTACTTTTTTCTTCAATAAAGTTCCGAACAATTCCTTCATAAAACTCTTGCTGCAATAATTACATAATGATTTGGGGGGCTGCTGCACTTGTGAATAAGCACAATCGCACGGCACTTTTCTTCCAGTCACTTTTAAAATCGATTTTTCAGGGCTATACTCAATTCTTTCCCAGCGGCTGGATTTTCCACTATTGACAAATTCGATCAGATTATTAATGTCCATATTTTTTATCCATTTTTCTGCATTTGTACAATGAAAACATTCATAACCGAATTTTCCAAAAATTTTCTGTTTTGTCGACTCATCCATTTCACTTTCTACAAACTTTAAAAATTTTGCAACTTGTTCGCTGTTTGCTTTATTAATCGACGTATTATTTTGTGCTTTTACTTCCTGTGCATTTAGTGGTTTAAATGGCAACGTAAAAGATATAAAAGGTAGTGCGACGCATGCCGCACTTTTTTTAATAAACTCATTTCTTTTCATTTCAAGTACTTTTCTTAATCATAAATAATTTAATTGAAATAATGTATCCCGTCTCATCTCTAATTTCAGGTTCACCCAGTATAACTTTGATTTGTTGATCAAATGAACAGCCCTCCGACAAGTCAAAAGAATTTATTAATATAAAATCGAAGCGATCAAAAACATTTCAAAGTTCTTTGAGTATCTGTTATATCTCGAATAAAATCATCCCGACTTCACTTTATTCTTGTGAATAGATAATCGCCTCAATGTTTTTGACGATCATTCAACTTATTATCTATTCTTCATCAGGCAATACTAATCTGATCAGAATGCAATGGATCTCAAATACGCAATTCACGAAATGAATTTCAAATAACTTATACTGATTCTCTTTATTCCAAAAATTACAAAGCTGATTTTTCAAAAATAATCAAATCAGAATTGTTCTGAATTGGATTTTATAAAATCCATTAGTGCATCGACCTGAGTGAATGCTATCGCAGTACATGTATCCGCAGCACCATAGTATAAAGCGATCCTTCCAGTTTTTGCATCATAAAGATTGGCACAGGGAAAAACCACATTTGGAACGAAGCCGGTGGTTTCATATTGCTCTTCAGGAGTTATCAAATAATCTCTTGTTCGAAAAAGAACATGGCTCGGATTCTGAATATCAAGTATCACAGCGCCGAAGCTGTAAACAAATCCATTGCACGTAGTAGAAACTCCATGATAAAATAGCAGCCACCCTTCCTTTGTCTCAATAGGAATTGGGCCAGCGCCGACTTTCACTCCCTGCCACCATCCTTGCCCTCCTCTGCTCATTACGAATTTATGATTTCCCCAATGAATAATATCCGGACTTTCACTTAAAAAAATATCACCAAATGGTGTATGTCCGCTGTCACTAGGACGGCTAAGTAAAAGATACTTTCCATTAACTTTTCTCGGGAATAGAACGCCGTTTCGGTTGAACGGCAACAAAGGGTTAGGCATGCGGGTAAATGTTTTGAAATCCTTCGTCTTCCCTAACCCGATAGAAGCGCCATGCATATCATCACACCACACTATATAATAAGTATCATCAATTTTAACAAGCCGCGGATCATAGGCATAGCTGGTTGGGTTAGGATTTCCATTTTCATCCATCCATTGTATTGGATCCGGGCCGATTGTCCACTTTAAAGCATCTCTGCTTCTTCCAAAAAAAAGTGTTGCGCGGCCATTTTTTTGGTCTGCTCTAAATACACCTACAAATCCGCCTTCCACAGGCAGAACTGCACTATTATAAATACGAGCCGCTTTCGGAATTGGATTCCAACCGAGGATAGGATTCTTACTGTATCTCCACATTACATCTTTGCATCCTTTTGGTTTCTTTTCCCAGGGAATGTTTGGTAAATCATTTCCGATAATCATTTTTTCCATAACTATATCCTATATTTTTATAATTGAAGAAGCTGTTCACAGATATAAGCAGCTTCCTATTCTTATTGTGAATTAAAAAATCACGGTATTGGTTTGTTCAACAGTTGATCAGCCGCCAATGCCAAAATCATAAAATCAATTGTTCCACCTCCCATAACATATTCTGTCTGCTGCCACAAATATGGCCAGACTTTCAATTCAGGTAAATCTGGACGAATCAAAGCAGTGCCGCTTACTACACCGCCAGGAATATATGTCCACTCATCCCGGTTGAAGCCGTACGCTGTTGTAATTGATCGAACGCCTACACCAGAAACAAATGAAGAAGGATTTTCACCAGGATGGCATCCTAAAACGAAATTCAGTGCATTGAATTCAGTTTCGCCTTTATATATCTTCGGGAATCCCAAATGCAGAAAAAGTTGTTTAACTCCATTTGCTTGAATTACCCACCCTTCACCCCAAATATACGGCTTATAAGGAATACCGTACGGATTTTCATTCTGAAGAGCAGTCATTTGGAAATACGCCTTATTTACTGCTGTTTCTACGGTTTGAGAAAATTTCGGATTGTTCAACTTTGCCGTAACTCTACCAAGAACTTCGGCGAAACGTTCTACGTTTTGAGCTATTGAATCCACATTTTCTAACAAGAAATATTTATATTCTTGTTTCGAAGTTGCCAAGAGAAGTTCAGCTGCGGGTTGTATTTTTTCCCTGGTGCGTGCAGATAGATTTTTTTTGTAAAGCTCTTCTGCAATCTTAATACATTCCTCGCTCAACTCAGAATTATACAATCGCAGCACTTTGCCTGCTTCAGCAAGTGCATAAGCTACTTGCAATTCCCTGTTTGGATTTTCTTCTGTAAATACCCAGTTATCATCTTTAGGTAAAAACTGTTGAAGAATAGGATCTTTCTCTTGCTCATGATAAATAAAATTATCAGTCATCGTAGAGCCATCACCAAGGAGAACATATTGATTGAGTGTAGGGCTGATGATACCTCTATATATCCTTCCCATCGATTCATACCCTCCGACAATGCTCAACACTCCATGCTCAATCTGCTGGAGAATATCGGGCTTTCCATCCGGTTTATGAATCTCCACTTTTCGATTCTGTTGGTCTATCGTTGTTTCGTCATAATCAGGTTTGAATAGTTCATAAGCCAGCGAAAGCCGATAAACTGTCTCGGACTGAGATTCGATTCGCAAGTCATAGTCACCTGCATCATGCCATCCACCTATATTTAATCCAGGAACATGTTCTCCCGACTTATATTTATTATATGTAGACGGACCCTGGAAATAGCCGTCAAAATGATTATGATTGATCGGAGCCATTAATGCATCATCCATATGACAGAGCCCATGCCAAGTTTTATATCGGTCTGTCACTTTCATATGACACATTTGCACCGGTAGAAAATATTCCAATGTCGGCTGCCATACGTATCTTGCGAAAATGTCATTTTTAATTTCAAATTCATTTGATTCAATGTTGCCATATCGTATTTTGTACAATCCTTCTTCCCTGATATCGCTGAAATCAAACCGTAAATATTTATATCGCAAGAATCGTCCCCACGGTTTAGGAGCCGTATCTGTTTTAACTATTAATACCGAATCGGTCTTAATTCTTATAAGCTGGACCGGCTCAAAGTTCTCCGTTGTTTTATCTAACTCGATAACTGCAAATTTTACTTGCTTCGGATGATAACCTACTTGAGAAACTTGAATGACCGGTTTATACTTCCAACCCGGGTTTGACTTTGGCGTGATTATCCATTCTATTGCATTATTGACCGCACCGGCAGAAATAGTCGAGCGCAAAACAAACCATCCATTATTATATAATCCTCTTCCGTCTATAAGTTGAATATCATTTTTATTGCTTACAATTCGGAGTTCTTTTTCTTTATTTGCCGGAGCGATAATAATTTGTCTTCCTACAGCCATTGGAGTAATATGGAAATTACCATCTTCATCTCTTTTCATCGGACTGTTTGTTTGGCGAGGGAAAATGCCTGTTTTATTGTCCATAAAATAATGTTCGCCAAAATACTGACCTGGAAACAACTCCAGATTGAATCCAATTTTATTTACCCATTTATCAGGCAAAGGTTCTTCGAGATCTACAATGAGCCTGATGCTGTTTCCAACCATCTCTGTTCTTATCGTATATTTTAATTTCAGGTTTGGATAGATGATAGGATTAAACCCCTTACTATCTCTACTTGAGTCAGGATACCAAAGATTAACCGTGATCACTCCCTTCGCTCGGTCAACATGTTTATCACCGACTTTAGAAAATGGAGACCATTGACCCGGTGTTGGATCAATCGTAATGTCTCCATTTGCAGCAACACGGGTTCCGTTTTGAATAATGGTCAGCCCGCCTTGATGGCCCTCAGGATAATAATCATCAAACATTATAATGTTAATTCCTTGAGCCTCATAATATCCTTCAGTACATAAATGAAAAGCGGTGTCAAGTTGCGGTGAGCCGGCATATAGAACCGCTGCAAAAAAAAGAATGGATATACAAAATGAAGTGTACCGAATTATTTCTATCACAGGACGCCTTTGAATAAATATATAACAGAACGTTTGGCTTTGGATATTATTTTATTAAACTGTTGCATGACTTATATAAAATCCTGTGTTTTGTTTAAGGCATTAAAAATTTTATTTTTCGTTTATAAAATCTTCAAAAGTTAATATTCTGTGATAACCATATAAAGCCATCACTTGCTGTGGTGAATTATGAGTATCCACAAAATCAGCCCACTCCATAAACCATGTCCACATTGGTTGCCGGTCCAAAATTTCCGGGGAAGGCATTTCGCCCACCTCGCCTAGCGAAATAATTTTCCCTTGCCCTAATCGGAATAGTTCATCATGGTGATTCTGCCTATAATCATTATGATAGATATCAGTTGCCAGCACATCAACGTAATCCAAACCTGGGAAAAAATCCTCATAGTCGTACGCCTCATCATTCACTAACTGTCGCGGGGCATTTGTATTCCACACCCAGATTAAGTTGTTAAGCTTATGATAATTGACGAACCGGTCAAACATCATCTTGTATAATGCAGCCGATCCTTGCGCGCCTTTTCTGTTTCCCCACCAAAACCACACGCCATTCAACTCGTGATACGGCCGCCAAAGAATAGGAACTCCCATTTGCTGCAGTTCTTTTAAATACCCGGCAACTATGTCCATTTGAGCAAGGCAACGATTATGAAGCTTTGTGCCCCGAGTAATAAGTTCTTTCCATTGCTCATCTGTCAATTTTGCTTGAATACTTTCTTTCCATCCAAAAGGCGGATCATCTTGGGGCCTGCCTGCATGCCACATTAATGTAATTATATATCCTTCCTTATATTTCTTATAAGCTTCCTGGACTATTTTTTCTGCCTCTCCATTCTTGTAATAGTTTATAAAATCACATCCCCATATCTCAGGAGATCGCCCCGTGAGCTCTTTTATACGATGTATAAACATATCTGGTTTGTCGATATAGTTATGATGCCCGGCAATAATTTTATTTCCTTTAATAGAATAAAGAAGCTCCAGCAGCTTTCTCGCTTCTGCAGTAGCGTTTTTGTTGACCGGATTGTACCGTTCTTGCTTTGTTGATAGAGTCTCATGATTCAATCGATTTATGCAATTGATTATTGCGCGTGAAGTATGATAATTTCCTTTCCAGATTGAACTTTTAGGAGATTTGATTAAATCAGGCTCAACGTCAATTCCGCCCCAATACCAGCCGCCATTGACCTGATCAATCACATAGTTTTTGCAATACTCCCATTGCTTAACAAATTTCAGAAAATATTGTCGATTATCGTCCGGAAATAATTCGGACATCATCAATAAAGAATTAAGGGCTTCTGCCTGCGACCACCATTCTTTTGATTTTTTTATTATGATCGGATTTTGGTCGCCGCGTAAATAGTACCCGCCGTCATAAATACCGCCGTTTTTTTCATCCATACCAAATTGCAAAACATGATCAACCAGCTTCTTAGCTGCTGCAAGTGTTATAGTATCTTGTTTTAATCCCAATGCCTCGGAAGCTTCTAACATCAGGTAGGCAATCTCTATATCGTGGCCAAAGGAAATATGATCATAAAAATAATTCTTTTCCCTTACCTCTGCACTTGAATCTCTATATGAAATCGGCGTCCAATCCTGCTTGAAGAACAACTTAATATATCCCTTATTTGTTACTAACGAATCCCTAATTAAATGCAGCATTGACTCCAAACGAACTTTCACTATCGAATCCGGCCATATTTTATATAGTTCGGTAAGACACTCGAGAAGATGGATAGAAGAATTATAGTCCTTAGGCGGCTCCGAACCCCATCCGTCCTTAAATGGGATTCCTTCTCTTGAAATGAATTGAAAATATCCATCATACTTTGGATCATAGCTATGCTTTTCTATCCATCGGAATTCATCTTGTGCCAGGCTCAATGCCAGCGAATCATGTGAAATTTTGAAATATGCCGCCAATCCGTAGATAGCGAACGCCTGTCCGTATACTCGTTTAACAATTTGATCTTCTTCCTTTTTCGGTTCTCCATCTCTTGTAACCAAATCATAGAATCCGCCATATTCTTTATCCCACATGGTGTTCTTTAAAAACATTACGCCATGTTTTGCAATATTTCGGAAATAATTATCTCTCTGATAAAACATAGCAGCATTAGACGCAGACCAAATATGACGTGCCTGTGTAACAATCATTTTATCCTGTCTGCCATTCAATTTCCATCTATAATCTAAATCACTAAAGAAACCTCCAAATGATGAATCTATTGAAAGAGGGTACCAAGATTTAAATTCTTTATTAAGAACTTGCTTCATCTCATTAAGGATTGTATTTTGAAGCGCCATTCCGTCATTCGAAAGAATTCTTGCGAAGGCATTCATTATGGCAAACAAAGAAAATAAAAAAACGAGAAAGATTGATGAATGGAGGGTTATTCTTTTTTTTATCCTACATAGATCCATCACAACATCCTTATAATGATGAGATTCAGGAGAATCGGTATCTATTTGAAACCGTAAAAACAAACCAGAAGTTGACAAAAACGAATGAATGCCATTGTCAAACTTCCGGCAATTTTACTTTATCTTTTTTTCGATGTCTACTTGAGAAGCATCATTTTTTTGGTTTCCGTGAATGTACCAATATTTAATTTATAGAAATACACACCGCTGCTTAATGAAGTGCCATTAAATGATACTTCAAAAACGCCTGGGCTTTGTTTTTTATCAACAAGTGTAGCGACTTGTCTGCCGAGAACATCAAAAACTGTTAATTTCACTTGCTCGGATTTCGGAAGTGAATACCTGATAGTTGTAGTTGGATTAAATGGATTAGGATAATTTTGTTTTAAAGAATAAATCTCAGGAATGTTGCCAGCGAAGTTTTCAACTGATGTCGGAACACTT
Source organism: Ignavibacteriota bacterium (assembly GCA_963833465.1). Lineage (GTDB taxonomy): Bacteria > Bacteroidota > Ignavibacteria > UBA10030 > UBA10030 > Fen-1298. The sequence goes on along the minus strand of CAWHXW010000003.1, from coordinate 1,043,252 downwards.
CCCACATCTAGATAATCGAGTTGCATCCATCCCCATTCCATAGACATTTGTATTGTGTTAGTGTCCTGCTTTAAATATACAACAGTATCCTTTCCATACCATGCTGTTGTTGAAGTTCCGGCAAATTGCAAATCGCGGACAGTATCGCCATTGACAAGAATCCACTGATATTTTGGCGTACCATAAGATAGTCTGTATCCAAATGTAATTTTATAGTTTCCAGCCGAGAAAACGTTGTTAAGTGTCCATGTAATAACGGAAGTGGAAGTTGCATTTGTAATATCAACAAATTTATGGTTGCTTGCAGTGTTATCAGTTTTTACTGTTAAGCCCGATCCCTTAAGCACAGCATTTTCAGCTTCATATCTTGTCATCGGTGGAGTACCAACAATTATTTGAATAGGATTGGATATTTGCTTATGCCCTAAACTATTAGTTGCTGCAGCAGTTATTCTATAAATTCCTGGCGTAATGTTTTTCCAGATAAATGTGTACGGAGAAGCCGTCATATGAGCTATATTTAATGTATCGGAAACAAAAATATCAACAGAGGTTATTGTAGAACTATCGGTGACAGATATTTGTATAGTTACTTGCGTAGTATCTGAAAAAATAGCACCATCTTGAGGATTGGTGATACTTACATAGGGCCAATCAGCGCCAGTGCCGTTAATTTCAACAGCTGTTGGATATTCATTCCAGATTGATTGCATACCGGCAAGCATTTCTGCTTCTGTGGAGTTTGTTGGATCTGACCAAGACCAGGGGAGTGCTCCGGCATAACCTTTTGAATATAAAGTATCAAATAATGCGGCAGTTGGTACATTATCAATAAATAAACCGCCTCCAAGAGAACTTTGCATACCAAATTCTGCAACAACAAGAGGCTTGGTCAAATTCCATTTACTAGCAAGATGAGTGAACGGAGATAAATGAGGTACATAGTTAAAATCATAATAATGGAAGCTGTAAAAATCGAGAATTCCCAATGAATCACCGCCTGCCGCTTTCAATCGATCATCTCTATAATAGTTATAATTGCTTGTGGCAAGTTTCTTTAGCTGTGGAACGATTTCATCCGCAGTTTGAGGCGGTAAATTTCTTCTGTACTTTTTATTAAAAATATTTTCCAAATTTGTCTTTTGATCGCTGCTCATAGTTGCCAGATCTATACCATGTTCGGACTCTTTGGCAAGTGATTGAACATCAGTCAATGTAGCCAATGAAACTGCACCATTTGTAACTTTGGCATCAGGGTCAGCTCTGTGAATTGCGCCTGCAAGAAGATTAACGAATTTTTGAATATATGCCATTGATACATGTTGATAACCTGACCAACCGGAAAGAGTACTCATACCTTCCGGTTCATTAAATATTTCCCAACAAATTAATGCCGGATCACCCTTAAGAGCATTAACCATCGGGATAAGACAATTTCTAATATAGGCGTTAGTATAGGATGTGTCGGTGAGAATTGAATCATTTCTTGCCAACACATTAGGGTCTAAAGATGATGACAGCATACCGAAGCCCCATAGACAAAAATTAATTCCGATTTCTCTTTCCCATGCAAGTCGCAGAACTCTTTTTAAATCAGAAATCGTATTTGGGGCAAGACCTGCTGCACGGCCGTTTGCATCAAAAGTATATCCGTACATTCCTTCTACACTCAACCACATTCGCATGGCGTTGCCTCCATGTTGATGCATCTGGAGCATCCATCCAGCTATAGATGCAGTATCAGTTGTGCCAAGACCAATATCTTGGCCATAGTTCACCCACGCTAAATTTGATCCGCTAAGAAATAAATTTTGATTATTATAAGCTACACGGTTTAATATCTGCGAAAAAGCGGCTGGTGCAAATAAAAAGAACAATAGCCATACATGCGTCCGTCTGATTGTTTTCATAACGGTCCTTTCTTTTATTTAGTCATAATTTCATACATTATCTTTTATCTTAAATTTTTATCGATTAACATGGATAAAATGCCATATAATATATGCAGATGTCAAAGAATAATATACATCTTTAGTGTTATTATTTTTTACATGTGATTGACTTTTGCGGAACCATGTTTCTTATACAGAATACATCTTTTCATAATTATGAATAACACTGTCCATCCATGCATTTGTTTCTTGCTTTACTATTTGCCGCTTTGTATCCTCTTCAAACCATTGAATAGTACGTTGAATTCCCTGCTTAAACGGAATTGTTGCTGTAAATCCGGGCACAAATCTTTTTATCTTTGTGTTATCAAAAATTACACTGGTCGATTTATCACCAATGAGATTCCCACAAAGGTCTTTATCAAACCTTACAAGCAGATCAGAAGAGATATGAATAATATTTGGTTTTTTTCCTATCGCTTCGGCAAGCGCAATATGAATCTGATTCCAGGTTAGAATTTCGTCCGAAGTAATGTGGAATGACTCACCGATTGCTTGTTGATGACCTATTAAACCAAGAAATCCTTTCGCAAAATCTTCTGAATGTGTATTTGTCCATAGCGAAGTACCATCGCCATGCACTATTATCTTTTGCCCTTTTTTAATACGATCGACGATTGTATATTCCATCCAACCGCCGATAGGAACCGGAATGACAGTATCGTATGTAAGTGATGGACGAACAATTGTGACAGGAAAATATTCCTGGCGATAAAATTCATTGAGTCTCATCTCACATGCAATTTTATTGCGTGAATATTCCCAGAAAGGATTCGCTAACGGCGTAGATTCGGTTACAATTGGAAAAGCGAGAGGTTTTTGATATACAGATGCCGAGCTAATGAAAATGTACTGTTTTGTTTTATTTTTGAAAAGGTGAAAATCCCTTTCGATATCCTTCTCCTCGTACGCAATCCAATTTACAACAGCATCCCATAAATGGCCATTAAGTGCAGATTCAATTTCTGACTGATTTGAAATATCACAGATAAGAGAATTTGCTCCAGGAAATGATGAACTTTTTATTCCTCGATTCAGCAAATACAAATCTATTCCTTTTGCGATTGCTAGTTTGCTGACCGAAGTACTGATGTTCCCTGTACCGCCAATAAATAGAATTTTCATAATATCACTTATTCTGGTGCAACAAGTCTATAACTAACAAACGCGAATTCTTTACTATTTGGCGACCATGAATGCACATTTATTGTTCCTTGACCGCCGAAAAGATGCGCAAGTTTTTTTATTTCGCCTCCAGACGTCGACATCATCCGAAGCAGTACATTTTTATTTGCCGGATGCCCTTCTACAGACTTATCGTACGACACAAATACAATCCATTTATTATCCGGAGATGGATGCGCAAACCAATCGCCATATTCATCCGTTGCAGTAAATTGAACTTGCTCAGTGCCGTCCGGTTTCATTCTCCATATCTTCATTTGACCAGTCCGAACGGAATTAAAATAAATGTATTTTCCATCCGGCGAATATTCCGGCCCATCGTCAAGCCCAGGAGTTGAAGTTAGTCGTTTCTCTTCTCCACCATCTGATGAAATCGTATAAACATCATATTCACCATTTCTTTCCGCACAATATGCAAGTGTTTTATTGTCCGGTGAAATGCCATGCCAATATGATGGACCTTTTGTCGTAATAAGGCGAGGTTTTCCACCTGATAGTGGCAGCATGTAAATTCGTGACTTTCCATCTTCAGCATGATGGCTGATAACCAAATCCTTTCCATCCCATGATATACCATGATCATTATTGCACTTCATGGCAAAGTCAGTATTGATAAGCAGAGGCACGCCACCGCTGATTGGCAGTGAATAAATCTTTCCGCCAGAATTATAAACAAACATTTTACCGTCACGGCTCCAGTTAGGCGCTTCAAAGTGTTCCTTCGCGCAACGAATAATCGTCCTTATTCCAGTTTCTATGTTAATTGTTTCCAGTGTGCTCTCGATAACTCGCTTATCAAATGGAACAACACCAATTACATTATATTGGACATTTGAAAATACTGCCGTTTCCTGTACTGTCGAATCATGTGAACATACAGCTAATCCGGCATAAACTTGTCCGACAAATTCAACCGTTATTGTTCCAATTGGATGCAACAATCCGACTGAATCAGAAACAAGCATGGTAAATTGATCACCTGTACGTTCAAGCAATAAAGTTTTTGAACCTTTTATTGGAGATTGAACTTCATAAGTTGTTCCGCCTTTTGTCTTTCGATATTGCATTGAGATGAGTCCATCTCCATGAGCAACCGCATCTACATAAGCATCGTCCGGTTCAGTACCAGATCGAATCATCCATCCGGCTTTACGATGCGGATGTTTGCCTTTGCCTTCCCATTCAATGTCAGTTTTCATCGCGACATCGCCTTCAATTTTATTCCACGCAAAATAGAATGCATCATGGTTGCCCCAAATATTTTCGCCGCTCCCGGTCATTTTAAATATTCCTTTGGGCGAATCGATTTGCATAGAACCTTGAAGAGAAATTTCCCCTATATCCGATTTCCCAACGAAGGATGGAGTGCCAGCCAATAATATTCCTGATACTAAGACCATAAAAATAAATATCATGACAAGACTATGCCAAAGGTTAATACAGCATAAGTCGCTGCTGATAAGCATTATAATTGAGTTCATGATTCAATACATTTTTGTTTAAAGTGAATTTTATTATCTCATCCAGTTAAGCATGCTTCATTATGGAATTTTTCTCCCCGTCGACTCCATGTAAACTCATTTTATAAAGAACAACATCATTAACAAGGATATACCTGTAATATTATAGGATTGAATTCACAAGTTTTTTGCTATCTGTCAAAAATCGGTTCTTTAACATATGTCTATGGTAAAGAAAAAGCTATCAATAGAAAAGTGGCGGCTGAACTTAATATTTAATTCCAATTAATTATTTTAAGATCACTGCCGGCCGCAGTGCAACTGATTTAGTAATAATTTTCGCCACTCCACTATTTAATCTTTCGGATGAAGCTGTAAGAATCAAATTACCTTGTTCCCTGCTCGATTGCACAATTATTTGCGCAAATCCATTAAAAACTTTTCGCTTCCATTGCTGTGCCGGTATAATAACTTGAATACAACCGGGATCCGTATTGAGATTATCGTATTGAAATCTTTTTAGCAAAGGTTTTCCCAATATTGCATAAATATTTTTCCCGCTCTTTAAAAATGTATTATCCAAAATATATTCTTGAACAGGATCATCTCGTTTAATACGTTGCGCAATCAGACGGCCATTAATATAGATTGCTTGTTCTTCACCCAAACTTTTTGGCCAGAGAGATATTTTCATGTCTTTTGTAATTTCGGGAAGCGTAAAGATACCTCTAATAACCAACTGGTGTGTCGTATCTTTTAGGTCTGCCACATAATCACCATGTGCATTTACCATCGTCTGCCATGCTGAATCATTGCAGCTAAATTGAAGGGCTGGCTGCGTTTCTGTACTTTGGATCGATTTAGTTTTTAGATTTTCGATTTCCAATTGCAGAACATGTTCAAAGTTTCTGTCCTCTTCATGAGAAGATGGATCGCCATTACCGACACCGATGATTTTTCCTGGTCCCTGCAACGAAAACATTACTGCATTTCCGGCGGTAGAAACAATTCTTCCCTTTTGATCTTCAATCTTTACTGTAATAATAGAAACATCTTCATTATCTGCATTGATGGTGTCGCGGTCAGGAACTAACCTCACGGATGCCGGCTCTTCAGCAGTTTCAATTACATCGCTTGTAATTTCTTTCCCATCTTTATATCCGTAAGCTAAAACGGTTCCTGCCTCATAAGGTACTTTCCATTCACAATGTGAATATTGAGGAACAGTTTTTCGCCCGGCGCTTTTATTATTAATAAAAAGTTCTACTTCATCACAATTGCTATAAGCCCAGAGGTCGATAACCTGACTTTCTTTTCCTTTCCAATTCCAATGAGGAAAAATATGTACAATAGGCTGTTCCGTCCAAAAGGATTTGAGATAGTAAAACATATCTTTTGGAAACCCGCAGAGATCAAAAATTCCAGACTGTGAAGCTACCTGAGGCCAGCCAAACGGGTGTGGTTCACCGCGATAGTCAAATCCAGTCCAAAAAAACATCCCAGAGAGAAATGGGCGAGCCATATAGAATTTTATTCCTTGCTCCATGCTGTATCCCGATGGTTTTCGATCTGTCGCCGCCATATGTGCGAGAGGAATATTATCCTCATAGACTCCGCGTGTTCCTCTGGTAGTAGTTTCTTCGGTTCCTATACTCGGCTGATGTGGAAATTTTGCATGCTGCTCATCGATGTCCCCATTGGAAATATAATTGAATCCCATGACATCCTGCACAGTGGAAATCCCTTTTCCCCACCCGCCACTGTTTGCATAAGTAACACGCCGAGTCGGATCAAGTTTTTGTACAAATTTCTGCACCGTTGCTGCAACTCGTGCACCGGCAATATTTCCTTCAAGATCCCACTCTTCATTTCCAATTGACCAAATAAATACACTCGGATGATTCCGGTCCCGAAGAATCATCTGTTTGATTAAATCAAGATGCTCCGCAGTTGTGCCGAGTAATCGATTTTCATCGACGACAAGCATGCCCAATCGATCGCATACATCAAGAAGTTCGGGTGTTGCCGGATTATGAGAGCACCTTATAGCGTTTGCTCCCATCTCCTTAAGCCGCTTAACCCGAAAATACTGAAGCGCGTCAGGAATCGCAGTCCCGACACCCGCATGATCTTGATGCATATTAGCTCCTCTTAGAAGCAAATGTTTCCCATTAAGAAAAAATCCTTTTTCAGCATCAAAGCGAAGTGTGCGAATGCCAAAAGTTGTTTCATAAGAATCAATTACTGAATCGCCTTTTGTAATAGTCGTAATAACTTTATAGAGATTTGGTGTTTCCACTGACCAAAGGCTGGGTCTGTGAATAGTGATAATAGATGAATAGTCCTTGGTTTCATTTTCATTAAGATTTGTTTCTTTCACTTTACCAGTGGCAACAACTTTTCCTGTTCCATTAATAATAAAATTAGAAATAGTAAATGACGCTGTTCTTGATTCTTCATTTATCATAGTAGCGTGCACCGTCACATCAGCAGAATTTTCTTTTACTTCAGATGTGACAAATGTACCATACGTTGCAATATGAAGAGGTGCAGTTTTATTTAACCAGACATGCCTATAAATTCCAGCTCCTTCATAATACCATCCCTCTTCCATTGTTGCATCGACACGAACGGCGACAACATTCTCACCGCCATAATTCAGATAATCTGTGATATCGGTACTGAAACGTATAATACCCGCTATGTTCAACGCCGAGATAGAATCCATTCACCCATACAATCGAATTACGGTGCACACCGTCAAATTCAATACTAATACGCTTACCAAGATCGGCTGCAGGAATTGTAAATGTTTTTCTGTACCATCCTACACTCGTTAATGGATAATTATGGCCGACAGTTTTATATCCATGACTGTAGCTTGCATTAGAATCGAACGGCAGTTCGACCGCCCAATCGTGAGGCAAATCGAGCATTCTCCAGCTTCTATCATCGAAGTTTTTTGCAGCAGCACCGTCTCCAAAACCGGCTTTTGTGAGATAGGAAAAGTACCCTGTTTCATTTCGAAAATCCTTTTGCTGGTCGTAAGCATGTCCAAAAGCAAACCGCCAATCAAAATCCATCAAAAGATGTTCACGGGAACTGGCTTTTTGTTGAGCCATGAGAACAGAACTTAAACTGCAAAGCGAGTGTATGAAAAATGCAAATAGGAACAATGACCATGATTTCTTCTTCATTTGTTTCCCTTCAAGAATACATTGATAAACTTTTTATAAATAGCCGATGAATTGAATTCAATGATATATCATCTCCACTGCGGGCAAATGAAGCACTGTTCTTTTACAAAAGAAAAGAACAATAGTCTCAACCTTTCTTTTTACTTCTCCAATTTTCCTTGAAGAGCTTTCTTGAAAAACTCTCCGGTTTCGGTAAGCTTAAATGTATCCCACGATTCAATTAATCTTGGATACCAATCTGGATCGAACACCCAAGTTATCCAACTCATACCTCGTTCTTCAAGATATTTGATAATTTCTTTTCCATACTCAATACTCTCTTCCATCCCCTGTCTTCCTGCTATAAAACTGAATTCGGTCGCAACCACAGGATAACGACCTGCGGCAAATCCGAAATCTTCATCCCACTTCGGTACGTACGGTTTATGGCGCTTGTGCGGATATGGATGCGTGACATACCCGATTCCTTCAGCTTCAATAGGTTCGATGTGGAGCGGAGTTAAATCGTATGCCCAGTCAAGCCCGGCAACGAGAGGTATACTTTCGGTATCGTATGCCCGAATTAGATGAATAATTTTCTCATTGATCTGTTTCCATTCGCTCCACGACATGCTGCCGAGTTTTCCATCGATCAATGTCGGCTCATTGAAGAGTTCATAAAATGCTGTTGTGTTATTTCCCTTGAAATGTACTGCAATGATTCGCCAGAATTCATAAGTTTCCTGCCGTGTAGTTACATACATTGGATCCTGAAACAATTCCATTCCGAGATTACCGATGGAATGCCAGTCAATTATGACATACATGCCAAGTTCAGTACACCAATCTACCGCCTGATCCAATAATAATAAATATTTTTCGGGAGTGCGCGTTCGCCATGTTGCAGGATGAACCGGGATACGGACAATTTTTGCGCCAAGTTCTTTCACTTTCTCGAAAATAGTTTTATTCCAATGGCCCTGTTGATCGATTTTATCAGGATCTGCAATAGCTACTCCTCTAAAAAGAATAGTGTCACCCTGTGTATTGACAAATCTATTTCCTTTCACCTTAATCAAAGAAAGCCTTTGTCCGTTAGGCAGATTGATTGGTTTATAAGTATTTCCTCCTTTCGTCCAATCATATTTTTTTGAAGTTGTTTCTACCTGCTGTGCATTCGATAAGCTCGTTAATAACAGACAAACAAATATGATGATTAATAATTGTGTTCTTTGTTCCATATTCACTTGGCAATCAATATTTTAAATAACTTTAAAGATTTAAGTTCGTATTCGACAGATTATTTATTGTTTTCCTAATCTCAACATCAGCACATCATGGGGAGCAATTTCTGCTGTCAGTTTTTTCTTAGTATCTCCGATAACTTTCTTTGCCCACAGATCGCGAACTGTAAACGTGTTATCTTTTATGTTCAATGATTTCTTCGAAATATCATCAGAGATGTAATTATTCGACCAATCGAAATCTATTTTTTTCTTCTGATTAGATTTATTGAGAAAACAAATTCCCCAATCGTCATTTTTTAGCGGCTTCACCCAAACTTCAACACCATCGTCGTTATCATTAAATTTAAGAGCTTCAACACCAAGAGAATCCTGATCAACTGCAATCACTTCCTTGTTTGTGAGGATTTCAATTGTCTCTTTTTTCATGTTTCGCACATCATTTCCTGCAATAAGAGGAGCCGCAAGCATCGCCCACATTGAAAAATGCGCCCGATCCTCATTTTGCGTCATACCGCGGCCAACTTCCATCATATCCGGATCGTTCCAATGATCCGGGCCGGCAAATTGTCGGATGCCTTTCCGCTGTTCTATAGTTTTAATAATTCCCCAGGATGACCATGAACCGTGGTTCACTTCACAATCGAAACAATTTGTTATATCGCCTGTAATTCGCCACAGATGACCGACATCTTTTGCCCATTCCCAGGGTTTGGTATCGCCCCATTCACATAAACTAAAGACTACAGGCCTGCCGGCAGCATATAAAGCATCGCGCATAGTTGTGTACGCGCCAACGGAATTCAATCCTTCATTGTTGCACCAATCATATTTGAGATAATCAACGCCCCACTGAGCATATGTAATTGCATCTTGATATTCATGACCTCGGCTTCCCGGGTATCCTCCACATGTCTTATCACCAGCACATGAATAAATTCCAAATTTTAATCCCTTGGAATGGATATAATCTGCAAGTGCTTTCATCCCTGATGGAAATCGTTGAGGGTTTGGATGTATAAATCCCAAACTATCGCGCACTCCATGCCAGCAATCATCTATGACAATATATCTGTAACCTGCATCTTTCATACCACTGGTTACCATTGCATCGGTTATTTCGCGAATGAGTGCTTCATCAACATTGCATTGAAATGTATTCCAGCTATTCCAGCCCATCGGCGGTGTAAGAGCTAATCCTTGAAATTTTTGTGCAACTGCACCGCTAAATAGTAATATACTAGCAGCAACAGTAATCAAAAAATAGATTTTTTTCATTGAGCACTCCATTTATTAATATTACAATTGCAAATCATGTTAAATAATAAATGCATCAGGATGCTTTATTCTTTCCAATCATCCGTCCGGAACGATGAAGACGGCAACCCTTCCCTGTTAAAGAGTGTGCCTTCATCGGTATTACTCCAAGCGTAACGCACAGCAATCGGATTTTTAATTTCTGGATTTGAAATTACAAGTTTTGATCCATCTATTTTAACTACTGCCTTCTTGAATACTTTATCACCGCCCGCAATCAAGAAATTGTGTTCACCCTTCAGTGGTTTTATTACCAATCCTTTGCCAACATTGTCAAATGAAAGAATAACTTTTCCTTTAATCACTTTCATCGATTTGTAGACAGGTCCGGAAAATGGAATTTTCTTTCCATAGGTTTTAGCCAGCGCCAGAGAAGCTAATCTCTTTCCAACATCTTCTTTGTCTGCCGGGTGAATATTTTTCGGATTACCAATATCCAATGTAACTGCCATTCCGGTATTCTTAACAGAAAGAGTCTGAAATTGTGCTTCACGAAGCTCTTGAGATTTGGAACTATCTCCATAGTCGTATGGGGCTAACTGAACAAAATAGAACGGGAAGTCACCGACATTAAATTGTGTTCGCCAATCTGTAATCATAGAAGGGAAAAGTTTTTTATAAAGAACAGGATCCGCTACATTATTTTCACCCTGATACCAGATAACTCCCTTAATAGTAAAAGGGACAAGAGGATTAATCATTCCGTTGAACAACGAGCTTGGTGTATTTTGTGAAAAGTTAATAGGAAACTTTGGCCGTTTATTAAATTCATTTCCTTCAGCCCCATAAACAAAGAAAGTATTTGACAGTAATTCCGCAACCGGCAAAAATTTCCAATTTCCTTCAATTGAAATGCTGCTGTTGTCAGCATCATTGACGATTTCCATTTTCGTTCCATTTCCCCAGATTCCTCCTCCACCACGAAGATCAACCACACGTACCGCAATTTGAAGAATAGAATCTGTTATTGACGAACCAGCTACTTTATATACTCGATTGATATTCCAATATCCGTCAGCCATGTAACCGCCGACTTTTTTACCATTCACATAAGTTTCATCCATGTCGTCAACCGGGCCAAGGTGCAATGTAAGATCTTGACCTTTCCAGCTGGATGGAATATTCACAAGTTTTCGGAACCAAACAACACCGTCAAACTCGCCAATTTCTGCTTGCTCCCAATAGACAGGCAATTTCATTTCATGCCAAGCGCTGTCTTTATATGTCCGAGCAAAGCACTGATCATCATTAAAATTTAGCCCTAAATACTTGCGCAATGGATCTTGTTCTCGAATTACTATCGATGGATGTTTGACTATCCATTTATTAAGTGATAGAATACTATCACTGCATTTATCTAACTGTTTCAATTGAGATGCATATTCATTAAAAGAATTCAGAGCTGCTTTACTCATCCATGCTTCTATAAATGTGCCTCCATAACTGGAATTAATAAGTCCAATCGGAACCTTTAGCTCTTTCGATAATGTCTTCCCAAAAAAGAATGCGGAGGCGCTGAATGGTCGAACATCGACCGGTGAACATTCTGTCCACGCTCCTTCGCAGAATTTATTTGGTGCGGCTTCATACGATCGCATTACAGTAAACATTCTTATTGTCGGACAAAGCGCTTGTTCGATCTCGCTGTCACTATTGGTTATTGTATTTGACGGCGGCCATCCTTCCAACGGCATTTCCATGTTGGATTGGCCGGAACATAACCAAACTTCTCCAACCAAAACATTTCTTAAAACAAGCAGCGATGTTCCTTGACGTAATGAAATTTGAAATGGGCCGCCGGCTTTGGGTGTAGGCAATTTAGCCGTCCAACCGCTATCTTGTTGAACGACGGTTGATATTAATTTTCCCCAAGAAGTGCGGATAAAAACCTTTGTTTGCGGAATTCCATTTCCCCAAATCGTACAATTAGCCTGTTGTTGCAGAACCATATTATCTTGAAAGAGCGGCGCTAATCGAAAAGCTCCGGTTTGAGCAGTTAGGTTCGCATCGCAAAAGCAAAGTAATATAATTATGAAGATAAAACGAAAGTGTATTTTTGTTTTAATTCCTTCGAATATATTTTGTTTCATATTGGCTCCGAATTAATTATGGGATAAATACTTTTAATAAACAAAAATATAGAAAGTTTTTATCAAAAAGAAGAAGTTTTCACTGTTTCTTTTTCGTCTTTTTATTTGCTTGCAGGAAAATTAATACGCACTTTTTAACTTTAATAAATGATACTATCTGTGAAAAAATGTTCGTACAATTAATTAAAGTATTTCGCTATTGTTTTGTCGGCTTTTGTTGTCTTTCAAATATTAGATTCCATTCTCAAGAGATTTAATTTAAATTAAGGTAATTGGAATGACTAAAATGAAAAAAACTCTTTCAAAAGAATTAATATTTAAAAAGAATGTTCGGCAATTATTTCTCAATCATGAGAAATTAATTCGGAAGAAGAATATTCCATTAAAGGAAACTAACGGCGTTTTTCAAAGGTATGTCAATCCTATACTGACAGCCGAACATACACCTATTTCCTGGCGCTACGATTTAAACTTCAAGACAAATCCATTCTTAATGGAACGTTTGGGGGTAAACGCGGCATTCAATTCCGGTGCAATAGAATTCAATGGAAAAATTGTTTTAATCGTTCGTGTGGAAGGTGTTGATAGAAAATCTTTTTTCGCCATTGCAGAATCTCCTAATGGAATCGATAATTTTCGGTTCTGGAATTATCCGATTCAGCTCACGGAAACATCAGATGCAGACATCAATGTATATGATATGCGTCTCGTGAAACATGAAGATGGATGGATTTACGGATTATTCTGTACCGAACGAAAAGATTTTAACGTTCCAAGAATCGATACTTCTTCTGCAATTGCACAATGCGGTATTGTGAGGACAAAAAATTTATTAAACTGGGAACGCCTGCCAGATTTGCTGACAAAATCTCCGCAACAAAGAAATGTTGTACTTCATCCTGAGTTTATTCAAAGGAAATATGCGTTTTATACACGGCCTCAGGATGGTTTCATCGAAGCTGGATCCGGCGGCGGTATCGGATGGGGATTGTCTGACAAAATTGAGAACGCAGTGATCGAAAGCGAAATCATTATCGATGACCGCGCTTACCATACAATCAAAGAAGCGAAAAACGGATTAGGCCCTGCACCGATCAAAACAGCAAAAGGATGGCTGCAGCTTGCGCATGGAGTTCGAAATACTGCCGCAGGACTGCGGTATGTTTTGTACATGTTTCTTTCTGATCTAAAGGATCCTTCTAAAATCATTGCAAAGCCGGGCGGATACTTTCTTGCTCCTGAAGGTGAAGAACGCGTGGGCGATGTTTCAAACGTTGTCTTCAGTAATGGATGGGTTCAGCGCTCAGATGGTAAAGTATTTATTTATTACGGCTCGTCAGATACAAGAATGCATGTTGCTGTATCAACTATCGATCGACTTCTCGATTATGTCATTCATACACCTGAAGACGGATTACGAACAGGTATAAGTGTTCAGCAAAGAATAGAACTAATAAAGAACAATCTCGAAATAAATTTGGGGAGAAATTATTTACAAAAATAATTGGTTCCAATATTCTACATATGGAATTATCAGTTTCGTCAGTATGGCGGAATACTTTTTAACCCAAATGAAAAAGATTTTCCTCTTCTCATTATCATTATTGTGACGCTGTTTATACTAATCACAGCGGTCGCATATCAAACAGCGGAATAGTTGTATCGATAAGAACGATCCTGATAATCAATTTTGAATACATGCAACTTAGACATAATAGCAAATCGTCTCAGTATTGTGAAGTGTGTTTGCCGGTCGAAAAATACTTTATAAAAAAGAGATTAGAATATGAAAATATGTTTTTTTGGAGTTGGAGGTGTCGGTGGATATTTTGGCTCTCTTGTGACCAAAAGATTCCTAAGCGAACATGAAATATATTTTATTGCAAGAGGAAAACATAAAGAAGTTATTTGCGCTAACGGTTTGACCTTAAAGAAATCAGACGGCTCAGAGATAATAAATGTCTTACCTAATAAATGCACTGACAGTTTAGAAGGTTTACCGATCTGTGATGTTGTTATCCTATCGGTAAAAAGCTATGATTTATCAGACGCAGTAATAAATATTTCTAAAATATCCGACGAAAAAACACTTATTCTACCATTGCTTAATGGAGTCGATATATACGAGAGGATAAGAAAATATTTATCCAATGGATTCGTTTTCCCATCTTGTGTCTATATCGGCACTCACATAGAGAGTCCTGGAATTATTTATCAAAATGGGGGAAGCTGCAAATTATACATCGGATACGATCCAATGTTTCCTGATTTCTATCCCGAATCATTATTGGAAATTTTAAAAGAATCTGAGATAGATTTTGAATGGCAGAAATACATTCAAGTATCTATCTGGTCAAAATACATGTTTATAGCTGCATACGGATTGGTTTCTGCAACTTATGAAAAAACTTTAGGTGAAATACTTGAATATTCCGGGTTGAGCCAATTAACAAAATCAATAATGAGTGAAATAGAAAAAATAGCAAGAAAATTAAATATTCCTTTAGGTTCAGATATAGTAGAAACCTCATTTTTGAAAGCAAAACAATTCCCTTCTAATTCAAAAACATCATTTCAAAGAGATGTTGAATTAAAAGGAAAAATCAATGAAGGAGATTTATTCGGCGGAACAATAATTCGTTATGGAGAAGAATTGGGATTACCGACGCCAAACACGAGAAATGTTTACGAAAAATTATTAATAAGATTTAGATAATTAAATCAATTGAAACAATATTTACCAACAGCAGAAATAAAATAATATGAAATTATTTATTACAATCTGGGCAATCTGGTTCATTTCAGAGATATTGCTGAATAGATTATTACGATCCGGTACAAACAATATAAAGAATTATGACAGAGGCTCATTACGAATTATTTGGATAACGATAGGTGTTGCAAATTCCTTAGGAATCATTTTCACAATTATTTTTAAAATTCCTATAAGTAATTTTCCAATTGTCCCATATCTCGGACTTCTAACTATAATAATTGGCATGATATTAAGATTCATTTCAATATGGACCTTAGGACGACTTTTTACCGTAGATGTTGCAATTCAAGATAATCACAAAATTAAAACAGACGGAGTCTATAGACTTATCCGGCATCCATCCTATTCGGGTTCGATATTATCGTTTATTGGATTCGGTATATCTCTCAATAGCTGGATAAGTTTATTAATCATTTCAATTTTGATAATTGTTGCAATGCTTAATCGAGTAAAAATAGAAGAAGCATTATTGATAAAACAATTCGGAACGGATTATTCTGATTATATGAAAAGAACTTATCGTTTAATACCTTGGATTTATTGATAATTCAGCCGCGAACATTTAATGACCAAATACACAACGCCTACTCGAAATTTAAAATATGAATAGACAATGATGCGACGATATTTGATGTTTGAATCGTGTTATAGAAAGATACTTTTATGATAGAAAGGCGAACGCGCCGAAATCCCTGGGCTTGGATTCCATCACTTTACTTTGCAGAAGGAATTCCATATGTCGTTGTGATGACGGTTTCTGTAATTATGTACAAGAAGCTCGGAATTTCTAATACCGATATCGCTCTTTACACAAGCTGGCTTTATTTACCCTGGGCGATTAAACCGTTGTGGAGTCCGTTTGTTGACATGTTTTTAACAAAACGGCTTTGGGTTGTCATAACTCAATTTCTGATTTCTATTGCGCTCATCGGTGTTGCATTCACTATTCCAAGCTCATCATTCCTCATTCTAACGCTCATTGTCTTTGCATTGATGGCTTTCAGTTCTGCAACGCACGATATTGCCGCTGATGGATTTTACATGCTTGGCTTGAATGAGCCGCAGCAGGCTGCATTTGTCGGTGTCCGCACTACATTTTATCGCATTGCAATGATTGCCGGACAAGGCGCATTAGTCGTTCTGGCTGGAACGCTTGAGCCGAAAATCGGAATTCCGCAGGCATGGTCGGTTACTTTTTTTGTGATCGCAGCTATGTTCGCAGTGCTTTGTTTGTATCACCGATTCATCCTTCCGTATCCAACGGCAGATATATCAACTTTGGAAGATAAAACAAAAGGAATTTTATCTGAATTCATTCACACTTTCGTTATCTTCTTCAAACGAAAAGATATTTTAATAATTCTTTTGTTCTTGCTCTTCTATCGTTTTGCAGAAGCGCAATTAGTAAAACTCGTTTCGCCATTTTTATTAGATTCGCGCAACATAGGCGGACTTGGACTAACAACGAGTGAAGTAGGAATTGTCTATGGCACTGTCGGTATTATTGCACTAACAGCGGGCGGATTAATTGGCGGATATGCAATTTCTAAAAAAGGTCTTTTGTGGTGGCTTTGGCCAATGGTAATTATTATGCACACACCAGATTTAATGTTCGTCTATCTTTCGAATTTCCAGCCAACTAATTTACTATTTATCAATATTGCTGTAGCACTGGAGCAGTTTGGGTACGGTTTTGGATTCACTGCCTACGCGATGTATATGATTTACATTTCGCAGGGCGAACATAAGACTGCTCACTTTGCCATTTGCACAGGTATTATGGCACTTGGAATGATGCTCCCCGGAATGATGAGCGGGAAAATTCAAGAACTTATCGGTTATCAACATTTCTTTCTGTGGGTAATGATATCGACTATACCGGGATTTATTGTAGCGGCATTGGTGAAAATTCCAGAAAGCTTTGGAGTAAAGAAAGAAGAAAATTAGGCACAAAATGATAACGCAAATACTCAATCCAGCCCGGCATAAATGGCTATTCTTTTCGATTTAATATAACCTCAAATCGAAACATCAATAGGAGTGAAACAAGCAATGCCGGTTCGCGGTTATGAAATGCCTATTCTGGATAATTCAAAGAAGTTATGTTTTGAAACATTGATAAAAATGTGCGGAACATTGCCACCGCGATATGAAACAATGTCAGGTAAGAATAAAACATAGGACTTCGATGTGAAGCATTGCCTTTGGTATGGTTGACAAACGCTTTGTCTGCTGTTACATTGAGCCGGGAGTGTCTGACAAACCGATGGTAAGGCTTAACATTGATGCGGGAAACTGTTGCAAAGACATCGGAGGGTGCAGCAATGACAAGGGAAGAGGTAACATTGACAAAGGAAAGCCTGACATGCCAATCGTAAGGTCTAACACACGAGTGGGAAAGCGTTGCAAACGGATCGTAAGGTCTAACATGCGAGCGGGAAACCGTTTCAAACGGGTTGTAAAGAGTAACAATTACAAAGTATACGGTAAAGTGTGTCACGATTTAATATTGAGACATAGGGTCATTCCGGCTGATGGTTCGACAAGCTCACCATGACACCGGTATGACAGGCAGGGTAAAACCTTGTCAAGGGTTACCAAGAATAAACTAAGAGAACCTTGACAAGGTTCTTCACCTCCCTGAACCAAAGAAGCCGAAAAAAGTTTTTTTATTGTCATTCCCTCGCAAGAGGGAATCTTACCATATATCATGAAAGATACTCGCTTTCGCGAGTATGACAGTAGAAGAAAAAGACACACCGAAGCTCCAATAGTATCCGAACGCTAAACAGAACGTAATATCATAACCACTATACGATCAGCTTTTAAGTAACATTCTGAAGATATTCTAGCGGACTTACCACCTCCATTTTTTTGTTTCTCTGCTACCTTTTTAGTAGCTTTCAATCAGTAAGTCTTCACTTGCAAAAACAATAAAGGAATCTTTAACTCAACGACTTAAACTTATAACTCATGAATAAACTGCGTAGCCCCGCTGCCCTTTCGATGAACTCAGGGTGCGGGACTTCGCCAAACGATAAAACATATTTGGCTCAGCTTCGGCTGCTGTCTCTCTATAAAATACGACAAATAGAAAACCAAAGACACAGAGCGATGGTGCGCCCCGAAAGGGGTGCGCTTCGTTCATCTTTTGGTTTGGGAGTCGTATCCCAATAGAGAGGGTGTAACGTAAGTCGCACCCTTTTTTATTGTGGATACCGCTTGGCAACCTTGTCAAGGGTTACCAAGAATAAACTCAGAGAACCTTGACAAGGTTCTTCACCTCCCTGAACCAAAGAAGCCGAAAAAAGTTTTTTTATTGTCATTCCCTCGTAAGAGGGAATCTTACCATATATCATGAAAGATACTCGCTTTTGCGAGTATGACAGTAGAAGAAAAAGACACACCGAAGCTCCAATAGTATCCGAACGCTAAACAGAACGTAATATCATAACCACTATACGATCAGCTTTTAAGTAACATTCTGAAGATATTCTAGCGGACTTACCACCTCCATTTTTTTGTTTCTCTGCTACCTTTTTAGTAGCTTTCAATCAGTAAGTCTTCATTTGCAAAAACAATAAAGGAATTTTTAACTCAACGACTTAAACTTATAACTCAAATACTTATTTAAATAGCGTAGCTTCGGCTGCTGTCTCGCTCAAAAACCTGAGAATTTTTTAGCACTCAAGATAGTCGTCAGCCACGCCCGAAAGGGCGCGGACTGATGTTTTCTTTGAGTGCGGGTGCTCTCAGGTACCTTGAGCAAAGGATCATTAGATTCGCGCCTTTGTTTTGTACCTGCAAGAACCCGCATAAAAGACAGCCGAAAAAAGAGCATTCTTCATTTCTTTACCTGTCATTCCCGAATGTTTCTATCGGGAATCTTGGCCGAGATAATGTAAGATTCCCTCTAAAATCGTGAGGGAATGACAAGTGGAAGAATAACTCTACCGAAGCTCCAAAAGCATCCGAACCCTGAGTGCTGAGTTTATCGAAGCATCGAAGGGTGAAGGATGTGATAAAAACCATGGAGCAAAATGTCACAACCACGATACGACCAGCATGGTCGCTTACTTTCAGATGCAGAATTCATTCAGCGCGTTGCTGAGGCAGTTGCTGCAAATGTTATTGCTCATTACGAGTGCGGATTCAACAAAGACGATCTTAAAGTCGGTGTAACACCAGAGGGATGTATCGTCACCACAACGAAAACCTATTTCGAGACTCCAATACCGGACAAACTCACACCGGAAGAATACCAACGTCTCGGTTCTGTTCTTGCCTCTCTGCTCGATTCCATTGATGCAAAACAAACAGATACCGCAACGCTTGTACGCATCAAGCAGGAAAATTGTGTGGAGAAAAAGGTGAAGGCGATTGAAGAAGCGAAGAGGAAGGGGTGAACAGTGGCAACAATAAAAACCAACGAACGAGAACTTTCTGCAAAGGTAACGCAGTGGTTTGATGAAATTATCAAATCAAGCGCATATACTTTTAAAGAAGCAAGCTCTGAAGCTGGCATTACTGCCGATAGAAGAACCCTCTTTGCAGATACAATCATTTGGTATGAAAGACAAACAAACCAAGCTGCATCATACATAGAATTAAAACCACCAAAAGGGAAAAAGGAAAATCTGGAGACATTCAAGAAGAAAGCCGCAAATTTACGTGTACGATATGCTTTCACTTGGAATTTTCAGACACTCAAATGTTTCGAAATAAAGGATGGTCAACTTAAACTGCTTCAAGAAGATAATATTGCGGTCCTATCCGATGTGGAAGAATGGAAACGAATAGATAAACAAGCAAACATTAAGTCGGTTATAGGGAAGATTTGTGACGAACTTACTAATCTTCTTGAGACAGGAAAACCTTGTTCATTTATTCCTGATAAAGTATTTTTCGTTGAGCTTATCAGAAAAACTACAAGCCAGCTTCTTGATGTCTTCGAATCGTTTATTCACCAGGCACAAGGCAAGAAAGCGTTCAAGAGCACATTAACGCAATATGCCCGCCTTCAAGGTATTCCAACATCAGAAGATCATGTTAAGATACTTACGAACCATGTCGTTTATGGTTTTATAACGAAAGTTATTTTCTATTTAACTATTCGAAGATATTTCAAAGATCTGCCCGCTTTAGATGAAACGGATGGATTAGATCTTGGCGTCCGCATAAAAAAAGCTTTTGCAAAAGCACGAGAGCGAGATTGGCAGGCAGTCTTTGAGGAAGATCCGATTGAAGAACTTGGAATACCCAAAGAAGCACATAAAATCTTGTATGAATTCTTTTCAGAATTACGAGCGTATCATTTCGGTGAACTACCAGAAGATGTGCTCGGACAGCTTTTTGAAGAAATCATAGACCCGGAAAAGCGGCATAGTCTTGGGCAATATTTTACCCGTGAAGATTTAGTTGACCTTGCAATTGCAACAGTTGTGCGGGATAAAGATGGAATTTATTGCGATCCGACTTGCGGCTCTGGTACATTTCTGGTGCGATTATATGACAGACTAAGATTCTTATCCGTTAATAAAAAAACACATGAAGAGATATTAGACCAGATTTGGGGATTCGATATTGGTAAATTTCCAGCGGAGCTTTCTACCGTTAATCTTTTCCGGCAAAGTGTAAGAGACTATGATAATTTTCCAAGAGTAAGAAAAACGGATATTTTTAAAGTTACCAAAGGAAGCTCGTTTGATTTCCCACCGCCGCATTCGGGCTCTAAGGCAATGAAGGTCAATTTGAAATTACCTGAGTTTCATTCCATCGTTGGAAACTTTCCATATATACGCCAAGAGTTAATTGAAAAAGAATACAAAGGATATAAACAAAATATTACGAGAATATTGGCAGAAGAATGGCTTCAAGCATATCCCAAGCTTTTTATACTCAAAGGTATAAAACCATTTCAACTTGCATCTTCAAAGCAGATTGAAAGTGCATTAGGTAAAGATTTACTTGATTTACGGCTTTCAGGGCAAGCTGATATTTATGCATATATATATTTGCACGCCGCTACATTATTGAACAAAGAAGGCGCGTTTGCGGTTATTACATCAAACTCATGGCTTGATGTTGGATATGGATCGGTATTAAAACAATTCTTCCTCGATCATTTTCGTGTGAAAATGGTTATTGCTTCATGGGCGGAACCGTGGTTTGAAGATGCAGCGGTCAATACTGTTATAACCGTATTAGAAAAAGAAGAAAATGATGAGAGACGAAAGGACAATCCTGTTCATTTTGTAAAACTGAAAAAGAAACTGGCAGAACTTGTTCCGTATGATATGAAGTTCGATTCGAATCGCCGCTGGAAAAAGTTCGATGCTATTGTTTCGACAATTGAAGAAGCAGAATTCAAACCGGAAAGCAAAGAGATAGCAAAAAATATTTCTTCGTTTGATAATGAAGAAATTCGAGTGAGAATCATTCCTCAAAATATTCTTGATGAGGAGTTACAGCAAAATGGGGATTCGGCTAAATGGGGAAAATACCTTCGCGCCCCGGATGTTTATTTTGAAATCCTTGAAATATGTAATGAACAACTTGTACCATTGAAAGATATAGCTGATGTCCGTCGCGGTTATACAACTGGTGTAAACGATTTCTTTTATTTAGAACAGATCAGAGAGACTAAAGATGGATTAATAATGTGTCGAAATACTCGTGGATGGGAAGGGGAGATCGAAAAAAAATACTTGATAAAAGTGATAAAAAGTCCAAAAGAAGCAGATGGTATGAGGATGGAAGAATCGCAATTAAAAAATCATCTTTTCCTTTGTCAAAAGACTAAAAGTGAATTAAAGGTGAGCAATGATGCCAAAGCTCTAAAGTATATTGAGTGGGGTGAAAAACAGAGTACAGAAGATGGGGTTCTTTGGAAAGATGTACCAAGTGTTAAATCAAGAAAACGCTGGTGGATTATTGAAGAACGTAAACCATATGATTTTATGACGCTTGGTTTTGTCGATAAAAAATACAGGGTCTTAGAAAACAATTTAAACATTTGTGGAGGAGATGTTCTATTTGAGTGGAAATTTAAAAATCCCAAACTAAAGACGGCTCAGCTTAGGTTCTTAAATGGTACTCTTTTTTATTTGTTTCTTGAAGTTGCTGGGCGTGTAAGTTTAGGTGACGGAGTGTTGAAGGTGATTATTCCAGATTTAGAGAGCGTATTTGCTCCTAAGAAAATGACAATCGAGGAATTACCCGTTATTCAAAGAAATATGAGTGAATCAATTTTTGATGAAGTGAAAGAAAAAGATCGAAAAGCTCTCGATGTTGCAATTCTTAAGTCACTAGGTTTAGATCCGGATAAATATTTATCGCGGATTTATGATGGCCTTTGCGAAATGGTGAGTGAACGACTTGAACTTCCAAAAATGAGGAAGAAACAACAAAAAGAGACCGTTAAGATCGCGGTTGACCAGATAAGGCAATCTGTTATAGAAGAATATCTCGCAGATGGACCAAAGAAATTTCCAGAACAATTTTATGACCATCCTTTGACAGAAAGAGAAGTCGAAAGGTATAGCACATCAGGTATGCCGTTGCACTATGAACACTTCTTTGGCCAATACCAAATGATTGATGCAAATGGGCAAAAACTTTTTACTGTTGACAGCGAAAGCAAAGCTCAGTTTGCAATTATACTTGCCAAGACAAATATCTATGAAATCCGAATGCCAAAAGACGATAAAATGATTATTAAAGCACTCACAAAGTATCATAAATATTTAAGAGAGTTAGAAGAAAAACTTGCAAAGAGTGCAGGTCAGCAAACCCACGACTGGGCAATTGCAGAGCGAATAGCAAAAGAGATTATGGTAGAGTATGGCTTATGATTTCTACTATGTGCTTGACTATGTAGAGTCCGATCACTGGATCGGATAACATAGAAGTCCAATTACGAACAGGACTCTACATTGTGAAAATTAAAACTTCATTTGAATTGAAAAACCATAATTAGAAGGTGGCATACCTGGAGTAATAGATATATTTTCTTTTTCAACACGGTGCATCCAGGGAATTACATAACCGATTGCACTGCCGACAATTGCTCCTGTTATAATATCTGTCGGGAAATGCATACCTGATTCATATCTGAGATATCCAACTACGCTCGCCATTAATAATGAACCAGCCCATACATAAGGTCTCCATTCCGATTTTGGATTGTAATCGCTGTAGACAGTAGAAAGGAAAACTGCAGAAGCAAACGCTGTTGTGGTATGTCCGGAGAAAAAAGATTTCCGTGCATCACTGTCAAGTTTTTTAATTATCGGAGCATCTGAATTATAAGTGAATGGACGGAATCGTTCAATGGATCCTTTGGATATTAAAACGCTTCCTCCCATAAATGAACATGTTTCCAAATACATCAGCGTTATGGTTTGCCAGTCGTTACGCATCGTTTGATCAGCAATTAAAACAATAGGCGCAGCGATTGCAATACCATATAAGACATCACTTGTTGACGCAGCCTTTTCTGAATAATAATTTGTTGCACTTCGATCAAATCCATTTACTGATGCTCTGGAAAGTTGATCGATTTCTTCTATTGTTGGAGAGGAAACTGCTCTATCTAAAAAAAAGCCTGTTACAGCAATTATACCACCTGCGCCGATGATGTAGCTGTCTTTTCCCCATGAACATTGATAAGGTGATTGTGCATATGAACTAATTGGTATGCAAAAGAATATTGCGATGAAAAAAATGATCGGTTTAAATTTTATCATAGTGCTTTCATATTCTGTATTTATTGTTATTAAAGTAAAAGAGTCTCGTGTCAAAGGCAAATGGAAACTTATAGAATAAAATACTAAGTGTTTTTTCTGTATAACCACTTAATATAATTTTGGATAGTATCATTTCTTTAATTTGACCTCACCCTAACCTTCTCCTTTGAGGAGAGGGAATCATTTTACAATTTACACAGAACGCTGAATAGTGATCTTTCTTTTTTTGAATTTATCTTACTATTTAGTATAATAAAGTATTATGCATAGACTTAAATCCATACTTCGTTCACACAATAAGATAGTCATTAAGATTGGCACTAATCTTCTTGCCGATAAAGTTAAAGGAATTAATTTAGATCGGATTAACGAGATTGCCAATAGTGTTGCCCGCTTGAATGCAAGGGGGAACCATATTGCAATTGTCAGTTCTGGAGCAATCGGTGCAGGTGTTGCCGCTCTTAAATTAAAAGAACGGCCAAAGACGATTCCGGAAAAACAGGCAACCGCAGCAATTGGTCAGCCGTTGTTGATGGAAGCGTACGAAAATGCTTTCAGGAAGCAAGATTGCACAATTGCTCAAGTCTTGCTTACTAAAGACGACTTTGTGAATCGTCCACGATATCTAAATGCCAAAAATACTTTTCCTTTATTGTTTGGCAAAGGTGTTATTCCAATCATCAATGAAAACGACACAGTCGCAGTTGAAGAAATTAAATTGGGTGATAATGATAATCTTTCTGCAATGGTTGCGAATCTTATTGAGGCAGACCTGCTTATCATTCTGAGCGATGTTGATGGGCTCTTCTCGGATGATCCAGCGAAAAATCATGAAGCCCAGTTGATTCCAGTCGTGGAAAATGTGACGCCACAAATTGAGAAGCTTGCAAAAAGCAGCAAAACTGAATTAAGCACTGGCGGAATGATTACAAAAATTCAGGCAGCAAAGCGGTGCGTTTCTGCAGGTATTGCAATGATTATTGCAAACGGAAAGAATCCGAATGTATTAGAAGAAATATTTTCTGGTAATTTCAGAGGTACTCTCTTTTTACCTACGGAAAATAAACTGAATATGCGAAAGAAATGGATTGGTTTTGTGTCTTCTGCAAAAGGATACGTACGAGTCGATGATGGAGCAAAACTCGCTTTAGTAAAAAAGCAAAAGAGTTTGCTGCCGTCTGGGATTGTTGAAGTGCATGGAGAATTTAATTCGAGTGAAACTATTTCTATTATAGATTTGACTGACAAAGTAATTGCAAAAGGCGTATCCAGCTTTTCATCAGATGACCTTGCAAAGATTAAAGGGAAAAAGACAAACGAGATCGAAAAAATTCTGGGCTGCAAATCTTGCGACGAAGTAATTCACCGGGATAATATGGTACTGATCGGAGAAGTATAATGTTAGAAGATGATATTTTGAAAAAAGCACAATCGGTTCAACAGGCAAGCCGCGTTCTTTATAATTGTTCAACTGCAAAGAAAAACAGTTTACTCAAGGCAATAAACGCACGTCTTCGAAGCGAAACTCCTTCTATTATAGATGCAAATAAAATTGATCTAAAGAATGCAGAGCAATCAGGCATCTCCAAAGTGTTAATAGATCGGTTGATGATGAACGAGAAACGAATCAATCAAATGATCGCCGGCGTAAAAGATATTATTAAACTTCCTGATCCAGTCGGGATGGTGTTTGATAAGATAAAACGGCCAAATGGAATTATTGTTGAGAAGATGAGAGTTCCTCTTGGTGCTATAGGAATTATTTATGAAGCAAGGCCAAATGTAACTATCGATGCTTCTGCACTTTGTTTAAAATCTGGAAATGCAGTTATGCTTAGAGGCGGTTCCGAGGCATTTTATTCCAACCTGATATTAGTTGAAATTATTAAGTTGGCGTTATTGGATGTTGGGCTTCCTGCTGGTTGTGTTGAGTTCATTGATACAATAGATCGACAAGCGGTAATGATAATGCTGAAGCAGGATAAATATCTTGATGTAATAATTCCGCGCGGCAGTCAGGAGTTAATAAGTCTCATCCAGGAAAATTCTTCTATTCCTGTTATTTCGCATGGAGAAGGTAATTGTCATGTATATGTGGATAGTTCAGCTGATCTTTCCATGGCAGAAGAAATTGTATTCAATGCAAAAGTTCAAAGGCCGTCTGTATGCAATGCCGCAGAAAAGCTTTTAGTACACAAAATAATTGCGGAGAAATTTCTACCGCGTGCTATTGACAGATTGAGGAAAGCAGGAGTGGAAGTTCGAGGCGATGAAACAACACGTATGATCATTCCTGATGCCAAGCCTGTGGAAGAAGCCGATTGGAGTAAAGAATATTTGGATCTAATTATATCTGTAAAAGTCGTTGATAATTTTGAAGAGGCAGTAAAACATATCAATAAATTTGGAACACACCATTCAGATGCTATTGTCACCAAAAATAAAACCAATGCCGAACGATTTTTGCGAGAAGTTGATTCAGCCGCAGTGTATGTGAATGCATCGACCCGGTTCACTGATGGTTATGAATTCGGCCTTGGAGCTGAGATTGGTATCAGTACTCAAAAACTTCATGCACGCGGACCAATGGGGCTTGTAGAACTGACAAGCGCCAAATTCATCATTCATGGAAAAGGGCAAGTAAGAAAATAATAATTTCGATATAAGAACAATCTCGCAATCATTTATTCTTTTCCGGATAAAGCACAATCTTTACATAATTATTCATGTTAAAATATTTTTTCACGGCATTCTGAATTGCGCCGGCATTCAAATTTTCTACAAGCTTTGGATAATTTAATATCATTTCAGGATCCTCGTTGTTTTCATAGTACGAACAGAGATTGTTTAACCAGAATCCATTTTGTTTCAGATTTACTTCATATCCGCGCCGCTGAGTCTCGCGAACTTTTTCTATATAAATAGGATCGAATGGCTTGAGTTTTGCACTATCGATCTGTTGTAAAGCAGCGTTCACTAATTCATCAGCACGATTAGGATCACAGCCCCATCGTACAGAAATCTGATATTCCTGACGAGGGTAGAGTGACGGATAACCGGACACTCTAACTCCGTAAGTTCCACCTTTGTCTTCTCGAAGCACTTCGCGCAGTTTAATATTGAGCGCTTCGAGCATCGAATTGAAATCATACCTGTTCTTTTGCGACCATTCGAATGGTCCGGTGAATGTAAGATTAACAGAACTTTTTGGTTCGATGCCTTTCATAACTTGCTTACTTATGATGCCTTTCGGCGGTTCGATGCCGACATCCTTCCACATTTCTTTTCGGTTGAAAGATGGCAATGCAGCAAGATATTGCTCAACAAGCTGTCTGATAGAATCAACTTTAAAGTTCCCGACGAAAAAGAAAATGAAATCACTGAAATCTGCAAACCTGTCTTTATAAACGGAAATAGCTTTATCAAAATTTATTTCATCTATTAATGCATTCGTTAATGGCCGTGCACGGTAATGGTAATTAGCAAGTGTTACCTGATTTGTATCGGCGAATGCTGCTTCAGGACTGACGTTTCGGTTTTGAAGCATGGCTTTATATCGAGTTATTAATGAAACGAATGCTGGACCGTCTCTTCGCGGAGACGTTCCATATAAATACACAAGTTGAAATAATGTTTCTATATCCTGCGGTGAAGCATTGCCGCTAAACCCTTCGGAAAGTCCGCTGATAGATGGACCGACATCTACTATTTTTCCGGAAAGTTTTTTTTGTAATGCAATCTCATCAAAATTTCCGACTCCAGATTGCTGAACAATAGAAGTAGCAAATGCAGCCGAGAGATAATCTTTGTCCGGAACTAACGATGTTCCACCAACGCTGTATGCCGAAAATAAAATCTCGTCATTTTTAAAATCAGTTGGTTTGAGAATAACTTTTGCCCCGTTAGAGAGCTTCCATTCTGTCACTCCCAGCGAAGCAATCTTTTTCTCTTCAACGACTTTCCCTGGTGCAGAAATATTAGAAACCAACGGTTCCGAATTCACTTTATCTATGTATGGATCAAGTTGCTCCGCACTCACTTTATTCATAATAGAAAGTACTTCGGCTTCAGTCGGAACTTTCACAGTTTCCTTCTGTGGAGCAGAGACAGTTATAACTCGATTACCTTTTGTCATCCACTCCTGTACCTGTTTATTGACTTCCTTTAATGTTATACCGGGAAGAAATTGTTTAAATAGGGCAAGTTCAACTTCAATGCCGGGGATTGGCTCGTTATGAAGAAAATTCCTAATATATTCATCAACGAGTTGCCGGGATTCGGTTTTATCCCGTTCATTAAAGGCATTTTCCATCTCGCGTAAAATTTGATTTTTTTGCCGTTCAAGTTCGGTTGCAGTAAATCCATGCTGTTTCACTCGGAATGCTTCAGTTATCATAGCTTCAAATCCATCAAGTATGGAGTTCTCTTTAACGCCTGCAATGAGATTGTATGCTTGTTTTGGACCGATAAATCTTCCATCATAGTTGTAAGCATAAATGAATGGCGGATTCGATTTCTGGAGCAGTTCCTGGAATCTTGCATTCAACATTGCACTGGCAAGATTGCTAATAATAATTTCGGTTCGATAATCTGCTGCAGTGGATTGGCTGCTTGTATCACGTTTGAAAATAACATTAACTGAAGCTCTGGTCAGTTCCGGGTCAGTAGCAATAGAAACTAATGTCTCTTTATTGTTCGGCACAGGAAATTGAACTCGTT
This sequence comes from Ignavibacteriota bacterium, assembly GCA_963833465.1. Classification (GTDB taxonomy): domain Bacteria; phylum Bacteroidota; class Ignavibacteria; order UBA10030; family UBA10030; genus Fen-1298. The sequence goes on along the minus strand of CAWHXW010000003.1, from coordinate 1,014,586 downwards.
CACGTTCTTTCGTCGGATTTTTCAGATGTGAAAAATGCTCTTTGATTATCTTTTCGATTTCTTCTTTATTAAAATCACCGACAGCAAAAACTGCCATTAGATCCGGCCGGTACCAATCGCGATAAAACCTTCGAAGTGCATCATACGGACAAGATTCAAGGATTTCTTTTTTCCCGATGGTTATGCGGTCGGCATAATGCGATTTATAAAGCTCAAAAGGAATATGTTTCATTGAAACACGATAATCTGCACCACGGCGAAGGCGCCATTCTTCAATCACAACACGACGTTCTTTATCAATTTCAGTGCTGTCGTAAGATACATCATGACTCCACTCTTCAAGAATCTGAAATCCCTTTTTCAAAACTTCAGTGGAATCGGTCGGCAATTGCATCATGTAGACTGTTTCGTCAAAACTTGTATAAGCGTTTAAGTCCGCACCAAAACGCACTCCGGATTTTTCAAGAAAGTTGATAATATCCTGCTTGGGGAAACTCTTTGTACCATCAAAAGCAACATGCTCATCAAAGTGAGCCAATCCCTGTTGGTCGTCGTCTTCGAGAATAGAACCAGCTTTGACGGCAAGGCGAAGTTCTGCTCGTTTTTCTGGTTTGTGGTTCTCGCGGATATAATAGGTTAATCCATTATCTAACTTGCCGATAATAATTTTAGGATCGGAGTTAAGAATTTGATCCATTTTATAAGTTTGTTGTGCTTGAGACGCAAAGAAAGGAACAACAAGCAATAGACCGATTAGTGAGAATTTAAAAAAACCAAGGTTATTTTTCATTTGATCCCCCTGAATATTAAATAAAACGACAAAATACTTGTGCAAACTTAGTCTATAATAAACAACAACGCACCGCTCTTTGTATATGAATTATGCGGATAATTTTCATCTTCAACTTGGTACGACATGCCTTTACGTAATTCAAACTCCCGACCGTCTTTTAGCTTAGTTGTCATCTCACCTTCAAGACAATATATAATGTGCCCTTTTGTGCACCAATGATCAGCTTTGTAGTTGGACGAGTATTCCACAACGCGCACACGAATGTCACCGAATTGATGAACCTTCCACAGAGCAAAACCAGTTTCGCCTTCGTGCCGCTCGGATTTAATTTCTGACCAATCTGTTATTTCAAATGGGATGTTTTTGATATTCACAACTTGCTCCTTTTATCTATATAACTAAATTAATATGTCTTAAGAATTATAAAATTATTGAATTATAAAGCATCTCATTGATATAGAACCGTTTTGGAAGAGCGGCACTTAATTTTTGTAATGATTTTGTATAATCATTTCTATTTAAGATATTCATTGGGGAACCGTGCCCAATAAACAGGACAGGTGTTTTATAGTCAGCCATTTAGCATTTCAACAGAGTATCATTTTGGTGCGTGCAATTCGAAATATTTTTTTATTTCATCAAGTTGTTTGTTTGTCATGTGAGGAGCGGTTCTTTTTACGAGCTTAACAAATGCGGCAATTTCTTCTTTTGATCCTGGATATCCGATGTTTTGTTTTTCGGGCATTACATTGGAATTAGCCATCATCTTTCCGTTTTGATTCAAAAAAACGATAAATGGAAGTCCGGCATTATTTCCTCCATAACTTGCCATTAAATTCTCACCGCCTGGATTTTCTTGAGTTTGTATTTTATCTCCGCGTTCCTTCACATCCAGTATTGTGACAATATAATTTTTGTCAATCAGAGTTTTAATTTCGGGATCATTTAATGCTGCCTCTAATCGCTTGCACCATTTGCACCATGAGGCATGAAAAATGACAAGTACATTTTTTTGGGATGATTTGGCTTTAGCCACAGCAGTTTTAATAATGGTTTGAGCTGAATCAGGTTTTACAGTTTGGCCAAGAATAGAAAAAGAAATAAAAATAATAGATAAGATGAAAAAATAGAATATCTTTTGTATAAAAAGTTTTCTTTTCATGATAAACTCACAAATAATGTGTTGTTAAAAAAAGAATCACCAATTATTTTGTTTATAATATTAACTGCAAATCGTCTTTATCTGTGCCAATAACAAGATTCCAAAAAATACTATCAACTTTATGGTATATTGCGGACTATAAATGCTGCTTGATTTGTTCAAGGACTACTCTCATATGGTAATGAGCTTTTGCCTTTTTAATCTATGGCTCTGGATCTAACATCCTTTCATAGAATGCACGGAAATTATATTTTGCAGTTTCTTTCTCGGGAAGCGCCATCAACTTGATAGCTTCCTCAGGATGTCGATTCATAATACCTGTTATCATATAAGGTACTGAATATCCCCAGTTAATTTCTTTTTGTAATGGAAGGATATGAGATGAGATAACATCCAGAAGCGGCCGCATATTAAATTTTGGATTTTTCAGGAAACCCAACAGAAGTTCCAAACAACAATTGCCCGCACCACGCCCAAATCCATAGAGCGTACCGTCTAAATAATTTGCCCCGCGAATAATTCCCTCGATCGTGTTGGCAAACGCGAGCTGTTGATTATTGTGCATGTGAACACCGACTTCAATTCCGGGGAGAAGTTTTTGATATTTGGAAACAAAATAATCAATGTCTTCTGAATATAAATTGCCAAAACTATCCACTATGTAACATGCCTTAATCTTGGTCTCTTCTTTAATTTGTTGCAACGTCTCATTGAGTTCACGTTCGGGAGCAGTTGAAATAGACATTATATTAATAGTAGTCTCGTATCCTTTTGCAACGGCGTCATTTACGATCATGATGCATTTATCAATATCCTTAACGTATGTTGCGCAGCGAATTACGTCTATAAGGCTTTTTTCTTGGGGGAGCAAGTCGTCAATCGAACTTTTATGCGCATCCATCATAACTGCGATCTTTGTATCTGGATATTTATTTTCTCCAACTACCTTTTTAATCATCTCATCATCACAGAAGCGCCATGCACCATATTTTTCTGGGTCGAACATCTTCCGGCTGTTGCGGTACCCGAGTTCTACTATATGAACTCCTGATTCACAAATAGCTTTATAGACCGCTTGTACACAATCTAAACTGAATTGTGATTTATTCATTAATCCACCATCGCGAATAGTGCAATCTACGACTGTGATTTGTGGCCTGTACATTATATATTCCTTTCACTAGTATATTAACTAAATGATACAGAAAACTTGCAAATAAATAAAGAGACTGGTTTTACTGCCTATAATGGCAGCCAACACTTATTTTATTCTCCCATGCAGAAATGGTAACTATGATTGCAGCTCGTACTGCATTACGCAGACCTATAATGTCGTCAGTCAGTTTCACAGCGCGATAGAAGCGCTCAATTTCGGATTCAAGGTGGCGCAATTCTCGGATAGCACGCTGTAACCGTTCGTTCGTGCGTATTAGACCCGTATAATTCCACATAATGTTTTTAATGACACTCATATCTTGACTGATAAGGGCGGAATCCGGTATGTACGTTCCTGTTTCTTGCCAAGAAGGAATTTCTCCTGCATTTGGTTTAGGATGTTCTTTTAAAGTGTCAAGGATATTTTGTGCGGCTCGATGTCCCCACACTATACCCTCTAATAGTGAAGTACTTGCGAGCCGATTAGCGCCGTGTAGCCCGGTACAGGCAACTTCACCAACTGCATATAAATGATTGAGTGTTGTTCGTCCCCATAAATCAGCCCATACACCGCCGCAAAAATAATGTGCCGCTGGAACGATAGGTATTGGCTCATGCGATATATCAATGCCGTACTGGTAGCAATTTGAATAGATTGACGGGAAGTGAGTACGTATATCTTCTGCTGACATATAAGAAGCGATATCAAGAAATACATTCGATGCGCCGCTTGCCAACATTTCTTGGTGAATTCCACGGGCAACAACATCGCGCGGGGCTAAATCTTTCCATTCAGGATCGTACTTCTTCATAAACTGAGTGCCGTTCGAGTCGATCAAGCGTGCACCTGCACCGCGTACTGCTTCAGAAATTAAAAAGAAAGGCGCATTTTGATGATAGAACGCTGTAGGATGAAACTGAACAAACTCGCAATTTAATACGCGTGCACCGGCACGATATGCAATAGACAATCCATCACCACGAGCTCCTGCAGGATTAGTTGTCCGGAGAAATATTTGCCCTAATCCACCTGAGGCAAGAATAGTTGCACGAGCAAAAATACGTTGCACTTGTCCAGATTCCTGATCGAGAACAAATGCACCGACACACGAAGGCGGATTGTACACCGATAATCGATTTTGTGAATGGTGAGCAGGCGTAAGTAAATCCACTGCTGTCTTGCCGGCAAGCAACGTTATATTAGGATTTGACTTTAATGCACTTATTAGATATTTCTCGATAAGACTTCCAGTAGAATCAACTGCATGGAGAATGCGTGCCACACTGTGGCCGCCTTCAAGCGCAAAAGAATAATCGCCGTTTGTTTCGCGATCGAATGGAATTGCAAGTTTTTCCAGCAAAAGAGAACGGACTAATTCAGGCCCTTTATGAGCAAGAAGCTCAACTGCCTGCGGATTGCAATAGCCTGCTCCAGCATTCTGGATATCTTTCATCAAAAGTTCTGGTGTATCTTCTTTTCCTTTATAAATAATTCCGCCTTGAGCATAAAACGTATTAGATTCTTCCGGATTTGTCGAGCGTGTTGCAACGACAACTTGAATACTAGCATCGGCAAGCTGTAGTGCCGCAATACTGCCTGCAATGCCGCTGCCTATAACTAGTACATCACATTCTATTAATTCTTGCATTGTTCATCCATAAATATAATCATACTTCAATCTGCAGTTGATGGAATAATTTGCAACATTCTTTCAACAGCACAATATGCACGCATACGAATTTCTTCCGGCACTTCGATAACATATTGAGTTTTTCGTAAAGCTTCCAAAGTATCTTCCAAAGTAATTTCATTCATATGCGGACATCGAATACTACAGAGGCGAAGCATATTCTTTTCCGGATTCGCTGCCATAATATTGTCGCCCATTGAACATTCCGTTAGTAATAAATATCGTGGTGCATTCGTGCGTTGAACATAACGAATCATTTGAGTTGTACTACCGGAATAATCCGATGCCGCTACAACTTCCGGACTGCATTCAGGATGCGATAAAATTGTTACGTCAGGAAACTGTTTCCGAATATTTTGAATATCTTCTACCGTGAACTTCTCGTGAACTTCGCATCGTGCTTTCCAGCCGATAATAGATTCATTAAAAAGTGACTCGTTAATCGGATTGCCACCGACAAGTGTTGGAAAAATAATATTCCGTCCAGTTTCATGCGCAACATTGCGGGCAAGATATTCATCCGGCAGGAAAATAACTGTCTCACTCTTTAATGATTTGACAACTGCCGCGGCATTACTCGAAGTACAACAAATATCAGACTCTGCTTTGACTTCTGCAGTAGTGTTTACGTATGTTACAACCGGAACACCGGGATATTTAGATTTTAATTGGCGGACATCTTCCGCTGTAATTCCATCTGCAAGTGAACAACCTGCTTTTTTAGAAGGTATCAGAACCGTCTTTTTAGGCGATAAAATCTTTGCTGTCTCTGCCATAAAACGAACGCCGCAGAATACGATAATATCTTTATCTGTTTTACTGGCAATACGGCTAAGTTCCAGCGAATCACCGACATAATCCGGAATAGAATAAAAAAGCGCCGGCTCCATATAGTTGTGCCCGAGAATTACAGCATTACGCTCTTTCTTCAATCTATTTATTTCAAATGCGAGCTCAGATTTTAACCGCAGTTCTACATCAGGTACAACATCGTGCAGTTTTGATTTCAAATCTTGATATATTGTTTCGACTGACATCGAATTCATTCTTTTTCTAATTCAATTAAAAAACTAATATCTAATGCTTGAACAGAGTGTGTAAGCTTGCCAACAGAAATAATATCCACACCTGCATTGGCGACCGCAGAAACATTTTCCAGTGATATATTACCGGAAGCTTCCAATTTCGTTTTTCCATTTGTAATGCGAACTGCTTCATGCATTTGCTTTAGACTCATATTATCTAACAATATTCTATCCACATTTAGTTCTAATGCTTCGCGTAATTCATTCAAATTGCGTACTTCAACTTCGATAGGGCGCTTCTTTTTATCCATCCTACGAACGCAGGCAACCGCCTCAGATATTCCACCCGCGGCGGCAATATGATTCTCTTTAATGAGCACCATATCATAAAGGCCGAATCTATGATTCTGCCCGCCGCCGATTCGCACTGCCCACTTATCCAACAACCGAAGGCATGGTGCAGTTTTTCGTGTATCCACAATGATTGCTTTTGTTTTACGGACAGCGTTTACATACGCATGAGTTGTTGTAGCAATGCCGGACATTCGCTGAAAGAAATTTAGAGCAGTTCGTTCTGCTGTCAGTAATGCGCGTCCATTACCGCGCACTGTTGCAAGGACAGTCCCTTTCGAGACTTTTTTTCCATCGGAGACATATGCATAAAAAATAATTCGTGGATCAAGATATTTTAAAGTCTCGCAAACAACTTCGAGTCCTGCAATAATCCCGGATTCTTTTGCAATAAATGTTCCTTTTAGCACAGATTTTCTCGGCACTGTGCTGATTGTCGTAATATCACCGTCACCTAAATCTTCTTCGAGCGCACGATGAATGATCACGTGAAGGCTTTTCAGTTCATTCTTGTTCATAATGAAATATACAAAAGAATATTGTTAATGTTATAATTTATTGATTCGGATAGTCGTGAAAAAAAAACATGAACTATTCCGAAAAACATTTCGTCAGAACTTTCACTCTAACGTTGAAATTTGAGAAATTATCAATATCGTCGTCGGCAGGTGATTTTTGATAAACTCAAAAAATGTTTTTCAACAGCACATTAACGTCTTAAGTATTTCTTGAGCGACGAGTCGGTTCCCTTCATCATTCAAATGTGCCTTGTCAACTGTCAGAATTCCCTGTTCAATATTATCTGGATTATGCATTTGAATGTAACTTACAAATGCATTTCGCAAATCGCATAGTTCTATTTTCATTTTTTTGGCAATGTGGCGGCTGATCTCTGCATATTCATCTAAATGTGCATCCATCTGATTTGTTCTATTCTTTTTCTCGCCTATTACAGATGGCGTGCAAAGAATAACACTTGCGCCTGCTTGTTGTATTTTATTTATAACGTTTTCTAATTCTAATTTATATAAATCTTTTGAAGTACCAGTTTGACCTGGTGTAATGAAGTGCCACACATCGTTTACACCTATATAGATTACAACAATAGATGGTTTTATAGCGATGACGTCTTTTTCTACTCGGGCTTGAAGATCGGATACTTTGTTTCCGCAGATGCCCGTACCGATAATTTCGATGGAAGGATATTTCATTATAAGCGAATCTTTGATAATCGTAATATATCCACTGGGTTTTATTCCAAGCAATGTAATTGAATCACCAAAGAATATTATACGGTCATTATTGCGCAGCATGGAATTCTAATTGCACTGAAAAAAAAGAAAGAAGTAGTAGAGTAAAAATCTAACGTCATTTCATTTTGCTTCTTTTCTAAAAATCACAATACGGTTGGAATTTGTACCTTTTTCATTATTATCAACTCCCCAGATGTTAGATGTCTTTGTAAAGTATTGTTCATTAACAATAATACCGATACATGTAAATCCCGCTTTAATACCGAGAGGGACGACATGTTCATCTAAATTTATTTTTTTATTTCGAACTTCACCTACTTCAAATGCAACAAATCCTCTGGGTTTGGTTATCCTATGAAGTTCACGAAAGACACCATACATAACAGCCGACCATTCTTCTAATGACCGAGACATCGTAACTGTCTTGGCAGCATCTGTTGCATCGAGACTGTTGAACCAGCATCTTAACCAATTATCTTGCACGTAGTCAACAACGTCAAGAAATGGCGGTGAAGTAACAGTAAGTTGGATAGTGTTGCTGGTAATTGCTTTTGTTTCGCGCGCGTCAGAAGTGAAGAAACGTGCGGTTTCACCAACTCGTTGCAGATTTTCCCGATCGACTGGCGTCACACCGCTCAGAAGCGTTTTCGATTTTTTAAAAATGATAACGCGTGTGTCGCGGTGTTCGGGTTCCTGTTTCATTTTTACATTGATCTTTCGCTGGCTCTCTGCACTAACTGCTTGATTCGGAGGCAAAGTATATACAGAGAAAAATCCTTTCGAATGTCCGGTCAACCGATTGGTGGCGACCATGCGTATCCATCGGTCGATGTTATCTTCTCTCCCGCTCTCACGACGATCATCTAAATATTCTTTCAACGAAACAATTTCCGCTTCTGTCTTTGGGTGATAGAACATCGAAAGGTCGATATCAGCTTCTGCTTTTTCTTTAATAGGAATGCTGTCTAAGCGTTTTACTAATTCTTCAAGCGCAGGAGGTAAGAAACGAGGTTTGCACAAAAGTATGCTTAGAGGATTTGCATCGTTTGCGATAACTTTTCTGCAGAGTAATCCGGTTTCTAATGCTGTAGTGCCGCGTCCGCTGAAAGGATCGTACACCGTATCGTCTTTGTTCGTTAAGTATTCTATAAAAAATCGCGGAAGCTGCGGTTTGAAACAAGCACGATATGATATTTCGTGCAATGACAATGCTTGCCGTTGCTGTGATGTCCAGAACTCACCAATGAAGCGCGGAATGGATTGTCCCGCAACATCGATGTCTTCTACTGTCGTGAGTCGATAGCGGACTTCATCCAATAACCTATCAAGGTAAGGACGATCTCCTTTTGGTATTTTTGATTTAACAGGCGACATTTAGAGTAATCCTGACGGCAATCGCGGCGATGATATAAGTTTTGTAAATTCTTCCCAGCGTTTTACAGGATTCTTTTCTGTGCCTCCGCGTCGTTCAATATACTGGCGCACTAAATCCAGACCAAGATTGTAGTTGATGACATAACTGCGGTATTGATCGAAAAAACGTGTGCGCTGCTGGGCACGTTCGGGCGACATTAGCGCATATTGAACGAGCCAGTTAGCAGCTTCATCTCGGGAGATTTCTCCGTTCAAATAACGGCGTGCGGCTTCATTGCCGGCATAGCTGAGTTTTTCAACAAGCTTTTGAATTTTAAAATATTTTTCTGCCTGATTTTTATCTAATCCGGCAAGCGGAAAAAGTTTATCGCGCTCAAATTCCATTCGTTCTTTTCCCGGAAAAACAACTTCAACACCATAATTTGCAGTTCCTTCTGCAATTAACGACTGCGAACTAAATAATGGATACACGGTAAACTCAATCCAACCGAATTTGCGTGCAAAAGTTGTCTCTAATAAACAATTATAAACATGATGCCCAGGGTATCCTTCATGTGCCGCAAGATCAATTGCACGTTCTATAAAAATCGGCAAGTCCGTATTTATCTGAATCAAACTTTCATTGTTACCTTTATACCAATTGTAGCCGCTCCATGATTTATTGTGGACATATTCCAACCTGAAGGTTTCGTTTTCCGGCAGAATGATATATTTTTTTGTTCTTTGACGGCATTCAAAAATTGCTGCGTTGAAAACTTTATCTATCCTGTCTGCTGTTATAGTGAACTGTCTGCGATAATTTTCGATGCGCTCTGGAATAGATCCCTTGCCCGATACAATCGTTTCTAACTCTGCAACAAGTCCTTTGAAATGTTCTTCCGTGAACGCAGGCGGTTCAACATCATAATACGCTTTTGCTTCTTCATCGAATGATAGTTTTTTCCCGGCTAACACTTTAACGCGGGCAATCAGCGAGGAAATTTGTTTTATTAAATAATGATGACGAAGCTGAATAATGTCTTCGTCCTGCTTGCTTTTAAGTTCATCTAACCTTGATTTCAGAGAAAATGCTTTTTGAAGAATTGCATGCAACGATTGCTTCTCAGCTTTTGCTTCCGCCTGCCATTCTGCCGGGCCATAGTAAGCATCGACATAGTCGGCATCGTGCTGTCCTACAGCGAGCACAAGCTTTACATACGGTTCAGCAATATTGTTTAAATCTCGATTCAGCTGTTGTGAGTTGTTCTTCGATATATTCATTATAACTTTATTTATTCCTTCTAATGCAATAGGAGTTTTTGTTCTTATACTCCTTATATTTTTCACAATAAACTGCTACATCTTTTCTGCAAGCGCCACTGGCATCTGGCTGAGTGAACTTTGCGTATGGGCAAGAGAAATCACAAAAGAGTGGAATACTATCTTTCGTGTGCTTTACTTTTAATATCGTTATACTTGATTTCATTTAGTTTATTATCAGTTTCATCATGCTTCTTTACAAATTTAACAGGAATCCTTGAAGTAATATCCAACATCGGTTTCAATTCTTTTAACCAAATATCGCCTTTATAATAGACACGTTCTAAAAACAGTCCGGATGGTGGAGCTGTAAGCTTTGCCGGGTCATCCGATTTTGCATACAGGAATTTTTTTACATCGTTTAGCGGCATTTTCCCGCGCCCGACTTCTGCCAATACGCCAATGATTTGACGGACCATCTTCCAAATAAAATGCGACCCAACTATACGGACAAGAATTAAATCTCCGGCTTGCTGGACTTCAATTGAATTAATATGAACTTTTGTTGATTTTTCTTCAGGATCATCTGCTGTGAAGGATTGAAAATCTTTGAGCCCGATAAACATTTCTGCCGTTTGGCGCATTTTTATTATGTCGAGCGGATCTTTAATCCACCAGATAAATCGTTTGCCAAACGCTGATCGCCGCCGAGAAATTTGGTACAGATAACTACGTGCAATTGCATCGTGGCGAGCGTGAAAATCACCAGCAGCTTTTTCAACTTCTATAATATTAATATCGGCGGGAATTTCATCGTTTAACTTCATCCGGATGATTTCCGGTGCGAGCATTGTCTTGATATCCAGGTGAGCTGTTTGCTGTAATGCGTGAACGCCGGCATCTGTGCGGCCTGAGCCATAGAACTCGAACCTACGCGTCCCAAAGACTTTGCCGATTGCAGTATTTATTTCACCTTGCACTGTGCGTGCGTTTTTTTGCACCTGCCATCCGCTGAAACGAGTTCCTTCATATTCGATTGTAAGTTTGAATCGTGCCATATAGAATTAAGATAATCATTTCTTCGGCGGGATGCTAAAGGGAGGTTTTTTTTGGTGCTAGTACGTTTCGATTTTACACAGCTTCATTTAAGCAATGCAAAACCTGAATTTTTCTGAATCTGGCATGGTATATGTGTAATGTTTATTGGAACTTATGATGGGAACTTTTGTCTTAAATTATAGGTTATAATTTGTAATGTTTGTAAACATGACATAAGGCACTATTTATTTCTTAATTATGCCGATAATATGGATAGAACGTTCTTTGGCAAAGTGATAAGTTATAAATTGTAATTATGTACTTGACTTTTGATCTTTGAAAAACTACTTTCAAACAACCCACAACTGTTTAAAGGTAAGAAAATGACCGCAGAGATTGCCATCCTAAATAAATCTGCTGTAGCTCTCGCTGCCGATAGTGCAGTAACGATACAAACTTCAGACGGTGGAACTAAAATATATAACAGCATAAACAAACTTTTTGGACTGTCTCGCTGTCATCCTATCGGAATAATGATTTTTGGGGATGCCCAAGTTATGGATACACCCTGGGAAACGGTAATAAAAATATTTCGCGACGAATTAAAGTATAATGGTTTTGATTCATTACAAGAATACGGTAATCGTTTTATTAAATTTCTCAGCAAAAGGAATCTTCTGTTTTCTCAGGAGAAACAAAAGCAATATTTAATATTAACCATACTTCGTTTTTATAGCGACTTAAAACGTTACATTTTAATGGAGTCAAAACAGCATTTGAAAGATCATAAAAAATTATCTTCCAGTGAACTAAAGAAAATAATTGACATTATTATCAATAAATTCCATCATAATTTGGGAACGCACAAAAAGTTAAGAGGATTTCCAGCGGGAGCGGGAAAGTCCACACTAAAGAAATATAGAAAGCATATAGCAGGTGCATATAGTAATGTTTTTCAAGGATTACCTATAAGCCGTGCTTCGTCAAATAGAATAAAACAAATGACGGGAATGATGTTTGAAAAAGATATTTTTCCAAAAGGGCATTATTCTGGAATTGTAATTGCTGGGTTCGGACAAAAACAAGAATTCCCTTCCATATTGGCTTATGAAATTGGCGGAATTATAAATAATAGGCTTAAATATGCGAAGAGGGTAGATGTTAAAATAAATATACGCACGACAGCTGCTGTACATCCATTTGCTCAAAGTGACGAGGTGGCGACATTTATGGATGGTATTAATCCGAACTATCGGAAAGAGATACGAAAATATGTCTATAATTTATTGACACAATATCCAGAAGCAATTATTGATTCGTTGAAAAACATCAATGCTAAGCAAAAAGATTTTATGAAGAAAAAGACACAAAAAATAGCAAATGAAGAAATGAAAAAATTTCAACAAAAAATAAAAATATATGAGGAAGAAAAACATTCAGACTCTATAGTACAAGCCGTATCTTTTTTACCTAAAGAAGAATTAGCCGCCATGGCAGAAGCCCTTGTAAATTTAACATCAATCAAGCGAAGAATGTCAACGGACGAGGAAACTGTTGGAGGTTTAACTGATGTTGCTGTAATATCAAAAGGCGATGGTTTTATTTGGATTAAAAGAAAACAATATTTTGACCCTAAATTAAACCCACATTTTATGGCAAAATATAAATAGGAGAATAAATCATGACAAAGGGACGAAAAAGAAAAGAAGAGAAAGTATTTCATTCAATAGAAGAAATTATTGATGAATACTTACCAGCAGATTCAGAGAAAGATCGAATAATGGCTGGTGACATTGGCAAAAAACTTGCAGAAGACACCATAGAAAGGGTTAAGAAGACTTTGATTATGCACAAAGAAATAAAATATAATAATGCTTGACAAGTTATAATGTATCACTTATATAGCAGGTGTTATGAATAAGACTAAGACATTAAAGCAAGTAAACGAATCCGAGTATCTTACCGTTGATGAAGCGGCGAGTGAATTAGGTATTAAGACAAATGCGATTCGTAATTATCTTTATCTTGGCAAACTAACAACACACAAATTTAAAAATTTAACTCTTTTAGATGCAAACGAAGTAAATAGCTGGAAGAGTAGGCAGAAGTAATATATTTTTTATCCTTTCAGGTTATATGTTATCACCTATAATAAGCAAAATGATGCCATAAATATCAAAAATTTAGAGCCTCTCAATATCGAAAGCTGTTACGAGAGCTTGCGACACCGAATACAATGTATACTCTCACGGAGTTAAAATCAGACTCAATTGAAGCGTATCAGGGTGCACTTACTGTCTATAGATAAAAAGATCGCAATTCTAAACGCCCTTGTTGATGAAAATTCAATACCAAATTTTCATAGAGATGGTTCCCGCTAGAATGACAGCGAGTAAAAATTGAACTTCTCTATTCTTGCCCTCCAACATGAATTATTTTATCTCCGAATTTATCGCGGATTTTATCAACAACTTTTAAGATTTCTTGTTTCTTCTTTTTAGAAGGAGAGAGAGAAAATTCCATTTGCCCTTCTTCTTCAAAATTAGTAAGCCGCACACCGATGAGTCGAATCGGGAGATTGCTTGTGTATGAAAAATTAAGAAGATAACGCGCAGTTTGCGCTACAATCGTATCGTCGTTGGTTGGCTCAATACTTTCAGCACGAGTGATAGTTTTAAAATCAGAATAACGAAGTTTTAATGTTACTGTCCGCGTTTTCCATCCATGTTCACGGAGCTGTTGACAGACATCTTCGGTCATTTCAAAAATAGTTTTTTCCAATTTCTTTTTATCTAATATGTCTTTGGCAAATGTTTCTTCGCGCGAGATGCTTTTAGCGTCCCATTCGACACCGATTACATCAGAACCGCGCCCGAATGCAACATTATAAATCCATAATCCGTGCTTACCGAGAATATTTAGAATATCCTTCTCTGTTTTTTTTTGAATATCAGAAACCTTGTGAAATCCCTTTTTCCGCAAATATTCTTCTGTTTTTTTACCGACGCCTGGAATGACGCCGATGTCGAGAGGTGCAAGATATTCAACTTCCGTTCCGTGAGGAACGAAAATAACGCCGGCGGGCTTTACCTGATTTACGGCAATTTTTGCTATTGTTTTGTTGGAAGCAAGTCCGATTGAACAGGGAAGCTTGAACTCATCCAACACAATTTTCTGAATTGATTTCATAAAACCGGGAAGATCGTTATGGTAGAGATTCTCACAACCTGTGAAATCCATATTCATTTCATCGATAGAGGCGCGTTCGACTACAGGCGCGAGGTCGCACATTCGTTCAAAAAGTTTCTTTGAGATGCGTCCATATTCGCTATGTCTCCCATGCACAACAATCAGATTTGGGCAAAGCCGTTGTGCCCGGGCTGTAGGAATAGCGGAATGGATTCCAAACTTACGCGCTTCGTAAGATGCAGACGCTACAACGCCGCGTCCAATTGCGCTACCGCCAACAATAACCGGTTTGTCAATTAGAGCAGGATTCTTGATTCGTTCAACTGAAACGAAAAAGCAATCGAGATCAAGATGAGCTATAAATTTTTTCACAGCATGCAGAGTATGGAAAACTCTGACGTACTTTGGAAGTGCGTCAGAATCAGGAAATTATTTCTGGAGCACAAGGTATCGTTTAATCTTTTGTGTTGTTGTCTTCTCAAATTCTAATTCGCGAATTGTAAACTTTTTAATCTGCTTAAAGCTAGTTAACTCTGCATTCGCCTTTTTTACTTCGGTTGCGATTACGTTGTTGATAAGTTCAGGAGTGATAGGTACGCCGCGAGCTTCGGATAGTTCTATAAATGCTTCTGCATCAACTACAATTTGTGCAGAAATAATTTCATCTAACTTTGGATCATTTTCACCATAAACAAGGCACTCCTGAATAAATGGACTTCGCTGCAATGTATCTTCGATTTCTTCAGGGAAAACATTTTTCCCGCTTCGTGAAATGATTACATTTTTCTTTCGTCCGCAAATATGAAGGAAGCCGTCCTCATCTATAAAGCCGAGATCGCCAGTCATAAACCAGCTATTTTCAAATACTTCGCGTGTTGCTTTTTCATTTTTGTAAATGCCAATCATTACATTAGCACCTTTCGCCCACACTTCACCGACACCATCTTCATTTGGTGAATGAATTTTCAGTTCAATACCCGGCAGAGGAAGACCTGCAGCATCATCTTTGAAGTTATCTAGCTGGTTCAAGGTGAGAATTGGTGATGTCTCTGTCAAACCATATCCCTGCACAAATGTAAAACCAAGATCGCGAAGTCCTTTCGCAACTGTCGGATCAGGAGCGGCTCCACCGGCAATGAATACACGAATATGTCCACCGAAGCGTTCATGAATTTCAGAGAATACCAATTTTTTTGAACTCTTCCACCCAAAACGTGCTGCAAAATCTGTTATTTTGATTAGCGGCGGTACGATGATAGATGTCAAGCGTTTTTCATTAATTGCCTGATATATACGTTTGAATATTTTATCGAAGATAAGCGGTACACCAAGAAGCATTGTTGCCTTTACTTGCTGAAGATCGTCCACTACTGTTTTTAGTGAACGCGCAAAATGTACTGATGCACCAGAATACAGCGGACAAAGAAATCCACACGTACATTCGTACGTGTGATGAATAGGAAGAACTGAAAGGAAGCGGTCTTCTGGAAAGACCATCATCATGCTGACCATTGCCATGAGATTTGCTGCAAGATTACGCTGACTTAACATAACACCTTTTGCTCTGCCCAGTGTGCCCGAAGTAAAAATAATTACAGCCAATTCTCGTGCGTCTATACTAGGCAACGAATCCACTGTACAACCGTGACTGTTGTTGATTAATTCAACCATTGAAAGAAAGCCATCCTTCTTCATTGACAAATCCATACTTATAAAATGTTTTACATGTTTCAGAGAGTGACGCTTTTCGCGCAGCATCGAATCGAAGGATTCAGAAAAGACAATGGCTTTGGTGTCCGACTCATGGATAATGTTAAGAATTTCGTTTGTGCTTAGCTTAGCATCGATTGGGACTATCACATAATTGAAGCACATAGATGTGAGATAAGTTAAACACCATTGGACACGGTTTTCAGATATTACGGCAATGTGACTTCGTTCCGGTAGTTTGAGACCGCGCATTGCTGTTCCGAATTTTAGCACGTACTTCAATATAGTACTGTAGCTAACTTTTGGAACAGGTGTATCTTTCAAATCCTCAAGTGCGAGTTTGTCGTCATACTTGCCTGCCAATTTAACTACCATATCTTGAATGGAATCAATATGAGGGACTTGATACAACTTTTGAGCTCGTTTCATTTAGACCTCAATAAATAAGTTGATTGTTTTTTAAGTCAATTTCAAAGAAATGAATATGGATTTAAAATTGTTATACATAACCGAATAAAAATTATTTATTATATATATGGATAATATTAAACGTTCAAATGTCTATCAATTTCATTTTAATTGCAAGCGATTGAAAATATTGAATTTTATTTATTAAAATTTTTGTATTCTATATTAGAAGAGGAGAAAATGCGATGGCACGTTTAGAATCACTTGATATTCCTTTGGGCTCAAAAATGCCAAGATTTGTTTTGCGAGATCCAAATGGTGTCATTCAGGTAAGCGATTATGCATTCGGGAAAAAAGGGCTGTTGATAGTATTCACCTGCAATCATTGTCCATATGCGAAGGCAGTATGGCCGCGCATTATTAGACTTGAAGTTTATGCGCAGAGAAACGGTGTGAACTTTCTGGCAATTAATCCAAATATTAATCCGGACTACCCAGAAGATTCGCCAGACGAAATGCAAAAAAAAATAAAGGAATGGAAAATTTCGTTTCCATATCTAATCGATGCCACACAAAGAACTGCACGTGAATTCAAAGCGCAATGCACTCCTGATATTTACTTATTCGATGCTGCACAAAAACTTGTCTATCACGGCCGTGTGGATGATAATTGGCAGGATGAATCTAAGGTGACGAAAGAAGAATTGAAAGAAGCAATCGAGGATCTCATTGCCGATAAACCAATTATGGAAGAACAATTTCCATCAATAGGATGCTCGATTAAATGGATGGCGTAGTAACCTTGTCAAAGTTCTCTTAGCTAAAACATGGGTAACTTTGAAAGAGTAACCTTGTCAAAGTTCTCTTAGCTAAAGCATGGGTAACTTTGAAAGAGTAACCTTGTCAAAGTTCTCTTAGCTAAAGCATGGGTAACTTTGAAAGAGTAACCTTGTCAAAGTTCTCTTAGCTAAAGCATGGGTAACTTTGAAAGAGTAACCTTGTCAAAGTTCTCTTAGCTAAAGCATGGGTAACTTTGACAAGGTTGGTTTTACTCCAAAAAACGAATCTCCTATTTCCATCTGATTAAAAGGATATTTGCGACGAATACCTTTTGGCACTGGGATATTTTTTTCGATTTGAATGGTCAATTCTTTATCTTTCTTCATTTCATGATTATAAATTTTTTGACAGCAAAATCTTCACCCGCTTGTATTCTATACAGATATACTCCTGATGGCAACATATTCTGATAATGCCCCTGATCTGGAAATGTAACCTTATAATTGCCTGCAGGTAGATCCATATCTACAAGATTATCAATCATTCTTCCAATTATATCATATACTTGTATATGCACATGTTCACGCTTAGGTATAGAATATTGAATTGTTGTTGTTGGATTGAAAGGGTTAGGATAATTCTGCTCGAGCTTAAAACCTTCTTGTATATTATTAACCTTATTATCAACACCTGTCGAATTATCTATACTAAAATATGAAGTATCAGACCACGTAATATTTTGACCATCACCCGCACCAACAGCCAAACCATAAGTTTGCTTGTCTTCAAACTTATTTCGCGGAATCTTTGTTGCCGTATCTGCTATTGTAAATGTTGAATCATAATTTGTTTTAAACAAGTGAATAGTATAAGTTACAGGCACACCCTCAGGATCTATACTTTTTGAAAAAATAATTTTTAATGTGTCTGCACGCAAGACATAATTATTCATAGGAGAAGTAATTACAGGTTTAGAAGGAGGAAGATTAACACTCTTAGTCTTAAAATTGTAAGTTGTTGACCAATTTCCAGTTCCTGTAATATTTCTAGATTGAACATGCCAATAATACTGAGTATTAGAACTCAATGTTGCAGTCTTACTAATAACCTGCACCAAAGAATCATCAAAAACAAGATGAGTAAACGATGAATCAGTAGCAACTTGCACATGATAATAATCAGTACCAGCAACAGGAGACCAAGACAAAGAAACAGAAGACTCTAAATCCTTAGAATTATTAGCAGGCAAACGCAATGTTGTTATTAATGGTATCGTCGGTGCAACATAATCAATCATATTCAACAAGTGAGCATCCTGCTCACCTCTAAGTTTCGCATTCTAATGATTCTCAGCAACCCAAGTCAAGACAACATCCTCAAGAGTATACTCATAATCAGCATCTTCATTCATATTACTAGGAAAAACTGTTTGAGGACCCTTACTCAGACACCAGCCAGCAACCTCATGCTGAATAAAACGAACACCAGAAGAAGAAACCTCAGAAGAACCATAAATAAAATAACCAGGATCTTCAGAATTCTCAAATGGACTTGAAGTATTACTTGGTGCATGAAATGCCAGCATCACACCTCCAGTAGTCAGAAGTGTTGTCTTATCAACTAAGTTATACATATTTCTCTTAAGATGCCTGGCAACACTACCAACAGGAGCAGTATGCCAATCACCAAAACCCAGAGCATTATTAGCCTGCGTAGAATCATAACTATTAGCACCCTGCAAACAAATATTAATAGGGAGATTCCTCCAATAAACAGGCTCTTTAGGAACATACATACTCTCTATGTATAATGCAAGTAAATGTCCTGCTCTTACAGTATCTGTACCCATATCTGTAACCTGTGTAACAGAAGGCAAGGAAAATCTTAAAGTAGTATTGCCAGTAATATTAATCGCTGATTCAAAAAATCCCTTATATCCAGGCATGGTAACCTTAATAGTATCAACACCAGGACGAACATTATTTAAAGTATAAGTGCCGTCAGCACCACTAAATGCTATTGATTCTCCATTATTAACCTCAAGACGAGCACCAGACAAAACATTACCAGAAACCTGATCATTCAAATCGCGAACAACACCAGAAACAGTATACCCCTGAGCATTAGCAGTGCTCGACGCAAAAACTGAGCCAAGAGTCATAAAGCCAGCAATAGCTAACTCCTTTAATGTAGGCATACGAAAATACCTCAACTTATCGACCAGAGTAGATTTACGCATAATATACTATAGAAGTACATATTTATAAAGTTTACTAAACTTTCCGACCGCTTTTAGCGGAGTCAACCTTGTCAAAGTTCAAAACTTTGACAAGGTTAGTAATCTGACGGTAGAAAGCCGTACCTTATTCATTCTTCAAAAAGAAACTTCCCAAGTTTATCATTTTTCTGTTCCATTTGGAACTCATCGACAAATCGTTTATAATCTTGCGGATGCGGAAAAAAAGTATTCCTCAATTCTTTATCCATCAATCCTATCTCTTTGCGGTCTATCCAATCGAGATAGTTAGAATACTCCCATTTATCTGGTGATGCTACCATCTTTGCAGCAACTGGATTAAGATGTATATAGCGAATCACCTGTAAACAATACTCGTCTGATGTGATCTCCTTTATTTTTGCCTGTCCCTGAAATAAAGTTCCGCTTAATCCAAATCGCCTATTCATCGCCTGAGTATAAGCACTAAAAGTTTTTTTCAAAAAGGTTGTTATCGAACCAAGTGAATTTTGTTTTGCGACGATGTGATAATGGTTAGGCATCAAGCAATACGCGGCTATATGTACTTTTGAATCTTGCGCATATTTCTGGAAAAGTGATATGAGATAATGATAATTTTCGTCTTCAAAGAATATCTTGCTCCGATGTGCTCCACGATTATAGATGTGGTAATATAAATGGGATTGATATTTCATCGCTCAACCTCAACCTTGTCAAAGTTCAAAACTTTGACAAGGTTAATTACTGCACAATTTCAAGATATTTATAAACCCATCCGATTTTTTGTTGGTCGGCGCTGGCAACATCGTACCACATATCGCCTTTGCTGTCCCGAAAATTTCCGAGTCTAAAAACTTCTTCGTCTTTATATACTGTTCCAAGCTGCTGAGATTTTGTCGAGGGGCTTTGTCTCATCCGGATAGAAGGCTCGTAGGTGCATCGCATTCTCACAAAAAGGGACGGTTCCTGTTTGATATACTGCGCCAATGTGCGAGATAGTACTTCATAGTAATTCAGAAGTAATAATTCTTTTTCGTTTAACTTTTCTTCACTATCCGATTTTTCACGAGATGCCTGCAATTCATCCTGAACCTGTTGCATACTATGAAGTGTCTCGATAAGGAAGCGGCGGCTTTCAATATTCTTTGTTACCTGCGCCTGCGTAGCGCTCATATATAGTGAGTATACTGACATCGCTACCGCAGCTACTGATACAAGAATTGTAATAATATTCGCAAGGTTAAAACGTACGCTAACGAATTGATGACAGTGATGACAAACGCGTGCACCATCTGGAATATCTAATTTACAGTGTGGACATGTGTTACGATGGGCTACAGGAATAGGACGATTTATACCGGGGTGATTCATTTTATCCTCCGATGGATCAAGCGCAAAACTGGATTTAAATCCCCGCGAAAGGAGTTGAAACAATTTGATAATATTACGAAGGATTTCTGATGGGAACATAATTATTTAGTCATTCTGAGCGAAGTCCTGAAAGGACGAAGCGAAGAATCTCGTATGCAAGAAAAGCATGATCTATCGCTGCACATAAGACGATATATCCACTTTGGGTTAAGAGATATCTTCATACCATGCATCACTTAAATCTTTCCATTCGGGATTCATTTCTTCAATAAGTTTGATTTTCTTTGATCTCAACCAACCTTTGATTTGTTTTTCCCGTTCAATTGCTGATAATGCAGAGTTTGTGTCTTCGAAGTAAACAAGATTAGTCAGATTGTACTTCTTTGTAAAGCCATCAATTAGCTTTTTCTTATGTTCTATCACCCTCCGCTCGAGATCATTTGTCATTCCAGTATAGATTGTTCCATCTTTACGATTTGACATAATATATACAAAAAACTGTTTCATCAAAATTCAATATAGATCCTTCTCCCGACTACTGGTCGGGATCAGGATGACTTATTATCAAATGTAATTTGGTTTTACAGAGTAAGGAATTGGATCATCAATTCCGGCAATTTGAAATGCCCGCAGGCGTAACGCGCAACTGTCACAGACTCCACAAGCACTATCTTCATTCGTATAACATGACCAAGTCAATTCAAATGGCGCGTTTAATTCAATGCCGCGCTTAACGATTTCAAATTTTTTCAAGTCTATCACAGGAACGTTAATAGAAATCTTAGTTTCAGGTTTCGTTCCTAATTTAATTACTGAGTTAAACGCATCATAAAATTCTTTTCGGCAATCTGGATATCCGGAACTATCTTCTTCAACGGCGCCGATAAATATATTCTTCGCTCCAACGACTTCCGCCCAGCTTACTGCGGCTGATAAAATGTTGGCATTTCGAAATGGGACGTACGAAGTCGGAATCCCGCTCTTCTTAGAACTAAAAAGTGTCTCTGGATTGGCTTCAGTCACTTTAATGTGCAAGTCAGTGAGACTGGAACCGCCGATAGATTTGAGATGCGTCAAATCTGCAACCAATCGATGCTGAATGCAGTAATGTTCAGCAAGAGCATAAAACGCTTTCAATTCACGCTGCTCTGTACGCTGACCGTAATTCACATGCAAAAATGCTAATTCATGCTCAAGATTGGCGATCGCAGCGGTTACACAGCTATCCATTCCTCCGCTAACCAATACAACTGCGCGTGACTTGTTCATTTAATTTTACGTTTTCCTTTTTCTGAATGCACTGTTTTGACAGTTGTTGTAATGCCGCCGCGCGCTGTGAAACTTCCTGCAACTTCTATCCATTTTGGATGTAGTTTTAAAACGAGATCATCAAGAATTTTATTTACAACTGTCTCATAAAAAATACCCATCGAACGGTATTCAAGGAAATAGTACTTTAGCGATTTCAATTCGACACATTTTTTCCCTGGAATATAATTGATTGTAATTGTACCAAAATCCGGCAATCCGGTTTTTGGACAGACGGATGTAAATTCCGGATTGACTATTGTTATAGTGTAATCGCGCTCTGGATATTTATTGTCGAATGAGTCAAGTTTGTCGATTGGATTCATTTCATACTCCTCTTGCTGTCGGATCCCAGATATATTTGTGCATTTGCAATTGAAACTGAACGTTAAGATGATCGTGAAGTATTAACTCTGCTAAAATACGATTTTCTATTTTGCCAAACACGGGCGAAATTAAAATTGTACATCGTTGTGCAAGGTCGTACTTTTTAATAACATCCTTTGCCCAATTGTAATCGATTTCATCTACTATAACAAATTTAACCTCATCACGTATTGTAAGCAATTGAATATTTTCCCAGCGATTGTGCTTTTCCATCAAACTGCCGGGACACTTAATATCCATAATACGCTTAACGCGCAGATCAACGCCGCTAATATCGCGGTGGCCGCCTGTTTCAACCATTACATCATAACTTTCATCGCAAAGACGTTTCATTAAAGGGTGTACATTTGGCTGAAGAAGTGGTTCGCCTCCTGTTATTTCGACGAGATTGCATTCATATTCTTTTACCTTTTTTAATATTTCATCAATGCTCATTTCTGTGCCTTCATTGAAGGCATAAGCTGTATCGCACCAGGCACACCGGAGATCGCATGAAGTTAATCGAATAAATACGCAAGGAAGTCCAATGCGTGTCGATTCTCCCTGAATGCTGAAAAATATTTCATTAATGATTAGTGTTTCCGGTAAAGATGATTTCATTGAAGTTTTAATATTTTACTATCCTTCTGAATACTTTGCAGTGTATTCCCCGGTTTCACCAATTGATACAAATGAAAGTTTTATTTTTGCAGGCAGACGTTTCTTTAATTCATCGAAAATATATTTAGCAATATTCTCTGAAGTCGGATTAAGAATCTTATTAAAAGGTGGTGTCGAATTCAAATCACTATGATCAAATTGCGAAACAATCTCGTCAGTTTTTTCTTGAAGAAAATAAAAATCGACACTCATTCCGAGATCATCGAGAACATCGGTTTTAGCTTCCACTGTAACTTTCCAATTGTGTCCGTGAAGACGTGAACACGGGCCGTTATATCCTCGGATGATATGTGCGGCAGAGAATTCTGTTTCTATTATGACGGTATACATATAAAGTCCAATGTAATAAGGAAGATGCAATTTTAATTCAACAATATCTCTATTCCATATTTTCTTCCCTGTTCATTTATTTCAGTTTAGAAGCTCTATACTTAATTTTAACTTTTCTATATTCTCAGTCATGTTTTTTTGTTTTTCGCGTTCTTTTTCTACAATATATTTCGGCGCACGTTCAATGAAACTAGCATTTGTTAATTTCTTTCCAATACTTTCGATCAATCCCTGCAGGCGCACGATTTCTTTTTCTAATCGTTTTCGCTCGGCATCAATATCAATAATACCAACAAGCGGAACATAGATTTCCGTTCCATCGACTATCGCGCTAGCGGAAGCTTTAGGATGCTCAAACTTTTCCGTTTCGCTGGCCCAGGTCGGCACTGTTTTAGCGCGGCAGAGACGATCGATATAGTTCAGAAGTCCTTGAATATAATTGGCATTGACAACCAGCTTTTCGCCGAACTCACCATGAAGATGAATATGCACTTCAATTTGTTTTGAAGGCGCAACATTCAACTCACCGCGGATATTACGCACAGCTTCGATTACTTTGATGACAAAATTCAATTCATATTCAACCGTTTGATTTATATAATGTTCATTGACATTCGGGAATTCGGCACGCACGAGCGATTGTCCTTTGCGATTGCTTAGATTTTGCCATAATTCCTCAGAAATAAAAGGCATTATCGGATGGAGCAAACGAAGTGCTTGATCAAAAATCCAGAGCGCTCGTATTACGACAGCAGTTTTCACTTCGTTCGACTCATCACCATAGAATCGCGTTTTCACCATTTCCACATACCAATCACAGAAATCATGCCATATAAAATCATAAATCAGTTTTGTTGCTTCGTTGACATGGAATTGGTCAAGTGAGGTGTTAAATAATTTGATGGTGTGATTGAGGCGGGATAGAATCCAACGATCGGCAAGGTCGAGATTTTCTGTCGGCAGTTTATCGAGCGTGAAATTATCGTCGCCGATGATTTCCTGTTTGTTCATTAAAAGAAAACGGCCGGCATTCCAAATTTTATTTGCAAAGTTGCGTCCGAGATCACATTTATCTGATGAGAATAATACATCCTGCCCGAGTGGAGAAAGAAATGCGATAGTGAAGCGTAGTGCATCGGCACCATATTTTTCAATAACATCAAGCGGGTCAGGAGAATTACCAAGCGACTTACTCATTTTCCTTCCCTGCTCGTCGCGAATGATGCTGGTAAAGTAGACATCGCGGAAAGGAATAATGTCGTCATCTTTTTTACGCGCTTTGCCGTCGATGCCCGGTGTGCCTTTCATGAATTCCATATTTGCCATAATCATCCGCGCCACCCAGAAAAAAATAATATCAGGTGCAGTGACAAGCGTACTGGTTGGATTGAAATAATGAAGACTAGGATTATCTTCCGGCCAACCAAGTGTAGAGAAAGGCCAAAGCCAAGATGAGAACCAAGTATCTAATACATCTTCATCTTGTCGGATTAGGACGTCGGCAGCTACGCCTAGTTTTTTACGTGCTTCCGTTTCATTGCGCGCCGGGACATAGTTGCCGTCTGGTGCATAATAAACAGGAATACGATGTCCCCACCAAATTTGGCGTGAGATACACCAGTCTCGAATATTCATCATCCAGTGTTCATACACTTTTGTCCAGCGGTCAGGATGGAACTGCACTTTGCCTTCGTGCACCACGCGCAAAGCAGGTGCGGCAAGCGGTTTCATTTTCACAAACCATTGATCCGACAGCCAGGGTTCGACGATCGTATGGCAGCGATAGCATTTACCGACGCTATGTACATATGGTTCGGTTTTCAATAATAAGTTTTGAGTTTCTAAATCTTTCAATAACTGCTCCCGGCAATCAAAACGATCCATACCTTCATATTGTTTTGGAACAGATTCGTTGAGATGTGCGGTTTCATCAAATATATTTAATTGCAGAAGTTCATGCCTTTGACCAAGAAGAAAATCATTTGAATCGTGTGCAGGCGTTACTTTCATTACGCCTGTACCAAAACTCATATCTATATAATCATCAGCGATGATTGGGAGTTTGCGTCCAACAATCGGTAAAATTGCTGTTTTGCCAACTAAATGTTTATAACGTTCATCTTTTGGATGTACACAAAGTGCAGTATCGCCGAGCATTGTTTCCGGTCTTGTTGTTGCGATGATGGCATGTTCGTCTGAACCGACAATCTCGTATTTTATATAATAGAGATTGCCGTTTGAATCCGAATGATCAACTTCATCATCGCTTAGTGCAGTTTGATGCTGAGGACACCAATTGACGATGTATTTGCCGCGATAAATGAGACCTTTATCAAATAATCGTATAAAAACTTCTTTTACTGCATTTGACAATCCTTCATCCATTGTGAATCGTTCACGTTCCCAATCGCAGGAGACGCCGAGTTTACGTAATTGTCGAATGATTGTGCTTCCGTATTTTTCACGCCATTGCCAGACAAGTTCAATAAATTTTTCTCTCCCAAGATCGTGGCGATGTTTTCCTTCTTTGGCAAGAGATTTTTCGACTGCATTTTGTGTTGCAATTCCCGCATGGTCGGTTCCAGGAATCCAGCATGCTTCATATCTCTGCATACGCTTCCATCGGACAAAAATATCTTGCAGAGTATTATTCAGAACATGTCCCATTGTCAAAATACCGGTGATGTTTGGCGGCGGAATGACGACGGTGTAAGGTTCTTTATCTTTGTTGACAGTTGCGTGGAATAGGTTATTCGATTCCCACCAGGAATACAATCTGTCTTCAACATCTTTTGGATTATACGCTTTGGAAAGTTCTTTTACACTCATCAGAATTCAGCATTATAGATTAAAAATGTCAGCATATTGCTGACAAAAATTTCTTATCTGTATTCAATTAACAAAAAAAGGGGGATGAAATCAACGATAGGCAGGATATTCCTAATTCATTGGCAATTAAACAACATAATCAGCATCACGAGTTTTCTATTTGAATTACTTAATCTCGCAATCAACTTATTAAAACAAGAAATTTATAAAAACTATTTATTTCGATCTGGTCGTGCACAAAAAAGGGTCGGCTTCATTAGAAAATAAAAAAACCGACCCTATCAAATTAGATTTCGACCTCAATTGTTATTCCAAATTAATTTGAGTTTCTATCATCTAAATGGAATAACAAAATATTTTTTACTCAATAATATGGCGCTCCATTCGTTCCTACATCAATCTGGTACACTATCCAGTTCACTGCCGGTGACACGGTTGTGTTGCCACTTATCATATAGAAACCGCTACCGTTGAGTCCACTACCGATTCCAGGCCCAAAGCATACCTGATCGCAATAAGTCGGCAGAATACCCTGGTAAAGGATAGCTACGCTGCTGGGTGATATTGGAAGTCCCGTTGAAGGTCCATCTGCAATCAGGATTGGATTTTTTGAATAGGTTCCAATATACATTTTATTTCCATCAGCAGAAAAAGCGAATCCACTAAAAGGAAGGGATGCAAATGCAGTCTGAGTAAAGTCGAGCACTGGTTCCTGTGGACCTAGCTGGCTTGTATCGCTAATCGAATTGCGTGTAATTCCAGTTCTAGTAGCAACATAAATGTAATTGTTAAATACGCGCATACTTAGAATTGTATCAGTTGTATGATAAGATTCAATTCTAAGTGAACGATTAGGCCGGATTACTACAATACCACTTGCTGTCCCGCCAGTGTAGAAATAACCGTTGGCATCAAAGTCGCCATATGAGATTTTTTTGGAAATTTGTTTTAGCCATACAGTATCTATTAAAGGCGATGAATTCAAGTCAACTACATGAACATCTTTAGAATTTACAAATGTTGGTTTAACGCTCTGTAAATAATAGAGCTTGCCATCTATCGGGTTAATTTTTGCATCTGTTACCGGCAAAGGCTTTGTCAGCTGTGTGTGTGGTGTTTCTCCGCCTAAATATCCGAGTTGTGTTTTATTTCCGTCCGGTGTAATCTTCCAAAGAGTATAAAGATAATTATTGACAACGGGTGAAGTAGACACCGATGTCAAAGTTGCATCTATGACATACATATTCCCGGTCATGTCAAGTGTAATCGTGCTCAATGGCACATTTGTTGTAAAACCACCAAACGATTGTTCAACCGCGGTTATTTTATAAGGACCATATTTAGCCATTGCGACCGATTTATTCGAAGCAATCGCTATTGTACAGGAATCTGAAACTACATTAGGTCTTAATACAGTTATCGCTGTTGGTGAATACGAAACTACTGTTGCCTGCACACCGTTAAAGTATATACCGTTATGCACGAAGGTTAAAGCTGAGCTGTCTATTTTTGTCGCTACAGTATAACCCCACGTAGTATCATTATTTATAATACTTTTTATTACTTTTACTGTTACAGTATCCGTAGTATAAGTCGGAACCTTTGTTGAATCTAAAGCGCCTATTAAATTTCCAGTAATCGTTATAGTATTGACTCCTCCAACGGCTTGAGCTGGAATAACAGTCGCAATAGAAACATTCGCCGAAGCCGGCGGAGGCCCGTACCATGCCGGTTCGGCAACATTATATTTACATCCGATGATAATCGTAATCAATGACGCTATAATGAAAAGGGCCATTGCGTAAAAGCGATAGGATTTCATAATTTTATTCCTTCATCAATTAAATGAAAAACGAGCTGTAACTCGCTGAACCTTATCAAAATCACCAAACGGCGTATATGCGTAATCAAATGCAAAACCGAATTGTGATATTCCAAATCCATACGACATCCCGTTTCCACCGTTGTCATTTGCGTAACCTGCACGTAATGATAATGCGTTCATCACTTTATATTCCAATCCAATTTTAAGCTGTTCCGGATGATCCATGTAATGACTTGCATCGATACTCATATATAGTGATTGGTCCAGCGGAACCTCTCCGACAAAATCCAAAAGGTTCATTGATATTCCAAGTGTGAAAACCAATGGAGTCTCAAATTCTTCCTGAGAGTATTTTATTTCCTTAGAAAAATTTCGTACCGACATTCCGAACACTAGACTTTTGACACCCGTCCTAAACTGCGTTCCAAAATCAAATACTAAAGGTGTTAGTTTATTTGATATATATGATGTATCCGCGATCCGCCGTTTACCCGTTGTATCACTAGGGTCAGGTCGAACATTGACCGCTATCATAGACGTGCCTAATTCTTGCCGCGCCCATTTTACCTGCCCTCCTATACTAAATCTATCCGTCAATTGTTTAGCATACCCGACACCTATTGCTAATGCGTTTAAAGTGAATATCCCAGTGTCATCATATCCTAAAGGAACTGTCGGATTCACACGTGTACCATAAAAATCACCGTAATCCACATATTGTAAACTAAAACCAAGAACGCCATATTCACCCTTAGATGGACGAATGGCAAGACTAAATTCCTGATGTTTAATATCCGCTATCCAATCGTTGATACTAGCCGTTACGTCGATAAAGCTCGTCATATCCGCCATCCCGGCAGGATTAAAAAACAGCGCACTGGAACCATTTTGAAGACTAGTCATTGCTTCTGCCATTGCAGATGCACGCGCATCCGATACCACGCTCAAAAATTGAAATCCTGTTTGCGCCAATTTTTCGTTGTTTTGGTCTTCTTGAGCGTACACTCCATTGAACCACAGGATTCCTATCAGAACATTAACGATTATTCCAAATATTTTCTTTTTCATTGATTATCTCCTTACCTGATGATAACAAACTTGCGAAACACTGATCGACCATCGGGCGTTTCAACGTAGAGAATATAAATACCGCTGGCAACGATCTGTCCTGATGAAGTCGTCGAATTCCATAGCTCGTCGCCTGTGCCTTTCGTATGATACATCTGCCAGATTAAATCACCTCGTTCGGTGTATATTTTCAGTTTGGCTATAGGCGGCAATCCGTAGAATGCAATCTGGTCATATTGAGATTGATCACCAAATTGGAAGAAGCGGCCGCGAATATCATAAGGATTCGGTACAACACGAACTAAATCCAATCCTTTGCCACTTGCAATAGCATATAATGTAACGAAATTATTACTACTGTAAGAAACAAAATCATCAACGCTATAATGAGAACCTGCAATCCATGCGCCTTGAGATTTCAGTAATTGCCAATGAGTTTTATCAATATCTGGAGTTATCGTATCACGCGCAATTTTGCTTCTGCAAATATAACTTAACCCATTATAGGACACAATATCATGAGTAGAGTCAGCATATCCAGCGCTATCCGTCCATGCTCCTTTATTAAATGCAAGAGAATCTCCTTGAGCAATCATTTGCCAACTAGTATCAACATTTGGTTTTGTTGTATCAAAAACAGATAACTGGCAAATATAATTATTAACCTTTCCTTTGGGTCCAAAAGAAACAATATCATTATGATTATAATGGACAGTATCAGACCACATTCCTTTATATGGAACCATCATCTTCCAAAAAGAAGTAAGAACATCCGGAGGAAATGGTGAAGGCGGTTCTGCTGGCCGTTGTAAAGTTGCAAAGGTATTCGTCACTGTCCAGAACATACTGCTATAGAGAGTCTCTCCATCTTGTGTGCCGTCATCCTTAGACTGAATATAATAATAATAGTCGAACCCCCTTACCGCAGTCACATCGTCAAAATTATCGATGGCATTAGATTTATTGCATTCAAAAATCTTTTCATATATTGTTCTTCGATCCAGCACATTCCCTTTGGAGCGGTATATTACATATCCGCCAAAGTGCGGGTCGCTCTCGGCATTGTTCGCCCAACTAAGTTGAATTCTGTCTCCGCCGGAGGTAACTGTAAATTGATCAGGCGGCGGCGGAGCTTTCGGAATATTGTATTTTAAATTATAATTCTTTACCGCATTGTGATAAGTTTTCAGAATAGAATCCAATCCTGTTTCACACCATCTGCGCTTATACAAACTATAATCGGTTGTCGGGGTTCCGTCTGGCATTGTGAGAGCAGGCGGGTTCGGCAAATTTCTCCACCATTGGAGCCAATTACTCCCGACCAGACATGCTTTTTCCCACGACATGCCAGCCACAGCTTCTGCCATTACGATGTGAATACTATCGCCTGGCGCCATTTGATACGGACCGTATGCTATCTCCGGCTGAATACCACCGCCAAGATTTCTTACAGGATCTTTCCAATTCGCAGCATAATTATCATCCACAAGAATATAATGCTGTACTGCCGGATGACCATCTGTCAATGCCGCCCAGCGTGTAGCCATAATTGTTTGATCGGTACTGACTTACATCTTTATTCATTATTGCGCCATCAGCGCTGATGAAGTTATTTGTTCTGGGCTGCCATATATCGTCCGATGTATCTGTTGCACTTTTATCCGCATGCAACGTTACACTTCCAGCATATTTTGCTGCTGCCAACTCACCGGTTTCAAGCTGATCCGGATCTCCCCAGTCATCTTTATACGCAACGGCCGTTCGCTCTAAGTCCGGACCGTACCACGTTATGGCGGCTCTTAGTTGATATGTAGATTGAGTCGGATCTGTGTATTCTTGTGCTGTCGGATCGTCTCCAATCGAGCGATTAGTATTGCTCTCTCCCCAAGTGGAGTTCCAAGATCCCCATCCCAAGCCGTATCCTGAGCAGCTTACTCCGGCAAATGAATACCTGTCAGCGAAATAGAAATAGACTGAATCTAATGTTTGTTGCTTGACATCACCATTCGCATCATAGATACCTGTATTCGTAAAAACGAAATCTTTTACATTATAATTATCATTGTGCGACTGATCAAACGCCATAACTTTTTTCGTTACCGTAACCCCAATGGAAGTATTGAATTTCATATATACTTCACGGTCACATGGTAAATTTGGATCTATTTGATCCACGTTATCGAATGAATTGAGGTCTGATGCAAGCTGGTTATCCACCACGACTGCCGGATGATTTCTTTTTCCAATGAGTTTGAATATTTTTGGAAAAATTCTATCTGAGTAAGCTCCAGTACGAGGCCCGGAATCAATAACTTTGTAGTTTAGAATTTTACCTGCTACAGGATCGTCAAAATTCCTGCATCCTATCCATATCCCTCTGCAGCGGATTGTGTTTTGACCGATGCCGTATTGAGTGGGCCAGGATAAAAAGTTACTATTTCCAGCAGTAAACTCATTCTCAAATTCAGCTCCTATCTCGTTAACCGGTGTCTGAAGCGGTGTAATACGGAGCCATCTAATTTGCTGGGCATAACCGGTACGAATACCGATCAAGATCGAAAAGCCCATCGCTAGCATAAGAAGCTGATATCTAATTTTCATTTTTTCTGTTTTCATGGCGATCTCTTTTTTGTTTGCTATTCGTTGAAATTGATACTAAATCTTACACCGAAGAAAATTTGCCGTGGATTGAGGAACCAGAATGTGGAAGCATTCGGCATATTGATATATGCTTTATCTTTATTAATCTGATCGATTCTACCCTGATCAACTTGCTTCCATGAAAGAATTCCTGTACTAGCATCTTTCACCACCTGCCAGTACATGCCGGTTGAAGACTCATAATATATCGCACGAAAATCTACTGGCGGGTTAGTGCCTTGAACCGTATTTTGATATATCTCTGGCTGCCAAGCAACACTTGGTGTGCGATAGTCGCCTACTTTATCATTTCCAACTATATTATCATAGGCGGCATTCTTTGGAAGGTGAAGCGACTCCATATAACCTAAATCGCCCGTATTATACAATTGAAGTGTATTTAGAACATTATTGATGTCCATAAATAATTGTAATTTGCATTTTCCAATGACAATAGATTTATCAAGACGCAAAGCAGTATTGTAGAAATCAATTGCCTGAACGTTGTATGCTATAGATGCAACATTTTTAGGATTATATGTTGTCCAGTAGCCATCCTGCCAATCGAGAGTTGTGTTAAGCGCCCATCCGCCTAGAATTTTATGCCCCAAAAATAAAGGTCCCCAATCTTCCGGGGTCATCAATGTGAGGTTGATTCTAGCATAAGGCTGTGGAATCGGACGATCCTGATAAAGATTCGTAGTTGCATCATTAAATGTTTGTTGTTGTGCAGGATTATCAAAAATCTCCGATTCGCCAAAGTGTCCTTGCGTGTTCACCTGATAAGTGTAGTTTGCGTACCCAGACACCCAGCGTCCAACAGTTTTACGGAGAGTGATTTCAAATCCACGTGTATCCTGATAATGGTTGGATGTAGATTTTGTGTATGCAAATCCAGCTATGGATGATACATATTGTGTGAAATCCTGCTCGTTGGAGATATCATTATAGTATGCAGCAATTTGCAGTAAAAAATCTTCAAATAATACTTGATCAAATCCCAATTCATAAGAAATCGTTGTAGCCAGAATAAGATCGGGATAGCCAAAACTCGTCATCTGGCTTTGATCGTTGCGTTCAACACGGAATAGACTTTCGTATTGAGGCACCTCTCTGAAATGGCCGTAATTGAAGAATAACTTGGAATTCTCTGAAATTGGATGAGCAATGCCAAGGCGCGGGCTTAACTGCCATTGCGGTTTAAATTTCTCCATCGTAAAATCTGTATTCGGATTGAAAGATGACGAGAAGAAGCTCGGGTCAAATTCATTTATGTCCCACCATGCAGATCGTGGGTCGTAATAATCAAGACGCAATCCAAGATTGGCAGTAAATTCCTTGGTCTCTAATTTATCCTGAACGAATGCAGCTCCCGTAACAGGAAAGACGTGCATCTGAACACGACTTGAATATAATTCGCCAAACGACCCAGACGTTATAGTGCCATAGTTAAAGTTCAAGTCATTGTAAGTGAACTCAAGTCCGCCTTTCATATAATTCTGAAAATTAACTTGACTTGTTAAATCGGCTTTAACTGTTGTTGAATTTACTACAGTCCAATCACGTGCTTTAGAAACATGCATACCGTAGCCAATTAATACCGAGTTACCACTTTCGAACGGCCAGTAGCCAAATGGATTTGAGTCTTCATAAAAACCAGGGACTACTTCAACTTTTTTCGATGTATCCCTATAATTATCCGGTTCTGTGTTATATTTCCTTCCAAAGTTTTCAACAGAAAATTCAAATATAGTTTTCGAATTGACTGTTTGCGTAACTTTGGCGGCTAACGAATGCTCATAAATAGTGGAGGGGCTGAGGTTATAATCGGAGAATACCATAATAAGATCTGATGGAGAATTGATTCCGTTAATCTCACTAGCGATATCACTCGGATATCGTGGATAAAAATAATTGCCCGATGCATCCCAGTTATGCCTCATTGTATATTTTGTTCCAAACATACTTGACAATTGCAATTTAGTATTCGGAGTAATATCAGATATCAATTTGAGTGTCCAGTTATAATCTTCGTAATCTGGTCTCGTCAGAGGGAATAACAATTCCTCATGCGAGCTTCGATATGAAGCAAAGAACCGCAGGTCACCAAGCATTTTACTCACAAAAGGAACCGGACCGCCAAATGCAGCATCTATATTATAATCGGGTTGATCATTTGGCTGAACTTTTCTTGTCTCATATTCGAAAGCGCGTTGAGCACCTAACGGTGTTAAATCGTTAGTAGGATCATTGTCTGAGCAAAGTGCTTTCGAAACAGCGTTCCATCCCATAAAGGATGGATATTTAGTTTGTGTATAAGAATCCCATGCACCATTTTGTGTTCCGGTCCAACATACAGCCGGATCAAAGAAGGGACGTAAGACATAGGAATTGGGATCTTGAAGATCTAAAATGCCATCTCCACGCCAGTATTTCGGAGCAGGTGAACTGTATCTTGTCTGGAAACTTCCGAAGTAACTATTTTTAGCGCCTTCTCTTGTAGTAACATTAATGACACCTGATCGAACCTGTCCATATTCCGCATTGAATCCACCCCGCTCAACAGAAATGTCCTGTACAGCGCTCAGAGCTACGTCGGTCGATGGGTCATTATTTCTGGGGTCACGCATGGTAACGCCATCCACCATGAAAAGGATGTTATCACCTGAACCGCCGCGAATGCTCAAACCGTTTAAAATACTGACAGACCCACGAGTATAGTTTTGAGTTTCATATGACGGTTGCGACGCATATCCTAAACTGCCAGCCCAACCTCCGCGAACACCTGCTTGCAGGCCAATGGCAGTTACTACATTGGTTGCAGGCAGTGCTTCGACATCTTTATCAGACATTGCGGCGACACTTGTTGCAACATCTGGTTTGATAGTTTTTCTTTCGGCTAAGACTATGACCTCTTCTGCATTAATTGTTTGCTGACCTAATACAGCATCCACATGCGCAGTTTGATCTATATATACACGGACATCATTGACAATGACCGTTTCATACCCAATGAAAGAGATTTGAACTTTATAAGTACCTGGCGGAATATATAAAATAGAATAATGACCATTGACGTCTGCTGCCGCTCCTAACGAAGTTCCGACAACAACAACGTTAGAGCCGATAAGAGCTTCGCCAGTAACTTTATCGGTTATAGTACCAGCAATCTTTCCTGTTGTCCCCGACCAAAGCAGAGATGTCAATACTATTGTCAGCAGAAGAATTTGTGTGATCTCCTTCTTCAGTTGTTTCATATCCAACTTCTCCTTCCAGTTTATTATTAACTACCTTCACTTCAAAGCGAAGGTTTTTTTTACATAAAATAAAGATTGTGCAATATCAAATTCTTATCTTGAAAAAAAGGAACAATCATCGCAAACGTTTGCAGTAATTAAAGACTATAAAATTATTCAATACGAAAAACCTTTTCGCTGATTCAATGTTTTAAAGAAATTATAAAACAGGTAAATTTTTGGACCCGGTGCACAAAAGATTAAAAATATTTCTGAGCAATGAGCAACTATTAGCAACCTGTATTTTTTCTTTCCTTTCTTCTTAATTTTGAACGTGAGCAAAATCAGTAAATTTTTCTCTTGATGCAATAACAAATTAAAAAAAATTAAAATAATTTCTTGACTTTAAAAAAGTTTAAAAATAGATTGAAATGTTTCAATTAGTTGGATAAATTTTAAAAAATCATGATTTTAAAAATGAAATCTTCCGGCAAATAATAAAATGAAAAGTCAAGCAGCCAGAGTTACGATTAATAATGTTGCCGATTACGCTGGAGTCTCTATCGGGACTGTTTCAGCAGTCATCAACGGAAAAGATACTGTAAGACAGGAAACAAGAAAAATTATTTTAAACGCGATGAAGGAGTTGAATTATCGTCCTCATGGAAACGCTCGGAATTTAAAGGACACAGGTGCATATTTAGACACCATCGGTCTTCTTATTCGCGAAATGGATAATCCATTTTATACAGCGATTGCTTTGGGCGTAACTGATTACGCAAAGAGCAAAGGATATTTAGTAAGCATTGCCAGCTCGGAAGGAGATCATACACTTGAAGAAAAAATAATAAAAAGTTTTTCCGGAAAAGACATTAAAGGTGCTATCATCGCGCCAGTTTTAGAAGGAACAGCTGAAATAGAACACCTTTTTACTTTGAAGATGATCAATTTTCCGTTTGTACTTTTAGAAAATGTCAAAGGCATCCAAGCCAATGTTGTAAACATAGACAACATAAAAGCAATTAAAGAAGCAATCAAGTATTTAATGGGCATTGGGCATTCAAAGATCGTACATTTCGCCGGTCCTAATCATGCTTCTCATACTTACGAAAGAATTGACGGGTTCCGTCGTGCATACAGCGAAAGTCATTTTGCATTCAGCAACGAGATGATAATTTCTACAGGAGCCCATCTTGTTGATGGCTATAATAAATGTCTAGAATATTTCAAGGATAGAAATCGGAAAGATTATCCCACGGCTATCGTTTGTTACAACGATCTTGTCGCTCTTGGTGTTATTTCAGCTTTGAATGAAATGCGAATCAAAATACCGGATGAAATTTCCGTTGTCGGTAATGATGATATTCCTTTTTCGAGATTCATTCCTGTTCCTTTGACAACAATCCGCGCCCCTATGTTAGAATTGGGAAAAAAGGCAACCGAAATTTTAATCAAAAATATAGAATCATCTAAAACTTTACCGGTCGAGAATGTTGTTCTTGATGCCGAGTTTATAGTCAGACAATCAACAAAAGCAATACAGCCGTTAAACACCGATCCAATCAAGAAAAGACACAAGTAGTTAAGCTAATCTTGTAATAATAGAATTACAGAAAATATTTCATAATAGAATTTAAGCCGTTTGGTTTCTTTTTAAGAGCATTATTAATTATTCATTATAAATTATCATAGGAAAGAAATGTTCACACTTGGGTATGATGTCGGAAGTTCTTCTGTAAAAGCTACGCTTCTAAATTTAGAGACGGGCAAAGCTGAAGCCAGTGCTTTTTCTCCAAAAACTGAAATGCCAATCACAGCGCTTCGATCCGGCTGGGCTGAACAGGATCCAGCCATGTGGTGGGAAAATCTAAAACTTGCTACGTCTGAAATAATTTCTGCCTCCAACATTAAGAAAGACAGCATTATTGCAATTGGCATTTCCTATCAAATGCATGGGCTTGTAATTGTTGATAAAAACATGCAAGTGATTCGTCCCTCTATTATATGGTGTGATAGCAGAGCAGTAGAAATCGGCAAAAAAGCATTTAAGACCATCGGCACGAAAAAATGCCTTAGTTCACTTTTAAATTCACCGGGGAATTTTACGGCATCAAAATTGAAATGGGTTAAAGATAATGAGCCAGAAATTTATGAAAAGATAAATAAGTTTATGCTGCCTGGCGATTATATTGCTATGCGGCTGACCGGAGAGGCAACAACTACTCCGTCAGGTTTGTCCGAAGGTATTATGTGGGATTTCAAAAAAAATTCCATCGCAACTTTTTTGCTTAAGGAATATGGTATTGAAACAAATCTTGTTCCTCAGCTTACTTCGACATTTGGAGAACAGTGCCGTATCAATCGTTCAGCATCACATGAGCTTGGCTTACCGGAAGGAATTCCTATCACTTATCGTGCAGGTGATCAACCCAATAACGCTCTTTCATTGAATGTAATGGAACCGGGTGAAATTGCTGCAACTGCGGGAACATCCGGAGTTGTATACGGAATCAGCGATACGCTCAAGTACGATTCTGCATCGCGTGTCAATTCGTTTGCCCATGTCAACCACTCTTCTGATGCGCAACGGATCGGAGTATTATTATGTATCAACGGAACAGGCATTGCTAATAGCTGGATTCGTCGTATTACCGGTCAACAATCTGTTGAATATGCACGCCTGGATAAACTTGCTCTAAGTGCTCCACTTGGCTCTGCTGGCGTAATCGTACTTCCATTTGGTAATGGTGCAGAAAGGATGTTAGAGAATCGCGAATTGGACGCTCATTTCCTCAATGTTCAATTTAATATCCATTCGCAAGCACATCTTATTCGTGCAGTCCAAGAAGGAATCGCATGTGCATTCAACTATGGAATTAATATTTTGCATGAAATGGCTATTAAACCGACAGTGCTCCGAGCAGGTCTTGCAAATTTGTTCTTAGGCCCAATCTTCACCGAAACTTTGGCAAACACCGCTGGAGTGTCTATAGAATTATATAATACCGACGGCGCTCAAGGTGCCGCACGCGGAGCAGCATTAGGATTAAAATATTTTGCATCACGGCAAGAAGCATTTAAAGGACTTGAACGTCTTAAAATTATAGAACCACAAAATTCTCGTTTGGCAGAATATCAAGAATTGTATCAGTATTGGTCGTCTGCCTTGCGGCAAACTTTACAATCTAAAGGATAACTCTTATGAGCACAAAAGTAGTACTTGGCAGTAAAGAATATTTTCCGCAAATCGGAAAAATTCATTTTGAAGGACGTGAATCAAAAAATCCATTGGCTTTCAAATATTATGATGAAACTAAAAAGATAGCAGGCAAAACCATGAAAGAATACTTTCGTTTTGCAATGGCTTACTGGCACACACTCTGCGGAACTGGCGGAGACCCATTCGGGCCCGGCACAAAGAATTTTCCATGGTTTGAAGGCAATGATATTTTAAGCCGCGGCAAAAACAAAATGGATGCAGCTTTTGAATTCATGACAAAGATCGGAATCCCCTTTTATTGTTTTCATGATATCGACTTAATTGATGAAGGAAATAGTATTGCAGAGTATGAAAAAAATCTGAATGCTATTGTAGAGTATGCAAAAGAAAAACAAAAAACATCTGGAATAAAACTTCTCTGGGGAACTGCAAACGTTTTCTCAAATCCACGTTACATGAACGGCGCTTCAACAAATCCGGATTTTCAAGCAGTATGCTTTGCGGGCACGCAAGTCAAAAACGCAATCGATGCTACTATAAAATTAGGTGGTGAAGGCTATGTTTTCTGGGGAGGCCGCGAAGGTTACATGAGTCTTTTGAATACAAATATGAAACGTGAAATCGAACACCTGGGCAGATTTCTTACTATTGCCCGCGATTACGGCCGCAAACAAGGATTCAAAGGATGTTTCTACATCGAACCCAAACCGATGGAACCAACGAAACATCAATATGACTTTGATGCAGCTACTGTAATTGGATTCCTCCGCCAGTTTGATCTTGATAAAGATTTTAAATTAAATGTTGAAGTCAACCATGCAACGCTTGCAGGACATACCTTCCAGCATGACCTTCAGGTGGCGGCAAATGCCGGTTTACTGGGAAGCATTGACGCTAACCGCGGTGATTATCAGAACGGCTGGGATACCGATCAGTTTCCGATTAATATTTACGAATTGGTTGAAGCCATGCTCGTCATTGTTGAAGCAGGTGGATTTAAAACAGGTGGAATCAATTTTGATGCTAAAACCCGCCGCAATTCTACCGATCTGGAAGATATTTTTATTGCTCATATCGCAGGTATGGATGCATTTGCACGCGCCTTATTAGTTGCCAACGATGTACTGACAAAATCACCGTATAAGAAAATGCGCGCCGAACGTTATATATCTTTTGATTCCGGAAAAGGCACTGAATTTGAAAAAGGCAAACTCAAACTTGAAGACCTGCGTGATTTGGCAATTAAAAATGGAGAACCAAAACAAATAAGCGGCAAGCAGGAATTATTTGAAACTTTCATAAACGACTATATATAATTTTTAGTATGTTCATAGAAGTTAAGAAAAACATTTAAAAAAATAATTTTAAATTCAATATGTAAGAAAGGAACTCGCATGGAAATTCTTGGGTTTGTCGATTGGATTGTTGTAGGCCTATATTTTCTTCTCATCGGCGGCATTTCTATTTGGTCGATCAGACGGAAGAAAGATTCACCCACTGATTATTTTTTAGCCAACCGAAATCTCGGTTGGTTCGTTATTGGTGCTTCGATTCTTGCATCCAATGTCGGATCGGAACATATTGTCGGCCTCGCAGGTACAGGTGCTAAATCTGGTTTAGCTATGGGACATTACGAACTCCATTCTTGGATTGTTCTTATGCTGGGGTGGGTGTTCGTTCCATTCTATATGCGCAGTCAAGTGTTTACTATGCCGGAATTTTTGGAACGCAGATACAATGAAAAAACACGCTGGCTGCTTTCTATTGTGCAAATGCTGAGTTATGTGATTGCAAAGGTTTCTGTGACAATTTTTGCAGGCGCCGTTGTATTCGAATCTTTTCTGGGAGTAGATTTTTGGACTGGTGCTATAGTTCTCATCATCATTACAGGAATTTATACGATCTTTGGCGGACTTCATGCAGTCATGTACACAGAAGCTCTGCAAGCAATTATTCTTTTGGGCGGCTCAATCATTCTGACCATATCCGGCATTATTCAAGTTGGCGGATGGAACAACCTTGTGCACTCGGTAACACCCGATCATCTAAATATGTTTCGCCCGTTATCGGATCCGGATTTTCCATGGTTAGGAATTCTTTTTGCTTCTCCCATTGTTGGCATCTGGTACTGGTGCACAGACCAGCATATTGTGCAGCGGTGCCTTGCAGGACGCGATGAACAACAAGCGCGGAGAGGAACAATATTTGCCGCATACTTAAAACTACTTCCGTTTTTTATATTTTTAATTCCTGGATTGATAGCATATGCGTTAATGAACAGCGGGAAAATTCAGCTTGCAGATTCCAACCAGGCATTTCCTACGTTGGTAAAAACCCTTTTACCCGTAGGATTACGCGGCATCCTAGCCGGCGGTATTCTCGCAGCATTAATGAGTTCTCTTGCATCAGTTTACAATGCTTGCTCTACACTTTTTACTCTCGATATTTATAAAAAGATCAAACCGAAAACAACCGACAAAGAATTGGTCAAGGTAGGACGCATAACCACTGCCGTTGTCGTTGTTTTAGGAATGGTATGGATTCCAATGATGAAAGGAATTTCCCCCATTCTGTATCAATATCTACAGAGTGTTCAATCATATCTTGCTCCGCCCATCGCATCTGTTTTTCTGCTCGGCGTGTTTTTCAAACGGATCAACGGTACGGGCGCTTTGACCACGATGGTTGTCGGATTCATCATCGGCCTTCTTCGTATCTTTCTTGAACTCATCAAGAGTCAACTTAGTGGATTCCTTTATGCTTTTGCAACTATTAACTTTCTGTATTTCTGTATTCTCCTTTTTGTTTTTTCTGTGTGTCTCCTAATCATTGTAAGTCTTCTCACTGCCAAGCCGTCTGAGATACAATTGAACGGATTAACGTATTCAACAACAGTTGCAGCAGATAAAGCAAAATCTCGCGCCAGCTGGAATACAACAGATCTTGTTCTCTCATTAATTATTCTCGTTTTCATTGTGGCAGTTTTTGTTTATTTCTCGCCCTTTGGCATAGTTGGATAATTGAAGATTGTCTTTTCCATGTAATATCTGACCGAAGTTAATTCAACTTCGGTCGGATATATTTTATTCATATTAACTCAATCTCCTTATGAAAAATATAATCGCTACTACAATAGGCATTTTCTTTTTCATTGGCCTCGTCCAGACATCGTTTAGCGCTATTACAGTACATCGTATTTCCCATGGTATCCAATTGGAATTAACAGATGAACATGTGCAAGCGCAATTTTACGCTGATAATATTGTTCGAATTACTAAATGGCTCCCTGGTGCCGCGCCTGACTCATCGAGTTTAATCGTCATCCAGAAAACGTTGCCTGATATACAGCTTCAGATTCATGAAAATGATACAACTATCAGCTTAGGTTCAAAGACATTGCATATTATCATCTCAAAGATCAACGGTACTGTTGAATTTCAGTCTAGCGATGATAAGAATATTTTTAAGGAGAATGGAAAGGCAATTATTGCTCCCGCCATCGTAAAAAACGAACAAGCATACAGTATTAAACAACAATTTCAATTAACACCTGACGAAGGAATTTATGGATTAGGCCAGCATCAATATGGATATATGAATTATCGCGGACATACAGTTAAGCTTGTTCAAACCAATACAGATGCCGTTACGCCGTTTTTTATTTCGACTATGAACTATGGAATTTTATGGGATAATTATTCTAAAACTATTTTTACAGACAGCGCAAACGAAACTTCAGTCTGGTCGGATGTTGCCAGTTCCATTAACTACTATTTTATTTATGGCAATTCTATGGACAGTGTTATTGCCGGATATAGAAATCTGACAGGTCAAGCTCCAATGTATGGAAAATGGGCATATGGATACTGGCAAAGCAAGGAACATTATGCAAACCGGAATGAACTGCTAAACATCGTTCATCAATATCGCGACAAGAAAATCCCTATAGATAATATTATTCAGGATTGGGACTACTGGGATGGCACAGCAAACTGGGGACAATTATTTTTCGATGAAAAGAATTATCCGGATCCAAAAGAAATGATTGATCTTATTCATAGACAAAATTTCCATATTATGATATCAGTGTGGCCAGGTCTTGGTCCCAATACTCCAGTTTATAAAGACATGGATCGGCATGGATATCTTTACCGTCCCGTTGGGTGGGCGGGTTTCAAATACTACGATGCGTATAATCCAGAAGCGAACAACCTTTACTGGAGCTACGCAAAGAAAGGATTGTTCGCAAACGGTATTGATGGATGGTGGTTCGATTCCACTGAACCCGATGTAATCAATGCATTGACAAAAGAATCAAGTGAGTATGAATTAAAAAGAATGGACAATAATTTTGCAGGATCTTTTGCTAGGTATCTTAATCCGTATTCTCTTCGCATCACAGAAGATTTTTATAAGAATCTACGGAAAGAAACAGATCAAAAGCGTGTTTATATTCTTACGCGTTCAACATTTGCCGGGCAACAGCGCGCTGCTGCGACAACATGGTCTGGCGACATTGGAGCTAATTGGACAGTTTTCAAACATCAGATATCGGCAGGAATAAATCATTGCATGTCCGGTATTCCATATTGGACATTTGATATCGGAGCTTTTGTTATCGGAAGTTATGAAGGTGTATTCTGCAACGGCGGTAAGGATCCGGCATATCAAGAATTATATACAAGAATGTTTCAGTTTGGCGCTTTCTGTCCGATTTTTAGATCGCATGGTTCTGAGACTCCGCGCGAGATTTGGGAATTCGGGAAATTTACTCCAACGCTTATTAAATTTGATAATCTCCGATATCGTCTTCTTCCTTATATTTATTCACTGGCACATCAGGTAACCGATAAAGGTTACACGATAATGCGCGGCATGCCGATGGATTTTCCAGACGATAAGAAAACATATTCCATCGATGATCAATTTATGTTTGGATCAGAATTAATGGTTTGCCCGGTGACAGAATATATGCTTCACAGACCACCAGAACCAAGCGTTCCAATAACAGCAGAGCACTTTAAAACAAAAGACGGCAAACCGGGACTCAATGCAAAATATTATAACGATGCTCAATTTAAAAACTTGACACTAGAAAGAATCGATTCAACTATCAATGTATTCTGGTATTCTGGACGTCCTGATTATGTTACAGATTCCACATTATCCATTCGCTGGGAAGGAAAACTTATTCCAACACAAACAGGAAAACATCAATTTCATATTAAATGTTTCGGGCCAAAGCGTATTTACTTAGACGGTAAAGAACTTCCTTTCACCTACCAAAGCGTTGAAGTGTACACTGATTTTGTAGAATTGAAGGCAGGCAAAGTATATAACTTTGCCCTTGAAACAGAGAACTATTCTGCCGGAGCATTGCGTGTATTGCTCTACTGGAAAACGCCGGATATATTTGCAAAAGAACAAATAACTGAACAGAGAGATCAGACACGAAAAGTCTATTTACCGGCAGGACAACAATGGTACGATTTCTGGACCGGAAAAATAATTGAAGGCGGAAAAATTTTCACTGCTGATGCGCCGATAGATAAAATTCCGCTTTTTGTTAAATCCGGTTCAATTATTCCGATGGGGCAATTAGTTCAATATGCATTAGAAAAGCCAGAAGCTCCGATTGAACTTAGAATCTATCCTGGCGCCGATGGATCTTTTATATTATATGAAGACGAGAATGATAATTACAATTACGAGAAAGGAAAATTTTCAACGATTGATTTGAGCTGGAATGATACTGCAAAGCAATTAACAATAGGTTCACGACAAGGTTCATTTCCCGGTATGATAAAAAATCGTACATTTAATTTGATCATTGTTCGAAAAGATAATGGCAATGGAGTTGAAATGACCGAAAAGCCAGATATGGTTATTCAATATAATGGAGACAAACAGATCATTCAATTTTAAGGATCAGAGAATTCTGATTGATTCTTAAATTCATATGGAAAAGGAACCTACTATGCTCAAGAAAATTACTATAACGGGATTTTTTCTTTCTGTAAGTTTATCACTTGCAGTGGGTCAAACACAAGAAA
Organism: Ignavibacteriota bacterium; assembly: GCA_963833465.1. Classification (GTDB taxonomy): domain Bacteria; phylum Bacteroidota; class Ignavibacteria; order UBA10030; family UBA10030; genus Fen-1298. Next base: position 970,255 of record CAWHXW010000003.1, on the reverse strand, counting down.
TTACCGGAAAATTCACAATTCCCGATGGACCCGAATGGACTCATCACGCTGTATTCTATCAAATCTATCTTCAAACATTTTATGATTCAGATGGAGACGGCATTGGTGATCTTAACGGTATCATTCAAAAATTGGATTATATCAAAAGTCTGGGCGTGAATGCGATTTGGCTCAATCCGTTCTTCGACTCGCCATTTAATGATGGCGGTTACGACATTCGAGATTATTATAAAGTTGCTCCGCGTTATGGAACAAATGAAGATGCAAAACGCTTATTTGAAGAAGCACACAAACGCGGAATGAAAGTTATCTTCGACTACGTCATTACTTATACTGCTATTGATCATCCTTGGTTTATTGAATCTTGCAAACAAAAACCGAATAAATATACGAATTGGTATGTTTGGAATGATAATGTCTGGAAAATGGAAGAAGGTGAATTTGCCAATCGGTTCATTCAAGGGTACGGACAGCGCAACGGCAACTTTATGCGAAATTTTTATTGGTCGGAACCAGCACTGAACTTCGGTTTCGGCAAACCTGATTCTTCTAAGCAATGGCAATTGCCAACTAATCATCCAGACGTTCTTGCTCTTCGTGAAGAATTAAAAAAGATCTTTTGTTTTTGGATGGATATGGGAGCCGACGGAATTCGCGCTGATATGGCCGGTGCACTCGTAAAAGGAAATGATATTAATGGTGATACAAAAAAATTCTGGAAAGAAATCCGCCAGATCGTTAAAGAAAAATATCCGCAAGCATTTATGGTGTCTGAATGGTCGTACCCAAAAGATGCTCTCGATGGATGTTTTCATGCAGATTTCTTTCATTGGTTCGACGGCTACAATGATCTAACACAAAAAGAAAGCTGGCGAATCCTGAATGGATACTCAGAAGGCCACAGCTTCTTTGATAAGGAAGGCAAAGGAAATATTGCTTATTTCCTTTCAAGATATATGGAACAATACAATGAAACAAAATCGAAAGGATATATTCTCCTTCCACTTGGGAATCATGATAATGCCAGAATGAATGTAAATAGAACAATTGAAGACCTTGAGATTATTATGGCATTCGGGATAACTATGCCAGGTATCCCTTTCATTTATTATGGGAACGAGATTGGTATGCGTCAACTATACGATATGCCTCAAGTCGAAGGTGCATATAAACCTCGTGCCGGTGCACGTACGCCAATGCAATGGACGCCCGGAAAAAACTGCGGTTTTTCTACAGCTGACTTCTCCAAACTTTATCTGCCAGTCGACACAAGCATCGATGCGCCGAATGTTGTGATTGAAGAAAAAGATCCTTCATCGTTGCTGAATCGCGTTAGAAAACTCGTTCAGTTAAAGCATACAGAACCGGCGTTGGCTGCATATGCTGAATTCGTCCCTCTCTATGTTAAAGAGAATACATACCCATTTGTTTATGCCAGAGCCAACGGAAAAGATGTAATTTTGGTTGTACTCAATCCAGCTGATAAAGCAGCAATGGCTGAGCTTCAAATAAATGTACCATACAAGAAATTGCAGCTGTTGGCAGGAAAAGAAATTCGGAATAATAAGAATGGCAAGTTACTGAGTATTGAGGTACCTGCTACAACTTATGCGATTTACAAAATGAAATAGAATATTCTGGAAAATAAAATAACTGAAAAACTCTGTAAGTAATAAATTGCCTTACAGAGTTTTTTTATAATGAGTAGTCGACAACTCTCTTAAAACCTTTGCACTATATTCGGGAGTAATATCTCTTTGAGGCTCAGCGAGCATTTCATATCCGACCATAAATTTCTTTATACTTGCAGAACGCAACAAAGGAGGATAAAAATGCATATGAAAATGCCATTCTGAGTGGTTCTTTCCATCGGTTGGCGCTTGATGTAAACCAGAAGAATATGGAAAAGAAGTTTTAAACAGATTATCGTATTTTATTGTCAGCATGCTTATTGCGTTTGCAAAATCTTTCTTTTCCGTTTCTTTCAACGCATTAATATTAGAAATTTTTCTTTTAGAAATGACAATAGTTTCGTACGGCCAAACAGCCCAAAATGGCACAAGAACGACAATTGAGTTGTTTTCGTAGACAACTCTTTCTTTCATACGTAATTCTAACTTGAGATAATCTGATAAAAGGCTGCGCTGATTTTTCAAATAATATAATTTAAATTGCTTTAATTCTTTCTGCGGCTCCATCGGAATACTTTCCTGTGCCCAGATTTGCCCATGAGGATGAGGATTACTATTTCCCATTATAGATCCTTTATTCTCAAATATCTGTACATAATTAATTTTAGGATGAGAACCTAACGAACTGAATTCATTTTGCCATGCTGTGATGACTTCTTCTATTTCGCTTTCCTGCATTTCCGCAAGAGTCAAATCATGCCGAGGCGAAAAATTCACGACTCTACAAATACCTCTTTCAGTTTTCATCGAAAGCAAATCATTCCTATTCTTTTTGCCGCAGGGAACATCTTCTAGCAAAGCAGAAAAGTCGTTTGTAAAAACAAACGTGCCTGTATATTGAGGATTGATAGCACCACCTGCCCTTTTGTTTCCTGGGCATAAATAACACTCCGGCATGTATGTCGGTTTTTTCTCGTTAGCCGCAGGAGATATTTCCCCTTGCCAAGGACGGCTCGTCCGATGGGGAGAAACTAACACCCATTCCCCTGTTAGAATATTTTTTCTTCGGTGAGGAATATGAGATAATTCAAGCCGTTGCATAATTCTTTACTCTGATGATATCCGTTCCAGAACCGATCGATGTGATATATGTTTTGAGGTCTATTTGGAATTTCCATTTATATTTTTCAGCAACAATTTTACTTACTTCTTCAATATGGTTATTCTCAATGAGATTGATCGTACATCCGCCAAATCCGCCGCCCATCATTCGCGAACCATAAACCTGAGGATCATCGCTTACTAAATCCACTAAGTAGTCGAGCTCTTTGCAACTCACTTCATAGTCACTGCTTAATCCTCTATGAGTTTCAATCATACGCTTCCCAAAAGCTTTTAAATCTCCTTTTGCCAGATCTTTGCATGCTTGTAGAACCCGGTTATTTTCTTCTACGACATACTTACACCTTCGATATATTGTTTGATCCATTTTATTTTTGTAGTTCTGGATTATATCCATGGAGACATCGCGCAGAGAATTCACTTCGGGGTGACTCTTCTTTATGATTGCTACTCCTTCTCCGCATTCTTCTCTTCTCCGGTTGTATTCCGATGAAGCAAGTGAATGTGAAACACGAGTGTCAAAAAGAACAATTGATATTTTTGGAAAAACAAACGGATAATATTTATATTCCAGTGAACGACAATCAATTCGAAGCACTTTGCCTCGCTTACCAAAAATATTTATATACTGATCCATAATGCCACACTTAACACCCACAAATACATTTTCAGCTTTCTGTGCAAGTTTTACTAAGGCAAGATCGTTAATTCGTAAATCAAAGAAATGGTTAAGAGCAAATGCCAAACCTGCTTCGATTGCGGCTGAAGACGACATACCCGCACCGATTGGAATGTCTCCTCCAAAGACACAGTTAAAACCTCGAATTGAATACTGTGCTTGAATTAATTGATCCACTATACCAATTAAATAATTTGGCCATCCTTTTTTTGTAAATTGAATATTATCGATCGAGAAATCATATTCATCATTCATGTCCAGAGCCACAACACAGCAATTCCGATCTTTGCGCGGTGCAATTGCAAAATAAATAGATTTGTCAATAGCCGCCGGAAGAACATATCCCATATTATAATCTGTATGTTCACCAAGAAGATTGACTCTTCCCGGAGAACGGAAAATCAAGGGTTCTTCATTAAATTTTTTTCGGAAAACAGACCCGACAGATTCTGCAAGATTCATTATTTACTCACCTTGTCTGCTTTCTCATTTTCAAATATAACACGCCGCCAAAAACAATCATAATAGCTCCCCACCATAAATTGGGATGTATCTCTGCTAATACTGTTTTAGCAACAGGAGGATTAAGTAAAAGATAGAGACCATTGCAAAAGACCAATACTCCGATTACCAGAATTATCAATCCAACAAAATACCAAATGGGTTTCATTCCTTGCTCAGACATAATGTTTCTCCTTGATTACCAAAACCAAATGTTTAATAAAATGAAAACGATCAAAGAAATAATCGCATAGAATTCCGGTCTCTTTAAAAACGGGACATTTTGATTATGATTTTCTTTTGTTAATCCTTTCACTAACCCAACAAGTTCTTCTTTCGATCTCTTTTTTGTGAACAGACTTACTAAAATAGTTACGGCGGCGCAAATCAACCATGCCCACCACGCTCGCCAGAAATTTGTAGCCATGTCGCTTTGAACTTTTGACATCGTTATAATACTTTCTGCAAACCAATGAAACTTGACAGCTAAATACATCAGGACTGACGAAAGCATTCCAGCAACAAGTCCCCAAAATGCACCATTCGGTGTAATCCACCAAAGAAACATACCGAGGAGCATGGTTGCAAACAGCGGAGCATTCACCCACGAAAAGATCGCCTGCATATAATCCATAATACTAGGAAAACCTTTTGCCCAATATGCAGTCACCAGCGAGAGAATGACACCAACGATCGTCGATGCTCGTCCCATCCAAAGAAGATGTGTATCAGATGCTTTTTTGTTCAACACGGATTTATAGATATCGTAAGTCCAGACTGTGTTGAAAGCGCTGATGTTTCCTGCTTGTCCCGCCATAAACCCAGCCAGTAAAGCTGTCACTCCTAAACCAACTAATCCCGGCGGATAGTACCTTGCTATCAAGAGCGGCAACGCAGAGTCATAATTTGCTTTCCCTCCATCCTGTAACAAATGAAATCCACTCTTCGGGTCAATTGAAAGAGCGATAGCAATTAATCCTGCAAGGATGACGATAAACGGTAAAGCCATTTTAAAAAATGATGCGATAATCGGGGTCATGCGTGCTGAGCGTAAATCTTTTGCCGAGAACGCTCGTTGCACGACAAGAAAGTCTGTTGTCCAATATCCAAAAGATAAAACAAATCCAAGACCGAGCACTATACCGCCCCAATGTACGAGCATACCATTTAGTGCCGGGTCTGAAGACGTCGACCATAATGTCGTAAAAGAGACTTGTGGGCTGTAAGTATTAATCCGTGCCAAAATCTCGCTGACACTCCCGATTTCGACTATTCCGAGAATCGAAACAAGAAATAATCCAAACCAGATTAAGAAGAATTGAATTATTTCTGTAAAGATCGCCGACAGCAAGCCGCTCAAAGTAACATAGCCTGCAACTGTTATTGCTGAAGCCCACATGCTTACATCCCAGTTCCAGCCAAGAAATGTATGAAGGACAAGTGCCATTGCATAGAGATTGATTCCAGAAACAAGAAGTGTCATCATAGCGAACGCAATACCGTTTATCACACGTGTCTTTTCGTCAAAACGAAGTTTGAGATAACCCGGAATGGAATTAATTTTGCTGCTGTAATAAAACGGCATCATATAAATACCGAGAAACAGCATTGCAGGAATCGCACCGATCCAATAAAAATGTGCAACGTACATGCCATATTTAAAAGTATTGCCGGTCATGCCGAGTAATTCAAGCGCTCCTAAGTTTGCCGAAAGGAATGCAATGCCTGCAACCCATGCAGAATTTTTTCTTCCTGCAAGGAAAAAATCTTCCTGGCTTTTTGTATACCGGCGAAGATACAATCCTATGCCAAGCACAAAAGCAAAATAAATAAATATAATAACCCAGTCGATGAACGATAACCCTATTGCTTCCATCGTTTACTCCTTTTTGGATGAATATATAAAAGCTATTTCGATTTTCTATTTCATTTTATAAAATAATCTGTAAAATTGCAAACGTTTGCAAAAAGAATGATTAATGTAGAACCGCAATGATATATGCACTTAGAGGAAAAAAGTGGCTATATTTAATAGGTGGAATTTCACTGAACATGGACAGGATAGTTCAATCATCTGAAATACATAATAGCAATAAAAGTGATTCGGCAAATGAATGATAAATGGCATAGATATTTTAATTGTCTATTACTATGCACAATTACAATATTTTTTAGCTCATGCTCCTTAATACCCTGGCTTCAGGTAAAAGATGATTACATAAAAGTGAAAGGACAACATTTCATTTATAATGGCAAACCTTACTATTTTGTCGGAGCTAATTTGTGGTACATCTGTTATTTAGGATCTACCGGTACAACAGGAAATCGCGTACGTCTTTTGAGAGAATTAGATTCATTACGATCAAATGGAATTACAAATCTTCGCATACTCGCTGCTTCCGAAAATTCATTTATGCGGCGGTCTATAAAGCCTGCCATTCAAATTACAGCAGGTACGTACAATGACTCGCTACTTATTGGCTTGGACTTTACACTTTCAGAGATGGCAAAGCGCCATATGCATGCAGTTTTATATCTTAATAATTATTGGGAATGGTCCGGCGGGATGGCTCAGGTACATGGTATGGGCAACAGGTCAAGAAGGTGCGGATCCTGAAGATCCCAAAAAAGGGTACGGCAGATTTATGGATTTTTCTGCTGAATTTTATTCCACACAAAAAGCAAACATATTGTACTGGCAATATGTAAAACAGATTGTGACTAGAAAAAATACTGTAAATGGCAGACTCTATAATGAAGATCCAACCATCATGTCATGGCAGCTTGCGAACGAACCGAGACCTGGACGCGACGGTGAACCCGGGAAGCAAAACTTGTCAGCTTTTTACAAATGGATAGATTCCTCTGCGCAGTACATTCATTCGTTAGATACTAATCATCTTGTTTCGACAGGAAGTGAAGGAAAAGCAGGCTGCATCCAATCGGAAGAGGCATTTCTCGAAGCTCATAAAACTAAGTACATCGATTATCTTACATTCCATCTCTGGCCGCTCAATTGGGGATGGTTTAATCCGAAACGTTTTTCTGAAACCCTGCCGGCAACCGAAGAAAAAGCGCTTAAGTACATCCATCTTCATCTTGCCCTTGCACGCCAATTGAATAAACCAATTGTAATGGAAGAGTTCGGAATTGGAAGGGATAACGGAGAAATATTACCGGGAACGCCGACAACTGCTCGCGATCAATATTTTAAACTTGTATTCAAAAGCATATTTGATTCTGCTCGTTGCGGATCTCCAATTGCCGGATCAAATATATGGTCATGGGGCGGCGAAGTATCAGCACAGCATCAAGATGGAATATGGCAAGAGGAAGATTCTTTTACAGGCGACCCGCCGCAGGAACCGCAAGGACGGAATTCTATTTTCATATCTGATACTTCAACACTTGCGATCATTCATATGCATGCAGAACAAATGCAAAGATTATGCACTGTCGATACACTGCTTGTTCATTAATACATATAAGAGAGAATAAAAATATGGCGCATAAATTATTTATTTTTTTTACTATTATAATAGGAGCAAGTTCCATGCTCATTTCATCCAATTTTATTACGGCAAATCATCCTTACTTGCAATATTATGGCAGATGGGATAAAACAGATTCACTTCATTATAGACATTCATGGCCCGGTGTTTATATCTATGCAGAATTCAGCGGCACTTCAATTGGCGTTCGTCTTGCCGACAGCATAAATTATTACAACGTTTATATAGATGGAATATTTTTTAAAGTACTGCACGGTACAAAATCATGTGATGCAGATTATCTTCTTGCTGAACATTTATCCAATACGCATCATTCGATACGGCTAAGCAAGCGTAATATTGTTTTCGATGTCGTGTTTTCATTCTCAGGATTATTACTTGATGATAAAGCAGAGTTATTGCCGCCATCTAAAAAACCATCGAGAAGAATTGAATTTATCGGCGATTCTTTTACAGCAGCAGAAAGTAACGAGGCAACAGTTCAGCAGCTTGAATGGGAAAAGCGGTTTCCAGTCACCAATATAGACAAGGGATTTGCGTCACTCATTGCCGAACATTTTAATGCAGATTATCACACAACATGCCGTTCCGGAAGCGGAATGGTTTGTGATTGGCGCGGTGATACGACGGTGAATATTCCAAATATATTTGACAGAACTTTGATGGAATCGCCGCAGCCAAAATGGAATTTTGCCCAATGGATTCCACAAGTTGCAGTTATTTGTTTAGGGTTTAATGATTTTTCTGGATTGAAAAATAAAGAAGGAATTGTATCTGAAGAAAAATCTGTTTTTTTCCGCAATAGTTATCATAAATTTATCCAACGACTTAGAGAGATTTATCCAAGAGTAAAAATACTCGCAGTAGCTGCATATCCGGATTGGATCAGGAAAAATGTCCAACTCATTGTCGAGGAAGAACAAAAGAATAACAGAAGCGATATTTTTTATGGAACATTTGATGATTTCCCCGGCGGCTATGTTGCCAATGGCCATCCAACAATAGAAACGCACAGAAAAATTGCGGATCAAATAATTCGGGCTATGGAAAAAACGAAACTATTTTCTTCGTCGGCAGATCAAAAAGACAAACCTTTACCTGCCAATTGAAAGTGCAATTGTTAATTTGTCATTCCGGTCGCACACCGGAATACAAGAGACCTTGCCAAGAGTATTAAAACCTTGACAAGGTTTCTTTCCCTTCCTCTCTATTATTGTTTAAAACATTTGTATAGAGACAAATATGTTTTGCCATTCAACAATAGTCGTTGTAATAAACATCCTCGCCGCAAGCAGCGAGGTATTCTGTCACTCCCGCGTACGCGGGAGTCTAATGTTCTGGATTCCCGCTTTCGCGGGAATGACGACGCAAGCATCGGGGTATTAAACCCAAAAGAGAATAGAATCAATCCTATTCAGGATCGTACCCAATTTCTAATCTGCCAAGTTGGATTCCATCTTTTAAATAGATTACAATGCATCTGTGGTCTTTCGGGATTTCTTTTATAGTATAACGAACAGGCGTGAAAGCTCTGTACTCATTATTATAAATTCCAAATATTTCCCGGTTTGCTGATAATGGTATCACACCTTGCTGTGAAATTCCGGATGCAAAATGCAAATCATTTTCTCGATTATCAGTTGAAAAAAAGGCATCCACTTGAATATTATTTATTTGTGTCGGCAGTTGATATACAATAGAATCACCTGAAATTCCTTCTATCCGGCTTAAATCTTCTTTAGCTCTTGCATCATCTCTATGATTATTTGCAATCTTAATACCGGCAGATTTCCCATTCATTTTCTCTGTAGTCTCAAACTCATCAAAGAAAATTCGGTAGGGTGCGCTCGCAGGATCGACAACTTCAGATGCTTCGGAGATTCCGGAGCTGTTGCGTGCCCGAACTCTATAAGAATAATTCACACCAGGTTCTGCCGAAGTGTCGGCAAACAGCGGTCGGAATCCTGCAACGGCATCTGTAGCATTGCTATCTATAACTTTCCAGTGCGAGAAGAAAAGAAGAAACCGTTCTTTCCGTTCTACAATATAGCTCGATGCACCGGTTGATCCCTGCCATGAAATTTTATATGGAGTAGTAATCGGCAGAAGCTTCGGGACTTTTGGAATTGGAAGGGCGGATAATGGAAGTCCATTAATCTGGCAAGCTTTTTCTCGAAACAAGTTGATCACATTTTGTTCATCCCATAATTTTCCATTAGCAAACCCAGGCCAGCGATATGCCATTTGATGATAATAAAATCCGCCGTCCCGGTTGTGCGAGCGCATAGACCAAATCATGATACCGGATATCCCTGAGGAGATAACTGTGTCAAGAACTATACGCATACTATCCGTAGGAATGTATCCGAACTCGCCAACAAAAAATGGTTTTTTGCCTTTTGATTTCATTCGTGCATCGAGCATTAAATTCAGTATTTGGTACGGCGGGCGATAGAAATGAAGTGATAGAACATCTATATTCGGATCGGCGAGAGCTTCATCCTGGATTGCCTGCTTATATGTTCCTTCAATAACAAGATGATTTTTATCCAGACTTTTTACAAATCTTGCAATCTCTTTCGTCCATAAAAAATTTTGCACCTCTAATTCATTGCCGGTTTCCCATCCAAGAATTGCCTTGTCTTCTTTGTAAGGAACGCCGGTGTATGTGTTCACCCTATTAATAATATGCTCGATGGTTTTCTCAAAATCTGAAATAATTGTCGAATCGGTCCAAAATGCATCTTTAGGTTTTCCACGAAAGTTGGCGTAATCTCTGATGCCGCCCCACCACCACCAATTATCTACAAACGGAATAATCACTCTGACTCCTGTTTCGTTTGCGATCTGCAGAACTTTATCATATCCCCTAAACGCTTCTTCGTTGAACTGTCCCGGTGCTTCTACATGGCGAATGATTTGCGGATTATCCATTTCTTTCCGGACCGAAATTACATACATCCTTGTAACATTTCCACCTAACTGTTTGATTGCAGTAAGTGCGTCACGAACTTCAAATTCGTTAGTTATCCGCCAGGGATTCGGAGATTCAAAAGTTTGTTCATCTTCACAGTATTGAAGATTGGGAATGTTGAATGAAATAAATCGAAATTCTCGATCGCCCTCCATCAATTTATCGCCTTTGGCAGATATGAAAGAAGCAAATTGCCCGAAGGAACATTGAAAAACAAAGAATGAAAATAAAATGATTCTGCAATTGCGTATGGTTTTCATCATTTAATCCTAAGATTATTATTTGATTTGTTATATGGTACAAAATTTTTGCCTGAATACATGAAACATAGGCAGCAAAAATTATTTAGTTTAGCCGGTATAATTTTAAGGATTTCTATTTTAAGAATGCTTATCAATATAAAAGAAAGTAAATTGTCAATGTGGAAAAATATAGAAATAAAATTCGGAATTAATTAAGATTTAAGCTGAGGGGAAAAATGTCTGATAATGAAAAATTAATCGGAGAGTTTCAAAACGCATTAGTAGATGGCATACTCAAACGCTGGTATCTTTTAGTGATTGACAAAGAATGCGGCGGCTACTTTACAAATGTATCTAACAACTGGACTCTTTCGCAAGAACAGGAAAAAATGATTGTTTCGCAAGCACGTCATGTGTGGACATTGTCGAAAGTGAGTGAGTTCTTTGGCGGTGTAAAAGATTATGAACAAATGGCTCATCATGGTTTTTCTTTCTTAAAAAATATTATGTGGGATAAAGTGTACGGCGGCTTTTTCCAGATTCGAAGTCGAGACGGCAAAATTTCAGATGTGAACGGTTGGCGCGAAGAAAAACGTGCTTATGGAAATGCCTTTGCAGTGTATGCACTTGCCGCTCTTTATGGACAAACCCATAATCCGGAAATTTTAGATTTTGTTCAGGAAGCTTTTCACTGGATCGAAAATCATTCATACGATCCGAAAGCCAAAGGTTACTTTCAATTTATCATGCGCAGCGGAATGCCTTTTGACCGTTTCTCAGAATATAAAACGTTTGCTTCAGATGAAAACGAACTTGGATTTAAGGATCAAAATTCTTCGATTCACTTATTAGAAGCGTTTACGGAATTATTTCATGTCTGGAAAGATCCTCTTGTCCGAAAACGTCTTCAGGAGCTTCTAGAGCTTATTCGCGATACACAGGTAGCACATCAAGGATATCTACAATTATTTTTCCATAATGATTGGACGCCGGTTTCTTTCCGCAATAGTTCTAAAGAAGATCGTGAGGCAAATTTCGGATTGGATCATGTTTCCTTTGGCCACGATTATGAAACTGCGTTTCTCATGCTTGAAGCTTCGTATGCACTAAAATTGAATAACGATACTCGCACGCTGACCGTTGCAAAAAAAATGCTTGACCATGCAATGAAGTATGGATGGGATGAAAAGATCGGCGGATTTTATGACGGCGGATATTATTTTAAAGGAGACGATCATTGTTCTATTATCAAAGATACAAAAAATTGGTGGGCACAAGCTGAAGGGTTAAATGCATTGCTTCTATTTTCTAAAATATTTCCAAAAGAGACTCGTTATTATGAATATTTTCTGCGCCAATGGGATTATATAAAATCTTATATCATTGACTCAAAAGGAGGAGACTGGTTTGAAGGAGGTATTGATAAAGAGCCGCATTTTCGAACAGGCCCGAAAAGTCATATGTGGAAATGCACATATCATACTGGGCGAGCACTTATGAATTGTATAAATATGTTTCAGGGAGATTCAGGAAAAGAAATAAATAAACTTATCAACTATTGGCGAAAATAAATTGACTCGGCGATTAGATTCAGCTCATAATTAGAAATTCCTGAAGTTTTTGGAAACCATTTCAAAAATAGTAACATACAAAAATCCAATTGTCATGCCTGCGGATTTTGTGTTTTGTGCATTTCGCGTTTTTTGGGGGATAGGCGGGCATTCAGAATCATGGATCCCGATTGTCTCAATTTGTCGGGACGGGAGTGAAGAAATGTTTTCAATATAAATTTTAGTATAGCTTCTTTAATTCAGCACCAATAAAATAATGTTTCAAAATCTCTTCTGCCGTGAATCCTTTCTCTGCCATTGCCGCTGCTCCGATTTGACAGAGACCAACACCGTGCCCCCATCCGGCTCCATGAAATATGAATTTTAACGGCAGCCCATTTTTGTCCCTATCGATTTTCACAATGAAGGCACTTGAATATAGATGTGATTTCGACAGCCAGCGGCGGATCTCCAATTCTTTCCCAACAATTATCGTTCTTTTCGATCCGACAATTTTCAGTTTGACGATGCGCCCGGATGGGCCGCGCTGTATCGAAATAATGTCCGTCAGAGTTCCAAAATCGATTCCTGATTTTGCGTATAGAATTTCTTCGAGCTCGTTACGTGAATTCTCGACCTTCCATCGAAAGAAATCAGTTGTTTTCTGATCAAACACAGGCAGTACTTGCTTCAGCATTTTTTCATCGGTTATATTGCAATAAACATCGGGAGAAGATTTGACCCAGTATTCGGCATCAGTTTCATTCAATATCGGCGGATAATTTGCATGAGAATCGGAAACGGATTGAAGATATGGAACCGGAATCTCTTCCCAGCAATTTTCAAACAACTCTGTTCTGCCGCCGCATGATTTCGAAAAACGCGCATCGCATATTTCATTGTCTGCAACAAGAAAAATACCACGCGTTGCTTTAACTGCTTTTTTTACAGAATCAGAAATAATTTTTGTAATTCCTTGATAACGCTGGCAATGATCATCAGCGCAGACATCAAAGAACTCATGATCTTCGCGTTCATGCCAGCGGATAATTTCATCGGATGCATCAACTGAATGCCGTGAATGAATGCGTGCGGTTTTAGGATTTTTTTGCCGCTCCAGCATAGCTGCGAGCCAGCTTCGCGAAATAACGGCATGCGCTTTCAAGAACTCAAACGGAGCTTCGGCATTCATCTCTGACGAAACGACACTTTGAAGATACAATTCTAAATAAATTTTATTAATTACAGATAGTGTACCATCAGCATTCGAATAAATATTAAGATCGCCTTCAAAGGTTTGTTCTTCTTTTTGTTCCCAATGAAAATTGGTACCTACAGCCACATCTTCCAAAGTGAATACCGAGTCATTCAACGAACGGCAGTAAATTTCTTCAGACCGGATAACTTCCACATCTTCATTATCAAACAGCACAACCCGTCCATCTTTATTTGTAATACAAAAAGAGCCTTGCAATTTTATAGATGACGGTAATTCAAAATCCCCCTTAAAATAACCGCGCACTTCTTTTGCGTTCTCGATAAGACCTACAAAGATAATCGGTTCGGAGGAAATCAAATAATTTTCTCCAAGATATTATCCATTATTTCCTGCTTCTCGCTTACTTCAACGAAAATGTCTTCAACCAATTTTGCATCAACACTCAAGAAATCTTTTTTCAATGGTGTCACTATCAATCCGCCCATATCGACAGCGGCAGGACTGATAAGCACTTGATCGTTACCTTCTTTGAAATAAATAGCCGGCCGGTGTTTTTGCCGTGGGAAGATTATAAGCCGCCAAATATCTTCCTGATATGAGCAAAGAATATTCGTCATCGGCTCTTTAGTCAGGCAAAGAAGTTTCTTCCATTCATTAAACATTGTCCGGATAAAAGCGAGAAGTTGATTTTTTTCAGAAGACTCAATAATAATTACAGTTCTGCCGTAATTCATTAATGTAAATCCGGCAACGTGATTTTTATAATAGAACCGTTTTCGTTTTCGTAAGTCCACAGCATCCCACTCTACAGGAATAGCTCGGCGCGGGCATGCTTGAAAATGCAAATGATCCGGAGCTGATGCGCCGCATTCAGGTCCGTTATAAAATATTGAAAAGTCAGGACTTAAATCTTTAGAAAGGTCAATCAATGCATCCACGGAAAAGATGAAATCCTGCGGAACGTGATTTATATTTGAAATAGTAAAGTGTTTAGAAAAAATTGGGAATGGGTTGCATAGAATGAGATATTCGTTGCGGTACAGAATTCCCTTCTGTTTTTTGGGAAGATTCTCGAGACAGAGAAAACATTTACGCTTGCTGATTATTGCCGCATTAACATTTGCGCCAGTACTGGCGATGCGTTTCGGATTAAATTGTACTTTTACCGCGAACTCTTTGCAATTGAGCTCGCGAACATGGACAGATTCTAATGATTCATATCCTTCTGCCATCTGCTGCCAAGTGGATTGCTGCTGCAAAAAAAGCTGCAAACACAACTTCGATAACTCAACATTCGAGCTTGCAGGATTAAAAGAGGCGAAAACTTCCGGAATATTATTATCTATTTTTGCCAAGGAAGACCTTCTTTCTATCACTTATCTCCAGCTAGAATTCTTTCGACAGGAATGAATCCGATGAAATGATCAACTGTAGTTTTGCTTATCGTGAACGGCGTATTCTCCACTATTTCGTACCCCATTTTTTTATACCATCCAACTGCCGATTCATTTTTGATCATAACGCCGACCCAGATTCTGTCAAGTCCCATTGATTTAGCACGCTCTGCTGCTAATTTCATTAATTTCTTTCCAAGCCCGAGATTTTGATATGCGGAAAGAATGTACAACTGATGCACATAAAGACGATTTTCTTTCTCGTTATAATATGTTTTTTCATAGCCGGCAACAACATCATCATACTCAGCAATAAAGCTGGAAACTTTTGCATCGTTATATTGCTCTGTAAGTTTTTTTGATGTATAATTTTCGTTGAAGTACTCTAACAAATCATCAACTGGAATAAAATTAGAATATGATTCTTTCCACGTTTCCCATAAAATGTTCCGTACAACTTCAATATCGTTTTGACGCCACTGACGGATGTTGATGCTCACTTCATTTTCCCGTTTAATTGCTGGCGAGATAAAATCTCTATTGTGCGAAGCTTGTCTTTGAAATGATCATTCCTGTTTTGAATTTCGATGGGAAGTGCAGCATCCGTATTGCCATACCAGCGGCGGCAGAGATAAAGCGGTTCGTAAATTCTCCCGATTTGATAATGATGCGATAACCGGAGCGCAATAGCATAATCTTCGCCATAACTCACGTTAGGCAATCCGCCAAGCTCCCGCAATAACGCTGTATTAAAAGCGCGCGGTGCACCAAGTCCGTTTACACGGAGCGCATTATTCCTTCCATTTTCTGGTGTCCATTCTTTATGATCAACAATACCGGGCGGAATTTCTTCTAATTTCATGTTCACTAATTTGTAAGAACCGATCACCATCGCATAATTACAGCGATGAAATTCATCGACAATCTTCTGAAGCGTATCCGGTCTGGAATAAATGTCATCAGAATCGAGTTGAACGACATACCGTCCGCAGTTGTTAGAATAAACTGCTTCATTCCAACATCCGCCGATGGCAAGATCTGTCCGAGGCGGAACTTGATGTATCACCTGCCAATTTTTTTCGGCAATATGTTGAAGCAGTTGTGTAGTACCGTCGGTGGAATAATTATCAATAACGATGCAATTAAAATTAAAATTTGTCTTTTGCTCTAAAACACTTTTTACGGCTTCAGCAATCGTATTTAAACGATTCCGAACCGGAATTACAACGCTTGCCTCCACTGGAAAATGGATATCATATTTTGGGACCTTATCGAATTTTGGTTTCAGATAAGCACCGATTCGTTTAAGATGTTTTGTCGCCACCATTTCCATTTCTTTTTGGATTTGATGTTCAGAAGGATCGACGTAATCAAATATTTTTTCACGGTTTTTTCGTACATCGGATTTTATTTTTGCATAAAGATATTCTTGTATGTGAAAAAGCTGATGATTGATGGATACTTTCAGGCGAAGATCATAGAGTCCTGCTTTTTCTACATTCTCAAGTTTTCCGTACAACTTAAGCGCTTTATTCACTGCGCTTGTGGAAAAGATAACGACATGACCAAAATCAAAATTATCACGAATGCTGCCGAGTTGATATTCATTTAATGAATGCTCAAAACGGTTTCCGTTTTTTGCATCGTAATAATCCGAATAAATCATTCCGGACCGGATTGTTCGGCAATGCTAATCATTCGTTCTAAATCGAATGGGTTTATTTTAATATCTTGCGCCTGCATAACAAGGAGGAAATATTTCGTCTTAATTTTTGAAATAATCTTGTTAAGTGCCCTGCCTGATAAAAACGAATCAATCTTCAATGCTTCGCATTTAATGTGCATACCGGAATAATCGCCATTATGAATAATGAATATCTTATCAACAAGCGGCGATTCGAAAAAGCGGTTAACCGTTATCTCAAATTGCGGATTAGGTAAATATTGAAGAACAACAGTAAGCATTGTTTTTTCTTGTTTCATTAATTATTCTTATAGTTATTTTGTTATGGAAAACATAAAATGATGCAGAAATTTCCTTCATAATTATTTATTCTGCAATTATCTTTTTCTATGCAGCAGATTTTTTTCTTTTCGAGTTATTCATTTAACGATCGAATTGCCATCAGCGCAGCACCTACAACAGGAGATGATTCAGCATTACGAATAGAAACAAGGGGCATTTCTCGTTTTATAGCAGAACGCATTTTTCGCGAGTAAAAATTATCATTCATCAGCAGACTGCCGACAAATGCCAAATGGAATTTTGGAGCATTTTTCTTTCCTTTACTCATTTTAATCAAAACAGCAGCAACAACTTCGACAAGAGCAGAACAAGCATGTATAAGAATTTTCTTCGCAACCGGATCACCTTTAGATGCCGCTTCTATCACCACCGGTACAACAGAAGCAAAATCAAATTTCTCTTCGTAGACAGCTTTGATGATGGCATCTTGTGTTCCGAATCCGAATTTCTCATCAATAAGTTTTAATAATTTTGTTTTTTCACCGTATCCATCTATCAGCTTTGCAGCGGCGTGAAATGCTTCCCTGCCAATTGCATAGCCGCTTCCTTCATCGCTGATTAATTTTCCCCATCCGCCGGCACGATAAACTTTGTCATGCTCATCTTTTCCAAACACAATTGATCCTGTTCCTGAAATAACGACAACGCCGGGTTTACCATTGAATGCGCCTTCCAGCGCAATCCGCGCATCGCTTTCGATTAATAATTTTTCGAGATTATAATTTCTCGCACGTGAAACTTCCAGTAACCTATCCGTAATATACTGCTGATCATTAACACGGCCTGCTCCTGCTAATCCCGCAACTACTGCACCGATCTGCGAGATACTGCATCCAACAGAATGGCAGCAAGTTTGGATTAGATCCAGAAGTGTGGTTGCAGTTTTCTCAATACCGATAATGTGAAAATTTGACGGACCACCTTGCGCTTCTGAAAGTATAATGCCGTCCAAAGCACATAGCACGGCATTGGTTTTTGTTCCACCACCTTCAATACCGATGACATAAAGAGGTTTATTCATAATTTAGAAAAATATTGCCGATAATTAGCAGAAAAGCAACTATCAGCATTGAATTGTATCAATTGATTTGCAAATAATAATTAAAAACATTAGCGGTTTCAAATTATCAATTCAATTGAAATATTCCTATTTTCATCTATAAGTCATGTAAAATGAAACGATTTTCTTTGCAAATTGGTTTAAAATTAGACAACATTTATTGGATAACAATTTAATAAAGGTGTTTTATGAAACATAAATTTAATCTCACTGTACTTTTCATTTTGATTATATCTTCTGTCTGCAATTCACAAACAATCCAAAAACAGAAAGCTCCAAATTTTTCTCTAAAGTCTTATGACGGCAAAATTATCGAGCTTGCTAAATTGAAAGGAAAAGTTATTGTTGTGAATTTTTGGGCTACGTGGTGCCCGCCATGCCGTAAAGAGATTCCTGATTTTATCGAAGTGTATAATGAATATAAATCAAAGGGATTGAATATTATCGGCATTGCATTAGATGAAGACGGCTGGTCAAAAGTAAAACCATTTTTAGACAATAATAAAATGAATTATCCGGTAGTTCTCGGTACAACGGATGTCGTGCAACAGTACGGCGGCATCGAAGCCATTCCGACAACTTTCATAATCGACAAAAATGGAAATATAGTAGATCATCAAGTAGGCATGCTGACAAAAACAGTGCTTGAACAAAAAATTAAAGTTTTATTGAAATAGCATAATCATAGCAAACATGCAATATCTCTTGCAATGCAAAATTACCATTTCCAAAAACCCTGGATGCCGGCAAAAACATACATGAAAAATATTCTTTTGATATTTATTTTAATTTTCTTTATTCATTCTGTGTTCATCGCACAGCAGTCGTCAACCGTACAGCAAGTGACAGTAAAAGTAATTCTCTCTAAAAACAAAATACAGGCTGGCAGCAATCTAAAAATTGCATTACAGCTAAAAATCAATAACGAGTGGCATATCAATTCGCATACACCGACATTTGATTATTTGATTGGGACAACATTCGAACTTAAATCTAAGGAAGGAATAATTCTTTCTGACGTACAGTATCCAAAAAGCAAACTTGTTTCACTCTCTTTTGCAGATCAACCGATTGACGTGTATCAGGGAACAATCACAATATTTGCAACTCTTAGAATTTCCGATAAACTGAATCCTGGCATTGACACTCTCAACGGATATGTAACTTTCCAGGCTTGCAATAATCAAATATGCCTGCCTCCTTCGACTGTTGATATAAACATCCCAATACAAATTGCTGCAAACAGCGAATCAGTCAATTTTCTGAATCAAGATCTCTTTTCCACTTATAATCCAACAGAATTTGTTCAATCTGAAATAAAAAATGATATCGCTGCAATGTTCGAATCAAAAGGTTCCCTGCTCACTTTCTTCGCAATTTTTCTGATTGGTCTTGCACTCAATCTTACACCGTGTGTCTATCCAATGCTGTCTGTAACCGTTTCATTATTTGGTTCACAAACAGAAACAAAAATTCTAAGTGTTTTTTTCAAAGCTATTCTTTATGTACTCGGTATTGCGACAATGTACAGCGGGCTTGGCGTTGCTGCAGCGCTTGGCGGCGGTCTATTTGGAAGCTGGCTGCAAAATGCATGGGTGCTTGGCGGTATCGCGGCTTTATTGTTTGCGCTTTCACTTAGTTCGTTTGGGTTATATCAAATACAAATGCCTTACTGGCTGACAAGCAAATTAGGCGGGACATCGGGCAGCGGATTAATTGCAATTTATCTATCGGGACTGGTCGTAGGCGTGTTTGCCGCACCTTGCGTCGGCCCTCCGGTGATTGCTTTGCTTACATTTGTTGCAGCAAAAGGAAGCGCATCATTCGGTTTCTGGACATTCTTCATACTTTCACTTGGACTTGGATTCCCCTATTTAATTCTCGGTACATTCTCAGGACTTATTAAAAAAATTCCGCGCTCCGGATCATGGTTAGTTTGGGTGGAACATATCTTCGGTGTTATACTTGCTGGATCAGCGTTCTTTTATTTCTCGCTTTCCGTTGCGCCAATATTTGCCATTTATGTTATCCCGATTACACTTATTGCCAGCGGAATCTACCTCGGTTTCATAGACAAATCTGGAAAAGAAAATTCCACATTAAAACGAATTCAATTGATGTTCGGAATAATTGCAATAGCTGCTGGATTAGTATTTGCCAACAACCTGCGAGACAAAGGCGTGATATGGGAAACTTATTCAGTTGCAGATTTGTCGAAAGCTCAGGAAAGCAGAGTTCCCGTTATAATTGATTTTTATGCTGATTGGTGTATTCCATGTTTGGAGCTTGATCGCAAAACATGGACAGATGAAGAAGTTATTCGATCCACAAGAGCTATTAAAAAAATAAAAGTCGATTTAACACATTTCGATTCGCCGGAATCCGAATCATTGAGGAAGAGGTTCAATATTTCCGGAGTTCCTACAGTAATATTCATACGGGCGGATGGGACAGAAGCGAGCGAATCGCGAATTGTTGGATTTGTAAGTCCAATGGAATTTCTGAATGTCCTGAAACGAACATTTCCATAATTCTTGACTAATTACAATAATAAATTTTTTTAGAAACAGTGCCGCAAAAATTTTGATTTATTTGTGATTATTAATTCTCGCTTTTTTTGCATTCACAATACGCTTTCGGTATATTGAATTTATTATGCCAGATAATTTGCTTCTGATTGTTTTTGGAATTCTTTCCACTATTGCTTTTCTTATTGGAAGCCTTGCAATCTATTTTGCATTAAAGAATGCAAAGAAAAAAGACGGCGAACTGATGATGGTATTTTGGGCGGTTGTCGCTCTTGCCGGTCTGACATTTGCAGGAATGAGCTGGGCTTATTTTCTAATCCCGATTCTTGCAAATAAATTGTTTTAACTTTCTTTTTTGCCTTTGATTCAAGTCTGATTAACTTTATTCATAATTATACCAAGTGCCAAATGAACCACACAAGAAATCAACTGCAGATGAATCTCACAAAAACAGAGTTGCGGATTTTTTCAAAACTTAAATCGCCTGTCAAAATTCAAGCGTTTCTCGATTCTATTCATTACAGCGATGAAGAACGGTACCGATGCCCGCGAAGCGTTTTGCTGGACCACAAAGCTCATTGCTACGATGGCGCAGTTTTTGCCGCTGCAGCTTTATATATGATAGGTTATCTTCCGTTACTTGTTGAAATGCTACCGAATAAACGTGATGACGATCATATTCTCGCTTTGTTCCGGCAAAATAATTGTTGGGGTGCTGTAGCAAAATCAAATTTTTCAGGATTGCGCTTTCGTGAACCTGTTTATCGTAACTTGCATGAACTTATTATGTCCTATTTTGAATCATTCTATAACATCGCAGGCGAAAAAACACTTATCGGGTACACAGCTCCATTGAATCTTAATCGTTTCAATAAATTTAATTGGTTTGTGAATGATAAGGCGATGGAATTAATCGCAGAAGGATTGGATGATAAACGCAAATATAAGATTATCACTCCGGCAATGGCGCGGAAACTTTCAGTTGTTGATAAACGTTCTTATAATGCCGGATTGCTTAGTGCAAACCACAAAGGACTCTTTCAGCCATAATAGAGAAAAATTATGCTTACAACGATCGAACGCAACGAATGGATTCGGAAAATTCAACAACTTCCATTAAAACTGGAAAGCACAATTAAGGGATTAAGTGATTCACAATTGGACACACCGACCGGCGAAGGTAAATGGACAAGCCGGCAAATTGCCCATCATATTGCTGATGCAAACATAAATGCATATACACGAATGAAATTGATTGTCACAGAAGAAAAGCCCATCTTGAAACCATACAACCAAAATCATTGGGCATTACTTGCAGATTGTAAAAATGGACGGATAGATTCAACACTCAGGATTATTGATGGATTGCATGAACGATGGACAATATTTCTAAATTCTCTGCCGGAAACAATCTGGGCACGCGAAGGCATACATCTCGAAAACGGCAAGGTAACGCTTGAAGATGTCCTGAGAATCTATTCCAAGCATGGTGAAACTCATTTGCAACAAATAGTCTCATTCCGTGAAAAAATGAAATGGTAAGGCATGAGTATGAATCATGCTTGGATTAAATCATTTCCTGCCGCTATAATTGTGTGCGACACAAATGGAGTCATTCTCGAAATGAATGATAACGCTGTTGATTCGTTTAAAGAAGACGGCGGCGAGAAATTAATCGGCGCAAATCTATTGAAATGTCACCCAGAACCGGCGCGTTCACAATTGGAAGAGATGCTTAGAACACAACGGCATAATTCGTATACAATTGAAAAACATGGAGTGAAGAAGCTTATTCATCAAACACCTTGGTACGATAATGGAAAATATTCCGGATTTGTCGAAATCAGTCTGCCCATTCCATTTAATATGCAAAATTTTATTCGCACCTAACAGAAAGGATATCATATATGGAATTTCTCGAATGGAAAGACTCGTATAATATTGGTGTGAAAGAAATTGATAACCAGCACCGCGGGCTGTTTGATCTCATCAGCAGGCTCTTCACTTCTCGATCCTATGAACCCGAAGGAAAGTATTTCTTTTTAACGTTAAGTAAATTTATTGACTACGCTCAGATGCACTTTTCTACAGAGGAGCGGTATATGCAGGAAGCGCATTATTCTAAATTTGCAGAACATCAACTTGAGCATGAACTTTTTATTGCTGATATATCTAAGCTGCTTCTGGATGTCGAAAATAAGAAGCCCGATATTGAAAAGAAGACACTTAACTTTTTAAAGGATTGGTACCTTACTCATATATTGGGAAAAGATCGCGATTTAGAAAAACCGTTCCATATAATGGGATTTAAATAAAGAAAGGATCTGACTTTGTTCACTCCAATAGAATGGCAAGACGAGTATAGCGTCGATGTAAAAGAACTCGACGATCAACATAAAATTTTACTGCGCATTATAAATAAATTGCTTAAAGAACAAAAAGATGAACTCTATCCCACTAAATTATTAGAAGCGATTTCGTCTTTGATTCATTATGCTTACGTTCACTTTGCAACAGAAGAACAATATCTTACACAGGCGCATTTCCCGGATATTGAGCGACATATACTTGAGCATATTAATTTCATCATGAAAACATTAGAGCTTATGCTCAAAGTAAAAGATGGTTCACAGGATAATCGGTTAGAACTTCTCAGATATTTAAAAGGATGGTACTCTTCACACGTTCTCGGCATTGATCGTCTTTATATTCCATTCCTTAAAAGCAAATTAAATAATTCATAATTTATGATATTATTTAATTCAGAGAGGATATATTATGACTGCAAAATTAGATGACTTTCGTGCACACCGCTTAGTAATGAACAAACGTATTGCCGATATTGACCACCTTGGGATAAAAAGATTTTTCAATCTGGATGCATCCGCATACAAAAACAATGCATTAGATTCCAAGACGAAAGAACTGCTTGGTTTAGTCGCGTCCGCAGTTCTTCGATGCAACGATTGCATTGACTACCATCTTATTCAATGTATAGATGCTGGCTGGAAAGATGAGGAGTTATATGATGCGCTGAATGTTGCACTTGTTATTGGTGGGAGTATTTTTATTCCACACCTGCGCCATGCAGTGGAAACTATTGATACTTTACGTGCAGAACGAAAATCTATAGACGTCTAAAATCATCATAGAGATGTTTAATTAAACGTCTCTGCTAAACAAGGAACATCCAATGCTCACATTCGAACATCTTCCCATTTTTGTTGCTTCTGTTTTCGTTCTTTCGCTTGTTCTTGGCAGACAATTAAATGCTCAGGTAGTGCCTCTTGTTTGGATGAAGGATTCACAAGCTAAACTTGAAAAGGAACTTTCTGCCAAATATGGCGAAGCACAACGATACCGGCTTCATAAAGGACTCGAACAAATTTCTGATTTTTGGCGCGCAGAAGACGGCAACGCTGCCGTGTTTGAAGACTTTGTTCGCACTAATTTTGCCGGTGATCAGACAACACTTGATATAATGTTTAATCGGTTTGAATATTTGATGGAACAATTGAACGGTCATTTGGCTGAAATAAGCCGTGAATTCCGCCAGCAATCCGATCTCGACCTCGGCACTATTTATCCATTCGATGAAACATTTGCTGGATATTCTGCTAGTGCACATATAACGGATGATTTCTTCCAAAATAAACTTGCATTTATTGTTCTGCTTAATTTTCCACTAACAACACTTAACGAACGTCTAACGAAAGGTGCTGAATGGTCTCGGCGGCAATGGGCAGAAGTGCGGTTAGCACAGAGATTTTCTAAACGCATTCCTGCAGATGTAAATCTTTACATCTCTCAAATTTCATCAGAGGCGGAGCAATATATTTCCGAATACAACATTTATATGCATAATCTTATTGATATAAATGGTGCACGCCTTTTTCCACCGAAGCTGCGATTGCTTTCACATTGGAATTTACGCGACGAACTGAAAGCAAATTACAGCGATAAAAAAATCGGACTCGCCAAACAGAAAATGATTCAGCGGGTGATGGAACGCATTGTAACGCAGACAATCCCGAAAATTGTCATCAACAATCCTAATGTGGACTGGAATCCGTTTACAAACGAAGTAACACCTGCAGCAGTCAATGATGTCGATGCACAGGCGAAGACAACGGTAAAAATCACTAATGCTCCAGAACCAGATACTCGTTACGCAACATTGCTAAAAACATTCATCGCTTCAACAAAACTTGATCCTTACTCACCAACTGCGCCGACACTTATCGCCCGTCGATTTGAAGAGGATCGCGAAATTCCGGAAACACATGTGAAAGAACTGCTTGAATCTGTATTAAGTTTGCCGCTTATTCAAAAAATTGCGGCAATTATCGAATCAAGGCTCGGACGTCCGCTTGAGCCATTCGATATTTGGTATGACGGATTTCGTTCTCGCGGGCAATATACCGAAGCCCAACTTGATGAAATTGTAACCAAGAAATATCCGTCAGCCGATGCATACAAAGCAGACATCCCAAACATGCTGGTGAAACTTGGATTTACAAAAGAACGAGCTGAGTATATAGCCAAAAATATTATTGTTGATCCAGCACGTGGTTCTGGCCATGCTATGGGCGCGGGAATGAAATCTGCTCACGCTCATTTACGCACACGAGTAGAAAAGAATGGAATGAATTACAAGGGATTTAATATAGCAGTGCATGAAATGGGACATAATGTAGAACAAACGTTATCGATGAATGATATAGATCATTATTTTTTGAATGGAGTACCAAACACGGCTTTTACTGAAGCAATCGCATTTGTTTTTCAAGCGCATGATCTCGATTTGCTTGGAATCTCAACCTCCGATTCTCAAGGCGAAGCATTGAAAACATTAAATGATTTCTGGTCAGTGTATGAGATTGCCGGTGTCGCATTAGTAGATATGGAAGTGTGGCATTGGATGTACGAGCATCCAACAATTACTCCTGCTCAATTAAAAGCCGCTACGATAGATATTGCAAAGAATATTTGGAATAAATATTATGCTCCTGTATTCAAGAAGAAAGATATTCTTCTCCTTGCCATTTATTCGCATATGATTGACAGTTATATGTATTTGCCAGATTATCCAATTGGATATTTAATAGCACACCAAATTGAACAACAGATTAAAAAAAGCGGAAACATCGGGAAAGAAGTAGAGAGAATTGTAAAAGCCGGTTGTATTGCCCCGGATTTATGGATGATAAATGCGACAGGATCGCCAGTCAGCGCTGATGCTTTGCTTAACGCAACAGAATATGCTTTAAAAGAATATAAGAATTGATAAAAACTTGCTGAAGATATCTACCACCATTCGCCAATCCAGTATGTGAGTTTTAACATAAAAATATTATCAGGTTTAGCACAGCCAAGTCGATCAATCGAATTGCCCATATTAAAAGTCCCGTCTGTTAAATTATCCGAACGGCTTTGTGTCCATACAAGATACAGAGTTGAACCGGGCATATATTCCCACCGCAACACAGCATCACCCCGAAGAGACACAAAATTGAAATTTGGATTTGAAATATTTATAGACTGAGCAGGTCCGCTGCCGTCAGGATCAAAATCATAGCTTCCGAGTGAACCATCAGAATTAAAATTTTTTGTTATCGTAGAACCATCCTTGCCGAAAACAAGGAAATCAAACGACCGAGGATGCACAAATTCTTTGAAATTTGTAAAAATCCCAGATGAAATTAATGGTTGTGCGAAGAGCTGGAAGCTTAATGTCGGTGTAATGGTCCAATCGATGCGTATCTGAGCTGAGAGTTCTTTATATACCAAATCTGCAAAAATATAACGCTCGCCATAAGTTGTTGTTGGGAATGGATCATCATAGTTGCCAATCCAATGTGCCTGATCCGAGTTGAGTACATATCCAGGACCAAATGAAATCGAAATATTTGAGACAGGACGCATAGTAACGGACAAACTAAGATTATGAGAAAATCCATTATGTCCTTCATACGCATACCAGTAAGCTCCGTAAACGTACTTGTTGCGACTGTCGGAGGAATAATTAAAATTCCATTCGTAGCATACAGGATTAAGCATTTTTGGACCGCCGCGTGTTCGGAAATCATCAAAGGATTTAAATCCATAGTCGTAATACAAACCTAAGTAATCGTAGCTTGGTAATTGATAATCGATGCCCCACCAAACGCCTCTCCAAGTCGCATCGCCGCCGAAATCGTATGTACTAAAAACTGTGCCATAGATGTTAAAATAACGATAATATTTCGTCGGGTCATTCCACTTATAACCGGTACCAACATGATAATTGATTACATCTGTACGTGATAGAAATCCGAGATCGTCCGATTCAAATCCTGGGCTGATGAATCCGAGCGCAGCATTGAGCAACATATTTCCTTTTTGTTTATTAAAAGTAAAACGTCCTGCATATCCTTTTATTGAAGTGGCAGAACTATCTAACGAAACTTCAGGAGCATCAGGCCGTTGAAAATAATGTGAAGAACTTTCCTGTAAATTAATCATTCGCTCGCGAGTGCCTTGAACATTCGAGACTGCAGTCCAACCGGAAATTACATACATTTTGTCTGCATCGAATGCAGTCCAACCATCTACTGCTGCAACTTGAGCATCTTCATTAACATCTGTTTTAATATCAGTATCATCAAAAAATCTATTCACAGATGTCAGCAAAATTCCGATGCCTTGATGGCCGTCGTTAAAATCTTTTTGAGCGCGTGCTATTGTATAAGATGTCATCGGTTCAACTTCTAGTGACCAAAGTGCACCGGCAGTATCCAATTGCGCATACTCGCGTTTTGTAACAGCTTCAATCAATCCCACATTCCATCCGTCAACAACTTTGCCGGTGATTTTTGCTGCACCAAGTATATGCGTTCCGAGCGGAACATCTGCATAATCGTAATTCGGCAAAACACGCTCCGGTGTACGACCAATGCGGCGGCTGTAAAACAGACTTGGCGATGACCAGTTAAAGTTCCAATAGTTATTTACGCCTCCCTGTCCGAATGAAAAAATATTCATTCCCTCTAGAAAGAAGGGGCGTTTCTCGTTGAAGTAGGTTTCCACGTCGCTTAAATTTACTACAGCGGGATCGACTTCCACTTGCCCAAAATCCGGATTTATTGTCCCTTCAAGAACTAAGTTTGTACCTAAACCCCATTTTAAATCTGCACCGACCGCCGAAGTATATTTAGATCCAGTATTAAACGGATCGCCAGCATCGTGTTGGGCATATTCTGCTCGTTCTGTAATATATGGAGTAACTTCCAACCGTGTAGGAGGTTTAATATGTTCAATACCGATGAGATCGGGGTAACGAGAAACAGATCCGCTTTCATTACGAGGAGTATAAACGAGATATGACTGTTCTTTTTTTCTTCCTATGACACGTTCAAAGTCAATGCCCCATACATATTTATCCTTCTCTTCGAACCGTAGTTGGGAAAATGGAATCCTCATCTCAACGCACCATCCATCAGAAGTGATAAGTGGTTTTGCTTCCCATACTCCATCCCAGCTTCCATCGCTCCAATCGTCGTTATAAAGAATTCCGTCCTGCAACGTGCCTGCTGCCGATACAATGAAGTAATAACCGTTCCGTTTATCATGATATGAATCAATACCCACAGCGAAAAGATCGGACCCAACATCGTTATCGCGCCGTGCGAGCCGGGCAATAATGGAATCCGGATGTGAATCATGCATGCATGCCGCGATGTACAACGCCTCATCGTCATACGCGAGCCATACCTCTGTCAATTCAGATGCGGGTTGTCCCTGGTTTGGATCTTGCTGGAAAAAAGCTGTACAACCGGGACGCTGCCAGACTGATTCGGAAAGTATACCATCAATTTTAATTGGTTCATTTGTACGAACAGCAATAAGCTGTTTTACAAACTCAGGCGTACTGGCAAAGCCCAATACAAACCCTGCCAATATCATCAGAAAAATATATTTTACTTTGTTCATTGCGTTTTTTTGATGATGTATTAGACTTATGTTCAATCGCTAAGGTTGTGGGGAATACTACCCAATTTTTCTTTAACTGGTTTGAAAAAATGTTATTACAACGATAATAGAAATTTTCCCTTAATGTCTGCATTTGAAATTTTTCAGATATCAATATTGGAGGATCAGAATACCCTCTTAAAAATCATTTAATAAAAAGTCCCGTCATCACCTCCCCTTCCAATCATTTAATTCTTCACTAATAATGAAAGTTTATACGAGACAGAAATGATTTTTGTTTCATTTATAGCTTTTCAATATCATTATTTCTCAAACTAAAGAATGAAACACTATATTATAGTAGCACTGTCAAGGTAATGATGTTTAGACTAAAAAAAATTGACGAAGATTTATGAATATATTTGGATCATATCTCTGATAACGGCTTATATCCTTTTGCTTCAGGAAGATATACATGGAATGTTGTTCCTTTGTCTATAACGCTTTCAACTTTTATAAAGCCCTTGTGGCCTTTTATAATTCCAGAAACAATTGATAAGCCCAATCCTGTTCCTTTAGTGATTTCTTTTGTTGTATAGAATGGTTCAAATATTTTTTCGATGTTTTCTGAAGGAATACCGACTCCCGTATCGCTAATGGACCAAACAACAAAAGATCCTTCGACAGCACTTGGAATTGTTTCAGCCATTTCTTTACTCACATATTCACAAGTAATAGCAACGGTAAGATGGCCGCCTTCAGGCATAGCATCTCTTGCATTCAAAATTAAATTCACCAATACTTGCCGAAGCTGCGTTTCATCGCCAAGCACAATGGCTGGATTGTTTAGAAGATTGTTTTCAATCTCAATTTTAGGAGGCAGAGTTTCCTGAATTGCAGAAAGAACTTTACGCATGAGGTCTGCTGCTTGCAGAGGCACATACTGTCCTTCCGCCCCCCGAACAAAAGCAAGCACTTGCTGGACAAGATTGATGCTGTATTCAGCATTTTGCCCAATTGATGCCAGCATAGATTGACTCTTTTGATCTTCGTATTTTCGTTGTAACAACTCTGCTGCTATCTTCACGGGTGCCAATAGATTCTTCAAATCATTAGCCATACCGCTTGCCAGCACACCAATACTTTCCATACGCTGCGCGTGCAGTTGTTTCGCTTCTAATCGTTTCCGTTCGGTCACATCAATCAGAACGCCCTCGATATATCCTTCCTCAGAAAATAAAGCACCAGAAAAAGATATTGATGCTTCTGTTTTGTCGGAACGCTGAATTGCGACTTCAAAATTTTTAATTGTGCCTTGTTTTGTAAGTGTTGTAAGAATGTAATTTCGTTCTGCCGTTGAGATTGTTTCAAGTATTTGTTTTACTTCTCCCTGAGTTTTCACACCTAACATTTCTAATAAAGCATGATTTGCATCCAATACATCCCATGAATTTGATAAACGCACCATTCCGGCAAGCGAGTTCTCAAAAAGATTGCGGTATTTAAGCTCGCTTTTAGCAAGCTCTTCAAGCTCGTGTTGTTTGGCAATCATTTCCCTGCGTTTGCTTTGAACAATTGCCATTATAAATCCCACGGCGAGCATGAGAAGAACAAATGTTCCAATTATGATTGTCCATAAAATATTTATAGCGGTATCAAACATAACATTTAATAATACGCAATCTTGCAAAGGGTTTCAATATAAACCTAATGCTACATTCCGAAGAACACTGCAGATCTAATAAGTCCTTCGGAAGGTCATTCCAAGGTATTGCCTGCAGGTGCCGGTTTACATAAAAAGGCACGAAGGAAGAAAAAGTATTGGATAACAATAAACAGGTCGTTGAATGGCCAGATTGCTTTAAGCAATTTTCGGTTTGATATCAACATTGGAGTAAAAAATCCGAAAAGGAAGAATGTGGCTGTTGCATATAAAACTATTCCCGATAGAACCCAGAAACGAATATCTTTTTTTAAAACAATATTTGTTTCTTTTACAATTCTCAATAATATCCAACCTCCAAAACCGATTTGAATGAGTTGAGCAATAGGTTCAGAATAATTATCCCATCCTGTAATCGGTTCAAAAGTAAATTTTCCGATTATCCATATTAGCAAATAGGCAACAAATCCAGCCCAAACCAAAAATCCATTTCGCTTGCTTGTTCGCCATAAATAAAAAATACACGAGAAAAATAATAATTCAATCACAGCAAAACACTGACCTATTAAATAAGTATGAACTATTTTATAGATCATTATGTCTAATAAAAAGTCTGTTATAATTGAACTAATAATATACCACTCAAGAATTTTTAAGGGCAATATAAGCTGTTTGTATTTTTTAAATCCTATAAATCCTATAACGCAAACAAAAGCTTGAGTGGCATACATTATTAAAAAATTATAATACATAAATATTTTATGCCTTCAAGAGTTCGCTTGTTTCATCGCAATACGGCGGACAAAATCCACTTCTTTCCATAATACTTGCAGTCATATCTTTTCCAGCTTTATCAACGCCTACAAGAACCAAATTAGGTTTACCATCCTCATCGCGCCCATGATAATATCGCAAACCTTTGCACCCTCGCTGTGCAAGAATTTTATCAATTGCACCGCGGTCGAACGAGCCGCCATGAAGGTTAGGATGGATTGGGTTTTCCTTGTGGCGCTTTATATGAAGCTTGGCTTCATCCAAAGTAATTTCATGTTTTTCCGCGCCCGGATATTTTTTTACAATTATTTTTGCATTTTTTTTCGCCATAATATTAGCTCCTTATATAAAATTATTGTTTAAGAGAATAACATACAGCAAGTAAATATATAATGCACTGCATCTCAACGAGGAAAATAACTTTTTATAAGTTAGTGAACATTTGAAAATATTCAACGGTGAATCTCGATATAAATTCCACGAATACTTATCGAGAAGCTGTGAAACAGTATATGAAAATGAGTATAAAGAGTGTTCGCTTGGATACTTTCCAATGAATGCGTTCACAAAAGCTACAATGTTAGTGCAGATTGTTGAATCATTTATTTCATTCTTACTTATAACAACAGGAATTAGACTTCTATCGTCATAATTTTAGCAGCTAAGTCCCGATTCAATCTTTGAAATTAATCCGACCTATCCTTCATATTCCTCCCCCGCTTCTTTCAATGTTTTCCTATTGCAAAAAACATAAGTTGCGTTTACAGTTGGCTGAATAGTTCCGCATCATAGAGTGCATCGAAGCCAATTTTCCATTACGCGCCTTCGAGAAGACACTTCAAAGTTCACGAGACCATTGACTTCTTTTCTTTATATAAACACTGCGTCTGATGTACAACATTTATCACAAGATAGAATTCTTCTTATCTAAAGTTATAAATTATTTCATCGAAATATTTTCATAATTTTACTTATACACCTAAGGAATCGGTTGATCCGAGAAAGCAAGCATGGATGTGACGGCAATCCGATCTTGTTCAATATGGAGATTTTGAGAAATCGGCTTGATGAAGATCGTTTTCTTATATCCGTCTGGAAGCGCAACATCTACACTCGCCTGAATCGGCTGCGGCCCGGCAAATTCAAATTCCGGCTTGTAAAATCTCGCGGCATCTATATTTGCTATATGTATTTTCGCCCCGAAAACTTTTAGGTACACTTCGAATATTGCATGCAAAACTTTTATCGAGATCCGGTTTGTTTCAGGATGATAAAGAACTTCGACATCTCCAGCCGCTTGAGAACCGTAAGAAAATGGTCCAACTTTGATACTCGCATCAGCTATGAACCGCGCTTGATCTGGACGAAACTCGATGCGGGCATTCCGAAGTGTCCACGTATATTCCCCCTTCGATCCGAGAACATTATAATTGTCCTTGCCGCTGATTGGCCCAATGGCGTTTAAAAATCCGTTGAGCGTACTTTGATTAATAATTACCGCAGCATCGGCAGGTTTCGGCTGTGCAAAACTTATAATGAAGCCGCAGATGCATGCGACACAAACAACAAAAGTTGTTTTCATGCGAACTCCTTCAACAATAAATTATGGAAATGTTAGAATAAATTTCATTCACATTCTCCTGGACACAATAATCATTGGAAACGATGCGACATAAATATTTTAATAAAATAATATATTAAGTTTTAGAAAATTATGAACTGCAATGCAGCTAAAAGTACGTTTTATTTCAGTTTTCTGTTAAAAATGATTTCACTTTGTTCATAACAATTTCCGGTGTAATTGAAAGCATACATTCAAATGTCTTTACTGGACACACTTTACCGCCATGGATTGAACACGGGCGGCATTTAAGTCCACTCGTTTCTACTACGATATCATGCTGCCCCCGCGGTGCAAAACCAAATTCAGGAATTGTTGCGCCGAAGATTGCGACGACTGGAGTTCCAACAGCGACTGCAATGTGCATCGGTGCGCTGTCGTTTGAAATTAATACCTTGCATCGACGAGTCAATTCAGCGGATTGCAGCAGCGTCAACTTGCCTGCTGTGCTGAAAACATTTTTTGATTTCGCAATCTCCATCACTTCTTTGCATAATATTTCATCCTCTTTTCCCCCGATAAGAATAATAGAAGTTTTTTCGGATGCAATATTTTTACAAACAGCTGCAAACCTGTCCACAGGCCAGCGCTTAGTATTCCACACTGTGCCAGGTGATACTGCTAAAATATTTTTATACTGATTTAACTCATATTCTTCAAAAATCGAATCGATAATTTTCTCATCCTGAAATGATGGATAAAGCTTCGGCAAATCGATATTAACAGTGGATAGTTCTAACGGACTTAACAATGAAAGATTTCGTTCAATCTCATGCGATGAAGAATTATAATGAATAATTTTTTTGAACAGCGCGCGCCCTGCACTTTTATCGAACCCAATACTGACTTTCGGTTTCAGCAGCCAGGTTAAAAGCGCGCTTCGTATAGAACGATGGGGAACAATAACCAAATCATAATTCTGCGCGTCAAGTTTGATTTTAAGTCGCCATAAGCCTTTTATTCCTTTATCTCTTCCGCGTTTATCATATTGAATAACATTGGAGATGGCGGGATGATTAGAAAATATTTCCGCTGCCCGAGGAATTACGACTGCATCAATTAAAGATTGCGGATAATTTAATTTAAGGGTTTGAATTAAAGGCAGTGTGAGAATCGCGTCGCCAATAAATGCAGTTTGGATAATTAAAATTTTGTTAAACGACTCTGCCACTAACTTATCTCCGCTCGATCCGGAACATGTTTCCATCGTTTGTGCATCCACATCCATTGTTCCGGGTATTGCCGGATAATTTCCTCGGTCATACGTACCTGCCGCTGAGTCAGCTCAAGAACATTTTTATCCGAGCAACCTGTTAAGTCATCACTCGGTAAATGCATCAGGCGCATTTTGTAATTTCCATTTTCTTGCCGTACCGCACAACCTAAAACAATAGGCGCACCTGTCTTTAAACAAAAAACCGCCGGGCCCTCGAATGTGGGCACTTGACGGCCAAAAAAATCAACCGAAACACTTTCCTTCGGAGCTGTTTGGTCAGCAACAAGAAAAATGATCCCTCCCTGATGAAGCGTCCGTATAATTTCTCGAACACTTACACCCATCGGGACGACTTTGACGCCAAACAATTCCCGCCACTGATTGATAAAGCGGTCAACAAAAATATTAGATTGGGATTTCGCAATGGCGCTTACAGCAGCACCGGTATATACTGAAATCGCATGAGCCGCTATTTCCCAGCTGCCAAAATGTGCTGAAAGAAAAACTATACCTTTCTTCTTTTCCAAAAGTTTTTCTAGCAAATCAAGATTATCAATGCTTATCCTCTGCTTGATTCCTTCTCTTGTATAATTCTGCGACCAGAGCAATTCAATAAATGTTGCACTGATATTTTGGAATGAATGAAAAGCAATTTGCTCCCGCCTTTTCAAATCCATTTCCGGAAAGGCATTATGTAAATTTCTTAGTGCTACTTCTCTGCGTGATTTTAATATCGGATACGCTAATCGAGCAACTGAAAAACCAATTTTGTGGACAATAGCTACCGGCAGTAATCTAACAACGAAACCGAAACACCGGAAAAAAATATACTCGACTATATGTTTTGTTTTTTTGGGCATTGTTCTTAATTGCATTTTTTTATTTAATCACTCACCCATTACCTTAACAATTACGCGTTTCCGCCGCTGGCCGTCAAATTCGGCGTAATAGATTTGCTGCCATGGCCCAAAATCTAATTTACCATCTGTAACGGGAAGTATAACTTCATGATGAATAAGCAGACTTTTTAAGTGCGAATCACCGTTCGATTCTCCCGTGCGATGGTGCCGGTAATCTTGATTAAACGGTGCAAGCTTTTCAAGCCACGCATCAATATCTTGAATCAACCCTGATTCCGCATCGTTAATATAAACGCCGGCTGTAATATGCATAGCCGATACAAGAATCATTCCCTCTTTGATTCCGCTCTTTGCAAGAATCTGTTCCACTTCGGAAGTTATATTGATGTACTCCCGATGCTTTTTTGTGTTGAACCAGAGATACTCAGTGAAAGACTTCATAATATTTCCTTTTCAGAAGATGGCACGAGAATTAAAAAACCTAACGGCAAAATTGCCGTACTTAATTGCGAGCCATTGACTTTGACACTGATGCCTGAAAAATGATCCTTCCACGATAAGGATGAACCTGCTGGCATTTGGATTTCCGTTTTTAATTTTTCATCGGCAAAATTAATAACAATAAGAACAGAATCTTTGCCCGAATAACGAATGAACGAAAATATATGTGAACTTGCAGAATTTTGTGCGTTCAAATACGAGCCGTACTGTAATGCGGGATGATTTCGGCGAAGCATGCTTAAATCTTCATGAAATTTGTTGAATAGATTTAATTGACGATTGTTTCTATCTTGATTGTCAACACAAATCAGCGGAACACCCGGAAGTGTGAATGCAAGAATCGCAGCCATCTTTTCGCTCAGCGAATCTTGTTCTTCAATATTTGGATTATTTTCTTTATTCTTACCGCGCTTTAAATCGAAACGTATGTGCAGCGACCCTTTTGGAAATTTTAATAATTCCATTGTTAAAGAATCATATAAGGCAGATGCAGGAATTGAGCCATTAACGATGTTCGCAATTGCATCATTTATATTCCATGAACAGGTTAGATCAAATGCTTTGATGTGATGCTCGGGAAGCGCGCTTTCTGAAATCATAATCACCGGCTTAATTTTATCCAATTCGTTTCTGGCAACTTCCCAGAAATCTACAGGCAGCAATTCCGCTAACGCGCACTGAAAACCGTCTATGCCGATTTTCTGAATCCAGAATTTCATTATCGCAATCATATATTTGCGCGGTTCGTGCTGGTTATAGTCTATTTGCGCAGCATCGCTCGATTCGTAATTGCGCGATACAATTGCACCTTCTTCATTATGAACAAACCAATCAGGATGTTCCAATAGAAGTTGATTATCCCATGCGGCTTGACTGGCAACGAGATTAATAATAATTTTCAAACCTTGTTGATGAGTTGTGTTGACTAAAGATTTAAAATCTTCAAGCGTGCCGAATTCCCTGTTCACTGCATAGAAATCCTTTACCGCGTTTAAATTCCCTAATTTTCCTGTTCTATTCAATTCGCCGATAGGGTGAATAGGCATCAATGAGATAATTGTAAAACCTTGCCTCTTCAATTCTGGAATTTGTGCTTCAAGCGCTTTAAATGATTCATCTTTTGAAAAAGAACGAAGATTAATCTCGTATATAGCTGCATTTTTCACCCATTCTGCGCTCGGGCGTGCATTCATTTCAGCATATTTCTTTTTTGTACATCCCCAAAAAGAAATTGAAAATGAAACGAGTGTGATAATAAAAATTGTATTAAAAAAATATTTTATCAAAGAAATCTTTCCTGTTTTTTGCAATTCATTTAAAACATCCCAAACCTGTCTTGTACAAATAACTTGCCTGTTTCTGTTTTTTCAATTTTAATTTTTCGGTTGAACGATGGAAATTCCTCGCCCGGCTCCCAATTTCCCATTGCTCCGCTGTTTGTATATTTATATTCTATCTCGGCACCAGCCGGCAATTTGATTTCGACAGCCCAAATGCTGTCGTCGGCAATCGTATCTCCGTGCGTGCCGTCGTTATATAATTTTATTTTATTCGGAATCCAATTTCCTAATTCCTCATGATTCCCCGCGATATAAAGAGATTTACGCACATACATACCGCGAGCATCGCATTGAAAGACCACAGTAACTAAATCCTGTTGGCTTTGCGCCATTGTGCCTTGTGTTTGTTTAATTTTTGCTTGACCAGAATCAAATGTGATAGGCTTAAATTCTCGCTTCGGCATTTTTCCGCCAGCAAACTTTGCAAACTTATAGATATTTTTAAGATGAGCTATGAAAGCGAGATCGAATGGTTTATCTCCAGCAGGAGCATTTTGATCTGTGCCGTACCACCAAAACCAATCTGAGCCCTCTGCAGCGTACATTGATTCCCAGGCTCTATATGCATACCATGCTTTTGTTTTCTCTCTTGGTACTGGTTTCTTTGGATCCGGCTGAATAACGCCGGAAATTTCTAAATCTTTTCTGGCTGTAAGCAAATATTCCCAGGCTCTGTTTTCTTCATCTTCTCCAATCCAAGTATCGTAGTTTGCATTAATCCATGAACCAGGATACAGCCACTCAATCTTTGGAAATGTTTCAATTGCATGAGCCGGTATATCTCTTTTCGGGTTGCCACAAATATATTCTGTAACAGTTGTAGTAATAACTTGCCGCGTTTCGAATAATGTGGAAAGTTTTCGATAAAGCGCATTTTGAAAAGTCTTTCCATCGTTATCGTACCGATACCACTCCCATGCATTCTCTCCATCAAGAATGACGGTTAGTAATCGATCTTGTCCGCTTTCTTCAGGTACATATTTCAGGACTTCACGGATAAAATCGTCTGCCGCATCTTCTCCTTGATAATTTTTATAAACAAATCCAATCTTATCGGAAAGCTCCGTTTCTCTAAAAACAATTACAACGGCATCATTCACTTTCGAATCATATTCTGGAATAATTGTATACGGATAGAAGCAAGAATTTGCTCCTGTTTTTGAACGTTCGAGTATTTTCTGGTCGGTTGCTATCCATCGAATTCCTTGGTGGGCAAAGACCGGAATAATATCATGAGCCACAGATCCTTCGCCAGGCCACATGCCGGTCGGCTTCGTCCCAAATGTTTTCTTAAACTTGTTCACGGCTTTCGCAACTTGCACCTCGGCATCTTTGGGGTAATGAAATCTCAACGGCATAGCATCATTCGGCTGGCATAGTTTAGCGAGATCCGAATCATAAATCAAAGGCAAAATGGGATGATAATAAGGCGTCGTCAGCACTTCAATCTGCCCTTTATTTGTATTAGGATGATACATCAACTTCTTATGAATAGGAATAATAGCTGCAAGAATTTTGTATGTTTCTGCAACGATGCGGTTACAGCTTTCTTCAGTAATTTTTTCTTTAAGAGTATATGTTCCATCTGTATTTTTCTGAATAATATCTGTGAGATTTATTGATACACCTGTCGCAAGTTTCTGCGGCTGCTCAAGAAAATCCGGATCGAACGATGCAAGGAAAAACCAGAATTTAATTTCACGAATCTCCTGCTCGGACAATCCGTCTCTGCCTACTTGAGAATATTTTTCTTTCAATAATTTATATTCCGGGAATCTTGCAATGATTATTTCGCTCACGCCGAATGCATTCCAAACATTTGAAAGCAGGTATTTAAAATCCTGATCATTGAACTGAGCCGCCGGCTTAAGCGCAAGATCTATCCATGGGTCTGTTTTGCCTCCATATTTTGCAAAATATTTTTTTGCGTTCACATGATTTTTCTTTACATCTACAAATGGCGCCAAACGTTCGACATAGAACGTCTGTAATTGTGAAAGCAGTGATGAAGTCAAATTAACCGTAAAATGAATATTCGGATATTTTTCAAGTATGGCTGCCATATCATAATAGTCTTTGGTTCCGTGTGTACGCACCCAAGGACCCTGGAGTTGATCTGATTCTGGATCAAGATATAAAGGTTGATGTTGGTGCCAAATAATATTTAGATAGAGCGTTTTGCCGGTCTTTGAATATATGTCATTCATTGTAATTACCTTATCCAAATTTCAACCAATCTGTGCAAAAACTTTTAAATGTTTTCAATTGTCATAAATGAAAAGAAAATAGCATTCAATTGCTTATTCAGAAGTTGTTTATGGATAGAAAAAAGGCGTCGAGAATTTCTATCTCGGCGCCTTTATTTGTAAGCTTAATCCTGATTTTATTGTTGAGCAAGAACCGCTTCTTTTGCAGCTTTTGCAACGCGGAACTTAACTACCGTTTTTGCAGGTATATTTATTTGTGCCCCGGTAGCCGGATTCCGTCCAATACGGGCTTTACGATCAACCAGAACCAATTTACCAATTCCAGGTATAGTAAAAGAGTTTCTAGCTTCCCTATACGCTAAAGCTGCAATCTCTTCTAATATCCCCA
Source organism: Ignavibacteriota bacterium (assembly GCA_963833465.1). Classification (GTDB taxonomy): domain Bacteria; phylum Bacteroidota; class Ignavibacteria; order UBA10030; family UBA10030; genus Fen-1298. Next base: position 931,297 of record CAWHXW010000003.1, on the reverse strand, counting down.
CAGCATCTTTCTTCTTCAACTCAAACTTGCTGGCAAGATGAGCTGCAATCTGGCTTTTCGTCATTGCTTTTCCCATAGGTGTCCCTTTTTAAATAATTATTTATTTGTGATTTGTTTAGTAAACTAAAACCTGAAAAAGCGAGAACTTATATTTGCTGCACTTCTATCAAACTAACTATGCTGAAATATATGTTGTTTTTCAATCAAATGTCAATATAAAAATCATTTTTCTTCAATGTTTTCAATATGTTCCGTTGTCGGCAACTTTCAATATTTCAAAGATATAAGTGGCTAACACTTGAGGCAGAACCTAAAATAGCTAATTAATCAGATTTGCTTACTTTAAAATATTGAAAATTTTTAAAATAACCCTGCAATAAAATCGGAAGAAGTTCGTTTTCACTATCCCTGAGTCGATTTATGGTAAGGGATTTATTCTAATGCACATAAATTTTGAAACCGGCAGGAATTATGCTGGAATTATATTTTTAGGCAAACAAAAATGTGATTACATAAATTTGAAAAGTTTAATTTTCAATAGAAAGGCAGTTCTTTAGCGGTTACTTGTCTCTTTGAGCAGCCATTTCTTCCAATTGAGAGACCATTCATCTACGTTATTTCTTTTAACAACAGTAATCGTTGAATATACAAGAGGGTTATCCGGTGATTTATTCTTGAGTATTTTACTAAGAAGTATTTCAATCGTTTTATATCCTATTTGAAAACAATTAATTCCTACAAGACTTTGAACGTAACCGCTTTTTAAATAATCTAGTTCGGCTGGAACTGCATTTCCGGCTACTACTTTTATTTCTCCCGGATTCCATTTAATGCTATTTTTAACAAGAAGCGGCCAACCACCTAAAAAGACCCAGCCTTGAATATTTGGATTTCTTTGTTGTGCAAGAGTTATAGTTTCCGCTGCCTGCTCAGGTATTTCAAGATTATGATAAATATTTTCAGGAGAAAGAATTATTTTGGGATACTTTTTTATTTCATCTTTCAATCCTTGCATACGATTTTGTTGTCTCAATGTATTTTTATTCCCGGCAAGTATAGCAATAACTCCTTTCCCTTTCAATTCGGCTGCTATCTCCTTAATAAGCATTTTACCAAATTCGACATCGTCTGCACCGCAATACGCAAATCGCTTGCTTTTCGGGGCGTCTGAATCAAAACATATAACTGGTATTCCATTTCCAACCGCTTGATCGATCGTCGGAATAAGATAGTTTGCATCGGAACACGCGATTGCAATGCCGTCAACTTTTGACCGAGAAAAACGTTCTAATGTTTTCGCTTGTTCTTCTACATTTTCCACTGCAGGAGTCTGCCAATCAATAACAATATCAATATTGTACTTTATACTTAATTCTTTCCCTGCCAATTGAGCACCTGAATATGATGCAATAGAAACTAGACTATCGGCAGTTCTTCCGATCATTCCAATAGTAACTTTCTTTTGATGAGAAACATTTCCACTTCTTTGAGCATAAATCAATCCAAAGCAAAAAAGTAAAACGCAGAATAAAAAAATAATTCTGTGTCTCATAATATTATTTCCTTTGCAACTGTGACATAATTCTACAGCATCAGGTGAACACTAATTTCTAAGATTTACAGAATTTTCTTAAAATCACAGGAAAAAAATCTACGATGATATTTCGCCGATCCTTTGAATGCTAAATTTCTTCATCGATTGACTGCTTCCTTTAGCAGCCATTTCTTCCAATTCAACGACCATTCGTCTAAATTCTCATTCGTTACTCGCGTTAACGGTGCTGCAATAATTTCTTCGCTAGGGGATTGGTTCATAAGTATCTTGTTAATTAAAAGTTCAACTGACTTATAGCCCCACATAAAACAACCTTGCGCAATGAGAACTTGTACATGCCCGCTTTTTACATATTCTAATTCATCGGGCAGGGCATCGCAAGCGACAATTTTAACTTTACCCGGGCTCCATTTAATAGCATTTTTTGTCCAAAGAGGCCACCCGCCAACGAAAACCCATCCACCAATTTGAGGATTCAATTTTTGTGCTCGAGCAACTACCTCAGCCGCTTTTTCTGCAATTTCCTCATGGTAAAAAACTCCATTTGGAAGAAGCTTTATCGAAGGATAATTTTTTAATTCCTCAGTAACTGCGCGAACCCGTCGCTGAAGATTCGGCGCGTTCTTATTACCAGCAATCATAGCTATAACGCCTTTTTCATTCATTTGCTGAGCCAACTCTTTCAATATCATGCGGCCAAATTCCATATCATCGGTGCCATAATATGCAAACCTTTTGCTTTTTGGTGCATCAGCATCAAAGCAAACTACTTGTGTACCAAGATTCACTGCATCGTTGATTGGAGAAGTTAATATATTTGCATCACTGCAAGCAATGGCAATTCCAGCTGCACCAGAATGAGAAAGCCGTTCAATAGCTTGAGCTTGTTCCTTAGGATTCTCATTCTGCGGTGTCTGCCAATCGATACTAATCTGCACACCATATTTAGCCCCGATTTCTTTTGCAGCAACTCGAGCTCCAGAATATGCGGCTATAAATACAGGATTTGATTGGCTTTTTCCTATAACTCCTATCTTAATATTCTTCATACTTACCTTTTTATCGCTGGTCTGTGATAAAACCAAACCGGAGCTCAAAAAGATTATACAGAAGAGAAAGACTATTTTGTTTTTCATAATATTTCCATCCTTTTATTAGTATAAAGTTTTTTAAAATCCGTCATTTCTTAACAAGAACGCAGCAACTTCTTTTTATTTTTCTGCCAGATTTCTATGAATGGCAGGCAGCGACGAGTTTTCTCTATTCGCATATTTTGATCGTGACCTCGATTCATATGATCTCTGTGAAGATAATGAAAATGCCTCTTGTTCTTTTTGCGATGATAATTTGAACTGACTGACAAGCTGTTGAAGGGCTTCCGTCAATCGATTAAGATCTTCAGCTGAACGAGCGATTTGTTGAGTGCCTGAAGCTGTTTGTTGAGTAACCGTTGCAATGGCTTCCATGTTCTTGCTGATCTGCTCACTTGTACTCGATTGCTCCTCATTGGCAACTGCGATTTGTGTGACCATGTCTGTAACTTTTTGTGAGGTCTGAACGATTTCCTGCAATGACGCTCCAGCCCGGTCTGCTAATAAAATCCCTGCATCTACTTGTTTTGTAGCATTCGCCATTGCACTGACCGCACCATGACTGTCAAATTGTATTTGCTGAATCATGCCGGCAATTTGTTTTGTCGCCTTAGTGGTTTGTTCTGCCAATTTCCTCACTTCATCGGCAACTACTGCAAACCCACGGCCCTGTTCACCTGCTCTCGCCGCTTCGATTGCTGCATTAAGAGCCAGCAGATTTGTTTGATCGGCAATATGTTCTATCACACCAATTATCTCGCCAATTTGATCGCTTGATTTACCAAGATTTTGAATTGTACCAGCCGATTCTCGGACAACATTCGCAATCTGTTTCATTTCACTTACCGTATCTGTTACAACTTTTCCGCCTTGCTCGGCAGCGATTTTAGCCTGTTCTGCTGTATGCGCAGTTTCACCTGCATTTTCCGAATTCACCGCTATACTTTTTGCCATTTGCTCAACCGCTCTTGCTATTTCTTCGGATTGCGTGGTTTGTTCCTGAGACCCTGCTGCCATCTCTTCTGTGCTTGAACTTATTTCAGCACTTGCACTCGCAACTGAAAGGGCAGTTTCTGATACTTGAAGTAATGTATCGCGGATAGACCCGACAAATTGATCGAATGAGTGTTGTAGTTGACCCATTTCATCCTGCCTCATCGAATTAAATTGTGTATTTAAATCCGCATTATCGATGCTTACCTGCACAGCCTTTATATCTCTGACTAACACTCGAGAAAATAGGATAACATACGCTATTCCAATTATGAGAATTATTAGATTGATAGCTGCAGATAAAAGTATTTGTTTATTGATGCTTTCAAGAACCGGTTCCATAGTTACGCCAACAATCGTTGTTCCTAACTTCCTGTTTTTATATTCGATTGGATGCATCGCCACAACAATATCTTTAGCATCATCAAATGCTTCACGTTTCATGAGTGTCGTTAAATCATAAGCTATCTGCCGCGGATTGTGTTCAATAATTGTTTTATTTGATTCATCTAGAATTAAAACAAATGTAACAGCGGCATCTCCTTTTGCCCAATTAAAAGACGTTTGAACAAGATCAAAATTACCATCATTTAATCCAGCTCCCACCGAAAATGATAGTGTTTCTGCAAGTAACATTGCATTTTGTTCAGATGCGGCGCGTCCATCCGCTTTCTGGTTGATCGCATAATAAATTATCCCGAAAAGAGAAATTGCCAGCAAAGGAATGATAAATCTCCTAATTAGCGTAGCTTGTAATGATCTATTAAATATGTCAAACATGGCATTGCTCCTTATATCTGATTGAGCGTTCTATACTAATTACTTTTCAATTGTTTATAACGTTTTAATTTCCCTTTGATTGTATCGAGAAGCATTTCGCCGGAAAAAGGCTTTGTCAAATAATCATCGGCACCTAAACCTTTTCCATATCTTATCATACCCTCATCAACCATTCCGCTTAGAAAAATAAATGGCACATGACTTAGATGATGCATCTGTCGGACTTTTTCATAGAATGAAAATCCGCCAATTGTTGAAGTTTCGAGATTGATATCTGAGACAATCAAATCGGGCATGTCATGTTTAAGTCCGGCAAGCGCTTCATCGGAAGTGTTGAAAGCCTGTACAGCAAATCCACCGCCTTCGAGCACTCGTACAATCATTCCAAGAGTACTTTCGTCGTCATCAATGACATATAGTGTCGGTTTATTCTGGTGTTGACCAAATTCCGTTAAAACTTTTGACTCAACTCTTGAATGTGCTTCTGATGAAACATGGTACTTTTGCCGGAGTTCATTAATAACAGCCGAACGCTCCCTCGCATTCATCCCGGAAGTCCAAACAAGCGTGAATGCATGCGCATAAGATTCTTCTTTGGCTTCTAACTCAAGCTGCGTATGCTCTTCCATAGTAATACGAAGTGATGTTCGTAAATCCCTAAGCTGACTTTCTTCTTCAGGCGAGATTGCACCATCTGCCCAAGCAAGCAACAGCACTCGTTTGTACATATCGTGAGCTTGATCCGTCGTTTTCGCCGCCGGTTCATTTTGTTTTGTTGCCACAGGTACAGGTTTTTGCTGCGGCACATTTTCAATTTTTCGAGGTTGTTCTATTGGAACGTTAGGCACTTTTTCTGGCGGCGAGGAAGCAAATTTTGGATTCGATACTGATTGCTCCTTATCGGCACGTAATGATTCGTCCTGATGTCGTTTTTCTGCTTCAATTTGTTTTTGATGCCATTCTTCTAATTGTTTCACTTTAGCATCTTCTCTTTTTAACCTTTCTTCTTCTGCTCGCTGGCGGTCTGCATCGAGTTTTGCTCTTGCTGCTTCCTCCATTGCTCCGCGATTAGATGCTGAAGTTTTTTTCTTTGCGGCTTCCTCTTTCAAAAAAGAAATTCTCTCTTGGAATGCGTAAATATACGCATTGGTCGGATCAATCTTCTTTGCTTTGTCAAGATGCTCCTTTGCCTCATCTAAATATCCAGCTTTAATTGCTTGATCAACCACTTTTAAAATGTGATTGGCTTCCATTCGAATTTCTTCGGATGAATTCGGTGTTGTAGTCATAACTTGTTGATCAGTCACACTAACTAAACATTATTGTTAATATTATTACGTTTGTAATTCATTAATATTCGGTATTGTACTAAATACATTTATACTAATACCGTTCTTGATACCACCAACGTCTTACTATTTCACCGACATTTGTCGGTTCATTTTTACGTTTCCATTTATCAAAAAATTGTATATCCGCACTTGCCGGTTCTGGATCTGGCCGGTCAATCTGAATCCGTAAAGGCATAGGAACTGCATCTCCGACAAATAATCCTTCTCCTTGACGAAGCGAAGGAAGAAGGTTTTCGAGACCGGGATATGTGTCTGCAACGAGCCGGCATACATAATTCTGATCCATCGGATTTGTGAGACGCATTACTACAAAGTTGTTGCATTGAGATAAAATCGTTTCAGAAATATCCGAGGGCCTTTGGCTTATTATCATACAGCTTACACCATACTTTCTACCTTCTTTAGCGATGCGCTCTACAGTGCGTCTTGCAGCCTGTGTTCCTTCCGCATGTGTTGATAAATAATTATGTGCTTCTTCAAATACGAGGAGAATCGGACATTCACGGCGGTTAATATTCCAAAAATTAAAGTCAAATGCTAATCTTGCCATCAAAGAAACGACTGTATTCACAATGTCAAACGGAACACCACTCATATCCATTATTGTGACTCTTGCTCCCTCATTAGGTCCAAACATCTTTGTCAACAATTCTGAAAACGATGCAGAGTGAATAAAAAGTCTGGGTTTAAACATAAAATCATAACGCGGGTCATTTAATTTTGTATCGAGCTGTACCAAAAATCGGGCAAACTTTCCATAAAAAGGACCGCTTTTATCCGATTCAAGAGCTTCTATTTTTGAACGTACTTTCGCAAAATCGTAATACACAGGCGTATCAATCGTAAGAACATTTTTTAGCTCGGGATTTTGCAGGCGCTTAGCTTGAAACACAAGTTCTTTTAAAACAGTAATATGAGTTGCCGCATGCTCATCAGAAGTATTGACGAACACTTCCGTCATTTCTTGAAAAGTCATCAACCAGAATGGCAGCTCAAGTTCGGTTAGATTCAGGGTACTGACTGTTTTTTGGAAATGAAGCTCGATACTCATTATGCATGTCTAAAATAATGACTTTTGTTTCAGGGAAGCCGATGACTTTTTGAAGAATTGAAGCAACAGTACATGATTTGCCAGAGCCGCTTGATCCAATTACAGCAAGATGTTTTCCAAAAAAACGATTTGGATCAATATAAGCTCTTTCATTTTCAAAAAGTGAGAGCCTTCCTGTGGAAAATCCAAATCGCTGAAACACTGAAAAAGCAACAGCAAGATCTTTTTCTTCAAGTATATATACAGGTGTTTCCGCTGTCGGAAAAGTGGAAACACCACGCTCAAAAATACCATTCTTTACAGAGCCAATAAGACTAATGGTCATTTCATAATGAGATTTTATTTTCCCATTTTCTCCATATTCGAATTTCTTGACTTCTGACACCATTCCAAGTAAAACTTGTCTTCCAACTGGCACAAGTATGTACGTACCTATCTGTCCGATAGGATAAGATTTTCCATTTAACTGCAATGACAGACTCGATAATTGCGGATCAAGTACAACAGTTGCAGTTGAGGTTGTAACCTTCCGAATTACACCAATCCTTTTTTGGTCCCAAATTGTTTTAACAGCCATATTTTTTATTCCATTATAAAGCCGATATATCCGCGACTTTCCATCAAATTAATTTCCGGAATAAGCCTTTGGGGCTTCACATAATACTTCGTTTACCATTGTTGCAACGTCTTCAGAATTAAAGGGCTTCTGAAGGAAAGGCAATTCTTGCATAATTGTATTCATTTCGCTACTCAGATTATCCAACATACTTCCTGTCATGCCAATTATTTTAATATGCGGATTTATTCGTTTTAATTCAGGAATTGTTGACAACCCGCTCAATTTAGGCATCAATATGTCTAATAATACGATATCAATTTTACCTTGGTTTTCTTTATAAACAGCAATTGCTTCATCACCATCAAACGCAGTCAAAACTTTGAAATTTCTCTTTTCAAGTGTTGGACGAAGAAGATCTTGTAAGGTTTTTTCGTCATCCACAACAAGAATGGTTTCACCATGTCCCATTGAAACATTGCTATCTTGTGCGACTTCCATTTCCGCTTCTTCTTCCTTAGCAGGAAGAAAGATATTAAATTCTGTTCCCTTGCCTACTTCGCTATGAACATCAATGAAACCGCCATGGCTTTTTATAATACTCAACGCTGACGAAAGACCTAACCCAGTTCCTTTACCGGGTTCCTTTGTTGTGAAAAATGGATCGAATATTCTGTTAATTATTTCCGGCGAAATTCCAGTGCCGGTATCTTTCACACTTAATATCACATACATTCCAGGTGCAGCTCCAAGGTGCAGCCCTGCTTCTTGTTCACCAAGTGTGATATTTTGTAAATCAATTGTAAGTGTTCCACCGTTTGGCATTGCATCACGAGCATTGATCGCAAGATTCATCAATACTTGATATAATTGAGTTGAATCTCCTACAACATACCAGATACCCTTAGGGCAATGCTTTATTACTTTTATGATAGGTGGAAATGTTTCAGCAACAAAATGCAATAATTCCAACACAAGAAGTCTAAGTTGAAGGATAACACGGTCGCCTTTAACTCCTCTTACAAACGACATTAGTTGTCTTACTACACCTTCTCCTCGTTTTGCGGAGCTTTCCAGTGTTCTTAAGATGTCTTGACTCGGTTCATCCGACAATTTTTCCCTGATAAAGGGAACTGCTAAAATAATTGGTGTCAGAACATTATTTAGGTCGTGTAACAGTCCGCTCGCCAGAGTACCCACACTTTCCAAACGTTGCGCACGAAGAAACTGTTGTTCGATATTCTTTTTATCAGTGATGTCCGTATTGATTGTAAGTATTGACTTTGGCATTCCTTGCTCATCTCGAACGAGGCTCCACCTGCTTTCGACAATAACACTTTTTTGCGTTTTGGTTACTTGATACAATTCACCAAACCATGATCCATTCTGTTTAACGTTTTGTAAGGCACGTTCTATGCTGTCTAATTCTGTGTTTAATAATTTAGAAGCATTTTTTGCAATCGCTTCATCTTGCTTCCACCCATAAATCCTTTCAGCGCTATTGTTCCAGTATATGATATTATCTCTGAGATCACGAACAATAATTGCATCTTGCGCGATATCCAATAAATTTGCCTGCTCTCTGATTTTTTCTTCCGCCTTTTTACGTTCAGAAATATCTTGCATATAAATAGCAAGACCGTCTTCTGCGGGATAAGCCCGAAACCTGGAGCCATGAATCTAATGCGGAATTATATTCTTCAAATTCAGCAAATTCATGTGCTGCCATTGCGCGATGCAAAGCTTTGTATGCTACTGAATTGTTTGGAGATGGAAATTCATTCCACCAATTCTTTCCCCAGAGATCTTCACGCCGTTTATTAACTTTAGCCAGAAAGACATCGGATCGCGGGTTCAAATACATCACATCCCAAGATTTATTCACAGAAAAGAACGCATCCGTTATACTCTCGAAGATAGTGAGCATTTGTTTCTGAGACCGTTTGAGTTCCTCTTCAAGTCGTTCATTTTCACTTTCTGCCCTCTGTTTTTCAAGCGCGTTTTGAATTGCACCTGGCAATCGTCGCAAACTTGACTTCAAGATATAATCATCAGCACCTTCTTTTAAGCATTCGACGGCTATTTCTTCATTCTTCATTCCTGTGACAAGAATAAATGGAATTCTTTCTTTCTTTTCACGCACTATCTTCAACGCTTCTAAACCGCTGAACTGAGGCAATGAATAATCTGCAAGAACTAAATCAGGCGAAAATACTTCAAGCTCTTTTAAGAATTTAAACTTAGACGCTACTCGCCGTGTATCGTATAAAATATTTGCATTCTGAAGTTCTCGTTCGATCATTTCGGCATCGATCGGAATATCTTCCAACATCAGAATTTTTAAACTTCCATTTTGCTGTGTCATTGAATTATGCCTGTTTTTTCATTTGTTTTTGGGAGTGTAAAATAGAACCGAGCACCAATGTCCACTTTACTTTCAGCCCACACTTGTCCACCATGTCTTCGGACTATACGTTGAACAATAGCCAAACCAACTCCTGTCCCTTCAAATTCTTCAGCAACATGCAACCTGTGAAATGCACAAAAAAGTTGGTCAACATATTGCATGTCAAATCCGATACCGTTATCACTCACACAATATTTTGCTCCTCCGTTGAACGGATGCGAATCAATTGTCACCTCTCGTTTTTGTTTATATCGCGTATATTTGAATGCATTCGAAAGTAAATTGTACCATACTTGACGTATCAATATAGCATCACCATATGCAGGCATCAACGTGTGGACATTTATTGATATAGAAGACGAGCCGCTTTCACATTTCAATAACTCGTCAATCACATTATGGACGAGAGTCGTCATATCTATCAAGGATTGCCGTGTATTGATTTGTATTACTTTTGAAAATGCAAGCAATCCATCAAGAAGCTTTTCCAAATTCTCGGAGCTTGTTACAATTTGGTGTAGAAGTAATTGTCCTTCCTGGTCTAGGTTTGTTATATGCTTTGCACACAACCATTTGCAATTATTCTGCATTGCACGAATTGGAGCACGCAAATCATGAGATATCGAATATGATAATGCTTCCAATTCCTTATATGCAACATCAGCTTCGACATTTGAATCTAAACTTCGCTGATGAGATGCTGTTTGTCCACGCAAATTCTGAACATCTTTTTGAATAGCAATTCGTTCGATTTGTTCTTTTTCAAGTACATTCCTAATACAAATATTCATTAACAGTGGAGCAGCAACGCAAGCAACCGTCATAAGTAAATCAAAACGTTCAGATATGAAGAATTGCGAGTGGACACTGAATAACGAAATCGCTCCGACAGTTGTTCCATCGCACACAAGCGGCAATGAAACGATAGAACCATAATTTCGCGTACTAGAGGACAAAGGAACTGCTTTAGGCAATTGATCTATTTTCTGTATATTCTTACTCGCAGGATAAGGCAATAGAACTGCCGGATTAAAAAGAATATTTTGATCATCGACTTCATCTGCTGCCTGCATCATTGTAAATATATTTGACCAAGTAGTATTAAAAGCTAATGCCTCAAAATTACCCTCGGTTGTGTATTTATACATGCAAGCACCATCAACGTGAAGTATTTCTGTATATATTTTGATAATTTCTTTTGAAAGTGTTTCCAACTCTTGACGATGCATTGATAATTGTTCTAATGCACGAAATGCACTTTGAACATCTATGTTCTGCATTAATCTGCTATCGGCGGCGCATTCTGAATTTGAACGCGGGTCTTTATTTCCTAATGAACGCTTGAGCGATTTATAATTCTGGTCATCAGAAGCATGCTTGGCATCCGATCCGCTGAAAGCGACATTCAAATTATCATTGATGGTATATTCAATCATATACCCATTCCTTTGCCCACACGTCTATCTGCTTGCTCTTTTATTTTTTTTAGCCGATTAAATGCAAGCGAGATATTATCGACCGACACCATAGAATCTACAACCCCTTCTTCAAGTGCTGCCTGCGGCATACCGTATACAATACAGCTTTCTTCATCCTGAGCTATTACATATCCGCCTTTTGATTTAATACTTTTCAACCCTTCAACTCCATCTCTTCCCATGCCGGTCATAATTAGACCAAGCAACGGTCCATGAAATGTTGAGGCAGCAGATTTCATCATGATATCTGCAGAAGGCTTATATAATGCATTAACAGGATTATCAGAGATTTCTATTTTTATATTTTGACTACTATTGCAAAATGTCATTTGTCTTCCACCAGGTGCAATTAAAACTTTTCCTGATTCAATGACTTCTCCGTGTTCTGCTTCCTTCACATAAACCTTGCTTATATTATTTAGTCTTTCCGCTAACGTCTTTGTAAAATGCGGAGGCATATGCTGAACAATTGCGATACCCAGAGGAAATTGTTCTGGAATTTTAGGGATTATGTTATTTAAAACTTCGGGTCCACCTGTAGATATTCCAATAACAACCGCCTGAAAATCTAATGCCGCACTTTCGAAAGAAACAATTTTAGATACCGGTTTGTACTGGTTATTTTTTGTATAGGACGACTGCACAAGTCGTCTCATGCGAAATCGTGTTTGAATTAATCTGCTTCGTGCAATTTGCTTTATCTTTTCAATTAATTCATCTTTGATATTCTTGATATTCGTCGAGAGTGATGCTAAATCTTTTGAAATGAAGTCTACTGCGCCCAAGTCAAATGCCTGCATTGTAGATTGTGCTCCCTCAGTAGTCAAAGAGCTAACCATAAGCACCGGCAGAGGCATTCGTTCCATAATATTTTTTAAAGCGGTCAGACCATCCATTCCGGGCATTTCAATATCCAACGTCACTATGTCTGGCTTCAATTTGCTAATTTTTTCTATTCCATCTTTACCGTCATGAGCAGTAGCAATGACACGGATTTCTTGATCAGATTCCAGCATAAGTGTTAACGATTTCCGCATAAATGCAGAGTCATCAACTATAATAACTTTTATCAGATTATCTTCGGATTGTTTCATAAAATATTTATTACCTATGCTACTTTTCCAAAATGGCGTGCAAACAATTCGATAAATTGGCCAACGTCTATGACTAAAATTACACTTCCATCTCCGAGTATGGTAGAACCGGCAATTCCGGGAACGTCACCCAGATAATTACCTAACGCTTTGATAACAATCTCTTTTTGTCCTTGGAGAGAATCAACAAGAAGACCTATTCGTTTCTCCGCCCAACCAACTACAACAACGTATGAAATCGTCGACCGTTTTGCAGCTTTTGAATTTCCAATAATATCTGACATCCGGGCGAGCGGTAAGATAACATCCCTGACTCGTATCACTTCACGGCCTTGAATTGTATATATCTCGTCAGAACTAATGCGAATAATTTCGAGTACTGCACTAAGAGGAACAGCAAATATTTCATCTACCACTTTCATAAGGAGACCTTGAATAATCGCAAGCGTTAGAGGGACTTTCAAAGTGATAATTGTTCCTTTGCCAAATTCGGAGGCTATCTCAACAATACCTTTTAATTTTGCGATGTTAGTTTTGACAATATCCATCCCTACTCCTCTACCCGAAACGTTTGTAATTTCATGCTTCGTGCTGAAACCAGGGATGAAAATCAAGTTAAGTAAGTCGGATTCTGACATCTCTTGTGCTTGAGATGGCGAGATTAATCCCTTTTCAATCGCTTTCTGTTTTATTTGTTCAGTATCAATTCCGCGCCCATCATCTTCCATTGTGATAAGAATATAATTTCCATCTCGCTCCGCACTGATTACAACTATCCCCAGTGACGGTTTTCCCAGTCTCACTCTCTCTTCCGGTGATTCAATACCATGATCAATGGCATTACGAACCATATGAACTAATGGATCGTTCAATTCTTCTATTATAGATTTATCCAGCTCTGTTTCCTTGCCATAAATTTGTAGATCAACCTCTTTACCGGTTGAACGCATAAGATCTCTCGCAACAAGAGGAAGTCCATTGAATACTTTTTCAATTGGAACCATTCGAGTTTTCATGACAGCCATTTGCAGTTCCGTAGTCACAAAATCAATCTGACTGCTGACATCTGCAATATGCTTTGACATCTCAATCCGCTCATATTTTTCCAAAAGGGAATGTGTAGCCTGTGAAAGACGGTTGCGGGCAAGGACAAGCTCACCGACAAGATTCATCAAATCGTCAAGTCTGCCAATATCCACGCGGATTGTCGAATCAGCTGCACGTTGATGCATAACCTCAAGTATCTCAGGCGCATTCGGGACTTGTTCCTTTTTTACACCTACAACATCTTCCACCTTAATTATATCAGGTTTCTGCATTGCCTCATTCAATTTTTCAAGTAAGTTATTGAGTTCAATGGGTTGTGAATTCCGGCTTTCAATTCGCTGAAGTAGAACACTTGCGGCGTTATGAGCTTCAATAAGCACATCTATGATTTTACCATCGGCAATAAAATCACCTTTCCGAAGTTTGTTCAATAAATCTTCACTAGTATGAGCCAGATCTGTCATCTGACTGAAACCGAGAAATGATGATGTACCTTTAAGCGTGTGCATTCCCCGAAAGATATTATTCAGCAAATCTGTATTAGCAGGATTTTTTTCGAGGGCAAGTAGATCCTGACTGAGATGATCAAGAATTTCTTTAGCTTCGACAAGATAACTGTCAAAGATCTCTCGCATATCTTCATCAAAGCCAGTTATATCTTGTTTGTCATCCATTTATTAATGTCCCATTTTTTATTCAATCTCTTTTTAAAAACCCTTTCATTTACGACGATTCTTTTTCCTTCCAGGCCGTTACAACTTTATCAATTTTTAATTGATGCTCAGGTGTTTTCATGTATGAGGCATTAACATCAAATGCTCTAGATCCATCTTTTTCGACTTCAACTTTACGCCTGGCATCATCTGTTTTCTGTTTAGCTGTCTCGAAATAGTTCAATTCATTTAATAATTCCTTACGGACAGATTCTATTAGATGATTCGCTGCTCCAATTTTTTGTGCCGTTATATCCTGCACTTGCAGAGCAACTGTTATATTGCTCGTATTTTCTTTCAATTCTCCCAAGGTCTGCTTGATACCTGTGAGCATTAAAAGTTGTTTTTCCGAAATTCCAGCCTGATCAAATTCTTTCATTCCATTTTCTAATATATGAATCTTCGTTCCCATCAAATCGAGAACATCAAGAATTTCAACTGTGGCGAGTTCTGTTGCTTTAGTTACTGTATTGAGTTGAACTGATGCGTTGGGAATCTTACTTGAACTTTCTTCAATTGCATTCTTAATACGATCAAGTAATGTGATAACCTTTTGCAGTGCAGTTATTACACTTTCTGTTGTCCCTTCAACATTTTCGCTTGTTTCTAAGTTTGCCATATATTCACCTTTTCTAATGCTTTTAAATATTCAATTAGTATCAATTCTTATTCTCACAATTTAATTTTTATAATTGTCCTGCACGTGCCTTACTTAATAAGGACTCGACCATTTTCTTCCTTTCCGTATCACCAACATTTTCCTGTTTAGCTTGAATTAATATTTCAGGCATTGGCGGAAGAATTTCTGTTGTCGCTGTACCTGAAAAATCCGATTGTGAGTTTTCGAAGTCCTTCGGCAACCGCTTCGATTGTTCCCATAACGGCACCGATATGCTGTTGAGTGATATCCTGTACCTGAAGTGCCATCATAATATCAGTACAATCGCTTTGAAGATCCTTCAGGAGTCGTTCAAGATTACTTGTTGGACCGCTCATTCGCAAGCTTTGGAGATGAATATCCCACGCTTCCGCAAGTTTCACAATATCTTCATCCCATCCAGATTTATCTACCAAATTTTTTATGATTGCAGCCATTTTTTTTGTCGCTGCTCCTAAATCTGAAGATATCATACCTGATGCAACAGAACTAATTACTTCGTCAAGAGTCGCCACCATTCTATCTAAGATATTTAAGATGTCGGTAGATGCTTGTTCCGTCGCCTGTGTAACGCGTCCAAGTTGATCAGCGGCCTTAGGGATATTGACCATCGACACTTCTACAACTGCCCTGAGATCTTCGATAGCAGGACTTATTTCCCTAACAAAAGATGCGATCTCATCTAGAACCGGAACGGTACGCTCGCCGTACTCGCAGAATACTTTCAATTCAGCGGCTTTTTTTAAGATGTTATCAAGTTCCTGTTGGTTCATAACTCTTTCCTCTCCAGAACAAATCGTATTGAACTATATATATTCAATTGTTCTATACCGTACTGACTTGAACTGTTTTGAGAATGCTATCAATTTTTTCTTTCAGTTCTTGTGGTGTAAATGGTTTTACTATGTAGCTATTCACTTTTGCCTGGAGAGCTTCAATAACATCATGTTCAGTTCCGCGAGTGGTAATCATTAGAATCGGTAAAGATGAGTATACCGGATTCGCACGTACTTGTTTAATAAAATCCAAGCCGTTCATTTCCGGCATATTCCAATCTGTGATAATGAAATCCACATTGGCATTAGTTAGTTTTTCGAGGGCATCTTTTCCATTTGCAGCTACAATTGTATCTGGAAAACCTACGGTTTTCAACGCATTCGTTATAATACGTTGAATTGTGATTGAATCGTCAACAATGAGGATTTTCATTGATGTCATGATATTACCCTTTGTTTAGTGTTAGCGTTGAGTTTTATTTTTTCTTTGTAGACCATTCACTGTATCTCTGTATCAAAGTGCTATTTTGCTATGGTAAAAGCTATCAGTAAAGAAACGATTTGCTAATAGGAAATTTCCTATACTCATCCCGTGTAAGGAACTGTTCTATTGACAAATCGGAAAACTTCGCGTTGTATGGCTTCAGTGCTCAACGGTTTTTCGAGAAACGCAACCGCTCCTACTTCTAATGCAAGATCTTTGTTTTTCAAATCCGTGTACGAAGACAAGACAATAATGGGAATGTCACGATGTTCTGGAGTTTCTCTGAGCGTGCGGATGAATTCAAAGCCATCCATATCGGGCATATTGAGATCTGTGATGATAAGATCGATTTTTTCTGCAGGCATTCGTTCTAATGCTTCAACTCCATCCGCCGCAGTGACCACTCGAAATCCAGTTAAATTCAATGATGCAGCGACAAATTTCCTCACTGTCGCTGAATCATCAACGACTAAAACTACTTTGTCCATAATTTATTACTCCTTTTTATAAACAGTCATCTTGGGAAAACTCACCAATTTGAATGCACTCGAAATCTTGTGCAGCATTTCAGAAGAGCCTATGAAGAGATATCCACCTCGATTTAGACTGTCGTATAAATCTCCAACAACTTGTATTTTTGCTTTTTGGTCGAAATATATAAGAACATTCGAGCAAAAAATGAAATCGAAATGCGTCATTTGCCTCATTGTTTTATGGTCAAATAAATTATTGTATTCGAATTGCACCATATCTTTTACTTCTTTTCGCAGCCGGTATAGTCCATTGCAATTATCAAAATATTTTTTCACATATAATTCCGGTAAAGAACGGATTGCATAATGGCTATATTCACCTGCACGCGCCATGTCGACTACTGCCGTGTTAATATCAGTTCCTATTATTTCAATGTGAAGATCTGGATACCGAGGTTTAAGATGTTCTAAATATAACATTGCCAGCGTATAAGGCTCTTCACCGGAAGAACATGCCGCGCTCCATATTCTGAGGACTCGCGGCATAATTATCTTTTTAGCCTCGATGATTTCCGCTGCAAGTTTCTGATGAAACACATTCATTTGTGCTTCGTTCCTAAAGAAAGAAGTTTCATTGATCGTTATTATGTTGCATAGAATCTCAAATTCATTTTCTCTTTGCTTATCATATTTTAATAAATGAAGATAATCTTCAAACCGATTTATATTGAGTATTGGCAAACGCTTTGTAAGTCTTCCTTCAATCAGATACTTTTTCTTTTCCGGGAAAAAAATGCCAGTTCTTGAATAAATATAATCTCTAAGCAATACGAAAGTTTCGTCAGAAAGCTTCAGAGTGGAGGAATTCTCAGATCGGATTCTATCTGGGACTTGTTCAAACACCTTCATTGACTCCCTTATCAAGAGATTCACTTCTGGTAATTGGCATTCCAATTCCAATTGGAAGTCCAGCAGCTTGCAAAACCGTTATAGCTGCTTCTTGTACCATTTCATTTTCATCGTACGCTAAACGCGCGATACAATCCAATGCTGGCTGTGTCGATATCGCAGCCAGTTGATCAATCATGTGGACACGAGACCATGGATCCAATTCAGCAATGACACTATTCAGGAATTCAACGGTACGATTGCTATCCAGTCGAAAGAGTGTATCTGCAATAATTTCTAAATCTTCTTGGCTGGCATCTTGCCATGCATTTTGGACGATGGTAAATGCCCGTTTCAAATTATTGTCATCTATAGGGTAATCATCAAAACTTTTAAATGCGTGAACAAATTCAGTTGCAAGTTTTCCAATAAGCATTATCATTTGAATTTTTCCTCTTGCAACTTCGCCCACGAGACATTCGACAATAATTTGAAAAACCTGCGGTCTGGCAGACATCTGAGCTATTATGACAAAATCCATTTCTTCAGAAATGCCAAAAGATAGAATAAGCGCTCGTGTTACATCTCGATCTTTGAATTGTATCAATCCCTTTGCCGCACTCAATTGTATATGTTTATTATCACTATGTAATGCATGCAGCAAATCACCCTTTACTTTGTCCTCGAATTGAAATTCTAAGTTACATCGTTCTATTATCTGCACTACTTCATGCAATAATACATCTCGAAGATGTTCTTTGAATTTTTCATAGTTTGCGATAAGAATTTTTAGCGTTTTGCTATCTCCAACAATTCCAATTGCGTCAAGCAAAGCAAAGAGATACAATCCATCTGCATTGCCGACATTAAGTGCTTCCTCAAATTTATTTTCTAAAAAGTCTCTGACAGAGTCGCCTCCAATTTTTCCAAGTGCTTCAATTGCCACTATACGGGCGAAGGAATATCGTTTATATGTTTCACTAATCGGGTCGATTGCTGTAGAGCTTCCGATATTACCGAGTGCCTCAACTGCTGCAGTAATAACATTCGGATCAGTATCATTTAATAAAGGAAGCAAATAATAAACCGGCTCTTTACTCTTTATCTCTCCGAGAATATCAACTGCTAATTTACGGATATCTTTGTTATGCGATCTTAGATATGGAACAAGCGCATGAATTGAATTTTCTCCCAGCTTGATTAATAACTTTGCAGCAAGATTTCGGGATGTAATATTTTCGTCCTCAATATGATAGACTATTGCACGTGCAGCAGCAACTCCTCCGATACTCAAGAATGAACGCGAAACAGCATCTTCGACTCCTTTATTTTCATCTTGCAATGCAATAGATAGAACTGCTAAAACATTCAGATCTTTACATTCTGCAAGATCTTCTGCAGCTCTGCGCCGGACATCAGGGTCCGTATCTGTTAAAAGCAGGCTTATAAGATTCTTCGTTTCTTCATTCATAAAACTTTCTTCGGTTCGTTTTAATTAAATCCAATTCATTCTGACATCATTGGTAATACCAATAATTTTTGAATTTCTGGATCATTGAGATTATCGCGATTAATCACATGCACACCGGCATCAATCGTCGGAGCAACTTCCTTTCCTCGAATGTAATCTACTAAAGTCTTGACACTTAAGTACCCCATACGCGATGGATCTTGCGCAATGAGTGCACTTATTTCACCTTTCTTTAATGCTTCTACAACTGAAGTAGGTGTATCGAAACCAATGAATTTAACCTTACCGGTTAAGTTAGCATCTCGTAAGGCAAGCAGCATACCTATTGTCGACAGTTCATTGGGACAGAAAATACCATCTGCTTCCTTGAGTTGACTTAATAAGTCCGTACTTGTTTTTTTTGCCTCATCAATAGTACCGCCTGCATAACGGTCTTTCACAATTATTTGAATATTCTCATGCCTGGCAATTGATTCAAGGAATCCTTCTTCGCGTTCTGTAGTATTGGCTTGTCCTTTCACATATCGTAATAGCACGACTTTGCCTCTGTCATTAAGCAATTTGGCAAGGTACTCACCAGCAGTACTCCCAGCATTTCTATTATCTATACCGACAAAACTAATAAAATCCTTTCCTGCCTTTCCTTTAAGAGCACTGTCAAAAATTAATACAGGTATTTTTTTCTTCATTGCTTTAGAGACTGGTTTACTTAAGGCATCATAGTTTATCGGCGAAAGGACTATTCCAGAAACTCCATCTGTGATACATTGTTCAATAATTGCTATTTGTTGTTCTTTATCGCTTTCTGTTTGCGGAGCTTTCCAGATAATATCAACGCCTGATGCAGCTATAGCTCCTATTTTTACGCCTGCATGTGTCGATTTCCAGAACATAGATCCATCACTTTTTGGAACAACAGCAATCCTAATTTTTTCTTGTGAGAACATTAATGATTGCTGGACAGAAATGAAGATTACAAAAAATAAGAAATGAATGTTTTTTTTCATTATGTTGCACCTTAGATTATTATTGTTCTAGATAATATTTATCTTTTCTTATTCTGACACGCTTGGCAAAGCAATTAATTTTTGTATATCGGGTTCATTCAGATTATCATTCGTTATAACACGCACGTCGATATCGATCTTTGAGGGAACTTTCTTTCCGCGGATGTAATCGACAATTGTCTTTACACTATAGTAACCCATACGTGTCGGATCCTGGGTCACCAGTGCAGTTATTTCACCCTTTTTCAATGCTTCAACTGCAGGAGCAGGAATATCAAAACCAATGAACTTAACTTTCCCTGCAAGATTTAAATTTCGCAAAGCGAAAAGCATGCCCATAGTCGATTGTTCATAGGAACAGAAGATACCATCAGCTTCTTTAAGTTTATCAGCTATCATCATGCATTTATTCATAGTTTCTTCCGCCGTGCCGCTCACAAATAGGTTTTTCTCAATCAAACGAATACCTTTATATTTTGCTATCGCATCAAGAAATCCTTCTTCGCGATTTGTAATATTAGATTGGCCGACGACAACTCGCAGCATTACAACCTTACCTTTGCCTCCAAGTAATTTCATTAATTGCTCACCGGCAATTTTTCCTGCTTTTCTATTGTCTATTCCGACGATGCTAATGAAATCTTTTCCCGGAGTTCCCTTGAGGGCACTATCAAAAATTAAGACAGGTATTTTTTTCTTTGCAGCTTTAGCAACAGATGCGGTTAGGGCTTCTTTATCCAATGGTGCGAGAGCAATACCAGATACACCATCGCTGATACATTGTTCAACGAGAGAAATTTGTTGCGCCAGATCATCATCCCTTGACGGAGCACTCCAAAGGACATCAACACCTCCTAATGCAACAGCTCCTAATCTTACGCCTGCGTGAACCGATTTCCAGAAAATAGCTGAATTGCTTTTAGGAACAACGGCTATCTCCAATTTTTCTTGCGGGAATACAAATGTCCATAATCCCGAAATAAAGAATAAGTAGGATAATAAAACAACGATTCTTTTTTTCATGGATATATCTCCTTACGCTTATTTACGTTTTTCATCATAATCGAATTTTATAAAAATCGTCTATTGCCTGCTTAATTCTTCTCGTTATCAATTTATACTGTCGGGCCAAGCTGTTGTTTTTCTTTATCCTTAAGAATTCGTTCGAGGTCTAAAAGAATAAGCAACCGATTTTCCAGTTTAGCGACTGCAGTGATGTACTCCGATCCAATTCCGGCAACAATAGGTGAGGGCGGTTCAGTAATGTTCTTTGGAATCCGAAGTACTTCGCTAACCGAATCGACTACAAAGCCGACAACCATACCGCTTAACTCGACAACAATAATTCGCGTATTCCTGTCACTTTCTTTTGGGGGAAATCCAAATCGTTTCCGAAGATCGATAATAGGAATAACTTTTCCGCGTAAATTAATCACACCGCTCACAAATTCAGGCGAGTTGGGTACTCGCGTTATGTCCACCATTCGATTAATTTCCTGAATACTCTGAATATCCAGTCCGAACTCTTCTTGACCAATATTAAAACTTACAAGCTGAAGGAGTTCTTCCGCTTGAGCTTTTATTTCCCTTTGAGCTTTTATATTTATTGACGTCGTCATCAGAATGCTCCTTTCATTAAGACATAATTTCTCGACCCTGAGTGCAGCCATTTTTTAGAATCATCATACAACTTATTCGCAAAGTGATACTCACTTTCACATATATAAATATTAATTTTATCAGAATATTTTAGATAATATTATACAAGCCATTTCTTTTTAACCTACCAATTTACAGTTTTCGGCGAAACTAATGCGGGGTTAATTTGCATAATAGTGGCAAGTAACGAAATCGGTACAACTCTGATTCTTCTATCAGAATTAACCTACTCTGGTTGATACTGTCGACGAATTCACGTTAAATCCACTGATTAAGTTAAGGAATGCACAATTTTGTCAATCTTAATTCTTTAATGACAATTCAAAAACCGATATAATCGAACTTTGATTTCAGGTGATGAAAAGTCATTGAAATGATACTTTATGAAAAGTATACAACTTGATAGTATCAATCAGAAAAGTTTAAATATAACTTCTAAAATAATTCAGAGACTATGTATAAATTTTCTATATATGACGGCTTCTTGAAGTAATTATGATAAAAGACTGTTTTGAAGAGCGTAGGTTACGATTTGCGCATTATTATCTAATTTCATTTTCTGTAAAATGTGTGAGCGATGGGTGCTAACCGTCTTAACACTTACCGAAAGTTCAGCTCCAATCGCTTTTAACGACATACCTCTTGCTATCATCAGCATAATTTGATATTCACGATCAGAAAGATGTTCATGCGGAAGCTTGGGTGAACCTCGACTTACATTTTGTGCGATTGATTCAGCAAGTACTTGTGAAATAAAAACTTTTCCAGAAGCTACTCGACGTATTGCTTGAATAAGTTGCTCGAGCGCAGTATCTTTAGAAAGATATCCGGATGCGCCGAGATTCAATGCACGGATTCCAAACACTTCTTCAGAGTTCATGCTCAGCACTAGAATAGCTAAATCCGGTTTTTCTGCTTTTATTCTCTTTATTGCTTCAAGTCCGTCAAGCTTCGGCATCGAAAGATCAAGTACGAGAACATCAAATTCGGCGTTTCGAATTTTCTCCATAACTTCGAGGCCGTCGCATGCTTCATCTTCGACTTTGATATCCGGTACATCTTTTAGAATCGTCTTGAGCCCTCTTCTAACTATCGGATGATCATCAGCGATAAGAACACGAATCATGATATTCTATCTCCATTTTTTTTCTTCAGTGGAACTTCCACAGATATCATTGTGCCAATTCCTGTCTTACCTTCGATGGTAAGTTTTCCTCCAACCATGCGAACTCGTTCACGCATACCAACAATACCTAATGATGTTGTTCCTTTTGACTCTTTTTTTGTAACACCGCGCCCATCATCTCTAATAGTAAGAATAACAGAATCCGAACGTTGCGATAATCTTACAAATACTTGCTCAGCTTGAGCATGGCGCAAAATATTTGTAAGAGCTTCTCGAAAAACCTGATAAAGAACTGTACTAATTTGACCTTTTATTTCAACATCTGCAAGTTCAACTGTTACAATACCTTTGAGGCCTGTTTTCTTATCCACCTGCTCGATATCCCACTGCATCGCACCGACCAGACCAAGTGCATCAAGTTGAGGCGGCCGGATCTCTTTTACGATTCTTTTTACCGATGCTAATGCCTCATTTACCGATTCTATCATTGCATTAATTTTTGCATTAGTCTCAGAATCGTTTTTAACGCCTTCTAATTTAAGCCAACTTAAATCAAATTTCAAGATAGTTAATAATTGACCAAGTTCATCATGAAGTTCACGCGAGATTCGTCTTCGTTCCTCTTCAAGAACATGCTCAAGATGTTCTGTAAAGTGCTGTAACTGCTTCCTTGATATCTCAAGTTCCTGTTCTGCTTTTCTTCGCTGTGTAATATCTCTGCTGACCATAACCATCCTCTGTTCGCCTGAGGATGTAAAATAAACTCGTCCTAAAGATTCAAACCAATGCCATCCGCCGATTCGATCGCGATACCGATATGTCGCACTTCCACCTAAGTTGCTGAGGATCTCTCCAACTGAATCTTTATCTTTCCCATATACTCTTGATAGCACGTTAGTCCCGACTAAGTCCATAGGTTCAAAGTTTAGAATCGATTTGACATTCGGACTGACGTACAGGTATTTATTTTCGGCGTCAATTTCGGTTACTATATCAGTAGAATTTTCGACGAGCAAGCGATAACGTTCTTCACTTTCACGCAGCGATTCTTCTGCATGTTTACGTTCAGTAATATCAAAAACGAATCCTTCGTAATAAAGAATTTCGGAAGATTTATCTCGAACATCATGGACAGTCATTAAAACCCAGATAATGGATCCATTTTTTGTTTTCCATCGAGTTTCATGACTTGAAGTTACTTTTCTTTCAGAATAATCTTTTTTAGCGATCAGTCGTTCCCAATCTTTTTCATCATAATAGATGTCTTGCCCCATATGACATCCGACTAATTCGTTTATGCTATCATAGCCTAATAATTCTGCGATGCTGTCATTACAGCTAAGCAATTTCCCGGAAATAGTTGATTGGTAGATTCCGATTGGAGCCCACGTCACAATATCTCTATATTTTTTCTCGCTGACCTGAAGTGCCATTTCTGCCCATCTTCGTTCAGTAATATCCGTGGCAGCTCCAACAATTGAAATTGTCTTTCCATTCTTTACAACAGGTGCTTCTTGAATTTCTACCCAGACACGGCGGCCTTTCCTACTTATGAGTTCAAGTTCATATGCCTCCTGACGTGCCCCTGTCTCGACTGTTTTTCTTGCAAGATCACGACCAAGTTCATTGATCGAATTATCTGTCATGAAATCTGTAAAAGGGACAAAAGCTTCGTCCGGTTCACAATCGAAAATATCTCTTGCCTGAGGGCTGAGATATGTAAACACCTGATCAATATTACGCGAGTAGAAAAGGTTTGTGCTGTTTTCAACAATGTTGCGAAGTTTTTCGTCTCTCTCTCGCAATGCATCCTCAGCTTGCGTACGTTCAGTGATATCACGATCAATACCTATAGTTAGAATCTTGCCCTGCACTTGAATTGGCACTGCCGTATATTCGATGACATTATCTTTTCCGTCCGGCCGAATCCAGCTATATGACCCTCTCATTACAATATTATGCAAACCGGATTCATAATTATCTTCACTGAGTGTTTTAGCTATATTCTGTGTAATTCCAATTTGAAGTAATTCTTCACGACTCCGTCCAGCCATTTCAGCATAACGCTTATTACAATCGACAAGCCTTCGCTGTACTCGATCGGTGGTCTCCTCAAAAATACTGATGCCATCAAATGCATTTTCAAAAACAAATCGAAATTTATCTGCGGTCTCCCGAAGCGCTTCCTCCATTCTTTTTTGCTCTGTTATTTCTCTGCCTATACCCACAAGTCCAATAATTCGGCCTTGTTCATCTCTCATCGGCAGTTTTGAAGTGAGAAGCCAGTCTTTTTTGCCGTCTTTATCGAAGAAAAATTCTTCTTTATTAACAACCGATTTCCCGGATTGGATTACGCTGAGATCGTCAGCGAAAAATCCTGCCGCAATATCCGCAGGGTATAATTCAAAATCTGTTTTACCTAATACTTCTGCCTCGGATTGTTTGCCCATATTGCGAACATCTGCTACATTAGCAATCGTTCTACGGCATTCTATGTCTTTAATATAAATGGCATCGGGCAAGTTATCAATCAATACACGAAAGAGATTTCGTTCACGTCTAAGAGATTCTTCTGCTTGTTTGCGTTCAGTTATATCTTCGTAGGTACCAAGTACCTCCTATAACTCTGCCGTTCTTATCACTCAGAGGAACCTTGCTAGTTCTTATCCATCCTTCTGAGCCATCCGGCTTAATTTGTGGTTCTTCGTAGTTGAGTTTCGGCAGTCCTGTTTCAATTACTTGCCGATCATCCAATCGATAAAGATCTGCATTCTTTGCAGATGCTGTTTCGTAATCAGTTTTTCCAATAAGTTGATTAGGATCAGAGTACCCGCAATCCATAGCAAGTGATTTGTTACAACCAACGAAGAATAAATGGCGATCTTTCCAGAATACTCGCTGGGGAATAGTATCTAAAACTGTCCGGAGCATTTGCTGGGAAGTGAACAACGCTTCCTCAGCTTTTTTACGTTCGGTGATATCCTCTTTTACGGCGAGAATATGTGAGATAATTCCATTTTCATTTTTAATAGGAGATAATGACGCTGATTCCCAATAATACTCACCATTTTTTTTCTTATTATAGAATTGACCATGCCATTCGTTACCTGACAGTATGACCTTCCAAAGGTTATCATAATCTTCAGGGGGTGTAAATCCAGATTTCAGTATGCGCGGATTTCGACCAATCACTTCTTCCTTTGAATAACCTGTAACTTCAAGAAATTTCGGATTAATATATTCAATATCACCCTTTAAATCTGTAATCATAACTGAGACTTGACTTTGTTCAACGGCTTGAGACAGTTTCCGAAGTTCAAGTTCTGATTTTTTCCGTTGCGTGATATCTCTAAAAATTGTGAAGATGACCGGTACTTTATCCCCAAAATCAAGAAAAGAGTCTGTCACTTCAAACCAACGTTCGGTACCGTCCCATAGGAGAGCTGCAAATTCCTGATGTTCAGGCATATTATGTGTACGCATTTTTTGTTGAAGCAATTCTATATCTCGTTGAATTTGTTGCGGCGGCAAAGGAGAATAAGCGACATGAAATGGTTGTCCTTCCAGTTCATGGCGTTCTTTTTTCATCATTTTACAGAAAGCTTTATTAACTAAAAGAATCGTGCCATTTTCATCGACTATTCTCATTCCATCCATGGAATCTTTCCAGATGTGACGGAATCGTTCTTCACTCTTCCGTAATGCTTCCTCTGCTTCCTGCCGTTCTTTACGTAATCGTTTTTCTTCAAGCGCATGAATCACGGCATGGCCTAAGCGCTTAATATGTTCTTTGATAATATAATCGGACGCACCTTTTTTCATGCAATCGACGGCCGTATCTTCATTTATTGCGCCGGTTAAAATAATAACTGGAGTTAAGGGAGTAAGTTCCTGCGACAGCTTTAGTGCTGTCAAACCATCAAAACGGGGCATCTTATAGTCCGTTATTATAAGATCTGGTTTGAATTCTTCCAGAGCTACTAAATATTCTTCGCGTGTTTCTACATTTCGAAAAATACAAGGTTTGAGTGCTGTCTTAATTTCCCGCTTAGTCAGTTCGACATCGGGCGGATAATCTTCTACAATCAGAATATTAATGGATTCATTCATAGGAAGAATTCCTCTTTGATATTCATTGCAAGTATAATTACTTCACTTATTTTGGAGATTGATTTATCAGCAGCCAATAAAGTCCAAGTTTGCTCATAGCTTCTGCGAACGTATTGAAATCTACAGGTTTCACAACATAGCTGTTAGCACCATATTCATAAGCTGTTTTTAAATCAGGATCTTGTTGCGATGATGTCACAATCACAACGGGTATCATATGTGTCCGTTCATCTTTTTTTATTATTTGCAAGACTTCAAGTCCATTCACTTTAGGTAATTTCAAGTCAAGCAACACTACTTTAGGATGATCGTTTATGTCTCTCTGGGAATATTTTCCCCGACAGAAAAAATAATCGAGGGCTTCTGCTCCGTCCTCTATTACAATAAGCCGATTAGTAATATTATATTTTTTGAATGCTCGAATTGTTAATTCTGCGTCCCGAGGATTATCCTCTACTAATAAAATATCTATTACTTCTTGATTGTCCAAGATTCTTCTCCTTTCAGTGGAATTGTAAAATAAAATGTAGCACCTTTATCTACTTGACTTTCAGCCCATATTTCTCCGCCATGCCTGTGAATCAGGCGTTGAACTATCGCCAAACCGACTCCTGTGCCTTCAAATTCTTTCTCGCTGTGCAATCGTTGGAATACTCCAAAAAGTTTGTCTGCATATTGCATATCAAAGCCAGCGCCATTGTCCTGCACTGAATAAATTATTTTCTGATAATCTTGTTTATAATCAATATTAATCTTTGACCTTTGCTGTTTAGATGAGAATTTGATAGCATTGGAAAGCAGGTTCATCCACACTTGGCGAATTAAATTCAGATCGCCGATTGCCAAAGGTAGTTTAGAAGTACTGAAATCAATTCGTTCCCGGCTTTCCGGTGTTGTTAATTCGTTAAAAACCGAAATTACCAATAATTCCATATTAATTGAAGTGACCTGCATTTCGGTACGACCAATATGGGAAATTGAAAGTAGATCATCAATCAATAACCCCATACGTTGTGTCTCATTACGAATAACTGTGCAGACACGATTACCTTCTTCGTCTAATTTTGCGCTATAATCCTCAAGAAGAATATTCGAATATCCGCCGATCGCACGCAAAGGCGCACGCAGATCGTGTGAAACCGAATATGTAAAAGCTTCCAATTCTTTGTTCGCTGCTTCAAGTTGCCCAGTCCGCTCGGATACATGATGTTCCAATTGAATATTGCGTGTTCGAATTCTGACTGTCCTAATTTTATAACCGGCAAACATTAATCCAAGAATAAAAATTATCGCCGCTGCGCGAAACCAGTATGTCTCCCAAAATGGTGGTGTTATTATGATACTAAGAGTAATATAATTTTCATTCCATTTACGATCATTATTTGATCCTTTCAACTTAAACAAATATTGGCCGGGTGGAATTTTAGAATATGTGGCAAAACGCCTGTTTCCAACAAAATTCCATTCTTTCTCCACACCTTCCATCATATATGCATATAAATTATTATTCGGTGCAGTAAAATCCAAAGCTGCAAATTCGATTGAGAAAACATTATCATAGTATGCCAATTTCAATTCATGAATTTCTGAAATCGATTTTTCAAGCAGCAAACGTCCGTCTATTTCTTTCCCAACCGGGATAGATTTATTGAACAATTGAAAATCAGTCAATATGAGCGGTGGAATATATTCATTATGTTTCACTTTATTTGGTAGGAATTTGCTAAATCCGTTAATGCTTCCCAAAAAAATCTCTCCGGTAATACTTTTGCAAGAAGCATTAACATTAAATTCATCGCCTTGAAGACCATTCTGAGCGTAAAAATTTGAAAATTCTTTTTTTTGAGGATCAAATCTGGATAATCCTTTTATTGTGCTTACCCAGAGATATCCCTGATTATCTTCTAAAATTGATTGGACTGTATTTGAAGCTAAACCATCATTCTCATTATATCGGATAAAATGCTCAGTTTCAGGATCAAATTTGTCAAGACCGCCGGCTGTTCCTAACCACAACATACCCTGATGATCTTCAAAAATACATTGAACCTTATTGTTGCTAAGACTATTTGTATCATTTGGATTATTTTTATAATGAATGAAGTTCTTTTTCTCCCTGTCGAATCGGTTCAGTCCGCCTGCATCAGTACCAATCCATAACCTGCCTAATCGATCTTCATGAATACACCAAACAATATTATCATTAAAACTGTTTGGATCTTTTCCGTCTGTTCGGTAACGGAAAAATCGTTTCGTTTTTCTATCAAACGTATTCAATCCGCCATAATAAGATCCAATCCATAGATTATTAAGATGGTCTTCACATATGTAAAAAATATTATCATAATCCAAAGTATTAGGATTATTAGGTTCACACTTGAACGCGACAAACTGATTAGTTTTCCGATCAAATCGATTCAAACCGCCGTCAGTCCCAATCCATAGTATTTTTGCCCTGTCTTCATAAATATATCTAACTACGTCATTACTCAAGCTACGTGGATTGTTTGGATCATTTCTGAAGTAAGTAAATTGCTCTTTCTCTCTATCAAATCTACATAATCCCCCGCCCCAAGTTCCAATCCAAATTGTTTTGCCTTGATCATCAGGATCTTCAAAAAATGTATTTACCGTATTGTTGTTTAAACTCTTAGGATTGTTTGGATCATTTTGATAGCGTATGAATTGGTTTTTTTTTCGATCGACCTTATTAATACCGCCAAAATCCGTTCCAATCCAAAGAATACCTGATTTATCTTCGTAGATACTCAGAATCGTATTCTTACTAAGACTTTGAGGATTCATGGAATTGCTTTGATAATGGATAAAATTATTATTTTTGCGGTCATATTTCTCAAGACCTCCTCCATATGTACCTATCCAAAGCTCACCTGTCTTATCCTCATAAATAGCCCTGACACTATTATAGCGCAGACTATTTGGATCGTGTTGATTGAATTGATATCGAATAAATTTTTTATTCTTTCGATCAAACCTGTTGAGACCATCATTCCAAGTTCCGATCCATAAGGAACCATTATGATCATCAGCCATACAAATTACATTATTCCCGCTTAAACTATTCGGATCATTAGGCACGTTTCTGAAATGCTGGAATTGTTCTTTGTCCCTATTAATTAAATCTAATCCACCATCTGTTCCAAACCATAGATTACCTAAATCATCTTCAAATATTTTTCGTACAGCACTATTAATAATGCTGCTTGTGTCTTGAGGGTCATGATAATATTTCTTAAAATATTTTTTCTCCCGATCAAATTTATTCAAGCCATCATCGGTGGCAATCCATAGGACATTATTTCGATCTTCATAAATGTTTCTTACTCGGTCTTTGCTAATACTCGTTGTATCTTTTACGTTTACCAAATAGCGGGTAAAATTATCCTTTTCTCTATTAAATTTATTTAGCCCACCTTCAGTGCCGATCCAGAGCGTACCAAAACTATCTTCATAAATATCTCTAACGACATTTTGACTCAGGCTGGTAGAATCATTTGGATCGTATTTGTAAATTTTAAAATTATGCCCATCGTACCGATTCAATCCATTATATGTACCGAACCAAATGAATCCTTTACGGTCCTGGCATATTGAAATCACCGAGCTTTGTGAGAGTCCTTGTTCAATTGATAGTTTTTCAAATTCAATTTTATCCTGCTGGGAATACAATTTGTTCGAGCAGATAAAAATGAAAACAGCAAGCACTAAGTGTATTTTTCTCATAATTTCCATATGCTATAAATTTTAAATACAAATACTATAACATGCTTAAATGATTTACAGTATCGCTTATATTGCACTGAACCCAATATGTAAACACTTTAAACTCTTTGCTCGATCCGATATAGAATGCTCCATATAGAAATCCAAAATTAATCTAAAGATAATCTAAATTAATGCTACAAAAAATATTTGATCAATAAAATCTCAAAACAATCAATAATTTTGATAAAATATTTTAAATGCTATGTATTAAAACATCCATTATTTTAATTATTGTTAAAATACTTCCAATTGCAGTTTGTTTATTATATATTTTGGTATAAATTATGGATAAAGGCAAATTGTATTATTAATTTAGGACAAATTAAATTATCTATAAGATTTATGATCTCAACAAATTGAATAAGTATTAAAAATGTATCAGCCAAAATGAAAACTCCGAATCGGCTGGTACTGATTTGTTTGTGTAGAAAAAATTATAACACTGAAATAAAATCGAAACAAATATAATAAAAACTAATACAGGCATGGAAAGCGATGACAGAACAAGCGAATATTCTTATTGTCGAAGATAGTCCGACACAAACAAAACTACTTCGTTTTATTCTCGAAGAGAAAGGTTACGTTGTTGATTCTGCATCGAACGGCGTTAAAGCATTAGAATGCCTTAATCATAAGAAACCCAACCTCATCATTACCGATATTATGATGCCTGAGATGGATGGTTTTGCACTGTGCAAGGCATTAAAAAGTGATCCCAACTTAAAATTCATTCCGGTAATGCTGCTTACATCACTTTCCGATCCTCAAGACGTAATCAAAGGTCTGCAAGCAGGAGCAGATAACTTCCTTACAAAACCATACGAGGATACTTTTCTTGTTTCACGTATTCATTATATAATCGCTAATCAGGAACTGAGAAAAAGCCGGGTTTCTGGTTCGGAAGTAGAAATTTTATTTGCAGGTCAGAAATACTTAATCAACTCTGACAAAATTCAAATTATTGATCTGCTGCTTTCAACCTATGAAAATGCTGTTCAGAAAACAAATGAACTTAAAAAGGCTCATAACGACCTTATCGACATTTATCGTCAGCTTGAACAAAAAAATATCGAACTCGAAAAATTAAACCAGAACTTACAACATGCATTAGCTGAAGTAAAAACCCTGAGCGGGTTGCTGCCAATTTGTGCGCATTGTAAAAAAATCCGCGACGATCAGGGATACTGGAATCAAATCGAAACATATATGGCTAAAAGAATTGATGTTGAGTTCACTCATGGTATCTGTCCTAATTGTGCAAGCAAGTTTTTCCCTGACATCGTACCGTAATTGTTTTATAATGTTCTCTCATCTCCATAACCAACGTACATACATATAACATATTCATACAGTTATGGAAAGCGATGGCAGAACAAGCAAATATTCTTATTGTCGAAGATAGTCCGACATAAGCAAAACTCCTTCGTTTTATTCTCGAAGAGAAAGATTACGTTGTTGATTCTGCATCGAACGGCATTAAAGCATTAGAATGCGTTCATCATAAGAAACCTAACCTCGTCATTACCGATATATACCAGAGTGCCTCCTCATCAGCGGTTGCGTTTGAAAACTCTACAAAGTTCTCAATAAACAACACGCCTACCTAAGAAATAATTCGCTCTGAGCCGTCAATTCCACTCTCTATTAAAGATTTTTGCAATCCTATGATGTTGGCATATGGATTGTTGGTATTGAAACAGATACGGCTTCTTGAGAAAAAATAATCGGAGGTTTCCTTGAAATATTCAGAGATAACAATTAAAGAAACTCCCTGCGAATCGGTTGAGGCACAATGCCGAGGGAATGTAGCTGACAACTCGGAAGCTGGATACAATCAGGGTACTCGACGCAAAGGAAGCAGAACATAAATTGCTGCGAACAACAATCGAAAGTCTTCCAAAATATGATGTGCAGATTGGACAACAGCACCCTTTGAGAATTTTGCTTGCAGAAGATAGTCTTGTCAATCTGAAAATCACTCTTTGGTTTCTAAAGAAGCTCGGATATCGTGCAGACGTTGCATTTACCGGTATCGAAGCAATAGATGCGCTAAAGCGCCAATCCTACGATATAATTTTGATGGATGCTGAAATGCCTGAAATGGATGGCAGAGAAGCCACTATGATAATACGAAAAGATTTTCCTGCTGATCAACAACCACAAATCATTGCCATGACCGCAAATAGCGCGCAGGGTGATCGAGAATACTTTCTTTCAATTGGTATGAATGATTATGTCACAAAGCCGCTAAAGCTGGAAGAAATCATTCGTGTACTTTTGGCATGCCATTCTAATTATGGATCGGTCGAGGAAGTTCCGGCGGAGATTGATAATGAACAAAAAATACTCAGCAGGGTTGCCTGATTTGAATATTTATCCGTCACAAATATGCAAAGGCATATTATAAAAATTCTTTTCTAAAAAAATCCCGCGATTCGGAGCATTCAATTGTGCACACAAATCCAGCGCAATCCGATTAAATTTTATATTATAGAATTTGCCAACAGAATTAAAAAACAAAGTGATTACAATAAATTTTTTCAAGACGTCCGTTGGTACATAAATAAATTAAATTTAAAAATGCCCATCAGGAATTATTCTTTTGGATTCTTGCTCGAATAACCGACGCAGCAACTGCAATTAATAGGACAGTTCCCACAACTCCCAGCGCCAATCCGATCGGAATATTTATGTATCCCATCAACAACATCTTTAATCCAATGAACGTCAAAACTACTGACAATCCATGCCGAAGGTAATAGAATAAATCCATAATGCCGGCAAGTGCAAAGTAAAGAGATCGCAATCCGAGAATTGCAAACACATTTGAAGTAAAGATAATAAATGAATCTTGTGTGATAGCAAATATTGCAGGAATTGAATCAACAGCAAAAAGTAAATCTGTCGTTTCTAAAACAATTAAAACAATAATGAGAAGTGTGCCATAGTGTTTTCCGTTCGTTTTTATAAAAAATTTTTCTTCGTGGTAACCGGCTGTAACCGGAAAAAAATTTTTAAAAAATCGAACGACAATATTACGTTCTGGGTGCACATCTTTTTTTTCTTCCTGAAACGCCATTTTAATTCCTGTAACTACAAGGAATAATCCTAAAATGTACAGAATCCAATGGAACCTGGTGATTAATGCAGCACCGAGAATGATCAGTGTGCCGCGCATTAACAGTGCGCCCAAAATTCCCCAATAGAGAACTTTATGCTGATATTTAGGTGGAACTTTGAAATAAGAAAAAAGAAGAAGAAAAACGAATAAATTATCAATGCTTAAAGACTTTTCAATCAAGTAACCGGTAAAAAATTGCAGCGCAGACTCGCGACCAAACCATGAATAAACGCCAACATTAAAGAGAAGCGAAATAGCAATCCACACTCCGCTCCACATTAAAGATTCCTTAATGCTTATTTCATGTGGCCTTCGATTTAACACTTTCAAGTCGATGGTCAGGAGAAATAAAATAAAAAGATTAAACCCAACCCACATAAGAATATTATGCATTACCTCTGCTTTCTAAAAAATTACTCCGCATTGAACCTTTCTAATAAAGATAGAAAGGATTTCCTACAAGAAGCAAGTGAAGAGGAACAAAAGAAACTATTGAAATGATTTTAAGAATAAAGTTAAATAAACATCTACCGCAAATATCAAGCTGAATAAAAATCTAATTACCTTAATCCCTGCAACAGAATAAAACTTCATCCATTATAATTCAACTACGAGTTCTGCCTTTGTCCCTACGGAACGCACAACAATGTGGTGACGTGCATCCGCTTCCACCATTCCCCAGTAAAGTGCGAATTGCTCAACTTGATATTCAACTGGATATGCAGTTGGCGCACCCATTAACACTTCCTGTACACCAAGCTGCGCTGCCGTATGGGCTATAGCGTACGAAATGTTGTTTGTTGGAACAATAATTGGCAAGATAGGTTTGCCCTCTTTTTCTGCAATCTTAATCACTTCAGAAAAAAGTTCTTCTTCCTGCAATCCAATTGCTTTGGCATCTCCATTGAGTCGGTCTCTTTCACGCAAAACTTTTGCAGTCATCACTACAACATCTGTGGTTTCTGGATCGGTCTCAACAAGACATTTTTTTAAATGCATTAGTTGCTTTGTAGCATGAATTGCTACTAATTTCCGATTATTATGTTCGCACCCGATTGCTTCTGCTGTGAGATTATCTTGAGCAAACATATTGAATTTTTCCAATTCGTGAGCGTTACCAGAAACACGTTTTTTATTTATATGCTCTGAAATACCGAACACAAAGTATAATAGGATTGTGAAACCAATTCCACCTATTGTTGCTGTTGGTTTCGTAAAAAGATTCACAACTCCAAGTGCTAATAGAACAATAAAAACGACTCCAAGCCCTATTGGTATCTCTATATTAGCGATTGTTATATTAGGCGGAACTTTCCATTCACGCGGCGATAAATCTTTATAGCGAAGAACGATCATGGAGTATGCTTTCATAATGAAGCTCCACATCACACCAAATGCGTAAGCTTCTCCAAGCAGAAATACATCACCTCCGCTTACAATGATGATAGTGATTTGGAGGACACAAAGCATATTTATTATACGATATGAAGTGCCATACTGTCTGTGCGGTCTCCGAAACCAGTCATGAAGAACTCCATCTTCCGCAACTCGATTGAGTACACTATTCGCACCAATAATTGCAGTGTTTACAGCTCCGGCAAGAATAAGAAAACCAGTAAATACGACGAATGTCTGTAAGAGAAGAAGAAGTGGCCGCGGACCTATCAGGTGCATTGCAAGTCCACTCAACGCATTATCATTGTAGACGCCAAGAAGTTCACTTTCAGGTACAATCATCGAGGCAAAAAGTGAGTTCACACCTGTAAATAGCAGAGCAAACAAGAAAATTATCATTCCAGTGCGCTTAAGGTTCTTTAATTTGGGAGCTTCAATTTCGCGGTACACTTGCGCAAGTGTTTCTTCACCGCTTACCGCAAGAATTGCATGTCCCATACCAACAAGAACACCGAACGCTCCTATCGTCTTCAACCAATCGACATTTCGAAGCAATCCTAAAGCATCATCTGAAAGTTTGATAGAAAAAGGTGGCAGATGGACACCATGTATAGAAATAGTTGCGATCGACCAGACAAATAGCACTCCTGCCAGAATAGATGTTATCTGGAAAATTCGCATTGCCTTTTCGCTTGATTCTTCAATTCCTATTATATTTTTTCGCCAGAAATAGAATTGGATTGAAACTGCAGCAATTACAGCTACAATATTAGCATTCAAAACTATATTTACACCGCCATAATAAAATAGCGCATTTAGCAATCCCGCGATATACAATCCAGCTGATACTGCGCTAATAGGTGCCGTAATAAGATAATCGAATAGAAGAGCTGATACTGAGAACTTTGCTGCTGTCTCACCAAGGGCTTCATGGACAACTCGGTACACTCCGCCTCGAACGAACATACTGGACGATTCTATATAGACCGCACGGATGCCATAGGCAAACAACATAACAAAAAGAACGAACCATGGCGCAGATGGACCGACGGCTTTTTCAGCGATCCCAAGTGCATAATAAGCACTGGACGCAAGGTCCGATAGAACTATAGCAGATGCTCTCCAATAAGAAATGAAGGAGAGCATAACGGTAGTGATGACAACAACTTTTACCTTCTTCGCATCAATGAGCCCGCTCTCCGAGGGTACATTGATGATTTGTTTTTTCATTATCAGTTTTCCGAGTTCAACAAAGGGAAGCCGAGGCTGTTTTATAACCTCGGCTTTTCCAAAAGATGGGTATAATAGTACTACTTAAAGCGGATGGAAGCAATAACTTTCTCAAATGCCGGTAAGAAATCTTTTTTCATTG
Organism: Ignavibacteriota bacterium; assembly: GCA_963833465.1. GTDB lineage: Bacteria > Bacteroidota > Ignavibacteria > UBA10030 > UBA10030 > Fen-1298. Next base: position 894,854 of record CAWHXW010000003.1, on the reverse strand, counting down.
GAGAATAATAATTTATTATAATACGGAATATTTTGTCGTTTTTAACGATAAAATAGACTTTGCTGTCAACATTTTTCATAAGGGAACAATTTAAGAAGATTGTTTTTTCTCCGCCAACAGTTGTATTCCCTTTGTATGAGAATTTGAAAAATTTTGAATTTTGATCAAATACTTTCTCCAACGAAAGTTTCTGTGCCGGCCTTATATCGATATCAATAGTACAATCATTTCGCGACACTTTATCAACACCCATAAACCTTATCGCTGATATTACATTTCCCTTCTTCGGCATATCATTCGCACCAAAATTAGCCGGATATTCCAATTGGAGGTAATTATCTGAATATCGTTCGATTCGCTCAATTGGAATTGCTGGATCAACTCCCTTTTCAATAATAATCTTTTGGGGCAGCATTAACGACGCTACGACAGAATCAAACACAAATTTATACGGCTCGAATAAATTGTTGAAAGCAGAATATTGAACATAGTAAATTGTGGAATCCTTTAACGTGGCAGCGCTTATTACGCTGATTTTTGTGTTCTCATCATATGCACCGACATAAATTACTTTCTTGGCAGCAAGTCCATCAATAGAAGCATCTTCAATTTCTTTAACGTTGAATCCTTCAGCCGTTTTACTATCCTTTATATCTTGGATATACTTCACATAATCCTGTATGGAATCGCTGCGAATAGCCCCAATGATAATTTGAACACCATCAGCTTTTCGTGAATCGTGATCAAAAAATTTATCGGCAGCTTCGGCTGAAGATGAAATAGTTACTTTCCTCGATTCGATTACAGGTTGTGCCCAATCTTTGGGATAATTAAATGTAACCTTGAAGAATTGATCCTGAAACTGTGACCATTCTTTTATATCTGCAGATATATTTTTTTTGCATCCGGAAAGAATGGCAAATGCTGCAAATAAGAAGAGGATGATTTTCTTTTTCATCGCGGTTCCTTTCGATTAAAGCTTTGTGGATGGAATATTTTTTAATATTAAATTCATTCAAATTACGATTCAACATTTATTCGGCTTGTAAATCTTTCAATCCTTTTTTTGCAGCTTCATTCTTCGGATCAAGCTGAAGCGTTCGTTTATATTCCTTAATCGCATCATCTTTTTTATTAACCATTTGATTTAAATTTTGATAGCACTGGCCAAGAAGAAGGTGAGTTTGACTGACATCTTCTTTGTACTTAATTGATTTCTTTAAATATCCAATGGCATCTTCCCATTTCTTTTGCGATGCCTCGGCAGTTGTTTTCTTTTCCAGCATCAGTGCCAATGCAATCGCGCGATTGGCTTCGGAAAGTTCCCATCTATATTTAGATTCTGCCGTGTCAATAACCCTGATGGCTGTCTCATATTCCGCACGTCCAGCATCAAAATCTTTCATCTGGAAATAACAAAAGCCCAAGTTGGTATACGCAGGCAGATATTTTGGATTTTGTACGATTGCTTTTTTAAGTGCACCGCTTGCTTTATCAAATTCCTCTAATTGTATCATACATTGAGCATAATTGATCAGTGCACCAACCGCTGAAGTATCGAGCTGAACTCTTTTTTGGAAAAATTCTGCTGCATGTTCGTACCGTTTATTATTCATCCAAATTGATCCCACTTCCCCTAACAAATAAGATCGAATTAAAATCGACTGTGTCGTATCTTTGAGCGCTTCTTCCCAAGTTATTGCTGCAAGCGAATCTTTTTTTAAGGTCTTATATGCTTTTCCCAGCCAACGATAATCATCAAACGTCATTGTATCAAGTGCCGCAATTTTTTTATATGCCGTAATGGACTGTGCATACTGGCTGTCGATAAGACTTCCATAAGCAATAGCTCGGTACGCAAGTATTGAGTTTGTATCAAGTTTCAAATATCCCTTCGCTACTTCAAAAGCTTCTTTATATTGTTTACTTTTATACAGCGCTTCTAAAAATATAGACTGTATATCTTTAGAAGGATTTTTCTGATTCTTAAAGTATTCTTTTAAAGTTTTTGCACAATTCATGTATTGATGTGCCCGATAGAATAATCCTGCAAGCTCAAGCCGTGCAGCCTCATTATTTGGATCCTGAGCAAGAATACGTACGTAAACTTCTGCCGCTTTTGTATATTGCCTTTCATTCTTATATGTATTGGCTAATTTATACAGGACTCCTTGCTGGAGTGAATCAACTTCGAGCGATTTTTCATAACTGCTAATCGCCATGGGTGCAACTTTTTGTTTTAAATATGCATCTCCCATGACTTCGTAAGCGGTCGCATTTTGTGGATCTAATTCCTTCGCTTCTGCAGAGGCAATCAACGCTGCATCAGCAGAATCAAGAGCAATTAAACTTTGTCCAAGTACAACAAGCAAAGGAGGATATTTAGGTTGCTTTCGTTTCGTCATCTTCAACCCTGCCTCTGCTGTAGAATAAGCATCTTGAGCATTCTTCTTTGAAAGTTGAATCTGCCCGAGGATCGTATATCCCTCCATCATTTCATCATCTAGTTGTACCACTTTCTTTGCGGCAATTTCCGCAGAATCGAGATTTTTGGATTTTTGATATGCTTCCGCGAGAATGAGCCATCCGTTTTCATCTCGCAAACTAGATTGAAGATAGATTTGGCAAGCAGTAATTGCTTCACCATACTTTTTTTGTTTCATCATATCCTTAGCTTTATCAAGTTGCGTTTGACTGAAAACTGTAGCCGTGGATATAATTAAAATAGCCGTTGTAACCGAAAAAATATGCTTCATTATTGTTTCACTCCGTATGTAACTGTATCGTCCTATATGGAATTGAGACAGGCACCAAACCCCATCTCTGAAAAATCCTTTGCCCGATATTTGAAAGTACAATTGCGCTGAAACCGACTCCGACAGCTGCCTTGGCTTCTGTATTGTAAAGATACAAAGAATAATGGAATGGATAAAGTGATTCGTAAATTTCCTGCTGCATAGGTAAATATTCCGTCTCGCAACCATCTGGAGATTTTACAAGAATTGGGAGCATCTTAACACTTGCGCCTTCATTCCTTAGAAACGATGCGGCTACAAAGCCAATTGCGTGCGGATGTGAGGACACATATTGGATCGCTTCCCGCTGGCTATTCGTCACGGTATTTGGTTCTAAAGGTGCCGATTCAGTAAAAATCTTTTTCTGGAGCAATTCGTACATACCAGAATTTCTGCCGGTTAAGACAAAATCGATTGGTCCGTACCATTGAGACTCTGGTATCTTCGTCCATTCCATTGCAGTTCTTATTACTATCCGATGTACTGACTCCGTAGAAATGTGTGGAATTGGGTTTTGCTTGTTCACAATAACAGCTAAACCATCCTCGGCAATTTTATTTTCGATAAGCCGAATTGATGCTTGCTGTGCAACTTGCTTTTCTTCTTCATTAAGCTGCCGGTCGACTACGATCACATTAACACTATCGTTTAATAAAGAAACGATTGCTCCGCGGGTTGATGCATCGAGTACCTCTATCTTCACCTGCTGATAAAGATCCATAAATTGTTCTGCCTCCTGCTGCATCAATGGTAAGTACGGATCTGTTGCAAGCACGAGGCGGTGACCAATCGTAGTTGTCTCAATTTGTTTTTTACAACCATTAACTACTACAATCGATATAAGTAGGATTGAAAGAAGTGCACGTTTCATTCTTCTTTATCTGTTTCGTTTCGTTGACGTAATTGAATACGTGTAAATACTAGGCGATAAATTCCCCAGAGCATTAACACAATGCCAAATGCAATTCGTAATTTGCTCGGCACATATTGGAATGCGACGCCGCTGATAACTACAACTCCGAAGATAAAAACAATGATTGCAACTGAGTAAGCTAAAAACGTCGATATATCGGAAAGTTTCATCACTAATAATTCCGCCGTAAAAAAACGCACAAAGCTGATAAGTCCAAATATCAGTTCATCCCAACTTTTCAGGACATGCTGTTTTTTTGTACTCTTCAGCTTCGCACGATATTAAATGTTCATTTATTTCCAGTTAATCTGAACCGGAACGGAATAGAAACCCAAACCGATACAGGACCTTTCTGCATCACCGCCGGAGTAAAGACCCATTGCTTTGCAGCTGAGATCGCAGCATCTTCAAATATTGGAGCATCACTCTTGAGAAGAACAACCTTTCGTACTTTTCCTTCTTTATCTACCCACACTTTCACAAATACATTGCCTTCCAAACCTGCTCGTAAAGCGAGATCCGGATATTTCGGATCAACTCGCTTAACAACCGTTGGTTCTTTTTCGTAAGGAACGAAATCTGGGGGTGCAGTCTCATCATCAATCTTCAAGTCTTGCTCAATTTGAGCGCTGCCTGCATTAGTGCCGCTTACATCAACTGATGGCGGGGCTTGCTGGCTCAATTCTGTTTGCGATTGAATTGTCTGCTCAGGGCTGACTTCTGCATCAGGCACAGGAACCGGAACACCAATGCTTGGCCGTACTGCTGGGCCAGAAACTGCAACAGCAGGCGCAGCTTGTTGTGTCAATGAGGGCGGCGGACCAAGATCTGTGTATTTTAAAATGCGAATAGTATGAACTGGTTCTTCATCTTCATTAAGCCACACTGCAAGATGATATGTACCGACTCCAGAGAAACAGATAAGAATGCCTACCATAAGACCCAACATCATATATTTTTGTGCAACAGTTTTTAATTCAACTGCGCCATATTGGACAGGTATTGCTATTGTATGCGTCATTTTTTCTCCTATCCTGTTACTTTTGATATCAACTTTTTATCAGCATCTTTCAAAGGTGCTATACTAAATTTTGTGATATTAGCGAGATTAAGCTCATCCATAATGTCGACCATATCATCATACTTTGCATCACGATCTATCTGCACCAATGTTATTAATTTCGGATTATTGCTTAATCTTTCGACCAGCAGTGGACGCAGTTCTTTAAATGCAATCTTCTTAAGCACAGTCGGTTCATTGCCCATGCTCCAGTAGATAAACATATCATCTCCTTTGTTCAGAGTTTTAGTTTCTTTACTTACTGCAGGATTCGGCTCTATTCGTACTGTAAGTAGCGTGGATGCTGCAACTTCCACCTTTACATTATCATCAGGCGGCAAATTTAGCTCCATTGTCTGGGGCTTATTGAAAACTGTAGTAAGCATGAAGAATGTAAGCAACAACATTGCAACGTCAACCATAGGCGTCATGTCGATGCGAACTCCAGCACGCTTCTTTTTTTTCTTCTTTCCTTTTGCGTGTGATTTTGATTCAACAACATCTGCACCGGCCATATTTATGCTCCTTTATCCAAATCTGTGACGAGATTAAAACGCGTAATCTTCGCTTTCACTAAAACATCCATCACATCTTCCATCGGCCCATATGGTGCATTTTTATCACCTTTAATAACCGTGCGAAGTTTTGGATCATTAATACGTGCTGTTATGAGTAAATTGCCGAGTGTGTTTTTATCCACCTCGACTGATTTTCTATATTTGTTTTGTAAACCAAATAACCGCTCCATCAAAGTTTGAGAATCAACACCAAGCCAGATCTTGCCGTCTTTGGTAACATATACCATCATGATGTGTGATTCCGGCAGTTTGAATTGCGAGTGTGATGCCGGTATAATAACATCAACATCCTCTGGCGGTTTGAACTGCGTCGTCAACATGAAGAACGTAAGCAATAGCATTGCTACGTCCACCATTGGCGTCATGTCAATGCGCGTACCGAGTCGTGCTTTTTTATGTTTTGGCATAATATCACCTTTCTCGTTTACTTCTTATGCGGTCTGCGTGAAGCTAATGATTGAATTATAGAATAGCTTGCTTCGTCAATCATATAGGTGAAGTTATCTATTTTTGTGACAAAGAAATTATATGCAACAATACCGCCTATACCGGCAACGAGGCCGCCTGCAGTATTGATAAGAGCTTCAGAAATACCGATAGCAAGTTGAATTGCATCAGGCGCCCCGGCGCGTCCCATTGCTTGGAATGCACGAATCATACCGATAACTGTTCCGAGCAATCCAACCATTGTTCCAATAGAGGCAATTGTGGACATCATTGACAAATTGCGTTCCAGCATCGGCACTTCTAACATTGTCGCTTCTTCAATGGAATGCTGAATGCTTTCCATCAACTCTTTTTGTCCTTTTACATCGCCTTCTTCCACTACTACTTTATATTTTTCTAAACCTGCACGGAGAACGTTGGCACAAGAGCCGCGCTGTTTATCGCAAGCAGAAAGCGCTGCGTCGATATCACCGGAATTAACTGCTTGTTGTACATTCTTTAAAAATACTGTCAACGTACCTTTGCCGTTGGCTTTTTTCAATGTGAGCATGCGCTCGACTATAACTGCAATCAGCATGATGACAAGTGCAATAAGAAGGATGACAAGTGGACCGCCTTCTTTGATGAAGGATGGTAAAAAAACCTCGAAAATAACCCATCCGAAAACGAATGCAATTATGATAACGATAGCATTGAACGTGGAAGTCTTCATGAAACGTTCTCCTGATTTATGATATAATGAATTAGTTTATGATTTATATTTTAAGACTATTGATCGCTTGCTGCCGATCTTCTTCAACATCAAAAACGCTTGTAAGTTTTGTAATTACAAAAACATTTTGAACACCTTTGGTAACATTGCAAAGTTTTATTTTCCCGCCTGTTTTCTGATACATAGAATGTATACCTACTAACGCACCAATTCCGGAGCTGTTAATATATGTAATACCACCAAGATCCAGAACTAACTTCTTATTCCCCTGCTCAATAAGATCTTTTGCTTTCGCTTTAAATTCATCAGTCTCTTCACCGCCAATAAGCGAACCACGCGGCTCCAGCACGGCAATCTCTAAATTATTGAGTGTTGTAAGTTTTGTCGCCATTTCAATTCCTCGACTCTTTGAGTTCTATATTTCGCCAATTTATTAATCAAATTTAGTACCACATATATCAGGAATTTCATCCTTTTTTCGGAGCAATATCTATGCTTTTGAATAACTAAAAGAATAGGTATGGGGAAAATTTCCCTGCTAAAATGATAAAAAAAATTGCAGACAGCCGAAAAAACTATATACTCAGCAGGAATTTTTTTTCATGACATTATAGTATTGAAATTTGAAAAATATTACACATTAACGCTGTGAAATAAATTTTGATGTTAGTAAAATTAGTTTTTAAGAACTTCTTAATGCTAAATTGGTTAACCTTGCAGAGAAAAAGAATGGGGAAAAATGCCACACATTCTGATATTTATAATCCAAATTTCTTGCGCTTGTTAAGCAAAGTCTTTCGATCTACACCGAGAATGCGAGCAGCTTCATCGTAGTCTTTTGCAATTTGCAGAATTTTTTTAATATGGATTTTTTCAGTTTCTTCCAATGAGAGGGCATTGTGTACAGAGGAATTAAATATTTCTTCAGGCAAATGTGCAGGTTCAATAATGCCGTTTGTGGCAAGAAGCGCAGCACGCTCGATAACGTTATCCAATTCCCTGATATTGCCGCTCCACCGATATGCTTTTAGAATTCTGTCAGCTTCCGGTGAAATTAAAATTTCTCGATCTCTTAAAATTTTTCCGAGAAAATGGTGAATGAGCAGCGGTATATCTTCCGGCCTTTCTCGAAGCGGCGGCAATTTTATACGGACTCCATTCAAACGATAAAAAAGATCTTCACGGAAACTTCCTTCTTTCAACGCTTCGTCTAAATTACGATTGGTAGCAGAAATCACACGCACATCCACTTTGCGTGTTACATTTTCACCAACACGTTCGAAATCTTTCGTCTGCAAAACACGCAAGAGTTTAGATTGTATGAATGATGACAGTTCTCCTATTTCATCTAAAAAAATCGTTCCACTATCTGCCATTTCAAATCTGCCTTGCCGATCCTTTAACGCACCGGTGAATGCTCCACGCACATGGCCAAATAATTCGCTTTCTAAAAGCTGTTCCGGAATTGCCGCACAATTCACTTTAACAAACGGCTTATCAATGCGATTGCTTTTCTGGTGGAGGTAATGAGCTACTAATTCTTTTCCTGTGCCGCTTTCTCCTTCAACTAAAATACTAATTGTACTTTCTGCGACCCGCGCCGCAATATCAAGCTGTTCAAGCATTACTCGGTTACGTGTAATAATTTCACCGCTGCCTTGCATTGAAGCAAGTTCTTCACGAAGTTCAGCTACTTCATGAACAAGCTGATGGTGCATAAGAACTTTCTGTGTGAATAATTTTAATTCATCAAAATCGAATGGCTTCTGGAGATAATCATGCGCTCCTTTTTTTATTGCCGCTATTGCTGTATCAACTGAACCGTGGGCTGTCATAATAATGACTGTCGTTTTAGGTGAGTATTGTTTTATCTCTTCAAGAACTTCAATACCATCCATCGGAGACATTTTCAAATCGACAAAAGCGATATCAAATACTTTTTCTTGAAGCAAGTGAATTACATCCTGCGGTTTCGCACAAAGTGTCGTATCAATCCCAATAGATTCCAAACAGATACCGATGGTACTGAGAATATTTTTCTCGTCATCTACAACGAGCACCTTTGGTTTTTTCTGCTGCATACGATTTATGCCTCGGTTTGCAATAATGTAGGAAGAGTGAAGAAGAATATACTTCCAACTCCTACTTTACTTTCTACCCAGATACGTCCTCCATGTGCTTCAACTACTTCTCTGGCTATTGCCAATCCAAGCCCGACACTGCCAGGTGTTGTCTCGGTTGAACTTTTCACTTGCACAAATTTATCGAAAATTGTTTCTAAATTCTCTTGCGGAATACCATGCCCTGTATCGGTAACGGTAACAAAAAGCCCTTGTTTTTCTTCCTTGGCTGTCAGTTTAACTTTGCCGCCCGTATCAGTGTAACGAAGTGCATTGCTTAACAAGTTTGTGATAACCCAGATAAGCTGGTGGGAATCGGCAGAAAGAGCAGACAAATGTTCTGGAATATCAAGCTCCAAATGAATTTGTTTTTCCTCAAACGGAAGACGCAAAGGCCGAACAGCTTCTGATACAAGACGGCGGAAATCTACAATTTCTTTTTTCATTTCGTACTTGCCAGATTCGAGCTTGGATAGATCCAGCAATTCTTTCACTAATTTCCGCAGTCGTTCAGAATCATCTTTCGCCGCTACGAGTAAATCTTTCTGCCGCTGGCTTACAGATCCTACAACTTCTTGCGAAAGGATATCAATGCTCATTATTAATGACGTCAATGGCGTACGAAGTTCATGTGAAACCGTTGCAATAAATTCGGATTTCATCCGGTCAAGGTCTTTGAATCGCGTTATATCCTGTAAAAGTGTTACTACTCCTTGAATATTTCCATATTCATCCATAATTCGCGCTTGGCGCGGCCTGAAATATAAATTCAAATCATTTCGTGTAAATGCGAAAAATGGATCGCGGTGTTCCTGTTCAATGTGCCGGGTTCCGCCAATCTCTAACATCTCCGCCCAGCTTTGATTCCCAATAACTTCGCGTACCGATTTTCCCTGCCAATCGATTCCGCGAACTTCGAAGACGGCAGCAGCGGCTTGATTCATCAAAACGAGCATCCCATTTTCATCTGTCACAATAACCGGATCGGCAATATTCTCCACAATCGTTTCAGATTTTTTCTTCTCCGCAATGAGCTGTTGGATATTCATCTGTTCGTACGTTCTCAACCGTTCTGTCATTTTGTTGAACTCACGACTCAGCTCTCCGATTTCATCATCCGTGTTCAAATCAATTTTCTGATTTAAGTGGCCGCTGCTAATATTCCGAACGGAACGAGTAAGCTTCTCAGCCGGCAGGATAATACTTCGTGTGGACCGCACACTTGTAAAGAAGCTAAAGAACACTGCTATTATGGAAATCGTGATTACTGTCAACGTTGCATCACTTGCAGTTTGATTTAATTTCTCTTCAGTTAGAGTCATTACATCCTGATTGATTTCAAGATACTCAAAGCATCCCTCCTTCAATGAATCTGCTACTGGACGAATAACCTTTGATTTGAAATTTGACGCAGCGCTTGACTGTCCTTTGATCTGCAGCAAGTGATAGAGCGAATCTGAAAGCTGATTGTATTGAGAATAATTCTGCGATATTCTTTCTAAAACATTTTTTTCGCGCTCGCTTTGCCCGCTTTGTTTTGCTTTTCCAAGCCACCCAAGAAATCCGGTACGATAAATACTAAAGCGAACATAAGCGGAGTCAATATCTGTAAGCTGCATAGAAAGCTGTGCATTTTCCTGCTGCTCAAGAGCTTTAAACATATTTTGTGCTGCACGAACGCTTTCATAGTTGTCATGCAACATGAAGCTGAAAGTATTGCGAAGATTGGAAAAACTATAGACAGCAAAAGCGCTCGTTGCCAAACCAATGATAACAATAACGAAATAGCTGAGACCAATTTTATAACGGAGACTTGTCATAAAAAAAGGTAGAGGAAAATCGAAGGAAAGGCAAATCCCTTGGCAAGTTTTATAAAAACTGCACCGAACAAATCAACAGCGGTAGTTTTAAATAAAGGAACCTTGACAAGAGAAAAGAATGTCAAGAGAAAGTAGTACACCAAACCAGACTTGGCAGCTGGAGGTTCCTTGCCATTCAGTCTCACTTTGAATGAATAGACGAACCGATACAACATCCTAAATTGCTCTGTGCTCCTGCTTTACACTGTATTCCATCGCTCGTGTTTCGTCGTCATTACTCGTCTATTTGAAACATCTGCTGATGTCATCAGGCTCAGCTACGGTAGATTCAAGTATTTTGGGGAGAGGGTTACCCGTCAAGAGGCATTTCATTCCTGTTTTGTGAATAGTGCAATAAGAGCTATTGAACAATCTCTCCCACAGAGATCAAAGATCATTCGTATTCAGGAAAAACTATCGATCATCACTATTTATAATTTCTTAAAATGGACTGATACTATGGTTATTCACATTACTGGGTCTTGATGATACGTTCCTGATATATAGTTCCATTCTCCTTTCTTTGGGTTATCGTTTCCCCATAAGCAAAACAGCATTCTGATCAACAGCTCCTACCGCAATCACTGTGTTGCCTCGGATAGCAACACGAGAATATGATCCGTAACCGCTTGGAATCTCACTTATATAGTCAAACCACGTTGAACCGTTATAATATGCAAGATCAAGATATCCAATGGAGACGAATATATCGCTAAGATTAGCTCCTCGTATTGCATATGCTTTAAATTTCGTTGTTGTATCAATGGAGATATTAGTCCATGATGCATCACTTAACGCATTTTTCGATAATATCCCATCCCCCGACAGATAATATTTTTCAGCGGATACAAACCAAAGACTTAAATAGACAGCAGGTAATACTTCAGCTTGTGTTACCGTCGTTCCTTGTATTTTTGGAATCACTGTTTGAAATGGAAGTGCATTGTATTGTGTTGCTATCGCTAATATCTCTTGTTCTCCAGTTTTTGAGTTTGTCGCACCATAAATATCCATAACATCTAACTGTGTCGGACTCGATAGCTTCTGCCAGTTTGTGCCATCAAAATGTGCTATGCCGCCTTGTGTCGCTATAGCATATAAATTATTGTCTGAAGTTCCCTATACTTTTCTTACAAATTGTCCTTGTCCAAAATATGCATCTGGCTTTCGCAACTTGGGATTATAGTAGTTCATAAACTCCCCTTAAAGCGGCGTTCGCTTCATCATCAATCCAACTAAAATAACATCGGGATTTCTATCGGAATAAGTATCATCCTTTCAATATCAAAATTTTCCATATTTCATCTAATAGTTCACGAAGACTTTCTCCTGTGACTGCTGAAATAGGAATCGCTGCCACACCGCGCCCGAATTTTATTTTTACAATCTTTTTCTTATCCGCTTCATTAGCAATATCAATTTTAGTAATAGCGACAATCTTTTTCTTTTTTGCGATTGCGGGATTGTAGGAAGCAAGCTCATTTAAAAGAATTTGATAATCTCTTTTTGGATCTTTGCTGATTGATTCAATGAGGAACAATAGTACGTGCGTACGTTCGATATGGCGAATAAATTGAATACCAAGTCCTTTGCCTTCGTGTGCGCCTTCGATAAGACCTGGGATATCGGCAATTACAAAACTATTCCCTTCTGCATAGCGGACAAGACCAAGATTAGGCGTCAGTGTTGTAAATGGATAGTCTGCAATTTTCGGTTTGGCGGCAGATATTACCGAGATAAGTGTTGATTTGCCTGTATTTGGAAAACCGACAAGCCCGACATCAGCAAGGAGTTTAAGCTCAAGAATAAGTTCACGTTCTTCGCCCGAAGTTCCGGGTTCAGCAAATCGAGGTGCTTGATTCGTCGGTGTGGCAAACTCTCCGTTACCTCGCCCGCCTTTTCCGCCATGCGCAATAATAAATTCGTCACCGTCATTCACCAAATCGACAATGGTTTTCCCTTTCGATGCATCCCGCACAAGCGTACCACAAGGCACTTTAATAACCTCATCTTTTCCTGATTTTCCCTCCTGATCTTTACCTCGTCCATTTTCCCCGCGTTGAGCCCGATAATTGCGTCTGTATTTAAAATCAAGAAGTGTGTTCAATTGTTTATCTGCACGAATAATAACACTACCGCCGCGCGCGCCATTGCCTCCATCCGGCCCGCCTTTCGGAATATATTTTTCATGCCTGAAGCTGATACATCCGTTACCGCCATCACCGGCTTTAACAGAAATTCTTGCTTCGTCGATGAATTGCATAAAGAACCCGCTCGCAAAGAATCTTGGATTTATTTATTAATTATGGGTAGATGAAAATGCACGTACAATTTATCTGTAAGATCGACCGCTTCTGCGCTAAACGGATCAGCTTGATAAGTTATAAAAAGTTTATCGAGATATTGAGCAACCTGTTCCCACGTTCGCAGCAGACTTATTTCCGTGATTGCCCCTCGAAATGCAGGTTCGTCATTCGCAAAAAGTTTCTTGACAATGCGCGCAAATTCTTCATCTAAAAAAATATCGAGGATATCTTTCTGTTTTGCACTTGGTGTTGATGCAAGATATTTTTCATCATTTTCGCCGAAGATAAGAAGGTTTGTTTTCAACGGTACAGTTTTCTCCGCCGCTTGCACGTTTTTTATTGTTACCTGCATAGGCTCGTTATTATCAATTTTTATTTCTGGTGCTTGTTCATTCAATTTCTGTGCGGCACCAAATGATACTACAGGCGATATTAGAGAATGAGCTGTCACATTTTCATTTCCAGTGCGAACGATCTCAATTATATCTGCCAACCGATCTGATGTAATTTGTATTACACGGTTATGGTCGCGCTCAAATTCCAGTCGTGCACAGATATCTCGATTTTTTTTATCTTCAAAAAAAACGATAGCCGCATTAATCGGAAGAGTTTGCTGTTCAAATTCCACTTGCGGCACCATTTTACCGGATTCTACAAAATCGAATAACGCACGCGTCATATGTGCGAGTTCAAGACTTGAATGCCGGGCAACTACTTCTTGATCGATCTTTTCTATCAGCGACTTGAATTCTTCATAGGTCACTTCCGCCAATCCATGATCGGCAACGTACCTCCTAATCAATTCGGGGAAGTAAGTATAATCAACGCAGTACTTGAGACGTTTTTCAATAATTGCCGAATTGACTCTGCGCTGCTCGCCAATAATAAAATTCAAAAGTGTCCATTGCGGACGGCAGAGATAGTTGAATTGGAAATGCACCGACTCGTCAAGGAGCGATTCAAATTGCTGTGAACTAAAATGATAGTTTTGAATAAGCAATAAATCAATTTGCTCTTCAAGACTCCGCACTTCAGGAAGCGAATAAGAAAATTTTTTTGACCGGTATTCCAATCCTCGTTCCTGTGCGAGTGTCTTTTCAACTTCAGCTTTGAAGTATGCTTTCACTGCAGGATGTATTTTTGCTGAAAGTATTTTCTTCAAAATAATACCGTCATCCTCGCCGATTGTTTTAATATGAACAGCATGGATGATCGATTCTATTTCTGCTTCAAAAATGTAACCCATTTTAAATTAATTGATTTTGTGATTATTATTATTTCTTTACAATGATTTTACACAATCGACTTTTTTTGTGCTGTATTTGTATATAAATTGATAAATGAATTGAATTGGTCTAGAGTAAAATCGCAAAACTTGTCAGTATAGATGTTTAAAGCGAATTTAAAGTCGGCATTCTCTTTCGAATCTTGTGCAGACAGCGGAAACGAAAAGAAACTTAGGAAGGAAAATATTAAAACAACTCGTTTCATTGACGAAAAAGGTAGCCAATAATCATTCGATTAGCAAGGCTAAGATAACATGGAGTTTATTCTTTTTATTAATCTTCTCCTTTTTTAATTAAACCATAACGTTTCATTTTAGTGTAGAGATGGCTGCGCTGGATTTCCATAGCTTCAGCAGTTTTGGTGACATTCCATTTATAAATTTCCAACTGCTTTTTAATGAATACGGCTTCAGCTCGTTCTTTGAATTCTTGAAAAGTTCCGCCAACATCAAGTTGTCCTGAATCTGCGCCGCTGGCATTTCCAAATGTATCGAGTACAGAGATGTCAATTGAAGTTCCGTGTGATAAAATAACCAGGCGTTCAACTGCGTTTTTCAATTCACGCACATTACCGGGCCAATCACGCTGAAGGAGAACATTTAATACATCACTTGAAATTGATTTCCGCGCAATTCCGTTTCGTGTACAAACATCGTCAATGAACGATTGAACGAGAATAGGAATATCATCCCGATGATCGCGCAGAGCCGGTGCGTGAATCGGAATTACGTTGAGGCGGTGAAAAAGATCATTGCGAAAATTCCCTTTACCGATTTCATCTTCTAATTTTTTATTGGTTGCTGAAAGAACACGAGCATCAACAGAAATAAGTTTGCTTCCGCCGACTCGTTCGATTTTCCCTTCTTCCAATGCACGCAGTACTTTTGCCTGCGCTTGTAGACTCATATCGCCAATTTCATCAAGAAAAAGCGTTCCGCCGTCCGCTTGTTCGAACTTTCCAATGCGCTGTGCCGTTGCACCGGTGAAGGAGCCTTTTTCATGCCCGAATAATTCTGATTCAATCATTTCAGAAGGAATTGCAGCACAGTTTACTTCTACAAACTGTTTCGCATTGCGCTTGCTGATACGGTGAATAGCGTGCGCAATCAGCTCCTTTCCCGTTCCATTCTCACCTGTAATCAGCACGCGAGCATCTGTCGGAGCTACCTGATTAATGACGGCAAGAATTTCTTTTATCTTCTCGCTTTCGCCAAGAATGCGCCGCTTTCCTTCAACACTTTCCTGCAGTTTTTCAAAATCTTCGGAAAGTTTTGCTTGTTTTATAGCATTGCGAATAGTAACAAGAAGTTTGTCACGATCAAGCGGTTTAGAAAGAAAATCGAAAGCGCCAAGTTTCGTTGCTTCCACTGCCGTTTCAATAGTGCCATGACCTGAAATCATTACAACCGGCAGTTTTTCATTCTTTTGCCTGATTTTTGTTAATACTTCGATGCCATCCATACCGGACATTTTTACATCTAACAATATAACATCCACCGGCAAGCGATCGAGTTTCTGCATGCCCAATTCGCCGTTCTCAGCAAACTCTACTTCATATTTATCGTATTCAAGAATCATTTTAATGGATTCACGAACGGACTTATCGTCATCAATAATGAGAATAGTTTTCATAAAAGTTGTCAGCTATAAATAATCAGCGTTCAATTAAGAAAGATTAGTATCTATTTAATGTCTTCAAATGGAAAAGTCAAGTAATCAGATGGAAGCAAAGTCTTCACTATTAACAAATCGCGACCGAAACTTTTCCCTTGTTTGTTTGCACGTTTATCACGAGGATCATCTGTTCCTCCAACAATGAGAATTGGTTCTAACCATTCAATAATATCTCCAGTTGTATGCGCCAATCCCGGCGACTCAGACGCAAATGCAAGATATGCTGATCCAAAAAAATGTTGAAGTTTATCGACGTCTCCATAAGAACCCGGCGGCGTATCCGAATATACTTGATTAGGAAGATTTTTTACACGGATATCGAAGATGCTGTCTTCTTCAAATGTTAGCGGTAATGCAAGCGATTTGAAGATTGGCATTTTTACGTCAATCTTTCGGTGTTCAAGTACTGCCAGGAAAGAAAGAAAAAGTGCACGTGCAATATTGTAATCTGCAATCTTTAGCGATTTCAAATAGATGGCATCGATAGCGCACATATCGCCGCATTTACTGCGCAAATCACGGAATCGTCCGTCGCAAATATATTCTCTAATGCTTTTTGTGTCGAGCATAATTTGAGGCGTGAATATATCCGATAAAAATATTCCTACCGAAACATCTTTATTTTTTTCATCGTCGAAATCCCATGAAATTCCGCAGGGATTTTTTTTATCATCACATTGTGCATGAACTTTAAGAACAAAGACCTGAGAAAAGATTGAAAATAGTAATATTGCAAATCTGCGGAGGAATATGTCACGTTTTGAAAAATCCATTCTTTCACTTCGTTGTTATACGAAAAGAATGAACCGAAGATTCAGAAGTCGTCGGGCAACTCTTAAGGACAATCCTGGATCATGCAATATTTTATTGAACTTTCTTTGCCTTGGAATATTTCATTCTAAAATACTCCGCAGTCATTCTCAAACCATCTTCTAATTGCACTGCAGGTTTCCAACCCAGTTCACTCTCAATTTTTTTATAACTGATCACACTGCGCTGTTGCTCACCAGCTTTTGCCGGAGCATGTTTTTCCGGGCAGGATGGATTGAGATGGTTGCGCAATTCAAGAAAAAGTTTATTTACATCAGCTTCGATGCCTGTGCCTACGTTATAGATATTTGATCCTTCGTATTTAAGAGCCAACAAATTAGCTTTCACAATATCACCGACGAACGTGTAGTCACGCGTTTGTTTACCGTTGCCATTGATGACCGGTTGTTCACCTTTCAACATTTTATTGCAAAAGATTGCAACGACACCGGCTTCGCCATGCGGATTCTGACGCGGACCATAGATATTAGCATAACGGAGAATAACATGATCAATCCCGTAGACAAACTTATAAAAGAATAAATATTTCTCTGTGCAAAGTTTTGTTATTCCATATGGAGAAAGCGGACGCGTAGGATGTTCTTCATCGGCAGGGAAATAATCCTGTTCACCGTAAATAGCGCCGCCTGTAGAGGAGAAAATAATTTTCTTCACACGGTGTTTCCTTGCAGACTCAAAGATATTTAATCCGCCAAGTACATTGACAGAAGCATCAAATTTTGGATCGTCAACTGACCGTCGTACATCCATCTGGGCTGCCAAATGATTCACCACATCTATTTTTTCTTTTTGAAATACATCCTCCAATTTTTCACTTCGTATATCAAGTTGATAGAACTTCGCTTTTGGATTTATATTCTCCAGAAAACCTCCGGATAAATTATCCAGAATGATAACATTATTTCCTTCAGCTATGTACGCATCTGCTATGTGCGATCCGATAAATCCCGCACCGCCCGTTACTAAAATATTCAAGTTAACTCCTTGTTGATTTATTTTGTATTTAAATGTTTTAGTGCTTTCCTGCCAATGTCGCTGCGATAATAAGCGCCGTCGAATGTGATTTTCTCTACTGCACGGTATGCATTTTGTATGGTCTCTTCCAACTCATTATTGAAACCAATCGCGGTTACTCCAATTACGCGCCCGCCTGATGTAACTATTGCATTTCCTTCTTTTTTTGTTCCAGCATGAAACAGAACAACTCCATCTTCTGCTTTGATATTTTCCAATCCGAAAATTTGTTTGCCAACTTGATATTCATCTGGGTAACCGTGCGAAGCCATAACTATGCATACTGATGTAGCCGAATGCATTTTAATTTTAGATGAATCGAGCCGGTGTTCTGCAACAGCAAGGAATATTTCTGCTAAATCACCATCAATGAGGGGAACAACGACCTGAGTTTCCGGATCGCCGAATCGGCAATTGTATTCAAGCACTTTAGGTCCATTTTCCGTAATCATTAATCCAATATATAAACATCCACCGTAAGGCATACCTTCCTGTTTCATGCCTTTGAGCGTAGGATGTATAACTTCAGATATTACGCACTGAAGAAGTTCATTTGTTACAATTGGCGCTGGTGCATATGCTCCCATGCCACCCGTATTTTTTCCCAGATCACCGTCTAAAATGCGCTTGTGATCTTGGGCTGAAGTTAGAATAGCAAATTCTTCGCCATCAGTCAAAACAAACAATGAAGCTTCTTCACCGTTTAAGAATTCTTCAACCACAATCTGATTGCCCGCAGAACCGAAAGTTTTATTCAAAATAATATTATCCATTGCAAGAACGGCTTCCTGCTCACTATTGCAAATGATAACACCTTTACCTGCTGCAAGCCCGTCCGCCTTTACGACTATTGGCGGCTCAATTGTGCTGATATATTTTTTTGCCTCGTTTATTGCTTTAGCTGTAAAACTCTTATAATTAGAAGTTGGAATATGATGCCTCAGCATAAAATCTTTAGAAAAAACTTTGCTTCCTTCCAATTGTGCGGCAGCTTTACTCGGTCCAAAAATTTTAAATCCGCGTTCTTCGAAGGCATCTACTATTCCTTCAACAAGCGGCTGTTCTGAACCAACAACAGTAAGATCGATCTTTTCTTCTTTCGCAAACTTCAATAAACCCTTAATGTCGTTCGGCTTAAGTGGAATGCATTTTGCAATAGGTTCAATACCGGCATTCCCGGGTGCACAAAAAATTGTTTCTACTTGTGCACTTTGACGAAGTTTCCAAACAAGCGCATGTTCTCTTCCACCAGATCCAATGACGAGAATTTTCACATCGTCTGCTCCTTCACTTTAACAAATCCGGCGCGATCATAATCCATCAACAACTCAAATTGTTTCGCTAATTCAGATGTCAAAGTTAATCGATTGAATTTTGCTGCAAATGACTCCTTTACGCATTCTAATTTTTTCTGCTCGAACCGCTTGAATTGTTCAAAGATAGCATTTTCATGGGCTATGACATCTTTGAGCGGAACACAAATCGCTGCACCGCTTTCTATAATGATCTGTTTTGTGTAACCGTCTATAAGCGACGCGATCAAAGGTTTTCGCGAGCCAAAATATTCATACAACTTGCCGGGCGTTTGATAATCGTTATCAATAACAAACCACAGCACATCAGATTCCACTAAATGTTTTATACATTCTTTATGCGGCAAATACCCCAGGAAGCGAACAGCATTCTCTAAATCTAATTTTTTCACGAGTTGTTTATCTTCTTGACGTATGTTTCCAATAAAATGTAATTCGATGCGTCCGCGAATTTTTGGGTTGGCTTGTAATACATTTGCGAGTGCACGAAGCATTACTGCTGGATTCCTCTCGGCGTAAAATGTCCCTGCGTGAGCAATCTTCATTTTTATAGGTTTAATTTGTTTTTCTACAGTCATCTGTGGAAAATCTTCTGAATCAAAACCCTGTGAAATAATTATTACTTCATTATAATTCACGGTTTTATGCCGTCGTAAAATACTTTCCTTCACACGCCTATGCGTTACAATTATTCGATCTGCGGCTTTCAAGACTCGCTTTTCTAAATGTGCATGCCACAAACGGTGCAGAGGTGTCGGAAAATATTTGAAAGGATATTCAAGCCATGCGTCTCGATAATCCACGACCAAAGGAATTTCAAACTTACGTTTAAGTTCAGCACCTATGAGAAAATCAGTCTGCGGCGGAGCAGTTGCAAACAACACATCAAAACGTTCTTGCTTGATTAATTCCGATGCGGTTTTCACGGCGGGTGATTTCCATCCGATTTTTGTATCAGGGATGAAAAATAAATCACCGAAGAATTGCAGCACTTTCCGCATCCGTTCAGAAGGCATCTTTATAATGCCGCGCTTTTTAAATAAGCTATTAACATCATACGAACGTGTTCGAACTATTTTTACGCCTGCTTCTTCTGCTTCTTTTAATAATGTATTATCAAACGCATAATAACCTGTCGGTTCTACTGTAAGCACTGTCGGCTTCCAGCCGTATTTTGGAAGAAACTTTGCAAACTTTACCGTTCGCTGCACGCCGCTTAATCCCATTGGAGGAAAATAATATGCGATGATTAGAACTTTTCTGAACCCGTCATTTAACATAAATCACACAATAATTAATTCTTTTGAAGATTTCGTAAGTATATCGCAGCCATTTTCAAGAACAACGATGTCGTCTTCTATACGAACGCCACCGTGTCCCGGAAGATAAATTCCCGGTTCGATGGTTACTACATTTCCAGTTGCGAGTACTGCCTTACTGATTGCAGATACTCGTAAAGGATCGTGAACATGAATCCCCAATCCGTGGCCTAGAGAATGAATAAAATATCGGCCGTAACCGTTTTTCCGAATATGCTTCCGCGCAACAGCATCGATCGAACGTGCTGTAACTCCACTTCTCACCGCTTCGATAGCTTTCTTCTGCGCGTCAAGCACAATCTGGTACACTTTTCTCATTTCTGTCGAAATATTCCCAATCGCAATAGTACGAGTTATATCGCTGTTGTAACCTTTGTAACAACAACCGAAATCCATCACTACCATTTCGCCGCGTTTGATTTTTCTTTCAGATGCTCTTGCATGCGGTAAAGCTCCGCGTTCGCCGCTTGCGATAATAGGATCGAATGCATCACACTCAGCGCCAAATTTTCGATGCCAGTAGCTGATTTCTGCAGAGATATCACATTCGCGCACACCAGGACGCACTATAGTTAGAATTTTTTCAAATACTCTATCGCTAATGCTTGCTGCAAAACGAATCAACTCAATTTCTTTTTCATCTTTCACTGCAGTGATATTTTCAAGAATACTAGTCGCAGGAATAAAATGCCTATTGGGCAACAGTTTTTTTAAACTCATCATTTCAGCGACAGAAATATTCTGACTTTCAAAACCAACGCGCGATTTCATCGCTATTAATTTTCTTTCGGCAAGCAAAGGAAATAGATTTTGTTTAGCAATAATAATTTCAAAACTATCAACTTCTTGCGGCGCCTGACTTTTATATCTTCTGTCAGTTATAAAAAATTGTTTAGTTAGTGTGATCAAACAAAGTCCGTTGGAGCCGGAAAATCCAGTAAGATAGCGGACATGCAATAATTCAGTTACGAGCATTGATTGAAGATGAAGTTTCTCCATCAACACACGCACTGCCTTAAGCCGTTTGTGAATTATAAGAGAATCAGAGATGGTAATTAAGTGCCTCTTTCGTTATAGAGATGTTGTGCGGATGACTTTCGCGTAATCCTGCTTCTGTCATTCTTGTGAATTGCGCTTTCTTCTTCATATCAGTAATAGTGCGGCAACCGCAATATCCCATTGCAGCCCGTAATCCGCCAATCATTTGATAAACTGTGTCGGACAGATTTCCTTTGAATGGCACGCGTCCTTCAATTCCCTCCGGCACTAATTTTTGTATATCGTCTTCTGCGTCTTGAAAATATCTATCCTTACTTCCTTTTTTCATAGATTCAATGGATCCCATACCGCGATAAATTTTATAACTGCGGCCTTCGTACAAGACTTTTTCTCCCGGACTTTCTTCCACGCCGGCGAACAACCCACCAATCATAACTAAATCTGCACCGGCTGCAATTGCTTTTGCAATATCGCCTGTCTGCCTTATGCCGCCATCTGCAATGATAGGAATTTTTGATTTTGCAGCTATCTTTGCGCATTCCATAATGGCAGTAACTTGAGGAACACCAACACCCGCCACAATGCGTGTTGTACAAATAGAACCGGGCCCAATGCCAACTTTCACGGCATCGACGCCAGCTTTGATTAGATCCTTAGTTCCTTCTGCCGTTCCGACATTACCAGCAATCAATTCTATGTCAAATTTCTTTCGGACACGTTTGACCATTTCAATAACACCTCGAGAATGTCCATGCGCAGTATCTATTATTACAACATCGACGCCAGCAGCTACAAGCGCAGTAATGCGATCGAGAGTATTAAATGTAATTCCTGCCGCAGCTCCAACGCGCAAACGTCCATGTTTATCTTTACATGCATTTGGATGTCTTTTCTTTTTTTGAATGTCTTTGAATGTAATCAGCCCGCGCAATTTCCCGGACTTATCAACGACTGGTAATTTTTCAATACGATGTTCTTGAAGAATCACTTCCGCCTCTTCTAATGTTGTGCCAACGGGGGCGGTGATAAGATTTCCTTTGGTCATTACTTCTGAGATGATGAGATCAAGATTAGGTTGAAACCTTAAATCACGATTTGTGAGAATACCGACAAGGTTCTCTTGATCAACAATAGGAATTCCGGAAATGCTGTACTTACGCATCACATCTAATGCTTCACCTACAGTTTGATGAGGCGACAGTGTAATTGGCTTCTGAATCATGCCGCTTTCAGAACGTTTAACACGGTCTACTTCCTCAGCTTGCCGTTCGGCGGTCATATTTTTATGCAAAATACCTATGCCACCTTCGCGCGCGATAGCAACTGCCATTTCAGATTCTGTAACTGTGTCCATTGCCGCGCTTGCTATGGGAATATTGAGTTCTATATGCTGCGTCAGTTTTGTGCGAAGATCTGTTTCACGCGGCAGGATCGACGATTTTGCTGGTAACAGCAATACATCATCGTATGTTATTGCTTCACCAATAATTTTTTTATTTTGCATAATATATAAAAGGAAAGTGTTTTATTAAGAACTGAAATTTTTAAAAATTACTCAATAATCGATGTAAAAGCAAGAATGAGAAGGATGGAAGAAAATAATAGAGCCAGTATTTCGATCGACACCACCACGTGCGATAGATTCCTGGCTCTTTAAGAAGGAGATTTGGGAAAATTGTTTTTATTCCCAATTTACATTACGATTTTGATTCAAAAAAGGTTACAGGCAATGAAGTAAAATAAGGAAATAATTACTTTTCCATCAAATCTAAACGTGGTACTTGAATTTTATATCGTTTGATTTTAAGGTAGAGCGTCTTTGGAGTAATTCCAAGTGCTGCCGCAGTTTTAACACGATTCCATCTATGATATTTTAGAGTGTTTTCAATGTGTAGTTTTTCAAGTTCATTTATTTTCATTAATTTGTCTGACACAGGCAATTGAGATGAGACAGCTGCTGTAGAAGGCACGGCACTTAAAGCGACATTCATCCATAAATCCTTTTGTTCTATAACATCGCCGTGACTGAGCGCGACTGCACCCTCAATAACATGCTCAAGTTCGCGTACATTTCCCGGCCAGTCATAACTCGAAAGCACTTGAAATGCATCCGCGCTGAGATACTTCGTTTTAGTCTTTCTTGACAGAAAATTTTCTACGAGAAGCGGAATATCTTCTTTTCGTTCTTTCAAATTCGGAAGGCGAAGACTAACAACATTTAATCTGTAAAGCAGGTCTTCGCGAAAGCGCGTTGCTTTTACTTCTTCCTGCAAATTCTTATTTGTCGCAGATACTACTCGAACGTCGACCATCCGTGTGCTTGTACCGCCAACTCTCCGGAACTCGCCTGTTTCCAAAAACCTAAGAAGCTTTGGCTGCGTCATAATGCTAATATCGCCAACTTCATCCAAGAACAATGTACCGCCATCGGCAACCTCGACAAGGCCTTGTTTTGTTTTTACGGCGCTTGTGAATGATCCTTTTTCATGTCCGAATAACTCACTCTCTAATAATTGATCTGGCATGGCAGCGCAGTTGACAGCTATGAACGGCTGATCCTTGCGATTACTATGCTGGTGAATAAGCCGCGCAAAGAGTTCTTTACCGGTACCACTCGAACCTTGAATCAATACAAACGCTTCGCTTGATGCCAATTTGATTGCTTTGTTGACGACGTCTTTAAATATCTGACATTCTCCAATTAATTCGACCGGCCGCCCAAGTCGGCTCACTTCCTTGTCGATAAGCAGATGCTTGTGTTCAAGCGCTCGCTGAACAGTTGCTAAAAGTTCAGCTGATTCATACGGTTTGCTGATAAAATCATAGGCACCTAATTTTGTCGTTTCAATTGCCGTCTTAACATCAACAATATTTGTCAACATGATTACTTGTGTAGCCGGGGCATGTTCTTTAATATATTTGAGAACTTCGACGCCGCTTATGCGAGGCATCTTGATATCAAGCAATACTATGTCATATACTTTTGATTGGATCAAATTGATTGCATCTGAACCACTCAATGCAGTATCAACTTCAAATTCCGGTAAATCTTCAAGTTCGGTTTTAACAAGATAGGTTATGGATTCTTCGTCGTCCACAACAAGAATCCGATGTTTCTTAGACATATCGGCAGGTCTCCCTTGCCGGATTTATGCGCTCGTAAGAACTCTTTCGACTGTGGTCAACAGATCGACGAGGTCATACGGCTTACTAACAAAATCTTCCGCACCAAGTTTCTTGGATTCGATGGCATTTTTTAGGTCAGCAAAACCTGTTAACATCACTACTTTAGTTTTAGGCCAGCGCTCTTTTACAAATTTTAACACTTCGAATCCATCAACATTGGGCATTTTAATATCTAAAAGAATAAGATCAAATTCATGAGTCGTTAGAACATTGATTGCTTGTTGTCCGTCAATAGCACTAGACACTTGATACCCTTCACCCTCTAACTCACCACTTAGAACAACACGAAGTGCTTCTTCATCATCAACTACTAGAATTCTATTTTTTGCTGGCATAGGTTTCTCCTCGCAGAAAGTCTGTTTTTCGTCTTGGAAACCGGACATCTAAACTTTTATCAAGTATTTATTATTGTGATTATATGAAGAATAATTTTGAAAAGCAACCAATTCCACAAGAAAGCGCCCTATGATTAAGCAATCTATCCATATAAATAGAAGAAATAATTCTATCGTTGAATATTATATGAACTTGTGGTACTATTAATACATGGAAAATCTCAACCGTAATCAATTAAAATCCGTGCACGTTCTTCTTGTGGATGATGATGTTGCATTCGCAAAGTTGATTCAAGTCATTCTCAAACGTTTCCAGCATTGCACATTCGTTTTCATTTGGAAAAATTCTGTGGAAGGCGCGCTGGCTGAAATTGCTCAAAACAAAGAGATAGACGTGATTCTCTTGGACTACTCTTTCCCGACATCGAATGGTTTGGAATTCTGTTTGCAGTTGGATCAGATGGGACGTTTTATCCCTATCATTTTCTTGACCGGCTTTCGCGATTTCAAACTTGCAGTTGAAGCGATGAAGCTAGGAGTTGAAGATTTTCTGCTTAAAGATAATTTAAACGAGGTACATTTACCGCGAACAATTCTTAGTATTCTTGATCGCGTTCGCTTAAGGAAACACAAGCAGGCAGTTGAAAAAAGATTAGCGATGGCTGAAAGCAGCGCCCAAGCCATACGTGAATTAGTTGTTACAGTTTGTCATGAATTTAACAACCCGCTTGCTGCAGTCAAAATCAGTTTCGATTTACTTCAGCGCCAAACTTTAGAAACGATACAACCTGAAATGATGAAATCTTTTGAAACTTGTTTTAATATTATTGATTCAGAAATTAAGCAATTACGCGATTTAAATTTTGATAAAATAGATTTCCATAACGATCATTCTAATTATATTTAAAAAATTGCTTATCTTGCATTTTTATTATTTTTTTATTAATATCTTATAAATTATAAGAGTAGGATGAATTCTTGCCAGTTGTTGTAATGTGAATCAAGATGCTTGTAAAAAAGAAATTAATAATCGATAAAATTTCATTTCAAAAAAATTAGAAATTTTACAAAGTGTCCCGCCCAACAAGCGGGACACTTTTTTTATATGAGCCTGCATATAACAAATATTATCCAAATATTCGAAGATTGGGCGCCTAAGTGGATTGCATGGGAAAAAGATAATGTTGGATTACAAATAGGTAATAAGCAAAACAGTGTTAAAAAAATTTTGGTCACACTCGATGTTACTAAGCAAGTCGTTGACGAGGCAATCGCAAAAAACGTGGAACTCATTATTTCGCATCATCCGCTGATTTTCCGTCCAATGTCAGAGATTATCGCAAGCGACCCTATAGGTGAATTAGTCTTGCGGCTTGCAGAAAATAAAATATCTCTTTTTTCAGCGCACACTAATTTAGATTTTGCACAAGGCGGTGTCAACTTTGCACTGGCAAAAACACTTGGATTAAAGAATGTTCAATTTCTTGCACCAGTGAAAAATTCTCTATCAAAAATTGTTGTCTTCGTTCCAGATGAATATGTGGAACGTATAATATATGCTATGACACAGGCTGGTGCAGGAATTATTGGCAAGTATTCATCATGTTCTTTCGGTTCGGAAGGAACAGGAAGTTTCCTTGGTTCGGCAACATCAAATCCTTTTTTAGGAAAACCTGGAAAACTTGAATTCGTTAAAGAAATCCGGCTTGAAATGATTGCACAACGGGCGATCGTGCCGGATGTAATTGCAGCTTTGAAATCTGTTCACCCGTACGAAGAACCGGCTTACGATATTTATTTTATTGAAAACCCTAATCCAAATTTTGGAATGGGAGCTCTTGGTACATTACAAAAATCTCAGCCGCTTGGCATTTTTATGAAGTTATTAAAACGCAGGCTTAAAATTAGAACGTTGCGTTATACCGGCAGTTTAGCGCACAGAATTCAGTACGTCGCAGTTTGTGGCGGAGCAGGTACTGATCTCCTGCCCGATGCTATTAAAGCAAAAGCAGATGTTTTTATCACATCAGATGTGCGGTATCACACATTCCAGAAAGCAAATGAAACCATCGCTCTAATCGATGCTGGTCATTGGGAAACCGAGCATGTAATTCTAAAACAAATTATGGAACGTCTTCGTTTTGCCGCTCGCGCGACGCACGAACCGTTGACCGTATTCATTACAAAACAAAAAACAAATGCAGTAAAAATATTATAAGATGTTCAATTATTATAGAGGAGCAATCGTTGGAAAATAGACTACGCTCGTTATACATGTTACAGTTAGTTGATTCAACACTCGACGAGCTGCAAGAAATGAAAGGTGACCTTCCGCAAATTGTAGCTGAATTATCAGAGAATGTAAAAAACAAACTTGCAACTAAGAAGGAACTCGAAGATATTTTAAAAAGATCTATCGTTATTCGAGATCAAACTGATACGGATATTCTTTCTCTCAAAGGAAAAATTGAAAAGTATAAAACACAGCAATTTCAAGTGAAGACCAATAAGCAATACGATATGTTGGCTAGAGAGATCGATCTTTCTCAAGAAAAGATCGTAAAACTGCAAAAAGATATGGAAATATTAGAAGGCAAAGCTATACTTGCTAAAGAAGATGTTGAAAAACTTATACCCGAACTTGATAGTTTTCAAACAGAGCTGACAAACCGAAAAAAAGAACTTGCTGCAGTTAATAAAGAACATGAAGATGAAGAACTAAAACTGCAGCATCAGCGAGAGAAAATAATCAGCAAAATCTCAAAAGCAGATTATCAAATGTACAGCAGAATCCGCGAAGCAGAAGATGGGCGTGCAATCGTAGCAGTGCAACGAAATTCATGCGGCGGATGTTTCAACCGCGTTACACCGCAAAGAGTATTGGAATTGCGGAAGAATGCCGCTCTTATTGCCTGTGAACGCTGCGGCCGTATTCTTGTGTCGGACGAAATTGTTGAAAGCACAAAAAAAACTCTATGACTATTTTTGCTTATACCGACGGTGCTTCACGTGGCAATCCTGGAGAAAGCGGGATAGGTATAATATTGAAGGATGAACTCGGCAGCGTGATTACATCGCATTATCGTTATATAGGAAAAACAACAAACAACATTGCTGAATATACTGCACTTGCCGCTTGTTTGAAACTAGTGCAGGCAACAAAATGTCGCCAGCTTATTGTCCATTCCGACAGCGAGTTAATGGTACGGCAATTAAATGGCCAGTATAAGGTGAAGAATGCAAGATTAAAAAAATATTTTCAGCATATTCAAGATATTCTTATTGCATCTCCATTCCAATTTACAGTTAAGCATATACCGCGCGAAAAAAACAGAGAAGCGGATGATTTAGCTAATCGTGGTATAGATACAAAAAAAAATGTGAATATTGTTCCACACAAATATGAGATTGATGTTGAGAAAGCTGGACGTTGAGTCCAGAAGCGGAAGCTGGTGAGTCAGGCAGCCGCTCCAATTCATCTTTTTTGAAATGGAGAGGAAAGTCCGAACACCACAGGGCAAAGCGCCTCGTGTGTTTGCCAGAAGCGGTTCAATTCGCATCTGACTTAGAAAGCGAGGGTTCTGCAGGCAATATCCTGCAGAAACGGAAAGTATCACAGAAAACACACATCCCGATTTTTTCTCAGGAAGAAATCGAGAGAAAGGTGAAAAGGTGATGTAAGAGACCACCGCATCGTTAGAAATGACGATGGTCGCGTATGCGATTCCAATATAACTGATAGTTATATTGGAACGAGAGAAACCCCGCTTGGTGCAAGACCATGTAGATCCCGTTTCTGATTTAGCAATAGCTAAAAAAGAATAGAGTCGCCCGCGCAATTTCATGAAAATGAAGACGGGATGGGTAGGTCGCTCAGAGAAATGGCTGCCTCGTTTCAGAAATGCCTTGGCATTAAGAGAAATTAGACAGAATTCGGCTTATTGACCAGCCACTTCTTGCTTCTGGATTTATGGATTAGCTTATTTAGCTAAACGTTTTCGCTTCTCACCAAACTTATTAATTAATGGAATAAAAGGATATCTTTGTCGCCTATTCGTGAATATCGTTGGACGTTTCGGCGAAATAAAGAAGTAACGCCTGAAACATTTCAGACAATACAATCGTTATCTCAAGAACTTTCTATATCTCCTATTTTAACCGATATACTTGTAAACCGGGGCATTGATACATTCGAAAAAGCGCGGACATTCTTCCGGCCAAGCATGGAAGATCTCCACGACCCATTTATCATGGATCAAATGGATGCCGCTGTAAAACGCATCTCACTGGCAATTTTAAACAACGAACATATAGTTGTCTTCGGTGACTATGATGTTGACGGAACTGATAGCACTGCGATGTTATGGAAATTTTTGAAAGATGCAGGTGCGAACGTCAGCTATTTCATACCAGATAGAGTCAAGGACGGCTACGGTATTTCAACAGCAGGCATTGACCATGTACACGATGTCGGCTGCACACTTTTGGTTGCAGTTGATTGCGGCATTACAGCAATTCAGCAGACAGAATATGCTCGCTCACTCGGTATAGATGTTGTAATCTGTGATCACCATGAACCGAGTAATGAAATACCAAACGCTTCCGCTGTACTCGATGCTCTTAAGCCATCTTGTTCTTATCCGTTTAAATACCTTTGTGGATGTGGAGTAGCGTTCAAATTAATTCAAGCACTTGCGGTATCTGAGCCGATCAGGAATAAGCTTGGCGAAGATGCACAGAAACACTTGCTCGATTACTTACAATATGTAACGCTGGCGACCACCGCAGATATAGTTCCGCTTATCAATGAAAACCGTATTATGGTTAAACTGGGATTGGAACTCATTAACTCCATTCCAGTGCCTGGAATTCAAGCGCTCATCGAAACCTCCGGTTTATCACTTGGCAGAATTTCCTCTGGACAGATTGTTTTCGTTCTCGCACCGCGTATCAACGCGGTAGGAAGATTAGGTGACGCCAACCGAGCAGTTGAAATGCTCGCAAGTGATTCATACGACAAAGCGGTTCAAATTGCTCGAGTAATGGAAAATGAGAACTTCCAAAGACGGAAGATTGATGAGGAAACGTTTCTCCAAGCGCAGGAAATTGTGGAAAAAATTCTTGAAGCAGACAATGACAGCGCAATAGTTCTACATCAAGAAGCATGGCATCCAGGAGTAATCGGCATTGTAGCATCACGACTTGTAGAGAGATATTATCGCCCTACTATTATGATGACAACTGTCGACGGAGTCGCGAAAGGTTCTGCACGCAGTATCTCCGGTTTCAACATTCACGAAGCATTAAAGCGTTGCGAAAGCAAACTAATACAATTTGGCGGACATAAATATGCCGCCGGCTTAACAGTGGAATTAGACAGAATCGATGAATTCCGCGATGCATTCAAGCAAGTTGCTGCTGAACTTCTAACGGAAGATTTACTTATACCAGAAATAAAAATTGACGCAGAAGTACAGCTTTCTGATTTGACACCGAAATTTATTCGAGTATTAAATAAATTCGCACCATTCGGACCAGAAACATGCGCCCCGTATTTGCCGCACGCAATGTGGAAGTTTTTGGACAACCGAGAATTGTCGGGAAGAATCATCTTCGTTTTAAAGTACGCAGTAATACACACATTGTGGATGCCATCGGATTTAATCTCGGTCATTTGCTTAGCCGTGTACAAACCGGAAGCAAGATCGATGTTGCATTCTCATTGGACGAAGGCGAATTCGCCGGTGAAACCGTTCCACAATTAAAAATTCGAGATGTGAAGTAACCGATGAGCCAATAAGTAATTGAAACCATATTTTTAGAAGATAAACTATGAACATCAAAGAATGTTTTTATTCAACTAAGAATCTCCATTGCCAATTTACTCTTTGATTAGCTCAAAGTACACGACACCCTCAATATTCGAGGAGAAAAACAATGTCAGGTCATAGCAAGTGGTCAACAATTAAGCGGAAGAAAGCCGTTACGGATGCTCGTCGTGGCAAAGTTTTCACACAGGTTATTAAAGAAATAACGGTAGCTGCAAAACTTGGTGGCGGTGATCCAAACAGCAACGCCCGGTTGCGGTTTGCAATTGAAAAAGCAAAAGCAAGTAATATGCCTGCCGATAACATTAAACGCGCAATACAAAAAGGCACAGGTGAATTGCCCGGCATTAATTATGAAGATGCGATATATGAAGTCTACGGACCGGGCGGAGTAGCTATTATCATCGAAACTGTAACAGACAATAAAAATCGTACAATCTCGGATATTCGTCATATACTTGAACGAAACCATGGGAAAATTGCAATGTCTGGATCTGTTGCTTTTCAATTTCATAAGAAAGGCATTATTCTTGTTCCAAAATCAGTTGTGCCGGAAGATGATTTACTCTCTATCATACTCGATGCTGGAGCCGAAGATATGAAAATTGAAGGTGATGAGTACAGTATCATTTGCGCACCCGAATATTTTGAGGAAGTAAGACATGCACTCATTGCAAAAAGTATTAAAATCGAATCTGCAGAAATTCTTCTCGTCGCCGACAATACTGTGAAAGTAGAAGGAAAGGATGCAGAGAATTTATTAAAGCTGATGGAAATACTTGAGGATTATGACGACGTTCAAAAATTACATGCTAACTTCGATATTGATGATAAAGAATTAGCAAGACTAAATACTGGTTGATTAAACTTATAATACAGATTAACGCAGATAGGCAAATCCGCAGATTCAAATAAATTATATATTTTACCATCTTAGTAATTTATTTTCAGCATTTAATCTGCATAATCTGAGAAATCATTATGAAAATTCTCGGTGTTGATCCCGGTACTCTTATTACCGGTTTCGGTATTATAGAAGTAGAACGAAGTAAGTATTCAGTTCTCACTTATGATATTGTAAAGAATTCTAAGAATGATTCCTTGCCGATCCGATTGAAGCGAATTTACGACAGACTGTGTGAGATTATTAATCAATATAATCCGGATGAGTTTGCAATAGAAACTGCATTCTATGGTAAGAATATACAATCTGCTTTGAAGATAGGCCATGCGCGTGGTGTATCAATATTGGCAGCAGTAAATTATGAAATCCCGACGACTGAATATTCTCCACGCGAAATCAAGAAAGCCGTTACCGGAAACGGTGCCGCTTCTAAACAGCAAGTACGGTTCATGGTGCAATCACAATTGAAACTTTACAAAGTGCAAAAATATTTTGACACTTCAGATGCTCTCGCGGTCGCTTTGTGTCATTCATATCGGATAATAGGCGGTAAAGCAACATCCCGACATATGCGAAGAACAGCGCCCAAGGGGCATCGAAGCTGGTCGGATTTCATTCACTCGCATCCAGAACGAGTCATGAGGAAAAAATGATCGCATCTATTACAGGCATACTCAAATATAAGAGTCCAACAGAAATTATTATAGATGTTAACGGTATCGGCTACGCTATCAGTATCCCGCTTTCAACATACGAAAAACTTGGGGATATCGGCTCTTCCATTTCCTTGCTTACCTATTTTCACGTACGAGAAGATACCATGCTGTTGTTTGGATTTTTTTCAGATGAAGAACGATGGCTCTTCAAGCTTCTGATTTCTGTATCTGGAATTGGGCCTAAAATTGCACAGAGCATTCTTTCTGGAATGAACGTTGAAGAACTCAAATCACATCTTCTTAGTGGTAATGTCAATGCTTTGACTTCAATTCCCGGCGTTGGGAAAAAAACTGCTGAACGCTTAATCTTAGAGTTGCGTGAGAAAGTCGGCAAATCAATTGCAAATCCAGAATCTGCCTCAGCGAACAATATGGCGTCTGCTGCTATGCATGCGGAAGCACTTCAAGCACTTACATCATTGGGTTACAATCTGCAAATTGCTGAGAAGTCTATTCGTCTTGTTTTAAAAGAGACCGAGGGTTCAATTATTTCCCTTGAAGAACTTGTCAAACGTGCGCTCCGTCATACGAATATTCGATAAATCGACCGAAATGCACGAAATATGCGATACTCTGTCAACGAGTATCGGAATATCTAACATAAATTCGCCGCAAGAGACGGGAAATTCAACTCTCATAGATTAAATGTTTTTCAAGTGCTGTATTGCAATTCTCTGCGGTTCTTGGTACTTTTGCATAAGTGAGACAGTCCAATTTGACAAAACCTGAACGATTAGATCAAGAATTTGATCTCGATCAAACGTTACGCCCGTCTGCACTCGCAGATTTTGTTGGACAAGAAAAAATTGTTGAAAATCTGAAAGTGTTCATTACGGCAGCACGGCAGCGCAATGAACCTCTTGATCATGTTTTATTGACAGGTCCTCCAGGACTTGGGAAAACAACGCTTGCCCATATCATTGCTCATGAAATGGGTTCGGAAATTAAAATGACATCTGGACCTGCGCTGGAAAAACCAGGTGATCTCGCTGGCATTCTTACTTCGCTTGAAGAATCTGAAGTACTCTTCATCGACGAAATCCACCGAGTACCGGCAAAGATAGAAGAATATTTATATTCTGCGATGGAAGATTTTAGAGTTGATATTGTAATAGACAGCGGACCTGGCGCAAAGACAATTCAGCTTGGCCTTCAACCATTTACTCTGGTTGGTGCTACAACACGCGCCGGATTGTTAAGTTCACCTTTGCGATCGCGATTTGGCATAACAAATCGATTGGATTATTATTCTTATAACCAATTAGACAGCATTATTCGTCGCTCGGCAAATATTCTAACAATAACGGCAAAATCGGATGCAACGATGGAGATTGCTAAACGTTCTCGCGGAACACCGCGTATCGCCAATCGTCTATTAAAACGATGCCGTGATTTTGCTCAAGCGGATGTACGGCTATCACACTTCGATGGTATTATTACACAAGAAGTTGCGAAATTTTCGCTTAAAGCACTGGAAGTGGATGAGCACGGATTTGATGAAATGGATAAACGCATTTTACAAACTATTATAAAAAAATATAATGGCGGACCGGTCGGTATTGGTACACTTGCCGTTGCTGTTGGTGAAGAGCCAGGAACACTGGAAGAAGTATATGAACCATATCTTATTCAAGAGGGGTTTTTAAAACGTACTTCTCGAGGCAGAGAGGCAACAGCACTTGCTTATTCACATTTTGGTATTTCAGCAAAACGAGAATCGGTGCAGCAATCAAACATTGAGTTTGACAGCTAACGTCAGAACCTGAGGTGAAAAAATGTACAGGCATAAGCGAAATATTACAGGGCGGATGATCTTCATCTGTTGGGTAATTAGTTTAGCTGGGTTGAAATTTGTTTATTCTCAGAATGTGCTGTCAGATAAGGTATCATTTCAAGCAATAACATTTTCTAATGCAAATACTGTGATAGCTGTCGGCGATAGCGGGACTATCGCACGTTCTACTGATATGGGCATTACGTGGTCTATGCACCGCAATATTAACCGTATAACAACGCCGTTGAATGGAGTAGCATTTGTCAACACTGCACACGGATTTGCCGTGGGAGCAAATGGCGTTCTACTTATGACAACAAATGGCGGAACATCTTGGACTAACCAGCTCAACAACTCAACAACAACATTGCGCTCTATCTTCTTCAGCAATGAGGCAACCGGCACTGCGGTTGGAGAAAATGGCGTAATATATCATTCTCTCGATGGCGGAATTTTTTGGTTTATGCAAACAAGCGGTGTTCATCTTACTTTTAATAGTGTTGTTTTTATGGACGATAAAACTGGCATTGTAGTCGGTGATCATGGAACTATTCTTCGCACAACAGATGATGGAAAAACTTGGATGAATCTTTCTTCTTCATTCATCACATACAATTTTTACTCTGTATCATTTAATGGATTAAATAATGGAATCATTACAGGTGAGAATGGAACAATTCTTCAAACTACAAATGGGGGAATAAGCTGGACATTAGAACCAAGCGGCACAACGCAAACACTTTTTTGTGCGGTTTTACCTTCTTCAAATTTTTCTGTCGCAGTAGGAGGTTCTGCCACAATTCTTACATCCAATTTAAAAGAAACAAATTGGTCAAAACAAAATAGTTTCACGCGCAGCACAATTATTGCGGCGGCATTTACTAATACGAAGATTGGTGTCGCGGTGGGAACTCAGCAAACTATTATTCGAACGACGGACGGTGCAGTCACTTGGAATGCTGTAACACCTGTATTGGAAAGACCAGTTATTCTGGCGGGGACTACATTATTCAGTGGTGGATTTCAAAAAAAGAATATTGCAACTAGCGTTGGTACGAATGGTACTATTCTCCAATCTAAAGATTTCGGTGCGACGTGGACTAAAATCGTCGGAGCAAACGAAGAAAACACACTTATGTCAATCAAAGCTATAGACCAAGCTAATGCAACTGCTGTCGGCAATGGCGGCGTCATTCTTCGCACAAGTAATGCTGGAGCAACTTGGATAAATCAACTGAGCACGACTACAAGACCTTTATTCAATTCATGCTTTATTAGCAGCGATACTGGAATGGTAGTAGGTGATTATGGTATTATACTTAGAACGACGAATGCCGGCATAACATGGATCAAACAGCAATCTGGTACGATCAATCATCTACGTGATATTGAATTCATCGACAATAAAGCTGGTATTTCCGCGGGCGCAAATGGAACAATTATAACCACTAACGATGGCGGAATAACTTGGGCATTGCAAGAAAGCGGAACAGTAAGCTGGCTAAATGCTGCTGTGATACTTTCCAAATCTACAATTATAGTCGTTGGTGCAGATGGAATAATTCTTCGTTCTACGGACAAAGGCAAAACTTGGATATCACAAGTAAGCGGAACTACAAAGGAATTATTTGACGCTTTCTGCATCGATACAACTAATGTATTCATAGTTGGAACAGAAGGGACTATTCTAAACACACTGGACGGCGGAATAAATTGGACGCAGATAACAAGTCAATCTACAAACGATTTGCGCGCTGTTCAATTCTTTGACGAAAAACGGGGCATCATTGTAGGTTCTAGCGGAATAATTCTTAGAACGACAAACGGTGGAACCAATTGGGCTAAGGTGGAAACGGATTTCCCATTATCGCTTTTTGGTTTAACAATTAATTGAAAGTGAATTGTTGCTCGTTCTTCCATCTATTCATGAATGAAGTAAATGGAATTGTAAATTCATATTTTTATTTGATCACTTATAATTGTACATTGCTAATTGAAACCGCTTCCCCGCTCTTTTTATCTTCGCCCCACACTCCAAGTTGCTTGCGACCTTCTCGGTAAGCACATTGTAAGAAAAGTCGCTGCAAAATTACTGGTCGGAAAAATTATTGAGGTCGAGGCGTACTGCAAAGGAGATCCGGCATCACATGCTTTTCATGGAAAAACTAAACGCAATGACGTGATGTTTTGGGAAGGCGGACATTTGTATGTTTATTTTACTTATGGCATGCATTTCTGCGCCAACGTAGTTACAGGAAACGAAGGAATTGGAGAGGCAGTATTAATTCGCGCCGTCGAACCTTTAGCTGGAATTGAATTGATGAAAATAAATCGCTATGGCTCTAACGAATCATTAAATCTTAAATCTCTTAATCACAAATCACTTATTAATCTTTCCAACGGTCCAGCAAAGTTCTGTCAGGCATTTGGCATAACACGAGCAGAGAATGGCGTCAATTTAATTAATAGCGAAATCATTATTTTTAAAGCGAAAACAATACCATCTAAATTGATTGAACGATCTGTTAGAATTGGTATTCGTGTCGGATTAGAAAAGAAATGGCGGTTCTATGTGAAGGGAAATCCATGGGTATCTAAGCCATTGAAGATTTGAAAATAGAAAAAATTATTTTAACGCCTTTTTTAAATACTCTCCCGTATAAGATCGTTGATTCAACGTTATTTCTTCCGGTGTTCCTTCAACGATAATTTCGCCTCCTTCGTCTCCTCCGTCCGGACCTAAATCAATAACCCAATCTGCGGTTTTAATTACATCGAGATTATGTTCAATAACAACAACGGTATTTCCTTTATCGACTAATCTATTTAGCACAAGAAGAAGCATCCGAATATCTTCAAAATGCAAACCTGTTGTTGGTTCATCGAGAATATACAGCGTTTTACCGGTACCAATTTTAGAAAGTTCAGTTGAGAGTTTCACACGCTGTGCCTCGCCGCCGGAAAGTGTCGTAGCTTGCTGACCTAAATGAACATAGCCCATTCCAACATCGTGAAGCGTTTGCAGATGCCGATAAATTCGCGGCAGCTCGCTAAACTGTTCCATCGCTTCATCAACAGTCATATTCAACACATCGGCAATCGATTTTCCTTTATAGTGCACTTCAAGAGTCTCACGATTATATCTTTTCCCGTTGCAGACATCACAATGAACATATACATCCGGCAAGAAATTCATTTCAATTCTCTTAACTCCATCACCTTCACAATTTTCACACCTCCCGCCTTTAACATTGAAGCTGAAGCGTCCAGCTTTGTAACCACGAATCTGTGCCTCGGGCAATTGTGTGAATAAATCTCGTATAAGTGTAAATAGTCCAGTGTAAGTTGCCGGATTTGATCGAGGCGTTCTACCAATAGGTGTTTGGTCGATGTCTATAACTTTATCTATGTACTGTAATCCATCTATAGACTTATAGTGTAGCGGTACTAATTTTGTCTTGTAGAACTTTCGAGACAGAATCGGATAAAGCGTTTCATTGATAAGAGTAGATTTACCAGAACCACTTACACCGGTGATGCACACAAATTTTGCAAGCGGAATTTGCAGAGAGATATTCTTTAAATTGTTTCCTGATGCTCCTTTTATGAAGATAAACTTACCACTTCCCTGCCTTCGTATTTTTGGAATTTCTATCCTGTGCTCGCCACGCAGATATGCTGATGTAATAGACTTGTGTTTTATGATTTCAAGATGGGAATTCAAGTTCTTAAAAACAACTTTTTCCTTTTTCCTTTTTCCTTTCTCCTTTACACTTTTTATTTGCTCTGGTGTTCCTGTGATTACAACATGTCCGCCGTGTTCCCCTGCGCGTGGACCAAGATCAATAACAAAATCAGCGCTTTCAATCATCTCTTTGTCATGTTCGACAACAATAACGGTATTGCCTAAATTGCGGAGAGATTTTAGAGAATCAATCAACTTAATATTGTCGCGTTGGTGCAGACCAATGCTCGGCTCATCTAAGATGTAAAGAACACCAACAAGCTGGGTTCCAATTTGCGTTGCGAGACGAATACGCTGTCCTTCGCCTCCGGAGAGTGTACGTGCAACACGATTGAGCGTGAGATAACTTAGACCGACATTTAACAGAAAGTCTAAGCGCTGCCGTATTTCTTTTAATATTTGACGAGCAATTTCCTCTTCGCGCGAACCAAATATAAGGTCTTCAAAAAATTGCTTGGCTTGAACAATAGAAAGATTCACCACCTCCTGAATATTGGTTTGTCTTCCCGTTTTCGCATTTTCTAAACGGATAGCAAGACTTTCCTTACGCAGCCGGCCGCCATTGCACACCTCGCATGGACTTGTCGTCATGAAAGATATTACCCAATCCCGCACCTGATTAGAAGATGTGTCTTCGTACCAACGATCCAACATTTTAAGCAACCCTTCAAAGCGATGCTTGTAAATTTGGACGCGTCCGGTTTTATCATGTACATATTCAATTTCCAATTTTTCATTATGTGATCCAAAGAATAGTACATTACGCGCTTCAGCAGAAATATTTTTTATAGGTGTATCAAAATCAAAACCATATTTCTTTGCCACTGCATTAATCTGGCTGAACATCCATGTCTGGCGCGGCTTGCCCATTGGAGCAAGTCCTTCTTGATTGATTGAAATATCCTCATTTGGAATTATCAATTTCATATCAAACGATCGCAATTCACCAAGTCCTTCACATTTAGGACAATATCCAGCCGGCGTGTTAAATGAGAACGAACTCGGCGCCGGTTCTTCATAACTGATTCCGCATTGATGGCAAGAAGATTTTTGACTGAACAGCTGATCCTTCTCGCCATCATTGACAATCAACACTCCCTCACCATAACGAAGTGCCATCTCGACCGAATCCGCAATACGCGAACGCAATTCCTTCTTCAATACAATTCTGTCAACTACAATTTCAATCGTATGAATTTTATAGCGGTCAACTTTCATCCCTTTCTCGATTTGCCTTATTTCACCATCAATCCGGACACGAAGAAATCCATCTTTAACGATGCGCTCAAATAATTCCCGGTAATGTCCTTTTCTTCCTTTGACTATAGGTGCAAGAATCTGAAGCTTCGAACCATTTGAGTAATTTTGAATAACTTCGATAATTTGATCAATAGACTGCCGCTGTACTTTGCAGCCGCAGTTATAACAGAACTGCGTTCCAACACGCGCGAAGAGCAAACGAAGGTAATCGTAGATCTCCGTGACAGTTCCTACTGTCGAGCGCGGATTTGTGCTGATAGTTTTCTGTTCGATAGAAATAGACGGGCTAAGCCCCTCGATTAAATCAACATCCGGACGTTCCATAACATCGAGAAACTGACGGGCATAAGCAGAAAGACTTTCAACATACCGGCGTTGTCCTTCGGCATAGATTGTATCGAATGCCAAACTCGATTTACCTGACCCCGAAAGACCTGTGATAACAGTTAATGAATCGCGCGGAATATCAACATCGATATTTTTCAGATTGTGCACGCGCGCACCGCGAACTATAATTTTATCTTCTGGCAATTTTAGATTCTGGATAAAAGACTGGGGATCGGAATAAATTAATTACCTCTCTTACCTGCTGTATTTTTGAATTCTGTAATCTATATCTTCAATTCATTCTTTTCCGTTTATTCAAATATTCAAACAATGCTTTGTCGAAAGGTGTGCTTGTATCTAATAGGACATGATCGATGTTATTATCGCTGCATTGCTGCTTGTAGAAATCGAGAAAATCTTTCATTGATTGTCGATATGCTGTTTGAATATGCCAAGGCTGTGTCATTAATTCCTCATGTGTTTCTAAGTCTTTAAAAATAGCATCTCCGTCAAATGCAAATGATTTTTCCAGCGGGTCTAATATCTGCATTACTACAACTTCATGTCCTTTGTGTCGAAAATGTTTTAACGCTGTCATCACCGAATCCGGTTTATCAAATAAATCGCTTAACACAATAACTAATCCGCGGCGCTTAATTTGTTCAGCAATAAGATTTAATGACGCCGATGTACCGGTTTTTTTTTCGGGTTTAGCAGATTCCAATTCTTTTAAAATTTCCTTCAAATATGAACGAGTCGCTCGCGGTGGTAATGAGATACGAATCCCTTCGTCGAACAATGTCAACCCCACTGAATCGCGCTGTTCAATCATCAAAAAAGACAAAGCGGCAGCGATGTATGAAGCATATTCAAACTTTTTAATGTTTCCTTTCGATGCATAATCCATCGACCGGCTTGCATCAAGGATCAGATACGATTTAAGATTTGTCTCTTCTTCAAATTGTTTTATATAAAAACGATCCGTTTTACCGTATGCCTTCCAATCAATATGTTTGATTTCATCACCCGGCATATATTGGCGATGTTCCGTAAATTCCACACTAAAGCCGTGATATGGACTTTTGTGCAATCCAGTGATAAATCCTTCCACTACTAAACGCGCACGTAATTCCATATTCGCAAGCTGAGCAATAACGGCCGGTTGAAGATATTTTAATGATTCTTTCAAAGAGCAGTCACCTATTAAAATCAATCTAAAAAATTTATAAACCGCTTAATTGTACGCCATTTTCTCTACTACGTGATCACTAATGTTTTTTCTTTGAAGTTTTTGATTCGCTCTTTGCTATCTGTGTTTGTGCATTCAAAATCTCTTCAGGATCCTTTCCAAGATTATTTAATTCAAACTGCACAGCTCCCACCAGCTGGTTTTCAGGATACCTTTTGAGAAAATCTTCATATGCGATCCGCGCCGAGTCGATAACCTTCAATTCATTATTATAGATAAATCCAATAACAAACGACGCATTAGGTGCTGTGGCATGATTCGGATATTTTTCTATAAGAAGGCGAAATTCTTGAATTGCCTGATGATATGAATGTTTGTGATTCTGATAAATTGCTCCGACGGCATAAACTGCTTCCGGTGCGCGTGCACTATCAGGATAAGCATTTATAAGTTCTTGGTAAGAAGCAATTGCATCATCGTATTGTTCTGCCTTTTGAGCATCTACGCCTTTATTGAACATTTCCTCTGCGGTTGGTTTAGAACAGCCTATAAATGTTGTTCCAATAAATACTAAAATAAAAATAAACCTCATCGCATTATCCTTTCATTTGAGATAAGAATTATGACATTTATCATTCAGTTTTAATTATTCTGCTTTTTAACTGATCCCTAAGCTTTGAAAATTGATCACTGTTATTAAAATATCAAAACATCTTTGGAGAATCAATGAACCTCTTGCTTTTCAAGAATGGCGCAAAAGAAACCATCAGTGCCATTGATGTGAGGAAGAAGTTTGAAGAATGAATTTGTAGCAAAAAATCTATCAAAACATTTTACTTGCAATTCATTTACTTCGACTATATTAAATTCCGGGTGCATCATTAAAAAGTTCTCTACTACATCTTCGTTCTCTTGTTTCAACAATGTGCATGTTGCGTACACTATTCTTCCTCCTTCTTTCACGAAAGGTACGGAGGAATGAAGAATAGATCTTTGCTTAACTGCCATCTCATTAACCATTTGTTCTGTAACAATCCATTTCAATCCGGGATTGCGGCGAATAGTACCAAGCCCAGTGCAAGGTGCGTCTACAAATATAATATCAAAGAAATTAGAGTATTGCTCGGCTAAATCTTCAACAGCCTGAATTGCTTTAACACGAACATTTTGCACA
The DNA here is from genome assembly GCA_963833465.1 of Ignavibacteriota bacterium. Classification (GTDB taxonomy): domain Bacteria; phylum Bacteroidota; class Ignavibacteria; order UBA10030; family UBA10030; genus Fen-1298. The sequence continues at coordinate 853,190 of CAWHXW010000003.1, read as the reverse complement.
CCCGCACGCTTGGTACGCTTACGCAATTCCTCAAGACGAAAACTGTTAACATCTGTTGCGAAGATTTCTCCACGATTCTTCATTAATGCTGCAAACTCCAGGGTCTTGCCGCCGGCTCCTGCACATAAATCGAGTAATTTTATATTCGGTTTTGGATCGACCAGAAATGGCAATAATTGACTTCCTTCATCCTGCACTTCAAACCATCCATCTCGAAATATGGGAAGTGAAAATATATTTACATATTTAGAAAGATTGAGGCCGAATGGAGAAAGCAAAGTTTTCGTTGTTTCAATTCCATGTGTACTTAGTTCTGCCTGACAATTATGAACAGTCGTTTTTAATGTATTAACACGCAATGTTAAGGGTGCCTGTTCGTTGAGACTTTTGCATAATTTCTCGGCTTCACTTTCGCCGTACTGATCAATTAATCTTTGTATCATCCAATCAGGGAATGAATATTCCGTCCCTATTCTTGCAATAGATGATTCTTTCGGAATTGAAACCGGTTTCGCAAACATATCGAAAATGTTTTCTACATTTTCCGCCGACATTGTTCGTTTGAGTTTTGATAAAACTTTATCCGAGGTTACTTCCTGCATTCTTCCTCGCAAAGACAAATAAGAGATAATTAGAAAAATAATTTTATCTTGTTCACACAGCATTTCATCTAATCCGGCAACTGCTGATGCAACCATCAATTCACATTTTCTCAGATTGCGTAAGATGCCATACGTTGTTTCTGCAACGAATTTTCTATCATGAGAACCAAGATACTTATGCGACCGAAAGAATATATCGACGAGCATGTCTGCAGGTTTTTTTGAATTCAAAATAATTCCCAATATTTCCTGCGTAAGCCCGATGAGTGATGAAATTTGCATAGATTTAAAAAAGAATCCTTCCCGTCACAATGCTTGGCGTGGAAGGATTTTCAAGAGTGGCAAATTAATAATAAATGAATTGTACTTTTGATTTCGCACCGTTTTTTTTGCTTTTTTTCCGTACTTTTTGTTTTTTACTTTACTTCAGTTTTCGTTTCTTCAACTTTTGTTTTAACTTTTTCTTTTATTTTATGCTTATTATCTTTGCTCTCAGCCGTATTCGCTTCTTTAGTCAACATTGAAGGTGGCTTTGGCGCCATTACAGATTTTACTTTTGATGCAGGCAATTTTGTATCTTTAAGCGATTTAATTGCTTTTGTTGCCTTCATTGTTGAAGTTGCATTTGTTGTTTTGGCTACTGTCGAATCTTTTTTTGTTATTCCAACCTTTTTTTCCAATTTCACTTTTTGAGCATTTAATATCTGCCCTTGAGAATAGACAAATCCCGTTATAAAAATGAGCAGAACAACTAATGTGAATATTTGTTTCATACGTTATTCTCCTTTAATTACTTAATATACTGGTTTTTCTAATGTATTATTTAATGAGAATGAAAACTTAAAAGCAACTAAAATTATGCAGATTAAATCTATTGGTGTCATATTAGCGGTTCTTGGTGATTTTTACATTTAGTACTTTAACGCTTAAGACTTCAACTTTGTTCCAAGTTCGATCATACCGCGATTATCTGTCCTAATCTCAACCGTATCTCCGTCTATAATGCTGCCGGAAAGAAGTTTTTCCGATAATATATTAATTATATATTTCTGAATAATTCGCTTTAACGGCCGTGCTCCATAACTTGGATCATACCCGATTGTTGCAAGCCGCTCTTTCGCCTCATCTGTAAATTCCAATGAGATATTTTTATCTGTAACCAGCTTTTGTACTTGTCGTAATTGCAATTCAACAATTTGTTTGATTTCATTCATAGTCAACGGCTTGAAAAGAATTATCTCATCAATGCGATTAAGGAATTCCGGCCGCACAGCCTGTCTGAGCATTTCAAAAAGTTGTACTCGCAATTCACCCATCAAGTCATCGCGATTTTCTTCCGTCAATGTGTCAAGCTTCTCTTGAATGATCTGTGAACCAAGATTCGATGTCATAATGACTATCGTGTTTTTGAAATTAACTGTTCTTCCTTTGCTGTCTGTCAATCTGCCTTCATCCAGTAATTGTAAAAGGACATTAAACACTTCCAGATGTGCTTTTTCTATCTCGTCGAGAAGTACAACCGAGTAAGGTTTTCTCCTTACAGCTTCTGTCAATTGCCCTCCCTCTTCATAACCTACATATCCTGGAGGTGCACCGATCAACCGCGACACAGAAAACTTTTCCATATATTCTGTCATATCGATTCGCACAACGGCATTTTCATCGTTGAAAAGAAATTCAGCAAGTGCTTTCGCTAATTCCGTTTTGCCTACACCGGTGCTGCCTAGAAAGATAAATGAGCCGATCGGTTTTCGCTCATCCTGTAATCCTGCACGGCTTCTACGAATTGCATCAGCCACAGCTTTCACAGCATCTTCCTGGTCAATGAGCCGCTGGTGTATGCGGTCTTCTAAATGTAATAACTTTGTACGATCGCTTTCTAACATGCGCTGAACAGGAATGCCTGTCCACTTTGCAACAATTTCCGCAATGTCTTCCGCATCAACTTCTTCCTTCAACATTTTCTGCTGCTTCTGTACTTCGTTCAATTTGAGTGATGCTTCTTTCAACTGCTTTTCTAATCCCGTTATAACACCATAACGCAATTCTGCAACTCGGCCCAGATTACCTTGCCTCTCTTGCTGTTCCGCTTCTTTCTTGGAGTTGTCAATATCTCCTTTCATTTTTCGGATGGATTGGATCAATCCTTTTTCCACTTGCCAGTGCGCTTTTAACTCAGAACGATTTTGATTTAAGTCGGCAAGTTCCTTTTCAATTTCTCCCAATCGAGATTTCGAATAGTCATCTTTCTCACGCTTCACCGCTTCACGTTCTATTTCTAATTGTTTGATTCGGCGTTCAACATTATCCAATTCTTCCGGCATAGAGTCAATTTCAATACGAAGTTTCGATGCCGCTTCATCTACTAAGTCGATTGCTTTATCGGGCAAAAAACGATCTGAAATATAACGATGACTTAATTGTGCCGCCGCAACAATTGCACCGTCAGTAATTCGAACGCCATGGTGAACTTCATATCGCTCCTTTAATCCGCGCAAAATCGAAATTGTATCTTCCACAGTCGGCTCTTCCACAAGCACAGGCTGAAATCGCCGCTCCAATGCAGGATCTTTCTCAACATATTTTCGATATTCATCGATCGTTGTCGCCCCAATTGCTCGTAGATCACCGCGAGCCAACGCTGGTTTCAGCATATTAGCCGCATCAACAGAACCCTGTGCTGCGCCTGCGCCAACGAGTGTGTGAAGCTCGTCTATAAATAAAATAATTTCACCGTTCGATTCTGTTACTTCTTTAAGTACTGACTTCAATCGTTCTTCAAATTGTCCGCGGAAACTTGTGCCCGCAACCAGCGAACCCATATCTAGAGCGACAATGCGCTTTGTCTTCAAACCTTCCGGTACATCACCTTGCACAATGCGTTGTGCGATACCTTCTGCAATTGCCGTCTTTCCGACGCCTGGATCACCAATGAGCACTGGATTATTTTTTGTACGGCGGGAAAGCACTTGAAGCACGCGGCGAATTTCTTCTTCGCGGCCAATTACAGGATCTAATTTGCCTTTACGAGCAAGATCGTTTAGGTCGCGGCCAAACCGCTCCAGAGATTGATATTTGTCTTCCGGCGTCTGGTCGGTAACGCGCTGCGAACCGCGTACATCTTTTAGTGCCTTGTAAATACTTTCTTTTGATACACCTTGATCAGTCAGCAATTTTGTTGCTGTTGTTTTCACAGCAAGCAATCCCAACAATAGATGTTCGGTGCTTACATATTCGTCTTTTAGTTGCTGCGCTTCTTGCTGTGCAGACTCGAAGACCTGCCCAAGTGTGGATGATATCTGTTGATTACTAACATTCGAGCCTTGGACTTTTGGCAGATGTTCCACCGTCTCGTTAATTTTTATTTTGAGATAATTAACGTTTGTGCCAAGTTTTTGCAAAATTGGTACTACGATACCTTCGCTATCTTGCACCAATGCCGCCAATAAGTGCTCTGGTTCAATAATTTGATTGCCGTAACTTGATGCAATCTCCTGTGCGTTCTGCACTGCTTCTTGAGATTTAATTGTAAATTTATTGAAGTTCATGTATTCCTCTGCTCACCTATTTGTGACTTGACTTATATCCCTTCCCCTTACAGGGGAAGGTTAGGATGGGGTCATTTATTTTTGTCTGATAAACACCTAAATATACAAATACATAATGACCTCACCCTGACCCTCTCCTTCAAGGAGAGGGAATGTTATTTCTTCCCATTTCGTAATGCTTTCGGGGAATGACACGATGCTGTCATTTTATTATTTTGTATCTTTTCCCAAATCATTTCCAATACACCATCCATATTCTCAGTCACTTCCGTATTGTTAAATCTTAACACGGTAAATCCCTCTTTTGCAAAGAACTGATCTCTTAGTTTATCCTTCTGTCTTGTATTCTCTTGATAATGTTGGCAGCCATCAAGTTCGATAACAAGATGTTCTTTAAGAGATATAAAATCAGCAATATAAGAACCGAATGGAACCTGTCGCCTAAACTTTACTCCAAGTTGGTTAGACCGCAACTTCGACCAGAGTTTTCGTTCAACATCTGTCATAGTCTTTCGTAACATTCTCGCTGTCTGAATATTACGATGCGGATATTTTAAAATATATTTTCCCAATGATCTTAACCCTGGCGTTTCAATATAACTCCTTCCCCCTTCAGAGGAAGGTCGGGATGGGGTCATCTATTTCTTATTCAGATAAATATTTCAAAATGCAACCGCATAATGATGACCTCACCCTAACCCTCTCCTACAAGGAGAGGGAATGTTGTTTCTCTTTATTCTGCATAGCTTCTTGAGATTTAATTGTAAATTTATTGAAGTTCATAATAGCCATCTGTAAATAGTGATCAGTAATCAATTTTTTGTATCACTTTGAGTCTTTTCGATTTTTATCTTTTCCTTCTCCGCTCTCTTGTTCTTCCAATTTCTTTTCTGCCTGCTGTTCTATCACCGTCTCAATTGCATTCTGTTCATCTTTTCCTCCCATATCATGCAATGCTGCCATTGAGGCAAAGTTCCCGGAACTATAACTATTCTTTTGTCTTATTGCATAAATAATTCCAGCAAGTAATACTACAACAACTCCAATAAATAGTAAAAGTGCAATTGTTGAGTTAGACATTATCTTTTCCTTTATTCAAAACGAAAGGCGAGTTTTATCTCGCCTTTCATTGATGTATCAGAACGGTGAGTAATCACCATGCATTCCGTTATCTTTTACTCATCTACTCAACTACTTTATACTCATCTACTTATTTATCATCCACAACTTCGAAGTCGGCATTCTCAACTTTCTTGCCGCCGTCGCCGCTTTGCTGTTGCTGGGGTCCTGCACCCGGTTGTCCGCCAGTAAATGGACCTTGCTGCTGTCCACCCTGTCCAGTGGGCGGCGCTTGTTGACTTTTTGCCGATTCGTACATCTTCGTCGAAGCTTCATTCCATGCATTATTGAGCGATTCTGTCTTCGCTTTGATATCTGCCGGATTATTCCCCTTAATTGCTTCTTCAAGAGCATTTGCCGCTGCTTCAACTTTTGTCTTCGTATCTGTGTCCATTTTATCGCCAAGGTCCTTCAACTGTTTGCGTGTTTGGAAGACAAGATTGTCTGCTTGATTTTTCGTCTCGATTTCTTCTTTTCTTTTTTTATCTTCCGATGCATGCGCCGATGCATCTGTCTTCATTTTTTCTACTTCTTCTTTACTCAGTCCACTTGAAGAAGTAATGCGAATGGATTGTTCTTTGTTCGTTGCTTTATCTTTTGCCGAGACATGCAGCATACCATTTGCATCAATATCAAATGTGACCTCGATTTGGGGAACACCGCGAGGTGCAGGCGGAATACCATCTAAATGAAATTGACCAAGTGTCCGGTTATCTATAGCCATTGGCCGCTCGCCTTGCAAAATATGAATCTCTACCGAGGGCTGGCTATCCGATGCCGTAGAAAATATTTCGCTTTTCTTTGTGGGAATTGTTGTATTCGCTTGAATCATCGGTGTCAACACACCACCAAGTGTTTCGATACCAAGCGTCAGCGGTGTTACATCGAGCAGCAGGACATCTGTTACATCTCCAGAGAGCACACCACCTTGAATCGCTGCACCAACTGCAACCACTTCATCCGGATTGACACCTTTGTGTCCTTCCCTTCCAAATATTTCCTTTACCAACTGCTGAACACGCGGCATGCGCGTCATTCCACCGACAAGAATTACCTCATCAATCTGGTTTGGATTAAGTCCGGCATCCTTCAGTGCTTTTTCCACTGGTGGGAGACAGCGCTGAACTAAATCTTCCACAAGCTGTTCATATTTTGCTCGTGTGAGATTCAAGTTTAAGTGCTTGGGACCTTCTGCTGTTGCAGTAATGAATGGTAAATTAATTTCCGTCTGTAATAACTGCGAGAGTTCCATTTTTGCTTTTTCCGCTGCTTCACGCAAGCGTTGGAGCGCCATCGGATCTTTACGAAGATCTATGCCTTCCGTTTTCTTGAATTCATCTGCAATATATTCAAGCACCCGCATATCAAAGTTATCACCGCCGAGATGGGTGTCGCCGTTCGTGGACTTTACTTCGAACACGCCTTCACCTAGCTCAAGTACGGAAATATCAAATGTTCCGCCGCCGAGATCGAAGACAGCAACTTTAGAATCTGTATGTTTTTTATCCAAGCCATATGCCAATGCTGCCGCTGTCGGTTCATTAATAATACGCCGGACATTGAGGCCAGCAATTTCTCCTGCTTCTTTCGTTGCCTGACGCTGTGCATCATTGAAATACGCAGGCACAGTAATGACAGCTTCTGTGATCTTTGTTCCAAGGTAATCTTCTGCTGTCTGTTTCATCTTCTGAAGAATCATCGAAGATATTTCAGAAGGTGAATAGACACGATCACCAATCTTCACACGTGCGGTATTATTTTCACCGTGCACAACATTATATGGAACTAGTTTCATTTCTTCATTCACTTCATCGTAGAACCGTCCCATAAAACGTTTAATTGAAAATACAGTGTTTTGTGAATTCGTCACTGCTTGACGTTTTGCAGCAGCTCCAACAAGCCGCTCACCTGACTTTGTAAATCCAACCACCGACGGTGTTGTGCGTGACCCTTCCGGGTTCGCGATGACAACGGGGTCATTGCCTTCCATCACAGCAACACACGAGTTTGTAGTTCCAAGATCTATACCGATTATTTTTCCTGTGTTTTTTGACATTGTGTAACTCCTTTTTTCTTTTGCGGCTAGCACACCGCTAATATGTGGATTTATGCGTCAACGGGCCGGATTTGTTCCACTTCAAACCCGACCCTGATTGACGCGTTGATCGATCAATGGATGAATTTTATTCATCCACTATATTGATTTATTTATTAAAAATAACAGACCCCCGTTTTCGCGGGGGTGACCAAACAAAGGTCATTTTACTTTGACTTCTATTTGTTTCGGTTTTGCTTCTTCAGCTTTCGGCAATGAAACCGACAAAATGCCATCTTTGTAAGATGCATCGATTTTGTCAGCTTTTACCGCAGCCGGAAGTGTGAAGGATCGCTGGAAAGCACCATAGCTCCGCTCGATGCGGTGATAATTCTCTTTCTTTGTTTCCTTCTCCTGTTTCTTCTCGCCACGGATCGTCAGGATGTTGTTCTCAAGCGTGAGTTTCACCTCATCCTTATTGACTCCGGGCAATTCTACCTTCACCAAATATTCATCGTCATGTTCGGCAATATCAACTGCTGGCGTCCACGAGGAGATTACATAATCTTCATCGTTTGTGCCGCGGAAGAAACCATCGAACATCCGGTTCATTTCCCTCTGAATCCCAAACAGATCAGAGGGCCAAGTCGCTAATTCGCGAGTTGGATTCCATCGTACGAGTGACATACGTATACCCTCCTTTAAGGTTATTTATTTAGTTAATTGAAATTTCCCTTGCCTTCACCGTTTCGGTTTTCGGCAAAGTGACTGTTAAAATGCCATTATTCATTTCTGCAGACATCTTGGTTGTATCTACATCTTGTCTGAATTTAACAGAACGGCTAAAATCGCCCGAATGCGATTCATTGAGAATTAAATCAGAATTCTCTGGAACTTCGTATGGTTTTCTTGAGCCGCTAATAGTCAGCACATTATTTTCAAATGTGATCTTGATTTCTTCTTTCTTTACACCAGGTAAATCAGCAGTAACAATAAATTCATTTCCTTGTTCTAAAACATCGAGAGCAGGAAATTGTGTGCGAACCGTTAATCTGTCTGCTGCAAATAAATTATTAACCAGATTGTCGCAAGTTCTTGGATAATCAAATCGTACTAACATTACTGTATCTCCTTGTTTGTTTTATTTATTTAGATATATACTTAGTCAACACGCGTGCCAGACAGAAAATCATTATTTTTGAATGATTTTAGCTGGTGGCAAATTAAGACTTCGTCAATATGGCAGTTTGAATGCCAATATTACAAAAATCAACGACATAGGATGGCAGTGTTTTAGGAAGATTTGTCAGTAAGAAATCTCAAAAAATTTTATTGTGATGATTTAAAGCGATATTTAAACTTAAAAAATCCAAAACTCGGATGTTCAAATTGATCGGCAGGCGGATCATATGGATATTTTAATTCAGAGAAAAACTAAAGTTAATTCTTCAAGGCCGTTGATAAATGCGGACATAGTCCACAACCATCATTTGAGGGAATGTTGTAAATTCGTTTGGACTTCCGGGCCAATCTCCTCCGATAGCAACATTTAAAATCAAATAGAAACGCTGATCAAAAGGAGATGATCTAATTACCGAATAATATTTAATGCTGTCAACAAACCATTGAATTGATGTCGAATCCCATTCAACCGCAAAAACATGAAAACTTCCGGCGAAACTTGCAGAGTCCAACGGCAAAGAATAATTTCCTCCAAATTGTACATGATTACCGTTTGCATCCGCACAATGAATTGTTCCATAGACTTTCCATGTATTATCACCAAGACATTCCATAATATCTATTTCCCCGCTTTTTGGCCATCCTCCATAGGAATTATCGGTTGGAAGCATCCAAATTGCCGGCCAAAGTCCTTTTCCATATGGAAGTTTCGCTCGGATTTCAAACCGTCCATATTTCCAATCACCTCTATACTTTGTATTCATTCTGGCCGATGTATACTGTTTGCCCTCGTAATTTTCTTTTTGAGCACAAATAATCAGAGCACCATTATCTAAATATGAATTAGACGAATTTGCAGTATAGTATTGAAGTTCATTATTTCCGCCGCCATCTCCATTCACTTCATATTCCCATTTGCTGGTATCAATCTTAGTTCCATTAAATTCGTCATTCCACATTAACTTCCAGCCCGGAAGCTGCGGAATACCATCTGAAGGTGTCGCAGATACTAATCCATTATCATCTTTTTTGCATCCCCACATTGAGTTCAGCACAAATGTAATGCATAATAAAATTATAAATATTTTCAATGCTTTCATCTTTCTTTCAATAATTGCCATTAACATTATTTACTTGATCAGGACGCACTTCATCACGTTCGTTTTTACACCGTTCAATTGCATTCGGTAAAAGAATACACCACTTGATTTCGAAATATCTTTTGCATCAATCGTAACAAAGTTTTTTCCAGCTGTTTTTTCTCCTTCATTTGCGGCATATACTTTTCTTCCAAGCAAATCGAAAACTTCTATGCTTACGATGCCATCATGCGAAAGATAATACTCGATCGTCGATGACGAATTAGCACTAAAAGGATTTGGATAATTTTGTAATAAACTGAGATCACTTCCCCCTGTCTGACCAATGCTTCCCGGATTAGTATCAATAAATTGAATATAATTCAGATTGAATCCACCTGAAGGGAAACTAATTTTAAGTATATGAACACCTGCAACAAGTGAATCCAATCCACAATCTACTGTCTGCCACGATTGCAAACCGTTCGTTATAGGCACATCGGCAGTACCTATTATAACATTATCCCAACTAAAAGTGAATTTTCCGCCTGAAGCATTTGCAGCAACTCGGACTCCAATCTTGTACATACTCGAATGCTTTACATTGACTGTAAAGGAAAGGAATTCACCAGAGTTGATCCATCCGACATTGTAACCGTTTGTAATAGTATCTGAACAATTTTGAATATCAACGCCGTCATTTCGATATGACCAACCGCTATTCCATGCTGGACCGCCGCTACCGTCAATATTTTGATAATCAATATCCATGTATGCATAATTCCATCGTCCCAAATCATAGTTGGCTGCATAAATGATACCAGGAATATTATTTTGGATAAATGGGAGAACTGCGTTCGTGTGGGGCTGCCGCATAAGCGCATCGACAACATCTGAATTGAATTTGCACGAATCAAAAAGAATATTTTGTGCCATTCCCATCAATGCACTCATTGCCGCACTTTGAGAAGGCTGCGCTGCCTGTCCCCGCCAATAACTCAAAAGATTATTATAGAGGGAAGTCTGATGGACAGATAATAATCCTGAAATAGATTCGAATTTCTTATGCGGCCACCAGGACCAGCCAATTGAATTGTTTTCAATAAGATTCACACAAGCTGCAAACCATTCATTTGAATTCTCGCCGGACTCGCCGAGCCATAGCGGTGTATTGGTGGTTGACCGCAGGCTTAACAGATAGTTAATAGAACTTGCATCGTTCGTATTCCAATATTTATGAAAACTGTACACCATGTTATTATCCCATGGCGGCGTAAGACCGGAGAAATCAGTAGCATACCAATTTCCTTCAACGAAGAGTATATGATTTGTATCCACCTGTCGAATGGCTGTACTTATACTCACATACAAATCATGAAGCGGTTTATTGGAAGGCGGAAGATCCCAAGCCGGCTCATTTAATAAGTCATAACCGCCTATCCATTGTTGGTTTGCATAATATTGGGCGAGCATTCGCCAGAGATTAATCGTGCGTTGTTGATCTAACGTACTTTCCCATAAAGAGGGTGAACCTTGATAATCGCTGATATTGATATTGTTTTGTCCACCTGGAGCACAATGTAAATCCAGAATCAAGTAAATATGATTTTCACCACACCACTTGAGCAGGCTGTCAATAAGCATGACACCATCGTTGATATACACGAATGGAGAATCTTTTGGAGTGAAGAGCTGATAATGCAAAGGAACTCGAATTGAGTTGAATCCCCACTCTGTTATCTTTTCAACATCTTTTCGAGTTACGTAATTTTTCCGATATACCTGAAAAAAAGTATCGGCATTAGCAGTACCAACCAAAGAAGATATTTTATTATAAATTTCTGTCGGTGAGTTGGCAAAGTCTGAAGTTCCCATCATATAACCTTCATTCACAAGCCAGTTACCAATGCCTATGCCGCGAAGAATAATCTCTTGACCGTTTGCGTTGACGATCTTTGTCCCAGAAGAATGCAAAAATCCCTGAGTTAAACTTGTACTAACATTACTTACAAGGAGAACAGCTATAGAAAGTATTCGATTAAATCTTTTCCACCCTACTGATTGTTCCTTCAATTCCAATCCTTTCTTTGCTGCAATATTCTTTTACGACGAACTTTAATTAATATTTTTTACTGAGAAAATTTTTCAATCCAATCGCAAAATATACTGGATAGAATTCTTTGACAGCTATTTTAATTCAATAATTTCTGTGAGCCGGATATTTTTCGATGAACTGCCAATATGAATTGCATATTTTCCAGGATCGACAGTCCATTCGTTCTTTTCCACGTTATAGTATGCGAATGCATTTTTATCTAAACTGAAATGGATATTCTTCGTTTCACCTATCTTGAGAAAAACTTTTTTGAATGCCTTCAGCTCTTGTACTGGTCTATCAACAATTGGGGTGATATTCTGAACATAAACTTGAATGACTTCTTCGCCACTGTATTTACCTGTATTTGAAACATTCAGCGATATATCAATTTCTGGTTGAACAACTCTAGCAAATGTTTTCGCCTTGAGATCTTTATATTTGAACGTCGTGTAAGATAAACCGTAACCAAACGGAAAAAGTGGTTCAATATTGTTTTTTTCGAAATATCTGTAACCCACATAAATGCCATCTGAATATTCCGTTACACTATCTTTCTCTTTATATGTAGTATAAGCAGAACAATCTTCCCATCTCTTAGGAAATGTAATCGGCAATTTCCCTGATGGATTATATGAACCTGAAAGTATTTCTGAGATGGCATAACTCATCTCCTGTCCACCGAACCAAGTTTGCACGACAGCTTTTACTTTACCAAGCCAGCGATCCATCAGGACAGGCGAACCAGTATTGAGTACGACAATTGTGTTTTTGTTCACTTTGGCTACCTCTTCAATTAATGTATCTTGAAACCTCGGCAACGCAAGATTTTCTCTATCCATGCCTTCCGTTTCTATATTATAAGCATCTCCCATAAAGAGGAGTGCGACATCAGAATTCTTCGCGACCGTTAGCACTGGTTTTATCGGATCGTAGTCTGGCATAGTCCATCCTAATTTAGCGATCGCGCCTCCATCATGCTGATAATATTCAATTCTAATCCGGTAATCCTTGTTTGTCTCGAATTTCCGGCAAATGCTTTTCGGTTCAGGGGCATGATCATTCCAATAATCAATCATCAATGAATCATCCAACCAGAGACGCACACCATCGTCACTTATAAATTCCAAAGTATATTCGCTGGTTTTCGGGAACTTTATTTTTCCCGTCCATCGCACTGAAAAATTATATTTAGGAAATCCCGCCGGCAGACCGCTCTTACCAAAATCAAAATTTATCATTGTATCAATCCGAACAAGCGTTGGTTTCCCTTCTAACTCCATTTTCTCAAAGTATTCACCAACTAAACCCGGTTCTCCGTTGTTCGTTACAAGATATTTTGTTTCGATAGGCATACCGACGCCTTCAAGCTGTATTCCAGCAGCATAATTGATTTTGACCTTATCACCGAATTTGTTTCTCAATATTTCCAACGGACTTGGAGCTTCCAGCGGATCAACCATAGAACTTCCACCGCCGCCAGTTCTACAAACCTCTGCATTAGGACCGATAACAGCAATTGATTTTAATTTTGAAAAATCTAACGGCAGGATATTGTCTTTATTCTTCAAAAGAACAATTCCTTCCTTCGCAGCCTCTAGTGCTACTTTACGATTCTCCAGCGTTCCAATTAAATTTTCATCCTTTAGACTTGGTTTTTCAAAAAGCCCAAGCTTAAAAATGACGCGCAGTATCCTTCGCACTTTATCATCAATTGCAGATTCCTTCACTGCGCCTGTTTTCAATGGATCTTTTAATGTGATATTATTTAAATATTCACCTGTCGGCATTTCCAAATCCATGCCGCCATTAGCTGTCGGAATAGTACTATGCACTGCACCCCAATCTGACATAACCAGCCATTTATATCCCCATTCTTTTTTTAATTTGTCGATCAGAAGTACATCATTTTCGCTTGCAAAATGTCCATTAACCTTGTTATATGAATTCATCACACAAAGTACGTTCGCTTCCTGCACAGCAGCTTTGAAGGCAGGCAAATAAATTTCATTCAACGCTCGTTTATCAACTTTAACATCAACAAATGCCCGTTCGTATTCTTGATTGTTGCAAGCAAAATGTTTTACTGTCGCAGCTACACCTTCGCTTTGAACTCCTTTGATATATTCGACTGCCATGCGAGCTGCAAGATGTGGATCTTCGCCATAACTTTCGAAGTTTCTTCCTCCTTGCGGAATTCTAGCAATATTTATACAAGGCCCAAGAATTACATGTCGATCATGCCCCTTCACCTCACGTCCAATTGCAGCACCGACTTTATGAGCTATAGCTGGATTCCAAGATGCACTGATACAAATTCCTGATGGAAAAGCTGTTGATTTTTCCCATCGCACACCAAGTGGACCATCTGTCATTCGCAGTTCCGGAATGCTTAATCGCTCAATAGGCTTTGTTGCAAATCCAGTTCCGCTCAACAGATCAATCTTTTCTTCAAGAGTCATTTTACTCAGAAGATCATTTACACGTTCTTCTATTGATAAATCCTTGTTCCTATATTTTTCTTGTTGTGAAATTCCACACGCGGAAAAAATTAAAGAAATAATCAAAGTAAATGAAATACAACGAATTTTCATATAGTAATATTCCTATGGAATTATTTTTTTATTTTCTTCAAATTCTTTAATCCAATCCCACTGCTGCATAAGAAGAGGGACTGCAGTCATCATTCCGCCAAAACCCATAAAACGCTGCGCAAACATTGGAATTAACAATGGCTTAATCAGTTTTAGTTTTCCATAATCGATGCTAACTTGCTGTTCATGTGCAAGCCTTGCAATAAAGCGATCAGTTGTATTCTTTCTCTTTTCAACCATCAGCCGCTTTCTTATATTCTGACAGAGAGTATCAAAACCGACTATCGCTTCTTTTGTGCGTCGTTTGCCAAGGACAGTGAAGAGTGAATAACCCTCCTCCAATTTAACTGGGCCGACAAGAATTCCTGTATCTGCAAGCAATGCACGGAAGCCAATTTCGGGATGTCGAATAACTACAAAAAAGCCGGATTCGCCACCGTTTTTCGCCCAATCTGTATGTAAGGAATACTGACTTGCCATCTCCGAAAAATTTTTTCCGTGTTGAAGTTCATCTTGCATCCTTTTTGCATCTTCCAGCGTATAGGTCAAAATTTCACGTACGTTAACCTCATAGTACCGACCAAAAAATTCTTTAGTTTTGAGAAGATGCTCAATGATATCTTCATTCATAACTTTAACACTATCGCGTACATCATAATAAAGCTGGCGGGCAGCCCAATAGCTGGTCCACTGTTTTAAATCGTGTTGCACTGATGGAGAATTTTGAAGAAACTGTTTACGACCTTCACGCGCAAGCAACTCGTTTCCTACTAAATGTTTTACTTCTTCATTCAGTTCCATTTTGAATGAAAAGCCGTCCAAAGATTTTGAAATATAATTTTCATAGCGAAACATTTCCAGTATTTCCCCAAGTGTCATATTGCCATCGGTAATAGTAATAAATGTTGTGTCAAGATAGGACCTCAGCCGAGCGATAAGGACATCCACCATTTCCGACGTTATCATATATCCGCCGTCTCTCTGATAATATTTTGGATCAATTTTACTTCGCAATGCAATTATAGAATCCGCAAATAGATTGAAGACATTGGAATCAGCTATCGCGTTCTTCGACGAAAGTACTGCAAGCGAATAATGTTCGCCTATATCTCGTTCGTGACGTTCTTTCAGGGTTTTCTCAACTTTGCGGCTTCGTTCATCCAACGTTATTTTTGCCGACTCTTGATTCGAAACCTTATCGAGCAGATAGAGCACAGACCAACCGAGGTTATGCGAATAGAATGGATGAGATATTCTGGATTTATCGATAGCATAGGCAGCATTTTCGTATGCTGAATCCGGGCCTCCAAATCTGATATTGATTGTATCGCTTTCTGTGAACAGACTTTTTGGCAATTCTCGAATAATATCTTTTGACTTGATTGAATGAAGGTGTTTTACGAGAACATTGCCATCAGCTTGCGAGCGAACAAGAAAGGCAATAACTTTGAGTTTCCATTTAAAACGTTGCATTCCATTTAATATTTCTTCTGATGTTGGATTTGCATAGGGTTCGACTTCTCGTTTAAATAGCTCGTCACGGATAAAGAGATTTTCAAGTTCACGCCGCATAAGTTTGGAAATTTCGTCATCGGATAAATTTTCACGTTTCGCTTCATTAGCAAGCAACTTTTCAGCAATTAAACTGAGCAACGCTCTCACTTTTACTGAGTCTATTTCAGATGGTTTATATCTTTGAGGAAATGGTACTAATTCGAGACGCTCAAGGAGCTCGCGCGCTGTAATCGCGGTTCTACCAATTTGTGCTATAGTGTCTTGCGGTAAGGATTTTAATTCCTGCGAATGGCACAAACTATGAATAGCAGAAAAAATTGTTAGAATAATGATCACTCTGTGGATCAATTTCATTATGATCTTTCTGTGATTGCAATTTGAACAAAATGAGAATACGAAGAAATGTGAGCTCGAGAGAATTATTTCGGGATTGACATGAATTTCATATACACATCTATTTGCGATATTTCACCTCTTCGATTAAATATTGAAGCGCTTTGCGATTCGTCAAGCGAACATGTTCGAATTTCTTTTAAACTTCCATCACTTCCTGTAATATGAATTTTTTGACCGCGTGAAATATGATATACAATCGGAACCTGACAAAATGTAAATGCTAATGTGCCTATTTCCAAATTAATACTTTGTTCAATTCCATTAATATTATAATAACGATATGATTTCGGAGCTTTTAAAAATTCGTTTTTTCTTAAAAGAATTGGCATAAATGTAAGCTTGCCATTTTTAATGAGAACTCCTAATTCTATAAAACGCGAAACAATATCTTCTTTTACCTGACCGCTCATTCCGGGCTGTTGAACTCCTATGTGTCCGGGAGTATGAGAATATGGATCAGTTGGAAATGCTCCATAAATAGAGGGTGACTTATGAGCGCCGACACCCTCGCGAATTTTGTGATAATGATCTGCCAAACGTTTTTTTACAGCAGCACTTTCGTCGTTCTCTTCTGCTCGGGTGATAACTTCTGCAACAGCAAGCAAGAGTTTAGAAACCATATGCCAGTAAATACAACCCAATCCTTCATATTTATAAAATGTCCCTGAACGTCCGGTAAATGATTGATGATCAAACAAACGCTCATAGATATCTAAAACGATCTCCTTGTCCTTTTGCACAAGAGTTTGATACTCGCTGCTCCTTAACTCTTCAAGAGCGGTTTTTAAAACATCTGCATTTCGGAAATCGCTGTGAAAATGTATTCCACCATTCATGTCAGGAATAACGATCTGTCGATTTCCATCTTCAATCAATTTCCTCAATAGAATTGATTTCTGAAAGTCTTCTTTCGAAATATTATTCTTTTCCACAAATCGGAGTAATTGACGATCAGGATATAATAAATAACTCGATTGATTTTTTCGATATAATGCGCTTGCGCGCAATGCATCCAGCACTTTCAAAGAATCAGTCGCAGCAAGATAACCGGAGCTTAGAACGGCAACCTGACCTTCGAGCATTTCATATAAATGACGAATAGAGATTCCTTCGCCATTTTCAACTTTCATCAGGTTGTATGCATGATAAAGATTATCTTTACGCTTGTTCACTTCGATGGTATGGTCGATATGTTTTAAAGTTAAATCTAAAAACTCTCTTAACTCAGAAACAGTTATCGTTCTTCTTTTTTCAGACATACCTTTCGAATAAATTTTATTTCGATAGTCGTTCCCGGCACTGCCAAGTTTATCAAGTATGCCTTTTCGATCTTTATCTGAAATCAATCCATCTAATAATATCAAATTCGCCTTGAATATTTCTATAATCGCATTGAAAAACTCGACCACCTCTTCGGAAACTTGAACCTCAGATATTTTAGAGGAATTGAATATATCGCTGAATAATACCAAATATCTTCGAAGATAATAAAGGGTTACCATGGAAACCCCGGAGCCCACCAAAGCATTGTTAGCATCATTCCAATCTGGGCGTTGTGTATTCATCCAAATTCCTGCTTCAGGAATAAAATTGGAAAGCTTTGCTAAAATTGAAACGAGCATTTTTTCTGTCAAATTGACATGGATAATCTTTCCGTTCTTATTTGCGATAAACTTTCCATCTGTCCCAATCTGCTCAACTCGTTTCTCAATTTCACGTTCTAAGTTTATATCAAAGTCAATAGTTTTCCGGGGATATTTGAGTAAATCTGCATAAGATTTTATCCGATACGGAACATTAGCATATGCAAAGATATCTTTTATTAAAAATTCTTGAATCTTCCCCGGATGATAACGAGCTGAGATTTCTAACAGCTTCACCAAATAAATTATTTGATGGTCACCCCAATATCCGATATACGACCAAGCATCATGGGGATCAAGTACTTCCCAATCGAATCCATCTCGTGTCACCCGGTACGGATTGTACCCGTCGAGTGTCGAGGCATTGACGAACTTTGTTATCATTCCTTCAACATATCCTGGAAAACTCAGCGCTAATGCTTCCCAATTCTGAAAAATATCACGCCAATTGCCCTGATAGTTTAACACTTTTTTCCCATGGTCATCTTTAATATCTATTGAGAAGATATTCCATGGACGACTTGGATCTCCGTGACGCCGACTAAACGTAAGCGGCAGGTACTCATAGCACAGTTTTTCAAGATCAACAGAATTCAGTGCTGCTATCTTCGCAAGTAACTCCGAATGAATTATTTTTTCAGGAAGAGTCTGCAGAAAATCATTATATGTTTCGGCAATAGATTTGTTTGTTGTTTTAATAAAAGAGCTAAAATCTTCTTTTTCAACCCAATAGCCATCGTCAAAGAATCCTCCTCGCATAACATTGAATAGCGTATTCGAATAATGACGAGAACTGACAAGAACATCTTCCGTTGTTTGAATGCCATCCGCACTGGCAACAATCTTCGCGAGATTATTCGTACCTCGTTTCACATCATTCATGAGTTGTTGTGGGATGTCTTTACTTGTAGTTATCAAACTGGATAAAGCGGCGACATCAGAGGCATCTTGATTGACATCCGCGACAATGAACCATTTTTTTTCTTCCTCTCTGCTTAAAGAAAATTCCGCATTTATAAAATAAGCGCCGCGTGAAGCTCTAATATCAATTTCTTGTTTGACAGGTAAGCCTTTTTTAAATGCATCTAATTGCGAAGACGAGAGAAGTCTTTTCGGGCTCTTTAATCCAACCGACCAAACTGTTGTCGCTTTCAACGCCTCGCTTGGTTCGGCTCGGTCAACAGGAATCGAACTTAGTATAAAAAGCCCTAACCCAGTATCAATTTGCAATTCATTTTTTTTATAGCCATCGACCAGCGTACTGTATTCCAATTGGAATCTTCGGTTGAGTCCAGAAGGGAGCAGGTTTTGTATTCCATCCAAAATATTTATTACGATTGGTTCCCGATTGTAGTTCGTGACATGGGATTGTTTAATGAACCCATACTTTTCACTATTGAACCAAGCATATCGGAATGTAATACATAAGTCTTTATTGATTTCTTCAAAAATCAATTTATTGCCGAAGATATTTTTATATAAATTTCTTTCTGTTCGATAAATACCATTATAATCTTGTGAAAAGGGTTCCCACAAAAATATTTTTTTGCCTTTAGTAACTAATAGAATAGTCTTGCTGCCGGTATTCTCTTTCGAATCATGAATTCTATCATCCGTATAATAAGGAAAGAGAGCATAATCCGAATTTTTGCGACCCGCGGTAAGGCCTCCATTGCTTGAGATAAACATCCAATGATCCGACGAACTAACAATGCTCATGAAAAACGGAGGCATCTGATCATAATTAGAGATTCTATAAATCTGTTCGCCATCTCGATCGACATAATTACCTCCAACTTTGTGTCGTTCAGCATTGAGAATAGTTTTTCCAACAAGAATAGATTTTCTCTTCATTTCATATTCATCCAGTGCGAATAATCTTAGTAGTTGCTAAACGAGGAGTGATTCGTTCTTCACTTCGTTTCTTCATAACTTGGAGAAGTCGGTTCACTTGATATAAGCTCCGGGTACCACTGCTGCATTGATAGCTTCGCTTTCCGTTTAACAGAAAATAGGCCCCAATGCCCTTCTGTACCTTCCCCTTTCCACGGCTCATCAAATGCCTCAAAGAAAAATACTGTGATATTATTTTTCTGTGCCCAGGTACTGAGTTCATCAAAGTAACGTTTCTGTTTTTTTTCGTCGCCAGCTCTCGGCGCATGCAGATTGCCGACTGTGTAGGTTGCCCACCCGGCTTCGCCGATAACAATGGTTTTGTTGGGAATCGCTGCTTTCACCATATCATATAATCGAACAGTGACCGAAAATCCACTATCAATATCTTGTTTTCCCCATAAAGGGTACATGTGTGTATCCACAAAATCAACCTCTTTTGCCAATGTTGATCCTTGAGTAATCCAATACATGAAATCATCATCCACTGTTACAGGTACATTAACTGCTGCCTTTACTTGTTTGACGTATTGAATAACTTTGTCTTCAGGAACTTTGTGATTAGACCATCCAACCAGAATTTCATTGCCAACGCTCACAGCGATAACAATATCTTTGTACTCGTTCGTGAGGCGGATGCACTCTGCTATTTGTTTTGCATTACTGACTTCATTTCCTGGTTCAGCACTAAGCCAAGCGCCTAGCAACACGCGAAGATGGATTTTCTCCCGTCGTATTACTTCCAAGATGTCTCTGCTGTGTTGATCAGAACCGTACGTTCGAATCAGCGTCCAATGCTTTTGCAATATCTTAAAATCTTCAAGAATCTGTTCTTGAGTTGGACATTTATTGGAATCGGGATTTTGTCCTTTTCGATATCCAGAATAACAGATTGCGTTCCCAAACCATTGTTGTTGAGTTAAATCAATTTTTATTTCGCTCTCTTTCTGACATAAGAGAATAGCGGGAATACAAATGAGAATTGAAAAATAATATTTATAGAGAATTCTCGTTTTCACCGTTTGCCTTTTTGCTTATTCTTATCGCACAGAGATCCTTCTCAATTCTTTCCATCATCTGTTCATCTAACTTATAGAACCACACTGCGGAAGCGGCAAAGAGGCCGGCAATTGCTGGGATAATACTCATCATCAAGCGAATACCATCTTGTGCCTCTTCACTTTGGACAACATTTGCGATAAAGCCGAAATAAGCTAATAACCATCCGGTAAAAGCACCGCCAATTGCCCATCCTAATTTTTGAGCAAACGTTGCTGCGGAAAAAACAAGTCCTGTTGCACGTCTGCCCGATTTCCATTCTGAGTAATCTGCAGTGTCTGCGTACATGGCCCAAATCAACGGAGCTGTTGGTCCCAAAATAAATGAAATGAGAATATGAGAGGCAAAAACTAAACTAATATTTTCCTTAGGAATAAAATAAAATAAGATTGTCAGAATACTGACTATCAGCCATAATATCATGTACAATGTACGTTTCCCAAGCATCTTCGATAAAAATTTTGTTATCATAACTCCGGCGATGGCAGCAATGGTCCCGCTTACCATAAAAGCTGAAGTCAAGATTTCGTTGCCCACATAATATTTAAAATAATATATGATCGATCCGGAGCGAATGGAATTATAAGAAAGCGCAAAAATACCGATGAAGAACAGTACTATCCACGGTCGGTTATGAAGTAGGTCCTGCAGATCGTTTTTAATCGATGTCTTTTGATCTTTTGGCGGATGAACTCTTTCACGAGTATTTAAAAAAGTAGTGACAAAGAGAACAACAGCTACAACAGAAAACACTATCATTGTCCATTGGAATCCGGCAGCTTGATCTCCTTTTCCAAAAAAGTGTATCAGTGGAAGTGTTGTACCCTGGACAATAAATATCGCAACAAAAGCGAGAACGAATCTATACGAAGAGACACTTGTTCTTTCTAATGAATTTGGTGTCAGGACTCCCATCAACGCCGAATAAGGAGTATTGATTGCTGTATATGCCGCCATCATAAGTGTGCTGGTGATATAGGCATAAATTATCTTCCCGTCAACACTAAGATTGGGTGTCGTAAATGTAAGCACACCAATAATACCGATTGGTATTGCCATCCACAGAAGATATGGACGGAATTTTCCCCACTTTGTCTCAGTCCTATCCGCGATAACGCCCATAATTGGATCAATACCTGTGTCCCATATCCTAGTTACCAATAACATTGTTCCCGCTACTGCTGCGGAAATACCGAACACGTCAGTATAGAAGAAGAGAATAAAACTCATGAACATCTGCCAATAGAAGTTCGAAGCCGTATCCCCCAATCCATAACCGATTTTTTCTTTTACTGAAAGCTTTTGCGAATCATTGTTCATTATATTCTCCAACTATATGTTGATGAGAGATAGTTTTTCTTATATAATTTCTCGTTCGATAAGTTAGATTATTTTATAATTATTGTTTGAAGAGCATTCCCATCTATTTTTGTCGAAACCATTTTATTGCCTATAAGAATTGTATACTCGATCGGATCATCTTTTTGATTAAGAAGAGCAATAGCAATCGATCTATCCGGATTCTTGCACGAAGTTATCATTAGATCCTTCAACTCCGATGAGACCTGTATTCTATAAGCTCCCGGTCTAAAATACTTGCTAAAATGCTCCATAGCATAAAAGAGTGGTGTGTAATAGACTTCATCTGTTTCTGGTTTTGCAATGACCGGTGCAATACACCAATTATTCGCATGATTCGGACCGCCTTTAGTATCAAGAACAATATTCCAATCGATCCAACCTACTGACCAACTATTCAGTCCGCCAATAATATCGCGTGCATATCGAAAGACCGGTACATATTTTGGGTGAAGCGGTTTATCTGCATCAGCCGCATAGAGATATCCCCAATCCTTTGCTTCCTTCTCCCAATACCATGTATCATCCTGCCAACGCGGGATTTCAGAATCGATACATCCTTCGGTGTGCAAGATTTTCTTGTCCGGAAATTTTTGATGGACATCATTCAGCACATCTGGATACCAATCTATAGTACTGCTGTACCAATGGATAGCAGTTCCCCATATATGGTTCGCAAGCTCGGAATCGCTCAGCAGTGTATAGACCCACGGTTTCACATTATCACAATTATGATCATAAATAAGAATTTTTATATTCAGATTATCTTTTTGAAACTGCGGAACAAGATAGTTCTTCATAAATTCTTTCATAATAGCAGGAGTGAATATCATTGTTTCCCAATGTCCGCTATTATTTTCCGGTTCGTTTTCGACCGTTATCGCCCAGATGTTGATACCCTGTTTTGAATATTCATGCAAATACTTGCTAAAGTACAAAGCCCAAGTAGAATAGTACCTGAGGGAGCAATGATCCATTATTCCAGGCATTATTATCCTTCATCCATGGTGGAGCTGTCCAAGGTGATGCAAGAATTTTGAAGTTTGCGCCTTCACATTTCATGGCATCTTGAATCAACGGGATAATATCTTCCTTATCTCTCGCAATGCTAAAATCTTTTAATTCCTTATCGTTAGGAGTATTAGCATAAGCGTAATTCGTTACAGAAAAATCGCAGCTATTAATATGCGTTCGCATCAGTGTGTACGCTGCTTTATCAGATCGAAAATACGCATCAAGAACCTCTTTCCTTTTTTTCGGAGTCAGTTTGTTAAGAACATACGCCGAGGATTGTGTGAATGCACCTCCAAATCCTTCGATCTGCTGATAGACTGTTTCAGGTGATACTTTAATGATCGGAAGTTTCTGTTCCTTTGAAGTGTATAGTGAAATAGATCCCTTGAACGCTAATTTATCACCACTCTTTGAAGTTTGGTATATTGTTGCTGTTGTATATTCCTTCATTTGTTTATTCTGGCAAAGCGCCGACATTGCGAGCAAATATATAAGCAAAACTGTAGCTATAGTTTTCATCGAGCACCATTATCAGAATTAAAGGAGTTTTAATACTTTTAAATGAAATGATCCTTTGAATGTATAGAATTAAATTTCGAAAAAAGCATCTATGGAGATATACAAGTTTTGCTCGGCACTCCTCATTGCCGCAGAAGTTTTATCTTTTTACTTTGTATATCAGTGATAAAAAATGTTATATATAATTGTCTTGGCAATAACTTCCAGTGAATTTTTTGAACCTAGTTTTTTACGTTTCCTTTAAGTATTTAATTTTATGGATAATTAAAAAAATATTCCTAAGTCAATTTTCTGTACATACTTAAGACGGCCGAAATCCTCGTACGCATAATCGAACGTAAATTGCAGATTACCAATCAGAAATTGCTTCACGCCGATCCCGAGCGTAAGTCCTTCTTCCGAATCCTGTTGAAAGAGCGATTTCATTCCTGCCCTGAGATATAGAAAATCATAAAATACATACTCTCCACCAACATTCATGCACTCGTAGTTATCACTAGGGTGCATCGCGTCAACCGCAAGTGTCATTTTTCCTAAAGAGCCAATTGGTACATCATAGGAAATGCCAACACGAAAATTCAATGGTAAATCCCATGAGTCTGTCGCTAAGTACGCCGGAATGTTGCCATTATTTCCTGTCGTTGATAAATCCGGATCGTAAGAAACTAAAGCATTTTCACCTTGTATTTGCATCTTTGAGCCGAAGTTGGATATTGACATACCAAGCATAACTCCTTTGAATGGCGTCTTGTATTTTATACCCATGTCAATTGCTATCGCACTTGCACTCATTTTCCAGATTTGTTGATAGATAATCTTTGGAGTGAATCCAATTGAAAACGCATCGGTCAATTTTAATCCATATGACAATCCAACAGCAAGGTCTGTAACATTGAACACTTCACCTGTACCATCCTGTTGATCAACTGTAGTTACATTCATATCTCCATAGTCAGAAATTGTAATATTCAAACCAAGAGCACCATACGAACCAAGAGATGTAGTAACGCCTATGTATTGGTATTGAAGGTCAGCAATCCAATTTGTATGATCGATAAGCACTTGGATACCCTGCAAATCAGCAATTCCTGCAGGATTCCAGTACATCGCACTTGGATCGTCCGCAATTGCTACAAAAGCCCCTCCCATACCGAGTGCCCGTGCTCCTTGCGCAATAGAAAGAAATGGTGCCGCTGTAGTTCCACGTTTTGATACGTCAACTGTTTGAGCCGTTGTAATCGCACTATAGAAGAAAATCAATGTCATAATAAATTCAATTCTCATTTTCATGATGCACCTCACTTTACTACTGCGAATTTGCCGATATACTGACCAATGCCAGGTGCATCGACGTGGAAAATATAGAGACCATATGCTATGTCCATTCCATCATCCGACACAAGATTCCAAGGCATAGAACCATCCATTGGTGTCGAATTCTTGTAGAGTGTTTTCACTAAAGCACCTGCAACCGTATAAATTCGTATCGTGCACTTCGCAGGTAATTTCATGAATTGAATGAGACGATCACCTCTGCCTGTTGTGAAAAGCGTACGAGCTTCCCATTTTGCTGTGCCAATATATGGATTGGGAACTACTGTTATCTGATTCAATTGGTTCTTTGCCGTACTATTGTTTGTTCGAGAACTAGTCATCTTAAAGGAAAAATAATCACCCGAGAGGAATGGTCGATTTGTTTTGATGGCGAAACGATCTCCTGGTTGCGGCTCTTTGACCACACCGAACGGCCTGCCATATGAAATCTTCCATGTCCACATAAAGTTTCTTTTATTCACAACTTGATCAATAATCCGGATTGTATCTCCTACTGTGAACGTACCAGAAGTGTCTACATCCTGAACAACAAACTTTGCCTGAACCCAATTATTAGAAGTATCCTTCTTGTATATGTGGAATTTTACCGGCATCCTCGGGTAAGTGATATCGCCTAACGAAAATGCAGAAGTATCCACAAACGTACTATCCCATCGTATTTCATAATCTGCCGGCCATGAAACCCGGGTTTGACTTAAATAGTCCGGTGCTACCTGTATCATGACATTACTCGATCCTACAACCCAGCCTGTGCCGGCATTGTTTAACTCTACCATTGTATCATTCAAAACAGAAAGAAGCATGCCATCAAACGGACTCGTGACCTTGCCATTTCCAATACTAGCAGTATCTGCACCAAGGATAACCGTATCTGTAATATTGTTTCGGGTTCTATAAATATCGAACGACTTAGTATGATAAATCGGTATTGTCGTATCGGATTTAAATTTCACAATATATTGATCGCCGTCCTGTACCTGCGCTGGATTGAGTATCGTTAACTTCAAGCTGCCTGTTCCTAAACCTTGAGCTACGTGATTCATATCTCCGTTTGTTTGTGGGGGCTGATAACCTGCGGCTGGTTTCTGGGGTGTCATGACAGCACAATTGATGTCAACAAATTTGATATTCCCTGCATAGTCTTGTGTAATGATTTTTGAACATTCTGTCGGCTGCAATGGTTTTCCGTTTGGTGTCGGTCCTCCTTTCGAGTATGAACAGACAGCGTAGTAATATCGAATACCATTCGTGACCGGTGAATCGATATATGCATGTTGCAATCCAGTATTCGAACCGCGCCAGAACCGAGCACCATTAATGCCTACAGGGTCAGGCCCTGCAATGCTGTCCACAAGATCAAACTGTGCAATAGGTACATAATATTTAGGATTACCCTGGGAATCCGTGACTTTCTTAACATCGTCAAATTCGGGTTCCTCACTTCGATAGACAGTATATCCTTCAAAACTTTTAAAATATCCTTGAGCAGGATCGTTGTTTTGATATCCGTAGAAACGATCCGTTGATGATTCTGCAATATTATCCCAATAAAGAGAAACTTTTCGATCACTTGGAACCGCTGTAAGATGTGGTGTGTATGGCGGTTTCGAGAATCTATAGTTCGCATTATAGATATCCTGTACTGTTATTTTATTGAAAATGAGTGCATCCAAATTATCGCCAAAAATAAGTGCCATAGAAAATCGTTCCCGCTTTGTCTGCTTCAGCGGGAAAGGACCGGATGCAAATACCATTTGAATATTTGAGTTATGAACCACTGTGTCAACGAAACCGTTATTCATAGCATTCCACATCACTTCATCATTACTGATCCATAATCCAGTCGGACCATGAGAGTCATCGAGAACTCTAATTGTCATTGCAGTCAGACCTATCATATCTGATTCGCCTATATCAGTCTCATCAAAATCCGGCTCTCCATGAGTTGGAATACCATCACCTTCGCCTTCATCTGGTCCTGTATAATTTGGATCTGTAGGTCCAATACCGTCTCGGCCAACATCATCATTTAGAGGTTCGCCTGGGTCCCATTTTCCATTATGATTCAAATCAGTGTATGGAATCCAATTATGATTGTCATCAATGTTATTGTCTCGACGCTCGTCAATCAATCCATTTAGGTTATTATCGATTCCATCATAAGGATTTCCCGGGCTTTCGAGGTAGGCATATCCTAAATAACCAGCTATGTAGTTGGTATTGGTCTGCGTTCCTAGACCGCAATTTGGGCACCATGCATAAGTTAAGGCAAGAGTTTGTCCTGCTCCATGTGTGCTCCTATCAAACAGTGCGCTGTTCCCTGGATTGCTCGTTCCTCCTACACCCGGATCTGTATAGAAACCAAAACATGTCGTATCATAATCACGATCAGATATATTCACAATATCATAATGCCAAAAGATGCAATCTTCCGCCAGGACGTGAGACCATTGAAAACCACGCACTTCTACTCGAAGACCAAGCCCGCCTCTATCCGAATCGGAGGCGATCGGGTAATAGTTGAATGGCGGGCGCGTCCATTTTTTATCTTTTGAATCATCCATAACAAAGAATGTTTCAAAATCAGCATTCGAGACACCTAATCCGAAATAGCCGTACCAATGTCCATTCCATGCCGGTGTAAGTCCAAGTGCAGCAGGCCATACCGGTGGATACGTAGCAGTATCAATATTTTCTGCTGGATAATTGTGTTGAGGGTTTGAACCTATATATCCGGGAACAGGCTGAAGTACCCACTGCTCACCAGTCAATGGATCTGCACTAACGACCTCTCGGTAAGCAGAAACTAATGGAGTGATGGTCTGGCCATTCGGTGCTGTAATTTTCGAAGCAATCAATACAGCTGTTCCGTCGAGATATGAATGGCCTGTGCCCTTTGGCCATTCAGCAGATGGTTGATCAGGCCAGTGTCCGACTTCTCCATCATTCAGAAAAACTGTTGAAATGCGATTACCACTCATAGTACCTGTCCTTCGATACTGAACAATGCCTTTCGGTTCATCGCGATATGCTTGAGTCTTTGCATCAACAACCGGCCCTGCAAGTCCAAATCCCAATACCTCTATCGAATCCGGCGATGTCAGATTGTTGCTTGTAACAATGAGTGAAGCAGAAAATTGACCTGAATGCGTAGGAGTAAAATGAATAGTATCAATAAGTGAGATTCCAGGTGCAAGAGTAATCGATGTTTGATTCACTGAAAATGCTGGTTGTGTAAAAATGATACTCGTAATCTTTAATGTATCAGTTCCAATATTCGCAATGAGTACTGAACTTTCATTGAGATGAGAATATTCGCCGACCTTGACATTTCCGAAATCGATCGCTTGCGTGTTGAAGGTGAGTTTCGGCTGTCCAAAAACCAAAGTGAATTCTATCAAGAAGAAAAATGAAATAAGTGTTTTTTTTCGAAACATGTCAAACTCCTGAATTTGAAACTATTTTAAAAATTAACTCTAAAGCCGAGTCGAATCTGACGCGGCGGAGAAAAACTGGATGGATCATTTAAGTATTGTTGTATTGTATTTAAGCCGACAATGGCACCTGCCTGATAAGTGTACAAATCAATATTCGCTCTACCGCTTGCTGAGTTCACATTTACTTCATTTTTTGTATCAAGAAGATTATAAACTAATGCGAAGAGAGTGAAATGACCACCAGCTATAGAAATTGACTTATCAGCAGTCATGTCTACGTTAAAAGTCGAAGGCTTGAGCCCTCCGTTTTCGAAGCGCAATCCGCCCGAAACGCGAGTATCTTCAGTATATGGAAATCCTGATCCATACGAAAAAATAAGCCCAACATTCCAATCTTCAGGTGTGCCAATTGTGAGAGATATGTTGAGAGTCGAACGTTGATCCCAGTTCAGTGGTACGACAGTTTTATTTGTCTCAATCGGCGGGGAGGTTTGGTTATTATAAAACACCGATAAAGGATCGGATGCATCGCCTGATGCCAATTGATATGTATAATCAAGCTTCACACCATAATAGTCCGCAAAACGGCGATCAAGTGAAAGAACGAATCCTTTCACATTGCCATAATCACGATTCACATATCTGGCATATTCAAAACCTTCATAGGTTTGTATAATTTCAGTCCCAAGCAGGTTTCGGATGTCATTATAATACAATGAAAAATCAAAGCCGACATTTGTGAAAAGAACCTGTTGAAGACCGATTTCATATTTAACGGTAAGTTGCGGTTGAAGATCTGGATTTCCTGCAATTGTGTTAAGGGTACTTGATGGTGGAACGAGATAATCGGAGTTTGTATATAAATTATCGAAGTTCGGTATTTGGAAGAAATGTCCGTACGAAAAATGGATTATACCCTGATCAGTAATCGGGAAAGAAATGCCAAAACGTGGACTAAATTGTGTTTTTGTACTCGCAGCTTTCCACACATTAGGAAAAGGAAATAGCGGATTCTTTGTTGGATTCTTTAAATCCATGGGATAAGATGAAGCCGGATCAAAATAGTCGTATCGAATGCCGGCATTAATAATCATCATGTCATATTCGACTTTATCCTGAATATATGCCGATAGTTCAATCGGCTCTTTATGATACATCTGATTCCCTGGAGCGCCAAGGTTTGGATACCCAAGTTGAGGGATAGCTACACCTGTTGCACTGTCAAATATCGTGGAGTTTAAATTGATCAGAGAAGTTGAGTGTGAATAAAGTTCATCTTCGCGCAACTCAACCCCAACCCCGATTTTTTGTTTTGTATTAATTTGTGAATTTAACACCCATTGAGCTATTTTTGTCTTCGTGTATCGATCATAGCGGCCAGCTTCGTTGCCGCCTGAATTAAATGTATAGGCGGTACCGCCGCCTGTTGGTAAACCTTGAGAAGGGTCAACGTAGCAAGTGTCGTATGGATTTGCGTAAAGGTATCCCTTATAATTATACCAATCGTAACCGAACTTCAATGTTTGATATGTATTGACAGTCGGAGAATACGTGATTTGAAATGAATGAATCCAATCAGTACGATAGTGATTCATAATACCGTCAGGTGTCCATGCAAATGCATGGTCGTAGTACTTATTCCAGTTGTTATCGTAGAGCCCGCTATACACGAATTTGAAAGTCCCAATCGAATAAGCAAGTTTCCCATTTAAAGAACGTCTTAAAGACGGATTCATCGCAACATAATCTGGATTTCCTATAAGCGAAGAGACATCGGATGGGCTTTGAGGAATGTATTGTTTCCCCCTCACTGTATAGACATAAATTGGACTATCATCCGGATAATACAGTGGGACACCCTGACTGGTTTTCAATTGATACGGCGTCATATCTGTAACATTATAGACATGCAAGCCGTAGATATAACCTCTGTCGGATGTATATCTTCCTGTTATAAAAAAAGTAAAATTAGAAATCGACGGAATATAGCCGCTAAGGTTTCCTTGAATATTTTTTATTCCGAGATTCTTGAGACTACCATTGTTCGGGAAAACATCAGTGTGTGAAGTGGCATAATCACCGGCATAGGCGGAAATGGAACCATGGTACCAAGATGATCCTTCAGATGTTACAATATTGACGATACCAGACATCGCTTGTCCGTATTCCGCATTAAATGTTCCACTAATAACTTCCATTTCACGAACTACAGAGTTATCGATTTGTAGCGGCATGGAGCCATTGTAGGGATCGTTGACTGCAACTCCGTCAACCAGGTACGCAACTTCTCCTGAGCGGCCACCGCGGAAATGACCGCCAACGACACCAGCTTGAATATTAACAACTTGATCTATATTCTCAGTTGGAATACGTTTCAATTCTGCATCCGATACTGTCACAGATGACGACGTGAGATCTTTTTGCACAAGAGGCCGCTCTGCCATAACAACTACATCGCTTGTCTGAATTGCTTCTGAACGAAGTTTGACATCAACATTTGTCGTCAAATCGATTTTCACGATAACTTTTGAAACGGTAGTTTTCCGATAACCAACAAAACTGAAAACAACAGAATATTCGCCAGGTGGAATATTATTAATAGTATAAAAACCATCCAGATTGGTTACAGTGCCAAGAGTTGTTTCACTTATTAGAACGTTGGCACTTATTAAAGGCTCATTGTTTGCCGCGTCTATCACACGACCGGCAATTTTACCTGTCTGGCCTGCTTCTGCCAACACCGGAAAAAGGAGAAAGGACACAAAAAGGAAATAAGATAGAGAATTGCGTGCAATCTTCGACATAGATAGAATACTTTCTTTTTAACAACTTGCTTAGATTCAATTTTATATTTATATAATTTTGCGAGGCATTCTGACATTTTCAAAATGCCTCGCAAAGGATTATTTCATTTGAGCAAAATCAATTTGTGGGTAGAAACAAACGAACCGGATTCCAGACGATAAAAATAAACCCCGCTGGAAAAACTTCGTCCTGTTGTATTGAAGGTCACAGTATAAGAACCAGCAGCTTGATTATCATCAACCAATGTCGATACTTCACGGCCTAGCAAATCATAAACTTTTAGAGAAACCTTTCCAGCTTTTTCGATACTGTATTTAATTACTGTCGAAGGGTTAAATGGATTTGGATAGTTCTGCAAAAGGGCATACTTTATAGGAGCAACGTTCACTCGTTTCACGGAAGTGACCGGCTGCATCAAATTACCAATCCATGTGTATGTCCAATGCCACATATCCACATATGAATTATCATTATTCAATGGAGAGTAGCATAGCATACCATCTCTAAAATCTGCAGCAGTTTTGTTATCCCGATCATTGATCTCGAAATCAATCGGGATCCTCATTCCTTCAGTTGGCGCAAAAAGTTTATCGCCTGCCCTGGCTTTTACGAATGCCGTAAACGGAATTTTTGCTTCCACAATATAGCCGGAACCAATAATCTTTTGCAACCATGCATAGTTCGGGTTTGGATTTACACCATCAGGATAGGCAAACATCAAATTAACATTTAGACCGTCAAGCCGCACTCTGTTCGCGGAAAAGCGAATATGATAATCTGGCGTCGTTCCACTGAGTAGTCCGGTATGATGTTTTCCTCTCCAATCATATAGACCTATAAATAGATCAGGACAATCCTGTTCATAATCGAGTGATGAAGTAGTATCAAATTTTACGACATCATCGGTCACATCAAATGCTACATAGAGATTGTCTGCATCTACAGCCAAGTATGCCTTTGCAGAGCAATCTGCATCATTGTCAATGACACCATTTTCATTAACATGTGCAGTTCCGTGATCTTTCGAAAGGAAAAATGGCTGGATTCCTGCCGAAATCCACTCAGAAATATCTCCATCTGCAGCAAAGTTTGTTGGTGGAGCTTTAGCAATAGTTGGAACACCTTGCGCTAAAGTAGTGATAGGACCCTTTAATGATGTACCGCTCAGATTGCCCGATGCGTCTTTAGTCTGAACCCCGTAATAATAGGTCAAGTTTTGATCTGTATTAGGTGCACGCAGTAAATGAGTAACATTAGTTGCTTGAATATTATATGGTGGTATATCTTCTACAGTCTGATCGGTTGGATCTGTCCATGGATGGTCAGCAACATAAACATTGTATGTTACATTAGGTTTATTTGTAACTGCATTCCAACTAAAAATATTCGAGTACGTGCTGGATGCGAGGCTAAGTCCTTTTGCAGAATCAGGCGGTATCACATCTAAAGTAGGATTACCAGTCCAGACATTTGTAATCCAGATCATTTTACCGGCGATCCCACTGTTTTCAGTCATGAACTGGAACACGGTAATAGCAGAAGAATCAAAAGGTTTAGTCCCACTTTCAGTAATGAAACTCCTTAGTGGAAGTGCATATTGATGCCATAATCCATCTTGCGCTGGGGTGAATACTGAACCTCTTTTTCCTGCAGCAGCTGTCCCAAATTGTGCACGTAACGCCCCGGTTCCGACATCCACCTTCATCATAAAATTCAAACTATCGACATGCCATGCTCCAGCAAGGTTTACAGAAGGTGCAAGATTAGCTCCGCCGCCTGAATAACCAGCAGCCTGTGTTATTTGTATTGCATTGAGTTTTGGATCCGGACCAGCCCCTGCCACAACACTCATACTGGCCCCACCCGTGGTGAACAATCCACTTGAATTGACATAGACACCATTGTAGTCCTTCCCTGTGAAGTAGACAAAAGGAATTGGTCGGTACCCACTTCTTTCGAATTTATCAAACGATACTTCGATCGAATCCATTGGAATATTTTTATCTCCCGCAGGAGGAGTAGGTGTCACTGCAGTAGTTGTTGTAACTAAAACAATTGCCCATTGAACAATCTTATCCCGATCAAGTTTTTTATTATTATAAGGTTGCCCCCAACCAGTTGGGATGAGAATAAATCCTGTGCTATCCGGAATTTCGGAACCTGTAGATGTTCTTTCGATAAAAGGCATTTTGAGGTTTATCCAGCCCGATGAAACATTATCAAGAATATGATCATTTTGGTAAATGTACATTTCTTCATTATCTCCAGGGTTCGGTCTATCCCAAAACTCCACGCGCAACGACATATATTCTGGATGTTGCGGAGCCATACGAACTTTAAGCCAGAGACTAATTGTATCACTCGAACTAAAATCCCATGGTGTATCTGTAGATTTTTGCGCGATTCCAAATTGAGAGAACGTACCCCAGGCATATAACGAATCAAGCCTAGAACGTACTTTAATAGATGAGAAACCTGATACTTTATCCGTCGAGTCGATTGTAAGGTTTATATAGCATTTCCCTCCTCCGTTCGTCGTTGCATACTTGGCAGTGTTGAGGGAATCAAAATTATCAATTGTGAATAATTGTCCATACATAGTAAATGATAATACTACGGTGGCAAAAGCAACAAAAAGTAACATCCGCATGATGAATCCTCCTCAAGAAGTTATTTGTGAATTGGTTATTTTGAAAAAAATATTTCTGATCAAAAAACGTCATAATCATTATTTGGCTATATGAATTCTTTCCATCTGCGTTTTCGACATCAAAGAAATGACCTGTCACTATGGAAACAGATTTTGTTAATAATCTGTTATAATCATCAAATTATGTACCAGGAAAATTGTTATTACTATTTAGAAATAATACTTATTCGTTTTACAAAGCTTATCATTTATCGTTTAAAACATTATCCTACGAGACAACAAGGGAAGCCGTACGCTGGGAGGCGATCAAAAAACAGAATGGAATAGAAAAGCAGCTTTTTATTACTATTTCAGACCAAGTTCCTTACATAACCTATGATAATTGGGCGGGGCAAGACCAAGTTTTCTTGCTGTTTCTGCATCAGAAGTGGAATTTTTTCGCATGTATTCGAAATATTTCTTGCGAAAATATTTTTCCATATCCCACAAAGTCTTTTCACCATCTGGGTGAGGAAATGAGACTCCATCGATTGTATTAGTCGATTGCAATTGTATTTGCGGTTGAAAGATTTCTTTCAATATTTCAGCAGATATTATGGTTTCGTTTCGTAATAGAACTCGGTGCAAGACATTTTTTAATTCACGGACATTTCCCGGCCATGAATATTTCTCAAGCAGATCATGTGCCGCATCCGTAGTTATTGGCGGTGTTTTACCCAAATCCATACTTATCTGCCGTATATAATGCTCCCAAAGAACAAGAATATCCTCAGGACGATCTTTGAGAAGTGAAACGTATATCGGAACAACATTAAGTCTATAAAACAAATCTTCCCGAAATCTGCCTGCTAAAACTTCTTGCTGAAGAATTTTATTTGTTGCAGCAATAATCCGTACATCAACTTTGATTTTTTCTGTTCTTCCTATTTTTGCAATCTCTCCCCCCTCAATTACGCGAAGCAACTTGGATTGCGCTTGTGCAGGAAGATCTGCTATTTCATCAAGAAACAGTGTTCCATGATGTGCTAATTCGAATAATCCCGGTTTACTCGCAGTAGCATTTGTAAATGATCCCTTTTCGTACCCAAACAGTTCACTTTCGATAAGCTCTTGCGGAATACCGCTACAATTGATTGGAACAAAGTTTTCAAATTTCCGTTTACTCTCATAGTGGATATTGGTTGCGATCAGTTCCTTCCCTGTCCCTGTTGGACCTGTAATCAGTACTGTTGCATCGGATGTTGAAAGTTGTTTAATTTGGTCCCGAATTTTTTGGCTTTGCTCAGAGACACCAAGAATTCGGACACTTGCGAGTTTATCTTCAACATTATGTAAAAGTTTTCTATGAGATCTCAATTGTTCGTGCTCAAGGTTCTTCCGTTGATAGGCATTTACTAAACTGATAATAAAATCTGTCGGTTGATAGATAAAATCTTTGATGTCTGTCGGATATTTTGTGCAGTACCAAAAGGCACCAGCTTTGAGCAAGCTATTAGCGAAATCAAAATCTGTAATGTTGACAGTCATTTTTGTGATCACAATGATTTGCAACGACGATGAAATTTTTTTAATCGCATGAATCAGAGAATCGCCCATAATCCTGCCCGCGATTTGCATATCCATAATCACAACATCGAATTCGTCTTTTCCTTTTCTGAGTAATTCTAATGCAGCATCACCATTAGAAACTACCTCAATAATTTGTATCTGGTCACTAAACGGACGTATTGTGTTACGCACTCGACGCACATCAAAATCTTCATCCTCGATTAAAAGGACTCTTATGATTCCATTAACAAGCATCATAGCTCTTTTCCATTCTTAATGATTTATTGTAAATGTAAATTGGCATCCTCCCGATAGTTTGTTCTCTACATCTATTGTCCAACCAAAACGCTGTGTTGCAATTTCATAGGCGATGTAGCATCCATAACCGGAATGTTGCTTCCCCATTGGTTCGCCGGAAGTTACGTGATCAAGAAATATTTTTTTTACACTACTTGCATCGAATTCAAGAAGGTTTGGATCAACGCCTTTTCCGTTATCCTCAATTCTAATAGAAGATCGACTAGTAGCAGTGTCATACTTTGTTGCGATAAGCACTCGCGTATTTTCATTCCCTGAATGGTCCAATGCATTCTGAATGATTGGCTCAAATACTTCCCAAATCACATATTCATTTATTGCTACATCGGGCATTGCCGGATCGAGGTTCAATTCAAATGTGGCATATTCTTTTGAGACGCGTTTAAAGATGTTCTCAACAATGAATTGGAGAGCATCATTGATATTAGTCTTGAACATTGGTCCACGTATTGTGTGTATCGGCGGGTCATACCATTTCATATCGTAAATAACACGAGAAATAAAACATGCATATTTATCGATTCTGTACTTTATCTGATCAATATTTTCTGGTGTGAGAACTCGGAGATCTTCACTAATAAAGCCGCTGATTTTTTCTGCTTTGTGATGTGTATGATAAATTCTTTTTGTGAAGAGCATTTCATTTTGGTGATTGATTTGCTCTGTAAGAAGTTTCTTTTGCTCTTCAAAAAATAATCGCTGAATTTTATTACGTTCATTCA
The DNA here is from genome assembly GCA_963833465.1 of Ignavibacteriota bacterium. Lineage (GTDB taxonomy): Bacteria > Bacteroidota > Ignavibacteria > UBA10030 > UBA10030 > Fen-1298. Next base: position 816,723 of record CAWHXW010000003.1, on the reverse strand, counting down.
ATGTGCGTGTCGAGATATAGAACATTGCAAACAGACCGATAATAATTAGACCTGAATAAACAAACGCTGTTTTATCATAATTGGATGACATCGCTTGGGTGAGAAATGAAAGATTAGGGGTGATTTTCATGTATACAACACCAATGAATTCTCCGCGGGGAACGAATGGTATAAAAACATGAAAGATCTGCTGTCCTTCTACTACTGTGATTGTTTGTTCACACTTGGTGATTGAATCTCTAAGTTGATTAAACAAACGAATGGCTTCAAAATGGGAATTTCCATTCGCAATTTCCGACGCACTACTTCCGAATAAATAATTGAACAGTTGCTGTCCATCATCAATTGCAATGACCGTGTTAGACTGCGGTATAAGGATACAAATACTTTTAACATTCTTATTCAAAAGCTGCTGGCTAAATATAATATTGTAATCCTGAACAATTTGGCGCCCTTCACTTTCTGTAAACTTGTTCTTTGGACTTTTAGATTCCAGCAATAACTCTAACGAGGTAGCTGTAAGGTTCGCGATGCGCTCCGCTGCGTCTTGTTGATACCACTGCTGTGTTTGAATGAAAATCTGCTGAAGAGAGTTTTGGTTTAGATATAAAACGACAAATTGAAATGCAATGAGAACCAATGCCAGCACAATCAAATGTCGAATTTCGAATTGATACTTACGGTATCCTTCGAGAAGTTGATATAGTCGTTTATTCATTTGTGATTTCATTTGATGAGAATAGCATTCGATTGAATCATATCATTCGCCTTTTGAAGAGCATCTTTGACAGTGAGGTCTTGCTTGATGGCTAAATGTATGAAGTGAGAAAGAATGTTTGAGGTTTTAGTATATTCAACAAGAGCCGGCCGATGAAATCCATTCTGCATTATTTTTTTATAGAACGTAAGCTCAGGATGAGAAACTAGAAACATGGAATCTTGGTATACCGAATTTATAACGGGCATATAACCATCTCGTTCAAAAAATAAACGCTGAATGTGATCGCTTTGTAGGAAACGGATAAACTCGACAGCTGCTTCCTTCTTTGTTGAGGATTTGGAAACCATAAGATTCCATCCTCCTAGTACTGATGTAGGATTTTCTCCATCGAAATGCGGCAATGGTGCTCGCCCTATGTTGGAAAGTTTTGCTGTATCTGGATAAAAACGTTTAAATTTTTCAACAAAATTCGGCCAGCCCCTTACAAAGACACCATCATGATCAAGCATGTAGGTATAACTTAGGTTTTCCTCAAAGTCCAGAACAGCTTTTGGCGACACATTTGTTTTGACAAATCCAACCAAAGTGGAGAGCGCTTCTTCAGCAGCTGTTGAAGTCAATGGAATCAAATTATTCTTGAAAAAATCCGGTCTACGACTTACGGCTACTTCAAAATAATTACAGACGAGGCCTTCATAATCCTTCGCCTGGAAAATATAGAACGGTTTGTTTTCATATTTCAATTTTTTTCTTAATTCTAGCATTTCATCCCAGGTTATTGAGGACTGCAGCCGCTGCTCGATCTCTTCAGCATTGGGCAAACGACGTATAATATCTTTTCGATAATACATTAGTCCAACGTCAATATACATTGGCATAGCCACAAGGGACTGTTCATAAATGCACGATTCGATGGCATAGGAAAGCAGCCGTTCCTTTTCTGCCTGCGAAAAATATTTATCCAAAGGTTCACTCCAACGTGTGAACCGCGGCACCCAGATTAAGTCCACAGCAAATATATCAATATCACTTTTACTTCGCAGAGACCGTGCGAGGAGTTCTTTACGCTCATTCGTACTGAACTTCTCAAATGGCAGATTGACGGCAATGACCTCAATTTTTCCTCGATACAATTGATTGAATTCTTCAATTACTAACTTGTGACTATAGGAAATATTATCTGCAAAATATACTTGTACCGGTTCGCGGGATCCTGTTCGCTTGAACACGTCAGTGAACAATAAAAACCAGCCAACAAGGATCATGGACAACGTGAGTGCAAAAAAAACGATAAAGAATTGTTTTTTATTCATATAAGATCAGATCACCTTTCCACAACAATCTATACCACATTTATTAGAGTTACAAGCGGCTTGAATAAAGAGAATTTCAAAGACACAATAATTTGAAGACAAATTACCTCACTGTGGAAATTTAAATCTTTTTTCATAACACGACATATTCTATATTGCGAATGAAAAAATATAGAAGGGTTATTGATCATAATTTTAGATCAATTAATTGATGGGATAGAAAGCATTACAATTCTAATCCTTGTTCGAGAGAACCTGTTAATAATTCTTTCTAAATTAATATATGAATTAAGCCATCATTGTGATTGATTCAATGTATCAAACGGGAGATTGATATAAAGTTGGCCAAGATCGGATAGCTGTCCGAGTGTGCCGGTGAACAACCATGAATAGTGATCATCTGCACCACTTCCTCTTCCAGTGAACCAAGCATATCGGAAAACATCGGAACGATTTTCACAAGTATCTACCATAGATTGCATCTGTGCTTCCTGTTTTGCATAGGAATCGATCTGGGAATTCCAATTTGCCATTTCTGTGATCCATATTTTCTTGCCGTATTTTTGCAAACTATTAAGCTGTGCGTCCAAACCGTAATCATACCAATGGAAAGCAAGATAATCAATTTTGGGATTTCTGCCTGCATTGGCAGCTTGGTACGCAGCGTAGAAAGCATCTAACCATGCAACTGGATCTGCATAGCCAGACATAGTTCCCCAGTTCATCTGTGGTCCGACAAGATAGACTGTACGTCCCTTATTGGCAAGATCAGAAATGATTTGCTCGTACATCAGCCAGTCTGTTGCAGCCTGTGTCGGAGTGCAATTAGCTTGATCCGTTAAATTGGGTTCATTCAAAACAAGAAGGTACCTGTACCTCTGAATGGGCAAGAATAAAATTTTCGATATATACGCTATCTAAAGTACTAATATTACCTCCCCACAACATTGGCACAAAATCCATCCCATAAGTAATATAGTAGTTAGTCGGTACCATACTATTTGGTGTTACGCCCCAATTATACCACCAACTGACACCACTTTTTAACGCAGCCAGGTCTTCTGCAGAAGAAATATCATACGCGATTCCACGCTTTTGACTTTTTGTCGGGTGCACGGTTATTGATGTCGGCGGGGAAGCTATAGTAGATTTTTTGCTGCATCCTAGAAACACGAACAAAATAATTAATACTACCAAAGTTTTTTTATAACAGAGCATATGATTTCCAAAATTATTTGTTCATGATAAATGTATGCATCCACTAAGTAAATATCTATTTCTTATTAATATTTCTTGTGTAATATCTTTTAGAGAGAATAAAAAATAATTGCCAAAAGGATATACATTTTAGAATATTTTAAATTTTTCGTTTAGTCGTTTTATTCTATTCGAAATTGATAATATTTCTTTTCCAATTTCGTGTTTTATTGTTTTGCGTTTTATACATAATTTTTTTAGATCATTCTAGATCATTTTTACATCTGTTTAAGGGCTCGGAATACTTACAATTTGCCGAAAACAAAATAAGTTCATGCTAAAATGGTTTCTATTAGTATCTGAAACCTGTGGTTGTTGTACTTCATATACGAACGTTAATTTTTTGCTGAGATTGAGTTACTTATGCAAAATTACTTCATCGCAATAAAACAAGTTTTTTTGTTTCTGTAAAAGTTCCTGCCTCCAATCGATAAAAATACACACCGCTTGTATATCTTTCTGCGCTCCATTTGCAAGTATAATTTCCTGCCTGCATTACTTCTGAAATAATAGTTATCACTTCTCTTCCTAGCAAATCAAATACTTTCAGTGAAACAAAAGATTGTCTTGGAAGACTGAAAGAAATATTAGTGGTCGGATTGAAAGGATTGGGATAATTCTGCCCTAAAGAAAATACTTTCGGCATATCCACGCTTCCTTTGTTTTGGATTGCCGAAGCATTTCTTTTACAGATTTCCAGTGCACTTAATTTTGCGTTATCGATCACAGAAATAAAACTAATATTTACAGTACTATCTTTTAACTCAACAGGAATAACGACATCGTACGCTGTATTTTTTCCGGCACGGGAAAAAAGATCAATATTATGGATAACTTCTTTTCCTTCAATGTCGACAGAAAAAATTCTTGCACCAGGATCATCTTGATAAATCTCGGCAAATTTTAAAATCACATTGTAACAATCATTCAGTAAAGGAATTCTATAACTAAAATTTCCGTACCGCTCCGATTGATAGAGAACAGCATCCTGTGTATTGGCAATTGCAGCCGTTGTAGAATATGTCTGTCCTCCTGATACAAATCCGCTTGAGGCATCACTTTCATATTCTATTCCGCTTACTGACTTGTATGCATCTCCTCCAGCATTCAATGTTATGAGGACATCTCCATTGTTGCTTTCAGGAGTAGTTACTGATATCTCTGCGCTTGGATCGGAAACATTTTGATCATTAAATGACCTGATTCTATAAACATATTCTTTGGATGAAAGAAGACCCGTATCAGTATAAGAAGTATCACTATTACTCATTCTTGCTAATTGCTGAAAGTTCCCTCCAATTTTCGATTCAATTATATATCCTGACACATCTTCTGCTATAGAAGTCCACTTCAATAAAATCATGCTTGGATTTAAAGCTGAGCATTGAAAATTTTTCGGAACAGTTGGAATACCTAAACCCGGTTTGGCTATCCCTTCTATTACTATTGTAATTCCGCTTGTTGGTATAGTACCAGACCAATTGATTTTTACATGCGATTGATCACTTGTTACTACCCGGGAATAATCTGAACTTATTCCGTTCACTTTTAAAGAAGTAATTGCTGATGCGGAGTCTGCAAAAAGATCCCAGACATACAGAGCAGATACGTTAGTTGGATTATCTGGTTTGAATATAATGTGTTGATTTTGAAAAGAGTCTCCGTAGGCAATATAATTAATACTGGCATATCCATCTGGAGTTATAACAAGAGCATTTTGTATATGATGTCCTGATGTATCAACAATCTTCGGTTCCAGCCACAATTCACCGGAAAATTTATTCTGGTGAAATCCAACGATATCATAGTAATTGCACCACAATACTGGTATGCTGATGTATTGGTTCGATCCTTGAACACTTGTTGCCGTTAATATTGGCGTTGTGACTTTTGGCTGAATTCCAAGCTGTTGATTAAACACGAGATTTCTATTCAAATAATTCCGTTCATACATATCCTTTTGGAGACTCATCCATATACTCGTTCTATTTGTCTGCAGAGCGTAGCCTCCCAAATGGCTCACCAGGTATGTTTGCCATTCAGAGTATGAACCGCTGTTATATCCCATACCTTTATTGAGGGGGTCATAGTAATTTGAGATTGTTGAAAACAGATTGCTCGTTTTTTTTGCTGTCCAACAAGAATCTATTTTTAAAAAATTTGCAATCCAGGGACCTCCGAGAGCGCTTTCGCAATAATTACCTGTCGGGAATAGTGTATTCAAGTACCTGTTTTCAAAACCCGTTCTTGCTTTTTGAAAAGCATCGTTGAATGTATTAGCGGTTTGCAGATCTCCCATTCCCATTACTCCGGCAAGGTAAGTCATTATCCGATAAGTTACTACGGATAATCCAGAATTATATGCCTGTGAATTTCCGCCAGCATCATACGAGCTTAGTGAAGTTGAAAATGTAAACGGATACTCCGAACTACCGTAGAGTTGAACTTGATCAAGGATTCGTTGACCTGCCTTCCTTACATACGGCCAAAAATAATTGAGCTTGGTTTTATCTGCAGTAGCCGTGAATGCTTCATATACAGAAATAATAAAACCACAATTAAGATCAACCCACTGAGAAATATCACGATAATCATCATGTTCGGTACTGTCCCAACCGACGTAATTAAAATTCTGTCCGACATCGTGATGAATTTGACCTGGATATAAACTGACATGCTGTGTTCGTGCCCACCATTCTAATTCCTGCCATGCAAGCTCAGGATTAATCATTGTATAAATTTGCCTTGCATGCCACATTTGATCCATCGTTCCCTCGGGCGTCCATTGTCCTTCTGTATGACAATATCTTCCATCTTTAAAGTACACGCTATTATTAACAAGATTTACCAGAGAGTTCAGCGTCTGATCTACCAACCACGAAGGGAGATTAGAAGCACGCATTCGGCTGACTAATTCACCGTCGTAATTTTTAAATGAATCAAAATTATTTAAAGCTGAAACAGCAACTGCTTCAGCACTGCTCCATAATGCAGCGTATTTATAATGATCGAGGTCATCACTTTTATACCAAGCAAGCACAAATCGGATCTTTTTTATTTCATTAGCATTTAAAAAAATTCGTATTGATAACCGGTTAGTTGTGCCGGAAAGCGTATCGTTGCACAACCCTGTAGAAAAGAAACCATTATCGTTACCGTACAGTTAATGCACATGTTTCATCATTCATTGTACCCAATAAGCTCAGTTGAAGAGATGAGGAATAAGATGTGAAACCAGAATCAATAATTGCTACAGGTACAACAGGCATTTTAATTTTAAAAGCAATTGCCGCTTGTGCAGAATCGTTTTGATTATTACTAAGTGTGAATTCAAACATTGCACACGGATGCGTCATCATATCTGTAGACTTTGGATCATAAGGGACATATGCTGTCATATCAACAGTTATTCCATTCACTTCGCCAAAGTGTACATTATGAAGTGGAAATATTGCATCGTCGTTTGTAATGCCGTTTTTCAATTCTGCCATCAATTTATCAGAGGTTATAATGCTGCTTTCTCTTTTTGTAAATATCTGGAATTGAGTTTCTTCCAGCAGTTGATAGTCACCATTCCTTGTAGGCGAGCGAAAGTTTGCAGAAAAAGTTCCGTTGTTTGCATTGTACTTTATGGCCCCTGTACCAATTCCTCCGATTGGTATTCCTGTCGTTCCGTTCACTTGAGCAAATAGATTAGCACTAAAAATTATTAGCACTGAGACAATAATTTTTAACATTTTATAATGTACTCATTTGAATCCAAACACGCTAAACATAGTGAAGATTCTTATTTATTTGACTATTCCTGCCAGTGTCATTAAATTACTATCATATAACATTAACCGATATGCAATTATGGAAAAAATTGCACCTTTAGCATGTACAGCAGGATGTCGATTCTTCAAAGCAGATAACTTAATCACAGATACAAAATAAGAGACTCTATATGGCCAGACAAATAACTAAAAGCAAAATAAAACAATCTCCGTCACAAATTCTTGACACAGTTTATGCATTCCGGCAAGCACGCATTCTTCTTACTGCATTCGAACTTGGCATCTTTACAACCATAGGTGATAATCATATTGCATCCAAAGATGTTGCCGGGATTCTCGGTACATCCGAGCGAGCTACGGATAGATTAATGAATGCTTTATGCGGCATGGGATTTCTGAAAAAGAAGAAAAACAAATTCCTAAACACACCCGTCACCAAGCAATATCTTGTAAAAGGCAAACCTGATTATTTAGCCGGCATGATGCATCAAGTTGCTCTCTGGAAAACATGGGATACTCTTACAGAGGCAGTGCATAAAGGAACATCGGTCGCTGTACATGGTACCGTCGATAACCGTGGAGACAGCTGGCTTGACGCATTTATTTCGGCAATGCATATGCGTGCACTCAATCAGGCGGGATCGGTGGTAAGGTTAATTGATCTGCGTGGTGTTCAAAGAGTCCTTGATGTTGGAGGTGGATCCGGCGCTTTCTCAATGGCATTTGTGAGGGAGAGAAAGAGTATCAAAGCAGTCGTATTTGACCTTCCTCAGGTGATCGGTCTAACGCGCAGATTTATCGAAACGGAAGGTTTGAACGACAAGATTGAGACAATAGAAGGTAATTATGAGCTGGACTCGCTAGGAAGCGGATTCGATGTTGTGTTTCTCTCGGCGGTTATTCACAGCAATTCTGTTGAAATAAACCAAATGCTGTTTAAGAAAGCAAATGATGCATTAATTCCAGGTGGACAACTTGTCGTTTTAGACTACATCATGAGTGAAGATGGTACTGCTCCGCTTGCAGGCGCACTTTTTTCGCTAAATATGCTTGTAGGAACAAGTGCGGGTGACACATATACAGAATCAGAAATTCGGCGATGGATGACAGAAGCTGGATTCAAAAATATCCTAAGGAAAAATACTTCATTCGGAACGAGCTTAATAATCGGTAAGAAGAAAATATAGTGTTAGGTTTTCGCGCGCGTAGTCATGCTAAATATCGTTGAATAGCAGTGGACCTATATGAAAATTGCCGCTTATTTTATTTTCTCAATGCAGCCTTTGAAAAGAGATAATCTGGTATATTAGAATCCAGAATAATGGAGTCAATGAAAAACTCTGTTCCTTGACCTTCTTTAAGAACGTCTTTATATAAAATCGATTTGGCAATCCAGTGATTCTGAACCTCCATCACTTTGCGTATATCCATGGTTTTTAAAAGTATACCGCCTTTCGCATAAAGATTTTCCCTTAAAATCACAAATCTTATTTTATCAACCCAGATTTGCCGAAGATTGTATGCGATTTCTTCTTTCTTTGCTTTTAGCTCCAGTACCCAGCATTGCCGTCCGTTGTAAATTTCCTCATTTATTACCTTTGCAAAATAGAGATTCGGAAGATGCGGGTCTTCCATCATATCTTCATAAGAAAGGTCAGAACCCATCACTGATTGGCGCAACATATGTCCGGAGATCATAATAATCCGGTCAGTAGATGGAGTATACGTCCATAGGTTGTCCTGCAGCTTCAGCATTTTTGTTCCCTGTTCGCGCGGCGGAGCAAGGTATTCAGTGAATGCTTCAGTGATATGGCGTTGCCACGATTTTGATTCGATAGTTCGACTTTCTCGTTCTCCATGAATGATCATTCGTGAAGTGATAAATCTGTTTTCCGAAACATGTTTTGATCAACTTTTTTTAGAATCTCATCTCCAGAAGGCATTTGAGCAAATATCAATGCAGATGACGAGAAAAATAAAAATAATAATCTTTTCACGTTTCAAGTTCCTTGAATAACTGCGAGGTTTGTCTTTTATAGATACCAATACCAGAAAGTGCCGTCCCGCAAAATGTTGCCAGCATTCCCGGCAAGAACCCGACGATATAACTCATTGGTGTTATCTGAGTGCGGATAATGTCATTAATCATGATGGAATTATTCCTCAGCATACCTCCGATATTAAAACCTTTCATTTGCAAATAATATGAAGCTGCGAGACCGAGTGCTGTTCCAAGTATCGATCCACCAAATCCAATCATCATAGATTCAGTAAGCATTGCTCGGTAGATATGTCCTTTGTCTTCACCTATTGCTAAACGTACACCGATTTCACCATAGCGGCGAAGACTTCCGGTTAATCCCGCATTCCATAGCACGATCGACATAGCAAACAAAAAAACACCCATAATAACAGAAGAGATAACATTAAATAAATCGAGATAGTCCGAAAGCCCGCTCTCGTTTCGCAGGAAGTTCATAACAGGTGTAAATTTATTTGAAGAATTTTGAAAGCGGCGATTATACTCGCAGGTAATTGCAATTGCACGATCTTCATGATAAAAATCATCCGGGAAAAAACCGAGGATTTCCCCAGCTCCTTGTTGCAAATCGAGTGCTTGTTGAATATCAGAAAGATCTGTTATAACAGCACTGCGATCCATTGCTCTAACGCCAAAAAGAATTGTGCCTACAATCGTAAAATTAGCCGTTGCCATACTTCCATTCATTGTGGAACTAATCAACGTAGCAACCTGCCCCGGTTGGATATTGAGACTCTGTGCCAATTCTTCAGATATCATCATCTCACCTTGATGGTGAATGATCCTTCCTCTCACAATTGCGTTTTGAATGTTGAGAATCTTCCATTCTGGACTTCCTTGACTTAGAAGATCAACTCCCAATCCACTGACTGGAGATTGAATACGTGTCTCTCCATTCGTATCCGGAATATCGATGAGCCCGCCAAATGTGATTCGAGGCATCCACTGAATTTCAGGAAACGAATGCCGCAACTCGTTAACGAGTGTATCAATTCCCAGCAATGCAAGATCATTCGGTTGTTGATCTTTCACTTTTTCATAAGCTCTAGTCATAACGCACAGGTGACCGGTACTGAAATGTGCAGTGGACTGAATGATGCTTGTCCATGCTCCATTCAGCCATGCATGTAGAAACACAGTTAAAAGGACGCCGCAAGCAACTATGAGAACAGGGAAAAAAGACCGCGAATGATCACGCAATAAACCTTTTAAAAGAAATCGGAACATTACAATTTTCCTCTAAGTGCATCTGTCGGCTTGAGTTTTGCAATTTTTCTCGTAGGCAGAAAACTGACAATAGTTGTCACAATCATCACTAAAAATATTGTACCAAGAACTAGACTTAGTGAATAAGTCGGAAATAATTTTTCACCAATGGCAATGCCTATGTTGTCCGCGGATTGGGGCAGTTCCCATCCGGTTTTAGCTATATATGCAAGAAAAGGGATACCAATGATCGCTGAGGCGCAGATAGCTATTACTCCATGAAAAGCACCTTCAAGAGTAAAGAGTTTAATGATATTGCCTCTTGTCATACCGAGAGCCATTAATGTACCCATTTCTTTTCTACGTCGAAAAATTGAAAGCACCTGTGTATCGAATATTGCTATCATGGCGAGAAATAATAATACGACATACATGATGCTTGCTGAAACCGTTTTACTTCTAATCAATGCATGAAGATCTTGAAGAAGGAAGGTTAGATTTTTAAATTGCCATCCAGAAATATTTTGTATTGATGAAAAATTCTTGCCTACGACAATTAAAGTCGCTTGATTCGGCATTGCTGTCATGGTCTGCAGCTTTTGTAATGGGATCCATATTTGATTGTTGTCGATTTCTTGTACAGAAGTTTGCATAACTTCAACGATTTTGATTTCAGCCGCATCGAATGTGCCATGAACATCACGCCATTCTACCGTTAGAACGTCACCCTTCTGTAGACTGGCATTCTTTGCCATTCTGCTGCCGACTAATGCAGGAATTGTTCCGTCAAGATTTTTTAGAAAGGAGGAAGGGATTGTCAAGACCTTCTGATTCGGATCAATACCTTTCAAAAGTATTGATCGAAAACGCCCTTCAGGATAAATAGTCGCTTGGCGAATCAATATCGGTGCAACAATATGAGAATCTGCAAGTGTTTGAAGCATTTTAGGGATAACAGCATGAGCATCATTAAGAGTTATCGGATCGTAAGGGTCATACTCGCTTTGCCAGTACTGTCCACTTCCATAGACGGCATCAATTGATGCGCTCTCGGATTGATCGTTCAAACCGTTATAAATGCCCTGTACAGAAATAATAGCTAAATATGCAAACGAAAGAGCCGCAACATTTAACCAAGTTCGCAAACCAGCACCGATGATATTGCGATAAGCAAGTTTAGGAATCAACATAAGTCACCTTGCTGATTATTTTTCACAATGAAGTTTTTCATCTTTAATAATTTTCCCATCGACCAAAGTAATTTTTCTCTTGAGATAGGAAATCACTTTTTCATCATGAGTAGCAAAAACAAAAGTCGTTTGAAGTTCTTTATTTAGCTGGGACATAGTTTCCATAATATGATGTGAATTTGCTGCATCAAGATTAGCCGTCGGTTCATCTGCAAGGACAATTTCCGGTTTTTTAACTATTGCTCTTGCAATTGCAACACGCTGGCTTTCTCCGCCGGAAAGTTGAGCAGGTTTGGAATCAGCACGATCGGCCAGGCCTACCCATTCGAGCGAATCCATAACAAACTTTTTGCATTGAGTGGTTTCCATCCCAAGAAGAAGCAGAGGGAACTCTACATTCTCAAAAACAGTATATACCGGCAATAAGTTATATGTCTGAAAAATAAATCCGATATGATTATTACGCAAACGTGCTGCATCTTTATGAGTAAGTTTTTTCACGTTTTGTCCAAGCACATTTGCATTGCCGGATGTGGGCACATCGAGAGATCCAATAATATTTAAAAGCGTCGTCTTCCCTGAACCGCTCGGACCAACTAACCCAAGAAATTCTCCTCTGGCAATGGATAGATTGATATCTTCTAGCGCTTTAAATGTATTCGATCCAAGTGGATAGATTTTTTCAAGTTTTTCTGTTTGTATAAGAAACGAGTTTTGATCAGATATTAGCTCTATCGCATTTTTTGTTTCCACACGTTTTCCTTTTATAGACAACGATTCTTTATTAGTGATTAAATACAACCATAAATTGAATTCCAGTTCCAGTAAATATACTGGTTCCTGATTGCGTTTGATATAACAAAATGGTTTTGGGATTCCAGAAGCCATAAATGTAAATTATCCAATTATCGTATGTCCTTTGCCAATTCACGAATCTATACCAAGTTTGATGCGTCAAATCAAGATACACAATTCCCGACAACCGATCCAAAACACTGACAGGATAATTCGTGGAAAATGCAGAAAAACTGATTCCATTTGCGCGACTAAATAATTCAACTGGATTTTCAGATCGGAAAAACTCCGTAAGTGCATAGAGTCCGTTCCCTATATCGAATGTATAATCTGCACCAAGAGTCCACTGCCGTTGATATTTCAGTACAGGAAGATCTGTCTGTGTATGGATAAGTGCGGCTTCGAGCCATACTCCGATACCTATATCCCACTTACCATCGAATCCAAATCGGTTCTCAGGTACCGATGCGTCTCCGCTATTTCTTAAAAGCGAATCAATGTCACTTATATCGGTAGAGCGGTGATGAAATGAAAAACCTGTTTCACCATTTAAGAATGGAATCTGGAACCTGCCGCCGTACTCGAAACTGGAATATTTTGTCGGCGTCGTTTCCCATCCTTTTGTTCCATTATTATCATAAAGTCCCCACAGCCAAATATTTGTATTATCAAGAAAGTAATAACGCGCAAGTATGCCTTTAACGCCGTCCGTCAATTGCAGCGGATCGCGTGGATCAATTCTATCGAACCACATCAAGGGGCGAAACAGTACCGCTGATCCGAAATTTATTTTTTGCAGGCCAGCACGGATTTCAAATGTATTCGACGCAAGCCGAAACCATGCCCGATAAGGTTTCATGCCTTTATCGTATTCTGGATTCTGGTCCTTAGCGAAGTTTCCAAAATCATAAATGTTCAACGATACGTCTATATCCGTGGATAGAATATTATCAATTTTTTTGCCGATAGAAAGTTCCGGGATATACCGAAACCCGATTTGAGATAGCGGAGATGTTTCCGGATTTGATAAGAGCCACCCTGATGCCTGGCCATTAAGAGATATAGTTTGCCCAATTGCAGTAGATATAGAGGATAAGAAAGATACATATATCAAAAGCATCTTTATAAGTGTGCTTGATGATATGTGAAGAGAACGGAAGATCATGGTTCGTTTTTTTCCAAATATGCAAAAAGCATCTTTATAAAATGCTCTTTCAAAGTTTCAATAGGAAATAAATCTGGTGCGACAGTATAATTTGCAGATATACCATCGAAAATAAACATAAGAAGATAACAATCAATATCAGGATTTTTTGAACCGAGCTGCTTAAATAGCTTCCTCAAGCGGCTTACGAACCGTTCAATCAATTCTTTTCCTTTCTTTGCTATAATTTTTCTATAAGCATCGTCAAGATTGAGTTGAAGACTAAGACGAATTAGGTCAGGTTCAGTCTTTAGCACATGAAGCCAACCCTCAATGAATGAAATAAATTTTTCCTTTGGCGGCCTATTATCCTCAGAGTTATCGAGATTGGGAACCAATCGTTCGATATTATCATCGATCATACTAAAAAGAATATCTTCTTTTGAAGGAAAATGAGAAAAGATCAATCCTTTTGAAACTTTAGCTTTCCTGGCTATTTCGTCGGTCGTTGTTGCAGAAAATCCTTTTTTCGCAAACAACTTTAAAGATGCGTTTAAAATTGCTTTTCGGCTTTCTGCTTTCATCTGTTCAGCAAGCTTTTTTGATCTTGGCGACATGTGATCTTCCCTTTAAATATGACTGACTACTTAGTCAATGATATGAAATCATTAAGAAAAAGTCAACTCTTTTAGGATAATATGAAGTTTATTAGATAGGAACAGTTATATTGCAATCGCTTGAAGACGACTACGGTCAATACATCAAAGACTTTTGTTCAGATAAATCTTGCTTTGTTCATTGGCCTATCCTTCCCAGTAATATATTTTAGATTATAAAAAGGGGCATACCACAGTAGTTGAAACCTATTATCCATCGAAAATCACAGAAAGTCACTTAAACAATCACGCAGAGTTCAGTTGAGTTCCCTGCCGCACACCTAATTTAATCCATTCAAACTACCTTGAAACCACTTTATGGAATTAATTCTATCTCAAGTTATCCGTAAAATAATATGCTTACAGACGAGAATGTAGAAATACTATAATGCTTTTCTTCTAATCTTTATCCTCATCGCACCACTAATCGGTTTTTCAGAGACCAATATTAGATAACCTCCTCCTCCAGCGCCTGATAATTTCCACCCGAAAACCGACTCTTTGTATTTGTCAATAATAGAAAGTGTTTCTTTAGAGATCATTTTAGGAAACATTTTAATCTGAGCTTGAAATGATTGCTTAAATTGTCTGCCATATTCCTTTAAATTTTTTTTTAAAATAGCTTTCCAGCAATTTTCGGCAGCATAACGAAGTGCTTCAACATTCTCTTTATTAATTTCAGTGTTGTCAAGCACATCGAATTGGTCATCGCGCGGTCCGAGAGTAATCAGATATAAATGATTTTCAATCCATGATAATATTTCTTCATTATTCACAGAAATAATATTTTCCGGCCAATATCCACCGTTATATTCGATTTTATTTAGACCAGGCATAACTATACCAATTGAGTCTTGAGATCCTGCAATTATTTTTGTTCCCGGTGGATTTTCATAGCTGAAAAGTACTTTTGCCAGCTGCTCTCTGTTTCCTGCAGGAATATCGGAATGCCACAGTTCGATAGCTTTTCTCCTAGTACTCGATGCCATCCCGCTTCTTTCATTGAACTCGATAGTAGGTTCAATTGAGATTGTTAAAACAGGACCGTTTGCAAATTTTCCGACATATGGCTGATCCAGCCAACCGCCGGCTAAATCAATTCTATACGGCATTGTACATTCATTTTTTAAGGAGGTAGTAGAACGAACAGGCAACGTGCCATGAGGAATTCGTTTTAATACTATATATTTAATTCCAAGTTTTTTGCTCAACTTTTCTTTTGCCGGAGTGTTCCCATCTTCGTTCACAACGAATATATCCGGCTTCAAACTTTCGATTTCTTTTAGAAAATCCATGATTCCCGAACCAGAATTAACAATGCATTTTTTTACGCTTGCCAATGCCTCAATCATGTATTTTCTTTCATCCTGATTGTTAATCGGGTAACGCCCTTTGAGATTGTACACAGTTTCATCGGAGCCAAGGCCAACGTACACATCTCCATATTTTGCAGCGTCTTCAAAGAAAGCGATATGCCCGCTATGAAGCAGATCAAAACACCCCGTGACAAATACCTTTTTTTTATCACGCATAATCACTCTAACCTATTTGTTCAATAATGACCCGCTAAATTACTCATAATATTTTTCCATTTCCTTCATAATTACTTTAGCTTTTTTTCCGAAATATTTTATGAGCAATTGATTTTCTTTTGAATAACCACACTTGTAAAGTCAACAACCGATACACTTTATTGATTTCTCACCTGTTCTTCTATCCATGGATATGTCAATAGAATACCATCTTCGAGATATACTTTTGGTTTCCACCCAAGAGAATATATGCGGTCGTTGGAAAAATTCCTGGATTGAACCCCGACAGGACCCTGAATATGTTTAATTTGTATTGTTTTACCCGCAACCTTCGCGACAGTTTTTGCCAATTCATCAACACTTACATATTGCGGACAGCCGATATTAACAGCACCGTGTAAATCTGAGTGCATTAATAGAAATATTCCTTCCACCATATCGCTTATGTATGTATAAGAACGAATTGCAGTCCCGTCGCCCCACACTTCAATAGTTCCATTGTTTTGAGCTTCAGCCACTTTACGGCACATTGCAGCCGGAGCTTTTTCGCGGCCGCCTTTCCAAGTTCCTTCCGGTCCATAACAATTCTGGAATCTTGCAATTCGCACTTGCATTCCATATCGACGTTCATAAGCTTGCGCTATTCTTTCGGAATATAACTTTTCCCAGCCATATTCGTTATCCGGATGTGCAGGAATCGCTTCTGCTTCCGTCATTTCCGGCTCACCTTGTTTCATATCTCGGTAAACACAAACAGAAGATGAAAAGAAATAACGCGGCACATTCATTTTTGCAGCAAGATCGGTCATATAAATATTTATAAGCGCGCTATTGTGCATTATTTCTGTTTCAGCCGAATGAATGAATCCCATTCCGCCCATATCAGCCGCCAACTGATAAACCTCATCGAACGTACTATTATCAATTGAAAGTGCTTTACGGCAATTTTCTTCAATACGAAGATCAAGCAAAAGGAATTCATTTGCCGCCTCCGGCGACCATTCATGTTTTTTAATATCAATTCCACGCACCCAGTACCCTTCTTTTCGAAGCTTCTTGACAAGATGACACCCAATAAAACCTCCTGCACCACAGACTAAAGCTTTTTTCATTCTATCCTCTCATTACGTTGATTATTTTATATACTATTCTAAACAACAAAATAATTTCCTTATGTTCCATATAAAAAATGAAAATATTTGAAACTATCAATTTAACTTCAAAGTGCCTCTTAGATTTTATTAATGATATGACGGAGTCTTCGAACCTTACAATTTCTTTTATCTTTAATTCTTGAAAGTAATTCTCGATCTGAAAATGATTTGATTAGTGCACCGGGCATTTGTTCATAATAGAGAATCAGACGACGAATAATTGCGTCAAACTCTTAGGCTTCATCTTCGAAATACTTTCTTACTTTTTCCATTACTCTCTATTTGCATTCTGATTACTTTAACTAAAAATCGACAATTAGATCGATGTTTCGTTTTTCTTAAGTTCTATATGATTATAAACATAATGCTGGTTCAGTTGTTTTTTAATAATACCGACCAACTAAAGTTTAATTTTGGACCTTGATATATTTTGAATCCATTGTTTTCAGCAAGTTTGGTCGTTAGTGCAAATTCTCTTTTTGACACATGAAACAATTTGGGTTCTACAAATAAAAACTGTCCTTTTTCATTCAATGCGTTTTTCAATTCTTTAAAAAATGAATTCTTATTGGGAACTTCATGAACCATATAAAAAGCCAAAATAAAATCGACTCTCTCTGAAATATTGATTTTATCTTTATCACATTTTAAAAGTTTTATCCTTTCTTCCAATTCCGTCCCTTTAATTTTATTGCTAAGTTTTTGTAGCATTCCTTCCTGCAAATCTGCAGAAATTACTTTTCCACTTTTGCCAACTATTTTTGCCATTTCAATAGAGAAGTATCCGTGACCGCACCCAATATCGAGGACTTTCATTCCTTCTTTAACAAAGGGAGTAAGTATTTTATTAGGGTTTTGCAGCCATTTCCTAATTCTATTATCGAGTGAATGAGCAAGTTCAACGGGACAAACCCGATTTCTTTCATTTTCCATATTATATCCAATTAAATTTTATGAGGCATTTATGAAAGTGACATAGGCGGAATAATTTATTTTTAATCTCTGCCAACTATATAAATAATGGCAATTATAAATGAAACAATAAATGCACTGATCACCTTCAAATAAACTGTGAAAAAAATAAGTTTGTAGTAATTGTTCTCTAAAATATACAAAACCTATACGAGCAATGTTTGAATTACACATTTGCATTCCGCTTTAATCTGAAAAACCACGAGTCAACCAAAGCTAATGTACAAGTTACAACTTTAGAAATTTTTATAATTTTAGATTGTATTCATCTTCTGGATTAAGATCAGGAACATTCGAAAAGGAAAATATTACAGCCATCACAAAAACGGTCACCGCAACTATAAGATATTGAATAACGAATTTTTTTCATTTGCAATAATATTTTTAATCGTATAGTACTATTCGCTTTGAGAACATTCTCTATAATAATACTTTGCGGTTCTTTTGCAGTAACTAAATATCAATAGGAAAAATGATAAATTTGAAATTTAAAATATCATGGCCTGAATTCAATTTAACAATTTTCTATTTTTCCCTTTACAAACTCCATCATTCTGGAGATAATCCGCTGAACAATTGCATCCGGCACTCCATCAACAAATTGAGATTGCGGCCTCATATCGCACATTTCATTTACATAATCAACGGCAACACATCTTTTATCTGCGGTATAAACTACTTCTGTTGAAAAGAAATCAAGCTGGCAAACCGAGTGAATGCATTCTGTAATTTTTTTAAGCCGTCCGACATCCAATCGCTGTTCTTCATCTTCACTCAATAAAGAATAAACGTGTGTAATATCATCCCACCAAGAAGGAATAATATCGCCAAAAGCATAGAACACACGGAACCACGCCCTTTGCCTGCCACATTCAACCGGTTTAATAGTTTCCTGCAGCAGATATTTATCATTTTTATGGGATTGACGCGCCTCGATAATTTCCTTCAGCGTTTCGGCTCCCATCACAACACCAATACCGCCGCCTGTTGTGTTTGCCGGTTTTATAATAAACGGCCTGCCGAGTTTTGCCAGCTCATCGATAGTAAATTCTACTTCTCGCCTGTGATTGTACGGTGAAATGATGATAGTGTAAGGAACATCAATATCATGGGCAAGAAATTCAAGATGCATCGTTGCTTTATCGGCGGCTCGCAATTGCAAATCATAAAGATTAATAGGATGCATTAACTTTCCATTGCCTGTACGAAACTGCTGAAGGACAAAACGTGCCAACGGCTGGAATGCATCGTCTTCATCCGAAGCCCGGTCAAGAAAGTAGCGAAATTGAAGTTCACCTTTCTTAAGCAATTTAAAAATTTCTTCAATATTATCTGTACAGATTTCTAAAACAGACAGATTATTCAGGCGAAAAACTTCTTTTACAAGTTTAATAAACTCGCTATCGTACTCCCAATTCCATGCAACAGCAAAATCATATAATTTGAGAAGTTCCATTTTTATTCCAAGATAACCTCTTTCAAACTGCAAAACAAGTTCTTCTTCATGCTTGAATGTGGTGCTCCCTTTCAATATATTTACGTATAATGAAAAACAATCTGAAGTCTCTTTTGCCCCTTACGTGCGTAGTGGGGATTTTTTTTCTTTCCGGCTGCGGCAGTTCACAGCAATTGTCCCATACGGCATCCGCTAATCGCGCCTTGACTTTGCAAGAACGCAAACAAAATGAAATGCGGCAGGATTATGCTATTCAGCATTTCATCGAAGCCGTCGCATTAGATGCAAAAGGTTCGTTCGCCGAAGCCATTCTCGAATATCAAGAAGCATTGCAAGCAGATCCAAATGCTTCTATTTATTATGCCATTTCAAGGGATTATCTATTATTAAATAAGTTTGATCGCGCCGCTGAAACAGCCGGCGAAGCTGTTCGTTTAAAGCCAAAAAACATATCGTATCGCGAAAATCTCGGCACAATTTACTTTAATGCATCACGAGCAGATTTAGCTATTCATGAGTATGAAGAAATTGTAAAAATTGATTCCAATTATAATGCCGCATGGCTCGTATTAGCGCATCTTTACCAGCCGATTCAGCCGCAAAAGGCATTGTCAATCTATAATAAAATTCTTGATCGTAACGGTGAGCAGTTAGACGTTCTCTTCCAATGTGCACAGCTTTACGTTGCACTTGGACGGTATGACGAAGCTGCGGCATATTACAAACGAATGCTTGAACTTGATCCGGACAACAAACCGCTCCAGAAACAACTTGCCGAAACATTTGCAAAGGGCGGAAAGTTAGATCAGGCGTGCGCAATACTTGAAAAAATGGTTGAATCTGATTCTTCAGATGCTGAAGTTGTTGCTACGCTCGCTGATGTCTATTTAGATCAGAAACAATTTAAAAATGCAATCGATCTCTACGAAAAATTATTAAACCGCGGTATAAAAAATACAGAAGTCAGGCTGCGGATCGGCGTCGGATTTTTCGGATTAACCGAACATGACTCAACTTTAATTAAAAAAACAGAGGGAATATTTGAAGATCTGCATAAGGAACTTCCCAGCGATTGGAGGCCATGCTGGTATCTTGGCGCCCTTGCCGCCAACCAGCACAAAGATTCTGTTGCCGGATTGTACTTCGAACAAGTGACAAAATTGGAAGAGCATCATGCTGATGCTTGGTGGTTTTTAGGTTCTTCGTTATTTGAACAAGGGAAATACGACAGACTTCTTGAAACGATGGAACAAGCTCAAAAAGTGCTTCCAGACGATTTTCGTTTCTACCTGCTTCAAGGACTTGCTCTTACAAGAATGGATAAACAAGAAGATGCCGTGGAACCGCTGCAAAAAGCGTATAAACTAAATCCGAAGGATCTAAATACACTTAGTACTCTTGCCCTGACTTTAGATGGATTGCACCGTTATCAGAATAGCGACAGTTTGTACGAAGAAGGATTGAAGTTGGATCCAAAATCTGCACTGCTTCTTAATAATTATGGATATAGTCTTGCTGAGCGTGGACTTCAACTTCAGCGGGCGCTGGAAATGTCAAAGCAAGCAGTGACCGCTGAACCTAATAATTCTGCTTACCTTGATACTTATGGATGGGTTTTCTTTCGATTGGAAAATTATAATGATGCTGCTGTGTACATAGAAAAATCAATCGCAACCGGTAGAGCAAGTGCTGTCGTACACGAACATCTTGGTGATGTATATTTAAAATTGGGACGAAAAGAAAAGGCACTCGAATTATGGAAAAAAGCAGTTGAACTGGACCCTAAAAACGAGTCAGCAAAAGAAAAAATTTTGCATGGAGCCAACTAATGTTCCGATTTTCTTTTTTTGTATTCTGCTTTTCTGTATTATCATTCGTTGGGTGCAGAACAACAAATCCGTTGAACCTCAATAATCGATCCATCTCCTATTTAGAAATCCAGGAAATTGCACGCTCGCATCATGCACATATTCGTTCGATTGCGGGTGAAGGGCAAATTTCTGTTGAGATGCCGGAAATTGCACAGAGCGGTTCATTTACCTTGACACTGCAAAAACCGGATTCTATTCTTATCAATCTTCGAGGACCATTCGGAATTAAAGTCGGATCAGCGCTTGTAACTAGAACAGAATTCCTTTTTTATAATAGTTTGGAAAACAAAGTCATTTCCGGCTTGCCCAGCACGGAAAACTTGAACCGCATTCTTCATATTGAACTAAGTTTTGATGATCTGTTGAATTTGTTTGCAGGCGGCGCATTCCTTAAAAGCGATCTCCGCGCACCTGACGAAACATTCATCGAAGATAATCAATTTGTATTTGTTTTTATTTCCCCGGAGGCAAGCCGGAGATATTGGATTGATCCGATAACATTGAGCATTCAGAAAGTTCAATTTTTGGATCAAAAAGGAAAGCTGGCGCTTGAACAGATTTTCGGTGACTTCGAGAAAGTTGATGAAATTGCGATGCCATTCACCATCCGAATAAATCAGCCAAATGCACAGCGTAGAATTACTTTCGCATATTCTGAAATTTCTGTAAATGCTGAAAAACTTCAATTTACTTTTACAATTCCAAAGAACGCCGAACGAATTCACTGGTAATGCTTATCAATTCTCGCATCGTTATTTTTACAATGTTTATTGCTTCCGCACTTCCTGCGATTGCGCAACGAACAAATAAAGAAATTAAGCAGAGGGAAAATGAGCTAGAAAAACTTCGTGACGATATTCAAACATATGAGAAGAAATTAAATGAAAGTGAAAAAAAAGAGAAAATAACACTTGACCGGCTTGACGACCTCGAACACAATTCCATTCTCATCCGAGAATTGATCCATAAACTTCGAGAGGAAGAACTCGGTTTGACAGAAGAAATCGATACTGCTAAAAGTGCTATTGATAATTTAGAAGGACAACTTCAGTTTTTAAAATCACATTACGCTAACTATGTTCGTTCAGTATATAAAAATGGACGCGTGTATGATGTTGAACTCCTCTTCTCATCAAAATCTATTAACCAGCTTTCTATCCGTATTGAATATTTAAAAAAATTTTCCGAACAGCGCGCTAAAGACCTGCAAGGTATAAATGAAAATAAAATTATTTTAGAACGTAAAAACGAACAACTCCAGATAAAACTACAAAGCGAGCGGCAGCTCTTGTCTGAGAAGACACGAGAAGAAGAAAAGTTGAAACGAACATTCTCCCAGCGGCAAACAGTGTTAAAAAAAATACGTAAAAATAAACAAACATATCGCAAAGAATTGATACGCAAAACAGAAGCATCCAAAAAAATTGAGAATCTCATTGCAGAATTAATTGAGAAAGAACGGATACGCAAAGAACGCGAAGACGCCGAAAGACGCAAGCGGTTAGCCGAAGAAGCTCGAGAACGTGAATTAAATAAGACGTCGGGTACTGACGCCTGCACCGCAGCCAGCAGATTTAAAAGCATCGTCGGCATTCGAACGGCGACGCGGAAAACTTCGCTGGCCGGTTTTACATGGAACAGTCCAGACTCATTTCGGAAATCAAATTCATCCGGTTTTGAAAACAATCACACAAAACACAGGCATCGATATTGCCACGCCGTCTGGTTCAGATGTTTATGCTATTGCGGACGGTGAAGTGGCAGTTTTATCATTCATTCCGGGATTTGGAAACGTACTAATTCTAAATCACAGCAACGGTTTCCGCACTGTGTACGCACATCTATCTGATGTCATGGTTTCTGAGTCTCAACGAGTCACAGAAGGAACTATCATTGCAAAAAGCGGCGACACGGTAGCAGGCGCAATTCTTCATTTTGAAATTTGGAAGGAACGGGAAAAACAAAACCCGGAATTGTGGTTAGCTAACCGTTGATAATTGAGTTACAGAAATCTTCCGGTGTTCTTTAGACTAATATTTGGAATGCCCTCTATTAAAATATGCTTGTCTCTGAAATAATCAGAGATAATATTTCAAAGAACCTCCTAAAACATTTGCAATAGATCTTACATTGATTTGAATCCTTTTTCTAATTTCATTATATCAAGATAAAGGAAGTATTGATTTGCCTGCCTATTTTCCTTACATTAATATTGGTTTTTGTAGATATAAGTTCGGGGTGTGGTTCAGCCCGGTTAGAGCGCCTGCCTTGGGCGCAGGAGGTCGGAAGTTAAAAGCTGAGAATTCACCACAATTTCTGCACTTCCTTTCTTCGTAAGCACTTACTTAAGCACCTTCTGCCTCAGAAAACGGGGCTTCCGATGTTCCTATCAAAACATTCCAATGGTACCTATTACCTTTTCTATTCAGACGAACAAGGAAAAAGGAAACGGGTTTCTACTCGTAGCAAGTGACAAAACCGATGCACTCAGATTTCTACAAACCTTCAAGCGGGATGATTACGAGCGAAGACAGAAGACAAAACGAAAGCTTCTCTCTGAGTTTCTAATTGATTTCCTTTCCTACGCTGAGGGAAGCTTCTCCAAGGAAACGGTGGAAATCTACAAAGCATCACTCAAAAACTTCGTTTCGATTGTAGGTGATTTACCACTTGTGTCATACACACCTCAGCACTTCGATATCCACAAAACAGAGAGACAGAAGCCCGTCAAGGTAGTAACCATCAAAGATGGTCACGTATCAGAGAAACTAAAGACGGTAAGTCCGGTGACTGTCAACATTGAATTAAGAACGCTGAGGGCTTTCTTCAGGTACAGCCGTCCGGTGGAAGCTTCTTGAAAGAACACCCTTCGATGTTCAATTCGTAAGAGTTCCGGAAACTCAACCTACATTCCTGACAAAGCCGGACTTTCAAAGGCTTCTAAATGTCATTGAAGAACATTGGCTGAAGGAAGTCATAATCTTTGCAGTTAGCACCGGATTGCGAAGAGGTGAACTTGTCAATCTCACTTGGGAAAGTGTTGACCTCAACCGGAAGCTGCTGTATATCGAAAGCACTCCTACGTTTCGTACAAAGTCAGGTAAAATGAGAATAATACCTCTGAATGATACTGCACTCTACATATTGAAAACGAAACAAAGTAGAGATGCTTCCGGCTATGCGTTCACAATGAACGGCAAGAAAATCTTTGCCGATTGGATTACTCACTTGTTCAAGCGGTATGTGAGACTTGCAAACCTCAGCAATCAGGATATACATTTTCATTCACTCCGGCATACGTTTGCTTCTTGGCTTGCTCAGGACGGCACTTCTGTCTATGTGATTAAAGACTTGCTCGGACACTCGGACGTAAAGACAACACAGATATACAGTCATTTGCAGCCGGAGAGCTTACACTCAGAAGTGAATAAGATTTCGGTATCAATGATTTAAAATCGTTCGCTATATCGCAGATATGAACGAATAACGTATGTTTAAAATGTGTTCTATGGTTATTTTAAAGACATATTGACTTTGTATTGCAAATGTAATACATTACTTGAGACAAAGAAAGGATACATGACATGGCAAGGACAGCAATGGTGCAGGCGCGTATTGAGCCTGAACTGAAAAGTAAAGTAGAAAATATCCTCAATACGCTTGGAATAAACACAACGGACGCAATCAATATTTTTTTCAAGCAGGTGCAGCATGCAAACGGTATTCCGTTTGATGTAAAAATACCGAATGAAGAGACACGCAAAGCGATTGCCGAAGCGCGCCAAGGCAAAGGAAAGAAGTTCAACTCCACAAAAGCTCTCTTTGCGGAGCTTGGTAAATAATGTTGACGCTTAGGAGGATTTC
Organism: Ignavibacteriota bacterium; assembly: GCA_963833465.1. Taxonomy (GTDB): domain Bacteria; phylum Bacteroidota; class Ignavibacteria; order UBA10030; family UBA10030; genus Fen-1298. Next base: position 791,775 of record CAWHXW010000003.1, on the reverse strand, counting down.
GCAGTTCAAGAAGGATTATAGACGGTGTCTCAAACGCGAATATGATATTGAGAAATTGCGCATCGCTATTGAAGTGCTGGCAAATGGCAAGAAGTTAGAAACAAAATATAAAGACCATTCACTGCTCGGCGAATATCGAGATTGCCGAGAATGTCATATTGAACCGGATTGGCTTCTCATTTACAAATTGACGGAGTACGAATTAATTCTCATTCGCACAGGAACACATACAGATTTGTTTGATTGAATGACTTGCTCGGACACTCGGACGTAAAGACAACGCAGATATACAGCCATTTACAGCCAGAGAGCTTACATTCTGAGGTGAATAAGATTTCGGTATCTATGAACTAAGATCGTTGCGTATAACGCAAATATCGAAGAATAAAGCATGTTTTAGAACGATAGTTGAATTGATTTTTTTTTAGTTGTATCATTCTATCATTCTAACTATCACCAAGGGGCGCAGCATGAAAAAGATATTTATTATTATGCTAATCACATCTTCGCCTTCGTTTTGTCAGGTAAATAATTGGTTTCATTTCGAGGGTGGTATGTCTCTTCTAACGGGCTATGCTTTTGATATTGGATTTGGAAAGACAATGATTGATACGGGTTATAACGAAACCGGCATAGTTTTTCTTGGTTCAATTTGGCAGCCCTATTGGGGAAATCATTATCCCGATGGAGAGGAAGGATATTTTTCTTGGTTCACTCCGACAACACAAGCAATTCAGAAGACCGGATTTTCTTTAGGCGCAAAATATATATTTGATAAATTTGGCATTGGTATGACGTTCGATTTTGCCACTGTGCATACATATCAAAACTATGTTTCATCTGTTACCTCAACAACATGGCATACGCCAGCCGTTGAAACTTCAGAATTCGGAATATCTGGAACAATCGTTTATAAAATATCTGATAAGTTGTGGCTCACTGCATTTTGTGGCAATATTCGACCTTTAATGATTGGAATTGTTGGTACACCTTATTAATAAAAAGCATTTGAGATATTTGGCTTGGGAGTTTGTTCGTCTGCGAATTGATTTTATTTTATCAAATAAATGGGTAATATTCTTCAATTCCACATGTCAGAAAGTAGCAGCATGAAAAAGATAATTCTTTTATTGTGCATTACAACCTCAATTTTGTTCTGTCAAAATAATTCTTTCAATGATGCAAAGAGAATAATTTCAAAAATAAAAGTTGGAATGTCTCAGAGCGATGTAAAGGCGATATTAGGCCTTCCAGATGCTGTTGAAAGTGGTTTCCCTGATACAGGTGATTTGATCATAAAAGAGATGCCTGAACAAAGAGGGCAAATGAACAATAGTACTTGGTTCTATCATAGAAAAGCTTATTCTTTGCCAAGAATGACAGAAAACAAATTTCTATATTTTATCAATGATAAACAGGTTTCAAAAGACATATATGAAGACTATCATTCGATAGATAGTGTATATTTACGAGATAATGAAATTGTTGCATATAACATGGCCGTAAATTCTAAAATAATGAATGATAAAAGACTTCATACTATGCCAGTAGACACGGCAAGAACATTTATGAAAATGATTAAAGGAAGAAAAGTTTATGATTTTTTTAAGCCTATTATATGTGTAATATTTGATCGAGGTACAAATGTCGTCGCTGGAATTAAATTATTTGAACTTGTTGTCAAATCGGGAGGTGTTGAATAATCCTTCTATCACAGGATTGAGTTTTTACCTTTGTTGAACATTGAGAACCGTCCTTCTCAATACGTACATTCACCGGTAGGTGAAAATATGAAATCCATTGTTGGCAGTGGACGGACTGCTGGCAGTGGATTTTGTGTTGTATGAGGTGATATTGTGGCTAAGCGAATTGGAGTGCATCAGAAAAAATGGATGAGTATTGTGGAAATATTTTGGGAACTTGGATTGGTAGATAGTTATATGCAAGATGTACGGAGAGAGTTCCTAAACCGTAAAAAAGGAAGACCTAAACGTAATAAGGAATTAGAAAAAATCGGGATTATCAAACATTCAAGCAAGATAAGTGATGCTTATGTCTTTGAATTTTATCTACAGTTTATGCGATATCCTGCCGGTGCGAAAGCTGTTTTAGCCTGGTGTAGAGAGCACTTAAAATCAAAAGAACTTGAAGAGCAATGGCATTATGCTTTAATGAACGATGGAGATAGAAAATATTTTGACCCAATTCTGAACGACAACATTTTCTTATCAAAAGTTGAAGAAAATTATTATGAGGGCTTCTTGAGTGTGAGCGGTAAACAAGTATTTGAAAATCCTTTTAATTATGTTTTAAAACATGTGTGGATTTGGAACTCTGCATTAGAATATTGTTTAAACAAATTTGATGACTTAGATATTCGTGGAGAAAAGGCAATAGCATTTAGGGCTTTTTTAAATATGGAATTGAAAAACACTCATGCTCCAATTGATAGTGAGAGTTATGATAGATATGTAAGGAGTGCTAAGGACTATATCCGTGTAAAACCAAAACCGGATTAGGTAGTCCTTTATCAAAGTTTTATAAGTGATTATAATGTGAGCGTTCTATGACAAAGAACCGTTCACATATTAATTCTTTTTCAAAGCCGATAGCAAGAATGAGCTTGGCGGTTCATCTTCTTGTTTATCGGCTTTTTTATTTGTTGCACACTAAGCAACAAAAAACGGGTTGCCAAGCTACGAACTTGAACAACCCGTCAAAATCCTGAAAGGATTTAATTATGTCACAATCTAATATACAAAGAATTTTTCTAAGTCCAACAAAATTAAATAGCGTTTGGACTGTGGAACTCCATTTGCCATTTCAAACGCGCTATGTTGGCAAGTTGGATAAAGCCGGAGAAGGAACATTCCTTTGCAAGCGAAAGGAAAAACATCTTCACTGGAAAACGAATTCGCTTGGTGTCAACCTTGAATTGCTTCAACGGTTCGATTTCCGATGGATTTGTATAGAGGTACTGCGGTCGTAAACTCTATACCACAAAACTTTACCTTCTTCATCATGGGAAAGTATTCACATTCGATAAAGCTGGCTTCGAATCGCAAGTATTCCTTCCGCTTGACGATTGGGGACGGGAAAAGGCGTTGGAGTTTGAAAAGCAATTATCGTGTCAGGGTAGTTTGTTCGAGGTGGCTGCATGAGTGTAATAGGAATAAGAGAACAAGCAGAGCGGGAGGTGTTGGCAACTCTCCTGCTTTCGCCCTCCACTTTTGAAGAACTGCCGGAAGGGTTTAAAAGTGATGCATTTGAATTGCCTGATTATAGAAAACTCTTTCAAATATTAGATAATGAAATGAGAGGAAAACACAGACCGGATAAATTCAGTGATTTCCTCGAACGATTCCCTGAGAAAATACAATTAGTGAATCAAATTACGTTTGCGGCTCTTCCACTCAATGGTCGATTAAGGTCAAAGGCAAGTGAACTAATGAATCATAGAGTTCCTGAAATAGAATTAAATGAAGAAAGGAATCCGAAGAGATATGAAAAGTATGAATCAAAACAAAACAATGAATTCTATTTTGAATTACTGAATGGAAAGGATATTGTTATGATGGAAATACCTCAACAAAAATATCTTATTAAAAATCTCATTAGTGAAAACTCTTTGAACATTCTCATGGGAGAAGAGAAATGCGGGAAAAGTCTCTTTGCTATGAATCTTGCTTTATCAGTAGCAATAGGTGCTAAAGAATGGCTTGGATTTGAGATTATGAAGCATGGAAAAGTGCTTTTCCTAAATAATGAAGTCACGGCTGTAGATTTTTATCGAAGGTTCAAGAAAATGGTCGAGAGGCTTCCGGTAGCTGGAGATGTTTCCAATTTTCTAGTACCAAAGGAAATACCTTCCATTGATGAATGTTGGAATACTTTAAACGAAACCTGTGAGAAAGAAAAACCCTGTTTAATAGTATTGGATTGCCTCTATTTTGCACATAACAAAGACGAAAACGATAGCAGTGATATGAAAGCCTTAATGAGACAACTTCTTTCGCTACGGGATAAATACGGGCTTGCAATAGTGGTTATTCATCATACGAAAAAGGGTTCACGGTATCAAAAGATGCATAATGACCAAATGAGAGGTTCTAATGTATTTGGTGGAAGTGCAGATTTAACGATACAGATTCGAAGGTCAAGCAAAGATGAAACAAAAAGAATTTATAAACCTCTGAGGGGAAGAGAACTACCGGATTCTGAATTGAAGTGCAGGCTTCTTTCGCTTAATCCTGAAACTCTCTGGTTCAAAGACGAAGGTGAAACCGATGAAGGTGAGCATATTGCCTCAACGGTTCAAACGGCTGAAGAGGAAATAGATTTCAAAGGGATATTTGGAGAAGCAAAAGAACTTTCACGAAAGGAAATTATTGAACGATGCAATCCGACGGGATATACTGAAAGAACTATAGACCGTCTCCTGAAGGAAGGAAAAGAAAAAGGGTTATTGATAGTTCCGAGATATGGTTACTATGCACTTTGACACTTAGACATTCCTATACAAAAAGATGTCAATGTCAAAGTAGGTAGGTAAGGTACACAATTTTATGTCTATCTCTCTCTTTTTTCTATTAACCACTTTGACTTCGACACGTTTTTCCTTAGGCAATGTCAATGTCAAAGTTCAAAAATGGTGTAGGGCTGGTATCACGAATGATGGATAAATACGATGTTTAACAGCTATAAGTAACAATTTTCACTGATAAAAAATAAAACTTTCTTATTAAGAATCATTTACTATTTAGGAAAATAAAATGGGTGGTTTAGGTAGTGGTCGAATAGGACACCGTCCGGTCGTGGAAAATGCATTGAAACTTGATTCATACAAGTTCCATAGAGGTGGGCATTCTTTAGGCTCTTTTGAATGGACTAACACTTCAACCGGAAAACGGATTGCTTCCATCAGCTACGTGGTGGATTGTGTTAATATGACCATGAAACTCTTTTACACAATAACAGATGAAAATAAATTGGTAAATGATTCCATTCCTTTGACAACACAAAAGACAAATTTTAACGGTTCACGTTTCCTTTTTAAATGTCCAAGCTGTTATGCAAGGGTAGCAAACCTATACCTGCCAAATGGTGCTCTGTATTTTCGTTGTCGTAGGTGTTATAACCTCACATATCGAAGCTGCAACGAGAGTGGAAAGTTCGATTCTCTTAATCGATACATTGCTTCTAATTTAGGTGTTCCGGTTGAACAGGTTAGAAATATTCTAAAGAAAAAATGATAATTATCTTACAATGTATTGTTAAATCAAATTGGTTTGGGATTGCCTTCTTGCCTATGGTTTTGTATATTATCTTTAGACAAAAAGAAACATGCTTCCCAAAAAGAAATAATAAAGATTTGACCGAAAGGTTAAAACGCTGAGTGTCAAGAGACTGGAAGCCTCGTTTCGCTTGGCGTTTCTTATTCGTGGCAGATTGAGTACTTATTTAAGCACTGGAAGAATAAACTAAGTTCAACGACTTGGGTTATTTGAAGTCAGAAATTCAGTAATTTGTAGATATAAGTTCGGGGTGTGGCTCAGCCCGGTTAGAGCGCCTGCCTTGGGCGCAGGAGGTCGGAAGTTCGAATCTTCTCACCCCGACTATTTAGTAATAATTACATCGACAGATTTACTGAAAATTTAAATTTTAAATATATTCTCTTTTGTGCTTTTATCTTTACTAGTTAATAATTTGTTATTATTGACAATAACTTAGAATTTTTCTAACATGAAATGTAAAGGTGGGTTTGTTTAGTTTTTAAATAAGTCTCCTCGTTAAGGAGCAGGTAATGGCAAAAGTCTCAGAGTCTTTACGAAGCGCCGAGCAGTTAAAAGAAGTTGCAATATTCCTGAAACAAGCTGATAAACTTGTCAGAGAAGGAGACTACACCGCCGCGCTTGAGGAAATTGCAAAAGCACGCGGAAGAGATCCTAGAAACTTATATGCTTTAGCTTATGAAGAACGTGTACGTTCACTTTTATCAACACAGAAAGAGAAAAAACAAGAGCTCGGTAGCGGTGGCATTCCTTCAAAACCGATAGAACCGCAGCCGATGTCGGCTACACTCGAACACATTTCTAATCTGGCAATTGTAGAAGCGCAACGATCTGCCGCTGTTGCCGCCAAACAAGAACAAGATGTAGCTCTTCGAAAAAAAGAAGAAGATGATCGCCGAAAAAATGAAGAACTTCGGCATCAAGCAATAGATACAAAAATTGGCGCATTTCTTGAACGCTCAAAAGATTATTTAGCAAAAGGCGATTTTAACCGAGCACTTGATGAAGTAGCTCGCGCTTATCTGCTGGACCCTGCCAACGACAAAATTCATGCTGCAGAAGATTTCATCCGGAAATCACAGGAAGAAACGCGCCTACGTGTTGACCAAGAACGGATTCAAAAACAACAGGAAGAAAACCAGAAGCGCCAGGAACTTCTCAAAGCTCAAGTGTTGCGTATGCAACAGGAGAAGGAAGAAAAACGCCGCAAAGAAGAAGAAGCTCGAAATCAGGCACAACAACAAAAGATTTCTCAATATTTAAGCCGCGCCCAGGAATTCTTCAACAGTGGCAGGCTTGACGAAGCATTAAGCGAATTAGCTTTTGTCGTTGTAGTGGATCCGCTGAATGAAGAAGTTCTTAGTTTGGAACGTAAAATTCGCGAAGCTCAAGAACAAGAACAAGCTGAACAATTAGAGCAATACCACCGCCGCGAAGAAGAACAACGAAAAAAACGCGAGGCAATTATAGCCGCTATTCAGAAACATATAGAAAATGCGGAACGTCTTGCCAGTCAACAAAAGTGGACGGAAGCTCTGCGTGTAATAACACGAGCGTATGTACTAGACCCGGTAAACGACGCATTACAGGCATGCGAAAAGCGCATACAGACAGCTCAGGAAGAAGCTTTAGGAATTGCCGAAGAACAACGCCGCCTTTCAGAAGAAGCTGTACGCCGTCAACAGGAAGAAGAACTTCGCCGTCTCGAGCAGGCAGAACGTGAACGCGCTATACTCGGTGAAAGCGCAGAAACAGAGGCAAAACGACGCGCAGACAAAGAAAAGGTTTTCTTATATCTTACAAAAGCCCGCGGGTATATGTCCGATGGAAGGTACGAAGACGCTCTTGGGGAAGTTGCACTCGCCTTCATAGTTAATCCGTTTGATGAAGATGTGAAACGGATGGAGCAGGAAATCATTACTTCGCAGAATAAGAAAAAAGCACAAGCAACAGCGGCTGCTGAAGAAGATGCTGCATCAATACCTAAAGATGAAACAGGTGAACAGATTTCTAAATACCTTACAGAAGCATCACAATATGCATCTGAACATGAATATAGCAAGGCGCTAGATGAAGTTGCAAAAGCTTTTTTATTAGACCCATTAAGTGAAGCGGTACAAAAATTTGAATTTCAGCTTCAAAAAGAATTTCACGACTACCAGGAAGAACAGCGCAAAAAACAAGAAGAAGAAACTCGGCAAAGTGCAATCAACAAACATAAAACACGAGCAAAGGAATTTCTTGAACGCGAAGCTTTTAGCGAAGCGCTTACCGAAGTAATAGATGGGTATTCCTACAATCCAGATGATGCTGGACTCAAGGCACTTGAACAGGAGATACAAGACACTCATCAGTTGTGGCAAGAGAGACAAGCCGAAGAAGAAAAGAATACAAAAATCGAAGACTTTATATTAAAAGCTAAAGAGTACCTTAATAAAGAATTATTTGAAGATGCTCTTAAGATTATTACGGAAGCTATTGTGCTCGATCCGGAACGCGAAACATTAAAAGCAATTGAAAAGGAAATTGAAAAAGCACAGCAAGCATTTGAAAAACGAAAACTAACAGACGAAAACAATAAAGCCATTCAAAAACATATTTTCCGGGCAAAGGAATGCAGAGTTCTCCGGAGCTATGAAGAAGCCATCTCGGAAATAGATAAAGCACTGGCAATTGACCCTTCCCGCGAAGATCTGCTTAATCTTAAAAAACAATCGTTGCAAGAATTAGCTGATTGGCAGGCACAAAAAGATCAAAACGAAAGTCAGTCATCTCTCAAACAACATTTACGTCAAGCGCGCGAGTATCTTGCTAAAAAAGTATACGATGAAGCGCTAATGGAAATTGCGCTGGGGATGACAATTGATCCAGAGAATGCTGATCTAAAGACTCTTGAAGAAGATATCATGAAAGCCCAGGCAGACGCCGAGATTACGGAAATTGAAGCAACACAAGAGGCTGAAGAATCAGATGTCAAAGATGAAGAACGGAAACAATTAGTATGGATACATTTGAGGGCAGCAGATGAACTTCAGAAACAAAAGGAGTTTGCACAAGCGCTTGATGAGCTAGCAAAAGCTTATGTTATTGACCCATTAAATAAAGATGTAAAAAAAGCAGAAATTCGAGTACGGCAGAATGAGATTCGTCATGCACAGCAAAGCGGTCAAACTCTGAAGTTAGTCTACCCGAATGAAAAAACAATGGGTGGAAGCTGATTAATGCATTCATAGAGAGACAGCAGTATGGAACCACAGGAAAAAATGGATACACAGCAGTTCATCATCGATCGTTTGCAGGATATTCAGCGAAAAGCTGAAGCAAGTAATTTTGCTGATGCTTTAACGATTATGAAAGAAGTGAAGACAGTAGATGCAAAGAATATCTACATTGTTGCTCTTGAAAAACTAATCGTGAAATTAAGCGATCCTGCTGTCCAAGCTGAAAACCGTATGGCAATCATTAAATCACTCCCTCCAATGGTTGATCGCGCCATTGTCGATATACAAAGACGTACTATTTTTCCAAAAGCAGATGAATCACAGAAGGCACAAAAAGAAGCTGCACTTGATAAATTGAAGAGTCAATACTTTCAACGTTCTGATGATTATGTCGAAAAAAAGGAATACCAGCGAGCGCTTGAAGAGATAAGGCGCATTTATATCATTGAACCAGGAAGTGTGGTAGCAAAAGAATATGAGAAAAAAATAGAGCAGCTTGCGGCATTACAAACACGTGGAGAATCCCAAGCAAAACAATCAGAAGTATTAGATGAGAGCAAGAAAACTGTTCCCTCCGCAGGAACACAAAAAGAAACAGTAAATGAGACAGAAAAATCTCATAAATCAAAAAAGATATTTATTATTGCCGCAGCAGCAGTTATTATTCTTTTAATTGGGTCATGGTTTATATTTTCAAAAGGATCAACTAACAAAACCGTTGACCAATTACCTGCACAGCAATCTGCTATCTCGCAGGAAAGTATAACTCCGACATTACCCACGACAACGACATCAACCCCACAATCCAGTAAAGGACCTGCATCAACTATAGAGACAGCGAAACAACAGACAAAAACTCAAAAACCAACACCTGAGACAAAGCCTGTTACTTCAGAACAAAAACCTGTTCAGACTCCTGCAACAACACAAACGCAGCCAATTCAACAGCCAGTATCGCAGCCCGTTGTTAATACTCCGTCACCGCAACCAGCACAACAACAAACCAAGGTGGAAGAGAGCACACCTGCACCCATGCCATTTGTTGCAATCGAATCACAACCCGAAGTTATCAAGCGTGAGCCTGCTCATTATCCTGAGATAGCAATTAAAATGGGACTACAGGGCAGAGTATATGTTGAAGTCAGTATTGATGCACAAGGCAAACCAATTCAGGCGAAGGTCGTAAAAAGTGCAAGCGACATTTTTAATGAAGCCGCAATTGAAGCTGTAATGAAGTACACATATAAACCAGCTATGTTGTCCACAGGCCCGATAAGCTCCAAAATGACGATACCGATTGATTTCCGTATGGCGCGTTAAAAATTTTTTTCTCAGTACAATAAAAAGGCTTCTCTGGATATTCTGAAGAAGCCTTTTTATTTATCAACAAGAGGTATGGCTATGGCTTATAGCAAAGTCATGGCAATTTATTTCGTTATGCTATTATTTCTTTTTTGCTACGTGATTTCTTTGTCGGCTTATTTTCTACTATTCTGCCATTCTCAGTAACTACTACATCTGCTTTTTTCCCGAAAAGGAATTCTAAAAATTTATTGACCAATCTCTTTACAAATTTAGGGAATTTAATTTTCCATTCATCAACTTTCATATAGACAACAGGAACGACGATTAAGGTTAGAAAAAGCGAACTTGTCAACCCGCCGATAAGTGCCCATGCAAGTCCTGATTTCCATTCGGCACCTTCTGCAGTTGATAATGCAATCGGCAACATGCCAAATATCATCGTAAGCGTTGTCATAAGAATCGGGCGCATTCTGGATTTTGCCGCTTCAAGCAGGGCTGCGTACACCGTTAATCCTTGTTCGAGCCGTGTTTGGTTCGTTCTATCAACAAGTAAGATGGCATTCTTTGCCACTAGCCCCATTAACATAATAATGCCGAGCATAGTAAAAATGCTAAGTGATTTCCCTGCTGCCGCAAGCGCAACCATTGCACCGACCATCGCCAGCGGCAGCGAGAACAACACAACAAACGGATAGACATAAGAATCGTACAAAGCCACCATAATCAGATAAATAAACAAAATGCCGATACCCATAGCCCAAAAAAGATCGGCAAAACCTTCGCCGCGCATTTTTTCCATGCCGAGATAGGAAAGCGTTACACCTTGTGGAAGCTGAACGCCTGCAATCTTTTTCCTAAAATCTTCCATTATTGTTCCTGTAGGTCTGCCGAGTGTTTGACCGTTGACTACAATATTATTTATTCGATCACGGCGCTCCAATTTGGTTGGACCAGAGGATTGATAGATTGTTGCAAATTGTTTCAACTCTACCTGCTGTCCGCGATTATTCATTAACGCAATGCTGCCAAGATCATCTGTACGTCTGCGGTTAGATTCGTCAAATTGTATGCGAATATCATACTCATTATTTCCATCGCGATATTTGGATTGATCATCACCAGTAAGTGCAACACGTAGCGTCGTTCCGACATCCGCGACGGAAAGACCCAGCTGCGCCATTTTTGCCCGGTCAATTTCAATATGCATTTCCGGTTTTCCAGTCTCCGAGGAAAGACGAACATCCGTTGTTCCTGGAATGCTTTTCAACACATTCTGGACCTGATCCGCCGCTTTTGCTAAAGCATCAAGATCGGTGCCGTTCACTGCAATTTGTATTGCTGCTTGGTCTGCAGATCCGAATATTCCAATAGGATTCACATACACCTTCACACCCGGAATTTCTTTCAACTTAGATTTTATTTCCTCACCAACTTCTGTTGTCTTTTTTATCCGAAGCTCTTTCGGGATAAGTGTTACATTAATCTGAGTAAGGTTATCACTCGACAATGAAAGCGATCCCATCGCTTGTGAGCCGACACTAGTGAATACTTTTTCAATTTCCGGTATCTGCGCAAAAATACGTTCAATCTGTAAAGTTGTTTGATTGTTCTGTTCGATAGATGCACCCGGCGGCAGTTCAATGGATACACCGAACTCGCCGCGATCGGTCTGCGGCATGAATTCATTGCCTATCAATCCGAAAGCAGGAAACAGCAGTGAAAGTATGAACAATCCGGTAGTTGCTAGTGCAACTTTAGCTTTATTCACCAACGCCCATTTGAGTAGTGTTTGATAAAAATCTGAAAAGCGATGATAGTAGCGCTCAAATGCCAATGCAAATTTTCCAAACAATGTGCGGTCTGTCAGACGCTCGAGTTTAGCAAAACGTGAAGCCAAAGTTGGCGTGATTGTAAACGACACGAACAAGCTCGTTAATGTCGAGCCGACGACGACGAGCGCATATTGCCGCATGATCTGGCCGACTATACCGCTGACAAGAGACAGCGGCAGGAAAACCACAACGTCCACCATTGTTATCGATAAAGCGGCAAATCCTATTTCATTTCGCCCGCGCAATGCTGCAGCACGCTGCTCTTCGCCTTTTTCAAGATGGTGATAGATGTTTTCCAAGACGACGATCGAGTCGTCGACAAGAATACCGATAACAAGCGACATAGCAAGAAGCGTCATAACATTCATGGAAAAATCCATTGCATACATGAATCCGAATGTCGTAATGAGCGATGCAGGAATCGCCACTAGTACGATGATGGAATTTCTGATACTGTGCAGAAAAAGAAGCATGACGATAGCAACCATAAACACTGCGCGTAGAAGGTCGGCTTTTACGGCATTTGCCGAATCGAGCGTAAACGTAGAGCTGTCTTCCGCGATATTAAAAACAATACCCTGCTTCTCACACTCTTTTTGGATCTTAGCCAATTCAGTACGAACAAGCTTGCTTACAGAAACCGCATTGGCGTCAGATTGTTTAACGACTTGAATGCCAATCGACGTAATACCGTTCACACGGTTGATTTGTGTATAATCTTTCCTTCCATCCTGAACTTCTCCAATATCCGCAAGATGTATATCACCGCCTTGACGCGAACGACCCACAGCCAATTGGCGCAAATCCTCTATCGATTTAAATTTTCCTGCGATACGCACAACAAATTGTTCATCGGCATCTTTAATATTGCCGGTCGGAAAATCCATGTTCGCATTGCGGATTGCTTGCATAATCTGCAAAATAGAAAGCCCGTACGCGCGTACTTTATTGGCATCTAAATTTACTCTGATCTCGCGTTCATCGCCGCCCGTTAAAGAAACCTGTGCCACTCCAGCAATTTTTGATATCCGTGGCTGAATTCTATCCTTCATAAATTGATAAAATTCCCTTGCGTCCATTTTACTGGTTACACCCATTCTGAGAACCGGAATTTCGTCGAAAGCAATCTTCGAAACCGTCGGCTGCTTGGCATCGGTGGGAAGCTGGGAAAGAACTGCATTTACTTTCCGCGACGCGTCCTGCACGACATTATCGATATCGGCATCCTGTTTGAATTCGATAATCACCAGCGACATCCCTTCGAACGATGTCGATCGCACATTGTCGATCTTGTCGATGCCGGATACAGCATCTTCGATGACTTTGCTGACATTGTTTTCAACTTCGTACGGCGATGCGCCTGGATATACAGTCGTAATCGTTACAACGGGAATAGACATTTTAGGGAGCAATTCATACTTCAATTGAAAATAGCTGAAGATGCCCAGCACAGCCAGTACAGTAAAAGTGACCACTACTAAAGTTGGCCGCTTGATAGATAATTCAGTAAGCGTCATGAGAGTATTCCTTTATTCCTTTTCTCGTTTTAACGTACAACAACTTGGATGTTGTCGTTCAAATTATTCTGGCCATCCACAACAACCATCTCGCCCTCTTGAATTCCCTGCAAAACTTCCACATCCGTACCCATTTCTTTTCCGGCAAGAATGGAACGCAGTTGCGCAATATTATTGCTCACTACATATACTTGTGCATTTTGCAGACTACCTATAATTGCTGCACGCGGAATGATTAGCACCGAGTTTTGTACATCTAATTTAAATGTTAAATGTACAAACATTCCTGCTTTAAGTTCCTGCCTGGGATTTGGCAGCAGTACTTCAACGGCATAAGTATGCCCATCGTCGCCTTTTGAAGAAATGGTAAAGATTTTGCCAGTGAAAATCGCATTGGGAAACACGTCGGTCGTCACATCAACTGCATCACCAACATGTAATCGGAAGACATCCTTTTCCGCAACCTGTACTTTTGCTTTCAAGCGAGATATATCGACGACATTGGCAATTTGCGTCGCCTGCGGCGCACCGACCGTCATCGTTCCGACATTGACATATCTTGCCATTACAATTCCAGAAATCGGAGTTGTTATTTTTGTATCATTAAATGTGCGCCGCGCTGTAACATATTGTGCATCGGCACTTTGATAAGCCCAACGTGCCTGTTCAATTTGAGAATCAGAAATTGAATTTTCTTTATACAATGCTTCGTACCGCTCTAAATCCTTTTTCGCTTTTTCATAATTGACTTCTGCTGCTTTATATGCTGCTTCTTTCGTCTCGCTATCAACTTCAACTAGAACCGATCCAGCTTCTTTAAATTGCCCAACCTCGGCATCAACTTTGATGACTCTGCCTTGCGTTTCCGAGAGCACTACAACATCGTTAAATCCATTAAGCGTTCCGACAAGTGAAAATCGATCATCAATAGATTGATTATGAACCTTACAAACAGAGACGGCTGGAGATGTTGTAATTGAACCGGCACTTGAGGATGCATTTAATTCAATTTTACTTCTTACGATAAGCGCAATCAAAACTGCAATAACTATGATGCTGATAATTATAATTCTCGTTTTAGTATTCATGGTATTTTATCCTTTGTGTAATTTCTTATTCACCTATCGCTCTGGAAAGCTGCGCGATGGCAAGTTCATAATCAACTAATGACTGTGTTAAATTTAATTTTGCCTGAAGCAACGCTACTTCAGCATCGAGCAGTTCCGAGTTTGCTGCAAGTCCTTGTTTGTATTTTCCGTCCATAGTACGATAATTTTCTTCTGCCTGAGCTACACCCTGCTCGGAAACATTTTTGCGCTCCTTTGCTTTTTTAATGTCGAGATAGCTTTGAGTCACTTCCAGTGTAATACCATCTTTAGTCATGGAAAGACCTTCTTCGGCTTGCGCTAATTGTGCTTGTGCCTGCGTGGTTTGATGGCCTGTTTGATTCCAATTCCAGAGATCAAAAGAAACTGAGATCGATACATTCCATGAATCTTGAAATTCATCTGTTTCTGGAAAATAGCGCTGATTTGGACGATCATAATCATAATTCCCAACCAAGTAAATTTGAGGCCACCATCCGCCGCGCGCTGAAGTTAAACCTGCTTCACCTGCTTTTACACGGGCATTCATTCCCAACACCTCTGGACGTTTTTCAAAAGCTGATTTAACGAGAGAATCTGCCGATGCCCATTCCCGGTCCACAATACGAATTGTCGATGCAAGTTCTATTTCCGTTTGCAGCGGAAGACCAATAGTATTGTTTAAAACATACATAGATAGCTGCACATCGTTCTTTGCATCAATCTGACGAACCAATGCATCAGATAACTGAACGCGAACCTTCATTACATCGTTAGTCGTTAAAAGTCCTTGTTTGAAAAGATTCTCTGCATCGACAGCGTGCGATTTTATTTGATCGACATTTTCATCAACAAATTTTTTGAATTCAATCGCTCGATATAAATTCCAATATGACGCCTTGATATTATAGAGTACATCTGCCTGGTCCTTTTTTAGATCTTCTTTTGTAGCCTCGGCTGTATAACTTGCGGCATCAATAGCACCGGATATTTTCCCGCCAGTAAACAGTGGCTGCTGCAATGTTGCTCTGAGGCCGTACGTATTGACAATGTTGGATGTTAACGGATAATTCTCTGTTACGAATGAAATTGAATGTGCATCATTAAGTGTAGTAGAGATAAGTTCTGCACCGACAGGGAATGGAAATACTAAAGCAGGCACAGGACTAATTCTTGTATAAGTTCCGTTTAATTTCAACGACGGAAGTCCAAGTGTGTTTGTCTCGCTTGCCTTTGCATCTGCCGCTTCAACTTTAAATTGCGAAGTTCGAAGTGCTTTACTGTTTTGCAGTCCGGTTTGAATTGCCTGCTCTATGGTCAATGAAATTTTCTGCTGAGATGAAACAGGCAAAGCAATTAAAAATGTCAATATTAAAAATATTATGAATTTAATTTTCATGATTTCCTCATTAGGATTATTCTAATATTTCGAGTTATTCTTTTTTAAAGCAGCAAACTCTTTACGTCCTTTATCCGTAAGGATAGCATCTAAAAACAATTGATTGGAGACTTCGAGCGTATGAGACAAATCAATATTAAATCGTTGTTTCCAGCGTTCTCCCTCGGTATCATCTCGCATCATTAACGTGGTAGAGCTGGACCAAAGAATAATACCAATTTCAATAGGATTTAAATCTGATCGTAAAATATCTGATTCCATTCCATGTTTCATAATTTCTATTACTAAGTCCCATAACCTTTTATTTTCAATATCGCAGTACTGCTGCATCTCCTCAGAAACCTGTTTATGGAATTGCGGCATCTGCAAAAAATGAAACATCCTGACGAATTTTCTATTCGAATTAAAAAAGTCTCTATATAATTCTACAAGCTTCACTATTTTGCAAAGCGGCGAGTCTTGCGAAGCTGCAACAGTTTCATACTCAGCATATAGCGCTTGCATTCCGCGTATCATAACGCCAAGATACAAATCTTCCTTGCTTTTATAATAGAGATACAATGTGCCTTTACTCAGCTCTGCCGCCTCAGCAATTTCATCCATCGTTGCTGTCGCAAGACCTTTTTCAAAAAACACTTTCTGAGCAGCATCGAGAATTTCTTCTTTTCTGTGCTCTTTTTCACGTCCTTTGCGTTCTATTATACCCATTTTAATACCTTATATTTACTGACTATTAGTCATTTATTACGTTATAGTATAATAAAAGTTTCACATTCAGTCAATTTTTTAATTACAATTTTATAATGAACACAACAAAGTTTTCGATCTTTGAATTAAAGCTAGAAATTAAAGTACTATTTTAAAAATAGATTGTTTCAGTTTTTTCGGCAAGCAGGGAATCATAATCGGTAAATAACGATTTTTAGTTAGGAATTATTGAAAACAGAGAGCATGGAATCAATTCAATCAGAACAAATAAAAAAAGCAAAATTACTATTATCTCCTTCGAAATTTCTTTGACCACTTTCTATGAGCAAAACTTATTCTAAAGATATTTATGAATTTCATTTGCAACTGCTATTTTATGTTATTCAATTTTAATTTGAAAATATTTTTGCAATCTTTTTAACTAATATTAGTCGTTTCTATTAATTGTAAAACGGTAATAGAAAATAATCTTGCCTTTGCAGACACATTTCGGTATCTTTATTGTGCGTCAGGTAAGCCTGTTATGCAAATAACGGGCTTTGTTGTCTATAACATAGTGCCACAGTTCAATCCCAATTTGACTCAACTTATAGAGCGGAGCGAACTAAGTTCATTGTCAAATTGAGTATGCCGTTGAATGAAGTGAAACGGGATTGGTTAAACGAAAGCCCCGAAAATAAATTTATTTTCGTTACGGTGGCCATAGTTCAGTTGGTTAGAACGCCAGGTTGTGGCCCTGGAGGTCGTGGGTTCAACTCCCACTGGTCACCCAAAAAAATTGAAAATAAAAAGAACATTTTCATTTATTTGCCCCTATCGTCTAGAGGCCGAGGACACGGGCTTTTCAAGCCTGGAACACGAGTTCGAATCTCGTTGGGGGCACAAGGGTTTTAGCATTTTCCTCTCCTAACTGCTAACACTTCTGCTAACACTTTTTGCAGGAGTGCACTATGGCTTCCTTGATTAAACGTTCTAATGGTATCTACTATTTCATTACTCAATTCAATGGTGTACGTCGATGGATTAGTACGGGTGAAAAGACTCGTGAGAAAGCTCTCAAGAGAATCCCTTCCCTCAGCTTCGAACACAGACACAAAAACAAGATTCCCAATCTTTCTGACTACATAGATCAATTTCTCAGCATCGGGTGCAATAGCTATCGAGAAGGAACGAAAGAAATTTATGAAAGAGCATTGAATTCCTTTCTCGATTGCGTGGGTAATAAGAAACTCTCTCTCATCTGCATAAAAGATATTGATGAGTACAAACAAGCAAAGCTTCAAATTATTCTCCCTACTACCATGAATATTTATCTTCGAACTCTTAAATCCGCATTTAATAAAGCAGTTCAATGGGAGATACTTCAGCGTAACCCGATTAAAAATCTCAAACTCTGCCCGGTTCCACAACAAACGCCTCAATTTTTTAATCTCGATCACTTTAAGAAATTAATTCAAACTGTTAAAGAACCATGGTTGTCCAATGCTATTCAACTTGCAGTTTTTACAGGTATGCGCAGATCTGAAATTACAAATCTCCAATGGAAGCATATCGACTTTTCAAGAGAATTAATCTATGTAGAATCAGATGCTAACTTTCAGACGAAAACAGGAAAACGTCGAATTCTTCCAATGAATTCGTATGTGCTAAAACTTATGCAAGCAATGTTTTTAAAAAGAACTGGTGATTACGTAATCATGCTCAATGGGACAAAGGTTCGTGATATTTGGTTATCACGAAGATTCAAGCAGTATATAAAAAAAGTGAATGTAGATAAATCATTACATTTCCATATTCTTCGACATACATTTGCTTCCTGGTTAGTGCAAGCAGGTGTACCAATCTATGAAGTACAAGCTCTGATGGGACATTCGACGATTCGTGTAACACAAGCATATAGTCACCTAATTCCAAAACAATTGAAGACCAGCGTTGAATTGATCGTTCCCAGCAATGGCTTTACCGATGGTCAAAGGCTCATTGAAAATGTCGAGCCTCTCAAGGCTTTTACGTAGATTATCGTTTTCTAGATGTGCATATATTTGTGTGGTATTTATGGATCTGTGTCCAAGAATCTTTTGAACATCGAATAGTGGAACGCCCATTTGAATAAGCAATGAACCGCAAGTATGTCTCAGTGAGTGAAAGTGATACTTCTCTGGTAATTTACATTTTCTAATATACTTTTTAAATGTGCGTGAGAGATAATATGGCGTGATCGCTTTTCCACTAGAGTGAACGAATACATAGCCTCCTGTTTTCTGTAAAGGAAACAATAATTTATAAATATATGGATGCATCGGGATGGTTCTTGGATGTCCGCCTTTGACTGTAAAAGTATCTCTATTTCTGACACGAATAAGATGATTAGAAAAATTTATGTCCTCCCACTTAAGATTGACAATTTCTCCTCTTCTCATTCCTGTATGCACAGCTAACAAAATTATTAGTCGAAATTGTACATCAGATATCTGACTTATTAAAATTTTGATTGATTCTTTTGGTAAGTAAATCGGCTCTTTGTCTGGAACACGAATGAGTTTACATGATTTTGCTGGATTGTCATCTAATAATCTCCATTCCTTTGCTCGATTAAATGCTGCACTTATTGTTCGAAGATACATGTTTGCTGTTTCAGCGTTTACTTTTTTATGACATTCTTGTTTGAACTTCTCAATCAACAAAGGCGTGACACTTTTCAACATAATATCTCCAAAACAGTGAATAAGCTTATCGAAACTACGTTTGTAAATACATGCAGTTCCACTTGAATAATTGGTCTCTGCATATTGTTCAATCATTCGCTTAAAGGTGCTTAACGTCAAAACACGGGGCTTCTCATGTTTCTTTGATATTTCTTTTGCAATCCTTCCGGCTTCCTCCTGATCACGAGTATGCGTCGAATACCAACTCCTTTTACCGTTAGCACTCATTAGAACAACGTAGTAAATACCATTAGATCGTTTAATAGTACAAGACATCTTCAAATTCTTCTGATTTTCTGAAACAACTATTTAAACTCATATAATGTCAATTATTAAGTTTGCATATCTTATCGATACTTCTGCGGCCTAAATAAGAAAAATGTCCTGAACACCCGGAAAACCAAATACGCAATGAAGCCAAGCGCAGAAAAATATATATAGAACTCCCTATTGTCGGTTCCGATGGAAAAGATTTTGAAGATCGTAAATAGAGCAACACTGAATATGTAGATTGGCCCCATATTGAAGTAATGACCTTCATCGACCTGACGGAGTTTTCGGATCTCTTCGTTATCGATATACTTCTCCCGGGAGCCATGCCAGAGCATATTCTTGATGTGAAATGGATTGCCGTTGGAAGATTTCAGAATTTCTCGTCTGTAGAGTTCACGATCAATAATTCGAAGATTGTAGGTGTCGAGAAAGTAATTAATCATCTCCATACACACTGCATCCGGCAATGGCTCAAGGTCTATCTTTGAAAACGAAGCCCAGATGCGTTTATAAACTGTATCTTCCTTCATTTCAACGACTGCCGCACAGATAACAGCGATATTAAGCAGCGTTTCAATAAATGCCTGTTGGCTTGGTGAAATGCGGTCCAGATTATCGAAGAAGATCATATATGTTTCGGGTGACTTTGATATTCCTTCAAAGAGTGTGGCTTGAAGTCGAACACTGCCAAGTCCAGTTAGCTGCTTCTTTACCATCATCCAATCAGATCGTTCTGAATCTATTTCAATATGAAGATCACCATTGTCAAAGAGCTTCTCGGCCATTTCCTTTAAACAGTCTCCAAGTGGATTTGAATGCTCAATAAAGAGAATCTTGTATTGATTGGGATTAATCCGAACTCCAAGTTGTCCTCTAATCTGAGTCATAAAGTTCGCACTGAAATCTATCCTTTTTGTTCTTCCGGTAAGAATCCATTTTGCTTCAAGCATCAACCGGCTCTTTCCGATTCCTTTATCTCCAACGAGAAGCGTATGTCGCCCTCTTTGTAGGTTCTTTACAAGCTGATAGAGCTCTTCGGTTCTTCCGAAGAAGCTCATATCTTGACGCAAATCGGTATTTGTTTGTTGTTCAGCCATTTTTGAACTGAAGTCCTAGCTTGCAATGAAAGAATTAAATAATAACAACCATGATAAAGCCCTGTCTCAAATAAGAAATGCGTTTGAATTAAAACCTCAAGAATCTCTTTATGCAACTCTCTTCTTTAAGATTCGACTTGCGATGAAAGATGAAACGTCAATTGATGAAGAGTTGAAGTATTTTGAAAACGACATTGATGCAACTATTCATTCTGGAAGAGTATATAAATGGATACGATTCTTGGTTCAACAAAAGAAAAATGGCAAAGCATTACAACTGATTCAATTGGTTAATCAACTCCTTGATGCGCAAATATCAGGCAAAAGAAAAAGTAAAATATATGGTAGCCAAAATTCTAGCTGGTACAGTTACAAGAAAGAACAGTTCAACAAAAAAATAGAAAAGACAAAATCAAAACTTGAAATCAAATATGCTTCATTAAATAGTAAATCATAAAAATCTTATTTTAATCTATATGTTATTTTCAAAACCAACAAAATACGGTGCAGGAATTATTTTATATGGAGATTATTGGGACTTAAAGAATCTTCATTCTACTATTCACGAGATTTTTGGTGATGAATCTGTTGATGATAAATTATCTGATTTCGTCCTTAGACTTGCATTTGATATTCGTAAAGCATATGAACGGCAGAGAGAAAAACTTAATGCTACTCATTTTAAGAATGAAAAAGTATCATATTACGGCGTAAAAATTCTTTGGCCAATCTTTCTTGTTCAGGTTGGTTTGTTACGTTGGATGGCTGCTTTTCGTCCAACGACTAAATCACATCAAGCCAATCTTTTTAGGCTTGAAGCCTGTACTGACGAAGCATTGGAAGAGTATGATCCGTTAATAGGGAAACAATGCTCAGAGTGGCTTTCCACTTTTGGAGGGTTCCCTACACACTATAATTATGACTTAATTTACGCTTGCACCCAAGAATATATTAGTCGTGGAAAACCTGGCAAAACTCGTTTTAAGTTACTTCCAGATATATTAGGTATAATTGCTTTTGGCTCAACAGAATATTTATCCTTTACCAAAAATTTAAAATCCATCATGGATAAAGGCGGAATTAAATTAAATGGTTCCCATGATATTGAAGATTGGCCACCGTTCAAATGGTGATGTAAGAAAAAGCCGCCACCTAACCAAGCGCTCAAGCTGACGGAATGAGCGTGAGTACGTTAAGCATGGCTAATGTTGAGGTGATGTTTTTATTGTTCAGTTTATAGTACCAATGACTTTTTATTAATCAATTTGGTTTTCAGCATGAACTTGTTTCGTTTGGTGCGAGTTGCAAATATACAGTGCCGCAGCTTAGCGCTGGTCCGTTAGGCGGTTGCATCATTTAACAATTAATAAACAATTTCAATAATTTATGAATTGAGTCTAATTTCAACATGACGATGATTGTCGGAATAATAACTCAAACAGGCATAGTCCTTGCTTCTGATACTCGATGTATGGTTGGACATCCGGGTAAATATGTTGGTCATCATGAGTACGCTGAAAAAATTGTAGTCTCTTCTATTGATAATCCATCACAAATAGCTTGCGCCATCGCTTGCAGTTCTTTAGAAAGTTTTGGGGAGTCACCATTGGAGTACGCAAAATATATGGTATCCAATAATAAATATCCAAGAAATGCCTCGCTTCACTTAATTCACTGCGAATTCGAAGAAAGATTTAAGAATATTAACAAAACACTCCCTGCGGGATTTTCAATTACATCAATCTTTGCAAAGTTTGAGAATAATTGTCCTTGTCTCTCATATGGAAATCTTAAATGTGGTATTATAATCAAAACTCATAGTGGTGTGTTCTGTTATCCTCCAAACGATGAGGCATCTTTCGATAATAAAATTATGCCAAATGATCAGGCAATTGTCTTTGCGGAAGAAATAATAAGAAATAAATCTACAATACACGGCGGCATTGGTGGAGATGTAGATGTTGTTTTTATTACTTTTAAAAATTCCGAATGGATAAAAGGGAAAGATCGCCGTCGCTTACCAGTGAAAGCAAAAGAACTTAAAGCAATGTATGAACAAGATAAATCTTTAATCACACCCATTGATGATAGAAATATGGTCGATGGATTCTTCAAAAGTACACTGTAGGGTTTGCATCTATTAAGTAAATGTCAAATGAAGGATCATGTATGAAAACTATATATACACTCTTTCTTTGTTTTATCTTTTTGGCTGGATGTAATACCAATAAAGACGCTGAACTCAGAATTCAAATCCAAAGAATGCATCAAGATAGCATCGAATTGGCCAATGAAAACTTCAAACTTCGTCAAGAAATTCAAAAACTTCATGAGACCGATCAATATTACTATCATAGTTCTGTGGACTCTTTTAACGCTGGTCAATTTGAGAAAGCGATGGATTTGTTAAATCAGATGAAAACCAAATTTCCCAATTCTCCCCTAATATCTGCCGGCGACAAGTTGATCATTAACATCAAGACACAATTGGTGGTTATTAATCGAAGAGAGCAACAATATCTCGACGATTTATTGCATAATGCAGAAAAAGTCGACGTTGAAGAGGCCATTTCCAAATTGCAGTCCTATGTTTCTGAGGCTCATCCATCAAACCTTCTTCAAAAAGCTTCCCAAGCACTTTTAAAATACAAGCAGGATTACGAAATTGTCAAAACAGAACGTGAGTCAGAACATTTTACTGGAATTAAACTTACTTCTGTGACCTCAATGTGGGATTGGCGTGAGGGCTTACTTGTTCCTCAGTTACAATTGAAATTCAAGAATATTTCAAACGCACCAATCGAGCATCTATCCGTCAAAGCTAACTTCATCAATGTTGGCAGCAGCGAAGTGTTTGGCGAAGCCAACGCATATGTCGTGGGTTATGGTGATACGCCTTTGCAACCTGGATACACCAAGACTGCGTATTTATACTGCGGTGTTGGATACCAAAACGATTATGGGGCGATAAGTCGCCCACCTCTAACTGCTGACATTTATGTAAATGAAAAGTTTTACCGTAAGATTAAGGTCTTGACGGGTTATTGAGGTGTCAAGCGGAATCATTAGACTTATTGGAGCGACTGATAACAAGAGACAAATAGACAGTTCTTTTTTTATTGAAAGGCTATTTTTTTTAACGCAACCGCCTAACCAGGCACTCAAGCTGACGGAATGAGCGCAGGTGAATTTAACCGCGCGAAGAAAGTTTAGATTATGAATTTAGGTAAGGTGTCACGCGCGGCGGTAGTGCAACTTGAAAGTTTTCAGCGCCGTCAGCTTAGTGCCCATCCGTTAGGCAGCCACTGATATGAGGATAATATGAAACGACTATTTATGCTGTTAAGTATAATGTTCGCTTGTTGTGCGACCTCTTCAAAATGGTTATTTTCTGATCCACCATCGACTATTGCCGTAACACAACGGTTAGTTATTGAAAGAATAGAACCCGTTCTCTTTGTACTTCACGACGAAGATGGATATTGGCAATTTCTCGCCAACGCGAAGCAGGAAGAGCATATTCATCAGGTTGATCAGATCTTTGAACTTAGTCTAAATGAATTAGTTACACTTGATAGTAGCTTAACTCAAGTGGCAAATTTACAAAAGGGCTGGAAGGCATGGCGGACAGATAGTAAATCACCTTGGAACTTTTCAAAATATAGGTAGGTGGCTGCCTAACCAGGCGCTCAAGCCGACGGAATGAGCGTGAGAGCAATTTACATTGCGTATAAAGTTTTAGATGCTTAATAATTTATTTATCAGTGTGAACTCAGTTCGTTGGTTGCAACTTGATAATATTCAGCGCCGCAGCTTAGCGCCGGTCCGTTAGGCAACACGATCAATAAGCTTTGATCGAAAAACAGAAATAGTGTTTATGACAACTTTAACACAAAAAGACTTGCAGGATATTTATGGTGACACAATAAGTCTATTTCCATTCAACACATTCACAGGTGTTCTTGAAAAAGTAATGATGGAGAACGAATTTATTCCATTTCTCAATACACGTAATAAAGGTGGTCAGCTTCGAAAATATAAAGGAGAGTATTATTTCCCACTAAAAATTGGTACAAATAATGTTTTTTTCGGAGGGAACGAAAATACTCCAGATGGAAGAAGGGTTCCTACTATTAAAATAGATAAAAATAATCGGTCGCTGCATAAAATCCCACCTGAATTGACTTTTCCATCTCAGGATGACCGAGGTTTGAGTCGGATATGTATAATCCTATCCTCAGAAATTATTGACGTATTATTTGATGTTATGCAAGCCGAGATTGATAAATACAAAATTAGTCATGAAAAACAATTCTCACCGCAGTTGAAGGACATGCCATTAATGGCTAAAGAAAATACCAACGATACATCGAATAATATCCCATCAGCTATCTTAATCATAATTGGGATTATTGTTGGTTTAATTGGGTTGTTCAATTATTCTGTTGTTGGTGCCTTATTAGGATTTATCATATTTATTCTTGGGGGAGCCGTTGCGCCAAATCAACCCAAAAACCAAACGTCTTTCGAAGAAGCACGTTATTATATCTTAGGACACGGTAATCCACCAAACACCAATATTAAGTCTAAGAATGGAATTACAAAAACCAGAAAAAGAACAAGAGCAAATGTTCGTCAAACTGCTCGAACAGTAAATAAACTTATACGGTTATTCAGATAGATATATTTTTAAGGGATTTACAAATGGGAAATAAACGTGATAATAATACCACTGGTGCTGCGGGGGCATTTTACGTTGCGGCTTCTCTTTCTTTGCGGGGCATTATAGTAACAATGACTTTGCGTAATGCACGTGGAATAGATTTACTTGCAGCAGATGGATTAAATTCGATAATGATTCAAGTTAAGACAAGTAGTCATAGAAAAAGAGAATGGCTAGTAGGTAATAATATTGCAAAAGAGCAATCTCCTAATCTTTATTTTGTGTTTGTGGACTTAGGAGAAACGAATGAGTTGCCATCTTTTCATATTGTTTCTAGCAACGCTGTCGTTGAATACTGTCAGACAGAAGCTACCAAGTGGATCAATGCCGTTTCTGGTTCTGCGCGGGAACGCAGAGAAAATCTTTCAACTTGGAAATACCGAGATAAAGAAGACAAATATTTGAATCGGTGGGAATTGCTTGGCCTAAACTTTAAATAGAAATTAAATCAAATGATCGTGTTGCCTAACCAGCAACTCAAGCTGACCGAATGAGCGTGGGTACATTGAGCATGGCGCGCAACGGTTCAGTATATTTTGAAGGCTATCAACTTGAAACTCGGTTCGTCGACAGCAATTTGAAAGTTATCAGCGCGGTCAGCTTAGTTGCCGTCCGTTAGGTGCCAGTGCAAGATCAAATATTATAGCATAGGGAGAATAATAAATGCCAACAAATCTTACTGTATCTGAGCAAATCACGCACTGCACAGTGCGCATTGAGTGCGAGTATAAAGATGGAACCACTGGAACGGGAACTGGTTTCTTCTTTAGATTTGCTGAACAAGGCGAAATGCATGCTCCAGCTATTGTCACCAATAAACACGTCATTGATAATGCTCTTAAGGGGAAAATACATCTGACACTTGCTGATCCATCAGGTGCTCCTTTAATTGGTCAACATAAATTTTTCCTTTTTGAAGATTTCCAACCTCGTTGGATATATCATCCTTCCCCTGATGTTGATCTCTGTGTCATGCCAATTGGGCCTCTCATTCATATGGCGAATGAGCAAAATGTCAAATTTTTCTATGTCGGTATTGATAGATCGTTAATTCCTTCGCAGGCTGAACTTTCAGAGTTTACTGCTCTTGAAGATATAGTCATGATTGGTTATCCAAATGGAATTTGGGATGCCACTAATAATATGCCTATTATTAGACGTGGAATAACAGCCACACATCCTAATATTGACTACGATGGACAGGCTAAGTTTATGATCGATGCAGCTTGCTTTCCTGGATCTAGCGGATCACCTGTTTTTATTTTCAATCTTGGAGGTTACACAACGCGTTCAGGTGGCACAGTCATTGGTCCTAATAGAGTTAAACTCTTAGGAATTTTACATGCTGGACCTCAGTATACTGCCGAAGGGGAAATAAAAATTATAAATGTTCCCACAACTCAGCGTCCAGTTGTATTGTCGAGCATTCCAAATAATTTAGGATTGGTTATTAAAGCGGCAAAGTTATTCGATTTTGATCCGATTCTTCAAGACTTGATGAATAAACGCACTGGCACCTAACCAGCGGCTCAAGCTGACCGGATGAGCGTGGGAGCAATCAACATGGCTAATGGTGGGTTTAGGCTTTCATAAGTAATTTTTTAGTACTTCGTTGGTTGAGATAAATAAATTCAATTATCAGCATGAACTCGTTTCGTTTTGTGGTTAATTGAAATTGGTCACGCGGCAGCTTAGCCGCAATCCGTTAGGGCGCAATTATTAGGGAATTGGAAAATATGAAAAGGATAATTGTCGCTATTTTTGTTCTGACAATAATTTGTAACAAAGTTTCATTTTCTCAAGAACTGGGAACTCCTGCTGCTAAAATATATTGTGGAATATCCTTAGGTTGTTCTCCAGCAGTCATAGGATTTTCTCCTCTATTTCTCGATTATGGGGCTCAAGTTCTTTATGCGTATGACAATCAATATTTTATGTTCTCATATAACAGAGTTGATGCCTTTAATTTAAAATTTGATAGCAATCAGAAAGATGATAATTCTAAAATGGATCGGCTTGAATTAAACTATGGTCGCGTCACATGTCTCAAGGAGAATCACAAACTGCTTAGTCACATCTTTGTTGGCGCAATGATTGGTCTAGCGTATAATTCTATCCGATATTACAAAACTGACATTGACTTTGATCAAAGTAACGCGACAGATGTCAATAAGGTTGAAATACCAATTGGTGTTACAATATCAAATCCTCTTGGTAAGCAAACATTTATGGTATTCGAAATGAAATACCACATTCTTTCAAGTGGTATGTCGTATCCGGACTTCAAATATTTTATTTCATTTAACATATTTTAATTGCGCCCTAACCAGCAACTCAAGCTGACGGAATGAGCGTGGTACGTTAAGCATGGCGCGTAGAGGTTCAGATGTTTAATAATAAACTTTTCAGAATGAACTTGGTTCGTTTTCAGCAACTTGCAGGTTTTCGTTGCCGCAGCTTAGTTGCCATCCGTTAGGGCGCCATCCAAGGAGAAAACATGAATCGATCAATATCTATATTCTTTTTTGCATCGGTCTTTTCGACAAGCCTCTTCTCGCAAGTCGATCAGCAATTCAGTAGGTGGCGATTCGGATTTGAAGCTTACTATTACTCTTTATCTATGCAATCAATTCCTGAACCTTATTGGGATCCATCCTACAGATTTCCTGAAGAAGTTTCTCACACTATACTCCAGCCTAATATTTCCTATCTATTAAATGATTTTATTACGATGGACTTTGGTCTCGTTTTTTCCCGATCATATTATAGTATGCCTTTATATCTGAATACTGAAGGCCCTACACCATTATTTCTAACTCCTGAGTATCAATACTATGATGTTGGCATCACTATAGGACCAACTTTTTCCTTTGCACTTGTTCGGTGGTGTCATCTGTATTTTTCGCCCCAGACGGTACTTTTATGGACGCGATTGTACAAATCATTTGATGGTACATTAACACCGATCGATGATGGCTGGCACACAGGTTTCTTGCTTCAAGGGATGTACGGTTTTGGGATTGAACTGGATGTTTCACATAACATATCGGTTAGTTTGCGGGCACGACTGGCAGATATGAATTCGCGCCATCTAGTTCCAAGGATTGATTTCCCGACCCAGTATCTTTCTTTTGGATCTGGCGTTTCGATTGGTCTGTAAATATGCGCCCTAACCAGCGGCTCAAGCTGACCGAATGAGCGTCGGTACGTTAAGCATGGCTGGTGGTGGGTTTAGGTTTTTATTATTACGCTCTTTGTAATTCATAACTTTTGTGTAATAAATTTCGTTATCAGCACAAACTTGTTTCGTTTAGTGCATTTTGAGAGTTATCAACACCGCAGCTTAACTGCCGTCCGTTAGGCCGCACGTGCGGTGTGTGTTTTTGTAGTTAAGGGAAATATCGCGGTTGTCAAAAAGTTTTGTTTGTAAAAATAAATATGGTGCAGCTTACAATCAAAAAGACGCATTAATGGAATTAATGCGACACACCGCACGTGTCAGAATAATTAAAGTTTAAAGTTTCTTGTAGAGTTTTAGAAATAATATTTTAGTATAGTTCACCAATTATAATTTCGGCCTAACCAGCAACTCAAGCTGACGGATTGAGCTTGAATTTAGGAAGATGTCAGAATGGCACTCCCTCTCCAATTAACATTTCAAGTTTTTGTATAAGCTGATTATCTTGCTCGACAACTCGTTCTGCAATTTCACGAACGAAACTGAATCTATTTGAACCAAAGTCCTTGAGATATTGGTCTCGCTCTGATTCAAGTGATTGAATGAGGGATTGAACTTCATCTTGTGTAAATTCTGCTGTAATCATTTTACTTTCCTCCATGCTGTAATTATGTTTTCTATTGTTGTTATACCAACTTTTGGCAGGTAGAGCACTTCCGTCCATGTGTTATATGGACGATTTGATAAAAGTGTGTCTATTCGATTTGAATGGACTTTTACTCCCTTGAGTGATGAACGAAGACGCTTTGTTGGTGTTTTGTTAAGCCACTGTAAGCATTTTGCCGATTCATTCTCATCGTCAAACTGCAATAGCAGTTCTTGATCGCTTGTACTGTATTGCTTGACTTTTTTAGTCGGTTGAAAGCCCTGTTGTTGATGTGATACATGTGGTTGGTGCAACTGCTTTGGTTGTTGTAATTGCTGTTGTTGGAGTGGTTGCATTGGCATGCAACAGTTAAATGTGATTGCAATGAGCACCGTAAAGAGCAATAGACCGACTACGAAGACATTTTTGAATTCTTCTTGCATTTTTCTCACGTGCTTACGACGGTGAAAGTCGTATTTGCTATATGTGATTGACTCATAGAATTCCTCCAATTGCTTCTTCAATGGTTTGGGAGACCACTGACAAGCTGAACTACCCGCCAAAACACCGGCGGGCAAGCCTGCAACCTGAACGAGCGACCAAGAACCACGACCGAGACGCGACAAACGAGAGGGAGAAAACCCGGCACAGAAGACGAACACAGTGACACCGAAACGCGCTGCGAGACGGCATGCAAGCAACGAACCACGAGATTTTGGAGAAGCAAGAAAGCAGACAAGCGCTGAATGACGACGTGCAAGAAACTGAACGAGAGCAAGCGAACGCTTGGCAAGGCGAAGACGAAGCGGAACGCTGAGACGACCACCTGACCACCAGTTGACAAATGCACCACCACGACCAGCAGCTGCAACAAGCGGAACTGCTGAAAGCGAACAAGCACCGCGACCGCTGAAACCGAAAGCTGCAAAGACAGAGACACGAGACAACGAAGTTGCCGGAACGGAAGAAAGAACGAGAGCATCAGCCCCCACAGAACAGCCAACAACAAGGCGGGCAGAAGACCCAGAGAGAACAGACGAGACAACGGAAGAAACAAGCGGCTGTGCGGACGCAGGAAGCGAACGCGACCCGCAAAAGCCAACAGACGAGAAAGATGAAAACATAGTAACACCTATGTAGGCGAAAACTGCCGAGCGAACCGCCCACGCTGACAAGCCCAAGCCGAAGCAGCCTGCCGCGCCCACGGGCCGAACTGACCCGAGAGACAGAAAAAACGATAGTGCTGACACAGCCCCGCAGGCACAGCAACGCAATGCCCGTCGTGAGCGAAGCGAACAGAGCCCAAGCGCGGAAGCGAGCACCGGAACGAGTCACCGATCAAGGCAAAAGGTGTGACACCGATTCATTCGGTGGCGCACTCTTTTGTCCGGTGTGAGTGAGGAGCAGAGCTGCACAAGCGAGTGGTTGAATTCCCGCTGAAAGCGGGATGAAAGGCTTGCGGTGCGAGAACGGGGCTGTAAATTGTATAGACCCATGGACGAACGCTATCACAGAGGAAAATCGAGGAAAGCTAAGGTTCAAATGGTTCGAAGAAATAGATTCGTTGATGCTTCGGTAAACCAGGAACTTCTGCTCCCACAATCGCACCATCTCGGAGAATCCTATTCGAGAAAGGACAGTATCAGGAGACATAGACAACGATGCCAAAATGGAGTTCATCTGCAATCCTGACAAGAACCTGGTCTCCCCGCTTGCTAATATTTTTTGATCTGTTCCATTGTATTTATGCGGCGATACCGATTTGCGGTATCGCCGTTTTTGAGTTGCCTTAACGAATGATAAGATGTGTACCGTGAATGATGTTGATACCATCGGGAATAACTCCGGTGGCTTTCATCTGCTCAAGAATTTTTGTCTTGTCCACTTCCTTTTTAATTTTGATAAATTGAGCATCGACCTTTTCGATGTCAACGACCTCAACGCACGGTTGACTTTTTCCCACTGAAATCGTGAACAAGGAATATTTGATTTTCTCACTTTGCGTTGCCTCCATACAGGACTTGACATAGTTTTTTAGCCAATCAATGCGATTGTCGAAAGAGCGTTTCCGATCGCTCAAACGTTTTGCCTCTGCTGCTACTGCATCGCGATAGGATTCAAGATTTTTGATGAACTTGACAATATTGGTGACCTTATCGAGGAACTTCATATTGAGATTGTCGAGGGCTTGCCGGAAAAGCTCAAGTCTATCCTCACCGTTTTGCTCCTGTGGTTCTTCATAGTTCTCAAGAAGAACAAGTTCCCGGGTGATTTCATAAAGTGTATCTGGCATGATGTTTTACTCCTTTGAATAAATGATTGATCTGATCCCGCATAAAAGCGTTGCGGGATGCTCATTCCGACAACGGACTTAGCGGTGTTGCATTTGCTAAGTCCGGTCGGAATGGCAATTAGAACGGCAGATCGTCGTTCTTACCGTTTCCGTTCGATGAACCTGCATCTGCGTGAACAAGCTCGCGGGATGGTTCAAGTTTTTGAACTTCCTTCACCTTTCGCGGCTTCTTGCCGTTTCCGTTAGAAAGAACTTGCTCAGTAGTAAGCTGACCGGTACGGGAAAGGAACAACGAGACACCGATTTTCTCAATGTCTGTATTTCTCCATTCCACTCCACCGATAGCTTTTGTTATGTCAACTGCATCGAGAATTGATTGATGCATGACCTGTTTATCTCCGGTGAAATTGGCATCTTGAACCTGTACCGATTTCGGTTGGTTTGTCGCTGGTTGCTGCTGTGTCGGCAGTGGATTCTTGTCCCGCTGTCCATTATGTACCGCAGGGGCGGGATGCGATGAAGCTGCATTTTCCACAATTCTGATGACCGTTAACGGCTCGCCATTCTTCGGGTGAATGGTTTCCTTAAACAAGCTGTATGCTTGTTTCGTCTTGATGTTCATCTTTCGCAACTCTTTTTCGAGTCGCTCGGTCACTTTGAGAAATTTTTCCTTTCCATCGTGAACGATAGTGTACAGGAAATACGGTCCATATTGACCGTTCTTCTGTAATCCGGTGGGGAATTTGAAAGAAACGTCTGCAATCTGACCTTCCGGCAATTGCAAAAACTCTTTTTGAAAACTCATGATAAAAACTCCTTTATGTTGTGTTGCTCTTCCGCTAATTTGTGCGGGCGTGAATTACGTTATTGTAATACCAAAAGAAAAGTCCCATCTTTTAATGGCGGGACTTTATGAGATGTGATATTGAGGCAGGTTAGAAAGAAAACTCACATTGGACGGTTTTTCGTTCCATCATCTTTGGGGCTATATTTTGAAGTGCCATTCTCACTGTACTCGGTTGTACGCACATAGCTTGTGCAATCTCTTGATCGTTGTATCCGTTCAATTTCATTTGCAAGATGGTTTGTTCGTTGGTGTGCAACGATGCAAGTTTTTGCTGAAATTCGAGTTGAAAGAATATTTCTTCTTCAAGATTGTTTTCATCTTTTATTGATTCAGCGAATGTTTCTTCTGATTCGCTTTTCAATGGGTTATCGATGGAATACAATTCCAATTTGCCCTCATAGTAATTTCGTTTATTGAATACATCCTTCTTGTGTGTGCGGGAATACCCTCTCATTTCAAGCTGAACTTCCGGATTTCGCAACTTCATAAAATGAATAAGAAGCGGAAGACTCATGATTGTACCTTGATCTGCTTTTCGCTTGAATTCTTCATACGCAAGTATGACAAGGGCTTGAACTTTATCTTCGTATTGAGGATTGCGTTTATCCAGCATTCTTGATGCTGCTTTATACAGTGTATCCGCGTATTGTTGGAATTGTGAATTGATTGAATTTGGTGACATAACGACCTCCATTGGTTCATGAAAAAAAATCATGACCGCTGATAGAGATCGTTTTTTCTTCTGGAAGCCCGAAGTCAAGGGTCGTGAAAAATATTTTGGGGGAACGCCGTTCGACTTCGCTCACGGCGAACGCCGTGGCAGAATAAAGTGTGACACCGGTTGTTTAGATGGCGGACTTTTTAAGGCGAATGGTTGCCCCAAATGAATGAAGTTTGTGCAACAATTGCTTCGATTTAGCTCAGCACAAGCTTCATTCTCGGAGGGGGAACCAACGCCTGCGGCTTACGCCTCTGGCGTCGCAGGTAAAATATTTTAGCGAGTCAGATCCGTCACACAAAGTGTATGAGTCGGGAAATGATTCGAGCGTTCACGATTTAGAGCGACGACCGCAGGAAGGAGCGACTTGCCCTTGACTGAGGGCTATGATTTATCAAGTGCATATTTCAACTTCAGCGGTCATGATTCAAAAGACTTGAAGAATCTTCGATTTGGTTGTTTTGTTTTTGAAAAGGCACTTCCACGTCCCTTATTTACAAGAAAAACTATCAATAAAACAATTAAGGGCGGGGATGTGCCGTGTGATGAGCAACCGTCCCGAATAGCTTCAAGCATATTCGGGACATTTACCAAAAAAGTGCTTGTGAGTGAGTCCCGCCAGAAGGTGAAGCATGGCGGGTAAAGTTGCGGTGTAAAATAT
Organism: Ignavibacteriota bacterium; assembly: GCA_963833465.1. GTDB lineage: Bacteria > Bacteroidota > Ignavibacteria > UBA10030 > UBA10030 > Fen-1298. The sequence continues at coordinate 758,276 of CAWHXW010000003.1, read as the reverse complement.
ATCCAGATAACCGAATGGCGGACGAACGAAGCCACAAAGTGGCGAACAGGCACAAATCTATATTATTAAATCAAGGGCGAGGTTTTTGATCTATTTTGATCACAGGAAAAAATATTCCATCGAGATGATCAAAATCGGAATCGGTGGTGATAAGACTTGCTCTTGTTACTGATGTAGTTGCAGCAATCCATATATCGTTTTTACCCATATTTCTTGCAGACATCGACAACGTTTTTATAGGATGAAATCCCTGGCTGAATGCTTCGATCTCGCCATACATCTGCATTACTGCATCATTGTTAATATCGACTTGTGGAATTTTTCTCATTAATTCTTCAAGCTTTGCGTTCCTTACTTCATCCCACTTGTTTCTATATCCCAATGTAATCAATTCTCCGCGAGAGACAACGGACATTGCTGCAATGTTCGGAGGTGTAAATGGGTGTGTATTGGTTCTCAACAATTTCGGCAAATGGAGCGGATCGCAAATAACCCAGGATTATATTCGTGTCCAGAATATAGCGAGCCATTACTTTTCGGTGGTATCAATTTTCAAATCGTGAAGAAGCTCATCGATATTTTCATCACCAGGCCATTTGCCCCATATTTCAGAGACGATCCCCTGAGGATGAATGTTCTTTTGTGCCTGCGCAAGCACGTCGTGACCTTGAAATGCGATAGGAATGGTATTGAACACCTCATCCCCCGCTTGTTTGGGTGTGATTATTTCTGCCTCCAAGTAGCGAGGCTTTTTTGATGGAGTATATTGTAATATTCCTTTTACCGTGACTTTCTTACCCCAGAGAGTTCTGATCTGCTCAAGGTAGATCAGCGATTCATTAATTCTTCCACTCACTGTTTTTCCATCTTCCAACGTCAATTCAATACGGCGTTCGTTGTGTTTGATCATATTGAGAAAACCTGTCAGCAGGACCGCTTGAGGTTCAGGCGTTTCACTTCTGATCCTATCAAACTTTTTATACGATGCGCCATTGATAGAAAAACTATCCGATTGTCTCTGCTCAGAGCGTAGTTCTACTTTGATATCTTTTCCATCGAGTAGTCGTTTGAAGCCCAATAATGTTTCCAACACACCGCGATCATATTTCTCGCTGTCCAAATTTTCCTGTTCAGCATCTCTGATCGATTTTGAAAGAATAGTAAGTGCTGTTTCATCCGGTGATGGAACACTGTTCCACAAATCAGGTTGTTTAATTTGCACTTCTGCAACAGAGCCGAGCGTGGGAGCTTCAAAGTGTAAAACAGTAGAACCCTTCTTAATGCCTTTCAACACAAAATCTGTCGATTGTAATAACCAAGCAGGTGGATTACCTCTTTTAACACTCGCGCCTTCTAATGCAAGCCGTAAGGCACGCTCCGATCCTTGTGAAAGGATATCGATTATTTCCTTTAGCGCACTAAACGTAATCGCACCGTTAGGCGTTTCAAGTCCTTTTAGTGCCACGGTATATTTAACTGTGTTCGTTTTGTGCTCCTCGCTTTTAAAACTTATATACGCACTGGATTTTGGGGTGCAATAAGATACAAAATCTCAGCTCGTTCTTCAACGACGCTTTTTATGTGATTTCACGGACAATTTTGCACTCTTTTTAGAGGACTTCGGTTTTGTGACAGTTAACGGTTGAACCTTCTCTCGTTCGGCTTTGATTCTCTCCAGCAATACACTCGCCGGTTCATCGTTTGGGTCTTGGGGGACAAGCTCGCCGCGAAAGGCTTTGGCAAGTATGGATTGTGTGAGTTTTTCTACATACGATTGCGCTTTTTTATAGCGCGCTTCAAGTTGATCTGCAAGCGCAAACAATGCCTCAACACGACGGACGATTTCTTGTTGCTCTTTAAGTAGAGGAATTGGATATGGTAAACTCTTTATTATACCAAGATTCAATACATCCATTGTCGACCCGTGAATTACCTCAGCATAATAACTTTTCAGAATCGAACTTGTAAAATATAACTTGAAGAAATGTGGATTATAAACATCTAAATTTAAAGAGACTTTTACTAAGCGAGGATTTATTATTCCCTTTTGACAATTCTCTGGTAATATTAGCACCTTTCCAACGGTACCGACCAGACTAATCAAAACATCAAATGGTTTTACCTTACAACTTTCAAGTTCTTTATACTTTTTATCTTCTATGAAATAATCACCATAGAACGCATCGTTGTTAATTACTTGTTCTTGTCCATATATTTTATAGCCATTCTTTACATAAAATTCTTTTTTTAAGGATGAACCAAACGGTCCAGCCTTTAAGGAATGTTTTTCTTTTGATATTAATTCAGAGATAGGTGCCCAATGCCAACTATCAGGTATATCGAATAATTCGAATGAGTCAAAATTATAATTCTCTTTTGACTCCGGCAACTACCTTCTTTCCCTCTCTCCAGTCCTCCGTCAGCTTCCCAGAGCAGGCAGCGGCAAAAACAGATTGGCGGAAGCGTTTTAGTCTTTGGGGAAATTTATCAAGACGTTTTTTGCTCGCTTCCACTTTGGCTAAGAGTTGATCGAGTTTCTCTACTATACGATGTTGTTCATTGAGAGGTGGAAGAGGGACATCAATTTCCCAAAATAGTTCAGGATCAACATGCGGAATACCGGTACCACGGGGATTTGAATTAATTGTCCTAAATTGACTTTTAATGAAGTGATAAAGATAATCCGGAAGAACAACTTCAGATTTTAACGCAGCAATAGTTGAACCTATTGCTCCAACAGCCCCCCTGCCAATCCAGCCACTTCTGGCACCATCCCAAACTACAAGCAAATCATTTTTGTCTGAAATATGTGAAGACTTTATATCAGCATATTGCCGAATCTCTTTCTTTTCAATAGCATGAATATCAAGATAGGGGATAAATCCTTTTGCTGGATCATTCCGAAGTACTTTAGGTTTCTTTCCTTTTCTTGAAGTTGCTATTACCGAAAGTTTTTCATTTATCCATCCGGTTGGAAGTATGTCCATCATTTCTCGACGTCTTCCTCTTTTTCCATCGTCATTGCGAACAGTTTCATCGTGTAGCAATCTCGCTTTTCCTCGCACAACATCTTTTTTTTAGATTGCTTCGTCATTTCATTCCTCGCAATGACGGACGGTGTTTCTATACCACTCATTTCTCAACGCCTTCCTCTTTTTCCATCGTCATTGCGAGCGTCGAAGACGCGCGGCAATTTCTCTTTTGTCTTGCCTTTCAGATTGCTTCGTCTCCCGATTGACTTCGTCATTCGGGATCCTCGCAATGACATAATAATTTCACTCATTTCTCAACGCCTTCCTCTTTTTCTAACAAATCCACAATATCCTTCAGGTCGTCGACAACTGCTTCAAGCTCCGTAATTGCCTCGCTTGCCAAATCCTGCGGTTCCGGCAATTCGTCGCTATCCTCCAGCGATTCATCCTTGAGCCACATGATATCGAGCTTGAAATTGCGTTCCTTTACATCGTCCATCGTAAAGCATCGGAAGCGTCCCTCTTCGCCAATGTCCTTCCGCCTGCTTCTGCCATTAGGATCGGAGCCATAACATTTTTCAAATTCCTCAAAATGTTTAACACTTAACGGGCGATCCTTTTTTGTAATGCCCTCAACATTTGAACGTGCATCAAATATCCACACTTTTTCAGTTGGCATTCCTTTTTGGAAAAAGATGACATTTGCCTTAACTCCCTGGCTGTATGGTGTAAATGTTCCGCGTGGAAGACGTAATACCGTATGCAGGTTGCAATCGTGCATCAGTATTTCAAATACTTCACCTGCCTTGCTCTCGAAAAAACAATTGTCGGGAAGAACCATTGCGGCTCTGCCTCCCGGTTTGAGTGTGTTCACTACGTGCTGCACAAAATTGAGCTGCTTGTTGCTCGTCTCGATAGTAAAGTCATCCCGATTAGGTGCCTGATTAGCGCCCTTTGTGCCAAATGGGGGGTTGGTTAGAATAATATCATACCGCTCACCGCGATCAGGCTCATAAATTGTATCACCAATATAAATCTGCGGTTCGACACCGTGGAGAAAAAGATTCATCAATGCTAATCGGCGCGGGCGCGGGACTAAATCCTGTCCGTAGTAGGTCTTTGTTTTGATTCGTTTGATATCTTTTCGATCAAATACACCCTTGGAGATTTTGGGAGACACAAGCCATTCGTACGAACGAACAAGAAAGCCGCCGGTGCCGCATGCCGGATCGCAAATCTTAAACTCGGATTTACCTCTCGGGTCAGGCTGCATGACATGGATAATTGCGTCAATAAGAACCCTGGGAGTAAAATATTGTCCTGCTCCTTTTTTGCCTTCGCTTGCCGCCTTTTCCAGCAACCCTTCAAACGCTGCTCCTTTTACATCTACGTCCATCGACGACCAATCTTCATCATCAATCATCGAAATAACTTTCTTCAAGTTCACCGGATTATTAAAGCGAGGCATTGCCTGCTGAAATATATCACCAAGAATTCCGGGCTGTTTGGCAAGTACACGCAGCACATCGGTAAAATGATCGAGTAAATTGGCCCCAGATTTTTCGATCAATTCCTTCCATGAGCAGTCAAGGGTTACTGTTTTTCCTTTCTCATTTTGATATGTGATAGACGAAAGATTGATTTCTTTTTCATCTGCCATTTTCAGAAAGAGCAAATAAGTTAACTGCTCGATATAATCGCCGTAATCGATACCATCGTGGCGAAGCGTGTGGCAAAATCCCCAGAGTTTATTGACAATGTCGGACATACGCTCTTTCTATGCTGCTATGTGATAATTAATTTCCTGAATGAGTTGTTCAAGATTATTCCCGAAAACCTTTTGCGCTTCCTTTATACCGCCTCGATCCGAAAAGATTGGCTGATCATTGAAATCTTCGAGATCGATCGTTAATGTCTGGACAAGATGCAGACGAATATATTCCAGCCATTTCGTTTGATCTTCTGTAAATGATTTTCCCTTCATCATCTTTTGCATGGCAATACGAACACGTTCTTCAGCAGTGAGAACCGGTTCTTCCTGCTTGGCGGCATGCTTTACCATAGAGATGATATCTGCGAGAGCTTTATTGAGAACTATCTTATGTGCTTTTTGAAGATCATCCTCGTCAAAATCGCTCTTCTTAAGTTTTATGCGCAGGTCGTTTAGTACATTCGTTTTCCATCCCTTGGGACGTTTTAAGAGAATCTCAAGAGCTTCGATCTGGGCCTTATTGGTTTTAACGAATTCTGAGAATGCCACTAAATAATCCTGCGGCTTTAGCAGTTTATCTTCAACCCTGAATACCACTTCTGATTCTATTGTGTCCTGCGCTTCGATTGCCTTCCAGAATATCTTTTGAGGACGTGGATAGTGTATGCACAATTCCTGGAATTCTTTATTCCGTAAAATCTTCATTATGCCGGTAAAATCAGATTTCAGATTTGATCTGAGCAATGTCGCAAAAACCTTTACATTCCCTTCGGGTATAAACTTTTCAAACTGTTTTCGTGCTTCACCACTCATTTCTCTGTCTACACGTAAGAGGCGCTTAATGAGTATTCCGGTAAAATAATCGCGGTCAATATTCTGATAGATGTTTTCTATGACCTGTTCAAGCGGAATAATTTCTTTGGCTGGCGGTTCAACCACAAAATCAGTCGTGTTCTTAAAATACTCAATGAGTGTTCCGTCGAAGCAATCAAAAATAGTAAAGGAGCCTTTATTGATATCAGGACAAAGACGTGTACCGCGTCCGAGCATTTGAGTCCAGAGAATACGGGATTTTACAGTTCGAAGGAATACGATGAATTCGAGACAAGGAATATCGACTCCAGTCGTTAACATATCAACTGTCACAACAATAGCCGGATGTTCCCTGTTACGGAATTGACGAATCTTTTGGAGAGGCCTATCGACATTGGGATTGCCAGTGATCTTTTGAACAAATTCGTGGCCACGATTAAATGTATTTCTACATATTTCTACAAGCTGGTCTGCATGAGAAATATTACTAATGTCGTTTGCAGCAAAAATCAATGTTTTGGGAAAACGTCCAAACTCCTTTTCGTGCGCATCGGTATATTTTTTTAATTCAGCAATAACCTTTGCGTTCGTATCGGGAACAGTAATCTTCTTTTCAATTTCTTCTGAAGCAAATTGCCGCTCGTCTTCCAACTCGTCATATGACTCTTTCCCTGTATCCGGGTCTACCATGCTGACTTGTTCGCCTTCTTTGAGAAAGACACCATTCATTAATACACCGGATTTAATTTTCACAGAGTCATAATCAACTAAATAGCCGTCTTGAATGGCTTCCTCGGTTGTATAGCGATATATCACTTCTCGAAAGAGCGAGAGCGAATGCGGGGCTGGTGTAGCAGTCAGTCCAATTCTTACTGAATCAAAATATTCAAGAACATCCCGCCATAATGCGGTTTCCTTTGATGTATATCCGCGATGACATTCATCGGCAATGATAAGATCGAATGCATGATTGGGTATATTGAGTTTATCGGTATCTTCTTCGTAATCAGGATCGGTTGCCTTCTGTTCAAAAGCGCGTTCCCATCCGTATAGATTGATGGCCATTCGCTGGATCGTAGCGACATATACAAACGTTTGGCTTTGTCTAGGTGCGCATAGATATTCATTGGGTAATACTTTCGGATCGAACTTCTCGTCTTCTTCGAAGTCTTCTTTCTGAAAACGCTGGCTGTAGACTTCGTATTCTTGATCGAACTTATAGCCGCTCGGCGTATTGAAACGTGCAAACTCCCTCACAGCCTGAGCAGCCAAGGCTCTGCGATCTACAAGAAATAGGATCCGCTTGAATTGCTGTGACCTGAGAAGTCGATAAATTTGTGCAACCGTGACAAAAGTCTTACCGGTACCTGTTGCCATAGCAACTAGCATTTCGCGTTTGCCATCGTTAATAGCTTTTTCGACAGCAGTAATCGCATTGACTTGATATGGGCGGATTTGATAAAAGGACGGGGGTGATTGAATGACGTTTACGTTATAATAATTTTGTCCTTTGGCAAATATTTCATTCACTCCATCCGGCGTATGGAAAGCTGATATTCTGCGTGGAAGGTTTTGATCTCTCCTTACATCAAGAAAGAATTCGGTCTCACCATTTGAAGAGTATAATAACGGGACTCCAAACGAACCCCATTTCCCAATTCCTCTTCTTATCCCCTTAGAATATCTTTTTGCTTGTTCTAAAACATTTTGCGCACCAACCGATACTCTTTTTGCCTCCAGAAATCCCAAGAGGTTTCCATCAACAAAGAATGCATAATCTGCAGGACCGTTATCGGTAGGATATTCTTCGACAACATGATGGATTAGAGTCGCTGTTTGGAGATTGTCTTTATATTTAACGATTATCCATGGCTGTGGTAAAGAAGTCAGCTTCTTATTAATTCTATCCCTGCGAGTTTGCCATTCAAGTTCTTCAGTAGTCATAATAGTGGAATCCTCTTCTATTCCATTTGTGAAATCAACCACCAATAGTAGAACGCTTCTAATTGATTGAGTTTCTTCAATCTGTTCAATATTTCATTTGAACCCGACAATTCAGTTTTCAACAACCATTCATTTTGCAATGGATCGTAATGCATCTTATCAAATGAGAATTTGAGATTGTCATTCTTTACAACTGAAGCAAGAAGGGCAATCTTCGCAGCTGCAACACGCGCCTGATCGATTTTAAATGGCACACCTAACAAATGATTTTCTATTTGCTTTATGCCTGTGGCAATTTCCTTGATCTCATCATTCGATTTATATCCCTTGAGGAGATATTGAGAAACAAGAAAGGCCGTATTGATTGTATCTTCGAGCGAATCTTCCTTGCTGTGCTTTGGCTTTCTGTATTCACTTTCCTGTGCTTGCGTAGCTGTATAGCTTGCAATCAATGTTTTCGTATCAACACAATAGTCGAAAAGCTCTCCTATATCGAACAATTGTTTAACGATCTCCATAGATTTTCCAGCTGAGTATGGAATTCCGATCGTATGCGGAGCAAAGACAGTCAGCTTATCACCAAGAATACCCTCAAGCGTCGGGATACGAACTTTTACCGCTTCATCCGTCTCGAATAACCTGTGAGCGATAAGTTTTTCTTCTAACTTCGGGTACGTGTGACTTCCTTCCAGAGTGTCGAGCAGGACATAGCTTTCCCTGCCGTCAATTGCTGAAGTATAGAAGAACTTGAAATGCCTCTTTGGAATATTGTTCTTCTTACGAATATTTTCTTCTACCCGTATGAAACGGGTGTTTGCGACCAATTTCACAAGCTCATCGAAAGTGAAGCCACCGACGATATCGATGTCAGTCGAGAGTCGTTTATGGTCCGGTAGTATGAGATGGAGAGCTGTGCCGCCTTTGAAGACGAATTCTTTTCCACTCTTTACGAGCTGGTGGAGAAGTTCAAATGCATAAATCTGTTTTTCGATAAGACCGGGATCTGCACCTTTGTTCGCTGAACGCTGTGCTTGAATCCACTCTTTCGTAAATGATTTAGCAACGATCACGGTATTTCAACTCACATAATAATTGTGGATTTATATTCTGTTAATAACTTCAGGACTGAAAGCTTTAACTCTCGTCTTGCTGCATAACGGAGCAATCTTCCTATATTAATCCGATTTGTAAAGATAATGCCTTCAAATATTCGTTTGTACTCTGTTCCATCCATGAGAAACAATCGATCCTTTTCCAGAAAAAGATCTATGAGCGTTTTTTCTATTGTTGCATAATGACCATCGAGCGGTTCTTCTGTTACTGATGGTCGAACAATCATTCTGCGGTTAGAAGCGGTTACATATTTTTCAACATCAGCTTGTTTCGGATTTGGGTACACCGTGTATTGCTGGCTTTGTAAGAAGTTTGTCACAGAGCCAATGGCATCAGTATCGGTATAAATAAAATCTGTGAACCGACTCATTAAATGATGCGCGAATGGCTGCAACTGTTCGGTGCTCCAAATGGAAAACCGCAACTGTGGAAATTGTTTCTCGACTTTGGCGACAATCTCTTTGACGGGTTCATATTGAGGAGTGAATGGTTTAGGAATGGTAGAATACCAACCTTTACCGGCATCGAAAATTGTCTTCGCCTCAATAAACCGGTAGAGTGTCGCATACAGGGTGGTTGAAGGAATTTTCTTCTTTCGCAATTGGAGTTTTTTTCTTAGTCCATCAACACTTGCATATTTTACAGAATTAACCGATTGCAGCAATATGTCTTTAAATGTCTTCGTAGAAAGATACTCCTGTATGAATAAGGCAGATTAAAATATATCTGCCATAATTATACAACAATTATAACAATAATACAATAACGGTCTCTTTGGTGAAATTCGTGTGGCTCTTGTGATTAAGGCCTCCCTTATCAGAATTACGACGTTGGCAGTTGTGGACGGGAAAATGTATAAGAATCTAAATAGATTCCCTCCGAGAAATTGTTATTCCTATCTATTGAATGCTTCTAATTTAAAGCGAGACGAGCCAAAAAACAATAGGCAAACGAGAACTTTTCATTAAAAAGCCCTGACGCACTACCAGACGCCAGGGCTTAGGGAGGCTAACTATGCGCTGTCGGGGAGACAGCGCGGGAATAACCTAATAAACGTTAAGGTATTTGTCAATTACTTTCTGCTTTTTGAAACACTCAACTTATTTACGGCACTGTGTAACTGACAGGGTTGTAGATGTGCGTAAATTTCGGTTACGGATATATTGCTATGACCCAGGAGCCGCTGAACCTCATAGAGCGACACGCCTTCCTGCACAAGCCAGCTTGCGAAGGTGTGCCTCAATGAATGAAAATGCAATCCCTTCTTCTGAATACCACTGATGAACTTATAATCTGAAAATTTATGAGTTACATAACTTTCTTTGACCTTCCGTGTGCTGTGAGTAAAGACGTATTTCTCTGGGTCGGGATTAAACCTGCATTTAAGAATTGGCATAAGTTTCTTGTGGATGGGAACAATTCTCTTCTTTCCTGCTTTTGTCCTGAATGTTGGACTTGAAACCACCTGAATTGTTCTTTGTTTGAGATCGATGTTTTTCCATTTCAGATGCGTAATTTCACTCCGACGCATTCCTGTTAGTACGGCAAATTGAACAACATCCTTATACCAATCGTTTCCCATTGCGTTGAAAAATATTTGAAACTCTTCTTTAGAAAAGTATTCAGGGTTCTTCTCGGGAACAAGACAAAGGGGTAATGATGCAAATGGATTATGATCTATAAACTTCCAACGAAACGCTTTATTCATAATGCTGCTGAGTGTACGCAGTTCGATGTTTACTGTAACCGGAGAGACCTTTTGTAATCTGACTGATTGATATTTATCCCAATGGAAGGGGGTAATCTGCTGAAGAGTTATATCTTCAATTATTTCAATAAAGAGTTCTTCTGCTCTTTTGTAGATACCGACAGTTCCGGGCCTATAATTGGATTTTGAATATTCTAAAAACTGATCCATAAACTTAGAAAATGGTAATGACTCTTCTCTTTTCTCTCTTTCTATCCTGAAAATAAAAAAGCCACGTAAGAAATTTGAAATAAACATACTTTCCTCTATGAATTATGATATTAAGTGAATTAAAGTAACTGATGTGATAGCGACTAAATGAGAGGTACAAAAAAAAATCCCGACACTATACAGTATCGGGATTATAGGGGTGGGGGTAAACAACCACCGCGCACCAATACAGTGGTGCTATTTTGTAGATTTATTGAACCTACCTAATAGCCTGCGATATCGAGAGGGAAATGATATCGACTTACCCCCGTTATTTATAAACTGTCAGTAGCGCTTTCGATGGCCGCTTGCACAGAGACCGAAACGTTTGAAAAGAAATCGAAACCTGTTCTGGCTTCTATGCTATCGACACAAATACGATACGTTTTCCAATCGTCTGTTCGACTGATCTGATCATTACTGTTAGGCATATCCACTGCAATAGTGCGTGTAGTGGTTGTAACTCGGTTAAGATCGTTCTCGCCTGTATCGAGCACCATGATCACTTTCCAGGTGTGAGATGGAACGGTGACATGGCCATTATCTATCGTTCCTTGAGATCCGTATCCACCGGCATAGATATACAATTCCTTCCCTTGGGATACAAGGGTACGGCAATACTTCTCCAACTTTTCCCACGGTCCAGAATTATTGTTGGCTGCCTGTGGCATCATATTGGTCATCAGGAACGTAGACGAGTTATCTTCTACAGTATTTGTCCGATCTGCAGAGGGACAATGGTGACCACGAGCATAGCCGCTTTTATTGTAGCTTGATTTCTTGACATGATACCAGTTCTCTGGAAGAGTGCTATCCGGTCGGAAAGAATCTTTTCTAGGAACATTGCCAAGCCAGGTATTATCCAGATGCCATGCTACCCAGTTTGGAATTCCCTTATCTCGATTATAGGAAACAACATACTGGGACTTTACCATTAGGTAGTTATTGGAATATGAAACATTATCGACTGCACCGCTTGGATTACCCATGACCAGGTGTTCGCTCTTGGATGTAGGTACAAGTGATCCAGAAAGCGGTTCTTCATGCTTTGGAGGGCAGCCAAAGATGAAAGCTGAGGTAATTAATATGGCCAGTGTTTGAATAAAGGATTTCATTGACAGCTGCAGCTCTACTAATAGCGTTAAGTAAATTAACGACCAATAAATACTAATATCCGTATGAAGAGTCAAGACTATATTCATCACCATTGTAATACCAAAAACTAGTCTCCCTTTTTGAGAATTTTAATCACCTCCATTCATAATTTGTACTTGAAATTTTTCTTTGGTATAAGAACTTGCTCGGAATTTTAAAAAGCTTTACCTTGATTTATAATTAACGTGTTGGTTTTTTATGAAAGGTCACTGCTAACACTTCTGCTAACACTTGAGGGGTTTTTTCAGGTAAAAAGACTTGGTTTTATTTCGAAATCAGCGAAATTTCGGACACAACAATCTTTTCAAGCCTGGAACACGAGTTCGAATCTCGTTGGGGGCACCCTATTTACAGTGGTTTCACAAAGTTCCTACAAAATAATTTTGTATAAATTCTGAGACAAATTATACAAAAATTATACACTTCAAAGACTCTCTCCTACTGCAACATATTTATTCACTTAAAACAAAGGTGAGAGTATGTCACAGACAAAGTTTTATTTAACAAAACGAGATAACGGATTCTATTATATCTGCATCAAATATCCTGACGGTAAAACTGGATGGAAATCTACAAAATGCAGAAAGAAACCTGAAGCCCTTCATTTTCTCAATTCTTTTGAAGAAACGTTTAATGATACAAAGAATCTCCAAATTCCCACATTCTCTGAATTCTTGAAAATGTATGAAGCAGTCCAAGCCTCAGTTATTAGAAAATCTACCATTGAGTTGTACAAGACACTGGCAGATAAATTTCTAAAACTCAATTTTGATAAACCCCTTAATACATATACCTCACTTGAATTTGAACAAACACGTGCTAAAGAAATCTCTCGTGGTCTATCAATAACGAGAATGAATATGTATACACGGACAATCAAAACGATGTTTAACTTTGCCTTGAAACAAAATATTATTACAGTCAATCCATTAGAGAAAGTAAAACAGATTAAGCAGCCCAAAACTACACCTGCCTTCTTCTCATTCTCTGACTTAGAGAAATTACTCTCATTAGTGCGGAACCAAAGACTGAAAGAAATATTCTTCTTTGCATTCTTGACTGGCATGAGAATCAGTGAAATAATAAATCTTCGATGGGTAAACGTTGATTTTGAGAATAATCAGATAAGAATATCCAACAGTGCTGATTTTACGACTAAAACTGGCAAAGAGAGAAGCATTCCAATACATGCCAAGATTCGAGAACTATTGGATAATATGGACAAGTCCCATGAGTTCATCTTTAAAAAGTATGGTAATTTGAGATACAGCAGGCATTACATTTCTCATAGGTTTAAGTATTATGCAACGAAAGCTGGTTTGCCTGAGAACATAAAATTCCATTCAACAAGGCATTCATTTGCTTCTCTGTGTGTTCAATCTGGTGTTGATATTTATAGTGTTCAACAGTTATTAGGTCATTCGGATGTTACTACTACTCAGATATACGCACATTTGACACCATCTCATTTACAGTCAGCGGTTGATAAAATTCAGGTTTGAGGCTGGAGGGCACTTACTATAATAGAGTGAAGCAAACTTTTGCAGTTGGCTTTTTTGTAATTGTTTCTTTACACTTATAACATCTATATGAATAAACCTGTTTTTGTGTTCTTTCTTTTGATAATTATCGTTGCGGAAGCTTAGCGTTCATTGTTAGAACACACGAAATAATTATTTTGCAACTATCAGCTTATAGTTAGGACTGATACCATATGAATATTAATGAATTAAGGGAATATCAATTAGAATTTGAAAAGATTAGAAATGATTTAAATAATGAATTCAAATCCATTGATAAGCTACGCAATAAGTTCGTTAAAGATTTTCCTGTTAATAGGATTAAAAATCTTAATGAAAATGAGTATGTAATAGGCAAAGGACTCCCTACATTTTGTCATCGAATTGAAAATGAACTTAACGCATGGGGCAATATTCATCACGCTACAGCAATTAAATTTGGGGTTTATTATGGCAAAAGAAGTAATTTAGATGGCAATAAGGATTTTAGATTTGCTCAAAGATTCGGCGATTCTTTCAATAGTGCTTTTATAGATGTAAAAAACGAAATTTTTAATCTTTTAACGAATCACAACAGAATAGATTTACTTCGAGAAAGTAAGTTATCTCCAATGTTTAAGGGGAAAATCCTTTCGGTTTATTATCCGAATGATTTTATGAATATCTTTGCTTCAAGTCATCTTGATTATTTCATTAATAATTTGGGAATATCCAATACATCAAAACACGAATTAGATAAACAGAATCACCTCTTGATAATGAAGAACAATGATGTAATAATGAAAGAGTGGTCAGTTTATGAGTTTAGCAAATTCCTCTATCATTCTTTCGGAAGACCGAATGACGAGTTAAGTCATGATAGGCTACCGAAAGAATTGAGAGAATTTAAATTGAAGGATTTTCCACCCATTGAGAAAGTTATTGGCAAATTTATAGAATTGAATTTCTCATTCATGGATGAGGTGGCTACTCAGGGCGGTTCACAAAATAAAGCGAAATTGGATTATGAAAATATGTCCAAAAGGGCAAAAAGGATTGGAGATAGAGGTGAGCAAATAGTAATTAAAACTGAAAAGGAATATTTGATTAAAAATGGAAGAGAAGATTTATCAAAAAAGGTTAAATCTATTTTGAACGATAGAATAGGATATGATATTCTATCATATGACTTAGAAGAAAACGAGAAACCAATAGAGGTTAAGTCGACTTTAAATAATATTGGAAATAGCTCAATCAGAATTACTGCCAATGAAGTTGCAGTTGCGGAACAGTTGGAAAACTATTTTATCTATATCGTATATAATACCGGGACTGTTAATCCAAAAATCTGGATAGTAAAAGCAGATGAACTTATAAAGGAAGATAAGCTTGTGCCGGTTGTTTATAAAATTAAATTTATTTCAAAACCTATTACCGTTTAAAACAAGAACTATAGGTAACGCAGATTTGAAAGTGAAGTAGTTTAAGCCGACCCCAATAAGGTCGGCTTTTTTATTTCTTTCCTGATATAAATCCAATTCACAGCTTTCCATTATTTTCATTTTTCAATGGTTGACTAATCTTTCCAACCGTTTCCTCACGCGCTTTTCCTCACTGAAATTTGACTTCCGTGGTGGCTTCCTGTTATCCTGTACCAAGTTATTTTATAAAGGTGCTGCGATGAAAACATACAAATATAATCAGTTTGAATTGATTGCCAGAAAAGTAGGTGAACTGATTGTAACCGATAAAGAAATTAATTCACCCTCATTTGTCCATTAGGCTCTGAAACGTAACACTAAAAAAAATCTCGATGTGATACTTAACATCGAGATAATAATGAGAATGACTAATATGTGAGAAATATTTTTGGCTACGAAAATCAAACCAATATATGATATTCGCAAGCTTGCGATTAACACCCGCCCTGAATCTTCTTTTGAACCTTTGCGACTTTTGGCTGCTTATTCTTCGCATCTGCAATCATTTTGGAAATTGTCGCTGAAGCATTGGCACGAAATGTATTCACATCTGTATCCCAACGGCTACCAGTGGCTTCCAATTTGGGAGTCAGAATAGTCTTCTGAAAGTTTTCCAAGCCGCCCTGAAGCATGGCAACATTCTCGTAACCCAATTCCTTTAAGAGCAGTGCTGCTGTTTGGCTTTCTTTATCGTTTTGCCCAATCACAACTTTAACTACGCGCCGATCAGAAAGAATCGGAGTCAATTCTTTTCCGAACAAATCTTTTACCTGCATATTCACTGAGCCGGGGAGCGCGAGTGTAGCAAATTGTTCGGGCATACGTATATCCACAACCTGTACGCTACTTTCCTTGTCGATGATGCGATATGCAAGCTCGTCTGACGACATGATTTTCACACTATGAGATGCACCGTATGACGCGCCCTGTACTTTTTCCGTTAAGCGTGCTTGACGGGATGGCATGAAAATAAACACAATACCCAGCATGATAATTCCGGCTCCGGCAATTTTATGTTTCAATGGTTTGAATTCCAATGATGGTGCTGAAGATTTATTCGTTCTTTTTTCTATCATCGTCGTTATTGTGAAAGCACCGACTGCAACTGCAATAAGGATGAACGCAAATAGTCCTTGCGAGATATCGAGAGAATCAAATACCTTAATCGGCCCTAATGCTGTCGATTCATAAAAAGTATGATAGAGCGGATAGAGTTCGCCAAACGCAAACACACCCAATATTCCCCCACCGACAAAAAACATAGCATCAATCTTTCCGATAGCTGCAGCGCAAACCGATGTGCCAGGGCAATAGCCGCCTATAATGAATCCGAATCCCATAATCACTCCGCCAACAATTGCGGGCATCAACCAAGTCGGATTAACATAAATTGATTGAAGGTCAATGTAACCGAAATATGCGAGAAGCAAAGTACCGCTCATTGCCGTAACGGCCGCGGTAAAGAACACGCGCAGTACAGTGAAGTCATAGCCATAAAAAACTCCCGCCAATCGGCGCGAAGAGGAAAAACCGGCTTGCTCGAGCACAAAACCGAATGCAATGCCGATGATCAGGGCAACAATCAAATTTAATTGATCAGAAATAAGTTCAGGTACGAATGGTCCCATGGTCGTCTCTCCTATATCCACAACTTACGGAAGAAGTAGGCAATCACATATCCGGATCCGAAGATCGCCATCATTGTAATGAAGCCGGCTGTCGAAAGTACAGCCATACCGGTAAGTGCAGCGCCGCTGGTGCATCCACGAGCAAACTGAGCGCCGATTCCGAATAGCGCACCGCCAATGGCTGCGAATATCCAACGCGATTTAATGCTAATACGCGGACCGCCTTCACTCACGATTTTTAATCTTCCTGAAATAAGTCCAGATAAAAATCCTCCAATCAGTACTCCAACAACTTCAAAGACAATCCACGATTTTAGGGGATTATCTTTTCCAGCACCAACGTACGATCCATAAAACGATGATTGCTCGGCATGTGCAGGAGCAACGCCATCAACTGCTGCGACAACAATGCTTTTGATTGCTCCGCTAGCACCAAGACCACGTCCTGTTATAAAAATTGCTGCCAGCAACACAAGTCCCAGAAAAAAGCCAGCAAGATACGGATTCATATATTTTGTTTTCATAATGATTTCCTCAATGATTCTTTTTAGATTTTTCAGGCGATGGTTGCTCGTCGGGTAAATCTTCGTACCCTGTCAACATTGCTTTCAGGTTCGATGTAATCGTACTTCCAGTCGTAATCAGATAAATATGTGCGATAAAGAACACTACAAGTAAAAAAGCACCAAGTGTATGGAGTGTTGCTACCACTTTTAATCCGGCAATATTCAGACTGATGATTTCGTATCTCTGGGGATATCGGTAAAACATATACACAAGTCCGCTTGTAACCATCAATGGTATTACTATCACTTTCAATCCGGCATAGACAATTTTTTGAAGAGGATTCAATTTGCTTAGTACCGTTTTCTTTGTAGGGTGTGGTGCATTGCGGAATATTCCAAAGATGTAATACTCCATCTGCGCACGAAGATTCTTGCGTGTAGGTAAGTATTGCCTCCATTCGCCCGTCGTGACATGCCAAAAGATAGCAAAGACAATCAAGACCAGAAATGCTATTGCAGCAATGTTGTGTAGTTTCACTGCCTGTTCGAAACCGAAAAAATGAACACTGCCATGAATTTCAAACCCTGTAAACCCGAGAAAGATAATCAACAGAGCTTGCATCCAGTGCCAAAAGCGTTCGAATCCCTTATAGACGTATTCGCGTTTCATGCCTTGTTCTCCTTCTGCTTTCTTGAAGCTGCTATACGCATACCTCCATGGACAATCACACCAGCAAACGTCAGTAGTATTAATCCGGTACCAAGATATTCAACCCAAGAAGTGTAATCTCTTCCAGGGATATAGAATCCGATAAGAGAAGCGATTCGTCCATTATTGCGTATGTGGCAGTCGGAGCACGGTACGGTTTTTTCTTTTGGTGAAATCATATGATTGATCGGCCACGTCATTTCTGTTTCTATAAATCCATACTTACCGCTGTAGGGCAAATTGATCTTCTTCATGCCTTCTTCAGCAGCACGGTTCCAATTAAACTCTTTCCAAAAACCTCCATCTCCTTTTTTCGTCGAAACAGTTTTCGGTTGGATAAGATACTGATATCGCGTGTCGTAGATTTGTTTTGTTCGGTGAATTTTTACTGGTACAATCTTCGAATCAGGATCATCGTAACTGCCATACAAGGTATTAATCTTTACAGGTTCCGATGGGTTAACAGTGTCTCCTATTAGATAATGTGAAGCAGTGCCGTTAAACCAAATGTAATCCGGTTTTAATTTCTTTCCCCAGATAAACGACCCTTTGATGGACAT
This sequence comes from Ignavibacteriota bacterium, assembly GCA_963833465.1. Lineage (GTDB taxonomy): Bacteria > Bacteroidota > Ignavibacteria > UBA10030 > UBA10030 > Fen-1298. The sequence goes on along the minus strand of CAWHXW010000003.1, from coordinate 740,228 downwards.
ATATACATCCGTCCCATTGGAATCCTTCTCTTCATACGGCTCTCCATTTTTTAGTTTTCCAGCAGTAGACCAATCCCAATGAAGCTTGGTTGGGTTCACCTTTGCATATTCCGGAATGTGGCATGTCTGGCAAGAAACCTTTAATGTATGCTTGTTCAGGATGTCATCGGTATGCGGTAATGCTGTATGGCATTGCTCGCACTCGACGCGATTGCGATTCATCGATGAGACAGAGTACATCTTGCCCAACATCTGATGCTTGCGCGCCGTATGGCAATCCACACATTGCATATCCTCTCCATCCGATGCCATGTGGACATCAACATCGCGCGTGGGATCAAAAAGTGCTTCTTCCAGATCGCCATGTTTCACGTTATTGCCGCCGCCACCGAAGAAATGGCATGTGCCACAATTGACTCGTGTTGGTTTGCCGACATGCTGGGCTACATTCGATAGGTTTACAGATACATCCGGCATACCCGCACCTTCCGATGCTTTAATATATGTATTGCTATTATCATGACAGGCAAGGCAATCGACATTCAACGGATTCTTAAAATCGAATTTCTCATCTCCCCAGCCATATCCGATATGGCATCTGTTGCAGCTTTGTTCGTTGCCAGAAATACCAATGCAAAAATTATTTAAAATATTTTTCTTGCCGAGTGTTCGTATGCCTTTGCCTTCCACATATTCCTGCCGTTCCCAGTTCCAATGGCTGGATTGCATTACTTCTTTGTGGCGCTCATTATGGCATGCGATACAGGCAGAAGTGACTTCTTGCGGTGTGGAAAAATGTTTCTTGAGTTGTGTAAATTGTGTATGATCGACAGAGGGGATTTCTTTCTGACTGTATTTCATACGCAAGGTTGTAAGTGGTGTTGTTGGTGTACCATGATCAGTCAGAGTCAACATGACCGTCAAGCACATCACAAGAACGCCAAGTCCAACGCTGATAATCGTTTTTTTCATGTGAATGGATTCCTTATTTTAAGAGGAAGTATCTTTATACTCAGAGACGCTGAGTGATCGTTGAATCAGTTTTTTAATATTTCCGCAATCGGATGAAAGCTGATACACTTTACAGGCGCGGCAATCGCGTGTAGCACAATCGATATTTTTTTGTTCGAATGTCCAGCATCCTGCATCGTGAGAACTATAGGCAGGGCATTCATTTCGCTTTTTTGGAGGACAACTCACCATTTCCCAACAAGGTATCAATGAATGAATTTTGCGAATACCTTCCATACTGATTTTTTGTTCGTTAATGGCATTGCGAATACAACGAATACGTTCAATATCATCTTCTGTGTAAATACGCTGATTGCCTGCACTTTTTTGAATAAGCACAAGTCCGCGTTCTTCATACAACCGGAGTATTTGGACTGATACTCCAAGTAATTTGGCAACCTCACCAATAGAATAGATTGTGGATACTTTTGTCTCAGTCCTCATAGCTATATTTATAATTAGCAACTATTGTGCCGCATAAACATAGGCATTAATGCTAATTTTAGCAAATCGGTTTTACAAGAAACGCAGAAATGGAAAAATGGCTTTGAGATTTATAAAAAATAGGAAAGAATGAAAATGGCAGAGGTAGTTTCAATTGTCTTATGCGAAACTATTACAAAACAATTATCAGATAGCAAACCTGAAGAACATCATATGCTGTAATTGAATTGTTTCTACAGAAGAGAAGCCCACTTGTTTTGCAGCAGTAAGAATTTCTTCAGTTTTAAGACGATGTTCTAAGGGCGGACCGTTTTCTTCCTGCTTATATGGCCATTCGAGGATACACACTCGTTGCCTTGCGACGCGTTTGGATTCAGAGAGTGCTTTGGCAATATCGCCGGATTCATGCAGTACATGACCCAAATAGACTAAATCAAACGAATTATCTTTTAATGGAATTTCTTCAACGATTCCATTAAGAAATGTTCCGGTTGGTACAAACTCTTTAGCTACCTTTAACATGCCAGGATTCGGATCAATCCCGGTGACATTCATTCCTCTTTTTGAAAATTCTTCGGCGAAGATCCCGCTTCCCGTCCCAACATCCAAAATATTCATAACTTTGATATTTTTAAGACAGAGATCAACAACCCGACGTACTTCAAGTAATGCAAGGCGTTGCGGAGCTCGAAGGCGTTCTATTTCTCCATTATATCTGTGTTCGTGCATATCGTCCTTTGGATAAAGTTACTTCTTTCTCCAATATTGTGTTACTTTAGTCTGTAGGTATTGCACAAGTGCCACTCGGACGATGCTGCTCGCGCATTCACTCTCAAACTTGTCACAAGCCTTGTTTGCAATCTGTTCCGCTTCTTCTTTGGATTTGGCATCGCGAATGAGTTTCTCTATGCCGGAGCAATGTTTCGCGATGAGTTCAGATTGTCGTATTTGATTGAGTTGCAGAAATTGTTGTTCGTTAATTAACTCTTCATTCCGTATCATTTTTCGATTACTTTCCAAATATCATCTTCAACCCAATTAGTACAAGAAATGCGCCGAATATTTTTCCGAGCATATCGTTTGATATTCCTGTCGCATAGCGCGCACCAAATAAGCTACCGCCAATAAATCCGGCTGCAATGATTGCTGCTACCCTTATATCAACAAATCCGTGTTTGTAATATGTCCACGCCGCAAGAATACCAATGGGAGGAACGAGAAGCGCCAATGTTGTTCCTTGTGCCTGCTGTTGTGAGAATCCGAAAAGAAAGACAAGCGCCGGTACAATTAAGATACCGCCGCCAATTCCTACAAGCCCGCTGAGAATGCCAGCTGCTAAACCTAAAAGTAGATATGAAATTATATTTCCCATAATTATGATGTCCTTATTTTTATCGCTCTTGAATACTTCCCTGACAATTAACAAGAGAAAAGCAATAAAAACAAGAACCGGTCAATGCCTCATAAAATTTGAGACTGCCTTTTTGACTTCATCCTGTTAAGGTGATGTTGAACAGAAAGGATCAAAGGACATTGTCTGCCGAAATCGGTAATGCCAAGAAATAGTGAAACAGCCGAACCGATTAGCAAATAATAACTCCTTGGACTTCCCAGAAGAAAGAGCATGATCCCAAGGATACCTATTCCCTTCAACATATTTCTGATTATGATCCGATATTGCACCTTGTCTTCTTTAAGCATCTTTCTTCTTCAAAGTTGAGAGCTTCAATGGCAGATATAACGGGCAGAACCCGATTGCGCTTGTCAATAAGAATACGACTGCGAAAATGCCAAGAATGATGGCTGCTGTGCCGGAGATTTGATTTGTGAAATATAGAATAGCTATTACTGCGGCAACAAGAACGCGAACTAATTTGTCGATAGAACCCATATTTTGTTTCATGATAATGCTCCTTTTTGTATATGAATGATTTATACATAAGATGCAAGAAGTTCAAATAGGATTCCGTAACCCGAAAATATTTTTTTACAAACTGGCGAACCGTTTTCCCTTCCTCATCATCTCATCTATAACAAAGAAAAGTAACAATTTAACAAAGGAGAACAACCATGACAGAACATCTCAACAAAGAATCCTTTCGAGATAAAGTCTTTAATTTCGAAAAGAACAAAGAGTGGAAATACGAGGGGAATCTTCCAGCACTCGTAGACTTTTGGGCACCATGGTGCGGGCCATGCCGAATGGTTGGGCCGGTCATCGATGAACTTTCAAAAGAATACGAGGGAAAGGTGAATTTCTATAAAGTGAATACAGACGAGGAGCAAGAGCTATCTAGCTTGTTTGGTATTCAAAGTATTCCTTCACTGTTATTTATTCCAGTCACTGGAGAGCCAAAGATGGCAATGGGTGCCTTACCAAAAAAGGAACTGAAAAGAATTATTGACACAGATTTGATTTCGTCCATCAAAGAAGCATCGATAGTTCAATGAAAGCGACCATTCTTCAGTTGAAAGAATACTTGACTGGATCGGTCTGGCGAAAGCGGATACTATTTTCTCTCATCGGGGCTTTAGGTGGGTATGCATACTATTACTTTGTCGGGTGCAGTTCCGGTACATGTCCAATCACAAGTAATCCCTGGATAAGTACAGTGTATGGTGCAGGCATGGGATTTATCTTGACAATCGGAGAACGTTATAAGGAACAAGCTTGAAGTTTTAATTCAATTCGTCACATTATTCTTCATCGAAACCTCACTACCAATTTTTGTAGCATTGAGTGTAGCATATAAGAAACTTTTAATTCTGCTGCACAGCATGCATGGGACAATAATTGACGCAATCCATACATTCAGCACATTTGCTTTCATCAATAATTGGCAAGCCTTTACCTTCTTGAGATATCGCTTCCACAGGACAAACTCTAAGGATAGGACAACGATGGTTCTGTGGACATATATTAGGATCTATTGTAAGTGCCATAGTATAATTTTTAAGAACTTTTTAAATCCATTCATTAATTAAATATTTGAACTCTGGTCTATTTCACGTATACAATAATAGGATGCAGAGTTGGGTAAAAAGGATTCACCTAAAAGAAAAAGGATTGGTAGAAGTTGGATGTAATTGGAATATTATGACTATAGCAGTGAACTATTTTTTCTTACTCTTCAATGACAAAACAGCCAAAAGTTTCTCGTGGTCTTGTTTAGAAAGACTAGGAGTATGGCAATTTCGATAAAGGAATACTGTTTTTTTAAGTGAATCAAGCTGCTTAGTGCACTTCGGACAGGATTGAAGATGCTTTTTGATTTCGCGGCATTTTCGGGAGTTCAGCTGTTCATCGAGATTCTCACAGACATACTTTGCTACTTCGGTACAGCGCAATTTGCTTATAGATTTCTTTTTCATACTTCCATATACTCCTGAAGCTGTTTACGAAGAAACACGCGCGCCCGGCGGAGTCGAGATTTTACTGCCGGAACAGAGGCTTTGAGAATCTTGGCAACTTCTTCCGAGGATCGTCCTTCAACATCACGCAAAATGAAAACAATCCGCTGCTCCATTGGGAGTTTTAGAATAGCATTGTCGAGATGTTCTCGGAGTTCCTTGTTCACCACTTCATCCTGCGGCGTCTGTGTCAACGAAACAAGTGGCTGAAGCATTGCTCCATCGTCTTGAAGTTCTGATCCTTCCTGTCCACCACCATGTGATTCTATCGAAACAGAAGACTTGTCTAACTTGCTCTGTCTTCTTTTCATCAGACAGTTGTTTGTGACGATCTGATAAAGCCATGTACTGAACTTTGCCTTTCCATTGAACTGGCCGAGTTTCCGATAAACATTCACAAACGTGTCTTGCAGTGTCTCTGTTGCCTGCTCCTCATTACGGCACACTTTGTAGGCAAAACTGTAGACGGTTGATTCATATTTTTTCACCAGCAATGAGAACGCGCGCTGATCTCCCCCCTTTGCTTTGAGGACTAGCTCCGATTCGTTATCAATATTCTGGATTTGTTCTATTTTCATATAAAGAAGATACAAAGAGATCGGATAAATGGACATTAATGTTGACCATGATGCTGATGAATACGATTCGAATCGCTAACCAATGAATCCGTTGCTACTGCTCCAATAACTTCTTCGATCGTATGAAGCCCTGTGAGAACAGGAAGAAGATTCGAGCTGCGGAGATGTTCAACAGCACCTTGACCCATTCCGCGAACAATGACCGCCTGACAATCTAGAACTGGCGACACCATGGTTTGATAACGTTGATCATGCGCTTCACCGCTGTGATGATCGTGTCCGCCTTCAGCCGGACCAAAGGAATGATGACCGGCTTTTTCCCGCCGTTCCCGTTTGGTCACTTTTCCATCTGAGAAGTTGAGTACTTCATAAAAACGAGCACGGCCAAAGTGCGAACTTACCGTCTCGCCGTCATCTGTAGCTATTGCAATTGCTGAATTTCTAAAATCCATTTTATTACTCCTTGTAATTGAATTTGATTTATTATCCTATCCTTACTTTTTCAAAGTATATTTTCTTTAACCACAATGCGACATTCACTAACAAAATAAGTACCGGCACTTCTACTAACGGACCAATAACGGCTGCAAAGGCAACACCGGAGTTAATCCCGAAAACTGCGATTGAGACTGCTATCGCCAATTCAAAGTTATTGCTCGCAGCTGTAAATGAAAGTGTTGCGGACTTTGCATAATCGGCTCCCGCCTTCTTTGCAAGATAGAATGATATGAAGAACATCAAAACGAAATACACGACAAGAGGAAGAGCAATGCGTAGAACATCCAGTGGAATCTTCACGATATATTCGCCTTTCAGCGAAAACATTACTACGATCGTAAATAGGAGTGCAATTAATGTCATCGGCGAGATTTTAGGAATGAACTTCTGCCCGTACCATTGTTTTCCTTTAAGTCGCAGCAATGCGAACCGCGTTATTATTCCTGCAAAGAAAGGAATGCCGAGATAAATGAAAACGCTTTTAGCTATTTGACTTATTGTTATAACAACCGCAAACGTACGCAAACCTAACCAGGAGGGAATCACAGTCAAAAATACATAGGCATAAACAGAAAAGAACAGCACTTGGAAGATCGAATTGAAGGCAACAAGCCCTGCAGCATATTCCGTATCTCCTTTTGCAAGTTCATTCCACACGATCACCATGGCGATGCAGCGAGCAAGTCCGATGATGATCAATCCTGCCATGTATTCCGGATATCCACGTAGAAATATAATCGCAAGAATGAACATCATTACCGGTCCCACAAGCCAGTTCTGTATGAGTGAAAGAGAAAGCACTTTCGTGTTTTTAAACACATCCCCAAGTTCTTCGTACTTCACTTTTGCCAGAGGTGGATACATCATGAGAATCAAACCGATGGCAATAGGAATGTTGGTAGTTCCGGATTGGAAAGAATTCCAGAAGCCTACGATGCCCGGGAAAAAATATCCCGACAATACTCCAAAAAACATCGCAAGGAATATCCAGAGTGTCAGATAGCGATCAAGAAATGAGAGTCGCTTCATTACATTTTGCATCTCATACTCTCAGTTTAATCTTGATGTTTTTGGTTCCACAAGCCATTTTTCGATTTGATCTTTTATTTGATTTCGAATATCAATTGTTTTATGAAACTTCTCTTCAAACGTTCCTTGCAAAGTCGAAGGATCGGGAAAGCTCCAGTGTAGCTTTTTTGAAATACCCGGGAAGAGTGGGCATCGTTCACCGCTTGCTTCATCACAGACAGTAACAACATAATTGAACCGTCGCCCCTGTTTGTACAAGTCAAACACATCTTGAGTCTTCTTCTGTGAAATATTAATCCCCATGTCTTTCATAGCTTCGATCGCAAGAGGATTGAGTTTGCCCGGTTCGAGTCCCGCGCTTTCAGCAATGAACCGATCTCCTGCGAGATGGTTTAAAAGCGCTTCGGCCATTTGGCTTCTTGCACTATTATGAATGCAAACGAAAAGAACTTTTTCTTTCTCCATAGTATCTCCTTAACGATTTAATGATTCCATTGAATATTCCTGCGGAAATATTTTAAGTCTGTCACTCATGTTCGACTACATTCCGCCATTTTAATATAATAGGAATAACCAGTGGAGAGAAGTTACCTTATTGTTAACTTTTTTCAATTCTTTAACTTCTTGTATAGTGCATTCAACCTGTTCTGATAAAAACCTTTGATCGTGGTTTCTTCTTCACCTAACGGTTTGACAGGTACTAAATCCATAACTTCGGCCGGTGTCAACCCAGATTCGTACATTGTCTTTGCGACACCGTTAAGCATTTTTGGAATGGCATCCTTAAGAGTATTATCCGATATGCCAAATGATTTTGACAGTTCCTGCAATTCGTACAGTTGGAACCACAAATATGTTGGTCCCATAGCCGTGATGATGGCAAATGATTCGAGCAATTCTTCCGGCACTTCAGGGCAATCACCTAGTATGCCGAACAGTTCAAACACTGTCTTCCTTTTATCTTCACTTATAGTGCTGGAGAATGCAACCGGATTGTATCCGGCATTTACAACAGAGGGGGCGTTTGGATTAATACGAGCAATGTTTTTAAATCCACCGAGTCCTTCAGAGAGTTTAGCAATTGATATTTTTGGAGCTAATGATATTACAATTGCTGATGGATTTACTACTGATTTGATTTCCTGCAGTACGTCGTTCACGACAGGCGGGTGAAGTCCAATAAGAACAATATCGCAAGCTGCTGGTTTTTTAGCATTGCCAACTACCGTTTCTATAAGTTGAAATTCGTTTTTCAATTTATTCAAAACATCTGCATTGTTATCGTTCACAACGATCTTGTTTGGAAGTTTTCCGACGCGGCTCCATCCCTTTAAAATGATCTTTGCAACACGACCGCCGCCAATAAATCCAATTGTCAACTGTTCCATTTCCGAATCTCCCTTTAATGTAATTTTTCAGTGTGATCTATTATGATTCCGGCTATAACAGCTTGCACAGCTTCATCAATTTGTGCAATGTCCGTCACAACAGGTTTGATGTGTAATTGAAGCATGCTTTGATACGCTCCGTTACCCATACCGCGTGCAAGTAAAATCTGGCAATCCTTAATCGCCTCCGCCATACTGACGTGCTTGTTATGAGATGCCTCATCATGACCGTGCTGACCATCGGAATGATGATGATGTTCTTCATGGGCGAAATTGTGATGGCCGATTTTATCACGACGTTCTCTTTTGATTATTGAACCATTTTCGACAAATAATACTTCATAGAACTTTGCTCTTCCGAAATGCTGACTGATGGTCAATCCGTCATCTGTTACCACAGCAATATTCGTTTTCTTATTTTCCATTTTGATATTCCTTTAGAATGATGAATAGAAAGTATAGATTCCGCCAAGAATAACAAGAAAGCCAGCTATGCGTTTTATCCATAAAACAATATTTGATCTATTCGTCCAATCGAGATATGATTGAACTCGGGATGCAAGTCCGCCAGCTGCGACAATAACACTGCAATGCCCAAGTCCGAATGAAAGAAGCAGAACTCCGGCAGCTATCACATTAGTATTTGACAATTGAAACACTACACCAAGAACCGGTGCCATAAATGCAAACGTGCACGGACCAAGGGCTATTCCGAATATCAATCCGAGAACAAATGCAGACCAGAGCACTGAACGAGTCTGTATGGGACGTAGATTCACTCCTGTATCAGGAAGACGAATAATGTCCATCAGGTACAATCCAACGATAAAGAAAACAACTGCAACGGCATATTTTCCATATGCACCAACATCTCCCATAATTCTTCCGAGAGATGCAGTGATTATTCCGAGAACAGCGATTGTCAGCAAGATTCCAACAGCGAAAACGAAAGCAAGAAGTACTCCCCGTGAGGTCTTTTTCTCGTTCTTTGATGTGAGGAAACCAATGATAAGTGGAATACTCGATAGATGACACGGACTTAGAAGTATGCTTAATATTCCCCATGAAAAGGAAGCAAGCAATGCAAGTGCAAGGTTTCCGTATAGAGCTTCCGTGAGTGTTGTGAAGAGAGATTCCATCAGTTATCCTTTTCCATTGGAAATAGGTTTCACACCTTTCGATTGTAGAAAAACATCAATCTCTTTTTCTGGGAAATATCCTTCATGACGCATAAGCTCTTTACCGTTTGCATCAAGAAAGACCTGCGTTGGTATCAAGCGGATATTATAGTCTTTTGCAAAATGCGCTTGTTCTTCTTTCCATACATCGTAAAATACTATCTTGACTTGACTGCCGTATTTTTCCTCAACGGCCTTCATCACTTTTTGCATGGCTTTGCAGGGAATACAATTTACCGATCCGAGTTCAACAAATGTTATAAGCGGCTTGGCAACTGTTGCACTGGTATCTTTCGTTACAGAAGTTGGTTTTGTTTTCTTAGTGGTTTTCTTTGATTGTGCAAATATCGCCGAACCAAAAGCGATGCTTAAAATCAGAAATAATACTATTTGTCTTTTCATTTATGTGCCTCACTCAACCAAGAAAGTAGTTGTTCGTCCTTAGGAATCGATCCTGAACTCTTCACAGCACCATCAATGACTAAGCCAGGAGTAGCGAGAATACCGAATTTCATAATTTCCTGCAGATCGGTCACTTTTTCGACTTCCAGATTAAGTTGATGTTTGTCATTCAATGATCGGACTTTTTGTTCAAGCGTTTTACATTTTGCACAGCCTGAACCGAGTATTTGGACTTTCATTTGTAGATTCCTGTCTTAATGTTAATACACAAGATTAAATACATACCCTACGATGATAATTCCCACTGCAACGACACTAACAAAAATGAATATCAACGGCATTTTTAAAACTTTCCGCAAAATAATTGTTTCGGGCAATGAGAGACCAATCACCGACATCATGAACGCAAGCGTTGTGCCAAGCGATGCACCTTTTTCAAGCAGTCCATGTACGACAGGGATAATCCCGGCTGCATTTGAATAAAGTGGAACACCAATTAGAACAGCAATGGGAACTGACCACCAAGCGGACTTTCCCATAAGACTGGCCATGAAATTCTCCGGCACAAAACCATGGATGCCTGCTCCGACGCCAATACCAACAAGAAGATATGGCCATACTTTTCCAACAATATCTTTTACTGCGTCATATCCTGAGTGCATCCGATTACGGAATGTTTGTACTGTTTCTTCCGGTGAAGCAGTATTGGAATGGATCCGATAGACCCAATCCTCAACGAAACGTTCAACCTTCAACCTGCCAATGAAATAACCGGAAGTGATAGCAATGAGCAAACCGGTGCTCACATAGAGCAGTGCCGTCTGCCAGCCGAATAAGCCGAATAACAATACAATGGCCACTTCATTGATCATTGGCGCTGCAATGAGAAAAGAGAATGTGACACCAAGAGGGATTCCAGACTCCACGAAACCAATGAATAGTGGGATTGCTGAACATGAGCAAAACGGAGTGACAATGCCGAGCATGCTTGCCAGGACATTGCCTGTAAAGAGAGATTTTCCACCTAACATCTTTCGAGTACGTTCCGGGGAAAAATATGTCCGCACAATACCGACTGCAAAAACCACAAGTGTAAGAAGCAATATTACTTTCGGCACTTCGTAAACAAAGAATCTTACGGCTTCCGTCAATCGTTGGCATTGGACTAATCCTGTCAAAGAAATAAATGCGTCTGCAAGAGGCTGCAACGCTGTATACAGAATAACCCAGAGCAGCAAAAGAATCGTTGCTGTGCTAAACAGATATTGCTCAATCAACTTCTTCATTATGAACCCCGGTGCTCCATAAGAATCTCTTTAAGATTTTCTACGGTAGGCACAAAACCGGCTATGGCAACCTTTTCGTCTATGACTAATCCGGGTGTCCGCATGATGCCGTAGGAAGCGATTTTCTGGTAGTCTTGAACCTTTTCGATGACAGCTTCGAGGTTCAATTCCAGTAACGCTTCGTTCGTTCGCTTTTCTAGTGTTTGACAATTCATACAGCCGGACCCTAATACTTTAATAATCATTTTCTTTCCTTTCGCAGATTAGATTTTGCAAATCTTTTTACGATTCACTCTCTGAAGTTTAACTGCATCTTCCTGAATTGACTCATCATCGTCGAATGATTTATTAATAAGCCTAATTAATGATCGGATGAATATGTTTTCCGATTTATCATTCAGCCGAAAATTCACCCATTTGCCATCCTTTGTATCGAGCAAAAGACCTGCATCTCTGAGGATTGTCAAATGTTTTGATACGGTCGAATTTGAAAGATCGAGCACCTCTCGAATCTCGCACATACACAATTCCCGTTCTGCAAGCATCTTGACGATACGGATTCGATTGGGATCGCTGAGAGCTTTGAAGATATTGACATAATCACGTTTCATAGTTACTCCTTCATTTCGTCAACTAACGAAATATAATAACTATCTTTTCTTCATGCAAGCATAAACTTAAACAAACTGTCGAGAGAAATACATGTGATGGTAATGGACGAGAATAATACAATAATCAGTTGTGCGAATATGGAAGAATAGGTTGATAAGGTGATTTTCTTTTGAAGATTTGTGCTCACAGTTATATGGTTACTCTTTCTTCTATCAGCGATTCAAGTTTTTGAATAAACCGATTATTTTGTTCAACAACTCGTTCGGCAATTTCACGAACGAAACTGAATCTGTTTGAACCAAAGTCCTTGAGATATTGGTCACGCTCTGCTTCAAGCGATTGAATGAGGGATTGAACTTCCTCTTGAGTGAATTCTGCTGTAATCATTTCGAATTCCTCCATGCTGTAATAATATTTTCTATACTCTTTATGCCAACTTTTGGTAATAGAGAACTTCAGTCAAAGTTGTATATGGACGATTTGATAAAAGTGTGTCTATTCGACTTCGCTCAGGGGAACCTTTTGTCCGGTGTGAGTGAGGAGCAGAGCTGCACAAGTGAGTGGTTGAATTCCCGCTGAAAGCGGGATGAAAGGCTTGCGGTGCGAGAACGGGGCTGTAAATTGTATAGACCCACAGGACAAACGCTGTTACAGAGGAAAAACCGAGGAAAGCTAAGGTTGGCTGTCCCCGCATATGGCAATTCGTCGCACCATCTTTCTTTCATTAATTCTCGTTATCATTACAATATTCTGAAGTTAAAAACGTCTACTCTTTATAAAGGATATTCTTTGACAGTAGAACCTCGAACATCAGAGACACGCAATATCGCGGTGGAGGCGGTCATCACGAGCCAACACTCGCGTTTGTTCGACTTCATTCGCAAACGCGTGAAAACGGAAGAGGATGCCGAAGATATTCTTCAGGATGTTTTTTATCAGCTTCTTTCGTATTACAACATAACGGAGCCGATTGAAAAACTGTCATCGTGGCTTTTTGCCGTCGCGCGAAACAGAATTGTCGATTGGTACAGAAGGCGAAAGCACCATGGTTCGATTCCGCTGGATGAGGAGACGGGACTTCCAATAAATCCTGAAGATTTTCTTTTCGATCCCGGACAGGAACCGGATGAAGTTTTTGGCCGCGCGTTGGTGTGGGAAGCGCTTACCGAGGCGCTCGACGATCTACCGGAAGAACAGCGGGATGTTTTCATCATGCATGAATTGGAAGGCAGGAGCTTTAAGGAGATTGCGGAGATGACCGGAGAGAGCATTAACACACTTATCTCCCGCAAAAGATATGCGGTTCTGTATCTCCGAGAGGCGTTGAAGCAAATATATAACGAATTTTAAAAAGGAGAATACTATGAAGAGCAAGTGGTTGTTGAGAGCGGGAAAAATGCTGGCGATCGCCATCATCGCCGTCTTTGTCATTGGTTGCGTTGTTATGTTGTTATGGAATGCACTCGTACCGGAGTTGTTTAAAGGTCCTGTGATCTCGTATTGGCAAGCCATCGGGCTGCTTGTGCTTTCGCATATCCTGTTGCGGGGCTGGGGACATGACCGGCACAATTGGCGCCATGAGCAATTGTCGTACAAGCTCGAACAGCGCCTGGCGGCAATGACACCGGAAGAGCGCGAAAAATTCAAGAATAGACTTCACCACCGCTGGCATGACTTTCGGACGGAAGGCGATGCAGAAGAAGAGAAATAGTCTTCTCAATTCGTGCCGATTCCGAAAGCGGTCTTTTATTCTGTCCAGACCGAGACATCCTTCTACGCGGTTTTTGCATCAAATGATTCATACAGCAGCAATTAAAAATTGGAGAAACTTGTACCGTGTCAAAAATCATTGAAGTTCATAATTTCACAAAAGCCTACGGCGATCAACTCGCGGTCGACAATATCTCCTTTGATGTGGACGAGGAATCCGTCTTTGCTTTCCTGGGGCCGAACGGGGCGGGAAAGACAACAACCATCAACACACTGTGCACCATTCTTGAGAAAACAAGTGGTACGTTGAAAATTGCCGGACATGATGTCAATACCGATCAGGCAAAAGTACGCAGGGATATCGGCATTGTCTTTCAGGAATTGACGCTCGATAGTAATCTGACTTTGGAAGAGAATCTGACTCTGCACTGTGATTTTTACAATGTTCCCAAAGAGGAAGTCCGGGAGCGCATCGGTTTTGCTCTTGACCTTGTTGGTCTTCTGGATTGGCAAAAGGCGATGGTGAAAAGTCTCTCAGGCGGCATGAAGCGGCGGGTGGAAATTGCCCGTGGATTGGTGCATTTCCCTAAAGTGCTTTTCCTGGATGAGCCGACAACCGGATTGGATCCGCAGACGCGGGCAAATATCTGGGACTACATCTGCACGGTGCAGAAGCAGAAGAACATGACTATCTTCATGACAACGCACTATATGGACGAGGCGGAAATCTGCGACAAGGTTGCCATCATTGACCATGGAAAAATTGTCGCCTTCGATACGCCCTCACATTTAAAGCGCATGCATACATCGGACATCGTGAAAATAAAAACCTCTGACGGTATTGGGTTGCAGGAGTACCTTCAAAAAAATGAAATTGCTTTCAGCGAGAAGGACGATGTATTCATGGTCCAATCCGGAAGCATCACTGCGACGCTGGATTTGCTTTCACGGTGGAAGGATTCCATTATTGATTTTGAAGTACACAAAGGAACATTGAATGATGTCTTCATCGCGATTACAGGGAAGGAGATTCGGAAATAATGCGTGCCATTAAAGCGATTCTCCTCCGAAATCTGACGGCATTCAGCCGTGATAAAATGCGATTCTTTTTCACGCTCTTCATGTCCGGATTCTTCCTGTTCATTTTTTCCTTTGTTATGAAAGCAGCGTCAACCGGCATTGCAGCCCCGATGAGTTATCTCATATCGGGCATCATCATCATGACGGTGTTTCAATCGGCACTGAATAATTCCATGCATATTATTGAAGACGTTGCCAGCGGTTTTATGAAAGAAATCATGGTGGCACCCATTGCGCGGTGGCAGATCTCTTTGGGACAGATTGCGTCTGCAACAGTGATTTCCGTCCTGCAGGGAATGCTGATCGTCATAATCGGTCTTTTTATAGGACTGAAGCTTGATCTCTTCCATTTTATAGAGATGGGAGCAGTGATGGTGGTTGTAGGCGTCACCTTTGCATCCATAGGATTGTACCTTGCGACATTGTCGAAGAATTCTTCAACGTTTCAGGTAATGATATCGGTTATCGCCATGCCGTTGACGTTTCTATCCGGAGCATACATACCAACTACAGTGCTGCCGGGTTTTCTCCGTCCTGTCATCTATCTTAATCCACTCACCTACACCACGTCGGCATTCCGTTCTGTCGCGCTTGAAATGGAAGGAATGACAGAAGCCGCGATGCTGCATAACGGCACAGCATTCGACGTCGGCGGCTTTATTGTGACACCGCAAATAGCACTGATAATAGTCGTTCTGATAGGAATACTTTTCTTTTCGCTGTGCGTTCAACGGTTTAACCGGGCGGACTTTTCGCAGGTGAAGGTATTCCACAGGCGACATCGATAGCGGTTAGACGAGATGGTTCCACAGGCTAACCTCCACATCTTGCTCTGTGTCCTCTGTGTTCTCTTTGGCAAAAAGGACCGAGTATTATGGAATTAGAAAATAAAATCGAATCAATAATAAAATTCAGGAGAAGTTTAAAATGATAACAAATGAAAAAGAAAAATTTGATCCATCTGAAGCCCTAAAAGGATTTGCTGAACACTACGAAGATGGAAATTCACCAGTGTGGGATATTGGCAGACCGAAACAACCATTCATTGAAATTGCCGACCAGGTCGTTGAACCAGTACTTGATGCAGGATGTGGAACGGGTGACACTTCAATTTTCTTTGCATCACGTGGACTTAAGGTTATTGGAATTGATTTTGTTGAAAATGCTATCCTAAGAGCTAAATCAAAAGTTGAAGGACGCAATTTGCCTGTTGAATTTATGGTTAAGGATGCTGTAACCTTAGATGAATGGGATATTAAATTTAATACTGTTATTGATAGTGGTTTGCTTCATGCTATTTATGATAGGGAAAAATATGCAAATGGACTTAAGCACGTTCTAAATTCAGAAGGACGATTATATGTATTTTACTTTAAAGATGACCCTTCATCTCCTGGTGGTGGTATTTCAGACAATGAACTAAAAAGAATATTTGCCGATGGTTGGGTAATAGAATCTATAAAATTTGTAACAGAAGATACTGACGAATGGAAAATGAATTTTGCGGTAATACAAAAAAATAATCAGCAATCCTAAGAAGAACGTAGTCCCCTTTTTTATTGTTTTTTTCTTTTATTTCTATTGTATTTAGACGGCGATACAGGTTTGCGGTATCGCCGTTTTTGAATGTGTACGAATCTGAATTTTAAGTTGTGTCCCACTTCCGCGGGACACATTAGCAGGCCTCCGGCTCTTTTTAATTTTGATAAATTGAGCATCGACCTTTTCGATGTTGAGGACTTCAGCCGACGGTTGACTTTTTCCCACTGAAATCGTGAACAAGAAAATTGAAATAAGACATCCCGCGATGCGGGATGAAAGGCATGCCAGCCTGCCACCAATGCTGTTCGGCTGGCAGGCGGTGCGAGAACGGGGCTGTAAATTGAATAGACCCACAGGACGAACGCTGTCATAGAGGAAAAACGAGGAAAGGTCGGAATACAGGTAATAATCGGTCAGTGCGATTGTTAGAGAGGAAACTTATTCGCCACTTTCTTTGAGCGCAAAGAAAGTGGCAGAAAGAAACGCTTGCGAAATCGAAATGTGATATCTCAAGGTTGAACTGAGATTACGGATTCAATGGATATTTCGTTTAGGATGAGACAAGTTCAAGGAATAAGAATTTATCTAAGTTGCGCTTAGTTCACTTCTATCGATTTCGCAGGCTCAATAAAAGAATAAACAAGGAATGGAGAAATTCAGAGCTCGAAAGGTTCGAAGAAATAGATCCGCTGATGACTCGGCAATCCAGGAACTTTTGCTCCAACGATTGCGCCGTCTTTGAAAATCCTATTCGAGAAAGGACAGTATCGGGAAACAGTTTGATAGGATATGGTTTGCAGTATTTTTTGCAAAACAAAAGCCCCGGAAGGTGAATGTCTGGGGCAATGAGAACAATCTATCGCAAAGCTCACTTGAGTACTAACATCTTCTTCGTATCTACAAATCTCTTATTG
Organism: Ignavibacteriota bacterium; assembly: GCA_963833465.1. Classification (GTDB taxonomy): domain Bacteria; phylum Bacteroidota; class Ignavibacteria; order UBA10030; family UBA10030; genus Fen-1298. The sequence continues at coordinate 723,145 of CAWHXW010000003.1, read as the reverse complement.
GAATTATCCAACGAAGTCGCCTCAATGCGGTAGAAATAAATCCCTGATGCCACGTTCGCATTCCAGACTATAGATTGAAACCCTTCTTGTTGTTCGGTATTGATTAGTTCATTCACAACCTGACCCAAGATATTATAAATGACAAGTCGCACAGTGCACCGAGCCGGCAAGTTATACTGTAAGTTCGTTGATGGGTTAAATGGATTTGGATAGTTCTGCAATAGAGCAAATTCCTTCGGTGTTTGTGGAGTTTTTTCAACTCCATTTGATATCTTTTTTGCGCCAAGAACAAAAGGAGTAAGGTGATAAGCATCCGCAAGAACGCTTTGAGAACCTTGCCAAAGTTTCCTCTGCCTAAATCATGAGACCTTTGATAATGTTGCCAGTTGAAGAATGACGGAAGAAATATTACATTCTATGGAGCAATTCAAACAGTGTATGGGTATTAAAAAAATAGAATTGTGTCCTTTTTTCTGGTGAAGCTAATAAAAGGAGTCGTTTAATAAAAAAAATGTTTTATCGATTTTTATCGCTGATATTAGTGTCGTTGATTATTCAAAAGAGCAATGCACAATGGTAAGAACGTACACAGTCGTGCATCTGTACAAATAAAAATTCATAATATTTATAAACTCAACAAGGACAAAGGAGTAAACTATGTCAAGGTTGCAATGGTTATTGATTTCTATATTTTATATTCTACTATCGCTTATTCTCACTTCGGCAATGGTATTATCTCAACCATTTAATAATTCCATGTCGTTGAATGGCACACAATATTTTTCTACTGCTTCTTCAACGTTATTGAATACAAACACTGTCACCGTTGAAGCATGGATTAAAACAGATGGAACAGGCAGCACGCAACAAATTATGCGTCTACGCAGCGACGGCACAAGTAGCGGCAGCATTATCGATGACGGCTGTGAATTACAAATTGCGTCCGATGGTAATGTAATGCTAAATGCATATACTCCGGATAATGATTCGTGGCCTTCTTGTTCTACAACAAATGTCGATGTATGCGATGGTGAATGGCATCATATTGCCGGTATTGTGGATGGTCAAAGTTTATACCTTTACGTCGACGGCACTCTTGCAAATTCTTATACAGCACCCTCTACTTTTTCGTTTGAATCGAATAAGGCACAGCTCTTTGTCGGCAGGCATTCCGCATACACCAAATATTTTAACGGAACGATCGATGAATTCCGGATATCGAATATTGTTCGTTATTCCGGCAGTAGTTATACTGTTCCTGCTCATGCATTTACTGTTGACGCGAATACACTTGCCTTGTATCATTGTGACGCATCCAGTTACAACAACGGCAGTACTGTTACCGATGCTTGCGGAAATCTGAATGGACGCATGGTAGGGTTCGATGTCGGAGATGGTTCCTCATCCAATCCCTATCATATTACCGATGCCGGTCAATTAGATAACATACGAGCGTTTCCCGATTACAATTATGTGCAAATGAATGATATTGATTTAGGCAGCTTCGATTATGGAGATGGATTGGGATGGGAGACGATCGGCACAATTGACTCCACATATAATGGACAGAACTTTAGCATTAAGAATATGACCATCAATAGAAGCTCTGATGATAATCTTGGATTGATAAATACTAATTACGGAACGTTACAAAATATCACACTCAAAAACGTTTATATCCTTGGTGAATTGGGTATCGGTGGACTTCTATGTGACAATGAATATATAGTTACCAATTGCCATACATCAGGATATGTTGCATCATCAAGTGGTTATATTGGTGGATTAATATATTATAATAATGGAAACGTTACGAACTGTTCTGCAAGCGATAGTGTTGTATCAAATGATTATTATGTCGGCGGGTTGATCTCTAATAATAATGCAACAGTAACACAAAGTTTTGCAACAGGGACTGTGTTGGCTGGTGGAGCAAATAATGTCGGTGGATTGATTGGAAATAATTATGGATCGGTTAGCCAATGCTATACACGCGATAGTGTTATCGGCAATACTGATGTCGGTGGATTGATCGGATATAACGATGGATCGGTTAGCCAATGTTATACACGCGATAGTGTTATCGGCAATACTGATGTCGGTGGATTGATCGGATATAACGATGGATCGGTTAGTCAATGTTATACCAGCGGTACACTGACAGGTGTTAGTAATGTTGGCGGTCTCACTGGAGAAACCGATGGTGCAAATATAGCAAACAGTTACTGGAATAAGGAAACAATTTGCGCCATAGGAATAGGATCTGATGATGGCGGAACTACTTGTACCGACACAGCCGGTTTAACCACTGCACAAATGAAAATACAATCAAACTATACTGGCTGGAATTTTACAACTGTCTGGGAGATCGTGAGCGGGTATACGCCGCGCTTGCGTTCCAACACCGATGCGGCATTACCGGTAGAACTGTCTTCGTTCACGGCAACAGCAGCAAACAACAAGGCAACGTTAAGTTGGAAGACAGCAACAGAGACAAACAATTACGGCTTTGAAGTAGAGAGAAGAGTTGTAAGCAGTCAGTCTTCGATAACAGCTCAGACTAACAGTTTGACGAAAGTTGGATTCATTGCAGGCAACGGCACAAGTAATTCTCCACACAACTACAGCTATACTGACGCGAACATTTCATCCGGCACATACGCATATCGATTAAAACAAATCGATAATAGCGGCGCGTATAAGTATTCAAGCGAAGCGGAAGTAACAGTGAATCTGCCGACAAGTTATGCGTTAGGACAAAACTATCCGAATCCGTTTAATCCGACAACAACGATCCAATATGATATTCCCGCATCGGGATCACAGAAATTGGTAACGTTGAAAGTGTATGATGTGATTGGAAGAGAAGTGGCAACACTTGTGAACGAAACAAAGGTTGCAGGAAGTTATCAAGTAACATTCAATGCATCGCGTATTGCAAGCGGAGTGTATTTTTATAAGCTGACAGCTGGATCGTTCACACAAACAAAAAAATTGGTGTTGATGAAGTAGGAGTAGATTTTAGGGCTTAGGTAAAAGGAAGAATATCCGGAGGCATTTAACAGACACGTGATAAAGCAGAATAATTAAGGTGCGTTGTGAGACGCTCCATTTTTTTTACATTATTCCCAAATGGTTCATTTGCATCCACATGTGTTTTTGGTTACATTAACGCATCAAACTTTGATAAAGTTGCTTCGACGATTTTTTGGGGAAACCAATATAATCGAAGTGTGATATAAAATATCATTGTTGTTTATAAATTCGTTATACAAGAATCTTGCATTATTAAGTGCAATTCGTACGCCGTAATGTATAATAACAAATTCATAACGTTCTTTTATCGAATCACTATTCATAAACCTAACAGGAGTTAAAATGAAAAATATTCGTTTACTGTTTTTCTTTATCGTGCTGTGCAGCGTTACTATTGCACATGCCGCAACCGGTCCATTACATTATGCAACTTTTGATGGTAGTACAGGATATGTTGCAGCTGGCAATACTTCGATTGGTAATTTTGGTACAGGTACATTCACGCTTGAAGCTTGGATCAAAACAACATCAACGGCTACGCAATGTATTGTTGGGAAAAGAGCTGCGGCAAGCGGCGGAAATTTTTTCCAATTCATTACCGGCAGTAATTCCATTGGGATAGAGTTGGATGATAATGTTAACTATAATTATTGTGCAGCTACGACAAATGTTCACGATGGAAATTGGCATCATGTAGCATGTTACGCGGGCAACCGATGATACGATCCGCTTATATATTGATGGTACGCGTCTGCCTTTTGATGGAGACGGACCGTTTGCATCTTATGTTAACATTACAAATACCACACCTTTATCCATCGGTGCAAGATTTCGTGATGATAATAGTCAGTATTGTAGCTTTTTTACCGGACAAATTGCCGATGTGCGTGTGTGGGATATTGCTCAGGCACAAACAGATATTCAAAGCGATATGCAATCGTATATAAGTTCTCAAACGGATTTGCTTGCCAATTATCGCCTCAATGAGGGTACCGGTACTACAGCAAACGATAACTCCGGCAATGGTAATACCGGCACGTTATCCGGTGGAGTAACATTTGATAATAATGTTGTTGCATTGCAATTTAACGGTTCAAGTTCCTATATCAGCAACACGTTAAATACCGCTTACGCAACAAATGCCGTAACACTTGAAGCATGGGTTAAAGCCGAAGCTAACGGAGGATTATATCAAGAAATACTTCGAATGGATGATGGCAGCGACCACGGTTGCGATGTGGAGATAAAGAATGATGGTTATATTGCTGTTAATGTAAGAACAGATGGAGGATGGACTGGTACATCATCCTCTTCTGTAATTACAGATGGTTCTTGGCATCACGTTGCATTGGTGGTTGACGGCAATTATTGGTTATATGTTGATGGAAGTATTGCCGGATGGAGTACTGCTTCTGGGATGGATGTAGGGTCTACCGAAATGTTGTACATAGGAAAACATCCAACAGCAGGTAATTTTTATAAAGGATTGATACGAGAGGTGCGTGTTTGGAATTGTGGACGTACAACTCAACAAATAAATGACAATATGCATAAACATCTTGTCGGTAACGAAACTGGATTGGTTGGATACTATCCATTGAGTGATGGTTTTGGTACCACAGCATTTGATAAAACGAGCAACGCTAATAACGGCACACTGACAAACTTTACATTAGATGGCGGCACGACCGATGGCTGGATTATTCCTTCCACCGATGTTTTGCCGGTAGAACTTACTTCTTTTACCGCTACTGTATTGAAGAATGCAGCAACACTTGCATGGAAGACAGCAACAGAAGTAAATAATTATGGATTTGATGTGGAGAGAAGAGTCGTTGAGTCTGTGAGTAGTGGAATCGTGGAGTGGACAAAGGTTGGGTTTGTGAAAGGCAACGGCACGAGCAGCAGTGCGCATAGTTACAGCTACACGGATGCAAGCGTTGCATCGGGAACGTATGCGTATCGATTGAAGCAGATCGATAACAGCGGGTCGTATAAATATTCGAGTGAAGCAGAAGTGACGATAGCAGTTCCGAAAGAATTTGCTCTGCATCAGAATTATCCGAATCCGTTTAACCCCACCACAATAATTGCGTATGATATTCCCGCCGTAGTGTCACAACATGTTGTGACCTTGAAAGTATATGACATCATCGGCAGGGAAGTGGCAACGCTTGTGAACGAAGTGAAAGAAGCGGGCAGTTATGAAGTCAAGTTCGATGTGTCCAAGTTTGCCAGCGGAATATATTTTTACCGGCTGTCAGCAGGCAATTATAGTGCGGTGAAGAAGTTAACGTTTCTAAAATAATAATAAATCAAAGCGGAAATCCCATGCATTTTGCAGGACTGATGTTAATGAATAACTAAAGTTATCAGTTAACAAAAGATGGGGCTGCCCGCTTGCTAATATTTTTAGTCTGTTCCATTTTTTAGGCAAGCTGATCATTCAAGAACTTAAACTCTCCCTCGAACACGTTCCCTGAGATTCCTGTTGCCTCAAAAGTAAATGTCACCATGGGAATATAGAATTAGGCAGATAGTTTAATGTGTTTATTCCAAGGAGTAGCAAGATGTAAGATAGTACTGATCCTTACCCCATATTTCGGACACCAAGAAAAGATAGTATATTCAGTCAGGAGGTGTCCAGATGTCAGAAAGACAACAGCGTCGAAGATTCGACGCACAATTTAAACTTGATGCTCTTCGATTGATAGAAGATCATAATCGCAAAATCACTGATGTAGCAAGAGAGCTAGGCATACGACCAGAACTTCTGTATCGATGGAAAAGTGAACATGCAGCCGATCCTGAACAAGCCTTTCCGGGTAAAGGACATATGAAGCCAGACGAAGAATACGTTCGTCGTCTGGAACGCGAGCTTGTACAGGCTCGTCAGGAACGTGACATTTTAAAAAAAGCCCTGGCTTACTTTTCAAAGAACGAATGATGAAGTATCAATTCATTCGCGACCATCAGCACCGGATAGACGTCAAGCGTTTGTGTGCTGTGTTACAGGTGTCCCGCAGCGCGTATTATTCCTGGCAGCAGTCAGCCATTTCTGCACGAGAGACGCAGAATCAAGAACTCTTGAAACGTATGACAGAGATCCATCAACGCAGCCATAGAACCTATGGAAGCCCACGACTGTGTGATGCTCTACGTCAACAGGGTTTTTGCTGCAATCACAAGCGTGTTGCACGTTTGATGCGTTTACACGGCATTCGAGCAAAGATGGTACGTCGATTCAGAGTCACGACTCATTCGCGCTCCACTCAAGTGATGGCTCCAGACTTAGTGCAGCGACAATTTATTGTTCATCAACCAAACCGTGTCTGGACATCGGACATCACTTACATCTGGACACGCGAAGGATGGGTCTATCTGGCTGTGGTCTTGGACCTGTGTTCCCGAATGATCGTTGGTTGGGAAGTAAGCTCACGACTCACAGCAAGCGTAGTCACCACGGCTGTTAAACGAGCGCTTTACTGGCGACAACCTTCAGAGGATTTGATTCTTCACTCCGATCGAGGTTCTCAGTATGCCAGTACTGAATTACGATCTCTTGCCAAAGAACAGATGCTGCACTTGAGTATGGGAAGATCAGGATCCTGTTACGATAATGCTGTTACCGAAAGCTTTTTCCATACTCTGAAAACAGAACATATTTATTTTCATCGCTATGATACCAGACAAGAAGCACGAACAAGTATCTTTGAATACATTGAAACATTTTACAATCAACATCGATTGCATTCTACACTTGGTAATCTTTCACCGATGCAATTTGAATTACAGTTAACTATGTCTTAACTTGATGTCCGCTTTTTGGGGTAAAGATCAGTTGAGTCTGCCATTTACTATTTCCCCTCCACAATCTTTATCTCTATTTCTATTTCAATCCATACTCCGCCACAATATTTTTGGCGATTCTTTCGGCGATTGCCCAATCGTGTGTTTGCTGACTCGCACTCTTCGTAAATTCTTCATTGGCAGTTGTAGTCGGGAAAATGTATAAGAATTTAAAAGATTCCCTCCGAGAAATTGTTAGTCCTAGCTATTGAATGCTTTTAATTTAAAGCGAGATGAACTAAGAAACAATAGGCAAACGAGAACTTTTCATTAAAAAACCCTGACAGCCGGATGCCCATTACTATCACGCGCATTGCGCGTGTTTGATTATAAACATAGATGCAGGTGTTTAAGGTGGTTAAGTTTCAGGAGCCACTAGTTGGACGGCAACTTTTGTTTATACAAAGAGATTTGGCTCCGCCCTATGTCCCACGCCGATAACGCAAAAACACCACGCCAGTCGGTAGGGGTGATGCCTCCACCAAAGTCAAGTTGAGACGTGTTCCTTCCGGATACAATCGCTTGCCACTCCCTAGCACGAGAGGATAGACGTGCAGGCTGTATTCATCAACCAAATCATTTTCTATCAGCATTCGTGTCAACACGCTGCTCCCGTCGACAAGGATGTTCTTGCCGGCTTGCTGCTTGAGTTGGCGCACGGTATCGACGACATTGTCGCCAATGAGGAAAGAGTTCCGCCAAGCTGAAGCAGATTTCAGTGTTGTGGACACCACGTACTTGCGGATGTTATTCATCGCATCTCCGAATGGATTGCCTGACATCGATTCAAATGCGCCTCCGTGAATTTGCCAAGTCTTTCGACCTAGTAGGAGTGCATCGGCTTTGGACATTGTTTGAAAGAAATTAGTGCCGATGTCATCATGCCAGTACCTCCGTGTCCAACCGCCGTGTTTAAATCCACCTTCTGTATCTTCGTTCACACCACCCGGCGCCTGGATTACACCATCCTGCGTGATAAATTCTGCGATGATAAGTTCTCTCATGGTATTCCTCTTTCATTCGGAGAACAGCCGGTTAACTGCCACAAACTTCTAATGTAAGTCGATCAAGATTTTGTTCATTGCTTGGTTCTACAATATGTGCAATATTCTTTGCAACCTCCGCATTTTCAAATTCTTGTATCCAATGAATTATTGATCCTTGTGGCGAACCTGTTATGAGAATGGTTAAGATAAACTTCGGTTCTGAAATGTGCTGAATGACCACCTTTTCATCTGGAATAATTTCAATGAACTCGCTTTCATTCGGATAATTTTTACCGTCTGGTCCATGCATGACAAAGGATCATTTCCCACCGGGTTTAAACTGAAACTGATTAAAAGTATTAGAAAAACCTAAAGGGCCCCACCACTTTGCAAGCTTTTCTGGATTGCTCAAAGCAGTGAATATCTTTTCTGGAGGAGCTGGTATTGCTCTTGTTGTTTTGAATGAACTCATAAAGTATTTTTCATATTTAAATATTAATCTGCGGCTTGAATTTTACTCAATATGCATTGTTTGGTGCCAACTATTTTTATGGCTTTAGAACAAATCTACCGTAAGCAATAAACGCGCAAAATACAGCTACAACTAGCCAGTACATCATTTTGCCGTTATCCGGATCTCCGGAAAAAATATTTGTGCCGGCAAAAAGCAACATTTCCGCGGCTATGCAGATCGCTGCGATAGGCGCAAGGATCGCCAGGTGTTTATTTAATGCCGGGAGGATCAGGCCCAGGCTGCAAAGCAACTCAATGACGATCAGCGCTTGCCAGATTCCGTGGGGAATCGTTTTTAGGGAACCCACGGTTTGTTCCGAATTTGAAAACTTCCACACCGCGCCCATGATGGTATGCAAGGCGAGAAGGATTTGAAGAACCCACAAGAGAATATTCACTGATTACCTCCTTCAAGGATTTGATTTAATAAAAATTTTTATTGTTAACGAATCGGTTCTTTCTCTTCACTTGTACCTATATTAAAGACGAACCTCTTCCTTCTTTGTTGAGCTATAAATCTGGGATGTCTGGTTCAACCAACTGAGTAAGCAACACCAACGATTCCTGCCAACCTAAATAGCATGCTTCCAAAGGAATAGGATCGGGTATCCCTTCCTGAGAAACACTCAATTCGGTACCAACTGAGACCTTCTTCAGTGTGACTGTGGTCTTCATCGTCCCAGGCATATTCGGATCATCAAACATATTAGTGTGCACAATGCGTTTGTTTGGTACGAGTTCGAGGTATTGACCGCCAAACGAATGGCTGTGACTAGTGCTGAAATTTGCAAATGACATTTTATAGGAACCGCCGACAGTGGCATCGATGTGGTGAACTTTACCGGTGAATCCATGCGGCGGAAGCCATTTGCACAAAGCGTCGGCATTCAGAAAGGCGCGATATATTTTCTCTGGTGTGGTCTTGAGAACCCTATGAAGTTTTACTGTGTTGCCGCTCAAATCGTATTTCTCCTTAAATTGTTTGTACTATGGAAACAAGATAATTAGATAATTAGTTCTGCTTTGCAAGAATGTGATGAACGGCCATTTCGCATTGTACGTAACGCCTCTTGCGTAATGAATTCACCGAGGGTTAATTCTATCCTAAGTCGATTCCTGATAGATTTCTTATAGAATCTATCGACACCTCAAAGAATTGCAGTTTTCTATTGAGAGTCACATCAATCTTAAATGAGCATGCTTCAACGATACCGGATTTCTTGATAGGGATTAACGGGATCTAGCTTGAATTTGTTTGAACGTTGATATCTGTGCTCACAGTCGAGCATTGCCTTTGTTAACCTATACTTGACTACAACCGGAAAGTGCTTTGATTTTGTGAAGGTTGTGGAATAGAACTTATAATAAATGGTAACAGTGTCTATATCTTTGTATTTAACCTGAGCGACCGAATTGAATGAAATACAAAAAACACCACGATATAAATTGGTAAACCAGATAGGAGCGATATTTTAGACATGATCGCTCCTTATAATAACTCAACAACCTTGTAACACTCAATGTTTTCCTCAATCAATGGTATGTGAACGCGGTTGGGGGCACTTTTTTTCTTCTCTAAACAATTATCACACAATGATTTTTTGGAACACGGTCAAGTTGATTGTGAAGAACATCAACATTTTTATTACGGTTAAATGTGAATTCAATAATGTTTGCTTCCAAAAACAATTATCATTGTCAGCGCCTTTTTCAAACTAGACTTGTTAAAAAATTTGTTAGTACTGAAAAAATACCGGAAAAAATCATGAATTATGTGTCGGCAAGATCAGTTCGAATATCAGTCAGTACAATTATTTTATATTTTTGATTTCCATGGACATTTTAATATGAGGAAACCAAACATATGGAAATTCTGATTAACGAAGCATTTATATGTTTTTGATATTAAAAATCTACTATGGTTCTCATTCCGGAATATTCGATGATCTTGTCAATCCTTGAAGAAGTTTCAATTCCAGTTCCTCTATGTTCGTTCACCAACAGAATATTAAAAGTATGATTTTTGAGCATACCAGGATATACTCCTTTTCTCGAGTCTATTGTTAAGGTTTTTTTTGTATCATCCCAATTAAATTTTATAAGAGAATAAATTCCTTTCTCGTAATTGTAATTATCGTTTTCATCTTCATAAAGTGTGAACTCCCCATCAGCTCCCGGATAGATCCTGAGTTCTATAGGATCTTCTCTTTCTACAGCATATTGAATAAAAGGTCCAAACGGAATAATTGAACCTGCCTTGACAAACAATGGCATGGTCTCATAAGAAGCATCCGCTTTTACTTTCGAACCGCCCTCATACTTCTTCCCTGTCCAGAAATCGAACCACTGCGTTCCCTTAGGCAGGTAGACTTCACGAGTATAGTCCGTTGTATTGATTTTGATATTATTGGGATGATAATACAACGGTCGAATGACCGGGCTTACCATGAATGATGGGCCAAACATGAATTGATCGTTGATATTATAAGTGAGAGTATCACTCAGATAATCGAATGGCAACGCACGCATGATTGTATAATTATTACTTGTAACTTTCCACGCCAAGGAATAAATGTATGGCATTAAACGATACCGCAGATTGGTAAACTTGAGTAATGTCTTATACGTTTTCGATTCCGGTGTTCCAAAAGCCCATGGTTCACGCGGGAAATCAGCACCATGAGCACGAAAGAGCGGACAAAATGCAGCGAACTGAAACCAGCGCGTGTAAAGCTCTTTGAAGCCTTCGTCTTCCTGACCTTTTTCAAATACTCCGTTAGCAAACCACCAGCCCGGTTGATGTTGGATAAAATAACCGGCTATATCGGTTGTCCAATAGGGAACTCCTGTCATACAGAAGTTGAGTCCTGCAGGAATTTGCATTCGAAATTCTTCCCAGTTTGCAGATACATCCCCTGTCCAATAACTTGCACCATACCTCTGCATCCCGGCAAATGAGGAACGGGTAAGAATATAGACACGCTTACTTGAATTAGTTGAAAGCTGGCCTTCGTATAATCCTTTCGTATGCATCAAAGCATAAGCATTGATATATCGGCCGCTACCTAACATTTTCTTTTGTGTCCCGATGTTAGCGTCAATCAACCTGGCATTCGATAATTTAAAATATGGTGAGTCCCAGTCAGAATCATACCCCTCCGAACAATCAGCCCACCAGCCGTCTATGCCGGTTGAGAAAAGACTATCATTAACTTGTTGCCAATACAATTGTCGCGCTTCAGGCATAAAGACATTCAAATGTTCATCGTCATTCAGCAGGCCATGGATTTGGGCAAGCTCAATTTGATCCGGCGTTCCTTTTGTCATATTCGGCCAGATTGAAATAATTATTTTTGTATTCATGTCATGAATATCTTTCATCATCAGGGCAGGATCAGGATAATTTTTATGGTTAAAAGATTTTTGACCCCATTGCCCTTGCGGCCAGTACATCCAATCCTGAACGATTACATCTAATGGGAATTTTCTATCGCGAAAACCTTTCACAATAGAGATAATTTCATCTTGCGTATTGTATTTTTGCTTTGATTGGATGTAGCCAAAAAATTTCTTAGGATACATCGGTGCTTTACCGGTAAGCTGACGGTACAATGATACGATGCTATCAATTTTTTCACCATACATGAAATAGTAATTTATTTCATCTGCCACGTCCGACCATAAATAATAGTTTCCTCTTGTATCGTTGAATTCGCTGTACGAGTAGTTTTCCCAGAGCAAGCCGTAGTGATTGGTAGAGATAATAACAGGAACAACATCCTCTCTGTTTTTTTGATATAAAGCTATCTTCTTACCATTCAAAGCGATATCTGCATCCTGAAAACTTCCTAAGCCGTATAAGGTTTCACCGTTTGAGCAGAGAAATGATTGTTTGATCTGGAAGCAATTTTCTGAAAAATCTTTGGCTGTTTGAGCTTCTTTATCATGCTCGGTCAATATCTGCTGACCGTGTTTATCGAAAAAACTTACTCTTAAGTTATTCTTATCGATTTTCACCGTAATGGAGTTAGTCGACAAATTCAACTGGCTTTCTGTTTCAGAGAAATTCCATTCAGTTAACAGTTCTTTTCTTCCATGAATAATTAAACTTTCCCGGCTGGAAAATTCGTTCGTCGGTGATGATATAACCTGAATGATGTTATCATCCCAGACTTTTATTCTTAATTTTTTAATTCCATTAACTTCTTTTGGGGCAGTAACTATAACTCCATCTGATTCCTTACGAGTTGACTGACTAAACGCGAGAGAATTGCCTATAAGAAAACTTAATAAAGCAGCACCAAATAGAGTCTTCATTAATTATCTCCAGTTTATTTGATTTCTGTTAAATTCTTCTTCGGTATCCTTCTAAAAAATCTCCACGAATTTCCTATTGTACCTCGATTAAAACCTCAGCCGCCTGAAGACCTTCGGATTCAGCTGAAAAACGAATTGTACCTCGTTCGCGTTTCGATTGAACCACGGCAAGACACAGACCGTGGAATGCCTTTCGCTCGTTAGCTTTGAAATATTCATGGCTGATGGGGTTACCATTCCCCACGCCGGCGATGATGCCCTCTCCTTCAATTTTAAATTTAATTAAGTTGTCAGCATTGGGGCAGACATATCCGTCTCTGTCCACAATCTCAATTTTAATATTCGAAAGGTCGTCTCCATCTGCATTGATTTTGATCCGGTCAGGCGTCAATACTATTCTTGCCGGAGCGCCTGTTGTTTGGACTTCGTCCGTGCATACTGTCTTCCGGTTGTTTTTGGCAATTGCTTTTAACGTTCCGGCAGCATACGGAACCTTCCATACAATATGTAAATCTTTTGTATCGCTGAATTTCTTTTCGCCAAGTGATTTTCCATTCAAAAATAATTCCACCGACTCACAATTGCTATAACACCACACCGGAATGTCTTTGCCTTCGTAACCTTGCCAGTTCCAGTGTGGAAGAATGTGAACCATAGGTTTGTCCGTCCACTGGCTCTGGTAAAGGTAATATCGATCTTTAGGAAAACCGCACAAATCGACAATACCGAAATAAGAACTGACTGAAGGCCATGGGAAAGGTGAAGGTTCGCCGATATAATCAAATCCTGTCCAAACGAATTGACCCGCAACCCAGGGAGCATCTTTAACTGCCCTGAGGGTCGATTCTGCCGTATTGCCCCAATTGGGAGCGATTATGTCGTACGAAGTGCATTGGTTGTTGAGCTGATTTTCAATTTTCAGAATACCATTATCCAGCACCAGGTTGTATTCTCCGCGCGTGCTGACTGCCGATGCGGTTTCAGACGCGATCAACTTCGCCTTCCCCTGCAATGTTCGGTAGATGGGCAATTGATAATTGACGCCAAACACATCGAGCGGTTTTGAAAAACCGTTTTTATCTGCTGATTCCGCTAAATTGCATGCCGAAGTGACAGACCGCGTCGGATCTTCCTTGTGGCAGATTTCCACAAGCCGCTTCGACATTTCGTAGGCCTTAGCACTTTCCTGTTCGGGAATTTCGTTACCGATGCTCCATAGAATAATGCTGGGATGGTTCCTATCGCGATGAATCATGTCCGTCAGATCCCTTTCGCTCCACTCATCAAAAAACCGACCGTAACCGTACATAGTTTTTGATTGTTTCCATTCATCGAACGATTCGTCCATAACTAAAAACCCCATGTGGTCACACAAATCAAGCAGTGCAGGATCAGGTGGATTGTGGCTCATGCGTATAGCGTTGCATCCCATGCTTTTTAAGATTTCCAATTGACGCTCAATTGCCCGCCTGTGCACTGCGGCTCCTAAGCAGCCCTGATCATGATGCTCGCACACACCTTTGATAGCTACATGTTTGCCGTTTAAGAAAAATCCTTTATCAACAGTAAATTCAAATGTGCGGATACCGAAAGATGTGACGCTGGCATCCATTGTTCGCTCGTTTGTTCGTACTTTAGATTCAACGCGGTACAGTTGCGGTTTTTCCAGTGACCATAATTTTGGTTTTGGTACTTTGAGCAGTTGTTCGAAGACGCCTATACTATCCGCCTTCACTGTTAACATAGCACTGTCATTGGTCACTTTGGTTCCAGCATCATCCATAAGAACAATCTCAAGTATTACCTGTTGAGCCGAAGTGGATTGATTTTGGATCATTGTTTCAACGCGAACCGCCGCTTCCTTCTTAGATACCTGCGGCGTTGTAACATACGTTCCCCACTGTGCTATGTGAATCGGGTCTGTTACGGTCAACCGCACATGCCGATAAATGCCTGCGCCTGAATACCAGCGCGAACATGGTTGCTGCACATCAACCCGGACAGCCAGAACATTTTTATCGTTGCCAAATTTTATATTCTGAGTCAATTCATACTGAAAGCTGGAATACCCGTACGGCCTATTGCCAAGATGCACACCATTAAGCCAGACATCGCTGTTCATATACACGCCGTCGAACTCAATGAATACACGCTTTCCTTGAGTGCTTTTAGGCAGTTTGAATTCCTTCCTGTACCAACCTGTGCCTGCGTTAATATATCCCCCACCGCTTCCACCCGGGGAAGTCGATTCAAACATTCCCTCCGTCACTCTTAATCCGTCATCATAGATGCCGCCTTGACCTACGCCGTCGAACACGCGAACCGCGACGATGTTTTTGCTACCGTAATGGATAATTTCGTGGGGCACTTTATAATGCCGGGAGATGTCCCAGGCAGACACATAGTTTGGCGGGAAGTGGCCCAAGCCGCCTATTTTCACACCATTGAAAAATGTTTCGTCGGCATCATCAATTTTACCCATATTGATAACGATGTCTTTTCCCTGTAAATCTTCAGGAATGGTCAGTTCGCGGCGGAACCAGCCATACACGTTGTCCTCTGTGTAGTTCGAATGTTCCTCCCACGGCGCGGGAAGTTTTACGGTTTGCCACGTACTGTCTTTAAAACCAGGACTCTTCCAAAGTGTATCATCCCCTTTGTTGAATTTCCACTCTCCTCTGACGACAGGCAACTCCGCTGCATCCTCAACTTTAGTTTCAGAGTGAGCAAGTCCTTCAATACTCCAGTCGTGAGGTACATCCACTTTGAGCCATGAAGAATCGTTATAATCCGGATTTTCTGCACCTTTGATTTCTCCGGCATAAAACCGCCAGTCCGAATCAAATGATTGAATTTTCCTGGTTTTTTTGCTATCGATGGATTGGCTGATCAACGGTGTAAAGAGTGATGCGATGATCAAACAAGAGATTGGAAATTGTTTAAAATTCATTTTGGAATGACTCCTTACTTTATTATGAATGTCATAAAAGAAATCTATAAGACTGGTGTCCAATGGATTAAATGTTCCGAATGCCAGAATTCATTTTCAATTAATGTTTTTTCTCTATGGTACGATAACAGACATTTTTCAGATAAACCTGATGATAAATTCATGACTCATGATGCGGTACAAATTGCTATAACCTATTCTTGTCTATCTGAAATAATCTGATGAATCATATTCTCACCGAATACTTCTGATTTTCATTTTCAATTCCTCATATAACCGACTTCCCGGTAATATTTTTCAGCACCATAATGTAAAGGTTCACCAAAATTTTGCCAGACAGTATTTGGATCGTATGTGTAAACCCTGATGAACCATTTGAGCGCCCCGTGATTTTTATCGATAGCTTTCGTAAGATCAAAAGCAGCTTGTTCAGGAGTGTCATCCCGGACAAAGACAGCTTCGCCTGATCTGCCCAGAGTTTTTATCCGTCGGTCAACTCCCTTGAGCAAACTATGATGTACTTCAACAAATTCGGCATCCACATTTTGCATGGCAATGAGTTTCAGTAAGTCGTCAGGCAACTCTATAAAATATAGATCAAATTTCTGACTCAAAGTGGTCCAGTAGGAAGATTCGGGGTTCAATGCCGGGCTTGCCAGAAATCCTGCTACAATATCGAAATCACCTTTTATTGCTTCTTCTAATGAAATTCCCGTTTTTCTGCCCCAAGCTTTAACATCATCGACAGTGATGCCGTAATATTTCAGGATGGTCAGCATATTTCCGTCTGCATCCCTAATTCTGACAGGAAGATGTTGTTGCTTGATACTTGCAATATCTTTAATTCCTGATTCTTTCTTCACCGCAACCAGGTAATAGAACGGATCTTCGATCTTGGCAATGAGACGGAGATTACGGAACGGCCCTTTAACGGCAAGAGCGCTGTTGTATGCCGAGGTCAACTTAGCTGATGAGGTTACGCCGAAATCGATTCGTGCATTCACTCGGGTAGTTACTCCATCGTGAAGATTTGTATCATCGAGCGGGGGTGGGAAATCATGTTCTGCAACAAGACGCGGGCCGTATGTCCGATTACAATTGCGACAAAGAAGTACAGAATAGCCTAAGGGTTTCATGAACGCTTCTATGAAATCTCCAAGTTCGCCCCATGGATATCTGCATTCGCACGCCGCAGCCATGACTTGCCTCTTGACATCCCAGCCTGTTTTATCCACATCGATGGTTTGCTGTGCCCTGACCAAATTTACCGTCAAAATTATTGCTAAAAAAATATTACACATCTGTGTTTGACAGATAGTTCTGATGGTGATATCTTCATTTTTGTAATAATTATTTCGCCCATGCATCTCCTTCCGGCGAACGACGCCACTTGAAGTAACCATCCAGTACTTTCAGTGCCTCAGCGCTAGGGACGGGTCCTGTGTGCGGGGTCTGACCGAAATACATTACCACTGGATTGGCATCACTGAAGGCAGGCCACGCAGGTACACCATTGCCGTTGGGATCACCATACTTTGCAAAGTTTGTCCAATAAGTTGCTATGGCTTCTGAAATTGCCTGATCAGTATTCGTTGCTTCCGGACTCGATGGATTAAGATGTTGGAAAACATATGCTACATCCTGACCGTGCGGTGAACCGTAACCAGCCTTCTGTGAGCTTGCAGGAAAGTCCGGGTGGTGATCAAAATAATAAAGGAAGGCTTTTGATTTTCCTATCTTCGACTGAAGCCGTGCCCAACTCCACGTGTGCCAGCCGAATGCTGCATCTCGTGCCAGATCTCGCGCGGTTTTCGGAACCGAATTCGTACCGACTGGATAAGCTTTGAGCAGGTCGTCTGCAAACTTGCCATAACGCGCTTTTACACCGGTGATATACTCCGCAGGGGTTTTGGGCGGCGAAAAGCTTGCGCCTTCATCGGAGTTGTAACCCACGAGTATTGGCGTATCGTTGAATTTACCTGCTTCATAGAGCACATATTGATCGTCGGGAATAACATATCCATCGATGATCGGCCAAGCAAGCCCTCGGATTGCCGGAAGTTTATCGGCGTTTAACTTCCGCATTTCCGCGATGGACGAAACCTTTGCACTGTCGACGTATGCTTGTCCAGCACGTTCCGCATCGGTAAGGTGTTTCATGTTCTCGCCCGGATAAGTAAAGTGCCGTGAAGGTCCGAATGATCCGCCGCTTTCCGAAATGGCGCCATGAAACAGTCCTTTAGCCAGCGGCGATGCGCAAAGCATACTCACTGCAATTCCTCCGGCCGATTCGCCGAAGATTGTCATCTTATTTGGATCACCGCCAAATGCAGCGATATTTTTCTGTATCCATTGGAGACCCGCGATCATATCCAAAAGACCATAATTCCCGGAAACGTGATTTGGGCTTTCGGCACTCAACTCCGGATGTGCTAAAAATCCGAGTTGGCCAACGCGGTAGGCGATACTGACAAGCACTACTCCTTTCTTTGCAAGATTCTCTCCGCTGTAGATCGGTTCGGAGGTGGATCCTCCGTTAAATCCACCGCCGTAGATCCAAACAAATACAGGAATATGGTCGCTCGCGGATTTCGCCGGCGTCCAGACGTTCAAGTATAGGCAATCCTCGCTCTTTCCCGACTGAGAACCCCAGCCCTGAATTGGACCAGGGGCAAACTTGGCTGCTTGCCGTACACCTTCCCATTTCACAGCGGGTTGAGGAGCGCGCCACCGGAGGTCACCAACAGGCGGCGTGGCGAACGGGATTCCTCTGTAAACCGTCAACCCATCTTCAGTTGTTCCTTGTAACAATCCGTCATCAACTTTCACAGGTGCAGGTTGCTGGGCGAATGCAAGTTCAGTGGAAAACATCACAACCATGGCAACAAAAAAAAGTATCTTCTTCATAAGTATGGTTTCCACTTTTTAAAAAATTTATTCTTCATCGATAAATTTGGTATAAACAATATACATGAGACTTCTGAAATAATCATAAATATTTGTTGTATCTATGATGAAAGGATAAGAATGAAACCAGTTAAGCGAGCAAAAAAAATGATAATGTCGATCTCTTCACCACTGCAGCAAGCGAACATTTGGTATTGTTGATGCTATTTTAGTAGCAACAATATTTCAGTTTACGCATTGTTGGATGGCATAATTGAAGTAATAGTGATTAGATAAAGAATGAACACTATAGAGTTACCCGCATTAAACTTGTTGTTATGTTCCGGCACACACACAATATCGAAAATTTGGATAGCCATTAGTCTGGGGTAGAATCTACTAAAAGAATATTTATACTTCCGGCAGATTGACTATTGTATGTGATCTCATGGTGCCTCACTCACATAGGAAGATACCTGGTCCACTGGGCCGCTCACATATTTGGAATAATTTGGATATGAACATAACAAATAGCCTGCGCCTTCCTGTTTTATTCCTATTTTGCCCTGCGGATTGATAACCAGTGTTTTAACTGGAGCCTGGTTATTTTCCACCCAAGCTATGATCAAGTCCATATTATCATTTCCATTAGGGGCAGGAATATTTTTGACTTCCGCCGATTTTCCTTTGCCGTTCATTTTATAACTTTTTCCTGACAAACCATGACCAGCCTGTGGAACCACATACAAGCGTGCAAATTTATCAATTGTTTCCCGTCCCATTCTGTCAAGAAGCGATTGGTAATAATCAAGCTGAGCCCCCGGCGAGGCTATATTATCCATTGCACCAATGGTAATGATGATCTTTCCACCGCTTTTATAAAAGTCTGAAAGATCAGGATTATCAGAATCGAGCCATTCTGATATTTGCTCTCTGCGTTTATTCCATTGACCTCCTTCGACGTAGTCGAGTGGATTGGCTTTTATATTCTGCATGAGGAAGCCGGTGACACCAAGAGTTCCCAATGAATTATGTACCTTAGCGTTTTCATCAGCCCCTTCCTGTCCTTTATATCTTTGACCAGAAATCATTCCGAAGCCATCAGGTTCTGTCGTGGGCAGCCACATTCCAAAAGCCCTTACACCATTAGCTAGAGGTGTAGAAAATTTATAAGGACTGTAGACAAATTCCATTGTTTTGATTTGTTCGTTGGTCAGTTTTGCTGATTCCGATTTGTCGTTGGGATCGGGATCAATATTGTTCGGCGCGCGGAGTGCAGCCCAAGGATCAGTCGGACTAACTTTATCGTTAACATTAAAAATAGCCCGTGCTGCCATGTAGTTGCTAATAATGCCATCAGCGAGTCCGTCAAGTGTATCACATTGCCGGAGGAATTCAGCTCTGATGGCATTAATTTTGGCAGGTGTCACCCAGTTTTTTAAAAGTTTTTCCCGAATCCTGATCAGCTCAGGTGCCAGCATTAAGCTTGAAAAGTTTACGATCGGAACATTGGAAATAATTCCATTATAATCCTTAGGGTAACGCTGAGCCACCGTAAGTCCCTCTCGTCCGCCCTGAGAGCTTCCTACATAATAATTGTATTGAGGCAGTTTTCCATAGATGCGTTCTATAATCACCATTGCGGCATCATGGGTCTTCTTCATTTGCATGTAGCCCAAATTCCGGATAGCTTCATCATTTAAAGCCCATTCATCTCCCGGCGTTGGACCTGAAGCCAACGGTTTGTTTTGTGGTCCACCGGGGAATCCCATACTTCCAGCTTGATGTCCCGCGTCGCTTCCGTATAAAACAAACCCCTTGTTTAGCATCGGATTCCTGCCTTCTCGTACGGTGATGATTCCGTTCATACCGCCACCACCGATTTGCATAGCGTGCTGCGACCAGCCGGCCGGCAACAATACCCTAAAATTAATGGGCCAGCCGTTTGGATCAACAGGAAATATTGAGCCTTCAACAACACCATAAGCCGGAGTGGCATCCGTGGCTTCTATCCAACGTGGCTCATAAAGTTTTACCGAACCCACAGGCTCACCGATAGAGGAAACAGGAATGGATGTTCCAGCCTTTAGTAAATCAGCTTTGGTTATGACGATATCTGCAGGAACTTTGGTCTGGCCAAAAATGGTAGGGCCAGCTAAAAGAAATAATGTAACAACAAAACAAAATGATTTTTTCATAATCCCTTTATTCTAATTTTATGTATAACGATAATAAATTCAACTGTTCAAATAAATTATCTGTGTTTAAACTATTAAACAATCATCAGCATTATTACGGATTATATCTTGATCCAAGTATTAATTTATCACCCGAATCATCTATCTCATAGAGTTGTGGTTTCCGAGGACCTTTTTCTTCTGCATGGTGAACAATGAATAACCGCTTGCCTTCGAAAGTAGTAAACAACATCCCATGACCGGAATTGTCTCCTTTGAAAGCTTCCTGTTCCTGAACCCATGGTCCTCTGATGCTTCCAGAGGTGGAATAAACTACACCCTGTGCATACCGATGCTCACCCCAACTTGCCCATAACATGCCCAGTCTGCCGGTCTTCGTGCGGAACATTTCCGGACCGTCGGTAACCCATCCCGGCATCTTCAACCCAAACGTGGCTTCACCGATACTGTTCATCTCTTTGGACCACGCTGCCTCACTAGCACGGAAGATCGTGGTTGGCTCAGCGGTTCGATGAGTAAGATCTTTCGAAAGAGGCATGTATGCAATAGTTCCGTCGATGAGTTGTGTCCACTCATGAACGAATACCAAATATGTAGTGTCATTCTCCTGATAGAGTGTACCGTCAATTATATCCCAGTCTTCAGGACCGAGACAGAACTCATGGTCGCCTACGAGCGGTTTATAAGGCCCGTCGGGCGAATCGGCGACTAAAAGCTGTGTCTGGTTACGCGGCACATTGTATCGGCGGGGAACGTATTCGATCAGGTGGCTGTGATCGCTCCAGGTTCCGGCATAATAATATTTATTCCCGATATGGTGGATCTCAACTGCCGCTACCCAATGCCCCTCCATCCAAGATCCCGTGAGGTCGATGATCGGGTAGGGTCCTGTCCACATCTTTAGATCTTTACTTTTATATAGACGGCCACCGGTTCCCGTCAGATAATACGTGTGAGATTTTTCATCGGGATAGATATATGGATCGCTCAAGGAAATAGAGTCCAGAGGAACTGTCTGGATTTTTAGTCCAGGCCGCGGCTGCCGCATTGCCTGTCCTTGTCCACCGGATCCTGGAGGCGGTCCCCCAAAGTTTTTTTGTCCTGGATCGGCAGGCGGTGCCTGTATACCCGGCATAATGATTTTTTTTGTATTGGCACTTTCGTCGTTTTGCGGGATGTCAGGTTCTGCAACCTTGTATCCTAAGAGCGAAAGCATTTTTATTCCGTATCTCGTCCCAAGTTTTCTGTACCCGGCAGCAGTGAAATGTAGATGATCAAACCTTGCTGCACAGCCGTTCGAAGAAATGATGTATGAGTTGGGAACGAGGTCCGGAAGCGTTGCAATGATTTTATTCATCGCTGCGCATGCACCATTTTGATCGGCATTTACCAGTTCTCCTGCAAGCAGCGGTACTGATGCAGGTATTAGATTTAGATCTTTGATCAGATTGTCATAGATACCTTTAACTTTTTTCGTCCATGCACTGTCATTCGGATTCGATTCTCCCTGGTGCAGCAGAATACCTTTTATCACTCCCTCCTTCTGCGCCAGTTTTGCCATATCTACGAGATATGCATATGGATTGCCATTGTAGGTTTTAATAATATTGACCATCCACGGTTGAGCCGTCGTAGCGTAAGTTTGAAAACTATCTTTTTCGAATAATTCGATCTTGCACCCGGCGACCGATACATTCACAACTCCTATTTTGATGTTCTTCGGAAGGTTTGCAGCCATCGTTCTCCCGAAATAATCGGCAGGGCAAAGCCCCGTATTAGGGCGGCACAGCGGAGGAACGGCAGTATACCAATGCCCTTTTTCCCGACCCAGTTTCGGATCGTCAACAGTTGCAAGAACCCGGAAGCGGTCGTCGACGTTCGACTTATCCTGCTCCTGAATTCCCGGAAAGCCCTCCATATTCGACTGTCCAAAGCAGAGGTAAATATAAAAATTCGGATCTTGTGCAAATACATTTGTATTCATCAAGAATAATTCGATGAAGAATACCAAGACAGCGAGCGATTTGATTTTCATAATACCTTCTCTAATTATTTCGGGACACATATTTCTTTATTATCTTCCTGAGAATATGTTTCCCCCTTGTATCGGAATACTTGTTTCTACAATCGTTTCATGTTACCAATTTATCACTTCACTCTCTTTAACTTTATGTCCATTTCCTGACCCGAAATGTTTGCCTTCATGTCAATCGAATCGTCATCCAGATATTTACATGCGTGATTTATTTTCATTCCCTGCATTTCTATATCAAAGGAAAATTCGTTTCCATGCACAACTCCATTGGATAGTGGAATCGATCCCATCGCGGAAGAGTCTGAACCTGTTAATGTATTGCCCGCGACTTTAAAAGTGAACGTCAATTCCATATCACCTTGCGGCCCCTGAACTTTCGCTAACCATGCACCATTGATCTTCGATTCTTCTTTCACCCTATGTAATACCATCGGCTCCGGCCTCCTTGATCCCGATATTTTAACAACATCGCTATCAAGAACTCCGGTACTGCTAAACGACTGTCCGTTGAAATTGATATCGTATGAAAATTGGTTACCGTGGATCTTTCCGTTTTCAAACGGTAACGTTCCCATTTGCGATGAAACATCGCCCCCTAAGGAATCTCCCATCACTTTAAAAGTATACGTTAGTTCAAAGTCACCGTTGGGTCCGCTCCTCGTGCCTTTCCATGTACCGTCAAGCTTTTGCGCATCAGCAGCCAAGCTACCTATCAATATTAAAACGACTGCAGCAAACGTTTTCATGTTCTCTCCGTTTATAAGTTTGTTATTTGAAAGTGCATTTACAGGCACATCTTTTCATATGATATCAACATTTTCACTATTCAAGCCATCCCGAATTGTTTGTCCAATGCTTTGGCATCCTTTAGACTCCACGACACACTTTATAAATTGTCGCATTACCATGAAGTCCGAAATCATGATTGAGATCTAGCATGCTTCGAACTCATTTTGACTAAGATATATCATCCATCGTTCCGTTCAATCCCATTCTTCTGAGTCGAGATAGAACACATGATCAGCTAGAAGCAATTTAAAAGACCTGTCTGGTGTATTGGCAACCAAATGCTGTGTCTGGTTACGCGGCACATTGTACCGGAGGAGTACATATTCGATCAGGCGGCTGTGATCGCTCCAGGTCCGGCCTATTATATTTATACCCGACTGATTGGGCGATGATTGTTTGTATTGAATTGAAGAGCTCCAAAATAGCAATGAATAATGCTATCTTTTCCATTGGAATTGTCCTCTTTGGTAACAGGTAATCCCTGCGCTACAAGTTTGGCAGAAAACAATAATAAAACAAGCGATGCTGGGCGACTCCGATATCGGTTTGGTACACTATGAAACATTTCACAATGGAAGCTGTTATATATATAGCGTTGGCAAGTTCATAAAAAAACAATATGTTAACAATAGACAATATGTTAGAACAATATTACTAATGATTTTTAAAACCATGATTTTAAACAAAGAGTATATTTTCAGGAGAACGATCAAATGAAAAATTGTGCTTATGTCGTAGCCATCTCTGCAACTATTTTCCTTTCGCCAGGTGCTTTTGCCATCGATTTTGAAAAGGACAGCGTCGACACTCGTGGGGAAATGAAACCATGGGAAAAAGGAGCATGGGAAACAAGCAAGTACCGCAATGTTTTTTTGGAAGCCGGGTATAAGCAAGAAGACATTGATGCGAAATTAGCCAAAGCGTATCACGATATTTTTGAAGGACCGAACAAGGTGTATTTTGAAGTGGGTGATTCCATGGCGTACGTTTCCGATTTGAAAAACCATGATGCCCGGACGGAAGGATTATCCTACGGCATGGTGGTTGCGGTACAGCTCAATAAAAAAGAAGTATTCGATCGTTTGTGGCGGTGGACGAAAAAAAACATGCAGCACCAGGGCGGACCTCGGGATGCCTATTTTGCATGGAGTGTTAATCCGGAATCCGGGAAACATAATTCGGAAGGTTCAGCTTCCGACGGAGAATTATATTTTATAACGGATTTGTTGTTTGCCTCCAACCGTTGGGGAAACGAATCCGGGATCAATTATTATGCGGAAGCGCGAAGAATACTTGATGCTATGTGGAGTAAAGACAGCACCCAGGGAGTTACAAACGTTCTTAATGTCGAAGAAAAAAAGATTACGTTTGTTCCTGATAAGAACGGATATAAATGGACGGATCCCTCCTATTTCTTACCAGCCTTTTTCGAAGTATGGGCTGAGTACGCAAAAGACGGCAGAGAACAGTTTTACAGGGATTGCGCGGATACGGCACGCGTCTTTCTTCATCGGGCGTGTGTAAGCAGCACCGGTTTGAATGCAGACATGACAGGTTTCAGTGGAGCCCCACGGGGTTGGGGCCGCTTCCGCGGCGTATTTCATTTTGACTCATGGAGGGTTCCTATGAACATCGCTATGGATTACTCCTGGTTTGCCAAAGATAAAGAATGGCAGCAGAACTACTGCACACGGATTCAAAACTTTCTTTTCAGCAGGGGAATTGATACGTTTGAAGATCAATTTAATGTGGACGGAACATTACCTGAATTCATTTTCCCTGCCGGCGGAAAACGTGCACTCCGACACTCATTAGGATTCATAGGCACGTCTGCGGCAGCTTCACTCATGGGAACACATGCTCAAAGCTGGAAATTCGTCGATGCGATCTGGAATGCAAAGCTTGAGCCTTACTCCGATGGATATTTTGATCCGTACTATGATGGTTTCTTGTACCTATTCAGTCTCATGCACTTAAGCGGGAATTACAGAATTATCATGCCTGTGATCAATAAATAGAATAATTCAAACCAATCGTTCTTATCTTTCCCTTTTTAATTCTCCCACAGTGAATAGGCAGTCAATTACAAATTCTTGACTGCCTGTTTTTTCCCATCATATGGACACAATCCCAAAAAAAGAATCTCCACAGTATGAGTATGGGAGTTCGCCGCATCCTATATGTCAACAACTGCCAACACAGAGCGTATAAAGTTACTTGAAAATATGAAACGGATTGCGTACACTTTACTCACACAATGTGATATTAGTTTACGCTCTGCCTGCAAGAATCATTTTTTTTCAAAGGATCTACTATGAATATGTTCCGTAATTTCGCGATACTAGTGTTCGGTGTCCTGATTGTATTGACGTTTCAAATCTGCACAGCCGCATCCGGTGATACAACTCGCAGCATCGCTCCTTACTTCTCACCGGCAGCATCATTCCTTAAGGCACCAGATGCCGATGGCTTTCTTCAGCGCTGGTTGCTTCTCGAACCGATCAACAAACCGAACTGGACCAATACCGTATTTGTCGATAGTTACATCCGGAATGCTTTCGATACGTTGTATTTTCCCAGCCAATTCATTGGAGTTCCTCACGATGGCGACAAAGTGACAGTTGCTGGCAAGGAACTCGCATGGCATGCAGTGGAATCCACAAATTTCAATGTCAAGCTTTTTCGCTTCGCGTACGGCTTGAACAAGCAGACATACGGTGTCCTATTCTGGGCCGTTACTGTTGTCAACTGTCCGAGGGAAATAAAAAACATTCGCATGGCTGTCGGTTCCAATTCGGCATCTATGTGGTGGTTTAACGGCAAAGAAGCTGTCATCCTCTCTGGCGATCGACGCATGGTGATGGATGACTGTGTTTCCAAACGCGTTACGCTGAACAAAGGCCGGAACATTATTCGCGGCGCCGTTATCAACGGCCCCGGCTTAAGTGACTTCTGCGTTCGCTTCATTGATGAGAATGGTGATCCGATCAAGGATATTACAATAGGTCTTGAAGCTGGGAAATAATGAAACATCAAATTTTTTATCTTAATCGTTTTGATCTCGGAGGTTTTATGAAATTCCGTATTTTAGCCACAACCGTTTTCACCTTGCTCTCTCTCTGGCTATCTTGTCAGGCTCAGGCGCTGAACGGTAAACCCTATATCCACGATCCCTCGACTGTTACCCTTTGCGACGGCAAGTTTTATACTTATGGTACTGGCGGCGGAGGTTTGATATCCGACGATGGTTGGACATGGAACAGCGGAGCTGTGCGTCCTGGTGGTGGAGTTGCTCCTGATGTTATTCACATCGGAGATCGTTACTATATGGCCTATGCCAGGGGAGGCGGCGGAATGTCAGGTGGACATGCAAGCAATGTCCGAGTCATGTGGTCTAAGACACTTGATCCCAAATCTCCCGACTTTGGATTTAAAGACGACACGATCGTCGCGTCGTCTAACGGTATTGAGGATTGCGATGCCATTGATCCGGCGTTCCTCCTCGATCCCACTGATGGCCGGCTATGGCTAAGCTATGGAACCTACTTCGGATTTATTCGGCTTGTCGAGCTCGATCCAAAAACTGGTGTGCGCATGCCTAACAATCAAGCTCTGAATATCGCTATCGATTGCGAAGCCACTGCAATGATGTACCGCGACGGCTGGTACTATCTGCTCGGCACGCATGGTACGTGCTGCGATGGTGCCAATTCCACTTACAACATTGTCGTGGGCCGTTCCAGGAAAGTGACAGGCCCCTATGTTGACAACGTGGGTATAGAGATGCTCAAAGGCGGTGGCAAATTCTTAGTGGGTGCTAGTGGCCGCTTTGTTGGACCAGGCCATTTTGGTCATCTCGATTTAGGTGATGGAGTAGAGAAATTCTCTTGTCATTATGAAGCCGATCTTGATCGCAGCGGTTACAGCGTATTGGACATCCGTCCGTTACTTTGGAAAGATGGATGGCCCATTGCCGGTGACAACTTTAAAGAAGGCACGTATGAGATCCAATCCGAACGCAGCGGATATGCACTCGAGCTGGCTGTGGATTTTGTACGTATGCCCCGCCTTGGACGAGGCTTTTTTGGTGGACCTCCTCCTACAGTCTCAAGTGGTACCGGCGCGCTGGTAACCAGTTTGCCAAGTGCCGGCGGATCAGGCGCTCCTGGTATGGCCCACGGTTTTGGCAACCGTACACCTACTGGCACTGTAACTTCGATTCCACCTCAGGATCTTGCTGAAGTGTCAAAAAATTGGCCGACTGGCAACATCGACATTCGCATTGATGACTTCTTGTTCCGGCCTCACCAGAAATGGACAATAACTCCCGTGGATAGTGTCGGTGGCTATCCAGGTTCGCCTTATTTTAAAATCACAATCGCCGGAACGAATCGCGCACTGGCAGCCAACGCAAACGCCGAGGTTGTGGCGGTTCCCACCTTTACCGGCAATCCCGAACAATTGTGGCGCATCGACCAGTTGACTGATGGCACGTACCGCATTATGCCAAAGGCTGTTCCCAATTTCAAGGAACAATTAGCTCTAACTGCAGTGGGTGGCAGTACGCCCACGCTTGTTAAGTTCGACCCCAAGAGCGACAAGGCACGCTGGAACTTCAAAATACCTTGAAGAAGATTGATCTAATAATTGGCAATTAATTTGGCTTGAGTAAAAAGAGACGCACAGGTCATCGTCCGTGCGCGATCGCCTTTGCGCAATAATTGATCCGCACACTCGATGTTCTTGCTCACAAAATCCGACGCCGCCATCGTCCAATTCCACTGAAGAAGAACTGACGACTAAAATTCTTTCCAAGGATTGATGCAACGCTTTTATGAATTGACGTTGTACGAAAGACAATTCAGTGTCGGTCCGAATATTCGGACTACTTAGATTCATTGTTTGACTCAACCACTCTTTTCAGGATAATTGCTGGAGCTTCTTCTGGCATTCCTGTCACCTTCATAGAGATGGAATCACTCATAATCGCGCATTGATGATTTATTGTCATCTCGTTAATATTCACATCGAACGAAAACATTTTGCCTTTAACCTTTCCATTGCTAATTGGAATTTCTCCCATGGGACTTGCAACCGCCCCAGTTAAACTATCACCATTTACCTTGAAATTAAAAGTCAATTCCAGTGGCCCATTTGGACTTTGCATTTCACCTTTCCACTTTCCATTAATATCCTGGGCCTGGCCAATACTTATTGCTAAAAAGATTACTATACCAAAATAACAGATACGTGACATAGTCACTCCTTTCATATTGTGTGAATGTAGTTCTGTTGATTCCGCCGATATTCTTGCTTACTTGAAGCGTATAGAATACTATTTACAATACAGGCATACTTTCTTATTACACACAATGTCCCCACATGGATAGATGTCGAGACATTTCGTCCAATTTATTCTGTCACCTATTCTCTTGTAACTTTGATTGACTTTAAATCTTTGTTGTCGGAGCTGGTTTCATACAATAACTCATACTCTCCAGGAGAGACAGCCATTCGGCCACTTGACCTGTCAAAGAATTCAAATGCGCTTTGAGTCAGATTAATAGTTACCTGATCTGTTTTGCCGGCAGCAATATCAACCCGTTGAAAACCCTTTAATGTTTTAAATGGACCATCGGTGTCGTTTACCTTGCGCACATACACTTGAATTATTTCTGTTCCGTCACGTTTGCCGGTATTTGCTACGGGGATGGTAAGCTCGACAGACTCGTTCGCCTTCATTATTGTGTTGCTCAACTTTGCATCGCCAATAGAGAAAGTTGTGTAACTTAACCCAAAACCAAACGGGTAGAGGGCATCGGTCATGTAACGGTACGTGCGGCCTTTCATCGTATAATCTTCAAAGTCTGGCAATTGTTGAATGTCCTTGTAGAAAGTGATTGGCAGTTTACCTGATGGGTTATAATCGCCAAAGAGTACATCGGCAACAGCTTGACCGCCGGATTCACCACCATACCATGCCTGAAGAATCGCGTCGCAGCTTTCTGTTTCGGGTACTAAACCAATAGCCGAACCAGAACAATTCACAAAGATGATCTTCTTACCTGCTTGCTTTAATGCTTTTAAACAATTACGCTGCACGAGCGGTAATTCAATGTCTGTTCGATCGCCTTCCTTGAAACCGGGCAACTGGATAGGCATCTGTTCGCCTTCCAATTGGGCAGAAATACCACCTGCGAAAACAATCACATCAATACCTTTCAATTTTTCGATTAACGTGTCGTACTTCACCGGCACTTCCTTGCCAAAATTCAAGCTCAGGCTGGCTGTCCAGTTTTCGATCTGTCTGAAACGCGCTTCAATTTTATATTCTTTCCCCTTTTCAACTTTATATGGAACACGCTTAGGAAGCGGCCTCCACATAAAAATTCTAGAGAGTGTATCTCCGTTTACTATAAGCTGAAATCCACCACAGGCTTCTATTTTAAAAATGATTTCGCCCGATTGGGAAGGTTTGTAAACAGTCTCGTATTTGGCGGAGAAATTCTCCAGGTGAACACCAAGGGCGAATTCGTGCTGTCCGAAAGTGGTTAGCTGGATAGGATTAACGATTTGTTCAGTGACTGCAACGTCTCCTTTAAGCTCACGGTTGTTCCAATATATGGCTTTTATACCTATTTTACCGTCGATGGAACATTCACTGAGTGCAGTTTCAGTAACCATGTTCTCCGCTAAGTCACACCCCTTGTCAAATATTATTTTATTGGCAGGGAGTTTGGCTTTTATACCATCCAGAATAGTAATAGTATTAAATGGTGTTCCGTTATAATTACCCCACATTAGAGGTTTGTCATTAGCGTTAGGTCCAATTATTGCTATTTTTTTTACTGACTTGGATAAAGGCAAAATATTGTTTTTGTTTTGTAAGAGTGTCATTGATTCCCGGGCCATTTCCAACGCTAATTTTTTATGTTCCTCGGAATTAACCACTGAGATGGGAATTCTTGACCAAGGGACTAATGCATCGTCATCCATTTCTCCCAGATCGAAACGACCGGTCAACACACGCATTAAATGCATGTTTATCTCTTCTTCGGTAATTAAACCTCTTTCTACAGCCTCAGGCAATTTTTTAAAAGCATAACCGAATCCGCACTCAACATCGGTTCCGGCTAAAACTCCTTTGGCTGCAGCATGGGTTGCATCAGAAGAGACTTTATGGCTTTGAAAAAAATCGGATATTGCGCCGCAATCGGAAACAACCAAGTATTTGAAACCCCAATCATCGCGCAAAATATTCTGAAGCAATCGGCCATTGCCGCAACATGGCTCATCGTCTAAGCGTTGATAGGCGCACATGACCTCTCGAACATCTGCTTCTTGAACCAAGGATTTGAATGCAGGAAGATAAGTTTCCCATAAATCGCGTTGATCGATATTGTTGAGGTTGATGGTATGGCGGCTCCATTCAGGGCCGGAGTGAACGGCAAAATGCTTGGCACATGCTAAAAGCTTTTTATACTTTGAATCTAAAGGTCCCTGCAATCCTTTTACGACTGATATTCCCATCCGTGACGTTAAATAAGGATCTTCACCATAAGTTTCCTGACCGCGTCCCCAACGCGGATCCCGAAAAATATTGATGTTGGGGGTCCAAACGGAGAGACTTAAAAAGCGTCGATTTTCTAAACCATTTTTTTTTGCTTCGTTGTACTTTGCACGTACCTCATCTGAAACAGCATCGAAAATGCGATATACAAGATTGTCGTTAAAAGAAGCAGCCATGCCTATCGGCTCAGGAAAAACAGTAACATTACCGTTATTGGCAATGCCATGCAAGGCCTCACTCCACCAGTTAAATTTTTTTATACCCAGACGTGGGATAGCAGCAGATTCATCAAGCATAAGAGATGCTTTTTCTTCTATCGTTAGCCGGGGAATCAAATCTTTAGCTCTC
This sequence comes from Ignavibacteriota bacterium, assembly GCA_963833465.1. Lineage (GTDB taxonomy): Bacteria > Bacteroidota > Ignavibacteria > UBA10030 > UBA10030 > Fen-1298. The sequence continues at coordinate 691,668 of CAWHXW010000003.1, read as the reverse complement.
ACTTCCGAACTTAAATTAGGATTTTGAAAGGGTATCGTTTGCCCAAAAGTGTTTATTGAGAACAAAAGTGACAAAATAACTATTAATTCTTTTTTCATATTACCACCTGTTTAATTTGTTCATTGAAGTAATCTGTTTATTTGCACCCGATTTATCTTCGGGTAATATGGTTTTAATGATAAACCCACCATAAGAATACATTGAAATTTTGATTGGCGCCGAAAAATCAATATTTCTTTTTATAAAATCTTTTGCGCCATCCTCATCGGTAATGAGATAGCCTTTGGATTTATCATTAATAAATGGAGTATTCAGAGTTATCGTACGTTCAGAATTTTCTACATTAGTACCTGCTACATACCATCTCTTCCCTTTTTGTCTCGCCAAGACAACAAATTTCCCCGGGAACCCGTCGATAAATTTCACATAATCCCAGCTTTCGGGTAACAAGCTCATATATTCCTTGTCAATTATCTCCTTATGCTTCGCCAACCAACACGTTTCGTTTTTTTCTTTTTCCTGCTGTCCAAAAAGCATTTGAAGTTTTGGATCGTTTGTTTTTTGCACTGGGTCATAATATCCGGTAATGTTGTATTCATGATGTAGAGAGAGAATGATTCTCATATTCTTTTTGCAGATAGCATCCGTTAACAAACCAAATCAAGTTTCGGTCCCAGCTCTTTTGCATTCCATGGATTCACTTCACTTGCCCACATTGAAAAGCCGTCGTGGTGCTCAGCCACAGGTCCGGCAAACTTCGCCCCTGCATCGGCAAAGAGCTGGATCCACTTATCAGGATCGAATTTGCCTCCTTCCGATTTGAGCTTCGGGGCGAACTGCACAAAAATACTTTTCTTATCCTTTGCACCTGTCATGAAGTTGCTATATGGCCACTCAGACGAATCGCCATATGTTTCTCTATGATGTCTATTTTCCGGAGATCCTTTGACATACATGTTACGAGGATACCACTCGCTTCCAAATGCCGGAACAGTGTACACTCCCCAGTGGAAATAAATACCAAACTTGGCATCTTTGAACCACTCAGGAACTGGGTTCGCCTTCTCTAACAATTCAAAGTTGGGTTGAAAATATTGCCTTTGAGTCTGAGCTGAGATATTGCCAATTACTTCTGCAATAAACAGAAATAGAAAAAATATTTTTTTGTATTTCATGGCTAGTTACTTTTATTCATTGGTCCGATATACTTAATAGACTACTACAATATTATTTGAGATAGAATTTGGTTTTTCAATTTGAAGGCATGTTTCATTTTTTAATTTTATTCTATTCACTATAATTCTTTATAAAAATATTCGTTCAAGTGTGCCATTATCCACAATCACGTTGCGCAGCACAATTCCCATGTCCGACGGACGGATTGTTAAAACATGCACTCCGTCTATTAAAACATGGTGTTCGTCGATATTTCTATTTAAACAATAAGGGTGCAAACTGATAAAGATCTCTTCTCCATGTTAACCATTCATGTGCAGTACCTTGGGATTCGTAATAGATGTACTTGACACCTGCTTTGTCTAACATCGCGCGGAATGCTCCAACGGAGCCGGGGAACGGATTAGGTTCTTTCGTGCCGAGACCAAGCCAGAAAAGCTTGATTTGTTTATTGAGTGTTGCGCCGTCTTTGAATCTCCCATTGGAGAATGTCGCGGGATCAAGTTCCGCCGAGCTTGGAAAGTTCGAAGTGCCGCTGAAACCACCTATATAGGAAAACTTGTCGAGATTGTTCATAGTGATTTGGATGGTTTGATTAGCGCCCATGGAGAGACCGGCCATCGCTCTATGCTCTCGATCTGCATGAGTACGATACGCAGCATCAATCATCGGGATGATTTCTTGTATCAAGACTTCTTCGAAAGCTGAAAAGTTAGGCCCTCTTGGTGGAATGGCAGCAGTCTGTACCGCTTGGGAGGGTTTTGACGCATAGCCATTATCCATGACGATAATCATGGGAACGGACTTTTTCTCGGCGATCAGATTGTCAAGAATAAGGTTAGTTTTGCCTTGAGCACCCCAGCCTGTCTCATCTTCACCCATACCGTGCTGGAGATAAAGAACAGGATAACGAGTAGCGATGTTCTTCTCATAATCCGGAGGAGTATAGACAAAACATCGGCGCCATGCGTTTGTAATTTTAGAAAAATAGAGTTTTTGACTAAGCAAACCGTGGGGAACATCCTTGAGAACGTAAATATCCTGATCCTTCGCAGGTAATTCAATACCACTTCCCCAACGGCTTGCGCCATAAAAGTACAGGCTGCCTGGATCAGGAACCGAAGCCCCATCGATATTGAGCTGATAATAATGGAACCCTTCATCCTGAGGACGCGATTCACCGGTCCAAACTCCACCCGTGTCCTTTTTCATGTCGTACTTTACGCCGCCAATATCGAGTTGGACTCTTTGTGCCTGGGGCGCCAAAATGCTTATGCGTACACGGCATTCAGAATTGACCTGTGGAAATTGCCTGCCGGGCTGATTGACTGATGATGGTTTGAAATCCTCCACTACCGCCGTTTGGTTTGGCTGAGCCAAACAGATTCCACCAGTGAGTAATGCTGCTACTATTATCTGCCAGTATTTCACTTGATATACTCCTTATATATTTCTTTCATACATCGCTTGATTCATTCCTTAAAAAGAAGGGGTGCAAATTCGCGCAGGCTTCGACGCCAACTTAAAAATTCATGTGCCGTTTCCGGAGAAACGTAGAAGATGCTGTTGATTCCGGCTTGTTTCAGACTATCGGCATTCGCTTTTGGGTCACCGCCAAAGAAACCTCTGCCGCCGCGATTGCCATCCAGTTCGCGACTGCCAAAGCTCACAAAGGCGAGCTTTACTTTTTCTTTGAACCCTGGTGTCTTTTTCACATCATCCAAGGAGAATGTTCCACCGCTGAAGAGTCCAATGTGCGAAAACTTATCAAGGTTGGCCAAGGTGATTGTCTTGGTTTCCATTCCGCCCATAGAAAGACCTGCCATGGCACGATGGAGTTGATCGGAAAGTGTACGGAAGTTGGCATCGACATACGGGATCAATTCATTAACGAGAACTGTTTGAAATGGCTCAATCTTGAAATCTCTAAGGCCGCCGATCCGAACCTCATTGGTCATGCCATACGTCATCACGATAAGGAAAGGCTTGATCTTGCCATCAGCGATCAAGTTGTCCATGATCAGATTCGCGTGACCCTGGTTACTCCAGGCAGTTTCATCTTCGCCCCAACCGTGCTGCAGGTATAGCACCGGATAACGTTTCGCTTGATCCTTGTCGTAATCAGGTGGTGTGTAAACAAACGCACGGCGTGATGTATTGGTGCTCTTGGAGGGAAAGAGAATCTGTTGCACTTTACCGTGTGGAACATCCTTGAGCGCATAGAATTCTTGATCTTGAGCTGGAATTTCGATGCCACTTTCCCAACGAATAGAACCATAGAAATTCAAAGTGCCAGGATCGTTGAATGTTCCACCGTCAATGGTGAGATGGTAGTAATGAAAACCTTTATCCAACGGTCCAGCTGTGGTGCCTACCCATGTGCTATCCGCGGCTCTCGTGAGTACAGTGCCTCCGCGTCCACCCAGTCCCAGGCTCACACTGACACTTTGTGCTTTTGGGGCCACAATGCGGAATCGTACATATCTTTGTGAGTTGACTTGCGGGTACTGCTGGCCCGGCTGATTGAGGGTCGAGGGCTTGAAGTCATCTGTAATCGCTGGTTGCTCTGTTTGTGCAAAAACCCATGAGTATGAAAAAATCAGTAAGGCTAAACCTAATAGATGCCGTTTCATATTTTTCTCCTTTATTATTTAATTAAAAGTGAAGTAAGTTCATGAAGGCTGCACCACCAACTCTGACACTCATGAGCCGTTAGCGGAGAGACATAAAATTGACTATTGATACCTGCCTTTTTGAATGCAGCAGAGTTTGCCTTGGGATATCCGCCAAAGGTACCGCATCCGCCGCCTGTAATGATTGCAACTTTATCTTTCATTTTTTTTAAAGGACTCATCGGTCTAATGACATCCTTTCCAGCATCCAGTATGGATAGACTTTCGGTGGATTACTCAACTTATCGAGTCGGGTAATTTCTTCCGCAGTCATCTCCCAATCCATCGTCTTGAGATTGTCGGTGAGTTGTTCTTTATTTCTCACGCCGATGATGACAGAAGTAACAGCCGGTTTTCTCAGCAGATAATTGAGTGCTGCTTGCGTAATTGTTGCGCCATGATTATGAGCAGTTTTCTCGAGTTCATCTATAATGTCAAATCCTTTTTCTTCATCGAATTGGAGGAACTGATTGGTCGGATCGGATCTTCGTGCGCCATCCGGTCGTGGCTTGCCGCGTTGGTACTTTCCAGTGAGAAATCCGCCACCCAACGGACTCCATGTAAGAATCCCAAGATTTTGATCAAGTGCGAGCGGGACAAGTTCGTTTTCAAGATCGCGGGCTATCAAAGAATACAACGCCTGAAGCGTTACAAATTTCTCAAGGTTCTGTTTTTCGGAAATGGCAAGTGCTTTCATTAATTGCCAGCCGGTAAAATTAGATACACCAATGTATCTTACTTTTCCCTCTCTCACTAAATCATTAAGAGTACGAAGAGTTTCATCCAGCGGAGTCAGCGGATCGAAACTGTGAACCTGATACAGGTCTATGTAATCTGTGTTGAGCCTCTTGAGACTTGCGTTACAGGAATCGATGATGTGTTTTCTGGAAAGACCAATATCATTCGGGCCGGATCCCATTCTCCCTCTCACTTTTGTTGCAAGGATAATGTCATTGCGTTTGTTGCCGAGCGCTTTGCCGAGGATTTCTTCCGACCGTCCCTCAGAATAAACATTCGCAGTGTCAAAGAAATTTATTCCACCCTCTATCGCAATGTGCACCAAATCATCGGCTTCTTTCTGTTCTATCTGTCCAATGTTCTTCCAGTATCCCTTACCGCCGAAAGTCATAGCGCCGAAACAAAGTTCGGAGACTCTTACACCCGTATTACCAAGAAATCGTGTTTTCATTTTTTGCATCTCCATTTGAATAATAAAATTATCAATCTATTTTTCCAAAAACCGGTTATGATGTGCAAAATCATTTTGTTCACGCCGCACACGCAAGTATTTGTCTGATCCAATCAAAGGATAGCCCAGGCGGACGGCATAGACAATTTTTAAGGAATCAGAAATATTTAAAAGATGTTTTAATTCTTTTTCAACCTGACCATTTGCAAACGAACTCATGATTTGAAAACCAATTCCCAACGCTTCAGCCATCAACCACATATTTTCCGTGGCGCAGCCAAGACTGATAATACCTAAGAAGTCTCCCTCCGAAGCTGGGGCTCGCTTGGATGGATCATATGTTATTATGAGCATTGTTGGGCTTGTTGGAAGCGGTCTTTCCGTTGCGGCAAGTTCTTTCATTGTCGATTTTGGATTACTCCACGCTGGCGGAAATCGAGTAGCCAAGATTCCAACTTTCTTTTGTTTTAATTCTTCTTCCGAAAAAGACAACTGCTGATAATTTTCTTTGATGAAGATCATGGAAATCGGATTTTTGAATTTTCCCATGGCTTCTAAAATCTTTGGATCGTCAACGACGATAATTTCAAAGTTCTGCATATTGTGAGCGGTAGGTGCCCAACGCCCAGCTTCCAAAATCTGCTCCAGATCTTTTTTTGCTATGGGTCGCTTTGGATCAAATGGGACTCTGGAGGATTTTCTCGATTGAATTATTTTTAGAATCTCAGATTTTTCTTTCATAATTATCACACCTCCTAATTTGAGACTATCTAACTCGCTATTTTCAAAACCGACCGAAAATGCACTTTAGCATTAATCATTTTATCATAAGCGACAGCTACTTGTTCCAATGAAAATATTTCGACCATGGGAATAACTTTGAACAGAGCACTAAAATTTAGTGACTCCTCAAGTCCACCACCAGCCGAACCGATTATCGAACGTCCACTTCCAATGAGCACCGAAGGAGAAATATGGATCGGTTCTCTTGAAGCCGCAACAATAATCGCTTGCCCGTTCCGAGCGAGGCCGCTCATCACATCAGAGATAGCTTTCGCATTCGGGGCTGTGCAAAGAATCACTCGTGCTCCACCCATTTGTTTTAATTCCTTGGCAGCATCGACGGCATCGGTATCAATATATTTATGAGCACCAAGCGTAAATGCTAAAGTTTCTTTTTCTCGGCCACGTGATAAGACAACAGTTTTGAATCCCATTTTTACGGCATATTGAACTGCGATATGACCAAGCCCACCAAGACCTTGAATAGCGACTAAGTCGCTTGCTTTAGCGAGACTACTTCTTAAAGCACTGAATGTCGTTCGTCCAGCGCAAAGTAACGGTGCACCTGATATAGAATTTAATTCATCCGGTATATTCGTCAGTGCTTCGATGCGTGCTACCATATATTCGGCATAACCACCATCTATTGAAATGCCTGTTGTTAAGGATTTTTCGCAAGACCCGAAATCACCTCGTAGACAGGACTTGCATTTGAAACAATGTCCGCCATGCCAACCTATGCCAACTCTTTGTCCGATACGCCAGTTGTCATCTTGAGATCCTAATTGTGTGATGAAACCAATAACTTCATGCCCCGGAATTCTCGGGTATTGTATACCGGGAAAATGTCCTTCCTTCACGATAGCATCACCGCGACAGATTCCGCATGCCTCTACTTTTATCAAAACTTCACCATCTCTTGGTTTGGGTATTTCCCGTTGGACCAATTCAAAGTCACCACCGGGCTTACTAATCTGCACAGCTTTCATAAGTTGCACTGAGGATTTATCTCCTTCTAGTATTCACATTGTAGAACAGGAAAATATTTTTTTCGAGGGGTTTACTATCAGCTATCCATCAATTGAACAACATCAAAAATATTTCACAACTTCAATAATCGTTCCGCATTGCGATAAGATATTTTTTCTCTGTCTTCCGAGTTCACAGGCAGCGTGTCGAGAAATTTGCGTCCAAGAACATTTGAAGAATATGGATAATCTACTGAAAATAAAATGTGTTCGACACCTAGTACTCCAAGTGCACAGGTAAATGGGTGAATATCAAAATAACCACTCGTTGTGATATAAAAGTTTTCATTGAAATATTCAATGACCCTTCGCTTAAACGGAGGTTGATTATTTTCAACAACCATTTCAGAAAAAACTCGGTCAGCACGCGCGATATTATATGGAAGATGGTCTCCCATATGCCCAACAATGATTTTAAGTTTGGGAAATCGATCGAATATTCCAGAAAGAATAAGACGGAGACAGTGCAATCCGGTTTCTGCATGCCACCCCCAACCAGCCATAGAAAGACCAAAACCAATGTTACCCTGTAATCCACTATAATATGTATCCGCAACTGACTGAGGAGGAAAACCAGGATGAATATAGATTGGAACATCCAGTGCTTGAGCAGCTTCGAAAATTGGCGTGAAGCGTTGATTGTCAAGAAAAATTCCATTCACTGAACCCATCACAATAAGTCCTTTGAATTTAATTTGATGAATACAACGCTCAAGTTCTAACGCGGCATTTTCAGGGTTTTGAAGAGCCACAGTTGCGAACGCGGCAAAACGATCCTGATAGGCAGATACGGCATCAGCAAGTTTATCGTTAATATCATGCACGAGAGATGTTGCATTTGCTGATTCCAACTTATCAAGCCCGGAACTTGAGAGAGATAAGACTTGCATATCAATCTTGCCAGCATCCATATCAGCAATACGATCTAATCCAAGATCCAGAAGTTTGCTGGTCATCATTTGCATTCTGGCATTTGTTCTTTCATTCGCTCGTTGAGCCTGGCCAGTTGCTCGTAAAAACTCTGTTGTAGTAAAATGCTCTTCAAGAGTTATTATTCGCATATATTCGTTCGAAAGTTAAATGGGATATAAATTTAATTACTTGATGATAATATGATAAATAACGGTAACAAAAACAAACTCCTGTAAATTGTTAATTCCAAATCAGTCACAATTCAGTACCTATTAAAAACAAACTTAGACAAATTGCGAATAGAGTCTACTAACACTTCAAAGGAATGGATTTTATTCTCAAGAGATTTATTATTCCTAAAGGAATACGCTTTGATGATGCCAGATCTTTTAACGTAGATTATTTTCCAGCAGCAGTCTAGGACTGCAACCTTTCCGATATATTTATTTTCAAATATTACTGAACCACACCATGCAAGAACACTATCGTATTCCTCTGCCAGCTTCCATGTGTATTCTTCAAGATTCTTCCAATTGCCTCTATTCAATGACGGTAATTGAGGAGCGACATTTGAATAATAAAAACTTTCAGCCAATGCCGTTGAATCGCAGCCACAATCAAAAGCATCCATCTGATGTCCTCGATCGTATTCAGATTTCTTATAGTCCTTATCTAAATTTGTGAATTCAGGATTCGATGAATCTGGCTTAAACTTGTTTGAACGATTATATCGATGCTCACAATCGAGCATAGTCCTGGTCAACCAATATTTGACTACAACCGGAAAGTGCTTTGATTTGCTGAAGGTTGTGGAATAGTACTTATGATGAATCGTATTCGTATCCTTCGCTTGACTGATCGCGACTGTCAAGATGAAAAATACTGTGATGACGAGGACGAAAAGAATTGATCGGATGGAGAACATTGTTACATCCAGCCTTCAATTCAGCGGAAAATCAGCGATTATGGTGAGTGGATCATCTTCGGAACTGCAGTAGACTACAGACCCCGTTGGGGGCACGGTGTCTAGAGACGAGCTAAGTTATGAATTATCAACTAGTTCGTCTTTTGAAAAGAGGTAGAAAAATTGGATGTTGCTTGACCAATGGAATGGCACGAAGAGCACAACTGACTATTTTCTTCTCTCGATCAACAATAATTTGTTTAACTAGTTGTTTCATACCTTCTTTCTTTTTCATCAAATTCATTTCTTCAAAATGATTTACAAAATTTTGTACGTAGTTTCTTAATTCTGAAACTATATCTAATAATTTATTCTGATTTGATTTATGGGTTTGCAATTCTTTTAACGATTGCATTATTTGTTTTTTTTCTTCCTCAAGATTTTTAATCCGATCTACAATTGTATCGACCTGGATTCCTTCTTCAACTAATTTTGACAATGGGGATTTTTTCTTTTCACACTCCTTTAATCGTTTTTGATATTCCTTTCGCTTTTCAGTTAAATCTGGAATAATTAATTTGAGCTTTCTCTCAACAACTTACCGTGACTTTTCTTGAAAATTAACATTGAGGAATCGTTCTTTTATAAATTTCAATATGTATGACTCGAGCCATTTTTGGTTAATATTCAAAGAGGAATAATCCGATGGTCCCTTCCTTTCATAGCCTGAATCGACTTACACATATACTTTTCTTCGTTTATCGGGGCGACCATACAGCATTGCACATCCCGTAAAACTGTAATTACAATGAGAACAACGCATAAGTCCAGAAAGCAGATAAGGATTTCAGTGGTAAACCGATTCATTGTTTGATATCGTCTTTTGCGTTCATTAGAATTTGCAGCATCCCATAACTCTTATAAAATTATTGCTGGATGAGCGTTCGTAAGAAAAATGATGCATGTATTTTCTTCACAACCTTACGACCTAAAAATTATACCGGTCCATCGGCGATGGCGTATTGCCCGATGGAACCGGTTGTAAATTTTATTCTTCGATTAATCGAGGTCGAAACGATCAAGATTCATAACTTTGTTCCATACTGCAACAAAGTCACACAGGAATTTCTCTTGTGAATCCTCACATCCATAAACTTCAGTTAATGCTCTCAGTTGAGAATCCGAACCGAAAATGAGATCGACACAAGTAGCAGTCCACTTCAATTTGCCTGTCTTGCGATCATATCCTTCAAATATATCTTTTGAATCTGAGACGGATTTCCACTCTGTGCTCATGTCAAGCAAGTTCACAAAGAAATCATTTGTTAGTGTTTCCGGCTTCTTTGTAAAAACACCGTGCTGGGACTTTCCATAATTTATATTCAAGACTCTTAAGCCACCAAGAAGGACCGTCATTTCTGGTGCCGTCAACGTCAATAATTGCACTCTGTCGACGAGCAGTTCCTCTGCCGATACGGAGAATTTTGTCTTAAGGTAATTGCGAAAGCCATCGGCAATCGGTTCAAGAACAGTGAACGAAGCGATATCAGTTTGCTCCTGTGATGCATCCATTCGTCCAGGTGTAAACGGGACATTCACTTTGAGACCAGCATTCTTAGCGGCTTGCTCAACGCCCGCACAACCACCTAAGACAATCAAATCAGCCAGCGAGACCTTCTTGCCGCGGGATGCCGTTTTGTTAAACTTGTGTTGGATCTCTTCCAAAGTCTTGAGCACTTTGGCCAACTGTGCGGGCTGGTTCACCTCCCACTCCTTCTGCGGGGCAAGGCGAATACGAGCACCATTAGCACCGCCTCGCTTGTCGGAACCACGGAAGGTGGATGCAGATGCCCAAGCGGTGGACACCAATTCCGATACAGACAAACCAGAAGCCAGAATTTTACGCTTGAGTGTCGCAATATCCTTTTCCTCTATCAATTTATGTTTCACAGCAGGAATTGGATCCTGCCAGATGAGTTCTTCTTTCGGAACTTCCGTACCAAGATAGCGTGCACGCGGACCCATATCGCGATGCGTCAGCTTAAACCACGCTCGGGCGAATGCATCTGCAAATTGATCTGGATGTTCCAAGAAGCGTCGTGCGATCTTTTCGTATGCCGGATCATAACGCAACGATAAATCAACCGTTGTCATCATCGGAGGAAACTTCTTACTTGGATCATGCGCATCCGGAATCATGTGTTCCGGTTTGACATTCTTCGCTACCCACTGCTGAGCACCAGCCGGACTCTTAACCAACTCCCACTCATATGTAAACAACATTTCCAAATAACCGTTATCCCATTTGGTAGGATTTGGTTTCCAAGCGCCTTCGATGCCGCTGCTTGTCGTGTGCACACCCTTACCTGTACCAAAGCGGTTCTTCCAACCCAAACCTTGTTCTTCAATGGATGCACCTTCAGGCTCGGGGCCAACCAAGTTGGGATTTCCTGCGCCGTGGGCTTTGCCGAATGTATGTCCACCTGCTACGAGTGCAACTGTCTCTTCATCATTCATAGCCATACGAGCGAATGTTTCACGAACATCGCGACCCGAAGCGACTGGGTCTGGTTTTCCATTTGGCCCTTCGGGGTTCACGTAAATAAGACCCATCTGCACAGCAGCAAGAGGATTTTCGAGATTACGATCGCCAGAATAACGTTTGTCTCCTAACCATTTGTCTTCGGATCCCCAATAAACATCTTTTTCCGGTTCCCAGATGTCCTCACGTCCACCACCGAAACCGAATGTTTTGAACCCCATCGATTCCAGTGCTACATTACCAGCAAGAATCATCAGGTCAGCCCAAGAAATTTTGCGTCCGTACTTTTGCTTGATGGGCCAGAGCAACCGACGCGCTTTATCGAGGTTGACATTATCAGGCCAGCTATTGAGAGGTGCAAAACGCTGGTTACCGCGACCCGCCCCGCCGCGACCATCACCCATACGATATGTTCCAGCACTATGCCAAGCCATTCGGATCATAAGTCCGCCATAGTGACCCCAATCGGCTGGCCACCAATCCTGAGACTTTGTCATCAATTCACGGAGATCTTTCTTCAATGCTTTCAGATCAAGCTTCTTGAATTCTTTGGCGTAATTAAAATCTTTGTCCATAGGATTGGACTTTGATGATTGCTGATGTAGAACATCAAGGTTCAGTTGATTCGGCCACCAGTCTCGGGTTGTTGTGCCGCCACCAGCAACGTGCTGATGAACCGGGCACTTGCTCTCTTCATTCATGTTAATTTCTCCTTTCGTTATAATAATTTTTCAAAAGATTTCTTTCTTCAATGCTCGATGGTTGTTTTAAGACTCGTTTAAGATTACTTTTTTAATAATCAAGATGCAAATTGATATTTTTCATCGTATCATAGATAATATCTATAAAGTGTTTGCCAATAAAACGATAGTGCTCTGGTAAACACTCCTTTATCCACCAGAACCCTACACTTTATTTATTTGAATTTCAAGTTAAAAAAGCGGCAACAATAGCCGTTTTCTCTTTACCTCGCACGAGCAATGAACAAGCTTGCACAGATTGCCCTGATGTCATCATTCTGAAATGGAATATCCGGATGACTGTGACCGAACTCGACAGCATGTATGATTTCAAAGTCAAATGGGCAAAATAGAGTACATATCAGCTAACAAGTTCCATTGCTGTATAAGGCGGCGATACCGGTTTGCGGAACTGCTGCTTGATAAACTATTTCTTTGACCTCCACAGGTGTGACACCAATGTTCAACGCTACGGTAAGCATGACTTTATATTCGCTCAATGTTTGGCTGGCGATTAACGATCCAAGAATCATTATGAGTCTTGTCCGTGTATCTATACCACCATGCTGAAGTACTTCATCAAATGCAAAATTATCAAAATCAGTGACAGGCAATAGCCATTCGACCGGACCCTGCTTCGAGTTGTTGGTGATTACAATATTAGTTAAACTGCTGTCACATGCGGCACCATGTCAATGTTCAACATGCGAGGGAATAATAACGGCATCACCTTTTGTAATGGCTCTTACAGGTTACCCTTTTTCCTGATAATAACCCCTACCATCGGTGACGAGCAGAATCTGTACGGCAGGATGTTTGTGCCAGTTGTTTCTACAACCAGGGTCAAAGAAAACATTCCCAACCGCATAATTTCCTGTTTCATCCTGTGGAACCAACATCTTCAACCATGCAGTCCCTGTGAAATAGTCAGGAGATGTTTTCTCCCCTTTCGGAAAAATATCACTTTGATTCGATTCGGACGTCATATTTATAATCCTGTTCTCTTTTCTAATTCTTCCGGGTAACGATCACCCACAACTTTAATTTTCTCAAGCTGTGCATGGATCTCGTTCAATTCATCCGGTGTTAATTTAATATCCGCGGCTCCTATGTTTTCTTCCAACCGATGCAACTTGGTTGTACCAGGAATTGGAACGATCCATGGTTTTTGTGCAAGAAGCCATGCAAGCGCAATCTGTGCGGCAGTTGCATTTTTTCGCTGTGCAACACTAGTGATAAAATTGACAAACGCTTTATTGGCAATTCGATTTTCCTTTGAAAAGCGAGGAACAATATTTCTAAAATCAGATTTTTCGAATGTGGTTTTATCATCAATCGTTCCTGTTAGGAACCCTTTTCCTAATGGACTGAATGGAACGAAGCCAATCCCTAATTCTTCGAGCACAGGTATTGTTTGCTCTTCCGGGCGTCTCCACCATAGCGAATATTCACTTTGGAGCGCCGCAACGGGTTGTACAGCATGAGCGCGTCGGATAGTTTGTATACCTGCCTCAGAGAGTCCGAAGTGCTTCACCTTACCTTCCTGAATCAAATCTTTCATAGTTCCAGCCACATCTTCGATTGGTATTTTCGTATCGACGCGATGCTGATAAAGGAGATCGATGGCGTCGATTTTCAAACGCTTGAGGGAAGCTTCTGTAACCTCTCTGATATGATTAGGCCGGCTATCTTGCCCTAATGATTCTCCCTTGGGACCAAATTTAAAACCAAATTTTGTCGCAATGACTACCTTTTCATGATATGGAGTTATTGCTTCGCCCATGAGTTCTTCATTGGTGAACGGTCCATACGCCTCTGCTGTATCAAAAAATGTCATGCCTCGTTCAATGGCGCTGTGAATTAGTGCAATCATATCTTTCTTAGCGGGAATAGTCCCGTAAGCAAAGCTAATTCACATGCAGCCGAGCCCGATTGCAGACACTTCTAAACTGCTTTTTCCTAATTTACGCTTTTGCATTGTATCTCCTTTCAAGTACGATCATCTTCAAAACCACAATACAAATATACAATCCTTCTTCCAATATAGATATGTACAAAAGTCGGCAAGAGTGATACAATTTACGGGAAGCTTAAAATACTGATCGAACGGCTTCTATTATTAAAGTTTCAAGTTCTTGAATAAGCTGGTTGGTTTTGTTCGAACACTCTTTCTGCGATCTTTTGCCAAAAGATGATGCACGACGAACAGGAGCGAACAAAACTAAATTTGTAAGGACAGAAGTCCTCGAGAAATTTGTTCCATTTGGCTTCGAGCGATTGTAGCATCGCCATCACTTCTTGACATAGGGAATTGAACTACAATTAAACGTGAATCAAAAAGCCATCAAATACACAAACTCTTAATCACGTAAACACGTGAATGAGAATTAAATTTACATTTAATAAGGTTAATTCAATTTTATTATGCTTCCCTTCCCCGAATGAAGAAGTCGATGCAATGTCAAGACATCATTTGTAAGAGACGAAATACTAATTGCAACCTCCGTTCGTCGACTCTTTTCTTTCTTCTGCCGAAATCATTGTAATTTTTTTCGGTTTTTCTTGTACGTTAGTTATAATAACGTGCTTTAATTATGACCATACAAAAGGATTGGCAAAGAATGAATTATCCAAGTTGGTTATTAGAAATTATAAGATGTCCGGAAACAAAAGAATCATTAAAAATTGAAAATGAATCTCTTGTAAGAAAAGATGGTTTCCAATATTCAATTATTGATGGAATATTATCATTAGTATACCCACATAATTTGACCGGAGAAGATAAGAAATGGAATAAATTTTATGATTTATTCGCTCCTTTTTATGACTTCAATGAAAGGTTTTGGGGAAAACTATTGGCTGGATTGAATATTCGAGAACAATGGAAACAAACAATTTCATACGTAGGATTAAAGCCTGGTATGAGAGTATTGGAAGTATCACCCGGTCCTGGTGTTTATCAACCTTATATCAGAGAACTTATTACAGATAAAGGAAATTTAGTATCATTAGATTTATCATTGGGAATGCTACGACAATGCAAGAAAATTCAAAAACAGGTAAATACATTTTTAATTCAAGGAAACGGCAGCTATCTGCCATTTGATGATAATTGTTTTGATGCATTATTTCATTTTGGCAGTGTTAATCTTTTTAATGAGCCAGAGAAGGCAATAAAAGATTTCGTCCGTGTAGTTAAAAATAATGGTATAGTTTCATGGGGTGACGAAGGTTTCTCGAAAAACATTCCCGATGGTTGGAAAAAGAAATTCTTAACTAAAATGAACCCTGGCTATTTAAAACAAAAGCCTCAAATACCGGATGATTTAAATAATGTAAAAGAGTATGAAGTAGCAGCCGGCTATGGTTATTTAGTAGTTGGAATAAAAAAACGTAGAAGAATAAGGAGGATACAATGTCTCAAATAGCGAAACCAACCGGTACATATGGAAAAATATTGGCACGAGGTATGGCTTGCGGACACAGAGATTTTTATAAGAATACTGCAAAATTCCTCGATCTTAAAAACGACGATACATATCTTGAAATAGGATTCGGTTCAGGAATATTCATTAAGAAATATGCATCTCATGTATCGAAAATTGCTGGATTAGATTATTCTGAAGACATGGTACACCTTGCCAGTAGTATTAATCGAAATCTTATTGAATCAGGTAGAGCTGAATTTATACAAGGAAATGTGTCATCTCTTCCTTGGCATAATAATGAATTTTCTGTAGTTGTGGGAATTGAAACTTTCTACTTCTGGCCTGAACCAATTACATCACTTAAGGAAATATTTAGAGTGTTAGTCCCAGGTGGTAGATTGGTCATTGAAATGTCATATAATAAAGAGGACGGATTAGATCATACCAAACATTTAAGAATGAGTAATTTTAATTTATATAGTGCTGAAGAAATAACAAAAATGTTGGAGAAATCTGGATTCATCAATATTAGTATTACGTATTATAGAAGTTTATGGATTCCCTTCAAGGGATATGTTGTTCCAAGAGGTATGATTGTAAAAGCAATTAAGAAAATGGACTAAAAAAAGAATACAAAAGAGAAAATGCTAACCCGATTCTGGAATAAGTCTATTAATCGCACCGAGTAAAAGGAAAAAGATTATAAATAGGAGAATATCATGACCGAAGAAAAAAACTATTCTGAGACTAATAAAGATGTTGATCGATTTGATCAGTGGGCTGACCATTATGAACAATCCATCATGCAACGATTATATTTTAGACATGTCCATGCAACAATGTTACATCTACTCACTGAGGAGCGTCCAGAATTGTCTCCAACATCTATTTTAGATATCGGTTGTGGAACCGGACACTTTCTGCGTTTAGCATCCACTGTTTGGCCAGATGCGCAATTGCACGGTGTGGATCCAGCTAACAAAATGATTTCAGAAGCAGCACGACTTAATTCTAAAGGAAATTTTAAAGTCGGATTTGCGGAAAATATTCCTCTGCCTGATGCGAGCGCAGATATTATTGTAAGCAGTCTTTCCTTTCATCACTGGGCAGATCAACAAAAAGGGATTTATGAAATAGCCAGAATACTTCGACCAAACGGATTATTTTGTCTTGCGGATCACTCACTAAGTATTGCAAAACATTTTGGAGAAAATGTAAAAACGAGTAAAGAAAAAAAAGAAATGATGGCGAACGCTGGTTTGGAAGTAAGACAGCAGAGAGGGATGGGATTGAGATTTGTACATATAATTTTAGCAAGGAAGCGAACGTAACCCCCAAAAGCCAACGGATGAGAAAGACGAAAACATACCGCAAACTTGGGAGAAATGCTTACTAACATATGAACGTAATCCGCTGACAAGTGACCTACTTCTATCTCGCTCTCTTCCTATCGTGCTATACTGAGGAATATATCTCCAAGCTAGTGCCGCGGTTCCTTGAACAGGATCTTCTACCGATACTTCGTTATAAATATTATATTGTATTTGCGTTCGTATTTTGTGTGGTGTAAATTATTTTGAGTATTTATCTCGAATCTCCTATATGCTTAAAGCAGTTCAGATATAGAGGAGATTCAATTTATTCCCGTAAAAGTCAAACTTTATAAGTCCCCCAGCATAACTTGGGGTATCTATCTCAATTAATTCTTTTGAATTTGAATTTACTTTATTAATGTCATCTTCTTTGTTTCGACAAACTTATCTGCCTGTAACCTATAAAAATAAATTCCACTCGCAAGCCTTGATGCATCAAATGTTACTTGATGTTCTCCTGAAGATTTCTTCTCGTTCCGAAGAAGCGTTGCCACCTCTCGACCAAGAGCGTCGAATACTAACAATGTGACTGTACCATCATGAGGCAAAGAATAAGTGATTACTGTCTGCGGATTAAATGGATTAGGGTAATTTTGATTCAATCTATATCGATCGGCAATTGCAATAGTTTTATTTTTCACACCAACATGTATGCCTGGCTCAGCTAGCACGAATTGAACCGATCTCGGAGGCGACGTGAATTTTATAGTATCAGCTGTAGAATAAGCTGTTGCCGGAATATACGTCAGTGTATCTATCGGTCCGCCTATTGGATATTTCGGACCATGGCCGTTAACGTAGACCTGCGATGAAAAATCTCCATTATCTGTTCCACCGGTTAATGAATAGACATAGATCCTGTCGCCGTAGCCAAACCTTGAAAGCAACAATTCTGCAGTTTGTCCTGAAGTTCCCTTGTTCACAACGACAATTCCGGCGTGTCCTGAGGCAAACCGCGAAGCATATGCTACTACATCTGTACTTCCAGTTACGGATGTGTTTAGCATTTGATCACCGAAGAATTTTTGAAAATAATACATGTAAAAAAAAGAAGGGCGAGGATTCCACTTGGGAGAACCGCCGGGTTCATCTCCTTCATTGAACATACCAAAATCGTCGCCGTTACTATATCCATTCGCAAGATCCCAGTGGCTCGACATGCTGAAGCCATCCTTTGCCAATTCGCCCAGCACAAGAGTAGCATGCATTCCGTCGACAAATGAAATGTCTTGTTTGGATCCTACGGCAAAAATATTCCATTCGGTGAGAGCAAGCGGCTTCATCTGGACGCTATTTGTCGAGACAGTTTGTTTAATAAAATTGTAAATGGAACTTGAAACAGTCGCAGCGGAATTAAGAATTGTTGCAGCTGTAGAATTCGCATTATAAGGCGTAAAATATGAATGAACAATAAAGAAGTCTGCTGCATTTCCTGCTTCTTTGAAGAAGCCACTATCCCAGTTTGGTTCTGCTGAATTACCGGATGATTGTTCATATAATACAGCGCCTATGTATATTGGAACGCCATTTTCATTCGCTGCTTTGCGCATTGAATCTGCAAATACTAAGAAGTGCTTGCCATAAAGATCGCCAGTCTGTATTGCCGGTTGGCTATCTTTATTTTGTTTAGTGTTGATTTCATATCCTGCCTCCCAGTTGCCATAATCTTCATTGCCAATTTCCCAAAATTTTGTCATACCGCCGTCATATCGTACCCAATTCGCCGCATAATGAGCCGCAGTAGCTACCGGGTCAGCAGAAGTTCCATAACGGGCATAAGCATAATTTATTGTTATTATTCCGATATTATTCGTCATGCTAAGCATAGTATAATAATTGTTAACGGAGAGCGTCCAATTTTGATTGTCGGTGACACACCAATATCCTGCAGCAATATTTTTCCCTGTTGTTCCATCAACTAAAGAATCAGGCGCATCGGCAGGTTTTTGGGCATCCCAGAAAAACACTTGGCTTATATTGCCTCCCGGATATCGTATTATATTCGGTGATAAAAGGTTAATATATGAAATCAACGAGGGTTGATCGACCATATCTGTCATCCAAGTGTTTGCATTATTGCCGTACAGATAATTCGAGACTTTCGCGATAGTATCGTTAGCAAAAACCGTTATAGTCACGGTGGGAGCGGCTGTGGGTTTTGCCGCATCTATAAATGTTGGTGCTGATATATATTTCGATACAAGATCTGCGAGAAAACAATCACTGATTCCTTGTCCGAAGAGAGGAATCATCGCAAAGTGCAACATCAATCCAATTAATACATTTCTATTTATTTTCATACTGATTTGTCTCCGATTTTTGTGATAATCATATACAAATTTATTTTTACAATCAAGCATTGGCAAATTGAGTGTGTACCTTGGACGAAAGAATTGGTTAAGGAAAAATAAATAAATGTTTTATGCATAGAGATCTCTTTATATTCATTGAAGCACAATCAATTTTATTCTTTATTGCCGCCCCAATAGTCAGATGCAAAAAATTATCTGCTCGTTTTCAATCAAAGATTGGGAAGAAGAGTAATTTTTTACAATCGGCTTCAGGTATTTTAAAATTGATAATTTATTCATTACATTTTCATTTAATGTACTTCTCGGCATATTTTAAAAAGAATGGCCAATTTGGTCCTGTCGTATGTCCACCTTTATGCTGACGAAACCCGATTTCACCTTCTCCCAATAAAGTTTCAATTGGCGGAAAATTATATGTTCCCACTCCTTTCCTTCCCAGCAGTTCATATACCGGACTTGCATAAGCACCGCCTAAAAACATTCCTTTTGCATCTACCCATCCGCCTTCGACTTCAATCGAACCGGCACTAATGAATACTGGACGGGGAGCACACAACGCAACAAGTTCATGAGCATCAACCGGTAAATCATTCACCTTCAAATGGCCGGCATATTTTAGAAAATTACCTGCAAACCAATGGTATTCTCCTGATGAAGCAAGATTTTCCACCTGTTCACCAAAAATACGCCGAAGTATTTTTGTACCGCCAGCTCCGGAAGATCCAACAAATGCCATAGCGAATCGCGAATCATATGCCATCGCAACTATTGCCGCTTTGCCATAACGAGACAAGCCTTCAATAATCACATGTTTTGCATCTACCGATTTATCTGTTTCAAAATAATCCAATGCGCGACTCGCACCCCAAGCCCATGCCCTTAAAGCACCCCAATCGTCAGGTTTTCTATGTTGTCCTTTATTTGCCAGACCAATAATGCCTTGCGTTAAACCTGCACCCCAATCTGCCTGATAACTTGTCGGGACAAGAATTGCATAGCCCCAACCTTTTGTGAGCACTTGCTTCTGCCAGCTCGATTCTTTTGGCATTCCTGCGGCAGGATCGGGGAATTTGAATCCCGGGGGTAAAATAAATCCAAATTCCATTACGATCGGAGTTGCTCTCGTTATATTTGCCGGAGTCGTAAGTGTTAATTGAATATCTACGCTGACGGAAGGATATGATGAGTTATCCACGTGGCCCGATAATTTTTTAACAACAACAGGACTATTCTCTATCGTATCCTTCGAAGTGCTGGTTACTACCCATGAAACTTCTGGTAAATGTTGAGGAATCCTTCCGTAGATTTCTCGGTCGAAAAACTCAACTATCTCTGGGCGACGTTTTTTCCACCAAGTATCTGCATCTTTTACTTTCTCGCCGTTATTTAAAACCAGCGGATCGGGAAGAGATGTGTAAGGTGATGCCTTTGATTCGTCAGTATTGGCAGCATTAAGTGCATGCGGATTACCGGAAGGGCCTTCTCTCAATGAATTAATCCGAAGCTGAGTCAACATCAATTGATAGTCTATATTTGTAGCATTCTTGATACTATCTATCTTTTGCTGATTAAATTGAGCGTATATTGAGACAGAAGCAATCAATATAAACGTTAACAGCAGCGATATATTTTTCATGAATTGGTTTCTTTTTACAAATACTACAAGTTGTTGATAAAATAATATTCGAAATTAAATCGTGAATTAGGACGTTGATAACATATCATTTTCTTTTTTGATTGTATTCTTTGACGTATTCTGCAATATCTATCAAAGGTGCTATCCAAATATCTTTTTCGTTTTGTTTTAGAAAATGCAAAAGTTTACTATGCGCATCTAATGATACATTAATAGAATGTTCGCCTCCGACACCATGAAAAAGAAAAACCAGCAAAGCGTTATTTTCCATGGCTTTCTTAACTAAATCGATAAGTTCATCTCCCGATTGACCGTTTATTCCACAACAACCAATATTGTACAAATCGATTTCATTTATTTTTTGTATTTTAGTTTCCACACCTCGTGCACCAACAAAGTCGGCTTTTATTTCATTCACATAAGACGAATCTCCAACCTTCATATCGCCGCAAGGGTAGGCGAACGTTCTTTTTGTTTTACCGTCAATCGCATTGAGTAATTCATTAGCCACCCTGATTTCATCAACCATTCTCTGCATTGTATAATTATTTAGATCATAATCCGGCTTAACCCATTCCCTGCCGGGTGCTTTCCCTTCACAAGGATGGAACAATGTATGATTTCCTAATTCGTTTCCTTTCTCAGCTGCAGATTTCCATTCAGCCGGACGTTCTCTGAAAGCAGGCGAATATCCTGAAATATAAAATGTGCCTTTCAGGTCAAGGGAATCTAAAATCGGAATAACGTTATCCAGGTGCACATTCAAAGCGTCATCATAAGTGAGACAAACTGCACATTTCTTATTGTGCCATACTGTCTTGTCTTGCGCGTCAACTGTATATCCAAAAATTGCAAAAAAAGAAATCAACAATAATATTTTTGCCAATACTGATAATTTGCATACAAGAGGTTTAGCAGTTGCAATTCTATTAATTTGATTTAAAAATTCTTGTTTCTTTATACCAATTTGTATGATAGTATTCATATCTTACTTTCCATTTAGGCTATATCGATTATTTCACATAAAGATCATCGAGGAGTAAATATCGCTGAAGCAGTTTATTTGTCTCTTGTGCCACTTTAGTATTTACATCTATATGCATTACATCAACCGAATTTGTATTATTAACAGGAGGCCATGAAGGCACACCGAGACCACTAGGATTACCTGTTTTAATAAAATTAGTAAAAAAGGTTTGCATGATTTCAGAGATCTTGTAATCTTCGGACTGCCAATCATAAACACGATTTGTTGGAAGATTGCCAAGGGCATATTCTATTTCCGCAGAATGTACAGCACCTCTAACTAACAGACCGGCAGTAGCATTTCCCATTTCTGATCTCATCACAGGACGCGGGCGGGCAAATAAATAACGATACACGGGCTTTCCACTGGTTTTATTATGAACATTACTCCACTTCCAAGTACTAAATCCAATAAATCTATCACTAGCCAAATCAGTAGCTGCTTGTTCCACTTCTTCATCATCTGAAGCATTATAAACTTGCATTATTTGTACTGCACGCTCACCATACAGTTTTTGCACAGCTTTCTCAAAGTTCTTTAAAGTGAGATTATCCGGACCCATTACCGCATGGTAATTCATTTCTTGTGAGTTCCAACCAATTAAGAGAGGCACATGCGCTTGTTCACCTGCTTTATAAATTTCAATAGGATTTTTAGGAAAGAAATATCCATCGATAACCAACGAAAAACGGAAGGAATCAAACTTTGCAGCAGCATTAAGTAATTTTTCTGCTGTAATAGCTCTAAGCTCAGTCAAGGAATTTGCCGAGATGCTTTTGGCAAATTCAACACCTGTTTGTTCTGCGGCAGCCAAAGGAATAGGAGACAGAGTACCGAGCAATGATCCGCTTTCGCCTATTGCGCCTGCTATAATATTTTTTGACAAAGGAGATACCATTAATGCACTTACAGAAATTGATCCTGCAGATTCACCGCCAATTGTAATTCTTGCAGGATCACCACCAAATGCCGCTATGTTTTGCTGCACCCACTTTAATGCTGATGATTGGTCCATTAATCCATAATTTCCAGAGGAATGATGCGGCGATTCTTTTGTCAATTCAGGATGGGTAAGAAATCCAAAAACTCCAAGACGATAATTTACCGTTACAACTACAATGCCTTTTCGTGCTGTACTTTCGCCATCATATCGATATTCTGAGCCATCACCTGCCACGTATCCGCCTCCATAAAAATAAACAAGTACAGGCAATAGCTCATTATCAGTTTTTGCAGGTGTCCATACATTGAGGTATAGGCAATCCTCGCTCATACCGTCGGATCGAAAAACCATATCGCCGAAAATCGGCGGCTGCATGGCACGTGGACCGAATTTATTTGCTATTCTTACGCCCAACCAGTTCTTTAGCGGCTGCGGCTCTCTCCATCGTAAATTGCCGACTGGCGGCTCGGCAAAAGGAACACCTTTAAAAGTACGAATCCCGGATTCATCAATCCCTTCAAGTATGCCATTTGAGGTTTTCACTCTTAGAGCAGTAGTTACACTATTTTCTTGTGTAAAAGTCATTGAATTAAATATTATAAAAAGTATGATAAAGGTCGAGGTTCTTTTCATAAATTTCCCTGAAAAAATAACAACGCCAATTTAACAAACTGAGTTATATTTTAAAAAGTCTTTCGTACAAGTATCTTGTAAAAATGTAAGTTAAACATAAGAAAAATTCATGAAAACTGTATAAGATTTTTTATTCTCCAGCGTTCATAACTTTATTTGTGTTGCTTCTCTCTTACAAATCGGCGGGTCAAAATACTTTTCGATAGTTTGAAACTGAATACCTTCCCAATATATCCGATGCCGCAGAAACTTAACTTCTATCAATGCAAACAATATTCCTGCGGCATCTGTTATAACCTTTATTATGCCTGTATTGTGAAAATCTTTTTCAATTTACTAATACCTTTTTATTTGTTTATTTTCCATTTGTTGAATCTGGAATTGCCATTTTTGTAAGATCAACAACTGTCGGAGTCAATATTATTAAAACATCGTTTGTGACTTCGATGTCTTTTGTCGTTGAAAAAAGAAATGGGAGTATCGATCCTAGAACAGGCACCGAGCTTTCGATTTTTTCTGTGGATGTCTTTTTTAAGCCACCCAATATAATTGATTCGCCTTGCTTCACCACGACAATGTTCTCTAACATTTGGCCGACTTCAATTGGACGCAAATCATTATTGACATTATTAAGTGTCGTGAGTTTTGCTTCAACACTCATCTTCAAATAACCGCTAGAACCTAAAGATGGTGTAACGGAAAGAAAAAGTCCCGTTTTAAGTTCTTGTGTTTGGAAAAGATTACTGTAACTAGCATACTTATCAACATAAAGTATTCTTGAACCGTCAAGAATCGTACCTTTTTTATTGTTAATAGTTACGATTTTCGGAATACTTAATACTTTAGCGACATCGCTCCCTTCCAGGATATTCAGAAAATCCCCGATTTTCATATTATTGGCTATACCGAAGTTGGTAATATTTCCTTTATTTGTTTGATCGCTTGACGCTGTTTGACTAAAAGAAGCCGATCCATTATTCGCCACTGAATTTGAATATTGTCGGTTATAACTGTAATTAAACGGAATATTTGTGCTTGCAAGTATTTGCTGCCAATCAATGCCGGCATTTTTTATTTTCTGATTATCAACTTCTATTATTTTAACCTCAACCACGATTTGTCTCGGCGGCACATCAAGAAACTCAATCATAGTTGATGCATTTTGGAGTGCGCTCTCACTTCCGAATAAAAGAATTTCATTAGTGGAAGCATTTACTTTTATGGAAACATCACCGGCATAGGTTATGATTTTCTCTTCTTTTATTATATCAGCATCAATTAAATCGGTTGGAGAGATATACTGCAATGTTATTTTTTTACTAACAGTTTTAGATAATTCTTGGGCGATTAAGCTGCTTGTTGCAAAGATACAGAAAAGCATGATTATTACTTGAATGGAACTGTGAAGTAACCGCATAAATCCTCCTATATATATGGTATGTGAGTAGTTATTTAGTATTAATTCCGCTTGACTTTGTAACATCAAGCTGTCGCGTGACCAATTTTAATTTTGAATAAAACTAACTGTGTTATAAACCGAATATTTTCTGACGATTCAAAACCCATCAGCGTAAAGCAAAATTGAACTGGGGTTCATACCATATATTTTTCATCCAGATCATTCTACCATAGTATTATGCGCATTCCACTTTGCGGGGTTTGAACGAATAGTTAGCAACAACATATTTACTTTCGAACATCAACAGAATAAATTCCATCTTTTTTTCTAACAGTCAAATAAAAAGTATCGATTTGGGATTTCCAATTAATAAGAATCCTTGTATTGCCAACACATTTAGGTATAACCTCTTCTCCCGAAAAAAAAACAATACTTGTATCAAATTCAGTAAATTGTTGCTGCGGATTAAAACTAATTATGCTGTCTGAGAAATTGACCAAATTGATTTCTTTACCAAACCATGGAACAAGTTGCTGACGCTTCCGTTTGCTATATATCCCTTTATGATAGAACTTGCCATCTGATCCTTTTAGTACCTGTTAAACCGATGGATTGCATGATTTCATATTCTGAAATACTCCTATATCGGAATATTGGTAATGACTTATCTATAGAAACTGTTTGCCCTATGATAAATCCAATTCCGAGGAAGAATAGAATACCTACGACTCTCATTAAGAAATTTATTTTCTGTTTCATATAGTATTTGGTTGAATAAAGACTCTGGTTGTACTGCTATTAAGAACTTTCAAATTCAATCAAAAAAATACAAGCCATATCTTGCATATGGATTACATTCTTGTGCTTAGGGGAAACAATTTAATTTAAGTAAGAGCAATACAAATTGCAATAAAAAACACACTTGATATCATCAAATGCCAAAGGTTATTGAACAGCTATTTTGCACCACCATTTATGAAAGAAAGGCATACTGGAGTATTACAAAATTTCAAACCGGCTAATCAGTCAAGTAATTCAGTACTTGACATATTCATATCTCTCTAACAGATAAAGATTATGATATTATGATTACGATCGGACTATTTTGACAAAATATTTTCGTGTATCTGTTCTTCTATGAAAAACAAATCGTAGTTTTTGAGATCTATAAAATATTTGCACTGACATTTAATTAAAAGACTCAACTACATTTGATCAAGTCCATCTTTCAAAATGCATACAGAAAATTTGAATAAGTTCCTTGAAGTTACAGGATGTATTCCTTACCTTGTTTTTACATAAGTCGTTACAATTTTCGTGCAAGCATTTGTAAGAAACTAGAAAGCGAGTTGATTTTAAAGCCCGGATGGCGAAATTGGCAGACGCGCTAGCTTCAGGAGCTAGTGATCGCAAGGTCATGGGGGTTCAAGTCCCCCTCCGGGCACAAGAAAAACCTCGTATTGCAAGGTTTTTTTTCTTTAATTCTATAATCACAACTATTTATAAAAAGCATGGATGTATTTTTTTACGAGGTGTTTGAAGAAGAAGCTGAATTACTTAAATCTTACCTCGGCGAAGAACTATCGTATGATTTGACGGATAAAACCATTCAAGAAACCGAACATTTTAATCCACCTGCAAGATTGATCAGCATACGCACCCAATCTATCGTTCCAATAGATTGGGCAAATAAAATCGATGGTATTTTAAGCCGGAGCACCGGTTACGATCATCTAAAAAAATATTTAGAAAAAATTCAGGTGCAACTCCCTTGCGGCTTTTTAGAAGAATATGCTACACGCGCCGTTGCCGAACATGCTATTCTGCTTATGATGACATTAATGCGGCGAATGCCGCAACAGATAATTCAGTTCTCACATTTTGATCGCAGTGGCTTGACAGGCGAAGAATGCGCCGGCAAGAATCTTCTTGTTGTGGGCGTGGGGCGAATAGGAAGTGAAATTGTGAAAATCGGCAACGCACTCGGAATGAACGTCCGCGGTGTGGACATTATTCAGCGCAACAATGAATTGCGTTTCTGCGAGAAAGAAGAAGGTATTGCGTGGGCAGATATTATCGTCTGTGCAATGAATTTAACAAACGAAAATCGCGGATACTTTTCTTATAGGATTTTGAAACAAGCAAAACAAAGCATTCTTTTCATCAACATTGCACGCGGGGAACACGCTCCTCTATCAGATTTACTAAAATTAATGCAGGAAAATCATCTTGGCGGACTTGGGCTTGATGTTTTTGAAGATGAACCGAATGTCGCCGCAGCTTTTCGGAATACACATAAAAATAATTCTATCGAAGCTCAAACATTAGCGGCGTTACTTAAATATCCGAATGTTCTCTGCACACCGCACAATGCATTCAACACGATCGAAGCCTTACATCGGAAGTCTCAGTTTAGCGTTAATGAAGTTTTATACTTTCTGAAATATAAGAAATTTCATTTTTGTGTATAATAAAATCCGCCAATTTTTACTTATATCAATGTTTTTTCTTCCATGCTGTACCGTCGAATGACTTCAAGAAGCAATTCAATTGACACGGGTTGTTCTAATACAGCATATGGTTCCGATGCATCGGCTGCTTTCATCTCATCTATTTGAGTTCTTGTTGCAAGCACTATTAATTTTGTTTGAGGGTCAAATTCTAATATATCTCTCATTAATGCCGGAGTCTCGTCAAAGAAACTGTCAAACACAACAATCTTAGCTTTGCCAAGATTTTGACGGATCGTTTCCCGAATTTGTTTTTCCCCAACCGCAAGAATGGGTTCATATCCGTGATCTTCCAACTCATTAAAAATTTTGTGAATATTTTCGTTTTCAGAGTACGCAATAAAAATTATAGGATGATTTATATTTAATTGAAATTCCAATTCATTCGAAGTTGTATTTATCGCAGAGACTGCCGGAAGAAATATTTTAAATGTTGAACCTTTACCTTCTACGCTTTCGACAGTTATGAATCCTTTGTGCCCTTTAACTATGCCGACACTTACGGATAAACCTAAGCCTGTGCCTTTCCCTATTTCTTTTGTGGTGTAAAACGGCTCGAAAATTTTATGCAACTCGGATAACGGTATTCCAATTCCAGTATCACTGATACTGAAGACAACGTATTCCCCCTCAGCTGGATTTGAATAATCTTCCACCATTTCTTTATTTACAAAAGTGTTTTCTACTCCAATAGTCAATTCCCCGCCTTGCGGCATAGCATCAAATGCATTTGAACATAAATTGATGAGAACTTGATGAAGCTGTGTTGCGTCTGCCTTTACAAATGAAATATTTTTAGATATTCGTGTATTTATATGGATGTTGTCTGGAATAATTTCCTCCAACTGCCTGCAAATATCTTTAATAACTTTCTGCGGATTAAGTTTAACATACACACCATCCACTCCTTTTACAAAGGATAATACTTGGAGTGCTATTTCAGAACCATATTTTACGCTCGACTCAATATTCTTTAAAAGCTGCAGGCTTTGGTAGTCATGCAGCTTTCGTTTCAATAATTGCACACCGATCAGCATAGGCGAAAATACATTATTTAAATCATGCACAATGCCACTTGCAAAAATACCGATACTTTCTAATCGCTGCGCCCGAAGAATTCGCGTTTCTAATCTCTTGCGTTCCGTAATATCAGTACAGACTTGAAGAATACCTGTTGGTTCATTGCTTGCATTTCGTACAAGTGTCCAGCGGCAATCTGAAATAATAACTGCCCCTCCTCTCTTTGTCTGATGAAGTTCCCCCGACCACTCCATATTTTGTACTGTATAATCGTAAGCTTGCTGGAAATCTTGAGCGCTGTTTTTGTTATAAATAAATTCCATTATATTTTTTCCTACTGCTTCCGGCGATGGATATCCGTACATACGCTCGGCACCTTTGTTCCAATAACGCACATTCTTATTGAGATCGAGAATAAGAATAGCATCTTGCGCCTGATCCAGTATCTTTGCTTGTTCTAAAATTGTTTCTTCAGCTTGTTTTCGTGCTGTAATGTCGACAAATATTGCTTCCGTATGACTTTCACGGGAAAACAACGAAGCAGAAAAAGAAACCCATAGATTCGATCCGTCTTTGCGATGTAGAAGCATCTCATGGTCTTCAACAGTTCCTTTTGCAATTAACCGTGCTATAAGACGTTTTCGCTCTAACGGAGAAATTGTATAAATTGTTTTTCTGACTTCATCAAACGTATTGACACGAAACATACGCAGGAGCGCTTGGTTAGCGTCAATCACATTCCAGTGTGGTGTTGTAATCCGAAGCATTCCGGCAGGTGAGTGCTCAAAAAGGTTTCTGAACTTACGCTCGCTCTCTGCAAGTTCTTCAAATTGATGCTTCTTTGTGACGAGTTCTTTCTGCTTGCTTGCTGCAACTGTAAAAACAAATCCAATTGCGATTGATAGCATTGCAATAGTTCCGAATGCAAGTATCCACCATATATCAAAATTTACGTTTTGCACAAAAAGCTCCGTGCATAAAACAGATTAGAAATAATCATAAGAATCCAGTTATATGGTATTAACAGCTTTAAACGCTCCGGTGAAACCTGCAGCATCTTATTAAAGAGCGCAAGCCAGAATAGACTGCCTGCCGAATAAATAATGATTCCAGCAGCGATCCATAGACGCGGATCGTTCGTCCAAATAATATCGCCTTCCCTTACAACAATAAGAAGAAGATATGCAGAGAAAATAATTTGCAAAATCTTTGAAATCGTCGCGGTTCCATCATCAGCAAGCGATAATGGTTCAAATGTGAACTTACTAATTATCCATAGAATTAAAAATCCTGCTAGGCATAGAAAAAGAATTATTTTGTAATACTTTTTTTTAATCCAAAATGAATACATTATAAATACGAATATAATTTCAAACAGCGTAAATAAATGCGAAGTCCAAAGATTGTTAAAATGATTAGAAGCAAGTGTCCACTCTAACACCGTATCTAAAATGCTAATAACAATCAACCATTCAAGAATTCTCAAAGGATGTGGGAGATCTTTATAGCGGAGACCTCCCACCAGCACCGTAATATATTCAATCAGCAGAGAAATATAAAATAAAACTTCACCCTTCATAAAAAAAAACTATTGAGCTAATTCACTCTGGGCTATTTCACTCTGAGTTAATTCATTCGGTCTACTGCAAAGTGGAGGACAAGGATACGATCTTTCCATAATTATTCCTGCTTGCATATCCTCTCCATTGGCATCGACACCGACAAGAACCAAAGTTGGCGTACCATTATCATTCTGAGCATAGTAATAACGAATTCCGACAGCTCCCGGTTGTGCGAGTATTTTTTCAAAAGCGCTGCGAGAAAAAAAACCGCCCTTTATTGGAGTCGATGCCGATGAAACTGTGAAATTAACTTTATGATTTCTAATAAGACGAATTGCCGTTCCTAAATCAATTTCGTGATTAGTATTTATTACGGCATTAGTCATAACTTGTTGAATCTGAGATTCGAAAGTGGTTTTCCCGGTGCCGTTGTAAGCCCAAAGCAGTCCAAAACAGACTACAACAAGAATACCAAGAATGAGTATACCGGTGGTTTTCATAAGTAGCTCCTTTTAAATTGTTAGAAGTGATTGAATAATTATTCTCGCATTCCGGCATTTTCATGAATGCGCGAAAGTTAGTAAGCTTGTTTATTATACTTCAAATCAAATTACAATATTTCAGATCATTTGTCTGTCGTATTTTAACAAATTCCTTGTAGCTATTTTTGTGATGGTATATTTCAGTAAGCTGAAGGAGATTGGTGAGCATTTATATATTCAAGTACAAACAAAATGATTAAATAAATTATCGTGCGTCAAACTGTAGGAAATTTTAAATTAAATAGGTTTCCGGCTAAGCTACTATTTGTCTATATTAACAAATACCTGAGATGTTGTTTCCGAAATCATTATGCTGTCCCTTGAACATATAACTATTCAATTTGGTGAACGTTTGCTGTTTCAGGATGTCACCACAATTATCGGCCCGCGAGACCGTATCGGATTGGTCGGTTCAAACGGCAGCGGTAAATCTACATTTCTGAAAGCTATTGTCGGCATCCAGCAAACTGATGGTGGAACCATCAGCAAAGCGCAATATGTAACCGTCGGATACTTGCCTCAAGATGGAGTCAGTACTTTTGGTCGTACTCTATATCAAGAATCAGAAACTGCTTTTGAGGACGTGCTACAAGTTCAACGCGAACTTGACGAAGCACATCAACAACTCACAACTCTCGATTCTTCCAGCAACGATTTTAGAGACACGCTTGAAGTTATTGGCGAACTCCAGCACAAATTAGAAGACCTCGATGCATATCGAATGAAATCTAAAATCGAGTGCATTCTTATGGGACTCGGATTTTCCATAAGCGATTTTAAACGAATGACTGAAGAATTCAGCGGCGGCTGGCAAATGCGCATCGCACTTGCAAAATTACTTTTAAAGGAGCCAAATGTTCTACTTCTTGATGAACCGACAAATCATCTTGACATTGAGACACTTCAATGGCTTGAAGATTATCTCCGCCAGTACAATGGCGCTATCATTCTTGTTTCGCACGATCGCACATTTCTTGATAATCTTACTACAAAAACATTTGCACTCAGCCGTGGTAAATTCGAAATTTATGCAGGCAATTATTCGTTCTTTGAAACAGAATGCGGAATACGCAGAGAACTTTTATTAAGCCAACTCAAGAATCAACAACAGCATATTAAGCAAACGCAAGAATTTATTGAGCGATTCCGCTACAAAGCAACTAAAGCGCGTCAGGTGCAAAGCCGTATTAAACAGTTGGAAAAGATTAAATTAGTGGAAGTAGAAAGCGAAGAAGATGAAATACATTTTCATTTTCCGCCTCCACAGAAAAGCGGCCGTGCAGTTATGGAATTAAACAATATCAGCAAGGACTACGACGGCATTGAAGTTTTCAATAATCTTAATTACAAAATCGAACGCGGTGATCGTATTGCAATCGTTGGCGCCAACGGTGCCGGTAAATCAACTTTATCGAGAATTCTTGCCGGATTAGAATCTTGCGACAAAGGCGAGCGTATCGTCGGCTACAATGTTGTGACTTCTTACTTTGCACAAGATCAAGCGGATGAACTCGACCTTACAAAGGATGTGCTGAAAACTGTTGACGAATCCGCAGGAACAGAAACTCGTGCTCAGCTTCGCACACTTCTCGGTTCTTTTCTTTTTCATGGTGATGATGTCTTTAAAAGTGTATCCGTTCTTTCCGGCGGCGAAAAGAGCCGGCTTGCATTAGCAAAAATGCTGCTCCAGCCGGCAAATTTTCTTATAATGGACGAACCGACGAATCATCTTGATATGAAATCGAAGCGTGTACTGCAGGAGGCACTTTCAAAATATGAAGCCACTTTCGCTATTGTCTCGCACGACCGCGCTTTTCTTGATCCTATCGTTAACAAAGTTCTAGAGGTAAAACCCGGTTCGCTCAGAACATTCCTCGGCAATCTTTCTGATTATATCACAAAGAAGAAAGAGGAACGTGAACAGACACTACAGGATACGGAAAAGTCGGATGAACCTCGATCCGGCGAGGTGCAATCAGCTTGGCATGAACAACAAAGGGATCGAAAGATTATAGCTCGCAAAATCCGGACAGTAAAGAAAAAGATTGAAGAAGCTGAGAGTAAAATCAACTTGCTGGAAACGGAAAAAAAGAAAATTGAAGCAACACTCGCAGATCCCGACTTATATAAAAACGGCGAAAAGGCAAGATTTATTTCTACTGAATATAAAGACATCCAAATCCAAATCGAGCAAGCATATGCACTTTGGACTGATTTGACTCATCAACTTGAACAGGCGGGGAAAACCGAGTGATACCTTTCCTTGCGAAAGAAATAATAGATAAAGTATTCCTTTTTTCATAAAAACAACGTACAATCTTAATAGCATGAAATAATATTTTAGCTAAATGATAGTGGAAAAATTAATCCATGGATACATCTGCATCAAAGCCAAAAGTATTAATTATTGACGATGATCCATCACTTCGACGTCTTGTGCAGGTTGTTTTCGATCGTAATGGATTTGAGACTTCTGTTGCTAATGATGGAAGTGAGGGAGTGCGGCAAGCATTATTGAATCCTCCCAATATTGTCGTTCTCGACATTATGATGGAAGGACTTCATGGATTTGAAGTGTGCAAAATGCTTCGTGCTAATTCAAGTATGCGGCGAACAGCTATCATTATAATATCAGGGAAATCATACAAACCGGATATAGATAAAGCGGTGGAACTCGGAGCCGATTCGTATGTTGTAAAACCTTTTTCACCTAAAGAACTTCTTGAAATTGCCATACAACAAATGAAAATAAGAGCAAATCAACCATGATAAACATTCGATTTTGGGGGACACGAGGATCCATTCCATCACCGGGGAAATCAACAGTTAAGTACGGTGGAAACACATCCTGCGTAGAAGTGCGTGCTGGAAAACAAATACTTATTTTCGATGCCGGCACTGGAATCCGAGATCTTGGCAATCAGCTTCTCAAAGAATTCAAAACGCAGCCGGTAACAGTACATCTCTTCATTAGCCATACGCATTGGGATCACATTCAAGGATTTCCTTTTTTCATGCCGGCATATAATAAAAATTTTCAGATCATCATCTATGGACCGCCGGCTCGCGATAAAAGTCTCAAAGATTTATTTAAATTTCAGATGGACTCAGAATATTTTCCAGTACCATTAGGCGATTTAAACGCGCAGATTATCATGCAGGAAATTCGCGAACCATTCCTAATCGGAGATGTATCCATAACACCTTTCTACGTTAATCATCCGGCAATGACGCTTGCATATAAAGTTATAGAAGGATCAAAGTCTTTTATATATGCCTCGGACAATGAGCCGTACAGGTACACGCTTCATGCAGCAAGAAAAGATCAGCTTGGTTCGCAATATGGCGCTGAGTTAGATCAAAAGTTTATAGAGTTCCTCACAGCGGCAGATTTTTTAGTGAGTGAAGCGCAATATACACTTGATGAGTATCGATCGAAAATCGGCTGGGGACATTCTCCGGTTGAGTCGGTTGTTGAATTTGCAGTTAAAGCAAATGTTAAACAATTAGCGCTGTACCACCATGACCCATCCCATGACGATGCTGCAATAGATGCCATGATCAAACACGCACAGCGATTAATTGAATCACAAAAATCGTCTGTCAAATGTTTCGGAGCCGCCGAAGGAATGGAAATAAAACTGGTATAATACAGATTATCAATTTATTGTTTATTAAATCGTCGAGTTATATAATTTCCTATCTGCTGTTTATATTTTAGCCGATCAAATTCCTTTGCTCGTTGCCGGATTGCATACGGATCTTTCTTCATTTTAGAAAGAGTTTTGACAGCAGCAACAAGTGCTTCAATAGTCTGTTCATAGAAAAAAACACCTGTCGGCGAAACACCATCTCCAATAACAGTTTCAAGAGCACCTCCTTCTCCAAATGCCACGACCGGCTTCCCGCTTGCCATGGCTTCAAGTGGAACAATGCCGAAGTCTTCTGCCCCCGGAAAAATCAACGCGCGGCATTCAGCGTACAGCTTTATCAAACTTTCATCACTTTGCCATCCGAGAAATTCAATATTTTTTTTTGCTATTTTTTCAAGCATTTTTTTTTCAGGACCTGTTCCAGCAATAACGAGTTTTTCACCATAAAAATTAAAAGCTTTAACAGCAAGATCGACCCGTTTATATGGTACCAGTGCGCTTACAATTAAATAATAGCCATCATCTTTTTCAGAAACTGTGAACTGATCCGTATTGACCGGCGGGTAAATAATATCAGAATTGCGTTTATAGATGCGCGCAATGCGCTCTTGCACATTTTTAGAGATTGCTATAAAATGATGTACTCTATTGCACGAACGCACATCCCATCTGCGTAAATACGGTGTTACAACAGCCATCGCAGTGCGTGTAATAAATCCGGCTCGTCCCTTTCCAAAATATTCATCATACTGATCCCACAAATATCGCATTGGAGAAAGACAGCAACAAATATGGACTGAGTTTTTTCCGGGAATTGCTCCTTTTGCAACAGCACTGCTTGTCGATATTATTAAATCATAATTTGATAAATCAAAAGATCTAATTGCTAATGGCATAATCGGCAGATAGTTGCGATATTTTCCCGATTTCATCGGCAAATGTTGAATAAATGAAGTTTTAATCTTCATCCGCTCAATTATGGGTGACATCGATCCTTCATTGTGTAAAAGTGAAAAGAGTGTAGCATCCGGGAAAAGTTCACAAAATACTTCCAGAATTTTTTCGCCGCCTCGCATTCCTGTCAACCAATCGTGAACAAGAGCAATACGATGAGACTCGTTTTGAAAAATTGATGAATCCAAATTTTGACTGCTTTCCGCTTGTTGTATAAAAGTACAATCATAATATTATAACAAAAAAAAAGCCGTCATCAAAGATAACGGCTCAAGTTGTGATTTCATATTTTACAACTATTTTCTTCGAAGTCGCGGCAACATCAGCAGAGCAACTAACACAATTAACACTCCACCGGTCGTATAATTTGCCCAAGGATTTGCAATGCGAGTTTCGACATTCATTGTATAGCTTATGAATGTGAACTTGTCCTCATTAAAATGCCATACGACTTTGCTCCCTTCCACCGTATTTGCATTAGTGTTCAAGATGATACCGGGCATTACCACTTCGTTAATATAATCGGCACTCGTATTCTTCATAAATTCGATTTTAGCGTCTATCGATTTGCTAATATTATCAATTTGTCGTTCCAATTTACCCGATAACTTTAGGCCAAGGACTCTCTCTAAATATTTAACTATATCTTTCGTGTTATGCTCCATCTCGCGAAAATCAATTTCCTTTTTTTTCGCGATAAAAAAATTCGCTGGAAGCGATGGATCGTGAATACTCTCCACCGAATCAATTAGCTTACTATAAAATTCTTCAAAGATATTTGCTACAAAAAAATCGTCCAGTCTTTTCTTTAATGCTTTACTGGTATCCCCATTCTCATACTGAGTATACTCTTCTTTGGTCAAAAAAGTGCGGATGGGAATTTTCTGAATCTGAAAGCAGGGCTTATACGTTTCCCGATAGCAGAAGTACGTATAGAACCATCTGAATTTCTTTTCAAATTTGATGTCCACGCCAACTTTTTCTCCTCTTTTATACTCGTTATTCATTTGGTTGACATCATCGAACTTTTTACTGGCAACATAGACTTTCTCTGTGTCACCTTCCAACCGAATCTCCCAGCTCTTATCCGTCGGTACAGGAAAGGATGACGACGTATCCTGAACGGGATTAACAGCTACAATCCTCACGCACGATCCGTCACTATTGATTTTTGTCGTTGTCTTATAATCATTTTTGCAATCAAAGGCAGTCAACATAATGAATGTGATGATCGCAATAAATAGGTATGCTATTTTTCTCTCCATTGTCATTTTTCCTTATGGTTACCTTGGTCTAGTTCCTTCTTTAATTGCTCGATTTCATTTCGAAGAGCGTTTATTTCTACACGATTTTTTTCAGAACCGATGACGGAAGATTCCTCTTTATTATATTTCCTCCATATTTCGTCTAAGCGTGCCCGCGATGCTTCATCTAATCCCTCGTATCCTTTGAGCAGAACTTGTAAATCCGCTTTCTTCATAAGAACCATTGTGTTTGTCAATCCTACAGACGATCTAGTTCCATTCGATAGATTGTAGAGGTCACGCAGAAAGTTTAAGACATTGATTTCTTGCCGGAATATATCCGCACTGTTAAATTCACTTTTTCCACCCAGTCTTTGTTCCAGACTCACGATTGACTTTATATCGTTGTATTCCATAAACACGTACGTCATTCCACACAAGAGGATCGCGAGACTGCATGCAAACCGAATGGAACTCAAGCTGAATATGTCATTCAAACTATCAAGAAAGGTGTTTATTCCAGCATACACCGATGATTTCTTTCCACTGCTGATTGCACCGACAATGGATTCTGTCAACGCGCGGTCGTTTCGAATGCGAGGTGTTGCTTCCTTGATTCTTTCAAGTATCTGATCCGCTTTCGATACCTCTTGAAATACGGTTTTGCAGGCATCGCAATCAATAAGATGTTTCTCTAAGAATTCTCTCTCAGCGGGATCGAAATCTTCGATTCTTGCTGAGTATAGAAGTTGTTGTAGTTCTCTGCACGTCATACACTTACCTCTAGCATAGCTAATTTCTTTCTGATGTTTTGTCTCGCATAGAACAGGTTTGTTTTTATCGCCGATTCGGACATACCAGTAATATCGATAACTTCTTCAATGGTCAAGTCCTGTAAATCTCTCAGCAGAAAAATCATTCGCTGCTTTTCTGATAATCCACCAGCAATATGTTTGATCAATGCCGTTGTTTCTTTATTTGTTAAATTTTGTTCTATATTTGCATTTTCGATATAGCCGTTTTTAGATGAATCATCATTCAATCTTGCAAATACTCTAGTTCTTCTCCTATTGGACTTCGCTTTGTCATAACAAAGATTGACAACAATCCTGTACATCCATGTTGTAAATTTTATTCTCAAATCAAAATCTTTTATGTGATTCCATATTCTGATAAAGCTTTCCTGAACAACATCTTCGGCATCATCTTCATCACAGAAGAACCTAAAGGCAATAGCATATGCGTATGACTGGTGATCGTTGACGATTTTCCCAAAAGCACTGACATCGCCGTTCTTGGCATTTGTGATTAGTTTTTCCAGCTGTTCAGTTGTTATATTTTGCATACAAAGGTGTCTTTGTTCTTGTAATGATACGACACAATAAGATAAAGGTTAAAGTGTAAGGAAGCTATTTGACGGAGATGGACAGAATGCAAACAATTCCAGGATAACTGTTATTAAATTTTATACTTGAAAAAGGTCATTTTGCTCACAAAAAAAAGCCGTCATCAAAAGTGACGGCTTTCCAAAATAAAATTAGTAACTGGAGAAGCGATTATTTAGCAGACATTTTCTTTATTTCAATATCGCTCTCCGATGTTTCAAGTGTTATAATAGGACCGCCGCCATTTATTGAATACACAGCGCGGATTTCATTGCTGTCTTGATCGCCTTCATATTTATCTGCTTTGAAATCGGAATGAATTGAACATTTTTTATGACGCTTTCCCCACCATCCGTGACTTGCATTAATGGTCGCTTCAACAATACATTTAGCATTTTCGGGAAGAGTGAGTTCAATTTCACCGCCGCCGGTTGTAATTGTGCTGTTACCTTTCTCGCCTGGAGTAAGTTCACAACTAATACTTCCGCCGCCTGTTGTCACATTTACTACTCCGTTGATATCTTCCATTTCGATACCCCCTCCGCCGGTTTTTACTTTAGCTCCGTACTTTGCTCCATGTATATACACGCCACCGCCTCCGGTTGATACATCAATCCATTCCTTTGCGTTTTCTACTTTAATGCTTCCACCGCCTGTTGATGCATTTACTTTTCCACCAGTCTCACGAAATGTAATACTGCCGCCCCCGGTTCTTGCACTTAAAATTCCCGTGATAGTTCCAGTCTCGATGCTGCCACCTCCAGTTTTCATTTCGGCATCGCCTTCAACTTTTTCTACTTTAATGCTGCCGCCGCCTGTTTCGAGATCGACCTTGCCGATAATATGATCAATTTTAATACCGCCTCCCTTAGTTTCTGCTGTGAAATCACCGGTAAGGATATCTCTTAGCGTAATGCTGCCGCCGGATGTTTGAATGTTAACATTGTAATTAGATGGAATATTTATGATGAATTCCAAATGATCAACATTGTGCCGCGAGTCTCTGTACTTTACTGCAACATTTTTTCCGGACTGCGTCATCACAAGACGATCCGGATGCCGTTCATCAATACCTTCTGCTTCAATAGATACTTCATCTTTTGACCATGGTTCGATTCGTACTGCACCCGGTTCGACATCGACTTCAAGCAATCCGCCTTTCTGAACTGTAAATGTTTTAGTTTGAAAATCGGGCTCGTCATTTGATTTCTTTTGAGAAATCGAAAGTGATAAGATTACAAGAAACATCAAAAGAAACACTAGAATCTTTTTCATGAATATCCTCCGCAAACTTTCTGTTGGTTAATTTTTATTCACATCAATTAATTGTATCACATTATTAATGTCATAACTTTTGAATTCGATACGTGATGGACTGAGTTCAATCTCTTCATTTACAACTTTTATTAACAACATACCCAATCATTGTCAGTGCGTTTATATATTGCTTTTATTATGACCTATACGATAAAATTCAAATTGATATTCAATAACACTTATTTTGAAACTATTAATTCAGGCGTTGAACTGGTAATGATCTCAGGAGATGTCCATACTAAAGATGATGCACGAGCTTCAGGATGAGCTTTTAGATAATTTTCAACTATTCTCCAACCGATTGCATAACCAGTCCAATGGGGAATTGGATCATCTCCCGTTCTGCCAAACATCCATGGAACAAAATATTTATCATTGAATTCCTTAGTCCAAGAATCAAATTTAGTGCGTAAAAATGGTTTTACCCTAATCATATTTTGTTTGATTTGTTCATCAGTAAGAGCAGTATCAAAAGGAGTGAGTTCGCAATTGAGGACTTCAGCCATAAAATGGTCTGCAAGTCCTTCGTTGACCATACATTCGAGTAAAGTAAGTTGAAAATTAGGCATGCGGACGCGGCCGACATGGTGAAATTCGTGAACCAATGTGCGAATAATATTTCTTGTTTTAAAATTTGGATGCTTAGGATCGTAATATATCTCTATGGTTTCTACTTTATGTTGGTTGATTTGATTACTAATGGTCTTAGCTCCAATCCCCCAAACTGGTAAAATATTTTCAGTATTTATTGATAGATTGACAGTTGCGCTATCAACTGGTATTAACTCTTGAATACGTTGTATTCTGCCACGAATTCCGTTAACTATCTCAATTGTGATAGTATCAGCTAAGTTTATCTTTGCATCTAAAACTAATTTACAACCATTAGAGAGACCGATAATTTTAGTTGGTATCGTATCTTGTTTACTATTTTGACAATAAATTATATTCTCGCAACCGGCACGCAGAAAAAGTAGAAATAAAATCTGTGATAGAATAAATAGTTTCCTTTTCATTTGTTATCTCATTTTGTTTTTACAATTGCTACACAAGTAAAGTTATACGTCAAATACCTTCTTTATCGACGCAACTTATGTATTTCTATATTCGAATTCGAAGTGCTTAGTTCGATTACTTCACCGCCGCCGTTGAGTTTATAGACAGCACGGATTTCACCGTCTTCTTCATCTGTTTCGTATGAATCTTTTGGAAATTCTGATTTCACAACATAACGGCTTTTTTTCCAGCCCCATCCATCGAGACGAATTGTAGCTTCGATTGTAGCTTTAGAATTCTCATCTATATAAAGCCGCACATCTCCGCCCGATGATGAAAGTCTGCTGCCGCCTTTGCCGCTCGGAATCAGTTCTGCTTCAACCTCACCACCTGCTGTCTTCGCATCAATCGTGCCGGTGATATTTTGTAATTTCACATCTCCGCCTGAAGTTCTTGCATCTACCTTACCGCTGGCACCCTGCAACTCGATGTCGCCGCCAGCCGTGCTGAGTGTCGCTTTCCCCGAAACCTTGCCAACGCTAACATCCCCGCCGGAAGTCGAAACATTAACTTCTCCGCCGACATCACCAATTTTAATATCGCCGCCTGCCGTTTTTGCATCAAGAATTTTTGATACAGTTTCTACTTGAATATCTCCACCTGATGTGCTGACATAAAGTGAGCCATTTACACTGCCTACATGTATATTGCCGCCTGCGGTTTTAAGATGCCCTTCTCCTTCAAGTTTTCCAGTAGAAATATCTCCTCCAGATGTTGACATATCAATTGGGCCGCTAAATATATTTCCTAGTTTGATATCGCCGCCTGATGTTGAACCATCGATCTTACCTGTAATAGCTCCTTTTACTTCCAAATTACCACCCGATGTATTAAGATCAAGGTTGAATTGCGACGGCACATTCACATTGAAACGAACATGACCGGATCCATCATCCCAGTGTGTTCGATATGTAACACGAACACCATTTCCACTCTGCGACATCTTCAAATGGCTTACATCTTCATCATCAAGGCCTTCTACATTCACGTACACTTCGTTTTTATCCCAAGTCGAAATTCGAATATCTCCAACACTTGTAGAGATTTCGAACGTCCCCCCTTTGCCAACGTTAAAGGATTTCGATGTACCCTCTTCTTCTCCTGCTATAGCAATTGTTATTGCAAATAATACCGCACTGACAGCAATAAGTATTCGAGTTCGCGTTTTCATTTTTGCACCTCCTGCAAGGCTAACTTCGCTTTGATTCTAATATAGTTGTTATCGTCCGATTGCGCTTTGTTCTTGAACATCTCAAGAATTTCGCGGTTCACCGGCTGGTTTTCATATTTAGATAAATCTAGCGAATTGATTGCTGTAATTTTCAAACCTGTATTTTTTTCGTTCGCTAAAACATTTAGGAATGCTCGTACGATAACCGGATCAGGCAAATAATTTTTAAGCACATTAAGAGCTTCTTTCCGAACGCCGAGATTCCGATCCTTAAGCAATACCGTTATAAGAGTGGTTTTAACTTCTGGATCAAGCACTGGAATGCCGATCTGTTTTTGATCAGCTTGTGTACCTATAATACTCACGGCACGCAACCGGATGCCGGCGTTCAGATCACTAACAAGAGCGCGAGCAAGTACTTTCTGCACACTCTCATCATTGACATTTCCGTAAATACGCATCGGTGTAATCGTTTCAAATGTGAACTCCACATCTCCATTCTGTACATTACGATCAACAAAGTGAATATTGGTTATTTGAGAT
Source organism: Ignavibacteriota bacterium (assembly GCA_963833465.1). GTDB lineage: Bacteria > Bacteroidota > Ignavibacteria > UBA10030 > UBA10030 > Fen-1298. The sequence continues at coordinate 650,014 of CAWHXW010000003.1, read as the reverse complement.
TCTCCAGTCTCCATTCCATATGTTGCAAATTTCGCCTGCCGCAATGCTAAGTTTTTTTCAGAAGGCGATTTGAAAACGAAATAGCCGACAAGTATTCCGATCATGAATGTCATAACTACACCCAATGCGATTTGAAACGACGGAGCAAGCATTCCATCAATAGTGCTTTGCATTTTCATCCACATAGATTTTTGTGCAGATATATCATGAATTCGTAAGCGCAGACTTCTTCGTACTTCTTGCAACGATGATTCTTCCACAACCACCGGTTGACGATGTGCCAGCATCGAATGGATTTTTTTCAATTCACTTAAATCAACCCGACACCGTTCACATGTTGTGAGATGATTATTGAGAACTTCTTGTTCTCGTTTATTCAATTCATTGTATAAGGAAAGCTGCAGCCATTCTTCAAATTGTTTGTGTTTCATATTTTGTTCCTCGTTATCATCAATTCGCAAAATCTTTTAACTGTTTTCGCAGTCGAGCCGTCGCTTCAAATAAATATCTTTTTACAGTTCCTTCGCTGCATTTCATAATTTCGGCAATCTCTTTCAATTTATTACCGTCATAGTGCCTTAATGAAAACACCATTCTTTGTCGCGGCGAGAGAACATTTAACGCTTGTTCGATTCTTGTCGAAATCTCTGCATCGTGCAATTGCTGATCGGTAGTAGTATTATCGGACAATGTATCTTTTAACGCATGCGGTTTTCCATCTTCATCGTTCACATTTTGATCGAGCGATGCATGTGAATGTCTTCGCCCGCGCATCCGATGACTTAAACAAACATTAGTCGTAATCCGAAAGAGCCAAGTCGAGAACTCACTTTTAAACTGAAATTTCGACAAACTTTTATAAACCCGAAGGAATACCTCTTGATAAATATCTTTTGCATCATCGGAGCAGCTTACGTAGCTTGCTGCGATGGTCAGGACCCGCTTATCGTACCGCTGAACAAGCTGTTCAAATGCGTCCATATTTCCTTGCTGGGATTGCATAATCAGTTCAGTGTCGTTGAATGCCATACTTTCGGAATTCCTTTGTTCGTCAGACATAGAATTAGACCTTTAGTCTGTTGAAAAGGTTGGGGACTTAAATCAAAGATAGTAAGTGATACGGCTTCATTCAAGCCCGCGATTGCCTGCAACAACTTGCTTCCATCCTTATGCCTTGATATATTCTAATAGAGTTTTTTTAATCCGATTTGAAATACCGAACATCAATGGAAATCATTTATAATTTATTCATTCTATTCATTCTCTTTTTTATTCAGACGATATTTGTCCTTCTCGTTGCTGGGCCGCTCATTCTATTAAAACCGGTTAGGCGTAAGAAAGACTGGTACGGACGCTTCACAAATTTACTGGAACCGAAAGATGCCGAACTTCCTCAAGAAAATGTAGCAGTAGAAACTTTTGATGGATTGAAATTAAACTGCTGGTTCGTGCGTCAAAAGAAAAAAGCTCGCGGCACTATCATCTATTTGCACGGAGTCGGCGATTGCAAAATCGCAGGTGTGCCTTTTGCACGATCTCTTTACGATAGAGGATTCAATATTTTCCTATACGATTCACGCCAGCATGGTGAAAGCGAAGGTTATTATTGCACGTACGGTTTTTATGAAAAGCATGATGTCTCGGCAATAATTTCTTATTTGCAGTCAAGAAAAGGAATTAAGATTGGTAAAATAGGTATCTTCGGAACATCGATGGGCGGAGCTGTGGCAATTCAAGCTGCTGCCATTGATTCACGGATTGCCTGCGTCATTTCAGAAGGGTCATATACTGCATTGCGGATTGTCTTCGTCGATTACCAAAAACGGATTATCAAACTTCCTTGGCATTTCCTACGAAACATCGCATTAATGCAATCACAGAAAATGGCAAACTTCAAAGCAAGACTTGTCGCACCGATTAAAGACATAAAACGTGTGCACGTTCCGATTTTAATTGTTCACGGAAAAAACGATTCGTTTATTAAATCTGATTACTCTCAATTACTGTTTGATGCGGCAAATGAACCAAAGCGCCTTATTCTCATTGAAGGAGCCGGGCATAATGATGTGTGGGAAGTCGGCGGTCGAACGTACAAAAATGCCATCGCATCTTTTTTTATGCGGTACCTTGGATAAATAGTGCTTTATAAAGATCTTTTTATCATTTGTGAATAATTTTAATGCCGTTGTAAAAGCGCAACATTCTCAATATGGAATGTGTGCGGAAACATATCTATCGGCTGAAGTTTAATCAATTGATATTTTTCGTCGCAAAGCAATTTTACATCACGTGCCTGTGTTGCAGGATTACAGCTTACATAAACAATTCGTTCCGGTTCCAGTGCAAGAATTTCCTCAATTACTTTTGGATGCATGCCATTGCGCGGCGGATCGATAATAAGCACATCAGGTTTGGAGTGAGATGACATCCACAATGTATCTTTCGTCAGCCGGTCTTTTAAATCTCCAAGCAGGAAAAGACAGTTAGTAATTCCATTTGACTGCGTATTCATTTCCGCATCACGGATAGCGCTTATGACGGATTCTATTCCAACCACTTCTTTCACAATATCCGAAATGAAAATAGCAATGGAACCTGTTCCAGAATAAAGATCAAATGCGACATCGGTCAATTTGAAATCTCCAAACTCTTTAACAACATTATAGAGTTTTTCTGCCTGCACTACATTTGTTTGAAAGAAAGAATTTGCGGAGATAGAGAAATGATGATTGCCCAACCGCTCATGAATCCATCCTTTCCCAAAATAAATATTTTCAATATCCCCAAAAGCAATTTGTGCTTTCTTACTGTTAATTGTGTTCACCACTGTTGTAAGCTGCTCAACATTTGCTTTTAGCTCCGCCGCATATTGTTTTATCACATCCGGGCGATTTTCAGACGTCACCAAATTTGCCATCACTTCTTGTGTCCTCTTGCTCTCGCGAACAACAAGGAAGCGGAGATAACCACTGTTGCGTTCACAATCATACACGTCAAGATGATTCCGCCTGGCAAAGTCGCGAGTATAATTTAAAATCTGATTAGAAATAACAGATTGCAAATGACATTCATCAATATCCAAGACCTTATCATATCGCTGTGGAACGTGTAAACCCAAAAATATTGGGGATTGGCGATTAGTGATTGATGAATTAAGTTCTAGTAATTCAGCTTCATTATTTTTATTCGGCAATTTACGGTTGTCAATCGAAGACGGTTTTTCCGTCAGCCATTGATTCTCTGAAAACGAGTATTCCATTTTACCGCGGTAAAAATAAATTTCTTCGGCTCCTAAAATAGGAAGAACATTAAGATTAGAAAATCCTCCGATGTGCTCGAATGAATCGACAACCTGCTGTTGTTTAAACCGAAGCTGCGCTTGATACTCAACGTTCTGCCATTTGCATCCACCGCAGATTCCAAAATATTTGCAACGCGGTTCCACGCGTAACGGCGAAAGATGTTCAATATGAACAACTTTTGCTTCTGCAAAACTTTTTTTTATTTTTAAAAGTTTTGCAATAACAACATCACCTGGAACTGCATTTTCCACAAATATTACTAACCCTTCGTGGCGAGCAACGGCTTTTCCCTCGAAGGCAGCATCGGTAATTTCAAGTCGTATTTCATCGTCTCGTTTCAGCATTGCGACCTTTTAATAAGAATAAAAAACCTCCGCATAATGTCGGAGGTCGTTTCAATTCTGCAACTGTCATTATTTTGCTACACTTCACGCGCGGCTTTCAATAACGCTTCTACTTTTTCAGGCGAGTCAGCTTCAGCATAAAATCGAATTAACGGTTCCGTTCCAGATGCGCGCACTAATACCCAGCCATTCTCAACAAAAAGTTTGAAACCGTCTTTGGTTTCAATCCGCAACACAGGAAGTCCTGCAATTTGTTTAAGACTTTTTTTGTAGACAGCAAGTATCCGCTGCTTTTCTTTCTCAGTCAAACGCGCATCGTACCGATTGAAATAATGCCATCCGAATTCTGCCATAAGTTCATCTACAAGCTCGCTTAGTTTTTTCTTTCTCACCGCCATGATTTCTGCAAGAAGAAGTCCAATGTATGTGCCGTCGCGTTCCGGTAAATGCGCCTTTACACCAATTCCACCGCTTTCTTCAGCAGCAATGAGGATATCACGTTCGACCATAAGACGGCAGAGATATTTGAAACCAACCGGAGTCTCGTGCAGAACCAAGTCGTATTTTTTGCACATCTTGTCTATAATTTGACTGACTGTAAATGATTTTGCTACTTCACCGGTTAATTTTTTTTCCTCAATAAAATATTTTAAGAGGAGCGCGAAGATGCGATGCGAATCAACAAAATTACCTTTCTCATCGAATGCACCGATGCGGTCTGCATCGCCGTCGGTTGCGATACCAATATCGCAGCCGTTTTCCACAACTGCTTTAATCAATCCGGGAGTATGCTGCGGAAGCGGTTCAGGATGACTTCCACCAAACGAAGGATTGAAATCACCGCGGATTGAAACCTGTAACGGAAGAATTTGATCCATCACACCTTGGCCTGCACCATGCATTGCGTCATAAGCAATTTTGATTCCGGATGATTTAATTAAATCGACATTGATTTTGCTTTTTAGATCATCGATATAAATTGAAGTGAAGTCGATCTTTCTTATAATTCCTTTTTCCAAAAGCTGAGTAAATGACTTTTTACTTTCTACTTTTGATTTGATTACTTTCTTAAGTTCTTTTTCTACTTTCGCAATAATCTCCGGAAAAGCGGGACCGCCAAAATCACCTTTAATCTTGAATCCATTATATTTTGCTGGATTATGACTTGCTGTGATGACTACACCGCCGGCAGCATTCAATTTCTTAGTCAGCAATGAGACCATCGGTGTTGATGATATTTTATCGGAGAGAATAATCTTAATGCCACGGTTTCCTATCACTTCGGCAACTTTTTCAGCGAACTCCCGTGAGAGGAAGCGTGAATCGTATCCGACAACGATTCCGTTTTTAATTTTCTTATGCCGCTTATAAAAATTCGCAGTTGCAAGTGCAACTTTAGCAATGTTTTCAAATGTAAAGTCGTCGGCAATAATGCCGCGCCAACCATCTGTTCCAAATTTAATTTGTGGTATCATGATTTTTCTTCCTCAACCGTAAATAAATTGTATTCAGCTTGTTCTTCCTTGACCATCATAACTTTTTGTTTTTCACCAACGAGTTTATCAATCTGCAATAATCCACTTTTAAGTTTTAGATAGTTCGAGCGAATGACATCGAAATATAGGATTTGCCATTGGTCGAGCTCGAACCGTTCCGCAAACATCGGTGATTTCATTTTTCGTTGAAGTTGTTCTTCCCTTTCCTGAGGTATGATCATATACTTTGGTACATCCGGTGAAAGATTCGATCCACGAACCAATCCGCTTGTCATTGTCGTTGTTGATTCTACTTCGAAAGCTGTAACAACTTTATTCCCTTTGATCCAAAGCAAATCGATCATCTCGACTGTTTTCATATCCTCAATACCACCCACTTTGGAAAGGTCAGCATCAACATAATTTTGAAGGAGTTTTCTTATCCCGATAATTCCAGCAGCGAAATCAGTTTGTTCTTTTTTTCCAATCCATATTTTATAACCGAGAGCTTGTCCGGCTTCTGCCAACACCGCGATTATTTCGCTGTGCTGACTCATTCGTTCGCGCACTTGTGGCTTGAGCAACCAGAATCCACCGGTTACCGGTCTTGCATATTGTTCAAGCGCCTCTTTTATACTCGTACTATCTGACGTCAACGAGTTTGGGAATTGAATACTGATTGCTTCCCATGCATCAGTAAAAGTCACTCTTCCTTTTCCTTGCAAAAGCCGTAGGACTGTTTGCTCGACTCGTTCCGTAAGAGGAATTTCTTTTAGGCGTTCTACTTGTTTCGGATCTTTGAACCACCACAATTGTCCTTTCGCACCGCCAAGACGTTCTTCAACTAACTTAAACTCCTGACCGATGTGGTTTTTTAAAACTGTTTTTACATCCAAACCGGTATGCAAATTTGAAAAGTATCCTTGCTTGGCCAAAATAGGATCGATAAAATTGATAACGATGGTGTATGGCGTTGGTTCCGCCCGTTCGGCGAGAAGTTGGACCGTCGTTTCAACAACAACTTTCTCAAACCGCTTTTCGTCAATTTCTTCTGGAGCCTCAATCCGAGATGCTTCCGATTGTGGTTTGTGAAATCGGAGATAGAAATCCCCCTGGGCAGAACCAAATGGTTGCAGAAGTGACTTCCCGGATTTTTGTGCAGTCGGTTGATAATGAATTTTTTCAAACTCAAATCCAGCATATGTTCCAGCACGAATGGTCGCATTACGCACTTGGAATGTTGGATTGTGAAATGTAACCGTTAAGTAGCGTCCAAGTTTCAGTGCCCTATGCATTCCTTCAAAACTGTTTTTTAATAAACCGTGATAAACGTCGAAGTCTTTATGCTGACGTTCATTGCGAACAACTTCTTTTGCAGAAATTGTTTCAGTATAGCTTGTATCCTTTTTCAACCAAGCAGCCCACATATATGAAAGCTCGCCGTATTGAATGGAAGCATCGTATGGAGGATCAGTAAAGATATAATCCACCGAGCGCGAAGGAAGTTTAGCAAAGACATCCAGGCAATCGCCAGTGATTATGCAGATGTCTGCTTTTCCTTCAAAAACACTATTGGGATGCGTAGTAATTTTCACATTCTTGAAATATTTGTTGGATTCTACTTTAGCTTTAAGTAGCCCTTGATGACCAAGTATCGAGCTTTCAAATTTATTCCAGACGTTTTGTTCCATGAACTCAGGGGCAAACCAAAAGCTATGTTGTGTCCATACAGAACTAAATGCTGTTTGATGGTTGGTTGGTGCTGGGCTCAGAGCGGGCACCATTGTTGAACATAAATGCACCATCGAGGAGAAAGCAATCTTCAAGAAAGCTCTTAGCTTATCATCTTTCTCTTTCTCGATGGATTTCATCAGCAAAGCCAATGCATAGAGGTTTCGTGGAGTGAATAATTCATCGATAGAATTGTATTGTTGTTTCTCTTTAAATGGTAAGCCATCCGAATAATAAAGTGGATTCCTCGGATACCAAATTTTCTTCTTGCGGAATTCTTCTTCGATCTCTTTTATTCTTTTAAGATCTTTCTTGGATGGCTTTCCACCTTTTTCAATAACTTCACCACAGCTCGTACATTTGTAACGAAGTTCTTTGAGAGTCAGATATTTCTTTTCATCTCGATCCCAAATTGAACACTCAACAGGAATATCTGAACCACACTTACGACATTCTGTAACATACAATGCATTGATCTGCTTTTTAATATCCTGTTCAACACGATTAAAAGCTTCCTTGAGGCGTAATGGTTCAATGTATTCAATCGTAAGTCTTAGAATTTCTGTCGCGATAGGATTAAGATCAACAGCAATCACTTTGCGACCAAGCTTCAATGCTTCCAATGCAGTAACGCCGCTGCCAGAAAATGGATCCATAACAATACCATCTTTAGGACTGTACGTTTCGATGAACTGTGACACAACATTCCAGGTTTTTCTTCCCCAGAATTTATGCCAATTGTACATCGGAGTGTGAGCCTGGGGCGGTATTTGATAGTTCAGATGCTTCAAGGTATAACAAAAGAAAAGCTGGTCGGGAGTTAGAACTCCCTCCCAGCCAGGTTATAATCTTTTACAACTTTGCGTTCACTGCCGATTTGCCGGCATATATTGCGTTTGTTCCAAGTTCTTCTTCAATTCGCATTAATTGATTATACTTGGCTATGCGGTCTGTACGGCTCGCAGAACCGGTCTTGATCATTCCGCAATTTGTTGCAACGGCAATATCCGAAATTGTGGTATCTTCCGTTTCACCAGAACGGTGACTGATTACAGAAGTGTAGCTTGCTCTCTTCGCCATCTCAACGGCATCGAGTGTCTCAGTGAGTGTGCCGATCTGGTTAACCTTGATAAGAATGGAATTCGCAACACCCATTTTTATTCCTTTTGCGAGATACTCGACGTTCGTAACAAACACATCATCACCAACAAGCTGAATTTTTTTACCGACAGCATCTGTAAGAAGTTTCCAGCCATTCCAATCACCTTCCGCCATTCCGTCTTCCAAAGAAGCAATCGGATATTGATTAACCCAATTTTCATAGAACTTCACCATTTCTTCTGATGATTTTTCAGATTTATCCGATTTATGAAATACATATTTTTTCTTAGCAGTATCATAGAATTCACTTGCCGCCGGATCGAGTGCAATATAAATTTCTTTTCCCGGTTTGTATCCGGCTTTTGAAATTGCTTCAAGAATAACTTCAATTGCTTCGTCATTCGATTTCAAGTTTGGAGCAAATCCGCCTTCATCGCCGACAGCTGTATTATATCCTTTTTTCTTTAACACACTTTTTAAGGTATGGAAAACTTCCGAACCACTGCGCAACGCGTCGGAAAATGTAGGAAGCCCGACCGGGAAGATCATGAATTCTTGAAAATCCACATTATTGTCTGCGTGCGAGCCGCCGTTGACGATGTTCATCATCGGCGCTGGAATAACTTTGGCATTTGTCCCTCCGATGTACCGGTAGAGAGGCATCTTTAAAGATAGAGCAGCAGCTTTAGCAACTGCTAACGATACGCCAAGGATAGCATTTGCGCCAAGTTTTCCTTTTGTCGGCGTGCCATCGAGTTCAATCATCATTTTGTCGATCCCGACTTGATCAAGAGCATCGAAGCCGACAACTTCTTTGCAAATTATGCTATTAACATTCTTGACTGCCTTAAGAACACCTTTGCCGAGATAGCGCGATTTATCGCCGTCGCGCAATTCGACCGCTTCATTTTCTCCAGTGGAAGCGCCGCTGGGAATTGCAGCGCGGCCTATCGTTCCGTTTTCTAATTCAACTTCAACTTCTATTGTGGGATTGCCGCGGGAATCGAGAATCTCGCGCGCCCAAACATCTGTTATTGTTTGTGACATAGTTTTACTCCAAAAATGATTTGTGTCAATAAGATTTAATTATTCGATTGTAAGAACCTCTTAAATCGCTATAAGTGATCAAAGAGATATATTAATTAAGCCAAAAATTGGTGTAAATGCAATGCAATGGAAATTGAAAATATCCGAATGAAAAATTTGAATTTGTTAAACGATTCGCTTGTATCATTTTAAGGATTCCAGCCTTTAGGAAGATTAATTTGGAAGATTGCGTTCTGCGGATATAGCTATGTCTGTCTTAATATCAATCAAAAAGAGGCCATCTTTTCTAAGCGCACATAATTACGTACACTTGCCTTAACACAAAAAACAAGTTTTTGAGCTTTTATAGGTGAGCCGGCTTGTAGACAGCAAAAATAAACGTCGCTTCGTATGTTCTCTGCATTCCACCGGCGCTTGCATTTTTCTGCGGATAAGCCTTCCAAAATAATTTTATTTATGATTGCCGTATTGTAAATATCAACACAGGATAAACTATCAACTTCCAGGTAGATTAGTTTCAAGTTTCACAGAATCTCAGTTTGTCAAATGAAATAGAATGAAAATCGGGCGGAGCTTGCAATTCCATTATCTTTCATGCCAGAATAAGCAGCGCGGTTGCTGATAAAATTACTTAGCGCGGGTGCAAAGATAGTCTAAAGTTATAATATTAGTTCCCAATAACCGACATCAACCCATTTGCCCAATTTGAAACCGACTTCTTTAAATTGAGCAACTTTCTGAAAACCAAATTTTTCGCAAAGCGCAATGCTTGCTTGATTAGGCAAAGCAATCCCACATATGATGCTGTGAATTGATCTTATCTTTAATTCTTTTATTAATTCCTCTTTGAGTATTGTTCCAATTCCTTTGCCAATAAAATTTGAAGCAATATAGATTCCAGTTTCAACTGAGTAGCGGTATGCCGATCTTTCTTTCCATTTACTCGCATAAGTGTAGCCGACAACCTTACCTGCCTCCTCATAAACCAGCCATGGATAACTCTGCGTAATATTTTTAATACGAAAAACTATCTCGTCAATTGTTACTGGATATTCTTCAAAAGTAATTCGCGAGTTCACTATATATTCATTATAAATGCTGCAAATATCTTCTGCATCCGATGGTTTTACAGGTCGAATCACTATTTCCTCATTAAATAATAAATCTTATTTGCGCTTAATGAATGGCGGTCAAGTCCGTCCTTTAAAATAATTCTATTTAGGACTGAGGCATTTATAACTCTAAATTCTGTACTAAACTTCCTTCCTTCATGAATTTTATTCTAACATTCTTTCGGTTTGTGTATTATATGCAAACCGATTAAATAGTAAGATCAAGCATTTTACTCATTGCATAGTAAAAGTTGCAGTAGCATTATTCTTTATCATACTTACTCCGCTTCCTACTGTCAAATCACCGACTAAATATACCGTATAAGTTCCGGCAGAGCTTACGGTCATACCTCTTGTCACCATATACGGAATATATGCGTGAGCACTATCGCCTTCCGCAACAGATAAGTATTGGTTATCTATTGTCGAATCGGTTAATGATAATGAAGCTTGTGCAATATAAGAAGCTGAAGTGTCCGTATCCCAAAAATAACCCGATGCTGTAAAAATGATTGTGCCGGGACCATCCACCGTAATAGAAATTGTTCTCGATAAGCTGACGATAGAAGATAAATATATTCCTTGACCGTCTCCGCCAATAAAGACAGAATTGCCAGGTTCACCTGCCGGACCTTGAGTACCTGTTGGACCTTTATCACCTTTTGCTCCTTTACATCCTGTTATTAGTGCTGAAAGAAATAGCACACAGCAAATCAGATATACAACGTTTTTCATACTGGTTCTCCTATTATTAGCATTTTTTGCCTGTCTATCTGACGGCAATTAAGTCCATTGAAAACTATCAAAAAAAGTCATTAATAGACAGTGATATTTTTTTGAAAAAGATTAAACTGAACCGCGATAAAACAAGCAGACATTCAAAAAACACTTTTTAATATGTTTATCCTAAAACTGACAAAAAAGGAAATCTTTTTGACTATAGAATTTTTATGTACTAAATAATCGCCGCCCGACGAATGGTAGTTGAGTCAACATTCGATCTCTATAAAACTTCTAAGCGCAATGCAATTTGCACTTCGCTCATTCGCTCAATTTATACCGCCTGTTATTAATATGAACAGGAAATAAATATCCTCGCCGCAAGCAGTGAGGTATTTTGTCACTCCCGCGTACGCGGGAGTCTCATGTTCTGGATTCCCGCTTTCGCGGGAATGACGACGCAAGCGTCGAGGTATTGCACCCAATAGAGAATAAACTTCGGAAGATAGCTTTCATTAGTCCACCCGCATTCCAAAGAATTGGAAATCTAAACCTTTACGATCACTTTAAGTGGTAGGTGAGATAATTAGCCCGATATCTTTCCATTCAAAACAGATTGCGCAAATCTACGGAAACTGCGATCATAAGTCTGCTCGATGTCCTCTGGAAAACAACAAGCGGGCAATTCATGCATCTCAAGGTGATAGTTGATACAATCGCAGCATTTTCCTTTTCGTGGACAGGGCTCATAACTGCAATTACAATTTTTCAAGTTTCTTAGTTTATTGCATTCCATGAATATCCCTTTTATTTCGTTTCCTTCTATACATTCCATGAAGTGGATTACTCAGGAAACGGTCAGTCTATCTCGCGTAAAACTTACACTTCTCATTCCATTCAATAGTTTCCATTTGAAGAAATTTATTTGGAGCTGCCGAAAGTGATTGCGCAAATGCGGCATTAGCTTCTTCAAATTTCTTCAGCTCGAACCAATCTTTTCCTAATCGATGCAAGCGGAAGAATTCTAGCATATTTGATTCTGTAAATCCAATTGATTCCAAGATTCGTGAACTTTCGGCAAAACGTTCCTTCGCCGCGTACTCGCGCGCAAGCAAATAGCGCGCTATAGGACTCGTCAGTCGTTCTAATCGCGCTATGCGCGTTGTATCTTCCATTGAATATATAAAATAAACTTGAAGTTCACCGCGTTCTTGCAGACTCTTTAACGACTCTAACCGAAGTTCGCAAGCTTCGTCGTATGATGCGGTCAAATGGATACGTGATAAAGCTTCATATTCCTGTCTTGCATAGGCAAGAGAATCCAGTGCCCAGTATGCATCGCCAAGCCTAAGATGCAACGGCAAAAGAAAATAACCGATTGACGTATCACGAATTTGAGAATTTACAAATTCGATGTAATCTCTAAATCGTCGCATCTCAAATAGAGCGGATGCTTTCTGAAAAACAGCTTCTGGAGTCTTGCTTAATCTTAAAGATGCTTCCGCAGATAGAAATGCTTTTTCAAAATCACGATGGATAAGATATTCTCTTGATTCGCTGTTCAGGTTTGCAATTACACGCACACATTCTTTTCCAAAAATGGACGGACGGCGGAAAAAATATTTTGCTTTTATACTGTCGGCAAAATTGAGATGAATATTTTTAATGGAAGTTTGCCATTCCATCAGCAATGATTTCAAATCCTTTTGATAAACATTTTTAAAACTATCTCCTGCATATAATCGTTTGAATCGATCTATGCCGAATGAATCGATCAGAAACCGGCAAAACGATCCTGCAAGCGTATAACTACTAGAGGGATCAGCTTGAATGAAACCGGTAAATGTGAAAAGTGATTCAAGGTTTGGATGAACACAAGAAGCGAACAGAATTGCCGACGCACGGTCAAGCGGTTCTTCTAACGTAGAAGTCCCCTCCATTGCGACTGCAATGCCCTCGATCAATCCGGAATTCGGGGCAATTTTCAAAGGCAGCCATCCGAATTCCGCAGAAAGTACGTGCGTCATTTCATGTTTCAACACCGATTCGACATCCACAAGGTTGATGTGAATCTGCCTAAGCCACGGCTTCGCAATATCAGTGTGCGCTGCACCAATTAGCCGTCCTTTTTGTTCAGGCGATGCATAGAGAAACGAAATGATACGTTCTTGTGAATGAAGGCTCATTTCATGTGAAAGTTTTTCAAAATAAAACTCGTGCAACAACCCAATCTGCTCGATCCGCTCGCGCTTGACACTTCCCGCTGAATAGATGATTTCAAAGTGCGCTGTCTTATAATCCCCTGCAAGCTTCTGCTTGATAAAATCTTCGGAGGAAGAAAATCCAAGACGGTCGCTTAAAGAGAAAACGATGACGACGACAGGAGCAAGCACCGCAAGAATTATTAGTTCTAAAATAGGTAGTGTGGAAAGTGATAAATTATTAGTTTCTTTATTCTTGCGTAACTGCTGCAGCCAAACTGATCCAGCGGCAAAACATCCAGCAGCGGCAAGTGTTGCAAGACGGTATGTAAATAACCGTTGAGTTACCTGAAGCGTTTCGTCGTAAGTGAAGCCGGGAAAAAATCCTATAATCGGATTGAATGCAAATACTTGCGGACGAATTAATGTGACAAACGGAATATGGAAAAGAATGAGAAGGTAGATTAATGTGAAAACAGTTTTTCGCCATCTTCCAAATACGATTCCGATAAACAAAGCGAGCGATATGCAAAAGAACACTCCGGGAATTACTATTAGTGTGTATAGTTTTATCCCATCACCAATAGAACAATTCTTAACAAATAAAGCATTTGCAATTGAAACTAAAAACGGAATCGAAAGAAGAATAGATGAAACGGAAGTACTCTTGCCAATAAAATACCATACATTCGGATTACTTTCAGAATTGGTTTGTTTCCAAAGTGCGAGTGTTAAAATTCCGGAAATATATCCTGTAATTAATATTGTAAGTGCGGAAAATTCAAACCCAAGGTAATTAAATAACGGAATACGAGTGCAGATAATTGCAAAAAAAATAAGAATAAGTGCAGAAATTTTGAATGTGCGATTTTGCATGATACAAATTACCTTTGGAAAGTACGAAATCTATCGCATAATAACTTTTCAAAGGTCACTTAGAACTCTTCGCCTTTCTCCCGTTTTATATCAGCACCAAGTGTTTGAAGTTTTTTCTCCATTGATTCATACCCACGATCAATGTGGTACACTCGAAGAACTTCTGATGTGCCTTCTGCAACAAGCCCGGCAAGAATTAACGATGCACTTGCGCGTAAATCTGTGGACATAACTTTTGCTCCCGCTAATTTCTTCACACCAACAACTGTGGCAATATTTTCTTTTACCGTAATATTGGCGCCAAGCCGAACAAGTTCGGGAACGTGCATAAAGCGATCAAAATATACCGTGTCCGTTATAACGCTGGTACCGCCGGCTAACGACATCAAGGCAATCCATTGTGCTTGCATATCGGTTGGAAAACCTGGATAAATTGCTGTCGTTATATTAACAGATTTAATTTTTTCTGGTGGAGATAATTCTACCCAATCTGCTCCTGTGATAACTTCTGCTCCGGCATCTTCCAGTTTAATTATCAAGGCACCGATGTGCTGCGGGCTGCATTTTTCTAATCGCACAGTACCGCCGCGTTTCCCTGCTATCGCACCGGCAATTAAAAATGTCCCGGCTTCGATTCGATCTGGAATTGTAGTAATGTTTGCGGGATGCAATTCATCAACTCCTTCAATTTCTAAACGGCCTGTACCAATACCATTAATCTTAGCACCCATCTTCATTAAGAATTCCGCAAGCTGAACAATCTCCGGTTCTTGCGCCGCATTCTCAATGAGCGTTGTACCTTTTGCAAGCACTGCCGCCATCATTACATTGCCAGTGGCTCCAACGCTGGAGATGTCAAAAAGAATTCGCGCGCCATGCAGACGTTTTGCTTTCGCTAAAATGTAACCTGCTGCAAGATCAATCTCGGCTCCAAGTCTGCGAATTCCATCGATGTGCAAATTTACCGGACGTGGTCCCCAAGCGCAACCGCCAGGAAGCGAAACTTTCGCCTTGCCGAATCTTGCCACTAATGGACCCAACACATAAATGGAAGCACGCATTTTTTTAACGTGTTCGTATGGCGCTTCGTAACTATTAATCGCCGTCGTATCAATAGTCATTGTCTGCTTAACTAAAGATATCTGAATCCCCATCGTCTCAAGCAAACGACTCATTGTCATAACGTCGCGCAGATCCGGTGTGTTCGAAAGATGAGAAACGCCGTTCGCAAGAATAGTCGCAGGCATTAATGCCAAAGAAGCATTCTTCGCACCTCCAATAGTCACTGTTCCGCTAAGAAATTTGCCGCCGTTAATGACAAATTTATCCAAGACTTGCTCCTTTATTTATATTTTGGTAGGATTGTATTAGTTTTTCTGAAACAATATAGTTCATAATGATAATAAAGGCAAAACGCAGCTATTGAGACACAAATGAAACAACATTCAATTCCTGACACACTTTCTACAATTCATAATCGCAAAAGCGTACGGAATTTCACTGGAAAATCCATAACAAAGGATGAAATTGAAATCCTTTTAAAAGCCGCAATGGCAGCGCCTAGCGCGGTCAATTGTCAGCCTTGGGAGTTTATTATTATCACCGATCGGAAAACACTTGACGAGCTTGGCGAGGCACTCCCATATGCAAAGATGATCTTTAAAGCAGGAGCGGCAATTATCGTCTGCGGAGTACCTGCAAAAGCACACAAACAAATGAATGAGTACGCCGTAATTGATTCCACTCTTGCCAGCGAAAATATTTTACTTGCTGCAGAAGCTATCGGACTCGGTGCAATTTGGACGGCGGCATATCCATATTCTGACAGAATGAAATCTGTAAAAACAATTTTAAATATTCCAGAAAATATCATTCCGCTGAATGTTATTCCAATTGGCCATCCGACTGGGGAAGATAAACCAAAGGAAAAATTCAATTCGGGAAAAATTCATAAGGAAAAGTGGTAGATAGAAAATTACTTCAATCCACCTTGTTCAAATGCTTGTCTTTAGTGAAATTTTTAGCTAAATAGCTTTTAGCAAATAGCAACAGCAGATATATATCAAATGTTAAAAATAATTTCGATCGTTTAATCAAAAATGTATATTTATTAATTACTTATCACTAATTATTAAGAAAAAATAATGCCAGTTCAAATAATTCTTGGCGCCCAGTGGGGCGATGAAGGAAAAGGGAAAATTGTCGATCACTTAAGCGAAAACGCTGACATCGTTGCTCGCTACCAAGGCGGAGCAAATGCCGGACACACCGTTGTCCTGCCGCCGAGCAAAGGGAAGCCTGAAAAGGAATATGTTCTTCATCTTATTCCATCCGGTATCTTTCATCCACATGTGACTTGCGTGATTGGAAACGGCGTAGTGCTTGATCCGGTGGCACTCATGACAGAAATTAAGCATCTGAAAAATGCTGGCATTAAAATCACCGGTCGGCTTCTTATTAGTCATAATGCCCATTTGATTATGCCTTACCATAAAATGTTAGACGCAGCACGTGAACAAGGTGAAGAAAAAATCGGTACAACCGGACGCGGCATAGGTCCTGCATATAATGACAAGTATATGCGCACCGGTATCCGTGTCGTGGACCTATTGAATCGCGATGTGCTTTGCAAAAAATTGAAACGTAATATAGAAGCAAACAACGAACTTTTAAATAAATTGTACCATTCACAATCTCTCGATGTTGATGCAATAATAAATGAATATCAGGAATTTGATAGAAAATTGGATGAATATATTACCGATACTTCCGAATATCTGAATAACGCTCTTAAACAAAAAAAACAAATTCTTGCCGAAGGCGCACAAGGTGCATTGCTGGATGTTGATCATGGAACATATCCATATGTGACATCTTCCAATCCAACAAGCGGCGGTGCTTGTACGGGACTTGGTATTCCGCCGACCGCTATAAATTCTATTGTTGGAATCGTGAAAGCGTACAGCACTCGCGTGGGCAATGGTCCATTCCCAACTGAACTTGAAAACGAAATTGGCGAGCGTTTGCGAAAAATAGGCGGAGAGTACGGTGCTACAACAGGCAGACCCAGACGATGCGGCTGGTTAGATGCAGTGAGTCTCAGATATTCAATTCGTATAAACGGCATCCAGAAAATAGCTGTAACAAAGCTCGACGTGTTGGATGATTTCAAGGAGATTAAGGTTTGCGTTGATTTTAAATTTAACGGAAAGAAGTTAATTCATTACCCAACAGATACTCAAACACTTGATGCGATAGAACCGGTATATCAGACTTTTAAAGGGTGGCAGACAAAAACTTCAGAAATTAATAGCTATGGAAAACTTCCGAAAGAGGCAAAATATTATATAGAAGCTCTCAGCAAAATGCTTGATACAAAAATTTGGATGGTTTCAGTGGGTGCACGCCGCGACCAAACGCTAATCGTTCGATAAAATCAATTATTTGATATGAAGACAGAATCGCTTATCAAATCTTCTGCAACAGGTTCTATTTCTTTATCCGGCCGATTGAAGATTTTTTTAATGGTGTTTGCCTTCATCATTATTGCTGGCACACTATGGTACACACATAATCTTGTTCAGACATTAAGCCGTAAGGAAAAAGAAGTAGCAGATCTATATGCTAAATCGTTTGAGTACATTATAAATAGTAAGACAGGCGAGAGTGATTATAATTTTCTCTTCAATGAGATTATCTACACAATTGATTTCCCTGTCGTAATGACGGATCAAAAAAATGAACCAGAATCCCCCTACAAAGACAATATCAAAAACATCTCGTTAAATTCAAAATCATCTCTTGAAGAACAACATAAATTTTTAAAAAATCTCATTAATGAGATGGACCGTTCTCATCCGCCGATCAAGGTTGCATATCAAGACACAATCATATTAAGTTATCTCCACTATGGTGAATCATCATTGGTAGTCCAGCTTCGCTGGCTTCCTTATATTGAACTTGCCGTTGCCGCACTTTTTATTTTAATCGGTTACATAAGCTTTAGTTATATCAAGCGAAGCGAGCAAAGCAACATTTGGGTCGGAATGGCAAGAGAAACCGCACATCAATTAGGTACACCAATATCCAGTATGTTAGGATGGGTAGAATTACTGAAAGAACAATCTTTAGGCGATAAGAAAGCAATAGACACTTTATTGGACATGGAAAGTGATCTTCATCGTCTCCAGAAAATCGCGGATCGATTTTCAAAAATAGGATCCAAACCTGACCTACGCGAAGAGAATCTTGCCGAAGTGATTGGCAGAGTGACCGAATATTTCCAGCGGCGGATTCCACAAACCGGTAAAAAAGTTCATCTTGTCGTTGAATCAATAAAACCGGTTCGCGCACGCATCAACCAAGAGTTATTTGAATGGGTCATAGAGAATCTCACCAAGAATGCTCTCGACGCAATTGAGAATGGCAAAGGAACCATTGCTATTTCCATATCTGAACAAGACAAGCATGCTTTCGTTGATATCTCCGATACTGGCAAGGGTATTATACTTAAAAACCGGAATAATGTGTTTCGCCCCGGTTTTTCGACGAAGAAACGCGGATGGGGTTTAGGATTAAGTTTATCAAAACGCATTATCGAAACTTATCATGACGGCAAACTTTTCCTCAAAGAGAATAATTCGGGATTTAAAACAACATTTCGTATCAAATTAAATAAGTGATAATTGTATGAAACGTTTCAAGATTCTTCTGAGTATTTCTGCATTAGCATTTTCGCTTGTACGAGCGCAGATGCCGATAGAGGATGAACTGTACGCCTACGTTCTTGGCATCGAAGGGAGAACGCATTTCGAACGCGGCGAATTCATAAAAAAACAACTGCATAGAATGGGAGTTGGGTACTTTACAGCGCCATTTAAAGATATTTCCTGCACTGATAAAGATACAGTAATAATTGTAGGCGAAAATATAATTGTGCGTCTTGGAAATGGAACAAAGCGCCTTGTTGTCGGTGCGCATTATGATGCGTTCACAGATTCACCTGGCGCCAATGACAACGGCAGCGGTGTTGCAGTTGTATTGGCTCTTATTCAGCATATGCAAAATTTGGAATGGAATTGCTCAGTTGACTTCTGTTTTTTTGATCAAGAAGAAATGAAATCAACGGGATCGATGTACTATATTAATCAATTTGTCATTCCCAAAAAACATCTTGCAATGATTAATTTAGATATTGAAGGCACAGGTGAGGAAGTGTACGTGGGACCGGTTGGCAGCTACAATCGATACTTAATGCATTACGTACATGAGGCAGCAGAAAAAGACAGATTACCCTTGGTCGAACATTCAGAATATCCCGGTTCAGATTATGAGTCATTTGCAAAATATAATCTCGAAAACATTTCCATTTCAATAGTGCCGAAAGGCGACGGTGATCGAATCAGCAAGTTTGTGCACAATGGCTATAAATCTGATTCTATCAATATGCCAAAAGTTCTTGGCGTAATGCACACAGCGGACGACCGTTCAAATCTCGTTGATCCAGCATCTTTAAAAATGTCGTACGATTTCACACAGACTTTGTTGATATTACTGAATGATTCTCAGAGGTAGCAAAATTTAATTTTTTTGTGATTTATGTATTCAAATTCTACCGGAATATAATCAAATATAAATTTCGGAAACTCCGTACAAGGATTATTATTGCAACGGCGGCTGTTGTTGAATTGTAGATTTTTTCTTCCCAAAAATCCCGAAACCAATAAGTCCGCCAAGCATTGAAAATATGGGATATAGAATCAAAGCATAAACTAAGGAACGGAGAATACCGCCAATTGTGCCTTCCTCCTTCATCGCTTGTTCAAATTGATCGCGCATATTGTCAATAGTTCCTTGAGGAATAGACCCGCGATCTTCCAACTTCTGGACCAGCTTTTCCATAAAGCTGCGCATCATCTCTATTTCTACTGGACCGAGAATTAAAGTAATCATCGCACTGATGATTGTTGTAATCATTGCACCAATAATACCGGCAATGATTCCCAGTATCAGCGCATCGGATGATTCCATTGGCGGCATTTCATTTGTAAACTCCTTCCGATAAAGATAAATCGAAATCGCACCGCCAAAGAGAATTCCGGCGCAACAGCAGCAATTAAGTAAATTCAAACCTGGGATACCTGAAATTGCACCTATTACAAATCCACCAAGAATGGCTGAGCGAAGTTTACTGGGTTTTTCGAACATAATCACATACTCCAGAATCTGGTAAATGAATATTATTTCCTTTTATTAATTGCAAAACCGCTTCGACAAGAAGCGGAACAATACACCACGGCATCGCACCGCCAAATAGCAAACCGGTTGCCATACGTGTAAATGTTGTGCTTGCGTGAATACCTGTATCATTCAATATTGTATCAACAATCATAGGAATAATTACAGCAATTATCCATATTGGTTTGGGAAAGCGTATCCGCTTAAGAGAACCTGACAATGGCATTAACAGCAATCCTGCAAGAAATCCAAAATAGATTGCTGTACACCGAATGCATACACCAAACTTTTCTCCCTCAACATGAAATGAACGCGCATCAATTTGATGACAGACTCGTGAAAATATGGAATACGCAAAATCTGCATTATTATTTGAACCTGCATGTTTAAATACTGGCGCAGCAATAATTCCTGCACACCAGAAGGCAACAAGCAAAGTAAATACAATGTAAATTCTGATTGCAATTGATTTGTTCATAGTTTTGTTGTGATATTATCGGAACAAAAACCCACTTTGTCAAGCGTGAATCAAACTTGCTTTTACATTAGGTTTGAGATATATTAAAGCACAATTTTGGAGAAAGTACTATGGTAAAGGCGCTCGATATCAAAAAAAACTTTCTTGGTATCGAAAAACAATATTCTTCGTTTGAAACATCGAAAGTAGTCATTCTGCCGGCACCGTATGAACACACTGTGAGTTACGGAACGGGAACTAAAAACGGTCCGGAAGCAATTCTGAAAGCATCGCAGCAAGTTGAATTTTTTGATGAAGAAACAAAACGTGAAATATATAGGGAACAAGGTATTGCAACTCTTTCACCGCTTGTTTTCGACAAGAAGAAAGACGAAACTGCTCTACAGCTCATTTATGACACCGTATTTGAAATTGTGGAACGGCAAAAATTTGTTGTCACGCTTGGCGGCGAACATTCAATTTCTTCTTCAACGATTGCAGCACATGCAAAATTATATCCTAATATGTCCGTCCTTCATTTCGATGCACACTCCGATCTTCGTGCTGAATATTTGGGAAACAAGTACCAGCCATGCATCTGTAATGGCGAGAGTTTGTGAATTCCTCGATCCACGTCAACTTGTGCAGGTCGGGATTCGCGCGCAATGTAAAGAGGAAGCAGAATTCATACGAGATCATGGAATTATTACCTTTTACGCGCATGAGATTCGCCGTGGACATTACACAAAGGTGCTGAAGTACTGGGATGATTTTGTTGTTGAAAAACTTTCAGAGAACGTGTATATCTCGTTCGATTTAGATGCTTTTGATCCTTCTATAATGCCGGCGACAGGAACTCCTGAACCAAACGGATTATTTTGGAATGAAGTGATGCAATGCATCCGGAAGGTTGCGCGCAAAAAGCGTATCATTGGTTTTGATGTTGTGGAATTGGCGCCGATTAAAGGACTACATCATGCCGATGTGACAGCAGCAAAATTAGTTTCGAAGATACTTAACTACGCGCTTTGATATAGTAATTTTACATATCTTCATTTTTAAAACAGGAAATGATGGAACAAACATTTGAAAAACTTGAACGTATAAACGTACCTGAACTAGATGAAATCCTTGGAGTTCCTATCAAGGTGTTGGATGATGGGTTTGTGCGCATTATTGACTATATGGGATCAGATTCTTCTATCGTTCAGGCAGCACGTGTATCTTATGGAAAGGGAACAAAGAAACTTCGTCAAGACGAAGAACTCATTCGTTATTTAATACGCCATCACCATACATCACCGCTGGAAATGTGTGAAATCAAACTACATGTTCGCGTGCCAATGGATTGCTGGCGGCAATGGATTCGACACCGCACAGCAAGCGTCAACGAATATTCTACACGCTACTCGATTGCCATAGATGCTGCTCAAAAAACTAAACCTAATGCATGGCGTACACAAGCAATAAGCAATCGGCAAGGAAGCGAAGGATTTCTCGAACCAGACAAAGGAAAAATATTTTCGGCACGTGAACAAGAATTGCACGAACTTGCCCGCACAGTGTACAACGAACGTATCGAAGCCGGACTTGCACGCGAACAAGCGCGGAAGGATTTACCGCTAAGCACTTATACCGAGGCATATTGGAAAACTGATTTGCATAATCTACTTCATTTCCTTGATCTTCGAATGGAAAAACATGCACAACTTGAAATCCGTATGTATGCAACTGCCATAGGAAGCGAAATTGTCAGCAAATGGTGTCCAATTGTTTGGGAAGCATTCAAGGATTATCAATTCAGCGCAATGGAATTATCTAAACAAGAGATTGATATAATTGCCAGTTTGCAAACTGGCGATACGGATGGCGCACGAGCATTGGCAGTTAAATTTGGTTTCCTTCCGCGGGATGGTGAAAAGATTAAATTTAATCTTGAGCGCAGCGAGATGGAAAAGAAGCTTGCATTACTTGGCATTCACCCGCCCTGGATTGAATAATAGTAAAAAGAAAAAATTCATTTGCAGAACGTCATGAATTATTTCATGATGCCGTTTTAGATTTTTTTTCAGATTTCAACCTGGCGGCATCAAAACTTTAGTCTTGATACAGCTCTTTATCGCAGTTCAAAAAAATTTGTCGACATCTCATTGGCAATAAATAATCCGTAATTAGCAACCGAATTAGATGAAGCTTATCATCGTCGCCGCCATCGCCAGCAATCGTGTTATAGGAAAAAATGGTAAAATCCCATGGCACATTCCCGAAGACCTTACGCGATTCAAACAACTTACTACCGGACATACTGTTATCATGGGACGCAAAACATACGATTCGCTCGACAGGCCGTTTCCCAATCGTGTCAATATCGTTATCACCTCAAGAATCATCAACGGTGTAAGAAGCTATCCTTCATTAGAATTTGCATTGCAAGCATTAAGTAACGAAAAAGAAGTTTTCGTTATTGGCGGAGGACGGCTTTTTTCTGATGCTCTTAGAATGGCTGATGAATTACGTTTGACTTTGATCGACAAAGAAGTTGATGGTGATGCATTCTTTCCGCCGTATGAAGATTACCTAAGAAATAATTTCCAGCTTGTACGTGAAGAATACAATATTGGATTCTCTTTTGTAGATTACGTGAGAAAGAGATGAATAAACTCAGCAATAAAAGTCTCTTTTTGACAAGAAGATTTTAATAATTAAGATCTACTTTGTCATCAGAAAAAAAACAAGAATAGCGCCGCCAAGAATGATGCGGTAAAGAGCAAATGATGTGAAACGATGTGTTTGAATATAGCGTAACAGCCATTTGACAACAAGAAACGCCGTAATCGTTGAGACAATGAAAGCGATACCGAGTTCGCCCCAGTTTTCTCCTCCACTGCCATTCTTGTATGCATCCCATAAAAGTTTTCCGCTAGCCGCGTACATTGTAGGAATACCAATTAGAAACGTGAATTCTGTTGCTGCTGCGCGGTTACTTGTGCCTGCAAGCATACAGGCAAATATTGTAACACCGGAACGTGATAAACCCGGAAAGATCGCAGCAAGAATCTGCGCAATACCTGCAACAACGGTAACAAGCCATGTTACTTCGACCATGTCTGGTTTCTTCGCTGCAAGCCATTCTGCAATCAAAATCCATATACCTCCGATGAAAAGCGCCCATGCAACTGGAGTGATAGATTCTGGTAATTTAAAACCAAGTTTTGTAGTTATCAATCCAAGTATACCTGTAATACAGAAAGCGGCAAGAAGTTTGAGAGCATAGTCCCGATTTTCCTGCTTTGCAAATCCAGTCGCAAGTGAGCATAAACGTTTCCAGTAGATAATGGTCACAGCAAGAATAGCACCTGCCTGAATAACGACATTGAATAAATCCGAGCGATGTCCTAATCCAAGCTTTTCTGCAATAAGTAAATGTCCGGTACTGGAGATCGGGAGAAATTCAGTCACGCCCTCAATGATACCTAATAGAATTATGTTCAAAATATCATGCATATTATTTCTTTCTTTAAAGAATATGCGAACAACATTTGGATTTATGAAATTTCAATAAATTCCTTTAGCTGCACTACCGTCAACAAGTAAATTCACGCCATTTATATAGCTAGCTTGTTCGGAAGCTAGGAAGGCAACTGTATTGCCGATCTCTTCAGGTCTTCCCAAGCGCCCTGCGGGAATATTACTCGCGGTCTCTTTAAGATATTCTTCTAATGTTATATCCTTTTGTTTTGCGCGTGAAGCGCTGAGTTCCTCCTGCCGCTTTGTAAGAATGTTTCCTGGACAAATTGAATTGACTGTGATGTTATCTTTTGCATGTAAATTCGCAAGTACTTTTGTGACGCCAAGAATTCCGGGACGAATTGCAGAAGATAAAAGTAGTTCGTTAATTGGTTGTTTCGCTGCAATCGATGTAATAGTTATAATTCTCCCCCATCGCTGGCATATCATCATCGGTAGAATTTCCCGTGTTAATCGCACCATACTCATCAATATCAACTCATGACCCTTGCTCCAATCCTCATCCGATAAGGATAAAATTGAACCAGTCGGTGGGCCGCCGGCATTGTTGACTAAAATATGTATCGTGCTAAATTGCTTTTTTGTTTCAAAAACCATTTTTTCAATGTCTTCCAACTTCGTTACATCTGCAACCATCGGTACAATAGTCGCACCTGTAGTTTCATTAATTTCTTTCGCAGCTTTCTCAATTTCTTTTTGCCGGCGTGAGCATATTACGACAGTTGCACCTTCTTTTGCTAGCGCCGTCGCTGATGCTTTACCAAGTCCCTCGCTTGCTGCCGTTACTATTGCGATTTTACCATCCAGTCCCAGATTCATTTTATTATTTCATAGTAAATGTTAAGTTCGAAATAGATGTATTTATTTACTTTGCCGCAATCATCGCTGTCAGTCCAATACGAATCATCATAATTGCAATTGCCGCCATAAAAAGCGCAGCAACTTTTGCAAACGCTTTCGATCCTGCTTCACCCATAACCCGGATAATAAAATTAGAATTCTGGAAAATCAGCCAGACAAGAAAAAGATTCGCTAACAATGCAATCACGGCTGCATAATATCCGTATGAATCTACAATGATCAGCAGGGTTGTCAGCACGGCAGGACCGATAATAAGCGGAATGCCGATAGGAACGACACCGACCGAAGTCTGCGGGGCACGATTTTTATCGCCCGTGAAAATAAGGTCACTGACTGCGAGTACCAATAAAACAATCCCGCCGCCTACACGAAAATCGTTTTCCGTGATTCCGAGGAAATTAAAAATCATTCTGCCGCCAAAAAGAAACGCCAAAGAAACAGCAAGTGCGGTAAAGGTTGCATCTGTGATTAATTTTTTCTTCTCAGGAGGATTCATTTCACTTGTGAGTGATAGAAATATCGGAACCAATCCGAGCACATCAATAGCTACAAAGATTGGTATAAAGGAAAGTACAAATATTTTAAATTCGTAATACATAGCATTTATGTTTATAGAATATTAATTAAGGAAATCATTACGGCAATGCCAAGATTATTTTAGATTTTCTTAAGTCAGCTTGATTCCTTTTTCCTCAAGGCGTTTATGAATAATATCGAATATTTCTTCACAAGTAAGCGGGCTTCGTGTGCCTGCCGCACGAACGGCTTGCAGAAGTGTTCCACGACGTTCGCTCAACCACCCCCAAAGACAATAACCAAGACGGTTGCGATCATTCGGCTCTTCCGTCGGAATTTCGGCAACGATATTATATGCGAGTTTTTCTAAGGAACTTGCCGGAGATTCAACAATTGATGCTGGAGGTTTAGTTGACATATTAAACATTTCATCTAATTATAGGTAATTCATGATAAAAGAATATAGAAAGTTTTCGGGGAAAAGACAAAAATGAAACTGTTCCATCTATGGAATTATAAATATTCAACTATGTATATGATTTACGCAAACAGGTTTGTACCTTACAAAATCGTTTAATTGTAGGATTAATATAAAACTGTTTATATGTCGTCTCTTTACCTTCATATTCCATTCTGCGAACATAAATGTATATATTGTGATTTTTATTCTGTTGCTCCAGTAGAACATGGAGAAATATATACTTCACAGATTGATGAATTTCTTTCTGCTCTGGAAACGGAAATCCGGCTGCATGCAGCAGATGCACGGTTTCATGAATCAGTCGAAACAATTTTCTTTGGCGGCGGAACCCCATCTCTTCTTCATCCGTCCAAAGTGGCAAAAATACTGAATCTTCTTGCGTCACATTTCTCAATTCAAACGAATGCGGAAATCACTTTAGAGACAAATCCCGGAACGGTAGATAAACAGAAACTCAAGGATTTTTTTTCTGTGGGCATAAATAGAATCAGCATAGGCATTCAATCATTCTTTGACGACGATCTAAAATTTCTGACACGCATACATACAGCACTCCAAGCGAAGCGATGTGTAATTGATGCTTATAGAACAGGATTTAAGAATGTTAGTTTTGACCTAATATTTTCTTTACCGTCTCAATCTTTGAGGCAGTGGAAATCTAATTTAGAACAAGCAATCGAACTTCAGCCGGTCCATATTTCGTGTTACAGCCTGATAATTGAACCTGAGACTCAGCTCTTTAAGATGGTTCAATCGAAACTAGTTATGCCGCTCAATACAGATGCTGACGCCGAATTATATGAATTCACAATTGATTTTCTTGCAAGTCATGGCTTCGAGCAGTATGAAGTTTCAAATTTTGCAAAACCAAATTTCAGATGCCGGCATAATATCAACTACTGGAATCATTCAAACTATCTTAGCTTTGGCCCGTCAGCACATTCATTTTGGAAAAATAAGCGCTGGTGGAATATCTCAAATATTGCCGTATACATCGAACAATTGAAGAAACATAAATTGCCGATATCCGGATGTGAACATCTCTCTAATTATAAATTGATGGAAGAGGCAATCTTTCTCGGTTTGCGAAGCGATGGAATTGACTTTGAACAATTTCGCCGGCGGTTTGGATACGATATTTCGGCAGAAAATTCATCTATCATCTCTAAATTGGTTCAACAAGGACGCGCTCAAATGGAAAACAAACAATTTCGGCTGACCGCAAAAGGGTATCTCGTCTGTGATGAAATTTGTCAATCGTTTTCATTAATGAGCCCACCTAAAACTTCTTGAAGTTCAATGTTTTTCATTATACATTGACTTTGTTATTATATAGAGGCACTGTCGGATTCAGACAAACGTGAAATCAGTAATGCTTTCGTTGCTATAGAAAAATATTTTTTATGCGAATACTTCTTTTAAATTGGCAGGATATTAAAAATCCATCAGGCGGCGGAGCTGAAGTGTACCTTCATCATATTTTCAAACGGCTTGCCGCACAAGGGCATGATATCACGCTTCTATGTTCACAATTCTCCGGCGCTCCCAAAGAAGAGACGATAGATGGTATTCACATTGTGCGAAAAGGAAACCGCAACCTGTTTAATTACATCGTTCCTATCGAATACGAAAAACGATTCCGCCGTGAACACTATGATATTGTCATCGACGACATTAATAAAATTCCATTTTATTCACCATTATATATTCGGGAGCCGCTTCTGGGAATGGTGATGCATTTGTTCAGTACAAGCATCTTTAAGGAAGCTTCCATTCCTGCGGCATTTTATGTCTATTGTGCAGAACGAATTGCCCTGTCTGTCTATCGGAACACTCCGTTAGTTGCAATCTCCGAAAGCACTCGTGCAGAGTTGCTTTCGCATGGATACCGGCAGGAAAATATTTTTTTAGTCCCTTGCGCCGTCAATCATACGGCATACCGCCAACTTTTAAATGTGACAAGAACTGAGCCAATAATTGGGAATGTAGGGAGATTGAAAAAATATAAAAGTGTTGATCACTTACTGCGTGCTTTCGCCATCGTTTTAAAAGTTTTTCCAGAAGCAAAGCTTATTGTCATTGGCGAAGGTGACGGCAAACCTGCATTTGAACAGCTTGCGCATGATCTCCAGATTAACCATGCTGCAACATTCACCGGATTTCTTCCGTTAGAAGAAAAAGTGCGGCTTCTCAACCAAATGCAAATAGTTGTAAATACTTCTGCAAAAGAAGGGTGGGGATTGACCGTAACAGAAGCAAACGCATGCGGTACGCCTGCGGTTGCAAGCGATGTTCCCGGTTTACGCGATGCTGTGATTGATGGCGAAACCGGATTACTTTATGAATACGGAAACATCGAACAGCTTGCGGAAAAAATTCTGCTTCTTCTTCGCGACGCAAACCTCCGCTCGCGCTTAACGAAAGGCGCTTTAGAATATGCTCAATCCCTTACATGGGATAAGTCGGCAAAAATCATGTTAAATGTTATTGAACAAATACTGGCTCAGAAGAAATAAAATATTTTCAGCCCTTGAAACCAATTATCTGCCCTTCATAAAAGTTATTAAGACATTCAAGTGTGAAGATGACAGAAATTAATATGAATGCAAGTGATTGATCACTTGAGAAATTAAGAAGAAATAACATTATGTCGCGATTGTCAAATTCAGAATTCCAAGCGATGAATAGCTTTCCCAGAAGGCTCTTGCAAAAGTATTATGAATTTCCGCGTCTTAAAAGAATGGGTGTTCGTTTTAATGGAAAGGATATATTAGAAATTGGATGTGGATCAGGGTATGGAGCTTTATTGATTGTGAGAGACAAGCCGCAAAGTTATATTGGAATTGACATAATGGAGGAGCAAATAGAATTAGCCAAGAAGAGAAATATTTCATGTGCAGAATTTCGAATTGAAGATGCCGCACAAATGCAGACCATTGCTGATTCAAGCAAAGATTTGATAGTGATCTTAGGAATATTACATCATATTCCAGAATGGAGATCTGTTATATTGCAATGTCATAGAGTTCTTCGACCGGAAGGAGAAATTTATCTTGAAGAGCCCTTGGGGGAATTGCTATATTGGTTCGATAAATGGTGGTCAAAATGGGAACATCCAAAAGAAGGACATTTCTTATTGAAAGAATTGGAAAGCAATCTGTTAAAAGCGGATTTTAAGATATTAAGAACAGGACACATTTTTGGTTTCGGCTTTTTTAGAGCACAAAAGATTTAGAATAATGCAAGTTACAATCACCCGCATTACTCAATTGGAATGTGAATTTCCGTTCGCAGATTTTCCGATTTCATCCTTTTTGGATTCTTAATTAAACATAACTCGTAGCAAGAAGTCTCCCGCAGAGTGTGTCCTTCCGTAATCTTAAATTCTTCCTTAAATTTGGAAAATTGCCAATATCAATTGTTTTGCATGTAGTAAAACTGCTTTTTACTCGTTTGTCATAATTTTCTTCTTGCCGCGAATAACAGCAATCCATTTAGGCACAGCATCGGCAATCACGATAATAACGCTTCCCATAATCACAATTGTGAGAATTAGATTAATAATGCCCTGCATCTGGGTTTTTGCTACGGATATCATCGGAATGAACAAATTTAAAATATTCATCGCACCGGCAACAATTGTAGTGAGTGTGACAAAGATCAGCGGCAAGATAGTGATCCAGGCATAATGCGCTTTACCGCGATTTATGATAAATGACGTACCAACACCGAGCGCAATTGCCGCGAGCAGCTGATTCGCAGTTCCAAACATCGGCCAGATGGAAGAAACGCTGCCTGTATAAATAAAGTATGCCCATGCAACAACGATCACAAAACTTGCGAGCATATTACCAGGCAGCCAATCAGTTCGACTAAATGGTTTATAAATTTTTCCAAGCATTTCTTGCAGCACAAACCTGCCGATTCGTGTGCCGGCATCAATCGTTGTAAGAATGAAGAGCGCTTCAAACATAATGGCGAAATGATACCAGTAAGACATTAACTTAGTCAAACCGGGAATATTAGAAAATATTTGTGCCATCCCTACTGCAAGTGAAACTGCGCCGCCCGTCCTGCCGATAATTTTCTCTCCTACATCAGCAGAAAGCTGCGAGATATTAGAATCTGCAAATCCCATTGCATGAAGCTGCGGAAGAATGGATTGAAATTTTTCTACAGGCACATTAATTATAAAATAATCGAGCGGCAATAAACTTGCCGCTGCAATAAGAGCTAAAACGCTTACAATACCTTCGGCAAGCATTGCGCCGACTGCAATAATTTTGATCTGCGATTCTCTCATCAACATTTTTGGTGTAGTACCAGAACTCACCAGTGAATGAAATCCAGAAACAGCTCCGCATGCGATTGTAATGAATAAGTATGGGAAAAGTGTCCCGGAAATAATCGGCCCGCCTCCATGCGTGAAAATTGTAAATGCAGGCATCTTTAAAGTTGGTGCGACGATAATAATTCCAAGCGCAAGAAGACCAATAATAGTTAATTTCATTATTGAACTCAGATAGTCGCGTGGAGATAGAAGCAGCCATACAGGCAATACAGATGCACAAAAACCATAGATTGCCAGCAAGATAGTCAGAGAACTATGATTGAACATAAACCAAGAGGCAATCGGCGAATCTGGAATATAGCGGCCGTATATAACCGCAAGCGTTAATAATATAACACCGCCGATTGTTGCTTCTATAACTTTTCCTTTTCGCAATTGAAACATCCAGACGCCCATTATAAGTGCAATGGGAATTGTTGCCGCAATTGTAAATGTGCCCCATGCACTTTCGGAAAGTGAATTCACAACTACTAAGCCAAGTCCTGCCATAGCAACAACAAGTATGATCAAGATAGCAACCGACGCTGTCGTCCCACTGAGCCGGCCGATTTCTACTTTTGCAATCTCTGCCAGAGATTTTGCATCGTGCCGAACTGATGCAACAAGAATAACAAAATCATGAACCGCACCTGCCATCACTGCGCCAATCACCATCCATAGAAAACCTGGAAAGTACCCGAATTGCACTGCAAGCACCGGACCAACAAGCGGACCTGCGCCGGCAATCGCTGCAAAATGGTGGCCGAAGAGAACCCATTTGTTCATAGGATAATAATTCTGACCGTCATACAATCGGTTAGACGGCAGTACATTTGCATCATTAACTGCAACAACTTTTGCTGCGATAAAACTAAAATAGAAACGATAAGCGAGCGCAAAAAAAGCGAGCGCCGTTATAAGCAAAAGCATAGCATTCATGATAATTCCATTTTAATTAATGCGATAGGAAGTTAGCAAAAAAGAAGAATCAAAAAACAAAGATAATTTCATACTGTAGGCAACGAACGGGAGTTTTTATTTTCTGAGATAAAATATTCTGTCGTGCAGATGGACAATCATTTAAAGAAACTTGTTATAGAATGTAAAGGTTTTAATATTTACATTATAGAATGTTAAATATTTAGTTTGATAATAAACATTACTTTTCTTTCACTTCTTCACCATTGAACCTTTCAGTATCTGTTCAAATAAGAATGTGCGTAATCTCATCAAAGAAGGGCTGATACCGACTTTATACATTTGAGGATTTTCAAAGCGTTTGTATTCTCCCGGTAACGAAGCAAATCGATTAGAAACGTACCGAGCATTTTCTTCAGGTGTTGGCATTTTATTAATGTTATGTCCTTCTTCCATAACTTTAGACATAAGCGGCCTAGCAGTGAATTCTCCAACGTAACGGCTTTGTTCTGAAGCAATAGTCAGATTGTAAAAATTTTCGATGCCCTCTTCGTTTTCAAGCATTATTCCATCCGAATTAAATTGTCCATTAGTGTCGAAATAGCGCATCACTTTTTTCCGCCCGGGCAATGTTGTTTTTCCATATTGATCTGAAAATCGTATTGTAGGTTGATTTCCAATAACACTTAGTCTATACAAACCTTTTAGAATCGGATAATTATGTCCGGTTATTAATCGTGTCCCTACTCCAAATACATCTATAGGCGCACCTTGCTGGATAAGGTTGCTTATTAAAATTTCATCTAAGTCATTGGAAACAATAATCTGTACATAGCCAAGTTTTTCGGCATCGAGAAGCCCGCGTGCTCTCTTGCTGATAAGAGCGAGATCGCCGCTTTCAAATCGGATAGCTTTCAATTTCTGACCGTGTGTTTCCATTTCCTTTGCTACTTTTATTGCATTTGGCAATCCGCTTCGCATTACATTATAAGTATCAACAAGAAGTGTACAGTTTTCGGGATAGATCTCAGCAAATTTACGAAACGCAGTCAATTCATCACCGAAACTTTGAATCCAAGAGTTTTCCTGTGTTCCGGATACTCCAAGCAAGTAATGAAAAGCAGAGTACAGGTTCGAGGTCATATCTACTCCGCCAATTATAGCGGCTTTGCTTGCATGAATGCCGCCCAATCCCTGGGCATGCCGCAATCCAAAATCTATCAGCTTGCGGTTGCCAACCGCGTAGCGTAAACGCGATGCTTTAGTTGCGATCAGCGATTGGAAGTTCAACATGTTAAGCAGCAGCGTTTCAATGATTTGCGTTTCAATTAGACTTCCTTCAACGCGGACAATAGGTTCCAGCGGGAAAACAATTTCGCCTTCATGCATTGCATAAATGGTACCTGAAAAATGGAAGTGTTTGATATATTGGAGAAATTCTTCATTAAATCCTAGTGATCTAAGATATTCGATCTCTTCATTTTCAAAACGCAATGTTTCTAAAATTTCCAGTATATCACTAAGTCCAGCAAAGACTATGTACCCGTTTCCGAATGGATTTTCGCGAAGATAGTAATCAAAGACAGTAGTTGTGTCTATTTTACCAGAAAGGAAATAACCCTGTGCCATTATAAGCTGACTATAATCCGTGAAAAGTGCTGCATGCGAATCGAACACTTTCATGGCCCAACCTTCAATTACTTTCACAATAGCTTCTTTCTCAGAAGAAATTAAAAAGCATTTTGAATATGACGTATCTCTGTCTTGCCATTTTTGAACTCAATTGCAACGACATCGAACCGGCATGGACGATTATTAACGTCATGTTCGAACAAATAACCGTCGGCGACTGTATGTACTTGTTCTTGTTTCTTTTCTGTTACCGCATCTTCCGGCGTTCCAAATTTTGTGGAACGTCGCGTTTTTACCTCTACAAAAACTAACTCATCGCCTTCTTCTGCAATTAGATCAATCTCACCCCGTTCAAAACGATAATTGCGTTCTAAAACCTTTAAACCCTTTTGCTCAAGAAACTTCGCCGCCAAATCTTCCCCGGCTTTTCCTTCAACTCGACGATTGATCGATGACATAGCGTTTTCAAACTTGTCGAACATTCCTTAATTTGAAAATAAAAGGATGAGGATAAATTTGCTTTATTAAGATAATTAATGTGTGAAGAACATGCAATTCAAAGTAGAATCTGCAAACAATTAAACCTCAAATAATGGGAATAATCAATATTTTTGACTTGAAAGCTTTTGCTGAAGAGCAGATGGATGAAACGACCTGCGATGAATTTCGCATAGACCGTGTTCGCGGATTGCTTCAATGTGCTGGCGCGTTCCATATCCCTTATGTCTGGCGAAGCCATATTGTGGAAAACGAATATCAAGTTCGCACATTAAACGATCTCGTGTTACTTTCGCAATAATCGATGCGGCAGCAATTGTGAACGATTTTGCGTCACCCCCAATAATGTTTTGAAATTTCAACGTTTCATGATTAAATGAATTACCATCGAAAAGTGTATAATCCGGCTGAATATTCAAATTCTCTACTGATTTCCTCATTGCAAAAATTGTCGCTTGGAGAATATTTATACGGTCAATCACTTCGTGATCAACAATGCCAATACCAACACTAACGGCTTGCTCCATAATCAATGCGAATAATTCTTCCCGCTGCTTTGCTGTACATTTTTTAGAATCATCCACACCTTCAATAATAAATTCCTTGGAGAAAATAACTGCCGCCGCCACGACAGGACCGGCAAGCGGGCCGCGTCCGGCTTCATCTACACCTGCAATGTGCTCGATACCTTGCAACCAAAGCGCGCGTTCAATTTCAAGATTGACACAAGAACGTTTCATGATTTACATCGAGCCGGTGATAATCGCAATCAGACCAATAATCATAATTATTTTTAAGATTGTGCTAATGCATCCAATAGCTTTTGAAGAACGATCGTGCCACATCAGAATTATGGACACACATATCAAACAGTCGGCAACAAGCACAATATAAAAAAACGCAGAATTATATAAAGTAAATATTACCGCTGCAATTGTGGCACTAATCAACACAAATAGTGAAACAGTCGCAATCACAAGGGCTGGAATAACACCATATTTAATAGGCAACGTAACTGCATTTTCTTTTCGATCACCTTCTAAATCTTCCACATCTTTCAGCAATTCACGCGCAAGATTCACTAAAAACGCGAAGACTGCCGGAACTACGGCACGTTCAATTCTACCGATTACAATGCCGCCGTATATGAATGCCATACCAGTCATCAATCCTATAACCAAATTACCGGCGAGCACTGTTCTCTTTAATCGTGCTGAATAAAGATAAAGAAGGACAATAGAGAGAATCACAATCAGCAGAGCGGTTAAATTCAAGAATAAATTTATTATGAGTGCTGCAATAGAAAGAATCAACCACATCTTCTTTGCATCATAAATTGTAAGCGCACCACGCGGCAATGGACGCTCCGGCCGATTGATGCGATCAATATCTATATCAAACACATCATTGATGGCGTTTGCACCAGCTGCCACCAATGCACCTGTCAAACCAGCTAAGAAAATAATAAACCTTGAAGATGCAATTCCACCTGCTATCCAGCAGGCAACAGGAATGGATACTAACGTGATAAGCACGTTGACCGGACGGCTAATCTGAAAATATGCTTTTAGCTTTTTAGAATTCATTGATCAATCTAATATGAATTTTAGCTGTACTAAACGTATCGCCCTCGCCAAGAGCAAAGCTTACGTCAATTAAACCGAGCGCCGAATCCATTCGCACGCCTATACCGTAACCAATTTTACTTTGTTCTGATGCGTTCATACTTATTGTGGCAATTTGGGGTTGAACTATGTAGCCGACATCGACAAAACCATAGAAAAAAGAACGCGGTGCAACAAGAAAGCGATATTCCAAGTTCGTCCACACGATGCGGGAACCGAGAAACTGCCCTTCTCTATAACCGCGCAACGTCGAAGCACCGCCAAGCCGAAATAAATCACTCGCATCAATTGTGCTGCTGCTGAAATCTCGAAGATGCAATTCAGTCGCAAATACCTGCCGAAAAAAGGTTGAAAGATAATACGATAGATCGAATACCAAACGCTGTGTAGTGCTTTTAGTTTCTGTTGGAAAACTGTCGCTGGCTACAGTTTGTTTAGACCCAGTTTGATATTCCGTTAAATATAAAATTCCGTTTGTCGGCGTTGTAGGATTATCGCGTGAATCATACTTAATGGATACACCAAAGCTTGCAGTTTTGCTTCCTGCCATTACTGAAGTTCCGTACCCTTCTGTAGGATAAACACCGCACTGAGAAAATGAAATGCCGACTGAAAACTCATCCGACAGCATCCATTCTGTTGATACATCGTACTGAGTTTTTACAAACGTTGAATCCTGTTTACGTTGAAAAAATCCAAGCAGTGCATTTACAGGATACGAAGCCACCCACGGCTCGAAGTAATGAAGTTCAGTTTCCTGCGTACTTTGATTCTCTTGATACCAGCGGGCAGAAATTTTACGCCCTGTACCAAAAAGATTTCTTAGCGAGATGTTGACGAGTCCGGTAAGGTAACCGCTTCCATTTGAATTATTAGAAGGCATGTAACCAAGTACACCGTCGAAACTGTTTTGATTGCCTTCCACAACCCGGACAGACAATCCACCTTTATCCGCCTCTGTCAAATATAATTCCGGCAAAGAAACTGAAGAGAAGAGTTGCAGATGATCTAACCGCCGTTTAATTTTTTCTGGAAGATCGCCGCTAAACAACTCGTTCTGATGCAATCTCGCTTCACGTGTAATAACATAGTCTTTGGTTACTTTATTGCCTTCGATACGCATCTCTGAAACTTGCAGTTTTTTCCCCTCATCAATATGAATTTGCACTCTTGCAGACATTTCTTTTATCGAGTCTGTGAAAGATACATTTTGAATTACCACTTTAGCAAGCGGATATCCTTTTTGTTCATACAATTGCAGAATTGACTGGATATCTTGTTCCAAGATAGAGGGAATGAATAGATCACCTTCGTGCAATTTCATGACTGCAAACAGTTCGGCATTAGAAAAATTCTTACAGCCATTCAATTCAATATGCCTCAGAACAGATTGTTTCCCTTCATTAAGAAAGACGCTTACTTCTGCTTCACGCCGCAAAGTATCACGTTTTATCCACACAGAATCCACGCAAGCGTGCAAGAACGCCTGACTCTTATAAAGATCAAGAATGCGTTCAAGATCAGATGTCAGCATCGGTTCGGAAAACATTCCATCTTTTTTAATCAAGATTATGGAAGTAAGCTGATTTGAAGAGAATGCGTGGTTTCCTTCAAAACCAATCGACCGGACAGTTAACGAGGTTTGCGCATCAGCAACAAATAAGAACACGATGAATAAAGTGCCGAATAAATAAAAATATACAAATTTAAAAATAGCTTCCACACCGGTTAAATATTGCGTACACCAATGTTTCACTGTATCCTTCCCCATAAATCAGTTTGGGGATATTGAAGCCGATAGTCACCAAATCCGGTCTCATCCACAAAGATGAATTCTCGATTTTGTTCATAGTAGTACCAAATTTCGTACGGTTTGTAGTCCGATTCGAATGGATGGCGTTCGATATTTTGTGGCGGACCGAATTGAATTAAAATTATTCCACGATCAGTTTTCCATCCTTCTATAAAATTTTTATAATTCTTATTCGCATATTCGACACGTGAATAGTATTCTTCCATCAATTGATTATGTGGTGCTTTCGGATTGGGATTGTGCTTCGACCAGAATTCAAGAAACCTCTTTTGTTTCTCATCTGGAGTCGCTGCTTCTTTGATATAATCGATTTCATCTCCTTTTGCAATGTACCGAAGCTGATCTACCGCCTTATCAATATTAGTAATCGTCAACGGCATATCCTTCATTCGAATGATGCAAATACGGGATACAGATGCAAAAAATGATTTACCTGAATCGGCTTTGGATTTTCCTTTAGCTTCCACTAAAAGCAGATATTTATCTGGATCAACTGCAAGAGTGTCGATCTGCCAAATTATTTGTGTTTGCTTGCCGGTTAGCTTTTCATTTTTTGTCCGCTGTGCGACAATCTCATGTTTTGTATTCATAAACTTACAGATCAATTGAACTGAATCACATTGAGTGTGATTGTAGATTTCGAAAAAGAGATAGAAGCTGGTTTGTTCTTTGCTAATCATTCCGGACAAATTTGGGACAATATTTCTACGCGTGCCATCGATCGTCATTCGACTGACAAACATCACATCGCTTAATGCAAGCGTATCATTCTCAAAGTCTCTTACGATGATGGAATGTTTGAATGCATCAATCTTTTTAGATTCCAGATCTTTTACTTGCAGAATGAGTTCATATTTTCCCGGTACCAAATCAGTTGAAAATTGTTTCAAACTGAAAAATCGATTAGAAACGGTTTGAGAAAAGTCTTTCTGATGTAATTCCACAAGCTGGCTTTGTTGCCAAATCTGCTGGTTCTCCTGAGAAAACACAGCGGCAGAAATTTCAAATCTGCCCGTATATTGATCTTCTTCTTTAATAAAATTTATCCCCGGATATGAAACCTGAACATATATATCAATGCGCCCTTTGCCAGGTTGATCTGATGCAAATGCGAACGCTTCTACGAACAGATTAGATACAGCTTCATCTGGATTCGTGCTCTCGACAACTTGTGCGTGCAAGCATAAAGCAATAATTCCAGCCGCGAAGATTGTTTTAAATGCTAATCTTTTCCAACTAGTCCGTGAGTGTAACATAATATCTTCCTCATAATGCAATTATTATACTGATGCAAATAAATCGTACTCAACCACATCGGTAACGGTAACTGTATGAAATGTTCCTGCCTTTAAAGGTTGATCGCTGCTCACGAATACTTCTTGGTCGATCTCCGGCGCATCCCATTCCGTTCTTCCAATAAAGAAATCTCCGTCCCGAGAATCAACCAAGACTTTTATCTTTTTTCCGATCAAAGATTCATTATGATTTTCAGAAATACCTTTTTGGATTTCCATAATTGCTGCTTGCCGTTCCTGTTTTTTTTCTTCTGGAACCAAATCCCCAAGGTCAAATACTGCGGTACCTTCTTCCTCCGAATACATGAAAACACCAAGACGATGGAAGCGTGCCTCTTTCACAAAATCGCACAGTAATTTAAAATCCTCTTCTGTTTCATTCGGATATCCGACTATGAGCGTAGTGCGGAGTGCAATATCAGATATTTCACTCTTTAAACGCATCAGTAAATCTCGTGTTGAGCGCTGTGTGATGCCTCGTCTCATTGACTTTAATACATTGTCAGAATAATGCTGGATTGGAATGTCAATATAACGGCACAACTTTGGAAATTTCTGAAATGCTTCAATGACATCAAGAGGAAATTTTGCGGGATAGGTATACATAAGCCGAATCCATTCAATTCCATCAATACCATTTAACTCACCAAGAAGTTTTGCAAGCTGCCGCTCGCCGTATAAATCCAATCCATAGTATGTGGTGTCCTGCGCAATAATTACTAGTTCTTTTACGCCTTTTTCTGCCAACAGCTGCGCTTCATGAAAAATTTCTTCAATCGGTTTACTTCTGTGATGTCCACGCATGAGCGGGATTGCACAAAAAGAACACGGATTATCGCAACCCTCAGAAATCTTTAAATAAGCAAAATGCGATGGCGTTGTTAAAAATCGCTCGCCAAGCAACTCACTTTTATAATCCACATTAAAATATTTCAGCACATCGGTCAATTGATTTGTGCCAAAGAACGAATCGACTTCAGGGATTTCAGCAGTAAGTTCTTTTTTAAATCGCTCCGAAAGGCATCCCATCACTACAATTTTTTTCAGTTTGCTGCGATTCTTCTTTCCTACCGCTTCCATAATTACATCGATGGATTCCTTCTTTGCATCCTTAATAAATCCGCAGGTGTTGATGATAACGGTATCGGCATCGTCAACATTTGTAACAATCTGAATATTACTATGCCTTAGCTGACCGAGGAGGTATTCTGAGTCAACAATATTCTTTGGACATCCAAGTGTAACGATATTGATTTTTGAATTTTCAGACACATATACCTTTCTATACAATTATAGTCACGACAGCACTATAAAATCTATATAAAGATACACAATCGGAGAAATATAAACCAAACTGTCGAAACGATCGTACACGCCTCCATGCCCCGGTATTAATTTTGAAGAATCTTTGACTCCTGCATCCCGCTTAAAACGTGATTCGATAAGATCACCCAGTTGTCCAAATATACCGATAAGCGCACCGATAACAACAGCATGCTGGAATGCAAGATAACCAAGCACCAATATTTTTGCCAATATCATCGTCAGCACAGAAAAAATAAAACCGGAAACGGTTCCTTCCCATGTTTTTTTCGGACTGACACTCTCGAATAAACGGTGTCTGCCAAACATCGAACCGCCAAAATATGCCGCTGTATCGCACATCCAAATTGAAGCAAAGACAGCGATAACAGTATATCCGCCCCACCGATTGATTTGTGCAAACTGAAGATCATCAGCATAACCTGCTGCAAAAAACTTATACACAGGAAATCCGTAGGGAAATAATTCACGTAAGAAAATAAGCGTACCGAAGCAGAGAGAAATGATCATCACACCCGATATTGTAGCAGCAATATTCATAATCGGTGAACCTTTAGTACGGAACAATTCAATGAGCATTGTTAGAAGTAAAAGATTCAACAAAACTATCGTAAGAAGTTGATGCTGAGAAAACATTGAAAGATGAACGTTGAAATTGCTAAAAACGAATTGGTAGATATCGACCTGAAAGCGTTCGTACACGAAGACAGCATTGATAATTACCCCAAAAATAATTCCAAGAATTTTTAGCGGTGCGGCGCCCTTGGCTTTTGTAAGTTCGTAGAATTCGTTTAAAGTAAGAGACGAGATGACGGTGATAAGAAAGAAAAAATAATATCCGCCTGACATTGTCAACCATAGAATAATTGGAATGGCAATAAGGGCTACAATTACACGCTGTGTGAGATTTTGAAATTTTGGCATTTTTATTAATAAGCAATAAGTGAATGAACTATAACTTTACAAAGAACAACTTACAAAAAATTAATCATTATCGATAAGATTTAATTCATTAAGAAACGCTTTTGCCTTATCATATTCCAATTTTTTAACAAATAAACAAATTCGATTTTCATTTAACCAATGCGTTGTAATATGGTCAAGCAAAGAATAATATTTTGCCTCAATCCCACC
Source organism: Ignavibacteriota bacterium (assembly GCA_963833465.1). Lineage (GTDB taxonomy): Bacteria > Bacteroidota > Ignavibacteria > UBA10030 > UBA10030 > Fen-1298. The sequence goes on along the minus strand of CAWHXW010000003.1, from coordinate 609,457 downwards.
ATCTGCAAGATTGCGTGCAAGCGCATCCGCTTCAAATTCCGAATCAGGTTCAAGCAATATGCGCCAATCTTGAAGTAATATCTTATGCTCAGGATCAGTACACAGAATTTTATCTTTGCTAACAACTCTGCAATCAAGACAAACCGGCTTGCTGCAGATAACACAAAGTCCAACCGCCCGGCGATCTGGATGTGTTTCACATTCAATTTCAAATCCTTTTTCCCCGCCCGCATCGGCAAGCACGCCGCAAACGATGCAAAATGTTTTTCCGGCTTGGAACTGTGTCGAACAATTCTTGCAAATATTTATCGTACTCATAAATGAATTTGCCGTGAAACATCATGCGTAAGTCGAAGATAGAGCACAAACGTCACAAAAAAGAGCAGAGCAAAACCAATTAATTCAAAAATCATTACAGGCGCATCAGCTGTTGTCTGTGCGGCTGTCAATAGATTGTCATCCTGCATGCCATAAAAAGAAGCCAGCACAGCCATAAGATTATTGAAAAAGTGCGCTGCTATCGGCAGCAGCAAACTTTGCGAACGGTACCGAAGCAATCCGAAGAAAACTCCTAATCCGACAAGCGGAACAATTTCAAATGGATTGAGATGGTACAATCCAAAAATAGTTCCTGCCAGCACTGCCGATACTACCGGCGACATCAATCGTTCAAATATTTTTTGGATAAATCCACGAAACAACAGTTCTTCTACAACCGCAGGTACAATCGCAACGACCAAAATTACAACAAACAGTTCTACCGGAGAATCAGCACGAAGTAAAACTTTAGTCAACTCCTCAAACATTTTTTTTATTGGTTCGACAACCTGACGAAGTACTTCAGGCATCGGAACACGTTCTTGAAAATACATATATGCTTCGAATACTCGTTGAAGTGAAAAAAGTGCTATAAGCGCAAGCGTCGATTCACGTAATCCTGGAACTCTGAATTGAAATACTTCACGCAATCGCTTTGTAAATAACCGAGCCAGAAGAAATGTTGGAACAAGAATGAAAAACAACTGTCCGACGATTGTCAACCAGCGCATCGCCCAAACATTATCGCGCGTGATTGACGTTGCACCTGTAACGAGGTACGTCAGCACACCACCGCCGATCTGATAAAGCAGAAATATGAAAACTAACGATGCAAATGCAAAAGTAAGCGGATGAATTGCATGTCGATCAACAAAAGAAAGTTCTTCGGCAAATAAGTGTTCATTATCTATTGGTTCTGGAATTGGAATATTTTCGTCCGGTTTTATCATTTGGAAGATAGTTTAGATTTGATCATTGCGGCAAGCAGCGGAAACATAATTTCATGATGCCCTGTGAAGTTATACCCGCGCCCAAAATTTTGCGTCGGCCGTTCAACTATATTCATTTGAGGCCTGTATTGGCGGATCATATCGAAGTTTGCAGTAGAAAATCCTTTTGCTTTGAAGCCAAGATTACGTGCAACGGTGAGCGCTTTTAGAAAAACTTCCGGCATAATAACTGCAGACCCAAAGTTAATCACAACACCGCCATCAATTAAATTTTTAATAGAGTTCACAAATACTTTAAAATCTCTATAACTCAATTCGCCCGTCGCAGCACCATCCATAGTTGCATGCTGATGAATGATATCAGTACCAATCGCCGCATGTACAGTTACAGGAATACCAAGTTCGTAACATTTAGCAAGAATGCTTAAATCTCGGTTTCGTGCTTTCATCGCAATAATTTTCTTCCCAAGTGTTTCGCCATAACCCTCATCTGTCTCTTTCATTCCTCTCGTAAGCGCAAGGTTGATGAAATCGCCGGTCTCTTTTGACATCCCAAATATTCCATCCAATAGATTTACAGCAACATCTTCTGAAGTTTTTCCCCACATTGCTGTCTCAACATCATGAATTGAAGCCGCGCTATTCATCGCTACATGAGAAATAATACCATGTTTAAGTAAATCGACAATGAGAGGTGAAAGCCCGACCTTAATAACGTGCGCTCCCATCATCAAAATGACAGGTTTATTCTTTCTATTAGCAAGTACGATATCATTCACCAAATCCTTTAATTCGTTCGCAATGAGAATATGCGGTAAAGAATCAATAAAATTTTTAAAGCTTGGGTTTTTTTTGCCAAGCGGTTTAGCAAAATCTTTCGGCGTTACTTTGCTTTTGCGTTCCTTAATGGAAATCGTTTTAATGTTATTGATATTTATTTGTTTATATTTTGACATGATTATATTTGCCTGTCATGAATTTAAGTTCACTCAACCTTTGCCTTAATCTGTCCGTTGATGCCGGAATATTCCCGCAACTCTGCATCGATGGAACCGACGACGACTTTTGTACTGACTTTCACCGGAATTTTTCGTTCATCATTTGTCATCCATATAATAATACGTCCTTCACTTTTAAATAATCCACCTTCCATAATCAGCGGTTCGACCAAAACACAATTAAATTTTCCTGCATCAACTGAAATTTGCTGATACCCAAGAAACTTTACTGCAAGCTGGTACGTAGTATCCTTAAAAAAATTCTTTAAAAGGATTCTTTCGCCTGGATGACATTGGGAATAATCTAATGTCCGTACATAAAACATTGCCGAGACAACATCGTGTACATACGGAGGAATAGAATAACTACCTGCTTTTGTTATCGCAACGTTATTGAGCTGATCAAAATCGGCAGCAAAATCGTTTTTATATTTCCCTTCCCGAATTCTTTGCGTAAATCGCCATGGAAAAATACCTTTTTTATCCAGAATGGTTTCATATCGGTCATCAACTTTATAAAAGAACGAAAAAGTCGGTGTCGAGTTAACCGTGAAGAGCACCTTATAACATTCTCTTCCGTGCATCGTGTCAATTGAAGGAATCGAAAATACAGCTTCTCCCGCTGTAATAAAACTATAATCGACGTCGTACACCAACCGTTCACCAAGTGCAAATGCAGTCTGATTGATAGTGCGAAGGCTGTCCATTGATTTTGCAGGCTGAATCTCCTGCGCCTTTGAACTTAAAATGGATGAAAGGAAGAGAAAGAATGTAAATTGAAAGCGACTCATCGTATTCCATTAGAATATTTGTATTTCATATTAGTCGTAATCTAATCGTGTTTTGTCAACTGTATACATGCTTCTAAAACTTGTTGAACTGCAATTTGTTCCATGCAATCATTTCCCTGACACTCGTCGCCTTTACATCGCGAACATTTCGCTGGGTCGGGAACAAATATTACTTTCTTGTCAATCAATGGCCCCCAGCGTTTCGGGCTCATTACGCGTACTGGCGAAAATAATCCAACAACCGGAGTTCCGACTGCAGCTGCTATATGCAATGGACCAGTGGAATTTGCTACAAACAACTTTGCCGTTTGAATAAAAGCCGCAAATTCTTTTAAATTTAAATTACTGACAAATGACTTAACGCCTTTTCCAGCATTCTGCGAAACATTATTCACAAGATCGGTTTCGGTTTTTCCACCTATAATAAGGACTTGAAATCCACTCTTAATCAATTCAGCAGCAAGCCGAGCAAAGTTTTCTGATTTCCATTCGTGCGCTGAACCTCCGCTGCCGGGGTGCAATAGTACTAAAAGGTCGGCATCTGAAATTCCCAATGATTGACGAATATTAAAAGCTTTTTTTCTCTCCTGTTCAGAGATTGAAATCTTCACTTCCGGTTTTGATGATACCTTACATCCCAAACCTTTTAATAGCGAGATATTGTATTCCGCTTCGTGTTTTTCTACAGTCTTGCGATGCTCAAAGATTTTTTTATTGAACAAGAACGAATACCATCTGTATCCTGTTCCAACGCGAACCGGGATTCCTGCCAGCCATAATAAAAGAGCGATACGGAAACGTGGAAAAACGATCACTACAGCATCAAATCGTGCATGGCGAAGTTCTGCCAACATCTCAAAGAACGGCTTTAGTACCTGTTTCTCTATTATAAGTAAGAACATCCGCAATATCTTCAACCAAGTCCGCTGTATATGAATTCAACAGCATTGTAACGCGCGCATCCGGAAAATTGGATTTCAGTACCTTAATAACAGGAAGTGTAAAGATTACATCTCCAATACGGTCAGTTCGAACGACTAAAATATTCTGCAAATGCTGTTGTTTCATTCCACCGAGAACTTTCCGATGGTCCATAGAATTGAAGATTTGGAATCCTTCGGAAATCTGCTTCATAAGAAATTTTAATAGTTAATATAACGAGCGATGGCGGTAGATGCAAGGTAAGGACACTAAAAGCGTTGACTCCACAAAGAGCCTTCCAATATTTAAAACAAGGGTCTTGTCTAGGAAATTTTATTAATTTCCTTGTAAGACCTTATGAAATATAGCAAGTTGAGCAATTATCAAATAAAAAAGCTTTTATACAATTTTTCATTGGAATTAACCTCTGTCCAAACAGCTCGTCAATTGAAATTGAATCGTCATACGGTTGATCGATATTATGAAATCTTCCGAGAGAAGATCGCTGCTTATGAAGAAGAACACCTGCGACTACTCTCAGGCAATATTGAAATCGATGAATCCTATTTTGGTTCTCGTCACGTAGGTGATAAGCGCGGGCGAGGTGCACCAAATAAAATCCCAGTCATCGGAATCTTAAAACGTCAAGGCAAGGTCTATGCAACCGTCATTCCTGATGCATCGTCTAAAACCCTTGTCCCTATTATCGAAAAACTCGTTGCCAAATCGAAAACCAATGTCTATACCGATAAGTGGCGCAGTTACGACGGCCTGGTTCTTTCGGGATATAAACATTATCGAATTAATCATTCGCAAGAGTTTGTGCGTAACCATAATCATATTAACGGGATTGAATCCTTTTGGTCCTACGTCAAACTTAAAATGAGAAAGCATAATGGTATCGCTCGACATAAGTTTTACTTCTACTTGAAAGAATCAGAATTCCGTTTTAATCATCGTGATGAAAATATTTACTCTTTATTAAAATCTATTATCTTAAACAACTAATTCTTCTAGACAAGACCCTAAAACAATTATCAATGAAGACATGCATTTATACCGGCAACTCAAAGATATTGGGACTGCCCAATTGCTGACTCAAATATGAACTCAGCAGTGTTTTTTGTCATTATTATCTCCATTTATATTTTCGTTGCAATTGAGTGAGGAAAATACGGAAATCTGCGCCAGTACGTTTGAACGATTTATTTAAAATTCATAATTAGCCTGCTACTGCCAGGGTGGGTTTTAGAAGACGTGAATATTTTTATTATAGATATAAGACACATTAGATGTGCCTGACATCTAATTGATTTTATTTTAACAACACCATCTTTTTTATGTCTGTCCACGCTGCAGTCGTCAGTTTATAGAAATATATTCCGCTCGGCATTGATTCAGCATTCCATGTCTTTGAATAGCTGCCCGCCGCCATGTTTCCGTTCATTATCATTGCCACTTCTTTGCCGACAATGTTGTACACTTTTAAAGATACGAATGTTTGGAATGGAATATCAAATGATATCTTCGTCGATGGATTGAAAGGGTTCGGAAAGTTCTGATCAAGTTTAAAAGTATGCGGCTGTGAAGAAGTTAGAGTATTTTCAACAGCTGTAGATGCAGATGCAATGAATGTGCCTTTCATCCCAATTGAAAAATGGAAATCGCAATGATAAAGATAAGTTCCTGCAACTGCGACAGGATAAGAAAATACACTGCCCGATCCTTGATGAAAGCTTGCCGCACCAGCCGGAACGCTCGTAGAACTTAGCGGATGCATGCTAAAATCACCTTCCCATTGAATTGTGTCTCCTACAGAAACATTCATAGAGTCAGGTGAATAAATATATCCAAGCGAACCCCCAAATTGAACGACATGCGTAGTTGCATTTGCAACTGATGTCGCTGCGAAGAATACTACAATAAAAACAACCGGTATCGCTCTCTTGAATGCAAATCCGTACTGCGTTTTCATAGCCTATCCTTTCTGATTTAGTTTGTGATTATTTAAATTGAAAACAAGTCGTTATTTATTTCTTCATCTTGCTGCTGATAAAACAAAATAGAAATAATATTAATCTTTGAAAAGAGAATTATTGGACCATAGCCACAATCCATTTTTCCATCTTATCATTTAACAATTCTAAGACTTGTTTTGTTCCTGGAATCAGATTTATAATACGAACCGGAGGGATATTTAAATCACCAATTATTAAGGCGGTTTTTATTCGCTGGGAATCGTGCTTAAGATAACAAATCCTAATGACGACAGTTTTATCTCAACCCGTCCATTCATTGAGCGAACATTCTCATTCGTAAAAAGATTTTTCCAATTGCAATTTGAATCTGTCGGAAGCATAAGATCAGTTTTTACTTCTACTAAACTAAAATTAATAGCTACAAGCACCGTATCTTTCTCTTTCATACGAATAAAAGAAAACACGCGCTCATTGTCAGAATTCTGTATGAAAGTATATGCACCCTGTCGCAAGGCAGGATGTTCACGACGCAATAAGCCCAACGATTTATACAAGGCTCTGAAGTCTTCTCCTTTTGACCAATCAATATTAACTTTTTCGAACAGGCTTAACTTCTTTTCATTTCCGACTTCCTCGCCGTTATATATCAGCGGCACGCCGGGGTACGTGAATGCAAGAACTGCAGTCGCTTTCGCGCCTTGAGGCGTAAATTTTTCCACTGCCGGTGCATCCCAGGCATTTTTATCATGATTTGTATTGAAGCGCATTCGCAGTGAGTTCTGCGGATATTGATGCGATTCAGTTTTTAGAATCTCGTCAAAGATCGTTGCAGGAATCAATCCCTTTATAACATTTTGTAGAACATCATATACATTCCAGGAATATGTAATATCGAATGCTCTAATATGATGCTCGGGAATAGAACCTTCTGAAAGCATCATCACCGGTTTAATCTCATCTAATTCTTTACGCGCAGATTCCCAGAAATCTGTCGGAACTAATTCTGCAACATCACAGCGGAACCCGTCAATGCCGATATCACGAATCCAGTATTTCATCATTTCGATCATATATGTCCGAAGGCCTGCCTGATTATAATTCAAACCTGCGACATCTGTCCAATCTGGATTCGGCGAAATGATTTTTCCCGTGAAATCGTGTGTGTACCATTCAGGATGCTCTTTCAGCATAGTATTATCCCATGCAGTATGATCCGTTACAAGATCAATAATAACTTTTAATCCTTGCTGATGTATCACATTTACAAGAGATTGAAAATCATCGAGCGTGCCAAATTCAGGATTAACTGCGTAATAATCTCGAACTGAATACGGACTGCCAAGTGTACCCTTGCGGTTTATTTTTCCAACAGGATGAATTGGCATTAGCCATACAACCGTTACGCCAAGTTTTTTCAGTTCTGGAATTCTTGCTTCTAATGCTTTAAAATTTCCTTCTTTGGAAAATGACCGGAGATACACTTCATAAATTACTGCATCTTTCACCCATTCTGCACTTTCGCGAGCATGTAATGAAGCATAATCGACTTTTGTTTTTCGTCCCTGTCGTGCAAGAAGCAACACGGCAGTTATTGACAGGACAGCAACAATTATTAAAATTTCTTTTCCCATTTTATTCTCTAAACAGCTTCATCAAAATCATTTACACGAATTACAAGAATACCAGCAATGATCATTGAAACACCTCCAAGGAGAAGCGCATATATTGCATCTCCATTGAATAAATGTTTTACATACCAACCCAAAATTGCAGCGGCAGTAATCTGTGGAATGACGATGAAGAAATTGAATATCCCCATGTAAACACCCATTTTTTTAGCTGGCAATGATCCGGCAAGAATTGCATAGGGCATTGCCAATATGGATGCCCATGCAAGACCAATTCCTAATTCAGATACTAATAGAAACATTGGGTTCTTAATAATATAGAATGAAAAGAGAGCTAATCCTCCGCAAAATAGACTGATCATATGTACTGTCTTCCGGTTTGTCTTCTTAGCAATCCAAACAAGAACAAATGCCATAACGGCAGCAAAACCATTATAGACTGCCATTAATACGCCGACCCAATCTGCTCCTCTATTGTATAGCTCAGATGTGGGATCGGTTGCACCATAAATATGATGAGTGACAGCCGGTGTAGTGTAGATCCACATGGCGAAAAGAGCGAACCATGAAAAGAATTGCACCAGCGCTAATTGTTTCATGGTTTTTGGCATGTTGTACAAATCATTGAATACTACAACCGTACCGCCTTGTATTTTTCCATGTTGAGTAAGAAAAGCAACTGTTAGCTGAAGAATGCCGAAAACAATAGAGCCGACAAAAAGAACATAAAGACCATAATCTGTCTGTTGAAAATAGAAACGCAGGATTGCGGAACAAACAAGCCCAACGATGAGCCAGATCATTCCATCACGAAAAAATCTATTCGCAGAAATATATGAGATATTGCTGGTCTCGGTTTTTGATTGAGTGTTACTTTCGGACTCCGTGAACTTCATTAATTCTTCAGGCGAATATTCTTTAGTGCTGATGACAGTCCATAAGACAGCGCACAGAAAAACTGCTCCGCCAAAATAGAATGAATATTTTACAGAAGCAGGAATTTCACCGGCCGGCGCCGTATTCGCAATGCCAAACCAGTTTGTCATAACATAAGGCAGAGCTGATGCTATGATAGCTCCAGTTCCAATAAAAAAGCTTTGCATTGAAAAACCAATCGTCCGCTGTTCGGATGGAAGCATATCGCCAACGAACGCTCGGAATGGTTCCATTGAAACATTAATCGATGCATCCATAATCCACAACATTCCGGCTGCGATCCAGAGAACGGGTGAATTCGGCATTATCAGCAAAGCAAGAGATGCAAGAATTGCACCCGATAAAAAGAATGGACGCCTTCGTCCCAGCCTTCCCCATGTTTTATCACTCATGTGACCGATAATTGGTTGAATGATTAATCCTGTCACTGGAGCCGCAATCCACAAGATAGGAATATCATCGATTTTAGCGCCAAGTGTTTCAAAAATTCTGCTGACATTGGCATTTTGTAAAGCGAAACCAAATTGAATACCGAGAAATCCAAAACTCATATTCCAGATTTGCCAGAAGTGCAATCGGGGTTTTTTCATGCTGATCCTGTAATATTTATTGACAGGTAAAAACTGTTTGGATTGAATATTTATTGAACTCTATATACTTGCCATCCAATCGCGGGAACCGAGACACTTACATAATTATTCTTAAGAATTACTTTCTCATCATTTGAAATATCTTCGAGTTCACTCGAATGATACATTTCAGGAATTAGAAGATTGACTGTTTGGTTTCGTTCACTTTTATTTAAAACCACAAGTATTCTTTCATTAAAATCTGAACGGATATAAGCATAAACAACTGTATCAGCTTGCAAGGTAAGGAAATCGCCGTATCGCAGAGCCGGGTGTTGTTTGCGCATCTTTACAATTTTTCGTGTTTCATTCAACATTCGTTTCTCAAAGATAGAAAGTTGATCATCAAACCGCATCATCCGGCGGTTATCCGGATCGTCAACACCGGTCATTCCAAATTCTGAACCATAATAGATTACAGGCAATCCAGGAATTGTGAACATGTACGCGAGATATAATTCAGCTTTTTGATAGCTTGACGGATGGTCGACGGTCGGCGGATTATTCCATGCCATTTCACGAGTATCAACGCCTTGATTCTTCACCTTTCCGTCTGCATAAGCCATATACCGAACTTTATCGTGACTATCCATAATATTGCCCATCAGATTATTATATCCAAATGAAGAAAAAGATTTTTTCATATGGAAATCAACTGCAGAGAAAGATCGTTCGGGCTCGAGGAAGACAGGGATCGCAAAATATGATAGATTAAAATTAAATTGTGCACTTAGTTGTCCGTTATTCACGTACGATGCAATCAAGTCATAATCGCCAAATGTTTCACCGATCTGATAGACTTTTTTATGCATTGGTATTTCAACTTGTTCTTTCAGTTTTCGTGTGAGTGTCCGCCAGAAACTATTCGGCACATGCTTAACAGCGTCGTGACGGAATCCGTCCGCTCCTGTTTCTTTCAGCCACCAAATAGCATTATCCGAAACAACATTCAACGCTTCTTCTGATTTTGTAAAGTCAAACGAAGGCAAATATGGTTCGAACCAGGTTGTAAGGCGTTGTTCATCCCAGAGTCGTAAATTCAGTCTTCCGTCCGGTAAGTGCAATGTTCCAAACCATTCAGGATGTTCTTTATAAAAAGGGTGCTGAATATGGACATGATGCGCTACAATATCCAACAATACTTTCAGATGATGTTTGTGCGCCTTGGTAACTAATTCCTTGAGATCTTTCATAGTTCCAAATTTTTCTTCAACTTTTGTATCGCTGATGGGCCAATATCCATGATATCCGCTGTACCATCTGTGCGGAGGCGGATACTCACGGAAAGCGATATCCGGATTATCATATACAGGCGATATCCATAAAGTGTTAACTCCTAATGAATCAAAATATCTGTCATCAATTTTATTGCAGATGCCTTTGAAATCTCCTCCTTGATAGTTCGCCTGATAGAAAATTGAATCGTTGACAACCGGCTTATCATTTGATTTATCGCCGTCGTTGAAGCGGTCGATCATGATTGAATAAATCATACCGTCGTACCAAGATGAAAATGCAGATGACTTTCCTTCGGGTTGTCCATTTTCAAGAATAGCTTGTTGGATATTAGTTGTTTTTCCATGTTGAGAAACCATCACTCGTAAAACTTTTTCTCCTTGAAGTTTATTCTTTCTAAATCTGATTTCAAACATACTGCCATTGAGTACAACGTTAGAAGAGTCAACTTTTTCATTATCAAGGAGGGCAAGAATATCTTCTCGCGAGAGTGCTGATATTTGACGTGTGTTTTCATAAAAGTAGGAAAAAGATATTCCTTCCTTAGTTTCTGTTCGTTTGCCGAGATGGAGGAACACCTTAGTTGTGTCGGTTTCCGTTACGCGCAGAACGGAATTAAAATTATCAAATCCTGTCGGTGTTTTTTCTTGATTGCTTGGGTCGAGTATTTCTTTTCCATCGACTATGAATTTATAGACATAATTGCCCGGCTCGAGAGGAATCGTTAGCTCATACACTCCGTTTCCCCTTGTATCGAACAATTGATCTTTATCTTTATTCCAATTATTAAAACTTCCAGAGACAATAACTTTTGAGATTTTTCCTTGAGGTTTATACATAAATGTGTGAAGCTGCTGCGAAGCTGTTCCATTTTGAATTATAACGGGTAATGTATATTTTTTCCCTTGAAGCGTAAAGTCGATAAGTGCGGCTCCAATTAAATTGTTTTTGGGCTGGAAAATTACCGTATTGGTTTTCGAATTGTAAGAAACAATGAGCTTATCATTATCATTGAATGTCAGCTTATATTCTTTCGTATAAAACAGATCGCTCACAAGAATCGTATCCATTATTCCAAATTGAACTCGCACAGGCTGGATAATATCCCAAATGTCTTTTGCGTTGCATATTGTTATCAAACTCAGCAACAATATCGAGGTTTGAAATAAATGTTTTATTCGAAGCTTCATATAATTATCCATTACATTAATTACTGTGTGCGCTTCTGAAATGTAAGGAATTTTTGTATTCTTTAATCTTAATGAGTTGAATTGCTTGTATTAATTCCAACCGAACCGGATATTCGTTTCTCCTTCACCATTGTCCAGAAAATTGCAGAGAGCGCCAAGGAAAAGCCGCTGATTATAAAAATTATATCTTTATCGGCAGCATTTTTAATAATTGTTCCGACGAAGAGACTCACCAGTAGCTGCGGTAAAACGACAGAGAGGTTGAATATACCCATAAAGAAACCGGTACGGCTTTGATCAATTTTTTCTGTCATAATAGCAAACGGCAAGCTGACCACTGCAGCCCAGCCGATGCCTGCAACTGACATCAGGATATAAAGCATGGAAGGAGTCGTTCCCAAAAAGACGATACCGAAATATCCCAGCGCCATAATTGCAACACATGTAAGATGGGTCTTTACTCGTCCGATCTTTTCTACCATTGGTTCAAGTACGAATGCCGGAAGAATAAAGCCAACGGTGTTAAGAATTGCAAAAGCTATTGCGATAATCTGACCTGAATGGGCATTAATATAACTTTGATCGACAATACCATTAAAATATTTTTGCTGAATAAATGCGATGATATACACAAACATTGTCTGTATGCCGATCCATGAAAAACCATGTGCAAAATAAATACGCATCAGTTGTCCCCATTCAGTAACAGCAGCAGCGTTTTTCTTTGTTTCCATATCCGCCGTATTATTAAGGTTTTTGTTCTCTGTTATGAAGAACATAGGCACAAAGGAAAATAAGAAAACAAGAACTACTCCAAAATAAATCAAAATATAATTTCCGAGCGTTGCACCAATAATATATGCAAGCACGCCAAAGAACCCAGAAATAGTTTGCATCCAGGTATATCCTTTCGTACGTGGAGCTCCTTCGGGAGTAACATCGGCAATGATCGAACGTGTCGGATTGAAACTGATGTTAATAGCAAGATCGAGTGTCAAGGCGACGATAATCGCAACACCCAATAGACTCTTGATTCCAAGTTGAGCAGTAATCACATCTATGTTAGGCAGTGCAATAAGCATTCCCGCGGCAAGTACACCACCAATCAAGACGAATGGCCGGCGGCGTCCGCCCCAGAACCATACTTTATCACTGATCAAACCTATAATGACTTGACCAAATATTCCTGCAAGAGGTCCTGCTGCCCACACGAACCCAACTTCATCAATATGCAAATTGTATTTTGTCGTCAAGAGCCAGCTGAGCGCCGATATCTGAATTGAAAGCGCAAATCCCATAGCGGTTGACGGTAAACTTATGAGGACATAAAAAGATTTGGTCAATTGTTGCTGGATGCGACGCATGAATTTTTTCCTGTGAATAAGTTTTTATTTTATACCAAATTTGTCGAGGACTTTTATTTTTTCAGAGAGGTTTGCGGGTACAACTATTTCCCGATTGTTTCCTGGAAACTCCTCGCTTGGTACCCATATTCCTTCGATACCGCTGTTTGTATATTTGTATTCGACTTTTATATTTATCGGCACACGAACTTCAAGCGACCAAATACTATCAGATTTTTTTTCATCTCCGTGAGTTCCATCATCGTACATTTTAATTAAATTAGGCGTCCAGTTTCCCAAAACATCTAGATTCCCAACTATATAAATTGTTTTTGACACTTTGAGATGGGAAGCATCAACTTGAAATAGGATAGTCGCCATATCTTTTTGACTTTGTGCCATAGCACCTTGTGTTTGGTTTGTAGAACTTATATCACCTTTGAAAATGGGCAGAAATTCTCTTGCCGGCATCGTTGCTCCAGTTTGTTGAGCGTAATTGTACACGTTCTTTAATAACGTAGTGAACGCAAGGTCAAACGGTTTATCAATCCCAGGAGCACTTTGATCACCATACCACCAAAACCAATCTGATCCTTCAGCGGCATACATGGATTCCCATGCTTTATTTATAAACCACGGTGTTGTACCCTTTTTAGGTGCCAATGCTTTTGGATCTGGAGGTTTTATTCCTGATTGCTCAAGGTCGTTTCTTGCTGTTAGAAGATATTCCCAAGCTTGATTCTTTTCATTCTTTCCAATCCACGTATCGTAATTTGCATTAATCCAAGAACCTGGCCATAGCCATTCAAGTTTTGGAATTGACTTCACTGAATGCGCGGGAATGTTCCTGACGGAATTCCCATTTATATATTCGGTGACAGTAACGGTCTTCACTTGGTTTGATTCGTACAATTTAGAAAGTTTTCCATACAATGCATTAAGAAATTCTTTTCCATCATTATCGTAGCGATAGTTCTCCCATGCATTCTCGCCATCCAAAATAACTGTGAGAAGGCGATCAGTATCATCTTCTTGAGGCGCATAATTCAAAATGCTTTTAATAAAATCATCAGCCGCCTCTTCGCCATGATAGTTTTGATATGTAAAACCAATTTTGTCCGAAAGTTCTGTATCACGGAAGACTACGATAACTCCATTTGTATTAGTGTCGCTTTGTAAAAAATAAGGATAGTATTTCGGCTGATTATTCGGTTTTGATCGAGAAAGATTTTTTTCATCCGTAGCAACCCAATTAATATGATGCTTGCTGAAAATAGGAAGAATATCATTCGCTACCGATCCTTCAGCAGGCCACATTCCGCACGGCGGCGTACCGAATTGTTGTGCGTAGTAAGCTATTGCTTTTTCGACCTGGGCATCAGCATCCTGCGGATAATGGAACCGAGAAGGCACCGGATCATTCGGCTGACAGATTTTTTCTAAATCGCTGTCATAAATTAATGGAAGAATTGGATGATAAAAAGGCGTGGTAATAATTTCAATTTGGCCATTGTGTGTGTCTTGATTATACATCAATTGCTTATGAATCGGAATGATAGCTGAGAGGATTTTGTATGTCTCCGCGATTATTCTATTGCAATCTTGTTCTGTGATAGTTTTTTTCAGAATATATGTTCCATCAGGTTGTTTTTTGATGAGGTCGCGCACATCGACTGTCAAACCATTTGCCAGCTTTACATGCTGTTCAAAGAAATCCGGATCAAAATATGCCAAATAGAACCAGAATTTTATTTCACGTCGTTCCTGTTGAGAAAGACTGCTTTCTCCTGTTTCGAGAAATTTATTTTTGAGTGCCTTATATCCCGGAAAGCGATCAATCATAACACTGCTTATGCTAAATGCATTCCATGAATTGTTTAATAAAAATGCAAGATCATCTCCAGTAAACTCTGATGTAGGCTTTAATGCAAGATCAATCCATGGATCTGTTTTTCCTAAATACATGTCGAGGAATTTTTTTGAATTGATACGATTCTTTTTCAAGTCCACGAATGGCTTCAATCGTTTTACATAATAATCGTCCAATTGATAAAGCAGTGACGATGTGAGATTGACCGTACAATGAATCTTTGGATACTTTGCTACGAGTGCTGCCATATCATAATAATCTTTTGTCCCATGCGTTCTTACCCATGGACCCTGCAATTGATCCTTCGCAGGGTCGAGATACAACGGCTGATGCTGATGCCAAATTATATTAAGATACAGGGTTTTTAATTGCTTAGGATTTGTGATTTGAGATGACGCAGTAAAAATGAAGAGCAAACTAAAATAAATAAAAAGAATCTGCCATTTGAAGATAGTTCGAATCATACAAGAATTTTTCTTTTCATTATTTCATGAGCATAATTTTTTTCGTATCTGTTACAGCACCCGACTCGAGGCGGACAAAATATACACCGGAACTTGCTGGTATGCCATACTGCGAGCAACCATCCCAATTTACTTGATGCTGACCCGGCGTATAGATACCATTTGCAATTACAGAAATCTGTTGACCAATCAAATTGAAAATTCTGATTGTAATCCTCTTTGTTTCTGGAACATCAAATCTAATAGTAGTGCTCGGATTAAATGGATTCGGATAGTTTTGATACAACTTAAATGACGTCGGCAGTGAAGCAGCAGCATTTGTTTTTACAGAAGTTATTATTGGTACGGATATTTTTCTAACTGAATCGGACACTATTAATACTGCAGAACCGTACGCAGGAATGTTCATAGAAAAATTTGTCGTACCACCTGTGAATGTAATTTGATACGTTGAATCGTTGTACACATCGCTCACGTAAAATATTTTTCCATCCTGAGGATCTGGTAATAGTACGTTTGGTGTTCCGGTTGCATTTAGTGCTAACGAAACTGAAGTGCTTAAATTTCCAAAATTGCATAACGAGATGGCGTTTTCATCTTGATACATTCGCAAAATGCCATAGACGATCCCGTTTCCAGTTTCAATGCGCTGATAACTTTGTGTTGCAAATGCCGGGAATATGCCGCGAATCCAGGCGAGCCGTTGATAATGCGGAGTAAGTATCGATGCGCCCTGAAAATTCCATCCAATAGTACTGCGGTCGCGGTCTTCCTTTGCTCCGGAAATTCCGTATCCCCAACCTACTTCTTGTCCATTCCAGATCATCGGAAAACCAGGCACAGAAAATATTGTGGTAGCCATAGGTTTCGTACGATTGAATGTTGTCGTTGCGTCAAGCGAATTGTCGTTGGAATAGAGATAGGTGATACGATCTTCGTCCTGCGATTCCATAAACCTCATATAGAGTGAATTTGGACCAGGGAAGTATCCTCCATTATTGATATCACCGTCAAGATTTGTAACTGCAGTCGATGAAAATCCGAAATATTCGATTTGATTGAAATACAATTTAAAATCATACGCCGCATCAAGGCCACCTCCCGCATCTGAATAAATATATTGAGTGCCTACACCTGTGCCGTCATCTTCGCCAAGAAGGAGAATATCCGGCTTGATATGCTTCAGAGCTTCTCGAACCGGATCCCCCATAAATGCTTCTCCATATCGTCGATGCGGTCCCCAATACACATCGAATCGATAACCATCAAGATCAAAATATTTGACCCAGTATTTGTACACGTTGATCATTTCAGTTCGCGCATCGATATCACTCCAATTGTAATTTAACAATTGATCGCTGAAACCGGTGTAATAATTAAATCCATCGGCATCAAGTGAAGAGCCAAGCCCATTCGTTTGATCGGAAGGTTGGTTATTATGTTCGTACCATGTCCAATACTGCGAATCCTCATGAAATAAATGAGCATCGAGTGACCACGGATGGAATCGGCTTGTATGATTCGGAGTTACATCGAGAATGACTTTTAATCCAAGTGCATGCGCCTGTGAAACAAAATTTTTAAAATCGTTATTTGTGCCATACTCCGGTGCAACAGTATAGAAATCCACAATATTATATCCCGGCCCGTAATGCTGATCGATCGGATAAGCATTCTTCATTACCGGCATCATCCAGATAACGTTGAACCCCATATCATGAATATACTGAAGGCGCTGTGCCGCTGCAGGAATTGTTCCAGTTGAGGTGAACGCTTTCGGAAATAGAAAATATACGCGCGCTTGTTTTGCCCATTCCGGATTGCTGACAATGGTCGGATTCGTACATGAACCATCGGCGTTAATTATAAAATATGATCTTGTTGTATCAGCCAAACCGGAAGAGTTAGATGCAGCTAAATAAAAATAATATTCACCAGGTTTTGTTGGCTTCGTTATTATAACGATTGAACCGTGCTGACCATTGAGCAATAATGGATTTTTAGAATCATCTATCCAAGTAAACGTCAATGCCTTACCATCCGGATCAATACTCCCTGCAGCACTCAACGTCACTTGACTTGCTGTAAAAGAACTCACCGATGCTTTTGCATACGGAGAATGATTTACAAGCAATGTGAACGTTATTGAATCGGAGCTCACAAAAACTCCATTCGAATCAACAATTGCCTTGAAACTATTTATCCCTTCGACCAATGTATCAACGGTACTGTACAATCCGTTCGAAACGGAAATTGTTGCTGTATCTTTAGAATTATGAATAATTTTTACACTATGAATAGACGTATCCGTTAAGGCACCCCGAATCATATGTACAGGATTAAATGTGACATATCCACCTTGCGTTGTAATCTGAATAAAACCTGCCTGTGTTGTAAAGTTGACTGAATCAGCATTTGTGCCGCCTGCCGAAGAGCTGACAGAAAGAAGAACTGTATGCTTTCCGTTTTGCAACGGTAACGATACCGGAAATGTCAATTGTTTTAATGTTGTATCGTAATGAGCGCCGACGTTTGTATATTGAGTTCCATCTATAGCAATGCTGATAGTAGATGTATCTAAAGATGCTCCAACTTTTGGGAAAATATAAGCTGTGATCACCGGCGTACTTGTTCTTACAACACTAGAAACTTGGTTTGGTATGAATTGATAGATCGTGGGATCCTTCACATAAAGAAATGAATTATTGTTATCCGCTGAATTTGTTCGTGGATTGAGTGGATCATTTATCCAGCCATCGCTAGTCCCATTAATATTGAATTTATATTGGTAGGCACCATTAATCCCGCCTCCACTCCATCCAACTTGTAGTCGAACTGTTCGATACCACGAACTAGATATATTATCAAATGTCATAACAGCGTTTGTATTGTTGGAAGATATTGTTCCCGAACTATTATTCGCCCAAGAATTGAATTCACCAGGAACAAATACTCGTGTAACTGAACTCGAAGGTTTATATCGAAATGTTACATCAACGCTGTCCTGAGAATACACAAAGGAAATTATCTGCATAATTCCAGATAGCAATAACAACACTTTTTTCACTATAGACCTCATCAATAAAGAGTTAATTATTATTCTGCTTACGGCAATGGAATTTTTTCCGGATTCTCAACTCCTATCCAGTCAATTCGCCGTGCGACAAAAGGCGCTGCAAACATTCTTCCACCAAATCCAAGTATTCTATATGCCATCATCGATGTATTAGATACTTGGAGAATTTTCAATCGATCTGCATAGATATCAAATCCACGCTGTTGAGCGCTTTTTGCTATGAATATATCTAAAGACTTTTTTTGCTTAAGCCGACGCGCAGTTGAAGCCGCCGCTTGCATCGAAGTATTAAATACTGAATCGCTAATGTGATTTGGTAATTCTTTTTTAAGAAGTTCAATATATATATACTCATCTTTTACTTTAAGAGGACCTTGACGTTCGCCTACTTGCATCTTCCATGCGAGCATCCCGAGAGGAGGACGAGTGTTGATTGTAAACATTTCGGAAAGTCCGCCTTTCTGTGCTGTAAGTGTATCGCTTGATCGTGCACGAATCACGGATTCTAATGAAGCTCCTGCACGCAGTTCAATGAGCGCTTGTTCCATTGAGTGAATATTCTTTGTGTGAAGTTCTCGAATTTGAACCTGTGGATATTGCATTGCCGGATTTGTTTCCGCTATATATTGAAATACGTCCTGATCAGATATCTGTACATTTTGCTGTACATTCATCTCTTCATATTTCGCGAGTATCTGCTGACGCCACATGTCAAGTTCCTTGCTTACAGACCACTGCTCATCGAGTTTTCGGGAAAGCGCTTCTTCTGCAAGCAACTCTTGTGCTACCAAAATAAAGAGATAATTATTCAGCTGGACAGCGATTCCGGTTGTCCGCCTTGAATCTATTTTAAAAACCTTTCCGTACAATCTTGTGAGAACATCCTTCACCGACCAAAAGGAAGAACCGACTACGACCATGGAATCTTGAAGAATCAAATGACATCGATTAGATAAAATATCCAAAATTGAATCTGCTATTATTATTTCTGACTCTGTAGAATTATCTTTCAATATGTCCGTAAGAGTTTTTGCAACGATTTTAAACGGCCGCGGAAGAGAAAAACCAGTTTTAGTCCTGAGAATATCTTTAAGATATTCGTCCAACCGCGCTTTTTCCTTTCTGAGCTGTAGTTTTGTTTTAATCTGTTCAATGAGAACTGACGCTTGCATGGAAACATAAAACGAATTAGGTAGATCATTATCTACATGTAAGATATAAAATCCCATTGATGCTTTGACAACAGGAGAACATTCTCCCTTTCTCAAGTGAAATGCCGCTTCTTCAATGGGAGCTTCGGCTTCACCCCAAAATAATGTTGCTGTATCTCGAATAACTGCCATCGTCGTATCAATTTGAAAACTATTAAATTGTACACAATTCTTTAATTGTCTTCTGACAAATGCCGCTTCCGTACTGTCTTCAAAGAAAAGAAATGAGAGAAATAGCTTGCGTTTTGCATCAATGATGGCTTTTTGAATCTCTTTTTTAGAAATTTTTATTTTTTCGCTAATTTCTTCGCGATAGAGCTGATCGCGTGCTAACATTTTTTTAATTTCCTCGATCGCTTGCAAATACATGCTATCTTGGTCGATATTATGTGCGAGCGCTTCCTGTGCCAATAATTTCTCAGCAACTAATGAGTACAAAAAGACAAGTTTCGATTCTTCAGTATTATTTGCGCGGTTTCGGTACTGCCAGGGAAGAAGTTCGTATCGTTCTATAAATTCCTGCTCAGATACATACATTGACCCTGCTCGTGCGATATAAGAATTCTGATTCTCCGATGGCTGCGATCTTGCTGCACAGACCCAAAAGAGACATACAATTATATTCAGGGAATATTTCATCATTTGAACGGTTTATCGCAGGAAGGAACAATTAAAATTGAAGGCGGGAAGTAATTCCCGCCTTCTCGTTGAAATATTCGTTACTTCAATAACATCATCTTTTTTGTCGCCACGAAATTGCCAGCAGTAATCCGATAGAAATATACACCTGAAGAGAATCGAGAAGCATCGAACACAACACTATAATTACCGGCTTCTTGTTTTCCTTCTGTCAGTGTAGCAACGACCTGACCTAATATATTGAACACCTTTAATGATACAAAGCCGGCTGCCTTGATGCTATACTCAATCTTAGTCGTCGGATTGAAGGGGTTTGGATAATTCTGATTGAGACTGTATTTCAACGGAATATTTCCATTTTGCTTAACACTTGTTATAATCGGGCTGTGAGTTGTGTAGTTCCATTGAGCGAATTGTACAGGATCTATGCTGCCAAATTGCGATGCAATAGTGCAAGTCGAATTTGCATCATTGATATTCTCAACATGATTATTGCCATAACCGCCTTCGTTATCGCATCCATAGATGCCGAATTTGAATACTTCGCCTATCACAGTAGATGTTGTATATTGGCGTTGAAGTGTATATATGGAATCTCCAGCTACGACGTCGCCATGCGTGCCATCATCCCACATCTTGAGACTGTCAATACCGCGGAGAGTTAAACCCCAATCAGGCCAGGCACCAGCTACGGCAGGACCATTCATCCACACACCGCCTAAAATAACACTATCCACATCTTTCATCTCGTACGCCGTGATGTTAGTTGCATGCAGCGCGTAACCTGCTTTCAAATGATAAATTGCAGGTCGAACATCGCATGTCCATGTTACCAAAACATTCTGAGATAAATTGTTCATGTTCTGGAACAGCGGCATTCTACGCTCATTCGACTGTGAATCTAGTGTATCAAGAACGGTTTGTGCAGTTCTATTTGCATTCGCCGGTACCATAAATCGACGTTCTTCAGATGTAGAGGTGGTTCCCCCTACGGCGAAGTTGTAATATATTTCCCGTATTTCAGTGCCCGAAGATACTAGATAATACTGATAATACAAAGGTGTGCTGGATTGCGTAACCTCAGTATCAGTAGCTTGATACAAGGTTGAAATGCCAATTTCAACCATCCGTTTCTCACGAACGGCGGTCGCGCTATTGTTGTAACCGGCTCTAACGACTAGTGTATCTCCGAATGCAAAACCATTTTGATCTATAGCATTTGAAAGATCCGCAGTAAATGTCATGAGCACAGTATCTCTGCCAATAAACGGCTGTATGCCAACTCTGTTCCACCAATCCCAATGGAGTGTTGTATCTGCCATAGTCGGATAGAACTGGAAGGATCGATTCGGATCACTTTCCCACGCTGTCACCGTCGCGCCCACTAAATCTGTAATAGCATATTGAACAAATTTATATGCGATTGGTCCTGCCGCTCTCGAGCGAGGGATCTTGTACACAGCAGAATAAAAGTTCGTTCCATCATATGGCGTCTGACCAGCGTTTCCATCAGGTGATTCCTTTTTAAGGATGATTGTGGAACCCCAGTTATCATTTGTCATATCTCCGCGCACACCAATATTTGTTTTTGTAGGATCGAAGTATTTCTGTATCACAAGTGGCTGCACGTTAACACGAAACATAACTGCTACACTATCAGCCGAAGGAACATACGGCTTCCAAAATTGAGCTTGGATTGCTCTACCGTTTGCGTATTGAAGAGGAATAGTAGTATCTTTATTCCCGTTGTAGGGACCGAATTTAAGTATCCGATTTCCACCATTACCTATACCTGATAAATTATTTTCCCATCCCTTATCAGCAGCCGTAATCGAATTATCCACATTGGCAAAAAACTTATATTGCACTTGTGCAGTATCACCTCGTTTGAGCAAAAATTTTGCCGTTGCCGTCCAATAATCACCACCAATGTTTTTTGCGAACACTTTGGTTGAATCTGCCGCAAACGTTAAGGGAGTACTGTCCCACCCAAGCGGAGGCGTGTCACCGCGAACCTGTACGGTTGATGTTGTTTTCAATGTATCTGGTATCGTGGAAGTATTGATCTGGATTGTCACAGTAACTGTATCAATTGTTTGAGCAAATGATGATGAAAAAATCATAAGCACAAATCCTATCAGTATAAAAAAGTTAATCCTGATTTTCATATTTTCTTCTCCTATCTTTTTGGGAAAGATATTAATGTTTTTCTTTATGTTATTGTTTCTTTCTCTATTCTTGACCAATTTCAATATTGTGCCCCCTTTCTTAATGAACGATTTATTTTAGTGATTTACTTTTATGAATTATATTCAAAGAGCTAAAAATATACGGCGATACCAATTGTATTTACATAACCAAATCGACCAAACTGCTGATAAGCATAATTTACTTCCAAACCCATAGAACCTAATCCTGCATATTTCAAGCCGCCTCCAAGTGTCAATCCTTCTTCTGATTCTGTTTGAAAGAGAGATTTGTACCCGGCACGCAAGCTAATAAGATTCAAGAATGTTACTTCAGCTCCCAGATTAACAACTTCCACATTATCACTTGGACGAAGTGCGTCGCATTCAATTGTGACTGTACTATTTTCATTTTTCACAACATCCATCGCAACCCCCACTCTAAACATAAGTGGTATAGGCCATGGATCCGTCACCATATCTGCGAGGTTGAGTTTGTTGGAGCCCGCATTGCTTGGGTCAATATCTATGACCTTACGTAAATCTATTCCATCCATTTTCATCTCTCCCCCAAAATTTGCAATGGACATACCCAGCCGCATATCATGAAATCCAGTCACAAAAAGCAAACCTATATCAAAGGCAATTGTACTTGCCGATTCATTCCAGATAGACTGGCTAATATACTTTGCAGAACCTCCTATCGAAAATTTGTCTGTCAAATTTCTGGCATACGACAAAGCTACAGCAATATCTTGGGCAGACCAATGCTCTCCTGTTCCTTCTGGATTATCTTCAGTTGTGACCATTTCATCGCCATAAGCGAGTTGAGTAATACTAAATCCAAAAGCGTTAGACCCATCAACATCAATCATCGCTCCCAACCAGCGAAGTTTTGAATCAACCAGCCAATCAGTTGTTGAGACTATCACCTGTGTTTCATGTGTCTGGGAAAACGCACCCGGATTATAATAAATCGAACTGACATCATACGAAGAAGCTACTGATGTTCCACCCATTCCCAAAGCTCGAGCACCAATTGAAATACCTAGAAATTGAGCTGCCGTAGTCCCTACCTTCGACTGCGCAACAGATTCTGAGTATCCCAAAAGAATAAGACAAGTGCATATCACAAGAGTTTTTTTAATTTTATAGATTTTTATCATTGCCTTCTCCACTTACTTTATAATCGCTAATTTACCGGTTTTGGTTCCGATTGACGATTCTACCACATAGAAGTAGACTCCAAAAGCAACATCAAGATTTTCTTTTGTTTTTAAATTCCAAGAGACATGTCCATCTTCAATATTACCGCTCTGCGAGAGAGAGATAACATGATCTCCGCGTGAAGTATAAATATGGATCTTTGCTGATGCCGGCAAATGAATGAAGTCAATCCTGCGAATACGACCGCTCGTAACGCTTGGCGGCAAAGGAGATTCTAAAGTTGAGGCGACTACGTATGGATTCGGGACAACACGAATCCTTGAAAGCGCATCCTTTGATAATGCGGAAGGATTTGATTTAGGTTTTGTTGTAAAAAAGGCAAGCGTATCTCCTTGCTCGAACGGTTTCGTTGTACATATCCGTAGTGTATCGTTTGTATGATAAGGGACAGTTAAATTATCATTCGAACTAAATGATAATCGCCAGGTATATTGATAATCGCCGCGTGGATTTTTTTCATAAAACAAGATGTTATCTTTAGGAGATAATCGTCCGCGGAGTGGAGATGACTTTGAATGCGCCGGAGTTGTATAACCGAATTTTATATGGGCATTCTCGGTTTTATTGTAAATCCTAAAGTGGGTTGGGATTGCAGTAGCACCAAGGGTTGGATCTGCAATGGATGTGTCAATAAAATTAGTCGAGTCGAATTGAAATTCGTAATCACAAGGTTTCGGATAGCCCTCTGCGATAAGATTTTGGTTCGCATCATATAAATCTGTTACGATCATATTTATATTATATTTTTCTTTGTTTGTGATCCATTGTGTCGTCGAATCGTCTTTCGCAACCGACCAATAATTATTGAAGATGAGTTGCACTCCATCAAACACATCCGCATCTTTGCTGTCGGTTGCATATGGAGTTCCACGTATATATACGCTCTGATAGACAGGGTAATATTGATATTGAATTGTATATTGTCCGGTGGGAAGCGACCCTCCATAAACTCCATGTATTTGACCTAATTTTGTATTTAATAAATACATTGAGTCAGGTACTAACAATCCTTGGTCATTATACACATTGATCGTTCCTGGAATTAAATGGTTGTGTTGCAGCGCCACAATTATAGTATCGCGAGAAACAAATCCTTCAATTTGTATTTCGAGATCTCGCACACTATAATTAGTAGTTATACGGTTCCATTCTGTAGAGTCCGCCAAATCGATAAGGCCATTATTATTATTATCGAGTCCATCTACTTGCGTATCAAGAAATTCCACTCGGTAGCGATGACCCGTAGTTTTTGTTTCATCTACAACTTTATAATAAGCATCTCCGGTTCCAATACCTGAAATATGATTGAGTAATACACCATCCACTGGCACTAGCCGGACATAATCGAGCGTTCTGGCATTTGGTACAACTACAGCGCAATTTTGACCAACAGTTACCTGTCCCTGAGGTGAGATCGTAATACTAATTTTATTTTCTGCCGGAAGAATTCCCATTGTCTCATTGCCTGTATTATATGCAACCAATGCATAATAATATGTTCTGCCATTTTGGACCGAACTATCGACATAAGTATGCACAATGCCTGTATCGTTGCCAAGATAGTAAGCATATCCTGAAACATCTTCAAACAATTCGCCTGATGTTTGGAAATATCCCGTAATTCCATCTTTAAGATCACATTGAAATAATGGACGGTATCCTACGTCCGTACCAGATCCATCGGTGATGGTAAAAATATCACTAAACGTAGGATCAGTGGAACGATACAGTTTATATCCCTCAAATGTTTTCGTTAAGAGAACTGGATCAATCGTCGCTTCCGCAATACGATCCCAATACAATGTTACTTCTCCATCTCCCGGAACAGCTGTTAGAGTTGGCAGATCCGGCGGTTTCGGAAATTGATAGTTTGCATTATAGATTTTTTGAACAGTTCTTTTATTCTTTAACAGGTCCGCCACATCAACATCATAGCCTTGCTTCAAACCACCGCCATAGACTAGTGCTATAGAAAATCGTTCTGTCTTCTTAGCAAGAAGCGGAAAATATCCAGTGCCGTAGATAAAATCTCCGTCGCAACCAGAAACAGGCTTGCCATTCTGGATCACATCGGGAACAGAAAAGTATCCGGGTGCAAGATTCTTCCACATAGTTTCTTTATCACCCATGCTAAAATTGCCTGCAGGTGTAAAATACCAAAAACTTGATAGTCCAATTTGATCCGATTCATTTACATCGGTTTTATCAACGTGAGGTTCTCCCGGCAAACCTGTATCATAACTGTTAGGCTCTCCGTCTATACTTTTTCCTGGTGCCACTATAATATACCCGGATGTGGGCAGACCATCACCTTCTCCATAATCTCCTGTATTAGCAACGCCATCTCTTCCTACATCATCAGCAAGAGCGTTCCAATTTTTATCGTTATCAATCCCATCGTCACGTCGCTCATCAATCATGCTATATGGATCGCTTCCAGTTCCTGAAAGATAATCCATATACGCTACAGGACGCACTACATCAAACAACACTGTCCCAGTGTTGGATAATTTTACCTGTTCATAGTGCAAGTAATAGTTTTCATCAATAATGCCGTTATAATTATTATCAACACCATCAAAAGCATTGGGATCAATAGTGCCATCACTTCTTATATTCCCTTCACTTACTTTTGTTAGACCCGGCTGAATCCATCGAGTCAACCCACGGGTTGTGATAAGTACAGAATCACCCAAATGAGCAACTTGAGGAATAGTATAGATGTACCTGCTGTAATCATCTCTAATCAGAACAATTTGTTGCCCTGCTTGCAGAAGCGTAGAATCAAAACTTGCCGGTGTGAATCTCGGAGCGAGTTTTCCAGTCATTGAGGAATCTGCATCGCCATCGTTATCAATCCCATCATAAGGATTTCCGGGGCTTTCAAGAAATGCATATCCAAGAATTCCGCATCCGCTGCAAGGAGTTGGCTGCCATAATGGATTGTTCATACAGCGCCCATTTATAGCTTTAATATCACCGGTGTAAGTAATATTCTCACTTACATTGAAGTATGACCAATCGTCGCTGTATTCCTCGGGACTATCATCTGTTGATGTGCAGCCAACGTAAGTTCCAATAAGCATTCCAAAAACTACTCGATTATAATTCGTAGTTCCAGTATTCGTAATTTCATATAACCAGAAACTGTTATCCTTTGCAAGAAATTGCGACCATTGCATTGCACGCATACTCATAACTAAACCAAGCCCATGTCTATTCGGGTTTGTTGAATCGGGCTGAAAGACTATGCCCAATGGACTATTTGGTGTCGGTGATATACTATTATTTGTTCTATTACTAAATCGCATATCATTGTTATCGTCCATCACATAGTAAGTTTCCAGATCAGCATTCATTTTGTTTTTTCCAAAATACCCATTCCATTCTCCCGCCCATCCTGGATCTTTTGCATCCTGCATTTTATCCGGCCAAGTTGTAGGCCATGAAGTTTTATCATCGCTCATGGCAACTTTAGTCGGGTTCCGACTAGGATTATAATATCCATTCTCAGGCTCAAATGTCCAATAAATAGTTCCACTTGGATCAGTATCAAATGGCGGCGATGACGGCCTATCAACAGGACAACAGACGACTTCATGAAAAACGGAATTCGGAGTCTCGACCCATTGACCGTTTTGGAATACTGAATCGTACCTCACTTCTGCGCCCACCATTGGGCTGGCATCACCGAGATATCCATTGTTCGGATACTTCCATGCACCTCTATAAGCTTGCGCTGCCGGTTGAGCAATGACACCCCAGTTTCCGAACACGGTCATTGCACGGTTACCGTTCATAATCGCCCATTGATGATATGAGCGCCCGCTTGCTTGCTGTGCCTGAACAACGTTTCCTATAATGTTCAGGAAAATAACTGATAAAAAAAGAACCAATCGAATGAATGTTTTCATAATTTTAGAACTCCAGATTCATGCCAAATTCAACACGACGCGGTTCAGAATACATGGTTGCATTCGTGAACCATTGATCAACAGTATTGACGTAGAGCTGCGTGCTTCTTGCTGTTTTCTCATTCAAATAATCGTAATCAGCGTTTCCTGTGGAAGCATAAACGCTTGTTTGATTCCTTGTATCAAAAAGATTGAAGACACGTACGAAAAACATAAGGTTCACAGGATGAAGATTTAATTCATAAAATGCACGAAAGTCACATTTGAATGTCGATGGCTTTGTTAGACTATTCGTCAACATTGCTGTGCCTGTATTTTGACTCGTGAGTGGTGTGTACGGTGCACCAGAACCGTATTGAAGAATTGTACTCATACCCCAGGAAGTTCTTGAATAATTTATTGACACATTTAATGTATTCCGTTGATCCCAATCCAGAGGAACCATTTCAACATCGGGAAGTGCTCCGGCTTCTCTTGTAGTTCTAGCTTGTTGCGGGTTAGATGCAGTTCCAACGGCAACCTGGTATGTATAATCGACCCGTGCTGTTATTCCACCAAAGAATTTTTTATCCACTGTCAAGACAATTCCTCTGACAATTCCGAAATCACTATTTACATATTGGGCATATTGCCCTCCTCCGGTTATATCATAAATTGCAGTTTGTGTAAGACTTCGAATATCTCTCATATATGCTGTCGCATCAAATGCTACGTCTTCTGATAATTGCTGCTGGACTCCAAGTTCAGCACTTACCGTTTGTTCTGGTTTCAAGTCAGAATTTCCCATAGTTCCAAGAATACCAGAAGAACCCTGACTGATTTTAAATCTGGGATTTTCATAAAGCCATTCAAAATTTGGCAGTTGGAAAAAATGACCATAGGAAAAATGAACGATTCCTCTATCTGTGATAGGGAACGAAACACCTAATCGTGGGCTGACAGCAGACTTTGCTGTTGCCGATTTGTACCAATATTGTTCCCGCTCTTGCAGTGTCGTAGAACCACCCTGCTGACTGACATCAAGATGATCACTTCGTAATGGACTATCGATGCTTGGATCGTCTATGACGTACATGTAATGCAACGGATCGCTGGGATCCGGATGTGCATCGTTCAGTATATACCCATCGGGTTTAAAATAATCGAACCGAATTCCAACGTTGACAATAATGTTCTTGTATTCCATTTTATCCTGTAAGTAGGCAGCAAACTCCTCAGGGTGATGTTCATAGAAATCATGATAGGGAGAAGTAATATCCGCTATCTCCGTGCGGATAAACGGGAAGAGTAATCCTGCTTGATTAGGCGCTGGCTGAAGCGTTATGTTTTCATATTTCAAAAAATGCTGGCGGTACTCGATACCAAATTTCATCATATTCATCGCATCAATCTGGCTCGTCAAATCAAACTTAAGTAGTCCTGTTTGAGTAGTTCGATAGTTTTGATTCACGTCAGTTCCACCTGTCATAAAACTATACGCTGGTTGAACGGAAAGTATTTGATCGACATAATGTTGTCCGTTAGGATCGACTACTTCAATCTTGATATGCTCACCATTTGCAAGAGTCGTATCTTTGTATTGCAAATTATAGAGATAATATTTGTAGTCTTTCTTAAAGAACGATCCTCCAATAGTGTAGAACGTACTAGCGCTGAGACTATGATTAAATTGAAAAATCCATGTATTGCTTGAATTATACTGATCCCCTACACCATCTGGATTATATAAATAATTCCGATAATAATTCCCATACGCATCAAGTCCTTTTGCTTTGTTATAATCATAGATATAGTTAATAGAAAACTTCATCACGGAGGTAATATGCCATGTAAGTTTCCCTTGACCATAATATCGCTCGCTGCAATTCATCGGGACAACAGAACTATCTCCAGGTGCGGAGGAGATGAGCATAGGAATACCTCCTTCAATGGTATCCTTGGATTGGTTCCAAGGCTCAAAGCGCCTGAAACCCATGTCCCATCCATTGAAATAAATGTATCTGCCATTAACAAAAAATGTAAGTTGATCTGATAACAGAGGACCACTCAAGTTACCTTCAATATTTCGGATGTTATTAGGTTTAAAACTAATACCGGGGAAAATGCTATCCTTCGTTGGGGCGTAGTCACCTCCATAAATTCCTAATCCGCCCGAAAATTTCGAGCTTCCTTCTTTGGATGTAATATTCACGATACCCGACATGGCTTGTCCATATTCGGCATTGAAAGCACCGGATATTACTTGCAGTTCTTGGATAAGATTTTTATTCACCTGTACAATCTGGCTGCCATCGTATGCATCTGTAACCGGCACACCATCGATCCAATATGCTACTTCACCACTCCGTCCACCACGCAAACTTCCATCAACAAATCCTGCTTGTATATTAACCACCTGATCTACTTCTGTCACAGGCATTGCAACAATATCTTCACCACTTACGATCGCGGTTTTAGCGGTGAGATCTTTTTGCACAAGCGGCCGTTCAGCAACCACCTCAACTTCCTGCCCAAGCTGGAGAACTGCCTCTGAG
Organism: Ignavibacteriota bacterium; assembly: GCA_963833465.1. GTDB lineage: Bacteria > Bacteroidota > Ignavibacteria > UBA10030 > UBA10030 > Fen-1298. Next base: position 579,417 of record CAWHXW010000003.1, on the reverse strand, counting down.
ATATCCACATCGATTGATGTAGTCAAATCGCCTTTAACGCGCACACCGGTAATCTTATATGATGTATATCCAATCATCGTTACCACCAAACTGTATTCATTCGGAGGGACGTTGAGCATAAAGTATTTTCCGTCAAAATCCGTTGAACTTCCAAGTGTGGTTCCTTCAAGCCTCACGTTTGCTCCAACGATAGGGTCGCCTGTTTTTTTATCTTTCACGACACCTGTAATCTTTCCAGTGGAACCACCGAAAGCGATTGAAGAAAGAAAAAATATGATGAAAAGAGAATGCGGTATTCGTGTTATCATGATTCTCCTGTTTTTCTATTTCTTATTGAAGTGGTTTTAGTTTTGCCAACAAATTCAGCTAAGCACTTTTCGTAATTTGTCCTAAAGCAAGCGTTGACCTGCGTACAATCAACGTCGGTTCAAATGTTTTATGATAAATAGAAAGGTTATGATTATTCATTCGTTCAAGTAATCTTTCGATGGTCAACGTTCCCATCTCAGACATTGGCTGCAGCATAGACGTCAATCCAAGCGGTCCGGAAAGTTCTAAATCATCAAACCCAATGAGCGCAACATCCTCGGGGCATCTTAAACCCATTTCTGAAATTGCCGCAAAAGCACCATACGCTTGAACGTCACTCGCTGCGAAAACTGCTGTCGGTCTTTCCGAACCAAGCCTTAGTAGATCCTTCATCATCTCATAACCATTTTCTCTAGTAAATCCATCAAGATATTCAGATTTAGTTTTTCGGATCAGTCGATCATTTAAATTTTTGTGAGCGTCCATCATAGCCATTTGATATCCTTTAAATCGATCCTTTGCAGGAACGCTTCTAAGATTTGCATTTAATATAGCAATTTTTGTATGACCAAGATCAAGCAGATGCTTTGTGGCTGTATATCCCCCTTGTACATTATTCACTGCGATGGAATCAAATTCTTTGTGATAGGTATCCACAAGCACCATTGGAATTTTATTGAATAGTTTATTCTTAGCTAATTGATCTGGAATTTTCATGGAACATAAAACAATACCATCGACTCGGTGACGAGGAATATTATGGCGAAGTGTTTCTGCGATCTGATCTGGATGATTTATACCGAGCAAAATAATACTGACATCTAAATCTGATAAGCGTTTCTGAATTCCGCGAAGGATCTCCAGAAAGAAAAATGTAGCAAAGAATGGGATTGTAAAAAGAATTGAATTCGTTCGCTGACGTGCAAGACCAATTGCATAAGGATGAGGTTTATAATTTAATCTTGAGACTACCTGCAGAACGCGTTTGCGTGTTTTTTTAGAAACGCTTGCATGCTTATTGAGCACACGTGATACCGTCCCTATTCCAACATCAGCTTTTTTTGCAATATCATAGATTGTTGCTGTCATCTGGTCTCAAAAATGGAAGCGCTTCCAAAATTTCTGGATTTTCTATTTAAGAGTCAAGAACTATTTTAAAAATCTTTTTTAATTAGGTAATTATCTTCGTGGTTTAATAAAATGGATGTTTTGAGAATCTATATTGAAAAATAGGATTATCGAATAAGTAATTCGACATTTTCCTTTTTATACAAATCCGAAAAACACCGAAATATAACTTTTATTGAAGAGTCAAGCTATTTTATTGGAATTAGATTTAACCGATCTGAATTTGTCCGCCCATATAATGCGGACAATTCATACAACCGGGCAGTTGCCCATGGCTCGAGTTGTTCCCATGTAAATCGCCATTCCCAATTTCCATCGACAGTGCCTGGAAAATTCATCCTTCCTTCGCTGCCCAGTCCAAGGACATCTTGGAATGGTATAACTGCTATGTCAGCAACTGATTGCAGTGCCAGCTTCATGAAATCCCATTGGATTTCATTTCCGTCTGTTTTGCAGTATCGTCTTACAAAATCACGTTCATGTTCGGTTGCTTTTTCGTACCAGCCAATGGTGGTATCATTATCATGAGTCCCGGTATAGACTACACAATCTTTTTTATAACTGTGCGGAAGAAAATTATCTTGCGGGTCGGTTGAAAATGCAAACTGAAGGACTTTCATTCCTGGAAAACCAAATGTTTCCCGAAGTGCCACGACTTCTGGGGTCACAACACCAAGATCTTCTGCAATAATCGGCAAATTGCCAAGTTGTTTTATAATTGCTTTAAAAAGATCTTTACCCGGTCCTTTAACCCATTTTCCAATTCTTGCTGTTTTTTCTTTTGCCGGAATTCTCCAATAAGCTTCGAATCCTCTAAAGTGATCAATGCGAAGAATATCGAAGAGTTCAAAAGTTTTTCTGAACCGCTCAATCCACCATCGATATTTTTGTTGTTTCATCACATCCCACCGGTACAATGGATTGCCCCATCGCTGACCATCTTCACTAAAATAATCAGGCGGTACACCTGCAACTACAAACGGTCTTCCATCTTTATCAAGAGAGAATGCTTCTTGATTGGACCAAACATCTGCGCTATGATGCGCAACAAATATCGGGATATCGCCGACAAGTTTGATGTTATGATCGTTTGCATATTTTTTTAATTTTTTCCATTGCCGAGCAAAACACCATTGCATAAATTTATGATAGTTTACTTGAGCTTTCCATTCATTAGCCGCATCTTTAAGAGCCGAAGGTTTTCGATGTACGATGTCTCTTTCCCAAACGACCCATTCCTTGCCGTTATAATGATCATTCAATGCCTGGAATAGTGAATAATCGTTTAGCCATTTTTTTTCTGTATTACAAAATAAATCAAATTGTCGATGATCTTCCACTCTTCCATTTTGAAAAAAATTTTGCGCTGCTTTCCAAAGCAGCTTCATTCTAAATACAGTGACTTCCTTGTACTTCACGCATAATTTTGAATCGTCGGGAAATGTTTGAAGATCATTTTGTTCCAACCAACCATGTGATATCAATTCCTCAAGATCAATCAAAAGTGGGTTTCCAGCAAAAGCGGAAAACGACATATACGGCGAATTAGCCATTCCCGCAGGTCCTAATGGAAGCATTTGCCAAAGTGATTGGCCTGCCGATGACAGCCAATCAACGAATTGATATGCTGAATTACCCAGATCCCCGGATCCAAAAGCGCCCGGCAATGATGTCGGGTGTAAAAGTATTCCACTGCTTCGAGCAAATTGCATCTCTTACCTCATTTCTGTACTGTTGTGCAAATTTTCTTCAAACGACTTGTCAAACATAAAGAAGCATCCAAACAAACGCAAGGAAAAATATTTTGAACTATAATACTCATTGACTTTTTATGGAGCCTTTTGCATGTTATATGCAATTATAGAAGCAAAAATATATTGTTTTAAGGAACATAATAATGACAACAGTTAGAAATATCTTACAAACTAAAGACATGAATATTTGGTCAATTGCACCAAATGCGACTGTTTTTGACGCTATAAAGATTATGGCGGAAAAAAATGTCGGCGCGCTTCTAGTAATCCAAAATGAAAAAGTGGTCGGGATTTTTTCTGAACGAGACTATGCGAGGAAGATCGCACTTAAAGAAGAATCTTCAAGCACAGCCATAGTAAAAAATGTCATGACATCAAAAGTACTTTTCGTGCTTCCAGAACAATCCATTGACGAGTGTATGGCTCTTATGACCGACAAACACGTCCGTCATCTTCCAGTCTTAGAGAATGAAAAACTCGTTGGTGTAATTTCAATTGGAGATGTGGTAAAAGCAATTATTTCTGAACATGAATACACCATAAAGCAATTGGAAAATTATATTACAGGTTCTCGTTGAAATTAATTTCAACTTCTGCATCGTTTGTCATTGTCGATCCAAAGCGTTATATATATCTCTTGAATTCCCGCGTTGTCATTTGTATATTATTTTCGTTTGAATTTGACATCCAACGATAAAGACCTGCCGAATTTCTTACGTTATGTCATTTATCAATCATCGAATCGAAAGTCGTACAACATAAGGATATTTTAAAATGTTTGAAAAGTTTCTCTCGCTTTTTGCGCCGCCTAACTTCGGTGATGAAGAAAAAAATCGTGTTGCAGAGATTCTCAATGTTATCGCTCTAAGTATCCTAACAGGGTTCATAATTCTCGTCCTTCAAAGAGCAATAGCTGGTCAATATAAACTCTTTGTTCAAATTATCTCAGCCGGTGTGTTAATTGTAATCTCCATCTTGTTCCTCAGGCATGGCCGTTTGCAATGGGCAGAAGGTCTGTTGCTTTGGACGCTTTTGGGTTTTATTACATATCTGCTGTACACATCAAATGGATTGCATAACATTGCTTTACTTGGTATTCCCATCTGTCTGGTATTCGCAGCAATTGCATTACGTGCAGCATATTTTTTCGCTTTTACATTTTTGGCGATTTTATCTGTGGTCTTGATTGGCTTTCTCGAAATAAATGGATTAATCGTCAATCAAAATAATACTCGGACAACCTACTTTGATGTTATCGATATTGCCGTTATTCTTTCTGTGACAGCTGTCGCCGTGCGCATTCTTGCAGATAATCTTCTGCGAAGTATTAATAAAGCACGAATGAATGAAAAAGATATTCGGCATCAAGCTATGGAATTGAAAGAGTCAGAGGAAAAGTTCAGAACTCTTACTGATGAGTTGCCGAATATGGTTTTTATAAATAAGAATGGAAAGATTATATATGTTAATGAAAGATGTAAGGATTTAATCGGTTATACACGCGAAGAAATTTATGCGGCAAGTTTTGACTTCCTTTCAATTATTATTCCGGAACATCGGGATATGGTTATGCAAAAATTCTTAGAACATAAAATTGGAGTCGATGTTGAGCCGTATGAATGTACATTGATGGGAAAAAAGAACCAAAAAATCGAATGCCTTCAAATGTCGAAGGTAATCCATTACGAAGGCGAGCCAGCTATTCTTGGTATCGTAGCTGATCTAACGGAATTTAAGCGCACTCAAGAAACAATTCGTGAAAGTCAAAGCCGTCTATCATGTATCATCACATCGGCAATGGAAAGCATCATCACTTTAGATGAACACCACCTTATCCAATCATTCAATCCTGCATCGGAACAAATGTTCGGCTGTTTAGAAACAGAAGCAGTTGGACAGTCTATTGATCGTTTCATTGCTCTTCCGCACAGCGATAAGAATCATAACAACATCGATGTGAATGAAAAACATTCGATTGTCGATGTTTTAGAAGGCAGGATGAGAACAATAAACGGCATTCGCATTAACGGTGAAGTTTTTCCTGTTGAGGCATCCATCGCAAAGGTATATGCAGGAAATGAAGAACTCTACACAATTATCCTACGAGATATCACTGAACGATTGAAGTCAGAAGAGACGCAAAGAAACCTGCAATCACAACTATTACAATCACAAAAAATGGAAGCAGTCGGGTCTCTTGCAGGCGGCATCGCACATGATTTTAACAATATTCTTTCTGTTATTATTGGTAACGCAGAGTTAGTGAAACTGAAACTGACCCCAAAACATCGTGCAATGAAACACATCGAGGAAGTAATCAATGCATCAGATCGAGCACAAGAACTTGTCCAGCAAATTCTCGCTTTTAGTAGAAAACAAGATACACAATTCCGGCCTGTACGGCTTCATTACATTTTACGAGAGGGAATGAGACTTCTACGTGCATCGCTTCCTGCAACCATCGAAATAAAAGTAGATTTACCGATGAACGGCCCGCTCATTTTAGGTGATGCAACACAGATTCACCAAGTGATCTTGAATCTTTGTACTAATGCCGCTCAAGCAATGGAAGGAATGGATGGAAAACTTTTTTTACGCCAGAAGAATGTGGAGTTTGATGATCGAGCATTTCTATATCACCCCGATCTGAAGAAAGGATTATATGCAGTGTTCACTGTTCAGGATACTGGACTCGGGATGGATGGATTTACATTGAAACGTATTTTCGAACCTTTTTTTACAACAAAAGCTCCAGGTAAAGGAACTGGATTAGGATTGGCAATTGTACATGCCATCATTAAAAATCATGGAGGTGCAATCAAAGTTCAAAGTCAAGTTGGAAAAGGTACACAAGTGGATGTTTATCTTCCTGTATATGCAGGTGAAGAAGAGAGTGTGAAAGCCGAAGTGACATTAGAAGGATTTGGAAATGCCGAACGTATTATGATAGTCGATGATGAGGAACGATTGCTCAAAACACTAACTGAAACGCTAAGGGGGCTTGGCTATCAAGCGTTTCCCTTCGTCAAACCGAACGAAGCACTACGAGCATTTGAAAAAAATCCTTCTGGTTATGATCTCGTCATCACAGATCAAACAATGCCGCATATGACCGGCATCCTTTTGGCCGGCAGAATTATGCAAGCGCGCAAAGATATTCCAATCGTTTTAATGACTGGATATGATCAATTAGAAGATCCTAAGAAACTTGAAACTCTCGGTATAAGAACTGTTCTGCTTAAACCTTTTAGGAAAGGTGTTCTTGGAGATACTTTAAGAAAAATATTAGAAAAGAACGAAAGTTCATAAAACGTCCGATTATAAGACATTTAGAATATATCTCTGTGCAAAAATATATGATGTTTGGTTTTCACACATATGACAAGATCTTAAAGAGGAAAAATTCTATTGTTTTTTCCTCTATAGGTACTTACAATCATTCTTTAATTAGAAATCTACAGACGCGAAAGAAGTCTGAGTTGCTCATACCTCTTTATTTTTCCATGAACTGTAGCAATAAGATTTTCGCGATGAATCGGCTTAACTAGAAAATCATCGACACCGATTTCTTTACCGGCACGCATAAGAACGGCATCATTCAATCCAGTGATGAAAATGAACGGCACTTGTTGCAAATGGCGCAATTCCTTGATTCTTTCATAAAATAGAAAACCATTCATTGTCGAAGTCTCTAGACTAATGTCACAGAGAATCAAATCAATATTTTCTTTCTTTAAAAATTCGTACGCATCATCTGATGTGCTGAAGCCTGCAACTTCATATTTCGCTTGAACAAGAGTCGCCTTCATTAAAGTGAGTATTTGTTGGTCATCGTCAACTACAACAATCTTTTGCTTCTTCTTTTTTTGTTCTTTTAAAACGCCAAGGTTAGCATCAATCAAGTCTTGATCAGAACTGGACATATCAAAACTTTTACGAAGCTCGGCAAGACTTTCTTCCATTTCTGACTGCGAAGCATGCGAATGTAAGAGATGTTTCAATAAAAAAATATAACACTCTAATTTTGCTTGTTTATCTAAAAATTCATTTTCTTCCGCTGTAATACAAAGCGATTGTCTGAGATCTTGAAGTTCATATATTTCTTCCTCAGTTTTTTTGCCATCAGACCATACAAGCAGAAGTGCCTGTTTGTAGGTTTCTAACGCTTCTTTAGATGCTCGTTTTACTTTCACGGGTTCGGTCGAATCGGCAGAACGCAGTCCGGCTTTCTTGAACTCATCGTAAAGAGCCGGCACTTTCATTCCATAGCCGTCTGCAGTATTACTAAGAATGTGATCATTCATATTGTAAGGATTTAAAACCTTCCCAGACACATTCGTATTTTTTAAATTTTCGGTAGCGACTGTTTTCTTACGTCGTTGTTGAATAAAAAGTTCTTGAATGCGTTCTTCATAAGCAAAAGCATATAAATTTTTAGGATCTATTTCACGCGCTTTTTTTACTTCCGCAAGCGCTTTTTCCAAATCATTTGATTTAACAAGTTGATCGACAAGCTTTAATATTTGTCTGGACGATTTCGTTTTTTCAGGGTACTTGTGTCGATTCCAATCAATCTTCTCCTTTTTAAAGTCATACATATTATGACGATTGCAAAAATAAAATTTTCTTTTTGAAATAAAACGAAATATGACAGGTAATTAAAAGATATTCACAGGATTCTCGTTATACTGCCATTGTTTACATTACTTTATTACGGTAGAATGTAGGAATGTCTTTGGAAAAACGCAATTTGATTTTTTTATTCTTTACTAATCATTAAGTCAAACAATCCCGGTGGAATTGAAACAATTGCAAATATCAATTTTTCTTTGTGTCTATGCTGGCTTTTATCTACATTTGAATAAATACTTTATAATTGCGTATGTCAAAGAAATAAAAAATAAATCATTCAGATCGCAAAAAGATTCTCGTGAAGAAAACATTATTCCGCATGAAATTTAGTTTGTTCGCTGTACTCGGTTTATTTGCTATTCTCGCTATAGTTTTTATTCTTGTAAGAAATGAATTCTTCAGAACAAAGGAAGAATCTCCAACTATCGTTCAACAAGTACAAGCACTGGAATCACCTGATCTTTTTCATCGTATTGTACAACGCACTTATGCAATTGATAATCTTTTTCATCAAGTATATAATGCGGAATGGGAAGGGGCATACGGTGCTATTGGCGATGCTTATCTCTATGCTGCGACGGGCGATCAAAATCTGTTAACTCTTTATACTAATACGTACCGGCTTCTAGATATGAATAATGGAACATGGGTGGACGATCGTGCCTGGGTTTGTTTAGCAGAAATGTACTGGTGGTATTTTTCAGGAAGAAAGAATAACCAATGGGTTGAAGACGCACGAAAAAGATATCTAGAAGCGAAGTATGAAGGACGGCTTTCCCATCATGAGGGATTTTGGTGCTGGTATAATTATACTCCAGGCGCAAAAGGTAATTTCAGGATATTCACCAATAGCAATATGAATCAAATGGCTACTGTAGCATGCTGGCTTTTTAAAGCAACGCATGAACAGCAGTTTTATAAAGATGCCATGCTGATATGGAACGGCGACGCGAAATTTCCTGGAGTAGAAAAAAAATTTTACCGCGGCAAAGGAATATGGAAAGGGAACGAAGAGCAGGCAGCATTCGGTAAGCAATTTCCTTGGGAAGGTGCAGGTATGTGCTCAATTGGTGCAGCGATGTTCCAAATGACCGGTGATAAAAAATATAAAGAGATAGTTGTGGCAACAGCAAAGCTAATAATGGATCCTGCAAACGGCTGGATCGATCCGAAGGACTTTTATCAACTGCGAATGGATGGCAATGGCGCATTTGTTCATTTTATATTAGATGCATATCAAATTGCTCCGGACCGGCTGCCTGACATACCTGTTAAAATTGAAAAAATGTTGGAACATGTTTGGACAAATCATCATGGAAATGCTTTGATTACGCTGCATCGCCCGATAGACGACGGCATCAGAAATGGATGGAATCCAAACGGCGGTGAGGATGGTTATAAAGTTAACGAAGTAGGAACAGTACATGCACAATCAGAAGCAGTTCGTGCGTTTGGTGTGTTCGCATATGTATTGCATGAAGAAAACAAAAAGCCATAAAAATAGTGGCAAGCTACAAATATAATTCTCATTATTATTACAAAAGGAAAAGGGTCTCGCCTTTCACAGATAATTTGTTAATATTATGCACTAAAAACAGAAGGGGTAAATTCAGTTAATAGTTAATTCGAAAACTAAGCGTTAATTAAACAATTAAGGAGCTAATATGACACCAAGTGAAGAACAAATAAATGAACTGGACAAGCAGTTGGAAGGATTGCAAAAAACTTTCATTTATGACGTCAACTCTAAGAAAGTACTGCTAGATTTTATCATTGAAACCAAAGCCCATCAATTTGCAATAACAAATATTGTTTGCTCTATTCTTGCAAAAAATAATGAAACCAGTCTTAATGTCGAAAAACGCCGGTATGATGTATTCATGAAATCAAGACTTATTCAACTTCTAAAAGATTGGGAAGAAAAATATACTAATCTCCCTGAAACAAGCTGATCTATTTAATAATAGATCCATCTGTAAAATTTAGAGTTATTCGTTGTCTATCGCACCTTTTTTTTCTACTTTAATCACAATATAAGTTTATGCGAGGTTATTACTTCGCCGTAACAAGAAAAAAAATGGAACCAACAAATATTTTTGTCACAGGCGCAACAGGCTTTATAGGTACGAAGCTTGTCAACGAACTAGTCCGTCAGGGACATAAGGTTCACGCACTTACCCGTGCTGCAAGCAATCTTGATGGATTGACCCACAAGTGCATCAAGTTGGTGCAAGGCGATATCATGAACTGCGAATCACTAATTGCAGGGATGAAAGATTGCACATATGTTTTTCATCTTGCAGCGTATGCCAAGAACTGGGCGCGAAATAAAAAAATATTTTACGATCATAACGTACAGGCTATGCAAAATGTGTTCGATGCCGCAAAACAAGTTGGTATTCAGCGTGTAGTATGGACATCAACCATTGTGTCTTTTGGACCTACAGCACCCGGCGTAATCGGTGATGAAACAATGCCTCGCATTACTTCGAAATATTACACAGAGTATGAAGAAACGAAAGCAATCGCGGAAAAGGAAGCGCTTAAAATGGCTACTGAAGGGTTTCCTGTTGTAATTGTAAATCCAACTCGAGTTTACGGCCCCGGCAAACTGACCGAAGGAAATTCCGTGAGCTTAATGATTGATCAATACGATCGCGGTTTGGTACCGATTCTTTTAAATCACGGCGTTAACATTGGAAATTATGTTTTGGTAGATGATCTTGTACGTGGACATATTCTCGCAATGGAAAAAGGGCGCATCGGCGAGCGATACATTATCGGCGGCGAAAATGCTTCATTGAAAAATTTCTACGAACTTGTAGATGAAGTGAGTGGCAAGAAACATTTCCAATTCAACCTTCCGCCTAAAGTAGGACTTGCTTACGGTGGCATACAAAAATTTGTAGCTGAGAAATTCGGCATCTATCCGCAAATCACAACCGGCTGGGTAGAAACATTTTTGCAGGATTGGGCATATTCTTGCGCAAAAGCCGAACTCGAGCTCGGTTATACCTTCACTCCACTTGAAGAAGGAATACGGTTGACCTATGAATGGATTTTACAGCAACGCCAACTTCGAAAGAATAATTCATGACCAATTTATATAATTTTTTTTCTCTCCCCGAGCTTTTTTCTAAAGAAAATAAAAAACCGATAATTATACTTCTTCTTGCGCCGCTTGTTCTTACAACTTGGAAATATTACGGCACAAAATCGTTTTATCTTGCTCATCTCAGCAACAAACTTGTAATTTTCAACAGTGCTGCAATGACTGGGGAATGGTACAATTATTTTTCTGCCTTCTTTTTGCTTTGTGTAATTGCCATCGCCGTTATAAAATTTGTTTTTAAAGAGTCACTTGCAAATTACGGATTACAAATCGGTGATTGGAAATTTTGGATTCCCGCAGTGTTTGTTGTTGGAGCAGTAATGATTGCACTTGCTTACCCATCGTCAAAAGATCCGAAGTATCTTGCAGAGTATCCGTTGTACAGAGGTGCCGGCGACTCGATGCAGATGTTTGTGATTCATGCAATTGCTTATCTTATTTTTTATTTTAGCTGGGAATTTTTTTTTCGCGGGTTTATGCAATTTGGATTAACCGATCGCTTCGGAGTGTGGGGTGCAATTCTTGTTCAAGTTGCACTTTCATGCATAGTCCATATAGGAAAACCGGATAGTGAAATTTACAGTTCCATTCTCGGCGGGCTTGTTTGGGGAATAATGGTATATCGGTCAAAATCAATTTGGCCGTCAATTACGACACACTGGATACTTGGGATCTCGCTGGATTACTTCATTTGCTTTAGTTAAATGCAACCTTGTCAAGGTTCTCGTCAGTTACGAAAAGAAATCTATGACAAGGTTAGAGCGAAAAACTATGACAGACAAACGACTAACAATAGGCAAACTCCGGCTCTATGCAACAGATGGTTTGATTCTTACAACGCTCGCTTTTTTCAGTTTACTTGCAATTGTATTTTATTATCAGATCAATGGTTGGCGGATATTAGTGATAAAAAATTTAGCTGTCGCTGTCGTTTATATTCTCATTAACCAATTTAGTGAACACGCAACAAAAAAGTTCTGGAAATTTTTTCTCCGCGTTGCAGCAGTCACGTTGACTTATGCATATCTATTTGGCGCAGTCGATAAATTCCAATTGCTATTACATGGCCAGTGGATGGACGATTATGTTTTAGACTTTGAACAATGGACATTCGGACTTCAACCGACACTATGGCTTGAAGATTTCATATCAAAGCCGCTTACTGAATGGATGATGTTTTCTTATGTAATTTATGTTCCAATGTATCCTGTACTTTGCGGCATCATTTATTATCTTCGCGGCGAATTAGCAATGGAAGATTATTTCTTCACACTCGGCTTCACTAACATTCTTTGCGACATCGGATTTATTCTTTTCCCAGTTGCAAGCCCAATGTACCATATAAAACAACTTTATTCTGTTCCTTTAGAAGGATGGATTTGGACATTTTTGGGCGAATGTATGCGTAAGTATTTGCATTTTGCCGGTGGATCAATCCCGAGTCCCCATACTGCCGCTGCTACAATCATGTGGATTATGGCATATCGCTATCATCGTCCGTCATTCTGGATTTTATCGCCAATTATATTATCACTTTATGTTTCCACTTTCTATTGTCGTTATCATTATGTAACAGATGCTGTGGCCGGAATCTTGGTAGCATTTCTTGCGCTTACCATCGCACCTGTATTAATGAGACTGTGGGATAAAATAGCAACTCGCAAAAGCCTTACATCTATTTGATTGAATAAAATTGAAAACAAGCTTCATTTACCTTTAATATATTATCTGCAATAATCCTTAGCACTCTTCATTCAAAAAATAATAGGAGTCCGCTATGAAAAAGAATATTGGTTTGCCATTTATAGTTCTTTGCTGGTTTGTCATTATTAATTTGAATTCTCAAGCGCAGATAAAACAATCTGCCGCCGAACGAACATCTGTTGATTTAACAATCTATAATCAAAATCTTGCCCTCATTCGTGAAGAGCGTACTATTGATTTAATAGAAGGATTGAACCGCATAATCATTCCTGATATTCCTGCCACAATCGATGGTACATCGCTTCACTTTTCCAGTATTACTGATCCTCCGGCGGTAAAAGTAATAGAACAAAATTATCAGTACGATCTTGTTCACCAAGCTAAATTGATGGAAAAATATATCGGCAAAGAAGTGGAATTTCTTCGTACAGACTATGAAACAAAAAAAGAATATTCTATAAAAGGGAAATTACTCGCTACAGGTTGGCAGCCGCAGCCAAATTATAATCCCTACAATAGTAATGCGGCATATAATATGACAGGACAAATGATTGCAGAGATTAACGGAAAAATTGAAATCTCTCCTGAAGGCAGGTTAATTCTTCCGGCTTTACCAGAGGGATTGATCCTCAAGCCACAGCTCGAATGGCTTGTGACAAATTCAAAAGAAGGTCGGCATAAAACAGAAATCAGTTATTTAGCCGGTCAATTGACATGGAGCTGCAATTATGTTGCACTGCTTAATGCAAATGATTCACAGCTTGATTTGACTGGCTGGGTTACAATCACAAATAATTCCGGGGCAACATTTAAAAACGCAGGATTAAAGTTGGTTGCAGGTGATGTTAATCTCGTAAAGGAACAAAACCTTATGGGTGGAAGGGCACTGCTAAAATCTGCAATGACCGATGAAGAAGCTGCTCCTCAATTCCAGCAAAAAGAATTGTTTGAATACAAACTTTACTCGCTTCGACGCAAAACAGATATAAACAATGATGAGACAAAACAAATAGAACTTACATCAGCGAAAAATATCTCTGCAAAAAAGGTTTTTATTTATGATGGTTTATCCAATCAATGGCGGTACTGGTCTAATAATTATTCGTACCGTGAGCAGGGAAGCTTTGGTCAACAGTCGAATAAAAAAATCGGTGTATTCGTCACATTCAAAAATGAAGAGAAAGTCGGACTTGGCATCGCGCTTCCAAAGGGTAAGGTGCGTGTCTATAAACGCGATGATGATGGCAAGGAACAATTTATTGGTGAGGATGAAATTGATCATACACCGAAGGATGAAGAAATTAAACTCTACTTGGGCAACGCATTCGACATAGTTGGCGAACACACGCAGGAAAATTTTCACGTTGTTGTCACCGGCCATGTTGTTGACGAAACATTCGAAATCAAAGTTCGCAATCATAAATCAGAATCTGTGGAAGTGCTGGTGTACGAACATCCCTGGCGTTGGAATGAGTGGGAAATTACTAAGGCTAATACCGATTGGGAAAAAGTGGATCAGACAACAATAAAATTTCCAATCAAACTAAAGAAAGATGAAGAAAAAATAATTACCTATACGATAAGATATAACTGGTAAGTGATTTTATTTATTACACGGATTTTACGATGTTAACAAATTTTGCTGCTTATAATATAAAGTTATATCGGTACGTCAAATTAAAAGATAGTGGATAAAAAAATACCGGGCGATTTTATCCTGCTAACTCTGCGGCTTTTTTTCCACTCATAACGGCACCTTCGATAGTGGCAGGAAAGCCAGTCGCAGTCCAATCGCCGGCAAGAAAGAGGTTATCATATTTTGTTCGTGTATCCGGACGCATCGCTTCAAGTCCCGGCAAAGGTAAAAATGTAGCACGCTTCTCTTTAATCACCAATGAGTGAATAACTTTTGCTTCCCGTGTTTTCAACAAAACTCGCCGTAAATCTTCCATCGCAATTTCTACTAATTGCTTTTTATTCAACTTTATAAATTCCTCTGCACCGCTGATAACAAATGAAAGATATTGACGATAGTCTCTCATTTTATTTTTCTCATTTAACAATTCGCTTTTATTGAATAACCATTGGATTCGAGTGCCCACCAGCGCAGCAAAGTCGAGATTAATAATTTCACGGTCGAGCCAAAGATGAATTGAAATAATAGGCGATGATTTAAAATTCGCTTTTAATTGATAATCTGAAATGATTTTTTGATCAGCTTTGAGTCTAGACTTATTATAACTTGCTGATAAAATTCCTTCAAACGAATACCAAGGAACTGCACTGATGAATGACTTTGCATAAAGTTCTTTTCCCTCCAAGGTTCGTAAAGAACGGATTTTTTTTCCATCAAACACAATACTTTTTACGCCAATACCTGTACGAACTTCTCCCCCATGCGAAATAATAAATTGCACTGCCGAATCTACAAATAACTTGCTCAATCCAACGCGTGGAATTAACAGATTTGCATTTTCACTTTTTCCAAGGAAAGCCGCCCGCAAAACACGGAACAGCATTAGCGCTGAAACATTCTTTGGATAATTGTTCAGAGCTCCAATCGTAATGATATCCCAAAAATATTTTCTGCTTATGTCAGACTGCCCAAGCTTCGCAAGCCATTCTTCTACGGTGAGAAGATCCAATTCCAGTTCTTTTTCAGGCGATGTACTAAGCAATTCCTTTGCAACTGCAAGCATTTTTAAACGGTCTTTTAAGGGAATTGCATTAAATCCAAGTAATCCGCTTAGCATATTTAAAGGCGCAGGAAACCGACTACTTACAAAATGATTATCTTTTTGAGATGAATCTAATAAATTAATCTGAAGTGCCGGCTGAAGCGAAGCAAGGTGATCAGTACCGATTAATCGTAAAAAATTGCGTGTTGCGCTGTAGCATCCCATCATTAGATGCTGGCCGTTATCTATCATATTGCCAGTGAAATCATCAAAAAAGGAATGTGTACGCCCACCGCAATATTGATGTTGTTCGAGCAATAAAATCTTTCGGCCAAGTGTAGATAATTCCACTGCCGCACTTAATCCGCTTAATCCGCCGCCGATAATTATCGTTTCATATTTGTACATATATTTCTCTCATAATGAGAATAATAAAATATCATTTCAAATCCATTAGTTTTTTGAAAAAGTGTGTTTGCAAATATCTTGACTTTGTTGACAAAAGTTATACTTTAATGATGAATTTGTGCTTTAAGAAAGTGCAGTGTATTTACTTAAAATGTATGCAAGACCGATGTGAAAGAACTATTCACACAATTAGCCGAAGCGCTTCAGAAAGAACTTGAGCAACTCAAAGCTACTCGCCGCGAGATACGTCTATTCAGCGGCGAGCGCATCAGTGCATTTGCAGGATATACTTATTATCGTTTTGAAATTCCTGAAGATATTCTTTTTCGAACGACCGAACGAGCTACATTCACATTTGGCCAACAGCAGCCCATCAGCGTCGTTGGCAATGTAATTGCTATAGAAAACCAATTTTTTATTGTCGCCCTGCCTCAAGACTTTGGTCAATCACTGCCAGAAGCAAAATGTTCATGGAATTATGAAGATGAACATATGCCAATTATTGATTTACTTCAAAAACTTGACGTGAAATCTCCAATTCCACAGTTACTATTTGATCCGGCGGACAGAAAAAATAGCCACATCGTCAGTTTTGAAACAGGCGGTATTGCAAGTACACCGGCCGAACAGATTGAAACTATGAAAAAGATTTTACAAAACAGAGTTACAATGGTATGGGGTCCGATTCTTTCCGGCAAAACACACGTATTAGCTCTCACTGCACTAAGTTATATAAAGGCAGGTCGAAAGGTACTCTTTGTTGCACCATCTAACGATAATGTTGATTCAATGCTGATGAAAACTGTCAATTTTGGCGAACAACTTGGCATAAAGATGACAAAGTTTGCAGCACGCGTCGATCTTCCATCCCCGGGTGTGTTCAACACTATAGCACAGTACTCATTTGAGAACCAGGTTGAATCTGAAAAAGCAGAAAAACGCAAAGTGTTCCAGGAACGCGTTACATTGTTAAATATTTACTGGAAAATAAAAGTCAGACAAATTCTTCATGAAGACTTTTATCAAAGAGTGCAGGATAAGCGTGACCGATTAGCAGAACTCCGTAGACAGATCGACCAAACATCAAAAGAAATTACGCAGCTTAATCAAGTCATTATTGAGTTGGAAAATTCATCGCTTATCGAACGAATGAAAAAAGGGTTTTCAAAAAATGATCTTGAGAATGCTCACGAACAACTAACTTTGCAGCAGCAGAACTACAAACGACTGCTTTCTATTCAGCAAACGATCTCAAATGAAATCACAAAGATTGAACTTGACGCGCCAATAACACCGCGCGAACAAATGGAATTTAGAGAAACCAGCAAAAGAATTGATGATTTAGGCGGCTTGAAGAAAGTAACAAAGGCAGTTGAAGATTTTACTTCTGTTGACGAACAAGCATTGCTAAAATCAAAGCTTTTTATTGCCACAGGTATTTCGGCCGCTTTAATAGATCCGGCTATACGTAATCAACAGTTCGATCTCGTTATTGTGGATGAAGCTCAGCGTGTCAACCTTCCTACACTTGCAGCATTATCAACACTGGCAAGGGAGAAATTCGTTATTGCAGGCGATCCATTTCAGGTAGAACCAGAATCCATATCCGTAGACGAGCAAAACGAACAATGGCTCCAAAAGGATATCTTCCTATATGTTGCGCAGACAACCGAACTGCATAGACTCTTTGAATGGGCTGAAAAAAACCCACGCTGGTCCATTTTGATGAAATCACAATATACAACAACTCCAAGACTATCATTGTTTATGGCGGCGGTGTTATTTGATGAAAAGATAGTTGTTCATGCCTCTCCGCAAGCAAAGGGAAAAATTTACTTTATAGACACAAGTAAAGTCCGATCTCGATGCAAGCAATATGCCGGTAAGAAAAAAATTCTACCTTACAATGAACTCCACACAAAGCAAGTTATCGAATGTGTCAAGCATGCTTTAATGCAAGCTAATTCTAATCGAGGTGCAGTAGATGTAGGAGTAATTCTTCCTTTCACTGGTCCGACACTTTTTACTAAACTTCAATTACGGCTTCAAGGGATTAAAAATGTCGAAGTCGGTACACCTCAAAGTTTTTGCAACCGGCGTAAAGACGCGATTATTTTTGATACTACGATGGCAGGTGTGGATTACACGATGCGCTCCATCGATGATAAAAAGATCGGTGAGCATAAAATTGCACGTCTTTTCAACACGGTTTTTTCCTGCGTTGGAGAAGATTTGTATGTGATTGCAGACATGGCCCATTTTAGATCGTTGTACCAAGATCGCCTCTTCACACGATTATTAATGTTGCTTCAAGCACAAGCAGATGAACAGCAACCATTATTTGCAAACGCCGTAAAGAAATTTGACGATCTAGATCAAAAACAACGCACAGAATTTAATACAATTTATCGCGATAAACAGCATATAGTCATTTCGACAACAGCAACCGAGACGCCAAAAGAAAAAGTGGATCACGAGCTTGAAATCCAGATGAAAATAATGGCGAAGCAATGGGAAACAAAACTTGCTGCTAATACTGGACACGATAAGGAACGAGCAGTTTTCATTGCAGTACAGCGTGTATTTGGTTGGCGCACTGATGTAAATCTTATTTCGCAATTCGTTGGAGGCGACCTGATCTTCCGCAACTCCTTTGCAACGGAACAGGCATTGCGCAGACTACCTTCAGATAGCTGTGAAAACGAAAAGCATTTCCGTGATGTAATGGAACAATGGAATCTGCTTATATATGAAATGTCCGGCGGTCAGAATACCGATTTATCTTTCTTTGCGAGCAAAGGCCCAGAAGCTCGTGTTAGACAAGATATTCGAAACCTGCGCGCATATTATTCTTCCGATATCGAGGCTGTAATCGAAGAAGGTAAAAAGAAAATCGCTGTAGAAGTTGCGCGTGTATTTCAAGAATTGCTTGGAAAAAATAGGCCCGATAATCCAGCCGAATGGTCAACTGCATATCTTAACTTTCTTACTCGACTCGAAGCTTACCTTAGCTGGATTTCGGAACAAGTTCGCCGGTAACACGGTGGCAATTATGCTCAATATCAAACGAGCAATTATTTTCCTTTCATCAACTGCATCCTTAAAGCATGAAAAATAATCAAATATATTCACTTGAATAATGGAAAGATTATTTATGGGATTTGGGCAATACATAATTGATATTTTGATAATTTTTCTTTTCGTTTTCTTAAACGGATTCTTTGTTGCGGCTGAATTTGCAATTGTCAAAGTGCGGCTCACACAAATTGAACCATTAGCTGCAAAAGGAAACTGGCATGCCAAAATAGCCCGCGAGATACTTCTTCACCCGATAGTATACCTGTCGGCAACACAATTGGGAATTACAATGACTTCCTTGGTCCTTGGATGGATCGGTGAACCTCTCGCTGCGAAAATGCTGCTGCCAATATTTCAATTGATCGGAATTAAACAGCCAGAAATCATTCATGTTATTTCGTTCGCCGCTGCATTTGCAATAATAACCTCAGTCCACATTGTCGTCGGCGAACAAGCTCCAAAAGTGCTTGCCATTCAAAAATCCCGTGAAACAATTCTTCTGGTTTCTTCACCCATGCGGTTCTTTTTCATTCTATTCAAACCACTCATCGCTTTGTTGAATTCTTCATCCAACGGCTTGCTGCGGTTTGCCGGAATTAAAACTTCGACCGATTCTGAATTAGCTCATACAGAGGAAGAACTCCGCTTGATTCTTTCCCGCGACACTCACGTATCTATTACTACTCGAAATATTACACTAAATGCCATGGACTTTCACAAGAAACAAGCACGACATTCGATGATACCCAGAAGAGAAATTGTCGCATTATCTCTTCAGACCCCGATCAAGGAAACTATCACAATAATGCGCACAAATAAGTTTTCCCGTTTTCCTGTCTTCAAAGACACGATTGATAATATCATCGGTATCGTTTATACCAAAGACATTTTTAAACAGGATAAGCATCTCAAGCCCGATTTTACTTTGGACTCTGTACTTCGGGATGCCACTTTTCTACCGGAAACAGCTACACTCGAAAAAGTACTAACCACAAGTCTTCAAAAAAAAACTCATATGATTATTCTTGCTGATGAATATGGCGGCACAGCAGGTATTATCACATTAGAGAATGTGCTGGAAGAACTTGTAGGTAATATCCAAGATGAACATGATCGAGAAACACCCGACGTTGTAAAAATTGGAGAGAATGAATTTATTGTCGCAGGTTATCTTAATACAAGCGACATTGAACGACTTTTTTCTATTGAGCTTTCGCCTCTTGATATTCGTTCAATTGGCGGATTGATAATTGAACGACTCGGACATATTCCAACAATAGGTGAATGTTTGCAACTAAACGGCATAGAGTTTATAACAGAAAAAGTCGTCAATAATGCTGTTGAATCAGTTAGGATAAAGAAATTACCAATATCCAACGAAGAAGGAACTGGATCTTAAAAATCATTGCTTTTAAATTTCAATTATAACCAATTAATTAAATCCCTTGGCACTAGTTGATAATCAACCAAAAAAAGAATTTTCCGATAATATATTTATTGGTATGGGCGGCTGGGAATTGCCATCATTTGATAAAGTATTCTATCCATCAAGACTGGAAAAAGGATTTCGCAAACTAGAATATTACAGCCGGTTTTTTGATATTGTTGAAGTGAATGCAACCTTTTATACATCATCGTTATCTCCAGAACAATCTTTACAATGGATAAAAGATGTAAGAGCGAATAAACAATTTGTTTTCACTGTAAAACTTTTTCGCGGTTTCACACACACTTTTAACGCAACCAAGAAAGATGTATTAGCGTTTCATCGATTTTTGGATCCGTTACGCGATGTAAAAATATTAAGAGGATTGTTGATTCAGTTTCCATCTGCCTTTTCAATGTCAAATTCTCGGCTTGCCTACTTAATGAAGCTTCGTGCGGCATTTCCTGAAGATAGTTTGTTTCTTGATGTCCGGCACAGATCATGGAATGAAGAACTGGTTTATAAGTTCTGTCAAGAAAATGGTTTTAACCTTGTCAATATTGATTTACCGCGATTGCCAAATCATATGCCGTTTAATTCTCTAGCATGGGATGGTGTTGCATATTTCCGGATGATGGGGCGCAATAGAGCGGAATGGAATAAGCCGAAAAGTAACGACCGCTACCTGTATCCTTATAGCGAAGAAGAATTGCAAGACCTTGTTCATAAAATTAGATCCCTCAACGCACAAACAACGTATGTTGTATTTCATAATGATCGTCAGGCATTCTCGCTTGTCAATGGTAGACAAGTTGAACATGCCTTGCACCCCTTAAAAAATCTGAACGCACCGGCAAACCTGCTTGCTGCATTTCCACAACTAAAAACATTCTGTAATCTGCCGTCAATCAATGATGGATTATTTACTACAACACAATAATTAAAATCTTTATAAATTAATTCCAAATAATTCCATGCCGATAATTTCTTTACACATAAATAAACATCATTAAGTCACATCATTAAAAAACTAGACATAAAATAACTATGAATTATCTTCCTCAGCTTCAATTGCTTTTTAAGAAGTATGGAAAGAAAAAACATCCACTAGAATACGCAAACACTTATCAGCTTGTAATTATGGTGGTGCTTTCTTCTCAAACTACTGATGCAACAGTGAATAAGCTGGCTCCAGAGCTGTTTAAGCAATTTCCTTCGATGAAACATCTTGCAGCCGCGCACAAGGAAGAATTATTTCCATTTATCAAATCTGTAAGAGGATTTCGGAAAAAGGCAGATTGGCTTGTGCATATCTCTCAAGTTTTAAGAAATAAAAAGGAAATACCACTCACTATAAAAGAGTTAACAGAACTTCCAGGCATCGGCAGAAAATCTGCAAACGTGATTATTCGCGAAGCAGGGGGAACACCGCAAGGCATCATCGTTGATTTGCATGTTATTCGTGTGGTGCCGCGTCTCGGTATCACTGCAGAAAACACATCTGAAAAAATAGAAAAGGCATTGATGGAAATTATTCCGAGTAAATATTGGAATGCAGCTGGAATGTCTTTTTCATTCCTTGGTCGGGATTTATGCAGACCGACAAAGCCAAACTGCACAGAATGTGTAATGAACCGTGTATGCGAGTACTACAAAAACAATAAATTAATCCCGCAACCTCATTGAAAAACCAATTGAGAAATTCATATGTTTGATATGTTTGAAACTTATACCTCTTTTCCGTATTATCGAGATAACATATTACTTGCTATTACAAATGTAAACGAGCTATGAAAAAGAAACCCATTATCTCCACAAATTCTTATAAATCAGCACCAATTCACAAATCATTGCAGATTCATAAACTGCGCTGGCAATGCGACCCAAAATCACTCGGTATTAAATCAACAGATGACATCCATCCGACTCGCGAAATCATCGGACAGGAACGTGCTTTACGCGCACTACGCGTCGGATTAGAGATGGAACACTACGGTTATAACATTTTTGTTACCGGCATTACCGGCACGGGACGTACTACCACTATCAAGCGTCTCCTGCAGGATTTTGAAAAGAAACCGAATCAGATGAAAGACCATTGCTATGTGTACAATTTCAAACACCCGGATACGCCGATTGCCGTCTCTCTTCCTGCCGGTCAAGGACGTGGACTCAAGCAGGACATGGATAATTTTATTAAGGAATTATTGAAGGACATTCCTTCCGTTTATGAAAGTCAACGGTACCAGCAGGCGCGAAAAAAATTAGTAATGCATTTTCAAGAACGACAGAAAAGCGTTCTGAAAGATTTTGAGCGCCGCGTAAAAGAACGCGGTTTTGATCTTGTGCAAGTACAAACCGGCAACTCGATGCGGCCAGACATTGTACCAGTCGTGAACGGCACACCAATGGGTTTGGATCAGATAGAAATGCTAGTACAGAAAAATGAATTCAGCAAAGAGCAGTTTGATGCCATGCGAGATGTGTTGACGGATTTGGAGAAGCAAATGGCGACTGTTTTTCGTGAATTGCGGAATATAGAAAAAAAAGTACAAGTGTCGTTAAACGGATTAGAAGAACAACTTGTTATGCCGGCGGTTGATGAAGCCATAGGGGTTCTAAGAACTACTCACAAACAGTCCAAATTACATCAGTACTTTGAAGAAGTGCGAATAAACATACGGAATAATCTTGACCGATTTCGCAAACAACAAATAGCTTTTCCAAATCAAGAAGCACAACAAGAAGAAGGAAGCGGACAAGAGAAAGAAGAAGATAATTATTTAGAATTTCAAGTCAACGTATTAGTGGATAATTCAGAAGCTGATCATGTTCCAATTGTTATTGAAACAAATCCAAAGTACAAAAATATATTTGGTATAGTGGACCGCGATGTTGAGAAAAGTGGAGTATGGCGCACTGATTTTACTAAAATTAAAGCCGGTTCGCTTCTACGAGCAGACGGCGGATATCTTGTTCTTAACGCGTTAGATGTGCTGATCGAACCGGGTGTTTGGCAGGATTTAAAACGCACACTGCGCAATGGACTGATTGATATTCAAACATACGAACCATTGTTTGGATTTTCCGCTGCAAGCTTGAAACCGGAACCGATTGAGATTAATGTGAAAGTGATAATGATCGGTGAGACGGATTTGTACAACCTGTTATATTTCCGCGACGACGATTTTAAGAAGATTTTTAAAATCCGTGCTGACTTTGATTTTGAGATGCCTAAAACAAAAAATACTATGGCTCAGTACATGCGCTTCGTCAAAATGATTTGTGATGACGAGAAACTGCTTCCTTTTGATAATTCCGCTATAGCACAAATTATTGAGTTTGGCGTACGGCTTGCAGGACGCCGACAAAAAATTTCTACACGTTTCAATATCATTGCCGACGTAGCACGTGAAGCCAGCTACTGGGCGCGAAAAGAAAAAGCCGATATTGTTCTATGCAAACATATTGAACAAACATTGGATGAACGGATCTATCGTGTGAAATTGGTAGAAGAAAAAATCCAAGAAATGATCTATAATGGTACAATTATGATCGATACAGATGGCGCACATGTAGGGCAAGTGAACGGGCTTTCAGTTTACGATATTAGCGAATATGAATTCGGAAAACCATCCCGCATTACAGCCCGCACATCGCTCGGACGGAACGGTATTATCAATATAGAACGCGAGGCAGAGTTGAGTGGCCCAACGCACAATAAGGGCGTGGCAATACTTAGCGGATTTTTTAGAAGCATGTTTGCACAAAACAAACCACTGATTATGGATGCAAGCATTACATTCGAACAATCATACGGCGGCATTGACGGCGATAGTGCATCATCTACTGAAATCTATGCTATACTTTCGAGTCTTTCAGATGTCCCAATTCGTCAAGACATTGCCGTAACGGGTTCGGTAAATCAGAAAGGTGAAATTCAGCCGATTGGCGGTGTGAATTTTAAAATTGAAGGATTCTACAACGTCTGCAAAGCGCGCGGATTGACAGGCAAACAAGGTGTTATCATTCCGATCCAAAATGTGGATGACCTAATGCTTCGTGAGGAAATTTACGAAGCAGTTGAGAAAAAGAAATTCTCTATCTATGCTATAAAATCCATTGATGAAGGAATTGAAATTCTAACCGGACAGAAAGCTGGGAAAAAGAAATTTGACAATACTTTTGAATCCGGTACTATCTACGCGCTTGTCGATAATAAACTTCAGCGCTATGCCAACGACTGGAAAAAATTTGAAAGCCGCAGCTAATCTTAATCTTCTTGCAAAAGAACATTTAGGGAAAATTCCTTATACAATATGAATGCTGCACGCAACGCACTTCAAATAATTTATCTGCTCTTGCTCATACTCATTGCTGGAACGCTCGGCTATCATTTCATTGAGGGTTGGTCGCTTTTCGATTCATTGTATATGTCAGTGATAACGCTTGCGACCGTCGGTTACGGAGAAGTGCACCCGTTAACGAATGCCGGACGTGTCTTTACTATTTTTTTAATCCTAGGCGGTATGGGCATTATCCTATACGGAATCTCAGAGTTAACACAATTCATCGTGCAAGGAGGCATAGGCGGAATTATTAGGAGACGAAAAATGGAACGCACTATAAAAAAAATATCTCACCATTATATTCTTTGCGGTGCTGGAAAAAACGGACACTATGTTTTAGAAGAACTTATTAGGACAAAAAGGAAAGTCGTAGCTGTTGAGAAAGATCCAAAAAAAGTGCAAACTCTTATCGACCGCGGCATCCCAACCGTCGAAGGCGATGCTTCAAACGACGACGTTTTACGTTCGGCGGGCATAGATCGAGCTATTGGACTTGTAAGCACATTACCGGAAGACAAAGACAATTTATTCGTTGTTATCACAGCACGGGGATTAAATCCCAAGCTTCGTATCGTGGCAAAGGTAGATGAAATTGAAGTACGAGAAAAATTTTTCCGCAGCGGCGCTAATTCGGCTGTGTCTGCTCCGTATATTGGCGGTTTGCGAATGGCATCAGAATTGATTCGTCCAGATACTACAACATTTTTAGATTCTATGATGCGTGATAGTTCTGCACTGCGTGTAGATGAAGTGAAAATTGGAGCGACAACAAATTATCAAGGCAAGCCGTTAGAAAGCTGCGACGCACTCGCATCTTCTGACATCGTGCTTGTTTCTATGCGGCGCGGAACAGGTGAACGGGATTTCATTTTTAATCCTCCGCCTAATACTATCATCAATACAGGAGATACTCTTATCGTAATAGGAAATCCAGAGCAACTTGAAATTCTGCGGGCAAAATTATCGAAGTAATAATTCTTTCTACAATCCCTTGGTATAGAAAGGTTGTATTATGCCAACACTTATTCAATCCCCATCTGTTATAAAAGCTGCCGGAAATAAACCAAAGGTTATCGAAGAATTCATAGGCAGGGTTAACACCGGAACGAGTATCGTTAGCATTGCACGGATGAAAAGTCCTTGTGGATGGATCGAACCAGGGCAAACCCCCGAATTTGATGAATACACGATTGTAACTCGAGGCACGGTGCACGTAGTGACAAAAACTGTTTCAATTGACGCCACAGCCGGACAAGCGGTTATAGTTACAAAAGGAGAATGGGTTCAGTATAGTACACCAGAACCTCATGGCGCAGAATATATCGCTATATGCCTTCCCGCTTTTTCACCTGATATTGTACACCGAGAGAATAATTTAAATTCCACATTTTAAAAATGAATTAGAGAACTTTTTATGGATACACTTTTACTTGCTCGTTTACAATTTGCGTTGACTATCGGATTTCATTTCCTCTTCCCTCCGATTTCAATCGGGCTCGCATGGCTACTTGTGATTATGGAAGGAATTGGCTGGCGAAGAAAGGACGAAATGTACACTCGTATGGGAAAGTTTTTCGGAAAATTACTTGCATTAACATTTGCAGTTGGAGTTGCAACAGGCATTGTTATGGAATTCCAATTTGGAACTAATTGGGCTGTATATTCAAAATTTGTGGGCGACATTTTCGGCGCTCCGCTTGCCGCTGAAGGTATCTTTGCATTTTTTCTCGAATCCGGATTCCTTGGCTTATATCTTTTCGGACGTAATAAAGT
Organism: Ignavibacteriota bacterium; assembly: GCA_963833465.1. Taxonomy (GTDB): domain Bacteria; phylum Bacteroidota; class Ignavibacteria; order UBA10030; family UBA10030; genus Fen-1298. The sequence continues at coordinate 553,066 of CAWHXW010000003.1, read as the reverse complement.
CTCTAGGTTTGTTCACTGGTTTTCTATTTTGATGGTAGCTATCGGAGCAACTATCTCGGCGTTTTGGATTATCGTAGCAAATTCATGGCAGCAAACTCCAGCAGGATATATTCTGAGAAACGGCAGGGCAGAGATGACAAGTTTTTATGATGCTGTATTTAATCCATCGACAATAATTCGTTACCTACATACTGTGGATGCAGCATTAATTGCCGGAGCTTTTTTTGTAGCAGGTATCTCAGCATATATCATTTTAAAAGGGAAAGAAACTGAACTTGCACAACGAGCAATGAGAATAGCCATCATTTTTGGGTTAATTGCTTCTCTGCTGGAACTGATGCCGTTTGGAGATGAACATGCAAGACAGGTTGCACGCACTCAGCCAGAGAAGTTTGCAGCTATTGAAGGACTCTATGCAACGCAATCGGGAGCACCTCTTATCTTGTTTGCAATTCCTTTCACGAAACCGCCCGAGTTGCGAGCAAAAATAGAACTGTCAGGACTTCTTAGCTGGATGACATTTGGTGATGTCCATGCGCAGGTTAAAGGTATCAATGATTTTCCACCTGAAAATATTCCGCCGCTTTGGTTGACCTTCGTTTCATTTCACAATATGGTCATTCTGGGATTGTACTTTATTGTCGTTACATTCTATTCATCAATACAACTTCGTAGAAAAAAATTATTTGAAACAAAGTGGTTGCTTCGGCTTTTTGTCTGGTCTATCCCTTTACCGCTTGTCGCCTGCCAGCTCGGATGGATTACGACAGAAGTCGGTCGCCAGCCATGGATTGTTTATGGTCTTTTAAGAACATCAGATGCATATTCAACCACAGTAACCGCAGGCGAAATTTGTTTTTCAATCATTCTCTTCAGTTTAATTTATTTACTGCTTGGTATTTTATATGTATATCTTCTAGTACGAGAAGTAAAACATGGACCGCAGCATATAATTGCATAGGAGTTTATAGATATGGATTTGAACACGATTTGGTTCTGGCTTATCGTTGTGTTGATAATCGGCTACTCAGTTCTAGATGGATTTGATTTTGGAGTCGGCATTTTATCGCTCTTCGGACGCAATGAAAAAGAACGGCGTATTCACTTCAATGCTATAGGACCCGTGTGGGATGGCAATGAGGTATGGCTTCTCACCAGTGGAGGCGCATTATTCGCGGCTTTTCCGATTGTCTATGCAACTGTATTTAGCGGCTTCTATATTGCACTAACTCTGCTGTTGGCAGCACTTATATTTCGTGCAGTGTCTTTTGAATTTCGCAGTAAGGTTGATTCACAACTCTGGCGGCACGTATGGGATTGGGTTTTTGGACTTGGAAGTTTTTTTTCTGCCCTTCTCTTTGGAGTTGCTTTAGGAAATATTCTTCATGGAGTACCAATCGATGTGAATGGTAATTATCTTGGCACCTTCATTGGTTTGCTTAATCTGTATTCTATTGGTGTCGGTTTGTTGAGTGTGGTACTTTTTATGATGCATGGTGCAATCTATCTTGCAACAAAAACTGATAACGATCTGCGTGGCCGTCTCCAGAAATGGGCATTGTATTTTTGGATTAATTACGTGGTCATGTACATTCTTATAACAGCGTGGACTTGGGTTGTGTCGCCATTTCTCTTCAATAACTTATCCAGTAATCCAATGTTTTATATTCCTCTCATTGCACTACTAGTATGTATAGTGTACCTTCCAATTCTTTTGAGAGCTGGAAATTTTAATCGTGCATTTCTCCTTTCGTCATTAATCATTATGTCGATGCTATGCCAAATGGCACTCAATCTCTATCCGCGACTTGTACCATCGTCGATTAATTTAAAATATAGTCTTACAATTTTTAACTCATCTTCCAGTCAATTAACATTACAAACAATGCTGGTCATTGCTATAATAGGTGTTCCAATAGTGATCGCATATTCAATCTTTATCCACTATGTTTTTCGAGGGAAGGTTGATATTACAGAGGAAAGTTATTAAAAAGAGCGATTAATTATGAAGTGATCTTTAAGACTTAAGGGTTAGACAGTTAATTATTTTAATAGTTTTAATTAACAGCCGAAATGTTTTTAACCCAAATTATGCGATAGAGAATTCCTCCACCCTCAAAATCCTGCAAAACATTTTTCTTAAAGAACTTAAAGTGTTATTACAATTGAAGAATATCTAATGCATAATCAGGGTTTAACCAAACGCTGCAAGATTATATTTATGACTAGGCGTACTTTTTATGGAAGAAGTAAATCCCTTGTCCAATTTAAACTCTGCCGCATATTGATTAAGAAGATCTTGTTCAGATACCGCGAAGTCCCTATCGACCTGCGCGAGATCGTATAGAACTTGATATGTTATTCGTTTTTGTTCATTGTTTAATGTTGCAGAAACCGTTTTTATACAAACATCGAGAGGTCGATCATTGTAGAAACTGAATGCTTTTAAAAAAGCCGATTCATCTGTATGAATCAAAGTGCGAAGTTTCTCTAATTCTTCTTCCTTGAATTCTCCATCAATTCCCACCATTGTAATTGATGCAAGACACAGTGCTGTCTGTGCAGATATTACAGATTCATCTTTAGAAATGGAATTTGTGTTCATTATAGTATTTCCTAAAAAGTAAGAATTATGATAGCAACACCACATCGGATACGTATATTAAGAATAAACAAATTCTTTTTATGTTATGCAAGTACCAATAATAGAAACAATGTATATCACATTGACTCAAAAATATAGAGCAAAGATATCTTGAATAGTATCTAAGCAGCTTTTTCGTACTACCAATATTCGGAGACAATGCATTGGATTGAATCTTTCCCCGTACTGAAAATGATGCGCCCCATAATTGTTAATGGTTTGCAATAGCAGATAACATTGATTAAATTACATAACAATTAAATGTATTTAGAGAGTATTGGATAGCATTTAAGAGTCGAATTTTGGACGCTTAGCTCAGCTGGTTCAGAGCGCCGCCCTTACAAGGCGGAGGTCGTAGGTTCGATCCCTACAGCGTCCACAAATAAAAAGCCAATGCTATTTTATTTCTTCAAATTCTCCTGTTCTCCGGTTTTTTTTAACATTGTTCCATAAAAAAAACCGTCCGTTCATTGCAACATAAACACCTCTTGAAAGAGTTTGTGCAAACGCAAGCGCACTGCCTAAATTAAAAAGTCCGTCAGAACTGCCAAATTTGTACGGCACCATCGCGCCGGTAAGCACAATAGTCTTTTCGAGACCTGCTTGACCAAGCACCTTTGCTGTTTCTTCCATTGTATCAGTGCCATGTGTGATGACGATTCGATCTTCTTTGCATTTCCGGCATTGCTCAATAATAATCTGACGATCTGCGTCTGTCATTTCTAAACTATCAACAAGCATCAAAGTACGAATTTCTGTTGGCAGTTTACATCTGCCGAGTTTAAGCATTTCCTGTAAATGCGTGTCTTTGAAAAAAAGTTTGCCGTCCAACTCATTGTATTCTTTATCAAATGTTCCGCCTGTGATAAATATTCTCACTGCCATATATTACATCCACTTAATATTAGTTAGTTTCTTCTTATTAAATTGGTAGTGAAAAAGTAAAAGTTGAACCTTTCCCAATTTCACTATCTACCCAAATGATGCCACCAGGAGCTTCGACGATACGGCGTGTAATCGCAAGTCCAAGACCGATTGATTTCTCACCTGCAGTTGGTTTCACGCTGGTACGCGAAAAATCCTTGAACAGATTCTTCATTTCGTCAACAGGAATGCCTTGCCCATGATCTTTTACCGATATCCACACCTCTTTCTGAAATACCTTTACACCTAGAAAGATTATAGTATGAGAAAAAGAATATTTCACGGCATTCGTAATCAAGTTCGTAATTACTTGCTTAAACCGAGCTTGATCAATTTGCAGAACAGGCAGTGACTTGGGAAGATCAAGTTTGATCTCCATTGATTTAGAGTTTGTAAGTACTCTAAGAGAATCCTGGATTGCATAGAGAAGCTCATCAAGATTTGTCGTTTGTCGTTTTAATTGCAAGTTTCCCGTTTCAATTGCCGTCACATCAAGAAGATCATTGATTAATCCAAGCATGATATCGCTTGACTGATTTATATCATTCAGAACTTCTCTTTGATCGGCGGTTAGTTCGCCTAATGCATTAGTGAGAAATAATTCAAGATACGATTTAATGGCTGAGAGTGGATTTCGTAAATCATGTGCTGCCATGCCAAGGAACTTATTTTTAAGTTCGTTTAAATCAAGAAGCTGTTGTAGATACCTGCTTTTTTCTACAATAATAGATAATTGATTGGCAATCTGTATAAAAATATCTTGATGGGCTTTTTCATACGTACCTGCTTCTATACTCGAAAAGAATAGAAATCCTATGGCTTTTCCCATAGCGTTTAATGGACATGTAAGACTGGAGCGCATTCCTTCTTTCACGATTTTTTGTGTCGATTCAGAGTTAGGATGGTCGATAAGATACGTTTCTAAGTTGTTTATAATACGCGGTTGTCCTGTTTCTATAATATTTTGTAAACTGCTTCCTTCTAACGGCGACGAAAATCCTTTAGTAATTTCCATATCACCGACATCTGAACGTGCCCAGTAAGCCCGTACTATTTTTCCTTTCTCTTCAATAAGTGCACATCCAATGCGATCGTATGGAATAATTGGCCGGAAAGAATCAAAAACAGAATTGAGCACATCATCTAATAACATTCCAGAATTAATATGAGTAGTAATTTTTGTAAGTGTTTTTATTTCTTCAAAATGTTTTTCCAATGAACGGGCAAGGTCTTCAAGCGCCACCCCGAGTTCAGCCACTTCGTCTGTCCCTTCTCTTGAAATACTTACATTGAAGCGACCTTGCTTCATAGCTTGAGCTATTTCAACATATTTCCGAATTCTTGGATCCATTTTAGACATCATAATTAATTTCCAGTATTGCTTTGCATAACTCAAATCATATCAAAAGTTATATCAAAATGTTATTGGCTGTTTACTTAGTTACTTCTTAGAATTAAATACTAATAGCACAGACTATAACGTTAAATATTATTAGCCTTGTCGGATTCCGGAATATATTCTTTTTTAAGAACTTTACTAACCATTGCCGCAAGCTGGTCGGCAGTATATGGTTTTGTAAGGTATCCCTGAATATCAAGTCCAGCTACGCCTGCTGAATTTACATCCGTCAACAAACCGCTTGAGACAATTATTTTCAAAGATGGTGCAAGTCTTCTCAAAGCTCTGATAGTTGATGATCCATCCATCAACGGCATATTCATATCAGTTATTACGAGATCAATAGATTCTTTTTCTGCGCTTGCAAAAATGGCAGTTGCTTCTGCACCATCCGCAGCTGTCAGCACGCGATAACCGCGCGCCTCGAGAACTTCCTTAGAAATCTGTAATACAGATAGTTCATCGTCAACAACAAGAATATTTTCTCCGTTTCCAATTGAAGGTGTATCTTCTAAAATGGGCACGACTTTTTTTTCAATCTGCTGAGTTGCAGGCAGGAAGATTTTTATTTCTGTTCCTTTGCCAATTTCGCTGTACAATTTTATGAAACTATTGTGCGATTTTACAATAGTATAAACCATCGAAAGGCCAAGCCCTGCACCTTTGCCTTTTTCTTTTGTTGTAAAGAATGGCTCAAAAACTTTTTCTTGAATTTCTACCGGAATGCCCGTGCCTGTATCCGCAACCGTAAGAACGACATACTGACCTGGATGTGCACCAAGAATCAAACGAGCAAAGCTTTCATCCATGCACATGCCTTCGGCTGTGACGGTGAGACGGCCTCCATCCGGCATAGCATCGCGCGCATTTATACAAAGATTCATCAGCATCTGCTGTAATTGCGCTGCATCGCCTAAAACAAGCGACAAATTCTTTGAAATTCCGATGCGCAATTGGATATTCTTGGGAAATGTTCCATTGATAATGGATTCAATTTCAGAAACAACATACCGCAATTGTTGAGGCACAAATTCTTTTTCAATGCCGCGCGCAAATGTAGAAACCTGCTTGATTACTTCACTTCCTCGTTTTGTGCTTGATTCAAGATTTGCAATAAGTCTTTTAAGATTTGGATCAGTAACTTTCATATTTAAAATCTGGATAGACATAAGAATAGGCGCAAGAACATTATTTAAATCATGAGCAATGCCGCCTGCTAAAGTTCCCAAACTTTCCATTCGCTGCGAACGACGGAGTTGTATTTCAAAATTTCGCTGTTCAGTAATATCACGGTCAATTGAAAGTCGGGCGTAAGGTCTGCCATCCTGATTCCTTACGAGAGACCATTGAGAGAGAGTTATAATTTTACGACCATTTTTAGCTCGTTGCTGCAATTCGATTCTGCATTCTCCTTTATCAAGAAACTCTTTTACTCCACGTTCGTATTTGGGCTGATCTACTTCTGCTATGAATTGATTCACTTTCAATGTTCTTGCTTCTTCGAATGTCCATCCGTACAATTTTTCTGCGGCTTTATTCCAAAATATAAGAGTATCATTCATATCACGTAGAATAATTGGGTCAAGAGCAACATCTAATAGATGAGCTTGTTCAGCAATTTTTTCTTCGGCAATTTTACGCTCGGAAATGTTGCGGCTTACTCCAAGAACAGTCTGTGCAGATCCTTGTTTATCAAAGATAATATTCACAATTACTTCAGTCCAAACGATGCTTCCGTCTTTACGGGGCTGCTGCAGTTCCAAATTTGAATGAATATCCAATTTTTCATCCTGTGCTAATAACAATTGAATACCGCCTAAAATCCGTACCGCCGAATCGGAAGTAAATGCTTCTTGGACAGACTGCTGCATCACTTCTTCTGCCGTATAACCTCTTAGCTGAAAAACAGATGGACTTACATAAGTAAAGTGTCCATGCAGATCCATCGTCCATATTACATCTTGTATATTTTCGGCAAGCAACCTATAACGTCCATCGGACTCTTGAAGGGCTTTTTCGGTTTGCTGGCGTTCGATATCGGTATATCCAGTTAGCGCGGGCATAGTATAGTCTCCAATCGTTTAAGTCAGATATCGGGTTCAAACAAATTTGTTCAATAAAGCATAATAATAAATTTAAATGTCCTTTTACTTTTAATGATTAAATTAATCTCCAAAGCTAATTCCCAAATCGCGAGCCGTTAGAACTGTGTCGCAATCAACAGGAACACATTTCATACGGTTAGTAGCTTCGGCAAGCGGCACGTACCGAACAGTCGGAGGATCAAGCGCAACCATAACGCCGTTTTGTCCTTCATCAAGAGCACGTACTGCCGCTGCGCCGAAACGAAGTGAAATTAACCGGTCAAAAGTTGTTGGGGTTCCACCGCGCAGCAAGTGTCCAAGCACAACACAACGCGTTTCTTTTCCAGTGATATCTTGAATTTCTTTTGCTACGCGTTCGCCTGCACCACCGAGTTTTTCAGCCCGGCCGATTTCTTTCGAGACAACGGAAACCGTTCCGCCTTTCGATTTGGCGCCTTCTGCTACTACTACGATTGCAAAATGTGCTCCGCTTTCCCAGCGACCTTCAATTTTTTTTGTGATCTTATGAATATCGTACGGAATTTCCGGAATGAGAATCGCGTCTGCAGTACCGGAGACACCGCATTCAAGCGCAATCCATCCTGCATAGCGGCCCATTACTTCTACAACCATAACCCGCTGGTGCGATTCTGCAGTTGTGTGCAGCCGGTCAATACAAGCTGTTGCAAATGATACTGCAGTATCAAATCCGAACGTAATCACTGTTCTATCCAAATCATTGTCGATGGTTTTTGGTACACCGACTACAAGTAATCCTTTTTGTGAAAGAACATTAGCTATACCGAGTGATCCATCGCCGCCAACGGCAACAAGTGCATCGATTTTATTTTTCTGAAATGCCTTCATCAATTCATCTGTGCGATTGATCTCATGAAATTTGCCGTCTCTTCCTTTCACCGGCCATTTTAATGGATTACCTTTATTGGTAGTACCAAGAATTGTTCCGCCGAGATGCGTAATGCCGCGTACTTTAAATCTTGGTAGTGGAATTAGCCCGCCATCGGTGTAATTCTTTGGTTCCAGTAAACCGTTATAACCATCGCGTATGCCATAACATTCCCATCCGCGATTAACAGCAGAAATTACCACAGCACGGATGACCGCGTTTAAACCTGGCGCATCGCCGCCACCTGTATTTATAGCAATTCGTTTGATTTTATGCTTTTTGATTATCTGACCTTTCATTTAGTTTTCCTTTCTTGCAATTGAAAAAGAAAAACAATTTCAGCGTCGTAATTTCTATGAAGTTGAAGAAAGAAATTATTCCCTGAGCAAAATAACTATTGGCTAATACAATTGCAATACCTGAGTATTCTGGTAATATTTGAAGAGATGTAAAAAAGATGAAGCCCATCTTTTACGGGCTTCATCTTGAAAACGGATTATTTGTTCAATTCCAAATTTAATGCAATGGTCACATCTTGTCCGACTATCAATCCGCCGCTTTCTATAGTTTTGTTCCACTTTAAATTGTAGTCAAACCGGTTAATCGTTGTAGTTGCTTTCCAGGAAGAAAGTAATCCGCGATCAGTTTTAAGCACACCATTAAGAACTGCGTTAAATGTCACATTCTTTGTTACATCACGAATTGTCAAATCGCCTGTGATTTTATATTTGTTATCGCTAAGCTTTTCAAACGATGTGCTTTTAAAACTTATTTCCGGAAACTTTTCAGCATTAAAAAAATCGTCAGATTTTAAATGATTATCCCGCATTGTGTTATCTGTGCTGAGACTAGCGACTTTAATAGTACCTGTGGATTTCTGCATCCGAGAAATCGTCTTTTGCAGAGTTCAAAGTTATAGTAAAATCTTTAAAGCTTCCGATCACTTCCGAAATTACCATATGTTGGGCTGCAAACGTGATGCTGGAATGGGCTTTATCTAACTTCCATCCGGATTGTGCTAACACAAATGCCGTACCAGCGAAAAACGAAAGCAGAATAACTGTTAGTCTTTTCATAACTTATCTCCATATTTAGCAATAAATGTTTTTTACTTTTTTGTGTTCGAGATCATTTGTTTAGTTCATAGACAAATGCATTCTTGCATAACTTGGGCTATTATGGAACATTAATTCGACAATTTCATATTTCATAAACTTGAACAGAGGCATCATTCTAAGAATAATTTCCGCTGCTTCAATGGAATTCGCAAGTAACGTTATCCAAAGTATTTCTCGATCGGCAGATAAACTATAGCTCGTTAGTATTCCTTTTTCCATGAACCTGTTAATTTGGACACGCTGGTTCGGAATCATGCTTGCAAATTCCTCACTGAGCGATTTTGTGAACCGGATAATAATCATATATTCATTCATAAAAGAGTGCCTACTCCAAAACATCACTATTAATTATTTTTCATTCTCATTATTATACGAGTTTCTGCGCCAGTAAAATTACGTACTGCGCCGAGCAACGCAAGATTTTTCATAAAATTGATCATTTCATGCATTTTTGCCGTTTGATCTTGCACCTTCCAAAATGCATGCATTATAAACGTTACCGGAATTAAAAAAATTACTAAAGCACTAAGACCGACGTTTGGTAAAAAATCAAAGAGCACGCTTAATCCGCCTGCACCTAATAGTAATCCAGAGAATGCTACTGATAATTTAGGTATAGGAGCACCTTTAGATTTCGCGTACCCTGCCATCATATCAAGCATCTTGAAATGATTAAAACCGTTATAAGCAAAATATCCGCCAAACAATATTCGCCCAAGATAAAGTAATGCTGTTTCCATTTTATTTCTCCTTATTGAAATAATTTTTAATTAATTCTTATATATCCACATTATCAATTCTACTTTCTTATTTGCGATAAGCAAGCATTATTGTTGCATCAATTAATTGCCGAAGCTTCTGTTCAATTTCCTTATCGACAAGCGAACCATCAGGCAGAAACGCCTCTTGTGCAGAACGAATGAACACTTGCGGCTGCGGCATAAGCTCGACATTCAATGCAGCGAGAATTTGCCGCAAATGAAGCTGTGCTCTCAACGTTCCGAATAATCCTATCGATGCGCCAAAAATTGCTGCTGTTTTTCCTGCAAATGGATTTGTTTTATCGGATGCCCAATCTATTGCGTTCTTTAATACACCGGGAATAGAATGATTGTACTCAGGCGTTGCTATAAGAAACACATCTGCCAAAGCTATTGCATCTTTCAATTTTTTAACTGATTCCGGAAATCCATTCTCCCTTAAGTCTACATTGAGCAGCGGGAGATCGAGCGTTTTTAAATCTAATTCTTTTACGTTTACATTCAATTCAGATGCCATCTTTGTCGCTATTTGAAGTAATTTTCGATTAAAAGATTCCGATCTCATACTGCCTGCAAATGCTAGAATATTTAATTTATCATGTACCACTTCTTATTCTCTGCTTGTTATTATAACATCAGAGCGGTTCTAATAGTTTCAAATTCGTAATAATAAATTACGAAAAAACCTAACTTACTTCATGCAAGCAAGTACCAAGCTTTTTCAAAAGAATCCCAAGTTCTTCTTGTTCAGCTTCTGAAAGCACTGAGGCAAGTTTTGTTATATATTGTGCGTGTTTTGAAAATATCTTTTTAAAAAGCCGCATCCCTTTCGGTGTCAATTTAACATAGAAAGCACGGCGGTCGTCTTCATTGATCAAACGTTTAACAAACCCATCTTTTTCTAAATTATTTACTATCACTGTCATGTTGCCGCCGCTTACAAGGTGCTTTTTAGTTAGATCCCCAATCAGCATAGTACCAAGGTGACCAAGGCATTCTATTACACCAAATTGTGCTGCCGTTAATCCGAACGAACGGATATTTTCAGCCGTTAAATGATTAAATGTGTCATGAGCCCGAGTAAGTTTAACCCACATCGAAAGGGCTAAATCAATTTTTTTTCCGTATTGCTTTGTAGTTTTCATTGGTTCTCCTTTTAAGTTTAAAGTAATAACAGAAAGATATGATGGATGGTTCCTTAAATCAAGGGGAAAAAAAATAGGTTCATGACAGGAGATAGCGATAGTAAGTATAAACTTCGTGCGGGCAATTCGCAAAATCGCCCGCATGCATCTAATTTATTACACTTTTTGATTTTTGAATATTATTGCTCCAAATCTAGATCAACAATTGGCACATCCCAATGGCCGATCAAAATTTCAAACCGCCGCTGTTCTTCCTTATTAAATGTTTCCTGATCTTTAAATAGTTGTCGGCTAAGCTCGGATTCATCAAATCCATCATCAATTGCTAAAACATTCTTCCAAACAAGTGTGACTCTATAATCCCATCTTCCATCTTCGGTTGCATGAAGACGAGGTCGTGTTGCCGAGATTTTAAGCAGTCTGCCTAATTCTATTTCTTTTTTAAGAATTGGATAGTGATTCTTTTTGAACAAGCTAATAAACTCTTTAGCATGTCCCCATTTAGTTTTATAGTAATACTCGACTACATACGGTCTATCTTGCTGATTCATTGTTGCTCTCCAAATTATATTTAGAAATGATTTCTTTTTTTACTATTAAATCAGGAACATTAAATGATCTTACAAGATTAATTCCCAATAACACGATCAATTGCATTTCTAACTGCGTTGACATCAGCTGGTAAAAGAATCGGTGGATTAGAAAACAACGAATTCACATCGGATAATGTCTTCTCATGATAATCTACTTTGAATTGCGAAAATTTTAATCCATGAGCTGTGGATATGATTACAACACGATCTTTCTTATTGATAACTTTGCGTTCAACTAATTTTGAGAGCGCTGCAAGTGCCACACCGGTCTGTGGACAAGTGAACAATCCCGCACGATCTGCACGGGCAGAGGCATTTGCTAATTCATCCTCAGTTGCCTGTTCTACAATGCCGTCAAATTGCCTTAATACTTTTACAGCTCTTTCATAACTTACTGGTGCGCCAATTTGGATGGCTGAAGCAAGGGTCTTTTTTGCCTCGACAGGATTATACTCTTTATATCCATTTAGAAAACTTAAATAGAGTGGATTTGCATGTGATGCCTGCGCACATACAATACGCGGTAGCTTTTTTATCAGACCGAGATCACGCATCATCAGCAAACCTTTGCCCAAAGCGCTGACATTGCCAAGATTTCCAGCAGGAATAACAATCCAATCTGGTACTTCCCAATCGAACTGCTGAACAATTTCAATGCCGACAGTTTTCTGTCCCTCCATACGCAAAGAATTCATTGAGTTGGCAAGATAAATAGAATTATCAGCTGTGATTTCCTGTACGATACGCATGCATCCGTCAAAATCTGTATCGAGCGAAAGCACAGTCGCACCGTTGGCAATCGGCTGTACTAATTGCGCTGTAGAAACTTTTCCTTTAGGTAAAAATACAATAGTTGGAATTCCTGCAGCCGCGCCGTAAGCGGATAGCGCTGCCGATGTATCACCGGTAGAAGCGCATGCAACAGCTCGAATTGGTTTTCCATCAACGATCATTTGTTTTACAACTGAGATGAGTACCGTCATGCCAAGATCTTTGAACGATCCGGTATGACTGTTGCCGCAAAGTTTCACCCATAAATCTAGAACACCGATATCTTTTCCTAATCGTTCTGCCCAAAAACAATTCGTATGCCCTTCGTACATTGAAACAACATTCTCGTTATCGATATCCGGACAAACCCATTCTTTTTTTCCCCACACGCCGCTCCCGTACGGCCATTTATTGATGCGTGTACGATAGTCAAACAATTTTTTCCACGATGATGCGGTTCGACGCTTTAGTGCATTGATATTATGCTGAACATCTAACAATCCGCCGCAATCTTCACACCGGTACACGACGGAATCGATAGGATAACGACGGCCACAATCGCGAATACATTCTAACCAGCTGTGCTGCATGTTTTTCTCCTGCATTAATTTCTTTTTTCTATATCCAGATTGTTACTATGCTAACAAGCATCAATATAAACATTATATATCCAAGTATTCGATTTGCTTTCTCGGACTTAATTATTTTTGCGATAGCATCACCCATTTTCAGCCAAATAATCATGCTTGGAATACCAATTAATCCGAATGTGACTGCATAGAGAAAAACATTAATGTGAATACTGCTGTAATGTGGTAAAAAAGCACTCGCACCGCTGATTGCCATTATCCAAGCCTTCGGATTCACAAATTGCTGTATCAGCATTTGACCAAATCCTATTTTTGCCCGCTGTTGAGATTCTATATCGGCATGCATGTTTCTTAATACGAAAGCAAGATAAAACATCCAAAGAGAACCAATAATTTTCAATATAATCCCGGCATATGCACTTGTTGCAATTATACTTGCAACACCATATCCCGCCAACCCCAATTCAATAAGAAAACCAGTCATAATCCCAAACACTACTTTACTGGAATCGGTAAATCCATACGCCTTGCCGTATGACAACAGCATAAGATTGTTCGGGCCGGGAGTAATAGATGTGACGGATGCGAATATTAAATATCCAAATAAATTAAAATCCATATTTCTCTACAAATATTATTTCTTTTGATAGTGTTTTTCGAACTGGACAAGTTTGTAATACTTGTTTGAATTTATTGATGGTTTTATCGCTTAATTTATCTGGACTGTTAAAAATATAACTATACTCAAATATTGTTTTTGTAGGGTCTTTTCGATTCAATTCAACTCTGGTTTCGATTGAATCGAAATATAAATTATTCTTTTGTGCCTCCATCTTTATTGCGATATTCATGCAAGCTGCCAAAGCAGCTTCCAATAATTCATGTGGCCTTATACATTTACCGGTTCCACCTTTTTCCAAGGTCGTATCGACAAGTACATTATATTCAATTATTCTAGTTAAATAATTCTGCAATTCATTTTTTGCATTCATCTTTTATCCTGTTTTCTGCAAGTATTATTAATTCCAATTTCCTGATTGTTTCCCTGTTACTTGTTCTATTCTTAATTTTAAAATGACAATCTTTTCAAGCTTTTTTTCTTTATAGATATTATTCGTCGGTTTGGCATGGTGCGCCATAATAATATCAAGTCCGTGTTTCTTTTGTTCATCATCAGTGATAATCTCTATTGTCCCATATCCAATCAAAGAGCGATATTTTGTTGACCATTCGCAAGGAATGTCTTTTTTGGTAATCGCGGTTTTATATTCTATCTCAAAGCATACTTTATTATTTGCTTTCAATAAATTTATTTTTTTTCCGTCCAATGCAGAGTGCATATAAATTGCATAGTCAAAATATCCATAATTTAATGGCACAATATAAGGCACATCTCTATCAATCATTCCAATCCTGCAGATTTCCGATTTTAATAAAATCTCTTCTATGACTTTTATGTCAGTTATTTCTCGTTCTTTTCGTTGCATAATTTAACTTGAAAGGCAGGATTTCTAATTCTCTAAAAAGATCTTCATTAGCTCGTACCCATTGTCAATTTTTATTCCAGTCTTTGCGGCATTCTTTTCTCCAAGCGGCAAGTGTACCTCTCCAACAATTCCATCGCCCATCATTGCGAAAGGCACTGCATCGCCTGTATGTCCCTGTGTAGATACAGGTGTAGGGTGGTCTGGCATTATTAGAATTCGCCAGCTTTTATATTTCTTCAGTTCCGCTATTACCGGTCCTACTATATGCAGGTCGATTTCTTCTAAGGCTTTTTTCTTTATATCTGCTTTTCCGGCATGGCCTGCTTCATCTGTCGCTTCCACGTGTATTAAAACGATATCGTATTTTTTTAGAGCTTCAATTGCAGCAAGTCCCTTTGCATGGTAGTCGGTATCAAAATATCCAGTTGCGCCTTTAACTTTTATAAAATCGAATCCAATGAGTAACGCTAATCCTTTAACAAGATCAACGGCTGTGATTGCATATCCTTTCAAGCCATATTTTTTCTCGAAAGATTCCATCCGCGCTTTTTTGCCATGTCCCCAGAGCCAAATAGAACTTGCTTCGTTCTTTTTGAGATTTCTGCGAGCAAGATTTATTTTGTGATCCTTAAAAAGATTTTCGCTTTTTTTGATAAGCTCGATAAGGATATCAGCATCCTTCCCGCGCGGCAGTAAGTTTGCTATCTCAACGCCAATATTATCATGAGGCGGTTGCAATTGTAAATCCGGAAAATCATAATCTCTTATTACCATTAGATGACGATAACTAACTCCAGGATAAAACTTAACGTGTTCACTTCCAAGTGTTTTATTTAATTCCTCAATAAATATTTTTCCTTCTTCACTGGAGATATGTCCAGAGCTATGATCAACCATTTTGCCATCTGCAGTAGTTACAAGGTTACAACGAAATATCCAATCGTTTTCCGTAACATCTATTCCTTGTGCAACAGCTTCAATTGGCGCTCTGCCTGTGTAATATTTTTCAGGATCATACCCAAGCACAGCCATCATTGCAACATCGCTGCCCGGTTGAAGTGTCGGAGGTACTGTTTGGCTAAGTCCTTGTCTGCCATTCATAGATATGAAATCAATATTTGGTTTCTCTGCAGCTTCAAAAATAGTTTTTCCACTGAACACTTGCAGTGGTTTATCGGCCGCTCCATCTGGCACAACTATGACGTACTTCCTGCTCAATGATTAACTCCTTTACGATTCTTTTTATTGAGGCAAATAGTGAAGCAACTTTAGGAGATCGGAGAAAACTCCCATCGCCGTTACATCCGCGCCTGCACCAGGACCTTGTACTACCAAAGGTGTCTTTGAGTAACGTTGAGTTGTAAAAGCAATAATGTTATCGCTGCCTTTTGTGGAGGCAAGCATGTGGTTTTTCGGAACTTCTTTGATTCCGGCAGAAGCTTTTTTATCCTGTAATATTCCCACGTAGCGCAGCACCGAGTTATTCGCGTGAGCTTTTTCTAAACGTTGCTTCATTATATCATCATATTTTGCAAACTGCTTGAAGAAATTTTTTGAAAATTTATTTTTTCGCAATGGTTGAGGTACTAAATTTTCAATGCCTATGTCATGCATATCCATTTTAAGTCCAATTTGACGGGCGAGAATGAGAAGTTTGCGTGCGACATCGCCGCCTGAAAGATCTTCTCGTGGATCAGGTTCTGTATATCCAAGTGAAAGCGCTTCTTCAACTAATGCACTAAACGGTTTCGATCCATCATAATAATTGAAAAGATGGCTAAGTGTTCCGGAAAACATTCCTTCAATTTTTACAATTTGGTCTCCGCTCGCAATCAAATCCTGAAGAGTGGAGATAATCGGCAAACCGGCACCAACATTTGTCTCATAGAGAAAATATTTCTGCCGGTTTTTCATTAGATCAGTCAATTGTTTATATCGCTGCCATGGAAGAACGTTCGCTCTTTTATTCGGTGTAATGATGTGCATGTTTAGTTTTACAAAGTCTTCGTACATATTAACAATTTCCGAACTCGCAGGTACAATCAACAAGAACAGCATTCGTCAAATGAAGTGCGGCAATTTGCTGCAATAATTCTGAATAGTCCACCCTTTTAGGAGCACTTTCAAGAATTTCTTTCCACTTTTTTAGATCAACTCCTTTTGAAGAGAAAACGGATTTTCCAATATCATAAATCCCACATACACGAACATCAAATCCTTCTGAATGAAGATAGGATTGTTGCTGATGAATCTGTTTCAGGAATGTACCGCCAATATTGCCCGGGCCAATTAAAACTACACCGAGTTTCTTCCTTGGTTCGAAGAACGCTTCATGAATTACATTAAGTGCACGAAGTTTTTGTGCTTCATCAATGACAAAAGAAATATTACGCTCTGATGCACCTTGAGCAATTGCAGAAATATTTACGCTGTTCCGTCCGAGTGCTTGAAAAACTTTTCCAGACACTCCGGGAGTACCCTTCATTCCATCGCCGACAATTGCAACAATCGTCTGTGCCGGTTTCTCATCCAGCGAAGTGAGTCTGGATTGAAGTTCAAAATGAAATTCCTGATGCACCGCCTTCTTCGCTGCAGCTGCATCCGATGTGCTGATCGCCAAGCAAATAGTATGTTCAGATGATGCCTGAGAAATTAAAATTACATTGACCTTATGTGATGCAAGTGCACGGAATAATCGCTCTGCTATTCCGGGAACTCCTACCATGCTCATACCGCGCAATGTAAGAAGAGTACAATCATCTACAGAAGTGATTCCTTTAGCCACACCTTCCCATCGATTTACATAATGAGAGATGTGTGTGCCCCCTGCTGATGGATTCAGAGTGTTTTTAATATCAATTGGAATATGCTTAGCAACAGCAGGAGCAATTGTAGACGCATGTAGGTACTTTTGCACCGAAATACGAAAGTTCCATCGCTTCTTCATACGACATCTGCGGCACAACGAATGCAGAAGGAACAGAACGTGGATCTGCGCTTAGAATTCCATCTACGTCTGTCCAAATTTCAATTAACGATACATTCAGCGCTGCGCCAAAAATTGCAGCTGAGTAATCGGACCCATTCCTTCCAATAGTTGTTGTAAGTCCATCGTCCGTTGAGCCAATGAAGCCGGTAACGATAGGAATAAGTTTTTGACTGGAATGTTCAAAAAGTTTTTTGAAATATGCCTTGATCGCTCGATTTGTTTTTTCAAATTGAACGGTGGCATGCATAAATTGATTATCTGTCTTCACAATTTCGCGTGAATCGACGAAGCATGACGGCTGTGATTGCTGGAGAAAAGAAGCGATGATCAATGCCGAAAGCCGTTCGCCGAAACTTGCTGTTAAGTCAAGTGCGCGCGGAGAACTATGCCGAAGCAGATAGATTCCCTGAAGGACATCGCGCAGTTCTGCCAGCATTACTTGCAAATTCGATTCAATGTGTTTTGGAGGACGATTGTTATGAAGTTCATTCAATGTTGTGATATGCCTTTTAACAAGCGTTCTATACATTGATTGAAATTTTGTATCACCTGCCTCTGCCATCCGAGCACATTCCAGTAGTTGATTTGTTACTCCTTGAAATGCAGATACGATGACGACAACACGTTCTTTCTTTGCAGCATTAAAAACAATGGAAGCAACTTCACGAATCCGTTCCGAATTGGCAACTGAAGAGCCGCCAAATTTTAATATTTTTTTAACGCGCATGTGGTCTCTCTATCTTTTAAATACTTGGAAGAATATTTTTATTCTGTAGAATATTTGCAAGTTGAAGCATGTCTTCCATTACACCGGCAGCTTTGATTTCAGGACCTGCACCGGGGCCAGAAATTACGAGCGGCATTTCTTTATAGCGGTGCGTAAAAATCGCAACAGAATTTGCAGGACCGCTTTTAGATCCGATATGTCCATCTTTTGCAACCGATGTTAATCCAACACGTCCGCCTCTGCATGTCATATATGCAACATAACGAAGACTCTTACCTTCACTTTGCGCAAGACGCACTTGCGCCGCGTACATTTCATTAAGCGATGGTAAGTCAGCCATAAATTCTTCTACACTTCGCGATGCCCACGTTGGTGGGTACATCGGCTCTGAAGTCAGGTTATGCATTTCCAACGGCCAGCCGGCCGTACGTGCAAGGATTAAAGCTTTTCTCA
Organism: Ignavibacteriota bacterium; assembly: GCA_963833465.1. Taxonomy (GTDB): domain Bacteria; phylum Bacteroidota; class Ignavibacteria; order UBA10030; family UBA10030; genus Fen-1298. The sequence goes on along the minus strand of CAWHXW010000003.1, from coordinate 534,474 downwards.
CGATATCGTATCCGCTTAAATCATCACGTGGATCCGGTTCTGTATATCCCATGTTTTTCGCATTTGCTACAGCTATAGAATATGGAACTCCCAATTCCAGTGCGGTACATAAAAATCCTAATGTTCCACTTACGGATGCTTCGATACTTGTGATTTCATCTCCAGTATCAAGTAAATATCGCAACGTTGAAATAATCGGAAGCCCTGCACCGACTGTTGCTTCATATCGAATAAGCGGATGATCATAATACATTTTTGCTTTTGCCCATTCAGCGGCGAGCGGCATTTTATTTGCAACTACAATACCGCATCCTGCATTTAAAGCATTTTGAACTATTGGCGTAGTTTCCATTGTATGTGTTGCATCGACGAGAAGAGTACCGGGGCGAAGAACATCGTTTAATTTAGTATGTGGATGAAGATCTGCAACGCCATTAAGTTTTCTGCGTTCATCTGTATCACGAAGAATTTTTTGGAGCATCTCTTCAGAAATGCCTTCATTTTCCCACATTAGGCCAGATGAATCCGAAATACCTGCTAGTACGAATTGAATGCCGGTTCGTTGGGCAACAGTCTTATGGGTGTCAAGAATCTGTTGTACCAGAGTCCGACCTACAGGACCCAATCCAAGTAATATAAACGGTACTTGTATATCCATATAATAGATCTTTTAGATTCCAGCAGCTACCATATCTCCGATTTCTTCTGTAGAGTATCCCATTTTACCAGCAGCTAGAGTTTTTAATTTAGTTTGAACAAGTTTAATAACGGAATTTTCAACTGCTTTACCAGCTTTTTCTTCGCCAATTGTTTCCAAAAGCATTCCCAGTGCACAGATTGCAGCAAGCGGATTGATGACATGTTTGCCCGTGTACTTGGGTGCAGACCCGCCAATCGGCTCAAACATAGAAACGCCTTCCGGATTAATATTGCCGCCAGCAGCAATTCCCATGCCACCTTGTACCATAGCACCGAGATCTGTTATAATATCGCCAAACATATTATCTGTTACAATAACATCGAACCATTCAGGATTTTTCACAAACCACATTGTTGTTGCATCAACGTGAGCGTAATAAGTTTCAATATCAGGATATTCCTTTTTGACTTCATTAAACGTACGCTGCCAAAGATCCCAAGCAAAGGTCAACACATTTGTTTTTCCACAGAGGGTTACTTTCCGTTTCTTATTGTTACGCTTTTTGCAGTACTCAAACGCATAACGGATACAGCGTTCTACTCCTTTGCGTGTATTGTGCGAGATTTGAATCGCGACTTCGTCTTTCGTTCCTTTATTTTCAAAACTTCCTAATCCTTTATACAGACCTTCCGAATTCTCGCGAACTACAATAAAATCAATATCTTCTGGCTTTTTATCTTTCAATGGGCAGAATGTTTCATTGTACAATTTGATCGGCCGCAAATTTATGTATTGATCGAGTGCAAAACGTATTTTCAGAAGAATTCCTTGCTCAAGAATACCAGGTTTCACATCTGGATGTCCGATTGCACCAAGATAAATCGCATCGAATTTCTTCAAACCTTCAAGTTCATCATCGCTGATTGTTTTACCTGTTTTCAAGTACCTCTCGCCGCCGTAATCAAACATAGTCGTGTTATATGAAAAACCATATTTTTTAGAAACAGCTTTAAGAACTTTCAAACCCTCTGCGACTACTTCAGGTCCAGTACCATCTCCGCCAATTACAGCAATTCTATAATTCTTTGCCATCTTCTTTCATTTGCTCCTTGATTAGATTTTTTTCTGCTATAAGTTATTCATTAATTTGCTTAATTCTTCCGACCTGCGTGTTGCAGTCGCGACTGCATCGATCAGCATTGAGCGAAGGCCATGCGATTCAAGTTCGTGAATTGCATTAATAGTCGTTCCACCTGGTGTTGTAACTTGATCGCGCAAAATTGCCGGATGTAGTCCGGAAGATTTTGCTAACTTCGCTGAACCGAGCACAGTTTGAATGGCAAGTTTTGTGGATATATCACGTGACAATCCCATCTTAACACCACCGTCAATTAACGCTTCGATTACCATATAAATGTACGCCGGACCACTGCCGCTGAGACCTGTTACAGCATCAAGCTGATCTTCAGTGACAACGACAACTTCGCCCACGGCTTCGAAAATCGATTTCGCAATTTTTTGTTGTTCGGGTGTAACATGCTTCCCGAATGCCACAGCGGCAGCGCCTTCATCGACGGTTGCGGCAATGTTCGGCATCGTGCGTACAATACCAAGATTAGTTCCGAGCATTTGTTGTATAAAAGCAATCCGCATTCCAGCCACAATTGAAATAACTAAATGATTAGGCCGAATTGATTCTTTCATAATCTCCAATGCTTTGGAAAGTGTTTGCGGTTTCACACACAGCAATAATATTTCTGACTCTTTAACGGCTTCTTTAATGTCGAGCGTTGTACGAACTTTCCATTCCGATGCAAGTGTATGCAATCTTGCTGGATTGATATCGCATGCAATAATCTTTTTTGGTGGTGTCAACTTCGCATTGATGATGCCCTTCATTAATGCGGATCCCATATTGCCAGATCCAAGAATTGCAATGGGCCTATCAATATGGTGATAATCTTCATGCCGTTGCATAATTTCTTTCACTTTTGTCTGCATAATCCGATCTCCGTTACTTCGCGTTTTTCGCTTCGTATTGTTCTACATCTTTACTGAACCGACGTAAGTATTCCAATTCGTCGACGCCGTTCAAAAGACAAATTTTTGAAAATGGATCGATTGGAAATGTAGCGCTTTTTCCAGATGGAAAAACTATTTGCTGTTTCTCAAGATCGATAGTTACTTCAGCATTCGGTGATTTTTGAATTTCTTCCTTCAGTTGCAGATGTTCTTCTTGTTTGAGAATAATTGGGAGAAGTCCATTTTTCATTGAATTGCTGCGAAAAATATCTGCTATCGTTGTGCTGATAATTGCTCGAAATCCAAAAGCAGTAAGTGCCCACGGTGCATGCTCACGCGATGAACCGCATCCAAAATTATCGCCAGCAAGCAATATACTTGCACCCCGATGCTGTTGTTGGTTTAATACAAAATCGGATTTGGGAGAACCATCAGCATTGTACCGCCAATCGCAAAACAGTTGTTCGCCAAGTCCATTTTTATCTGTGACTTTAAGAAATCGAGCCGGAATGATTTGGTCTGTATCTATGTTATCCACTAGCAGTGGAACAATACGTGATGTAAGTTTATTAAATGTCGCCATATGTTTTTATTCTTTAGTGATTGGAAATTAATTTATAGTTTAACAGCTTCGACTTCAAGCCGCATCATATTAACATGAACTATACCGTTTTCATCAGCAGGATGATGCTGAAGATAGTCATCTGCTAACTGAGTAATAAAAAGTTCTCTTTCCTTTTCCGGCACCTGATGTGTGTAGGGAAGCCACGTCGTCCTGATCCAAGATTCTAACCCTGAGCGCCCTTCGTGTTTTGCATCTTTCGGAATCAACTCTACACGCTTTGCTAAAAAACCAGCTTCATAAAGCCATTTATTATATTCATCAGGACCATAGAAACCGTAGGAGAAACTGAAATCAATGAAGTACCTGCTCCACCCTTCTTTATTGATCAATTTCTTCATCATAATTTCAACTTCATATGCATTATTGCGTCCACCCATTTGCAAAAGTATTTTGCCATTATGCTTCAGACTTTTATATATACCCCGTAATATTGGACGTTGATCTAGAATCCAATGCAAAGTCGCATTAGAAAAAATCACATCGAACTCGTTCTCGAATAGTAACTTGCTTGCATCTCCTTGCTGAAATCGCAAATTCGGAAAAGCATCTGCTGGAAATTTGCTTTGAGCAAGTGAAATCATCGCTTCGGAATTGTCGATACCTATAATAGACCCACTTGACAAATAACTCGCAATCTCGGCAGTGACCTTACCATCACCGCTTCCAATATCAAGAATCCTTTCATTGCCCTTCAATTTCAACTTGCTAATTAGTTCACGCGCCCATTGCTGCTGAATACTTGAGCTTTTTGCATAGTCAATTGCATTCCATTGATAATTCTGAACATTCATTATTCAATCCTCGAGCAATGTTCGAACATCAGTGATTTTGCCAGTAACAGCGGCGGCGGCTGCTGTAAGCGGAGAGGCAAGTAGTGAACGCCCGCCCTTTCCTTGCCGTCCTTCAAAATTGCGATTGCTTGTAGAGACTGCATATTGACCGGTTTTTATTTCATCGCCGTTCATAGCAATACACATTGAACAACCGGACTCGCGCCATTCGGCACCGGCATTAGTAAATATTTTATGCAATCCTTCTGCTTCTGCTTGTCTTTTAATTTCTTGTGAGCCGGGAACAACTATCGCCCGAATATTTGGTGCAACTTTGCGGCCGCGAAATACTTTTGCGGCATCGCGTAAATCAGATATGCGGGAATTTGTGCAGCTGCCGATGAAGACTACATCAATACTTTTACCGATAAGAGTTTCATTCGGCTGAAATCCCATATATTGAAGCGACTTTTCTAATGTCTGTCTCTCTGATACATCACTAATTTTGGATGGATCAGGAATTCGTCCTGTCACCGGCAAACCCATACCGGGATTTGTGCCAAACGTCAGCATCGGCTCTAATTTAGAGATATCTAAACTCACAGTTGTATCATACTTTGCTCCTGCATCAGTCGGCAAAGAACGCCATTCGTTCAAAGCCTTTTCCCAGGCACTGCCTTTCGGAGCAAACTCCCGATTAGCGAGAAACTCAAATGTTTTTTCATCCGGAGCCATCATACCAGCGCGAGCACCACCTTCAATTGACATATTACAAACAGTCATACGTTCTTCCATCGAAAGCGAATGAATGGTTGAGCCAGTATATTCTATGACGTGCCCAGTGCCGCCTCCAACGCCAATTTTTGCAAGCAGCGCAAGTATGATATCCTTTGCGGTCACACCTTTACCAAGTTTTCCTTCAATACGAACTTCCATTGTTTTTGGAAGTCGTTGCAAGAGGCATTGTGTCGCGAGTACATGTTCAACTTCACTTGTACCAATGCCAAATGCGAGAGCACCAAAAGCACCGTGTGTTGCCGTGTGGCTGTCGCCGCAAACAATAGTCATTCCTGGTTGAGTAAAACCTAATTCTGGTCCGATGACATGCACTATTCCGCGTTGAGGATGGTTTTTTCCATAAAGACGAAAACCAAATTCTTGCGCATTAATTTCCATTTGCCGCATTTGTTTTGCGGCAAGTTCATCAGAAAATGGGACAGATTGAGGAAGTGTTGGAATACTGTGATCCATCGTTCCGATAGTTCGATCAGGACGCCGCACTTTCAATCCGCGGCGGCGCAAACCATCAAATGCTTGAGGTGAAGTAACTTCATGCACAAGATGCAAATCAATATACAGCACTGCAGGCGAATCTGGTCCCTGTGCAATAACGTGTTTATTCCAAACTTTTTGAAAGAGCGTTAGTGGTTGAGCCATTAGTTCATTCCATTATTATTATTGTTCAATGCATAATCAAGAATATTATTTACGTGAATTTCAGTTGTATTCAATAATTTAAAATTATTAAAATCTTCTTCCTTCAAGATAAAAGGTAATTCTGTTCCACCTAATATCAACCCTTCTATCCCATTTTGTTTTTTCATTTGATGCACGATATCAAGAAATGCTATTTTTGTGTTTTCAAGAAATATTCCTTTTACAAATTCGCTCATATATTTATTGTGTATGAACGCCTGCGATTCCAAAGATGGTGTTATGATTTCTATTCCTTCTTTAGAAAATACGGCTTGATAAAATCCGCTTTGCATTGTTGATTGTGTACCAAACAATCCAAGTTTTTTAAACGCTTGTTTTTTTGAATATGCCAGCGTCGCTTCGACAATGCTAATCAATGGGATCGGCGATATTTTTCTCAATTTATCAAAAACAATATGAGGCGTGTTGGATGCAATCGCGGCAAAATCGGCGCCACCATTTTTCAATCTGATTATCTCATTATTGAGATATTCAACTAAGGTGTCATATTCTCTTTTTCCCACTAACTCCAGCATTCGCGTCATATCAATACTATTAATCAATATTGACGGATAATGAAGCGTCTTTTCCTTTTCTTGAAATCCGGTAATTATTTTCTGATAATATTCTATTGTCGATGGAGGAGCAATGCCTCCAATAATTCCGATAACTTTTTGCATATAGATATTTAAATTGCAACACAATTCTTCAAAATTATTTATTTTATTTTTCTTCTTTCCGTTTCTTCGATGCTAATGCCCGATTAAGCGCTTCTAAATATGCACGAGTACCTGCCGGCAAGAATATCCGTGCTTGCAGCGCGGCCATTGTACAAAACACCATCAAACTCAACACGTACAAATACTTCGCCGACGGCGTCATGACCAAGACTAACCGATTTGATGGAATATTCCGTTAGTTTGCCGACAACACCGGTTATCCGTTCAATCGCTTTATATGAAGCATCCACAGGACCATCTCCTGTTGCGGAATCCACAATTGTTTGATCACCCTGTCGCAGTTCAATCGTTGCGGTTGGACGAAGATTTGTTCCACTGACGATTTGAATATTAGTCAGTTGATATACTTCTTCAATTTCACTTGAGGTTTCAAGAATTGCTTCAAGGTCTTCATCAAATATTTCTTTCTTTTGGTCAGCTATCTCACAAAAAAGTTTATATGCGCGTTGAAGTTCGTCGTCAGATAATTTATATCCTAATTCTGTATATCGCTGTTTCAATGCATGTCTGCCAGAATGTTTTCCTAGAACTAGCATTGTGTGTTTAATGCCAACCGATTGCGGCGTCATAATTTCATATGTGATAGGGCTTTTAAGCACTCCATCCTGATGAATTCCTGCTTCATGTGCGAATGCATTCGCACCGACGATTGCCTTATTTCGTTGAACTGTCATGCCGGTGAGACCGCTTAATAATTTACTTGATTTGTAAATCTCCTCTGTATCAATATTTGTTTTAAGGCCAAGTTTTTCATGACGTGTCTTGATAGCCATGACTATCTCTTCTAACGATGCATTGCCCGCACGTTCACCAATACCATTAAGTGTGCACTCTACCTGACGTACGCCATTTTGAATGGCTGTAATCGAATTGGCAACAGCCAAACCAAGATCGTTGTGACAGTGTGAACTTAAAATAGCTTTTTTGATATTCGGAACTCGATCGCGTATTGTGCGAAACATCGCGCCGTACTCATCCGGAATTGCATAACCTACAGTATCAGGCAAATTAATAATAGTTGCACCTGCATCGATTGTGGCTTCGACAACTTTGCATAAATAATCAATATCTGTACGAGAAGCATCTTCACATGAAAATTCAACTTCTTCGCATAGCGATTTCGCATACTTCACCGCCCACATTGCATCTTGTAAGACCTGTTCACGTGATTTTTTTAGTTTATACTTCAAATGCAAATCCGATGTTGCAAGAAATATATGAATACGCGACTTATCTGCCGCTTGAATTGCTTCCCATGCACGATCGATATCCAGTTTTACAGCACGGGCAAGCGCTGCTATAGTACATGTTTTTATTTTCTCCGCGATGAGTTTTACTGCCTCGAAATCACCTACAGATGAAATTGGAAATCCTGCCTCAATCACATCGACACAAAGAAGCTGGAGTTGGCGTGCGAGACGAAGTTTTTCTTCAATATTCATACTGCAACCGGGAGATTGTTCACCATCGCGCAGTGTCGTGTCAAAAATAAATATTCGGTTTTCCATGGTTTGTTTTCCTATACTATTTTATTTTCTATCAGTGCTAACTTGCGAACCCAATCCATCAATATTCCAAATTGTTCCGGTGTTAACGATTGAACTCCATCCGAAAATGCCGCCTCTGGATGAGGATGTACCTCAATAATCAATCCATCGGCACCAACTGCAATAGCTGCTTTTGCAAGCGATGTAACAAGACTGCGCACGCCAGTGCCATGACTTGGATCGACAATCACAGGCAAATGACTCAACTCCTTTAAAGCAGGGACAGCGGAAAGATCACATGTGTTGCGTGTATAATCTTCAAATGTCCTAATGCCACGCTCGCATAATATTACTTGCTCGTTGCCCTGCGACATTATATATTCTGCGGACATTAGCAGTTCTTTCAATGTATTAGACTGACCGCGTTTTAGCAGAACTGGTTTTTTCCACTTACCGATGTCTTTAAGCAGTGCAAAGTTTTGCATGTTCCGTGCACCGATTTGCAATATATCTGCATAATCCGCTACAAGCGGTACATCGGTTGGTGTAATTACTTCTGTAATTATAAGCAAACCTGTTTTTTCTCGCGCTTCGGCAAGCAGTTTTAATCCTTCTTCTTCTAGACCTTGAAAAGCATATGGTGATGTTCTAGGTTTAAACGCACCTCCGCGTAAAACTTTTGCTCCAGCTTTCTTTACTGACTCTGCTGTCAGAAGAATTTGTTCACGGTTTTCAACCGAACAAGGCCCTGCCATTACTATAATATTGCTATTACCAATAATTACAGGTGAAAGACCACTTTCATTCGGAGCGGGAATTGTAATAGTGGTTCGAGATTGATTCCATTCTTTACTTGCAAGTTTGAATGGTTTCAAAATCGGGACAACATTTTCTACACCGTCAAGTGTCTCAAGTGCCTGCAATTGGTATTTCCCGCGTTCGTCGCCTACGCAAGCGATGACTGTACGCAATTCTCCATAAATCGGATGCACCCGGAAACCAAGTTCTTGCACTTTCTCAAATACACGGTCTATTTGCTGCTGGGCTGCGCCCGCTTTCATTACAATAATCATTTAATAATTTTTTCTTTGATATGAATCCAATATTATTTGACATCTTTTGTTTTATGTTTTAATAAATGATAATTGATCGAGTCAACTACCGCTATCCAGCTTGCTTCAACTACATCCGGAGAAACACCAACCGTATTCCATGATAATTCACCGTTTTTAGTCTCAATAAGTACACGCACTTTTGCAGCCGTTGCATTTTGAGTATCAAGTACCCGTACTTTGTAATCAGTTAAGTGGATTTGGTTTAATTCAGGATAAAATTTTCCGAGTGCTTTTCGCAGCGCCTTATCAAGTGCATTGACAGGCCCATCGCCTTCAGCGGCTGTAATTTCTGTTTCGTTGCCTACGCGTATTTTAATTAACGCTTCAGAACGCGCATCATTTTCAAGATCATCCTTTTGGATGCTTACCTTGAATCGTTCTAAATCGAAAAAGTGTTTCATTTCTCCAGTATGTCGCTTCACCATCAATTCAAATGATCCTTCGGCATCTTCGTAGCTGTAGCCATAATGTTCCATCTCTTTAATTTCATCAACGATTTTCTGTACAGCTGAAGATTTCTCATCTAGTTCTACGCCTAATTCCTTCGCTTTGAAAAGGACATTGCTTCGGCCTGAAAGATCTGAAATTAAAACTCGACGCACACTTCCGACTGCTTCAGGAACGATATGCTCGTACGTGAATGCTGATTTCATTACCGCGCTGACATGGACACCGCCTTTATGTGCAAATGCACTTTCCCCTACGAAAGGAAGATTTTTTTGGTGCTTCATATTTGCCAGTTCGCTTACATAGCGTGAAACGCTTGTCAAATGCTGCAATTTTTCATCTGCAATACAGCGATATCCCATTTTTAATTGAAGATCAGGAATAATAGTACAAAGGTTGGCATTGCCGCATCGTTCGCCATAGCCATTGATTGTTCCCTGCACCTGCACACATCCTTCGCGCACTGCCATTAACGAACTTGCAGTAGCCGTTCCAGAATCGTTGTGTGTATGGATACCAAGTGGAGTATTAATATTCTTTTTGACCTCGCGCACAATTTCTGCTACTTCCCACGGAAGAGTTCCTCCATTAGTATCACAGAGAACAAGAATTTCTGCACCCGCGCTGGCAGCGACGGCTAATGAATGCACAGCATAAGATTTATCGTGTTTATATCCATCAAAGAAATGTTCTGCATCATAGATCACTTCTTTTTTGTGTCTCTTTAGATATGCAACAGAGTCGCTTATTATTGTTAAATTTTGTTCAGGTGAAATTTGCAGTGCTTCTTTCACATGGAGTAGCCAAGTCTTACCAAAGATTGTAACAACCGGGGTTTGTGCATCCAGCAAAGCGCGAATATTTGCATCCTTTTCAACTGGATTTTTTGCACGGCGCGTAGAACCAAACGCCGCAATTTTCGCATGTTTGAAAACAGTGTTGCGTGCGCGTTCGAAGAATTCCATATCTTTTGGATTTGAGCCTGGCCATCCGCCTTCAATATAAGATACGCCAAATGCATCGAGTCGCTTGGCAATTTTTATTTTATCTTCTGCGGAAAAGGATACTTCTTCTCCTTGTGTGCCGTCACGCAGCGTTGTATCGTATAAAAATATTTTTTGCATAGATGACCTATAATGGATATTTTTTTCCGTAGGGATGTTCAATTAAGCGCCGCTACGAAATGATTTTAATTCTGCCCTCGACCACTTATTCCTTTGACCCGTTTGGAATTCTTTTTTAATTTACCTTTTTCTTTCGGACGAAGCGCACGGACAGCAGCACCTGCGCGCCACATTTCGGAATTATGAATCTCATCAAGCTTTTTCGCCAGATATTCCTGATAATCTTTGCCGCCACAGTCTTGTATTACTTCGCGTGTTTCCTGACCAGCTTTGACAGACTCATAAAGTCTTTCGAAAACTGGCAGATTCGTATCACGGAAAATCGGCCTCCATTTGAGTGCACCATGCTGTGCCGTTACAGAACAGTTCGAATACATCCAATCCATTCCATTTTCATCAACAAGCCGTATAAGACTTTGTGTAAGTTCTTCAACCGTTTCATTAAATGCTTCAGAAGGTGAATGTCCATTCTTACGAAGAACATCGTACTGTGCCTGCATAAGACCGGCAAGTGCGCCCATTAAAACTCCGCGTTCGCCTGTAAGATCGCTATAGACTTCTTTTAAAAATGTTGTAGGGAATAAGTAGCCCGAGCCGATTGCAATTCCGACAGCCAGGCAGCGTTCTTCTGCACGGCCAGTTGCATCCTGAAATACACCGAAACTTGAATTGATGCCTGCACCGGATAGAAAATTTCGACGAACATTTAGTCCGGAACCCTTCGGAGCAACCAGAATCACATCAACATTTTCCGGTGGAATGACACCTGTCTGATCTTTATATGTAATAGAGAATCCATGCGAAAAATAAAGCGCATCGCCGGATTTGAGATTCTTTTTGACTTCCGGCCAAATTATACGCTGAGCCGCATCAGACACAAGCATCTGAATAATAGTTCCGCGTTTTACAGCCTCTTCAATCGGGAAAAGCGTTTTACCAGGGATCCATCCATCTTTCACTGCACGGTCCCAATCTTTTTTGTACTCTTTTGACTGACCGACGATTACATGAATACCGTTATCTTTCATATTCAAAGCTTGGGCTGGGCCCTGTACGCCATACCCAATAACAGCAACCGTCTCTTTTTTCAGAACTTTACGTGCTTTCGCAAGCGTAAATTCTTTACGAGTAACAACAGTTTCTTTTTCTCCACCAAAATCTATGATTGCCATAATGATTCTCCTGATTATAATGATTTAATTATTATGCCTTTCTTATCCTTTTTCATTGAGTTCCAAGTCCTGCATTTAACATCAATAATTAAGACTAAAATTGGATTATGAAACATTTTGAGTTTCAGAATCAACAATCCCTGTGAAAACTTTTTTTACAGAACCAGTCATCGTGACTGCAAAATTTTTTGAAATAACAATTTCAATTTTACCACCCGGCATATTTACTGAAATATTTGAACTGCACAGACCAAGTTTATATGCCACAGCTGCAGCTGCGCAGCTGCTACTACCTGAGGCAAGTGTATAACCAGCACCCCTTTCCCAAATTTCAATTTTAATATTACTATGATTTATTACCTTCATGAACTGAACATTAGTTTTGTTGGGAAATCTTTTATCACATTCAATTATTGGACCATATTTTTTAGCTTCTTCCTCTGAAATGTTTCGACAAATTAGCACGCAATGAGGATTGCCAATTGTCGCAGCACAATATTTGAATTCTTTTCCGTTTGCTTTAATAGTTTCATTTATTACTTCACGATGTTTTCCCAAAACGGGTATTTGATTACTGTCAAAACTTACATGTCCCATATCAACAATGACACGATTCTTTGAAATAACTTGTGATACAACTTTACCGCCTTTTGTTAAAATTGTGAATTGTTTTTTATCTATTAGTTTTTTATCCCAAAGATATCGAGAGAATATCCGTAAACCGTTGCCACTTTTTTCTGCTTCGCTGCCGTCAGGATTGAAAATTTTTAACGCAAAATCACAATTGGAATTTTTTAATGGCCCCCAAAGGATGCCGTCACTGCCAATTCCAAAATTGCGATTACATAATAATTTAATTTGGGATTGTGTTGGTTTTTTTGGAAAATCTTCCGGATCCAGCACTATATAATCGTTACCAAGTGCGTGATATTTTGAGAATTTCATAATTTTTTATAAGTCATTAATTTAATATTATTTTTTAATTACTCTTTTATGATAGATTCGAAAATCCCATTAAATGAATATCCATTGCACGCGCAACTTTTCGTCCTTCCGTAATTGCCCATACAACAAGTGATTGACCGCGCCGCATATCACCTGCCGCAAAAACTCCCGGGATAGAAGTCATGTAATTCTCGTCGGTGGAAATATTTCCACGAGAATCGAGCGCCACACCAAGTTCATCTAATAATCCGCTTTTTGCCGGTCCCGTAAATCCCATTGCAATAAGAACAAGATCAGTATCAACTGAAAATTCTGAACCTGGAATTGGTTTGAAATCCGGTGCAGGTCCAACACGTACCGCATGCAATTTCTTGAGATTACCATCAGCATCACCTTCGAAACGTGTCGTAGCGATAGACCAATCTCTTATTCCACCTTCTTCGTGGGCGCTTTCAGTACGTAATTGCAAAGGCCACAACGGCCACGGTGTACTGGGGGAACGATCAATTGGTGGTTTGGGCATTATTTCGAATTGCTGAACTGATGCTGCCTTCTGTCGAATTGCAGTTCCAAGACAATCAGCACCTGTATCACCGCCGCCAAGAATAATCATACGCTTACCGGTCGACAAAATTGATTTTTCCGGATCAACAATCGAATTGCTAACTCTTTTATTTTGCTGAGTTAGAAATTCCATAGCAAAGTGGATTCCTCTTAATTCACGTCCAGGAACTTTTAGATCGCGGGGAGATTCGGAACCGCCGCACAAAAGCATCGCATTGTAAGAGCGCTGCAACTCATCGGAGGCAATATTCATTCCGACATGCGCTTTTGTAGCAAAGACAATTCCTTCTGCTTGCATTATTTCAACACGCCGATCAATAAGATGTTTTTCCAATTTGAAATCAGGAATACCATACCGCAATATGCCACCAATGCGGTCACTCTTTTCATATACTGTAACATGATGTCCGGCACGATTCAATTGTTGTGCAGCTGCAAGTCCAGCAGGCCCGGATCCGATCACCGCAATTGTTTTCCCAGTCCGAACTGCGGGGCGCTCTGGCTTAATCCATCCTTCGCGGAAAGCTACATCAATAATCGATCGCTCTATCGCCTTAATGGAAACCGGTGGTTCGTTAATTCCTAGCACACACGCAGTTTCACATGGCGCTGGACAAATGCGTCCAGTAAATTCTGGAAAATTGTTTGTTGAGTGTAAAATACGAATTGCGTCTTTCCATCGATTCCGATAAACAAGATCGTTCCAATGCGGAATAACATTATTCAACGGACATCCTTGATGACAAAATGGAATCCCACAATCCATACATCGTGCACACTGTGTACTTACTTTTTGATCAGGAAATTCTTGATATACATCTTTCCAGTCATTGATACGTTCCGTAACAGGACGGCGCGCCGGCGTTTCGCGCTTAAATTCCAAAAATCCTGTCGGTTTACCCATTGGACACCTCTTTTGCACCTGCTACTGATATACCTTTTTTCATATCTATATTCGATGCAATACCTAATACTTTTTTATAATCATGTGGAAATACCTTAACAAACTTTTTTACAAGTTGCTGCCATTGATCAAGAATAAATCGAGCTCGTGGACTTGTGGTATATTCAAAGTGTTTTTTTACAAGCTTCCATACTGTTTCTTCATCTTTTTCATCTAGTGGATCAACATCGACCATTGATCGATTGCATAGTGTCGCAGAAAATTCACCGGATTCATCAAGCACGTATGCCAGACCGCCCGACATGCCCGCTGCGAAATTTTTTCCGGTCGGACCAAGCACCACAACAATGCCGTTCGTCATATACTCACAACCATGAGCGCCAACTGCTTCTACAACTGCAGTCGCACCAGAATTACGAATAGCAAAACGTTCGCCTGCTTTTCCATTGAAAAACGCTTCACCGCTTATTGCTCCATAAAGAACAACATTTCCGACCACAGTGTTTTCTTCCGGTATGCATTTCGATTTTAGCGGCGGATGAATGATAAGTCTACCGCCTGACAATCCTTTTCCAGTATAATCATTTGCATCTCCTTCAAGTATAAGAGTTATACCTTGCGCGAGAAAAGCACCAAAACTCTGACCTGCAGAACCAGAAAAATGAATTCTAATTGTATTATCAGGCATTCCACTTGAACCGTACTTCCGAGCAATCTCACCGCTTAACATTGCACCAACTGTACGATGCACGTTTCGAATTGGAAAATTGAGCTCTACTGGAGTTTTATTTTCAATTGCATCCTTTGCTTGTTCAATCAAGTGATAATCAAGCACACCATTCAATCCATGATCCTGCAAAATTTGACTACGGCGGCCAAATCGAGATGGTGCCGGAGGATTATGCAAAAGGAATGAGAGATCGATATATTTTGCTTTCCAATGGTCAACTGCTTTGCGAGATTCCAGCATGTCAACACGCCCGATCATTTCATCTACTGTTCTGAATCCAAGCTTTGCCATAATCTCTCGCAATTCTTCAGCAACGAAGAAAAAGAAATTGATAATATGATCTGGAGTTCCTTCA
This sequence comes from Ignavibacteriota bacterium, assembly GCA_963833465.1. Lineage (GTDB taxonomy): Bacteria > Bacteroidota > Ignavibacteria > UBA10030 > UBA10030 > Fen-1298. Next base: position 519,358 of record CAWHXW010000003.1, on the reverse strand, counting down.
AACTTTGCACGCAAAACTGGATCTTGTGTTGCGATACCAACCGGGCATGTATTGAGATGGCACTTTCGCATCATAATACAGCCCATTGAAACCAGCGGCATAGTCGAAAAACCAAACTCTTCCGCACCTAACAATGCTGCAATAGCAACATCTCTGCCTGTCTGCAGTTTACCATCAGTTTGCAAACGCACACGGCTGCGCAGATCGTTCAAAACAAGTACTTGTTGTGTTTCTGCGAGTCCGATTTCCCATGGAATACCGGCATGCTTAATTGATGATAATGGAGATGCTCCAGTTCCACCTGAATCGCCGCTGATAAGAATCGAATCCGCGTGGGCTTTTGCAACTCCAGCAGCAACTGTACCGACACCATTTTCAGAAACAAGTTTCACCGAAATACGAGCATGGGGATTTACATTCTTCATATCAAAAATTAGCTGTGCCAGATCTTCGATGGAATAAATATCGTGATGCGGCGGCGGCGAAATAAGTTGGACACCTTGTATAGAATGCCGCGTTCTTGCAATAATTTCATCTACTTTGTGACCGGGAAGCTGTCCGCCTTCACCCGGCTTTGCACCTTGTGCAATCTTGATCTGGATTTCATCTGCATTGACCAAATAATTTGCCGAGACACCAAAACGGGCAGAAGCAATTTGTTTTATTGCGCTACGGCGTAAATTACCAGCGGCATCTGGTTTAAATCGTTCTTCATCCTCGCCGCCTTCACCGGTGTTAGACCTTGCACCCATTCGGTTCATAGCAACTGCGATTGTCTCATGCGCTTCTTTACTTATAGAACCATAAGACATTGCTCCTGTAACAAATCGTTTAACTATTTCTTTTGCCTGTTCTACTTCTTCCACTGGGATAGTTCGTGTTCCTTTTTTAAACTCCATCAACCCGCGAAGATTATACAATCTGTCATTTTGATTATTTAGATGCTGGGCGTATTCCATATAACTTTTTTTGTCTGATAAACGCACAGCTTGTTGAAGCTTCGTAACTGTTATGGGATTTACCATATGCTTTTCACCGTTGATGCGATAATAATAATTTCCACCAAGATCAAGCTCTGTATCAGCACTTGTAATTTTACGGAATGCAAAATCATGTTTCATCTTTGCTTCCTGCGCTATCACTTCCAATCCTATTCCGTCGATGCGCGATGCGATACCGGTAAAATATTTATCAATAAGTTCCTTTCCCAGACCGATTGCTTCAAATACTTGTGCACCCTGATAACTTTGTAACGTAGAAATACCCATCTTGGACATTGTTTTGAGTATTCCCTTGTTCACTGCTTTTTTATAATTGTATACTGCTTTTTCAAACGTCAGGTTTTCCGAAAAATATTGGCGGTTCGAAAGTTCTTCCAATGTCTCGATAGCGAGATACGGATTTACTGCACTTGCACCGAACCCGATCAACAAGCAATAATGCATCACTTCGCGAGGTTCACCAGATTCAACTATTAGTGCAACTTGAGTACGAGTCTTTTCCCGCACAAGATGATTGTGCACTGCAGTCAGTGCTAATAAACAAGGAATCGCAGCATACTCTTCATCAAAACCACGGTCGGATAGAATAATAATTGTGTATCCAGATTTAATTGCCAATGACGCACGACGGCAGAGGCCATCCAATGCGCGTTCGAGTTCTTTTTCTCCGCCATCAACACGGAAGAGTGTCGGAAGCATCGTTGCAAGAAAATCTCCTTGCGAAACGCGGCGCATTTTTTCCAGGTCACGATTTGTTAAGATCGGTTCTGTCAATTTCAACGTATGACAATGCTGTGGTGTTTCATCAAGTAGATTACCTTCTGTTCCGATGTAACTTGTCAGCGACATTACCAATTCTTCTCGTATCGAATCAATTGGCGGATTTGTGACCTGCGCAAAATTTTGTTTGAAGTAATTGAATAATGGCTGCGGTTTATCCGATAAGCACGCCAGCGGTGTATCTGCACCCATCGAACCGACAGGTTCCTGTCCATCTACTGCCATCGGGGCAATAATCATTCGGATATCTTCATCCGTATATCCGAAAGCACGCTGCCGTTTAAGCAAATCTTCAGGACTAAAACTGATCTCGCGTGGAGGTTCAGGAAGTTGATCCAAACGAATTTGATTTTCTTGAATCCATTGTGCATATGGTTTACGTTTCGCAAGGTTAGTTTTAATCTCTTCATCCGGAATAATTCTTTTTTCAGATAAATCAGCAAGCAGCATATTGCCCGGTTCAAGGCAACCTTTGTGTTTTACGTTTTCTGGTTCAATTTCCAAAACACCAGTTTCAGATGCCATAATTAGAAAATTATCATTTGTAACTACATAACGAGCAGGGCGAAGTCCATTGCGATCTAATGTTGCACCGATCACGCGTCCATCAGTAAATGCGACTGCTGCAGGGCCGTCCCAGGGTTCCATCAATGATGCATGAAATTCATAAAATGCCCGCTTTTCCGGCGGCATTCCTGTGTCCGCATCCCAGGCTTCTGGAATAAGAATTGTCATAGCATGTGGCAAACTGCGTCCACTCATGGTTATCACTTCTACTGCATTATCCAGTGCCGCAGAATCACTGACACCTTGTTGAATAATGGGAAATAATTTTCCGATTTCACTGCCAAACACATCCGATTTAAAAACCGATTGCCGTGCATGCATCCAATTGACGTTACCGCGTAAAGTATTAATCTCTCCATTATGACAAATATATCGAAATGGGTGTGCAAGCTGCCAGCTCGGAAATGTATTCGTTGAGAATCGCTGATGAACGAGACAAAGCGCACTCTCTGTATCGGGATCCGATAACTCTTTATAAAAGCGTGCAATCTGTGGCGCTATCAACAACCCTTTATAAATTATGGTCCGTGAAGACAACGACGGAACATAAAAGAAATTTTTATTCTGGATGTTCGATGCAGCAATTTCTGACTCGGCTCGTTTTCGGATGATGTACAGTTTGCGCTCAAGTTCGTCTTGAGTCATACCAGATATGCTTTGAACGAAAACTTGTTCTATGTATGGCTGAGATACGCGCGCAACTCGGCCGATAGCATCGGCATCTAGCGGTGTATCACGCCAACCAAGCATGCTTAATCCTTCTTCCTGTACGATTCGTTCAATGATCGCTTCACATTCAAATCGCGGCTGTGGTTCAACCGGCAGAAACAACATTCCGACTCCATACTCGCCTTCAGGCGGTAGTGTAAAGCCAAGCTTTGTGCATTCTCGCACAAAAAATTTATGCGGAATTTGTATAGTAATGCCGGCACCGTCTCCTGTTTTTGGATCAGATCCGCTAGCACCGCGATGTGCAAGGTTCACCAATATCTGTATCCCTTTCATAATAGTTTCATGTGAACGTTCAGCGTCCACATTAACGATGAAACCAATACCACATGCATCGTGTTCATTACGCGGATCGTAGAGCGGAAAATCTTTTGTTACTTTCGAAATCATATCTGTTACTTTTGCCTTTTCTTTATATCTATATACTTTTCCATTATAAAGTTTATAGTCTATAAATAATCGTTGATGCTACGGTCAAACCACTCTTTATATTATTTATTTTTGAGTTACTTCACCTTGAAATTCACGTTTAATTGCGATACGACCTGTACGTGCTAATTCTTTAATACCAAACGGTTTCAACATATTGATAATTGCATCAACTTTTGATTGATTACCAGTAACTTCGAGGGTGATCGTTTTCGAACTAAGATCGACAACTTTTGCCCGGAAAATTTCTGATATCTGCATTATTTCTGAGCGTGTAGATGCCGTCGATTGAACTTTTACAAGTGCCAGTTCTCGATCAACAAATGTTTCAAACGTCAAATCGACAACTTTTATTGTATCGATAAGTTTGTGAAGCTGTTTCATAATCTGCTCAATGATTTGGTCATCGCCATGCGTCACAATGGTCATTCGCGAAACAGCGTCATCTTCCGTTGGCCCGACTGTGAGACTATCTATATTGTAACCCTTCGCTGCAAAAAGCCCTGCAATTCTATTTAATGTGCCGAAATGGTTTTCAACCATCATCGAAATTGTATGCTGTTTCACATGTTCATTTGTCATTGATGACGCCATGATCACTTCTCCTGTTTTCAATAAGATTATCCTTTTGCATGAATCATCGTTTTATGTGTTGCATGTAATTGTTCTAATGGTTCCGGGCTATCCATAATTTCGCTTACGGTTTGTCCAGCGGGAATCATCGGATATACATTTTCTTCCGGTGCTACAATAAATTCAACCAAAATAGGACCTTCGTTATATTTTAATACTGTTCTAATTGTGCTTTCGACCTCATCGGGTGATGTCACATGCATGCCACGAATGCCGTATGCTTCTGCCACCTTCACGAAATCCGGACTAGTAATGCGCGTATTCGAATATCTTTTCTTCCAGAAAAATTCCTGCCATTGGCGCACCATCCCAAGAAATCCGTTGTTCATAATAAAAATTTTCAATGGAAGGTTATTGTGCTTAATCGTTGCCATTTCTTGAATGTTCATTTGAAATCCGCCATCGCCGCTGATACAAAAAATCGGTAAATCGCTGCGGCCAAACGCTGCACCCATTGCAGCGGGAAGCGAGAAACCCATCGTTCCTAAACCACCGGAAGAAATACAGGTACGCGGATGTTTCCATTTAAAGAACTGTGCTGTCCACATCTGCGATTGACCGACATCTGAAACAACGATTGCGTCACCGTCTGTTATTTCACCAAGTTTATGAATGACATGCTGTGCACGGAGTGATCCGTCATGTTTATATCTTAACGGATGTTCTGCTTTCCATGCATCTATCATCTTCAGCCACTCTTTCGTATCTAACGGCTTTATAAGTTCAATCAAATGTTTCAAAACACGTTTTACATCTCCAACGATTGGAACATCCACCGGTACATTTTTACCAATAGCAGATGGATCGATATCGATATGAATTTTTTTCGCATTCTTAGCAAATTCTTTCACATTTCCAGTTACACGATCATCGAACCGTGCACCAATAGCAACAATTACATCACACTGGTCAACAGCCATATTGGATAACCACGTACCATGCATACCCAGCATACCCAGGGCTAACTTACTCTGTTCAGGATATGCACCTAAACCATGCAGTGTTGTAGTAACCGGTGCATGCAATTTGTCTGCAAGTGCCCGAACTTCGGTAGATGCATTTGAATTGATAACACCACCGCCGACATATAAAAGAGGCCGCTTTGCTTCATTGATAAGTTCTGCAGCTTTTTTTATCTGTCTAATATTACCTTCTACAACAGGATTATAACTGCGAAGCGAAATTGTCTTAGGATATTCAAAAACCGCTTTTGCAGCAAGAACATCTTTCGGTAAATCAACAAGAACAGGTCCAGGCCTGCCGGTTGTAGCAATGTAAAATGCTGCCTTGATCGTCTTTGCCAAGTCGTTAATATCCTTAACGAGATAATTATGTTTTGTGATTGGACGCGTTATACCGACGATGTCTACTTCTTGGAATGCATCATTTCCAATCAGGTTCGTTACAACCTGACCTGTGAATACAACAAGCGGTATCGAATCCATATAAGCATCGGCAATTCCTGTAACTGCATTTGTTGCACCGGGACCGGATGTAACGAGCACCACACCTGGCCTTCCGGTAGCTTTCGAGTAACCCTCTGCTGCATGCGTTGCGCCTTGTTCATGCCGCGTAAGGATATGTTTAATGTGAGTAAGATCATGCAGTACATCATATATGCCGATAACTACACCGCCGGGAAATCCAAAGAGAGTATCCACGCCTTCTTCCACTAGGCTCCGCACAAAAATCTCTGCGCCTGTCATCATTTTCCCTTGATGATTGTCGTGTGCTTTAGTCGGTGTCATTGCATTATTCCTTTTATTGTTTGAAATCGTCCTATCTTTTATTACTAAATCTTTTTTCTTCGCAGTATCGAAATCGTGGAGTATATCATGAATACCTATGATGGATGCCCCCGGATATCCAAAGAGCACTTCGACTCCTTCTGCCGCAAGGCATCTTATAAAAATTTCATATCCAGTTATTTCCTGTTGTTGCTTTTGTTTGTACGATTTTCTCAACACCTTTCTCATGATGGTAATCTCTTTCGATAGAGACGTCCATCATGCTTTTATATTTTAAGATTTTAATACAGCACCTGTATTAGCACTAGTTACAAAATGTGTATATCGTCGTAGCCATTTGCTTGTCGTACGAGGTTTAAATTCAGTCAGTGCTGCTATGCGCGAACGTATTTCCTCATCACTTAAACGAACATTTAATGTACGCACGTCGAGATCGATGTCAATAATATCACCATTATGCAACACAGCAATTGGACCGCCGCTCGCCGCTTCAGGTGAAACATGCCCAATACAAGCACCGCGTGTTCCGCCGGAAAATCGTCCGTCGGTTATTAGCGCAACTTTTTCGCCCAATCCCATGCCTACAATTGCCGAAGTAGGCGAGAGCATTTCCTGCATACCAGGTCCACCGCGAGGTCCTTCATAACGGATCACGACAACATCGCCCGCTTGCACCTGCCCTGCAAGAATGCCTGCTTGCGCATCTTCCTGACTTTCAAAAATTCTCGCAGGGCCGCTGTGCTTGTGCATGGAGGCAGGAACTCCTGCTGCTTTAATAACTGCACCTTCAGGAGCAAGATTACCAAACAGAATTGCAAGTCCGCCTTTTGCCGAATGTGGATTTTCTACAGGACGAATAATTTCTGAATTTTTTACTTTTGCTTTGGCAAGAATATTTCGCATAGTCTTTCCACTTACCGTAGGCCGATCAAGATGAAGAATGTCATCTCCTTTTTTTGCCACTTCTTTTAAAAGCGCAGGAACTCCGCCCGCTTTGTGCAAATCTTCGATATGCCAGGGACCTGACGGGCTGATCTTGGACAAATGTGGAATTCTGTCCGCCACCTCGTTAATGCGTGAAAGCGGATATTCTAAACCAATCTCATTGCAGAAAGCTAACGTATGAAGAACAGTGTTAGTACTTCCACCCATTGCCATATCCAATGCAAATGCATCATCAATAGCATCTTGCGTGACCAAATCCCGCGGACAAATATTCTTTGCAACAAGTTTTAAAATAAGTTTGCCGGCTTCGGCAGCAAGCTCATTTCGTTCTTTGCTCTTGGCAATTGCAGTGCCGTTGTACGGCAAAGCCAGTCCGAGTACTTCTAATAAACAATTCATGGAATTTGCGGTGAAAAGACCCGAGCATGAACCGCATGAGGGGCACGCATATCGTTCGAGCACCTTTAACCATTTTTCGTTTATTGTTCCAGCTTTAAATGCACCAACGCCTTCGAATACAGAAGTTAAATCCACTATTTTTCCATCCGGTGTTTTTCCGGCTTTCATCGGGCCGCCGGAAACAAATATCGTAGGAATGTTCACTCGAAGAGCAGCCATTACCATTCCAGGAATAATTTTATCGCAATTCGGTATGCAAACCATCCCATCGAACAAGTGTGCTTCGAGCATTGTTTCCACTGAGTCGGCAATTAATTCGCGCGAGGGCAAACTATATTTCATTCCGACATGTCCCATAGCTATTCCATCATCAACAGCAATTGTGTTGAACTCAAACGGAACGCCGCCGGCAGCATGGATTGCTTTTTTTACTATCTTTGCAAATTTCTGAAGATGCACATGACCTGGAACAATATCGGCATAGGAATTTGCTACAGCAATAAACGGCTTACCGAAGTCTTCATCTTTTATTCCTGTGGCACGAAGCAATGCGCGGTGAGGTGCTCGTTCAAAGCCTATTTTAATTTGGTCGCTACGCATAATTCATTCCTTTCAGACAGACTTAAACATACTTTTTCCTCTGCCAGAGGCGAACGCTGCAAGACCTTAATTTGTTGGATACCGATTTCGGTGTGCTTCGTCAGCCTCTGGCTTTTCTCAGCCTAAAATAATAAGGCTAAGAGTAAGCAAGAGGCTAAGAATAAGTGTTACTACATTTGACAGAATGACCGCAGGCAAAGTGAATATGGAGACAATGCCATTTATAGGTACGGAGGATATTTGGTTATTCTGTTTCACTGTATTTCAGTAAATAAATTCTACTATACCATACGAAATTCTTTTCAGTTTGTCAAGAGTTGAGCGGAAAAAATTAACTGAAACTTAGAGTTTATGAATACTAATACAGACAAATAAGTTTTTTCAAGAATTAGTATGTATTTGAAAATTCAAATTAAACTTGGCAGTTAAAATTATGTGCTTAAGGCACTGTTATTATTCAGATTATCGATAAACTTATGCGTGTTCAGTAAATCTTTTATCCGATATTCAACACTGCAATTTTTATTGTCCGGATTAAAAAGAATTTCATAAATGCCGCTTTGCCCTGCTCCATTATAATCTTTTTCTATATCATCACAAAAAAAACCACTATTTCATAAGGAGCTAATGACAATTTTTCAAAAATAATATTGAAAATTTCACTTGACGGTTTTTAATAATCGATTTCTTTGAAGTAAAAAATATCTTTTATGTTCTTTCCAATATTTACTATATGAAGTGTTTTATAGATATCATTTTTCGGGAGCTTTGATATACATGCTTCAGCATTTTTAACTGCTTTTATTTTATTCCATTTATACATTGGACCAATTTGATCGGGAAATCTATTATTAAAGTATTTCTCCAATTGAATAGTACAGCTCTTATCATTGTATTTTCTAGAAGTTTATTCTGAAATTAGTAGTTGATATACTTTTCACCATTGATCAGCAACGACGCATATCTCTTTTCAGATGTCAATCTTATATAACGAATTATGCTTCTATCGGTTTAATACACAATCATTGTATATCTTCAAAGGCTTTCGCCACAATTTCAAGATCATGAATTCCTTGAAGCCCGCTGAACCCGACCGACAGGTACCTGTTTCATTATCAACGGTGATAGGTTGCCCGCCGTCCCAGCCGATGAAATCCGGCATTGAAAGTCCGAATTTTCTTTCATCAATCTGTTTAGTGAAAACAAGTCTCTCGAATTCGCCGGTCTTTATTCCGGTAATCCATACCTGACTTGCTTTTATCCATGCAATTCTAAAAAAATTACGCTGCAAGATTTTATCGGTTCCGTATAATTTGCCGTAAACATTTCCGTCATGGTCTATAACGCATACCGCACTATTTCCCTTCGAGATATTTATATCAATCGGGTTAGACAGGTATGCAGGGAACCGTTTTTCGATTGCTGAAAAAAGGTTTTCGATAAGCTGTGTGAGTTCTTTATGTTTCATTTTATTCTCCGTTCGATTAAAACATTAGATTAATTTAAATGATTTGAAGATTTCAAGCAATCTCAATTTTATTTTCATTGTGAATTTAAAATTATGAAATTGTTTTTAATAAGCTCAAGAACTTATAAGCAGCAAAATAAATTAGTATATCAGCAGTTATGCAGATGAGCTTAAAAGTCGGTGTGGCCGTCATCTCATTGAATTATACAGTGCGGGAAAAAATTGGTTTATCTTTCGTCATTGTTGGCAAATATGCATCGAAACACATGGCAATATTTCGAAGAACAAACCGTCCAGAGTCACTTACAGCGATGCGATCACTATCCAGAGAAAGAAGTTGGAGCGAAATAAATTCTTTCAACTTTATTAATGCATCGGAAAAATATTCGTCAAAAATAATTTTGAACCTTTTTTCTACTTCACGTTTATCGAGTTCGAGGTCGCACATCAAACGCATAATAACAAACTTGCGCACTTCATCATCAGGCGTCATTTTATAGCCGAGTATTGTTGGAAAATGTCCGCTTTGAATTGCATTGTAATATGCTGGCAAGTCTTTTGCGTTTTGCGCATATACTGTTCCAAAATGCGAGATTGCAGACATGCCGAAACCAAGCAGATCGGCACCGGCTTTGACGGAGTAACCTTGAAAGTTTCGATGCAGTACCTTGTGCTTTTGTTCGAGCGCCAGTTCGTCTGTCGGTTTGGCAAAATGATCCATACCTACATATACATATCCGGCATTTATTAACGTATTTATTGTTAACTGCAGCAAATTTAGTTTTTCTTCTGCTGTCGGTAGTTGGTCTTGATAGAGTAATTTTTGATGGAGTTTCATCCAAGGCACGTACGCAAAGTTGAATACGGCAATACGCTCCGGCGACAACTCAATAATTTTTTCTAGTGTTGTCTTAAACGATTCTACTGTCTGCAAAGGCAAACCATAAATAAGGTCTACATTAATACTCTTGATTCCAAGATCTCGAGACCAATGAAAAACTTGCTTTGATAATTCTTCCGGCTGGATGCGGTTAACTGCTTTTTGCACATCATTATTAAAATCTTGTACACCGATACTAAATCGATTCGCTCCACCTTCGATAAAAGCTTTCAGGTGATTGAATTTTAAGTCGCGCGGATCAATCTCAATGCTGATTTCAGCATCGTTTGAAAATGTGAATCGATCATAAATAAATTTTGAAAGTTCTGTAATTTCTTTCGGTTTTAAATATGAGGGTGTACCTCCGCCCCACGCCATCTGAACCACTTTTCTATCCTTACCAACGAATGATGCTGTGAGATCAATTTCCTTTTTCAGCATAATAAGATATTCGGACACTTTTTCTCTATTCTGAGTAACAATCGATGTGCATCCACAGAAATAACATAGCGTATCGCAAAAAGGAATATGTATGTACAGCGATAATGGCGCAGAGTTATTGTGATTGTTTGCAATCAGATCCTCTTCAAAATGTTTTGCAGTATACTCGGTTGAGAACAGCGGTGCAGTTGGATAACTTGTATATCTTGGACCCGGACGGTCGAATTGTTTAAGAATAGAAAGCAAATTATCGTTAATAGTTGTCAACAATCGGATTTTTGAATATTGAAATTTGAGAACAAGGAATTAGTTATTAATCATCCATCGCAATATGATATCTGAAATTTATCCCTAAGTTACTTTTTCCTTGCCTTCATTTTTTTACTCTTATTTATGCAATTTAAGCATAATTCCGCTGTCGCGTGTTTTTTAAGATGAGCTATCGAAATTTGTTTGCCGCAAGCTATACACAGTCCCAAACGGCCGCCCGTAGAATCTTTGAGAGCATTTTCAATTTCTTTTCCTTCGGTTCCTTCAAGAAGCATTCGCTCACACATAGCCGATGGATTCGATTTGCATGGTTGAATAGGCTGATCGCAAAACGGGCAAATAAGATTTTCCCCATCTTTTAGTGAACGTACCCAAGAAGACTTGGACATTTTATCCAAATTTTTACTGAGTGCTTTCACAAGAATTTTCTTTCTCATATTATTCTTTTCAGCTTTTTCCATACTGTTACTCTTCACCAATAACACATGGAAAGAGCAATCAGTTCCTATACAAGAAGTTTATAGCGATTGAGCGCCTTCATATAATTTGCACGTTCATAGGCAGATGGTTCTGCGATGGATTTATGACTGAGGCTTCCCTTCATCTGTTCGATGGATTCATACTCATGTTCCTTCATCCAAAGAACAACATCATTTAACACTTTGCTTACATATTTCGGACCATGCATCAAGAGCGCAGAACACATCATGGTAACATCTGCACCGGCCATAGTTAATTTCAACACATCTTCTGCCGTATGTACACCGCTTGTTGCAGCGAGACTTGTTTTTAATTTTCCGAATAAAATTCCGATCCACCGCATCGGCAAACGGCTCGCGTATGAATCGCTTAATCCAACTCCCGGCTTGACATCTAATTCATCAAGATCGATATCTGGTTGATAAAATCGATTGAAAAGTGACTAATCCGTCTGCTCCTTCGTGCACAAGGCGTTGCGCTATACTCGGAATAGAACTAAAAAATGGACTTAATTTCACGGCAACAGGTATATTAATCGCACTATGGACTTGTTTCAACACTTCTATATAACGATTCTCTACATCCACACCGGACATTGTTTCGCTTGTTGGAATATAATACACATTTAATTCTAGCGCAGATGCTCCGGCTTCTTCCATCTTTTTTGCATAACCAGTCCAGCCGCCTGGTGTAACACCGTTAAGACTGGCAATAATTGGTATTTCAAGTTTGTTAGCAGCTTTTGCAATAAGCTCCAAATATTCTTCCGGAGCAAATTGATAATCGCCAGTATCAGGAAAATATGTAAGTGCTTCTGCGTAACTTTCCGTTCCGTACGATTTGTAAAAATCCAGTGATTCAACTTCATCTGTGACTTGCTCTTCAAAGAGCGAATGCATCACAATGGCTGAGGCCCCTGCATCTTCAAGCCGGCGCATTGAATCCATAGAACGTGATAAGGGACTCGCAGAGGCGACGATAGGATTCTTTAATTTCATTCCAAGATACGCTGTCGATAAATCCATTTATTGCACTCCTCTATTAATTAGTAAATTGAAATCACTTTCACAAAAAGCAACATCAGAATCCACCCTGCGAGTTCCAGGGCGGTCTGAATTTATTTAATTATTGAAGTTATATCTTAATTAGTTTGTTACGGGAGCTTGTATGCTGCCGCCTTCATGTGCAAATTGTTCGTAGAGTGCCCAGCGAACTTTAATGTCTTCTTCCGCCAATTTTAATAATTCTTGTGCCCGGTTAGGATCACTTTTTGTTAATACGTTGAAGCGTGTTTCCATTGATATTAAATCTGCAAGCGCACCTTTTGGAGCTTTTGAATCAAGCTTAAATGGGTTTTTTCCTTCTTTTATCAATTCGGGATTGTATCGGAAAAGAGGAAAATAACCGGTCTCCACTGCAATTTTTTGATCTGTCATGCCGCGTGCCATATCAATACCATGTGCGATGCAATGTGAATATGCTATGATAATGGATGGACCATCGTATGCCTCTGCTTCGATAAAAGCACGTACCGTCTGTGCATCATTTGCACCCATCGCAACGCGCGCCACATAGACATTATTATACATCATCGCCATCAAGCTGAGATCTTTCTTTGCCGTCGGCTTGCCGGCTGCTGCAAATTTTGCCACCGCAGCACGGTTGGTCGATTTTGACATTTGACCGCCAGTATTGGAATATACTTCTGTATCAAGGACAAGAACATTTACATTTTTTCCTGAGGCAAGAACATGATCCAATCCACCGTAACCGATATCATACGCCCATCCATCACCGCCCATAATCCAGATGCTTCGTTTTACCATGTTATCTGCAATACTCAATAGCCGCTTTGCTTCGGGTTTATTGATAGATACTAATTTGCTTTTAAGAATCTTAATACGTTCGCGTTGTTCATAGATTTCAGCTTCATTCTTCTGAACCGCATCTATAAGTGCTGTCGCAAGATCAACACCGATATCAATTGATAGTTTTGTGATATATTCTTTTGCCATTGCGTTCAACTTATCAGCAGTTAAACGCATTCCGAGACCAAATTCTGCGTTGTCTTCGAACAGTGAATTTGACCATGCGGGTCCTCGTCCATTAACATCCTGTGCCCATGGTGTAGTTGGCAGGTTACCTCCAAAGATGGATGTGCAGCCTGTGGCATTTGCAACAATCATACGGTCACCAAACAATTGACTAACTAATTTGATATAAGGTGTTTCACCGCAGCCAGAGCAAGCACCGCTATATTCAAACAACGGACGGAGAAATTGAGATCCTTTTACTGAATCAACTTTCACGTTTCGTCGATCGACTTCGGGCAAACTGAGGAAGAACTCATAATTTGCTTTTTCTTGTTCACGAATTGGCGGCTGGGGCTTCATGTTGATTGCCTTTACCTTTGCTTCTTTCTTGCTCTTTGCCGGGCAAAATTCCACGCATAGATTGCATCCAGTACAATCTTCCGGAGCCACTTGAACTGAATACTTCATTCCTTTATACTCAGGTCCTCTGTAATCCATCGACTTAAAGGTTGCAGGAGCAGATGCAAGCTTTGCCGGATCGTATACCTTTGTACGAATCGCAGCATGCGGACATACAATTGCGCACTTGTTGCATTGGATACAAATGTCCATTTCTAAAACTGGAATTTCCAGTGCGATGTTTCGCTTTTCCCACTGTGCAGAAGCTGTTGGGAATGTGCCATCATTCGGCATGGCAGACACTGGAATTTGGTCACCATTGCCGGCAATAATTTTTGCTAAAACATTTTTAACAAAATCAGGTGCTTTATCAGAAACTGCCGGCGGCATTTCCATAGTGCTTGTCACACTTGAAGGAATTTTTACTTCGAAAAGATTTTCAAGTGTTTGATCGACCGCCTTATAATTTTTTTCGACGACTGCTTCACCTTTTCTGCCATATGTTTTTTTAATAGAATATTTAATTGCTTTTATCGCTTCTTCTTTCGACAAAACCCCGGAGATAGCGAAGAAACAGGTTTGCATAATAGTATTAACTCGGCTTCCCATTCCAGTTTTTTTCGCAACTTCATAAGCGTCGATGACGAATAGTTTCATCTTTTTGTCGATGAGCTGTTTCTGAATATGGCGCGGTAATTGATTCCAAACTTCATCTTTGCCGTAGATACTATTAAGCAAGAATGTGCCGCCGGGAATTGCCGCTTGCAAAACGTCAAACTTTTCAAGGAAAAACCATTGATGACAAGCAACAAAACTTGCGCGGTCTATGAGATAAATAGAATGAATCGGGCGCGGACCAAAACGCAGATGGGATGTAGTTGTAGAACCGGATTTTTTAGAATCATAAACGAAATAACCTTGTGCATAATTATCAGTGTCTTCACCAATAATTTTAATTGAATTTTTATTGGCTCCAACCGTGCCATCTGCACCTAAGCCGTAAAAAATTGCACGAACAACATCATCTTTCTCAACGCTAAAGTTTGTATCATATTCCAAACTAGTGTGTGATACATCATCGTTGATTCCTACGGTGAAGTGATTCTTCGGCTGCGGTTTTTTCATTTCGTCAAATACCGCTTTTACCATTGTCGGTGTAAATTCTTTTGATGATAATCCATAACGGCCGCCAATGACACCCGGCATAGATTTAAATGACGTTTTGCCCGTTGCGACAGATTCATTCAATGCTGTAATGATATCAAGATAAAGCGGCTCTCCGACTGCACCGGATTCTTTTGTGCGATCTAGTACTGCAATATTCTTAACTGATGCGGGCAGCGAATTTACAAAATGCTCGATCGAGAATGGACGATAAAGACGCACTTTTATTAAACCAACTTTCTCACCTTTCTCAATTAAATACTCTACTGTTTCCTGTGCAGTTTCAGCTCCTGAACCCATCATAATGATTACTCGTTCGGCATCCGGTGCACCAACATATTGAAATAATTTATATTCACGCCCGACAAGTTTTGCAAATTTGTCCATTGTTTTTTGTACTATGTCAGGAGCCGCATTCGTATATAAATTTGCTGCTTCGCGTGCCTGGAAAAAAACATCGGGATTTTGCGCAGAGCCGCGAAGAACCGGATGATCCGGCGAAAGTGCACGTTCGCGGTGTTTCTGAATTAAATCATCATCAATCATTGCGCTAAAATCTGCATCACTCAATTGTTCGATTTTCATAACTTCATGCGATGTGCGGAAACCATCAAAAAAGTGAATGAATGGTATTCGCGATTCAAATGTTGATGCATACGAAATGAGCGCAAGATCCATTGTCTCCTGCACTGAATTTGCACACATCATCCCCCAACCGCATTGTCGTGTAGCCATCACATCGCTATGATCGCCAAAGATTGAAAGCGCATGAGTTGCAACTGTGCGGGCAGCAATATGAAAAACCGTTGAAGTTAACTCGCCAGCAATTTTAAACATATTGGGGATCATTAACAGCAATCCCTGTGAAGCTGTAAATGTGCAGGAAAGTGCTCCAGTTTGCAAAGCACCGTGCACAGCGCCGGCGGCTCCGCCTTCACTCTGCATTTCAATAACTTGCGGAACCGTGCCCCATAAATTTTTTCGTCCCTGCGCTGACCATTCATCCGCCCACTCACCCATATTGGAGGAAGGTGTAATTGGATAAATTGCAATGACCTCGTTTAGTTTATGAGCAACGTAGGCAGCTGCTTCGTTACCGTCAATAGTGACTTTTTTTCGTTCGGTTTTTGCATCTGACATTGTATTTGTCTCTTTTCTGTTAGTCGTTAATGATGTTAATCTCAATTATCTGGCAAGAATCGTTCCATCCTAGCAGGATAAATCAGTGTTAAATTTCGCAAAATATGTTCACAACTTCAAATAGAATTCGCAATTTTGCAAGATTAGGACTTATAATTTGCAAAATTGGAAGTAGAACTTCGGAAATCACTGCTTACATGTGTTTATCAAAAATGATATACAAAATTATAGTTTGAGAAATTATTCAAGCTTTTCCCCATTGTTCGATGTTTTGAACAATGTCTACATCGGTTTTGAACTCTGATGTAAGATGAAACTCAATATCAGGGAACATTTCCTTTGCCGTATTGAATGACCACGTTCCTTCAGCAAGATAAACAGGATGATCATCCTTATCATAAGCAACATGGTAGTTCTGAAGGTCTTGAAAACGTTCAAGTTGTTCTTTATTTGAAGAAGTGAACCAAAACGCTTTGTAAATATTCAAAGATTGCATTTCACAATCTGCTCCATATTCATGCAGCAACCTAAATTTTATTACTTCGAACTGCATTTCACCAACAGTGCCGACTATTTTTATATTACCCTGTTGACGGACAAAAAGTTGTGCGACACCTTCATCCGAAAGCTGGCGAATTCCCTTTTCTAATTGTTTCGCTTTGAAGGGATTTTTATTGATTAATTGCTGAAAAACTTCAGGTGAGAATCTCGGAATACCTTTGAAGACGAACTGTTCACCTTCTGTCAATGTATCGCCGATTTTAAAGATACCGGTGTCGTACAAACCAACGACATCGCCGGGGTATGCTTCATCGATAATGCTTTTTTCATTTGCCATAAAACTTGTTGGTGTACCGAAGCGGACTTCTTTTTCTAAACGAGTGTGAAGATAATATTTATTCTTTTCGAACTTGCCTGAACAAACCCTGCAAAAAGCAATACGATCTCGGTGATGTGGATCGAGATTAGCATGAATTTTAAAAATAAATCCGCTGAATAATTCTTCATCTGGATTAATTTTTCTAATGTTTGTTTCCCTCGGCTGCGGCGAGGGAGCGATTTCCACAAAAGTATCTAATAATTCTTTTACACCAAAATTATTAATTGCACTTCCAAAAAAGACAGGTGCAAGATATGCATCGCGGTAGTGTGCCTCATCGAATGGTTCAAACACTCCTTCAATTATTCCAACTTCTTCTCGAAGTTTAGCAGCTGAATCCGCTCCTATGCTTTCATCAAGGAATGAACTGGCAAGATCGTCAATAGCAACAATGTCATTTGAGATGCGTGTTTTATTGGGAGAGAAAAGCTTCAATTGTTTTTCGAACAAGCTGTACACACCTTGAAATCGGTTTCCCATTCCGATAGGCCATGTAAGAGGTCTTGTATGAATACCGAGTTCTCTTTCCAATTCGTCAAGAAGAGCGAATGGGTCACGTCCTTCTCTGTCTAATTTATTTATAAACACTATTACAGGTGTGCTTCGCATCCGGCAGACATTCATGAGATTTCGAGTTTGTTCTTCTACACCTTTTGCACAATCAATAACAAGGATGACGCTATCTACGGCAGTGAGAGTTCTATATGTATCTTCGGCAAAATCTTTGTGGCCTGGTGTGTCTAAAATATTGACTTTATATCCATTATATTCAAAACCCATCACTGAAGTTGCAACAGAAATTCCGCGCTGCTTTTCAATTTCCATGAAGTCAGAAGTAGCGGTCTTAGTAATTTTATTGCTTTTCACGGCGCCTGCCGTGTGAATTGCCCCGCCGAATAGCAACAGTTTTTCTGTAAGTGTGGTTTTTCCAGCGTCAGGGTGACTAATAATGGCGAATGTTCGACGGCGTGCAAGTTCGTTATTTTTCATTAATATTGATTTGAATCTTCACTTTTTAATAAATGAAAAGCAGGGAGTATAGATGCCCCGGTAATCGAAGGAAAAGCTATTGAGGCATAAGAGCTATTTGATAATTAAAAGTAATCATGCTTATTAAAGATATGAAAATTTCTGGAGAGAGCCAAGAAATATTTCACCTTCATTTTTCATTACTTTATTCTTTTTCCAGGATCGTTTCAACTAATTCTGATGCATCATGAACATATCGAGCGCATTTGATATCTCTAAAATTGTTTTCTTTAAAGAATTGCTGGCCTTCCGGTGTTAGAAGATTGCAGCCAAGTAATTCTTTGCAAGAAATGCTTCCATGCTTGGCAATAAATTTATCAGATAATTCTCTTACAAGTTTATAAGTTAAATCAGTTGCAGTATTGTCTTCTCTTATTGTCTTACCGCATTTGCTGCCTATAAGCATAATAGCTCCTGATACAGCACCACACACTTCTTGACGACGTCCCATCCCTGCGCCGAACCCACATGAGATTTTAAGTGCCTCGGTTCGATCAATACCAAACTCTTCTGCATAAGAAGAGAATACCGCTTGTGCACAGTTAAATCCGTTAATAAAAGTTGCTGCCGCTTGATCTGGTTTAGTGTTCATCGAAAAATCCTTTTTATGTACTAAATAATTATGAAGAGACGACAAATACTTTCTTTGTCGTTAAAATACTTATTTCTGAATCGCAATGCAAGTTTCACAAATAATTGATCTTTCAGAGACATCACCGGCAATCTTTCTCTTTACTTTTTACTTTATTGTGCTAATTACAACATAGACCTTCGTTTGGACTGCCACATGTTGGAGCTGTTCCATTAAAAGCACCTTGAATAATTCCTGCCGCGCATCCGCATCCATCTCCAACATCGAGTAGTATCGCTCCCTCCGGACAATTCTTTTTACATGCACCGCATTCCATACAAAAATCATGACCGATAATGCGAACCTTTTTATCTTTCAGCTCAAAAACTTCATGTGGGCATACCTTGATACACATACCGCAGTTATTGCACTTCTCTTCAATCAACTGAAGAGTTACAACTTCAGAATAATATCTTAGTCTGTTCATCGCATTATCTTACTTTAAGTATGCTGTTAAGGATGACGAAAATTGCCGCAATCACTCCGGAAGCAATCTGTACCTGGTCACTGCAATTCTCATTTCTTTCTTAACTCCGGCAAGTGAAGTATATGTTGATGCTCCGGTAAAATTCATTGCAAGAAATGATGATATACCAGAAAGAAGAAAAAATATTATTGGAATAGTATAGATAGTGTTTTCAAATATCTTTGTCAACACAATAATTGATGAAACAACGGCTCCTGCAAGAAATCCTTTAAAAGAAAAACTGCGGAAAAAAAGAAACGGGAGCAAAAGAGGTGTCAAAACAATTCCAGAAATATATCCTGCAAAAATTATTACTGAGAGCAATTTAAAATATTCAAATGCCTGCCGAAGTGAAAATCCGTCATCATTAATCCCTGAAAGAATAGAAAAGAATATTAATAACAAGACAAGGTATCGTAAATTATAGATGATCTCATTTGGGATAAGTTTTAAACGATCATACCATCCAAAATGTACTCGTCTCATTTCTTTCGTTGTTTTATAACTTGTCTGTATAAATGCTGGAATATCAGCCGCTCTGACTGGTCCGTACATCACAGTATATCCGGAAGATTCTTTAACTGAATGCGCAGCAACTCCAACAGCGCCAAGCTGTGGAAGGATAATTCGTTTGTGCTGAACTATTTTATCAAGTGAAGATGACTTTATACAATTAACAAGTTCTTTTGTTCCGAATGTCCCTTTTCCTGCTGAACACCAGACATTAACTCCTTTCGTATCCAAAACCAGAAGCCATACATTCAATTCTCTAAGATTCTTACGTACTGTATCGAAGGAGAGTTTATAATTTGCGGTAACGAGAACATCAGAATGTTCATTCGGTGTACCAACAGCATACAGCCCTGGATTAACACGATACCGATCTCGAAGAATTCCCCAGCGGACTCTGAAAGCACCAAGATAATCTTTCACATTGAGTCGAGACGAGATTTGCGGAATTGCACCTCCCGGTGTTTGAATGTTTCCAAGAATATAATATTCTGCATTTGAATTTCGTCGTGCTCTGTTCTTCGCAGTTTGACAATTGCATGTTTGCATAGAAACATTTGTTCGAATAGCTATAAGCTTTTCTGAATTACCGTCATTATATTGTTGATCAGAACATCCTATAATTAATCTCGAGAAGGTCGTAATTTTGTAGTATAGAAATTATAGAATAGTTCTTTCATCTCATCTCGTATAAGTCGATATACTGAAATCACTTCTTCCTCAGTACCGGTCGCACCCGCCGGATCATCAAATCCAAAGTGCATTCGATTTCCAACCGTTCCAATAAAAACCGGACAGGTTTCTTTTGCATGATCACAGACTGTGATAACGTAGTCAAACGGTTTGTCGGTGAACTGGTCAACCGATTTTGGATATCCGCCGCTGATGTCTATGCCAATTTCTTTCATTACCTGAATTGCAGGTGACGAAATACGCGGTGCTGGATTGGTACCGGCAGAAAAAACTTCCAGCTTCGAATCGAACGACTTGAGAAATGCTTCTGCCATCTGACTTCTACAAGAATTGCCGGTACAAAGAATAAGAATTTTCATGATGCAATATTTAATGCCCAGTATGTTTGATATCTACCACCAATTCCTGATCTTTACAAACAGAAGATTCTAATTGAAATGTAGGATGATTGATACCAAATCGATGTTCTAACTCCTGTTCCAATTGTGAATTGATTGTATTTCCATCACTAATCAATTGGTCTTTAACAACAATATGCGCACTTAATGCCCGCACTCGAGAAGACAATCCCCATATATGCAAATGATGAACATTCTCCACTCCTGGGAACGATTGGATATATGCTGCAACCTCATTTAGATCTATTCCTCGTGGTGTTCCTTCAGTAAGAATGTGTACCGTCTCTGAGATAATCCCCCAAGCGCTCCAAATGATAAATAATCCGATTGCAATTGAAACAAGCGGATCAAGCAAACGCCAATTTTGCCACGAAATAATTATAGCAACTATTACTACTGCAAAGGATTCGAGAGCATCAGTAAGAAGATGCAGGTATGCACTCTTCATGTTGAGATCGTGATGTACATGCGTCTTTAATATGAAAGTCGCTGCTGCATTTCCAGTAAAACCGATAATAGCAATAACGAGCATCCAGCCGCCAGCAACAGGTTCTGGATATAAAAATCGCTGAATACCTTCATAAATCACATATATTCCAATCAATACAAGTGCTATCGCATTTATGAATGCCGCAAAGATTTCGATACGGACATAGCCGTACGATTTTTCAGAATTCGATTTCCATTGAACAACTTTTGAAGCAATCAAGGTTAAAATTAGCGCAAAGAAATCGCTTAAATTGTGAAGCGAATCGGAGATTAGAGCGAGACTGTTTGTGAAGATACCACCGACGAGTTCGACAATAAAAATAACTGCATTGAGAGCGATAGAAATTCCGAGACTCTTTTCGATCTTCCTATGTTCGTTTGTCATAGATAAGTTGTGAAATTTTGATGCATGACCATCATTTGATATTTTTCTTGCCATAAAGTTCGTTTCTCAAATAATGCTCAGTAAAAAGAATGAATACATTTAATTACAACAATAAAACTTGAAGTATCAAATTATAGTTCCGCAAAATTCCTTTTGTTAGATGATCCAGCTGACTATATATTCGGTATTTTCAGGTTTAATTAATTTTGGCTCATCAATAACCCAAGAGCCCTGCAAGCCGAGTTCATGCGCAGCAAGATCGAAATGACACATTGCAATACCCATATCTACTCGCTGTAAATCTGCAAGTCGCAGTAAGTTGAAAGTCATCGTGCCTTTTCCATATCCTACTGTACGCTTGAGATAAAAATGCCATGCATTCTTAATTCGAATAATTCGCCAAGGCTGTTTGTTCGAAGCCGAAGGAGCCCATTGTACCATTTCGAGCAGATCAGCATACACACCTATATCTGCTTCATCAATTGGATTATCGAATACTCCATCAAAGAATAATTTTTCTTTGGGGAACCTGTGCTGGGCGCCGGCACGCATACGTATCTGACCTCTGATATTATTGTTGCTTGCAATATATCCAACAGCTATAACTGCCGGTACTATTTCTGTGTTTGCCGCAGAAATCTTTTTTGCAAAATTGCTTTTTGTAAAAGACCCACCAAGCCAGCAGGTTCCTAATCCTATATCAGTGGCAAATAGAACGGCGCGTTCCATTAAATATCCATAGTCTTCAAGGTTTTTTGATCCTTGTTCCACTGTTCCGACGATGAATCCTGCTGCGTTCTTGATGAAACCGTAAGTACCAAGTCCTTTTAAGGATTTTCTGTCATTTTCAGTAGCAGCAACAAGTGTAAACCTCACGTTCGTTCCAAACGGCACTTCACGATTTGAATCCATAAAATCAATCAATAATTTCTGATGATCTTCTTCAATTGGTTTATCAAGATACGTGCGGCATGAGAAGCGCTGTTTGACGATCTTTGCAATTGGTTTATTCATATTAAATTATACAAATTTAACTTTTCAGTTTTTTATAAAGTGCTTTCAATTTATTCTGATAAAATCCTTTAATTACAGATTTTTCTTCAACTAACGGTTCTACTGGCACTAAATCCATCACTTTTTTCAGTTTTTGCAAAACATTTGCATTGACATCAGTCACGACAATTTTTTTTGGGAGTTTTCCGGCTCGTTTTCATCTATTAATATTATCTTTTCATCTCGTCGCCGCCAATAAATCCAATAGTCTGTTCCACTATTTAGTTCTTTCATAGATCAAACATTATTCTAGGGTTTCTCTGCGTACACCGTAATACTCAAAATTCCAACACAACTTTGTTTGTACGATTGAAGCTGCTCTACCGTCAAAAACTTTTTGAGAACTTCATTCGGTACATCAATTTTCCGATCTTTCTGAATAGCGACATTTGTGAATCCAGCATTTTTAATAATTCGCAAATATTCTTCTTTCTGGACTGCTCCCGCTACACATCCGGCATACAACGTCACCTCTTTGCGTAAATCATTCGGAAGTTCTCCTTGAAGAACAATATCTGAGATGCTAAAATGTCCGCCTGGTTTGATAATTCGGAATGCTTCGGAAAATGCTTTTTGTTTATTTGGAACGAGATTCATCACACAATTGCTGACTACTACATCCGCAGTATTATTTTCAATCGGTATTTTATCAATATCGCCAAGGCGAAATTCAACATTATAGAAACTTAATTTTTTTGCATTGAATTTTGCTTTTTCTATCATTGCTTCCACCATATCTATTCTATTCCAATAACTCGTCCAGTTTCACCCACAATGGATCGCGTAATAAAACAGTCATTTCCTGCACCTGAACCAAGATCAACTACTATGTCTCCCGGTTTGATCTTAGCAAACTCTGTCGGCAATCCGCATCCCAATGCAAGATCGGCATCAGGAACATAACCAGAAAGTTTTGTGTAATCTTCTGACATAATAGAAAACTCAACATTCGAGCATCCACATCCACTGCCGCAGCATGAAGATTGGTTTTGTTCCTTTGATTGATTAGCTATGACTCCGTATTTTTCTTTTACCATTTCTTTTATTTCTTGTTCCGAGTTCATCTATATTTTCCTTTAATTATTAATCGCAATATTACGATTGATTAATGGAAAAAAAATATCAACAACATTTCTTTACTTTAATAAGAAATTGAGACAGGAGTTGTTTCGCTTCGCTCCATTCTATTTTATTGATACAATAACAGACACGCGGACCTTCAATTTCACCCTTAATAAGGCCGACACGTTTCAATTCAGCAAGATGCTGTGAAACAGTTGCCTGAGATAAAGGAAGTTCTTCGACGATGTCACCGCAGATACATGTATCTTTCTTTGCAAGAAACTCGAGTATCGCTATGCGTGCCGGATGAGCCAGCGCTTTCGCAAGATCCGCAAGCCGATTTTGGCTGCTGCTAAAAGATTCTTTCTTTGATGTTCCCATAGTTCTTATATCGTAATAATACGATAAAGGTTTCATTAAAGCAAGAAATTATTAAACAAAAACTCCGGAGTACCAGGGATAACAACTCTGAACTGGAAAACCGGAGATTTGTGAACCATCCTTCATTCTCACCGTGCAAGAGAGAAGTGATGATAATTCATTTTTTCAATATGGGACGACTTTATTTTTAGTCCATAATTTTTCTAAGAAATGCAGGTCGTTCTGTATCTGACTTATCAATTTTTTCGCGCATTCCAACTTCGCGAAGCGGTGTATTAGGAATTTCGACACCACGCCGGGCATAAGTCGGTACATCGAACCGCTGCAATTCTGTGGGACCAACAGGCACATGGTCAATCAATT
Organism: Ignavibacteriota bacterium; assembly: GCA_963833465.1. GTDB lineage: Bacteria > Bacteroidota > Ignavibacteria > UBA10030 > UBA10030 > Fen-1298. The sequence goes on along the minus strand of CAWHXW010000003.1, from coordinate 494,912 downwards.
TTGCAATTGGTCTTGCAGGCCGCTGAGCTGCCGCAACACGTTTATTGAAGCCTGTAGCAATGACGGTTACCATAATTTCTTCCGTCATGTTATCATCAATTACGGTACCAAGAATTACGTTCGCTTCTTCGCCTGCTGCTTCGTGAATGACCTTCGTAGCTTCGTCCACCTCGGTAAGACTAAGTTCCTTGCCGCCTGTGATGTTGATAAGAATACCCTGCGCACCGGCGATAGAGACGCCTTCAAGCAGCGGACTTGATATAGCCATTTGCGCTGCTTCAGTCGCGCGGTTATCGCCTGTTGCTATTCCGGTACCCATTAACGCATCGCCCATTTCTCTCATTATGGTGCGGACATCAGCAAAGTCTACATTGATATATCCGGGAACGGTGATAACTTCCGAGATTCCACGCGTAGCATTATAGAGCACTTGATTGGCAATTTCGAACGCTTCCATAATTGGAGTACGGCGATCTATAAGATCAAGAAGTTTCTGATTTGGAATGACGATAAGTGTATCCACATTCTTTTTCAGCTCTTCAATTCCAAGCAGGGCTTGTTCATTTCGTTTTTTACCTTCACTGCTAAACGGTTTAGTAACGATGCCGACTACAAGCGCACCAACGCTTTTTGCAATATTTGCTACCAATGGAGCGCCGCCGGTTCCGGTGCCGCCGCCCATTCCTGCTGTAATGAAAACCATATCACAACCGCTTAACGATTGAGCAATTTCTTCTCGGTCTTCTTCAACAGCACGAAAACCAATGCTTGGATCTGAACCTGCGCCAAGTCCGCGCGTAAGATTTTTTCCAATTTGAAGTTTGTGCTCAGCTTTGCTGCGTTCCAACGCTTGCAGATCTGTATTTATGGAAACAAAATCAACGCCGGCAAGTCCTTTGTCGATCATGCTGTTAACGGCATTGCCGCCTCCGCCGCCGACACCAATTACACGAATTCTCGCTCCTCTACCAGATGGGATATCAAGTTCGATAGGCACGGTTAATTCTCCTTTTGATTTGTGATTTGGGTTGTTGAATAAATTTATGTTTATTACTTAAAATCATTTAATAAAAAATAATGTTAAGTTTAAGTCCGATAAGCATTGAAATAATTCCATTTATTTTTTTATCAGTTTCGAATATTCATTTTTGAAATATAATTCTGAACCATTGTAATATCCGCACAGTAACCACATTCGTAACCAGAACGTATAGAGCAAATTAAAGACTTCAAAAATTCTCGTTTTGATTCATTTCCAGATCTTCATGTGATGTTTAATGCTATCGAATCTGCCGCTTTATAAAATTGAGACGCCATTGTATACAATTCGTTTTTAGAGAAGCTGATATTAGCTGTTTGACCACTTTAGTAATTACAATAGATCGTTTGTATATATCAAGCTTTCTATAATCGTGCACACAGACCTCTAACATTATTCTTTTTACTTTTTATTTGCTTTTCACTTATAATTCATCAAACCAAGATTTCATTTTTTGGAAAATCGTTTTCCCTTTTCCATCTTGGATAACGGCTTTAACTGCAGATCGGTCCCGGTTTCTCAATTCGTGCATTACTAATCCAACTCCGGTTGCGTAAATAGGATTTTCAATTTCTCGTACAAGTCCAGAACTAAACCCGCCGGGAATTCCAATCTTAACCGGCATCCCAAGAACTTCTTTAGCAAGATCGGCAGTTCCTTTGATAAGCGAGCCGCCGCCCGTAAGCACTACACCTGCGGACAGATGTTTGGAATATCCAGAGCGCTTGATCTCCATTGCGGCAAATTCCAGAATCTCTTCCATCCGCGGCTGTATTACTTTACAAAGAAGCCGTTTGTCAATATCTATCGGTGCACGGCCGCCAATACCGGGAAGTTGAATTGGCTGATTATCTACAATTGCCGGTTCGTACGTAAAACCATATTCAACTTTTGTTCTTTCAGCTTGATCTGTCAGAATACCAAAACCCTTGCGAATGTCATCTGTAACTTTTCTGCCGGCAATACCAATCACCGCAGTATGGCGGATTGTGCGTTCTTCAAAAACTGCGAGATCCGTAGTACCACCTCCGATATCCAGCAATGCCACACCGACTTCCTTTTCTTCATCATCCAGTACCGCATAGCTTGATGCAAGAGGTTCAAGTACCATATCATTTACATGCAAACCGGCGCGTTGAACACATTTGTAAATATTTTGAGCTGCAGTCACAAGTCCGGTGATAATATGAACAACTGCTTCCATTCGCACGCCAGACATTCCAACCGGATCATAAATTCCATCCTGTCCATCGACAATAAATTGCTGCGGAATGACGTGAATAATTTTTCTGTCGAGCGGAAGCGCAACACGTTTTGTGTCTTCGATCAAACGATCAACATCTTCCTGTGTTATTTCATTTTCCGGCCTGCTGATACTGATAACGCCGCGGCTTTGAAAACTCTGGATATGATCACCAGCAATTCCAACTGTGACGGTTGTGATTTTCACGCCAGATTGCTGTTCAGCATCCTGCACAGCTGCTTGAATGGATCGAACTGTTTTTTCGATGTTCGTCACCACACCGCGTGTAAGTCCTTCTGACGCGCTTTTACCTATTCCAAGAATTTTCAATTTGCCAGGAAAATTATCATCCGGCGATGCGACGATTGCGCACACTTTCGTTGTTCCAATATCTAAGCCAACTGCAATGTCTTGTTCCATTTTACATCCTCATAGTCAATAGTTTTTCCATCAGAGCTTTGCCGTTACAGGCTTTTTTTCGCCGATGGTTCTGAATTCCAGCGCGCTACAATCTGATCCTCATAGCGTAAATCTATATACTGCAATAATTGCGTGCCTCGTGTATGTACTACATCGTTCCAAAAAGTTTCTAACCGCACAAGTTTGCTTGGCATTTCACCTCGACCAAAGATGATAGGCACACCGTCTTCTGTTGAATAAAGAATAATGTCGCCGCCGTTCCGCACCTGCACTTCTGAAATATTATGATACATCGGACGATTTACCGTTTTCATCGCAGCTACTAATTGCAATGCTTCAATTACGTCTTGCTGCTTAATAGTTGAACCCAGTGCTAACGATTCGCTTTCAGAAATTCCGCTGATCATCGGTAAATCAAATAATCTATGTGATATACTTTTGGGAAGCACTAAACCGCTTTCATCTAAATACATTGTTTCTGGACGGTTCACTATTACAATCGGAATACGTTCAACAACTTGTATATGGATAGAATTTGGCAAATTACGTTCCACCACTACATCTTTTATATAATAATGACTCATTACATTTTTTTGAATAGCCGTTAAATCAATGTCATATAGAAGCGTATTCATTTGTAACTGTGTAAGTTGAAGAATCTCATTTTCCCCGACAATTCGGTTGCCGTCGATTTTTATTTGTTTTATTTTCAAACTTGATTTCCATGCATTTGCACCGAATACAAGACAAATTGCAATAAAGATGAGCATTAACACTCCGGCAGTTTTAGGTTTTATTTCGCTCATGTTGCTTCCTTTGCAAAATTCGAAAACCCAGCTAACTTTACTTCTAACTCCAGCATTAAACCGGAATTCTGATAAACCGTGCGTTTTATTAAATCGATCAGCCTTACTATGTCTGCTGCTTTTGCATTGCCAAGATTGACAATAAAGTTCGCATGCTTTTCTGAAACCTGCGCATCACCTACGCGCTTGCCTTTGAGTCCCGCCTGCTCAATCAATTTTGCTGCAAATGTGTTCGGCGGATTCTTGAATACACTGCCGAGATTTGGATATTCAAGCGGTTGTGTTTCATTGCGCTTTAAAATAAACTCGCGTCGTGTCGATGAAAGTTTTTCTTTATCTCCATGCTTTAATTGGAAAGATGCACCCAATATAACGTCACCGGCAAAACAAGAATGCCGATATGTAAACGATTTTTCATCTTTTTGAATTCGCTGTAAAATGCCTTCATGAATAACTTCCACTTCAACAAGATGATCCGCAATTTCTCCGCCGTGCGCACCTGCATTCATTGCCACCGCACCGCCGATAGTACCAGGAATTCCAGCAAGCATTTCTACGCCAGCAAGCTCAGTTTGTATGCAGAAATCCACAAACTTTGTCAATCGTACGCCGGCTTCAGCGAACACAAGACCGTTTTCTATGCGGATGCTTGAAAATGAATTTTCAATATTGATTACAGCACCGCGAATTCCTTCATCACTAACGAGAATGTTACTGCCGCGTCCCAGTATTAGCCATGAATAATTATGCTCATAGAAATATTTTATAATGGAAATCAAATCATCCTTGTCTGCCGGTTCGATAAAGAAATCCGCCGGCCCGCCAACTTTCATCCACGTGTAATTTACCATTGGCATATCAACAGCGATATTGCCGCGAAGAAATTTCTGTATGTCGGTCAGTGAAATCATTTCATTGAATATTGTTTTAGAAATTCTTCAGCGTACTTCCAAATATCACCTGCGCCCATTGTAATAACTATGTCACCAGATTTGACGACGGTTTTAAGAAATGCAGGAATCTTTGTCTTATCAGAAACGTAATGAACATCTTTGTGTCCAAACTGCTTTGCAGCATTCACAATCAATTCGCCAGTGATGCCTTGAATTGCCTCCTCACGCGCCGGATATACGTCTGTTACAACAAGCATATCAGATAAAAGAAATGACTTGCCGAAATCTTCATAGAAATCCCTTGTGCGGCTGTAAAGGTGCGGCTGAAATACGCACACTACCCGACGGCGCCATCCAGATTTTACACCGGAAAGAGTTGCCCTGCATTCAGTCGGGTGATGTGCGTAATCATCATAAACCGTTATGCCATTCACTTCGCCTTTCATTTCCCATCTGCGATAGACGCCTGAAAACTTTTCAATTCCTGATTTAATTTTTTCAAATGGAACACCAAGCTCTAACCCAACGGCAATTGCACCAAGTGAATTCTGTACATTATGGTTGCCCGGAACTTGAAGTGTGATTGTGCCAAGTTCTTTATTGCTGCGTATAATTGAAAAGGTTGTTGTATTATCTTTATACCGGATGTCAACTGCTTGAACATCCGCTTGCGGACTAAGCCCGTACGTTATAATTTTCTTCTTGCTTAGATTTGGCATTATATCTAAAAGCGCCGGCTCATCGAGACATAAGACAATGAATCCATAGAATGGCACTTTATTAGCGAATTGAATAAATGCACTTTTGATATCTTCTAAATCCCGATAACAATCGAGATGGTCAGTCTCCAGTGTTGTAAGAACAGCAATTGTAGGCGAAATAGATAAAAACGATCGATCATATTCGTCTGCTTCAACTACAATAAATTCTCCGTGCCCAAGCCGCGCATTCGTTCCGCCAAGCCCGCTCAATTTTCCTCCAACTATAACGGTCGGATCAAGTCCGCCTTCCATTAGAATGAGACTTGTCATCGATGTCGTTGTAGTTTTCCCATGCGTGCCGGCGATTCCTATTCCATATTTCAGACGCATTACTTCAGCAAGCATTTCGGCTCTGCGCACAATGGGAATTTTTCGCCGTTGTGCTTCAAGAATTTCTGGATTGTCTAATTGTACAGCGGATGAATAAACAACTGTATCCACATCGTTCGCAATGTTGCTTGCGCAATGTCCTTCGAACGTTACAGCGCCAAGGTTTTGCAAACGTTCGGTGATTTCAGAAAGTGCACGGTCAGAGCCGCTGACTTTAAATCCTTGATCGAGCAATATTTCCGCGATACCGCTCATACCGATTCCGCCGATTCCGATAAAATGCAATTTCTTTATTGAGCTGAACATCTATCTCTCTTCTGTATATATTTTATCATTGACGATTATTTTGCCAATTCAAGAATTCTTTGTGCGATTTCTTTGCCGGCATTTGGTTTTCCAAGTGTCCGGCTTGCTTCACTCATTTGTCGGCATTTCTCTTCATTATTTATAATTGAAAAAATCGCATCTTTTAATTTCATCTTCACATGCTGATCAGCAATCATTATTGCGGCACCGGCATTAACCAGTGTCTGCGCATTGAATGTCTGGTGATCTGCGGCTGCATGCGGATATGGAATCAATACTGATGCCTTGCCGAGCCGAGTTAATTCCGCTAATGTTGTTGCGCCAGATCTACAAACGACCACATCAGTAGCAGAGTAAGCATATTCCATTTTATCGATGAAAGTACTTACCCGGCAATTTTTCATTGTTGCCATTTCCTTTGCCAGCATCGTATCGGTTTTGCCTGTTTGCCAAATCAATTGGATATCTGATTCAATAAATACATTTACCAATAATTTTACTGCTTCATTGATAGAAGCAGCACCAAGACTGCCGCCAAAAACAAATATGGTTTTTTTCGATAAATCAAGATTGAAAAAATTAATTCCTTCTTCACGCGATACAGTTCCAAGCACATTGCGTGTCGGTGTGCCCATTAATTCAATATTGTCTTTTCGTTTCAGCCAACGAACCGTTTCAATAAATGCAGTAAAGACTCTCGTAGCTCTTGTTGACAGCATTCTAGTCGTAATTCCCGGAAAACTGTTTGACTCATGAATTACGAATGGGATTCCAAAAAGCGATGCAACATATAGAACAGGCCCGCATACATATCCACCGGTTCCAATTACGATATTCGGCTGAAACCGTTTAATGAGAAAGAACGATTGTACAAGCGAAACAACAACTTTTATTGGAAACAGCAAATTGTCCAAACGTAAACTGCGATGCAATCCGCTGATCCAAATGAACGCTAACGAATATCCTTTTTGAGGGACAACGCGCGATTCAATTTTTCCTTTAGTTCCGACAAATAAGATTTCAGCATCTGTCCTCAGCTTTTTTATTTCGTCAGCTATAGCAATTGCCGGAAACACATGCCCGCCGGTTCCGCCGGTTGCTATTAGAATTTTTAGCTGTTCGTTTGCCACGCGTTAATACACTTTTCCTAGACCGGTTTCTGATCCAAGCATTTCTATATTTGCCTTTTCTGTTTTTGCGGCTCGTGGATGTAAATCCGTATGCGCGGAAATATTCAGCAGCACACCGATAGAAAACGCCGATAACACAAGAGATGAACCACCATAACTAATAAACGGCATTGGCAAACCGGTGGTAGGAAGAAGTCCCAGTGCAACGCTGGCATTTACCAATGCATACAATGTGATTGTGCTTGAGATGGCAACAGCAAGGAATCTGGCAAAATTATCTTTCGTATGTTTTGCAATTCTAAATCCGCGAAGCATTACAAATAAAAATGCACCGAGCACAAACATTGTGCCGAGCAATCCATACTCTTCTCCAACAATCGAATAGACAAAATCGTTGTAGGATTCCGGCAGGAACAAATCCCGCTGTCGGCTTTCGCCGGGTCCGACTCCAATCAAACCGCCGTTGCCAAAACCGATAATTCCCTGCCAGAGTTGATAATTATGCTGTCCATTCGGATCTCCGTGCACAAAATGCATTATGCGCTCAAGTTGGTATGGACGCATCATTACATATGCCATGAAGAGCAAATAGAAAGCGAACAAACAGACAGCAGTAAAGATCATTCCAAAAAGATGTGCCATCCTTACATGCCCAACAAATAAAAGTACAATTGTCAGTGCGAACAACATTACTCCTGTGCTAAGGTTCGGTTGTGCTAACACCAACCCTGTCACAAGACCAATCCAAATGATGATAGGAAGAAATCCTTTTTTAAAATCTCTTATTTGTTCGCTTTTCATAGCCATTAGTAAACTGATATGAAATAGAAGTGCAAACTTAGCGAACTCAGATGGCTGGAATCCCAAACCGCCAAAACGCAGCCAGCGGACAGCGCCTTTGGTTTCACCGCCAAGAATAAATGTTACGACAAGTAATAATATAGAAATAATCAGGGCTGGCTTTGTGAATTTTTTATAGACGGTATAGGGAATACTTAGTCCTGTAAATAATGCAGCAATACTTAATAAAATTTTTATAGCGTGCAGATCAAGGTAATGACTCTGAGTTTCGAAGCGTCTGAACGACCACTCCGCGGATGCGCTGTACACTACACCGAGACTCACGACCATCAGCCCAAGCACGACGATGAGTAGCCAGATATCAATATGATTACGCTGTATTTTAAGCATTTATAATTTGTTCACTAATTGTTTAAATACTTCGCCGCGGTGTTCATAGTTCTTGAACCAATCGAACGAAGCGCAAGCCGGAGAAAGCAGTACAACATCTCCAGGTTGAGCAAGAAAACGGGCAATACCAACAGCTTCCTCCATCGAAAACGCTTTTGTGATCACTGTCGTACCTTTAAAAGATTGTTCTATAATCTCTGCTGACTCACCTATTGCAATAATTGCTTTGACCTGTCTGATAATAAGTTCTTTCAATTTAGAATAATCGTTTCCTTTATCGCGGCCGCCTAAAAATAGTATTATTGGTTCTTTGAATGATTGTAAAGCGTACCATACTGAATCGACATTTGTTGCTTTTGAATCGTTGTAGTAACAGACGTCATTGAGCCTTCGAATAAATTCAAGCCGATGTTCTACGCCTTCAAACTTTTTTAATGTAGACTGCATTGATACTGCATCAACCCCGAGCAGCTGTCCGATAAGCACTGCTGCCATCGAATTGTAAATATTGTGCATGCCCTTGATAAAAATATGGCTGATATCAATGATTTCCGTATTGGTTCCATCGATGGAAGTGACAAGTTTGCCATCTTCAATGAAAGCTCCATTTGCCAACTTCTGTTTTATGCTAAAACCGATCTTACGGCTCTGTGCCTGTAAAACTGATTTATTTACACAAATATCGTCTATGTTATATATGAGTACATCATCGGCTTGTTGATTCTTAAACACGCGAGCCTTCGAATCAGCGTATTTTTCAATCGAATGGTCATAGCGATCCAAATGGTCCGGTGTAATATTAAGAAGAACAGAAACTTTCGGACGGAACTTGTCGATATGATCTAATTGAAAACTGCTCACTTCCAAAACAGCAACATCTGTATCAGCCAATTCCAAAACGACGGATGAGAATGCCGTTCCAATGTTACCAGCAATAACATGTTTTTTCGCTGCATCGCTAAGTATCCTTCCCGTTAATGTTGTGGTTGTTGTCTTTCCATTGCTGCCGGTGATTGCCACAATAGGCGACCGGCAAAACCAACTACCGACTTCAAGTTCACTAACAACTTTGATATTTCGCTTCTGCGCTTCAATAACTACATCTGCATTATTAGGTACACCTGGACTGATAACCATCAACTCACATTCGTAAACATGATCGCTGTGCCCACCTACTTCATATTCAATTTTTTCTGATTGGAGATTGGAAATAAATGGTTGGAGTTTATCTGCAACAGCCAGATCGCTGACAAACACATTAGCACCCTGCGATTTTAATAACTTTGCTACAGCCGCACCGCTGCGCACCGCGCCAATAATAGAAACTTTTTTATTATGAAGAAGATTTATATCCATTACAAAATTACCGCACCTTAAACGTTGCCAGACTTAAAATCATTAATAGAATTGCAATGATATAAAACCGTGTAACAATTTTCGGCTCCGGCCAACCAAGCATCTCAAAATGATGATGAATCGGCGCCATCTTAAATACGCGCCTGCCCTCGCCGTATCGTTTCTTAGTGTATTTGAAATACATTCGCTGAATGATAACTGAAACAGTTTCAATTAAAAATATTCCGCCAAGAGTAGGCAAGAGTAATTCTTTTTTTATCAGAATACACATTGCACCTATAATACCGCCGAGCGCCAGCGATCCAGTGTCGCCCATAAATACCTGTGCTGGATGCGAGTTGAACCAAAGAAACCCAAGTGATGCACCGCTGATTGCTGCGCAATAAATAGCAAGCTCGCCGTTGCCGCGTAAAAATGGAATAGTCAGGTACTGACTCCAGACTGCATGTCCAGAAACATATGTGATAATCGCAAGTGTTCCGCTGACTATGCCGACAGTGCCTATCGCAAGGCCATCAAGGCCATCTGTTAGATTCACTGCATTCGATGTAGCTGTAATAATAAATATTACTACCGGGATGTAAAATATTCCTAAATCCCATTCTAAATTCTTCATGAATGGGACCGTTGTGCTCGATTTGAATGGCACGAGTGTTTGATCAATCCACTGTGGAAAAAAGTATATGACTCCGCCAACCACTAGACCAACAAATACCTGTCCTGCAATTTTATATTTACCAATCAGTCCTTTGGGTTTCTTTCGAACAACTTTGAGATAGTCATCTAAAAATCCAACAGTACCGAGCGTTATTGTAACAAATAGAATGAGCAAGATGTACACATTTTTTAAATCTGTCCATAGCAGAGCGGGAACGATCACCGATAAGATCACAATCAATCCACCCATTGTCGGTGTACCGGCTTTTGCCAAATGCGTCTTTGGCGCTTCAAGCTTTGCAGACTCGCCGATTTGGTACTTACGAAGCTTGTGAATAATTTTGGGCCCGAACCAGAATGAAATAATTAACGCTGAAATTGCAGCAGCGGCGGCGCGGAATGTTATATATTGGAATACTCCAAAGCCAGGAACATTGAATGTTTTATGCAAATATGTAAATAGATAAAACAACATGTGTTATTTACTTACCTTTGGTGAAAGCTGTTCGCTGAGATTCATTACAACTTCTTCCATTTTCATTCCACGCGATCCTTTGATAAGCACAATATCGCCATCGGCTAACGTATGTATTAAGTATTCTACGAGTGCTGTTTTATTTTCGAAATGTGCTTTTTGTTCCACTAAAGCAGTGTTATGTATATATTTTGATAATGTACCAAATGTGAGAAGAACGTCGATACCGTATTGGGCTGCATTCCTTCCAATCAGCAGGTGAAGCTCTTCTGCCTGTTCGCCAAGTTCCAACATATCGGCAAGCACCGCAATTTTATTCCCATTTGTTTTCATCGTTTGCATTGTTGCCAAAGCTGCAAGTGTGGAATCCGGGTTCGCATTATAAGTGTCATTTAGAATCGTTACCTGTGATATGCGTTGCATCTGCATTCGCATATTAGTGGATTGGAATAAAGCTATCGATTTTTGAATATCCACAAATGGTACATTCATTTTTATTCCTACTGTGGCAGCTGCAAGTGCATTCTTTGCATTGTGTTCTCCGGAAACTCCTACTGTGATATTAAATGTTTTCCTGCCTCTCGGCTTTACAAGCAACAATGCTTGTGCATTTGCATTGAACGATTCAATAGTTCCTTTTACGGAGACTCCGCGTGCAGAGAATCCATAACTCATTATTTTTTTATTTTTTTTGGATAAACTGACAAGATATTTATCGTCTGCATTAACAAAAATTATGCCGTGATGTTTTGTCATCCAAACGAACAACTCGCCTTCAGATTTGGCGACACCTTCCAATGAACTAAAGAATTCCAAATGTTCCATTCCGATATTTGTCAGGAGTCCATGTGTCGGTTCCAGAATAGAACATAAGTAGTCTATTTCACCGGGATGATTCGTTCCTATTTCAACAATTGCAATTTCGTGTTTTTTTTCTAACCGGAAGAGAGTCTGCGGAACACCGATATGATTGTTCAGGTTTCCTTCTGTGCAGAGCACGTGATATTTAGTTCCGAGGACATTTCCGATCATTTCCTTTGTCGTGGTCTTACCGTTTGATCCGCCTACTGCAATTATCGGAATATCAAATTTGCGGCGATAAATGTTAGCAAGTTTTCCTAAAGCTTGAATTGTGTTCTCAACGATAAGACATGGAGTATTAATACTGACCATCATCGATGCATTAATTTCTGCCCAATGGCGTTCGACGATGACACAACCTGCACCTGCTTCTATTGCTTTGGAAAGGAAGTTATGTCCGTCGAATTGATCGCCGCGAACAGCCAAGAATAATTCACTTGCCTTAATTGTACGTGAATCTATAGAGACACCAGTAACTTTCAGATTCTTTAGTCCATCAAAACCAATTGCTTTGATATGAGGTATTGCTAATATGTCGGATTTTGTCAGCTTCATTTTAAAAGATTTTCTACAACTTCACGGTCACTAAAATGTTTTTTTTCTTTATCGATTATTTGATAATCCTCATGCCCTTTTCCTGCGATTAGAATAACATCCCCACTTTGTGCACATTTGACTGCACGTTCAATTGCTGTTTGACGATCCACTTCGCGCAGAAAGCTTGCATGATGATTGATACCTCGCATGATATCGTCAATAATTTTTTCAGGCATTTCTGTCCGCGGATTATCTGATGTTACAATTATAAAATCGCTGTAGTTGGCTGCTATGTGCCCCATCATTGGACGCTTCGTTTTATCACGATCTCCACCTGCACCGAATACTGTAATAATTCGTCCACGGTTTGTTTTAGGTAAAACATCGTGAATGGTTCTTAAACAATTTTCAAGCGCATCTGGCGTGTGCGCATAATCGACTATAGCCGTCCATCCGGCAGGAGAAGTAATGCGCTCGAACCTACCTCGAACGTTTTTTAAATTCCCGATACCTGTAAGAATCTGTTCTTGTGAAAGTCCAAGCGCTTTGCCCGTCGTGAACGCAGCCAAAACATTATATACATTAAACTTACCAACGAGCGGCGTTGAAACCGAGCACTTATTTTGACCATCGCTGACAACAAATGTTGTTCCGTCTATACTAAGTTTAATTTTCTCTGCAAAAAAATCTGCATTTAGATTAAAACCATAGCACAATTTCTTCGCCTCGATGGAATTAAGCAATTTAATTCCCCAGCGATCATCATAGTTAATAACTGCACAACTCGATGGTTTCAATTGTGTAAATAAGATTTTCTTTGCCTCGAAATAGTTTTCCATCGTAATGTGATAATCGAGATGGTCTTGCGTTAAATTAGTGAAGACAGCAACATTGAAATCTAATCCATAAACACGAGACTGATCCAGAGCATGCGATGATACCTCCATTGAAACAGATGTGCATTTATTTTCTATCATCGAGGCAAATAGTTCATTTAACTCCAATGATTCTGGCGTTGTATGTGCTGCCGGAATAGTTCGCTCACCGATTTTGTACTCAATAGTTCCGATCAATCCAACTTTTTCTTCACCTGCCTCCAAAATCGATTTTACCAAATGTGATGTGGTAGTTTTTCCATTTGTTCCGGTTATACCGACAAATTTTAATTTTCTTGACGGATGACCGAAATAATTATCTGATATAACAGCAAGCGCTCTACGAGTGTCCGGCACAACGATTTTGATAACACCTGAATGCATGCAAAGCGGATCCGGAAGAACTTTATCATCTTGAAGAACAATGACTTTTGCACCTTGATTAATAGCATTTTGAATGAATATATGTCCATCGCTTGCAGTACCTTTGATTGCTATGAAACAGTCACCTATTTGAATTTTTCGTGAATCGTATTGAACTTTGCTAATTTCAATTTCATGTGTAACAACCATCTGGCCGTACATTGTCTGGAATAATTTGGAAACCGTTACACCTTCAAGAAGTTGAGAAAGTTTCATCTGAAATTAATAATTCCTTATTTAGATAAATATTTCTTGGTGCAAACTGACAAGGAGTCTAACTCCAGTTAAAAAATAACATCATCAATAAAGCAATGTCTGCATTACACTTCGTGGTGAGCAAACTAATACGATGCTTGAACCCAATCGTGTACGTTCACCTGCAGCGGGGATTTGTTGTATTACAATACCAGAACCCTGAACTTTTATTTCAAATTCGTCAGAGACAAGCCAGTTTATCGCACGACGTATGCTCATTCCACGCACGTCAGGTACAGAAATCATTCCATCAGATGTGACAATTGATTCGCCATTGAGAATAAGAGAGATAGATTCACCTTTTTCGACTTTCTTCCCCGGCTCGGGTGTTTGTTTTATCACTATTGAGCCCGTTCCAAACGTATGGTAGTTCAATCCATAATTCGAAAGTATCTTTTCTGCCAGTAATGGCTGAAGCATACGAACATCTGGGATGGCTACTGCACCATTTGTTAAAGATTCCTGTGCAATTGCAGTGCGTGAGAATTTATATGATGTCGTAATTATTCGTTCAGCAATTGATCGAAATACAGGTCCGCTGGTACTGCCTCCATAATATCCTTTCGTCTTCGGATTATCCATCATAACCAAACAAACGACTTGCGGATCATCAACAGGAAAAAACCCCACAAACGAAGCAGTATAATTATTTTCCATGTATTTGCCGTTTAAATATTTACGAGACGTTCCTGTTTTACCAGCAATTCTTACACCATTGATATGCGCCTCTTTTCCTGTACCGCGTTCTATTACTCCTTCAAATGCCGATATTAACTCTCTCTGAGTCCGCTGCGACATTACACGCCGAATAGCCTGGGGTTTTTGTTCGGCTATAATTTTCCCATCTGCATCTTTAATTTTGGCGATGGCGAACGGTTTCATCAGAACTCCATTATTTGCCACGGCTGCATAAGCACATGCAATCTGAAGCGGAGTCGCTCCGATTTCATATCCGTACGACATAGTTTGAAGAGTTGTACCTGACCAATCGCGATCGCTCGGCTTCTTGAGCACACCGCGCACTTCACCGGGAAGATCGATTCCTGTCGCAATTCCAAATCCAAAATCACGTGCTTGTCGATAAAGTTTTTCGCCGCCAATTAGCTTACCAACTTTTGCCAGCACAATATTGCTGGACATCTCGACGGCTTCTTGAAATGTGAGATTATCAAATTCATGTGAATCACTTATTAAGCGAAATTTGTTGCCGCCAAGAAAGATTTTCATTTTTCCATGCTCGGCATTAAAGCGCATTTCTGGAGTTACGAGATTATTTTCATATGCTGCTGTGGCTGTCACTACTTTGAACACTGAACCCGGTTCAAATACATCACTCACAATTCTGTTTCGTGCCGCTGCTATATTATATGTACCAGCATCATTCGGATTAATATATGGATAAACGGACATCGCAAGTACTTCGCCGGTTTTGGGATTTAAGATAAGAGCACAGCCGCCATCGGCTTTGTTTGCCTCGATACCTTGTTTCAATTCTTCATCGACAATTGCTTGATAGGTTACATCGATTGTGAGATAAATATCTCTTCCGTTAATCGGTTCACGACGGGGATAATCTGCAGAGGGACGCACACGGCCTAAGCCATCACGCTGCATCACTATCGAACCGTTGACGCCTTTCATCTCATTGTCATATTGCAATTCGATTCCTGAAATACCCTTATTATCCACATCCGTAAATCCAAGTAACGCTCCGGCAAGTTCATCATAATGATACAACCGCTTTGGTTCGTTCATCATTACGATGCCTTCTAATTTGGCAGATTCAATATGGCATGCGATCTCCGGTTTCACTCTGCGTTCAAGCCAGACAAATCGCTTATTGCTTTGGCTTTGATCTGTCTCGCGTAATTTATCCAGATAGAAGGAACGCAATTTTCCGAAAACACTTGCAAATGTATCTGCAATATATTCCTGATTGTCTCCGATAATTTTGGGATCAGCGGCAAAAGAGACAAACATTGTATTTGAGACAATGACATTGCTATTTCGATCGAAAATATTCCCACGTGTTGCCGGCAAAATAAATGAACGCTCATATTGCTTTCGTGCTAATGTTTTATATTTGTTAGAATCGATCACTTGAATCTTTGCTAATCGAATGACAATTACAGCGAAGAAAACAAGAAAACATAACTTTAGAATGAAAAACCGAATACGGGAGAAAGATTGGATCTCTTTTTCTAGAATAGATTTTTCTATATCCCTATCCATCACCGATCGTGTTCCATTTGTTGTCGAAAAACTTCTTCAACTTCATTAATTCGTTCTTGATCTACTTCAATCCACACGGGAAGCTTTTGAGGATTTTGCAATCCCAATTGATCATGTGCAAGCTGTTGAATTCGCTCTAACCCGGACAACCTGTTAATTTGCGCTTTCAACAATTCCTGTTCATTCAAAATTTGTTTATGTTTCGTTTGAAGCAGATTGATCTGAGCCATAAGTTGTCCGACGGTTAAGACATTTCCGATATATAAAACACTCGCCACTGCACTACCAAGAAGAAGCAGTACAATTGTAAATGGAGAAATCCGTTGCTTTTTTTGTTTTTTGTTATGGAGCATTTGCATAGTATCGGCTGACATTGTCCTGCCGTTCAATGAATCAACCGTTCCGCCATACACCATATCCCGTATTTCACGTATCTTCGGAATAGAAATTGAAGATACCGGCGATTCAGTAATTTCTGCTGCATGTGCGGCATATATTTCTCCAAGATTTTGTTTCCGGGATATCATAAGCGAAACTTTTATATTTTCTCTGCGGCGCGCAGTTTTGCGCTCCGCGAACGAGGATTAGCCGCCATTTCGTTTTCCGATGCTGTTACAGGTTTTCGTGTCAATATCTTTAACATTGGCTGGAGCGCTATATCTGGAATAATTTTATTTCCAGAAGGAATTGACTGCGCCGATGCAGCACGAAAAGCATATTTAACCAAGCGATCTTCCAATGAGTGGTAAGAGATGACAACAAGTCTCCCGCCAGGGTTTAATACATCCACACAGTCATGCAATGCTTGCCGCAGATTTTCTATTTCATTATTTACTTCAATGCGAATTGCCTGAAAAACTCGTGCCAATGTTTTATTCAAAAATTGTCCTCCAACACTTCGTTCGATAAGAGCTGCAAGTTGTCCCGTGGTTTCTATTGATTGTTCGGCGCGATATTGCACTATCGCTTTCGCAATTCGGCGTGATTGTTTTTCTTCGCCATAAGTCCATAAAATATTCATTAGTGATTGTTCATCATAATAATTGACGATATGTTTGGCATTCACATGCTGTTGACTGTCCATGCGCATATCAAGCAAGTCATTAGTTTGAAAACCAAATCCCTTTGCCGGTTCATTAATTTGATATGATGAAATACCAAGGTCGAGTAAGATGCCTTGAACTGACTGTAAACTATTTTGAGAAAGAACAGATTTAATGTTTTTAAAATTTTCTTTTATAAGAATTGTATATCCTTTGAAACGTTCTAAACGTTTGCTCGATTCTTTCAACGCATCATTATCAAGATCAGTGCCCAGCAACTTTCCAAATGGAACGATCTTTTCAAGTATTGTTTCCGCATGGCCGCCGCCGCCGAGTGTTCCATCAAAATAAAATCCATTCCTTGCGGTAAGAAGGTAAAAAAGAACCTCGTGTAAAAGAACAGGTGTATGATACGTGTGTGCCTCCAATGAAAGCCAATGAACTATTGCTGCGGCTTATGGAAATCCATGCCTTTGGCAAATACTTGTTCGGCAACAGTCTCATAAGTGTCCGGATGATTTTTTTGATATTCCTCATACACTGCAGGGTTCCATATTTCTATTCGATCTAGAACGCCAAGAATTAATACTTCATTTTTTATTCCAGCAAATTCCATTAGCTCCGGAGGAATTGTAATGCGCGATTGTCTGTCAATTTTTAAATCATTCGCTCGCTCTGATAACGTGCGCACATAGAAGCGATGTTGTGCATCTAAAAATGACAAACCTCGCAAGGATTGTTCTAATTTATTCCACTCATCTTGTGGATAAACATAAAGACAACGTTCGAAACCGCGCGTAACCACGAAATTTCCTTTTGTGCTTTTTGCAAGATTAATTCGCAATTTCGCAGGAAGCGCAACACGGCATTTTTCGTCTACCGAATAAGAATATCTACCTTTAAATGATGACACGATTGCCCAATTTTTTTCTTGTTAATTCAAAAGAAAAAGTGGTTTCCCAAATTCCCCACTTTTCCCCACACTGAAGATGAAATTTACTGAAATACCAATGAAAGTCAAGCAAAATTTAGATTTTTTTCCACTTCAATTAATAATGAAAACACGGAAATCAGATTTGAAAAGAATTTGCATTCTATACGATATGTATTCCTCGAGAAATGATAAATGTCAATGAGTTGCTTATTAAAAAAATCCTTGGAGTAATATTTCACAAAGCAATATAAATCTTCATTCTGCAATTACTACTCTACCTCTTGCTTGTATTAATAAACTTTGGATAAATAATACGATAGATAAATTCGGGTCGATGAGGGGGGGTGTATTTTTAAGAAATTATTTATTTCTTGGTAACGATAACCTTGTATGTTACAGTTTGCAAATTGTTTTCAGTGGATACTAAAAAAGATACACAGTTCAACAAAAGCGTCAATCTTATTTCATCCATCTCAAAACACTCTGCCGCCTCCTATAGATTAAAATGAATAACTTATTCTGGTAATGGAAACAATGTGTTTAGATATGCTAATTAGATTCCGATTTTATTTAATACAAAATCTATTTTCCCTTTCAATCCTAATCCATATCCAAAGCGCGATGCCGTCCCGCGCCAATGATGTTTAATAAAATCTTCTATAGGAAACGATTTCAACGAGTATCCTTTCTGATGCGCTGCGTTGAAATTTTTTAAAACTGGCTGTCCATGATGTTCGAACGGTGGAAGTGTAGAATATATGCTGCGTCGTAACATCATATATGCAGGAGCAAGAATTATTGTTCCTTTATCTGATAGAAAGCCACGTTTATTAACTTTTATTTGCTGTCCTATTCCGTACGTATCTATTGAGTCTTTAAGCTCTGTTTGCATTGCTTCAAGAAAACCACCTCTTTTTGTTTCTGTGTCTGAATCAAGGAAAAAAACATATTCGTTATTTATAACATTCATTATTCGATGCATTGCGGGACCGTGATATATATTTTTTTTTAAAAATAATTTTTTTAACTTTTCAGGATATAGTCGTTCTAATTCATATATAACTTCTAATGAATTGTCTTTTGAGCCATTGTCAACGATAACCAAATCAATTTGTGGATAATAATATTGAAATGATTCGACTGCAATTTTTAAAAGATCCGGCGTTTGAAAATTAATAATAACAGTTAAAATAGAATCATTCATTTAGATTTTCCAGATCCTATAATATGATCGTCATAAATGAAGACAAAATATGAAATGTTTATCCATAAGTTTATTTCCCTATAAAACATTTGCAGAATATAACTAATGGCGGATAACAGCCACTTTTCCTTTTACAGTTTGCGAACCATTTTCAGCTGATACAAAAATAAAGTAAATACCGGAAGCAACAAGTGAGCCATTTTTATCTCGCCCATCCCAAAACGCCCTGCCGCCTCCCTGTGCATCAAATTGTGCAACTAAAGAACCGCTAACAGTCAATATTTTGATTGTACTATTTGCAACCAAATTGCGAATAGTCAGAAGCTGATCATTAGGCAAGATAAACGGGTTAGGACCACACTCAAGTTTAGAAAACGATCGGTTCATTTGCACTGCTGCAATTGCAAGACTAGACAAACCCTGTTCTGTCCCGAAGTAAGCAATACCGCGCTTCTGGTCAATGGCAATAGCGCCCACATCATTGCTTAAGATCTGACCATTCGTTGAAGCAACGCTATAAACATTGAGTAATTGCGTACCATCTGAGTTTACAACAAAGACTCCTTCTTTTGTGCCCATCCACTTATTGTTCAATGCATCAATTGCGATTGATTGGATAATTTCATTCGCTTGCAGAGCAAAGCACATTGTCATTTGTTTTGGATATTGAGGATTCGATATAATTGTTATACCCTGACTTGTACCAATCCATAGCGCGCCTTCAAGGTCTACAGCAAACGCAAGAACAATATCGCTTTGCAATCCATCTATAGAAGTAAGACGCCCCCAACCGTTAGGTGTGGTTTGAATTCCATATAGCAATGATGGATTTTCATTAAATAAATACAATCCTCTTCCAGGAGTTTCCCAAGGAAGGTCTCCGGCAAGCCATTTTGTACCGTATTGATCAATGACCATTGAATGAAACCAACCATCTGTAGGATTATATTGATTGTCGAAAAATGTTGCACTAGTATCATTATCTAATCTGAGGAGGCTTCTACCATTGTCTTCTACTCGATTTGAAATCCATATTTTACCTTGACCATCTACAGCCACCATACCTGTTACGACATAAGTCGGTATAGTAGCTCTTGCCCCAGGTAAGCTTGGTCTACTAAAATAATTCATCACTCTTTTTATACTATCGCCTACAACTTCACAAACTCCATCTCCCCAAGAACTAATCCAAACTGATCCATTTGGTCCAAGTGAAACTCTATAACATCCATTCCCAACTCCAAAAACAGGAAAATTCTTCCATTGGGCATTCTCTGGTGATGATGCATTGTACTGATAGAATCCAGCGGTAGTACTTGAACCAGACGCTGCCCATAAAACACCATTCGAATCAATAGCAAGACTACTGAAAAAATTAGAGTTTGGTCCGTTGGGATATGAATAATTCCATATTGACCCGCTTAAATGTGCTAATCCTTTTGATGCAGTTGAAACCCAGAGTGACGAAGTTGAAATGATTTGGATGCCTTGAACATCGGAATTTAATGTAACAGTTTGCGGAACATCAAGTATTGAGCCAAGCGACTCAACTAAAAAATTTGACCCTGAACTAGTAAGCAAATACAACTTGCCATTATCAACTCTAAAAGCACTTATGGACATATTGTTTAGTAATGGAATAGCTTTCGCTACTGTATCGTTTACAGAAAAATATACAGCGCCATTTGCGGTTCCAACAACCAATGTATCATTGAATATTGCGAGCGATGTTACTGCACTTGATGTAATTCCCGGAAATGATGTGTACACATTCCATGCACCGGATCCTAACAAAGAAACTGCAAGTCCTTTATCAGTTCCAATCCATATTCGATTTTGTTGAAGAGCCATACAAGATACTTCAGGTGATATAAATCCCAGATTTAGATATGTATCTCCAAATTCCCAGCGTGAACGCCTGAAAATTGAAACCCCAAATTCAGAAACAATGAATACGGTGTCTCCCTTAAAACTGAATGATTGAATTCCTTTTTGATTGAATTCCGTGTTATTTGCTATATCTGCTATCGTCTGCCACAGATGTGTACTCATATTATAGACATCTATCCATCCATTTGCTTCACCAATCCAAATATAGTGTGTACTATCATAAGCGATAGTAAGAATATCGTTTGAATTCAAGCCGTCAACATTAGTGAATTTAGTGTAAGAACCACTTGTTGTGTCAAAGACAAATACACCGCCGCCTGTTGCAGCCCAAATATTGCCATCTACTTGTACTGCTGCCCGCACAGATTTCATATCTGTAAATGATTTCCACTGTCCTATATGTTGCTGACTTTGTAAATGAATAATTAGAAAGAAAAAAACGAGGAAAAATTTTGGTATATGATGCATCGGATATTTATCGTGATTTACAATTCAGCGTTTTAAAGAGAGCAGCCATTTCAAGAGCTGTTAATGCTGCATCCCATCCTTTGTGTCCTTGTGTTCCGCCAACACGATCCAGGGCTTGCTGTTCGTTATTGGTTGTCAACACGCCGAACACTACTGGAAGAGAATAACGCAACGCTACATCTTGAATACCACGCGCTGTTTCATTACAAATATATTCAAAATGTGGAGTATCTCCGCGAATAATTGCACCAAGACAAATTATTGCATCCCATTTTTTTTGATTTGCTAAACGACTAGCAACTTGCGGCAATTCAAATGCTCCCGGACAGAACACTACTTTGCAGTTTTTGGATAAAACACCATATTTACGCAAGCAATGTTCAGTACCTTCCAGCAATTTTGTGGTAATGTGCTGATTGAATCGGCTGACAACTACTGCAATCTGTAATTTCGCCGCTGAACCTTGAAAAGTTTTATTTATTTGATTCTTTGGATTCATAGAATTTTATAAAAAAAGACGCGTCCGCATATCCTCAACAATTTGGAGCGGCACTGTGTAGATTCCCAATGCTTGATCATCATTTTTCTTGCCGCCGTGGTAATCTGAACCACCGCATTCTAATAAGAAATATTGATGAACTACACCACGATAAAATTCCTGACGTGCTTCGTTATGTGATGGATGGACGACTTCAATTCCATCCAATCCGGATTGAATCAGAGTTGACAGCTCAAGATCTGTTGTATATTTGCCAGGATGCGCAAGAAATGTCAGTCCGCCAGCTTGAGCAATAAGTTGTGTAGCTTCAAGCGGCGATAATTGATATTTTTTTTCATAAGCTGGAGCACCAATACCAATGTATTTCATGAATGCTTCATGATAAGTTTCAATCAATCCTTCTTCTAATAAAGCACTGGCAATATGCGGCCTGCCCACGGAACCGATTCCAGCTTGATCGAGTACAGCCTCCATTTTTAAAGTGACGTTGATATCGTTTAATTTCTGGACGATGCGTTCAGCACGTTTTAACCGCTCATAACGGAAAAAAGTAAGGTAATCCTGAAGTTTCTGATTGTGATAATCAAAGAAGTACGCAAGCAAGTGAATATCTTTTTCATTAAGGGCAATGCTTAACTCCACACCCGGTACAACTTCTACACCTAAGCTTTTTCCAGTTTCAATTGCCTCGTCAATAGCACCGATATTATCATGATCAGTAATTGAAACTACAGAAAGTCCTACTGCGTGCACACGCCGAATAAGTGTTTCCGGGGAGAGTGCTCCATCGGAGTATGTTGAATGCAGATGAAGATCTACTCGAGAATTTTCTGAATAATTTATTTGTTTGGGCAGCCCATTCCCCATCTCAGTCATAAATACCTGCATACATCTTTATTCGCATACTAATAGAAGGAGATATCCTGCGATTTAATTCATTGCATAGCAAAGAAGGCTATTTCATAAATATCTTTTACGGAACGCTTCGTAATCGTTGATAATAAGTCTATTTCCATTTATCTGTATTTCTTCACAATCGATGAAAAAATGAATCATACGGGAAACTGTTTCGCGCGAAGTGCCAGCCATGTTAGCTATATCCTGCTGAAGAGGCAAGTCATCAATTTCTACTTTTCCCTTTCTAAACACTCCAACGTCATCAGCAAGAATTAAAAGTACATTAGCAACGCGTCCAGCGGCGTCTTTAAGTGACAAACTTTTTATTTGCATGTCTGCTTTACGAAGCCGCATTGCGAGCTCGGCCAGCAGGGAAATTGCTACCTTGGGAAAATCATGCAGCAATTCTAAAAAATCCCGCCGATGAATCATAAATAATTCCGATTTCACGGTTGCTACAACGCTTGCCGAGCGTGCTTGTCCATCCAACAACGACATTTCACCAAAAAACTCGCCTGGTCCAAACATTGATAAAATGACTTCTCGTCCATCTTCATCCATCCGGACTACTTTTACTTTTCCGGAAACAATAACAAAGAGTGCCGCACCGTTTTCCTGTTCAAGTAAAACTATATTGCCCTTCTTGTATTTTTGTCTCGTACCAAGCTTAATGATCTTCTCTAAATCTTTTTCTTCAAGCTCGGAGAAAATTGGCACATTACGGAGAAAATTAATTTCTTCTTGAGGCATTTCAATCTGTGTAGAATGTTTAAGTTTAGATACTTTTTGAATTAGAGATTTCAGTTTGTACTCACCAGAATCTTTTATAATATATCTTCCAGTACGGTGAAATGCAAGGTTTTAATAAATACTCAATAGATTTGCGAAAATTATTGAAATTGATGATAAACTTTTCTCTTTATCAAATCACAAAAATATGAAATCAAATAGCTCGTAACTTCAGAAAAAATGCTGGACATCCATTTTAATCAAGCTACTATAAATCTTTAATTTCTATTATATTTTATTTAATTCAGTTTTTAAATAATCAATAACGGCAACAGGTTCTGGGTTTACATTATTTAGGATTGCAAGATACAGCGAAACCCAATCGCCAAAGTAAATCAAGGAAAATAACCTCGCTAATAGTCCTTTGCCATTGCTTTCGATTTCCGTAACTTCTGCGGCATATTGTGACACGATTTGTTTTGTAATTCCCTCTCGAATCGAAACGCGTTTGTGAGTTCCATTATCCTTTAGGAAAATAACATGCATTTGCTTCATCAAGTCGGTAAGCACATTCCAACCTACTAATTCATTGTGGTTCATTTCCGGCAGTAAATTGCCATAAGCAAGTTGTTTAGCATTCTCTTCAATTTGCCCGCGCCAGCGGATGTTTACAGTGTCAAGAAACTCGACAGGAGAATAAATAACTGGAAGTTTACTTTTAATCCGTTCCGCCAATTTCAATGGCAAATTTTCTGGTGACTCTGGATTGCTAAACATTGCAGATTTATTTTTTAAAAGTTTAATTGTTTCTCTTATATCTCTGTCTTTGGACTTGATGAAACCAAGCCTATAAAGCACAACAAGCAGAGGAAAAAAGGAAAAGCCCAATGCTGCGCGCGGAGAAAGCCCTAGTGGAATTTCTATCCGTGGTTGTTTAAATTTTTTCGCTATCTTTGCTATTTCTCCTCCAGTACTTATGCAAAGAACTTGCGCCTTTCGTTTGATTGCGTCTTTGTGTGCAGATATTGTTTCCTCAGTATTGCCGGAATAACTGGAGACAATAACAAGCGTGTTTTTTCCAACGTATTCTGGAAGAGAATAATACCGGTTCACAGTGAACGGAATATCCAGGTCAGCGGCAAGATAGGAACGAAGCAGGTCACCTCCAATAGCCGAACCGCCTAATCCAGTCAAAACGATATTCTGAACACGTTTCACATTCAATTTTATTATTGCTTCTTTTCCAATTCGAACTGCTTCTTCAATTTGTTTTGGAAAATCTGCAATCCAATTGTACATTCCTTTCGGATCTATTTGCTTAATATCATTTAGCGTCATAAGTCTTCTCCTTGAATCAATTTAATGAATTACTTTTGGCATTAATTGTCGGCTGAAAGATGCCAAAATCTTCTTGATTTTAATTTTCATACATTATTTTTATTCTTTATGAATTCAAATTTCAAACAATCAACTTGATTTTATCCGATAGGTATATCCGGAAACTTATGTTTCATCAAGTGTTTAAGAAATGCTTTAATCTCGTCTTCGGATTGCATCGTTAAAACTCGCTCAGCAACGTGCTGCGCTTCTGTATAATGAATAGCGCGTATAATTTTTTTTATTTCTGGCAAGACATTCGGAACCACACTGAATTCATCTAATCCAAGCCCGACCAGCAGAATGGTTGCCAGCGGATCACCTGCCATTTGCCCACACATACCAACCCAAGCGTGTTCTTGCTTACCGCGTTCAATTATACGCCTCAGAAACCTGATGACTGCAGGATGAAATTCCTGAAACAGATCAGATACGATATCGTTGCCGCGATCGACTGCAAGCAAAAATTGAATAAGATCGTTCGTACCGATGCTTAAGAAGCTTACTTCCCGTGCAAGGTGATCCGCAATTACAGCTGCGGCGGGAACTTCAATCATAATACCAAGCCGAAGATTTTCATCGAACGGAATTTTATGCGCACTTAAATCATCCTTTGCCTGTGCAATAAGCTGTTTGACAAGTTTGACTTCCTTAATACTTGTAACCATCGGCAGCATAATAGATAGATTTTTCAAAGTGCTTGCCCGTAAGATAGCGCGCAATTGATCGAGAAAAATCTGCGGTTTATCAAGCATTACACGAATACCACGCCAGCCAAGGAATGGATTATTTTCTTTCATCACTTGCATCATAAATTTATCGCCGCCTATATCAAAGGTGCGAATAATCGCTTGTTTTGGAAAAACCGCTTCAGCAATGCGGTGATAAACTTTGAATTGTTCTTCTTCGCTAGGAAAAATTTCTTTGCCGATTAATAAACTTTCTGTCCGATATAGCCCAATACCGTCGGCTCCTTGCAGTTTGATAAACTCAAGTTCCTCTTCCAACTCTACGTTTGCTGCAAGTTTAATGCGATGCCCATCAAGTGTTTCTGCAGGGAGTTCGCGCAACGGAGTGAGTGCTTCTTCAAATATATGGTATTGTGTTTCCTTTCTTTCATAAAATTTTAATGTTTCTGAACTTGGATATAGGACGACCGTGCCGCTGTATCCGTCAACAACAATTTGGTCATCTGTTTGTACCAATGACGATAACTGGTGGATACCAACAATAGCTGGAATTTTCAATGCTCGAGCCAACAATGCCATATGGGATGTTGCTCCACCTAATTCTGTTACATACGCCAGCACATCGTTACGACTGAAGATCAGTGTGTCTGCCGCTGCAAGATTGTGCGAAACAATAACATGTGAACCATCAAACTTCGAGACGAGCTTTTGTTCTTCGAGATTGCGGAGGATACGGTTTTCAACATCGAGCAGGTCATCAGCGCGTTCGCGTGCATATTCATCCTTAGAAGCCATCATCAATTGGTGATATTTTTCCATTTCATTTTTGATAAGATATTCTACATTTTTTTTCTCGCTTTTCAATCTTTTGTAGATCACATCGAAGAGAACGACATCTTCGAGAATCAAGAGCTGCGCTTCAAATATTTTAGATTGCTCAGCTCCAAGTTTTTGTTCAGCGAATTCGAATACTTTAGTAAGTTCTTTCTTAGAGCGTGCGATGGCATTCTGCAGACGTTCGATTTCTTGCTCAACTTCACCAGCAGCAATTGTGCGAATTAATATTATCGGTTCGTGTTTCCGAAAAAGAAATACGGGACCGATAGCGATTCCAGGAGACGCCGGAATCCCCTTCAGTTTAATTTCTTGTTTGAATGTCTGATCCATCTTTTACTACTTAAATGTGAATTGCTCATTTTATATCGGTTCGCCAAAACCGCTTTCGAAAAGTTCTGTCATAGCATTGCATGCTTCTTTTTCATCTGGCCCATCAAAGCGTACAAGAAGTTTGGATCCTTGTTCCGCCGCCAATGTCATTACTCCAATAATACTTTTTCCATTAATTTGGAAATTATCTTTTTCGATAAAGAATTCAGATTTAAATTTTGCCGCAAGTTTTACAATCGCAGCAGCTGGGCGTGTATGCAACCCCGCACGATTCCGAATCGTTATTTCTTGTTCAATCATCCCTTACACATATCGTTAGAATTTTCTATTTAATAATTTATCTGTCATCCACCGAAGTGTTTCGCGAGCCGTCGAAGCCGGCAATGTTGAAAGTTGATTTTTCGCTTCACTAATATCATTTTCAATTCTTTTCTTAGCAGAATCAATCGCACCTGTCTTTTCAAAGATAAGACGAAAGGCCGATATTTGTTTGCGCGGCACACCGCCATTTTTGAAAATGTGTTGAAGTGTTTTTTTCTGATCTCCTTTTGATCGACGCAACGCCTCAAGAAGAAGAAATGTTTTTTTACCTTCTACTAAATCGCTGCCTATGGTTTTGCCAAATTCTTTTTCATCGGCAATAATATCCAGTAAATCATCCTGTATTTGGAATGCCCGCCCTATATATTCACCGTACCGCCGCAGCGCTTCAAGATCCGAAGGCGCTGCATTTCCGATAAGTGCCCCCAATTGCGCCGCTACCGAAACTAATTTTCCAGTTTTCTTTTCTATCATCATCAGGTATTCATTTACATGTACACGGTGGCGCGTTTCAAATTCTTTATCCAATGCTTGCCCTTCACAAATTGTAACTACACCTTCGGTAAAAATTTTACTAATTTCCTGTATGCGTGTTGATTTTGTTCTGAGTAATGCACGGTATGCAAAAGCAAGTAATGCATCGCCGGAAAGAATAGCAATATTTTCATCCCACTTCTTATGAACGGTAAGCCGCCCGCGGCGTGTTTCAGCATGATCCATTATATCATCGTGAACTAGCGTAAAATTATGAAGGATTTCAATTCCAGCTCCTGCGTGCAATGCATTGTTTGCATCTCCGCCAACAGCTTCGCATGCAAGGAGTGTTATAACGGGGCGAATACGTTTGCCGCCCGCAACGAGAACATATTTTGCCGGACGATACAGTGTCTGCGGTTTGTTTTCGGTGACATAACTTCGAAGATACCGTTCCACTGCCGATTTATGCCGTTCGTATCGTTGTTCAGGATTCATAATTCTATCTCTTCTACTTTTGAATATAATTTTCGTTTCTGCAACTCAACGATAGAACGCGAGCCAGTCAGAAACATCGTACTTTTCAATTCCCATTCCCATTGATCAACAAGCATAAGAACTCTCGCTGTTCCGCCGCCTGCAAGTGCATGGAGTACAGACATAGCAGATGCAGTAAAATCAGCGCCCAATGCTATAGATTTTGCACAATCAATACCGTTTGAAATTCCACCGGATGCAATAATTTTCAACGATGGTAATTCACTTTTTAAATGACAAACAGATCTAAGTGCATCTACAGTTGGAATTCCCCAATCCCAAAAATTTTCTGCATTTAAAGTCTTTACTTCTTTTTTCCTTGTCCTGTCTCCCATTACTTTTTTACTTCCTTTATTTCTTCTCCTTAAAATTTCAACACCTGCCCAACTTGTACCTCCGGCACCTGCAACATCAATAATTTTTATTCCGGCATCAATCAATCGCCGTGCAACGTCAGCTGAAATTCCGGCGCCAATTTCTTTAACGATAATAGGAACAGAAATTGACTTTGCCAGTAACTCAATACCATTAAGCACGCCGCGAAAATTCGTATTGCCTTCCGGCTGAAGCAGTTCCTGCAAAGGATTAAGGTGTACGGCAAAACCATCTGCTTGAATTAAATCTATCATCCGTAAAACCGGCGACGCATCTTGCAACTTAGCAACTTCTGCCGCTCCGATATTTCCAAAGATCGGAATGTTTGACGCAGTTTCACGCACAACTGAAAACGACCTGTGATACTGCGTATTCTCCGATGCCTGCCTCTGACTGCCCACGCCCAATGCAATGTTCTTTTGAGCACAAACTTCAGCAAGCTGTTGATTGATTCGCTCCGCCTTCGCATATCCTCCAGTCATACTGGAAATGACAAATGGTAAAGCTATCTTCTTTCCTAAGAAAACTGTTGACGAATCGACATCTGAGAGATTTATTTCGGGCAGAGCGTTGTGTAAAAAATCCAAACGTTCAAATCCAGAAGATTTAGTGCGAAATGCCACATCTTTGGTTAAACTAATATTGACATGCTGCTGTTTGCGTGATGATGTCCGCATCATTTTCATTCATCATAATCTCAATAGAATAATAAAGAAATCGGTTTCGAGAAGCAAGGTAGTAAAAAGAAAGCATTTCTTGATTTTCCTTCAATTTTTCGGTATCTAATTCTATATAAAAAGTTATGAAGATAATTGAGCCTCGACAATCGCAAAAGTCAAAATTGCGGAAAAAAACTTATTTCTTCTCGGACGCGCACCTCGGTCTCGGTTCAGCAGAGGAAGATCGCCAAAAAGAACTGCGGCTTATTCGCTTCTTAAATTTTATTCAGCGCGATGCCGCACAAATATATATAGTTGGCGATTTATTTGATTACTGGTTTGAGTACAAAACTGTTGTTCCAAAAAAATATTTCCGGCTATTTTCAAAACTTGCAGAATTGACAGAACATAATATTCGTTTATTTTTTATTGCTGGCAATCATGATTTCTGGGTGAAAAATTATTTTCGCGATGAACTTGGCATGGAAGTGCATTTTAATCCTGTTGAAGCGGAAATTTGCGGCAAACGTTTTCTCATTCATCATGGCGACGGTTTGCTTGAGGATGACCTCGGCTACAAGATTCTTAAAAGAATACTGCGCAGTAAAACTAACATCCTTCTTTTCTCGTTGATTCATCCAGACATAGCCGGTTGGATTGCACGATGGTCGTCTCATACAAGCCGCAGGTACACAAGCAACAGAACGTACGAAAGCTCCGGTATGACGGATTTTGCATCACGCAAGATAAAAGAAGGGTATGACTTTGTGATAATGGGGCATAACCATGTTCCATCGTGCCAAACTATTGATAGCGGCGTATATGTAAATCTTGGTGACTGGATTTTTGAGAACACGTATGCCGTATTCGATGGCAATAAAATAAAGCTTAAGAAGTGGAAAGATTGATTTATCCATTATTTAGAATAAATGTGACACTATGGATAATAAAAAATTTAGTTCGGAAAAGATGGCGCGGTACTTCAACGATCCCGAGTACCGGCATGGAAACATGAAAATCAACAAGCGATATTTCAGTTGGAGGCATATAGTTTTTTTCAGCAGCTTTTTTATTATTGCAGTGCTGCTTACTTGGTATTCAGTATATATTTTAAACGGGTTACCGACCCTTGAGCAATTAGAAAATCCAAAACCTGAACTTGCAACAAAAATTTATTCAGCTGACGGTGAAGTACTGGATCAATTTGCATATAAAAATCGTACGCGTGTTACAATTAACAAACTTCCTCCAGGATTAATCAAAGGTCTCGTCGCAACCGAAGACAAAGATTTCTATAACCATTGGGGTGTCAATCTGCCGCGTTTCATCCGGCAAATGATTATTAATGTGGTCACATTTCGTCAAGCAGGTGCCAGTACTATCACACAACAGCTTTCGCGTAATTTGTACAAACTTCAGATCAGACATGAGACGATCTTTGATAAAATTACTCGAAAAATTCGCGAGTTTTTTACATCGGTGCAAATCGAGCGGCGTTTCACAAAAAATGAAATATTAGAATTTTATTTAAACGTTGCCTACTTCGGAAAAAATGCTTATGGCATCGAATCTGCAGCACAGACTTATTTCGGCAAACCTGCTGCTGAAATGACGCCTTCAGAATATACATTGCTTATCGGTATGCTTAAAGGACCAAGTTATTATGATCCTATTTTGCACACTGACCGTGCATTAGCCCGACGCGATGTAGTAATAAGCCAAATGGTAAAAGAAGAATTGCTCACAAATGAAACAGCCCAGCAAGTGCGAGCCGATTCTTTGCATTTGAAATCAATTGAATCAGAGTTCCGTTCCGGCATTGCACCTCACTTTGTGGAATGGATTCGCCAGCAGCTTCTGAAAAAAGCTGAATCACATGGTTATGACATTTACCGAGACGGTTTACGTATTTATACATCGCTCGACAGCCGAATGCAGCGGTACGCCATTTCGTCTATTGAAGAACACTTGAAGGATTATCAACAAACATTCGACGCAACGTGGAATTGGAAAGAACATCCTGATATTATGAGTGATGTCATTAGCAAAGCAATTAGGGAAAATGAATCGTATAGTAAATCGCGCAACTCTGATATGCAGGACAGTATTCGCAATGAACTTCGAAGCAACCGTTCATTTATAGACTCAGTGCTGAAAGCTGCTCAGACAATCGAGGTTGGTTTTGTTGTTATAAACCCGCATAACGGTCAAATTAAAGCTATGGTTGGCGGACGCAACTACCGTTCATTTAAGTACGGACTAAATCATGTTACACAGATTCACCGCCAGCCAGGATCTGCATTCAAACCATTCGTTTATACTGTTGCACTCGATAACGGATATCCAGCATGTTATGAAGTGTTGAATCAACCAGTCACAATCCCAATGCCCGATGGAACTCGCTGGGCGCCAGAAAATTTTGAAAAGGACATTGGCGGAAAGTATACGCTGCGCGAAGCGCTAAAACATTCTATTAACCTTATAGCTGTTCGTGTTATTTTAGAAATCGCTCCTGCCAGACAAGTTTCAACGTATGCGCATCGAATGGGCATCACATCGCCTGTACCTGCTTATGAGTCTCTTGCACTCGGGACTGCAGAAGTCACACCATTAGAATTAACATCGGCGTATGGCGTTTATCCCAACGAAGGTGTTCTCGTCTCACCTATTGCCATCATGCGCATCGAAGATAACGATGGCAATGTGATTGAAGACAATTCTCCGGACAAAAAGGAAGTCCTGAGCAAAGAAACTGCTTTCTTGATGACAGATTTATTAAAAGGGGTTGTGAACGGCGGAACTGCAACAACCGGTGTGCGATCCCACTTCACCGGCGCTTGTGCGGGTAAAACGGGAACTACGAACGATTTTGCTGATGCGTGGTTTGTCGGCTTCACTCCGCAATTGACTGCCGGAGTCTGGGTCGGTTTTGACGACGCACGCATTCGCTTCATAAGTTCGGATGGTCAGGGTGGCAGAGCAGCGGCTCCAATATTTGGATTGTTTATGCAAAAGACTTATGAAGATCCGGATATTGGATTAACTCAGGAAATTTTTGCTCAACCGGAAGGTATTATCACCGATACAATTTGTGCAGATACAAAGAAGAAGGCTCGCGAATGGTGTCCAAACAAAACAACAGAAATATTCAACGCTAAATATCCTGTCGGATTGTGCGACAAACACACAAGCGCAGACTGGAATCAGGGCAAAGAAGGTGAGGACACTCGTAAGAAAAGCAAGATAAATTGGTAGATAAAAAGTTTCCACTCTATGTGAATATGCATCTTGCGACCAGTCAATATTTTGTTTGGAAGAACATTTATTCACATGCAGTGTAACGGATATCCTTCTTAACTTAGGCAGTATTTAATATTTTACAAGCAAAAATATTTTCAGCAAAAATTATTTTTTGGATACCTAAGAACCTGTAAGAATTGCTTTTACAGCTCGATTTATTAACCTTCCATCTACATCATCAACCACTTTCACTTCTCCAATTTTTATCGGCAATACGAAACGCAGTTTGGCGTCGACATGTTTTTTATCGCGTCCTATACCTTTTACAATATCGGAACCTTTTAAAGAAGAAAGTTCGATTTTCAATGGGACACGACGTATTAGTGCAACGATACGTTTGTAAGAATCTGCATCTAACAATTTCATTTCTTTGGCAATAAAGCTTTCAGCTATTATTCCAAATAAAACCGCTTCGCCGTGTTTCATCAGCTTGTAATGCCCGGCAAATTCCAGTCCGTGACCAATAGTATGACCGCAATTAAGAACAATACGGATACCGGATTCTTTCTCATCCTGCGATACAATTTCTGCCTTAATTGCTGCGCATCGAGTTTGTACCTGTATTATTGCTTCTGTATCAACCATTAAAATTTTTTCCAAATTCGATTCAAGAAATCCAAACAATTCGGCATCTTTGAAAATACCATACTTAAGCACTTCGCCGATACCGCAGACAATCTCTCGCGGCGGCAATGTTTTGAGGTAATCAGTATCTATCCAAACAAACACCGGCTGGTGAAATGCACCTATCATATTTTTTCCCAATGGATGATTGACGCCGACTTTTCCGCCGATGGAACTATCAACCTGAGCAAGCAATGTCGTCGGTATTTGCACTATTCTAATTCCGCGCTGGTATGTTGCCGCAACAAATCCGGCAAGATCACCAACTACACCGCCGCCTAAAGCAATAATAGTTGAGTTGCGCGGAATTCTTTTCTTCAACATTTCAGTAAAGATCAAGTTTGCACGATTGAGACTCTTCTGCTTTTCTCCAGATGGAATAACAATAGTAGTCGGTTTAAATTTATAATGAAGAAGATTTCGCATTATCGGCTTAAGATGGTACGATTCTAAATTTCTATCTGTGATAATAACGATAGAATCAGAAATCCCATGCTGACGGCACATTGGTGCGAACGATGAAACCATATCCGCGCCTGTATAAATAGGATAAGTACGTTCACCAAGCGCAACATTAATTTGCCGTTGGATCATAAATTTATTCCTTTCCAATCATACTTTG
The DNA here is from genome assembly GCA_963833465.1 of Ignavibacteriota bacterium. Classification (GTDB taxonomy): domain Bacteria; phylum Bacteroidota; class Ignavibacteria; order UBA10030; family UBA10030; genus Fen-1298. The sequence continues at coordinate 461,313 of CAWHXW010000003.1, read as the reverse complement.
AATATTTCTTATAATCTCATCCACCGTCGCTCCCACGCGCATGTTGTCGGCAGCAATTACGACATTAGCGCGAGCGTAAAATTTTTCACGTCGGATCATCAAATCAAGAACTCTATTTTTCAACTCCGTTGACGAAAGTTGATTGCCATTTTCGTCTTTCAGCATCGGTCGATCGCTCCGATGCTGAACACGCTGTATAATTTCTTCCGGTGAAAGTTTGAGATAAACAAGAATCCCTTTCTGCAATACAAGTTTACAGTTTTCTTCATTGGCAATTGTACCACCGCCAAGTGAAATTACGCAATGGTTACGTTCGGTCAGTTCTAATAAAGCATCCCTTTCCAAGGCGCGGAACGCCTGTTCACCTTCTGAACTAAATATTTCCACTATGCGCTTATTTGTTTTTTGTTCGATGTGCTGATCAACATCAAGGTAATTAAAACCAAGTGTGTTGGCAAGAATAGGTCCAATAGTACTCTTTCCGCTTCCCATAAATCCGGTCAGGAAGATAAGAGATTTTTTTTGTCCGTGTTGTGTATCTTTCATATTTCGTAATGAATGACCCTGCGGCAAGCCGCAGGGTATCTTAAAACAAATTCAGTTGTTTTAATTCTTCTTTGGGCTTTCCGTGTTCTCTTACATACTTCTCAACAACACTCCAATTTCCTCGCTCTCCTACTGTTCCCACATAATATCCATCTGACCAAAATTCCCCACCCCATAGTTCTCTCTTTACTTCTGGTATCTGTCTGAATACCTCTCGTGCTGTGATGCTCTTGTATATCCGCACTATTTCTCCTGTTGACATTTTAGGATGGGCTCCGCATAATAAGTGAATGTGATCTAAATCCATTCCTAATCCTTCTATTTCTATTGCATATCGCTCTGTTATCCCTATACTCGTTGCTTGTATCACCTCTATTACCCTTGCTTTCAACAATAATTTCCTATATTTCACCGGAAATACAATATGATAATGTATCTGCCATTCACAATGATATCCTCGTTTGATGTGACTATCCTCTTTCACATACTAAATCTATAAAGATATCATCCCTGTGGCAAGCCACAGGGAATTCCAAGTTAAAAAAAAAGCGTCTCGATAAATCGGGACGCTTAAGATTAGCAAGCGTAAATTTTATCGGAAGTATTTATCTCTATGATCAACAATGTCTGCTTTCTCGTGCAGCGATGTCTGCCAATCCTGTAAAAAACGTTGACGCTTTTCCTGCAAGAGCTGCGAACGAAGCGATTCACGCTCCATATCGTACCTTGCAGTATCAACTTCAGTTTTCGATAATAGTTTAATAATGTAGTAACCGAGATCGCCTTCAAACGGTTTAGATAACTCACCAGATTTCAATGCAAGCGCAGTACCTATGAATTTCTGATCACGACCAACACTGACTGGACTATCGGTTGGTTTGAATGGACCAGTTATTTGTGCTATCAGATTAGGATTTGATTGCGCTGCTGCTATCAAGTCGCTTGAAGGATTCAGTGTTTTATAGAAAGCATCTACGTCGGGGCGAATCTTCGCTAACTTCTTCTCTTTTAACGCTAACGAACGAACAACACCTTTCACTTCATCAACCGGACGGATACCTTCTTCTCTAATATTTGATACTTTAATAACGATCACACCATTCCGCACATAAATTGGGTCGGCAATTGCTCCAACTTTATTATTGAATGCAAAATTAGTTATTGCATCGTTAGGACCGATGCCAGGAATTGACCCGGTCTTTGTGAACTCCTGCGTTTCCTGTACCGAAAACTTACTATTCTCAGCAGCTTTTTCAAATCCTTCATCCTTTGCTAAAATACTAAAGTCTTGTGCCTGCTGAAATGCGGCATCCATCGTTTGTGCGCTTGCTTTTACTTTCAAGGCAAGATCAAGAATTTTCACTTCACGTTTGTCTCTACCTGTCACTTTAATAATGTGCCAGCCAAATTGCGTGCGCACAGGCCCGACGATATCCCCAACTCGCCCCTTAAAAGCCGCATCAGCAAATGGTTTCACAAAGCGGTTTTTTGATGCCCATCCAAGGTCGCCGCCTTGCATTGCAGAACCGTAATCCTGACTATTTTCACGAGCAAGTTTAGAAAAATCTGTACCAGATCGTGCTTGTGCCAGAAGAGCACGTGCTTTCTGAATCACCTTTACACTATCCGGACCAGAGACTAAATTCAGCAGGATGTGACTGGATTTAACAAACTCTGTTGTCCCTTGCCGCTGATCAAGAATTTTGATGATATGAATGCCGTCATTGTCATTTATAGGACCGATGATGTCGCCTTTCTTTGCAGAAAAAATTGCATTCTCTTTTTTCTGACTTAATTCGCCATGTTTGAAGAAAGCTTCGGTGGAAGGAATTTCAGAATATGTATTTACAAGCTCAGCAAAATCTGTAGAACCGGATTTTCCCTGTTCCAACAAATTATTTATTTCTGTTTCTATAGTTGCTGAATCTTCTGAAGAAGGATTTTGGTTAAAGAAAACATATTTGACTTTCCGAGCTGCTTTCGCTTGAAAGTCAGCGGCATGGAAATCATACTGCTTCTTTATATCATCATCCGATATACTTACGGCGGATTCCGGTACAAGCCGATTGATATCGAATAAAACGTAGGCAGCATTCATCGTCACGTTGTGATCAATGAAGCGCTGCATTAATTCACCTTCGCTTACAATGACATTCGCCAGTAAAAGACTTTGTAGTTTTTTGTGTTTCTGCTCTTGACGAATCATTTCTTCTACTTGAATCCATGCAGATTTATTTTGAGGATCCATCATTGCTCGCTGGTATGCATCACGCCGAAATGTTCCGGTTGAATCTGTAAATTGCTTTACTAAGAATTCCGGTGGATTCTGTCCATTAACAATATCTCTAATCTCTTGATCTGTAACTGTTATACCAAGCCGATCTATTTCTTGTTCGATCAGCATTTCATCTACAAGCTGGTTCCACACTTGCGAACGAATCTGCCGTTCTGTTTCCTCATCAATATCGCTGCCCTGCTGCTTCTTTTGGTTCTCTTCTGTTCGCCTGATCAACTCGCTAAATTGTTTGTAGCTTACTTCTTTACCGTTCACTTTACCGAGTACTTCCACTGTGCCTCCGCTGCGCCCTCTTCGTCCTGTAAGGTCAAACCCCCAATCAAAGATAATCAGGATAATAAATAACACTGCGAGTACACCAAAGAGTTTAGTAAGTTTATTTCGGATGCTAGTCATTAATGCCATATCGAGAAAAACTCCTTTTCCTGAGAAAAACAAGACATGAAAAATCGATTTTAATATTATTTAATATAGCCGACAATCGTTTGATATGCAACGACTTTCTTGTTGACTTTGTTGGCATATCAGGTTATATTTTTTAATGAAAATTTATTTACGACTTTAATTTTCATACAAAGCGCGAAGGATATGTTGTCGCGCTTTGTTTCTTCATTTATCACCAATGTTATAAGTTTGGAGACAATTTGTGAGAAATCAGCTAACCCGTATTATTATCACCCTATGTTTTGTCGTTCTTGCATTTTATTTTCTTTGGCCGACCATAGAGGATTATAACTATCGCAAACAACTGAGCAAACTTTCAGGCCAGGACAGTATCGCGTATTTAGAAAAACATCATGACGAAATGCTTGATGCAAAGCTAAAACGCATGAAATTAGGGTTGGATTTACAAGGCGGAATGCGCGTTGTGCTGGAAGTTGACATCATTCAATTGCTTGACGATTTAGCAAAGAATAAGGATGATAAATTTCGATCAATAATTAAAGAAGTCCGGAATGAAACAGCGACAAACGAAATTTCAGTAATTCCTATCTTTACAAATAAATTCAAAGCTGACACAATACGCTTAAGTCGCTATTACGGAAGCATCCGAGACGACGATGCTAAGATTACAAGCAGGCTTGAGGATGAAGCCAGTAAAGCCGTTGACCGTGCTATTGAAATAGTAAGAAACCGTGTCGACCAGTATGGCGTTTCTGAACCGAACATTCAAAAGCAAGGTGGACGCCGTATTATAGTCGAATTGCCGGGTGTAAAAGATGAAAACGAGGTAAGTTCATTGCTGCACGGCACGGCGCTGTTAGAATTTAGAATGCTAAAAGACCCGCAGGTTTCGTATAAGGTGATGGAATCTATCGATAAATTCCTGACCGGCAAATTAGAAACTGATACAAGCGCATCAACAGCAACGTCCTTAGAAAAAAAGAAAGAACCTGCAAAACGTAAAGATGCTCTTACTGAATTAACAGGAGGTGCAGCGGTTACTGAATCAGATACTACTAAAGAAGCGCAGTTTATGCGCGAGCATCCATTCTTTATGTACGTGAAACCGGACCAGCACGGTTCAGGTGAAGGATATGTAGCTGAAAAAGATAAAGATCGCGTCGTCAGGTTGCTTGAGAGACCAGAAGTTCAACAGGTTATTCCTTTAGATTTTGAATTTCTTTGGTCTGCTAAGGTTCAGACATTTCAAAACGGACAAAAGTACTATCTTTTATACGCTGTAAAAAAGTCATCTGAATTAAAAGGCGATGTTGTAACAAATGCGCAAGCAAGTGTAGATCCGGAAGATAATCGGCCGGTTGTAAATATGGAAATGAGCAGCGAAGGTGCACGAGATTGGGCGCGAATCACCGGAGCTAACATTGGCAAACGAGTTGCAATCATCCTCGATAAAGGAATTTTCTCAGCACCGGTTGTGCAGGTAAAAATCACAGGCGGCCGTTCACGCATTACCGGAATGGATTCTCCAAATGAAGCACGCCTGCTAGAAATTGTTCTCAAAGCAGGTGCGCTGCCTGCACCGGTATCCACTATTGAACAGCGCTCTATTGGACCTTCTCTCGGCGAAGATTCTATACGAGCAGGTCTTACTTCAATATTTATAGCTTTTATTTTAACAGTATTATTTATGGTCGTGTACTACCATTCAGCCGGTGGAGTAGCAGACTTTGCTCTCTTTTTCAATATTCTTTTCATACTCGGTGTTATGGCAAGCTTCAGCGCAACACTTACGATCCCTGGTATTGCCGGCATTGTTTTAACAATCGGTATGGCAGTGGACGCAAACGTTTTAGTTAATGAGCGCGTTCGCGAAGAGTTAGAGAGCGGGAAAACTATGCGGGCTGCAGTTGACACCGGTTATTCGAAGGCATTCACGGCTATTTTTGACGGTCACGTCACATCATTCTTGACCGGTATCGTTCTGTATCAATTCGGCAGCGGCCCAATCCAAGGATTTGCGTTGACATTGATGATTGGTTTGGTTGCGAATTTATTCAGCGCGATCGTCATAACCCACGTAATAATGAATATAATGATGGACAAAGGGTACCATCCCAAATTCGGATGATCCATCACTCAACAAACATGATAGTGCAAAGGATTTTTAATGCGACTTTTTAAGAAAACGAAAATTGACTTTATCGGAAAACGTTTTTTCTGGTACATAGTTTCTACGATTATGGTATTAATAGGATTGGTTTCGATTATTTTCAAAGGTATCAATTACGGAATTGATTTCCAGGGTGGAACAGAAATGATTGTAGCGTTCAGCCCGCGCGTGGATATCGGAAATGTCCGAATCGTGCTTGACAAAGTAGGGTTTGGGAAAAGCGAAATCAAATTCTACGGTTCTGAAGGTAGCCTTTTGATCAGAACAAATGAACAGGCAGAAGGCACAACTATAGGTACGAAGATCAAGACCGCATTGGCTGTAGGATTTCCAGGCAATGACATCCGAATTCTCCGTGAAGATAAAATCGGACCTAAGGTTGGTAAAGAACTCCGGACTGATGCTTTGTTGGCAGTGATGTGGGCTCTCGGCGCCATCCTTGTGTATATTGGACTTAGGTTTAAATTCCGATATGGGCTTGGAGCCACAATTTCGATTTTCCACGATGTGCTGACGACCTTCGGATTTCTTTCGATTCTTAATGGGTTAATTCCGGGATTAAACCTTGAGATTACACAGGAAGTCATCGCTGCATTTCTGACGCTTATTGGCGTATCCGTCAACGATACGGTTGTTATCTTTGACCGCATCAGGGAGAATGAAAAGATCCATCGTTCGATGCCTTTAGGAGATTTGATGAATAAAAGCTTGAACGAAACACTAAGCAGAACTATCATCACTTCGGGGACAATTTTTCTCGTGCTGCTTATCTTGCTGATTTTCGGCGGAGAAGTAAATCGTGGATTTGCGTTTACTATGGCGTTTGGTATTGTTACCGGAACTTATTCATCAATTTATGTTGCAAGCGCGTTTGTACTCGACTGGACGCGATTTCGTAACCGGGGCAAAGTTGCCTGATCCTCCAGAAACGGAGAAAAATCATTTATGAAATTCAAAATAAAAGATGTTAAGAAAATTACAATTATCGAATTAGATGGTAATGTAATAGGTGGTCCCGATGCATCCGCTTTAAATGATTTTTTACATAAATTAATCGCAGAAGAAAAGAAGAATGTCGTTGTTGATCTTAAGTCAGTTGATTTTATAAACAGCTCAGGACTCGGTATGCTCATCGGCGGGCTGACCACAATGCGCCATTCCGGTGGTGAGTTGAAACTCGCTCGTGCTTCCAAGAAAATTGAGAATTTGCTGGAAATGACAAAGCTATTAAAAGTTTTTGATCTTCATAAGAACGTGAACGATGCAATTGAATCCTTCAAGTAATTGATGGTGTGATAAATATCCGCTCAATCTCGCTTCTGACATTCATTTAATCTTAATGCTATTTCAACTACTTTTTGATGCGGTTGCAAAATATATCGATGCTGGAAAATATTCACTGCTGATTTTTGTGGCGGCATGTCGCGCTGATCGTTTCATCTTCAAACCTATTTTCTTTCCAATCGATTCAAGTATCACAAAGATATCGTTGAATCGATCGAACCGGTATTTCAGGATCGGATCATTCATAAGAATGCAGATACTTCCATGCAATTAACACGACATCGATAAAATGATCAATCATCATTACACAAGTTTTTTTCGTAATTTTATGTGACGATAGAATATCCCAAACTCCTTGATCTGATAATTTATCTTTGAGTGAAAATGAAGACGATATGAAAAAAGGTGAATTGATAAAAGAGTTTTGCTGCAAGAGAGACGACAAAAATGTTTTTCTTTTCAAACTCACAAATGCAAACGGTATGGAAGTAAAACTCTCAAATTATGGCGGTTTAATAATTGCATTATCTGTTCCGGATAAGAATGGTACATCAGGCGATGTTGTCTTAGGTCTTGATAGTGTGAACAATTATTTAACCGAAAGCTATATTAAAAGTAATCCCCGGTTCGGTGCACTCATCGGCCGATATGCAAATCGGATTGGGAATGCGAAATTTTCAATAAATGGAGTTGAATGTCAATTGACTATCAATAGAAATTACAAACATCATATTCATGGTGGAAAAATTGGTTTTGATAAAATAGTATGGGATGCAGATATTTTTATGGCCGAAAATGGGACGGCGCTTAAATTAAATCATCTAAGTCCTGACGGTCATGAAGGTTTTCCAGGCAATTTAAATGTTGCTGTAACCTATACACTTACAAATGATAACGCACTGAGAATTGATTATTCAGCAGAAACCGATAAACCGACAGTAGTAAATTTTACGAATCATTCTTATTTCAATTTAGCAGGCGAAGGAAATGGTAATATTTTAAATCATCAAATAATGATAAACGCGGATAAATACACAATTGTGGATGATGAATCAATTCCTACCGGTGAAATTAATAGCGTAGAAAGTACATCTTACGATTTTCGCGAACTAATTTCAATTGAAACAAAAATTGATCAACTGCCACACGGCTATGATGTAAACTATGTTCTCAATCATTCATCAGATAAACTTGAAATGGCGGCAAAAGTTTTTGAACCTATAAGCGGCAGAATGATGGAGGTTTTTACAACTGAACCCGGTATGCAATTCTATACTGCAAACGGGCTTGATGGAAGTTATATTGGAAAGAGCGGAAGAAAATATGAAAAGTTCTTTGGCCTTTGTCTTGAAACACAACATTTCCCGGATTCTCCAAACAAAGCAAATTTTCCCTCAACTGTTTTAATGCCTGGAGAAAAATTTCTTTCAACAACCACTTATAAATTCTCTGTGTAACTAATCAGTGTTATTTCCTTTTGGGAAGTTAATTTCACGAAATCATAATGTTTGAATGAAAAAGATTTTTGAAAGCCCTCATACTTTGATCTTTTGACGCCACAGATATCAAACATTTGTAATATTAGATTTAGAAAAGTACAACTACATAAAAGTCGAACACCTACTGTATTCTGAATATGACAATGTTCCTAAAATTAAACATTCAGATCATGCGAAGCTAAAAAGGAATATCCTCTGATTCTTTTATATCTTAGTGTACATATGGAGAGCAATTACTTCTCTGCAAAGAAAGCGAAAAACTTTCATAATTTAACTTTAAACAATCTATAGTATTTTTTTAAATCTACCTTTCTTCCACACAAAGTACATTGGAATCCCTAACAGCACAATTCCCAATCCCGGCCAGGTGTAATTGGGTTTGAAGATAAGCAGATCAATAGAAATGGCAGCGGCAAGAAAAATATAAATTCCCGGTATTACTGGATAACCTAACGCTTTGTACGGCCGTTCTGCATTTGGTTGCTTTTTCCTTAAAATAAATATTCCAACAACCGTCAAAATGTAAAACAGAAGCACCGCAAAAACAACGTAGTCGAGTAAATCGCCGTACGTACCGGAGAGGCACAGAAGACATGTCCAAACGCCTTGCACTATTAGAGCCGTGCCGGGAACAGATTTATCGTTTAAAACTCCAGCATTTTTAAAAAACAATCCATCCTTTGCCATTGCATAATACACGCGAGCACCCGCAAGAATCAATCCGTTATTACAGCCGAACGTGGAAACCATAATCATAATTGCCATGATTACAGCAGCACTCTCTCCAAAGATAACAGATGCCGCTGCTGTACCAACACGATCACTTACAGCAAATTGAATTCCGCGTCCAACTGCGTCAGTTGCTTCCGGAGAACCGGTCAAAGGCAGAACTAGCAAGTATCCGATATTTGCAAGGAAATAAATTAGAATAACTGTTCCAGTTCCCAAAGCGAGACTGAGTGGTATGTTTCTTTTCGGATTACTGACTTCAGCGGCAGTGAATGTAATATTATTCCATGCATCGGCAGAGAAAAGCGAACCAACCATTGCAACTCCAATAGCCGATAACAGCATCCACCCTGAAATTTGTGTTACGGAAAGTATTTTTCCATTTACAACTTGTGTCCATGTTGCATTCCAGAAATTGTCAATGTTTGCTGAAAGCGTAGAAATATTTCGCCCAACGAAAAGTGCAAATAAAATAAATCCAAGTAATGAGGCAATTTTTGCAGTAGTAAAAATATTTTGGAGAATCTTTCCTTCCTGCAAACCACGCGTGTTTACATATGTAAGTAATGCAACACTAACAATTGCAAGAAGCTGAGCAGCTGAAATGCGGAACGTGCCAATAGAAAAAATAATATGTTGCTCGCTAAACCATGGAATAAGAACGCCGGTAAACTTTGCAAATGCAACTGCTACAGCTGCAATAGTACCGGTTTGAATGACGAGGAACAACGTCCATCCATAGAGAAATGCGATGAAAGAATTATATGCTTCACGAAGATACGCATACTGTCCGCCGACACGCGGCATCATCCCGGCAAGCTCACCGTAACTAAGTGCTGCAACTATAGTCATTACGCCTGTGATTAACCAAACCAACAAAAGATACCCAGGTGCTCCTACCGTGCGTCCAATATCAGCACTGACAATAAAAATTCCGGAGCCAATCATCGAGCCAATAACAATCATTGTCGAATCGAGTAATCCAAGACCACGCTTAAATTCTGGTTGTTCGACTGAAGAGACCATAGTTTTTATCCAAAATGCTTCACAAACCGGTAGCCCGTAATTTTATATCCAAGTTCCTTATAGAATGGATGTGCTTGTTCTTCTCTCCCGAATCCGCTCACAAGCCATGTACCGATACATCCTTTTTCGTGAGCTAATCGCTCAGCATGTTCTATAAGTTTTTTGCCAATTCCCATTTTTCTCGATTCAGATTTTACAATAATGACCGATATCTCGCCAAACCGACTATTTTCTTCTACGTTCTCACGAATTCTAAATGCAAGCAACCCAGCGGTCTTATTACTCAGTTCATAGACAAACAATGAATCGATCGGACTGCTCTGAATAAATTTAATCCGATTTATCACATCATCATCTGAAAGTTGATGCCCGATTAATTCTTGAAATAATTCTTTGACTGCTCGAGTATCGTTTATAGTTGCTGGCCGTATCATTTTATTTAACTTTTGAAAATTTTGTTTAAAGATTTGTTCCGTTGTTAATATGCCTGGTAGTATCTTTCTCCATTGAACGCATACGACTTAATAAATTTTCCCATGTCCAGCTGCTTCAAAGATGCGATGATTTCTTCTTTTCTCATAGCCAAAGATTCAGTCATTTGATCAATTGTCATTGCACGACGTTTAAGTAGTGCTAGAATTGCTTGTCCATCTGTATTATGCTCTATGGTTTTGTGTGTCTCTTTGAATATTCCGATTATTTCACTTCGCTCACCTAAAATTTTTTGAATTTCTTTCAAACGTTTTTCATCGACTGGCTGTGCAATTGAATATGCAGGCGGTCTAATGACGGTATTTAGATGGATTTTTTCCGGTTTAATTTCATCAAGCACCTGTTTCATCTTGAACACTTCTTCATTATGGTCATTTAATCCTTTTACGAAAAGAATCTCGATCCACAGCGTGCCTCTGTATTCATGTCGAAATGTTTTGATACCGCCTATAATAGTATATATGGAAAGATTCGGGTTGGGCATGTCGACTTTTTCAAATACGTCAGCCGAAACCGCATCTAAGGACGGCGAAACAATATCTGCATCCATTAAATCGCGCCGGACTTCCGGATTATCTAAAAGTGTTCCATTGGTCAATACGGCAATCGGAATGTTTGTCATTTGTTTAATGCCGCGAATAATAGTACCGAGTTTTGAGTTTAATGTCGGTTCGCCGGAACCGGAAATTGTGATATGGTCAAGGTTTGGATATTCTACAATCACTTCTTTTACTTCGGCAAGAATTTCATTTGCCGGAAAATATTCTTTTCTTGCAATGCCTCGTTTATCCGTTGAGCCGACTTCACAGTACACACAATCAAGAGAGCATAGTTTCTTCGGAATAACATCCACTCCAAGCGATAAACCTAATCGCCTCGATGGCACAGGGCCAAATGTATATTTTCTTTGTGTTGACATTTTGCTATCTAAAACACAAACCTCTGGTTTATTGTTCCAACTTTATAATAACCTACAAAAATTTTAAATAAAGTAATCAAGAAAAAGAAATGTTGCACTGTCAAATAGCAGATGACGTTTTCTTTGGATAAGTTAATACTCCCAAAACTATTTGAATTAAAGACACAAATAGAATTATGACTAAGAGAATTTCTGATGCAGGCAATGTAAATTCAGGATGGCCTGTTAATATGAAATAACTGTGAATCAAAAAAGCAAATATTCCGACTACCGACATGATAAATGATATTATGTTGCCTGTAAGTGAACAATTCATCAATCGATTGTAACCATAAATAGCAATTATTAATAACGCCAGATTTATGATTAAAAACATTTGAATGCCTCCTGATATACCGAACAAGTTCCATTCCTGCCAGTATGCCGAATCTATCTGATGTGTGAACAAGAGTGCAAAATTAATTGCATAAATATTTTTATGCCATTTTGTGCGTAACATAGTTTTGGTTCTTATAATATTTTTTGGCGCGGAAACGATAGATCAAACCGACCTTTATTTAAACCACTCTGTTTTGATTTCTAAAAGAAAAGCGAGCATAGAAAAATTCATGCATACTCTTCTTGAATCGAATGTTTGGCCGATACTATTCGCCGATTTGATTCGCAAGAAAATTTTGCAAACCAATTTGACTTATAATCTCTCGCTGCTGGTCTAACCAATCACCATGCGCTTCTTCCATTAGCAGAATTTTTGTTAATAAATCAGCTGTCCCGTTATCGACAACTTCGCGTGCGACCATAATGGCTTTGTTGTATAACTGTACCGCAGTTTGTTCACCATTGCTGTCATTTGCCAGCATAGTGGGAACATCTGCGCCGATTTTCATCGGGTGAAGTTTGGACACGATCGGCGTCCCTTCGAGAAATAAAATCCTTCCTATCAACCATTCTGCATGTTTCATTTCATCAATGGCTTGTTTTTCGAGAGCTTTATGAAGTTTTTGATAACCCCAGTTATCACACATTTCCGAATGCACCATGTATTGACTGATAGCAGTTAGTTCCTCTGCAAGCATTTCGTTCAGCGTTGTAAGAATCTTTTCATTTCCATTCATTGTATTCCTCCTTTTGGTTTTAAAAAATTCTTTCGATTGTGAATTATTGTAAATATAGTAATGAATTTAAAAGTAATCCATATTCAAAATAAAAAACTTTATCTTTATAATTCTTTCTATCGATGCACAATTATACATCTTTTTGTGCTCAACATATTCTTCGGTACGATATGAAGAATTCCTTTTTTGAGCATATCGACGAGAATTTGTTTTACAAAGTCCTTTTGTGCGACATTGTTCACTTCTTTAACAGGCGCCGGGGCTTGAAATCGTCTAACCGTAGTTAATTCCAATTCATTCATGTAGATTAATGCCAGCTCCAGCAAAATGAAACAAAGTAATGAACTTTGATCACTTCGATTTAGCTCAAAATATTTTTTATCAACAAGCAACTAAATTGAAAATCATTTCTGAGAATTAAAAATGTGGTCTGGAAACGGACATCCTGAGTTTCAGCGATATCATTTTTATTGGCTCGATGAAGTGTATCGTAACTGAGAAACAGATAGCGATCATCAATCGGCAATTATGCAACTTCTTCCGTGCAGATGTTGATCTTTGAATAGGATTTGCAAAAGGTCTGAGTGTGAACATAGAGCAATTCATTAGGAACGTTGTTTTTTAACAATCTGTCGGTATAAATTGCTTGTATTAATAAATTAATGAGAATATTTCAAAACACATATAAGCAGCTTTCATTTCTTTTTCGTAGATTATTGCAAAGACATAAAGGTCATTCATGCAAAAAACAAAACAGCTTGATGCTCTTATTAAAAGTTGGGGAAAGGTAATTATCGGGTACTCCGGCGGAGTGGATTCGACACTTGTTGCGTTTGTTGCCAACAAAGTACTTGGCAATAACGCATTAATTGTTTTGGCAAGGACGGAAACAATTACAGAGGAAGATGTTAATCTTGCAAGAGGTATTGCTAAAAAGCATCATTTCAATTTTCAGGAAATTGTATACAACGAACTTGAAATAAAAAATTACGCAACCAATCCTGTGAACCGATGCTATTTTTGTAAACAGGAATTATATAAGCGGCTTGGGGAAATCGCAAAAACAGAAGACATAGATTATATTCTTGATGGCGCAAATTTAGATGATATTGGTGATTATCGCCCTGGCAGAATTGCCGCAAAAGAATATCAGGTTCGATCTCCATTGATTGAATCCAAATTTACGAAACAGGATGTGCGCGATGCTGCTCTATTATATGGCTTGCCGAACTACGATAAACCGTCTGCGCCATGTCTTTCTTCAAGAATTCTGTACGGAACAATAATTGATAGAACTTCAATCAACATGATTGCTCAGGCGGAACGGTATATTCGAGAAAAAGGATTTACAAATGTGCGTGTGCGACACTTTCAAACAACGGCAAAAATTGAGGTTGATGATTGGACTATCCCTAAGTTGACAGCGATATTTAACGATGTGCAGAGCTTTTTAAAATCGTTGGGATACAAGGAAGTACTAATCGATAAAGAAGGGTTTAAATCGGGAAAGCTCAATCGGGAGATTATACAGAATGCAAAATAGAAAATCCCGTTCATTGATTCAAAAAAAAGAACATCTTCATTCATCGTCATTGCATACTATTAAAGAGTATGCAAAGTTAGATATTTCCCGCCGGGATCGGACTTCAATTCCTGAAGTAATTTATTGTGAAAATAAATCTATAGATCGCATTATTACAATTGCCAAAGCGCTTTATGCAAATCAAAAGCTTGTGCTTGGAACGCGATGCCCGAAGGAATTTTTCCCTCAATTAAGAAAAGCTTTTCCACAGGGATTGTTTTTAAAAGATGCGCGTTCCTTCCGTATCGGGAAACCGTTGCCGCAAGTTTCTGGGAGACGAATTGGTATTGTTTCCGCCGGAACCACCGATATTACAGCGTGCGAAGAAGCGGCGCTCGTTTTAGAAAGTCTCGGTGTAGAAGTTCAAAGAGTTTTTGATGTTGGTGTTGCCGGAATTCATCGTCTGTTTTCGAACGATACAAAACTGCGCGATTGTGATGTTCTAATTGTTGCAGCCGGGATGGAAGGCGCGCTCCCAAGCGTCATTGCAGGACTTTATCCGCAGCCAATCATAGCACTGCCCACAAGTGTCGGATATGGCACTGCTCTTTCTGGTTTCACTGCGCTCTTTGCAATGCTCACAAGCTGTGCTCCAGGAGTTTCGGTTGTTAATATTGATAACGGTGTTGGAGCGGCAGCAGCAGCTTTCAAAATTCTTTCACTTATCACCGCTAAATCTGCAACGAAATAAATTTCGATAGTCTTTATTATTTCGCTCTAGCAACGATATAGATATATCGCAATGTATCGGTGCCTGTATTCGTCACATCGTGCACGGTATTTGGAGGACAGTATGCAACACAGTAGGGCTGTAGATGTAATGTTGATCCTCCGATAATTTTAAATTCTCCTGTTCCCGATAACACAACGATAGCTTCCTCATTATTTCTTGTGCTGTGCCTTCCGACTGATTTTGAGGGAGAGAGCACGATATATCCAGAGCGCATAGACACAGTTTCACGTGAACCATGAAGAACCTGAGTTGAGATGGATGAAGTTTGATCAAGTGTAATCAATTTCGCTTTTAATTTGGCAGGATTCTTTTGTGCATAGGAATGAAGTGATATTATAAAAATTAAGATCAGTGCAAATAAGACCTGAAACACATAATTGTTCTTTTCCATTATTATTTTTCCTTTGATGGTATGATAATATTTTCTTTTATTGTTGCACGTTCATATTAATATTCACAGTTCTTCCCGGCATAGAATAACCATATATCGTTTGATAGGATTGATTCAGTAAGTTTCGGGCACTGAGCGACAGAGAAAACTTCTCTGTAATTTGTGCGCCGAATCTTGCTTCAACATTAGTGTAATCCAGCAGCTTCACAATCGAATACGTATCATTCATTCCATAAATCGACTTGACATATTGTGCGCTGAGAGACGCTATTAAAATATTCCAACGATACTCAGCGCCTAGATACGCTTTGTGTTTCGGAACTTGGATTGTCTGTTCACCAATATCGGTAAACGAATAATTTGCGTTTGCTTTTAAACCATTCACAATAAACCATTGCATTGAAGCTTCTACACCGCCGTAATGTGACCCGCCGGA
This sequence comes from Ignavibacteriota bacterium, assembly GCA_963833465.1. Classification (GTDB taxonomy): domain Bacteria; phylum Bacteroidota; class Ignavibacteria; order UBA10030; family UBA10030; genus Fen-1298. Next base: position 445,690 of record CAWHXW010000003.1, on the reverse strand, counting down.
ATTAAAAGTATGCATCGAGTACCATTGATCGATAATTGTGTTTTTCACGTCCATATCGAATCCGGCAATATCTACAATTGCTGTTTGGCCGAAAGTATGAGAGGCACCAATTTCATAGTTCCATAATTCTTCCGGATTCAATATAGAAACTGTTGGTGTCATTTGAAATAATTCAAATACCTGAGGTGCACGGTATCCTTTTCCTATCGACGCACGGACAAAAGTTTCCTGATCCAATTGATAATTTAAACCGCCTTGCGGGACAACGATATTTCCAAAATAACTGTTATGAGCATAGCGAACGCCGGCATTTGCCAATAGACGATCAAAAAACTTTTGCTGCACGCTTACATAACCGGCATAATCTCTTATGGAATGTGTTCCGAAATTTGCATACATATTAGAACCTGTACCACCATTTTCTTGAATATCGATTCCGGCAGCAATTGTATTATTTTTGAAAAGCATTAGTTTTTGATAGAGATTTATTGCAGTAAGATGATCATCCGATACCCAGCTGGCATTATATATCGGATCGAGTTCATTGTGCCCAAAATTATATGTCAGCCGAACGCCGCCTTTCGAAATACCATAATCATTTTCCAATGATGCGCCAACATATCCTCGGCTAATGTGCATCCAATCGTTTGTATCGGGAGAAGAAATCGTTCCGGGATCGTAGGTTTCAAATTTTGTCAAACTTCCATCGAGAGAAAATTTATATTGGTCGTTTATTTCGTAGGAAGTTTTTAAGTAACCGCTGTTGGCGGTATATTCAGACCATGGGCGTGAGCCATCCGTATGTTCATACGTGAACGAGCCAAGAATATTCCAGCCATTCTGCTGGTATCCGAGGTGCGCGCCATACTGCTGTGCATCATAACTTCCGTACGAAATTGATGCATTACCGGACATTCCTTCTTGCTGGGAAGCGTGTGTAATAATATTAATCACACCACCCATCGCATTGGAGCCGTACAACATAGACGCCGGGCCGCGAATGATTTCAACGTGATCGATATTTGTTGCAAGATATCCGTCATCTATTGGATGGCCAAACCACCCCATATATTGCGGCCGTCCATCTATTAACGTTAGCACTTCATTATTGGGACTGCCTCCAATACCGCGTATATTAATTTGACCTGCTGCCGAATTTACTCCAAATCCTAATACATCTCGCTCTGTTACAAACACACCTGGCACATCCTGGCTGATGATGGAAAAAATGGATTTGTCCGGATTTGCTTTAATCTCCTCCAATGGGATAACACTGATTGATGGCGAAACCAAGCATCGTGGAATTTCTGTCTGTGTCGCTGTTACCGTTACTGGATCGATAGAATAGGTTTTTACTGTATCTCTGTTATTTTTGTATTGAGAAAAAAGAATAGAATTATGAAGAAGAATAAATATTGAAAGGAGCTTTATAATTTTCATGATATTATTTTATCCTTTTATTTTAGATTTTAAAGTTGTACAAGAATAAATATTTTATATCGGCGACATTTAGTAGTAGGATTTCCAAATAATAGTCATAACACCGGTAAACATGAGGCAGATAAATTTAATATCTTGATTATAATTCAAATCGCTGTCCTTTTGATAATAAAGCATAAGCATTAATCGTGCTACGAATAATACAAAAGTGTTACAGTAAAAGCAAGGGATTTATTTAGATGAAATCGAAATACCAGTTATTCGGTTTGTGATTTCACAAAATTATTGATATGCGTGTGCATGCTTTTTTTTAGAGGAGTGTTTCCGATAAGCATAATTTTGAAGGGAAGTGGTCAGTGTCAACTTGCCATGCTTCACTCCTTTGAAGCTGAGAATCTTTTCTGCAATCATTTTAAGGTTTCTTGTTTTCCCTTTGAGTAAGATGACTTCCAGGCAATGATCGTGATCAACATGCACATGGGTATTCGAGATAATATTTTCAAAATAATTATGCTGGAGATTGGAAAGGGATTTTTCTAATTCCCGTTTATGATGATCGTACATAAACACGAGGGCGCCGTAAACAAAAGCATTGGGCGCTTGAATGTTTTCTTCGACGAGCTTTTCCCTAACTATATCACGTACAGCTTCAGAACGGTTATCGTATCCCTTATGTGAAATCAAATGGTCGAATTCGTGGAGCAAACTATTTTCCATTGAAATTCCAAATCGAATTAATTTATTCATAGTATCCTTGCGCGATAATTATTGTAAAATGTATCTCAATTTTTATCAAGGTACGATCTATATGGAACAAGTCATAAAAACTTTTCTATCAACTTTATGCATTCATCTACGGCTTTTAATGTCGGAGCAGACATTTCTTCGCTGAATTCAAACTCTGATGCTGGAATACCGATAACGTATGCTTTAGATGGTGCTCGCCCGTACAACTGCTGACTGAGTGAAAGAAGAGATTCGGGTGAGATGAAATGGGAATGCGGCTGATCTGCTTCAATGTCGGGCGTGATTGATCGAGCATTTAATTGTGTGATATCTTTTTGTGCGTCGATAAAAAAAACGAGATCACATTCAGCGATTTGTTCCGCTAATTCAGGCAAAAGCTGGTGCAAATAAGTATATTTGAATTCAGGATGATATTTTGCAATTAACTCGGCAGCTCGAATTCCAGCCGCATCATCGCCGCGAAGTGTGTTGCCGTAACCAATGATAAAGACTTCACTCATTGCTGTTGAGATAAATTGTTGATTTTATATTTAATTGTGTCATAAGTTATTTTCTTGTTTCACTGCTAATTCGTCGTAGGTAATCAGCAAATGAAAATTAGACGTTTGTAATTAAATAATTTTGAGATTCGGTAATTTATTATCGATTTTTTTCGTTATACTTTTTTTAATTTTTCCTTTGTATTCTTTACTTGTTGCTCTAACCAAACACACCATATATCTATACCTTGTTTTGTTGTGCATGATGTTTCAAATACATTCAATAACGGGTTAATTCGGAGTGCATTGTTTTTCAAATCTGTAATATTACAATTTAAATAAGGAAGTAAATCAATTTTATTGATAAGAAGAACAGAAGCATTTCGGAACATTGCCGGATACTTCAACGGTTTGTCGTCCCCTTCTGTGGTGCTTGCCACTACCACTTTTATATGTTCGCCTAAATCGTAGTTAGCGGGACACACGAGATTTCCTACATTCTCAATGACGAGCAGTTGGATACCTTTTAAGTCAATATTGCCGAGCGCATCCTGGACTAATTTTGCATCAAGATGGCAGCCTCCGTTTGTAACAATCTGCACGACCGGCACACCAAACTTTGCTACGCGCTGCGCATCAAAATCTGTTTGTACGTCGCCTTCAATAACCGCAACTTGAAGTTTGCTTTTCAGATGCTCTAATGTTCGCTCTAAAATACTTGTCTTGCCGGAACCTGGAGAGCTGACAATATTCACTACAAATGCACCGTAGTTTTGAAATAGTTTGCGGTTTTTTTCAGCAATTTCATCATTTTTCTCCAATACTTTTCGTTCAATTGTAACGACACTCATAACATTTCCACTTTTAATTCTGATAATTCAATGTTAACTATGTATAACTCTGATCCAGATATAATTTTTGTGTCTGTGCTTCCACAATTATTGCACAATGCAAATCCAGCTTCGTTTTCCTCTGTTGTATCGCAAGTATTACAATGAATACGAAATGGAACTGATTCAATTTCCAGCCGAGCATGACTAAGTAATGATTCCGCTGTGATGACTTGGAATGAAAATTCCAGCGAGTCAGGGACAATTCCAGCAGCCGTACCGACTTTTAAACGCACTGCAATGACTCGTTCCAATTCCGATTCAGGAATATGCTGTCGAATTATCTCAACAATATTTTGTGCAACTGAAAGTTCGTGCATTGCATTTTGTTATATTTAATAAATTGTATTCATTAAGATAAGAAATATACCAATTTTAATTATACCTACTTCATTATAGAATTGTCTTCTGTTTTTTCAGTTATGTAAAAAAATCAAATGCTTCTTTTTTGAAAATGAATTATTAATATATCATATATGCTTTTGCAGTAACATGTAAAGAAATAACTCTTTAAGTCTTAAATCAAACTTTACTAATCAAAGTATTGCTATATTAAAGTTACACCAATTTTACTATCGGAACAAGAAGATCAATTTATACTTTTCAATTCATCATATAATATTGAATCAAGTTATAAACCTTTTTAGTCGTAGAGTTTTATTTATATTATGAAGTAGTAATAAACCAATAATTGATTTATTTAATTATCAACAAAAACTTTTACCGCAAAGATTCGTCTAATATTTAAAGCTAATGTAAAAGTTGCATTCGCGGGTTCTTTAGGAGTTCATTATGAAAAAATCTTTTCTTATCTATGGTTCTGTAATTATAGTAATAGTTGCCGGAATTATTCTACTCTTTGCAAGAAATAAAAGTCAGAATTACAATTTCCGGTTTGATAAAGTTACACAAGGAGATCTTACAGTCTTTGTGACGGCAACCGGCACTATCAATGCTGTTATTAGTGTTGATGTCGGGACTCAAGTCTCAGGGATTATTTCTAAACTTTATGCCGACTTCAACTCTATAGTGAAGAAAGGGCAGATAATAGCGCTGATTGATACCACATTCCTTTATCAATCAGTAGTTGATGCCGAAGCAAACCTTGATAAAGCAAAAGCACAAGATGCTGATGCAAAAAGGAATCTTGATCGGGAGAAAGCATTGCTTGATCGTGGACTTGATTCACAAATAAATTATGACGCTGCACTAACGACATTTGAATCTAACAGAGCAGCCTTGAAATCCGCTGAAGCAACGCTAGAACGTGCAAAAATCAATCTTGCATACGCAACGATCTATGCTCCGCTCGATGGTGTGGTTGTCAACCGCGCAGTTAGTATAGGTCAAACAGTGGCAGCGAGTTTCTCTTCCCCAACATTATTTACAATTGCAAACGACTTAAGGAAAATGCAGGTTGAGACAACAGTAGATGAAACGGATATCGGAAGGGTCAGTATTGGACAAGAAGCAACCTTCACCGTTGACGCATATCCCGACGATAAATTCACCGGCACTGTATCACAGATCAGGCTTGCCCCGCAGTCTATACAAAATGTTGTTAATTATGTTGTTGTTATAGACGTTCAAAATGATCAGTTGAAGCTTATGCCTGGTATGACGGCAAACGTCAAGATTCTTGTCGCAAGCGCAAGCAATGTTTTAAAGGTTTCCAATATGGCTTTAAGATTTCAACCGTCTGCAGATTTAATTGACACGACAGGTGTTAATTCAGCACGAAGCGGTATCGCAGGAAGAGGAGAAAACATTACAGACTCTTCAAGATCGGGCATTTCTTCCCTTACTGAAAATAGTGGCTTATCAAACAATCAAAGATCATTTGGTCAGAATGGTAACTTTCAACCCTCGCAAGCAGACAGATTACGCTTCCAAGCTATCAGAGATTCAATTCAAAGAGTACATGGCGGAAAGTTAAGTTCTGATGATTTACGAAATGAAATACGAAAAATGTTTGCTGGTAGAACGTCTCAGAAAACCGCGCCTGCAATTTTAAATAAACCAAAACCAAAAATGGGGGGTGGCGCAGAAGACTTCGGGATTATTTCAAATTATCCTGAGTACCAGAAAGGTGCGTATATACCTTCCCATCAATCTGGAAGAGGAAGAGTCTGGATTTTGAAATCCAATGGATTGCTTGAATCAGTTTTTGTAAGGACTGGTTTGAATGATGGGAAATTCACCGAAATAAATTCTTCAAGATTAAAATCTGGCGATCAAATAGTGCTTGGAGCAACTTCAAACAATGAAGCAGCATCTCAACAGGTACAAAGTCCTCTAACAAGTCAAGGTCAGCGGCCACCCGGAGGCGGATTCCGATGATTGCCAATATCCACACTGCACCAATTGGTGCTAATGGAAACCTTATCCAGATAGATCATTTAGCCAAAGTCTATCAACTCGGAGAAGTTGAGGTTCATGCTCTTCGTGGAGTATCAGTAAGGGTGTTAAAAGGAGAATTTGTAGCTATCATGGGAGCATCGGGTTCTGGCAAATCTACATTTATGAATATTTTAGGATGTCTGGATAAACCAACGAAAGGATCTTATATCCTTGAAGGCATCGATGTAGGCAAATTATCTAGAGATGAACTTGCCGCAATACGGAATAAAAAAATAGGATTTGTATTTCAGGGATTTAATCTACTTTCGCGTACGACCGCGCTTGAGAATGTTGAACTCCCATTGTTCTACGGTCCGACGTCGACCAAAGCCCGCAAAGCAAAAGGCATTGAAGCGCTTGATCGCGTAGGACTCGGGGATAGGATTCATCATTATCCAAACCAACTTTCAGGCGGTCAGCAGCAGCGTGTTGCAATCGCAAGAGCTTTAGTAAATGATCCGAGTATTATTCTCGCCGACGAACCAACAGGTAATCTGGATAGTCGAACAAGTGTTGAGGTTATGGGTATATTTCAGGAACTGAACAATAACGGAATAACTGTTATTCTTGTTACTCATGAACCGGACATTGCACAGTTTGCGAAACGACATATAGTTTTTCGAGATGGCAGGATTAAAACAGACAGGATTAATAACAATCCAAAAGTTGCATCCGATGTAATCAATGAAATGCCAATGATCGATGATGAAGAGGTGGAAACAGTATGAAAATTTTAAATATCCTTCTTTCAGCATTCAGAGCATTGCAGCGCAATAAGATGCGGTCATTTCTTACTATGCTCGGCATTATTATCGGCGTTGGTGCTGTTATAGCAATGCTTGCCATCGGCCAAGGTGCAGAGTATTCAGTGAAGCAACAAATTGCAGCGTTGGGTACAAATGTTCTTATGGTATATCCAGGTGCTCAGCAACAGAGTGGAGTGAGAACTGCAGCAGGGTCAGCAACAACACTTACCGAAGATGATGCTATCGCAATTGGAAAAGAATGCCCTGCTGTCCGATATATCTCTCCTGGTTCAATGACGGGAGGTCAAGTTATTGCAGGCAATTTGAATTGGTCAACTGGTATTCAGGGCGTCGGTACCGACTATCTTGAAATACGTCAGTGGCAAATTGAATATGGAGAATTCTTCACCGATCAAGACGTTAAAGCAGCGGCAAAAGTCTGCATATTAGGAAAAACTGTCGCCGATAATCTTTTCCCCGAATCAAGTCCGGTTGATCAAACTATTCGAATACGAAGTGTTCCATTCAAAGTAATCGGTGTACTCACACCAAAAGGACAAAATGCGATGGGTCAAGATCAAGATGATGTCATCCTTGCACCTTATACCACCGTTATACTAAGACTCACTTATTGGAAAAATTTGAGATTTATTCTCATCTCTGCCACTAGTTTGAAAGATATTAGTGTTGCACAAACACAGATATCCGAACTTCTGCGAATGAGACATAAAATTCAACCGTACGATCCGGATGACTTTACAATTCGCAACCAGACCGATCTTGCTAATACAGCCACAGCAACAACAGATATTCTCACAATCCTTCTTGCAAGCATTGCATCGGTTTCATTGCTTGTTGGGGGCATAGGTATTATGAATATAATGCTCGTATCTGTCACAGAACGAACGCGCGAAATAGGCATAAGGATGTCTATTGGTGCACGAAGCAGAGATATATTAACACAATTTCTTATCGAAGCGCTTGTGTTAAGTTTATTGGGAGGAATTGTTGGAATAATACTCGGCGTTGTCGGTTCATCAGTTATTTCGAGCATTGCAAAATGGCCTACAATCGTTACTGCATTTTCGATTATTCTTTCAGTCGGATTTTCTTTTGCAATAGGGATATTTTTTGGATTTTATCCCGCAAGAAAAGCAGCAATGCTGAATCCCATTGACGCTTTAAGATATGAGTAGCTCCCTCAAGAATGAAGTCCATCTTCTACTTACGATATACTAGAGAAGGAAGATGGGCTTCACTTTCCTAAAAAGTGTCATCCTATTTTCATCTTTTTTTAGTACTCTATAGCTAAATCTATGCGCATACTTTTTATTGAAGATGATTCTAAGTTGTCTCCAAATCTATTTTACGTATATATATACTTATTGTTTGCTTCTTTGCCAACCTGACCAGAGGATCTTATTTTTCTAAACCAACACCATCATAGGAGATTCACCATGATTAAAATTATACGGGACATCGCAATTCTTGTTGTCGTTTTTACATTGATGAGTTTTGCTCAGTCGAGTTCAGGGTATCGTGTTACTAAAAAGATCGATATTGGTGGTGAAGGCGGTTGGGATTATATTACTTTCGATGCACAATTGCATCGGTTGTTTGCATCGCACGGCAATAAGGTAGTAGTGATTAGTACCGACTCAGATAAAGTAATTGGCGAGATTCCTAAAACAGAAGGTGTACATGGCATTGCAGTAGCTAATGAATTTGGTCGTTGCTTTGTTTCTAATGGACGTGCATCCACTGTTAGTATTGTCGATTTGAAGACACTGAAGCTTATTGATACAGTTGCCGTAGGAAAAAATCCCGATGCAATTCTGTATGATGCATTTTCTCATCGTGTATTTGTTTTTAATGGACGAAGTAGTGATGCTTCAATTCTTGATGCTGAAAAAGGAATTGTCGTTTCAACATTGGCGCTTGATGGTAAACCTGAATTTTCTGCCACTAATGGCAAAGGTAAAAATTTTGTGAATATCGAAGACAAAAACGAAATTGTAACTATTGATGCAAAAGAAATGAAAATACTATCTCGTTGGTCCATAAAGCCGGGTGAAGAACCTTCCGGCCTAGCGATCGACGTCAAACACAATCGTTTGTTTTCCGTGTGCGGCAATAAATTAATGGTAGTAGTTGATGCAGATAATGGAAACGTCATTGCTTCACTTCATATTGGTGACAGGGTTGATGGATGTGCATTTGATTCGGGAACCGGGCTCGCCTTTTCATCAAATGGTGATGGCACTGTAACTGTAGTACGTGAAGAATCACCAGTAAAATTTTCAGTGATAGAAACGATTACAACACAAACTGGGGCACGCACAATAACAGTTGATCCAGAAACGCACACTTTATATCTTCCAACTGCGGAATTTGGTCCAGCACCGGCTCCGACACAAGAACATCCACGACCGCGGCCAATTATTTTGCCAAATACATTTTGTATTCTGAAAGTTCAGAAATAGGAACCGTGAAAATCACTATCAAAATTCTATTTCTCGTTATCATTGCACTTTCGAGTGCAAGAGTTCCCTGTTGGATGTCTGATAATGTTTTTGGCAACGTGCTCGTCTACTTTGTCGTTAAATAAGTTGTAGATATTTATGAAAAAAAAGATAAACAGTTTCAAAGTAATTCAAATACTACTCTTTTCAATCTAAATAAATAATTTGGAAATAAATTTCATATTTGCTACTTTTAAATGGCGATGGAGTTCGCCATAAAACATTTCGAAGGTCAAAAACCGTCGGGATTGATGACTCCTACATCGAAGCAGATTGCTTACGATGTAGGAGTTTTTCGTTTTATGAGAGGATAATATGATTCGTAACTATTTGTATGTGTTTTTCGGCGGTGGATTGGGTGCTTCACTCAGGTATTGGTTGTCAGGTGTGATCCCGCGATATACGGGAAGCCAATTTCCGTACGGGATTCTCATCGTTAATATTATGGGGTGCTTCTTTATCGGATTTCTCATGTCGGCATTGGAAGAACGATTTCTTGTTAGTCCTTCACTTCGTATCTTTCTTACTATTGGAATCCTTGGCGGTTTTACGACTTTCTCAACATTCAGTTATGAAACAATATCGATGATGCGGGATAGTGAATTCTTAAGAGCTTCTCTTTATGTCGGGCTTTCTCTCGCGCTTGGATTGGGTGGGACACATGTTGGTTCACTAATTGGTAAACTTATTTAACCCGAAGAGGTGCGTATGAAACTTGCAGGTGGTGGTAAATTGCTAAGAATCTTTCTTGGTGAATCGGATAAACATAAGCATCAATCGCTGTATGAGGTTATCGTACTAAAGGCACGAGAAATGGGATTGGCTGGTGCAACCGTACTGCGCGGAATTGAAGGCTTTGGAGCCAGCAGTCGCGTCATACATACCGCCAAAATTCTCCGTCTGTCCGAAGACCTTCCGCTTATCATCGAAATTGTCGATACCGAAGAAAAGATACGCAATTTTATTCCTGTGGTTGATTCACTCTTTGATGAAGTAGGTTGCGGTGGACTAGTGACGATGGAAAAAGCTGAAATTATTAAATACACGCATGGAAAATAAAATAACTTTTAAAGCATCTACTAATGATGCCAAAGATTAGTGCCAAGTTTCGACAGCAGAAAGGCGTTCCGTACGCTATCGAACAATTCAGCGGTAAGCAATTTCGCTGCAGGCATTGCAACCATGTGTTTGGGGATGAAAAGCAGCTTGATCAACACCTTGAATATGTGAGTAAAACAAAACGATCCGGTACGGTGGCTATTGATTCTCATGCGCCGCAATTAAATCAAATGCTGGAATTAAAAATTGGATATATGTACGACATAAATGATTGTATGAGACGACAATATCTGAAGCTGAAAAAGAACGAAGTCTATGACGGAATTATTTTTTCTAAACGAATTAAAGAACAAGGAGATGAAAGATGAATATTAAAACCATTATCGCACGGCAAGTCCTCGATTCGCGAGGCAATCCAACCGTTGAAGCGGAAATAAAACTCGACAATGGAATAACTGGAAGAGCTATCGTTCCTTCCGGTGCATCAACAGGTGAAAAAGAAGCGGTCGAATTACGCGATGGAGATAAATCCCGATATCTTGGCAAAGGAGTGTTGAAAGCGGTTGAGAATGTCAATACAAAAATTGCCCCTGCTGTGATAGGAATGGATGTGAATGCTCAACGCGCTATCGATACAAAGATGATTGAATTAGACGGGACTCCGAACAAGTCAAAGTTAGGCGCGAATGCTATTCTTGCCGTTTCAATGGCCACAGCACACGCAGCTGCACATTCTGTCGGTTTACCGTTGTACCGCTATCTTGGTGGATCGAATGCTGTGCTTCTGCCGGTTCCTTGTATGAATATTATTAACGGCGGGAAACACGCTGACAACAACGTCGACTTTCAGGAATTTATGATCGCTCCGCATAAGGCACCGAGCTTTGAAGAAGCGATTCGCATGGGCATTGAAACATTCCATACTTTGAAAGGCGTTCTTGCAAAGAAAAATTACAACACCGCAGTTGGTGATGAAGGCGGATTTGCACCGAGCTTGAAATCGAATGTAGAAGCTGTCGAAGTGATTCTCGAAGCTATAACGAAAGCTGGCTATGCACCCGGCAAAGATATTTCCGTTTGCCTTGATCCTGCTGCAAGCGAAATGTGGGAGGATAGCAAATACCTCTTCTACAAATCCGATAAATCGACAAAATCTTCTGAAGAAATGGTAAAGCAGTGGGCTGATTGGGTTCGTCAATATCCTATTGTACTTCTTGAAGACGGCATGGCAGAAAACGATTGGAAAGGGTGGAAGATATTAACACAAGAACTTGGATCAAAGATCGAGTTAGTGGGCGATGATATCTTCTGTACTAATCCGAAGATTCTTGCACAAGGTATTGAGCAAGGCGTGGCAAATTCCATCCTCATCAAGCTCAATCAAATCGGAAGTGTCACAGAAACGCTCGACACCATCGAGTTGGCAAAGAAAAATAATTACAATTGTTTCGTTTCTCATCGTTCCGGTGAGACAGAAGACACAACGATTGCCGATTTAACTGTCGCGGTAAGTGCTGGACATCTAAAAACAGGTTCCGGTTGCAGAAGTGAACGCATTGCGAAGTTCAATCAATTGATTCGCATTGAGCAAGAACTTGGCAAGCAAGCACGTTTTGCCGGTAGATCGACATTTAAAACTGTCGCATCTTAATAAATGTTGTTTTCTATTTCGATCTTTCTCGGTTTTGTTTTCGGATCAATTGCAGCGCTTATAGCATTTGTTGTAACTTGGAATGAATTGGAGAAACATCAATTTGAACGAAAACGGTTATGGCGGGAATCGTTTCAAGCTGCATTTTTTACCTTCTTATTCTTTTTAATGCTTTCACTACTTTTAGGTTTTCTTATAACAAAGTATGCATTCAAGTAAAAATATCGCCGAATGAACCTCGTTCCCAAACTCAGTTTGGGAACGGATGGCATTGAAGCTCTGCTTCTAAGCAAGTGGAAGCGGAGCTTCCGGTAAGCACTCCCAAGCTAAGCTTGGGAGTGAGATGAAATAGTATAACCCAAGTCTCGACTTCATTAAGCTTCCGAATCAATCTGCTTATTAAATTCACCGACACTGAAACTAAAATATCCTTTTATATGTTTAGTTATTAAGTCATGATAAATAATAAGGATACCTATGAAGACGAAATTTATTTTATTACTGATAAGCGCTCTTATCATTTCAAGCTGCACAAGAACGGATTCAAAAGATATGAATACTCGATTAATACCTAATGATGAACAAAAATCAGAAACTGCAACTTTTGCGGGCGGTTGCTTCTGGTGTGTAGAGACTGCTTTTGAAGATTTAGACGGCGTCAAGAAAGTTGTATCAGGTTATTCTGGCGGACATGTTAAAAATCCTACCTATGAAGAAGTCTGCTCCGGAACTACAGGACATCTTGAATCCGTTCAGATTGAATTTGATCCACAGCTGATCAGTTATTCTGAATTGGTTGATATTTTCTGGCGACAAATTGATCCTACAGATGAAGGCGGTTCTTTTGTAGATCGCGGATCGCAATATCTATCTGCAATTTTTTATCACAACGAAGCACAAAAAAAGATTGCTGAAGCATCAAAAGTGGAATTAGAAAATTCAGGGATATTTGATAAACCTATCGCTACAAAAATTATCGCATTCACTTCATTTTATTCCGCCGAAGATTATCACCAACAATACTGTAAAAAAAATCCTGTTAGATATTACAGTTATCGAAGTGTATCCGGCAGAGATCAATATATTAAAGCAGTTTGGGGAGATGTAGGATTATCAAAATTTAAAAAACCGCAGAAAGAAGAGCTGAAGAAAAAACTAACTGACATGCAATATGAAGTAACCGCGCAATGCGGTACAGAACCGGCTTTTAATAATGCATATTGGAATAATAAAAAAGTCGGGATCTATGTTGATATAGTTTCCGGTGAGCCATTGTTTAGCTCGACAGATAAATTTGAGTCTGGCACTGGCTGGCCAAGCTTTACTAAACCTATAGATTCACGGTTCATTGTGAAGAAAAAAGATTCATCCGCATATATGGAAAGAATCGAAGTGCGCAGCAAATCGGGTGATTCTCATTTAGGACATGTTTTCAACGATGGGCCTACACCTACACATTTACGTTATTGTATAAATTCTGCTTCCCTAAGATTTATTCCCAAAGAAGATATGGAAAAAAACGGTTATGGATATCTTTTATGGGTATTGAAATAATGCCCGATAGGATTCGATGACCTGAATCACTACATTGTGTCATAATATGCCATTCAACCTACCAATCTATTGTTGTATATAAAAAGAAACCAAAATATGTATCTATTATTAGAAACATTTTTGGGTGACATCCGTTTATTCATTATAAATTGATGTTTTTTATAAGTTCAAATACTTTCAAAATAGGAAAGGATAAATGCATGTCGACAGCAATCAAAAGAATGCTTACTCCGCTTATAATTGTCATTGGATTTGCGATTTGTTTTTCCACGTTAGTACAAGCACAGCCACAGCGTATGTCAGTAGAAAATCGTGTTAAGATTTTGAAAGATAGTTTAAGGTTAAACGACGAGCAAAGTGAAAAAATCACGAAAATTCTGGAAGACCAACGCGAAGAAATAACAATGGCAATGAAAGATAACCATGATAATCGTGATTCGATGCGTGCCGCAATGCAGGGACTAATGAAGAAAACTGATAATCAGATCAAAGCTGTTCTCACAGAAAGCCAAGCAAAGAAGTACGATGAAATGCTCAAAGCACGCCGCACACGAATGGGACAACGGACACGGGAAAGCGGTAATTAAATCAAATAACCGCAGTGTCAACACAAAGCTGGGTTGGTGGACCTGGCTTTTGTGTTTTTATATCTACACCTGAATAAAAATCTTTAGTAAATTTCTTGTTAAACTCGTTCTTGCTTCTCTCTCCATTTCTCGGTACTTTTTTATAGTATTCCACGGAAAGAAATGCAACCATACATACGCTCTGCACTTGTTGTTATCGGATTGTTACTGCTCCAAACTACTTTTCTCCCATTTATTACGCTCGGTGGCTGCCTTCCAGATCTATTTATACTTTATCTTGTCCATATTGCAATGCGGCGTGGACAAATTGAGGCGACTATTATTGGATTCATCATTGGATTTCTGCAGGATATAATCACGACGCAGTTTTTTGGTTTGGCGATGCTTTCTAAGACTATAACAGGATTTATTGCGGGATATTTTTTCAACGAAAACACCATAGAACAGACGCTTGGTTCATACCGATATGTGTTTTTAATTGCGCTATGTTCAGTTGTCCATAATATTATTTATTTCACAATTTTTTTTCAGGGGAGCAACGGCTCTATATTTATCTCTACAATTGAATATACAATGGGAATGACTCTTTATACATGCGTCATAAGCGTTTTGTCGATGTTTTTCTATTCCAGAAAATATAATACACCATGGACACAATGATTGATATAAAAGAAATCGGCGCTCCATCCCGGAAACGGGTTCTGACGATTATAATTTTTTTAGCATTTTTATTCCTGCTGCTCCGGCTTTACCAGTTGCAATTATTATATCATACAGAGTTTGGAAAGAAATCCGATGAGAACAGTGTGCGGACAATCGTCAAAGAACCAGTGCGCGGATATATGTTTGATCGCAACGGTAGGTTAGTTGCGGATATAGGTCCATCATATTCGATTTCCATGACTCCTGTTTCTTTTGATACGAGCACCTTTACTTTTTTAAGTTCGCTTCTTCAAATAGAACCATCTATGATACGAGAACGTCTTAACCGCGGACGAGTTTATTCGCGATTTTCCCCTGTTCGTATTAAAAGGGACGTTGACTTCAAAACGCTTTCCGCAGTGCAAGAAAACCTCTATCAACTTCCAGGCGTAACTTGCGAAATTGAATCAAAACGCATTTATCCATTTAATGTCCGCGCATCACATTTGCTTGGGTATTGCAAAGAAATTACAGATGCACAGCTTGCAAAATTCGGCAATGCATATCAGCAGGGAGATATTATTGGCTCCTGCGGTTTGGAGGCGAGCTACGAAACTTTCCTACGCGGCGAAAAAGGATTTGAGTTCATCTTGGTAAATTCTAAAGGGCAATTATTAGGACCATTTGAAGGAGGGCAGCGTGATATCCCTTCTAAAGAAGGATTTGATCTGAACCTGAGTATTGACTTTGGGCTGCAAATGCTTGCCGAATCTTTAATGACAAATTATCGCGGAGCATTGGTTGCCATCGATCCGAATGACGGCGGTGTGCTCGCAATGGTGAGTAAACCGGATTTTGATCCGTCTGTTTTTAGCGGTGTAACATCAGTAGAGGTATGGAATCAATTGAATAACGACCCGGATAAGGTGCTGTTTAACCGTGCCACGATGACACGCTATCCACCTGGTTCTACTTTCAAGATGGTTGTAGCAGCGGCAGCTTTAGAAGAAGGCATAATTGACGAATATTATCGCATTGTCTGCCCAGGGGCATTCAGGTTCGGGAAAAAAGTCTTCAGAGATGCCCACATCCATGGCTCGGTCAATGTAGTAGAAGCTATACAACATTCTTGCGATGTTTTTTTCTATCAGCTTGTCTTGAAGATTGGATTGGATAAGCTCTATGAATACAGCAAAAAATTTGGGTTTGGTCAGCTTACAAATTTTGATATCGAGGAAGAAAATGCCGGCATTATTCCATCTTCGGAATATTATGACCGGGTATATGGAAAAGGAAAATGGACTGAGGGAAATCTTGTAAGTCTAGGCATAGGCCAGGGTGAGATAGGTGTTTCGCCATTACAAATGGCGCGCTATGCTGCATTGTTGGCAAATGGCGGCAAACTATTACAACCGCATGCAGTAAATTCAATTCACAACAAACGCACAAACAGTATTGAAATAATTGATCACAAGGAAAGTTCGATTGGAATTGATTCGAGCGTGATGAGCTTAATCCGTGAAGGCATGCGGCGTGCTGTGGAAGAGCCTGGCGGAACTGGCGGCTTGGCACGCATACCAGGTATTATTTCAGGCGGGAAAACCGGAACCGCACAAAATCCGCATGGCGAAGACCATGCATGGTATATCGGCTTCGCGCCATTTGATCATCCTAAAATTGCAATTGCTGTAATGTTGGAAAATGCCGGATTCGGCGGGACAAAAGCAGCACCAATTGCAGGTAAAGTGATGCAGAATTACATCTTCGGCGAACTTCCGTTGAAAGCGAACAACAGTCAAACAGTAATATCACTAAACGATACAACAAAGCATTTATTTAATATACGAGATTAGTAATATGTTTCCTTACCTGAAAGAATATTTCGATTTCCGCGCATTCCTTATCTGTCTTGTTTTGGTGATTATTGGTTTAATATCAATCTATAGCGCGACATTTGATATAAATAATGCTGCAAATTTTTACAAACAAATGCTTTGGGTCGGAATCGGTTTAATTGTAATGTTGTTGACAGCATTTATTCCGCTTCGCACAGTACATCGCTTGTCGTTTACATTTTATTTCACAACACTTGCTATTCTTGTAATTGTTCTTGTGATTGGAATTACTATAAAAGGATCCAAGAGTTGGTTTGGTATCGGCGGCATCGGTGGACAACCGTCTGAGTTTGCAAAGATTGCAACTGTGCTTGCATTCGCTTCGTATCTCTCAAAAACAGACATTTCAATTTCGCAAATCAAACATCTTGTTATAGCGCTATGCATCTTCGCTGCGCCGATGTTCCTAATACTTGCTGAGCCTGATCTTGGAACAACCATCGTATTTTTTGCGTCATTACTGCCACTTCTTTATTGGGCAGGTGTTTCAAATTTTATTATTATCGCCATTCTCATCCCAATTTTTGTTGCACTTGGTGCGCTCTTAGGTACGGCACAATTCTTAATTGCATCGATTCTCGGAGCGGCATTATTATATTTTTTCCGCGAAAATCGATTCGCAGTTGCAGTCGCATTTGGGATTGCCCTTGCTGTCGGACTTTCTGTGCAAATTATTTTCGAACATATGCATGTCTATCAACAAAAAAGAATTACTACATTTCTCAATCCAGAAGTTGATCAATTGGGTGCCGGGTACAATGTTTTACAATCAAAAATTGCTATTGGTTCCGGCGGATTTATAGGTAAAGGTTTTTTAAAAGGAACTCAAACGCAACTTAATTATATTCCTGAACAATGGACAGATTTTATTTTCTGCGTTTGGGGTGAAGAATTTGGATTCCTTGGTGCCTCAATAGTTTTATCCTTGTTTGCAGCATTATCGCTGCATGGATTGCGAGTAGCAAGTATTTCCAAAAATAAATTTGGCAGCTTGACAGCAATCGGCATTACGGGCATTCTTACCACCCATATATTTATAAACGCAGGAATGTCGATGGGAGTGATGCCGGTAATTGGCCTTCCACTTCCTTTTATGAGTTATGGAGGTTCAGCGTTAATCGCAAATATGTTAGAAGTTGGCCTTTTGATGAACATCTATGCTAACAGAAAAGAGTATTGAATATAAAAAGTATTTTTGGCTGGCTATTTATTTTTTTGCAGTGGAATTTGTAGCTATTTCTTAACGCTAATATTGGAAATTTTAAAGAAATTAAAATAGCATTGTCATGAAATCCTCTCGAAATATAGCAAATAAATAAGTACTGACATTCTTTTCATATAGAGTATTGCTTTTTCAAATATCTTTTGTCTAACCAGCTAATATTCTCCAACTAAATATATTTTCCCTGCTTATAGTCTTTGCTCCAGATTTCCAATTTATTAAACAAACTTTACTTCTATGCCCTGATAAAAATTTATCTCTATTGTTTTTAATTTTCATGTATCAAGACTTATCGCGATATTTCATTGTAAATAAATTTACAAGTTGAGAATTGTGGATGGGAAAAATTAAAGTAGTACTATTTGATCTTGGAAATGTTCTCGCCTTTATTGATTTTAATAATTTTTGGAGGACACTCGGATTTTTACACAAAGAAGAAATTGCTCCGTTCGCAAACGGCTATAAATCGTGGACACATCAGTTTGAAACAGGGTCTGTTTCAACAAGCGAATACTTGACCGGTCTTCATACTGTATTCGAGAGTCGCTTCACTATCGAACAACTTGAGCAGGCGTTTTCGAATATCATACAGAATCCCGTCGATGGAATGATGGATATTGTAAAGCAAGTATCTTTTACACACAAAACAGCATTAGTTAGTAATACAAATAATATTCATTACAAAATTAGTTTAACAAAGTTCGACGTGCTCGGCATTCTTCATAAACACTATCTCTCTTATCAAATGCATATTATGAAACCGGCGCGTGCATTCTATGATATTATTATCAAAGATCAGAAGCTTGATCCGGCTGAGATGCTGTTTATCGACGACATTACCATAAATGTTGATGGAGCGCAAGCAGCAGGAATGCAAGCAGTAAAATTTGAAAATCCAGTTAAGTTAGAGGAAATTTTGAAAACTTTCGGCATTCTTTAATGATTACGAGGATTGCGTTGATTGACCGCAAACAGCAGATTTTTTAGATTTTGCGATATCAGCGATCTACCTTTTTAAATTGTGAAATTACACCAATACCTGGACGATCCGTTAATGTTACTTTTCCGTTAATAATTTTTGTACCGTCAAAGATATCGTTTTTGATAAGTAGCGCGCCATCAAGATCTGCCCAGTCCACCATCGGTGATAAATGCGAAGCGGCTGAAATAGCGCAGGAAGTTTCGGTCATACAACCGATCATCACTTTCATCCCAAGCGAACGCGCAAGCATCAGCATTTTTTGAGCCTCGCGCATCCCTGTGCTTTTCATCAGTTTGATATTAATACCGTGGTACACACCGACAGCGTTCTTTATATCCGTAAGCCGCTGTACTCCTTCATCACCGATAATCGGAAGCGGTGATCGCTCTGTAAGCCATGCCAAATCATCAATTCGTTCTTTCGGCATCGGCTGTTCTACCATCACCACGCCATGCTCTTTTAACCAGTGAAGCATCTCAAGCGCTTTTTCTTTATTTGTCCATCCCTGATTCACATCACTTGTAATAGGTTTGTTAGTAATAGAGCGAATGCTTTCGATCATTTCTTTATCTGTATCGCGGCCGAGTTTTACTTTCAACACTTTAAATTCTTCCGCCTCTTTCGTTTTTTGCCGCACAACATCTGGTGTATCGATACCAATAGTGAAAGAAGTAAAAGGCGTTTTGGTTTTATCATATCCCCAAATATTATACCATGGTTGGTTCATTAGCTTACCAATAAGATCGTGCAATGCAATATCAATCGACGCCTTCGCGGCGGGATTGCCCGTGGCAATGGCATCTATATCATTGAGAATGGTTTCCAGCTCGAAAGGATTTTCGTACTTGCTTAAGTCGACCTTTGAGAGAAATGCTTGTGCGCTTTCATGCGATTCGCCAAGATACGGCGGCATAGATGCTTCTCCATATCCGACGATGCCATTTAATTCAATCTCCGTCAACATTATTGGCGTCGTTGTCCGAGAATTTGTTGCGATAGTAAAGACATGTTTCAGTTCTAAAGTGTAAGGACGATAAGTCAAATTCATTCTTCCGGCGCGGAAATTATCGGGAATACTTTCAGCAAGAGCTTTATATGGATTGTTTATCATAATAGCGGCACCGGTCATAAAGGCAGTAGATTTTATAAAATCTCTTCTGTTTTGATTCAAATTATAAACTCCGTCAGCAATTTAATAATATTAAGCTATCGAATTGAAAGGATAAATTCAAATCTTCTTAGTTAAATACTTTTAAAAGATATTCATCTTGTGTTGGAAAAGTAACACATTCTTTAATAATTTCTATATAATAGGAAAAGAAGGCGTTATGTCTCATGTTCAGAATAGTCGTTTTAAATTTGCCTCTCCAAAAATCCTTTCCGATATTAACTATAAGAAACATTATTATTGTTGGCTCTATGCATTCAGAATTGGCCGGCTTTTCACAGCGACATGAACGGCGGCAACATTCGTTTAACATAAAAAAATAGGTGTCAATATGAGACGTACTAGAGTGATCATTATGGGTGCTGCGGGAAGAGATTTTCATAATTTCAATACCGTTTTCCGTAAAGATGATTACTATGAAGTTGTTGCTTTTACAGCGACACAGATTCCAAACATAGAAGAGCGAAAATATCCTGCCGAACTTGCAGGGACGCTCTATCCTGACGGTATTCCAATATTTTCTGAATCAGAATTGCCGCGGCTTATCAAAGAATTAAATGCCGACGAGGTTTTATTTGCATATTCGGATGTTCCCTTTAATTATATAATGAGCAAAGCGGCGCTTGTGGTGGCAGCGGGAGCTGATTTCAAACTTCAAGGCGCACGGCCTACAATGTTGAAAAGCAAAGTGCCTGTCATTGCTGTGGTCGCAGTGCGAACAGGAGCAGGGAAAAGCCAAACATCACGTAAAGTTTGCGAGTTACTTCGCACAGCCGGAAAGAAGGTCGTTGCCGTTCGCCATCCGATGCCTTATGGCGATTTGGTAAAACAAAAAATACAACGCTATTCTTCGCTCGAAGATTTACAAAGGCACGAATGTACGGTTGAAGAAATGGAAGAATATGAACCTCATATAGTTAACGGCACTATAATATATGCCGGCGTAGATTACGAAGCAATTCTTCGAGAAGCTGAAAAAGAGGCAGACGTAATTGTGTGGGATGGCGGGAATAACGATATGTCGTTCTATCAACCCGATCTCACTATCGTTGTCGCAGATCCGCATCGAGCAGGGCATGAAATATCTTATTACCCCGGTGCAGTCAATATTCATCTCGCTGATGTCGTTATTATAAATAAAATTGATACATCATCACGCATAAATATAGATATTGTTCGGAAGAACATAGTCTGCATCAATCCAAGAGCAATAATAATAGAAGCCGCATCGCCTATAAGTGTAGAAGACGAATCTGTTATTCGCAACAAACGTGTTTTAGTTGTAGAAGATGGCCCAACGCTGACACATGGCGAGATGACTTATGGCGCAGGTCATGTAGCTGCTCGAAAATACGGTGCAAAAGAAATTATAGATCCACGTCCTTGGGTGGTAAATTCTATCGCTGAAACTTTTAAAAAATATCCACATATTGGAACATTGCTGCCGGCGATGGGATATGGTGGAAAGCAGATTAAGGATCTTGAAACAACCATCAATAAAGTCGAATGCGATTCTGTAATCATTGGTACACCAATCGATCTACGACGCATCATAAAAATCAACAAACCTAGCACTCGCATTTATTATGAGTTGGACGAAATCGCTAAACCAAATTTGAATGAAATTTTATCCGAATTTTTAAAGAGACATGGATTAAAATAACATTCTTGTAGAGACGTAGCACATGCTACGTCTCCACCATGGCATTAATTAGGAGAACAAAATAATGAAACGAGATTTTATCACAATTGCCGATTGGTCAACAAAGGATCTACTTCAAATCCTATATTTATCAAAGAAAATGAAAGCAGACCCAAAAAAGTTTGCTAAATCGTTGGAAGGAAAATCGATAGCACTGATTTTTGAAAAGCAATCGCTTCGCACGCATGTAACATTTGAAATTGGTATAAAACAGCTTGGTGCTAACACCGTTTATCTTACAAATGCAGATATCAGCCTTGGCAAACGTGAATCTAATCATGATGTTGCAAAGAATCTTGAGCGCTGGGTAGATGCGATTGTGATTCGCACATACGCTCAAAAAAATGTTGATGATTTAGCAAAAATTGCTAAAGTAAGTATAATAAACGCATTAACAGATTTTGAACATCCTTGTCAAGCAGTTGGAGATTTTCTAACTATACAAGAACATCTTGGCTCCTTCAAAGGAAAGAAATTCGCATGGGTCGGCGATGGCAACAATGTTTGCCATTCTCTGATGCTTTTTGCTGCAAAAGTTGGAATGAATTTTACCGCTATTACTCCAGCAGGGTTTCTACCGGATGCAAATGTTGTAAATCTAACCAAAGAAATTGCCGCATTGACTAGTGCAAAAATAGAACTCTCAACAAATCCAATTGAAGGTGTGCGTGATGCAGATGTTATTTACACGGATGTATGGGTTAGTATGGGACAAGAATCTGACCGCGAAACAAAGATGAAAGCTTTTGCTGGATTCCAGATAAACGCAGAATTGATGAAGAATGCAAAACCAACTGCTGTCTTTATGCATTGCCTGCCTGCGCATCGAGGAGAAGAAGTTACAGATGAAGTAATGGATTCGACACAATCAATCGTATTCGATGAAGCAGAGAATCGGCTCCATTCACAAAAGGCAATTGTCTACACGTTGTTGAAGGGAAATGGTCGTGAAAAACTCAATAATGGTAGCGGTGGGCGGAAACTCGCTCGTCCGCGCAGGTCAACGCGGAACAATAGCCGAGCAGCGAGAAAACGTTAGAATCACTGCCGAGTCAATCGCTGGAATTGTTGCACGTGGATTCGGACTTGTTGTAACGCATGGTAACGGTCCACAAGTTGGCGCGCAATTGTTGCGCTCAGAAATTGGTTCTTCACAAACGTACGTGCTTCCACTGGATATCTGCGTTGCAATGACCCAAGGTGAAATTGGTTTTGAATTACAAAATTCCATACAAGTAGCTTTGAGAAAACATGGGATTAGACGTCCGGTAGTTACCGTTATAACACAGGTTGTCGTTGATAAGAATGATCCTGCATTCCAACGGCCAACTAAACCAATTGGCCCCTTTTATTCGAAAAAAACGGCTGAACGAAAACGAAAAGAGTTACGATGGAATATTATTGAAGATGCCGCACGCGGTTATAGGCGCGTCGTTGCCTCTCCTCTTCCTAAAGATATCATCGAACTTGAAATCATCAAAACTTGTTTAGAACACGACATTATTGTTATAGCAGTTGGCGGCGGAGGTATTCCTGTTTTTTTTGAAAACGGCGAAATAATAGGCGTTGAAGCTGTGATTGATAAAGACCTTGCCTCTGCTCTGCTTGCCGCAAAATTAGGCATCGAACATTTTATAATTTCTACTGAAGTGCCAGATGTGTATGTCAATTTCAAGAAATCTAATCAACAAGAATTACATAATATCACCGTAGCAGAAGCAAAAAGATATATTACTAATGGGCAATTTAGTGAAGGCAGTATGAAACCAAAAATTGAAGCTGCTTTGGATTTTCTCGAAAGCGGCGGCAAATTAGTTACAATTACTGATCCGGAACATCTTATTGCTGCACTCGATGGCGAAGCGGGAACAAGAATAACGAAATAAATATTATCGTAGTGGCAAGATTACATCGTTCCTGCGTCTGCACACTAACCTCATCAGCATTTAAAACCTTGACAAGGTCAAATTGACCATTCCTTTTGAGAGAGCTATTTTTTAAAATTACTTTTCACTACAATCATTGTCATATCATCATGTTGTTCAGCAGCACCGCGGAATTTTTCTACTTTTGTTAGAATCGCATTGCGGATACTTTCAGCGGATAAATA
Source organism: Ignavibacteriota bacterium (assembly GCA_963833465.1). Taxonomy (GTDB): domain Bacteria; phylum Bacteroidota; class Ignavibacteria; order UBA10030; family UBA10030; genus Fen-1298. The sequence continues at coordinate 421,894 of CAWHXW010000003.1, read as the reverse complement.
CTGTTTCGTTTTCAATAAATCGACTATTGCTTTTTCGCCTAGTTGTTGTTTATCTCCATTCATTGCCTCGGTAATGCCGTCAGTATAAAAAAGGAAGAGACTTTTCGGTTTGATAGGAATCCGAATTTCTTCTATCGCATCTTCAAAAACCGGACCGCGCTCCAATCCTAATCCAATACCGCTGCCTTCAAGAAATCTAATTTTCCCATTCACACCAATTAGTGCTTTATTATGTCCGGCTCGGCAAATACGGACTTCTTTCTTTTTAAGATCAAATAGAGCGAGAATCATTGTTATGAATGACTTGCGTTCCATACCATCGAAGATACGCCGATTAATATTTGTCAGCATTTCTTTTGGCGTACTATAAATATGCGCCGCAAGCTGAACCATTCCCTGAACCTTCGACATGTATAAAGCGGCAGACATTCCTTTGCCAGAAACATCTGCAACGACGGCAAGAATTTTATTCGGACTCAATTGAATGAAATCATAGTAGTCACCACCAACACTCAATGCAGGCACAGACACACCTGTAATATCGAGCCCAGAAATCTCCGGGTTCTTTTTGGGAAATAAACCCTGTTGAATTTTCCGTGCGAGATCCAACTCTTCTTTAACACGCTGCTGATCTATTTCTGATTTATGCAGGCGCGAATTTTCTATAGCGATAGCAGCTTGCCCAGCAACGGTTGCCAGCAAGTTGATATCTTCCTGCGAATAGACTTTACCTGACATTTTTTGTCCCACATTAATGAATCCAACCAATCGATCCTGCAAAAACATTGGCACAGAAAGGACAATACTTGAACGTATAAGCTTTTCCTTTTCTTCACTCTTTAAATCTACATAATCATATTCATCGCCAAGTAAATGAAGATCAATTGGTTTGCGTGCTGCCCGCAGCAAAGCCATTAATGTACGTTCTCCATCATTAAAATTACAATCTGTCTGCTCAATTTTTTGTGCAAGGGAATTGCATCCTTCTTTTTCACCACAAATGAAAACTGATATTTTTTCAATATGCATTGTTGCGGACAGGCGCGAGATAATCGATTTGAGAATATGTTCCATTTCCATTAAGCGCGGAAGCTCCTGCGTAAATTCTAACAATGCCTGCTGGTAATCGTACCGTTCATGGAAAAATATTCGGTCGATTACATTCTGAAAACGCTGTTTGATCGGATCAAACACGAAAGCAACAACAACAAGCGATAAAATGACAAGCAGGTGATTATCCTGCACACCAAAAAAGTAATTTATAAGAGTGCCAATCCCGTACACGGAGACCAGATAAATAGCTGCAAGAGATGCCGTAACAGTTCCGTAAATCAAACTGCGCCGTAGGACAATATCTACGTCCATCAACCTGTGGCGAAAAATAGCATAGCCAAAGAACATTGGTACCACAAACAATAACATCATCGGCAGGAGAATTGTTGGATTAAGAAACGCAGCGAATGGGATAAATGTTTGCATTGCAATTGCATATGCAAATATAAGCAAACCGATTGCAACACCCATAAGCACCGGACGAAGCCGTGCATGGAGTTCATTCGGAACAAACACAAAATAGCTTTGTATGAAGATGACAAAACCGGCAAAGAAAAAAGCATATCGAGAAAAAATGAGTGTAATCAACAGCCACTGAGGTCCGCCAATTTTTAGATTTACTATTACTCCGATTACTAACAGAAGGCTTATAGTATATAAAAAAATGGTAAGCTTTCGGCTCGCACTTCCTTTTCGTTTGACGGGAAAAAAAAGAAAAAAACGCACAAGCGATGGCGGTGCAATAAATGAGGTAAAAATGAATGTTGCCCCAAGTAATATAATTCTCCATTTCGGATCAGTTTGAAGATTTGCATTATATAACGAGAAACCGAAAAAAAGCATTGAGAGCAAACTATAACGGGCAAACATGCGCTGAATTTTTCCCATCGGCTTTACGATTACTACTACGAAGCCAACTAATAAAAATCCGAGTCCGAGAAGAAATTGGCCAAAATATCCGACATTAATGTATTTGAGAATCAGAACTCGTACATCAAATTCAACTCCACCGCGTTTAATCGTATAGACTGCAAACGATCCTGCAAGTTTATTGATAGCGAGTTGTGCATCGTTTGCAGCAATAAATTTTTTTCCATTAATTTTTACAAGAATATCACCATCCTTAATCCCTGCATTGTCGGTTACACCGCCCTGTACAATATCTGTGATGAGAATCCTTGATGTGTCTTTACCAATCCAGCGGCATTGATCGTTACCTATGTCTCGTTCAAACATCTGAACAGAAAAATTGAGAAGACATAGGCTGAGGACTACTAAGGTGAGAAGTGTATATATTATCCTGATGGAACGTTGTGATAATTTGGAAAATGAATTTGTCATAGAAGTGCTTGTTTTATGTCAACCAACTATTTATAAATTATCATCCGTTTAAGTCTTTTTCAGAGATACGATACAGCAAAACTATAAGCAAGTGAAGTGATTAAAACATTTTTCTGACATTAATTAATTCCGTACAACGCCAGCAATTGGGTAACCGATACTGAAATACGCGACAAAAGGCCCAAAACTGACCGGATGATGCAACAAATCAGTTCTGAGATAAAAACTTCTGCCTAAAGAAAAATCCATAGGGCCAATCGGAGTATCTAAACCGAGTGTTGCACCAACGCCATGTTTAAAATCCCCAAAATGCATTTCTTCCGGGTTAGCCCACACTGCACCTAAGTCGTAACGTGCTTTAAAATAAGTATCGAAGAAAATCGAGAATGGAAGTTTGTATTGATATTCCAAGCTTGCCACCAGCAACTGCCTGCCGCGTGAGTCGTCTTCACGAAATCCAAAGAAATTTTGTTGCCCACCAAGCGAGAACTCCTCGCTAAGAGGAAGTGTTGCATCTGCGACACCAATCATGAACCGCGGATGAAGTGTATTATTCTTGAAAATTGTCTGATATTCTTCATACGAGAAAAACATTTTCGTGAATCCAACGGCATTTACAAGTTTTATTAATGCCGATTCATAAGAAAAATTGATGACAACACCATCTGTTGGGTAAGGTAATTTATCTTGTGTATCTACGTTCGTTTTAAACCGTATTGAGGAAATATTGAATTCCTGATTTGTAAACGGTTGATTATCAATGTCAAATGTTTGGTTGTAGATATTATATATTTTTTGCCGTTCTAATCTTCCCTCAACTACAGCGTTTCCTAAACGGTCAAGTTGTGTCCCAAAACTTGCTAAACCGCCTTCGCGTACTTCCTGATATTCCCCGACGATTTCACGTTCGAATTGATTTGGATCACTTAATATTATATTATTATAGACGTTAATATCGCGAACGAGATAATATCCTTTTAAACTAAACGTCAAGTAAGAGTTAAAAATTCGTATCATTTTTAATTCTCCGAGATAAGTCTGATTACGAGTGCCTCCTCCAATCAGCAAACCTGACTCAGCTCCTGCACCAAATAAATTTTCGTCTCTAATATCTATTGATGGCTGGATATTGCGTTCGTTATCCACGCGCAAACCGAAACGAATTAATTCCGTACTTCGTTCTATTGCCTTAATAGTGGCTACATTATATTTTCCTGTGCTGTCTTCATGATGTGTCGTAATAAGTATCTGGTCGAAAAGATTAGTGCCATATAAATTTGATATACCTTCAGCAATTTCAGAAATATTGAAAAGACTTTGATTTTTAAACGGTAGTTCGCGCCAAATGATCCAATCGCGGGATTTTTTTGTACCGCTAATATCAATGCGATATATTATGCCTTCATCAAGAATAATAGTGGCTGTTGTTGACAAAGGATCTATTTTAATGTCGGTCACGCGGGCAAGCGAGTAGCCGGCAATACGATAAATTGTCAACAACCGTTCAATAGCTTTCTGCATAGATTGCAAGTTAAAATAATTGCCTATAAATGGTTTGAACACAGAAAGCAATGTATCGGAACTAAAAATTTTATTGCCTAAAATTTTAACATTCCGAAGAACAGGATTATATATATTGCGAATTTCAATAATTGTAGAATCAGTGCATTGCTTAACTATTCCATCCACAGAAGTGTAGTCGCCTTCATCGAACAAATCGTTTATAAAATGATGTAAATCTAACTTTTTTATCCAACCGCGTTTTTCAGACATCTGAAGAATATCTCTGAATGCCTGAGGAAGCGGACATGTACAAGAGAATCGAGGCGATATGTACAATACACTGCTATCCGTGCTATATAAACCGAATGTGCGGTCATCTATAATTTTTTTTAGAGCGGGTACTGATTCTTCGGCAGAATACTCTCCAGCAGCAATCAACGAATCAATGCCTGAAAAATCAGATGCAAGATGTTCACCCAAGTTCGGTACAATGACAATATCTGCTTTTGCTCTGGCAAGCTTATTTGATTCCTGCATCATAATCGTAGTAATTTGATCTGCAACTTCCCAAGGTGCACTGAGTTTGTTCTTTGGCCTCAACGGACTTACCATATCGACAGCGATAACAATATCTGATTTTTCCGCGATGGCTACGTCTACTGGAAGATTATCTACCAAGCCGCCGTCAAGAAGCTGCATGGAATCGCGCGGCATGCTGCTGAATAATAGCGGTATTGCCATGCTGGCACGTAAGGCTTCAGTCATATCACCACTTTTAATCACAATTTTTTTCCCTGTAACAAGATCTGTCGTGACCGCACGGAATGGAATACGAAGATCATCAAAACTTGAATCGGGATGATATATTCCTTGAAGTGTAAGAAGGTTGAGATAATTTGATAATCGTTGGCCCGAAGAAAATGCTTGCGGGATAACCGGCTCTAAACCCTTAAAACGCAAAATAAGGATACTTCTATCACGCGCGATTTTTTGATCGAGGAAAAGATTGCGGCGTTTAGATTCATCATTGTAACTTAGAAGATCATCCCAGTTCGTTGTATCTGCCAAACGTTGAAGTTGTTCGGTTGAATATCCCATCGCGTATAAGCCGCCAATTACACTGCCCATGCTCGTCCCGACAATTAAATCAACAGGTATATTATTGCGCTCTAAAACTTTTAAAACACCAATAGCGGCAATACCGCGTGCACCACCGCCGCTTAACACTAATGCTATACGCGGCCTGCATACAGAATGGAAGTGATTTAATTTAAAATACTGTGACTTTACTTCGCGAATATCGGATTTAATTATCGTTACGCGCGTCTGTTGTTCAGGAAGGTCTTGTGCGCATGTCGAAGATGTAACGACAGCAAACAAAACCAAGATTATACAAAATATTTTTTGATGCACAGAGATAGGTACCAAATGATTATATATTAAAGATAACCAAAAAATATGTCGAATTGCAACGGAAGATCAATTGAAAAGATATAAGATAGATGGAAAAATACGTAGGTACTTTTAGCAAATGTTTTTATTATTATTCATTTTGTTCTCGGTCCTTGTAGAATTCTAGCAGGAAGCATGATTAGTGCAGAAAGGAAAGAAAAAAGTCCATTCATTGTTAACCCAATAATGCGGAACGGAAGCGTTAAAAGCCAGAAGATTGGATATAATACCAGTCCCAGCAATGCCAACGGCCAACATAAAAAAAGAAGAATAATCCAAAGAATAAATGTGAACATATGGAACCTTCATTTAATATTCTTTCATTCATTACGGCAAGTGTATTGATAATGTTGCATACTATTGATCGATTTTTTTTTCTTATAATTTCTTCTATATTTATTTTAGATTTTAATTATTAATTCCAAACAATTCAACATTATTCAATTAAGATTAGCATTAACCAATTACCGACAGATCATTTATGGCACGAGTCAGGTTGCAACTTCCGAATAATTTCTCTTTCAGAATTGAAATTCCTATTCGAATCAGCGATATAAACTACGGGGGACACCTCGGCAACGATGCAGTACTTTCCATAGTTCACGAGGCGCGCATCCAATTTCTCAGGAATCTCGGTTATTCGGAATTCGATATCGAAGGATTAGGGATTATAATGACGGATGCGATCATTGTCTATTCGTCTGAAGGATTTTATGGAGATGTATTGATAGTTGAAGTTGGAACCGCAAATTTTCAATCAGCATATTGTGATTTCGTTTTCCGTCTAACTAACAAAACAACGAATAAAGAAGTTGCTCGCGCAAAAACTGGTATCGCGTTTTTGAACAAACAGACTCGTAAAATTTCTGCTGTGCCGGATTTATTCCAAAAGAAGTGCAAATCTGAAAACACTTTATCATTTAAATGACTTTCACTTTAGTGTGTAGTTTGCTTAGACAGGCAAAAAACATTATATTTTGCAATTAATTATCTATTATTAAAGATATCCGAGCCATTGTGGCGAAAATAATTGTCGTAGCAAATCAAAAGGGAGGCGTCGGTAAAACAACGACGGCTATTAATTTGGCAGCTTCATTAGCTACAGCTGAGAAGCGAGTTCTGTTAGTTGACAATGATCCGCAGGCAAATGCCACCAGCGGCGTTGGTTCTGCCGGCATCGATGGAAAAACAATTTATGAAGTGCTTGTTGGAGAAGTAGAAGCATCAGCCGCAATTCAACCGACACAAATGCCTTACTTATCTGTTCTTCCATCACATATAAATCTTGTCGGCGCTGAAATCGAAATGGTAGAAATGGAAAATCGCGAACGCCTGCTCGCAAATGCTCTTCTACCAGTGCGCGGACGTTTTGATTTTATAGTTGTAGATTGTCCGCCCTCACTTGGTTTGTTAACTTTAAATGCTTTGACGGCAGCAGATTCTGTTCTCATTCCTGTTCAGTGCGAATACTTTGCGCTGGAAGGACTCGGTCAGCTTTTTAACACTATCAATATGGTCAAAAAGACCCTGAATCATAATCTCGACATTGAAGGTGTACTGCTGACAATGTTCGATTCGCGCCTGCGGCTCTCAAACCAAATTGTGGAAGAGGTAAAACGATACTTTGGCGATAAAGTTTTCGGCACTGTTGTTTCTCGCAATATCCGGTTAAGTGAAGCGCCAAGTTTCGGCAAACCAATTATTTTATACGACGCAATCTGTATTGGAACACGAAATTATATGGAACTTGCAAAAGAAATATTGAAGAAAAATAAATTCTTCGCTATTGAACCTCTGTTGCATGAAAATACTTTCATCGGGCCATAGGCATATGAGTGATCAGAAAAAATCAGTTCTCGGACGCGGATTAAATGCACTAATTCCGAAGAGCCCGCGAATGGAGGTTAGTATCCAAGATGGTTCCATCGGACGCGATACAGGTGAAACTGGTATTATTGCCAATATCGATATCGCAAAGATTCAACCGAACCCATTTCAACCGCGTACGGATTTCGATCAAGAAACACTTGCAGAGTTAACACATTCTATACAAGAAAAAGGCGTTATTCAACCGATTACAGTACGACGGATTGATACCGGATATCAAATTATTTCCGGTGAACGGCGTCTTCGCGCAACACAAGCGGCACATCTGCGGCAAATTCCCGCTTACATCATCACTGTCGAAACCGACGAAGAAATGCTGGAAATTGCACTCATTGAAAACATTCAGCGTGAATATCTGAACTCGATGGAAATTGCAAATGCCTACCAACGTCTTATTGACGAATGCCGTATGACGCAAGATGAAATAGCAAAACGTGTTGGTAAAGACCGAAGTACAGTCACAAATTTTATTCGCTTGCTGAAACTTCCGCTAAAAATTCAGAATGGATTGCGTAAAGATAAAATCTCCATGGGACACGCGCGCGCACTTATAGCACTTTCGGATGAACGTGTACAATTGCGCTTATACGAAAAAATTGTGGACGGTGGATTATCCGTACGGAAAGCGGAAGATATTGTACGCGCCGCTCAACAACCTAAGAAAAAAACTGGATCTCATAAAGTGGCTGGCAGTGCTACCGCGAGCATTCAGAGCTTAGAAGAAAAATTGCGTCAGGCGCTTGGCACAAAAGTCAAAGTAAAAACAAAAGGATCGGGACGCGGCGAAATTATAGTGGAATATTATTCACTTGACGATTTTGACCGGTTGATGGATTTATTCACCAAAAAGTAGTAATAACGAATTAAGTAGCGGAAAATTTTTAATCGATTACTACTTTTGACATCATTTTTTACTTTATAAAAATCAAAAACGAATAACCTATGTCAATAAAAAAAATTCTAACCGAAAAAGCTCCTGCGCCAATTGGTCCTTACAGTCAGGGAATTCTTGTAGATGGAAAATTACTTTTTACAGCAGGTCAGGGACCTATAGATCCCAAAACAAGTAAAATTGTTGCAGGCGATATTAAGGCACAGACACGGCAGGTAATGAAAAATCTTGAAGCTATTCTTGTTGCAGGTGGAGCATCATTCGCATCCGTTATTAAAACGACTGTTTTCTTGAAGGATATGAACGAGTTCACTGCTATGAACGAAGTCTATGCCGAATTTCTCGGTGTGGCAGCTCCAGCACGCAGTACCAATAGAAGCAGCTCGGCTTCCCCTCGACATTCGTATTGAGGTCGAAGCTGTTGCCGTTATTGAAAAATGACCTTAGTATTCAAAAAACTCTCAATCAAAAATCAAATGGTAATGCTGCTGACAGCAGCAGTATTCTTTTTTTTTATTTCGCACGTCAATGCCGCTGCACAAACTAAAGTCACATCGTCACTGATCAAACCGGATACAACAGAAGCAAAAAACTCTCTAATCGATTCAATTAATATTCAATCCGGAAAAATAAAATTCATTTCTGATGTGCACGCCAAATCTGGTTCATTAGCGATGCTGCTCTCTGCATTATTGCCTGGAGCCGGACAGGTGTATGCTCATCGCTATTATACTATTCCAATAATTTGGGGATTTGGCGTCTATTTAAGTTCTATAGCAATCCAATGTAATAGTCAATATTTATCATATCGTGCACAATTTTCGGAATCAGTTAGATTGGATACAATAGATCATGTTGGAGATTCGCAACTGCAAAAAGATCGCGACTTTTATCGCAATGAACGAGATGAATTTATAATGTACCTTGGCTTAACGTACTTCCTAAATATAATTGATGCATACGTTGGTGCAACATTATTTGATTTTGACGTTTCAGATGAACTTGGCGGTAATGCCAAAATCCAATTTCGTGTACCTATTCGCTAAGCGAACAGAAGTCAAAACGAAAATGACAAGAACAGGAACAGACTGACAAAGATTTAGACTGGGCGCCCCCGGCAAAATGTATATGCTATAAATTTATAAGAGGGAAACAATATGAAAACATTTGAAGTGGTTCTAACAAAATCATACGTTGTTACAATAAAAACAGAAAGTAAACAGCTTGCAAAAGAATATTCAGAACTTTTTACTGGAGATATACAAGATATTTCATCTGCGGAAGAAAAAAGAAATTTAAGTTTTAAGATAGAAGATATTGATTGTAAGATTAATGAAGGCGTTGAAGTTGTCGAGATATAAAAGAAAGCGAACGCAAAGTCAGATTAATCGGAGAAACAAGAAATGTCGATGAGAAAGAAATTTCAGACTGTTATCGATAAAAACACTTTCTATTTTTACAGCCCTGTATTTCAGGAAAAATATGAAAGTTATATTAACTCGTTAAATGAGACATTACTTGTTTTAAAAAATCAGGTAGAAACTCAAGGATTGAAAAAGGAAATTTTTGAGAATTTACTTCAAGAAAAAGAAAATGGCCTACGTGCCATGCTTGCATTAACAGGATTTGCAAATGAGTCGCTAAAAAGGCTCATAACTGTTTTGCGGGTGGCCGACAATCAGGAATTGTCTAGACTTCTATTTAAAGATAAATGGGCTGCTCAATCACTCGGTGAAGAAATCAAGGAATGGGGTGATGCTAAAATTACAAAACTGCTAGCAGAAAACGATTATTTTCGCAAAGGCATTGTAAACCTTTTCTTTGAAGGATCAACCATCCCGTTTTTGGCTAATACACTTCCCCTTTTTGAATTAAAGAAACTCAGCATCTCAAAGTTGCGGTTCGAAGTACCGGCAATGATAGATACATTGGTTCGCTACAAGGAAAAAGGTTCGTATTCAGGTAAAGCAGAGAATAATCCCGAAACGGTTATTAAAACTCTTATCGAAGAGCATCAACTTACTTTTGAAAAGGGGGACTTGACAGAACTTCTCAAAAAAGAGCATGTCGCAAAACGGACAATGGACTTTATTGTTCCAAGCAAGAAAAATCCAAAAATGATTATTGAGAGTTCATTTCTTGTTACCACTTCTTCGGGGCAAGGCGATAAATCTAAAACAGAGGGAAACATCAAAACTTTAATAAAAAAATATTATCCTAAAGCAAAGTTTATTGGATTTGTCGATGGAATTGGATGGTATGTTCGCAAACAAGATTTAAAGCGAATGGTAACGGCGTATGACGATGTGTTCACCTTTCATAAAGACGAACTTGAACGATTTAGACAATTATTAAGAAACGAATTTAAAAAATGATAGAAAAATATTTTAACAACATTATTCAAGGTGATTGTCTCAAGCTATTAAAGACGCTTCCAAATGATTGTGTCGATGTAACTTTCGCTGATCCACCATTCAATTTGAAAAAGGGATATAATTCATACAAAGACAGTCTAAAATTGCATGACTACTTGGGCTGGTGCGAAGAATGGATTACGGAAATGGTTCGCATAACAAAGCCAACTGGATCAATCTTCATACATAATATTCCAAAGTGGCTGACATATTATTCTGCAATTCTGAACAAACAGGCGGATTTTAAACATTGGATCGCATGGGATGCTCCAACAGCGCCAATGGGGAAATCGTTGCAGCCGAGTCATTATGGAATTCTTTTCTATGCTAAAGATGTTACGAAATTAAAATTCTTTGAATTGCGACATCCACACAAAAGGACTCGCAAGGCTCAAATACTTTCCAAAGATTATGGTGGGAAAAAATCGTTACTACATCCTTTTGGTCCGCTTGTCTCAGATGTATGGACAGATATACATCGGATTAAACACATTAAATATCGAGATGAACATCCATGCCAGTTGCCAATCCATTTATTGGAAAGAATTATTTTGATGAGTTCCAATGAAGGCGATATAATTCTTGATCCGTTTAATGGAACTGGCACAACATCGATTGCCGCAAAGCGGTTAGGACGACAATATATTGGCTTTGAACTTGATAAAGAATATGTTGAAATTACGAAAGCTAAATTAAGACACGAACATACCCAATCAAAACTTGGTGACTGGTGGGTAAGCTTTTTTTTAGATGAAGTTGTAACGCTTCGAAATGAGGATTGGGAACATCTAAAAGATTTTTATTTTATCCCTAAAAAGATAGAAGATATTGATATAACACCGATTATTCTGAAATCAAAACTTAAAATACCTTCTCGGATAAGTAGTATCTATTCAATAGAAGAGGAGTCACCAGCGCAGAAAACTCTGTTTGAAACATCAGCAAAATATAAAGTAAAGAAACACAAGGCAATTAAATAAAGATATTTATTAGGAAAAAACATGGCTACTTTCATCTCAACTTCTCATAATCTCATCTACTTCTAACTCAACTACTTCCAACTTTTCCCCACCTTGCTCTTCTGCGCATTTTCCTCTATCTTTTCAATAGTTAGAGGAGTAAAGAGTGGCTCTTCATAAAGCATACCACTTTTTACTCTTTATCATTTATATTATTTCCTGTTTAATGCCGTCCGCATGGCAGCAAATTTGATATTTATTTAATGGAACATCTTCGTAATTTTTGCATCATCGCACACATTGATCATGGCAAGTCAACACTTGCTGACCGTCTGCTGGAATACACCGGCACAGTTGCGGCTCGTGATATGTCAAAGCAAATGCTTGATGATATGGATCTTGAGCAAGAACGCGGTATTACCATCAAACTGCATGCTATCCAAATCAAGTATCAAGCACGCAATAAAAAGAATTACACACTTAATCTTATAGACACGCCGGGCCATGTAGATTTTACGTACGAAGTTTCGCGTTCCCTTGCCGCATGCGAAGGCGCCATTCTTGTTGTGGATGCAACTCAAGGAGTCGAAGCACAAACAATTTCAAATCTTTACCTCGCTATAGATGCAGGATTAGAAATAATTCCGTTCATCAACAAGATTGACTTGCCAAGCGCCAAGACAATGATTGATGTTGTGAAAAAACAGGTTATGGATCTCATCGGATGCAAGGAAGAAGAAATCTTAATGGGCAGCGCAAAATCAGGATTAGGGGTAGATGATGTGCTGGAAGCGATCGTCTCGCGCATCCCTGCACCAAAAGGTAATCCGGATGCTCCGTTAAAGGCATTAATTTTCGATTCTGTGTTTGATGAGTACCGCGGAGCGGTTGCATACATACGTGTTATGGAAGGAACCGTACGCGAAAAAGATAGGATCAGATTTTTTTCAAGAGGTCAAGAATTTCAGGCGGAAGATATCGGTATTCTTGAAATGCAGCGCAAACGAATCGGTTCTCTTTCTGCTGGCGACGTTGGTTACATAATTGCAAATGTTAAAGATGTGCATGACACAAAAGTCGGCGATACGATTACACTTGTGGACAATCCTTCATCCGAGCCATTACCAGGTTACAAAGAAGCCAAGCCAATGGTTTTCAGCGGACTTTATCCATCCAACAGTGATAATTTTGGCGAGCTGCGAGATGCACTCGATAAGTTGAAATTGAATGATGCGTCGCTCATCTTCGAACCGGAAAGTTCTGTTGCACTCGGATTCGGATTTCGCGCCGGATTTCTCGGACTTCTTCATATGGAAATTATCCGCGAACGATTAGAGCGCGAATACGACCAGCAACTTATCAACACAGTACCAAACGTCGAGTACCGCGTTATAAAAACAGATAAGGAAGTTCTTCTCATCGACAATCCTGCGTTTATGCCAGACGCCGGCAAAATTGAAAGAGTCGAAGAACCTTTTGTAAAGGCACAAATAATCACACCGACTGAATACATCGGCAATATAATGAAATTGTGTATGGATCGCCGCGGCATTCATCGTAACACAACATATCTGAGCCCGGAACGCGCCGATATTCATTTTGAACTTCCATTATCGGAAATAATCTTCGATTTTTACGATAAACTTAAGTCACTTTCGCGCGGCTATGCTTCATTTGACTATGATTTTCTTGAATATCGCGAATCTGACTTAGTAAAACTGGACGTTTTATTAAACGGCGAGCCGGTGGACGCACTTTCCACTATAATCCACCGCGGAAAGTCGTACGAATGGGGCCGTAAACTTTGCACGAAACTTAGAGGGCTTATTCCTCGTCAAATGTTTGAAGTGGCAATACAGGCCGCTATCGGAAGTAAGATAATTGCGCGAGAGACTATAAGCGCCATTCGTAAGAATGTGATTGCAAAGTGTTACGGCGGTGATATTTCGCGAAAACGAAAACTTTTAGAAAAACAAAAAGAAGGCAAAAAGCGAATGAAACGGGTCGGAAGTGTGGAAGTGCCGCAAGAAGCATTTTTAGCTGTTTTATCGATGGATGAATAGAAATAATAAATTAATTTTCAAATATCAATGCAAGGATGAATATGAGCAACTACAAAAAACAAAAAAAAGAAGAGCAGCCGATCGCAGTAACATTTAAAGAAAAAACGTTGGCGTTTCTAAAAGAGACCGGAATTGTTCTCGGTCTTTTTCTTCTCATTAATAATTTTGTAGTAGCATCTTTCCTTGTTCCGACCGGTTCGATGGAAAATGAGGTGCTAACCGGCGAATTACTTTTCGTCAATAAATTTATCTACGGTGGGACATCACCTCGGAATATTCCATTCACAAATGTACGTCTGCCTTGGTTTCGTATTCCAGCATTCAGAGATGTTAAACGCGGAGATGTGATTGTTTTCGTTTTTCCAGGTATGCGTGATGAAGTTGAATCTCCGGATTTCACTTTCTATCTGAAACGATGTGTCGGAGTTGCAGGCGATACAATTCAAATTCGCAACCGAGTATTGTTTGTTAATGGACAAATGTTTCCGTTACCGCGCAATGTAAGATTTGACCGTGGATGGTCAATTCCGGCGACTGAACCTGATGATCGCATTTTTCCACAGGGCGCGAGCTGGAACGAAGATAACTTTGGTCCGCTTGTGGTTCCTAAACAAGGAATGGTGATTCCACTGAACGAGAAAAACTATTCCGCATGGCAAATCTTTATCGAACGGGAAGGGCATACTTTGGAATATATTGCTGGAAATATATTAGTAGACGGCAAACCGACGACATCTTACATTGTCCGGCGTGATTATCTATTTGGTATGGGCGATCATCGCGATAATAGTCTTGACGGCCGTTATTGGGGTTTTATTCCAAAAGAAAATATAGTCGGCACTCCAATGATCGTTTATTGGTCTTGGAATTCTGATCTTCCGATCTACGATATTTTTGGAAGACTTGCCTCCGTGCGCCTTGGCCGCATTGGCTCCCTTATTAAATGATTCCAAAACAAAAAGACCATAATGATATTGCAGAAAACACAGGTTCTTCTCTGTTTAAGGAAAAAAACATTAGTTCGACTCTGATCGAGTATGGCAAAACTATTCTAATCACTTTGCTTGCAGCGTTGATTCTGAAATTATTTGTTGTAGATGCGTACCGTATTCCATCTACATCAATGGAAAATACACTTCAAATTGGTGATTTTTTATTGGTGAACAAATTAGCATACGGACTGCGTACACCTCGCCGAATCCCATTTACATCGGCATCGTTATCTTCAATCACTTTTCATTTGTTTCAGACTGTGCATCGCGGCGATGTGGTTGTGTTCGAATTTCCCGGGAATAGATATGAGGTGAAACCTTCTGAAGCAGTAAATTACATTAAACGTTGTATTGGATTGCCCGGTGATACGGTGGAAATTCGATTAGAAAAAGTATTTGTAAATGGAGTCGAAACAAGTTTTCCTTTGCATGGTATTAGCACAAATTATCCTTCCCAAAATGCGTTTAGACACAATACGGAAATGTTTCCAGAAGGTTCGGCTTTCAGCGATATAAACTATGGACCGATTGTCGTTCCAAGATGCGGTGATATTCTCAAAATTAATCCTTCCACATTTTCTCACTGGCACATTTTTATTGAACGTGAAGGACACACTGTTCAATTCAGCAACGATACGACTTTTATAGATGGCAAAGCAACTTCCAAATATTGTGTGCAACAGAATTATTACTTTGTTCTTGGTGACAATCGTGATAATAGCATGGACAGTCGCTACTGGGGATTTGTGCCTGACGATCATTTAATTGGTGAAGCTTTGTGTATTTATTGGTCGTGGGATACTGAGGTTCCGGTGTACAGCATTTCTGAAAAATATTCAACTATCCGTTGGAAAAGAATTGGAACATTGATACAGTAATAAGTAAATTGTGACTGATCTTTTTCCTCAGAATACCTATCGTTGTTATTTCAAGTGCAATATAAATCGGTATGGGCATTTACAATAAAAAAACCCGCAGATTCATTGAATGTGCGGGTTTTTTGTTGAGCGACGCCTCTCTTCTTACATCAAAGTAAAACTAAAGCCTAATGCAAGAGTCTGTTTAATCTGTGTCCTCGCCTGCACCTGTGGGTCATTGATGAGCTGGACATTTAGGTTCATGGAAATGAGTTTATTTACTTTTGCCGAAAGCGTGTTATCGCTTCGAACAGTCATACGATCGAAGTGCTTCACCGGTGCAAAGATTTCTAATTTGGCATTCAGAACAACATTCTCCATGACTGTCCATCCAACTTCCGTTACTGATTCCAAACCGCCATCGACATCTACTTTTTTTGTTGTATCGCCAATATATGCTAACGCATATTTATTAACAACTATTTCACGCAAAGAGATTCCTAATCTCGTCTTAATTACTGGACCTGGTTGGTACCCGACACCAAGCGTTTGAGTAATATATGCCGGATCAAAGAAATTTGAGACAGGTGTTGCACTGCCGAGCGCATCATATTTAACACCTTCTGTAAATTGCGTCTTCATAGAAGCAGATATAAATGGGTTAATATATGTTCCCATTTTATACGTAAAAACACTTTCCAAATCGATATCGTCATCCGTTTTTCGTATGCCCTGTGAACCAAGTTTTGCCTGTCCATATCCAAATTTATAGCTGCTTACCCAATTGATCATATTAAATGCATACGTTGATTTCCCTTCCAAAAATAGTGCGTACGCAAGCGCATTTTCGCCTCCTTGCGCCCAATCAGTGAACGATACCTGTGTAATATTTGCACTAATGATCATCGTGTGTTTCCACAATGTGTCAGCCGATGCTTGCAAACCTGGTTTGGTATCTTGTGCAATCATATCATCTGCAACAAAAAATAATAGTAATAATATAATGGTTTTCATAACTTACCTTAAAAAATAGTAGATGCTAAATTATTTTAAAATTGCTGTGCAATGTCCACAACGTTTTGCGTTGCTGGGGATTGTCATCAAGCATTCCGGACATTCTCTTGTTGTCGGGATAACAGGTGCGGTCTCCGGTTTCTTTACAAGCCGATTCATGGCCTGAATAATCATGAACATGGCAAATGCAACAATTAGAAAATCAATGAGAATATTAATAAACATTCCGTATTTGATTACAACGGCTGCATGATCTGCAGCAGCTTCTTTCACCGTAATGCTAAGATTGTTGAAATCCATGCCGCCAATAATGGCACCAATCGGGGGCATTAATATATCGTTGACGAGCGAACTAATGATCTTGCCAAATGCTGCACCAATAATAATACCGACTGCCATATCGACCACGTTCCCGCGCATCGCAAATGATTTGAATTCTTTGAAAAGAGACATAGAAATCTCCTTATATGTGATTGCATGATCTCATCTTTTTTTGGTACGATTATTCGTTGAAATAACTGTAGTTCGTTAAAAAAAGATTCGAGACAAAATAAAAAATGCCCTCTACCTCTGTAAATGGTAAAGGGCATTCTATTTTTCCTAATTTTTATTACTTTGTTCTAAAGAATTCGATTCGGCGATTCTTTTCGCGTCCATCAGCTGTCTTATTATCTCCAACTGGATTCTTACTGCCATATCCTTTGGCAGTGATGCGTTTTGCTACAATTCCATGCTTCACCAGCCAGTCCTTAACCGCTGCGGCTCTTGCCTGCGATAGCTGGATGTTCTTTTTTGCATTTCCGACATTATCTGTATATCCGCGAATTTCTACTTTCATATCCGGATTATCATCAAACGTCTTCCTTACATTGAAAAGAGTTTTTTCCGATTCCTTCAAAATCACAGCTTTACCAGATTCGAATGCAATGCCTTCTAATACAAGTGCCTTGCCGACTTCAGCTTTTAGTGCAACAACTTCCGGTTTAACTACTTCGTGCCTCTTTGCCGCTAACTGCTGCGCTGCTACTGCATCTATTGAATCCTGTATGCGCTTCGCTTCTGCTGCTGCATTAGTTGAATCCTGTATACGCTTTGCTTCAGCAAGTTCCGCTTCCTTCATACGTGCTGCTTCTGCTGCTGCTGCTACGGCATTGATCGAATCCTGTACGCGCTTTGCTTCAGCCATAACTAATTCTCTAGCATGCAATGAATCCTGTTCGGCTTTCACACGCGCTGCTTCTTTCTCCGCTTCACTTGGACCACCACCTGCAATAGTATAACTTATTCCTACTTTGATTCCCCACCAGGTATCATTTCCCGTTCCACCTTCCGAAGGTTTATATCTCGTTGATACAACTTTATTTGAGAATGCATAACTTAAATTTGCATTTACATCAAGCTGAATGCAATCGGTTAATGCATATTCGGTACCAAGAGCAATAGGTAAATACAAAGCAGAACCCGTACTACTACTATCACTAATTTTTTTATTTGGCGAATAATTCGCAAGACCTAAACCTAAACCAAAATAGGGTTCCCATGCGTCAAATGTAAATGGTCTATATAAAACTTTATATTCAGCAAGGATTAGATCTGATTCATATTTATACCCTTTTACTGATCCCATAGAACCCGATAGATCGCCATCGAAGTAATCGGCAATATTGTGTCGAACAAAAATTTGCCCAATGCCAGTCATATCATTGGTATTAAATTTTGTCAATGCCGTATTAATTCCACCAGCAACTCCAACACGAATCCCTTCGTCTCTAAATTGCCCAAACATTTGGGCTGAAAAAATCACCACCATTATCAAAATGGCAAGTACTGCAGCGTGCAGATGTTGTTTCATTTGTACCGTCTCCTTTAATTAGTGAATTGTTATACTACTAAATATATTAATGTTAATATATTCGACCTTCAAGATTGATCTCTGTATATGATCTTCAATAAGCAGAATATAAACAGATATGTAAGAAATTAAAATCTTTACAGATTTTAATAACAATATATATTATATATCATTGTACAGAATTTAAATAAAAGTAAATCTTGATGCAACAAGATAATATTTTCGGCATTGGATTATTTTCTTCATTTTACTCTAAATTTGAACCATACTTAAATTTTTTAATTCTCTAATCTGCCGTTCGGTCAATCCTTGAGGTGCGAAACCTGCTTTATGACATAGAAAGAACAGCTGGGCTGATTTATTCATGACATCAATCAAATCAAACGCCTTCTGCATATTTTTACCAACAGCTATACAACCGTGTTTTTCCCATATTATAATCGGATGGCTTTGAAGTGATTCAACTGTTTTTTCTGCAAGATTTTCTGTGCCCGGTGGAATATATTGAACAAGTCCGACACCATCAGGATTAGTAAGAACAGCTTCCGGCTGCATGCTTAGGAGCATCTTGTTCAGGATAGACTCATTACAGAACTCGGGAATTAACGTCAGCGCAATCAATTCATCCGGGTGAGTGTGCAGAACGGTTTTTTGCATTCCTCCCTGCTTCCTCAATAGCTGGTGAATAGCGAGGTGTGTTGTTAATTCCGTTGTCGGAACAAGATTAGAATTGAATACATCATCACCGATAATGTGATAGCCAGTCCCGTCATTTGAAAATCGAATTATGCATATGCTATCAAGCGTATGATTTGCGATGTCGCGCATACGTGTGCCTGCACCTGTCACCAACAGAAACATTCGAGAAAGATCGGGATAGAATTGTCTAAGTTGTTTATATGGAAATTGATTCAGTTCACTTGTGCTAATTTCAATTTCTCCTGTAATATCGGCAGAAATGTTGCCGCTGTTCTTCACAGCCCACCCGCGCCCCCAGAGAACACCGGCGATAAGAGCAATGTCAGCAACATGATCCTTGGCAATCGGAGATAATTCTATAGATTTCATATTGTACAGTTAAGATAAATAAAAATTTAGAGAAGAATATTAATCTATCTAACTAATAATCAACTGTTGACATCTATGAATACTACACAAATAACAAAACACAGCATTTCAATTTTATTTTTTACTATCCAGTACCACGAAAGCGACCACAGTTGTGTCGGTGTGAGAAAGTGAAAGATGAACATTATATTCTTCCAGTGCCTTAGCAACCTCTCTTGATAATAAAATATGCGGTGCACCGGATTGGTCGTTTACTACTTCGATATCCCGCCAATGAAACGCTCCGCTCCAGCCGGTACGCATTGCTTTTGCCACTGCTTCCTTTGCTGCAAACCGTGCAGCAAAATGAATATAAGGTTTCCTACGAGTTCTACAGTAAGTTACTTCCATATCGCTGAAAACTTTATCAAGAAATACTTTGCCTTGATTTTCCAGAATATCTCTCATTCTTTGCACATCCACAACGTCTACACCTATCCCTTGGATTCTTCCCATAGCGAAACTTTCTGATTTAATTCTTTGACGATATCTATGACTTGCGAGATATCGTCAATGTCATAATTGGCATTTGATACTTCTGTGCCGAACGTGTTGCCGTACCGAGCAAATATAGTTTTCATTCCTACTTGAGCCGCACCGACTACATCGCGTTCTGCCCAATCACCCACCATTACTGCTTCAGACGGTTGAATCTGAAGCAGGTCTAATATTTTCCTGAATGGTTCAGGATTCGGTTTGCGCATTCCGGTATCTTCAAACGTGACAACTGAATCAAAAATGTGATGAAAGTTTAGATAGCAAAGCCGGAGCCATGCTTCTTTTGCAGGTGCATCGGAAACAACTCCGAGTTTAATGTGCATCTTGGAAAGTTCAATCAGCGTTATAGTGACGTGCGGATAAGGAACAAGTGCTGCTTCACGTGCACGGCGGTAAGCAATGACGCCTGCAGAAAGAATTTTATGATCGATTTTACTGAATTCGTGATAAAGCAATTCGTCAAAAACACTTTGGAATTCAATTCCACGCTCGTTATAAATCTGATCGATACGCTGACGAATTTGATCTGTCGAGAGTTTGAATCCAGCATCTCGCATAGCGTTAATGGCGGCGTCAATTGCCTGTCGCTTCATCAGCATAAAATCTACAAGCGTATTATCTAAATCGAAAACGACAGCTTTGATCATATTCGCAATAAATTTTGAATTATTTGAAATTGAATATAACTATTAACAATCATTATTTTGATAAGAAATATTTAAAAGTATCATTAGAATGTAACACTCTGTGCAATTCAGAAAAAATGCGCTGTGTGTCCTGACAATGATCAAGCACATTATCTATTATGATTAAATCAAATATATCGTTCTCGAAGGGTAGTTCTTCTGCCTTAGCCTTTGAATAAATAACTGCCTTGTCGCGGAACTTTGAAAACTTTTCTACCGATGCAAAAAATGGTTCAAGAGGATCAACAGCGCATCGATAATCTGTTTTTAAAAAAGTAACAATACCTGCGGGGCCACTTCCAATTTCTAGGATTTTTGTATCACGACCGATGTTGAAAAGATTCCTCAGATCATATTCAAGATCCTTTGCATAATCTTGAAGGTACTCAAGATCGATTGATTCAATATGTTTTTTCCACCATAATTCCTCACTGGATTGAACTTTATTCCATCTGTCTACTTGAACGTGCATTGATTACTTCCCTATTACTATGACTTATTCAACAACCAATCAATTGCCAACTCATATCCCCGTACTCCTAAACCGGCAATGACGCCTTTGCATGCCGGAGCAATTACAGATTCGCGGCGGAACTCTTCCCGTGCATGGACATTGCTTAAATGCAATTCAATAACAGGAACTTTTAATGCGGCAACTGCATCACGTATTGCAAAAGAGTAATGCGTGAATGCTCCGGGATTTAAAATCACACCATCGGTAACACCATCCATTGCTTTGTGGAGCGCGTCGATGATAGGTCCTTCGCTGTTGGATTGGTAGAATTCCAATTTAATATTTGGAAATTTTTCTTTTAACCGGTTCTCGATATCCCACAGCGACATTGTACCGTATATTTCCGGTTCACGCTTTCCGAGAATATCAAGATTAGGCCCATTAATAATTAGAATTCGCATTTTAATCTCCTTGTCTGAGTCGTTGGAGAAAAGAATAATCTCTTAAATAATAATAGAATAAAGTAAAGCAATCAAAAAGTCAAAAGTCAACGTAAAGTGAAAATATTTTTCTTCTTAATTTTCTTTATGCTTTTGCTGCTCTTGTAAGTTCGTCTTCAATATATTCTCGAATTGCCGGCTTCAAATATATTTCATCAATACCAACTTCTGCCAATCCTTGCGCTAGTACTGCCGCTCGACGCGCCGGAGCTAATCTTTTATTAATAACAATAAGTCTCTCTGTTTTCAAAACGCAATAGCCGCCGTCAAAATCGCCTTTTTCATATCGAACAGCTATCCCGCAGTTGAATGCAAGTTGTTCAAGTTCATTTAAAATTTGTTCGTGCGTCATTTCTGAAATTTAATAATACAACTTATCTCATTTTAATGTTAGTATCAAGATGGTAAGAAATTAGAAATTGTCAGATTCAGTTTTTCCAGTAATTATTTACATTTGCTATTTCATTTTCATTTTGCCTTTTATCCTTTGCTACCTGCCTTATTTTCCCACCAAGTTTGTATCTTCTTCCCGCTCCATATTGTGAACAAGAAAAATATTGCTCCGCCAATAAGATCAATAACGTAATGATAACGCAGATAAACTGTGGCAATAATAAGCAAAGTAGCAAGGACTGTCATAATCCATCGCGTTTTGAGATGATAATGATGAGCAAGATAAGCTACAATAAGCGTAAGTTGAGTATGTCCGCTTGGAAATACGTCGCGTTGGACAAATTGTATTGCATTTGGAAGTGTCGAGGAAATCGATTCGCCAGCATTAATGAAATTACGCATCGGTGCAGTAAAGAATAGACCCGGCAATTCCTGCTCAAGTGTGTAGAAATTATGCAGCGTGAAACGAGGGCCGACAGCAGGCAACAAGAAATATCCCAGATAAGAAAGATAGAATCCGTACACAACGAGAAATGCACCATGGTCAAATTCATCAATTGAATAACGACGGTAGAGTTCAATACCAAGCATCAGAAAAAGGATGTAATATGAAAAATATGCGATTTGAAAAATTTCAGTTAGTATTGGATTTGCAAATTGTGCAACCCACTGAGTAGGATTGACTCCGAAAATCCAATGATCGACAGAAATAAACAGCCAATCATAATCTATAGGATGGATCGGCCGCACCATCAAATATATTTCTTTGAAAACAAAAAGAACAAATGCATAACTGTAAAACCGATGAATGCCGATCAGTAATTTTGTTTTTTTTATCTCCGCTAAATATGCCAACAAAAAGATGACTGCAATAACAATGAAATCTATGGCTGTAATCTCTAACCACGCATAGACGCGTCTGAAGAAGATTAGATTCAATCCAATCAGGAATGACATGAAAATAATAGAAACAAAATCGACTGGTGCAAGGTTGGATATTATTTTTTTTATGTTCATAAATTACATAACGGTTTATCAACTGTGATTTGAGATTTTACTCAGTATCCGCGAGAGAAAAAGAAATTCTTCAAATCCTAACTCTTCAGGCCTTTTCGTTAAATTAAATGGGATATTTTCAAGCATACTATCATCATAGCCCATTGATTTCAACCCATTCCGCAATGTCTTGCGCCGTTGACCAAATGTAGCACGCACAATAGATCGAAAAAGTTTTTCATCACAATCCGGCAATTTTTCTAAGAACTTAAATTGTACAACAGCAGAATCCACTTCCGGTTTCGGAAAAAAACAATTTCGTGAAACTTTAAAGAGCAATTCACAATCTGTGTAAAATTGTGTAAAGATTGAGAGTATGCCATATTCTTTATTCTTCGGCGGTGCTATAAGGCGCTTCGCTACTTCAAATTGAACCATTAACGTTGCATCGCCAACAGATGTTCGTGCATCAAAAAGCCAGAACAAAATTTCACTCGTAAGATTATACGGAATATTGCCGACAATACGCAATTTATTGTTATAAAGCTGTAAAAGTTCTTTTAGATTGACTTTAAGAACATCACGGTGAATGAGTTCTAACCTTTCACCAAATCGTTCTTGAAGAAGCTGCACAACTCGCCTATCCACTTCAATGCCGATAAGTTTAATCGGCTCTTCTAATAAATGTTTTGTAAGCGCACCCTGACCGGAACCGATTTCAACTACAACATCGCCGGTTCTAAGATCGAGACTTTCCACAATTTTGTTAAGAATGTTTTCATCACGCAAAAAGTTTTGACCGAGGGCTTTGACAGGTTTCAGCACAATGATTTCTGGTTGAATGCCGTGGATTAAGTAGATTGATTAATTCCAAACTGTAATTTCGATCATCAAAGCATTGAATTATAATTTCAGCAGCTGTTTCCATATAAGCGCAGCCGCTCCAAGAATTGCAGAATTCCCTTTCGGCAAACCCGATGGCAATATCCGCACTTTGTTTTTAAAAATGCCGAGCAGGTACTCTTCCATATATTTCTTTGTAGGCTTAAAGATAAAATCTCCCGCTGCGGCTAAACCCCCGAAAAGAATAATTGCTTCCGGACTTGTATGCGCAACAGAATCTGCAAGTTTCAATCCGAGATATTTTCCGGTCAATTCGAATGCTTCCAATGCAAGTTTATCTCCACGCTGTGCTGCTTCAAATATTCGTTTCGATGTAATGTTCTGCGGATTCATTTCACGAAGCTCGCTTGGCGGTGCAGGTTTTTTAAGAAGTTCTTCGACTGTGCGACAAATTCCGCTTGCCGATGCATAAGTTTCCAAACATCCGCGTCTTCCACAGCCGCACAGACGCCCATTCGGATCAACAATAGTGTGACCGATCTCTCCGGCAAATCCATCATGGCCGTAAATAAGCTCTCCGTTTGCGACAATACCGCTACCGAGTCCGGTTCCAAGTGTTATCTCAATGAAATCTTTCATTCCCTTTGCTGCACCGAACAACATTTCTCCCAGTGCTGCGGCATTTGCATCGTTGGTCAGTGCAACGGGAACAGAATACCAGCGTTTAAGCGTTGCGACGACATCGACATATTTCCAGCTTAAATTCGGCGGCTGCTCTATTGTGCCTTTATAGTAATTGGCATTGGGTGCACCCAAGCCAATACCTACAAGTTTAAAATTTTCTTTCCTGGTCTTATAAAGAATTTCTGCTTGCGTATAAAGACGTTCAAAAAATTCCTCTGACGGCTTATGAGCTTCCGTCGCCATTACAGATTCAGCAAGTAAATTCCCCTCACGATCTACAAATCCGAATGCGGTATTTGTACCGCCGATATCTATACCGAGCACTACTTCAATTTGATTCATGCTAATCCTTTTTTATATATTGGAATATATCCACTCACACCATAATAAACGACATAGAGATAACATACAAGCGGAACTAAGAAAGCAAGATGAATCCCTATGGCATCTGCCATGACACCTTGAAGGAGCGGGATAATTGCTCCGCCGACAATCGCCATACAAAGGATTCCAGAACCTTGACCTGTATGGTTGCCGAGTCCGGCAATAGAAAGTGTAAAGATTGTTGGAAACATGATAGAATTAAAAATGCCTACAGATAGTATTGCCCACATCGAGATCTTACCTGTTGTTAAAATTGTTATCATAATCAGCACGAGAACTGATGCCGCATTAATCGTGAGCACTTTTGCCGGCGAGATATACCGGACAACCGCAGAACCAATAAATCGCCCTATCATTGCCCCGCCCCAGTAGAAAGAAACATATTTGCCCGCTTCTGCAATCGTCATTGCACCAATAAATGGTTGACTTAAATAATTCACTAAAAAACTTCCGATAGCTACTTCACCGCCGACATAAAAAAAGACTCCGACTGCGCCTAATACAAGATGTCGGTAATGCCAAGCACTTTTATGCAGACTATTGTAATTGTGCCCGCCTTCAGATGCGGACGCTCCTTCTGAAGCAATATGCCTAGGCAATTTAAATGCTGCAATTAAAACTGCAATCACAATCAGCAATGTTGTGAGAAATAAATAGGGGACCTGCACGGACGACTCTTCGGCGGCACGGTAAGTTTCTACTTGGGTCTGACTCATTGTCAACAGTTCGCTTTGCGATTTTGCCGCGACAGAAAGAATAAAGATAGAACCGAAGATTGGTGCAATCGTATGACCCAGCGAATTAACTGCCTGTGCAAGAGACAGGCGGCTGGATGCATTTTCAGGTTTCCCGAGCATTGCAACATAAGGATTCGCTGCTACTTGAAGTAATGTAATGCCGGATGCGAGAATAAAGAGTGCAATTAAAAATATCGTGTACGATCTTTCGCCTGCTGCGGGACAGAATAAAGCGCACCCAACAGCGGCAGTTAGCAGCCCGATAATAATTCCTTGTTTATAACCTAACCTTTCGACCAGCCGCCCGGATGGAATAGATGCAATAAAATATGCCATAAAAAAACTGAACTGGATTAGCATCACTTTTGCATAATTCAATTCAAACATAGCTTTCAAATGAGGAATGATTATATCATTTAGACAAGTAATGAATCCCCACATAAAAAAAAGCGATGTAAGAACTGCTAATGCTGAGGTATATTTCGGGGTCTTCTTATTCATTATCCTACTTTTAGCATTCTTAATTTTATTATCACAATACAACGTTATTTTTGACGAATGCCGTTTTAATATAACAAATGCGGAAGGGTAAATCCAGAAAATCGTGAAAAGTATTTCTTCGTTCAGTTAATATTGTTATAAAATATCATTCTGAGGAGCGAAGCGGCGAAGAATCTATTTTTTTCACTTAAATAGTTTTATTCGTCTTTTACATGTTTTAATCGATCATTAATATCCTGTGCTTTTTCTTCTTTACATAGTATATAACGATGTCCAATTTGCAAAAAAACCTTTTATGTCTTTGTTTTTCTATTGTATTATTCGTGAACTATATTTACATGTTAGAATATTTACTATGAGTTCATCTCCCTCATATCAAAAACAATAAATGTTTTAATTCTGTATCGGCGGTTCCTACTTGAAGGGATTTGATTAATCAAATCCTTACGATGTAAATATACACGTTTCTCAAACGTACGGCATGAATTAAAAGTTATAAGTGAAAAATGGATCTTCAAATTCATCTACGAAGTGTTCGATTTTATATTTTGCTTTAATTATGGCTTTTTCATTTTTTTAAGTTTGTCGATTGAAATCATTTTTTGATTGCTTTATTTTCTGTATGCTCCTTTAATCTTTTGAGCTGCTCGAACATAACTTTATCCACAAGCGATGCCAATTTCTGTAAACCACCAGGACGATATCCTCCAATACTGTATATTACTTTTACGTTAGTACCTACGTCTGTTTTAGAAAACGACCATGTCATGCTTCCTGTCACAGCCATCGCCTGAAAAGGGCCGAGACCTCCAATCATCCTGAGCGTTTTACCAGGATCGGCGAACACAACTTCGAGATGCCGGACGCTTCCACCATTCTCTAATTTTTCGCAAAAGCATCCACCGGCTTTATCATCAATGGAGAGGTTGCTTGCTTTTCCCGAAAAAGTATGTGCAGAATCCCACCAACGACCAACATCCGTCACTAGAGAATAATATACTTCATTCGGGGTTGCCGCAATAATGATTGTATCTTTAATCGTAAAGCCGACGGCAGAAGAATCGATTACTTCCGCCATAAGCGGAGTAAGTCCTGCTGCTGTAATGAACTGCCAAAGAATTAATTTAATAATTTTATAAGTTTTCATAAAATGCTCTTAGTATATAATTAGATCTAAAAGTTTATCTTTTTCTTTAATATATTTCAATAGCAATATTTTCCTTTTAAAAAAGTAAAGAAGAATATGCTTTTAAGATTGCACAATATTAAACGATTGTATAAAGTCATTTCCATAATTCAAATTTCCGCCGTTGCTAAAAACTTTGGCGATTTACGAATGTGTGCGGCTTGCTCAAAAGCATATGCAAACTTCAGCAATTTCGGTTCACTCCACGCGCTCCCAAAAAAAGATATTCCTACAGGCATTCCAAAAACAAATCCGGCTGGCACAGTGATGCTTGGATAGCCTGCAACAGCTGCTATTGTTGAACTACCGCCAATAAAGTGGTCACTATCAATCAGGTCGGTAAGCCATGCAGGACTATCAGTCGGTGCAATAAGCGCATCTAATTTAAATTTCCTCATTGTCGCATCTATACCATCTTTTCGCGACATTTGCCGGCATAACTTTAAAGCATTGATGTATTCTTTGCTGGCAAAAGATTTTTTTGCTTCTGCTTTCAGAAAATTTTCTTGTCCAAAATATTTCATTTCCAATTTTGCATTTCTCTCGTTATACTCAATAAGTTCTTTGAGTGAATGCACAGGTGAATCTGCGCCAAGGCGTGCAAAGTAAGCATTCAAGTCCGTTTTAAGCTCGTATAGCAAAACGATCATTTCAGCATCGTCAAATTTTCCAATTGTTGGAATATCTGCGGGATCAATAAGCGTAGCCCCCTCATCTTTAAGAACTCTCAATGCATCATTAATAACATTATCAACACCAGGGTGGAAACCAAAATATTTTCGTACAACTCCAATTCTTGCTCCTTTCAATCCTTTTGGATTAAGAAATTGAGTATAATCAATGAAAGTTTTTCCCCGACTTTTTTCGGTCACTTTATCTTCTGAATCAACACCGGCAAGCGCACCAAGAACAATCGCCGCATCACGCACTGTACGCGCCATTGGTCCGGGAGTATCTTGTGTATGCGAAATCGGAATTACACCCGTGCGACTGATAATGCCGACGGTTGGTTTAATTCCCACAATTCCGTTAATTGATGATGGACTAACAATGGAGCCGTCCGTTTCCGTTCCGATTGCAGCCACACAAAGATTTGAAGCGACTGCCACAGCTGAACCAGAACTGGAACCTGATGTATTTCTATCTAAAGCGTACGGATTTTTTGTAAGTCCGCCCCTACCGCTCCATCCGCTAGTTGAACGGTTTGAGCGGATGTTAGCCCACTCACTCAAATTTGTTTTTCCTAAAATTACTGCCCCGGATTTCCGCAATTGCTGAACAAGAAACGCATCTTTCGGCGGCATTGCTCCGACCATCGCTAAAGAACCGGCTGTAGTTGCCATTCTATCTGCAGTATCGATATTATCTTTTATCAATATCGGGATTCCATGAAGTAAACCGCGCGTTCCTTTTTCTTTTCGCACTTTATCTAATGCATCGGCAATGGAAAGAGAATCCGGGTTTAGTTCAATCACGCTCCGAAGTGCGGGTCCATTTCGATCAATTGCTTCTATGCGTGCTAAATATTTTTCTGTGATTGATCGAGCTGTGTATTTGCCGGAAGCCATTCCTTCCGCAAGTTCGGTGATAGTAATCTCTTCCAGCTCAAGATTTAAGATATCGTTATGAATTGCCGAAGATGTAATTGCTTTCTCTGCATATGCTAAAACTGGAAGAGCCGCAGCAGCTATTCCACTAAGCAAACTAGATTTTACAAAACTCCTTCGAGATAATTGACTATTCTTATCGTTAGATTCTTTAATATGATTCAAAATTTTTACCTCCTTGTTGTTTTTCTTTGCATAATCATCTTCGGGAGTGATTTATCCTCAAAAAATTCACTTTTTAAATTTATAGAAGTACTGATTTTATTGTCTACATAATGTATTTTATAAATAACTTACTGAAAAATTTTTCCATGTAGTGTTTAACAAACATTTTTAAGTATTACAAAGCGCAAGAATTTAGTTAATCCTGATTAAGATTGCAATGGATAGTACTTTAAAGCGTTTTAGTAAATAAAAAAGAATGAATATTCAATACGAAAATTCGCACCAGAATATTAATCAAGCTTGCTTTATAATTGCTGGAAAGATTTAATTCAAAGGTATGTCAGGATTTACCAGCGGAAAAATTCTTCAAATGATGCATCGTGTAATACGCTCCGCCGAGAAAAAGTCCAATGAGCGGTACTAACAAGCCGCACGCAATCCAATACCCATAAGAGGTTTCTGGTGTAAGCCTGATAGCGACGTAAGATGGCAGACCGCCAAGAAAAAATGTCGCAATGTACGTTATAGTACGGTTCTTCCGTGACAATCCGTGATAGAAAAAAAGACTTGCTACAAGTCCGTCAAGAAAAGGTTTATGCTTAGATTCGTTTTGGCTCCAGGTATTCCATAACCATATCAAGTAAAGTGCAGTAATTGTACATATTATGCAGTACCATCCAAGAAAGAGAATCCAATAAATATCTGTCGGTGTCCTATCACTGGGATCGAGTTCTGCGAGATGAATTCGATGCAAAAACAGTACGCCTACTACCCAAGCCGCCAAAAGCGCCATTGCAATACGAGATCGTTCTACTGCATGGCCATGAAGTGCTGTCTTAAGATTATGATATCTTTTAACAAGTCGTGGAAAACGTTTATGTTTTGTCAAATATATTTCAAGTATTCGTATAAAATAAAGCAAAAACAGAACGCACACGACCAAAGCTGCAAGTGTTCCTAACACCCATAAGGATCGAGCAAAGAAGATGATCAATCCGACAAGGATTACAAGTACTTGAATTTCTTCTCGATGGTACCAAGTGAACGAGAATGTTTGCCTGTCATCGTTCGATTTCATCGTCGTATTTACATTCATACTTGTGCACCCCGATTGAAGGCGACAGCCGCAATTTCGGATAGTTTCCGTGGATTAAAATAAGATCCTTCTAATTTTTGTAATTCAGAAATAAGCATTCCTACTTTCATAAATGGATAGAACACTTCTGTGCTGTCTTTGTTAATGCGCCTGGCTCTGCACATTAAATAATAACTTTCGAAGAATGGAGTAAACGGTTTCAGCCATAATTCTGAATTCATTGATTGTAAAAAATCATACACCTGACGATTGAACCGTAAAACTGTCATCTCATCTTTAAATTGTATTTCACTGAATTCTGGAAAATCGATAAAAAGTGAAAGCCGTTTTCGATTTGGTTCAATTCGTGCTTCTTCGACTTTTTCGTAGAATGGATTGATTGAATGCATCTTTGTTTGCGTACGCCACATTTCGCTGATGTCGATAGTTTTTCCTTCCCTCGCCAAAGTAAGTTGAACATCCAATTCCTTCTCTTTGCTCAAGTTCGCTTGCAAACGAGCCCGCTGGAGAAATTCAGTATCATTCCCGGCTGCAGAGCGAATCCTTTGTCTTTGTCTCTGTCGTTGTTGCATCAAAGAAAGCAAATCTAACCGGCTCTGTGCCGAACGGCGAAATTGAATCGCCTCCTTTATATAATCTTTAGTATCGTCGATAGTATCATCAGCAGCAAATTCAGATTGTGATCCGTAAAAATATTTAACGCCAAAACCCGTGACTAAAGTAGAAATAATAATTATACAGATATCGAGCATATCATGTGAAGAGAGAAGATCAAGAACGATCAGTACTAATGCACCGAACCATGTTACAATTGAAATAAAAAATAGCCATGCAGCGATACCTGCGATAATAGATTCAACAACAGTGGTCGGTCTCTTAATCCAAATAAATGTCAACCGACGCAGCAGTAACCACGATATGATAAGAACGGCAAGCGCTATTAGTAAGATTACGTACACAATAATGCCAAAAAATAATTACACTTCAGTTTGAGAACTTCGGTAAGTCTTTACAAATATCCTTTTCTAGAAAGAGATTATTCAATTATAGAAGTACAGATTCGTGTATCGTAAAAAATATAGATGAGTTGACTATACGATTATATCTATGTCTATTTCTTGTGTTCAAGAACTTATTTTTTAAAACTTGCAACTGCCCGATCAATCGTTTCGTATGTCTTAAATACTTTAACTAATTGAGTTATCGCAAACAGACTTTCTACTTTTTGTGTAATATTTGCCAGACGTAAATCGCCGGATTTGTTTCGCACAGATGTTAATGCGGCAATAAGCGTGCCCAACCCGGAACTACTAATCCATCGAACACCTTTCATGTCCACTACAATATTGCTAAAACCTTCCTGCAGCAAGCTGTAGACTTTATCCCGCAAATTATCTGTATCAGGTTCACCAATTAGGTTTCCTTTTAAACTAATCACAGCAATAGTCCCGTGCATCTTTTCTTTAATCGTCATAAAAATATCCCCTTAATAATTTATGTTTTCTCCAATCAAATAACATTTCATTGAAATTATACGTCCTTTTTGACGGAATGTCAACGCTGACTTGATTATCGTATTGCAATCAAAAAATCATTTTAGAAAATTTAAACTAAATATTGGCATTCTTTTTTAACATGATAAACCATGACTGTAATGATAACTATTTTAGTTATGATGAAAGCTCCGACAATCGCATTAATTTCTCTAAAAAAGCTTTTGCTTCATCCAATCGTTCCGTTTGATTTTCATTGAATTTAATTCTTGCGGTCAATTTCAATTGTTGTTTGTCTTGAGTCAAGTGCGGATGAAACGATTTTAGTTCGTAAATATGCCTAATAATGTTCTGGAATTTTGCATCATTACCTTCATAAAAAGTCTTTTCGTCTGGCGGAGGGAAATGTAATGTAATAACGTCATTGTTCAATTCCATTTTGATAAACCCTATTTTTGCTGCAATCACCTTCAATGCAATTTGCTGAAACAAATGTTCTACTTCTTCCGGATATTCACCAAACCTGTCTTTCAATTCTTCACGCATCATATTGATATCTTCTAACGATTCGCACCTATATAAACGGCGATAAATATCTAATCGTTCTGAATCATGTTCAATGTAGATATCTGGAATAAGAACCTCGATATCGGTTTCAATGACCGTTTCAACTTTTGCCTTTTTGCCAATTCCAATTCTATCTTCAACCAGTTCGTTAAATTCTTCTTCCTTCAACTCTGCAACTGCTTCTTCGACAATATGTTCGTACATTTCAAATCCCATTTCTAAAATAAATCCTGTTTGTTCGCCTCCAAGCAAATTGCCTGCACCTCGGATTTCTAAATCCCGCATTGCTAAATTAAATCCGGATCCAAGCTCTGTGAATTCCTGAATCGCTTGCAGGCGGCGCAAAGTTATACGCGGCAGAACAGAAAGCGGCGGCGTAAGAAGGTACGCGTACGCTTGAATGTTCGATCGCCCAACGCGACCGCGTAATTGGTACAACTCTGCTAACCCAAAACGATCGGCACGGTTGATTATGATAGTGTTGACACTTGGAATATCAATACCGGATTCGATAATTTTTTGTACATATCAAAACATCGTACTTCTTTTCCAAAAAATCCATCATTGCTTTTTCTAATTCGCGGCCTTTCATCTGTCCGTGTGCAACATGAAAACGCGCCTTTGGAATATGTTCTTCTAACATTGCCCGGATAAGATCAATGTTTTGTACTCGGTCATGCACAAAGTAGACTTGTCCGCCGCGGTGCAATTCTTTTATAATGGCTTCTTGAATCAGCTGAAAATCAAACTGAGCGATTTCTGTTTGAATGGAAATACGATTCCGCGGCGGAGTATTAATGAGCGACAAATCGCGTGCACCCATTAATGAAAATTGCAGTGTGCGCGGAATCGGCGTAGCAGTTAAAGTTAATGTATCAACACTTGCACGGAATTGGCGCAGTTTTTCCTTTGATGCCACTCCGAAACGCTGTTCTTCATCAATAATGAGCAGACCAAAGTCCTTGAACTCAACATCTTTAGAAAGCAATCGATGTGTGCCGATAATAATATCTACTTTACCTTCTTTGAGTCCTTTTAATATTTCTTTTTGTTCGCTCTTTGAGCGAAATCGTGTGAGAGATTCGATGCGCACAGAATACCGCCCCAAACGATCGAGAAATGTTTGAAGGTGCTGATATGCAAGAATAGTTGTCGGCACGAGCAGAGCAACCTGTTTGCTGTTCATCACTGCTTTGAATGCTGCGCGTACTGCAACCTCAGTTTTACCAAACCCGACATCCCCGCAAATAAGCCGATCCATCGGCGACGATTGTTCCATGTCCCGCTTCACATCCATTGTGGACTTTGCCTGATCCGGTGTATCTTCATAGATAAACGAAGCTTCCATTTCTTTCTGCCAATGTGTATCGGATGCAAATGCAAAGCCCTGCTCATGCTTTCGTCGCGCGTACAACTTGATTAGATCGCGTGCAATATCTTTGATTTTCTTTCGTGCACGCAGTTTTAGACGATCCCAGTCTGCGCCGCCAAGTTTATTAAGCTTTGGTGTATGCCCTTCCTGTGAAGAATATTTCTGAACACGATTGACGAAATTGAGGTGAACGTAGAGCGCATCGTTTTCTTCATATATAAGTTTAATAACTTCCGCCTCGACACCGCGTACTTTTATTTTTTGCAACCCTGCGAATTGCCCAATGCCGTAATCTTGATGCACTACAAAATCACCGCGCTTAAGCTGCTGAAGTTCTTTTTGTGTAAAGCCCTTGAACATTTTCCGTTTTGCAGTTCCGCGCCGTTTCAATCTGCCAAATATTTCGTGCTCCGTGAAAATCGCAATTTTAGCTGGAGAATAAATGAAACCGGAATGAAGTGCTTCAGGAAGATGCTGATAAGTGATTTGCAATGAAAGATTATCTGCTGGAGGAATATGCGGCTCCGAAATAAAAATCTGCGGTTGTGTGATTGTATAAATATTATTTCCATTTTGATTTTCGTCGTTTTCGACTTCTTTCCACAAATTCAAAATGTCTTCAGTCTTCCTGGCTACAACTGCTGATTCATTAGGCGCAGTCAATTCCTCTTCAATTAATTCGTCAAGACGTTCGCCTTCTTCCTTTGTGTCACACGCTAGATAAACCATATTACCTTGATTGGAAAACTTTTGAATTTGACCAACTAATCGCTTGATGCTTCCTGCAATTTGAGGCTGTGAATAACTATGAAAATCTATACGAATTTTAGATTGGGGATTTTGAATCGCTATATGATCAAATCTTGCAAAACCATTCGCACTTTCTTCAATCATTTTCCAGTTGAAAATATTTGAATACCCTTCTTCTTGTAGTTCTTCAATTTCTTTTTCAATCAGCACTGGTTCATCAAAAAGAAGAAGAGCATCGCTTGATAGATATTTAAAAACAGATACCTGCATTTCTTTTTCAGCCGCGGAATCTGTTAATTGTGATAAATTAGTTTCACCTTTGTAATCATTAGAGAGATTTGTTATTACATATGCGGCTTTTAATTCTCGAATAGAACGCTGAGAAAGCACGTCAAATTCTCGTATGGATTCTATAGTATCGCCCCAAAATTCAAACCGGATTGGATTATCACCAACAAATGGAAAAATATCGAGAATTCCACCGCGCACTGCGAAGTCGCCATATTCTTCAACAAAATCTTTCTTCAAAAAACTCATTGTCATGAGTTTCTGAATCAATTCGTCAAATGGATATTCCTTATTGACTTCTAATTCTATTGCATGATTTATAAATTGTTTTATCGGCGGAAGTTTCGTTGTCAATGCTTCTGCAGAGGCAACGATAATTATATGTTTGGAACTTGAAAGTGAACGAAGAGTTTCCATTTGTGCAATCGGTGCACTCATATCAAGATTTTTTGCATTATGCCCCGGTCCTGAAACATACAAACGCACTCGATCGTCACCAAGAAGTGTGGCACAATCGTCGCAAAGTTGTTCTGCATGATCTCTGTCTGCTACTACAAGCAATATTTGTGTATTGCGCAGTTCAAAAAGATGCACTGCCGCAAACGCCATCAGTGAACCGCTAATCCCCTGCAATTGAATCAGGCTTCCCGGCAGAAGCGACTTCATTGCTGCTGTTAGTTGTTGAAATGGATTACTTGCTTCAATTTTTTTTCTGATAGCTTCAATCATTTAACTATCTGCCTAACCAAAAAAATAAACCTTTATAATC
Source organism: Ignavibacteriota bacterium (assembly GCA_963833465.1). Lineage (GTDB taxonomy): Bacteria > Bacteroidota > Ignavibacteria > UBA10030 > UBA10030 > Fen-1298. The sequence goes on along the minus strand of CAWHXW010000003.1, from coordinate 386,539 downwards.
TTCGGCGATTCATATTACATTTCAGATTTGTAATATTAAATTGTCAATTTGCAATTTTAGAAACACTTTACCCCGATCGTCTCAGAAATTCTGTACAATCAGGGTTAATAAAAGCTATCGAAAAGTTGAGCTATATTCAAATGAAGTGATAAAAAAGCCGCTTTATCCGGTATTTTTTTGGATTAAAACGGCTCAAATCTTAAGAATAATAATATTTTTATTTTTTTATTTCGTCATCTCGTTTTTCTTTTCGATTTGCTTCTTTATATCTTTTTTCTGACACTTTGCCGTGCTGTCCATAGCGCATTTCTCTTTCTTCCCCGTATCACATTTTGCTGCGGCAGCTTTTTTGCTTTTAGCGCACTTTGCACAGCATTTACCATCACATTTTTTCCCCGAGCATTTATCACAGCATTTCGTTTTATCTGTCTTTACAACTTTTTCAACATTTTTTTTCTCCACAGGTTTATCCTGTGCAAACATTGTTTGCAATACTACAACAGCTATGATCAACATAAAAACGAAAATTAGCTTTTTCATAAAACACTCCTTATAATTTATTAAATGATTAATTTCTTGCGGTAACGATTGCTTTCCTGTGAAGTCAAGTTTAACTCCGCTTAATATTAAGATAAAATAAAAACAATTAATCTCCAAAGTGATAAAAAAATGATGAATCTTTTCACCATTTTTCGTAGATTTTAATATCTTCAATTAGATAATTATATGAACAATCGCACATCCTTTATAAAAACCAATCTTCTATCCATCGCTGCTGCTGTATTTATATTTTGCGGATGCATTCATAATAACGAATCAAGAATATTAAACGTTCCATCTTCAAATCATTCAGGAGGTTGGTTTCGCCAGGCAATTGTAGACCTAGGTGCACATATTCAGATGCTTACACCTGTTTCAGGTTTTGCATCATCGCGCGGAAGAGGCCAAGAAGTTCAAGGGCACATTTATCGCTTCATAGATGGTAAATGGAATCCTATTCTTACTTATCCGTACTCTGATTCTCCGCTCATTTCTGCCGTGGATACGGAACATGTTTTCCTTGTTCATCACCTAATTCACAATGGCAATTGTCGTCCCGTATTTGAGGAATGGCAAGGAGGCACAGCGAAAGAAATTTCCCTTCCAAAAGTGATGTGGGATCATAGCGACTATGTAATTTTCAGAAGTCTCTCGCAGCTGCACAATAAGCATATGTTGATGGTTGGCCAGCAGGGACATATTCTTGAATTCGACGGCAGTAATTGGAAAGCATCACCTTGTCAACCGGTCAATTTTAAGCGCACGAATGCATATGACGGAGATCTTAATGACATCTGTATGCTTTCGTCTTCTTCCGGTTGGGCAGTAGGCCGTAATGGTATTATTCTTAGATATAATAAAGGACAATGGAAACGGTTCGGTTCACCTACACAGAACGACCTTCTCAAAATTAGTCTGCCGGATGAGCGGCATGGATGGATTGTCGGAGATAAGGGGACATTACTGGAATTCAAAGGCAATGTGTGGCATTCTATCCCGCTTGGAATACAGCAGCAATTGACATCGGTGATAGCAATTGATTCGACACACGCATGGATCGTCGGATACAAATCAACACTTCTTGCGTACGATGGAAAGACTTGGATTGCGGATGAGTCTATCAAATCATACGATGAAATTTTTTCCGACATAGCTGTTCTCCGAGATTCTTCCGGAATATTTCATATCTGGATCATCGGCGATGGAGGAATTTATACAAACTCACAATCACTTGGATTCTCATTCACAGATATTACTTTGCAAGCTGGGCTTAGACGGATCGGACGGTCTGGTATTTTCTTCAATCGAGCAGAAAGTGATTATCCAGACTTGCTCGTGCTCGGAGACTGCTGTCCAAGTCTCCTGTTTCGCAATAATGGTCAAAATGTGTATTCAGATGCAACTTTGGAATCCCATTTTGAAAGCGTTGTTTATGACCTGCAGGCAACTGCTGTTGGGGATGTGAACAATGACGGCTCACTCGACATTCTTGAATTAGGCAGCAATCTGAAGTGTAATCTTCTTCTCGGAACTAATGACGGACGTTTTAGAAACGGTACTGATCATGCACAATTCCAATTTCAGGAGAACAACCCGTCAACCGATATAGCTGTACGATTTGTTGACTTTAATAACGACGGCTGCCTTGATGCATACATTTCAAATGAAAACGGCGATGATATGTTGTTCCGCAACGACGGTACCGGACAATTTGTAAATGTCTATGATTCATCCGGTATTACAAAATTACTGAAACATCGCTCGTTCGGTGCAACATTTGGCGACTTCAACAACGACGGCAATGTGGACATTATAATCCCTTATTACATAAGTGAGAATGGAAAATTCATAGATTGTTTCCTCAACGACGGCAATTTCAAGTTTCATGCTTCTCAAGATTCTGCATTTGTTTCAAAAGAAAATGTCGCTCCAACTGTATGCATCGCAGCTGATTTCAATAACGACGGGAATCTCGATCTTCTTGTCCATAATCAAGGTTCGCCGCCGTGGCTGCTGCTCAATGACGGTCACGCACATTTCCACAGGGTTTCTTCAGAGGTTGGCTTTACTACACCTATCTTCCAGCCCGATCCCACAAACGGCACTGTTGCAGCAGGCGATGTGAATAATGACGGCTGGATTGATCTTTTTATCGCTTCAAAATTATTTTTGAATCAGTTCGGCAAAAAATTTATCGACGTATCAGAACAAACAGGTATTCAGTTTGTCGGACACCCCTCTTTTGCAGATATCGATAATGATGGCGACCTTGATTTATTTATTGGAAGTTTGCAGCGGTCTCTCGGTAAAGGCGATAGAACTGCACTCTACCGAAATAATCTAAACAGTAATAATTTTATTAAAGTGCATGTTTTTGGCGATATAAGCAATCGGGCGGCTATAGGTGCCAAAGTTCTTATTGAAGATCCACTACAGCCGTCCATCCGACAGCTTCGTGTTGTTGGTCTTGGTTCTAATCCAATGGTACAGCAGGATATTTCCGAAGTGCATTTCGGTGTTCAGCCTGGAAAGCGGTATAATGTGCGTGTAATTTTTCCTTCAGGCATTGTACAAACAAAAGAAGATATTCCTCCTGGAAGCCATTTAGATTTTGTTGAATCATCTATTATTCCACGAGCCGCTATTCTCACGACAAAATCCGTTGGCCGGACTTTGAAGATGATAAACTGGCATGTGGAGATAGCAAAACTTGCAATTGCAATCGTAATAATTCTTTTGATGGTCGGTGGTGGAATAAAAGCCGGTGCTGGAAAATTCACCCGCCGCTGGTTTTTTCCGCTCGCTAGTCTTATCATCTATTTGCTACTACTTCACTTTACTATCATAGACGGACAATTCCTTTCAACGATCATCTCATTCGGTACGCTTATTGTCGGTGCTGGATCATCAGTAGGTGTTGCACGAGTGATAATTCGAAGACACGAAGCTCAGTTTGTATCGCACTATAGATTACTCGAACTGCTAGGCCAGGGTGGAATGGGTCGTGTCTTCAAAGCCACAGATATAAACACAAAACAGACCGTGGCTCTCAAGCTTCTCAATCCTGAGATATTAAAAGATACGGAGAACAAAAGGCGATTGCTAAACGAGGGGCAAATGCTTAACACTTTCACGCATCCAAATGTTGTACAAGTATGGGAAGTTGCAGATACCGGTATAAGTGGATTTATAGCAATGGAATTTCTCTCCGGTGGAACTCTTAAACAGATGATAGAACGCTCGCATCCGCTACAACTGGAAGAAATTAAGCGCGTAATCCTCCAGATATGCAGCGGGTTATCGGAAGTTCACAAGCACGGAATTGTTCACCGCGATTTGAAGACCGGCAACATTATGTTGGATTCCGAAGGAAACGTTAGGATTATGGATTTCGGATTGTCAAAATCACCTTTAGTTACAACGATGACTTCCCTTGGCACAGTGCTTGGTACACTTGGTTATGTAGCACCTGAACAAATTACAAACCAGAATGTCGACCAGCGTTCGGACATTTTTTCACTTGGTGTCATCTTCTTTGAACTTCTGACTAATACACTGCCTTTTAAAGGTGAGAATGAGATAGCGGTTATTCATTCTATCTTTAATATTATTCCACCACTGCCTTCTTTGCTCAGAGCGGATGTACCCTTTTCATGGAATTCCGTTGCGGCAAAATGCCTTGCGAAAAACCCATCTGAAAGGTATAGTTCGGTTGATGAGATAAGAAAAGCGATCGCAGAATCTGACCTATCCTGACATTTTAAAGAAGTCCTATTATCTTGAAGAACTGATATAGTCAGAATTAGTCTTTACATAGTTTTCATTGCGATTATAGTTTCTCATTGCTACATTATAAATATTCATCATGAAAAAGGATATGATCTCTACAACGGAACTTCAACAACGGCTTCAGAAATTAATTGGCGATTCAATGAGCGCTCTGTCGGCGGGCTTTATGGATCTCAGCGCACTATTGAAAGAACATGATAACCTTGTTGATGCTTCCAGCAAAGTTGACAAATTGTTTCATGTGCTGTTAGATTCCAGCCGTTCGTTGACGGCTGAGATTAACACGCTCGTCGATGAGCAGGAAAAAATAAAACGAAAGTACGAGCGTTTGAATGAGGAAAAGCGAAGGCTTGAAGTATTGTATGCTTCAGGCATTCTCTTTTCATCCGAGACAGAAATGCGGTCGTTAATGGGAAAAGCAATTGATACCGTGGTCAAGGAACTTGTTGCCGATTCAGGGTTTATTATTCTTCTAAATGCTAATAGTGAACTTGATTCAATCTTCTCTTGTAATATGGATCCGGAAAGCGAACCGGAAGCAAGAGAGATGAGTATGGCAGTCATTCGTACTACTATCTCACAATCAAAACCGATATATCTATCTGAAGAATCAGATGAAACTTTTGCGAAGCAACAGAGCGTTATCCGACTCGGTATCACTGCGGCGTTGTGTGTACCTTTGATTTCTAAGGGACGTGTATTCGGCGCAGTGTATATCGACCGTAGAAACAGGGAAAAGCCGTTCATCGAAAACGATCTTCTCTTTCTTTTATCATTTGCAAAACAAATTGTACGCGGACTTGAAGTTTCGTTGGAAATATCGTCACTGGAGAAAAAACTTTTCCTCGAAGCGTCAATGAAATTTGAGGATCTGCGAAAGGAATTTAAGTGCGAAACCATTATCGGTTCCGGCAAGAAATTATTTGAATTGCTTAAACTCGCCTCAAAGATTTCTCCGACAGATGCCTCCGTGTTACTGCTTGGCGAGAACGGCACAGGTAAAGATTTACTGGCAACGGCAATTCATCAAAATAGCAGGCGTACCGGCAAGCCGTTCGTAATAATCAATTGCAGCACGATACCGGTTGATTTGTTGGAATCGGAGTTGTTCGGATATGAAAGCGGCGCATTCACAGGAGCAACAAAATCAAAACCCGGCAAACTTGAACTCGCCGAAGGTGGAACTGTCTTCTTTGATGAGATCGGCGAGATGAGTGTAAACCTTCAGGCAAAACTACTCCGCGTTCTTCAAACGAAAAACCTGGAACGCCTTGGCAGCGTTCAAGTAAAAAAAGTGGACATTCGTATTTTAGCAGCAACTAACCGTAATATTCGGGAAATGGTAAGCGCCGGGTCATTCCGAGAAGATTTGTATTACAGATTGAAAATATTTGAATTGACCGTTCCACCATTGCGAGAACGACGGGAAGATATTATTGAACTTGCAGAGTTTTTCCTAAAAAAATATGCAGCAACAAATCAGCCATTTACAATATCTGAAGAATCAATTGATGTTCTGGAACAGTATTTATGGCCAGGAAATGTACGCGAGTTGGAAAATATCATTCAACGCGCTCTTGTGCTGGCAAAAACAAATGTGATCCAGCCATCAGATCTGCCGCCTGAATTGCTTGCTCAGCCGTCCGATCGGCCATCCATTAAACTTGGCAAGAACCTGCTGGATGCAGAAACAGAGTTTCGTCGTTGGTACATCATCAAAACACTGCGAAAAGCTAAATCGAATACTGAAGCAGCGCAGATGCTTGGAATAAATAGAACGCATTTTTATAAACTGCTATCTCAACTCGAAATTCAAATATAGTAATATCGAATATCTCCTTCTAAGGTTTTTATATGCCAGAATATAATTCATCAAATATGCTGAAGTTTCGGTACAAATTTTTATTTCAAGATAAAACGGAGAAACAGTTCGATATTATTCTAGATGCACAAACCCTGCAAGTCCAACAGTCGCGGCTTGTAAAAATTCCCGATTGGGCAAAATTAGAGTATCATAAATGCGGAAATTGCCCGTTGAAGGATGATGTTGAATTCTGTCCCGTGGCGGTAAGTATAGCACATCTTGTTGATGAATTTAAGTTTTCAACCTCATTCGATAGAACATGGGTAACAGTGGAAACTCCGGAACGCACTTATGCGCAAGATACATCAGTGCAAAACAGTCTCAGCGCCATTCTCGGCATTTATATGGTGACCAGCAACTGTCCGATTCTCGATTACCTTCGTCCGATGGTGCGTTTTCATCTTCCATTTGCTACGGCAATGGAGACTGTTTTCCGCGCTGTATCTATGTATTTAGTAGCACAGTATTTTCGAAAGCAGAAAGGTCTTGACCAGGATTGGAGTATGGATGGACTTATACAAATCTACAAAGAAGTCGGCATAGTGAACAAAGGAATGTGGAAACGTCTTTCTCAAGCTTCGAGTTTCGACGCAAATGTCAACGCTCTTATAGTTTTGAGTTCCTTTGGCGACGCCCTTCGTTTTTCACTCAAGAAAGATTTGCAAAATCTTTTACCCTTCTTTAAAAAATATGTGGAGTGAATGTATTGGTCATCACAAATATCTCCACTTACACTTGCCTGTTAATCTGCTTGATTGTGGTTCATAAGACTAATATTTCTCTCCTTTTGGCACTGTCGTATTACAACGACTATATTCTAGATTATCTTGTTTGTGTTTAACGACAATACTTAAGTAATAAATATTTTTCCTTTTTTTATATTTTATTTGCAAAGTAAGGATGGTACAAAGGTTGTATATTTCTCTTCATTAATTAAAATGCTTTATCAGCACAGGCAAAGATGCGTGAACTCATTTTAGTCGTAGATCCAGATACTGTAAGGTTGCGAAAGCTCAGAGAACTTCTGAGTCGAGAAGGGTTCAGTATAATGACGGCATCTAATCGTGAAACAGCTGTACAGATATGCAAGCGGATTCCTGTTCAACTTGTTCTTGGTGAGACAAAAGAACTTGGGTTTAACATTTGTGCAAATGAAGTATCTATAGACAAGTAAAAAGTGCAATAAAAAGAAGGGTAATCGGTACTGAACTCAAAAAAGTTGGGGATTATCTGTTTTTTTGCGTGAGGCAGGGCACAAAATATATAATTAATTGAAAAGACTATTGCTTCTCGAAAATAATTACATATATTTCCAACTAATAAAATAATGCCTATTTTAGATAATTTTTTATTTACTTAATCATTTCTTTTCCACCACTTTAAGGAGCTTTATATGAAATCCATTTTTACGATTTTACAATAGCAGTATATGTGTGCTGGCGCTTGTTTGCGGTTTAGCGACCGCACAAGACTTATCAGAAAATTGGCACAGATGGGACCATGATTCCTCAGTGCGAGTTATATTTCGCCAATTTTATCTGGATGGGGCAATGATTTAAATTCAGCGATGTTATTATTCTGCAGATTTACATGATGTTTTGGATTTGATATTGGAGTTAAAGTCAGCTATGTCATGATTTACGATGCGGATAAAACATATTCATTTTCAATGCCTTCACTGAGTATAGATCCATCATTACTTGGTATATCTTCAGTTATATATCTGGAGTGGGAAATGTTAATATTCCTGCTGGTACCACAGATCCAACTTACTTCCGGTGTACATTCTTCACAAAGTATAACAGCAAATAGTGCTGTAGGATGTAAAGATATTACCGGTTGTTAAAACAATTGGCGGTTCACAAGCAGTTATTCATTCTTCAAACTCCCTTCAAACGGAAAAACCATAAATCTTCCTGCTCAAGCTCAACAACTTTTCACACTTCCTGGAGGGTTTGATATAGGTAAACTTGGCGTTCCACTTCCAATGCCTCAGTTTGATTTAGGATTGCCTTTTGGTTTAGAATTTATGCTACGTTATGTCCCAACTGTCTCAGCTGGTGATGCCGGCAAGTTTAGCTTTCGGGTTTTGGTCTTCGTTACAGTATCAGCCAATGGCTGCCATTGTTCCCGATTGATATAGCCGCTCACTTTATGACCCAGAAGATGACTTATCAAATCGAATAGCTGGTAGTCAGATATTTTTTATGCATCAGCTAATGCATATGGCTTAGAAATGAGTAAAAAACTCTTTATACTAACCCTATACGGCGGTTTCATGTGGAGAGTCTCTACTTTGTCATTAGCTGATTATCAATAGTCCACAGGAAATGATCAATCTTTGATTGACCCGACAACTGGAAAAGGGATAATAATTCCTGGATTTGATGGTAAAAGGAACTGATAAATCTCGCTTCACTGTCTGGTGTACGGTTGTTATTGCTTATTGTTAATGTCCATGCCGAATATAGCGTTGCAAAAAATCCAGTAATAGCGGTTGGAGCAGGTTGATTACATTACGATAATCCATAGAACAATTCATATTCTTTCATAAAAGCCGGTTCTGCACAGGGATCGGCTTTTTGTTTTTCGACTCAAACTTCCGTATCTTAGCTACGCCTCAGGTAATACGAGACTGGGGCATTTTTATTTTATTGTTGCTCAGATTAATAATCCGACTAAAGTTATTGAGAACATAATGCAAGAAGTCAAACATATACGCAACATTGCCATCATCGCGCACGTTGATCACGGCAAGACGACGCTTGTGGATTTTATGCTGCGGCAAACGGGGACATTCCGTGCCAACCAAGATATGGGCACACGCGTGATGGATTCTAACGATTTAGAGCGCGAACGCGGTATTACAATTTTAGCAAAGAATACTGCTGTACCTGTACAAAGAACCGAAATCCGGTGAGGTCTATAAAATTAATATTGTGGATACGCCAGGTCACTCAGATTTTGCAGGTGAAGTAGAACGAACATTAAAAATGGTCGATGGTGTTCTCTTGCTTGTAGATGCCGCTGAGGGTCCATTACCAGGAACAAAGTTTGTTTTAAAAAAATCACTCGATCTCAACTTACTTCCTATAGTCGTCATTAACAAAATTGACCGCAAAGATGCGCGAGCGCATCAGGTGTTAGATGAAGTATTCGAACTGTTTCTATCTCTTGGCGCGCACGATCAACAATTGGATTTCCCGACAATTTATTGTATTGCGAAGCAGGGGATCGCAAAAAAAGAATTAGAAGATGAAAGCTCAAATCTTAAACCTCTTTTTGAAGCAATTATAAAATATGTTCCTTCACCCAGCGGTGATACGCAAGGGCCGTTCCAGATGCTGGTAACAACCATCGATTACAACGACTACCTGGGACGTCTTGGAATTGGAAGGGTTTCGCGCGGAAAAATTCGCCTCGGTTCTCCAATGAAAATTGTTCATCGCGACGGCATAGTCGAAGATGCGCGTGTAACAAAAATTTACACTTTTCAAGGATTGAAACGCATTGAAGTTGAAGAGGCGAGTACAGGCGAAATTATAGCAGTTGCAGGTATGGAAGATGTAGATATTGGAGAAACAATTGCCGACGCTTCAGACCCGACACCGTTGTCATTCGTTGCTATAGAAGAGCCGACACTTTCAATGAATTTTATAGTCAACAACTCGCCTTTTGCTGGCTTGGATGGCAAGTACGTTACAACACGCCATCTCGGGGATCGCTTAGCGCGCGAACTTCGATCCAACGTCAGCCTGCGCGTGGAATTGACGGACTCGCCGGATGTATTCAAAGTGAGCGGCAGAGGTGAACTGCATCTCGGCATTTTGATAGAAACCATGCGGCGTGAAGGGTACGAATTTCAGGTCTCACGCCCTGAAGTAATTCTCAAGCGTATTGCTGATGTCATTTGCGAACCTATTGAGCATGTTATTATTGATGTACCGGATGAACATGTCGGTGTAGTGATCGAAAATCTTGGAAAGCGCAAAGGCGAGATGCGGCAAATGATGCAAAGCCAAGGCAATACGCGACTGGAATTCCTTGTCCCTGCGCGAGGTTTAATCGGCTTTCGGTCGGAATTTATGACTCAAACCAAGGGCACAGGAATTATGCATCATATTTTTCACGGTTACGAGCCATTCAAAGGTGAATTATCCCATCGAACACGCGGTGCATTAATTGTGTTAGAAGACGGCGAATCAGTTGCATATGGTATGTGGAAATTACAGGAACGTTCTACATTCTTCATTGAACCCGGTGTTCGAGTATATGCAGGCATGATTGTAGGTGAAAATTCCCGTGAGTACCATATGGTAGTCAACGTTTGCAAGACAAAACAATTGACAAATATGCGTGCTTCCGGTTCGGACGAAGCTGTTCGTCTGGAGCCACCACGAAATCTTACACTTGAACAAGCAATTGAATGGATTGGCGAAGACGAATATGTGGAAGTCACACCTAAGTCAATGCGCCTGCGCAAGAAATATTTGGATCACAACGAACGCAATCGAATGTCTAAGAAAAAAACAGAAACGGTTGAAGATTAAAGATTTAATGATTTTTTGATTGGGTGATTTCACAACTCACAGTTGATAAAATGGCAAGTGGTAATTAGCGAGTAGCATTTTGAAATTTCTAATTGTTTATTGTTCATTAATATTTCTCGTTTTCTAAATTTAATTTTATAAAATTTAATTCCTAAATTCTGACTACTGATTCTCTTATAAAAATGTTCTCCTCCCGCACTCAATGGAATATGCTTCCTAATCAACTCTCCGATTTAGTCGCAACAAAGCGGCTAAACAGAGAAGTCATTTTTGATTTGACCGAATCAAATCCAACCCGGTGTGGATTCTTATATCCAGAAAAAGAAATCCTCACCGCGCTTGCTAACGAATCGTCATTGTTGTACCAGCCGGAGCCACGCGGACTTCCCATTGCACGCGAGGCAATAGCAAATTACTACGCTAAGATTGGTGCAACTGTATTGCCCGAGCACATTCTGCTTACAGCGAGCACAAGTGAAGCTTATTCGTTTCTTCTCAAACTTCTGTGCAACACCGGAGACGAGATCCTTATTCCTCAGCCAAGTTATCCGCTTTTTGAATATCTTTGTCAACTCAACGATGTTGCGTTCAGGCATTATTGCCTGACGTATAATGGTGAATGGCAAATAGACTTCGAATCGTTTCGATCAGGGTTCACAAATCGCACTCGTGCCATAGTTCTCGTTCATCCGAATAATCCTACAGGTTCGTATCTAAAGCAAAATGAATTCGAGAGAATATGTGCATTTGCTGTTGAACACCAATGCGCTATAATTGCCGATGAAGTATTTGGACCTTATAATATTTATTTAGATGCGCACCGAGCAAGTATTTTGACATCTAATAATTCCTCTCTTATTTTTTCGCTCAACGGTATTTCAAAACTTCTTGGTCTTCCGCAATTTAAACTTTCTTGGATTGTTGCACATGGCAATTCTTATCAGACAAGTGAAGCGCTGAACCGGCTTGATATCATCGCCGACACATTTCTCTCTGTTAACACGCCTGCACAGATAGCACTGCCTGAACTCCTTAAGCAATTGAAATGTGTTGAAGATCAAATCCGAATGCGAATTAATTCTAATTTTCAATCGCTTAAAAAAATATTTGCAGATTCACAAGCCTCTTTATTCCACTTAGAAGGTGGATGGTATGCCATTCTTCAACTTCCTAAATCTCATAATGATGACGAGTGGACTATTGAATTACTGTGCCAGCAGAATATTCTTGTTTACCCGGGCCATTTTTTTGATATGCAGCAAAAGTCCTGCATTGTGCTTAGTTTGCTGCCACAATCAAAACTATTTGTTGATGCTCTATCACAAATCCGTCTGTTTATAGAACAGATGTAGTCATTCATAAATGATGAAAATTGAGTTTTACAGAGGTTCATTAAAATAGACGTGCAGATTTATGATTTAAACTTTTTTATTGAACAGTTTGAAAAACGACAACTGATAATCAATATTAAACTTTCTTAGGAGAAAGTTGACTCTTTTAATTTTTTCGTCTACTTTCGTATAGATATTTTTCATACAGGAGAATTTTCTATGCCTATTCCAACGCTGAAACCTGAAGACCGAAATGCGCGTGTTTCCACCTTACTGCGCCAAGTAGATGAAGATGTGAAAGCAAAAAAGCTTGATGAAGCACTGGAACGTATCAGAAAAGTTTATGAATTCGATATAAAGAATATTTACGCTCGGGCATATGAAGAACGTATTCTTGTTATGATGATGGAGAAAGAACGCGAGACCGTTATGCGGGAAGCAAAACAACAGGCGGCAGAACAAGTTGACCAAGAAGTAAAGAGACGACTAAAAGATTTTTATAAACAACAGGAAGTTGAGTCGCAGAAACGCAAACAAGAAGAGAAGACTGAACAAGCTTTGGAAGATCGTGCACGCAAAGCCTCTGTGAACGAGGTGCAGGAAGTTGCACACAAAGATATTGCCGCAATTGAAAAAGATACTGCGCGAAGAATTGAAGATCTTGAAAAAAGATTGATTGCACAAATTCAGCAAACTGCCCCGGGAACATCATCTGCTGATAGTATCAGGGCAAATTACGAAACAAAACTTCAACAATATAAAGTCGCTGAAGAAGAGCGAAAAAAAATTCAGGATGAGGCGTTTCTAAAAATGAAAGAGGAGCAGAAACGCGCACAAGACGAGTTGATGCATCAGATGGAAGAAGAGCGAGACACATTGTTGGAACGCGAACGGGAAAAAATGAAACAACAGGGTCTGGATTCCTACCGAACACTTATGAAATTAATGATGCAATTAGCTGTTCCTGCAGAAATGCAATCGTCCCTTTTGCAATCTCTCAAAATATCATTCTCCATTAGTGATACCGAACATATGGAAGCCGAACGCTCTGTACAGGTAAGCGCTTATGTCGATGCTGTGCGCAATTTGTGGCAAAGCGGTAATCCATCCGATGAAGATTTGATGCATCTTAAAAACCTTCAGCAGTTTTTCAAAATATCAGATGACGAGCATGCTTCTATTTTTAAACGCATCAAAAAGGAATTGGGCATGCCAGACGATACTGCGGTTATTGTTGTTATCGATGACGATCCATCTATACGAAAATATGTTGATCACATTCTAAAGAAAACATACAAGACTGTGATTACTGCAGCGACAGCCGAGACAGCTTTATCAGAAATACAGAAAGCAGCCCCGTCTTTGATAATCAGCGATGTAAATCTTGGGGTTGGCGTGATGAGCGGCTTTACCTTCTATGAAAAAATTATTGCTGGTACTTACGGCGAAGAATTAAAATCTGCAGCGTACGTATTGATGAGTTCTATGGAAGATGAGTTTTTTGTCCGAACCGCCAAACAAATGGGTGTCAAAGCATATCTCGCAAAACCTTTTACTCGCGAATCACTAGAAGCGATAGTGAAAAATGCACTTGCATAATAGGAAACACTCGATTGCATGAATATTCTTCATATCCTTTATTAGTTTGATAAGAATTATGCGGGGTTGTATTAATAACTTAAAGTAGTTGAAAGTTTGATAGATTTAAATCTGCTCACATTGGTCAGCGGGAATCCATCCGATCTTTCCATCAACGAGCGTTACCTTCACCCACCCGCCGACTGCATCGGTTAGTTTCACTTTCACACCTTCGTGAATTACGAACGCATCTACAGCTTTTGAGTCTGGAGATGATTTCGCAGTAACAGTCTGAGCAGTGATTATTGCTTTATCCTTTGCAGTATCCCGAAACGATTGAATCCCTAACATCGACGTGCAGAGTACAACTGAAACGCAGGAAATAAAGAATAAAATTCTAGCGATGCGAAGAATATTCGTGCGCAGAATCAAGTACATCGTTGCAAGCGAGCCAAATAGCAATACCCAGAAAGATATAAAAATGACACGAATAGTTTCTGGCTGTATTAAAGATCCAACAGCACGCATCCATTGAATTAAAAACATATCAGGTACTGCCTCGATGCGGTCAACAGTTTTCAGATAAGCCAGTTTTAAATTGTGTTCTATGTCAGGATCATTCGGATGCAGCTGCGCGGCACGTTCGTATGAAAGGATTGCCCGCGCAAGTTGTCCATTGCGATAGTATGCATTGCCCAGATTAAAATATAATTCTGCGCTAAGTTTGCCTTGTTTGATAATACCTTCGTATTCATTCGCCGCTTCTTGATATTTCCCGGTACGGTACAATTCGTTGCCACGATTAAATGCGATAATCGGCGTTTGCGCTGACACCGAGCACTTTAATAATGCAATTACACTTACAAATAAAAGCCATCGTGTTCGTTTCATGTTTTGCCCCGCTTGCCGAATGACTGTTCAATATTGTTGATAGCGCTGGCGGCTATATCGAGCAATTCTTTACGGGCATCTGCTGTATCTGATCCCGGCGCATAACGGACAAATTCTGCACGTTCCAAGCATGTTTTTAATGATTGAATAACTTCTTCGCTTACACCATTTTGATTTAAATGTGAAGCCGCTTCTTCCATTACAAATTTTGCTTTGGATGTTCTAAGCTTATGTTCAAGATAAACAAGCAAAGCTCTTAATATCTCTGCATGATAACTTTCGGTGTTGCCTTGCTCAAGCAATGCACGCGCTTTCTTCAAGCGGCGCGATGCTTCGCGTCCGGCAGTCTCAAATAAAAGCCGCGGCATATCACCATATATTTTTTCCATACGTTTACGATAGAGCCATGAACCCGTAAACACAAACGGCGGCAGAATAATTCCTAACACAAACCACAATGAAGATCTTGTTTCATCTGTACTTTGGAGATTACCGATTGAAAGTTTTAAAAATCTAATATCTTCTCCAAGCATCAGCACATCTTCTTTCGAAGCTATACTGATACCGGAGCTTGAAAAATCTTTTCCCGGAGCAATTGTGAACTCAAATTTTGATGAGTGAAGAGTGATGTATTCTTTTTTATCAAGATCGAAATACACAAACTGCATTGGCTCTAATACGCGCTGACCTGCATTTCTCGGAATTAGCAGATACTCTGCTGTTTTTTTCCCGCGAATAATGCCGCCGTCACGCGAAATTTCTTCAGAAATTTTTGGTTCATACGATTCTATATCAGTTGGAAGTTGAGGTTTTGGCAGTGTTACTAACTTAATGTTGCCGGAACCAAACACCGAAATACGAAGTGTGATTGGATCTCCTGCTTTAACGCTACGAGTGTCGACATTTGCGTTTAATGCGAATCGGCCGATAGCACCGGAGAATCCAGATGGTGCATTAGATGGAATTGGATCGACAACAATCGCCAGTGGATTAGATTTTATATCCCTATTTTCGGTTTGCACTTGCTGAAAGAACGGATCATTAAAAAATTGATCAAATGGATCGTTACTGCGCCGCTTAGACTGCACTTGCACAGCACAGCGAGCTTCGAGCGGCGCAATTTTCAAATTACCGGATTGCGTCGCAAATAATGCTGTTTTCTTTAATGTTACTGTGCGATATTGTTTGCCATTCAACAATTCTGTCATTTGAACAGGTTGTTTTGGCATTTCAAAATCTTCGCTCCAAAATCCATCAAATGTTGGTGCTTTTGCTAAATCATAACCGGTTACAGAAATACGTGTGTACAATTTGAATGTAATGATCAATTGTTCGCCCTGCCGCACACGTTGTCTATCAGCAACTGCTTTAATAATAAGATTGTCACCTACATCGGTTGATTGATTGGATTGAGATTGCTGTTGCTTTGGTTTTCCTTGGGAGACTTCAATTTGAATTGGTTCGGACTTTAACGTTTTACCTTTATATTCAATTGATGCGGAACCGATTGTTATTTTTCCGGGCTGGCGTGCATATAAACTATAAGTATAGTTGATTGAAGCCGACATCTTGCCGTTGACCCATTGCATATTTGTCGATTGATTGGGACCTGAGATTACAACAAATTGCCCGTAATCCGGAGCCTTAAAATTTCTAACGCTGTTGTAATCACTTCCTTCAAACGTGAACGTAACTCGAAATTGTTCTCCTGCTGCAACGCTCGATGGCTCAGCTGATGCGATGAATGTACCGTCTTGTGCATTGGATTTGAATGTTCCAATGTTCAAAGATAATACTATTAAGAAGAATATTATTTTATTAGTATCATTCATTTCACATAGATTGAAGTTTTTCTTACCAATCTTTTTCCACTTTCACATGCACTGCTTCCCGCTTGCGAAGATTTTTCTGGACTTCCTTTTCGTTATTACGCATAGCATCTAATATTCTATCTGCTTCCTGTTTTGGCATTTGATTTTTCTGCATTTGCTGGCGTGTTTGATCTTGCTTCGCTTCTTCTTGCTTTTGTTGCTGCTGATTTTGTTGCTGATTCTGTTGATCCTGTTGTTGATTTTGTTTTTGCTGATCTTTTTTCTGATCCTGCTTTTGATTTTTATTCTGCTGTTTTTGCTGTTGCTGCTGTGTTAATTTTGCCCGCGCCATCTGCAGGTTATAGCGCGTATCTTCGTCGTTCGGATTCAAGCGGAGCGATTGTTTGTATGCATTGACCGCTTCCTGATATTTATTAGATTGATAGAGCGAGTTTCCAATGTTGTAATATGTTGTGGCACGTTCTTCCTGTGATTTCATCGGCACGCTTGAGTTGCTGTATTCCCGCATCGCTTCATCGAACCGCTGCTGTTTATAATATGAATTTCCAAGATTAAATTGTGCTTCTTTCGATTTCGGATTTTTCTCTAATGCTTTTTTATAATCAACTTCAGCATCAGTATATTTGCTTTTGTCATAGGCATGATTGCCTTCACTAATTTGGGAACGGATGGTCTGCGCCGTAATATTTTCCGGCCATAGTACAAATATAAAAACAGTTGCAGCAAATGGCAGAAGTTTTTTAAGCCGCGTTGCAAATTTAGTTCGTCTTTCAGAAAGCATCACTTCAATTATCAAAAAAATAATTGCGAATGCCAATGGATATTGATATCGCGTTTCATATCCGGTAATCTGTTTTGTCCCGAATTCTACTTTTTCTAACGAAGATAATTCTTTGAAGATGTCATCAATTTCATTGCCTCCGTTTGTGGCACGATGATAAGAACCTCCGGTCATAGCTGCAATTTGCTGTAACATTGTTTCGTCTAATTTGGTCAGGACGATGCTTCCTGATTGATCGCGTTTATAATCAACGCGGATGCCGTTTTGATTAAAGATAGGAATTGGACCTCCTTCCGGTGTTCCCATGCCTACTGCATAAACTCGTACGCCAGCTTTCTTCGCATCTTCCACTGCACCCATAACATCACCTTCCGTATTTTCACCGTCGGAAACAACCACAATAGCTTTTTGTGTGGGCACATCTTTGGAAAAAGATTTAAGCGCAACCTCTATTCCACTGCCAATCATAGTACCCGGTACAGGTACTGCATCAACATCAATAGCAGAGATAAACAAATCAGCCGCGGCGTAATCGGCAGTAAGTGGGAATTGTACAAATGCATCACCGGCAAAAACAATCATACCGACACGGTCGCCTGTAAGTTTTCGCAATAGTTCCGACACATCACGTTTTGCTTTTTCTAATCTGCTCGGGCGAATATCTTCTGACTTCATACTCAAAGAAACATCTAAGACAACAAACAGATCTATGCCCTCGCGTTTCACCTCTTCGAGGCGCGTGCCAACTTGGGGGTTCGCAACGGCAAGAATCAAACATACTATTGCAAGCGACACGAGCGTTTGTTTTAATATACGCTTTGCCATACTTGCTTCCGGTGCAAGCTGTGAAATGAGAGTATCACCGATAAAACGACGCAATTGTTTTCTCTGCGAAATGTTTAGAAAAAGAAAACCGACACCGAGCGCAGGAATCAGAAGTAAGAACCATAGATATTCTGGATGTTCAAAACGAAGCATGGCTATGGATTTCTCCTTAACATAGTTATACTCAATCCAATCTCAACCAATAACGCCAGTAATCCGGTCAACAGCCACCCACTGTATAACTCTGAGTACCGTTTGTATGCAGTCACTTCAATTTTTGTTTTCTCCAGCTGATCAATTTCTTTATAAATGGTTTTTAGAGTTCTATTGTCTGTCGCACGAAAATACCTCCCGCCGGTCATCTCCGCAACTTGCGTCAGTCCTTTTTCATCCAGATCAACTGGAATCATTTGCCTGCGAATCCCAAATGCCGTCTGCACTGGGTAAGGAGCTTGTCCTTGTGCACCAACGCCGACAGTATAAATACGAATACTATATGTCGCTGCTATCCTCGCCGCAGTTATCGGGTCAATCTCACCTCTATTGTTGACACCGTCTGTAAGTAAAATCATGACTTTACTTTTTGCCTTGCTGTCTTTCAGGCGGTTAACGCCATTTGCGATAGCCAAACCGATAGCGGTTCCATCTTCAATCATACCGCTCTTAACTTCGCGCAGCAAGTTCTTCAATACCGGATAATCAGTCGTCAATGGACATTGAGTAAAACTCTGCGATTCGAAAACAACAAGTCCTATTCGGTCATTTGTACGTCCATCGATGAATTCCGATGCTACTTGCTTTGCTGCTTCAATACGGTTCGGATTGAAGTCTTCAGCCATCATACTGCCGGAAAGATCAAGTAACAGCACGATATCGATTCCCTCTGTTGAAATATTCTGCTTATCTGATACAGACTGTGGACGTGCAAATGCAATAATAAAAACTGCAGTTGCAAAAAGGCGCAAAGCAACTGGAATATGATGCAATCGTTCGCGCAATGTCTGAGGAATATTTTTGAAAATTTGAATCGACGAGAATTGCAATGTGACCGTCATTTTCTTGCGCCGCCGCCAGAGATAATATCCGATTGCCGGCAACAACAGCAGCAGCCACAGAAACTCAGGATTTGCAAACTTATCGCCCAACATCGACAGTTGCCTCCTGTAGCTGCGCTTCTGTTTCAATTGGCGCTTTTGGCACCATCATCCGTACAGTTTCGTAAGCAGAACGCATTTCATTTTCATGCTCGGCAGGCGATGGTTCGTACTTCGCAAATTTCACCAGATCTGCCGTGATAAAAAAAGATTCCATTTCTTTCCAAACATTCAAAGCATCGGGAATATGTTTCATCTGCGCAAGAATTTCATCTGTCGTCAACTCTAACGCAATTATGCTCCATCGTCGTTCAAAGAAGTGCCGGATAATTTCAGTTACTTCTGAATAATATTGTTTTATCAATCCTTGCTGCCAGAGTTTCTTTTCTTCGAGCACGCGCAATGCCGCCAGCGCTTCACGGTGCGGCGGAATTATCACCTTGATGTTTGCAAGTAAATCCTGTTTCTGTTTTTTCTTCCGCCAGTAATAATGGAGTCCGCCGGCAATTACCGCAATTATAATCAGCGCAATAATGTACGGTAAAAAATCTTCAAACAGCCATGGCGCACTCATCGGCGGCTTTATGTCTTTGATCTCACCTTTTGGATCAATGATAATACCGGCAATATTCAATAAAAGTGAATTTGTATACGCCTTATGCGTGCCGGTATCCCCTTTGATTTTATAACCGAACTCGATAGGCGGCAGAAATACTTTTCCGGAGTCAACTGTCGTTAACCGGATTAACCATTTGGGTTCTCGCAATACTTCGCTCTATCTTTATAATTTCAAGTAAGCCAATACTATCTTTTACTACAGGAGCGATCGTATCAACCGGTATATTAAACGAACCTTCCACGTGCACATCGATCCAACTGCCAAGCTGAAAAGTATCCACCTCAGTTTTAGCGATTAACCGGACTTCTTGTGCAAACATATTACTCGAGAGAATGAAGAAAAAAAGGAACGCTTTTCTAATCATTACCTTCTTCTTTCTCTTAATTTGAAAAAGTCTGCCAATGGTTTGATATAAGGCTGATCAAGTTGAATCAAAACATCGTCCAATCGTGATTTAACGAAGAGTGATTTGCGCTCTTCCCGTATCCGTTCACCAAACTGTTTATAGAGAAATCGAACTTGATCATTGGAAGTATCCACAAGTCTGCTTGCGCCGGATTCGGCATCACGTAACCGAACAAGACCAACGCCGGGAAGTTCATTTTCGCGAGGATCCTGTAAAACCACGCCGATTAAATCATGACGTTTTCCGGCAATACGCAGAGCTGCTTCATAATTACTATCCATAAAATCTGAAAGAACAAAAACGATGCTGCGTTTTTTCTGGACATGATTAAGATATTCCAGCGCTGTTTTGATGCTTGTTGCTGGACGTGTAGGTTCAAACGAGAGCAGTTCGCGTACAATTCGCAGAGCATGACCGCGGCCTTTTCGCGGAGGAACAAATTTTTCAATCCGGTCTGTAAAAAGAATCAACCCAACTTTATCGTTATTTTTCATCGCTGAAAAAGCAAGAATAGCACTCAGTTCAAGAGCAACATCCCGCTTCAAAGCAGATTGGGAACCAAAAAATTGCGAGCCGCTCATATCTACCACGAGCATTACGGTAAGTTCGCGCTCTTCCTCAAAAATTTTGACGAATGGATGATTGAATCGCGCCGTTACGTTCCAATCTATCATTCTCATATCATCGCCATATTGGTACTCGCGTACTTCGGAAAATTCCATGCCGCGTCCTTTAAATACGGAATGGTACTCACCGGAGAAAACTTGATTTACAAGTCCGCGTGTGCGAATTTCCAACTGCCTTACTTTTTTGAGAAGTTCTTTTGTTTCCATTTACGCATCCGTCATTTTGATCCCAACGCAGCCGGGAGAAGAATCTTCTTCATCTTGAGATCCTTCAATTTGTTCAGGAAGACTATTTTATGGAACTTCAACATGATTTAATATTTCCATCACTACTTGCTCTGGTGTAATTTCTTCTGCTTCAGCTTCATAGGTAACGGCAATTCTATGGCGCATGACATCTGGACAAATAGCTCGGACATCCTCAGGAATTACATAACCGCGTCGTTTGATGAATGCATGCGCTTTTGATGCAAGTGCCAAATTGATTGATGCACGCGGCGACGCACCGTAACTTATAAGAGGTGCGAGTTTATCTAATTTAAAATTCTTTGGTTCGCGTGTTGCAAAAACGATATCAAGAATATACCGCTCGATCTTCTCGTCCATGTAGACTTGTTTTACTACTTCACGTGCAGAGAGAATGTCTTTTGGAGATACGACTTGCTTCACTGCTTTTTCGTCGCCGGTTATATTCTGCCGCATTATTGCCAGCTCTTCATCTCGCAACGGATAACCGATTTTTACTTTCAACATAAAACGATCTACTTGTGCTTCCGGAAGTGGATATGTTCCCTCCTGCTCGATAGGATTTTGGGTCGCGAGTACAAGGAACGGTTCTTCTAATTTGTACGTCTCTTCGCTGATTGTTATTTGACGTTCCTGCATTGCTTCAAGCAAAGCACTTTGCACTTTCGCCGGCGCGCGGTTGATTTCGTCGGCAAGAATGAAGTTAGCAAAGATAGGCCCTTTACGCGTAAAGAATTTTCCGTCTTTTTGATTGTAAATCATCGTGCCGATAAGATCTGCCGGCAATAAATCCGGCGTGAATTGCACACGCTGAAATTTTGCATTTATTGCCGCCGCCAGCGTTTTGATGGCAAGTGTTTTTGCAAGGCCGGGCACGCCTTCCAATAAAATATGTCCGTTGCACAGCAAGCCAATAAGCAATCGATCTACCATATTTTTTTGTCCTACGATGACCTTGCCGACTTCAGATGTTAGTGATTCGACAAATGTGCTTTCGCGCTGAATCATTTCGTTGATGGTTTTAATATCCACTGTTCTCTCCTCTAAATAAATACGACAGGAAACATCTAATTAACTTCAAATAATAGAATTACAAATAAACTCCAATAAAATTACTTTATTTAAAAAATCATTCTCATTCGTCCGGAATCTAACTATTATAAAAAATTGGACATTAGAATTTGATACATTATATTTCAAATAACCCTTAATTTTATTATGACGAAGAAAAGACTTTTTCTGTTCCCAAAATTTCTTTCAAAAACGAATCGAGCCACACTACAAATTCATAAATGAATCTGCGGGCGGCTCAGCGAAACTTTTGTACGAATACTAAAAGAAATTTACAAAAATATTGCTCCCAAAGCAATGATACCTATGAGCTAAATTGCTCTAAGTTGGAACCAACATGCCGTGTATCGTGTTAGAAAAATATCATAGATTTAAAATATTTCGTTTGTTTCACAAATAATCATAGAGAGAGACATGATCACTGAAAATAATTATTCACAAAAAGTGGGATTAATAGGAACGGGATTAGTCGGTTCGTCATTTGCTTATGCATTAATGCAGCGCGGAATTGCTTCAGAGCTCGTGCTTATTGATGCAAACACAGACAAAGCTATTGGAGAAATGATGGATTTGAATCATGGACTTTCCTTTTCCAAGCAAATGAAAATTACCGCAGGCAATTATTCCGACCTTGCGGGATCAAA
Organism: Ignavibacteriota bacterium; assembly: GCA_963833465.1. GTDB lineage: Bacteria > Bacteroidota > Ignavibacteria > UBA10030 > UBA10030 > Fen-1298. The sequence continues at coordinate 363,852 of CAWHXW010000003.1, read as the reverse complement.
AGTTGTAGTAATCACGGCGGGCGCTTCCCAAAAACCAGGTGAAACACGGCTCGATCTTCTAGCACGGAATGCTGCAATCTTCCGCTCAATTATTCCGAAAATTGTAGAGTATAATCCGGGAGGCATTATTCTTATTACAACAAATCCGGTTGATATTCTAACTTACATTTCATTAAAGGAATCCGGACTGTTACCGACAAAAGTAATCGGTTCCGGTACAATTCTTGATACTTCGCGTTTCCGATTTTTATTAGGGCAATATTACGAAGTTGATACTAGAAGCGTTCACGCTTACATAGTCGGAGAGCACGGCGACAGCGAGATTCCGCTGTGGAGCATGGCAAACATCGGCGGTGTGCGCTTGCAAGAATTTGCACCGCTTAAAAACAAAAAATACGATCAAGAAGAAATGAACAGGCTCTTCGTTAGTGTGAGAGATGCTGCGTACGAAATTATAAAACGTAAAGGCGCAAGCTATTATGCCATCGGACTTGGATTGCTTTCTATTGTTGAAGCTGTTCTTGGCGATTACCGTTCCGTACTTTCCATATCAACATTGATGACCGGACAGTACGGAATCAGCGACATCTGTCTCAGTCTCCCTTCTGTGGTTGGAGAAAACGGAGTTGAAGAAGTTTTGACATTACCGATGAATACTGAAGAGCAACAAGGATTCCGCGCATCTGCAAATAAACTTAAATCGACACTAGAAAATTTGCGTTCATAACAATTTTGCGATAGCATCATAATTCACCTTCTGAGGCTGAGATAGCATTTTCTCAGATTTCAGGTAAAATTATCAAGACGTAAGGTTAGGTGCTACTTTATTAAATATATGCTTTCTAAAATTTAATGTCTATATCCTGTTTATCTGTTTCGGCAACTTTGAATAATGCCTGCGGCATATAATTCAATAGTTTCGCAATAAAAACATCAGGAAGCTGCTGGATGCGCGTGTTAAATGTATAAACGGAATCATTATAAAATTCCCGCCTATCAGCAATCTCACTTTCAATTCCTGTAATTCGATTCTGAAATTGGGAAAACATCTCGCTGGCTTTGAGCTCCGGATAATTCTCTGACACGGCAAATAGAGATTTCAATGTTGATGTCATCATGTTGTCTGCCTTAGCTTTCTCAGGTATCGTTCGCGCATTGGTATAAGCAGAGCGAGCTTCAGTTACTTTAATCATGACATCTTTTTCGAAATTCATATATCCTTTGACGGATTCCAAAAGTTTTCCGAGCTCATCATGGCGTTGTTTCAACAACACATCTATATTGCTCCAAGCCTTCCCAATACTATTTTTTAGGGCAACAAGATTATTATAGAGAGATACAAAATATCCAACAATAATGACGATGAGGATAATAAAAACAGCAAAAATAACGAGCGGCATAAAAGACCCTCCTATAGTAAGTCTGACAATTCAAGTATTTTAGTGAAGCCGGTGATAAGAAGAACGGATCCATACGTGAGACCGGTGAGCATCTGCCATTTTAATGCATCGTTGAGTCCTAGCGAACTGCTGTGTGAAATAATAAACGCTGCGTTATTGCTTCCTTTATCAATAGCTTTGTAAAGAGAATTACCTTTATGAATCGCGAGCGTTCCTAACACACATACATCGTCATCAGGAGATAAGAAAGATTCATTATATCGTTGATCTCCAATATGAGCAAAGAATGGTTTATCGTTTAAATCTTCGCAATCTCTATTTATATAACCGGTTTTTTTGTCGGGAATTTCAAATTCAGCATTTGTTGAATCTACTGCAACCTGTCCGGTTTCATCAGCCAGGCCAAAAGGTATTCGTTGCGTTTCCGTTGCAATTGTCTGCCATTCCGCCCTTGAACCGTAACTTCGCCGGTATTCCTGTAATTTACTATGATAATATACACATGGTGATTTTGAATATGGCGTCATTAATATCTGATCTACAATTACTTTGCCTTGTACCTCAACAAGACCGATTGAAGCAGATCGAATTTTTGAGCGGGGTACATTCCGAAATAATTGAAATTCTAACATTCTATGAAATCCATATAGCAGAAGCATTGATCCAAAAAACACCGAACATAATGAAATTATTAAAGATTTGATTCCTGATGTATCAGTATCAGTGCTTACATGACGGCGCCTGCTCAGATATGCATCAATAATAAATGAAACGGTTTGGTTATTGCTAAATATGACAACGAGAACGATGACGAATATGACTGCAAAATACTTTATGAAGTCCCAAAAAGATTCTATTCCTTCAGAGAATCTATCCTGCCAAAAACTTTTTTTGAAATAGAATTGATAGACTATCCAAGATAACGCCAATGTTAGAAAAAAAAATATTATATATGCAGTTGAAGTATCCATACAAAATAATGAATTAACGTTATTCGATTATTGAATCACGTCTAAATGCTGCCTAAAGATAATGTATAGCCGCCGCACTGAAAAAATATTATTGGAACCAAAATCCAGCAACCTTGCCATCTCGCAGAGCTAATCGAGCTAGTATATTATCACCGCTATCTGTGAAAACAAGTTTTCTCAAATAAACCTGGCATCCTTGCTGATTCAATGTTCCAAGAAGAATGATTTCATATCCTTTCTTCAGGCGCGGAGCAAACATGCCATTGACGCCTTCAAATAACTGTTTCGTTACAGCGGCTTTGAATTGATTATCACCATCTGCAACGAAGCTGTCGAGATCATTATTTTCGACAGCATTTAAAATCTTGATTAAAATTGAATCTGCCAAGGAACTACTCTTTACTGTTTTTGCAAATCCGGTTATAGTAAACAACATTAGTCCTAGGATCATAGCGATAAAGCGTGCTTTATTCATTGTAATCCCCTATTTGAATATGATTTTGATAAGCATTTCTATTTGATTTATCAAATAAAATAGTTGAAGCGTAAAAACAATCAACCTGCAATCTGCTTGTAGTCGTTTATTCCAAACACTTTACAAATTGCACAAGAGTCCATTATTTAATTTTATTGACAACTTTAGCAGATTTATTTTTAGGATTAGGATACTTTTGTTCACATCCCTTTCGCAAACAATACCAGCCGGTCTCGTCTTCTCTTACAGGAGAAATAATTCGATTGATTAAGCAGGAAGTACAGAAATACTCGCCGGTTGCTTTGTGCTGAGATACTCCAATTAATGGATCGCGTGTGTATTCAAATAAATCAATATAAGTTTTAGATTTTTTCCAAAATATATAAAGTGACACCAAGGATATTATGAGTAGTAAAAACAGTATGATGCAAATTGCCAGCAAAGATTCCTGCGACATTGAAGGTAATATTTTTTGGATAAATGGAATTGCAACAGATGTATATAATATTTGGAGAAGATAACCTACTACTCCTGCAATTCCTCCTATCAGAAGTGTCAACAGCGTAATTTTGTTTTGTCCTTTTATTGTAATCATAAAGGAATTATCGAATTAAGTGCCAGTATCTTTTCAATTTGTTTCAGATATAACGAGATTAATCTACCTTTTGCTGATTTAAATATCAAGCTGGGAATATGTAGATTTTTATAAAATCATCGTCTTATTCAGTGAAAAATCAATATTTGACTTTATATTCTAAATATACTGTGATATGTTCCACACTTTACAAATAAAATTATAGATTGATTTCCTCTACTTTCTTCCTAAATTGCTTTGTAAGTTATGATATTTCAGATTTGAAAGTTGCGTCTTTTGATTTTATTTGGAGATACATATGACCATCATTAAACCACCGAGACTAAGCAAAGGCAATATCATTGGACTCGTTGCTCCGGCAAGTACTCCTTCTGCAGAAGAGAAAATAGAAAAAGGCGCATCCTATCTTGAACTACTTGGTTATCGTATTAAGTTTGGCAAGCATATTCGCGACGCACACGGTTATCTTGCCGGAACGGATGAAGAGCGGGCAACTGACTTCAATGATATGGTGCGTGATAAAGATGTAAAAGCTATTTTTGCAATCCGCGGCGGTTACGGCACACCGCGTATTCTTAAGATGATTGATTATGATGCATTGAAGGAAAATCCAAAAGTAATTGTCGGATACAGCGATATCACAGCACTTCAGCTTGCTATTTTCCATAAGATAGGATTGATTACATTTTCCGGACCTATGACAGGCACAGACATGTGGAAAGATTTCGATTCGTATACAGAAGAACATTTTTGGCGGCTGGTTACATCAATAAAAAAGATTGGCATACTGAAAAATCCAAGTGATGAAACATTGAAAATATTGAAACAAGGAAAAGCGAAAGGAAGATTGATCGGCGGGAATTTATCTTTGCTTGCTTCATTAATAGGAACACCATTTCTTCCAAAATTACATGGCTCGATTCTTTTTTTGGAGGATGTAGAAGAAGCTCCGCACCGTGTCGATCGAATGTTAGCGCAAATGTTAAATGCCGGAATTTTACAAAAACTTTCTGGATTAGTGTTTGGTAAATTCACTGATTGCAATCCAAACGATCTATCCGAGCCGCATCTAACTCTTGATCAAATACAAAAAGAATATGCTGAGAAAATAAAATGCCCGGTTGTTGCAGATTTTCAATATGGACATGTTCCAAAAAAACTAACAGTTCCGATTGGACTTCAAGCTATACTCGATACCAAGCACAATCGGATTGAAGTGCTGGAAAATTCTGTTATATAAAGAAATATTTTGTCAACAAAACTCAAACGGAAATTGTTATGCATACTTACCATCATCTTGGAATACCGACAAAAGAGAAACGCAACGGCGAAGAATACCTTCCGCAGTTCAAAACGTATGTTTATCCTTTCGATAAGAATCAATACGGTATCGAGTGGATGAGATACGAACCTGATGCTCCATTACCGGAGATCGTAAAGACTATGCCACACATTGCTTTTGAAGTTGATGATCTCGATAAAGAACTCGAAGGAAAAGAAATATTGATCCCACAAAATAGCCCATCGGAAGGAGTAACAGTTGCGTTTATTTTAGATGATGGGGTTCCTGTAGAATTTTTACAGTTTCACAAATGATGATAAGAACAATTTTTTATTAGTAATATTTGCACTCTCCCCAAAAGCTAAATGTACCATAAGTCGTCTTAACTTCCGTTAATAGAATATAAGCCCCAACAGGGTTGTATCTATTGTCTTTATTTATTTCAATGGAAACGCAGCAATAAGTGTGAACTTCAGCGTATCATGCACTGGAACAAAGAGAAGTGATGGCCGTTCCACTTTGAACGACGTCAGACTTATTGGCATTGTTGCATGAACGATAAGCTTGTCGCTTCCCCACTCAGGAACAGCTCTAGCGGTGACATCATTGGTCACTCCATGAAATGTAAGTTTGCCGCTAATGATCAAAAAATTCCCTTGCGGAACAATACTCGTGCTGATAAATGTAACCTCTGGAAAACTCAACGCATCTACCACTTCCATTGCATGAGAATCGCGGTTTGAATTACCGCTGTCGAACGTTGTCACATCCACATCTGCGCTCACTGTTTGAATACTTTTGGTGTCTGGATTAAGAGAGATTGTGTATACCACATCTTTGCTGGTAGCTTCAATCTCATGCATTGGATGCACAAGAAGATAAGTCGCTGAAGACTCACCTTTGATCGAAGTAACAGTTTTAACTTGTGCACATGCGATTGATGAAGCGATAAAAACAAAACAGATAAAAATAACATATGGTTTAAACATATAATTCTCCAATTTTAAAATGTCATGACAACCATGGATGCCGCAAATGCTGTAGTGGTAATATATGCGGACACTTGATGAATACGATAGATGGAATCATTACTTGCACCTCGTCTTTGAGCGAGTGAAGCAATGATAGGAGTTATAATCATTCCCGTAACGTGAATCCAAGCCAATGCACGGTGATAACTCAGAGTGCTCAACTCATCGCGCCGGATGGACGGCGGAGGAGAGAGAAGCGATAAAAGCGCAGTGAGAGAATATGTTGAAATTGTCGCATCTGCAAAGCCGATATGTGTACGTCGAAGAGTAAGGGATCTCTCATGATTATCTATAACCTTCTGACCATAATATACTGTCGTCAGCATCAATCCAAGTGTCACAAAGCCGCTCGTTTCATGTGCTACGAGCATTGCGCGGCGAAGTTTGAGTTCACTTTTCCGTGACTCAGGAGTTAGTGGAGATGCAATTCCCAAAGTGCGGAATAATCCATTTTCACTCCAAAGATTTCGCTCAAAAAATCCAAGATTCTCCGGCTGTAATCGTGGACGACGCACAACAGACACGGGAAGAGAATCTGACTGAACATATGGTAATTCTTGACTGAGTAAGAACGATGATTCAAAAGATGCAGTATAGGAATCTTGTGCGCGCCCGCTTTGTGACCCCAAGAGAAAAATCAAACAAACAAAAAAAGGTAATTTTATCCAATGAATATTATTATTCATACCAGTCTCCACAATTATGCAATAGTGATTATAAGTTGATTTCCATTAACAGATGTAGCGTACTGCTTCAACGGGGTTGAGGCAGGTCCATTTGTCACAGCGCCAGTACCTGCTGAACCGGCTTCCATGGCACGGACAAACAAATTCTTTGCTGCTCGAATTGTACTGATTGATAATACATCCTGCATGAGTGCAAATAGATGTCATAGCGTGATAGGAACCATCAGCAGCATGGGCAACAAGGACAGAACCTCCGGAATATTGCACAATGGCAAAGCCATTCTGAACTAATGGTGATCCTGGACTGATATCAACAGTGATCGTGTTCCCTTTCGTTGTACCAGTAGTGGTTGGAAGGTTTGTTCCTTGCGGTTGAGTAGGAAGAGAACAAGACGCGAGAAATGAAGCTATCGCTGAAGAAGCACCTAAGGCAACTCCGCCTACTGCCATCTGGAGCAGAAACTCTTTTCGCGTGATAGTCATAGTAAATCCCTTTCAATGTGATACGTTAGTGATGAATCAACATTGTCTTAATTGGAATTTCTTTTTCTACTATCCTTTTCTTTCTGTTTGAAGTCGAATATGCTTAGAGTTTGAACAATGTAAAGTATTTACAAAGTTCCCATCAGGTTCGAAAATAGTTGAATATAATATATGGAATAAACCCCTAAATTTCACAATCGCCATTCGATTGCAGATCTATCAAGAAATATGTATTTTGATATAAAGTTTGAACTTGAGCAATAAATATTGCCTGCGCCATTATGAACTCCCAAACGAATGCCGTGCTTACCACACTTTACTCCAAAGCTAATCCAAAGAATGTTGAAGGAATGGCAAGATTTGGAATTTCAAGTCCACGCAATATACTTGGAGTTACCTCAAAGACACTTTTTTCACTTGCTAAAAACATTGGTACTGATCATGAGCTTGCATTAGAACTCTGGCAAACTGGAATTTATGATGCGCGTATTCTTGGCGCCCTCGTTGCCGATCCAAAGCAGATGAAAAAAAGCACAATGAATTTATGGGTGAAAGATTTTGATAATTGGGCAATCTGCGACGGCGTATGTATTCATTGTTTCCGCGACACTCCTTTTGCGCATGAGCTTGCTTTGAAATGGGTAAAACAAAATCAGGAATTTATCCGGCGGGCTGGATTTACATTAATTGCAACCCTTGCCATCAACGATAAAAAAGCAAATGATGCAGTGTTTCTGAAATATCTTCCACTCATAAAAAAATACGCAACAGACGAGCGCAATTTTGTAAAGAAAGCAGTCAATTGGGCGCTGCGGCAAATCGGAAAGCGCAGTTTGAAGCTTAATCCATATGCCATAAAAACTGCCGAAGAAATTCACAGAATGAATTCCTCTTCTGCAAAATGGATTGCATCGGACGCATTGCGAGAACTACGTAGTCCGGCCGTACAGAAGCGACTGAAAAGAAATATACAGTGTTATACCAAAAGACCGAAACGCAACATTAAATCACGTTTGTAAGATGTGTTTTTTAAATATTATAACCAATACCCTTAAAAAAAGTGTAACAAAAAACTCCATCCGTTTGAGTTGTTCTATATAAATCTTGAATTCCACGGTCAAATGATTCCACATCCATTATTGAATTCTTTATAGCCTTTTCTTTTATTCCTTCAATCATGGCTGTAAAAGTATTCTTTGTGAATCCTTCAACAAAATCCGGTTTGCTTGAATCTACATATACCATTCTTGGAGACACTTTACACTTTTTAAAACCGGAAACCGAAAGCAAAGGATAAAGCTGCCTTCCGATTAATGCGTTACCTCCATTGTCCGACTGCAATTTCACCTGAGCATTAATTGCTTCTTGTGCGTATCGGCTGTAAGGATAAAAAAATGTTGAACCATGATCTCCCTCAATCAATGTAATAGTTCCGCCTTTCTTCAAAACTTTTTTTAGAGCTGTTAATGCCTCATTAGGATTAGGAAGATGCTCAAGGACAAAACAGACAAATATATGGTCAAATGATTCTTCTTGGAATTTTAAGTTAAAAATATTGCCGATCTGAAATTCAACATTATTAATATTGAGAGATTTTATAAGAGAGTTTGCTTTAATTAACGATTCCTCGGAAATATCAATTGAAATAAATTTTGAATCTGGATTTTTTGGAGCAATTATTTTAGTCTGAGCTCCTACACCGCAGCCCGCTTCAAGAATTGTCGAACCTTTCGGGAAGATTGAATCGTAATGAAGAAGTTCATTTAAACAATTGGCTTGATCTTCTAATCTTATAGATTCTCGCTCATCGTAACCATGCACATAATCAATATTCATATTGAAATATTTCCTTTAAAAAATAAATTACATTGCTTTTTTTAACTGCCGCACCCATTCGCTAATTTTCTTCATAGATTCTCCTCGTGCAATCTTTTTAATCAAAGCGCTTCCAATAATTACACCATCCGCGTATTGTGCTACACACTGAGCATCAGTTGGATTCTTAATGCCAAATCCGACTAACACCGGATTATTTTTTGCATTACGTTTTACACGTTTTATATACGAGTCAATATTGCCGATGTTGGAACGGCCGGTAACTCCAGTTGTCGATACACAATATAGAAATCCTGATATGGTTTTATCGATGCTGCGAATTCGTTTATCAGAAGTAGCTGGGCTGACGAACAAAATGTCGACAAAATGATATTTTCGATTAAGTGACAGGAATCTTTTCGATTCTTCTAATGGAATTTCCGGAAGAATAATGCCGTCAACACCTGCTTTCGCGGCATCTATGAAGAAGCGTTCTTGACCATAATGCAAAATCGGATTTAAATAACCCATCAAGACGAGCGGAATTTCTGAGTGTTTCCGAATTTCTCTTACCTGTTCCAATATTATATCGATAGTAATCCCATTCTTAATTGCTTGCTGTGAGCTTAATTGAATTATCGGGCCATCGGCAAGAGGATCAGAAAACGACATACCTATTTCAATTATATCAGCTCCGGCTCGAACAATTTTTAATGCCAGCGGCACCGTCGAATTAAGCTTCGGATAACCAGCCGTGATAAAAAGTGCAAGAGCTTTTTCATTTCGTTTCGATAGAGAGCTGAGCGTTTTTAAAATTCTATTTGGGGATTGAAGTATTTTTGTTTTTTCCATAATCATTTCCAAATTTCAATATTCAAGAAATCAAAAAATAAAATTTCAATTATGATTTAATTCGTTTAGGATTTCGTTATTAGAGTTTGTTTGAATTTCGTTGTTTGATTATTTATTTATTTTTGCATAAGTCATCATATCTTTATCTCCTCTGCCGGAGAGATTGATTATGACAACGTCTTTTTTTGATGTCGTGGGCATTAGTTTTTCTAAATAAGCGAATGCATGCGCTGACTCCAACGCCGGAATGATTCCCTCTAATCGCGCAAGCATATTTGCAGCTTGAAGAGCTTGCTTATCTGTAATAGATACATATGTAACACGTCCTAAATCTTTTAATGAACTATGCTCAGGGCCAACACCGGGATAATCAAGCCCGGCAGAAATTGAATGCGCCAGTTCCACTTGTCCATTTTCATCCTGCAGCAAATAACTAAATGAACCATGCAATACACCCGGTGTTCCTTTTGTAAGAGTAGCAGCATGTTTCCTCGTGTTCAATCCGCATCCAGCAGCTTCCACGCCTATCATGCGAACATTATTTTTAATGAACGGATAAAACAAACCTATAGAATTACTTCCGCCTCCGACACAAGCAATAAGAATAGAAGGAATTCTGCCTTCTTTCGCATAAATTTGTTTCCGTGTTTCTTCACCAATTATCGATTGAAAATCGCGCACCATCATCGGGTAGGGATGAGGACCAACAACAGAACCAATAATATAAAACGTATCATCAACATTTGTTACCCAATCACGGATAGCTTCGCTCGTCGCATCCTTTAATGTGCGGCTGCCTGTAATAACCGGAACAACTTCTGCACCAAGCATTTTCATTCGATGTACATTTAGTTCCTGTCTGTAAATATCTTCTTCCCCCATATACACCACACAGGGTAATCCTATTTTTGCAGCAACTGTCGCCGTCGCAACTCCATGCTGACCCGCACCCGTTTCAGCAATTATACGTTTCTTTCCAGCACGTTTAGCAAGAAGTATTTGACCTATAGTATTATTTATTTTATGTGCGCCGGTATGACAAAGATCTTCGCGTTTCAAATATATTTTTCCATGCTCATAATATTCCGTCAGCCGGTTGGCAAACGTTAATGGTGTTGGGCGTCCGGCATATGAATGAAGCATTGCTATAAATTCTTTTTTGAATTCCGGATAATGCTTAGCTTCGTTATAAAGTTCTTCAAGTTCAAACAATGCATGCATTAATGTTTCCGGTACAAACCTGCCGCCGTAACTGCCAAAATACCCTCGATTGTTTGGATAATTGTATGAATATTTCTGTGATTTCATTTTTTCAGATTCCTTGCTCTGTATCTTCACTAAAACGTTAGACGTTTTTTATTTGTTTTATTTTATCAAACAGTAATTTCAATTTAGTGTAATCTTTCTTCCCTGGACGTTCTTCGACTCCACTGTTCACATCCACGGCATACGGCTGAACTATCCGCACTGCATCAATAATATTGTCCGGTGTTAAACCGCCGGCAAGAATAACTCGTCCATATTCCTTTGCTTTAACCGCTATTTCCCAATCAAATGTTTGACCGGTGCCACCTAACTTGCCAAAAATTTTTGTATCTAAGAGAAACGCCGGTCCTTTATATCGACGGAGGATTTCCAAATTAAAATTAGAATCAACACGGAACGACTTGTAAGCCGGTACGGGATATTTCGCAAGCTGCTTAGGTGTCTCTTCACCATGAAGCTGCGCACAGCCAATGCTAGTTTGATCTATAATCTCCAGAATATCGTTATATGTCATATCAGCGAAGACACCAACCGTCATAACAAAAGGCGGCAGCGCTTGAATAATTTTTCGGGCAACGCTTGGAGAAATATGGCGCGGACTCAATTTGACGAAAATAAAGCCCAGTGCGTCTGCACCAAGTTCTGCCGCATACAATGCGTCATCAATATTGGTAATACCGCAAATTTTTACTTTCATCTGAATATATCCTTTTAAGAAGTCAGCAAAGCACGCAATGCTTCACCGGGATTCTGTGCATGCATTAAACTCTCACCCACAAGAACAGCATGAACGCCGTGTGAGGTCAGTTGTTTAATGTCAGATCTGTTTTTTATGCCACTTTCACTGACTACAATAATATCTTTTGGAATTCGCGAAACTAACTGAATGGTAGTCGAAATATCAACATTAAAATTTGAAAGATTTCTATTATTTATTCCCACAATTTTTATTTGCTGGAAGTCTAACCTTTCAAGTTCACGCTCATTATGCACTTCCACAAGACACTCAAGCCCGAGCTCAGAAGCATCATTAAATAAATTATGCAATCGTTCCGGTTTTAACGCTGATGCAATCAATAGCACGGCGTCAGCGCCGAACGCTTTAGCTTCTGTAATCTGATATGAATCAATGATAAAATCCTTGCGAAGAATTGGAATTGGTACTGATGAACGCATATCAGCTATAAAGCGAATATCTCCGTGAAAATATTTTTTGTCCGTCAGCACCGAAATAGCACTAGCACCTCCGTTGACATATTCGCGTGCAATTTCCAATGGACTAAAATCTTCCCGAATAACTTTCTTTGAGGGCGACGCTTTTTTTATTTCTGCTATTATTGAAATATCTTTTCCAATTAAAGCTCTTTGCAAAGAAAAACACTGACGGCCAAACTCCGGCATTTCTTTCAGCTGTTCTATTGGAACAGTTTTTTTTGCAAGTGTTATTTCCTGCAATTTATTTTCAAGAATTTCTTCGAGAATGTTCATGATTGATTTGTATATTGAATTAATTTTTGCAGTTTATCCAATGCCTTTCCTGAATTAATTGACTCTTCGGCTTTTTGTCTTCCTTCGATAATAGTTTTTGCTTTTCCCGAAACATAAATCCCAAGTGACGCGTTTGCGACAACAACATCTCGCGCAGAACTTTTTCCGCCTTTTAAAATATTCGTTGCAATATTTGCATTCTCATTCTTGTCGCCGCCGTGAAGTTCTTCAAGCGATAACTGCGAAAATCCAAAATCCTTCGGTTGTAAATGATACTCACGTAGCTGTTCATTTCCATTTACTTCCTGAACTTTTGTTCCGCCGGAAAGTGTTACTTCATCCAGACCGTCATCGCTGTGGACAATGCATGCTTTATCAGCACCAAGTTTCCGGAGCGCACCGGCAAGTAAATACAATGCCTGCGGATGATATGTGCCGATCAACTGCCGTTTCACACCTGCTGGATTCGTAAGCGGACCAAGAATATTAAAAATACTCCTTACTCCCAATTCTGTGCGTGGCTTTGCGGCATATTTCATTGCTGGATGATATTGAGGGGCGAATAAAAATCCAATACCGATACGATTAATACATGTTTGTGTTGTTTCAATAGAACATTGCACATTTACACCAAGTGCAGTTAATACATCCGCACTGCCGCATTGACTAGAAACAGAGCGATTTCCATGTTTTGCTACTGTAACACCAGCCCCAGCTGCCACTAACGATGCAATAGTCGAAATATTAAATGTGCCTAAACAATCGCCGCCTGTACCGCACATATCAATTGCATTCGGATCTTCTATTGATATTTTAACAGAATGCTCGCGCATTGTGCGGGCAAAGCCGACAAGTTCATCGACCGTTTCGCCTTTCGCACGCAGAGCAATCATTAAGCCGGCAATTTGGCAATCTGTTGCCTGTCCGGTCATTATAGTATCAAGCGCGTTTGACGCTTCAACTATTGTCAGGTGTTCACCTGACAAACATTTTTCAATATGCGTTTTCATAAGATTTTATAAACCTCCAGCCAGTTATTAAGGATTATTTCGCCATCCTGAGTGAGAACTGATTCAGGATGAAATTGAATCCCTTCGATAGGATACTTTTGATGTGTCACACCCATAATAACACCATCGTTTGTACGAGCGGAAATTTTAAGTTCTTTTGGAAATTGTTCAGATGAAATTACAAGCGAGTGATAACGTCCGACACGCAACGGATTCGAAATAGATTTTAAAATTGTTTCACCAGAATGTGTTATTACCGAAGTCCTTCCATGCATAAGCGATGGTGCATGCGTAATACGCGCTCCAAAGGCAAAGCCAATTGCCTGGTGGCCAAGACACACACCAAGAATCGGAATTGTTGAACCAAAACGCCGAATTACTTCTACTGTTATACCGGCATTTTCCGGCTTACCTGGACCAGGCGATAAAATAATTCCACGCGGAGCTAAATTAACGATTTCATCAGAAGTAACTTCATCGTTTCGCTTAACAAGAATTTCCTGCGTCTTCTTGCCGATTGCCTGCACAAGATTGTAAGTAAATGAATCATAATTATCGATCACTAGAATCATTGCTGTTCTCCAAAATATCCGTTGCCGCTGTGAATTTTCATTAAGCCATTCGTTGCAACGGTAAGTGCATCGAGCAATGCTTGGGCTTTATTTACAGTTTCTTTATACTCAAGTTCCGGAACCGAATCCGCAACTATGCCCGCTCCTGCTTGAATTGTTAACATACCGTTTGCAGCAACAATCGTTCTAATTGCAATGCATGTATCGAGCGCGCCATCGAACCCGAGGTAGCCGACAGCACCGGCGTAAATTCCGCGCCGAACTGGTTCCAATTCGTGAATAATTTCCATTGCACGGACTTTCGGAGCACCGGAGACTGTTCCGGCAGGAAAGCATGCCCTCAATGCATCTATGCTGTTTGCCTTCCCTTTGAGTTTTCCCTGTACTTCAGAAACTAAATGCATCACATGTGAAAATCGTTTCAGATGTTTGAACACTGGAACATGCACTGTACCATATTCACACACCCGGCCAATATCATTACGACCTAAATCAACAAGCATTACATGTTCCGCCGCTTCTTTTTCATCGCGCAGCAGTTCTTCTTCAAAAACTTTGTCTTCTTGTTCTGTTTTTCCGCGTTTGCGTGTGCCTGCAATAGGCATTACTGCAACAGTGCCATCCTGCACGCGAACCAAAACTTCCGGCGAAGAACCAATGAGTTTCACTGATTCGTAGTTGAGATAAAAAAGATATGGAGATGGATTAATAATACGCAGGGCACGATAGACAGGAAATGGGTCACCAGAAAATGGAACTTGTAGTCTGCGAGAAAGTACGACTTGAAAAATATCACCATCATGTATGTAATCCTTTGCACGCTTGACAGAAGAACAAAACGTTTCACGATCAGTATCATCTTGAACAGCAGATAGGTCGCACTGAAAACTATTCTCTATAACAGGTGGTTCACTAAGCTGAGTAAGAATTGCCGTCAATATTTTTATTCCTTCATCATACTGATCATCCAAAGAACGATTTTTATCTACAAGAATATTATGTGTAACAGTTAATAACTGCCGAAGGTGATCAAACTTGACAATTGACTGAAACATTCCAAACATTGCATCCGGCACATCATTTACTTTAGTCGGATGTAAAGGAATATTCTCAATTTCCTGAACACGATCGTAGCCGAAGTAGCCGAGAAATCCACCTGTAAATCCTGGCTGTTCATGTTCTGCCACGTTTTTGTATTTTTGAGAATATTCATTAAGGATATCTAGAATTTTCCCATGTCGCTGTTCTTTCATACCGCCGGATTCAATTTCCACAATATCATCTTTTGCTTTGATAATTATAAGTGGTTTCGTTCCAACGAACGAAAACCTGCCAATTCGTTCGTCAGGTTCGACACTCTCAAGCAAAAATGAATGTGAAGTTTTCGAACCGAGCGCCAGATAAATAGACACTGGCGTATGTAAATCGGCAAGCATTGTTTCCACAAGAGGAACAATCGAATATTTTTGTGCAAGTTCTTTAAATTTTTCTTTTGTAATCATTATGAGCGTCCATATAATAAAAAACCCTTCCAGGTAAATCCGGGAAGGGTTAAGAATACAATCTGTGTATGTCTATAAGTTAACTATCCGTTCTCTTACCTGTCTGATTAGATATTATTCTGCGCCACCACCAACGGTTATTTAAAAAGACAATATGACTAACGGATTTCTTCATACTTTACGTAAGTAATATACATGATCTAGGGAAAAAAGTCAAGAGAGGACATTATTTTTCGTCTGAAGATGATCTTATTTAATAAAATTCAATACTAATTTAGATTCCTAAGGTATAAGAATACGCTGTTCTCCGATATTGAAAATAAAAACACGATTTTCCAAATGATTTTCAGCTATAAGCCGTTTCAAATCGTTTTGTGCAGTTGTCAGTGAAGAATCTAATCCTTGAACAAATGTTCGGTGATGAATCGGGATCATTATTTTTGCATTTACATCAGCAAAAATTTTCAGAGCTTCTTCCGGATTAGCATGAACACGCTTCATAAAGTCGTGAGGCTCAATCGGCGCAATGGGAATCAATGCAACATCAATGGCAAACTTACTGCCGATCTCTTTAAACTTTTCCGGATCATACCCTGTATCACCGGCAAAGAAAACTGTTTTTCCTTTATATTCAATGACATATCCAGTATATGTATTATGACTCTGCCAAGCTCCATCGAATCCGTACCGCCCGTTAAAATGTTTTACAGGGACAGCAGTAATGCGCACACCATCCGCTTTAAATATTGTCCAAGGGTTCATTTCTCTATAATCCGAAAAACCAAATTCCGGTATATATTCCGCACTGCCTGTCGGCAGAATCATCACGGCAGATTTAGGCAGCATCGATAAACTTCCATAACTCAAATGATCAAAATGAATATGTGAGATAAGAATATAATCCAGTTTATCAATTGATGAGGGAAGAATTCCCGGTTCAATTCTGCGTTTGGAAATCATACCTGCTGTCTCAGTAAAAATTGGATCAGTGAGAAATATTTTATCGCCGATTTGAATGAGACACGTTGCATGACCAACCCACAAGACAGATAATCCTACATCCTTAAATATTGGATGTGCGATTTTTGAAGCGACTGTATCCGGTGAACTTGGAAGATTCTCAAATGAGTTTGCAATGAAGTGGGTGAAGAAAGAACTACAGCCAATAGTGACCAATGAGAAATGAAAAATGATTAGCGAAAGTAAAATGAAATGGAGCAGATAATTTTTATTCATATTAGCAGATCAGAAAGAACGGAATTCGATTGAGTACATCCAAATTTTATCAACAGGGCTGTATTTAATATTATAATGAAGAAATCCGAAGAGTGTGGAAAATCCTCCTATAATATAATTTGATGATGCACCAGCGATGTTGTAACGTGCGGCACCAAGATTTAGTCCAAGATATTCACCGCATTCTACTAACGGCAAGTGAGCCAATAATTGTCCGGAAAACCCCCAATGGCTTGTCCTAACCTGGTTTGTATAAAGCTGAGTGGATATATTGAATTCTATGGCTCCCGCAAAACGTTCAGGTTGTGTCACAAAAAAAAAGTGCAGCGGCGGATCAAGCTTAGTCATTCCCCACGAATAAAGCATAGGTGTTGCTTCCCATTCAAAAGAAAAGTGAGTTTGCGCTGGAAAACGCGTCCAAGAAATACTGGGTATGGCTTGCATTAAAAGCCATAAATTAGAAATACCGCTTTGCTGTTCGTTCCCTTGTGCAACCGCTTTCTGCCAACTCGCAAGGTGTGCCAATCCAAAAAGGATAATAAAACCTACACGCAATATTGTCTGTTTTAGTGGCATTGTTGGTAAATGTAGGAAATTTTTTTAGTTGAAAAAAGTTCATTTAAGTTTTTAAAATGGATTTATTGCATCGATAGATTGTTCTTCATACATTTTACTAATAAAATATTAAACTAATTAAATGAGGTTTCTATGAATCGCATTCTCTGTAAGTACAATTTCATGTCTATTATAGCATTAATGTTTTTGATGGGTTGTTCGACTCAACAGGCAACCAGAAGCGATATACCGCATTCCAATAATCTAGAAAAAGCCCGAGCTGGACAATTTGATACTGGTAAAATGTGGACTTTTGATTTTCCACCTATGGAATATTTTGCCAAGACTTACAACTTTTCTCCATCAAAAGAATGGTTTGATAAAGCGCGTCTATCTACACTGCGTTTGCCAAATTGCACCGCATCGTTCGTTTCGGAAGATGGTTTAGTAATGACAAATCACCATTGCGCGCGCGCTGCATTGGATAGTGTGAATAGGGAAGGTGAGCGGTTGGCAGAAGCTGGATTCTATGCCGCCACATTAAATGATGAAAGGAAAGCATCCAACATCTTTATAGATCAATTGCTTGTGACTGATGATGTTACTAAAGAAGTGCAGCAAGCATTTGACAGTGGTACAACCGATAACATCAAGGTCGCAAATCGGATAGCGAAGATGCAGGAAATACAGAAACGCTACGCAGCAAAATACAAAACAATTGCACCACAGGACTCGATGATATTTAGTGTTATTTCGTTTTACAACGGCGGCCGTTATTCACTTTACGGATATAAACGTTATGTTGATGTGCGTCTTGTTTATGCACCGGAAGATGTAATGGCATTTTTCGGCGGCGACCCTGATAATTTTACTTATCCTCGGTATGATTTTGATTGCGCATTTTTCCGCGTTTATGATAATGGTAAACCATTGAAGACTGCAAACTTTTTTCGATTCAGTCAGGATGGCGCACAAGAAGGAGATGCCGTTTTCGTTATTGGAAACCCCGGCAGAACAAACCGCTTAAAAACGATTGCAGAGCTAAAATATCTTCGCGATGTTATTTACCCGGCAAACGTAGAAGCGAATAAGGAAGTTGGAACAATTTATTCATCTTATATTGCGATGCATCCTGAAGCTAAATTGAAATATCTTAATACGATCTTCGGATTAGAAAATTCACGAAAAGCTTTTACAGGATATTTAAACGGGCTACAAGATCCTATATTAATGGCAAAAAAGGAAGATTTCGAAAAAAAATTTCAAAATGCTATATTTAATAAATCAGAACTAAAAATGAAGTACAGGCGATCCATGGAGCGATATTGCGGAATACCAAGCTGAGCTTACAGCGCTCTTTCCGAAATATGATGCATTGAGGTTTCGTGGGCGTAATTTCCCCCAATACTTTTCATTGACAGCCGATCTTGTGAACGCAGCAAATCAGTCTATGGATTCGATTGCAGATTCGACTAGAACAAAATTCTACCCTTCTAATTTAACGCCGGAAGTTGAAAAACGGCTGCTCGCTTTCCGATTGAGCATCATGGAACGTGCGTTGGCAGGAAATGACGAAGAATTTGATAAACTGATGGCGGGACGAACATCTGAGCAAGTTGCAGAAGATTTGAGCAAAAATTCATTCATTGCATCGAAAGAAAAGACACAAACACTGCTTGCCGGAAAACCGGAAGCTATTCTCAAATCAAACGATCCTTTGATTACATTTGTTGTTTCCGAACAAAAGCATGTAAAAGAACTTCAACAGAGATTTAAATACATCAATGAAAAACTTCTGGCGCGTGAACAAATGCTTGGTAATGCAATGTACGAAGTCTACGGGACGCAAATTCCGCCGGATGCTACATTTACACTCCGCATTGCCGACGGTATAATAAAAGGTTACGAATACAACGGCACTATGGCTCCGCCTGTTACAACATTCTACGGATTGTACGATCGGTTTTACTCATTTGGCATGAAAGATCCGTGGAAACTTTCGGAGCGATGGGCTAATCCACCGGCAACATTTAAGATGAGCACACCTATGAATTTCGTTTCGACGAATGACATCACCGGCGGCAACTCAGGAAGCCCTGTAGTTAATAAAAACTTGGAGATTGTTGGATTGATTTTTGACGGCAATATGGAAAGTCTGCCGGGAGATATTATCTTTGATGATACAAATAATAGGTCTGTTGCTGTCCATTCTTCAGGATTGCTTGAAGGTTTGGAGCAAATCTATAAAGCCGATAGAATTGTAAAGGAATTACGCGCAGGGAAAATAATGCAGTAAAATACTACACCACCTACGCAAAGATTGCTTAATGTGTTTTTAAATAATCTTTGCGGCTTAAAAAGCATGGTTTTTCTTATCCTCGCGGATGAAATGTGCGGTGAACTTCTTTTAAATACTCGCGATCAATATGCGTGTAGATTTGGGTTGTGGAGATATCGGCATGGCCGAGCATTTCTTGTACGGCTCGGAGATCGGCGCCGCCTTCTAACAAATGTGTCGCAAATGAATGACGAAATGTATGTGGATGAACTTCTTTTTCGATTCCCGCCATTAATGAATATTTTTTCACTAGTTTTCTAATCATATCTCGCGTTAATTTTGTGCCGCGCACATTTAAAAATAGAATATCCTGCGTATTGCCGGTTTTTGCAAGATGGACACGCAACTGTTTCTGGTATTCTTCAATCCATTGCCTCGCTGATCGTCCGATCGGGATTAAGCGTTCTTTTGATCCTTTGCCATAAACAAGAATCAATCCATCTTCAATAATAAGATTTGACTGTTTAAGATTTACTAATTCTGAAACACGAATGCCGGTTGCGTAGAGTGTTTCAAGTATTGCACGGTCACGAACGCCAAGCCGGCTGGATATATCTGGCTGTTTCAAAATTTCATCTATTTCAAAAATGCTTAACACATCTGGTAATATTTTTTCTTGTTTCGGTGAATCGATGATTTGCGTCGGATCATCTCTCACTTCCTCCTCTCCAAGAAGGAAGCGATGAAATCCACGGATAGTGGAGAGTGTGCGTGCTATACTTCGCGGCGAAAGGTTTTTCCTGTGCAGTACAGCCAAAAATTTACTTATATGCTCTTCTGATACGCTGGACGCCGATTGAACTCCGGCAGTGACAAGAAAATTACGGTATTTGGAAAAATCGAATTTATAAGATGTAAGTGTGTTCGATGAAAGGTTTTTTTCAAGGCGAAGAAAGTCTGAATAATTGCGAATTTGGCGGTCAAGATTTATAACGGTGGATTTTTGTTCTGCTGTTTGTTTCACTATCCGAGATGTTGTTTTCATTTCATGAAAAGCGCTTTTTTTAATTATGTGCGATATCAAATTTTAAACTAAAATGATTCCGACTAAATTCCAAAATTACGCAGAAAAAAATGTAACCAGAATGTGTCAGTAGTTTTGTTCATCTGCTTTCCTTTATACATAGGAAGCAAGAAAAAATTACCCCTTCGTTGCTTTTGCCAGAGTATCAAAAATTTGGAATGTCCGATCAAGGTGAGAAATTTTAAGAAGTGAAAGTACCTTTTTTTGAACACCAACTAATTTAACTTTGCCATTGTTTTCGCGCATCTGGCGCTCGGCAATGAGCAGCGCGCTTAAGCCAGTACTATCGCAGAACTCAACATTAGAAAGGTCTATTACTAATTCTTTCAATTGCGGTTTGCAGAGTATCAGAAATTTTCCTTTGAGTTCGGGTGAAGTTGTTGCATCGAGCTTTCGTTCTTGAACTTTGAGGATTGTGGCAATTCCCTTTTTCTTGGTTTCAAAACGCATATGCAGACTCCATTAAAAACACTAAAACATATCGAGACACTTCAAAAGACTTCGATAAGAATATTTATCGCCGCTGTTCCCTTTAGTTTTAACTTGAAAATTGTAAAATTGGTCGCCATTCTTTTTGACAAAACTGATGCGTAAAGGCGCATTAGAGGCTTTGCAAAGAAACGCGCTTGTCAGAGAAAGTTTTGAATTGAGATCCAACGCAACATCAAATTTATTATTTTCCATTCTTTGAAGCAGTTCACGGCGAGGCACAAACCACTTATTAATATCCTGCATTGAATACGTCAGAGTTTTTAACGGCGGTGCAGATGACATCGCAAAAAGTTGATCATCTCGAATTACCACCATCATTCTTTCTGAAGAAAATTTTCTAAGCAGGTGTCGAATAAAAATCGAAGCCGATTCACCCTCAAGCGAGGATTCTGGAAATATAACTAATGCACGGCGTGATCGTGAAAGCGCATCCGTGAAATTCATTATCTTATCGTGGTTGTGCCGAAAATGCAACCGTGAATACGAAAGTCCTACTCTAAGTCGAAAATCCTCCAGCATGATTATTCTGCAATGCAGATATTATTAGCTGTGTTTTGATCGCGCATGTTGAGCTTCAAGCAGTTTTTTTATAAAAGCTGAATCGAAGAAATAATATCTAAGTTGTATACTCGCCCGTAAATAACTGTCATTGTTTGTATTAGGTACAACAACACTGCCTGCATAATATGGAGAACCCGTAAGTACGTATTCACCCATTAAGCTTACAGACCAGAATTCGCTTAAAAAGTAGTCAATACTCAGACCACCGATGATATGTAAATCAAAACTCGATACAGGTACTCCACCAACAATGACGTGCGTTCCTCCAACAGCGGTAAGCGTTCCTCCTTTAATAGCAGGCGATCCGTCGTCTTCTCTTGGATCAAATACTGCTAATCCCCCTCCAATGAAAGGAAAAAGGTTGAAAGTGCTGTTTGGCAACAAATCTGCACCGACATAAAGATTAAGAGAAGCCATATCAGGTGAGAAGGTAACTGTATTATTGCCTTTCCAACTAATAGGCGAGTAACAAAAATCACCCCGTAATCCGAGACCTTCCATTGCAGAATAACTAAAATTTACTCCTCCGCCAATTGCAGGCGAAGGATTTGTGCTTCCTGCACCAAGCATATATTGCATTGATCCGTCAGCCCCTATTCCAAGTTTGCCAACGCGGGTTTGACTAAATCCTGGAACAGCAATGACTAGTATAAGAATCAGTATCACAAAAAAACTGAACGAAAATTTCGACATAAGACCCTCATAAATTAGTTGGCGATGGTGAATTGTTACTCGTTCTGTAACATGGTAAGAAACTTATTTTCGTCAATCAACTGTATGCCTAATATTCGCGCTTTTTCTAATTTTGAACCTGCTTCGACTCCAACGACAATAAAATCGACATTTTTGCTGACACTGGCAATTACTTTTCCGCCGAAAGATTCAATTTTCTGTTTCGCTTCATCGCGCGTCATTGTGGCTAATGATCCGGTCAATACAAATTTTTTTCTGTAGAACTTTTGCCCATGATGAATCGCTTTCTTTACCACTGCCATTTGCACACCGGCAGTTTGCAGGCGATCGACGATTCGTCGATTGTGCCTATCTGCAAAGAATAGAACAGTACTCTGCGCAATCTGTTGACCAATACCTTGAATAACTTGCAAATCTGTTTCCGTTGCTTCAATAAGTTGCTCAATTGTTTTGAAATTATCAACTAAAAGTTGTGCAATACTCGCCCCTATATGACGTATGCCAAGTGCATAGACCACTCTATTAAATGGTCGTGTTTT
Organism: Ignavibacteriota bacterium; assembly: GCA_963833465.1. Taxonomy (GTDB): domain Bacteria; phylum Bacteroidota; class Ignavibacteria; order UBA10030; family UBA10030; genus Fen-1298. The sequence continues at coordinate 340,986 of CAWHXW010000003.1, read as the reverse complement.
GCTTTCTTCAACGGCATCTAAAAGATTCTGAAATCTTTTCTTTCCCCATTGATCAAGCATAAGAACAACTTTTTGATGTGCATGAATATCATATAGATCGGCACAATTTTTCAGAAGGCCAAGATTGACAAACTGAGATACTACAGCTTCCCCCAGTCCTTCAATATCCATAGCTACACGGCTTGCAAAATGTTCAATACGTTCTTTCACTTGTGCCGGACACTCGCTATTCTCGCAGTAGTAATTCGATTCGCCTTCAGAACGAAATATTTTAGAATGACATTCCGGACAATGATTTGGAAATTGAAAAATTTTTGCACTCGGTGGTCGTTTTTTAATTTTGACACCGCTTACTTTAGGAATGACATCGCCTCCTTTTTCCACAATAACAATATCACCCGTGCGAATATCTAATTCATGTATGTATTCTTCATTGTGAAGCGTCGCACGGGAAACAGTACTGCCGCCAAGAAACACCGGCTCTAATTCCGCTACGGGCGTGATTGTACCAAGCCGTCCAACTTGAAGTCGGATAGTATTTAACTTCGTTTCTGCTTGTTTGGAAGCAAACTTGAATGCAACCGCCCATCTTGGACTTTTAGCAATTGCGCCAAGCAGCTCCTGTTGTTTGAGAGAATCAACTTTTACCACTACACCATCGATATCAAAAGGGAGCTTATCGCGGTGAGCTTCCCATTCTTTCCAATATTCAATCACATCGTCGATAGACTGACAGACCTTTGTGTGTTCACTAGTTGGAAATCCGAGATAGCGGAGAAGTTGCAGGTTTTCATATTGATTTGTCAACTCGATGTCGTTCGTGCGAAGGAAGTAAGAAATAAAATTCAGCGGCCTTTGTGCAACTAATTTTGGATCTTGCAATTTTAATGTTCCCGCTGCTGAGTTTCGCGGATTAACAAACTTTTTTTCACCGGCAAGAAGGCGTTCCTCATTCATATGTTGAAAGTCTGTTCTCTTCATAAACGCTTCGCCGCGTACTTCTAATGTGAGCAATCCATTTCGGACAGACCGAAGTCGGAGAGGAATCGATCGAATTGTTCTTAGATTTTGTGTAATATCGTCGCCGTGAGTCCCATCGCCACGCGTGGCTCCTTGCACAAATACACCGTTTTCATATCGGAGACTAATTGCAATGCCATCAAATTTTAATTCGCATACGTACCTATAAGTTTCTTTTCCTAATGTTTCCTGCACGCGCAGGTCAAATTCACGCACTTCGCTTTCGTTGTATGTATTAGAAAGACTGAGCATCGGTACCTGCATGCGTCACAGTAGGAAATTCTTTCATAATTTGCCCGCCAACGCGTTGTGTAGGAGAATCAGATGAGACGAGCTCAGGATATTGCCGCTCAAGCTCCTGCAAACGATGCATTAATTTATCATATTCTTCATCCGAAATTACAGGTTGAGCAAGGACATAGTAACGGTAATCGTGGTCAAAGATTTTTCGGCTGAGTGTTTCGATTTCTTTTTGGACAGATGAATTCATACCAGCTTTTCCTTGCCGGCAATCATTTTTTAAGACTGGTTTCGGAAATAACAGCGTTTCGGACTACTGCTCCTCGTTTACCGAGAGCACCGATATCTTTACCGTTTAATTGAAAAGTTGCACCGCCTGCGTTTCCCATAGTTATAACGAAGCGTTCTTTTGCCACCCATGTTTTTTTCCTTCTTTCCCCAAAAAGATATGTCTCACCTATTTTACCATCAATAAGAATATTTATCCAGACAGAGTCTCGCGTAGTAATTTCTAATCGCAAGCTATCGGGCTGAACTGCAGTAGCGACAGCGGGAGCAGAATCTGCGGCAATAATTGATTGCGAAATTGGAGCGGCTTCGTTTTCATGCACTACGCGATCGAATGAAACTTCCTCTACAGAACCACTTGAACTCGAACTTCTATTTACATTTGCCAAAATGGCAATTAAAACAACCGCTGCAAAAATAATAAAACCGAAAGCAATATTTCTCTGAAGGGGCGAAGGTGAAAATGGCTTTTTCTTGTTATCTTCCACTTGAGTTTTTTCTTTAAGGGAAATTTGCTGAGATGTACTGATGTTTAATTTTCGAGAGGATGTCTCCTGCATAGCTGATTCATATCTCTGCATAATATCGTTTGGATCAAGAGTAACCATGAAAGCATATTCTCTAAGAAATGCTCGCACATAAGTTTGAGGAAGAATCTGAAATTGTCCTCGTTCAATTGCATCGAGAAATTTTAAGCTGATGCGTGTCTCGGCAGAAATATCCATTAAGGATAATTTTTTCTCCAAGCGAGTTTGTTTCAGCTCTTCACCGAATTGTTCAAGGTTCATAGAGGAAAATCCATGCTACATGCTGCATAATAGAATGCTGATTCTATATGATAAAATAGTAGCAATAATTTTAACCACTTTCAAGAAAAGACTTTTTTCTATATTTCGCACTGAATATCAAAAATGATTATATTAATTATATGATTACTTTTCAACAAATAAAGAAAAACTACGAAAGGGGGACGCAAGAAATTATTCGAATGCATCTCGCAGGCGCAGGCGGCATTCGCGTTGTTCTTGCATTGACACACCAGCGCGATAATCTTCTGCAGGCTATTTATAAGCATGTTGCAAGTGACGTTCGCTTTTTAACCGTTGTTGCATTAGGCGGGTATGGAAGAAAAGAATTATGTTTTTCTTCTGACACTGACGTTATGTTTCTAGTTTCAGACGAACATCAACGGACTGTTTCTACTCCCGCTGTGCAAGAATTTATCCACAACCTGTTGGATGCTGGTTTAGACATAGGCCACAGCTTCCGCACCATTGATGAATGCATTAATCTTCCTGCGGAAGATTTCGAATCCCATATGTCGCTCATTGAAGCAAGGTTTATTTGTGGTAATAAAGTCATATTTCAAGAATTTACCTCAGCCATTCGAAAAAAAATAAAGGGAGACGACCGGTTATCTTTCGTGCATCGGATTTCCGAAGCAAGGCAAATGCGGCACAACAAATACGGAAATTCGTCAACACTCTTAGAACCTAATATAAAAAACAGCGCAGGCGGGCTGCGGGATATTCATACAGCACTCTGGTTAATGCGAGGTACCGGAACGATACCTATTCCTAAAAATTTAAGTGCATCGGAAACTGCTACACTCGTTCTTCTCAATTCACAGGCTGTGAAACGGCAATTCACGCCATCATCTTTGAAAGAAATAAAATCATCATTTGACACACTGCTTCGCGTGCGCAATGAAATGCATATTCAATCCAAATCTCTTCACGACACTCTGGAATTTAGTTTTCAACAGCACATTGCTTCCGGACTTCGTTATCGCAACAAATCAAGACGGGCGAAGGTTGAGCGTTTTATGCAGGATTATTATACTGCTTCAAAAAGAATAGCTCTCTTCTGCTTGCGTATCATTGATTGGACGAATCACCAATGGTCTATTGAAGTTCCAGAAACAAAGACAACAAAAATCGGCAGCACATTTATTCTTCGCGATGGACATATTCATCTCGCAAAACGCGGTGCGCTTGTTACAAATGAAATTCTACTTAATGCATTTCTGCTAAGAAGCGAAAGACGTACAGAATTTTCTTTTGTTTTGGAAGATGCTATTCATCGACGGCTGCCTTCTCTCAAACCTTTAAAGACGCATACTGAAACAAATTTATTAAGACTGCTTCTCCATCGGCCGAATGGAATAGCTAACGCATTTCACAAAATGAATGACCTTGGGCTGCTTGAACGATGGATACCGGAATGGAAACCGATTGTGTCGTTCTTTCAGCATAATCAGTATCATTTTTATACTGCTGATGAACATACATTGATTGCCCTTGCTAATGCAGAATCTCTTGAACAATCATCATCATCTTTCGGAAACGTATTTCGTTCCTTATCGCGCAGAGACACGCTTTATCTATCATGTCTTTTCCATGATATTGCAAAACCAGCCCATGACGGCAAACATGAGATTAGAGGAGTATCCATTGCACGGCGATTCCTTAAACGTATTATGTACGATGATCTCATTGATGATGTTTCATTCTTAATACGTCATCATCTTTTGATGGAACAGATAGCATTCCGCCGCAATTTGAATGACCCGCAAACGATCATGGATTTCGCACGAACATTTGACCGAATCGAACAGCTCGATTATCTGTACGTTCTCACGTACGCAGACCTTTCTGCTGTAAATAAAAATGTCTGGACAGAATGGAAAGAACTTTTACTTAGAGATTTATATCTTAGAACACGCGTAGTATTAGAGAAAGAAATGACAAGCAAAGATATACATGAAGAAACAGCGCAGCTTGTAGAAGAAAAGCATACGGACGTTGTTCAAAATCTTTCTTCTGCATTTCCAGCAAATGAAGTCAACGAACATCTTTCGCAGTTTTCAGGCACTTCATATCTTGCAGCATTCAAGCCGGAAGAAATTGCAAACCACCTGCAAGCTATTCATCAAACCGAAAAAGTGTCTGTGCTTTTTCAGCAGTCCAGTAGTTTTACAGATGTCACATTCATTGCCCATGATTCGCCCGGTGTGCTTTCTAAATTCTGCGGTGTACTGAGTGCAAACGATGCAAATATTTTAAATGCAGAAGTTTTCACTCGACGTGATGGAATCGTAATTGATAAATTCCGTGTTGTGGAATTTGGATCAAATACTGCAATCACTGATGACCACTGCTCGCGAATCATCCAAGATGTAATAGAAGTTATAGAAGGACGAGTTGAGATCGTGCATCTTATTGATCGGCATCGTGCGCGCTGGAAACGTCGGACTCGTATAAATAACCCAAATACGCGGTGTGATGTCGAGTTTGAAGACCATCCGAAGTTCACAATAATTGATGTCTATGCACCGGACACACTCGGTCTTCTCTATCGTATCACGGAAACAATTTCACATCTTGGTCTGAATATTTCGTTAGCAAAAATAGCCACGCGTGTGGACGGCATTGTGGATTCGTTCTATCTATTAGACGCCGATGGAAAAAAGTTGGACAAGCCGGCTCAACGAGAGGCAGTAAAGCGAGAAATTCTCGCAACGATTCAAACAATATCTGAATCGGGATCTATTAAAAACTAATTCAATAACATTTATGAATAACGTACAACCCATTGGTGTTTTTGATTCCGGGATAGGCGGTATGACTGTGGTGCGCGCATTGACACATCACATGCCTCATGAAAATATAATTTATTTTGGCGATACAGCGCGTGTACCTTACGGGCCCAAATCACGGCAGGTTGTGCGCGAGTACGCCTTACAGGACACAGATGTGCTGCTTCAACACAATGTTAAATTAATCGTTATTGCTTGCAACACAGTTTCTGCAGTTGCTCTCGATGTTGTGCAAAAACGGGCAAAAGTGCCGGTGGTCGGAGTAATTCTACCTGGTGCAGAAGCTGCAGCGCAATCGACAAAGAGCAAACGCATCGGTGTTATCGGAACAGTTGGCACTATTTTCAGCAATGCTTATACAAATGCTATTCGCCAGATTGATTCCGAAATAAAAATATTTGGACAACCATGTCCGCTTTTTGTTCCGCTTGCTGAAGAAGGATGGATCGAACATAAAGCAACAGAGTTGATCGCCAAAGAATATCTTTTTCCTTTGACACTAGAAAGAATCGACACGCTTGTGCTTGGTTGCACTCATTACCCAATTTTGCGGGATGTCATCGGCAAAGTGCTTCACCAAAGCATCAAATTGATCGATTCTGGAGAAGCAACTGCATCAGTTGTCAAGAATATGCTTTCAGATTTGAGGCTGAATAACACAAGTAAATTAAAACCAAACCTGCAATTTTTTGTAAGCGATGTTCCGCACAAGTTCACGGAAATTGGCGAGCGGTTCCTTGGAAATAAACTTGGCAAAGTGCATAGAGTTGAAGGTTTTTTAAAATAACTCAACATGGCGTCGAAAGATATTTAAAATTAATTTTTTTTCATCTGGAGTAGGATGATTATCAATTCAAATTGCGCCTAATATGAGTTCTTAGTATCTTTTTAATTAATCATAACAATAAGAAATATCTGCACATGAGACTGCCTAAAGAACAAATTCTTGAAATCTTTCAGGAAACAAAAGCTCTCCTAAAAGGACACTTTCAGCTCACTTCCGGTATGCACAGCCCGCAATATTTTCAATGTGCGCGTGTTTTGCAATTTCCAAAATATTTGCACTTACTATGCGGAGAAATTGCAAGACATTTTGAATACAGCGAAGTTGAAGTAGTTATTTCACCTGCCATCGGCGGAATAGTAGTCGGAACAGAAGTAGGCAGAATGCTGGGCGCACGTACTATCTTCGCCGAACGGAAAGACGGCAAGATGGAACTGCGACGAGGATTTGAAATTCTTCCCGGCGAACGCGTTCTCGTAGTGGAAGATGTTGTTACGACTGGCGGCTCCACGAAAGAGGTCATCGATTTAGTGAACATTACAAAAGGAAGTCTTATTGGCACGGGATGTATTGTCGATAGGAGCAATGGCAAAGTTCAGTTTGATACAAAACAATTTGCGGTTTTGCAGATGGAAGTCATTGCATATCAACCGGCAGATTGCCCAATGTGCAAATCCGGCAGCGCAGTTGTAAAACCTGGCAGTAGAGGAAATTATTAAATGAATGATTTATTCCATAATATGCAGCAATTTATGGGCAACGGATTTACACTCTATCTATGGAATGGATTTATAGCGTTTGCTACAGTTATACTTATTGGATTCTTTTTTAAATACTTCCTTCAGACTATCGGTCGCAAAATTATTGCAAAGACTTATACAGAATTAGACGATAAGCTTTTTGCCGTAATCGTTCCCAGAATTAATTGGCTTGCAATAGTTATCGGCTTATATCTTGCCACCGAACAGATTTCCAAGGGCATTGCACACACAGATAAAATTGGCGAGGAACTAATTCGATATTCGGAAGGTATTATTTATATCGCATTTATTTCACTTTTCACCTCGCTGATAATTCGTTTAATCGATACATTCTTAAAACATAAGATGGAAATGCATGCGAGAAAAACATTATCAACAATCAATGAAGCAGCATTCCCAATTTTGAATCGGTTGGTAATGATTTTGATTCTCTTTATTGCAGTCGTGATTTCTCTTGGACATTTTGGTGTCGATGTCAGCAGTTTGCTTGTATTCCTCGGCGGCGGCTCGGTAGCTATTGCTCTTGCAGCGCAGGATACACTTGCAAATATGATAGCTGGTTTTGTTATTATGTTAGATAGGCCGTTTCGTATTGGCGATAGAATAAAACTTCCCAGTGGAGAAATTGGTGACGTCTACGAAATTGGCCTTCGCAGCACAAAGATACTTGATTTTGACAACAATCTGATTGTCAGCCCAAACGCCGAATTAACTAAAACCAAAGTAATAAATTATTCTTATCCTAAGAACGATATACGTGTTCTCGTTGAAATAAGTGTGGCGTACGGTACATCGATCGAGCGCGCACGAGAAATTATGCTGAACTTTGCACACCGGAATTCTGATCTACTGAAACAGCCAGAACCGAATATATTAATGAGTGCAATGGGCGAAACATCATGCACACTTCAACTAATTGGATACACTGACGATTGGAAGAAAAAAGGCCGTGCCGAAAATGCTTTACGCGAGCAAATATATACTGCATTCATGAAAGAAGGAATATCCTCCGGCATCGCACAACATATCGTTAAACTTTCATCGCCTAATATAAATGTCTCTCCCAAAAACGATTAAGTCCGACAGATTATATCACGGCAGCATCTTCGATCTGGTTATTGAAGAAATTGAAGATACGCCGGGCCATATTCATAAATGTGAGATTGTGAGCCACCCAGGCGGAAGTGTTGTCGTACCATTATTAGACAACGGTGATGTAATTTTTGTCCGGCAGTACAGATATCCGCATAAGAAATTTATTTTGGAACTGCCTGCAGGAAAACTTGAACCCAATGAAAATCCGCTTACAGCTGCCAAACGTGAATTGGAAGAAGAAACCGGCTACACTGCTGACAATTATGAAAAGCTCACGGCGATGTTCACAACTCCGGGCTTTTGCAGCGAAGTGCTTCATATATACCTTGCCACAGGGCTGAAAAAATCCGAACACGGGCAAAATCTTGATGAAGGCGAACAAAGTCTTACGGTTGAGTATATTCCACTTTCTACAGTTGTAGATATGATTGTGCGAGGTGAAATTAGTGACAGCAAAACGATTGCTGGGGTTTTGTTGACTGAACGAAAATTTAAAACTATGAACGATTGAGCATATTAGTATTTTAGTCTTTAAAAAACAAATCATTAGTTGTTGCTATAAATTTTGTTGAATTAATTCAGAAAAATGCGGAACCGATTCACTATCTGTTTTTCTATTTGGATTGCGAAACATTTTTCCCTCAGCGCGCAAAAGAATTAAAAAAGAATTTAAGTTATTTTTTACACGACCTAAATATGCGTCGATGATTTTAGATATATTAGGTGAAAAACACTGTGAGAAAATGGAAGTAGTATTGCCGCAACTTTACTAAAGCAATTTAATTACTCATTCGCTCAAATCTAATGTTTTATTCCTTTTTTCAGCACCGCAACCATTTGCTCGTGAATTAATCCATTCGAAGCAAGCATTTCTTCTTTGTAAACGTTTGATGGAAATCCACGGAAGTTGGTCCACTTGCCGCCTGCTTCTGTCACAATCAATACCCCAGCTGCCATATCCCATGGACGAATCACACCTTCCCAGAAACCATCAAAACGCCCCGCAGCAACATAGCATAAATCAAGCGCCGCAGAACCAAGCCGGCGAATTGCCTGTGCTTCCGCAAGAAAATTCCTAAAGTGCGTAACAGCAGGTTCAGGATGCTCATTTACATCGTAAGGAAATCCGGTAACGAGAAGACTTTCGATCAACTTAGTGGTTTTAGAAACTTCTATGCGTTTCTTATTCAACCGCGCACCCTTGCCTTTTTCGGCAGTGAATAATTCATCCAAACTAGGGTCATAGACAACACCTAAAATAATTTCACCTTTATATTCCAGCCCAATCGAAATACTGTATATCGGCAAAGCATGTGTGTAGTTTACCGTTCCATCTAATGGATCAATAATCCAACGATATTCAGATTTCACTTCAGCGGCGCCGGATTCCTCACAAAGAAAATCGTGGTGCGGAAAGTGCTGTTTAATTTTGTTGATAATAAGCTGTTCTGATTTCTTATCAATTTCAGTAACAAGATTGGTTTCCTGTCCGCTTTTACGTTCGATCTGGCGAATTTTCCCGACATTTGTTTTTAGAAATTTTCCCGCTTCAAGTGCGGTTTCGATTGCGACTTTTAGCATGATATTCTCCTTTTGCTTTAAGATACAAAATATTTGAGATTCTTACCTTCTTGCTTTTCGCACATCTTCAGATTAAGTTAGTACAGATTATCTTCTAGAAGAGGACGTGCATTGACATTTCTTAACCCTATAGTATTGATTGGACTTCTTGCGGCCGGTATTCCTATTTTGCTGCACATTTTCAATCTGCGCAAATTAAAAACAATTGAGTTTAGCACACTTTCGTTCCTAAAGGAATTACAAAAAACGAAGATACGCCGGCTGAAACTCCGTCAATTGCTCTTGTTGATACTTCGTACTTTGTTAGTTATTTTGATTGTGCTCGCATTTTCACGTCCTACATTAAAAGGTTCGCTCCCCGGCGGAATTTCCAGGCAGGCAAAAACAACAGCAGTCATCGTATTTGATGATTCGCAAAGTATGACCGCCAGCGACGAACAGGGCGAATTGCTTCATCAGGCGAAGAATGCTGCCATTGCCGTAATTAACTTCTTAAAAGAAGGCGACGAAGTATTTCTTCTAAAACTTTCCAATGTCCCAATCGATGGAACATCCGAAAGCCCTTCTGCCCAGCGAAATCTTACTTCTGTACGAAGCATGATCAATGAAATCAAGCCATCATCAATACATCGCACTATCGAAGACGCGCTTCGCTATACCGCTCGACTGCTTGCTGCATCCAAAAACTTTAATAAAGAAGTTTATCTTATCTCCGATTTCCAATCTGGATCACTCGAATCCAAAATGTATAAAGTTAAAACCGACGAAAAACTTTTCGCACCGACGACACAATTCTTTCTTATCCCTCTTGGCAAACGCGAATTACAAAATGTTTCGGTAGAATCCGTAGAAATTCCGAATACAATTTTTGAAGTGAACAAACCATTTGCCGTAAAAGCGAAACTGACAAATCACAGCACTTCAAATATACAGAATCACGTAGTGAGTATTTATGAAAACGGCAGTCGAGTAGGACAAAAAGGTGTGGATATCCGTGCTGGGCAATCGATTGAAACTGAGTTCACACTCGTGCCGAAACAATCCGGATTTCTTGAAGGAAAAATCGAATTGGAAGACGATGATCTCGAATTTGACAATACACGCTTTTTCACAGTGCATATTCCAAACGAAATTCATGCTCTTCTTATTGGCAACGCAGCTGATCTTACATATCTTCATATTACTCTTGCAACCCGGCTTACCGACAGCAGTACAAATTTGAAAATGAACCAGATAACTTGCGATCGTTTTTCATCATTTCAATTGAAAAATATCGATGTTGTTGTTATTTCCAATTTGCATGAATTAACACACGACCAACTTTTTGCACTGAAAACATATCTTCAAAACGGCGGCGGAATGCTTTTCTTCCCCGGCTCGCAGACAACTATAAACACGTTTAACACAGACTTCGCTGCGCCGCTTGGCATCTCAACTGTTACAGCCTCAGAAAATGATTTCAAATCTCCATCTTCCGATTCATTTGTCGAATTCGATAAAGTTGATCTGCGTCATCCATTATTTTCTGGAATGTTTGAAGAAACCAAAACTAAACAATCCGTAGGAACAGCGCAGCAGCGTGTGCTAGAATCCCCGCGTGTAAACAAATCACTCCATTTTGTTCCATCAGTGAAATCGCATTCTATTATAACGCTTACAAATGGATACCCGTTTCTAATTGACGAAAAAATTGGCAGCGGACAAATATTATTATTCAGTGTTGCCGCCAATACAGAGTGGTCGGATCTGCCACTGAAAGGATTATTTGTTCCTTTGGTGCATCGTTCAATTATATATCTTGCACAAAAATCTGAGATTGAGCATTCATTATTAGCCGGTGAAGAAACAACCATTCCGCTTCATACTCCCGTTCAATTGAGACTTAAAATTATTAGACCAGGCAATTTGGAAACTTTTATTAATCCTCGACAGCTTACAGCAAAAAGTGTTGTTCTTTTTTCCGACGATGATTTACTGGGAATCTATACCGTGGCATCCGGCAATTTGATATTAGATAAGTTTGCTGTCAATATTGATCCGGACGAATCAAACACAACACCTTCCGACAAGAAACATATCGAAAATACGTTAAAGCGAATCGGTATTATGGACAATTCAACACACATAGTGAACCAAATACAGGAAGTGCAGCACATTATTACAGAATCACGTCTTGGTACCGAACTTTGGAAACAATTTCTTATCGCCGCGATCGGAATGGCTGTCATCGAAATGTTCGTCGCACGAGATAATAAACGTCATAATTCTTCTGCAGCGTTACAATTAAAATAGTACGAAAGAATCAATATGATTGAATTAGCGCAGACTGGAAAAGAAAAGTGTATTCTCATTGGAGTACCAACACGTTCTAATTTGAAAGCCGTGGTTGATGAATCACTTGCAGAACTCGCACTGCTCGCCGACACTGCAGGAGCGGAAGTTGTTGGAAAAATAACACAGGATCGCGATCACCCAGAGCCGGCAACATACATCGGCAAAGGAAAAGTCGAAGAATTGCATCAGCGGTTGAAGGATGAAACTATTCCGCTTGTAATTTTTGATGACGACCTCTCACCCGCACAAGTGCGAAATCTTGAGCGTTTGATGGAATGCAAGGTTCTCGACCGCAGCGGATTGATTCTTGACATTTTTGCATCACGCGCAAAATCTAGCGAAGCAAAAACACAAGTGGAACTTGCTCAGCTTGAATATTTGCTTCCTCGCCTTACTCGCCAATGGACACATTTATCAAAACAATTCGGCGGTATCGGCACAAAAGGCCCAGGTGAAACGCAAATCGAAACTGACCGCAGGCTGATCCGTACGCGAATCGGTAATTTGAAGGAAAAACTTGAGCGCATAGCTAAACAACGCGTAACACAACGACAAGGGCGCACTAAGCACACTCGTACTGCACTTGTTGGATATACGAATGTTGGTAAGTCAACACTTTTAAATCTTCTTTCCGGTTCCGATGTCTTTGTTGAAAACCGGCTCTTCGCAACACTTGATCCCACAACCCGCCTCGTGCCACTCGATTCCGCGGTTTCTATCCTTATGACGGACACAGTAGGTTTTATCCGTAAATTACCGCACCATCTTGTTGCATCGTTCAAGAGTACGTTAGAGGAAATAACTGAAGCCGATATTCTTCTTCATGTAGTTGATATATCAAGTCCGTACTTCGAAGATCAAATTTATGTGGTAAAGGAAACATTAGAAGACCTTGGCGCTGGTGATACACCTACACTTGTTGTATTCAATAAAATTGATATGCTTCAAGATCGAAATATTTTACCGACATTATCCGAAAAGCACTCGAATTGCGTATTTATCTCCGCAGTCCGCGGAATTAATATTCTCGGCTTAAAAGAAGCAGTTGCACAGATGTTGGAGAATGAATTTTTAATTGAAGAAATATTATTGCCGGACTCAAAACAAAAACTAATCGCTCAACTGCATGATATAGGTGAAGTGTTAGAACGGACTTACGAAGAAGAAAAAGTTAGAATGAAGATCAGGATTCACCGGAGAGATAAAGAAAGATTTTTACAAATGATTAAATAACTTTTCGATTTAAAAACTAAATTCTAATTATAGACAAATGACAAAGGATCGGCGATAATTTTATCGCCGCTGGATATAAAGAGAATTATTTTTCCTGTGTCATTATTATTGTTTCGCCTTTGAATAGTTTTTTCACTTCTTCAGCATCAGCCCGGGAACCAACGATAGTACCCCAATGCATTGGAATTAAAACTTTTGGTTTAAAACTATTTGCCGCTTCCGCGGCTTGCTTTGCCGTCATCGTATAAGTACCGCCGCAAGGCAACAGAGCAATATCTGTAACAATATCCTTCATCTCCGGAATGAAATCCGTATCGCCCGCATGATAAATCTTCTTACCGTTCGATAATGTAATAATATATCCTACCCATTTATTTTCTTTAGGGTGGAATTTTTTGTCGAGATTATACGCCGGAACTGTCATGACTTTCATTTTGCCGATAATGTAAGTCTTTCCCGGAACGACAGCAATAACTGATTTATCAAATTTAGATGCAACATCTTTTGGAGCAACAATAATCGTATGTTCAGTTTTAATCTTGGCAATATCTTCTATTGAAAAATGATCATAATGAGCATGTGTAATAAAAATGACGTCTGCCTTCGGCAGGTTAGCCGGAAGTTTGAACGGGTCAATATAAATTTGCATTGTGTTATCTTCAATGCGAAATGCTGATTGTCCAAACCAATGAATGTTATTGGTTTCCATATGTCCTCCAATGAGTAAAATAGAAAGGAGCGATATAATCCAATTTATCATTATTTTTTCCTTTATTGTTTTGCTTTTGCAAATCTATGTTTCGTCAGGAATTAATGTTTCCATTACAAACCGATAGATTAGTGAAAATTCAGAGTTTAATGTAGCAATGCATAATATCAATTTCAATTATTCCTTGAAATCAAGTAAAGAGAAAGCAATTGACTTTTCGAGCGAATCTGGTTATTATTTCCATTGTCAGAAATTACAAAAATATTTCCCGTTACTAATTCTTTGATTTTTTGGGTCTCATTAATAATACGCGCTGACAGGGAACGTGCATTGCATAATAAAAGCGATCGCTTATGAGTGAAGAAAAAATTCAAGTCCTTATTGCGGACGACGAAGATCCGCTTCGCATGACAGTTGCCGCATGGCTCGGCGATGAAGGATTCGATGTCGAACAAGCCATAGACGGCGTGGATGCAATTAAGAAAGTACAAGAACGAGATTTTGATATTGCAATTCTTGACATCAAAATGCCTGGCGCCAACGGCTTGGAGGTTCTGCGTTACATCAAAAAGAATTCAACGCAAACAGAAGTTGTCATGATGACAGGTATGAGTGACGTGAGTATGGCGGTCGAAGCGATGAAACTCGGTGCCAAAGAATATCTTACCAAGCCCATTGATATGGACCAGCTTGCACCTCAACTCAAGGGAATTATCCGCGCTCGCGATGCTGAAGACCGCATTCGACGTTTACAGGCAGAACATACTGCCCGCTTGCTTTACGACCTTCATAATCCTATTGCAGGTCTTCGCCAAAGCATCGGTTACCTGCTCAAAGGGATGGCTGGCTCACTTGGCGATCATCAGAAAGAATTGCTTGGTTATATGACCACATCTATCGACAAAGTGATAAATCTTCTAAATGATATGATGGATTTGACAAAACTTGAAGGCGGACGCGTACGATTAAATAAAGGTTTTAGCAATCTTGGACTTACAGTACAAAATATTACACAGGAATTCCATGTTCCCATTCAATCTGGCAATATCACTTTAGATTTTTACATGGAACCCGACTTGCCGACACTTGAATACGATTCCGAAAAAATCGAACAGGTATTGAAAAATTTCATGAGCAATGCAGTTTCCCATACACCGCCTGAAGGCGCCATTGTTGTACAAGTACACAAGGTTGCAATCGGTACTGGAAGAAGGACAACAGCCCACCGAACATATAATGGTTTCTGTGTTCAATAGCGGCACAGGTATTCCAAAAGAAGAACTGCCGCTAATTTTCGACCGCTATCGTGATCTTGTCTCAGGAAAATCAAATAAAGATAAATTATCTGGGTTGGGACTAATTATTTCGCAGCGAATTATTGAAGCACACAACGGAAAAATTTGGGTTGAATCGGAAGTCGGCAAAGGAGCAACATTCTATTTTGCACTTCCCATCCGATAAAAACTTTTTTATTCTAAATACTCTATGAAAACTGAGACTATTTCCATTCTTACAGTGGATGACGAGGAACCAATCCTTCAAGTCATTCAAGCATTGCTTACTCAAGAAGGATATAAAGTAGAAGTTGCTAAAGACGGCGTTCTTGCCATCAATGCTCTGCAGCAGCGCATATATGATCTCGTTCTGCTCGATGTAAAACTTCCTCGTGTAGATGGTGTGGAAGTATTAAAGTTTATCCGCGACCATTCTTTTGACACTCAGGTAATTATGCTTACAGGTGTTCACGATGTAAAGATTGCGGTCGAATGTATGCAATTGGGTGCATACAACTACATTACAAAACCGTATGCAGGAAACGAACTCATAGCTGTTATCGAACGAGCCATGGAACGCAAGCGGCTAAGTCTTGAAAATAAAGTTTTAAAATCAGAGCTTGCTCGCCATACTTTCGCCGGCAATATTGTCGGTGAAAGCAAACTGATGCTGGAATTGCTAAACATAGCAGCTAAAGTTGCACCGACAGATTCTCCAGTTCTTATTCAGGGTGCGAGCGGCACGGGCAAAGAACTTATTGCCAACTTCTTGCATAAAAACAGTTCGCGCAAAGATAAACAATTCGTTGCATTAAATTGCGCATCCATCCCGGAGAACTTGCTTGAAAGTGAATTATTCGGACATGAAAAGGGCTCGTTCACAGATGCGCACGCTATGAAGCAAGGTATTGTCGAAATCGCCAACGGTGGCACACTCTTTCTTGATGAAATCGGCGAGATCAATTTAATGATTCAGCCTAAGCTTTTGCGTTTTCTGCAGACGGGAGAATACAGGCGTGTAGGCGGCAATAAAAATTTTAAATCGGATGTACGAGTAATTTCTGCTACAAATAAAAATTTGCATGACGAAATCGAAAACGGAAAATTCCGTGAAGATCTTTTATATCGCATTAACGTAATCACACTGTCAGTACCGTCACTTCGAGAACGGCCGGAAGATATTCCTCTACTCGTTGATTATTTTTTGAAGAATCACATACGTCCGCGCGAACTAAAAATGATCGAACCAAAAGCGCTAGAACTACTGATGAAATATGATTGGCCAGGCAACGTGCGTGAATTAGAAAATGTAATTGAGCGTGCCAGCATTTTGTGCAAAGAAAACCTTATTTGCGTTGAAGACATTGCACTTCCTATCGGCAGACGTACAAATCTAATTAAAGAAACTATTGCCGCGGCAGGCAGCCCTCAAATAGGAAGCGCAGTTTCGATACACGAGATCGAAAAGGTTCACATAGCGGGTGTGCTTAAAACTGTCGGCTGGAATAAAAACACGGCGTCTCAAATTCTCGGCATCAGTCTAAAAACGCTTTATACAAAAATTCAGCAATACAATTTGACAAAACCATAGCAGATTTTTTATACTGTTTTTTCGGTTTGCACACATGGTTTTTCAGAATTCTGACAGTACGACTATGCATATTTACTTCCTCCGGCACGGCGACGCTTCTTCTGAATCTCAATATAACGACACAGATCGCCCGTTGATTGATCTCGGAGTACGCAAAGCAAAACTCATTAGCACATTTTTTCGACGAATGAATATTGTAATCGATGCAGCCTTCTCAAGTCCGCTTAAACGCTCGCTAGAAACTGCATCTATCGTTTTTTCAAACATCAATAATGTGCCAATTTCTTCCTGTGATTTTTTGTTAAATGGCTCTGATCCTCAAAAGCTTTTTGATCAGATTAATAAATTCGGCGTATCTTCAGGTACTTTTAGTCGGGCACGAACCATATCTATCTGAAACAATCTCACTGCTTATTGGTGGAAATCGAAAAGTTGAAATAGAAATGAAAAAATGCAGTTTAGCATTGGTGGATATTCCTATCCCGATTCATGAAGGAAATGGATTATTAAAATTTCTTTTACCTGTGGAAACAATCGGAAACTTATAAAATCCTAAATTAATAACACGAAACGCAGATAAATTTTATTGACGGAATTTAAAAACAAAATATTTTTATTATCAATCAAAAATAAGATTGGGATAATATATGGAACTCAAAACAATAAAAATTGAAAAACCGGAAACGATTAATTTTATACTCGGACAATCGCACTTCATCAAAACGGTGGAGGACATCCACGAAGCCATCGTGCAGACAAATCCGCAGATGAAATTCGGGCTTGGATTTTGCGAATCGTCCGGTATGGCGCTTGTGCGCTGGACAGGCAACGACGATGCACTTATCGAGATGGCAAAGAAAAATGCTATGTCGCTTTCCTGCGGACACTGCTTTATTTTATTTGTTGAAAATGGTTTTCCAATAAACATTCTTAATACAATAAAAAATCTTCCGGAGGTATGCAATATTTTTTGTGCTACTGCAAATCCTGTGGAAGTCATAATTGCAGAAACCGAACAAGGCCGCGGTATTCTAGGTGTTATTGATGGAGAAAAAACAAAAGGCATCGAGACTGATAAAGATATAAAGTGGCGAAAGGATTTTTTGAGAAAAATCGGATATAAAATGTAATCAATTCTTACATGAAAATATTTCAGAATTATATTTTGCGCGTCTGTGTATAATATTATTTTATGAATCTTCTTATCAAAAATATTAAACAACTTGTTACTGTAAAATCAAACGGGAAGCCGTTCAAATCAGGCATAGAAATGTGTGACCTTGGCATCGTCGAAAATGCAACTGTGTTAATTGAAAACGGACTCTTCAAATGGATCGGTCAGCATACTGAATTCGATCAGTTAGTGGACGAAAATATTGACATTATTGATGGTTCAGATTTGGTCGGACTTCCAGGATTTGTCGATTCACATACACATTTATTATTTGCTGGAACAAAAGAAAACGATTTTGCATTAAATCTCGAAAGAAATAAATATCGGGAAATAGTACAAGCCGGCGAAGAAATATTCAGTACCGTACAGGCGACACGAACTGCAACAAAAAAGGAATTGAAGAAATTCGCCCGCCGTCATTTGGATACAATGCTGACAGAAGGGACGACAACAGTAGAGATTAAATCCGGATACGGATTGAATGAAAATGACGAAATTAAAACGCTGGAAGCAATTAACGATCTTTCGGATGAATGTTTAATGGATATTGTGCCGACATTTTTTGGAGCCCATGCAATTCCTCCAGAATTTAGGAATAATTCCGAAAATTATGTTGATCTCATTTGCGTGCGGATGCTTCCTTACATTGCACAGCGCAACTTGGCAAAATTTTGCGACGTATTTTGCGAAGAAGGATATTTTTCTATAGAACAATGCCGGAGAATATTTAAAACAGCAAAGTCGCTTGGTTTTAACTTGAAAATTCACGCTGATCAATTGACACAAATCGGTGCATCAAAACTCGCAGCTGAGATTGGCGCTCTCTCTGCCGATCATCTTGAGCAAATCGACGATGCAGGAATCGCTGCATTAAAACAACATGGAACTATTGCGACGGTACTTCCCGGTGTTTCATTCTTCCTGCACCGCGATTATCCGCTTGCACGAAAAATAATCGATGCAGGTGTTCCGTTAGCGATTGCATCAAATTTCAATCCCAATTCCTGTATGTCGTATTCCATGCCGATGATGATGACGATTGCCTGCACGCAAATGTCTTTGACGCCGGAAGAATCTATCACTGCTTCAACTTTAAATGGAGCGGCTGCACTTGGGCTTTCGGATAAACTTGGCAGCATTGAAGTCGGCAAACAAGCCGATATTGTACTTTATGATATTCCAACTTACCGGTATCTCGCCTATCATTTTGGGACAAATCACGTTGCTAAAGTTATCAAGCGCGGAACATATTTGGACTTTTAGTTCGAGAAGAAATATATGCGAAAAATCGTAGAATGTGTTCCTAATTTTAGCGAAGGGCAAAATCAAAAAACAATCGACGCCATTGGCGCGAGTATTCAAAATGTGCCCGGAGTTCACTTACTGAACGTTGAACCTGATAAAGATTACAACCGAACTGTTATAACATTCGTCGGCGAACCAGATGCTGTACTGGAAGCAGCATTTCAAGCAACTAAAACTGCGGCTGAATATATCGATATGACAAAGCATAAAGGCGAACACCCGCGTATTGGGGCCGTGGATGTTGTACCATTCGTTCCTATCAGCGGCGTTACCATGAATGATTGTGTGCAGCTTGCCAACATTTACGGCAAACGTGCTGCCTCTGAATTAAATATTCCAATTTACTTATACGAATTTGCATCTCGTTTGCACTATAGAAAAAATCTTCCTGACATCCGCAGAGGTGAGTACGAAGGCTTATCGGAGAAACTGAAAGACCCTGCATGGAAACCAGATTACGGCGAACCAATCTTCAATCCGAAATCTGGTATTACTGTGACAGGTGCAAGAAATATTCTTATCGCTTACAATGTGAATTTGAATACAAAAGACGTTACGCTGGCGCATGAAATAGCAATGCGTATTCGTGAAAGCGGCCGCGTAATGAAAGATAAATTCGATAATCCAATAAAAAATGAAAAGGGTGAAACAATAAAAATTCCGGGTACACTTAACGCCGTAAAAGCCATAGGGATTTTCTTAGAGCGATTTAAGATTGCACAAGTTTCTATTAATCTTGTAGATTTTGAAAAAACATCGATGCACGAAGCTTATGAAGATGTGAAAAAGCAGGCGCGAGCACTCGACATCGATGTAACAGGAAGTGAACTAATTGGATTAACGCCGCTTGCCGCAATTTTGAAAGCTGGAATATTTTACTCGAATAAAAAACCGCTTACCGAACAAGAATATATTTCGCTCGCCGTCGAGAAATTAGGGTTGAATCAATTTGACCCGTTCGACGCAAAGAAAAAAATTATAGAATACCAGATTTAAAATTTAGTGAGACGATGAATTTTCCTTAGCGAATGTTTCTTCGGAAATATCCTGTTGTTCGTCCCTTGAATATCCCGGACATAAACTAATATTCTTTAAGAGCATTTTACTATGTTCAATATCAATTTTATCTGTCTGTAACCGCAACGGTAAAGAAAGTACTTTCCGCAAATATTCTTTGCCTTGTTCAATTTCCATTTCGT
Organism: Ignavibacteriota bacterium; assembly: GCA_963833465.1. Lineage (GTDB taxonomy): Bacteria > Bacteroidota > Ignavibacteria > UBA10030 > UBA10030 > Fen-1298. Next base: position 320,800 of record CAWHXW010000003.1, on the reverse strand, counting down.
TCTTTGAATCCAATCCACGGGTGATTAAGGCGACGCCATATTCTTTTACAATTTCAATTCTTGTCGAATCCAGATCATAAGCTTTTTTGCAATATGCCACAGCCTTATCCAGATCACCGCTAATCCCGAATATCCATTTGAGCAAAAAGAAAGTTGGACAAAGACGATAGTAAACACCGAGTGCTAAACAACTGGATGCTTGAAGATTTTCACCGTTTGGCGTTGTGTAATCAGATTTCCGGTTTACTGCTACCAACCAATCGGTTTCAATTTGTTTAGCTGTGAACAATTGTGAAAGCACTCCTTTGGTTGTTGCCATTCTTGCATTTGCCAATCCGCGCATGAAATAACATTCACCTTTATCAGGAACAAATGATATTCCTTCTTCTGCAATCTTTATCATTTTATTATATATCTCGATTTTTTTATCTTTATCGCCGGATTTTTTTGCATCAAGTCTTTCAGCAATTTCATAGTAATCCAGACAAATCATTGCTCGAATAAGAAAATCATTCGGAATGTATTGCAGAGCTAATTCACAGTTCTTAATTGATTCTTCAAATTCATATTTGCCTAAATGATAATCCGCTTTATGAAAATAGAAGTCGTATTGATCTTTGTTTTTTGTTCCATTGTTCGGCGAAACAGGATTTTGATTCTGTGCGAAAAATATTCCCGTGAACAAAATATTTATGATGATCAAAGAATATATTAGTTGGTTTTGGGAATGTTTCATGTCCGTTTAAGTTTAATGAAAAAATTGAATTTATTGTGAGAAATAAAATGCGTGATTCCAAAATAGAAATGTTATTATTGTACCATAGCTTCCTTTAAGCAGTCACCAAGAATATGAATACCATTTTCAATTTTATCTTCAGGTGTGTGCGAGTAAGATAATCTGAAATGGCTGTTATCCTTCCCTGCCGGGTCAAATGTTTTGCCAATTACAAATACAGCACCTTTTTCAATACACGTCTTGAGCACCGATATAATGTCGAGCTTTTGAGGCAATTTCAGCCAGATGTAAAAGCCGCCTCTCGGCTCAACCCATTTAATTTCTACTGGAAAATATTCGCGAATAGCGCCAGCCATCGTGTCTTTACGCCGTTTATATATTACCCTCATTTTTTTTATGTAGCTGTCCATTTTGCCGCTTCGTAAAAATTCATTTGCCAATACCTGTGTAAAATTCGGAGAACAGGCATCTATAGATTGTTTGCATAATTCGGCTTTTTGATAAATCTCAGGCGGCACTAACATCCAACCTAATCTAAAACCAGGCCCGAGTATTTTTGAAAAAGAACTTGTATAACATATATCAAGTTCATTTTCGTAAAATACTTTCATCGGAGTCACTCTTTTTCGATCTTCTTCATAAAAATACAGTTCACCGTACGCATCATCTTCGATTAATATTAAATTATTTTCTTGAAGAATTGCCGCCAATTCTTTTTTCCGTTGTTCCGTATAAAGTGTGCCGGCTGGATTATGAAAGTTGGGTGTCAGATAAATAAATTTAGGCGGTTTAGATTTCGATTGATTAAGAAAATTTTTTAACATTTGAATATTAATTCCGTCATCATCTAAATCTATTCCCTGAAGATTTGCTTGATATGATTTAAATGCAGAAATTCCTCCGATAAAACAGGGATTTTCTGTCACCACTAAATCCTCCGGATCAATAAGTACTTTTGAAAGAATATTAATCGCTTGCAAAGAACCGGTTGTAATCATTAGATTGTTTGTATCGACCGGCATTCCTTTACTTTTTAAATGCTCTTTCAGCGATTCGAGCAGCGGTGGATAACCCGATGTAGGTCCGTATTGAAATGCTGTTTGCTTAATATCAAGAGACAGGTTGTTATAAATCTCGTCGATTTCTTCGACTGGAAACAATTCGTTGCCCGGCATACCGCCGGCAAACGAAATAATATCCGGCCGAGTTGCGAGACTCATTAAATCTCTGATTTCGGAAGTACGGAGTGAATTCACACTATTGGAAAACTTGAACATAATAAATCCCGGCAACTCTTATATTGAATAATCAAAAATCAATATCCAAAACACAAATAAGTGATAAAATTCAAAAACAAAAATACAAATTAATGAATGACCCTGCGGCAAGCCGCAGGGTATCGCTATAGAATATTTTCTGTCTTAGTTTTTACCCTGTGGCAAGCCACAGGGAATTATCAAGTTAAAAAAGATAATCAGCTGTATTTTATAGAATACGTTTGAGATTCTTCTATTTGTGTTTTGAAATTTATTTACAATTAGACTTCATAAATCTCGCTTGCTTTTAGAAGTTCCATTTTATGCTTTTGCAAAGCTGCAATTGCTTGCTGAATCGCATCGGTGCGTAAAATGACCGAAGCACGGTCGCCAAGCGTAAACGCGTACATGTACTCTACGCTAATTTCTTCGGAAGATAGAATTTGCAATGCTCTATGCAAACCGCCCGGTTCATCAGGAACTATAAATCCGATAACTTCGGTTATATGGACTGAAATTCCCTTTGTTTTTAATATTTTTTCTGCTGCATCCGGCTTATTCACAATCATCCTGAGCACGCCAAATTCAGACGTATCGGCAATGCTGAATGCAGAAATATTTATTTGTGCAGAAGCCAATGCTTCGGTCACCTCGGTCAGACGGCCTGACTTATTTTCGAGAAATATTGAAAGTTGTTTTATGATCATAACGCCCTATTTTATTTTTCGTTTATCAATTACACGTTTAGCTTTGCCTTCGCTGCGCTCAATGGTTTTTGGTTCGACTAACTTTACAATTGTTCCGATTCCTAAGGTCGATTCAATATTATGCTGGATTTTCTTTTTAAGGTCTTCTAATTTCTTTATTTCATCTGAAAAGAATTGCCCTTCAACTTCAACCCACACTTCCAACACATCAAGATTATTCACCCTGTCAACAACAAGCAGGTAATGCGGTTTGGTTTCGCTCATTTCTAACAATACGGTTTCAATTTGAGATGGGAAAACATTTACTCCTCTGATAATCAACATATCGTCCGAACGGCCAAGACATTTTTTCATTCGAATAATTGTGCGGCCGCAGTCGCATTTTTCAGGATTCAATACTGTTAAATCCCGTGTTCTGTAGCGAAGCAGCGGCAAAGCTTCTTTTGTTATACATGTGAATACCAATTCTCCAAGCTGGCCGTATGGAAGTACTTCAAGTGTTTCCGGATCAACAATCTCTGGAATAAAATGATCTTCAAAGACATGCAATCCTTTTTGGCACATACATTCAGAAGCTACTCCCGGTCCGATCACTTCGCTCAATCCGTAAATATCAATTGCTTTTATTTTTAATTTGTCTTCAATTTCACGGCGCATTTCTTCCGTCCACGGTTCAGCTCCAAACACTCCGGCTTTAAGCTTAAGTGAACTGGCCGATATACCGGCTTCAGCCATCGCTTCGGCTAAATATAAAGCATAAGATGGTGTGCAAGCGAGAATGGTAGAACCAAGATCTTGCATCAATTGTAATTGGCGTTGAGTATTGCCACCAGAAACCGGAATAACAGTCGCACCGATTTTCTCCGCGCCGTAATGGATACCTAATCCTCCGGTGAACAAACCATAGCCGTATGCAATATGCAAAACATCATGCTTGCCTCCTCCTGCGGAAGTCAGTGTACGCGCTACGACTTCAGACCATATTTCAATATCTTTCCGCGTATATCCTACAACTGTTGGCTTACCTGTTGTGCCGCTGGACGCATGTACGCGTACGATTTCTGATGTCGGCACAGCAAATAAACCAAAAGGATAATTGTCGCGTAAATCCTGTTTTGTTGTAAAAGGTAAATTCTTTAATTGATCTATGCTTTTAATATCTCCCGGTTCGATTCCGTTTTTCTGAAACTGCCGGCGATAAAATGGCACATTGTAATACAACCGCTCCACCATTGCAGACAATCGCTCACTTTGTAATTTTGCAAGCCGTTCCCGATCCATGCATTCAATATATTCGTTCCAAATCATATTTGTTTTTTCTCTTATGTTTGTTTTTAATATGGCTTAATTAAATACTTTTTTTTATAAGAATAAACCTTTTTTATATCAATTATGAATTAAGGATTTCTTATATACAGCTTCTCATCAGATTTTTTTGCACTTTATTAAATAGTGCAACAGAAAAAGCAAAAAAAATCGGAAATAACACGCCTCAGAACTATTATTCGAGGTGCTGTGCAAGGTGTTGGATTTCGTCCATTTGTCTATCGATTAGCGAAAGAAATGAAACTACCGGGCTTGATTTCAAACTCTGCTCAAGGCGTTATCATTGAAATCGAAGGTGAAAAAAACATTCTAAATCAATTTTTACTTCGTTTGCAGAAAGAAATTCCGCCGCATGCCTTCATCCAAAGTTTAGAATTTTCGTTTCTTGATCCAATCGGATTTACATCTTTCGAAATCCGCAAAAGTGATCCCGGCGGAATAAAAACAGCACTCGTTCTTCCTGATATCTCAACTTGCCCCGATTGTCTGAACGACATCTTCGACGCATCAAATCGCCGTTACCTTTATCCTTTCACGAATTGCACAAATTGCGGGCCTCGTTTCTCTATTATAGAAGCATTGCCATACGACCGTCAAAACACATCAATGAAAAAATTTGAAATGTGTCCGAATTGCAAAGATGAGTATCAGAACCCTCTTGATCGGCGATTTCATGCCCAGCCAAATGCCTGTCCTGTTTGCGGGCCAAAATTAGAATTGTGGAATGAAAAAGGAAACATAATTGCAGAAAAACACGATGCATTGCTCCAAGCAGTAGAAGCGATTCGAAATGGCAAAATTGTCGCTATCAAAGGACTTGGCGGATTCCATCTTATGGTTGACGCACAGAACGATGAAGCAGTGCGCTACCTTCGCCAGCAGAAACATCGGGAAGAAAAGCCATTTGCGTTGATGTTTCCTTCCTTAAAAGGAATAAAAAAAGAATGTGAAGTTGATCAATTTGAAGAACGGCTTTTGCTCTCTCCAGAATCACCAATCGTTCTTTTAAAACATTTGATAACTCATAATTCGCAATTCGGAATTGCACCATCTGTTGCTCCTTCAAATCCATATCTTGGTGTAATGCTGCCGTACACACCGTTGCATCACATCTTATTAAAAGAACTTGGTTCTCCTATTGTAGCTACAAGCGGTAATTTATCAGACGAACCGATTTGTACGGATGAATATGAAGCTCTTAATCGGCTGAATGGAATTGCAGATATATTTCTTGTTCATAACCGGCCAATTGTTCGGCATATAGATGATTCCATAGTTCGTGTCATGATGGAGCGTGAATTTGTGTTACGCCGTGCTCGCGGTTATGCTCCATTACCCATTACAGTAGGGATACAGCATGCTGCATCCCTACTTGCAGTTGGAGCACATCTCAAAAACACGATTGCGCTGACTTCAGAGGAAAATGTTTTTATCAGTCAACATATTGGTGATTTAGAAACAAAAGAATCTTTAGATGCATTTCATCGAGTCATTACAGATTTCCAAACGCTGTATGATACAAAGCCGGCACAAATCGTTTGCGATCTTCATCCAGATTATCTTTCATCTAAGTTTGCTCGAAGTACGAGTATTCCAATTATTGAAATCCAGCATCATTACGCACATATCGCTTCCTGCATGGCTGAAAATCAATTGGAAGGAGAATTACTCGGCGTTTCGTGGGACGGAACAGGTTACGGACTCGATAAAAATATCTGGGGCGGTGAATTTTTATTAACGACTGAATCATCATTTGAACGCGTTGCCACACTACGTTCATTCCGATTGCCCGGTGGGGAAAAAGCAATTAAAGAACCGAGGCGCATTGCACTCGGAATTTTATATGAACTATTCGGCGACGATATTTTTCACCGTAATGATTTAGTTTCCGTTAATGCATTTACATCGGCGGAACTCGATGTGCTAAAACAGATGTTTATAAAGAACATCAACATGCCTGTTACAACGAGCGCAGGAAGACTTTTTGATGCAGTCGCGTCAATTATTGGACTGAGACAAATTGTAAATTTTGAAGGTCAGGCAGCGATGGAACTTGAATTTTTAACGGCTGGAATCGAAACGGAGAAAAGATATGCATTTTATATTGAAGATAATAGACAGGACGAGGAAAATGAAAATCAAAATTGCCTAACGATTATTAATTGGGCAAACATAATACATGAAATTCTTGAAGATATTTATCAAAACATTCCCGCATCAATAATTTCAGCAAAGTTTCATAACACGCTCGTTGAAATAATTGTGGCAGCAGCAATGAAGATAAAACAAAAGCGCATTGTTCTTTCTGGAGGGTGCTTTCAGAATAAATATTTAACTGAGCATGCAGTGAAACGATTACGGGAAGAAGGATTTCACCCGTACTGGCATCAACGAGTACCGCCAAATGACGGAGGAATTGCTTTGGGACAAACTTACGCAGCTATCCATTTGCAACGGGAAAAAACATTAAGATTCTTAAAAATTTCCCCAGCAACTATTTAATAGGATTTTAGAAATTTAAAAAACAGTTTGATTGTTTATTTTGGAATTTGAAAATTGAGTCGGAAAAGGAAAATAATATGTGTCTCGCAATCCCTGGTAAAGTCTTAGAAATTGATACTTCAGTTTCGCCAATAATGGGAAAAGTAAGTTTCGGCGGCATTAAAAAAGAAGTCTGTCTCGAACTTGTACCTGAAGTTAAAATCGGCAATTACGTTATAGTTCATGTCGGATTTGCCATCAGTATGATGGATGAAGAAGAAGCGCAGGAAACGTTAAATCTTATAGAAAAGATGAACGAATTTGAAAATGAATAAACGCACTACGAAAGAAATGAACGGCAAGAATTAGAATGAAGTATATTGATGAATATCGAAATGCGACTTCGGCAGAAAAGCTGATTAAAGAAATCCGAAGTTCTACAACTCGTCCTTGGACAATTATGGAAATCTGCGGAGGGCAGACACATACAATCGTTAAGTCAGGAATTGATGAACTTCTTCCTTCCACACTTACGCTTGTACACGGACCTGGATGTCCGGTATGTGTCACACCGCTCGAATTAATCGATAAAGCGATTACTATTGCATCACAATCAGATGTAATCTTCACATCGTTCGGTGATATGCTTAGAGTACCCGGATCAAAAAAAGATTTGCTGACTGTAAAAGCATCAGGTGGAGATGTACGTATCGTTTATTCTCCTCTCGACGCATTGAAACTTGCACAGCTAAATCCAGAGAAAAAAATTGTTTTCTTTGCTGTCGGATTTGAAACCACTGCTCCTGCAAATGCAATGTCTGTCTGGCAGGCAAAACAACTCAATTTGAAAAATTATTCTATTCTTTGTTCGCATGTACTTGTCCCGCCAGCAATGGAAGCAATTTTATCATCGCCTGAAAATCTTGTTCAAGGATTTCTTGCTGCCGGACATGTCTGCGCAATAATGGGTTATGAAGAATATATTCCCCTTGCATCTAAATATCATGTGCCGATTGTAATAACAGGTTTTGAACCGGTGGATATTCTTCAAGGAATCCTAATGACTGTGAAACAGCTCGAAGAAGGTCATGCAAAAGTTGAAAATCAGTATGCACGAGTAGTTCTACGAGAAGGGAATCGTTCAGCGAAAGAATTGATGCAAAAAGTTTTCGAGATTACAGACCGCTCGTGGCGCGGCATCGGAACAATTCCAAAGAGCGGTTACAAATTACGCAATGAGTTTACCGAGTTTGACGCCGAGAATATATTTGATGTTGCAGCTATACGGACGCAGGAATCGCCGTTGTGTATCGCAGGTAAAGTAATGCAAGGATTACAAAAACCGCACGATTGTTCGGCATTTGGAATTCAATGCACGCCTGAACATCCGCTTGGCGCTCCAATGGTTTCTTCAGAAGGCGCGTGTGCGGCGTACTTTCATTATGGAAAGATCCGTCATTGAAAATTGGCTAAGATAAATTTACCAAGCGCAGAACTCTGAGCGTTCGAAGGAATATTAACTTATGAAATTTCAAGAACCCAAACGAACCATACCTTGGTTTCTTATTATTGTCTTTCTTCTTTTAGTGATCGGCATTCTTGTTACCGGCTATTTCTTCTATCGATCACAACAACAGCATTTTAAAGCAAATGCTCAGAATCATATTTCCGCAATCGCAGATTTGAAAGTGGAACAAATTACTAAATGGCGTCAAGAGCGAATACTCGACGGTAAGCTTACATATAACAATGCCGCGCTAATTCGTCAAGTGAGCGAATACTTAAAGAGGCCTGAAAAATCAAGCTCCAGACAAGATATTCTTAAGTTAATGAAATCTTTTCATGAAGATGCTGGTTACAAGACAGTTTTGCTGCTCGATAAAAAAGGAAATGTACTGCTATCAATTGCGCAAGATAAAAATTTTAAATATTCATATGAACAAGGAATTTTTCAAGATGTCCTCCATAATCGGCAAATTATTTTTTCTGATATACATAGATCGGAAGATGCTCCATTTGTGCATATAGATTTAATGATTCCCCTTATATCACCAGATCGTAATGATAGTAGCATTATCGGCATATTTTTACTTTGTATTGATCCCGGTCAATCGTTATACCCGCTTCTAAAAAAATGGCCTTCGCCAAGCCGCAGTTCTGAAACATTACTAATAGAACGTGATGGTAATGAAATTGTACATTTGAACGAACTTAAATATCAAAAGAATGCTACTTTTGGTTTTCGCATTCCTATTTCCAACGAAATGATTCCATCGTCAATGGCAGCACGTGGTATTGAAGGAGTTGTAGAAGGAAAAGACTATCGTAATATTTCTGTTCTAGCGGCAATTAGAAAAATTCAAAACACACCATGGTTCATAATAGCAAAAGTCGATCAGGAAGAAGTCTTTGCTCCTTTTCGATTGCAGGCATGGATTATTGGATTAGCTTTTTTTCTTTTAATTCTTTCATGCGGCGCAATTATCGCTTTATGGTGGAGACATCAACGAGCCCGGTTTTATCGGGAACAATATGAGGCACGAGTAGAACGACAGGCAATCGTTAAGCATTTTGAATATCTAATCAAATATGCAAACGATATTATTTTACTGGCCGATATGGACGGCAGAATTGTCGAAGCAAATGATCAAGCATGCAAAGCATACGGTTACTCACAGGAAGAGATACATAAATTGAGAATACAAGATATCCAGGCGCTGAGCCGCACTCCGAGATCGATAAACAAATGAATCAGCACGAGGACCGGGGCGGACTAGTCTATGAAACTGAGCATCGTCGAAAAGATGGCTCAAAGTTTCCCGTCGAAATTAGTTCACAATTTATTAAGATTGAGGGAAAAAGATACTTCCAAAATATTATTCGAGACATCACAGAAAGAAAACGAGCGGAGGAAACTCTACGTGAAAGTGAGACAAAACTCCAAGAAGCGCAACGCGTTGCTAACATAGGGCATTATATACTTGACGTTGTTTCCGGATTTTGGACATCATCAAAAATGTTAGACGAAATTTTTGGAATCGATAAAAATTATATCAAAAATGTTCAAGGTTGGGAAAGTATTATACATCAAGCGGATCGCGATAAAATGTCTCAATACTTGAAGGAATATGTCATTAAGAATAAGAATCCTTTTGATCAAGAATACAGAATTGTTCGTGTTAGTGATGGGGCTGTACGCTGGTTACATGGTCTTGGTAATTTAGAATTCGATTCGAATGGGCAACCTTTGAAGATGTTCGGGTACTATTCAAGATATCACGGAGAAAAAACAGGCAGAAGTTTCTTTACGTGAAAGCGAAGAACGTTTCCGAAGAATATTTGAGGAAAGTCCCTTAGGAATGGCAACTTCTGACCCGGATTTAAATTTTATTAAGGTCAATTTTGCTTTTTGCACAATGATGGGCTATGAAGAAAGCGAATTAACTTCACTGACCTTCAAAGATATTACACATCCAGACCATATCACAGAAGATATTGAATCGGTTAAAAAGCTTTTTGCCGGAGAAATCCCTGTCTATCACACAGAAAAACGTTATATACGAAAAGATAAAACGATTGTTTGGGGAGCGGCAACTATTACGGCAATTCGCGATAAAGACAAACGATTTCTGTACTTTCTTGCTATGATCGAAGACATCACCGAACGCAGACATGCAGAAGAAGCATTGCAAAGAAGTGAAGAACTTTTCAGAACGTTAGTCGAATTTGCACCTATTTCTATCGTTGTATTCTCCGGAAAAAACCAAAAAATTGAGTATGTCAGCCATCGGTTCACTGAACTTTTTGGATATGAACAAACAGATATAACCTCACTGCTTGCATGGTGGCCTAAAGCATATCCGATGGAAGAATACAGAAATCAAATCGAAGCAGCTTGGCGAACATCTCTTGAAAAGTCGCAGCGGGAAAACCGAGAACCTGAACCGATAGAATCTGTAATCACTTGCAAAGACGGCTCAACAAAGTACGTCGAATCTACTTTTACATCATTGAGTGATTACATGCTCGTCTTCTTCTCCGATCTCACTCAACACCGAAAGGCAGAAGAAGCGCTTCGCCAAACGCATGCCTTTAACGACCTGCTCATCCAGACAATGCCATTTGGAATGAACATTGTTGATGAAGAAGGAAATATTCTCTTCATCAGTAAAACTATGAAAGAAATGCTTACGGTTGACGCGGTGGATATGTGCTGCTGGCAGGTATATAAAGACAACAACCAGCAATGCGAAAACTGTCCGCTAAAGAGAGGAATCTCATTTGGCAAACCAGACATTATTGAAACAACGGGCGTTTTAGGAGGCAAAACGTTCCAGATCAGTCATGTTGGCATGATGTATGAAGGGCGTAAGGCAATGCTTGAAGTTTTTCAAGACATTACAGAACAAAAGAAACTTCAGCAAGAGTTGACACAATCTCAGAAGATGCTCAGTATCGGTACGCTCGCCGGCGGCATTGCGCATGATTTCAATAATATTCTTGCTATCATTCTTGGATATATATCTATCCTTCACTCCATGAAAGATAATCCACAGAAATTTTCCGACGGAGTGAACGCAATTAGACAAGCAGTCGATCGAGGTGCAGCATTAGTCAGACAAATTCTTACTTTTGCCCGCAAAACTGAAGTATCCTTTGAGCCGATTAATGTTACAGATATTATAAATGAGTTAGTATCAATGTTACATCAGACATTTCCAAAAACCATCACTTTTGAAAAAGAAATAGAACCACAGATTCCACTTATCAATGCCGATCACACACAAGTTCACCAGATATTACTCAATCTATGCGTCAATGCGCGGGATGCAATGCCTAACGGCGGAGTTATTACAATTAAAGCTAATATAGAACTGGGTAATAATTTGCGGCAGCGTTTCCCAGCGGCAAATGAGCAGCGTTATATGTGCATAGTAGTAGCAGATGGTGGAATAGGAATAGACGAAACGACTCGTAATAGAATTTTCGACCCTTTCTTTACAACAAAAGAAAAAGGTAAAGGAACAGGATTGGGTCTTTCTGTGGTGTACGGCGTTGTTCAAGCTCACCATGGATTTATTGACGTGGAAAGTACGGTCGGAAGCGGAACAACTTTCCACCTGTACTTGCCAGTTCCAAAAGAAAGCGCTGCAACAATTGAAGCGAGTAAAGCAGAAGAAAAAGTTCAGGGCGGAACCGAGACACTTCTTGTTGTTGAAGATGAAGACCTGCTGCGCGAGATGGCACAGCTTCTTCTCGAAACGCACGGCTATACTGTAATTACCACAAAAGACGGCATCGAAGCTGTGGATGTTTACCGCCAGCATGCAAATGAGATTGCACTCGTTATCAGTGACATGGGATTGCCAAAATTATCAGGTGAAAGTGAATTTAACAAACTCAAAGAGATAAACCCTGCAGTAAAAATGATATTCGCCAGCGGATATTTTGAGCCAGATATAAAAACGAAATTAGAAAGTGCCGGAGTGATGGGATTTCTCCAAAAACCATATGTTATAGAAGAAGTGCTTTCAAAAATCAGAAACGCATTGGATAAAAACAAGTCATCTCTATAAACACATAAATATTGAAGCAATGAGCGAAAAATTAATAGATCTGAACAACGGCTTCGCTTGTCCGATGCCGATTACTGAATACAAAAATATTCTGCTTGCACACGGCGGCGGTGGAAAGCTTTCACACCAATTGATTAAAAATATTTTTTTACCGCAATTTAAGAATGAATTGCTCGAGCCGCTACACGACGGCGCTATATTTTCTATTGACGGGAAGCAATTTGCATTTTCTACTGATTCGTATGTCATCAACCCAATATTTTTTCCAGGCGGAGATATTGGCAGACTCGCTGTGAACGGAACTGTGAATGACCTTGCCATGTGCGGCGCGCGTCCGCTTTATCTTTCTTCTGCATTTATTATTGAAGAAGGATTTCCAATGGAAGATTTATGGCGCGTTGTGCTTTCAATGGAATCTGCAGCAAAGACGGCAGGAATTCAACTTGTTACAGGTGATACAAAAGTAGTGGATCGAGGAAAAGGAGATAAAATCTTTATCAATACATCTGGAATCGGCATTATTCCAAATGAAGTTCGAATCAGTCCACGGCATGCAAAAGTAGGCGATAAAATTATTTTAAGCGGAACAATTGCTGATCATGGAATCGCTATTATGTCTGTAAGAGAAGGATTGGAGTTTGAAACTCAGATTGAAAGCGACTGTGCACCGCTGAACGGCTTAGTAGAGACGATGTTTGCGGCAAGTCGAGAAATTCACGTTCTTCGCGACCCGACACGCGGAGGAGTCGCATCGGCATTAAATGAAATTGCCGAGAGCGCTTCAATTGGAATTAATATTTTTGAAAATCAAATACCTGTATCAGAAGAAGTTTTAGGTGCATGCGAAATTCTTGGCTTCGATCCGCTGTATGTAGCAAATGAAGGTAAGCTTCTTGCTTTCGTTGCTCCAATGGCGGCAGAAAAAGTGCTTGCAGTAATGCGCTCGAACCCACTTGGAGAAAAATCTGTTGTAATTGGCGATGTTGTTGCCGATCATCCGGGTACTGTAATTATGAAGACGCTTATCGGCGGTTCACGTGTTGTGGACATGCTTTCAGGTGAGCAACTGCCAAGAATCTGCTGATGATGCCGCTGAAATACACAGATAAAAAAATGATAATTGATTTCTCTGATTTGTAAAATAAATAAGGCAACTACCATTGACAAAAAATCTACCGATGAATATCCATTAAGTGACCTTACCGAAAAAATAATCGGATTCGCATTCAAATTCAAAACACAATTGATGCTGGATTTCATGAAAAAGTATACGAAAATGTCTTGTTGAAAGAGTTGAAAAATAATGGAATCGTTGTCGAGCAACAAAAAGAACTGCAAGTTGTCTATGGAGAGAAACCTGTCGGCAACTTTATTGCGGAACTCTTAGTAGAAAAAAGTGTTCTCGTTGAACTCAAAGTTAAACAATCAATTGAAAAAGCTCATGAAGATCAGCGTTATCCCATAGAGATTATTTCCCCATTCTCTTGGCAATCTCAGGCATTGCAATTTTGGGAAGCATCACTCCAAGCATTTTTAATTTCACATAATCTTCATGAAAAAAGAAATACCCTGGATGTGAATTGTTGCGAGAGCCGGAACCTGAATCTTTTATCAGGTACCAATCTATTCCATCTTTTTGTGTATAACCAACTAAATGAATACCATGGTCATCACCAGTTGTACCATTTTTAAATCTGAAAATGCGTGCGTTTTCATCAATATACTGTGGCGGAATATCAAACGTCGGTACAACGGCAATGCCGGCATGCCCATCGATACCCGGTTCTGAAACATCACCGCCAATTGCCTCTGTATATCCAGAACGAATAGCATTTTTTATCACCGTCATAAAATCGTCCAACGGAACGTTGAAGTAGTTTCTACTATGCCACCAGTTATCTGGCACATCGTATTCCACCCATGAGTAATATGGGCGGTCGGCAAGAGAAACAAGTTCCACATACTCATCCAGATTCAATCTGACAACCTTTTCTAAATATTCCTTCGGTGTCATCTCCTTGTTATCAACTAGAATCTTCTCCGGGGGCGCACCAATGTAATAATTGAGAATGGATTTGACATGATGCTCTACCACATCTTCATCCCAATTATTCGAAATTTTGAGAGACTTGAGATATGTATCTAGTTCTGTAAACATTTTGGAATGATCATGAAAAGGTTGACTCTTGAGTAACCCTGTGTACGCATTTGCCGGGACAATACCATGATTCTTCCATATACGTATCACAGCATCTGACTCTGATCCTTCGCCAAACTCCTGATTTCCAAGAGTCCGAACATATCCCCGCGCCTTCTCAACATATTCCCAATAAACTGTGTAGAGTTCAGAAAGTTTTATTTTACGGTTTGTGAGACGATATATTTCTGATTCGAAAAACGAGGTCGTTGAAAAGCACCAGCACATGCCAGATCTTGCTTGCGATATGGGCTGGTTATGCCAGTACATTGTGAACTCATCTAGAGATTTTGGTGGATTAAATTGACTAAAATCAACCCGCAGGTTTTTATTCGCGGTTGAATCCTTCTTATAATACTTTTCAAGTGTTGTTTCGATAGAATCCCAAAATTCATTTTTTGATTCCTTGAATACTACTTTATCTCGGCGTTCAGGCTGTGCCATCAACTGTACTCATTCCGAGACTACCAATGAGAAACCAAGATAAAAATTGTTTCATAGTACTTCCTTTTTATAAAATAAATGGAATAAACATTTTTGTGTTTTTCATATAATCAATATACTCTTTGCCAAATTTTTTTAACATCTCGTGTTCTTCTTTTTTCGCTGTTGCAATGAGCGCAATAAAATTGATTATCGCAAGCACGGTGGTCGTAATTGTTATATGTTTGAAGTATACACCACATCCCAAAAAGAGAAGGGATGCATAAAGTGGATGACGGATAAACCTGTAGAGCCCAATAACAACAAGGCTCGAAGTATTCTCAAAATCACCTTTTGGCTTACCAATGAATCGAAGAAGGAAGAAACCACTAACGGCGAAGAGAATCGAAGCGAAGAGCAATATCCAAGAAATGAGTTGATTCCACATCGATGGTTGTTTAAACCACACATGCGTATTAAAGAGAACAAGTAAGACGATGCACTCAAAAGCAAAAAACCGTGGAATACCATGAGGGCGATTGGCTCTGATCGAATATTTCCAGGTGAATATGCCGTTGATAAAAGTACATATGATGAAGATAAAGAGCGAAGTGACACTCATTTCTGTCCCTTCATTACAAGAATATCGACACGATGAAATAATCTTTTTCCGTTACCGTTTTAATTCATTTATCAAGTCACCATTCTGACTATAGATTCGGATAACAAGCGGCATTTCACCCGGTAATGAATGCGTTGCACAGGCATTGCAAGGATCGTATGCACGGAATGCCATTTCAACCATGTTTAAAAGACCATCATTTACTTTTCCGCTATGTATTAAACCCTTTGCTGCTTTATCAACACCCATAGCAATACGAGCGCCATTGTGTGCAGTAGCAACAATTAAATTGACCTTTGTGATCAGTCCTCGTTCGTCAGTTTCATAATGATGGATTAATGTCCCGCGGGGAGCTTCTACGATGCCAATACCAACAGTAGGTGTCTTTGTTGGAATAGTGCGGATATCTTTGCTGGTAATTTCAATATCATTCACGAGTTCAACACATTTTTCTGCGGCTTGCAACATTTCCACTACACGAGCCCAATGATTTGCCAGAGTCATATGCACTGGTTTTCCGCCTAAAGTTTTATAGAGTTCATCACACGCTTTTTGTGATTCAGCAGTTGCCATGCCATCTGAAGCGTTGAGGCGAGCAAGCGGAGCAACAGAATAAACGCCGCTGTCAGCGCCGTCAATAAATCCTTTCCATCCAATTTTTTTGAGATAAGGGAATTTTACGTAACTCCATGGTTCAACCTGTTCGGAGATATGTTCAAGGTACTGTTGCGGCGCAAATTTTAAAAATTCTTTTCCAGATGGATCAACCACGCGAACTTTCCCATCATAGAAATTCACTTTATTTTTTTCGTCAACCAGACCCATGTAATATGTTTTGTGCGTATAAGTATCAGAAGTAATCATCTTGACATATGCGTCATTCTTCAAAACAATATCTTTAAAAACCTGTAAAGTGAATTTAGCAAAATCTAACCCATCGTTGACCACTTCCTTGAACTTTGGCAAATCTTCTTGTGCAATTCCTTTTGAAACACCGCCGGGTAGTCCAAAGACAGGGTGAATTACTTTACCGCCGAGATAGCTAATAAGCTCGCGCAGACGGCGCCGCATCGAGATTACTTTTTTACCAACGTCAACACCTACTTTGCCGATAACACCGACAACGTTGCGTAATTCCTTCGGTGCATCCGGTCCCACGATGAAATCAGGGCCGCCAAGAATGTACACATGTAATGCATGGTCTTCAAGCATGAAGAGATTGTAAATAAGCTCGCGGATTTTTTTTGCCGCAGGCGGTGGATCAACTTTATACAAATCATCCAGCGCTTTTGTTCCAGCCATATGATGTGCTGTTGGACAAACGCCACAGATGCGGCTTGTAATTTGCGGCATATCTTCAGCAGGTCGCCCCTTTGAAAAAATCTCGAAGCCGCGTAGTTCAGGTATTTGATAATACGCTTTCGTCACTTCGCCTTTATCATCGAGAAAAATGTCTATTTTTCCGTGGCCTTCAAGTCGCGTAATAGGATCAATTGTGACGCGTCGTAATTTTGTTGTTGCTTCCATTTTCATTCCTTGTTCTAATCAATCTGTTTACATAGATAATTGTTACCGCATTCCAACTCAGAATCTATAAACATTGTAACTGCGTGATTTTATTAATTGATATACTGAGTTTTTTATCCTTTTTACATTTCGATGAAAATAATTCTTCTATCGTTTTTCTAAGAAACATCATTTAAAAATTCTTTCTTCTCAAAAGCGATACTGGCAAACCATACCTATAAAATGTTCCAATCGGATCTGGAATGGCTGCAAGTGTTTCGTCAATCTCTTTTTCTTCTTTTGCTTCTACTTGCGATGCAAGAGCAGAAAGAATTTTTGCTCCCTGGTCTTTCACATGCGAGGTCGGTCCGAAGCATCCTGTGCACGGCATATTACCGGAAATACAGACACCTTCACAGCCGCCGCGTGTTGCCGGCCCCATACAGACAATACCTTGCGCTAATAAACAAGTATTCGGATCTATTTGTGTCATATGCGGACGTTTGAAATCTTTATATTTCAAATCGTTGGGCTTTGTGTCTTTTTTCGGGCATTCATCGCAGAGTGCAATATCAGGTGCGAGCACTGCGCCTTTTTCAGGCAGCTTTCCAGAAAGGAGTGCTTCGACGGCTTGCTTAAGTAATTTCGGAGTCGGCGGACAACCTGGTAAATAATAATCGACATCAATTACCTGATCGAGCGCGCGGACGACATGAAAGAAATTCGGAAGCGTGACAGCACTTCCGTTTGTTATAACTTTAACTTCAGGACGTGTCTTTTCCGGATTTACTGTAGAAGGTGATTCTTCAAAAATATATTTAAGAATTTCTTCACGTTGAAATTGATTAGCGAGACCGGGAATACCTCCCATATGCGCGCAAGAACCGTAAGCAATGATAAGCTTGCTTTTCTTCCGCATCAACTTCGCCATTTCTTCTTGTTCCGACGTTCGTATTGCTCCATTAACGAACGAGACCAGAATCGATCCATCGTCCATCGCTTCAACATCTTTTTTCTTGAAATCCATAGCAACAGGCCACATCACGATATCCACTGCCGCAATAACATCAAGAATGTTTTCTGCCAGATCTACAACTGATTCCTCACAGCCGCCGCAGGAAGCGCACCAGTAAAAAGCTACTTTCGGTTTATCAGGCATGGACAGCTTCCTCCTTCCCGTTTACAGCAAGTTCAAGTGATTCCATTTCTTTATCCCATTCTTCAAATTTTTTCGGCAATCCTAATGGACCGAGCGCACGCACTTGCTCCGTCATTTCATTAATGACTAATTTTACTCGTTCTCCTTCTGAAGCGGATATCCATTCAAGGCGAAATCTTTTTTCTTCAATTCCCATATCTTTCAGCATTCGTTTAAGAAACTGCATTCTACGGAGTGCTTTGTAATTTCCTTCCATATAATGACAATCGCCGGGATGACAGCCCCCGATGAGGACACCATCAGCCCCTTTGGAAAAAGCATCAAGAATGAATTGCGGATCAACACGGCCAGAGCACATTACACGGATGATGCGTGAATTTGGTGCGTGACGAAGTCGCGAGACGCCTGCAAGGTCTGCTGCTGTGTACGTACACCAGTTGCAGAAAAATGCAACAATACGCGGTTCCCATGTATTTACTTTTTTTTCTTGTTCAATTATTGTTGACATATTTTTTTTCTTCTCCAAGTTCGCATTTAACAGCATGCGTTCTGTTCAATTTTCAATAAACCATCAATCTCACTAAATATCATTTCATCATCAAATAAGTTTTGCTTGATTGCACCGGAAGGACACGCTGCAACACACGTTCCGCATCCTTTGCAAAGCGCTTCATTGATAAATGCCTTTTGCTTTGCTTCATCCCGAGAAATTGCATTGTAAGGACATATTGTTAGACACGTGCGGCACCCCGAGCATTCATCTTGGACAACAAATGCAGTATTCGGTTCCAATTCAATCTCACCGGTATCAATCAATGTAAGTGCTTGAGCGGCGGCAGCACCTGCTTGTGCAACACTATCAGGTATATCTTTTGGACCCTGGCAAGCGCCAGCAATGAAGATACCATCAGTAAAAGTATCCACTGGTGCAAGTTTTGGATGACGTTCAAGGAAAAATCCTTCAGTTGAACATGATATATTAAACATACGTCGAACATCTTGCGAATCAGCTTGAGGTTCCATTCCAACAGAGAGTACAACCATATCAACTGGTACACGCCGCACAATGCCGATCATTGTGTCTTCTGCACGGATTATAAGTTTTCCTTCTTCATCAGGCCTAACTGCAGAATCGGTCACTTCTGCTACACGACCTCGAATAAAGTGTACGTTTTCTTCGAGCAGTTTATCGTAAAATTCTTCGTATCCTTTCCCTGGTGTACGCATATCGATATAGAAATTATAAACCTCAGCATCGGTATGTTCTTTCAGCAAATGTGCCAGTTTTAGAGAATACATACAACATGTGCGCGAACACCAACGGTTTGTATTTTTATCACGCGAGCCAACACAATGGATAATACCAATTGATTTCGGATGATTCCCATCGCGCAGAATTACTTCACCACTAGTCGGGCCGGAAGCGTTGACAAGGCGTTCAACTTCTAATGAAGTATAAACATTTGGATATTTTCCATAGCCGTAATATGGAGTTCTCTTAGCATCGAAAGTTTGGTACCCTGTTGCAAGAATAATTGTACCAACTTCTATTTCTTTTATTTCTTCCTTCTGTGTAAAATCTATTGCTTCACGGTCGCATACTTCTAAACAAGTTTTTTTGCAACGTCCTGATTTGAATTCGATGCAAGTTTCCCTATCAATAAGTACAATTTGTGGAGTTGCTTGTGGGAATGGAATATAAACGGGTTTTCTCTTGCTAAGTCCTACGTTAAATTCATCCGGTGTCTTGCCTTCTTTATAGACACACTTCTCAATGCAATCCATACATCCGACACATAATTCTTCATTGATATAACGCGGTTTCCTTTTAACGGAAATTTTGTAGTTGCCTACATAACCATCAACTTTTTCAACTTCCGAATACGTCCACAGTGTAATATTCGGATGATTCTTTACTTGAGACATTTTTGGTGTAAGAATACAAGCAGCACAATCGAGTGTCGGGAATGTTTTATCAAACATCGCCATATGGCCACCGATTGTTGGATCTTTTTCCACGAGGTACACTTTCTTGCCGGCATTTGCAAGTGTGAGTGATGCATGAATTCCTGCAATGCCGCCTCCAACAACGAGCACATCAGGATGAATTTTTACATGCTTTGTTTCAAGCGCTTTGTGATGAAATACACGCTGCACTGCAGCACGCGCGAGATCCTTTGCTTTCTCTGTCGCAGCATTTTTATCTGTATGTACCCATGAATCGTTTTCGCGGATATTTACCATCTGAAAGTAATAAGGATTAATACCGCCTTTTTCTACAGCTGTGCGGAATGTGTGTTCGTGCAACAGCGGTGAACACGAAGCTACAACAATTCGCGTAAGAGAATGTTCCTTAATATCTTTCTGGATAAGTTCCTGTCCCGGATCTGAGCACATATATTTATAGTCGCGTGAAACAGTAACTCCTGGCAATGTCTTTACATAATCCGCAACCGCTATTACATCTATAATACTTGCGATATTATGCCCGCAGTGACAGACGTAAAATCCAATACGAATCGGTCCGTTTTGTCCATTACCATGCATTTGCCGTCGCTCCTTTCTGTGTAAATCGCTTGAGCGAAGGTTTCTTGAATAATCTCTGTATACTCATTTCTTTCTCCGAAAGCCCGAGTGCAATACCCATCAATTGTGTAAAGTACATTACTGGAATGTCTATTTCCTCTCCATACATACGATTTATTCGCGGTTGATAACATTCCATATTATGCTGGCAGAGAGGACAACATGTAAGTATAATCTCTGCTCCATTTTCTTGTGCATCTCTCAATAAAAAGCGATTAAGCCGCAATCCTGCTTCCTGAATTGTCCCTGTCAAACTGCCTCCGCAACATCGAGTTTTTAGCGACCATTCAACGGGATCGGCACCAATTGCTTTCACAAGTCTTTCCATCGTTTCTGGATTATAAGCATTGTCAAATGTAGAATATGGCCTAACAACCTGACATCCATAGTATGAAGCGACTTTGACACCTTTAAGAGGAATTTCAACACGTTTACTTATTTTTTCTATTCCATAATCATTCACGAGCACGTCAAGCGGATGACGTACATTAACACGACCATCATAATGAAGTCCGGCTTTTCCCAATTTAGCATTGATCTTTGCGCTGACATCCGGGACATCCTCGAGAAAACGCTCAGTCTTAAGAAGACCAAGATAGCATGCACTGCATGGTGCAATTATATTAACTGTTTCTTCAGAAGATTGTTTTTCAGCTAAAGCAAGATTACGTGCAGCAAGTGCAAATGCATCTATTTCATCTATTGCAAAATATGACGTTGCACCACAGCAATTCCAGTCGTTTATTTCTTCCAATTGAATTTCTAATTTTTTAAAAACAGCGAGAAGTGATTCATCGTATGCTCGCCCTGTACTTCGCAAAGAACAGCCAGGATAATAGAGATATTTCATAACACCGATCCTCCCTTTGTGTTTCCTAGAATTGCATGAAGTTGACTACGTCCCTTTATCCGCTCTCTGCCAATGGTGAGACGGCCTCTGAAAAACAACTTTAGTCCCATCACTGCTTCTTTAAGCATAGCAAATGGATTAGTACGTAAATATAAGCTGACAAGCAGCCAACTTTCAGTATTGCGTCCATCTTTCAACACGCGCTTGTAAAATTCTTTTGCGAAAACAGGAATCGGCAGGCGTTTCGGATGAAAACCTAATTGAAGTGCTTCACGCTTAAGCGCATACATAATCTCAGTGATATGGATTTGCCGTGGACATTCTACTGTGCATGAATAACATGACGAACAAAGCCAGATTGTGAGCGAATTCAGTACTTCTTCTTTAAATCCCTCGCGCGTCATTGCTATAACTTTACGCGGTGTATAATCCATATAATGTGAAAGAGGACAGGTTGCGCTACATGTGCCGCATTGGATGCAACCTAATAGTTTTTGTCCATATGCCTTCTCGGCAATATGTTCGCCAAAGCCATGATCAAGCTCAGCCTCAAACTTGATACGTCGGTATACTTTTTTCGTCGACTCGATTTTAATAGATTCGTCCGAGCGAGAAAAAAGTGGAAAGTTTAATCGCATTCATTTCTCCTTGAGCAAAAAGTGTTCCGTAACATCACTTGATATAATACATACAACCATTAATAATCAGAATATTTAATTTACTAATAATTTATTTCTATTTCATTCAAAATCTGTTCAATAATTTGTTTTGCTGACTCCTGCACAGTGTGCGATATTTCTAATCCTGCTTTAAAATTTGATCCTTCAATTCCATATAGTAATAATCTTGGGGGCAACATTTTCATTTCCTTTGCTAACTTTATCGCTTCAGCGACACTGAATGCATGAGATGAATAATGAAAAAATTTGGTCTGTACAATTTCGTTAATTGCATCAATTTTAAAAATCATTCCTAATTTTGCGCCAGATGAAACCGCATCTACAATAATAACATTATTAAATCCTTGCCATGCTTCTATTAATTCAGCACCTTCGCCGGAAACTTCTTTTACAGTTACTGATGTAAGATTTTTCTTACAAATCTCCCGCGCAATCAGGAGCCCGACACCATCATCATTTCGATATTCGTTACCGATACCAATGAGAAGCCATTTGATTGCATTTATCTCCTTCACTATTGCACATTTACGACCTAAAATCACTCGAAAAAATTTTATTACCATCGAACATCACTATATTTGTTTATCTACAATTTCAAGCTTCACAAAGTGAGTTGCACAAGAAATACACGGATCATAATTACGGATAGCCTGTTCACATTGCCATGTAAGTTTTTCGCGTGAAAGATGCAACCGCGGTGGAATGAATTCATATAAATCTTGCTCAATGGTTTTCTGATTCTGTGATGTTGGCGGAACAATCTTAGCATCCAGAATAATTCCCTGTTCATCTAAACGATATCGGTGAAAAAGAATACCTCGCGGTGCTTCAGTGCACCCGTATCCAGTTCCGATTTTCGGTTGAATATTTACCGCTGCTTTCTCCGGCATTTCATACTCTTTTATAATGCGCAGCGCTTCTTCGCATGCATAAAGCATCTCCACAGATCTAACAATTATGCTCTTGAACGGATTATTCGTTCCCTTTTCGATACCTGCCGACTTTGCTGCATCCTGTGCAGTAAGCGTAAGCTTATCGAAGTTCAAATTATAGCGCGCTATTGGTCCTACGCAATACGCACCACGTTCTTTTAACATAGAGTGAAGTGCGTTGGAGTGTGAGACTTGTTCTTCGATAAAATAATTTTCATAACTGTTAATTTCGATATTCAATCCTTTATTAGAAATTAACCGCCCATCATTAAATGGATACTCTTGTTCGTGGTGCAATGCAACATATTCGTATGAGCGTTCAAAATCTGGAAAAGAAAGTTTAGCCACAAATTTTACTGTTTTAATAGATGAATCGACTGCCCACTTTAACGGTTCAACTAATTTTTCAAGTTCCTGTTTTGTCGGCAATTTGTAAAAGCCGCCAACACGGACATTGATTGGATGGATTTCTCTTCCGCCAATAATATTAACAATATCATTGCCAATTTTCTTTATCCTTAATGCCATTTGGACAACAGAGCTGTGATCTTTTGCCATTTGAATCACATCAGCGTAGCCAAGAAAATCTGGTGCGTGCAATATAAAAATGTGGAGTGCGTGACTTTCAATCCACTCACCACAGTACAACAATCGACGCAGCGCACGGAGCTGCCCATCTAGCGTAACACCAAACGCGTTTTCCATCGCATGAACAGAACTCATTTGATACGCAACGGGACAAATACCGCAGATACGCGCGGTAATATCCGGTGCCTCGCTGTAATGTCTGCCGCGGAGAAATGCCTCAAAGAACCGTGGTGGTTCAAAAATATTAAACTTAACGTCTGCAACTTTGTTACCGATGACTTTTACTAACAATCCGCCCTCGCCTTCCACACGAGCAAGATAATCAACTTTTATCGTTTTACTTTTCATGTGCTTCGCTTTCTTTTCGGAATGCTTCAGCGTAAGCGTTTAGTCCACGGAACAATCGCATCAGTTCATCTTCCTTCACTCCGAGTGAATTCCAATATGTACTAAGTGAAGAAGTGTTCGGTGTTTCTTTTGGTCCAAAACAACCATAACAGCCACGGTGGTATGATGGGCATAATGCATTACAACCTGCTTGTGTAACTGGGCCAAGACATGTTGGGCCGTGCGCCACAAGACCACAAGTAATACCACGCCGCTTACATTCGATACAGACAGCATATGCAGGTATATTTGGTTTGCGGCCGTTGAGATAAGCATTTATAACTTCCAATAATTGACGTTTGTTGATTGGACAGCCGCGTAATTCGAAATCAACAAAGACGTGGTCGGCAATCGGTGTAGATTTGTTTAGCGTCTCGATATATTTTGGATTAGCATACACTACCGAGATGAATTGCTTTATGTCTTTGAAATTACGCAGTGCTTGAATGCCCCCGGCAGTAGCGCAAGCTCCAATAGTAATTAGAACTTTCGATTGCCTCCGCACTTGGTGTACACGTTCGGCATCATGTGGTGTGGTAATAGAGCCTTCCACCAACGATATGTCGTAAGGACCTTTCGAGACTGCACGCGATGCTTCAAGAAAGTTAGCAATCTCAATATGCTCAGTGATAGTAAAAAATTCGTCTTCACAATCGAGCAGACTTAATTGACACCCGTCGCAAGATGAAAATTTCCACACAGCAAGTTTGGATTTGCGAGGAAGTTTGACAGACATCTTTTTTTGAGCCTTCGTCTTTTTAGCTGACATTTTCATGTTCTTTAAATTTCCCATTTCACAAGCATATCTTTGATTTTGCTATACTGGAATACTGGTCCATCTTTACAGACAAAGACAGACCCAAACTGACAATGTCCGCATAAGCCGATCGCGCATTTCATATTACGTTCTAATGAAACAAAAATATGTTCGTTCTCTACGCCACGCTTATGTAATTCCATTGCTGTAAATCGCATCATAATTTCCGGGCCGCAGACGAACGCCATAGTATTTCGCGGATTAAACGGCGCCCGTGAGATAAGATTCGTTACTACTCCAACATTACCGCGCCAGCCGCTCATTGCCCGATCAACCGTAACATAAATTTCTAGATCAAAACGTGCACGCCAGTTTTCTAATTCCTGACGGAATAGAACATCCAACGGTGAACGTGTTCCATATAGCAAAACAACTTTTCCGTATTGATCGCGGTGTGCAACGACCTCGTACAGCGCTGGACGCAATGGAGCCAATCCAATACCGCCTGCAATAAAGACAACATCCAATCCGTTTGCTTTATCTAACGGCCAAGGTTTTCCGTAAGGACCACGAATTCCTAAAATATCTCCTCGACGCATTTTATCCATTGCTTTAGTCACAGTGCCAATAGCGCGTGTTGTATGTACAAGCATACGCGAGTTTGCTGGATCACCGCTAATCGAAATTGGAATTTCACCAACACCATACACATATATCATGTTGAACTGTCCTGGCTGAAATGCAAACTCTTCCAAATCAGCTACAGGTTTTAATTCAATTGTGAAAGTATCTTCTGTTTCATGTTTCACCCGCTGTATTTGAAACGGTCTTGAAAGCATTGAATTCCGTCTGTAATCTACTTTGACTGATTTTAATTCAGGATCGATCACCATAAATATCCAAAAGTTGTAAGCGTGTAGATTCAAGTCGCTTTACCATTATATCTGCAAAGCGTTTGAGTAATTCGTAACCAAGGTTGTGATCGTTTTCACACTTATTTCTTAAACATTTGCCATCAAGAGCAATCATACGAGTAAGCTCGATTGCTTTTGCTTCAAAATGCCAAGTATACGGCGGTACAAGCCAAGACCAACCGAGAATATCACCTTCATGGAGTGTTTCAATAATTAGCGGGCCTTTGTTTGGCGTCATAATTTGGAGCGTTACTTTTCCTGATCGGATGAGATAGAAATGATTTGCTTCTTCACCTTCACGGAGAATCATCTTGCCAGCGTCTACACGCATGTTAGATGCACATCCAACAACGAGTGCAAAATATTCTTCATTTAATTCTTTGAAGAACGGATGCTCTGCAAGAATATTTTTTAGGTCTTCCATAGCATTTTTCCTTAATTAATATAATAGCTCATGACTGATTTTCGCGAATTGCACGTGCTTCCTCTGTGATATCGATCCCAACCGGGCACCATGTAATACAGCGTCCACATCCAACACAACCAAATGTTCCAAATTGATCTACCCATGATGCTAGCTTATGCATTACCCATTGGCGGTAACGAGCTTTTGCAGAAGCGCGTACACTTCCGCCGTGAATATATGAAAAATCAAGCGTGAAGCAAGAATCCCATTTTCGTATACGTTCTACTTGCTTGCCTGTAAAATCTGTTTCATCTTCTATTGTAAAACAGAAACAGGTTGGACAAACCATCGTGCAATTTGCACAAGTAAGACACCGCGCAGCGGTTCGTTCCCATCGGGGGTGTTCAGAATTTTGATAAAGAATATTTTTTAGATTAGACGTATCAAGCGAACGTCCCATTTGTTTCAATGTCTTCTCATGTATTTCATTTGCAACAACAAGATTTTCATCGGTTGCTATTATACACTTCAATTTCTTTAGAACATCTTCACCTAATTTTGTTCCGACTTCTGCGATAAAGTAATGTCGTTTTCCGTTCAGGACTTCAGTTAGCGCAAGATCAAATCCTTTAACTGCTTTGGGTCCTGTACCCATTGATGCACAAAAACATGTTCCGCCAGCTTGTCCGCAATTTACTGTCACAACAAAATTTCCGGCACGTTTTTGTTCATAGATCGGATCGATAAAAGGCCCGCCGAGAAATACTTTATCTTGTATATTGATTGCGTTCAAATCGCAAGGACGAACACCAAAGAATGCATATTTTGTTGATGTTGGTTCTTGTTGTGTTTGTTTCTTCTGATTTTGTAAATCGGTCCCTTTCAGTACTCTTATGGGTCGCAAAGATCTTTTGAATTGGTGGAAAAAGAAATTTTTTCCAAGATTGCGGCCCGACTGCCCAACCAAATACAGCAGCATCATTGCGATTTTTTAATTTATATTTTCCATTTGTTTGTTCGTCCGTCCAGCCCACAGGAAGATCGTTGGAATTTTCCAATTCGTCATAAATGATTGCACTATCACGCATGATTGGACCAATGACTTTATAACCACATTGTTTAAGAATCTGAATCAGATGTTCAAGTTCACTGCGTTCAAAAATAAAAGCGTTCAAATGTATACCTGCGAGAATGTTCTACCATTATAAAAAATAAACTATTGCGATTTGTTAATTTAGTGTGTCAACCATTGGCCATATATTCTAAAAATTTTTCCATTAACCCAAAAAACTATAGCTTGCTAACTTGCTTCGAAACTAAAGGCATCATTAACTATCGGTTTTAATACTTATTTCAACAAATCCTCAATTGCTTGTGTGATAAGTTCTACATCAACCGGCTTATAGAATACTACATCCGTAATATCATCAATTGATTTATTCATCTCAGGTGTAAGGTACATATATGCGCGCAGGACTATGATTGGGATTGTAATTGCTGTTCGACGCACGATATCGATCTGTTTAACGATGTCTGAAGAAAAAGTAAATAGATCGATTAAAATTAAATCTGGTAGAAATTCTTTAACTGTTTGTTCAAAGTAATCCAATTTGTGCTCGCGCACAATCTGGAATTTATCTTCGAGATTTAGTAAAAGAAACCGTGCCAAATCTGTATCCGGACTAAAAACAAGAACGCGCTTTTGTGAAATGATAGAACTTGATGACTTCAACGGCTTGTCATGCGAAATTATTGTTGCATCATTGGACATACTAATGTTTCCTTTAGTCCTATAACTTTATTTAATAAAGTTATGCTGAAAAATCCATGCCATCAAATTCAGTCTCTATAATTTCATGTGGAAACCTATTAAGACTTTTTTTATCGTCGGTATCGACAAAATTAAGAGACATTCTCTTGTTATCTACCCTATGCTTAACCATAAAAATGCTGCCGGCAGCAACAGCAACTAATCCAACAAACCACCATCGTAACTTCATTTTTTCCTTTTATTGAATATGTAAATGTTAGCAAAGATGTCGCAAGGATTGTGCCAGTAATTACTAATGTAACTTAAGCTAGTAAATTGTGTTTGATTTTATAGAGCAAGGAAACTTCGTTCTACTTGTTTGCAGATTTTGGGAAGTCGGTTTACAAGAGTTTCTTATAAATTAGAAGAATTGAACCTTTTTTCAAAGGCAATCTATAAGAAAAATTTAACAAGACAAACAGGCAATTCTATTTAATGGGTCGGAATTTGCAGCTCTCCTATTTTACGATAGAGGGAAGATAGGCTAACTCCCAAAGCCTTAGCTGCGGTTTCTTTGTTTTGCCCATAAGCTGAAAGCGTTTGTTGAATAAATTGCCGTTCAAAATTCTTAACTGCATCCTTAAGTGTCCCTTGACCAGAGGACAAAGACGAAATATCTTCTTTAGGCCTTATATATTCAGGAAGATGTTTGAGTCCGATAAAGTCTCCATCGCAAAATATGACAGCTCGTTCAATAACATTTTCCAATTCTCTTACTTCGCCTTTCCATTGATACTGAAGTAATGCATGCATCGCTTCGTTAGCAAATCCCTGAATTGGTTTGCTCATTTGCTTTTTAAATACATCGAGAAAATGTTGTGCAAGAATGGGAATATCACCAAGACGTTCTTTGAGTGATGGCAAATCGATTTCAACAACATTCAACCGATAATAAAGATCGTCCCGGAATTTGCCATTCTCAACTTCTTTGCGCAAATCTCGATTTGTTGCAGCAATAATTCGTACATCTATTTTGATCGGTTCTGTCATGCCAACAGGTGTAATTTCTCTCTGCTCAAGTGCGCGTAACAATTTAACCTGAAGTTGAATTGGAATTTCGCTTACTTCATCAAGAAATACAGTACCGCCTTCAGCAACTTTTAACAATCCATCTTTATCTACTGTTGCGCCAGTGAATGATCCTTTTTTATGGCCGAAGAGTTCACTTTCAAAAAGTGATTCGACTATTGCACCGCAATTGATAGGCATAAAGCGTTTTTCGCGCCTCGGACTATTATAGTGAATAGCGCGCGCAACAATTTCTTTTCCTGTACCGCTTTTGCCGGTTATCAAAACAGTGCCTTCGCTGTTTGCGACGCGCTTAATAACCTCGAATACTTTCTTCATCGGCATACTCTGCCCTATTATTTGATCGAAGTCAAAGGTACGTTGGAGCTCTTGACGCAAAAGAGAATTTTCAACAATTAGCGCATGGTATTCGCAAAGCTTCTTTACGCGATAAAGCAGGTCATCAAAATTAATCGGCTTCAAAATATAATCCGCAGCACCTTCACGCAGCGCCGTCACTGCTGTCTCTATAGATCCAAATGCTGTAATAATAACTACCAAAGTTTGTGGCGTTCGCTGACGAATCTGTTTCAGTAATTCCACTCCTTTCATCTCCGGCATTTCAATATCAGTTATAATAATATCAAATGGATTTGTCTCGTGTTTCGCCAGTGCGTCTTTTCCATTTGTTGCTTCATCGACATTGAATCCTTCTTTCATCAAAATGAAAGAGAGTGGTTCACGTATTATTTGTTCATCATCAACTACTAATATGCGCTTTGTCATTAGACATCCTTCCAAGGGAATGAGACGGTAAAGGTGCTTCCTTTTTCTAGAACACTTTCAACAAATACATCGCCGCCAAAACTTTTTACAATGCCGTAACTTACCCATAACCCCAAACCCGTTCCTTGACCTGTTGTTTTTGTTGTGTAGAATGGTTCGAAGATTTTTTCTAATGCTGAAGATTCAATTCCTTTTCCTGTATCATGTATTATCACTTCAATGGTACGTTCATTCTTACGGCTATGTACATCAATTGTAACCATGACGTTCATCCAATGAGTCTACGGCGTTCATCAGAATATTGATAAAGACCTGAACAATCTGATCTGGAACCGCAATAATTTCAGGAAGTTGTTCGTCCAGATCGAGTGTAAATGTGATGTTTTTGACTTTTTTTCCATACTGAACAATGTTCAACGCCTCTTTAACAATTCGGTTGATATTAGTCGGCTTTACCACATGCACAGAAGGACGCGAAAAATCTACCAGCTCGCGGATAATACGAGTGATACGGTTGACTTGACTGTTGATCAATTCTAATTTTTCTTTGGCGAATTCATCTTTGCTCGTACGTTGAATAACTTGTACAAGCGATGAAATGGCAGTGAGCGGGTTGCCAACTTCGTGCGCGATACCGGCCGCGAGTGTGCCTATACTTTCCATACGCTGTGAACGAACGAGCCGCTGCTCTAAAATGATTTGTTCCGTAATATCGCGATGCGCTCCAAGATAACCTGCAATTTTACCATGCGAGTCGACAATTGGTGAAATGACAAGCTCAGTAAAAAACGGTGTTCCATCTTTTCTACGATTTTCGATTCTTCCGACCCACACTTTACCAGAAATAATATGTTTCCAGACAGATGACCAAAAATCTTTATTTTGCTTGTTACTATCTAAAATATTTGGATTTTTTCCAATTAATTCTGCATTGCTATAACCGGTTACTTTTTCAAAAGCTGGATTGACATAAACCATTGTTCCATTTGCATCGCTGATTTGAATGGGATTAATAGTATTATGGATGACGTTAGAGAACCGGAGCAGATCTAATTCTTTCCGCTTTCCTTCTGTTACATCGCGCATTACCAACACGCAGTACTTCGTTTGACCTGAATGCAACACACGTACAATTCCCGTTACATCTATCACCGATCCATCTTTCTTAAGAAACTTAGTTTCCAAATTTAGTTTATCAGAAAACGGAAGTAAGTTTCTAAGGATATTCCGCTCGTCTTTCGGTAAAATGTCAAAAATGAATTTCGGCTGTGGTGGTTGAACGACCACTCCTAATTCATCGACGGCTGTTTTATTGGCGTCTAGAATCCTGTTTTCATCATTCAGGATAAGCACCATCTCGGGCAACAAATCGACGACACGCCCATATTGTGAAAAAAAATTAGACGATTCAGGCATATTGCTATATGAAAGGTACATCAAGGTTCGGAGATTGGCAAGACACAGTAGTAATAATACAAAAACTAATCGGTAATTGCTGATATTATCAGATATTTTTGATAATCATAAATTTTTTTTAAGAAGCTTTATTCAAAGCCAATGCATTATTGCAATAAATGCAATCCAATTGCATATATAGATATAACTTTGAATAACAAAAACCAATTTTCATACTTCATCTTGTAATTTCAAATACAGATTTTATTTAAAGTCATAACTGCTTGGAAGCTGTTATCAAATTAGCATCAACAATAAATAATTTGTTAGAATACTTGATTACGTTAATAATTTATGTTATTATTAATTAGACCTTAATTAAATAACGTAATACACTTAAATAAGCAAAGGAGATAATGTATGGCAACGCCAAAAGATTTTTTTGAATTTGCAAAGAAGAACAACTCAGAAATGATAGATTTAAAATTTGTCGATCTCCTAGGAAGTTGGCAGCATTGCAGCTTTCCCATTGATGTGCTTGATGAAGATACTTTTGTGGAAGGACTAGGATTTGATGGCTCATCCATTCGAGGGTGGCAGGGAATCCACATGTCGGATATGATGGCAGTACCCGATCCAAATACATTTTGCTTAGATCCTTTTTTCGCTAAACCGACGGTAAGTATTATCGCAGATATTGTCGACCCAGTCACTAAAGGAAAATATACACGTGATCCACGTTATATAGCTAGAAAGGCGGAAGAATATTTAAAGCAATCCAAAATTGCCGATACGTGTTATATCGGACCGGAACCAGAATTTTTTATTTTTGATGAAGTTCGTTATGAACAGAATCAGCATCGAGGCAGCTATGAAATTGATTCAAAAGAAGGTGCTTGGAACTCAGCCCGATTTGAAGAACCGAACCTTGGGTACAAACCGAGTTTTAAAGGGGGTTACTTTCCGGTTAGTCCCACAGACACCTTCCATGATCTTCGCGGAGAAATGGTTTACGAAATGCGCAAAATAGGTATAATAATTGAAGCGCATCATCATGAAGTAGCAACGGCGGGGCAAAGTGAAATAGATATGAAATTTACAAACCTGTTGAAGATGGCAGATCAACTCATGTGGTATAAATATATTTGTAAAAATGTCGCTAAGAAAAATAATAAAAGTGTAACATTCATGGCTAAACCGATCTTTCAAGATAATGGAAGCGGTATGCATACGCATTTCTCTTTTTGGAAAGAAGGCAAACCATTATTTGCTGGAGATAAATATGCCGGATTAAGCGAATTAGCTCTATATGCTATAGGCGGTGTTTTAAAACATGCACCAGCTATTCTCGCGTTTGCTGCTCCAACAACAAACTCGTACAGAAGGCTCGTCCCTGGATTTGAAGCACCTGTAAATTTAGCTTATTCAGCAAGAAACAGATCGGCTTCATGTCGAATTCCAATGTATACTCCAAATCCAAAAGCAAAGCGTGTGGAGTTCCGTTGCCCCGATCCAAGCTGTAACGGATATCTTACATTTTCTGCAATAATGATGGCAGCAGTAGATGGAATTCAAAATAAAATCGATCCGGGAAAGCCGCTTGATAGAGATATTTATGAAATGACAAGAGATGAACTGAAGTCAACTCCTAAAACACCTGGCTCATTAGAAGAAGCTATTATAGCATTAGAGAACGACAATGCATTTTTGAAAAAAGGAAATGTCTTTACAGATGATCTTATTGATGCATGGATTACATGGAAGAGGGAAAAAGAAATTGATGAAATGCATCTCCGTCCGCACCCGTATGAGTTTCATTTGTATTACGACAATTAAAAAGACTACAAAATTATCTCAGAAACCCATGGTTGCAGGAAGTAACCTATGACCATGGGTTCTTTTTTGACCCTTCTTATTTGAACTATATGTGAGAAAATAATAACATCCCCTAAACAGTCAGGGACTGGGATCATATGATAATAAAAATACAATGGAAAATATTCAGATTTATTAATATATTAGTGTTCAATATTTTACGCAAATGGGTAATCACGTTTTGTTAATACTGCAATTAAAAATCTATGTTTAACTTGTATATTATTATAGAGAAAAAATATTATGCATG
The DNA here is from genome assembly GCA_963833465.1 of Ignavibacteriota bacterium. GTDB lineage: Bacteria > Bacteroidota > Ignavibacteria > UBA10030 > UBA10030 > Fen-1298. Next base: position 287,587 of record CAWHXW010000003.1, on the reverse strand, counting down.
ATTTTCAGAATGAAATTAAATTTGTCTATTTATTAAATCAATAAAATTATTTTGTACTAAAAATCAACAAGTAATAATAATTGAATCTTAAGGAGAAGTGTATAGATGGAGAAAAACGACTTAGTATTAAAAGAATCATTAGAAAATACTTTTGCAAGCAATGTATTTAACGATGTGGTTATGCATGCCAGGTTGCCTAAAAACATTTATAAAGCGCTAAGAAAAACTATTGATGAGGGTTTACCACTCGCTCCGGAGGTTGCTGATATCGTAGCCAACGCAATGAAAGATTGGGCTATAGAAAAAGGCGCAACACATTTCACACACTGGTTTCAACCGATGACTGGAATTACAGCTGAGAAGCATGATTCTTTTGTTTCTCCGATCGGCGATGGACGCATCATTATGGAATTCTCCGGCAAAGAATTAATTAAAGGCGAACCGGATGCTTCGTCCTTTCCGTCAGGTGGGTTGCGTTCCACATTTGAAGCGCGCGGATATACAGCATGGGATTGTACATCTCCGGCATTCTTTAAAGATAATACTCTATGCATTCCTACAGCGTTTTGTTCTTACACTGGTGAAGCGCTCGATAAAAAAACTCCGCTTCTAAGATCAATGGAAGCTCTTTCAAAACAAGCTATTCGTGTTCTCAGGTTGTTAGGCAATACAACAGCGACTCGTGTTGTCGCAATGGTTGGACCTGAGCAGGAATATTTTGTTATTGACAAAAAATTATATGAAAAAAGGAAAGATCTCGTTCTTACAGGACGAACTCTCTTTGGTGCAAAACCGCCAAAAGGTCAAGAGTTAGAAGATCATTACTTCGGTAATTTGAAAGAGCGGATTGCTGCATTCATGGCGGAATCGGATCAGGAGCTTTGGAAACTTGGAGTGCTGGCTAAGACAAAGCATAACGAAGTCGCACCGGCTCAACATGAACTTGCTCCTATCTATACAACTACTAACATTGCCACCGATCATAATCAGCTTATGATGGAAACCTTGAAGAAAGTTGCAAATCGTCATGGATTGGTTTGCTTGCTTCATGAAAAACCGTTTGCAGGTATCAATGGTTCAGGTAAACATAACAACTGGTCAATGGCAGCGAATGATGGACAGAATTTACTTGATCCTGGAAAAACACCGCATGATAACGAGCAATTTCTTTTATTTCTAGCTGCTGTCATTCAAGCTGTAGATGAATATGCAGATCTGTTGCGTGTTTCAACTGCCAACCCGGGAAACGATCATCGGCTTGGAGCAAATGAAGCACCTCCGGCTATTATCTCTATTTTTCTTGGTGAGCAGTTGACTGATATTTTGGAGCAAATTGAAAATGGCGGTGCGAAATCTTCCAAAGTCGGCGGTGAATTGAAGCTGGGTGTTACAACACTGCCTGCATTGCCAAAAGATTCTACAGATCGAAATCGAACATCACCTTTTGCTTTCACTGGCAATAAATTCGAATTCCGTATGGTAGGTTCTTCGGCTTCAATCGCAGAGCCAAATACTGCTTTGAATACGATTGCGGCAGAAATTTTGTCGCGTATTGCAACTCGTTTGGAAAATGCGAAAGATGTCGATATTGAAGTTCAAAATATTGTGACTGAAATTGTGAAGAAACACAAACGTGTCATTTTCAATGGCAACAATTATACAGATGAATGGGTAAAGGACGCAGAAAAACGCGGATTACCAAATATTACATCAACAGTTGCAGCCATTCCTATATTGATCAGTGAAAAATCAGTTAAGATATACGAAAAACATTCTGTCTTGAGTAAAGAAGAATTGCATTCGCGTTATGAAATCTATCTTGAGAATTATTCAAAAACGGTAAATATTGAAGCATTGACAATGTTAGAAATATCAAAGCGTCAAATTTTACCGGCATCTCTTGCCTTCGCAGGACAGGTTGCTTCAACTATCGCTTCATTGAAAAATGTTGCTTCGAAAGTAAAATATGCAGAAGATTTATTGTCGAAATTAACAACGGCTATTGATTCTTTTGGTAAAAATATTGAAGCACTTGAATTTGCACTTAATAAAGTTAACCATGGAGACGACGCCTTGAAACACGCTCAATATTATCGGGATGTCGTTTTTGTTGCAATGGCAAAGTTGCGAGTTGATGGCGATATATTGGAAACACTTGTGGATGCAGATATCTGGCAAATGCCAACATACGCCGATTTGCTTTTCAATATTTGATATTCATAAATATCGTAAATCAAAAAGCCCGTGTTAGAATTTTTAATACGGGCTTCATATTGTTATTAGGTAAAAACAAGAAAGACAAAGAATTGAAGTTTAGCGTGCTAAAACTGAACTAAATTCACAATCAGAACACCGGTCTTCTGCACAATAGAACTTATAAAGTTGAATCACTGCCTGCTGGCGGCTTACATTCTTCAATAACATTTTTCCTTTTAGTAATTGTTTTTCCATCAATCGGATGATAGAATTATTCTCGGATGCAGGAAGAGATTGGTACACATCAAGTGCGCCTTCACGGACAGTTTTATCTTTGAAAATACGTGCATACAACAGCGCAATTGGCAGAATAGCATTGATGATGATTTCCTTAATACGTGAATCGCCAAGCGCCGTAACATTTGTTGATGCCGTCTTATCGAAGTTGTAATGGCGATTCCAAAAATCAGTTGTTTCAATTCTTAGAAACTGAATTAATTTGTTTTCCTTTTCTGCAGCAGAAATATTAGATTTTAGTGTTTGAATGGTACGACGAAAAAGATCGTTTACTAAAAACTCTTTGATAATTAAGCATGCAGCAACAATTCGAATTGTTGGAAAGTTTGAAGGACGCGTTGGAAAAAATTGCCAGTCGGCAGGATGAAGAATTTCACCATGATATTGAGGACGAAGTTCTTTCCATCGTTTTTTAATCCCGCGTACATATATGCGAGCTTCTTTCTCTTCTAGGTTTGAATTCTTTGGCAATAAACCGGATACACCAAATAATAGAGCTTCCAAAATAGAATAATCAATTGCCAATTGATAATTGGATATTTCTTTCAATGTCAAGCATCTTGCTAACCTAACAAATGATTCTTGATTTTTACTGTAACCAAGTCCTTCCATTATGCCTTCATATAGTAATTGTTCCCATAATTCTTTATTGGAAAAATCTTTTTGCAACAACTCTGGGATCGGTGACGGGATTTCATCGTGTTCGCCTTCTGATGGCAGCTTTCCATAAGGTCGTTGCCGCTCTCGTAAAGATAGGCACCGCTCGATTGCAAGTTGTTTCAATCTTTCGTCGAACCGGCGAAGCTTTAATTCAAGCCGCTCAATAGCGAGTTTTACAAGCCAATGATCGATAACTTCAGAAGTCAAAGTATTGTTCTCGGTAAAGCACCGAATTGATTCTGATTTCTTTGCGCGTTCATCTAGAATAGCTTTTTGCCAAATAGTATGGATGGAATCTGAAAGAAATTGACTGAGCACAAGAATTGGAATCTGCCTTCCACTGTTGACAAATGTTGCTGGAGCATTACTAAGTGATTCCAGAACAACATGGAGAATAACTTTGTTGTAACGCGGATCTTCTTGATGTTGGTGCTGAAGCCATTCGAATACTGTTCTGTGAATCTCAACATCGCCCGAGTAAGTAATGCCGTCAATTTTTATTTTTACATCACAGAAATCCGGTCCGCCATCGGGATTCAATCGACCGACATCTAAAACTTTTAATGTTTTGCCGTCTGCAGTCTGTAGATTTGCGGCAAGATACTGCTTCTTCCAAATGTGCCGAAGAAAGCGTTCATGAATATTATATGGACCTCGCGACATATTTGCCTCCGAATGTTAATGTGCGATTTGGTAATTGTATGATTGAATGAATTATTCGTTCATTCGCAAAATAAATATGTTCTTGAATAATTTCTATTCAACCAAGCGTACATTTTCTCATCTCTTCTACCATTTTCTTTGCTTCCGCTCTTGCCGCTTTTGCAAAATCTTCCCCTGACGACGCATAAATAATACTTCGGCTTGCATTGATTACAGCAAGCTGCCCATGTTTATCACAGCCGCAGCGAATTGCTGACTTCAAATCGCCGCCTTGTTTGCCAATGCCGGGAATGAGAATCGGCATATCAGGAACGATATTACGAATGCGTTGCAATTCTTTTGGATGGGTGGCACCAACAACAAAACCGATATTCTGATTCTTATTCCACTTTTTTACCGTGCGTACTACTTTTTCGTATAAAGGTTTCGTTCCAACCTTTAGGCGCTGGAAATCTCTTGAACCCAAATTAGAAGTAAGCGCAAGAATAAAAATTCCTTTTTCTGAATTTGCCAAAAAGGGCTCAACAGAATCAAAACCCATATAAGGATTTATTGTTGCAGAATCGAAACTGAAATCGTCAAAAAGTGATTTAGCATATCGTTCGGATGTGTTTCCAATGTCACCGCGTTTTCCATCACCGATAGTAAAGACAGATTTTGGAATAAGCTTCAATGTTTCTCGTAATGCCAAAATTCCCCTTTCGCCCATAGCTTCGTAGAATGCAAGATTAGGTTTATATGCGCAGACAAGATCATGTGTCGCTTCAATAATCTGACGATTAAATTCCAGTGCTGGGTTCTCGAAAGATTTTAAATGTGTCGGAATTTTATCTGCATCTACATCAAGCCCAATACATAAAAGAGAATTTTGTTTGATTTGTATTTCACGAAGCCGTTGTGTAAATGTCATTTATTTTAGCCTTTCAGGAAAATTGAGTACACAATTTCTCCAATCAACATCAGCAAAACAATTGAAGAAACGATTGCAAATCGCCAATCTCTCTCAACAATAAATCCAAATACAGCAGTGATAACACGAAAAACAGGCGTGAACATAAGCATTACAAGTCCAGAAAAAGTTAAAGTTACGGGATCAAATTTAATAGAAAACAAGCGCTCAACTAAGTTTCCAAGTGATGGATTTTCTGAAAGTGGAATAATTAACGATGGAAAAACCGTTGCTATGAGCAATCCCAAAATCATCAAACTGGCGCTGATCCATATGCCAAGCCGGAGAACTTGACTTGCCCAGCGTTCTGCTTTATCCTGTGTGTTAGCCGAAATGGAAAAAGAGTTTGACATGGTTTTATCTTGAAAATAATTGAATAGAAATGCCAAATAGCACAATAATAAATATCCAGGTTAATACTTTACTATGAATTTTTCTACTAATACTAATGCCAGTTATCGAACCTGCGAGCACTCCAAGCGTAGTAATTGAGGCGATGAAAGGATTTAGATGTCCGTGTGCAAAGTAGATAAATGCACTTGCTGCTGCGGTTACTCCAATCATAAAATTACTTGTAGCTGTCGCTGCCTTTATGGGAATACCGGAAATAATATTCATCGCAGGCACTTTAAAAATTCCTCCGCCAACGCCTAATAATCCTGATACATTGCCGGCAACAAGCGAAACACACATTGCCGCCGGCACTTTCTTTACCGTGTATCTTACCGATTCTCCAGTTGCATTATCAATAAATGTTCCGGGAAAAATACCATTTGTGTAGATGATCTCTTTATTGTTATGCTGCCGTAAACGCCATATCATAATAAAGGCAACCAAAGACAAAAGCCCGGAAAAGAGTTTTGCCAGAATTTTTGCGCTCAAATAATTTGCAGTGATGCCGCCAAGTATTGCGCCGGCGACTGTAGCAATTTCAAGCATCATTCCAAGTCGCATGTTAACGGTACGACGTTCAAGATTCATTGAAGCACCGGCGCTTGACGTGGCTATAACAGCGACAATACTGGTGGCAATTGCTTGATGCATAGGAATGTTAAGAACAATGACAAGGAATGGAATAAGCAACACACCGCCGCCGAGTCCGAGCAGCGCTCCAAAAGTACCAGCAACGAATCCACCCGCAAGAAGAAAAATGAAAGATTGTATAGACAAGAAATTCCCTGCAGTATGTGTGTGTGTTAACTCTTCGATTGTACGAAAAAGAATAGTAATTTTCAAATGAAGAAATATTCAATCATCAAGCATCAATAGTCTATAAATGGATATTAAAAATTAAATAATTTTGTATTAGAGAGTTCATTTCTTCTAAAGAATTCTTATTTTATATCAAGACATTAATTGTTTTTTGTAATTACGAATCTCGTCATTTATCGATTCGGAGGTAATTAGAGATGACGAAATATGATATCTAAAATAGCGCTTTGACACAGTAACCGTATACCATTCATTTCCAGAGTCTTTAAGGAACTGCTATGGCTCTTGAAGTAATAAAGTTTTCCTATTTGAGCGAGTTTGTCAATTTGCCGGTTCTACGGATAAGTGATAATAAACGAATTGGCAAACTGATAGATCTCACTGCAACAACAATACAGGTTTATCCACGCGTAACTGGATTGATGGTGCGAACTCATCATGGTAAACCGCCGATCTATATTCCATGGAGCAATGTAAAGCGAATAGTGTTTAAAGAACACATTGCAGTGGAGTATCCTACAAATGGTGTTGAACAACAGGTAAAGGCGACGGAAAACGAAATTTTAATCTGCAAAACATTTTTAGATAAACAGATTATATCAATCGAAGGATACAAAATCGTTCGTGTAAACGATCTGCAATTATTGATTGAAGATAAGGCTAAAGAAAGTACTAATCTTTGGGTAGTGCATATCGACATCGGTTTCAAGGGAATTTTACGGAGGATTGGAATTCTACGCCCAGTAAACAGCGCGTTCCGCTGGGTAACGGATCGCGATATAAAAGATGAATTTGTTTCATGGAAATACGTTCAACCTACAGCTACATCTTCTGTATATGCATCAGTGCAATTGAAGACAGATGCATCGAAGTTGTCAGAGATTCACCCTGCTGATCTTGCAGATATATTGGAAGATCTTGGCACTGACGAACGAATAACTCTCATTGAGTCACTCGATAATTTTACCGCTGCTCAAACAATTCAAGAAATGCAATTCAAGAATCGTTTGCAGATTGTTGAATCTATGGAACCAATAAAACTTGCGCCGATCATAAACGAGATGCAAATGGATGAAGCGGTTGATTTGCTGGATGCGTGCGATATACAAAAACGCCAGACAGTGTATGCGATTCTAGCGCCGGAAAAAGTTGCAGAGTTAAAAGAACTTTCTACTCTTTCAATATACAGCGTCGGCAGTATAATGAATACCGACTTTGTCTCCGCTAAACCAACAGAAACAGCAGGCTTAGTGCTTAAACGTATCTGCATAGAATGTGAAAAGTCTGAGATGTACCGATATGCATACGTTTTGGATGAGAACAATCGTCTAAAAGGTGTGGTAAGTTTGCGCAGTCTGTTGATGAGTGATCCACAAATGCTTATTGTAGATATTATGGCTGAGCAGCCTGTGTCGGTACAAATTGATACGCGGATTCGGCGTGTAGCAAAATTATTTTTCAAATATAACTTTGAAGCTATTCCCGTTGTTGATGATAACGATATGCTTCAAGGTCTTGTATCTTTCCGCGACGCTTTAGCATCTGTGTACCCAGAAATTAAAGAAGAGGAAACGGTTTAATATGAGCTTCTTCAAAAGAATAAAAGATAATCCTGCACTTCGTCAACTTATAATCTTCATGAGTATCTTAGGCCCCGGAATTATAACAGGCAGCGTTGACAACGATGCCGGAGGAATTACAACATATTCAGTTGCCGGTGCTATGTACGGATACAAATTGCTTTGGACACTGATACCATCATTCATAGCACTCTTAGCAGTGCAGGAAATGAATGCACGCATGGGTATTGTCACCGGCAAAGGCTTAGCGGATTTGATACGTGAAAGCTTTGGTGTGCGCATCACATTCTACATTTTTATTTTTCTTTTGATCGCCGATATAGGAAATACTGCAACGGAGTTTGCAGGTGTTGCGGGCAGTATGAATATTTTTAGTGTGACCAAATATATTTCGGTTCCACTTGCCGCCATCGCAGTCTGGGTACTTGTGCTAAAAGGCAACTATAAATTTGCAGAAAGAGTATTTCTGCTCTTCAGTGTATTTCTCCTTTCGTACGTCGTTTCTGCTATTCTCGCTGGTCCAGATTGGAAAGTCATCGGTAAAGCGTTGATAACACCAACAGTCCATTTTGATAATGAATACATCACAACTGTTCTGGGTATTATAGGCACAACTGTTGCACCGTGGATGCAGTTTTACATGCAGTCGTCAGTGATTGAAAAGAAATTGAAAATAAGTGATTATAAATACACATTATGGGATGTTATACTTGGCTGTATTGCCACAATTGTTGTAGCATTTTTTATCATAGTTGCTTGTGCGGCAACTCTGAACGTAAACGGAATCAAAATCAATGAAGCGTCCGACGCAGCGATGGCGTTGCAGCCTTTAGCCGGAGCCCTTGCAGGGCAACTGTTTGCATTCGGATTATTTGTCGCATCGATTTTCTCCGCAGCAATTCTCCCGCTGGCTACCGCATTCTATGTCTGTGAAGCATTCGGTTTTGAAGCCGGCATAGATAAAAAATTCAGTGAAGCGCCTCAATTTTATTCACTCTTTACAATCATTATTTTAATAGGTGCCGGAATTATTATGATTCCGGGCGCACCTCTGATTGCTATTACTATTTGGACGCAAGTACTGAATGCTATACTGCTTCCTATAGTACTAATTTGTATGATGATTATCGTGAATAATAAAGAAATTATGGAGGATTACACTAATAACCATTTACAAAACACAATTGGCTGGACAACAACTATAATCTTGATTATACTCAGCGCATTCCTACTTCTCTCAGGTATCGGAGTCGTATAAAAAGAAAGATATTTATTATGAAAAAAGTACTTTTTCTTTTATGCTTTACAATTTCTCTTTCTTTCGCACAAAACTATGATAATTATTTCACTAATTTTACTATGCGTGTGGATTACTATCATATTGGTACCAAAGGACAAGAACAAATCACATTTGATAAAGTATACGAAGAAGGTAATTGGCCCGGCAGCAAGGAAATTTTATTAGATACACTTAATCTTGGCGATAGTTTTATAAAAGTTTATGATCAACAATCAAATTTGCTTATTTATTCACGCGGCTATTCAACTGTATTTGGTGAATGGCAAACAACAGAAGAAGCATTAAATGGTAACTGGAAAACTTTTCAGGAAACAATGCGATTTCCTTTTCCTAAAAAAACTGTGAAAGTAAGTTTCTTCCGGCGCGATAAATTTGTTGCGGCCGGCGAGATGATGGCATTCAGGGAAATTTTCTCCACCATTATCGATCCAAATAATTCGACTGTTGTAAATCGTGAGAAAAGAACAAATAAATTTACAGTATTCGATATTATGATAAATGGTCCAACTGAAAAGAAAGTTGACATTCTTATTCTTGGCGATGGCTATGCAAAAGAAGATATTGAAAAATTTAGTAAGGACGCTAAACATTTTACGGATCAACTTTTTTCATATCAACCGTTTAAAAGACACAAAAACGATTTCAATGTTCGTGCAATGGAAGTAATTTCTGATGATTCTGGAATTAATAAACCAGATCAGAATATTTGGAAACATACAGCGCTTGGCACAACATATAACACATTTGGTTCTGCCCGCTATGTACTGACGGAGGAAAACCGGGCAATTCACGATATCGCTGATGCAGTACCTTACGACTTTATTACAATTCTTGTGAACGACAACCGTTATGGCGGCGGCGGAATATTCAATCTATACACAACTTGTTTTACAAAACCAGTAAAAAAAGGACAAGAGTCAGAAATGGATTATGTTTATGTACATGAGTTTGGGCATTGTTTCGGCGGATTAGGCGATGAATATTACAGTTCGCAAGTTTCGTATGTCGACTTCTATCCAAAAGGTGTCGAACCGTGGGAACCAAATGTGACACGCACGAATACGAAAGAGAATTTAAAATGGCGCAGCCTTGTTTCATCAGGAACGCCGATTCCGACACTATGGCAAAAAGCAAAGTATGACAGTATTGAAACTTTACGCGGCAAATTAGACCGGCTTGCTTCTGATTACTATGAGAAACGTGAAGGATTATTGAAAAGTTCAAATGATATTCTCAAAGATCCAAAATGTGCTGGAATTGTCGGTGCGTTTGAAGGTTCAGGTTATACATCGAAGGACATGTATCGTCCTGCTATTGATTGCAAAATGTTTTCATTGAACCCGGTGGATTTTGATCCAGTTTGTGCCGCGGCAATTGAACGGATGATAGAAATGTACACTAAATAAATGAAGTTGGAATCTGACATGAAAACAAATCCCATTGCAATTATTACCGGTGCTTCAAGCGGTATTGGATTAGAGCTTGCAAAACTGTTTGCGCGTGATAGTCATGATCTTGCCCTTATTGCACGCAGCCATGATAAACTAAAATCCATTGCTGAAGAATTACAGCAGATATATGGCATTCAAGTAAAATATTACTCAAAAGATTTATCTATATATTCAACGCCTGAAGAAATTTTTGAAGCACTTCAAAGTGAAGGTGGTAATATAGATGTGCTTGTTAACAATGCTGGTTTTGGATGGTGTGGAGAATTTGCCAAAATGGAACTTACCGATGCTCTCGAAATGATTCAGGTGAACATCACGGCACTAACGCATTTGACTCGGCTTTTTCTACCGGGAATGATCGAACGAAAGAACGGAAAAATATTGAACATTGCATCAACTGCGGCATTTCAACCCGGCCCGATGATGGCGACCTATTACGCATCAAAAGCGTATGTGCTAAGTTTCTCAGAAGCACTATCGGAAGAATTGCAGGGAACTGGTGTACACGTCACTGTGCTTTGCCCTGGTCCAACAACTACAAATTTTGGACAGAGAGCCGGCTTTGCAAATAAAAAAATCTTTAACGGTATGCTCTCGATGGATTCACGCACCGTTGCGCTTGATGGGTACAAAGGATTGATGAAAGAAAAGACGCTTGTTATTTCCGGATGGAAAAATTGGCTTGGAACTCAGCTTGTGCGATTTATGCCGAGACAAATTCCGGCGAAAATTGTAAAAAGAATTCAGCATAAGAGAGGAAACTAAGAAACACTTTTGATAAATCACACTTGCTGAAAAAAATATAAAAGTATTCCGACTTAAAATATTTTAAGTTAGTGATATGTTATTATCTATTTTTTGTTGAAGAAATTTCTACCTTATATAAGCGTCTTGACCACTTGCATCGTAAATTAAAATGTCAATCAAATGCCGTACATTGGTGAATTAAGCGCTCTCGCAACAGCCGTTCTGTGGACGGGAAGCGCACTTGCTTTTGCCGCCGCGACTATGCGCGTTGGTTCAGTATACGTTAATGTTGTACGGCTTATTGTTGCAGTCGTTTTTTTATTTATAACTATCGTTGCATTTCATATCCAAGTCAATATATCTGCTATACAAGTAATATTTCTTTCGTTTAGCGGTTTTGCTGGATTCGTATTTGGCGATACGTTTCTCTTTAAATCCTATGAATATAACGATGCACGGATTAGTTCATTAATTATGTCGGTGGCTCCGGCGATGTGCGCACTAATGGCGTTTCTCTTCTTGAATGAAACACTTTCGTGCACAGACATATTTGGCATTACCATTACTCTTGCCGGCATTGCGTTGGTTGTATTAGAGCGAAAGGAGACATCAACGCATCATATTCCGATATCTATGATGGGAGTTTTGTACGCTTCGTTAGGAGCATTGGGACAAGCAGGTGGAATGATTTTAGCAAAGAGTGCCTTTGCATATGGTCCAATCAACGGATTTGTTGCCACGTTTATCCGTGCATTTGCTGCTGCACTTGTATTGGCTCCGTTAAACTATTTTGCAGGTAGATTTACTAACCCAAAAAAAATTTTTTCAAATGATAGGAAAGCATTTCGTTTCACAATACTTGGTTCATTTCTTGGTCCTTATCTCGGCGTTACATTTAGTCTAATCGCTATTTCACTTACAGACGTTGCTATTGCTGCAACTATTATTGCACTTGTTCCAATTATTATGCTGCCGTCGGTATGGATTCTATTTCACGAGAAACTGTCTTGGCGTGCTATTATTGGAGCATGTGCAGCTGTCTCTGGAGTTGGAATTTTATTTCTTAGATAAATATCTGGCGGCAGTGTTGGTAATGCAGAATTAATTTGCCATCTGAAATTCAGTTTCCTTAGGTCGAATTTCATCGTGCATGCTTCTAAGAGAGTGAAAAGCTGTTTCACTTCCTCTCAACATTGATTTATGAAATATGCGGTACGCCTCACCTTTATTTTGTGGAAACCCAATTCCTTTTTCATAACAATATGCTAATGTTAACTCTGAAAGCAGGGAACCTCTTCTGCTGTGGTACGAAGTAGAGAAAACGCTTTACTTAATTCCTCGGTATGTATTTGGCCCAATACATTTGCAGCCGCAAGACGGATATCGGCTTCAACGCTTCCTAATGCTGAAGCTTGTTTCCACAACTGAACCGCTTTATCACGGTCTTGCATCGTCCATCTGCCGGTAAAATAGCACGATCCTAATTCTATGATCGCAGGCACTTGTCCTGTCGATGCTGCACGTTGGAGTAAATCGAACGCCTGTTTTTCATTTAACATCTTACTGAAACCTATGGATGTCAACCCAGACCATACATAGAGTGCATCCGGATCATTTTTTGAGGATCGCAATTCAAGCTCGTGGGCAAATTCCTCTGTATTCATCAGCTTCCAAAGCAATGCTGGAGCACGGTAGGAGTCAAGGTGAAGTGCACACAAATAATATACACTTGCTAAAATAATATTCTTCTGAACATTCAGCCCATGTTCATAACAGCGTCCAAGCAAGCACAATGCCTCAGGATTTCCAGAATTTGCTACTCTATATAAGAACGATTGAATCCGCGAGTCAAGATTTACAGGCGAAGTCTTTTCTGTTATTATAGTATGAGAGAGTGTATCGATTCCTTGATACGTTTCACGAATAAGAGTAGTATCTTCAATAGTGGAAGTTGTATCAGTGTGGAAATCAATGAACATTAGACTAGACCCTGTGTCGTTTGGCATCGATTTTATAGAATTGTTATTCGGATGTTCCTTTTTAGGGAGTGCTATGTCCACAGTATCTGTTTTATCAAGCCCGCGCCGTTCCATTTCCTTCTTTGTAACCTTCGCTGCTTCTAATCCGAGTTCGGCTGATTTTTTAAAAAGAGAGTAAGCTTTTGACCAACTGCGCGGTACGACAAGCTCTTCAGTATACATTAGACCCATCACATAAAGCGCTTCTGGTACATCTTGTTCGGCTGCGGAACGAAATTGTCTAAATGCTTCAAATGGATTCCACTCAACTCCGCTGCCATTCATTAATAGAATACCCAGATTAAATTGTGCAAGCGGCAAATGTTGGTTTGCGGCTTTTTGAATCCAATAAGATGCCTTTGCCGTATCGGTGGGAAATCCTTTACCGAATAAATAGCGCAATCCTAATTCATGCTGTGCCGGTGATTCCCCGGCATTCGCTTTCTGCATGAGTACGAATTCTTCAAGCAACTGAAGATCAAGCGTAGATGGAAGTACCAATGGCACAGAAAATGACTCGTAATTTCGAAATGCCTGTGGCTTTTTTTGTTCTTGTGCAACCAGAGAACATTGTACTAACAACAAAAGAATAGTCGAAACTATTATAAAAATATTAAAGTTTCTTTGAATCATGAACCTCAGTTTAGTTACTCACGACACAATTTCGTATATTGTTATTGCAATTGCTATACCTTGTATAATTTTGCTACTAATTAGACGGAAAAAGATAGCTATCGTTTCTCTATAACAAAGATAATGACGGACAATAAAATTATTTTTTCTATGATAGGCGTAGGTAAAGTAGTTAAACCGAACCGCCAGATTTTAAAAGATATTTATCTATCTTTTTTCTATGGTGCAAAAATTGGCGTTCTCGGCTTAAATGGTGCAGGCAAAAGCACACTGCTGCGCATCATCGCTGGAATCGATAAAGACTATCTTGGCGAGATAACTGCTCAAAAAGGGATTACATTTGGCTTCCTTTCCCAAGAACCGGAACTTGATCCAACAAAAACAGTGAAGGATATCGTTGAAGAAGGCGTTCAGGAAATCGTTGACCTTGTGAAAGAATATGAAACTGTCAATCAACAACTTGCAGAACCGAATGCTGATTATGATACGTTACTTGAAAAACAAAGCATCCTTCAAGAAAATATCGATCATCTCAACGCATGGGATTTAGACAGTAAACTGGAACAAGCAATGGATGCATTGCGCTGTCCATCATCAGAAACGCCTGTGAACATTCTTTCCGGTGGTGAACGACGGCGCGTGGCGCTTTGCCGATTATTATTGCAGGAACCCGATGTATTACTACTTGACGAACCAACTAACCACCTTGACGCTGAATCTGTAGCATGGTTAGAACATCATTTAAGTTTGTACAAAGGAACCGTTATCGCGGTTACACACGATCGCTACTTCCTCGATAATGTAGCAGGATGGATATTAGAACTCGATCGTGGCGAAGGCATTCCATTTGAAGGAAACTATTCTTCATGGCTGGATCAAAAGAAACGCCGGTTAGAAGTGGAAGAGAAACAAGAATCTAAGCGTCAGCGAGTTCTACAGCGTGAATTAGAATGGGTACGGTTGAATCCGAAAGGCCGCCATGCCAAAAGCAAATCCCGAATTGCATCATATGAAAAAATGCTTACTGAACAAACTGATAAACGTGATGAGGAAATGGAAATTTATATTCCACCAGGCCCGCGTTTGGGTAATGTTGTCATCGAAGCGTATGGTGTCTCGAAAGCATTCGGTGATAGGTTACTATTTGAAAACATGGAATTTGCGCTTCCGCCCGGTGGCATTATTGGTGTCATAGGTCCAAATGGCGCAGGCAAAACCACACTTTTCAAACTCATTACTGGAAAGGAAAAATCAGATACCGGCACTATCAAAATTGGCGACACAGTGAAGCTTGCTTATGCTGATCAAATGCGGCCGCTCGATCCCTATAAAACAATCTGGCAGGAAATCTCCGGAGGGGAAGACCTTATCATACTCGGTAATCGTGAGGTGAACTCGCGTGGTTATGTAGCACGATTCAATTTCAGCGGCACTGATCAACAGAAACTGGTTGGAAAACTCTCAGGCGGAGAGCGTAATCGAGTTCATATTGCCAAAGTACTCAAGGAAGGCGCAAACGTTCTTCTACTTGACGAGCCGACAAACGATCTCGATGTGAATACATTGCGCGCATTGGAAGAAGCGCTCAGTGGTTTCGCTGGCTGCGCTGTTATCATTTCTCACGATCGCTGGTTTCTTGACCGTGTGGCGACACATATTCTTGCCTTTGAAGGAGATAGTTCTGTAGTGTGGTTCGATGGAAATTATTCGGAATATGAAGATTACCGCAAAAAGAAGCTCAACATAAGTGCTGATCAACCGCACAGAATCAAATATAAAAGGTTAATGAGAGATTAACTAATATGACTTCTTGGATTTTGTTTTCACGAATTAAATATGGATACTTCTATAAGAAGTTTAGTGCCGCAACAAAATAAATAATATACAATTTGCAGCTATCCGAAAACGCAAATAAATGCTCCACTTCTTTTGTATGCAAGTTCACAGAATGTGATAGAATGGAACGGCGGACTTTTATACTCGCTCGCGGAATGGTACATAATGAGTCAACGTTGGGCCGGTATAAATCTGCCGTGGCCGATAAATACGGCTTTCTTTTATGTCATGTATCTCTTTAAAATTTGCAATCCATCCTGGCATACGTCCGATTGCAAACATAACCGTGTACATACTTATTGGAATTCCTATCGCCCGCATAATAATACCGCTGTAAAAATCAACATTTGGATAAAGTTTACGCTCAACAAAATATGGATCATTTAGCGCGGCTTCTTCCAATCGTTTTGCAATATCAAGTAAAGGATCTTGCTTCTTCAATACGGCTAATAACTCGTCACACTTCTTTTTTATAATTCGCGCACGCGGATCGTAATTCTTGTATACACGGTGGCCAAAGCCCATTAACCTTTTTCCTGAAGTTTTATTTTTTGCTGCTTCAATAAATCTTGAACCATTATCTCCTGATTTATGAATATCTTCAAGCATTTCCAGAACAGCTTGATTTGCACCGCCATGGAGAGGTCCCCAAAGAGCGCACACACCAGCAGCTGCGCTTGCGAATAAGTTTGCTTGACTTGATGCTACCATACGTACGGTTGAAGTAGAGCAATTCTGTTCGTGATCTGCATGTAATAAAAAAATAAGATCCAACGCATTTACTACTTCTGGCTGAAGTTCATAGTCCTCATAAGGTTCAGAAAACATCATATGCAGAAAATTTGCAGTATATTTATATATTGGTTTTGGATAAATTATTGGCAGCCCCAATGATTTTCGATAAGAGAACGCTGCAATAGTTCGCACTTGAGAAATAAGGCGCGCAGCCTGCATAAGAAAAACTTCGTCGGGATTTAGTACTTCGGGAAGAAAACAACCGGCAGCATTAATCATTGACGAAAGGATTGCCATCGGGTGAGCATGGGTAGGAAACCCTTCAAATTGAAATTTCATGTCCTCATGAAGCATTTCATTTTTCGTGAGAAGGTTTGAAAAGAGTTTCATTTCCTGTGAGTTTGGCAGTTTACCATAAATAATTAAGTACGCTGTCTCTACAAACGTTGATTTTTCTGCCAATTCCTCAATTGGAATACCGCGATAACGAAGTATTCCCTTTTCACCATCTATAAATGTAATTTTGCTGACGCAAGATCCGGTATTTCCATATCCTTCGTCAAGAGTAATATATCCTGTTTTATTTCTAAGTGATGAAATATCAATAGAGAGTTCACCTTCCGATCCCTCAACAATCGGAAATTCATACATTTTATTATCTAATTCGAGTTTAGCTATTTTTCCCATGATCAATATTCCTCTTAGCAAATTTCTAACTTTTTAAACAATTCACTACTTATCCAATTTCACTAATATCTCTTCTAAAAATTCTTTTACTTCTATCATTTCCTTTTTAATCTCTTCATCTTGAATTTTCTTCTTCTGCGGCACATTAAGCAATTCAAGCTGTTCTCCATTATCCGGTTCTGGTGTAAATTCTTTCATCACTTGTTTGGCGCCTTCAATCGTATATTTCTCGTCCCGCAATAATTGCTTGATATGCATGATAAGTTTAATATCTTTGTTTGTGTAAATGCGGTTGCCTGCACGATTTTTCGCCGGTTTCAGTTCTGGAAATTCTGTTTCCCAGTAGCGTAAAACATATTGTTCTAAGCCCGTAATTCTACTTACTTCGCTAATGGAATAGTAAAGTTTTTTGATGCTTGTACTTTTCATAAACGCCTCATTATAGATCTGTTGTTCAATAGAAAAGTAGTAAATGTTGAAATGAGTTGCAATCTTGAATTTTTACAAAACTTATTTCAGACCAAACTGAGAGAGCTTTCTAAATATTCTTACTTATGTTTATGCAGGCAGTTCTGTACGAACGTAACGATGAAAGTTTTTTGGAAACTTTTTTCGTAGCTGTAGAATCATTGCTACAAGAATTTTTAGCGGCGACGATAAGCGAATGCGTTTAGAAAACACGTCGTACTGTGCATGCTCAATCCTGAGGAGAAGCAAATAATAAATATTTCCCATTATTCGAGCAGCTGTAAAGAGCGGTTTGTCTTCTTCGGCAAGGCAAGCTTTAGCGCGATGGAAATATTCATGAGCGCGTCTGCATTCGAACTTCATCAGTTCGATGAATTTTTCATTATATGTAAAATTTAGCAAATCATTTTCAGAATAGTTGAACTTTTTTAAATCTTCAAGCGGCAAATAAATACGTCCGCGTTTTGCGTCAGATTTAATATCTCGCAATATATTTGTCAACTGTAATGCTATTCCAAGGTTAATAGCGTACTGTTTTGTATTCTCATTCATATAACCGAATACTTCTGCACAAATCAATCCAACTGTAGAAGCGGCACGGTAGCAGTATTGTTCTAATTCAGAAAATGTATTATAGCGCATTTTTAACAAATCCATTTCCATTCCCTTAATCAATTCATAAAAATGTTCAATGGGGATATGAAATCGTTGAATGATAGCAGAAAGTTTGTTCAGCAGCGAATAATGAGAGATTCCGTAGAGTGAGCGCTTCAACTCTTCTGTCCATTGCAACAAAAGCTCGTACTTTTCTTTCTCGTCTCCTGCTTCATCTACAATGTCGTCAGTAAATCGGCAAAAGGCATAAATTGTTTCGATGGCGTCTCGTTTTGGGCGAGGCAGAATTAAAAATGAGTAATAGAAACTACTCTTCCGATTCAGCGAGAAATCAGGTATGATCGATGCTGCAGTTTGCATAAGTGTAAGTTACAATAAAAATGAACGAAAAAGAAGCCCCAGTTTATCTAACTTTGAAAGGGCAGGATGTTTCGTTAGTACATCATAATTTTGGTTATGAATCTTTTGTAAAATTTTCATGCCGCCATTCCACGTAAGTTTTAATTCCATTGACAAATCTTTGCCAACCATAGTTAAAATGGGTTTTCCCTTTGCAAAATGCCCCACTGTGCGCCTAACTTGAAATGCCATCAAATCACAAAAGCGATTATTAATTTTATGATTGAACAAATCTTGTTCAGAATAACCGAATTCTTCCAATTCTTCTAAGGGAAGATAAATTCGATCCTTCTGCAAATCCACTGAAACATCTTGCCAAAAATTTGTTAATTGTAACGCTGTGCAAATTGAATCCGAGAGTTGCATCATAGCTTCACTACGATAATTGAACAGCAATAAAAGCAATCTTCCAATAGGATTGGCGGAGTTGCGGCAGTATGCAAGCACATCTTCGTACGTTTCATAACGTTTAACGTTCACATCCGCACGGAAAGCCGTGAGAAGATTTTGGAAGAGTTCAAATGGAATTTGAAATCGTTCTACTGTTTCTGCAAGTGCGGCAAACACACGGTGTGTAGGATTGCCGTTATAACATTCGTCAAGGTGCTGTTCCCATTGATTCAAGTTATCTATTCGCTCGGCGAGTGTAAAACCTGGCTCATCGGCATAGTCGTCTGCAATACGGGCAAAAGCATAAATTGACCAGACGTACTTACGCATTTCTTTTGAAATAAAGCGAGAGGTGACTGGAAAATTTTCGTAATGGCTGCGGGCAATTGTTTCACAATAACGGAATCCATCTTCCGATGACCAATATTTTCCTTTCGTATAAAGTTTTGAATCATGCATAAATAAAGAATGATACAAGTATAAGTGTATACAATAAATATGAAGAATGGCGGTGGAAAAATCAAGCGGTTGGTGGAACTACTTCATTCACCGGCACAGTGTACACTTCGATCGGTGTGTCAAGCCCTTTAACAAGAACAGGTTCGTGTGGTAATGTTTGGACGTGATCTTTGACCAATTCATATGTACGGCGTGAAATCATGATACCTTCTACAGGTGCATTGGATTCGAGGCGATTGGCGAGGTTAACGTCTGAGCCAAGAACAGTGTATGCAAGTTTTTTCCTCGTACCCATATTTCCTACCACAACTTCGCCTGTATTGATGCCTACACGGATTTTTAAAGGAAACAATCCTTCCTTCACCCATTTTTCTTTTAATTCACGACACTTATTCTGCATCTCGATAGCAGCGTTCACGCATCGAACAGCATGATCGAGCTGAGGTTCAGGAGCACCGAAGAAAACCATTAATCCATCACCAATGTATTTATCTACAGTACCCTCATACTTAAATACTATTTGCACCATCGCATCGAAATATTCAGCAAGGAAATTCTGTATTTGATCCGGTGTCATTGTTGATGAATATGTCGTAAAACTCTTGATATCTGTGAACATAATTGTCAGTTCTTTTTTCTGTACTTCAAATATAGATTCGGGATGTGCA
The DNA here is from genome assembly GCA_963833465.1 of Ignavibacteriota bacterium. Lineage (GTDB taxonomy): Bacteria > Bacteroidota > Ignavibacteria > UBA10030 > UBA10030 > Fen-1298. The sequence continues at coordinate 267,624 of CAWHXW010000003.1, read as the reverse complement.
ATTTGACGCTCTACGACTGATGGAGGTAAATAAGATTCAAATGATCGAAGCGTGACTTCTTTTTCCCGTTCCTCGTTAATAAATCTATACACAAGAACTGCAAATACCGCTGTTATTGTAATGAGAACCGGCCTTACAAGGTTAATAATCAGGTTCCCATAAAGAAAAGCAATAAGTACTAGAAAAATGTATCCTAATAGAAGTGCAAGTGCACCAGTCCAAAGTCCGCGTGAAGAGAACTTTACGGCAAGAATGCCGATAAAGAGAAGAAGTAAAATTTCAACAGCGACATTTTCGACAGGACCTGCTTCTTTTAGAAAATTTTCCGTCAGGATCGTATGCATAACATTTGCATGCAATCCACCTAACGGGTACGCATTATCTCCCGGTACATTTTGAATATCTGAAGCACCGGTCGAGGCTTCATTTACAACAACGATTTTGTCTTTAAATAATGGTTTCCAATCGGTACTCCATCATATCCTGATCTTGAGATACATTATAAATCTGAACCATCTTATAGTCTGTCATTGTACCCCATGGACCGACATAATTTACGATGATATTACATCGATCATCGACTGGGATAACTATGTCATGGGGCTGGTGACCGGGACGGAACGCACCTGTGAGCGTAATACTTTTCCCTGGCCACAGGATAATCTGTTCCGGTTTTACATGCAGGTAATCACAAATTGTACGAAATGGGAAGCTTGGATAAAATCCATCTTCATATCGTATTAAGAGCGGGGCACGACGAATCACGCCATCTGGATCATGACGATAGGTCAGGTAGCCTAATCCCCGAGATGCTAACGCGACTTCTTGGAATGTCATTAAAGGATTCTCACCGAAGTACATTCCGCTGATATCACCGTTTACTTGTACCTTCCATTTGGTCTTTGAAAGATATTCCCAATAAAATGCAGGACGTGGCGGTTTTTGCAAAACAGGCTTTTCTTTGAAATCGAGCATCATTCCATAATAAACATTTCCCGCCGATTTGATACTTGCAATAAAAAACGAGTCTTCTTCTGTCGATTTTAGTCCAAGAAAAATATAATCCCAAATTTGGGCGGCCGCCTGCATATCGCCTATATTCTTTGTGATTTGTCCGTACTGGCGGCGAGAAATATACGTGCCACCCGACAGCACTTGGATGCTGCTATCTGTTTCACTGACATGGATGATTGTGTTATCGTACGGAATTCGAGAAGGAAAGTATTTCGTTCGAAGTACAAACATCTGGTCGAATGCCTGGGAATTCCATGTCTCAAAAACATTCGGTAGAAGCCAAAATAGGAAATGTCCGAACAATAGAGAGGACACGATGATGATTATCGTGTCCCTCACGTTTCGTTTTTTACTTGTGGTCAATAGTAATCGTCTTACTATAAAAATTATTCGCGCTGATATGTGTGGCAATGTCTGCTACATCCGGTCTGTGCGATTCTTTTACTTCTTCGATTCCGCGTATATTGCCTCCGATTGTCACGGGCTTTTCAGCAAGTGTTGAAAATGTCGAGTAGTGTTTCCTCACACTGCGAATTTCCGATACTATATCGCTTGCCATTGCCTGTTTCTTCGCAGTATCAGCAGAAAAATAATTGCCAAGTTTAACTTCCAGATCAAGCAGACGCTCTGTGGAGGCGACGAGGAAGAAAACTTCCTTGCCCGTACTATTATCAAGGACACACCAATCGCGGCCAGGAGGAATATAATAGTTCTTTTCTGTAACATAATCTTTCTGAAATTGGCTTATCGAATGCGGGAAAAGCAAATCTACTTCGCCCTTCGAACCGTAGTGAACAAGATAGACAAAACATTCCTTTGTTAATTTCACCATCATCTTTATCTCTTCACCTGTTTTTAGTGTTGTATCTCTAGTAATCGGAACTAGATTCTTGTCACTACCCACTAGTGCTCCGAATGCCCATTCGAACCCGATGTTGGCTTCGTTTTGTTGGACGGCTTGTGCCACTAGTGCTGATGGCTCGCTAAAGCGAAATCCAACAGCAAAACAACCTAATAAAACTGCAAAAAGAATTAAGTAACGCATAATTATGATCCTTTCTTCGATTTATCAACGAGGGATATTTGACATTGGTAACTCTTTGTCATAGTCAGTTTGGCTGCGGGTCGGATTTTGAGCACCGTGCGTTTTGCGTTTAACTTGTTCTTCCACGTACTGCATTAACTCATTGATTGTTACAGTATAATCGTTATTATAATCCGCCTTGCCTTCCAATCCTTCTAATAAATAGTAAGTGAACACACCATGAGAAAATTCCGGAAACTCCTGTGATACTTCACCTGCAGCGCTCGCAGTAAATACGATAATGCCTTCTTTCGTTTTCGATAGGTCTGTGAGCATTTGGTTTACCAAATTTGGTTCCGAGGTGCCTAATCCGCGTGTAGCAAAGTTAACGCTAATGCCTCCGCTATGGCAAGCATCTGTGAACACAATGACGCGTTTTGCACTGATGTACCTTGCTAATACCGTTTGAATGTCCCACATTGGAAATGCAGACGTGCCGAGCGATGTTGGATCGCTGTCATACGTCAGCAAGTACATATTTTGAGGACGCGCTGGTTCCGGCGCACCATGACCTGCGAAGTAAATCACAACAAGATCCATATCTATCGCCTGGTTGAGAAAATTGATCAATTTATCTTTTAAATTTGCCAGCGTGGCATCTTTGTTTAACAAGACTTGCAAATGATCAGAATCGTAGCCGCCGCCTTCCGGCCTGCGCAGAAAATCTGAAAAGGCTTCCGCATCTTTGTCCGCATATTTTAAACTCGGAATTCCAGGATTCTTATATTCTGAAACACCAACCACAACCGCCCAATGTTGCGGACCAGAACCTGCGACACGTTCTTTCTTCGTATTGGCAACAACAGACGGCACATCTTCAAGAATTGAAACTTTCCTGTTAACGCCAATTGTTTTTGAGAATATATCACCACTTTTACTAGTAATCGAAAGTTGAATCTGATTATATCCTGCAACCAGCGGCACTTCATCTGCAATAACATCGCCTGCAACTTTGAATTCTGGCACTTGGCCATTCACAATATCAACCATATTCACTGAGATAGAATATGATGCAACATCAAACCAAGTCCGGAATTTTACAGGAATAGACCTAGATTCTGTCTCCGAATTGATAAGCGGAGATTCGATTTCCACTGCCTCATCATTTGAAAGACGCTGAACAAATCCACTTCGACTGACGGTGTGTTTTGCATTATCCGAAACTTTAATTTCAAATGGAATAAAACCTATTGAATCCAATTTCAATATCGTGCTGAAGCTTTTGACCGCTTTCATTCCCATAGGTATCTTGGCAGTATCATTTGCAGAGAGCGGAGATAACATAAGCGGCTTTCCGTTGAAAGCCACTTCTTTCACCTCTGAATCATCAAACGCAACACCATGGATTTCGAACTCCGTGCCAAACACTTTGGCGATAGTCATACTATCGACCGAATTTTCTAAAACAATTCCCGGATTTATTGTGTCGGGCGGCGTTGCGGTAATTTTCCAACTTTTCAATTTACCTCTGCTTGTGCTTGTTAGAAGTGTTTCATCGTTTAAAAATGTCGCATAAGTTGAATAGCCGTCCTTTTCAATCATTGTCTTAACGGTGGATAGCGTTGTAAGGTCATAAAACTTAAGCGAACTATCCGCAGCCGTAGAAACGAGCCAGCGCGATTTCGGATCAAAAGACACGGAGCCAATTACGCCTCTCTGAACGTACTTTAATTTCAAAGCACCTGTTTGTGCATCCCAAAGATATACATTTCCATCAACAGCGCCAGCGGCAAGAAATTTTCCATCATCGCTAAAACATACTGTCGAAATTCTATCTCTGCTGTCCATAAAAGTTTTTTGCAGTTCTAATTTCTCAATAGCAAATACTTGAACCTTGCCTGTAGATAATCCGACTGCAAAACACTTTGTTTGGTTAACAGCCAGCGCCGTTATATCCTGCTCAAAACCCTTTAATGATCCTACTACATCACCACTAGCTATTTCTGTAATAATCACTTTTTTATCAAGCCCAGCAGAAAATATCAAACTCTCTCCCTGAAATGCTAATGAAGTTATTCCAAGCGAATGCGGAGATATTTTTTTAGGATCGGTTGGAGCATTTGCATTGAATAAGTATGCTTTTCCATCTGCGGCTCCAAGTGCAAGTATTTGTCCAGATGCAGAAAACGATAATGCATTTATGTGAACCGGCATGGATGCAAGCTCCGTTTTTTCTTTGAGTGCCGGAACATCATAGAGCTTGATTCCGCCGTTGGATGAAAGAATTCCGAGCAAGTTCGCTTTCAAAGAAACTGTACATTGATCAATCGAACTTTTAGCGGCGTCGATAGACTGAAGCGGCTCTACATTTAATTCCTGCTGTGAAAATGAAACTGAAGCGGTAATAATTATCGCCAGCCACATGCAGAAGATAGTTCTTCGTTCCATGGCATACTCCTTCTTAAATATACGATGCTTTATAATAATAAATAGCGCAGAAATAAAATGTGTTGCGTGTCAAGAATCAAGATTACAACTCCTTGATCACCGGCAAAACAATCAAGGAGATTCGATTTAACAGGTTAATTATTCATGCAACAGAAATATAATAGGGTTTTCTGATAGATTGCCCCATGTTTCTAAATGAATGTTCGAGATTTTTCAGTTGAATGTCAAGTATCTTTCATTTTTTGATTTGAAATCCGAAGCATAAACAGTATTCCGATTTTGATTCACTAAAAAATAGAGCAAGAAAATATTATTCGGTGATACGGCTATTTTTTTCCATCGAATAAAGTAAAACCTCAAAATATTCCGCTTCAGATTAATTTATCATGCAAAAAAACATGATATTACATCATTCTTCCAAAACTTTTTTCCATACAAAAAGCTGTTCACAAGTATTTATGGGTAGACCAAAGGAATATTTAATAATCTGGAAAAATTTATTTGTGCTCACCAAAAAACAGCAGGTAAAATTTCTACGATGTAAAACAACGCTTCAATGCAATATATATTTTAGCGTTTGTACTCTTGCAAACGGAAAAGAGGTGCAGTATCTTATAATCGGTTAAAAAAACCAACATAAAATGAAATCAAACAAGACTAAGATAACTTATACATTATCAAAATTACTTGAGCAAAAAGACATTTCTCAAATTCGCGGCATTATTCAGAGAATAAAAAAAGATGTCGAAAACCAGCTAACTAATAAACGCAGAAAACACAATATTGCATCTGATAAAAAAAACAATAAAGTTAAATCAAAATATTTGCTTGATGAACTTGGTCAAATTCTTAAAACTCAAAATATCGAACGCACAAAATATTATATCCAAAGATTGATCCGTGCACTTTCCGAAATAAAGATCGGTAAAATTAACGATCTGAATTTACATAGATGGAAGGAATATGATGATATTCTTACGGATAGTCTTTGGATTTTAGAAAAAAGAGATACTTCCGGCGCTCATAGCAGCGGTTATTGGGGAAATTTTATTCCGCAAATTCCCAATCAACTGTTAAGACGATATACAAAAAAAGGCGAATGGGTGTTGGATGCATTTCTTGGAAGCGGAACTACTTTAATAGAAAGCAAGCGGTTAGGACGTAACGGTATCGGAGTAGAACTTCTCCGAAAAGTTGCAAACTCGGCGGCAAAAACAATCGAGCAGGAGATTGATCCTTACTTGACTCGAACAGAAATTATTGTTGGCGACAGTTCAAAATTAGATTTTAGGTCCGAACTGAACGAACGAAAAATTAAGAGCGTACAATTTTTAATTATGCACCCTCCATATTGGGATATTATAAAATTTAGTAAAGACAAAAGAGATCTTTCAAATGCAAAATCAATAGAAGAATTTTTAAGTCTTTTCGGAAAAATCGTTGATGCCACATATTCTGTTTTAGATAAAGGCAGATATTTCGCAGTAGTTATTGGCGATAAATATTCCCACGGAAGTTGGATACCACTCGGTTTCTATACAATGCAAGAAATTTTAAAACGAAAATATTCATTGAAGTCTATCATCATAAAAAATTTTGATGAGACGAAGGGAAAAAGAAGCCAAAAAGAACTTTGGCGGTATCGTGCATTAGCCGGCGGTTTTTATATTTTTAAGCACGAGTACATTTTTATCTTTAAGAAGGAATAAATATCACCGCATAACCGATAGAATCTCTTTGTATCAGGCGAGATATTCATTGATAAAAATTATACGATTTGTATAAAAATAGCAGTATAATTGGACTGATAAATAATTACTATCACAGGAGGGATTCATGGGCTTCATTATCTTGCTTGTTCTCATTATAATTCTTGTTATTATAGCAATCGGCGGCTATAATTCTCTAATTCAAATTCGTAATCAAGTACGTAATGCGTGGAAGCAAATCGACGTACAGCTCAAACGCCGGCATGATCTGATTCCCAATCTTGTAAATGCTGTGAAAGGACAGATGGAATTCGAGAAAGGAACACTTGAAGGCGTCATCCAAGCGCGCGCAGCGGCTATTGGTGCAAGCAATATTGCCGATAGCATGGCGAAAGAAGATGTGCTATCGTCGGCACTATCAAAACTTTTTGCTGTTGTTGAAAATTATCCTACTCTGAAAGCAAACGAAAGCGTTCAACCTTTGATGGAAGAATTGACGACGACCGAAAACCAAATAACATTTGCCCGCCAATTCTACAACGACATCACTACGACATATAACACAAAGTTAGAAATGTTTCCAACAAATCTCTTTGCATCATCGTTTGGGTTTAAAATGTTTCCACTCTTTCAGGTGAAAGATGCCGTTGAGCGTGAAGTGCCAACAGTAGATTTATCGCTGAAGAAATAAATCTCTGATGATGGAGTCCATGTTTAAAATGGACTCCATCTAAAACCGAGAGAACCAATGTCCGAACCAATTCTTACTCATGCGCACAATATTTATGAGCAGCAAGCACATAATCGCCGGATGACGCGGTTGCTCATCATTGTATTCATTCTTCTTATTGCCTTTATCGGTGCAGGATTTGATGTTTTTTTAAATGTCAGCCCGGTTGCACGAATAATAATACTTCCATTTATCATACTAATGGTCGGTTCCGGTATTTGGAATTTCCGGCAGCGAGCCGCAGAAGGTTTATGGAAAGCACCGAAACAGTTTGCTGATGATGATAGCGATTTGACAGTGGTCCGATGGAGTTTAGGTCTAATATTCTTATTAATAGGATTATTCATAATTTTTCTTCTATTCCTGCCACTTCTTGCTATGAATCCACGTTTGATTAATCATCTGGTTTCCGGTTTTTATAGTTTTTTACAAATTCCCAAAATCCCTGTTTTACGGTTCCTACCTGTTGGAACAACCTTAGCAGTCATAATCGGCATTGTATCTATTCTTACAAGTTTACGATGGGGAATGAGCTCTGTGCTTTGGTCTGTGAATGCTGAACAACCTGATAAAACAATTGCTAACCTGCCCGAATTACTCGACGTCGTAAAAGAAATGAGTCTTGCGGCAGGGCTTCCTTGTCCAAAAGTGTATATGGTGCAAGATTCTGATCCCAATGCTTTTACAATTGGAACTAATCCAAAAGATAGTTCGATCGTTGTTACAACCGGCTTACTTGAAATGCTCGACCGCGAAGAATTACAGGGCGTCATTGCACACGAGATGAGCCATATCAGAAACGCCGATACTCGGTTAATAACAACTATTACGGTACTATTTGGCGCAGTTCTTTTACTTTCTGGATGGATGAAGAAAGGAGCTCTCCTTGGCGGATTTGCTGGAAGCCGTGCACCCGGCGCTGGGTGGATGCTGCGAGGGGTTCTCTTTGTTGGCTGGCTTCTCACAATGATCTTAGCTCCGTTGATTGCGCGCATTGTAGCGATGGCAGTATCGCGTCAGCGGGAATATCTTGCAGATGCAGGTGGAGCAGAACTAACGCGTAATCCCAAAGCACTTGCCAATGCATTGATGAAAATTGAAAATGCCGCTGACCCCACAACTTCTTTTCAAAAAGGCATAGCGCATTTATGCATCGTCGATCCTTTAGGAAGAACTGTTAATTCTCAAGAAGGCTGGTGGGCTAATTTGTTTGCTACGCACCCTCCGATGAAAAACAGGATTATGCTTTTAAACGCGATGGCGTACGAGACTATCAAGTATTAGAAAAAATCATCTTCAAGAAAATTGAGTACCCATTCCCTTTATTAATAATGATTCGGAATTAATTGATTATATTTTGTTAGTCAAAGCAAAAGGAACTTATCTTACGCTCGATGAAGTCGAAAGTATAAGATGGTAAAAAGAATCTCTCAAATAAAGTTATACGCATTAATAACGCAGGCTTACCGATATATCATTACGACAATTGGGGGCATTCTTGTTTTAATTTTTTATTCATCTATAAGCTTTTCTCAAACCAAGCTTCTCATACCGATGGATTTAAAACAGACCGATCATTTAAAATCTTACGGAGTTGCGTTTTGGGTGTTGGAGAAAAATGGCGAGGTGGATTGGCTTCTCAACTATCGGGGCGGTTCTTTTCTATTTGACTATAGTAATGTACTGGCAAAAGAATGTCGTATCCGAGGAGTTTATTTTGAGCCGCTTGCCGCAAGTGAAGCAACATCTATTTACGCCGAAGTCCAGCGCGAAGACAACAACGAAGATGTAGTTCGATTGGAAAAGGCGCCTAAAATTGCCGTCTATGTACCGCCGGGTTTCAGACCGTGGGACGATGCCGTTACAATGGCACTAGATTATGCGGAAATTCATTACACTAAAGTGTGGGATGAAGAAGTTTTATCCGGAAAACTTGCTGAGTACGACTGGCTTCATTTGCATCATGAAGATTTTACCGGGCAATATGGAAAGTTTTATGGAAACTTCCGTAATGCACCATGGTATATTGAACAGCAAATGATGTACGAGCGCGAAGCAAAGAAGCTCGGTTATAAAAAAGTTTCTGAAGAAAAGAAAGCCGTTGCACGTTCTATTAAAGAATTTATCGGCAACGGCGGATTTATGTTTGCAATGTGCTCAGCAACCGACAGCTACGACATTGCGCTTGCGGCAGAAAATGTCGATATCTGCGATGTGATGTTCGACGGCGACCCACCCGATCGTAATGCTCAAGAAAAACTTGATTTTAGCAAGACTTTGGCTTTCGAAAATTTTAAAATTGATATGAATCCAATGCGATACGAATATTCAGATATTGACATTCCTCCAAGCGATCCTCCTCCGATTCGCGATCCAAATACAGATTATTTTACACTCTTTGAATTCTCTGCTAAGTACGATCCCGTGCCAACGATGCTGACACAAAATCACGTCAACATAATCAAAGGATTTATGGGACAGACAACTGCATTTAAAAAAAGTTTGATTAAGAAGACAATAACAATTCTTGCTGAGCGCGAGGGAACTGAAGAAGTAAAATATATCCATGGCAACTTCGGACGCGGCACATTTACCTGGTACGGCGGACACGATCCGGAAGATTACCAGCATGCTGTCGGCGATCCACCTACTGATTTGAACCTGCACAAAAATTCACCCGGCTATCGATTGATATTAAATAACGTTTTGTTTCCGGCAGCTAAAAAGAAACAGCAAAAAACGTAATGAAGTCTGTGAGATAATGAGAAGTTGAGATAACTTGAACAAACAAAATCATCAGCATGGAATCTTTCGAAGAAAGAATTAAACGAGTTGTGCAGGAAGAAATTGTCGTCGTTCCATATAACCCTGATTGGCCGAGGATATTTGAAGACGAGAAAAATCATCTTCTATCATGCCTGCCGCATGAAATTATAAAGCGAATAGAACATTTCGGAAGTACAGCAATTCCCAATCTATCGGCAAAACCAATCGTTGATATCTTAGTGGAAGTCACATCTCTTGAAGAAACTAAAAAAGTTATCGTCCCGATATTAATCGGACAAGGATATGATTACTTTTGGCGGCCGACGCATGGCGATGACGGCATCCCCTTTTATGCTTGGTTCATAAAGCGAGATGCAAATGGAAACCGCACGCATCACATTCATATGGTAGAAAAAGAATTTGAACACTGGAATAGATTGCTTTTTCGAGATTATTTAATTGAACATCCGTATCTTGTAAAAGAATATCAGGAATTGAAATTAGATTTAGCGAAGAAATTTCCAAATGACAGAGTTTCTTATACTAATGCAAAAACTGAATTCATTGTAAAAATGACTCTGTTGGCAGAAGAAAATTACAACATAAAAAATCGTTGCTGAGGAAAAAACTAGAGTTTTTGATTTTCACATAATTTGATTTTATTTGTATAAAAAAGTAAATTCTCGCAACTAATAGTTTATTATTTATCTATAAAAATAACGGCATACAGTTATAATATTATCTTATTGCAAAAAAAGGCTTCATTCTAACAATATTGATTATTATAGAGAACAACATAGGAAAAAATAATTATTATGAAAGAGAAAATACAATTCGTTGCAGAACGAATAAAAGAACTTAGAGAAATTTCCGGAATCTCTACTACTACATTAGCAAAGGAATTAGGAATTTCATTGGATTTGATCAATCAGTATGAGAGCGGAAATGTTGACATTCCTGTTGGCTTTCTTTATAAATTTGCTCACAGATTCGACGTTGAGCTTTCTGCAATTCTTACCGGAGAAAATCCAAGACTTCATGTCTATTGCGTTGTGCGCAAAGATAAAGGTTTAAGTGTAGAAAGAAGAAAACAGTATAAGTATGAAAGTCTTGCGGCTAATTTTATTAATAAAAAAGCCGAACCATTTATTGTCAGAATTGAACCGAATATGGAATCTGCTCCAGTCGAATTTAATTCCCATCCCGGACAGGAATTTAATTATGTAATCGAAGGAACAATGAAGATTATCATTGATACTCACGAAATTGTTTTGAATCCGGGAGATTCTATATATTACGATTCAAGCTATAAACATGCGATGAAAGCGATAAGTCAAACACAAGTTAAAATGCTCGCAATTGTTCTATAACCACTAAAATAAAGAGAACTATGATGCTTGAAAAATTTCTTTCACAAACAGAGTTTAGTTCGTACCAAGAATTTTACGATAAATTCGAGATTCGGATTCCAGAACATTTTAATTTTGCATTCGATGTCGTAGATGAGATTGCGCTGAAAACTCCCGATAAAATTGCAATGGTATGGTGCGATGATAAAGGAGAAGAAGCAACTTTCACATTCGGACAAATGAAATATTTTAGTGATAAGGCGGCAAATTTTTTCAAATCAATAGGCATTCGCAAAGGTGATCCTGTGATGCTTATCTTGAAAAGACGGTATGAATATTGGTTCTGCACACTTGCATTAAATAAAATCGGTGCAATTACAATTCCTGCAACACATCTCCTTAGCACAAAAGATATTATTTATAGAAATAATGCTGCAGATATAAAAATGATTGTCAGCGTATCGGAACCGGATGTTGTGCAGCACGTGGAGGACGCAGAAGCAAAATCTCCAACTCTAAAATATAAGGCTTTAATCGGTACGTCACGCAAAGGTTGGTTGAATTTGACTGAAGAAATGGAAAAAAGCTCAGAAGTGTTCGATCGAAAATCACTCGCAGAGAAGACAACAACAGACGATATCATGCTTCTATATTTTACATCCGGGACAACCGGAATGCCCAAGATGGTGAATCACAATTTTGCATATCCGCTTGGACATATTCTTACAGCAAAGTACTGGCAGAATGTGCTTGATGACGGCCTTCACTTTACGGTTGCTGATACTGGTTGGGCAAAATCAGCCTGGGGAAAAATTTACGGCCAATGGCTGTCGGGATGTGCCGTAATGACATACGATTACGATAAATTTATTCCAAAACATATGATGAAAGTAATCGAGAAATATCATGTAACATCTTTTTGCGCTCCACCAACAATCTACAGATTTTTAATAAAAGAGGATCTGAAACAATTTGATTTAAAGCATCTGAAATATTGTGTTGTCGCCGGTGAACCGTTGAATCCTGAAGTATTCAAACAATTTTTAGAAATTACCGGTATTCGATTGATGGAAGGATATGGACAAACGGAATGTACAGTCGCCGTAGCAACCTATTCATGGATGGAACCTAAACCGGGTTCTATGGGAAAACCATCACCGGGATACGATATAGATCTTATTGATCCAGATGGTAAAGTGTGCGAGGTTGGCGAAATTGGCCAGATTGTAATTTATACGAAGAAAAGAAAACCTGTTGGTATGTTTAATGGGTATTTCCGGGATGACGAACTTACAAAAAGTGTTTGGCAGAAGGATATTTATTATACAGGTGATACAGCATGGCGCGATGAAGACGGCTATTACTGGTTTGTCGGCAGAGCAGATGACATCATAAAAAGTTCAGGTTACCGAATCGGGCCGTTTGAAGTGGAAAGCGCTCTATTAGAACATCCTGCTGTACTGGAATGCGCCATTACTGCTGTTCCGGACCCTGAGCGCGGCCAGATCGTAAAAGCCACCGTTGTCCTTTCGAAGAACTATCAGCCAAGCAATAAATTGTCAAAAGAATTACAAGATCATGTTAAGAAAGTAACTGCACCATATAAATATCCGAGAATCGTGGAATTTGTTTCAGAGCTTCCAAAAACTATCAGTGGAAAAATAAGACGCGTGCAGATAAGAGGCGAAGAAAGCAACGAATAGAGATTCTTAAATAATTAGATGCAGTTGTCTTTACGAGGAGCAAAGAGACAAATAATCTCAGTTTTGCTAATAAAGTAACATATATTCTTCTCCCAATATCCTTTAGTATTCTCAAGACACGCATGGGGATTAGAATGATAGCGAATAGTTTTCTTTTAGATATTTCGAATAAGTAATTTTTTTTAAAAGCTTACCCTGTTTTTTATACTATTAAAGGAAACATGAATGTCGACGGAAATAAGCGACCCATCAAAACTCGGTGATGTTTTAGAACAAGTGAATCTTGTTCATTACCAAAATGGATCCGTAGTCAGCCGGACATTGATTAAAAATTTGGGCGGCAATGTAACCGCATTTGCTTTCGATCAAGGCGAAACTTTGAGCGAACACACTGCACCTTTTGATGCATTAGTTCTTATGATAGAAGGTGAAGCTGAAATATCAATTTCAACACTTGCCCATCGTATGCAAGCAGGACAAATGCTGCTGCTTCCAGCAGGTCAACCGCATGCATTAAAAGCAATAACGAAATTTAAAATGATCCTTGTTATGATTAAAGCATAGAGAAATGTTCTTATATGATTACGAACTGTCTAAATTTTTGAAATGGAGAAAGTTCAAAATTTTATTACATGTAATTTTTTAGGAATATAACATATGAGTGAAATGGAAATTACGTATCGCGGTGTTGTTCATCCATGGCATTGCGATATTATGGGTCATATGAACGTTGTTTGGTATGTAAGCAAATTTGATGAAGCATCCTGGCAATTCGCTTCAATGTTAGGATTGAATAATATTTATTTTAGAAAGAAACATATGGGTATTGCAGCACTTCAACAAAACATAACTTATAAATCTGAGATCGCTGCCGGAAGTGCAGTTACCATACGCTCAGGAATTCTTGAAATTAAAGAAAAAATTGTTCGTATCGTTCATGAAATGTGTAATGATACAACAGGCGATGTTGCTGCAGTTATGGTATTGACAGCCGTACATTTTAATACTCGAAAAAGAAAATCTTGTCTTTTTCCAAAATACATTCTGAAACGCGGGAGAAATCGGATTGTGAAGTATGAGTTAGAGTTCGAGAAACCATGATTATTTTCCAAATTTAAAGTCGTTATTAACCGACAAAGATTATCTGCTTATCGAAAAAACACACTATTATTTTCCACAAATAAGTATTTTAGAGCAGTTGCTTTCGTCAAATTAGATTTATTGTTCAACAGAACTAAACCGAATTTTTTAATCCTATAATTAATCGAAAAATATGAAATTTTTTGCGCTCATTATATTAATTTGCATTTCAGGAACCCAGCTATTTGCACAAACTTATAAAGGTGACATTGTCGGATATGTGTTAGATGGAAAAACTCAAGAACCTTTGCCATCTGTGAACGTACAAATAGTAGAACAGCCAAGTTTTGGTGCGGTAACCGATACTTCCGGAACATTTAACATAAAAGGAATTGAAGTCGGCTCCTACAGTTTGAAAGCAACTATTGTCGGATATGAGAGCATTATTCTAACTAACATTGTTGTTTCGACGGGACGCAGTACGAAAGTTTCGATCAAACTAAACGAACAAGCGGTAAAGGTTGGCGGTGTGACAGTCAGCGCTACATATTTTAATCGCAATAGTGAATTGAGCCTATTGAGTGTAAACGATTATGACCGCGCTGAAGTGAAGCGTCAGCCCGGTTCAGTTCAGGATGTACAGCGTGTTGTGCAAAATCTTCCCGGTGTTGCCAGCTCGAACGATAATGTGAATGAACTTATAGTGCGCGGCGGTGCTCCATCCGAAAACCTGACCGTAATGGAAGGAATGGAAATTCCCTCTATCAATCATTATCCAAATGAGTTCAACTCAGCCGGTCCTATAAATATGATAAACATTGATCTCGTCGAAGATGTACAATTTTCTGCCGGAGGCTTTCCAGCACAATACGGAGACAAAATGTCATCAGTTATGGACATTACGATTCGTGAAGGAGATCGCAATAAGGATTTTGCTTCAAACACAGGTTTCAACATGGCAGGTATCGGAACATTGATGGAAGGAAGGCTCGACGACGGAAAGGGATCATGGATATTTTCTGCAAGACGCAGCTTTTTAGAATTAATAGACGACATTATGGGAATGTCTGCTCTTTCTCTGACAGCAATTCCAAAATATTGGGACACGCAGGCAAAAGTCGTATATGATCTTTCGCCTACACAAAAACTTTCATTGAACGGCCTTTATGGAGACAGCCGTATTTATATTAAGGGTGACCCTAATCAGCAGGATGCAGATCGTGAAAATTCGAATATATATACAAGTTTAGAAAATGATAATGTTCACGATAAACAATATGTTGTTGGCATAAATCTAAAAAGTTTATGGGGAAAAGAGGGATATTCTAATCTTTCGTTATATACCGTTGGAAACCAATATAATATAGATGCATTAGATAATTTTTATCATCTCAGTTATAATAATAAAGGAGATGTTAAGACAGCACAATTAATAAATTCGCAGGATGTATTTAATTCGCATGACGATGAAGCGTTTTATGCCGCAAAGTACGAGATGTTCTACCAAATTCACCCGCAGCATGATCTTATGATTGGTTGTCAAATTCAAACGACAAACCACTGGATTGGCACAACAACATTTTTAGGAACAGAAAATCGATATAAACGAAATATTCAAAATCCCTTTGACACTTCTTATATATATACAAGTTCACCAAGTGGCAACATAATAAATTCTTTAAGTTTCGGAGATGCAAGC
Organism: Ignavibacteriota bacterium; assembly: GCA_963833465.1. Taxonomy (GTDB): domain Bacteria; phylum Bacteroidota; class Ignavibacteria; order UBA10030; family UBA10030; genus Fen-1298. The sequence goes on along the minus strand of CAWHXW010000003.1, from coordinate 252,102 downwards.
AAAATATATTCGTATATCAGTGATCAATATCATATCACATCTCGTTTGAATTTTACTCTTGGTTTACGGTATGATTATTTTTCTTATTCCGAACAAGGGCAAATTAGCCCGCGTGGAAGTATTTCATTTGAACTAATTCCGATAACAACTACACTTTCATTATCGGCAGGCGACTATTGGCAAACACAGCCGCTGCCCGATTATGCCGATCGGCAAAATTTAGGAATCAATAGAAATTTGAAAAATGAAAGATCTCAGCATATCGTTCTCGGCTTGCAGCATATTCTGGATGAAGGAATAAAACTTAGTTTGGAAACATATTACAAAAAGTTTTCAAATATCGCCGAAAGCGAGGAATATATCCGTTCATTAATTGATACAAACTGGTCTGATAAAAATCTTGCAATCGGTTCACGACATTCCTATGGATTGGAATTCCTTCTCCAAAAGAAACAGGTAACAAACTATTATGGTACAATCAGTGTGTCCCTTTCCAAAACAACAGAAGATGATCCTCGCATTGGCATGGAAGGAAAAACATACCCATCGCAGTATGATTATCCGGTAATTATCAATCTAGTAGGAGGAAAAATTGTGAAGGGAACGCGCTCATGGCTTAACAGACAACCATTCTTTATTAAATATCCGTTATACATTTTACCGTTTTCAGATGAAATGGAAATCAGTTGCAAATATCGATACCAAACCGGCGGTGTATACACACCAATGGACTGGACAACAAGCACGCAGGTATGGGAAGGCGGGGTGCAATGGTCGCGTGGAGCATGGAAATCATCCGACAATATTAATTCTGTTCGTTACCCGGATTACAGCCGTTTAGATATCCAATGGATAAGCCGGTTCTATATGCAAAATTGGAATATCAATGTGTATATTGCCTTGATGAATTTATTTAATACTAAGAATGTGTTTTACTATGAATACCGAAGCGACAGCACACGTGAACCAGTATATCAATTTGCATTCTTTCCTGTTGGGGGCATCGAGATTGAATTTTAAAAACTTTATTTGATTAGCAAAACATTTCCTGCCATATTTATTATGTCTGAAACGGTTGAAGAATAATTATTGACAGTTTCTAAAAAATAATCATGTAGTCAGGAAATTTTTTGACGTATAAAACTATTTCATTTTGGCTTTTTCTTGTGTTGGCCACTGCTCCCTCGATCTTTGCACAATACAATATACAAAAAGCAGATTCCTCTTGTCCATCTCATACAGAAATATACATTGGTGTTGGCAGCGCAGGTACTTATTACTACAGTATTATTTCATTATGATCAGCAAATATATAATGACTTGTACAGTTTGAAGATGAACAATAAAATCATAAAGGATCTTAGTCCTGTTATTACAAATCTAGGTAATGGAATTTTTTCAGCCGGATTATTCGGAGGATTTGCCGGGTATGGATTAATTTTTGAAGATAAAAAGTCATTTGAAGTGGGTAAGATCGGTTTCGAATCTTTTTTCTTTACCGGAATTACGGTGCAATTTTTCAAATACTTATGCGGACGAGAACGTCCGAGCGATGCAACACGGCCATGCGGATTTTGGCATGGGCCATTTGCATATTTTGATAAACATAAACGCGGGAATCTTGGATTAGCTGCATTCGACTCATTCCCATCGGGTCATACCACAACAGCATTTGCAGCGGCAACAACGATTTCTGATTTCTACACAGAACCCTGGGTTTCCTACACGAGTTATTCGCTTGCCACTGCGGTCGCTGTAAGCAGAGTAATGGAACGAACACATTGGATGAGCGATTGTTTCGTCGGAGCTATCATCGGATACTACGGGACAAGATTTGTGGAAAAATTAAATTATGGAATCAATGGTGTCTCTCTCCTGCCTCAAGTAGATGAACATCAATATGGTTTTCTTCTAAGTGTGAAATTTTAAAAGGATAATATGAGAAATGTGGTTTTTATTAAAATTCTTTTTATAAGTTTTTTCACAATTGGTTTTTATAAAATTCAAGCACAAGAAATTCAGAAATCATCTGCGCCAGATTCAATCTTAAGCTTAAATAAAGCGGATTCAGAAAATGTGCAATGGTACACGATGTTTGCGAACATTCCGCGTGATTGGGAACGATGGTACGATATTTCTTTTCGAAAAGAACGCGTGAACGAATGGCTAATCGTTGGCGGATTAACTATTGCGACTTATTTTACTGATGACTTGACCTATACGCCTGCAGCAAAATTTTATCACAGTTCTCCTGAAGCAAAAAATTGGAGTGATTTCTGCGCCAATATGGGCGAAGGTACTACGCAGTTTGCTCTTGCGGGAACACTAGGCGCTTACGGACTTGTTTTCAAGGATCAAAAAGCACTGCGAACCGGTAGCGAAATTGTACAGACTGTGTTAGCATCTGGTGCCGTCGTGCAATTACTTAAACATATTACAGGCCGTGAAAGTCCGTTTGTACGTACCACACCGCTTGGAGTATGGAAAATTCTGCCAAATCAAATTGATTATCATCGCAGAGTGCCGCAATTTGATGCGTTTCCATCCGGACATCTTTGTACATCAATTGCCACCGTTGTTGTCGTCGCAGAAAATTATCCAGATATAAAATGGATTCGTCCGGTTGGATATGCATTCACTATGCTTGTAGGACTTGGCATGCTAAGCAACGGCATTCACTGGGTCAGTGATTATCCGCTCGGATTATTTATAGGATATTATTTTGGAATGATTGCTGCGCATCCCGACTTGTCTGGATTGTCGATAATAGGGTCTGATAATGGATTAAAGGTTAGCATTATGCCGAATATAACTCCGGCTGGAACCGGTGTCAGTCTAACAATGAATTTTTTATTGTATAATTACCAGACTGCCGTAGCGCCTAACCATAATTGATAGAATCCGAATCCTGCCAAAGCAAATACCGAAATGCCTATTAATATTTTATTCACTCGCGGACCAATGTTCCCTGCAGCGGCAAAAAGCAGTACGATGCCGACTGAACAAAGAATAATAGTACCGTAAAAACTCACAAGTAATAGAATTCCATTTATTGGATTCTCCCTCCATCCTTTTAAAAGAAGCGGACCCATGACTAAACTCCATCCAAGATACGGATTTGGATTCAACAAATTTATCATCGTTGCTTTTAAAATCGTCTGTTGACTCGATTGAACTGCAATTGCTTTATTCGCATCATATTTTTTCCAAGTTCTTAGTGCTCCTGCTGCGAGATAAAGAAGAAATAATCCACCTACACATTGAATGATATGAATCAACAATATCGGCACATTGCTCAAAACTATTAATACAAAAAGAATAATTGGTCCATCGCTAAGTACCGGTGCTAGCGATGCAAACACAGTGCGTCTCCAGCCTTGAGTCAATGCCTGTGAAATAAGATAAGTTTGAAAAGGTCCCGGCTGTACCGCCGCTGCAAAGGCATAAACCATTCCTAGTATCATGTAACCAAGCATCAAATGTTAATCCCTTTTTTATACAATTATTTTATTCAATTGCCGAGGCTAAACGGAATAATTGGAATAAATTTACGGTATCAATAGAATATTTGCAATGAACAAAATGAATGTGAAAGTATATACTTCCGGGCATTTTTCACTTGCATAATTATCCATATTATTGTATATTAATACATAAAAATAATATGAGGATATGCTCTAAAAAATGATTTCTGTTTCTGTTGTCGGTGCGTCTGGTTATTCGGGCATTGAACTATTGAAAATTCTCATCCGGCATCCCGGTGTGTGCATAGACAAGCTCTTTGCAAATTCTTCCTCCGGCAAATGTTTGGCTGATGTTGCCCCGGTATTCGATAAAACACTGGATATAGTTCTTGAACCGTATTCTGTTTATAAAATTATAAAGAGCGATTTAATATTTATTGCTCTTCCATCAGGAGAAGCGCTGAATCTTGTACCAGCAATGCTTTCGGAAGGAAAACGAGTTATTGATCTCGGAGGCGATTTTCGCCTGCAAAATATTTCACTATACGAACGGTACTATAAACGGACTCATTCGGCAAGTTCAATATTAAAACAATCTGTGTATGGATTGCCTGAATGGAATTCTAATCAAATCAAAACAGCATCGCTTATTGCAAATCCCGGTTGTTATCCAACAAGTGCAATCCTGCCGCTTGCTCCTCTTTTGAAGGAAGGCATTATTGAACCAAAAGGTATTGCGATTAGTTCATTGTCTGGCGTTTCCGGCGCAGGCAAAAGTGCTTCAATCGATATGTCGTTTGCTGAAGTGAATGAATCGGTTCGTGCATATAAAGTTGGCACACATCAGCACATTCCGGAAATTAAAACAGTATTAGAATCACTTTCAAAAACTAATGTGAATCTAACGTTTGTTCCGCATCTTCTTCCAATCACTCGGGGTATTTATACGACCGCTTATGCAACTTTGAAAAATCCGGTGAATGAACAAACGATACTTGACATCTATGAAAAATATTATTCAACAGCGCCATTTGTTCGTTACTCAGCAACGGCAATTCCTGAAATAAAAAATGTTGTACAAACTAATTTCATAGATATTGGTTTCCGAATCATTCAAGAAGATGGACAGCTCATTGTTCTTTCTGCGATTGATAATTTAGTAAAGGGTGCGGCGGGGCAGGCAGTGCAAAATATGAATATCATGTTCGAAATGAATGAAAAAGAAGGATTAAAGTAATGGATATTGATGCCTTTCAAGAATGCGCCGGCGGTGTAACAGCTGCACAAGGATTTACAGCCGGCGGAGTTTATTGCGGTATTCGTAAAGCGAAAAAAGATATTGCAATTGTGAAATCGGTAAAGCCCGCAGTTGCCGCAGGCCTATTCACTTTAAACAAAGTTGTTGCAGCGCCTTTACAGGTTGATAAAACTCAACTCAAAAACTCAAATTTATTTTCAGCCATCGTTGTCAACAGCGGTAACGCTAACGCATGCACAGGCGAGCAAGGAATTAAAGATGCATGGGCAATGGTCAACACAACAGCCGATGCACTTCATCTGCCGCGCGAGCAGGTTCTTGTTTCTTCCACCGGAGTCATCGGACAATATCTTCCAATGGCAAACGTTCAAAAAGGAATCCGCGACCTCTCAACAAAGCTTTCTGTCGATGGAAACAAAGATGCCGCAGAAGCGATTATGACAACAGATATTTTCCCTAAGCAATGTGCAGTGCGTGTTCCTTTCGGTTCGTCTGTCATCACAATCGGCGGAATGGCAAAAGGTTCCGGTATGATTGCACCAAATATGGCAACAATGCTTGCTTTTGTTACTACAGATGCCGCCATCGCGCCATCTGCATTAAAATCGGCATTACGTATAGCAAATAATCGTTCTTTTAATCGCGTTACCGTAGATGGAGATATGAGCACAAACGATATGCTTCTTGTGCTTGCTAACGGATTAGCAAAGAATGAAGAAATTATGGAAAAAACTTCTTCATTCCAGCAATTTCTTGTTGCACTTGAATACGTCCTCATTAAACTTGCAAAAATGATTGCACGCGACGGTGAAGGCGCTACAAAGTTTGTGGAAATTGTCGTGAGTGGAGCAAAATCGGAAGAAGAGGCTACACAAGCCGCACGCTCGGTTGCTAATTCCAATCTTGTTAAAACAGCGATCCATGGTGCAGATGCAAATTGGGGACGAATTCTTTGCGCAGTTGGTTACTCCGGAATTGATTTCAATCCGGATAAAACAGAAATTTCTTTTAACGATTTGCCAGTACTTAAAAAGAATTACGAAATTGTTCTTGATGAAGAAAAAGCAAAAACAACCCTTTCGCAGGACAATATAACAGTGTTAATTAATCTGAATCAAGGCACTGCTGAATCGCGCTTTTGGACTTGCGACCTCACGAAAGAATATATTCATATCAATGCAAGTTATCGTACATAAATAGAAATTGGTTATATATACTTGTAACAACTGAATTCTGATTATTGAGAACTCACATGACAAGCACTCAAACTAAAGAAGACGTTCTCATCGAAGCATTGCCGTACATCCAAACGTACGAAGGAAAAACTTTCGTCATCAAATACGGCGGCGCGGCTATGAGAGACGAACGCTTAAAAGTATCTTTTGCTCAAGATGTAACGATTCTTCGCAAGATTGGCATCAATATTATCATCGTGCATGGCGGCGGAAAAGATATTACCGATCTCGCTTCCACGCTTAATATTTCAACGCGGTTTGTCGACGGACAGCGTTATACTGATGAGAAAATGGTTGATGTAGTGCTGATGGTGCTGGCTGGAAAATTGAATAAAGAAATTGTTAACCTCATAAATACAAACGGCGGAAATGCTGTCGGACTTTGCGGTATGGATAACGGATTATTAAAGGCACAACGAATTACTGAAAAAGACCTCGGCTTTGTTGGTGATGTTAATTTTGTGAATACAAGTTTTCTAAATTTGCTTTTAAATAATGGAATGATGCCTGTAATTTCTCCGCTTGCCGTGGGAAACGATAATAAAATTCTTAACATTAACGCCGATCTTGCGGCAGGAGCTATTGCGACAGCATTAAAAGCAGAAAAACTTGTTTATCTCAGCGATATTGAAGGCGTTCTAGTAGATAAAAAATTAGTCTCGTCGCTCACGAATGCTGAAGCAGAATCGCTTATCGAACGCGGCTCAATTCACAGCGGAATGATTCCAAAAGTTCGCTCGGCTTTTACAACACTTGATGCCGGAGTAAATAAAGTTCACATTATAGACGGACGCATTAAACATTCGCTCCTACTGGAAATTTTCACAGATGAGGGAATCGGAACCCAAATGATTCATCCATCATAGGAAGTACAAATATGGAAAAACAACAACGACATCTGGCAATCAAACAAATCGTTGCCAGCCGCACAATCAATACACAGAGTGAGTTAGCCTCTGCGATGCGGAAAGAAGGATTTAAAACAACGCAAGCAACACTCTCGCGCGATATGAAAGAGCTTGGCATTGCTTGGGTTTATACAGCGAACGGCGCAAAATATATGCTCAGTCCGGAACAAGAAGAAGAACGCCTAACAACACTCATTGGTTTTGAAATTGAACAGATCGAGGCAAATGAAAACGTGGTAGTAATTAAAACCCTGCCGGGACGAGCGCAAGGTGTCGCAGAAATAATAGATCATCTACGTCTTCCATCTGTACTTGGTACGCTTGCGGGCGATAATACAGTATTTATTCTTCCGCGTTCAACCAAAAAAATAAAAGAAACTATCAAAGCACTTCAAAGTGTCATTGAAAAAACTAAACAAGAATAATTTCAAACATTACGGTTGAAAATATAAACAATATTAATTGATGTACTTCCAAACGATTGATATCGCTCATCCGCCTCTCGCTTCTAATGCCGCCGAAAAAGCACTTGATGATGAATTAAACAATGTCCGTTCCAAACAAAATTTGCGTGTGCTGAAAATAATACATGGTCACGGCACAAACGAACATCCTGCAGTTTTAAAACAAGTTGTTCTTAACTGGGCGTATCGCAATCGAATGCATCTGCTGGCAGTTATTCCGGGCGAGGATTACAATATTCTTGATGCGAAAACACAAGAAATGCGCAAGCAGTGCGGTTTAGTACCCGGATCAGGATCTTGGAAAATCAAACTCCGGCATAACTTTAATTTGGATAAAATGAGTACAGGTGAGATAATTTCGAGTAACCAGTAATTGAATAAAAATGTTTTTGAAAATTATTAAGGAGATTATATTTTGAAAAAAGAAAGAATTGCCGTTGCATATTCCGGCGGACTCGATACATCAGTCATTGTGAAATGGCTTCAGGAAAAATACAATGCAGAGATTATTACAGTTACTGGAAATTTGGGACAGAAAAAAGAACTCGTTGGATTAAAAGAAAAAGCAATTAAATCCGGAGCAAAGAAAGTTTATATCCAGGATTTATCTACTGAATTTGTAGAGGAATATATTTGGCCGTCGCTGAAAGCCGGTGCGCTTTACGAATATAATTATCCGATGGCAACAGCAATCGGCCGGCCTCTGCTTGCAAAATCGCTCGTTGAAATTGCAATAAAAGAAGGATGCACCGCAGTTGCGCACGGCTGCACCGGAAAAGGAAACGATCAAGTTCGTTTCGAAGTTGCAGTTGCAGCGCTTGCTCCAAAATTAAAAGTACTGGCACCTGTGCGAGAATGGGAATTCAAATCGCGCGAAGAAGAAATTGCTTACTGTGAAAAACATAACATTCCGGTTGCTGCAACGAAAAAGAATCCATATTCAATTGATGAAAATCTTTGGGGCACAGCAATCGAATGCGGCGTATTAGAAGATCCGATGGTCGAGCCGCCTGCCGATGCGTACCAGCGGACTGTTCCGCCAAACTTAGCGCCGGATGAACCGACATATGTTACAATTGAATTTAAACTCGGTGTTCCGGTTGCATTGAATGGCAAGAAAATGAGCGGCGTAGAATTAATAGATCGCTTAAATGAAATTGCCGGAGCGAATGGAGTCGGCAGACTAGATCTTATCGAGAACCGGCTTGTCGGTATTAAATCGCGGGAAGTTTATGAAGCTCCTGCGGCGACAGTTCTTCACTTTGCCCATCGTGAACTTGAGCGGCTTGTGTTGGATAAAGACACGGCGCATTTTAAAGCCAAACTTGCCAACGATTACGCCGATATGATTTACAACGGCTTGTGGTTCACGCCGCTCCGCTCTGCAATGGATGCATTTGTAAATGAAACACAAAAAGTAGTCAGCGGATCAGTAAAAGTAAGACTCTATAAAGGCAATCTTGACATTGCTGGACGCACCTCGCCTTCTTCTCTCTACGATACAAAACTTGCTACTTATACAGAAGAAGATTCCTTCGATCACAAAGCAAGCGTCGGATTCATTCAAATATTCGGTTTGCCAATAAAAACATTTTATCAGGTGAATAAGGGTTTGTTGAAGAAGAAAAAATAAGAAAAAAAGGATGCCCCGCCCCACGCAAATGTAAGTACGATACATAAGTCAAGAAATTATTCTCCCTATTGTGCGAATGCACGATGGGGATTTCTTTTTGCACACAAATTGCACATCTTACGCTGTTTGCATTCTCTCAAGAAAACTTATACATTCATCATGGAATTCATTATAAAACAATATGTAGAAAAAATAAAAAGTAGTTAATCATGCCAATCAATAAATATTATTATTCAATAAGAGGTTTTATATTTTCAATTCTTATTGGATTTCCTTTTTTACACTCTGCCGCACAGACTGTTGAAGCACGGATTGATACATTACTCAGCAAGATGACGATGGCAGAGAAAATCCTTCAGCTTAACGAACAAACCTCGATGACTACTGCCGACAACACGCGTCTTGGAATCCCGGGCTTTGTAATGTCAGACGGCCCCCATGGTGTACGCGATGATAACGGAAGCAGTGCTACAAGCTTCCCTGTCGGCATTGGCATGGCATCTACATGGGATATCGAACTAACGCAGCGTATCGGTGTTGCGGTGGGCGAAGAATTCCGCGGCAAGGGAAAACATCAGGCACTTGGGCCGTGTCTCGATATTGACCGCGACCCGCGCAACGGACGCAGTCCGGAAACCGGCGGGGAAGATCCTTATCTCTGTGCTCAAATCACAACCTCAGTTGTCAAAGGCATCCAATCAACGCCGTGCATCGCAACAGTTAAACATTACAATGCTAATCACAGGGAGGATGGACGAACGACAAATAATATTACAGCAAGCCAGCGTGTTTTGCATGAAGATGCCGGATTAGCATTCAGAACAGCAGTTCAGCAAGGCGGTGCAATGTGTGTAATGAATGCTTACAATAGAATCAATTATGAATGGTGCGCAGAAAATTATAATTTATTGACGACGATTCTTCGCACGCATTGGGGATTTCCGTTCTATGTAGTTTCCGATTGGGGTTCGATTGTTCATTCAAAATTAGCTATCAAAGCTGGCTGCAATATTTGCATGGGCGCAAATAATTATGCAAACGATCTTCCAACGATGGTGAGTAACGGTACTGTTCCTGACTCAGTGATTGATGAAGCTGTGCGATGCGTACTGCGAACAAAAATTTTTGCCGGTATGCTCGATTACCAGCCGCTTGGAAATTCAAGTGATGTCAACAGCACGGCGCATCAGCAATTATGTTTAGAAGCCGGACACAAATCTTTAGTTCTGCTCAAGAATCAAAATCAAATTCTTCCGTTAAGCAAAACTGTCAACACTGTAGCACTCATTGGTCCAAGTGCTGCGGTTTTACAAATCGATGGGCGCGGGAGTTCATACGTGCCGCCTTTTTACACTGTAAGTCCAAAACAAGGAATAGAAAATAAAATTGGCGCAAGCAAAGTTTCTTATGCAAAAGGATGTGATATCAATAGCAGCGATACAAGCGGATTTGCCGCAGCAGTGAATTGTGCGCATAACGCGGATTTCGTTATTTATTGCGGCGGGCTTGATCCGACTCAGGAAGGCGAAGGCGCTGATCGCGCTAATGGCTCAACAAGCCTGCCCGGTGAACAGCAAGACCTTATCAACATGCTTGCGGCTGCCAATCCAAATATCGTCGCGGCTATTTTCAGCGGCGGAGTTTGCAGTTTGAGCCGGTGCATTGATACAATCAAGGGATTAATTTATGCATTCTATCCAAGTCAAGAAGGCGGTAATGCGCTTGCTGATGTATTATTCGGCGATTATAATCCAGGCGGTAAAATGCCGGTAACAATGCCGAAAGACGATTCACAATTACCGCCCTGGCTGCAAAATGATAATTTCGATACAAGTTATGGACGGGGATATCGTTGGTTTGATAAAATGGGATATGTGCCGCAATTTGCTTTCGGTTTCGGATTAAGTTATACAACTTTTTCGTACGGAAATTTAAGAATATCTCCAACGTCAATTGCGCCCGGCGAATTAGTAACAGTACAAGTCGATGTAATGAATACCGGAACGCGCACCGGTGATGAAATAGCTCAACTCTATTTAACACATCCAGTATCATCATTACCTATGCCAGTAAAAGAACTCAAAGCATTCAAGCGAGTCATTATCGATCCCGGCATTACTGCTACAGTTGAATTTACATTGACTGCTGACGAGCTTTATTATTTTGATGAAACAAGCAACACATATGAAATTGATCCGGGACAATTCACGGTACGCGTTGGCGGTTCATCAGATAATCTTCCTCTTTCCGGCAACTTTAATGTTCTTAGCGGACCTAAAAAACCAGACTTGCTTATCACAAATATAAAAATGGTTCCTCCATTTCCAATTGTTGGGCAAAAAGTGATCTTCTATGCCGCAGTGAAAAATCAGGGAAGTGCACCGACAACAGAAGGTTCACCTGTCAAAGTATCATTCACTGTGAATAGTCAACAAGTCAGTTTGTCGAATAAATTTACATGTTCGATTCCTACAGGCGGCATGGCTCTGATTTGCGCGGACTCAGGTACTTGGTTGGCAAATGCCGTTGGTACCTACAATGTAGAAGCAACCGTAGATCCTGATAACACTATAGATGAATGCGTAGAAAGTAATAATTCATCTTCAGGGCAATTCACTGTCTATCCTCAACCGCTTGTTAATCTCGCTTTGCAAAAACCGGTAACCGTTACTTCTGTAGAAAATAATGATCCAACTCTTAGCGGATCGATGGCTGTAGATGGAAATATGAGTACACGCTGGTCGTCTGCTTTCAGCGACCCGCAATCTATTACCGTAGATCTTCAATCTGAATACTATATTGACAATGTTGTATTGAACTGGGAAACCGCTTATGGAAAAGAATATTATATTCAGATTTCCGATAGCGGATCTATATGGAATGATGTGAAACACGAAACGAATGGCGACGGCGGAATGGACAATATTATAGTGAGTGCAAATGCACGATTTGTACGAATGCTTGGAATTCAACGTGCAACGCAATGGGGATATTCTTTATATGAAATGCAAATTTATGGCGCTGTACCAACGGGCGTAACCCAAGACACAAAAAAAAGTATTATTCCTTTGGAATATAACCTGCTGAATGCGTATCCTAATCCATTCAATCCGACAACTGTAATTGCGTACGATTTACTTCAAAACTGCTATGTAAAATTGAAAATATTTGACATGCTTGGCCAAGAAGTAGCCACACTCGTGAATACGCGGCAAATGGCAGGACATTATTCAAAGACCTTTGACGCAAAGAATCTTGCTTCCGGTATTTATTTATACAGATTGGAAGCTGGAAATTATATCTCAGTAAAAAAATTATGTTTGGTAAAGTGACCAAAATTGCTTCGCAGAAATTAAAAGGCTGAACGAAACATTCAGCTTTTCTTTTTATGTATTTCTGAACTTGAATTTAAGCCCATTTCTTGATTGATTTATACAGGTCGATAACTCAAAAGCGGGAAAGTTTTATGTTTCGTTCAATCTTCATTATTCTTCTTTTTACTTCAAGCATTTTTGCTCAAGCCAAAATTGATACCGTTCAGCAGGTGCCTGCTCAAATAAATACAAGCAAAGACACTTTATTTTTACATGTGCAGCGGCCGGATAGGGATACGATCCGTACATTTGCCTCTCATTATCGCATAGCTGCCTGCACGCAGCCGGATGTAAAAGCATTTATCAACGGATCACAAACAAAAGTTTATGCAAGCGGCGCATTTGTCGGACTTGTTGATGTAAAGGTTGGAGCAAATTTACTTCGCTTCACCGTAAAATCTACAGCAGGAGATTCGCTGTGGAAAGAATTTGTTATCATTCGTCCGGAGCCGATGAAGAACTCACCGCACGATACGCTTGTAATCGAACAAGCGATGATGGAACCGTCGGAAGATATGTGGCTTACATGCAGCGATGTGCTAGAAGTAAAATTTAAAGGAAGTCCGGGCTGGGAAGCATCGTTTGACATTCCAAATGTCGAATCAAATATTCCGATGCGCGAACTTTCATCCGGCGAAGGCGGCGGATTTGCCGGCATTTACATCGGTCGTTACAAAGTGAGACCGACAGATGAAACACGAGATGTGCAAATCAAATTTCGTTTGAAGAAAAGTTTTTGGAGTAGCGAAAAGGTTTTATCGAAAGCTAAGATATCTATTCTCCCAAAAGAATTGCCGCGTGTTGTAGAGATAATTGGCAAACATCCGTATCTCAATGCCGGTCTTGGTGAAGATCGACTGGGCGGATCTAAGTTAGGATTTCTCCAAGAAGGAATTCGCGTGAAAATTATTGGTAAGATTGGAGCGCAATATCATGTTCAGCTTTCTGCATCTATGGAAGCATGGCTGCCTGAAGAATTCGCAAAACTTTTACCGCCAGATACACCATTGCCGCAAGGTCTTGCAGGAGCTATCTCTGTGACAAATAGCAACTTGGAAGATATTGTCACGTTGACACTTTCCGAAAAACTTCCATACACAAGCGAACAATTAATTAATCCCAATGCAATTGCCGTTGATGTCTATGGGGCAACTTCAAATACAAACTGGATTTCACAGCCGCGTTCAGTAAAAGGAATTGAAAGCATAACCTGGAAACAGATTGCCGCCAATCAGTATCGGATGATTATCAATCTTCTTCACCCACATTGGGGCTTTGATATTAATTATGCAGGCAGATCACTGCAAATAAAAATCCGCAAGCCGCCTGTAATTGTTTCGCCTGATTCGGTTCTTTCGGGATTAATTATTGCTATCGATGCAGGACACGGCGGCGATAATCATGGCTCAATCGGTGCTACCGGGGTACTTGAAAAAGATATAACTATATCAATAGCGCGCGATCTTGAATCAATCCTTACTTCCCAAGGTGTTCAAGTTGTACTTTCGCGCACAGAGAATAACGTTCCTGCTATGCCTGAACGCATTGATAAGATATTATATTCAAGTGCTTGTTTACTTGTGAGCGTTCATTGCAACTCTGCCGGTGATGCGTCAGATCCAATTGCATTGCGAGGTGTCAGCTCTTACTATCGATATATTGGATTCAAACCGCTTGCCGATATTATTTATGATAAGATGCTTGCTATCGGTCTGAAGCAATTTGGCGAAGTAGGCAGTTTCAATTTTACACTTAACTCACTGACACAACTGCCAAACGTATTGGTTGAAACAGCTTTTCTTTCTAATCCAGAAGATGAGATGCTTTTATTGGATGATGGTTTTCGAAAAAAAGTGGCTGAACAAATTGTAAAAGGTTTAGAAGAATTTGTCAGAGCTTATGCAAAATCAAAATAATATAGAAATTGCAAAACCTGTTTAATTTTCTATCTTACTTTTTCCTTGATTTCGTTGCTCCACCTATTTTTTTTAAGTAAATTATATTAACTTTATTTTCATTAATTATTATTACTCGGATATCAATTATGCCAGCTCAAACGCTTTGGAGCGGAAGATTTAAAGAACCTCTTGCTGAAATCGCATTGAAATTTTCTTCTTCCATAGAACTTGATAAAAAACTCTACGCAGAAGATATCGCTGGAAGCATTGCGCACGTGGAAATGCTTGCTGCATGTAAAGTGCTGACTGCATCTGAAATGCGCCGCATCCGCACTGCACTGAAATCAATCCAGAAAGAAATTGAAATAGGCAAATTTGAATTAACTGCCGATTACGAAGATGTTCACATGGCAATTGAACAACGGCTGACTCAGAAAATCGGAGCGCTTGGAGGAAAACTTCACACAGCTCGAAGCCGCAACGACCAGATTGCACTCGACGAGCGGTTGTTCCTCCGCACTGCAATCCGCGAGATCAGCAAACTTATTATTAACCTTCAACGTGTATTACTATACAAATCTGAGAAGGTTTTCGGCGTACTTATGCCCGGTTATACACACACACAACGAGCACAACCGATTCTGCTTTCTCATCATCTACTGGCATATATATCTATGCTGGAACGCGATTTTGAACGATTGCAGGAATGCAGTAAGCGTTTAAACAAATCACCTCTTGGTGCAGCGGCATTTGCCGGAACATCATTTCCAATTGATCGCATGTTGGTGGCAAAGAAACTTCACTTCGACGGAATAGTCGAGAACAGTATTGACGCCGTTAGCGATAGAGATTACTTAATTGAATTTACAGCTGCTTGCAGTATTCTTATTATGCACTTGAGCAGATTTGCGGAAGAATTAGTACTGTGGACAACCAAAGAATTTGGTTTCGCTCAGATAAGCGATTCCTACGCAACAGGCAGCAGTATAATGCCGCAGAAAAAAAATCCTGATATAGCGGAACTTGTGCGCGGGAAAGCTGGCAGTATATATGGCGCATTTGTCAATCTTATTACAATTATGAAAGGATTACCGCTTGCATACAACCGCGATATGCAGGAAGATAAAAAACCGATGTTTGATGTAGTTAGCACTTTGCAGCAATGTCTATTCATCTTTTCGCATCTGCTTGTGCACACAACATTCGAGAAAGCTCATTTGGAGGAAGAACTTCGTACAGATTTCCTTTCAGCAACTGATATGGCAGATTATTTGGTGCGAAAGGGTCTGCCATTCCGAGAAGCGCATGAAATTACTGGTAAAGTTGTGGCATATTGTATAAAACACAAAATGTATTTCGGCAATCTTGATGTTGAAATGCTGAAACAATTCTCTGTTAAGTTCGACGGCGACGTGTTTGACTTTATACTTCCACAGAATAGTGTGAACCAAAAACAATCAGCTGGTAGCACAAATCCGCATGAAGTGAAAAAGCAAATTGCTTCATGGGCTCGTGTACTGAGAAAACGAAGAGTATAAATCTGTAATTTACTTATCAAGTAAAATAAATCGTTTCAATCATTGGGGGAGATTTTTTTTCTAATTTGTTTCTGTACGACATCGATATTATCTCACTATACTGAGTTTTATTACAAAAAAAACTGGCCTGTACACATTGGTTTTCGACTAACATTTTTTCGTATTTAATTCCTTTAAAGATTACATAACCAATAGCAGCTTATTAAATTAAAACAAGATAGAAAATATGTTTTATCCAGATATATATTGTTAATGTAGTATTCCAATCATCTTGTTTCTCCCGCAACATTTCTATACCTTTTCATGAACATTCTAAAAGGGTGACATTCTCGATGGTAACATTTGATTATTTATTGCCCCTTTTTTATTTCACATTAGTATGGACATATGGGAAGGCATTCTTTGCAGATAAAAACTGGGCAAAACTTTCCAAAACACCAATTCTGATCGGCACGATAGCACTTCACCTTATTTATATCGCAGCCAGAATAATAATATTTCGTCATGCACCAGTTACTACGGTATTTGAGATTTTTACTGTACTGGCTTGCTCGATCGCTATTATATATTTTGTGATAGAGGTTCATTCGCAACATAAAGAAACAGGATATTTTATTCTCAATATCGCTTTCTTTTTTCAGCTTGCCTCTTCTATTTTTATTAAAGATACAACTGAAGTTAAAGAAATTCTTCATAGCGTTCTTTTTGGCGTGCATGTTAGTTCTGCACTTATTGGTTACGCTGCCATCACAATTGCCGGTACATATAGTTTGATGTTTCTGATGCTTTATCATGAAATGAAATCTTCACAGTTTGGTGTCATATATAAAAAACTCCCCACACTTGAAACCTTGGAACGGATGACATTTACGGCATTAGCACTTGCATTTTTATTTCTCAGCATAGCCATATTATTCGGATTTATATGGCTTAATAAAGCAATCACCAATCCTAACTACTTTGATCCTAAACTTATTGGGACAATAATTATTTGGGCAATGTACGGATTTCTCGTAATCGCAAAAGTGAAGTATGGATGGAAAGGCCGCAAGGTTATGATTCTTTCCATTATAGGTTTTCTAATCTCAATTTTCTCAATGACAATCATCAATATTTTCTTTAGCGGCTTCCATAAGTTTTACTAAAATGAACCTTCTTTGTGTAGGGATATCGCACCACACGGCTCCATTAGATGTGCGTGAGAGGCTCTGGTTTTCTTCTGAAGAAATACATCATGCTTTGCCTCTCTTAAAACCATTTGGCGTTGGCGAATGCGTAATGTTCTCGACTTGCAACAGAACCGAATTGTATGCATTAACAGAGAATAATTCTCTTTCATCAGAAGAAATTAAAAAAATATTAATTGCAGAGAAGAATGCTGAAGGCAAAGTTCAACCATCCGATTTATTCACGCTCACTGCAGGCGATGCAGCACGGCATCTCTTTCGTGTTTCCGCCGGCATTGATTCGATGGTTTTAGGTGACGTCCAAATTCTTGCTCAAGTTAAAGAAGGATTTAATCTTGCCATCGAACTTGGCACAGCAGGATTTTTTATGAATCGCTTGTTCCAGCTTGCTTTTCGGTCCGGCAAGCGAGCGCGCACAGAGACAGAAATCGGAGACGGCGCTGTTTCAGTCAGTTATGCAGCTGTTGAATTAGCTGAGAAGATTTTTGATAATTTGCATAAGAAATCTGCGCTTGTTATCGGTGCCGGTGAAACCGCAGATTTGACTGCAACATATTTGCGCAGCAAAGAAATTGGTAAACTCCTGATTACAAACCGTACAAAGAAACGCGCTGAACAGCTTGCTGGAAAAGTTCAAGGTGTGGTTATTCCGTTTGAGAATTGGTTCGATAATATTCCTTTTGTAGATATAGTAATTTCATCTGTTGAAGTGAATCGATATATTCTTTCCGCGCCTGATATTCAACGAGCCTTGAAGCACCACGTCAATAAAACGTTATTCATAATAGATATCGGGTTCCACGAAATATTAACCCTGAAGTAAAAAAAATTGAAAATGTTTTTCTATATGATCTCGACACGCTTAATTTAATGGTGGAAGAAAATCTACAAAAAAGGCGTGCAGAAATTCCAAAAGTGGAAGCAATTATCACAGAAATCCTCACTGAGTTGACGCACTGGTATTCTTCACTAGAAGTCAACCCTACTATTACAGCACTCACACAATTTATGGAAAACATTCGCCAGGAAGAGCTTGCCAAAAATATAAACCGTTTTGATCAAAAAGACCGAGAACTTGTAGAATTAGTGACAAAACGCATCATCAATAAAATTGTCCATGCTCCTATTGTTAATTTAAGAACCGGAGAAGACACTTCACTAACAGATCGTTTACAAAAGATGAGTGCCATTCAAAAATTATTCGGTCTTTCGAATCCGTCAAAGAAAGATTCCAATGCCTGACATTATTCGCATAGGCACAAGGGGCAGTGAACTTGCACTTTGGCAGACAAACCATGTGAAGAGACTGATAGAAGCACGTTTTCCCGATATCACGATCGACATACAAAAAATAAAAACCACCGGCGACAAAATTCTTGATACACCCCTGGCAAAAATCGGCGATAAAGGCATTTTCACAAAAGAGCTTGAAATTGCTTTGTTAGAAAACCGTATTGATATTGCTGTGCATAGTTACAAAGACGTTCCAACCTTCATTCTTGATGGACTCTTAATTGCTGCTGTGCTAGAAAGGGAAGACGTGCACGATGTCTTTATTGCAAATCAAAAAAAACAATCTCGAACATTTGTCGACCTTCCTATAAACGCAATAATCGCAACAGGAAGTCTGCGCCGCAAATGCCAATTGCTCAAAGCACGGCCCGATATGCAAATTGTTGAAATGCGTGGAAATCTGACGACAAGATTAAATAAATTAGATTCATCCGAATGGGATGGGATGATTCTAGCAAAAGCCGGCGTCACTCGTCTTGGCTGGACTCATCGCATTGAAGATATTTTAGCATTTGATTTAATGCTTCCGGCTGTCGGGCAAGGTGCGTTGGCAATTGAAAGTAGGAATAATGATGAGCACATTCAAGAAACGTTATGGAATCTTCATCATCGTTCAACAGCAATAGCGGTCGCATCAGAACGTGCTTTTCTTCGTTATCTTGAAGGCGGATGCCAAATTCCTGTCGGCGCCTATGGACAAACCATTGGAAATGAATTTCAGCTCGAAGCAATCATTGGAAGTACAGATGGGAAACGTATTGTGCGCGGGAAAAAAATTGGGACAATTGCTAATGCAGAGCAAATAGGAATTGAATTAGCGATAGAATTGCTTAATAGTGGCGGAAAAGAAATTTTAGAAGAAATAAGACAATCAATTTGAATAGTACTATCTTGATACTCTCCGGTAAAACAATACTACTAACACGTTCAAAAAATGCAAACTTGGAGATTCGTAATATGTTCGAATCTCGAGGTGCATCCGTTGTTTGTCTGCCTGTAATAGATATTCTCGGCCCAGATTCATGGGATGATTGCGATGCAGCAATTTGGAAACTTGCTGAATATGACTGCGTTTGTTTCACGAGCAGAAATGCTGTCGAAAAATTCCTTCAGCGAATTCGCATCATACGCCCGCAAGCATTGAATACATTAGCAACACGAAATCTGTATGCGGTTGGAGAAAAGACAAAATCAATACTTGAAACTAATGGGCTTTTTGTGCAGCCAATTCCTCAGAAACATTCTGCAGAAGGTCTATTACATTTATTTTATGGACAGAATATTTTAGGAAAACGTTTTCTCTTCCCAAAAAGTAACATTGCACGCGAAGTTTTACCGCAAGAACTGCGAATGCTCGGCGCTACTGTTGATGAAATAGTGACATATAAGACAGTTATTTCAGAGGCAGAGAATCTGAAACACATACGTACTCTTTTAATAGATGGAAAGATCGATGTCATAACTTTTTTTAGTCCATCGAGCGTTCGTAATTTCACAGAAATGGCAGGAGTAGATGTATTACAGCACGTTTTAATGGCTGTTATTGGACCAACAACTGCAGAGGCAGTGAAAGAGACGGGATTAGAAGCGAACATTGTCGCCAAACAACACACAGCTGAAAGTTTAGTTCAAGGAATTGAGGATTACTTTAGTAATTTGTAATCAACAAATAAGTACGTTGAAATTTATATTCTTAATTTTTATTTCTGCATTTACATAAAAGGGTTTTTAGCAAATGATTAATGATTTATTTCTTCGTGCATGCCGCCGGGAGCCGATTGAACGCACTCCAGTGTGGATAATGCGTCAGGCAGGACGTTATTTACCGGAATATAGAGCTATCCGTACAAAAGTAGATTTTTTAACTTTATGCAAAACACCTGAGCTAGCCGCAGAAGTTTCAATTCAACCCGTGGATATAATCGGCGTTGACGCTTGCATTATCTTCTCAGATATTCTTGTTGTTCCGGAAGCAATGGGGATGAAATTATTTATAGATGAAGGCAAAGGAGGACCGCGCTTTGAGAATCCTATCCATGCACGCGCTGATATTAATAAACTTGCTATTCCGGATCCTAATCGCGAATTAAGGTATGTAATGGATGCCATTCGGCTCGCTCGAAAAAATCTTAACAACCGTGTTCCTTTAATCGGATTTGCAGGATCACCATGGACGCTTGCAACATATATGGTAGAAGGAAAAGGATCAAAAAATTTTCGTGCAATTAAAGAATTAATTTATTCAAATCCGAAAGATGCGCATGTCTTGCTCGATAAACTTGCCCGCACGGTTGCTGCTTATCTAAGTGCAAAAATTGAAGCTGGTGCACAAGCATTACAAATATTCGATACACGGGGAGGCATACTGCCACCAGATGAATTTAAAGAATTCTCTCTGCGTTATATTGAACAAGTTTTGAAACTTCTCAAGCATAAAGGCGCTCCAACAATTGTTTTTTGCAAAGATTGCGGACATTCAATTGAAGCCATTGCCGATACCGGATGCGATGTTGTAGGTCTTGATTGGTCGATCGATATTGCAAAAGCAAGAATGATGGTCGGCAGTTACACAGCACTGCAAGGCAATCTCGATCCGGCCATGTTGTATGCCCGGCCGGAACGCATCCGTGAAGGAGTAAAAAAAATATTGGAGAAGTTCGGCAAGGGTTCAGGACATATATTTAATCTTGGTCACGGAATATTACCAGATACTCCCATTGAACACGCAAAGGTACTTGTGCAAGCTGTGAAAGAAGAAAGTGTGAATTACCATTAAAAACATCGTAATTATGTGAATTGATGATTAAATGATTCAGTAATTGAGAACGGACTGCTGAATCCATAACTTATGATTAATGACTGAATGCTGAACGCTAATAATAAAACCGCTGTTGTTCTCTTTCAACTTGGCGGACCGGATTCGTTAGAAACAATCGAGCCATTTCTCTTTAATCTATTTATGGATCCGGACATTATCAATTTTCCATTAGCATTTTTAGTACGCAAGCCATTAGCAAAATTGATATCCAAAAAACGTTCTACTAAAGTTCGGAACAATTATAAATTAATTGGCGGCAAGTCACCCATACTCGATCTTACAATCCGTCAGGCAAATGCGCTTAGTAGCCGACTTGTTCAACATGGTATTCAGGCGCAGGTATTTATCGCTATGCGGTACTGGCATCCTTTGATAAGCGAAGTTGTAAGTGAAATAATAGTTGGGAAATTCGATCAAATAATTCTTGTCCCGCTTTACCCGCAATTCTCTAATGCAACAACGGGTTCAAGTATTAACGAATGGAATCGCCAGGCAATAAAACAAGGATTGAATATTCCAACGCGAGCTGTATGTTGTTATCCAAATCATCCGGCATTGATTGATGCGTTTGTTGAAAATATTAATAAATCGCTATCGAAATTATCTTATGTGACGCCGGAAAATATCAATTTAGTTTTCAGCGCACATGGTGTTCCTGTTAGTTACATTCAAAAAGGCGATCCATATCAATTGCATATTGAAGAAACTGTGCGCCGTGTAATGGAGATAGGAAAATGGAAATCTCCATTTACTATTTGTTTCCAAAGTAAGGTCGGGCCAATGCGTTGGCTCAAACCATCGCTTATAGAAAAAGTAGAGCACCTCGCAAACAACAACCGCAAGTATTTACTAATTATTCCGATAGCATTTGTAACAGATCATATTGAGACTTTGCATGAAATTAATATCGAAGTACGCGGGCAGGCAATGTTATATGGAGTTCAGCAATTCGAGCTTATGCCCGCGCTGAATAATCATCCAAAATTCATAGAGTGCTTGGTGGATTTGGTAGCTCAGCAACTGACGTCTGCCGATGGAAGCACAACTTGTGAAACACTTTGGCGGTGGAACAATAATAAACCAAGGCCTAAAAAATGTCCACAAATTAATAAGTAGACAGTACGTTCCTTCAATAAAAAAAATAAATAAGAAAATTATCATTTTCGATCAATGTTAACATTCACACAAAAATAAGTATGCAAACATTCATAGATCTCTCGCTCCCCATTACAGATTTGATGCCGGTGTACAGCGGTGACGAACCGCCGCATCTAATAAAAATAAACAACCTTATGCGTGATGGATTTAATAATTTCCATTTATCTGCTAATATGCATACAGGCACACACATTGACGGACCAATGCATTTAACACAAAGCAAAAGATTTATATATGAAATCCCATTAGAGCAATGTATCGGCACAGGTTGTATTTTGAATGCTGCCGACAAAATAAATATTCCTATGACAAAAGAATACAAGTTGCTTGTTCGACCAAAAAGTATTGTTTTGTTATACACAGGAATAAGCCGTTTGTTCGAGTCCAAAGAATACTTTGATAATCATCCTGTAGTTAGTAAAGAGCTTGCTCAATTGTTTGTCGAACGGCAAGTTAAAATGGTTTGCATTGATTCACCATCTCCGGATCGGCATCCATTTGAAGTTCATAAACTTCTTCTTGAAAACAACATACTAATTGCAGAGAACTTGACTAACCTTGATAAGCTCTTATTTGTCAATAAATTTGAAATTATCGCTTTCCCTCTTAACATTCACGCAGATAGTTCACCTGCAAGAATTGTTGCGCGAACATTTGAATGATCAATCTTAATAATCTGCAAAATTATTAGAATTGGAAATAAACATGAAAAAAAAATCTTTACGCCTTTCCATTGCCACACAGGGAATTCATGGGAAAAAACTATTTGCATTCAAAGGACCGGTTGCTACTCCAATTTACCAAACTTCAACGTACCGATTTGAAAACTCCGAAGATGCAATTAAGTACGCGAAGGGAGATCCATCTGTATATGTTTATTCACGCTACCACAATCCAACAGTACATGATGTAGAAGAAAAAATTGCTGTAATGGAAAATGGCGAGTCGGCGGCACTTTTTTCATCTGGTATGGCAGCAATTACCACTGCAATTCTTGCAGTAACAAAAGCGGGCAATAACATTATCAGCACACCGGCTTTATATGGCGGCACTTACCGATGGATGCGTGATGAATTGCCAAAACAAAATATCACTGTGCGCTTTATCGATCCTGATCATCTTGAAGAAATTGTCCATGTTGCAGATAAGCGAACGACTATCGTTTATATTGAAACTCCGACTAATCCCACACTTAGCATTGTTAACCTTGCAGATATTGTGCACTATACAAAGAAAGCAGAAAAAAAACTTGGACACCAAATTCTTACCGTGATTGACAATACATTTGCAACAATTCTTAATCAGGATCCATTTAAATTCGGTATTGACGTCATAATAGAAAGCGCCACCAAATACCTTGGCGGTCATACTGATCTTCTCGCTGGTGTAATCGTAGGAAAGGAAGAATTTATTAAGAATGTCCGTGCACTTGGAAAATACCATGGTAGTTGTGCCGATCCATTTGCAGCTTATTTACTGTGTAGAAGCCTGAAGACATTCGAACTTCGTGTGCACCGGCAAAATGAAAATGCCCTTGCTCTTGCACAGGTACTAGAGAAAAATAAAAAAGTGAAACGAGTAATCTACCCCGGTATTCCATCACATCCACAATTTGAAATTGCGAAGAAGCAAATGTCCGGATTTGGTGGAATAGTTACAATTGAAGTCAAATCATCTAAACAGCTCTCATCTGTGGAAGCAGCTGCAAAGGTCTGCGATAACCTTAAGGTCGCCGTCAACGCAATGTCGCTGGGCGGCGTGGAAACGCTTGTTAGTATACCTGTATATTCGTCGCATGTTTTTATGTCCGATGAAGAATTGAAGCGGCAAGGCGTTACAGCGGGAATGATCCGCATTTCTGTTGGAGTTGAAGGAATCGAAGATTTGATAGAAGATTTTGAACAAGCATTAGATGTAATTTAAGGAAATTGATTATGAAGATGACTGTACACATTCTAATTTTATTATTGGTCATATATTCCCTTTCACTGTTCAGCCAAAATGTAATTATCGTAGTGCCCTGTTGCCTCAAAAGTAAATGTCACCATGGGAATATAGAATTAGGCAGATAGTTTAATGTGTTTATTCCAAGGAGTAGCAAGATGTAAGATAGTACTAATTTTTTTAGACATAAACTTTTGCAGAGTAAAAGGGTTAAGATTTTTAAAGAGACATTGTAAATCATCTTTAGTGTTCTGAGTGATCTCCTTAGATTCCAAGAGGCGTTGGAACGGAGTTTTAGGAGAATCAAAGGTTTTAATAGTCTTGGATTTGATACGTTCTTTGGCAAGGAGCTTGACAGAAGGCAAGAAGAAGTTGAAGAGCAATCTCCATTGGGAAGAGTAGAGATCGTTCAAGAGAGAGACCATACGTTGATCTTCAAAACGATCATAACCAAGATATTGTCGTATGTGTGTCCAGTTCTTACCTTCGATATGTGCGTTATCGTTCTTTTGGTATTCACGAGAGCGGGTATAATGAACCGGGCGCTTGCGGTTTTGGAAGTGTTTGAGGATAGTCCAATTCATAAACTCCGAGCCGTTATCGCAATCAAAGCCTTTGAGAGAAAAGGGAAGAGCAGATTCAATGGACTTGAGAGCTTCAAGAACCCCCTGCTCACCTTTCCCCCAGAGAGCACGTTGTTCTGTCCAACCGGTGGCAATATCAACGGTATTTAAGGTAAAAACGAACATGCCAGCCATCGAAGTGCCGCAATGAGCGACAGTATCAGCTTCGATAAATCCAGGAATATGTTCATCCCACTGATTGGTTTTGATTGGAATATGTTTCTTGAGTAGTGATCCTGGTTTGGTGGTTGCAAGACCTTTCTTAGTGTAACGAGAACGCAGTGGAGTCAAGAGACGGTCTATGGTGGCGGCGGAAATCGTCAGCAAGAGTTTTTGATTATTCTGAGAAATGCCTGTATCATCAAATGGAAGCCAGAGCGGAATCATTGCCTTCAAGCGTTTTCCACAGGCAAGGTTGCTAGCAATCCAAAGTCGTTTGAGGAAAGCGAGAATCTCGGGATGATGATACGTAATCGGACGACCACTTCTGGATTTGCTGGAACGGATAAAATGATTCGGCTTGGGATTGAGCAAGCGAAGAGCATATTTTCGATCATACTCACAGACTCGACAGAATTCATCAAGGATTATCGTCTTAATCCCTTTGGGTGAATCCTGATATCTGATCCGAATACTGTCGAGATATTCGTGCTTCGAAGTTGTACTCATCATTATATGTCCTTTCTCTACGGTGACATATATTATGAGGCAACGACTCTTTTTCAAACTGCTTTCGGTATCTTTTATTATGAGTCAATTCGGTGATAGATGGCGCACGCTATTCTGAAACATTCGGTGCTGATTCTCTTTATATTCCGCATATCTGGAACCAGCTTAGTCCACTTGGAACTATCTGGACAAACTTTTACAACGATGGACTGACGCAAACTAATCCTGGGCATGCAACAATTGTATCTGGAGTATGGCAAAAAATTGACACAAAGGACTTAACAGACCTAAACAGCCTACTATATTTGAATATTTTCGCAAATGTACGGCTTCTTCTGAGAAAGCAACAGCAGTCATTGTTGGGAAAAAGAAATTAGACATACTTACTTATAGTACTAATGGAGATTATGGGGCAAAATATAAAGCCCTTTCAATTATAAGTTCGACTGATACTGGAGTAATAAGCAACGTGAAAAAATTTTATCTTTAAATCATCCACAGATAATTATAATCAACCTGCCTGATGTCGATATTGCCGGCCATTCAGGCAACTGGACAAAATATCTTAATGCAATACGCAATGCGGATTCAATCGTTTGGGATCTTTGGCAAACTCTTCAATCAGATTTAATTTATCAGAATACTACAACGCTTTTTGTGACTAACGATCATGGCAGGCATGATGATGCACATGGTGGTTTTGAAAAACATGGAGATAGTTGTGAAGGATGCCGACATATTCTCTGTCTTGCAGTCGGTCGTGGTTTCCCAGCACATCGAGTTATCAAGCAGAGGCGAACTCAATGCGATATTGCGCCGACAATTGGTGAGCTTCTTTCCTTCCCAACTCCATTTTCAAAAGGAACAAGTCTGCTACGCGATGTCAGTTCTACCAAATTAAAAATTCAAAACAAGTAAAATGCGTGGAAAAAGATTTTGTAAATCTGGCAATTCTTAATTATATTCATTATAGAAAGAAACTGAAGCAATGGTAACATGTCCTGAATTCAGGGCAAAGGAGAAAGAACGAATGCCACAACATAAATCAGCAATAAAACGAGTTCGTCAATATGCAAGACGCGCAGAAGGCAATAAAAATAACCTTTCTAAAGTGAAAACTCTTGTAAAAAAAGTGCGTTCTGCTAAAACTAAGGAAGAAGCAAGCTTAGCATTGAAAAGCGCAGTAAAGTACATAGACCAGCTTGGCACAAAAGGCACAATTCACAAGAATAAAGCTTCTAACCAGAAATCAAGATTAACAAAGTTCGTCAACAAAATTAAGTAATTTCCAATCAGCGCTTTATAATAAAAAAAACCCGATCTAAATTGGATTGGGTTTTACATTTATAGAATATAATTTCTAAAAAATTCTCTGAATCTTTTATCCTTCGTTTTTTTTCTTTAGTTCCTCTAATTCAGCAATACGTTTTTCATACCGTTCTTTTTCCGCTGGTTTATTATGTGCAAGTGTTCTGTACGCTTTGATAGCATCGTCAAACCATCCCTGCTTGGCATAAATTTCTGCAAGCGTCGGTGTTACAAAACCCATACCCACCGGTGTATCTTGCTCGGATACTGCAGGCGTTTCCTTCTGCGCAAAGTTGATAACAGGTGTAATCTTACCAGCGCTTTTTAATTTGTTGGCAAGTTCTTCAATTTTATCCTCTACGTTAGTCGGATTTGAACTGGTCACTGGAAGCGTGAACTCTTGTGGTTTTGAATCCGTTGCAGGCAGAGTGATTTCTTGCGGTATTGTAGAGGTTTTATTGCTTAGATATTCTTCCATCGAAATTGTATTTTCACCAGAAAGTTCTTTCGTCCGCTGCGAAACAAAATCCTCGAAAGATTCTTCTCCTGGTAAAATTGTGGAGGGCATAGAAAAATTAATATCTGAAGTTGGCGGTGAAAATTCAAATCCTGTCGGTGGTTCTGTTGTTGGTGTTGTTTGAGAAATTAATGGTTCCGGTTGTGGAAAATTGAATTCAGAAAAGGGTGAAGTTTCAAATGTTTCAGTTGTTTCGACTGACGGCGCACTTAATCCAAAACCAAATGTATCTTCCGTTGGACCAGCAGCAGGCATCTGAGTTACTTCATCAAAGAAGTTTGGTGATGGTGAAGTGATCGGGGCAGGTTCTGGTTTTTGCTCTTGCGTTGTTTGTTCAGTTTTACTTAAACCAAATTCTTGTTCCGGGCTAAGTGAAATTTCTGGAGAAGTGGAAATAGGATAATTAAATCCAGACACCAAACGTTGTGTTGGTTCCGGTACAGTCATTTCAGGTAGAGTTTCCTGCGGCGCAACAATAATCGTTTTTTTTGTCGGCGCAGGCATTTGCGCGAGTAAATTTATCAATGTTTCATTATTCGGCAAAAAATCAAGCACAAATTCAAACTCGCGGCGTGCCTCTGCTTGCATATTTAATGCACTAAGCGCTTTACCTTTTATGAAATGACCGGTTGTATAGAATGGAAAATTCGCAAGTCCTGCATCACATATTCGCAAAGCGTCCTGTGCACGGTCAGCATCGATATAATAATGTGCTAACTGAGCAAAGAGAGGCGACTTGGCGTCTGTTCCGACCTTTTTTTCCAATGCTGTAATATGCTGTTGAGCTATGTCTGTCATTGCGTTTGTTGACGAAGTTTCCTTGCCTCAATTGCATGTCTTACAGATAACCAAGAAACACATGCAAATCCCATAAAATATAGCATCTGGAACGGCATCGCAGCTATCTCTAAATAGTATAATGATGAAATCACACCGAAGAAGCAATAGATGGCAAGAATAATTTCTATTGCAACTACCCAGTCAAATTTCTTCTTACTAATATACATATTCTTTTTCCATGTATCTTTTTTGTCTTCGATAGCATATTTTGGTGTTCTTACAAACTCGCTTTTACGCTTGAAAAGTCCTTCAAACACGGCACGCGAATTGTTTACCGCAAACCCCATACTGCCCGCCATAAAAAGAGGAAAAAGCATAATACGCCGACGCCAATCCGGATAAACAGCTTTTTGTGATATTAGATAAAATAGGAAAGAACCAATGAACGCTATTACAAACACCGACATCATAGCAAAATACATTTCATGACCACCTTGTTGTTTAATGAAAATGAGAGGACCATTCAATATACCTGCTAAAACAATAAATGGATAGACAATGTTACTTGTTAAATGGAACGTCGAATGAATTTTAATACGCAGTGGTATATCAGACTTCCACACTTCTGGAATCATCTTGCGAGCAGTTTCAATAGCACCTTTTGTCCATCGAAATTGTTGAGATTTTAAGGCATTTACTTCTGCAGGCAATTCTGCCGGCGAAGTAACATCTGTGAGATATTTGAATTTCCAACCCTTAAGTTGTGCACGATAACTCAAATCCAAATCTTCGGTTAATGTATCCGATTGCCAGTTGCCAGCATCAAGAATAGTTGATTTGCGCCAAACACCACCCGTGCCATTAAATTGGATGAAGAATCCTGCATTATTGCGAACGGCTTGTTCCACAACAAAATGCCCATCCAATGCAAACGCCTGTGCACGCGTCAGCATAGAGTATTCACGGTTTATATGTTCCCATCGCGTCTGCACCACACCGATTTTCGGATCAGTGAAAAAATGAGGAATTGTTTTTGTCAGAAAATCCGTACTGGGTACAAAATCCGCGTCGAATATTGCTATGAATTCACCACGTGCAGTTTCAAGTCCATGTTTTAGTGCGCCTGCTTTATAACCTGAACGTTGTGTACGGCGAATATGTTTAATATCATAACCAAGAGTCCGATAGTGAGTTACAGCTTTTGCTACCAATTCAATTGTATTGTCCGTTGAATCATCCAGAACTTGCACTTCCAATTTGTCCTTAGGATATTCGAGTGCGCATACGGCATCAATCAGCCGATTGGCGACATACAACTCATTAAACAATGGAAGCTGTATAGTCACAACGGGAGTTTCCTTCAAAAGCGGTTGAATGTTTGCGATACCTCGCTGTTTCAAATAATGATATACCATCACAAATCCATGTGCACCGAATGCAAATAGAACAAGTAATGAAATAAAATATAGATACATAATGAAATTTGATAATCCGGCATTTTCGATAATTTCTTGCCTGAAGAAAAATACTGCGAGTGTCATATTACCATCCTGCGACCGTGTCGTTTAAAATATCTTCTGTTATTTTTCCAATTGCTGTTGCTACTCCAATGCTGCGCTGAGTTAAACCGCTTCCCGAAGAATAATCTCCATAATTACTATAACTTTTTTCCCATATTTTTTTATGAAGTTTTAAATCCTGAAATGTCATTCGCACAGTGACCGTGATACGTCGCTGTGTAACCGTTTCGCCTCCTTGTAATACCGATGGTTCATCTTTCACATCGGTTATCACACCTTCGAGTGTACAATCTGCTATATTTGCGTTTGTCAATTGAAGTGTGTTATCGCTTATAAAAAGAGAATCTAATCGTTGCGTGAATGAATTCCGAAGTGTCGGATCACCATACGGGCTTGCATCTTCCACGACAGGAATCGCAATTGTCTTCAAATGCGGCGGCACCGATCCACCCTTGAAGGAATATGTACATCCTGCAAAAAAAACAAAAACTGAAAAATAGATTGAAATGAAAAAAGGATGAACAATGTTCGATATCCATTTTAACATTTTATTTTTTGAATTTTGTATTTTCCTTTTTTTCACTGAAGTCCAAAGTCTTTTATTTTTCGATATAATGTTCGTTCGCTAATATTCAGCTCTTTTGCAGCAAGACGGCGATTTCCTTTATTACGATCGAGTGAGCCGGAAATCATTCGTCGTTCCATTTCGTCCATCGTCAGTGCACCATTGCCATTACGCGGCAAGGAGTGATTGCCCTGTGATTCATCTGCATTAGATATTTGTCCGGCTAGAATTTCTTTCATCTCAATAATATTAGATTTAAGATCCACAAGCGCGCGATAAATTAACTCACGTTCTGCTTGCTCAACAGTTTTGTTCGACACAACAGGCAAATTACGATCTGTTACCACTGGAGGTTGCTCGTGGAGATATTTTCTTACATCGTACCCATTAAGTCGTTTTCCACTTTCCAAAACAAGCATGCTTTCGACGGCATTTTTTAATTCGCGAATATTTCCCGGCCAGCTATAATTCATTAATAACTCGGTTGCGTCATCAGTAAACCCGCCGAATTGAATTTTATTTTTATCAGCAGTTTCTTTAACAAACTGTTCAACAAGTGCAGGGATATCTTCTTTTCTGCTGCGCAGCGGCGGCAAATGAATATTTACCGAACGTAATCGAAAATACAAATCAGGACGAAATTTTTTTTGCTGAACTTCATAATCAAGTATTTTATTCGTTGCTGCTATAATTCGTGCATCCATCCTGCGTACTACAGACGAACCGACCCTCATGTACTCACCGCTCTCCAGAACACGTAATAATTTAACTTGCGTTGAAAGGGGCATTTCTCCAATTTCATCAAGTAGTACAGTTCCGCCTTCTGCAATCTCAAAATAACCACGACGTAAATCAGCAGCACTTGTAAATGCACCTTTCTCATGCCCGAAGAGTTCACTTTCAATCAATCCTTCTGGAATTGCACCGCAGTTCACCGACACAAGAGCTCGTTGAGAACGCTTGCTTGCACCATGAATCGCCTTGGCAATTATTTCCTTACCTGTGCCGCTCTCACCAGAAATAAGCACAGTAATGTCTGTTGGAGCTACCTGCTGAACGATATCAACAATTTCCTGCATTTCCGGTGATTTCCCAACAATTCCGTATATTCGTTTAAATTCTTCGCGATCCATCAACGTGAAACAACTATAGATGTTAGATTAAATTTATTTTTTATTTCCATTTTAAATCGACGTGCTTCATCATACGTTTGAAATTCGCCTACCCAAACTTTGTACAGTTTTTTTCCATGGCTGACAATAGTAAATATGTTCGACTGATATCCTTCTTTTTCGAATTTCGCTTTCAATTCGCCTGCATTTTGAAGGGTCGAGAACGCACCAACCTGCACTGTAAAGTTTGTAGCAAATTTCGGCACAGTTCCTTTGGGTTTCATTACCGCCGGTTTTTCTTTCACTGCTTGTTTTTCTTCAATGACCGAATCATTTTCTGCTGCATAAGCAGAGAACGGATATTCTTCTTTTAATTGTGCCAACTTTTGTTCGGCAGTTTTGTATAAACCAATAGAATAATAATATTGATATAGTTTATAGAGCGCATCATCGCCCCATTCACTTTTGGGGAAATTGTCTACAATATTTTGATATAATTTTGAAGCTTCTGTTCCATCTGTGGTTAAAACCGCTTGCAAATACATCACCCCGGGATTATTTTGATAGTTGGTCATAAGTGATGGAAGTTCGGCTCGCACTGCTTCCGCTTGACCTTTTTCGATCATTTCAAGACGATGCCGAATATCCGGCTCACTGTTTTTTGTCTGGACACATAACGCCGGATTAAACAAAACGAATAATGCTTCAATAATAATTAAGACCGTGTAGATAAGAATTTTCATGGTGTTAACCTTCCTGTGTTTAGAGCATAGCAACATAAGAAAGCGATTTTCCCGCTTTCGTTCCAAACAATGTTGCTGAATTTGCCCGTTCAATGCGAATGCTAAGGTAATCACCGATAGCATCGCCGTTCTTTGGAAAGATTACCATCTTATTAGTATCAGTTCTGCCACAAAATTCATTAACGGATTTTTTGCTCAATCCTTCTATAAGAACTTCAACAGTATTTCCAATTATTTTTTTATTCCGACGAAGTGAAATATTTCTTTGAAGATCAATAATTTCACTGAGCCGGCGGTTCTTTATTTCATCAGAAACATCGTCGCCCATTTGCCATGCTTTTGTATTCTCCCTCGGAGAGTACTTGAATGTGTAGGCGCTGTCAAATTCTGCTTCTTGCAACAAGTCTAAGGTTCTTTTATGGTCATCTTCTTTTTCGGTTGGAAATCCTGAAATGACGTCTGTAGAAAGACTTACATCAGGTATAACTGTTTTGATCTTATGTACGAGGTTAAGATATTGATCCCTTGTATACGTTCGGTTCATCAACTGCAAAATTCTATTCGATCCGGATTGGACAGGCAGATGAATATAATTACAAATGTTATCTCGCGATGCAACGGCATTTATTAGCTTTTCCGATATATCATATGGATGAGAGGTCGTAAATCTTATACGCATTTTTTTATCAACATCGGCAACCATAATAAGCAGATCTGCGAAGTCGGATGATCCATCGCTGTATGAATTTACATTCTGACCGAGGAGCGTTACTTCCTTAAAATCGCGGCGTGAAAGATCTTCCATTTCTGATAAGATAGATGCCGACGAGCGGCTTCTCTCACGACCGCGTGTGAATGGTACAACACAGTAAGTGCAAAATTTATCGCAACCGCGCATAATGGAAACCCATGCACTTACTCCATCGATGCGAAATGGAATAATGTCATCGTATTTTTCTATACGGGAAAGTTTTACTCCAATTCCTTTTTTACCGTTATATGCCGCTTCGATAAATGCAGGCAGCTTGCGGTATTCATCTGGCCCAATAACAAAATCTATAAAACTTCCTAATTCCATCAACTCTTTGCGAACGCGTTCCGCCATGCATCCGAGTACTCCAATTATTACACTTGGATTCGCCTTCTTATAATGATTGAAATCACCAAGACGTCCAATGATACGCTGTTCAGCGTTATCGCGGACGGCGCATGTATTTATTAAAACAATATCTGCGTTCAACATTATTTTTGTACGGATAAAACCGGCTTTGTTTATAATACTGAGTACAATTTCCGTGTCTGCCATGTTCATCTGGCAGCCGTACGTTTCAATATAAACACATCGACTTATCTGCATTTCTTTTTTTCTTAGGTCATGATAATGAAACAATGGCAGACACACAACAAATCATCTACATAATTAACATTAATTAATCTTAAAGAAAATATTGAACTTTTTGCTAGTCTTTCCGCTATATTGCCAAATCGGCAGGTTGTAAACTTTTTATCAGTGTTTTTAGATTGATTGAATACAAACGCTGTTGTATATTGAATAAAACTAGGGATACAATTCCCTGATTGATTCATAGCAGATCATTTATAATATCCACAATTTAAATGAATTAATAAGAAAGTAACTTATGGCAAAAATTATTGATGAAATTAGAACTAAAGCAAAACAACTCAGGAAGCATATTGTTCTCCCAGATTCGATGGACGAGCGTGCAATTCAGGCAGCACGTATCATTTTAGATGAACAAATTGCAAACATTTCTCTCATTGGTAGCGAAGAAGCAATTCGTGCCAAAGCAAAAGAGATAGGTATCGGATTGGAGAAAATATTTATTGTGGATCCTGAAAAATCAGAGAAGTTCACCGACTTCACCGATTTATTTTTCAATTTGCGAAAAGCAAAAGGAATAAATTTTGAACAAGCTCAGCAAACGATGAAAAACCCTCTTTTTTTTGGTGCTATGATGGTTAGAGAAGGGTTAGCAGACGGTAGTGTTGCAGGGTCAATTTCAACTACAGGTGATGTGATTCGCGCGGGAATTCAAATTGTCGGAATGCCCACCGGGATTGCGGTTGTTTCAAGTTTCTTTTTAATGGTTTTTCCGCATATAAATTATTCATATGCAGATTGTGGAGTAGTGCCGGATCCGACGGCAGAACAACTTGCAGACATTGCAATTTCTACAGCTATGAACCATCACAAGTTAACAGGTGAAGAACCACGCGTTGCAATGCTTTCATTTTCAACAAAAGGAAGTGCTTCACATCCTTCTGTAGAAAAAGTACAAAAGGCAACTTCAATCGCGAAACAAAAACAGCCCAGTCTTATCATCGATGGGGAACTTCAATTTGATACCGCTGTAGTTCCTTCTGTTAGTGCAAAAAAAGCTCCGGGAAGTCTTATTGCCGGCAATGCTAATGTTTTTATATTTCCAGATCTAAACTCCGGCAATATCGGATACAAATTGACACAACGGTTAGCTGGGGCAGAAGCATTTGGCCCGATCATTCAAGGATTAAAAAGACCATGCTACGATTTATCGCGCGGATGCAGTGTCAGTGATATTGTAACTATGGTTGCGATTAATTCAGTAGCGGGCGCTGTTTGACAAACTTGTTATTGTAGACTTGTATAATCGCTATTTCGTTCTTGCAAGACGATCTTCCTGCAATATCAAACGTAGCGAAATTCGATGTGTTTTTCCAAGATCATCTTCTTCATCAAATTGAGCATAAGAATAATCAATATCTAACTTGCGCAAATGCAACCCCACACCAAGTGTCATTTGCTTTACATCATTGTAACCAATACGAAGTGCAACAGTTTTTTTGAAATCAAATTCAAGTCCCTCATGCGGATCAAAACTAACAAGCCCAAGATGAGCAATGGAAGCAAACTGACGATTCTCAAATCTAACATCCACATCCATAGTCGGTGCAAATCGCCCGCCAAAGATATCTATAAAATATGCGGTTCCTAATTTTAAAGTTGGCGAAATTAATTCGTTAGTACCGGTGGACCAAGCTACCAGTGTTGTGGTAATATCTTGCGCGTTCACTGCAATGTACCAATTATTAGCAGGGGAATAAAGCATCCCAATATCAAAACCAATGCCTGTAGCAGAAGATGAATCTATTGTTTCCCTAATTACCTTCAAATTGATTCCATACATTAAACTTGAAGCAGTGCGTTGTGAATAGGTAAAGTATATTGCCCAATCAGTTGAATTGAAATATGTGATTTTACTATCGTCTAACTGTACTGCATTCATGTATTGATTAGGTGGTAACGGATTTCCATTTGCATCGACTCCAGCATATCTTGTGTCAGGAATACCGTCCACACCAAGACGCATAATACTTATACCGATTGTTGAACTCACGCTATATGGGATTGCTACAGCACCAAAATCATAATTCAATAAACTGCCAAACCGTTCATCGTGCATAAGCATTACTTCTGGATAATCAATACGTGAAAGTGCGGCTGGGTTCCAGTATCCAGCGGAAGCGTCATTTGCAAGCGCGGCATAAGCACCACCAAGTCCTAACGCACGGCCGCCAACACCGATAGAAAGAAATTCTCCTGCATATTTTGCAATTTGTTGAGATGATGAACACTGTTCAATAATCATCAAGAGAATAATTATTTTCAGAAATTTCATATTCCACCTAAGACAAAAAATCCCGACAATGTGTGTCGGGTGCCTGATTACCGAACTCTCTCTATTGTTATTCAGTTCAACTGATGACAAAGTTCGAGATAAGTTACAATACAAAAAAAACTACGACACAACTCTCTCACAATTGTCTATATGCAGTTTTCCTTTCTTTTAAATAATGTAGAAGATTCCATGAAAATAATCAAGAGAATACCAAAAAATCAGATAAAATATTAGTTTCGCTTAAATGGAATGGGACGCTTATAAAAACGAAAGATACGAAGCGTCCCAATCATTTAATATTTAAAAGTTGTATCCACTTTCACCGTGTTGACTTAAATCAAGTCCTTCCGATTCTTCCTGATCCTTGATGCGAAGTCCCATTGTCTTTTGAAGAGCTTTTAATATTAACCAAGTCATGACAAAGGAGAAAATAGCTGTCACAGCAACACTGAATAGTTGAATACCAAGAATAGAAGAACCACCGTAAAAAAGTCCGTTACTTCCGGCAGCATTTACAGCGGTTGTCGCAAACAACCCGATTGCAATTGCACCGAATGAACTGCCAACACCATGTACTCCAACCACATCAAGTGAATCATCAAATCCAAAATGACCTTTCAATGATACTCCCCAGTAGCACAAACTGCCCAAACATAATCCTATTATTATTGATGCAATTGGTGTTACGAATCCCGCTGCTGGTGTAATTCCAGCAAGTCCTGCAACTGCACCGGAAGCTGCACCAAGAACAGTTGGTTTATCACGTTTATACCATTCCATAAACATCCATGATAAAGAGGCAGCGGCGGCAGCGCAATGTGTATTAATAAATGCTGTAAGAGCTAATGTTCCTGATGTTAAAGCACTTCCAGCATTGAAGCCGAACCAACCAAACCAAAGTAATGCTGCACCGGTTAATGTCATCGTTAAATCATGAGGCGGCATATGTTCGTGACCATACCCTTTACGTTTGCCTAGAACGATTGCTGCTGCAAGAGCTGCTACTCCAGAACTAATGTGTACGACAAATCCGCCTGCAAAATCTAAAGCACCCAGTGCTCTAAGCCATCCACCAACGCCCCACACCCAGTGGGCAATTGGAGCATAGACAAAAGTGGACCATAATAAAAGGAAAACAATATATGTTTTAAATTTGAATCGTTCGGCAACGGCACCTGTAATCAGTGCAGGGGTGATGACTGCAAACATCATTTGGTAAATCATAAAAGCCTGATGAGGAATTGTTGCCGCATAATTTGGGTTTGGCTCAAGTCCGACTCCTGAAAGCCCAGCCCATGATAAATTTCCTATAATATGTCCGCAGTCCGGACCAAATGCTAAACTATATCCCCAAAACACCCATTGCAGTGATATAACGCCAAGCGCAATAAAACTTTGCATGATCGTCCCAAGAACATTCTTGCGGCGCACCATGCCACCGTAAAACAAAGCTAATCCCGGTGTCATGAGCATTACGAGTGCCGTAGACACCATTATCCATGCCAAATCACCTGAATCTATTTTCATAAAACACTTTCTCCTGTTTCTTATATTTATTTAACAATAATTTTTTATGCAAAATTATTTTTTGACCATTATTATTACATTCGAATTTTATTTAATGTATTATTTGGTATCACTTATTTAATTGTTATGATGCGGGAATAATGAATAAGGCATTATTAGCAAACTTGTTTAATAATTATCATAATATAATAAATATACTTTCGAAAAAGAAGCTTGAATTATAAAAGATAATAATATTAAAAAGATTTTTAAAGGTTCTTGAAATGAAAAAGAATATAAGAGGATAAGACGAATTAGTGAAGATGGGAAATGAAGTATCTTACAAATATCAGAAACAAAAAGGGACACTTTCCATTATTATTTGTAGAGTGTCCCTTAAAATTTACTTTTTAGAAAATATAGCCACTTTCGCCATGCTGACTGAGATCCAATCCCTCTACTTCTTCCTCAATAGACACGCGAACACCCATTAATTTGTCTAATACTTTAAGAATAATCCATGTAATACTAAAAGCGTACACAACAGCAACTGCGACACTTATAAGTTGCACCAAGAGCAATGACGGATTGCCGAATATTAACCCATTTGAACCCGCAGGATTAATTGCTGTAGAAGCGAAAACTCCAGTTGCAAGCGCACCAAAAATTCCGCCGATACCATGAACACCAACTGCGTCAAGCGAATCATCAAACCCAAAAAAGTTTTTAATATTCACACCAAAGTAACAAAGTGCTCCAGCACAAAGTCCGATAATAAGAGCAGCAATTGGGCCGACAAAGCCGGATGCCGGTGTAATAGCAACCAAACCTGCAACCGCACCAGACGCTGCACCGAGGAGAGTCGGTTTACCGCGGTGTATCCATTCCACAAATATCCACGAAAGGGTTGCTGTAGCAGCTGCAATGTGTGTCGTCATAAATGCCGATGTTGCAAGAGTGCCTGAAGCAACAGCACTTCCACCATTAAATCCGAACCAACCGAACCACAATAATGCCGCACCAAGTAAGGTCATCGTTAAATTGTGAGGAGGCATATGATCGTGTCCATGACCTTTTCGTTTCCCAATAATAAGCGCAGCAGCGAGAGCCGATACTCCAGAGCTAATATGTACTACCAAGCCACCTGCGAAATCCAGTGCACCTAAGGATCGAAGCCATCCACCGACACCCCAAACCCAATGAGCAAGCGGTGCGTATACAAAAGTTGACCACAGAAGTACAAAAACTAAATACGTACTGAATTTAAAACGCTCCGCAAAAGCACCGGAAATTAAAGCTGGTGTAATGATAGCAAACATCATCTGAAACATCATGAATGCCTGGTGCGGTACAGTTGCGGCATAATCAGGATTGGGAGTAAGTCCAACTCCATTAAGCCCGCTCCATTGCAAACTGCCAATCAATCCTTTTATATCCGGACCAAACGATAATGAATAGCCAATCAGAACCCATTGCACCGTTACAACACCTAGTGCAATAAAACTTTGCATAATTGTTCCGAGTACGTTTTTCTGGCGCACCATACCGCCATAAAATAATGCTAACCCGGGCGTCATCAGCATAACAAGCGCAGTGGATATTAAAATCCAAGTCGTATCACCAGTATCTATTCTCATAGCACGTCATCTCCTGTTTCATCTGTTCGTACTCTTATGGCTTCTTCAGCCGGTAAAATAAAAATTTTGCCATCGCCGATTTTACCTGATTTGGCACACCGGATAATAATTGATATTGCTTCTTCGATTCTATTATCTGGTGCAACAATTTCTAACTTAATTTTGGGTAAAAAATCAACCTGGTACTCTGCTCCGCGATAAACTTCCGTATGTCCTTTCTGTCTGCCTACTCCCTTGACTTCCGTTAATGTCATTCCATGGAATCCTGCTTCAAGGAGTGCTGCTCGAATGTCGTCAACGGCATGCGGACGAACAATTGCTTCTATTTTCTTCATTGAATTCTCGCTATTTTGTTCAACATATTTGAAGTAAAGTCTATACTGAAAAACTCCTTATTAATTATTGTAATATATAAATAATTATTAAATAATCAAGGTAATTCTACATTAGAGGTGATTATTTAATAACTTATATTGCGTAAAATAATAAAAATAGGTATTGAAAAAGACAGCAATGGGGTGAATTTCTGTGGATAATATTCTCCGTGCCTTATACAGCGGTCATTTATTCAATTCGTGGATTGTAGCACCAGAGATACAGGTATCGAACTTTAAAGTTATCTTTATTACAGATTATCTCCTCTTAGTAATCGTATTCTTTTCCGAGACTTTTCTGCATATAACGAATTTGGAAATTGTCCAAGCAATTTCTCGTACTCTTCAATCGCTTGTGGCTTATTATTTAAAACAGTTTGATAAATTTCTGCGATCCGTAATTGTGCTTTATCTTTAAGAATACTTAATTGAATTGAATCGGCAACAAAACGGAATGCTGTAATTGCATCATTTGGATGTTGTAAAAAAAGATACAATTCGCCAATTTTCATCATCGCATCATCCACTAACAACGAAGTTGAATAGTGTTTAACAATATCTTGAAACTCTACAAGTGACTCCGAATATTTGCGCTGGCGCATTAACAAATCGGCTTTGGCAAATTCTGTTAATGCTTGAGATGCAGAAATGTTGTTTTCCTGAATAAAGTATTCAAGCCGTAATGCGTCGTTCGCCAAATCCGTATTAAAATTTGTGTTAAACCGTTTTAGAATTGATAGCGCCGAATCGAACTTTGCTTCGAAGTAATCCAATTCTGCTAATTTAAATGCCGCTTGATCTTGATACACAACCAATGAAATATTGTAAAGCTTTTCATATTCTTTCCGCGCTTGAGCAAGATCGTTGTGTGCAATTTGAATATCGCCTATCTTTAGCACAGCATCATTGGAAATATTCGACATTGATTGTACATCCTTAATTCGATTGAATGCATTAAGAGCACCATTGAGATCAAACAGTTTGTCAAATTTTATCGAGCCAATTCGATATAATGATTGAATGATAAGATCGGAGTTTACATGTTCTGCAGCAATCGAATCGTATAATTGTATAACGTTCTTGTACGTTGGTTGTAATTCTGATGAAGGTGCTGCAGTATCTATGAGAGCAATTTGTTCTTCAAGCGCTCGGGTATATCCGAAACATGCATAAGGAAGAAGCGGTGAATTTTTATGTTCATCGATAACTTCTTTGAATGCCTCCGCAGCAGTTTTATACGCATGTTCCTGATGCAAGCGTTGTGCAAAGTTGAAAAGTTCGTTGCCGTTCGCATTAGAGAGATTATCTATAATACGATATTGTTCTACTGCTGTTTCATATTGCCGTTCCTCTGATAATAACCATGCATATAATCGATGCAGTACCGATATTATTCTGTAAGTTTTCCAATTCGCTTTTAACTACTTCAGATGCAGCACTAATGCCTTCCGGTTTGGCAGTGAACGTACCGAGACGTGATTGAATAAAAGACAATTGCTCAGGTGTTGTCTTTATCAGACGAAGATATTCTTTTGTCGCAGATTTATATTGCTGAAGCGCCGTGTAAAGATTACCCAATTCATCTGCAAATGCTTCATTATTCTTGCTTATTGAACGTCCATCAAGATAAGTGCGAATGCACGGATCGTACAACCTGTGTTCTAACATTTCATCGGCAACAATACGGTATATTTGCAAGTTATGCGGCTCGATAGCGATAACTGATTTCCATACAGAGTCGGCAGCCGCCTCATTCCCGGAATCATAATAGAGTCCGCCAAGTGTCGTCATTTTACTTATATCTCTCGGTTGGAAAACCAGCCATCGTCGAATGACATTCATAGCTTTGCCGTACTCTTTGATTCGCGAATAACTGCGCTGGAGTCCATCAAGGAATAAATAATTATTAGGTTCTAATGCGCTGAGGTTTTCATAGATAGCTACTGCACGTTCCCATTCACCGGCTTCTTCAAATCCTTGTGCCAATCGAAGCTTTGCTTGTTTATCGGCATCCTGTGCAAACGAACAATTACAAAATGCAAATTGTAATAAAAAAAACAACAACGATATGTGACAGAAAATCTTAACCATTTTCTAATTTTCTATTTGACTGACTCGAATTGTTTTCTCAATTAATATACTAAAAGCAATTTCGATTTGCGATGGCAGACCGCAAAGATTGGTAGTGGTGCATTTTGAAATGGGGAATATTCGGAAAGCGGGAACTAATTAAAAATTAATGTATTGTATCTGTTGAAGAAGGGTAAAAAATGCTATAAATTCGAGTTAATCCTGTCTATACAAGGAATTGCTAATTTATGATCGAGAAGATCAAGGGACAATTTTTAAGAATTACAAAGGTAAAAAATCCGATCCATTTTCCGATTACCATTCTCCATGAAGAGGAACACAATTATTTTAAAATAGAGTACATTCGTGAAAATGGAGAAGTTGCTAATCAAACAATGTCCACTATGGGCATGAATACAGATGCAAAAAGATGCGTAGAAGATATGAGCAGATTGAAGTCTTTGCTCATGAATACAAAAGATGAAAAAGAGATCAGCGAATTAAGACATGGAATAGAAGAAATATATCCAATGCGTATTCGGTGGCCGGAAATGTATGTTGCATATCATAGAGGCGAAGACTTGGGGAGATTTTTTACGATTTATAAAAAGCCAATTGAAGAAGATGTCAAGAAAACCAATCAAGAAGTAAAAGAAACCGTTCAAAACATTGAAAGACGAAGCACAAAAAAGAAACCACCCACAAAAAGAGAAACGCAAAAAAATGAATGGACTCAAAACAAATCTGAGTTTTGCTATATGATTAAAGCTGAA
Organism: Ignavibacteriota bacterium; assembly: GCA_963833465.1. Lineage (GTDB taxonomy): Bacteria > Bacteroidota > Ignavibacteria > UBA10030 > UBA10030 > Fen-1298. Next base: position 210,056 of record CAWHXW010000003.1, on the reverse strand, counting down.
TACGCGAAAGACGAAAAGAAATATAAAAATCTTAGACAAGCAACCCTCAAAATATTTAATCAATACAAGTTTCCATTTAAATGGAAAGCCTCTACTTGTTATGAATTGGTGAAAAAAGTAAAATAGGTTTTTGGGGAATAAATGGGGAAGATTTGGGGAACTTTAGGGAGCTTGTGGGAATGACTAACCTGCCGTAGTTTCGTAAATTTAATCAGTTTATAAAAACAAAAAGCCCTCACTAAGAGGGCTCAATCTCAAAACCTATAAACGAAGTGTCGAAAGCACTTCAAGAAAGGTAGGGCAGCATGCGCGTAAAGCGAAGTAGGAAGGAATCCCGCCACCGACAGGTGGCACTGCTTCTTTTTAATATAAGCAATTTGTTCATGATTTGTCAACATAAAAATAATTGAAAATAACACTTGACAATTGATTATCTATCAATTATATTATAGGTGTTAAATGTTTGGAGATAACATGAACAAGATAAAACAAATTAACAAGCCGGATTCAGCAGACTATTTCACGGTAGATGAAGCCGCTGTTGAGTTAGGAATTAAACCTACGGCTATTCGTAATTATCTTACGTGGGGAAAGATGACAACATATAAGTTTAAGACTTTGACCTTGTTAAAAAAACATGAGGTTGAAGAGTGGAAGATAAGACAGAAATAAAATAGCAAAGCCGTAAGCGTTTGCCCACTCACGGCTTCTAAACTCAATTGCTCGCATGAACGAACAAATGGCTATACAAATATCGTTCATTGCGGGTTTAAAGTCAAGACCCAAAAGAAAGGAAACCGCAATGAACACCTTACCGCTTGAAAAGAAAATCCAAGTTCTAACCGCACTTGTCGAAGGTTCTTCCGTTTGTAGTATCTCTCGAATGACCGGAGTAAATAAACGAACCATTCTCCGCGTATTGCTTGAAGCCGGAACGAGAGCGCAAGAAATCTTAGATACCGAAATCGTTAATCTCAATTGTAATTTTGTTCAAATGGATGAAATCTGGAGTTTTGTACAGAAGAAACAAAAGGTATGCACAGAAGAAGAAAAACAAATTGGAACGGTTGGAGATCAATACATTTTTGTTGCAATGGATTCAGACACAAAACTTGTTATTTCTTCACTTGTTGGAAAACGAACATTAGAAAACGCTGTAAAGATTATAAAGGATTTACAGTTTAGAATTAATAACCGTTTCCAGCTTTCAACAGATTCATTCAGCGCGTACAGTGAAGCCGTAGATAGAATCTTTGGAGAAGATATTGACTACGGGCAAGTCCATAAACAATATGCAGAAGAATTCAAAACAGAAAAACGGTACAGTCCAGCTAAGATAGTCTCAACCTCTCTTAGGATAATACTCGGAGAGCCGCTAAAGAAACGAATTAGTACAAGTCATATCGAACGGCAAAACTTAACCATGAGAATGAACATGCGACGGCTTACAAGATTAACCAATGCGTTCAGCAAGAAACTTGATAACCATAAAGCCGCTATTGCATTGCATTTCTTTTATTATAACTTCATGCGTATTCATCAAACGCTAAGAGTTACTCCCGCGATGCAATCCAATATCTCTAATCATATCTGGAATTGGTGTGAGTTCTTAGGAATGAAAAGAGTAGAACAAAAAGCGGCTTAATAATAGTTCTTGACATAACGACAAATATGTCATACCATTTATATACGCACGACATATATGTCGTATTTATGTTTTATTGGTCTTTCTTTGTGTTGCGAGGATCGGTATCTCTTAAATATTCCTGTAAAATATTGAGGAGGGATATTCCCAGTGATTCAATTTCATCGGCAAAATTATTTAATTCTTTCGCGCTGACAGGGGCTGTATTTGTATCGAATCCTGTTTCAATATTGCTTTTAGGGTTTTCTCTAAAGAATTTATTTTCTATCGAAAATATATCTTTATTATAAAAGGAATGAGTAAAAATGTTTCTTCGTTTTTCCAGTTTTGAAATATTGTTAAGAATTGTTTGCATGATTTCTATTTTGCCAACATTGTCTATGCGTTCTTTATATAGAGATAATAATGCTGCTGTTTTAGATTTGAATCTTAATTCGCTTGCGACAATAAAACCGATTTTTGTTTTTCTTCCACTTGTTAACAATGCAATAAACATTTTTAGGCATTCTTCCATTGCATTGAAATTTGCGGTTGTTCGACCGAGTGCCTGTAATAATTCTTCATCTGTTATATGAAAGGGATATTCTGCCATGCCTAATAGTTGTATATTACCCACAGAAGAAGAGGTTGAAAACTTCTATTTGTGTAAAATAGATTCTCATATTGACAGTACCCGAGAGAATGACTTGGGACGATAGTGTCAAAATTATTCATAATATACAAGAATATATTAAAGAGTTTGTTGAGTTGAACGCCAATCAATTTAATGCTAATTATAGGTAACTTTCAAAAAACCATACATGATAATAAGTGTTAATATTTAGAAAGTGCTTGACTTTGAGCTAAGAAGGGTTAATTTATAAGCAATGCCGATCTATGGCAGCTTCCAGAGATGGATTCAGCCCGGCCCGTCAGGCTACAAGTATGACGGGCATTTTTATTTCATTTGTTTTCTTATCCTATCCATTTCCCATTGTTCGGTTATCCAATAAGCAGATACCAAACGAAATCCCCGTGAATCTCTATCTAACACAATCAGATATTTAAGTGGATTAATGAAATATCTTCTTTTGGTACCTTTGTCTTTCATCTGTATATTCTTTGCGTTGCCAGATATTATAGGTATAATCCAATTGAGTCTTTGTACGCGCGAAGGGTCAACAACACGATAAGCCGTGGATGTGTCTTCTTTGCAAATTAATTTATAGAATGTTGATTTATAAAAAACCGGTATTCCGTCTGTCGTATAACAAAATGGAGCGATTCTTCCAGATACATCATGGCGTATAAATTTCTTTCTAATATATTTACGCCCTATCTCTTCATATTGTTGAGCCGAATAATTTCCCTTGAACCTATGAAGAACAAGTGTTTTTTGCACTTAGCTTTAAATATAAGGTTAATAGCGAGATGAACTAAGAAGAAATTAGTCAAAGATATAAAAAGAAGCAATCTTAAGGGTTCACGTGGGCAAGGTTTCTCCTATATTTCAAAATGCACCACTACCCAAAGATTGCTTTCCTTGACATGCCTAGCGAATTTGATTACCTTGAAACAATAGTATGATTCAAAATCCAAAGAATATTGCTATCCTTGGTTCGACCGGTTCTATCGGCCGGAACTGCCTTTCGGTTATTCATAATCTTGCAGATAAATTCAATATTACTTATCTGACGACCAATACCAACATTGAGTTGATTCAAAATCAGATCGCTTTCTTTCACCCGCGCGGAGTTGTAGTGTTAGACGAAACTAAAGCAGCAGCTTTGCAGTCAATAATTGGTGATTCAGTGGAAGTGCTTGCAGGACGCGAGGGATTGATAGAAATTGTCCGGCGAGATGATGTTGATCTTATCATTAATTCAATTGTCGGGTTTGCTGGATTGAAGCCGACCGTCGAAGCCATCAAACATCGAAAACATATTGCACTAGCGAACAAAGAAACACTTGTCGTTGCTGGAGAACTGGTTACTTCGCTAATAAAGGAATACGGGGTTCATTTAGTTCCGATCGATAGCGAACACAGCGCTATTTTGCAATGTCTCGTCGGCGAAAAACTGAATACCGTGAGCAGGATTATTCTAACTGCCTCAGGCGGGCCGCTTTTGAATACACCTAAAGAAATATTTGCATCAATTACAGTTGAACAGGCATTGAATCATCCAAATTGGAAAATGGGGAAAAAAATTACAATCGACTCAGCCACGTTGATGAACAAAGGTTTAGAAGTTATTGAAGCACACTGGCTCTTTGGTTTATCGGCAGAATGCATTGATGTTGTGATTCATCCGCAATCTATAGTTCATTCTATGGTAGAATTCGTAGATGGTTCTATAAAAGCGCAGCTTGGAGTTCCGGACATGAAACTTCCGATTCAATATGCATTAACATATCCAGAGCGATGTTCATCGAAGGGCAGCCGTGTAGATTTTCCAAAGCTACAATCGATGACATTTTTTGCTCCTGACCGCAATAAATTCCGCTGCTTGCAATTAGCATATGATGCGATAGCATTGGGTGGAATTGCTCCCGCCATTATGAACGCTGCTAATGAAGTTGCAGTGCAGGCTTTTTTAGAAAAGAAAATTCCATTCAATCGAATTCCAGAATTAATTGAACAGGCACTTTCCAAACAAACAAACCATTTTTCGCCTGATCTTGAACGCATATTTCAAAGTGATCACAAGACAAGGGAGTATATCAGAACTTTATTGTAAGCACCAGCGTTCACATATATACATGAACAGATTAATATCCAATTGAATTATGATTATACTTAGCACAATTTTCTATTTCATTATCACTATTGGTCTTCTTGTTTTAACGCATGAACTAGGACATTTTCTCGCTGCCAAGTTTTTTAAAATGCGTGTTGACACATTCAGTTTGGGTTTTCCACCGCGCGCTTTTGGCAAAAAAATCGGCGACACCGACTACTGTATCTCATGGATTCCCATCGGCGGGTATGTGAAGATTGCCGGCATGATTGATGAAAGCTTTGATACTGAATTTTTGAATAAAGAACCGCAGCCGTGGGAGTATCGTTCTAAACCTATATGGCAACGTATGATCGTTATTTCCGCTGGCGTAATAATGAACCTTCTTCTTGCCATTTTTATTTTTTGGGGAATAATTTTTCACGAAGGTAGAACGATTCGTCCGATTACTGAAATCGGTTATGTAACACCGAATAGTCCTGCCTCAAAATCCGGTTTGCACATTGGCGATAAAATTATTTCCATCAATAATCATCCTATGAAACAGTGGGATGAAATCGAAAGCACTCTTTATACTGAATCGGTAACAAATGATTTAACTATACAGGTGCAGCGTTCCGGTACAGTCAATACTATTTTAGTACGTCGTTCGGAACTACCCGATTTTACTGAAGAAAGGTTTGGCATTCTTCCTTCGGGTCTCATGTCGGTTGTTGCACTCGTGGATCACGGAAAACCCGCCGAGAAGATTGGTTTACAGCCAGGAGACACAATACTTACTATAAATGGAGCGGCTGTAAATTTTGGATCATTGCAAGAAATGATTCGGTCTAACGCGGGAAAAGAAATTGTAATTACTTGGGCACACGGTAACCAGCAAATGCATGCGCGCGTAACACCTACCGCCGAAGGACGCATCGGCATCGCACATGAACCTGCTTATAACGGACCGACCATTCATAAGCAATATTCTTTTTTTGAAGCTCTTCCGATTAGTATTGGAGAATTGAAGACGACAAGCATTCTTTTTCTTTCCAATTTATATCAAATGGCAACAGGAAAAGCTTCGCTAAGCAAATCGATGGGCGGACCTTTAAAAATAGCTCAATTAGCAAAACGATCTGCTGATAATGGTTTCATAGAATTCCTTGGATTTATTGCTTTATTAAGCATAAGTCTTGCTTTGCTGAATGTTCTTCCATTCCCGGCACTTGACGGCGGACATCTTGTTTTTCTATTATATGAAACCGTGTTTAAGCGGGAAATACCTAATAAAGTAAAAATTGCTATTCAACAAGCAGGATTTATTTTGCTACTTGTGTTTATGGCGTTCGTTCTTTATAATGATGTCGTGAATTTTTAATCGCATTCTATGTGATGTTCATCAAGGTATTTTATTGCTCCATCATTTATTATTTATATCGAAGAAAACCAGTACATAAGGAGCTATGCATCATGAAATGGATTATTAATAGAATTAAACTCGCTGGAATTGTTTTTCTAGCGATAGTATTGAGTTGTTCAAATACATTTGCTCAACCAAGGACAATCAGCGCATCGCTTAATTTCAGTGAGTACGATGTCATCTACCTTACTGATTTCATTAATGTTACTAATCAACAACTTAATCCTAACATTTCCGGAATTTCTCTAAATTTAGCAGTAACAGATAATCTTGGTCCGGCATGGGTATGTATTTATGTTGAGGTATGGGTTCAGCTCCGTGGTGATAACAATGATTGGTTGGTTAAAGCCTATACGAATAATTTTCCGATAAATGGAACAAGAGTTCTCGCTGCACGTGATTTTGCGACTGGTGGAAGTAGTGATGTTTATATTCGAGATGGTAGTGGAAATTATTTAGAGAACCCGGCAATTGGCCGAGATGGTAAAACACTCCGCAAGCGATTGGAAGATCTTGCTTCAGCAAATCCAACTGCACCTCCCGGTAACTATACTATAATAATGAAAGTACTGCCTGCAACTTCTCAAAATCCAAGTGATAAAACAACACCTTCTATTTCTGTTGTTTATGGCGGTGCCACTCAAACTGTCACTATTCAGTATTCAACTCCCAACGAAGTCTTTACTCAAATCAATGATCCGAGAGATGGTAGTTTCTTTAATAATCTTGCTCCGACTTTCAACTGGACAACCGAAGCAGCAAATGTTACTTTATCCGTGTACGAAGCACTTCCTACCCAGCGATCTCCTCAAGATGCATTAAATGGCGGTAACCCATGCTTGGTACGCACTTTAACAGGACAGACTTCTCTAACTTATCCATCCGATGCTCAACGCAATCTAGAACAAAATAAAGCATATGTTGTGCAGGTGAGTGCAATAGTAACAACCAATCGAAACACAAATGGTATTCCTCTTCCAAGTAAGCCAGTCGTGTTTCGCATAACGGATGATAGAACTGGACAGATGCTTGATAATTTTTTAAATGCGTTTGGAGGCTCAGCATCGGCAACTTATTCCACGCTGCGTGCAGATCCAAGTAATTGGGTCGTATGGCCGCAATATGGAAATATGACTTTGGATGGTAATATAATATCGGATATCGATTTACAAAATCTCATCAATAATCTTTCAAGCCGTTCCGACATAACAATACAGCTAGGCGTTGAGAACCAATAACGCACGAGGAGAGAACCATGTCAAAAAAAAATATTATCATTAGTGTGTTAGTGCTATTTGGTGTGCTTTCACTGGGGCAAAAAAGTCAAGAAAATAAGAAAGACATTTCAGCATACATTGTTAAGGTTATCAGGGATGTTAATATGAAATCACCTGCTGCCGGTTGGCAGAAAGCTGTTCCATTAAGCACATTAAAATCCGGATATGAAGTAAAAACTGATAAGGGTTCTTTAGCAATGATTCTCTTTGCGGACCAATCGAAATTAATTCTTCGAGAAAAATCTATTATCGCTATTAAAGGTGAAGTTCGGGGTAAAGAAATTTTAAGCCGCAGCGTGTATTTAGATCATGGAAACATGATATTTAACGTAAAGAAAGCTGAAACAGAACAATTCCAATTTTCATCGCCTATTTCAGTTGCATCTATTCGTGGAACGGAAGGAAGTTATATTGCAGGCGGCAATATAGATTACTTTACTATTTCCGAAGGTCTTGCTGAATTTACAAATTCCATTTCAGGTCATTCAACACATGTTAGCTCAGGTCATACGGCAGTTGCAGATAGTTCTGGAAAACTCGATTTACGCAAAGCCAGCAAGAAAGAGCTGGATAATATTACATCCGGAACAAAGGAAGGTGAAAAAGGTGAAATCTCTACTGGAAAAAATATTGTAGTTTCCGGCACAATCGGATTCGATCCGTCCCCTTCAGCCGGAAAAGCGACTACAGCAAAACTAGATCTGAGCCAAACGGATACTGTCATTAGCGGAGTAAAGCTATTTTATCGAACAAAGGGTGTGGCAGATTACACACAGATAACGATGTCATTGGATGGTAAAATTGCATCAGTAGAAATTCCAGCTACAAATGTCGCAAGCCCGGCTCTGGAATATTACTTTTCAATTAAAATCGGTGGACAAAACATCAACTTGCCGACTGGCGGTGCAGGTTCGCCGGGCTCCATACAAGTTGCTACATCAATTACATCCACCATTGGTGGAATTACCATTACTGCAACGCCAACGTTTAGTCCATCTCCTGTTCGTTCGTTCACAAACCTTCAATCGACTCTCGATCTTTCTTCTGTTAAAGCAAAGTTAAGTACAATTACATTGAAGTACCACCGCAGTGGCGAAACAACATTTAAATCCTTGGCACTTTCACTTTCAAATAATATAGCGACCGGTGATGTGCCTGGAATTGATGTTCGAGCACCGGAATTGGATTACTATTTCGTAGTTAAAATACAGGATTCTACCGGAACAGAAGTAATCCTTCCGAGCGATGGCATCTCGAATCCTCTGATATTGACGATTCCGCCTCTAATGAGAATTGTTCCAGAATTTAGCGCCTTAAAATCGAAAAATCCTGCTTCAGTTCGAGTAGATTTTTCTTCCTTGCAGGCGAATGTTACAGCTGTGAGTTTATTCAGCAGAAAGAAAGATGATCCATCATTTACGGAACTTGTTTTAACTCCTTCCGGTCAAGTTGCTACGGGACAATTGACAGCAGATCAGGTACGGTACCCAAAATTAGAATACTACACTTCAATTCATTTCGATGATGGATCTACTGTGCTTGTGCCCCAAGATGGAGCGACAAATCCAGGAGGAGTACAAGTATTACCACTTCGGCGTGAACTTCGCATTCCTGGCCAGACTGGATCACTACAGAAAAAAGTTCTTGTTCTGAAATGGAACGAGTAATTCAGTCGGATTAATGATAGGTCTTGTTTCACACGAACTCATTTTATAAATTGCACGGCGGGTAAGTTTTACCCGCCGTTTGCATTTTTAGTTTTTTATTCATCACTATTTACACTTAATGAGGAATTCTATGAACAGTTTTCCCTGTACTAGTTGCATCACAACATTTGTCTTGCTGATTACGCTAGTGTCTGTTTCGTTTGGACAGGTAAGTCCTTACATATTTGAAGTGAAAACCTCATCAGCAACGGAACAATCGCCTCTTTCAATTAGCGTCGAGTTGACTCAGAACGCGCAGATACAGCGAATGCTGCTTTATTACCGGGAATTTGGTGTAACAGAATATAAACAACTTGATTTGCTCTTTTCCGGCCGAACGGCTACAGCTATTATTCCCGCTAAATCAGTCACTCCACCTTATGTAGAGTATTATGTTGACTTGTTGTTATCTGATGGGACACAAGCAACTTTTCCACCTGAAAATCCACAGGTCAATCCGTTGAAGGTTGATGTGAAAGGTGTGGACCCTAAAGATATGGAAGTGCGTTTTCTTAGCCCTGAATCCGGTGAGACTCTTGCAGCAGAAGATTTGGCCGTAGCGATCTCATTAATGTATGCATCGGATGATGTTGATAAACAAAAAACCCGTCTCTATTTTGATGGTGCCGATGTAACAAAAGAAGCAATATTATCCGATGATGTGATTTTATACAATCCGAAAAATTTTAACAAGGTGCTCAGTCTTGGCTCGCATTCTTTGCGAATTGAATTATATAATAAAAAAGGCAGCGTATATTATTCGAAGCAAACAAATTTTAATCTTTCTACTGCAACGGAAATTGAAGAAGAAAAAAGTTTGCTTCAATATACAGGCAATGCGCAGCTCGAATATCGGAAGGAGAACGTTAATGCAGTAAATACTACTTACACCCGCGGCGATGTTAAACTGAATGGTTCATACAAATCTTTTTTATTCGGCTATGACATGCATTTAACTAATGAAAACACTGATGAACGGCAGCCGCAAAACCGCTTTCTCGGAACATTGCAAGATGCGGATTATTTTAAATTGCAGGTAGGTGATGCTTATCCGGTTTTTCCCTCACTTTTTATTAGTGGGAAACGTGTGCGTGGTGTAACAGGTTCTTTGACTCTTGGAGTTTTTAATCTTGATGTATCGTACAGGTAAAACGGAACGATTTGTTGAAGGAACATTAGGAGGTTTTCAGTATTATGGCGATTCTTCTGCTGCGTCAGCACGATCGAAGGAAACAATTTTCCATGGATTTAGTGGTCTTAATCCTGCTACTAATTCGGACACTTTAATTTACCAGACCTATACTGACGGAACATATGATCGTAATTTTATTGCTGTTCGTCCAAGTTTTGGAAGCGGAGAAAATTTCCAGTGGGGTTTAAGTTTTATCAAATCTCAGGACGATACAAACTCAATTAAATACGGTAATTATCCGGTGGGAAATTTTGTCGGAGGAACCGATTTACTTGTAGCGTTTGATAACCAAAAAGTAAAATGGTTCACTCAAGTTGCATTCAGCTTATACAACACGGACATTTCCGGTGGTAACTATACTGATTCTGAATTCGTCCAATATGAGCTATCCAGTGCTAAGACTGCTGCAGATTCCGAAAAGGCACATAATGATGCAAATACTCTAATAACTCAAGCAAAATTAGGACGCCATTTTATTATCGTAAATCCTAATATGTCTCCGCTTGATCCAATAACAGGGATGCCATCTTTAGCTGTCGAAACTGAGCTCAGTTTAAATTATTTTAATAATTTTTTCCGAACACAGCTCTTTCGGCGCGGAAAAGATTACGTATCTTTTGGTAATGAATTTGTGCAGACAGATATAGAAGGTGTCAATGTTTCAGATAGAATACGGCTCTTTGACAATAGAACGATGACGAGTCTTTCATACGAAACAAAATGGAATAATGTTCAAAACGATAATAGCGAACCGACGACAACCTATAATACATTCAATGCATCAATAACAGCATTCCCGGGTGTAAATATCCCGACATTTACACTCGGATACGGGTTCAATACAAGAAAAAATTCGATTTCGCTACATCTTGATACGCTTGTGGCATCACAAGTTGATACTACATATCCTTCATCAAAAATCGATTCTTTAAATGTTGCTGATGAAATTACCAATCGGTATTTTGCTTCAATCAATTATAATTTCTTTTTAATTGAACCACAGACATTCAACGCAACTATTAGTATTGCAAATAAAGTGGACAACACATTCTATCTTCGGAATCAGGATAACTTGAGTTTCTCTACTTCGCTTTTGACTTCCTTCAAACAGATCCCGTTACAGACAACCATTGCTATCAATGTCAGCCATAATGTTTCTTATTCAGCAATATATGATACTATCACACAGCATTATCTGAACACAAAACAAAATCTTGTATATAATTATCAAACTGTTTCGCTCAGTGCACGTTACAGGATGATGAATGAACGTCTTAATCTTGCTGTCACATTAGCACCGTCATTTGGCGATTTTAAACGATTCCTTATTCAAGCGGGCGTCGATTATCGTGTAATGGATAATCATTATTTGGTGGGTCAATTAGATCTTATTCAAAATTCTGGAAGGCCGAATGATGTAATGTTTAGTGTTGTCTATCGGTTTATGTTTTAAATATTTTGTAATAAATAATAATCCTGTTCCTTTTTTATCTACCTAATAGATAAGAGGATTGTTTTTCTGTTCATCAAAACGGAATCAGAGTTATGGCTTCCTATGAATTCAAAAAGAAATTTCTGCCATTAATAATAAAAATTATTATAGGTGCAGGAATCGGTCTCTTTGTTGTTGCTATCGGACAAGGATGGCTCTTTGAACTTAACTTTCTGAAGAATATCGATTTATTGACAATTGACCTGCGTTACCAAAGCAGATATGAAAGAGTTGAGCAGACACGCGATCTTGTTAAAAGCGGCGATGTCGTTATTGTAAGCATATCGGATGAGGAAGATCTTAAGGCACTCATTGAACCATTTCCATTTCCTAGGTCATATTACGCTCACGTTATCGAGAATTTAAATAAAGCCGGCGCAAGGGCTATTGTTTTTGATATAACATGGCAATCACCCGGAAAAAATATCCAAAGTGATAGTATATTGCGTGAAATGTTGAAGAAATATGACAATGTTGTACTTGCAACAACAGTTGGAACCGGATTATCAAATGAAAAAGTGGAGATACGCGCTACAGAACCAACTTACGAAAATATTTTTTATGACGTTGATAAGAATATTGGTGTGACCAATATCCTTAAAGATCGAGATAATGTCTGCCGTTCTTACTTTCCACTATTAGATATCAAAGGATGGGAAACGCCAACTCTTGGATTTGCCGCTCTCAACAAGTATTTCAGGCTCAAACCGGGTACTACTGTTGACTGGAGAAACGAAGATTATTTTATTTTTAAGGACCGGAAAATTCCACGTAACGGCAGTACTTTTATGTTAAACTTTTACGGCCCTGACAGAACATTCCGATATATTCCATTCTCGCAAGTTATTGATGATTCAACATTCCAAACTAAAGATGAATTGGAATTAGGCGAACAGATCAATGCGTTCGATTCGACCATGATGAAACTTTTTAAGAATAAAATTGTCATCATCGGTTCGGTGATGGCAGAGGAACGCGATTATCACAATGTGCCCCTTTACAAAGAAGAAGGCGGGAAAAAGAATTATGCGATGAACGGCGTTGAAATTCACGCCACGGCAATTCAGAATGTCATCGATAACAACTTCATTACTACAGCGGATCCGATAGTTGAAAGCGTAGTTATCATTCTTCTATCGCTTATCTGTTTCTATGGCTTGTTGACATTGAAGCAGATTCATATACGGCATATGTGGCTGCTGGAGATCGGTGCCTTTATTCTGACTGTTATTTTAGTCGGTGCGGTGTTCGAAGTTTCCATAATTGTGTTCAGCAATAGTAATGTATTGATGAATATCGTTAATCCGAGTATTGCAATTGTATTTTCATATTTTGGCACAGCAGTCTATCAATACTTAACCGAACGCCAGCAAAAAGCAGTTATCAAAAATATGTTTGGCCACTATATTAATCCTGCTGTTGTGAACGAATTAGTTACGAATCCCGAGAAGGCAAAACTCGGCGGCGATCGCCGTGAACTGACAGTGTTTTTCTCAGATATAGCCAACTTCACAAGTATTTCAGAACAGTTCCATTCCAAGCCGGAGGGATTGGTGGCGCTGCTAAATGAATTTTTGGACGAGATGACACGCATTGTGCTTAAGTACGAAGGAACATTAGATAAATACGAAGGCGACGCGATTATGGCTTTCTGGGGCGCACCGCTTCCGCAAAAAGACCACGCGCTCCGAACATGTCTGGCAGCGCTGGAAATGCAGAAACGTTTACATGTGCTCAGGCCAAAATGGATTAAGGAAGGCAAACCTCCGCTCTCCGTACGCATGGGAATCAATACCGGCATTATGATTGTCGGTAATATGGGCGGCAAGGATAGGTTTGACTATACGGTTATCGGCGACAGTGTGAATCTTGCTTCGCGTCTTGAAGGTGCTAATAAACAATATAAGTCGAATATCATGATTAGCGATTTTACATATACACATGTAAAGAGCAAAGTCATTGTACGAGAGCTTGATTTAATTCAAGTGAAAGGTAAGACAGAACCTGTGAAGGTGTATGAACTGCTCGGTACTACGGATTTGGAAATGAATCAAAACCAAAAACAGGCGCTGGAGATGTATCACGAAGGATTGAAATTCTACCGCGCAAGGAAATGGGAAGAGGCAATTGCATACATGCAACAGGCATATTCATTAGATGAAACCTGTTATATTGCACAAATTTATACTGAGCGTGCAAATTTGTATCAAATTACGCCGCCGCCGGCTGAATGGAACGGTATTTTTGTAATGACTACGAAGTGATTTCAATATTTTGTGCAAGTATTCGCTCCTCGCTCCCAAGCTCAACTTGAGAGCGTTTTCTCTGAATTCCTTTTCCGTTTGGACTCACCGACTGCATTCGACGTATATCCATTTCACTTTCGGTTATTAAAATAATTTCCATAAGATCGTCTTTATAATGAAACAATGCTGAAAACGACCTTCTTCGTTTTATTTACAGACTTATGAAACTGAATCAATTGCCTTCTTTACTGCATCTTCAATTAATTTTATATCAGGCTTCTTTACAAAATTTTCTCTCATCAATAAATTTAATATATCACGTGCTTCCTTAATATCGCAAAGCGTTGCATCATAAATTTCTTTGTGACTAAGTTGAATTCGTGCAACTCCCTGCTTAATTGCCTGTATTCCGACATCGGCAGCTTCTTGAGCAAATACTTCGGTTTCCTCCATAGTCGGCATAATATAATCTGGAGTGAGTCCTTTCTTCATCGCAAAATTTGCCATTGAATATGCTGCAGTAATTGCCATTTCATCCGTGATCTTCCGGGCGCGAACCATTAGAGCACCTTTGAGAATTCCGGGAAATCCCATCGAATTGTTCACCTGATTGGGAAAATCACCGCGTCCTGTGGCAACAATGTATGCGCCGGCTTCTTTGGCTGCGTACGGATAAATTTCAGGAACCGGATTTGCACAAGCAAAGACTATAGATTTTTTCGCCATCTTTTGTATCCATGCTTGTTTAATAACATCAGGACCCGGTTTGCTTAATGCGATGAGAACATCTGCACCGGTAACTGCAGTTTCGATATCTTCTATACACGATGGATTTGTTGCCTGACAGATTTCCCACTTACGGTAAAATGCGTTGTCTGCTTCAATATCTGTGCGCTTTCTATTAAGCGAACTTTTTGTGTCAAACATAATTACTTTATATGGATCAGCTCCATCTTTCAATATCAACCTAGCAATTGTTGTATTAGACGCACCTGCACCGAAGAAAACGATCTTCACGTTTTTCAAGTCTTTGCCGACAATGCGAAGTGCATTGATTAATCCGGCAAGCGTCACACTGCCTGTGCCTTGAGCATCGTCATGCCACACCGGTATATTGCACTCTTCACGCAACGTATCAAGCACTTTAAAACAGTTGGGCTGAGAAATATCTTCGAGATTGACAGCTCCAAAACTTGGTTCTAGCATTTTGACAAATTCTATAATTTTATCTGGATCATGTTCACCTTTTGCATTGATGGAATTTATGCAGAGAGCGACGGCATCGACTCCGCCAAGATATTTCATGAGAAGCCCTTTTCCTTCCATCACACCCAATCCGCCGGAGGGTGTGCAATCACCATCGCCGAGAACGCGGGTCGAATCAGAAACGACAGCGACCAGATTTCCCCGATTCGATAGATCGAAAGAAGAATCATTGTTGTCGCGAATCGTAGTTGAGATTTTTGAAACACCGGGAGTATACCAAACATTGAACCAGTTGAATCCGTAAATTCCTGCTTTTGGTATTGTAGCAATCTTTCCACTGTAAAATTTGTGGGCTGAAAGCGAAAGTTCTTTTAAAAATATAGTTTTCGCCTTTGCTTTTTGTTCTTCGTTAAAATTTTCTGGAAAGAAGTTATCCAAATTGTTAAGTGTCAAATCTGTAATTAGCATAACATTCTCCGTGAAATAAGTTAAGCATCGTTAAAATATTAAAATCACTTTAGTTTTTTTTCTTTCCAGAGTCAAGCAATGCTGCAAAATGTCCCAACGCAAATATCCATAACTAAGATTAATATAAACTTTAACACTCTATTGCTTTC
Source organism: Ignavibacteriota bacterium (assembly GCA_963833465.1). Taxonomy (GTDB): domain Bacteria; phylum Bacteroidota; class Ignavibacteria; order UBA10030; family UBA10030; genus Fen-1298. The sequence goes on along the minus strand of CAWHXW010000003.1, from coordinate 194,553 downwards.
TGGAAATAGCATCATTAATTTTCTCAAAAGTGCCAACTTGCTTGTTTTTTTCTCGTAATCTTGCAATTAAGCAGTTATGTTTTAAATTGAAGTTTGGTATAAGAGTTGATTTATCAGAAATATTAAATGTATTATTCGTACATTTCATTAATGTCAAATTTATAGAATATAGGAATAGATGCATGATTCGAGGAACAATTGTCGTCTCAGTAGAAACTTGTAAAGCGTGTGAGTTATGTATTACGGCGTGTCCGCAGGATTGTTTAGAGATGTCGCTTAAGCTCAATCAAAAGGGATACCATTATGTGCAATTGAAAAACGATACTTGTACTGGCTGTATTAATTGTGCTATTGTCTGTCCGGACAGCGTGATCACCGTCTACCGGCAGCCGAAACTATCTAAGAAAGATCCATCTTAAAGTAAAATAATATCCATATATGAATATAAAAGAAAATAAATCGGATAATGTTCGTTTAATGAAAGGCAACGAAGCGCTTGCTGAAGCTGCATTACGTGCAGGTATGCAGGCATATTTCGGATATCCTATTACGCCGCAATCGGAAATAATGGAGTATCTTGCCATTCAGCAGCCAAACAATCCAGGTGTAGTGATTTTACAAGCTGAAAGCGAACTTGCGGCTATTAATATGGTACACGGAGCTTCCGGTGCAGGTGCTCGTGTAATGATTTCATCTTCCAGCCCCGGCATCAGTTTGATGCAGGAATGTCTTTCATATATGACGTCAGCGCAGCTACCGGCATTAATTGTAAATGTTCAGCGAGGCGGTCCAGGTCTTGGCACTATTCAACCGTCACAAGGAGATTATTTCCAGGCGGTAAAAGGCGGCGGTCATGGCGATTATCATCTTATCGGTACTCGCACCAGCATCTGTACAAGAAATGGTAGATTTTGTTTTCGATGCATTTCATCTAACAGAGAAGTATCGCAATCCGGCGATGATTCTTGCAGATGGTGCACTAGGCCAGATGATGGAAAAGGTGGCATTGCCTGCTTCGGGTTCCTTGCAAAAAATAAATGCTTCATGGGCAACCACTGGAAAACCTGAATCACGCGAGCGAAATATTATTACTTCTCTTTTTATCCAGCCAGAACAGATGGAGAAGTTAAATTTAGTCTTACAAGAAAAATATGCTCAACTGCAAAAAGAAGTTCGCTGGGAAGAATTCCAGACCGAAGACGCGGATATTATTCTAGTAGCGTTCGGATTAACTTCCCGCATTTGCGATAAAACTATGAGTCTCGCACGTGAAGAAGGAATAAAGGTCGGTCTACTTCGCCCTATTACACTGTATCCATTTCCAACAGATGCACTCGCAAAGTTAGCGGAGCATGCAAAAGTATTTTTAACAGTCGAGATGAATGCAGGACAAATGGTAGAAGATGTGCGGCTTGCAATCAACGGAAAATGCCCGGTGCATTTTTATGGTCGGATGGGCGGTATGATTCCATCACCGGAAGAAGTGCTTGCAAAGGTGGAATTAATTGCCAAAGCATTTCAGACGGCATAAGTTTAAGGATGAAAGAAATGGAAACGGCAGCAAAAATTGATGGATTAGAAATCGTTTATGTAAAACCGCGAACACTTACGGATACACCAATGCACTATTGCCCTGGATGCGGACATGGCGTTGTGCATAAAATACTAATGGAAGTTGTCGATGAATTGAAAATTCAGGAAGAAATTATTGGAGTAGCACCTGTGGGCTGTTCCGTATTTGCATATGACTATTTGAATATTGATATGCAGGAAGCAGCGCACGGACGCGCTAGTGCAGTTGCAACCGGTATCAAGCGTGTCCTTCCTGATAAATATGTTTTTTCCTATCAAGGTGACGGCGATCTTGCGGCAATCGGCACAGGCGAAACAATTCATACTGTCAACCGCGGTGAAAATATTCTTATGCTCTTCATTAACAATGGAATATATGGAATGACAGGCGGTCAAATGGCTCCAACATCATTGATCGGGATGAAAACTTCCACTTCGCCATTTGGCCGTGAAGCTTCTACGATGGGCAATCCAATAAAGATTACAGAATTAATCGCGCAGCTTCCCGGTGCATATTACGTTTCACGACACTCAGTACATAATACGTCGGCAGTGCGTAAGTTAAAGAAAGCAATCTTTTTATCATTCAAATATCAAAAAGAAAAAAGAGGAACCTGCTTCATAGAAGTTGTCTCTAACTGCCCGTCCGGCTGGAAGATGACTCCGGTAGAATCCAACGAGTGGCTGGAGAAAAACATGTTTCCAATTTATCCGCTCGGCGATATTAAAGTACCAAAGAGTTGATAATGAAAAATGTTTTCATGCGGAAAATATCGGCGGAGGAAGCGGCAGAAGGATATATTATGATTCCAAAAAATGAACTTGGATTTTTTCCTTTGGTAAATAAGAACTTCCAACTTTTTGATGAAGGAAAACAACGAAAAGCAAAAATCAAAACCTATCATTGTGAATGCCGCGGGCCGGAAAAGCCGCACGAACATTATTTTCTTATAAAATCCGGATTACAGAAATACGACAACGTAGAAATTTATAAAGATAATGGAGCAATTTTCTCTTTGAAAATAAAGCGATTATGAACATGACACAAGAAATAATTATTGCCGGCTTTGGAGGTCAGGGTGTTCTTTCGATGGGACAAATTATTGCATATGCCGCAATGGAAGGAAACAAAGAAGTAACTTGGATGCCATCGTACGGTCCCGAGATGCGCGGCGGCACGGCAAATTGTACGGTAATAGTTTCTGATTCGCGCATTAGTTCCCCGATAATCACAAAGTTTGATACTGTAATTGTACTTAATCAACCGTCATTTGAAAAATTTGAAACCGCTGTGAAACCTGGCGGTATTTTAATCTACGAAAAATCTACGATCCTTTATCCATCAACAAGAAAAGACATCAAAATTCTTGCAATTCCTGGATTAGAAGAAGCTCAAAAACTCAAAAGCAAACAGGTCGCAAATATGGTACTGCTTGGCGCTTTTCTTGAACTATGCCCAATTGTAAAGCTGGAACATGTATTAAGCGCTCTGCATAGTGTTCTGCCTCCGCATAGACAGCATTTAATTCCTCTAAATGAGCAAGCATTAGTGCGCGGTAAGGAATTGGCAATACATGCAAAAATTCACACGGCACTACTTTGAAGTAATCGGATGCAGCACAATTTGCGATCCAGGCGTTGAGTGAACTTGCAATTTAGTCTGCTGATACAGAATGTAATCATTAATTCTTAAAAGACTGCCTTGTTATTTTATTACCATTACTGCAAACCGAACGGGATTTTTGCTCGCTAAAAATATATATCTTTATTTAAAACATTTCGGGATGATTCCGATAGATAATATTGGAATCATTTGAGTACCAGCATTTTCTTCTGGAAAATGTGATGTTTGTTTTGTCCTTCCGTTGCTGAAAGACGATATATATACATACCGCTCGCAAACTTATGAGCATCAAATGTTGTTTGATGATACCCGGCTTCTTCCTGTTCATCAATCAGGTTTGCAACTTCTTTACCGAGCACATCATATATTTTCAAAGTCACTTTACTATCTGATGAAAGCTGATAGCTGATTATTGTTGTAGGATTAAATGGATTCGGATAGTTTTGAAAGAGCTCGTAGTTTGTCGGCGGCGATACTTTTATCTTGATTTCTTTTGTCCACATCTGCCCGTTTCTTTCGGTGATATTGAAGGTTAAGATTTGTTCCTTGTTCACTTCTGCATTCTTATCCACCGAGAAGCTAAAAACGGCTGTCTGTTCTTCATTTGCTTTCACCTGCTGTAAAGTATCTATATTAGACTCGAACTTTATCCATTCCGGTGTTTTAGTAACAGCAACCTTTACACCTTCTGCCGTTAGATTCGATATATTTGCTACTGTAAGCTCTATTATGTTTCCCTTCGACAAAAAGGGTATTTCGTAAGCCTTACTTGTCATTGCAGGCGTTTGATCTGATTTTATTAGCTGCATATTGTGGGCTTGTTGTGCCATAGTAATGCTCGTATAAAGCAATAAAGCTGTTAAGGTTTTCATATAAGTAGTCCTTAATATTCTTCTATGCTTCCATATCTTATGGAAGAACAATATTTACGACAGGATTAATTGATAAGTTTTGCGTCATATCCTGCTGTTTGTTTCCGTTCTTTGCTCTAAAGTTTAAACTCACAGGTAGTAATTCAATTGTTACAGCACCGTTGACTGTAGAACCAATCAAATGCCAGCCGCCTGAGTTATAACTTACCTGCGCATTATTGACAATCTGGCTTTGTGAATTCCAGACTCTTACAGTGCATAATACCGTAGAGTAATTGACAGTGTTATTTATTGAGATATCTTGTACTGTATCTAATGAAACATATGCATAAGTCATTCTGAATTTGTAACTATTCGGCAAAAGTTCTTTTGCTGCAATACCGCTAAATGTTGTTCCAAATGTTTGCCAGCCACCGGAGTTATACTGTACTATTCCTGTATCTAAAGGATTTCCTTTGCTATTTTGCAGATTAACGGAAACGTTTTTTGTCTGGAAAATTATTACTGTATCATTTGTAATTTTAACGTTCGATTTTGTTTGTGTGCCACCAGCGTATGTCATACGCAGTGAAATTTTCTTCTTGGTTGTAGTAATTGTAAATGTGCCGTCGTTGTTGTTCACGGCATTCTCCCACGTGCTATCGCGATATTGCAATGAACCGTTTGTAAGCAATGAACCTGTGCTGGAGAGAAGCTTCACTGTGCAGGTATCTGGTCCTAATTTGGATAGATCAATATTGATGGAACGGTTCTGCTTTGGTAAATAGTAATACAGCATATTGGGATAGTTATCAAAGACCAATACTTTTCCGTCTGGTGGTAATTTAAGTTTTTGTATGAGTTGGCCTGTTACACCATTAAAGATGGAGATACGGCCGGGATGAAGAACAATGTAATCTTTTGGATCATTTGATTTATATGGAGTTTCTTCTACGATAATATATTTGCAATCACTTGAAAAAGAACCATCTGCCTTCGAAGGAATGGGAATAATTACTGATGTATCAAGATCAATATTGTATAATGCGTATTTTCTATCAGAAGATTCTGTAGTAGGATAACAATACCCAAAGAGGTATTTCCCTCTTTTACTATCATAAAGATTTTTCCATTTTCCCGGAGCAATAATGTCTGATAAATTTCGATTGATAATTAGTTGTTTAGTGGCTAATGAATATTTTCCAATAGCAATAGGATAATCACTTTTCCATTTTACTAAATACAAATAATTTCCATCCTCGGAAACAGAACTTGTAGAATTAATCCATCCCGGCGGAACCGGTAATGTATCAAGCACATTAAAGGTGGTGGCATCATAGACCGCTGTTCTTTGATATTGGTATAAATCCGTGAGTCCTTCAATCTCTCCGGGGTGCGGAAGGCACCACGTGACATAAAATACCTTTCTTACAGAATTATACACAACCCCGTCATAGACAGCTTGATTCTCTACAAATCCATCATAAAATGTGTTAGGAGTGTTACCGACAGGATGAGAATTCTGAACGGGGAAGGTGCCAACACGAGCCTTACTTTTTGCATCAAAGATATCTGCCGTTATATAATAATCGTTTGGGTCTTTACCTTCATAATGGAACGTAGTGATCAATACCCATTCCTGTGTAGGATTTTTCCGAATCCTGCTATTCATAAAAGTAGAATCGGAATAGAATAATTCTGTTGCACCTGTTTGCAAATTAAAACGCCAAAAATTGGGCGATTCTACCCCATAATCAGTAATCGTGTTCCCATCTCCATGGTAATAATAATATGGTTGGCTGAAGATCCGCTGTGCAAAGCATGTAAAAAATAAAAATAGTATCGATATCCAAAAGTGTTTTTTTGTTTTCATAGTGAGTTCTAGGTGAATAATTATCTCAACATATCAAGGCAACACAATCTCCACAACAGGATTCGTAGATATATCCTGTGTCTTTGTCTGCGTTGTCTTACCGGATTGAGCTTTGAATGTAATACTCGCCGGCAATAGTTCCTTCGTTGTAATTCCACTGACTGTCGTTCCGAATGGTTTGCCTGAACTGTATGTTACAATTGCATTGTTGACTGCTTGTCCGGATGAATTCGTAACGTGGACAGTGCAGAGAACAGTTGAGAAATTTACCGTTGCGCTCGAATCAAGACTCTGTGTTTTATCATTATTGATATAAGCATAGGTCATACGGAAGTTATATTGGTTGGCTAATAATTCTTTCGATGCGATTCCGTTAGTTGTATTGCCGAAAGGTTTCCAACCGCCTGAGTTATATTGGACTGTGCCTGTATCAAGCGGAAGGCCTTTGCTATTTTGTAATTGAACTATTGTATTTACTGTTTGAAATATTATAGTTGAACTCGAGTCCGTATTTTGCTTTTTCTGCATGCTTGAAAACGCATACGTCATCTTAAAATTATAAGTGCCCGGCAGAAGTTCTTTTGTTGCTATTCCATTAAAAGTAGTTCCAAAGTCTTTCCATCCTCCTGAATTATATTGCACCGTTCCTGTGTCTAAAGGATTGCCGATGCTTGATTGCAGTTGGACTCTTATTGGAATTGTTTGGAATATGACTGTTGAATTAGAATCAACATTCTGAGCTTTACTTACGGTTGCGGAATTATATGTTATGCGGAAATTGTATTTTGTCGGAAGTAGCTCTGACGATACTACGCCATTCGATGTTGTACCAAATGGACGCCAGCCACCAGAATTATATTGAACATATCCTGTATCCAATGGCAAGCCGGCGCTGGTTTGCAATTGCACCTGAACCGGAATAGTTTGAAATACAACCGTTGAATTTGAATCAATATTCTGTGCTTTGCTGATTGTAGCACTATTATACGTTATACGGAATGTATATTTCACCGAGAGCAGTTCTTTTGTTATGACACCATTTAATGTTGTTCCGAAACTTCTCCAGCCGCCGGAGTTATATTCTACGATTCCCGTGTCCAACGGAGCGCCGGTGCTCGTTTGCAGTTGAACAATTGCAGGAATTGTATGGAATACAACTGTTGCGTTAGAATCAAGGCTCTGTGATTTTGTAACTGCAGCTCCGTTATATGTCATACGGAAGTTATATTTTGTCGGAAGGAGTTCTTTTGTAACGACACCATTCAAAGTTGTTCCAAAGTTTTTCCAGCCGCTAGCATCAAATTGCACGATGCCTGTATCTAAAGGAGTGCCAGTGCTTGTTTGTAATTTTACCGTTGTTGGAATAGTTTGAAATACAATCGTTGCATTTGAATCGATGTTCTGTGCTTTACTAACCGTAGCTCCATTATACGTTAGACGAAATGTATATTTTATAGGAAGAAGTTCTTTCGTAACGACTCCGTTTGATGTTGTTCCGAAACTTCTCCAGCCGCCTGAGTTATATTCTACGATTCCTGTGTCCAATGGAGTAACCGGTACTTGTTTGTAACTTCACTGTTGCAGGAACGGTTTGAAATACTACTGTTGCATTGGAATCGATGTTCTGTGCTTTACTAACCGTAGCTCCATTATACGTTAGACGAAATGTATATTTTATAGGAAGAAGTTCTTTCGTTATAACGCCGTTTGTTGTTGTTCCGAAATCTTGCCAGCCACTCGCATTATATTGCACTATACCCGTGTCTAATGGAGTGCCTTGGCTATTTTGCAGATTAACAGCAACATTTTTTGTCTGGAAAATTATTACTGTATTATTTGTGATTTTAACATTTGATTTTGTTTGTGTGCCACCCGCATACGTCATACGCAGCGAGAGTTTTTTCTTTGTTGTAGTAATTGTAAATGTGCCGTCGTTGTTGTTTACGGCATCTTTCCACGTAGTATCGCTATATTGAAGCGTTCCGTTCGTAAGTAGTGATCCTGTGCTGTTGATAAGCTTGACGATCAAGATGGGCGGCAATTGAGCCAACAAATACTTTGTGTTGCAGCAAATAAGTGCGTATGCCTCGCTGGTAAGCTTGCCCGCCGTCTGTGTGGCGGGGTTTGCAGTGCTATCGATATCAACATCTTTAAGAACTTGAAGGAGAACAGTTCTTGCCCCGATGATATCCTGTTGCACAAGTTTTATCTTTGCTGATGCAAAATAGCCGAGATATTTATTTGCCGTTGCATCATCTTTTATCCAGCTCATTGCGCGGGATTGTGTTGTATAGCTGGTAAGTGTGTCGCACCATACAATCGGGATAAAGTTAATTAGTGGAGCAGAAGGACCAATTGTAAAACCATGGTAATTCACGACCTCGCGAACCGAATCCTCTGGTGGAACGTAATAGGTGATAGTTGTATCATCCGGATTAGGGAACAAAAGATCATCCTGGAAGTTTGGTCTAACGACAAAACCTCGAATACATGGGAGTCCTTTACTCATTATGACAATTCCTTCAATACTGTTCCCGGGTTTTACAAAGAACGAGTTAGCAAAAATAAGCGCAGTTGGTCTATTATTCAGTGTTGCTGTCCAATGTATATTGGGGACAGTTGGAAAACCAACTGGGACGACACTTTGTTGCCTCGGAGGAAAATCTTGTCTAAACATACGTTCCATAAAACCACTGCCAGCAAAGCGAAGTCCAATAGTATCTAAACTGATCGTATTGTTGGCACGTGAAATATCAATTTCAAATTCCTGTAAGTTTCCTTTATTATTCAAATCATTATTTAATTTATACGAATAATAATACATATAAGCGGACGAATCATATGAAACTGTTGTAATAATTTGAACCTTGTATAGATTAGGATAAACTGGAGATTGTGAATAGCAAGGCAAAGTCCAAATAACCGTTACTATCAAAATGATTGTTCTCATTGTTTTTTTCATATTATCTTCCTCCATTAAATCCAAAATGAGCCAACAAATACTTTGTGTTGCAGCAAATAAGTGCGTATGCCTCGCTGGTAAGCTTGCCCGCCGTCTGTGTGGCGGGGTTTGCAGTGCTATCGATATCAACATCTTTAAGAACTTGAAGAAGAACATTTCTGGCTCCAATATTATCCTGTTGCAAAAATTTTGTTTTTGCCGATGTAAAGTAGCTGAGATATTTATTTGCCGTTGCATCGTCTTTTATCCATCCTAATATGCGGGATTGCGTAGTATAACTTGTGAGTGTGTCGCACCAAATTGTTGGGTTAAAATTTAATGGTGGTGCAGTTGGACCTATCGTCAAGCTGTGAAAATTTACTGCTTCACGAATAGAGTCTTCCGGCGGGACATAATAATGAATTGTTGTATCATTTGGATCAGGAAATAAAATGTCATCCTGGAAATCTGGAGTAACCACACAACTTCTAATTCCAGGAAGTCCTTTACTCATTATGACAATCCCTTCGACACTGTCTCCTGGTTTTATAAAAAGTGAATCGGCTGAAATAAATGCTATAGGTCTATTGGCAAGTGTTGCAAGCCAATGTATGTTTGGAACGCTTGGGAAGCCAACAGGAACGATATTTTGTCGCCTTGGTGGAAAATCTCTCCTAAACCAGCGTTCCATTAAACCGCTTCCAGCAAATCGAAGTCCAATCGTATCTAAACTAACCGTATTTGTACCACGTGAAATATCAACATCAAACTCGTCAATATTTCCCTTATTGCTTTGATCGTTAATTAATTTATACGAATAATAAAACATATGAGCGGTCAGATCATTTGAGACTTTTGTAGCAACTTGTATCTTATATAGGAACGGATATACTGGCGATTGTGAATAACAGGGTAAATACCACATAACCAGTGCCGACATTATTATTGTTCTTATAAGCTTTTTCATATTATCTTTCTCCGCCAAATCCAAAATGAATTGGCTTTTCCAAATTATATTTTTGACCACCATATTTTTCCATGAATACTTTTAATTGTTCCCCCTTATCTGTTAAAGTTCCATCCTCATAGCGAATATCTCCGTCTGCAGTATTATCAATGTCAACACTCAATCCAACCCGATGGAATGAATGTTTATCATTAAAATTCCATAAACCGGGAAAATCAAATGCACCACCCCACTGCAAGCACATATCGTTAATACCAAGTTTTATATATTGATATTTACCCTCTTCACTTCCGCTCCAATTATAAAAATCCTTTAGTGCGGCAGATAAACTATCTTTCATCTTTCGAGTGCACCAATGGTTACGCTTGTGATTTATGCCCACCTTAGAAGTATTGCCTGTTAAGTTCCAATAATTTCCTATTCCAAAATTTACTAAACCATCAACTTTTACTTGCAGGTTCACCGTATCCATTATTGTGGTATCACGTACCATTCTCGCGGTAACCAAAAATTTGCCCGATGCCTGCGAAGAAATAAATGAATCTATTTTCGCTTCGCCTTTTGCATCTGTTGTAACTGTGAGAGGATTTTGACCAACTTTTCCTCCTTTATAATAAAAAACTCCTTGAAGAGAATTTGACATTGATTTTATAGCCCGAGGCGCTCCAGCAGCAGTATCTGCCCATCCTGTATGACCATGCCCTCCAGAATCCTTTTCATATTTTGTAAAAATACTTATTTGTTGATTTGGAAGAGGATTTCCACTGCCATCTTTTAATTGAATTTCAAATGTGCGTTTAGGATTATAACCGGGCATATCTGCTCCACGATTATGAGGAGCATTATTCTGTGGTGGTAAGTATGGCCAAATTGTCCAAGGAGAATGATCTTTAATATTTAACTTCGGTTTAACCTCACTTGTTGTATCCTTATTTTCTATGCTAATGCTATGAGAAGGACACCCAGTAATCATCACAGTTATGGTTTCTTTAAGTTTCTTTTTCTCTTGAATATCATTTGTATTTTTAGATAAGACATTTTGTTTATTTGCGATATTTCCAACAACAGATATTTTCGCTTGACTTGCAGTTGCAGACCTGGCTAACCATTGAATAGCGCTTTTACCTTTAGGCATAATATTTCGTTCACTTGCAATGTTTCTAATCGTTGACATTGTCTTCGCCTGAGTTGTGCCGGCGGATCCTGTTATTCCTTTGCCTATGTATTTTTCTTTAAGCTCGAATGTCAAAGAAACAGTGCTGTCCGGCTCACGTCCATTTGCAGCAAACTGCACTCCAACACCTTGCCCTCCAACAGATGGTATATGGTTAAATGATGTACCGCTCTGGCCATTATATAATAACTGTCCATAATGGGATGTCTTGCCTGTAAAAGCAATAGAAAATTCATGATCTTGATCTGGACCAAGCGGCGCAAAAAGGCTGTCTATCCCTACGGGAACAATAGCAACATTTACCGTATCGCCGTAACATATTGTGCTAGGATTACTCCAAAGCTCCAGGTGAGGTGGTTTTTTTAGCACTAAACGTACAAAGGTGTAATGCCAATCTCCCTCACCTGTCGTATGCATTACTTTCTTCCCTGAATTATTCTTTGACATCGCGTTCTTTTTCATCTGCGATTGTTTCTTTTTCATTTCCATCGCTTGTACATACGCTTGTGCTTCTGAGAAATTTTTAAATCTCTGGTTTGTTTTCACACTAAGGTTTGTTTTGGGAGGCAAAACAACTGTCGTATCTTTGGGGTTCACGCTGCACGGGAGACAATCGGGACAGGGTTCCATTGCAGATATTTGAATGAATACTTCGACAGAATCATCTACTGTATCCGGATATGAAAGGAAGTAAGGTTGCAGATTATATCCACCTATATAACCTCCTAACGAGCCTGAATATACATTTCCATATTCGTCTTCTTGCACTGCTACATTATAATTTGTATACCAATCACTCGGTATATTCGATATAAGAGCTGTTGTATCACCATAATATAAAACTGACTTGGCTGGAATAACAATTATTTGCGGCGGCAATGGCGGAATTACATAAAAAAGTTCTTCAGATGGAAGAATAGAACCGTCATCCGAACTTATCTTTAAAGACATGGTATCGCGCAAATTTGGTTCATTTCCATATGCATCGAACTCAACAGTTAAAAATTTAACCGAATCTAAAACCTGAACATGCTTTCCTGTCAATGATGAAATCGAATCAATTAATGTGCTGGTTCTTCCCGTATTTAAATCTCTTAATATTCCTGCATCGCCGGATAGCTCATACTTAAGATAAGTATCCGTACCGCCGCTGTATCCACCTCCACATCGTACATCAATTACACTGGAATAAATATCTGTTGCACTGCCATATTGTATATCTTGAATCACTGGAATGCTAATACATAGCACAGATACACATGGAGGTGGCGGAGGTATTCCTTTTATACTTAAAAATATTTCACCAGGATAGCCATACAACGACGTACCACCTGGATATGTGAAACCTGATTCAGGATTAATATAGTATCCGAGGCTGGTATAAGCTATCAATAAATCGTTATAATAAACAAGGCAATATGAATTATAATAATTTAATGAGTCTGGTGAGAAAATAGAGACTTCAAAACCTGTCAATAAAGTTTTTGGTTTATAAGTATAAATAGCCGTGGATTGGTCATATGTGAATATACTGCTAGTGCTGCCTCCTCCATACGGATCAAACCCCAAAGATTGACCATCATACATGATTATTTGCGTCGGTGAGTAGCCATTATCAGGGCCATCCACAATTTCAATAATCTCTTGTGCGCTGCTATCGTAAGCAACGCTATCCTTCGCCCAATTATCCCATGTCCAATCCCACCATGAGCCGGTAACATGAGTAAATGACTTAACTAGCGCGATCTCCACTCGCTCCTTAATTATTACTCCCGTTTGGGCATTAAGAATAGTGGAAAATAGAAAAAGAATTGTAAAAAATGAAAGTCTGTATACATGGTTTGTGTCCATAGGTGTCTTGTTGTCCTCCCAATAATAGTATAGTATTGTAGTATGGTAAATTACAAGAAATGAACGCGAGTAAAATACAACCAGCGGGGGACAATGTCAAATGATTTTTAAAGAAAATATTGAGAAATTGCTGCGATGAGCCGATAGTTAGAGCTTCATTATTAAATATGCCCAAAAGACAACCGAATATTGTATATTGCACTTCAGAAAATCATTTCCTAACGTTGAACAAGTTGAATCAGTGAAAAAGGAATATTCTTATGAATATCGGCATACTAAGAGAAACAGCGCTTTCAGAACGGCGGGTAGCATTAACACCGGGAGGCGTGCAAACATTAGTCGGCTTGGGCGCTATTGTATATGTAGAGCGAAATGCAGGTGCGTTAAGTTTTTTTAAAGACGACGAGTACGTTGATGCGGGTGCTACTCTTGTGTACAGCCCTGAAGAAGTTATTAATCGCTCCGATATAGTTTTGAAAATTGCACCGCCTGCTGATTCGGAACTCAATATTCTCCATGAGGGACAAACACTTTTTTCAGCACTTCACCTCGCAGTCTCCAAACGAAAAACAATAGAAACACTTCTCGAAAAACATGTGACTGCAATCGGATATGAATTGATTGAAAATGAACGTGGCGAATTGCCGATAGTTCAAACTATGGCGGAAATTGCCGGGCAGATTTCGATTCAAGTAGCAGCGCATTATCTCCAAGCTCGTCAGGGCGGACGCGGTGTATTATTGGGAAGTGTTCCCGGTGTTCCTGCCGCCGATGTTCTCATTCTTGGCGCTGGAACTGTTGGGCGCACTGCAGCGCGAGTAGCGCTTGGACTTGGAGCGAAAGTTATGATTATCGACAAAAACATCAGCCGGCTGCGTGAAGTAGAAAATTTATTTCAATGGAGAATTGCTACAGCGGTTTCTGATCAATATAATATTGAGCGTGCAACTCGCGAAGCAGATGCGGTCATTGGAGCTGTTTTATTAAAAGGAGAAAAAACTCCGCATTTAATTTCGGAAGAATTAGTAAAACAGATGAAACCAGGTTCTGTGATAGTAGATATTTCTATTGACCAAGGCGGCTGTGTGGAAACAAGCCGCCCAACAACATTGATTGATCCTGTGTATATTACTCATGGCATCGTTCATTATTGCGTTCCGAATACTCCTGCATCGGTGCCGCGCACCGCAACTGTCGGATGGACGAATGTAATTCTTCCTTTCTTGCGTGAAGCAACCGAACTTGGCATTGAAGAAGTACTCCGCGCTGACGTTGGACTTTCTAAAGGAGTATGTACATTCCGTGGTTGCTGTACAAATAAAGCCGCTGCCAAAGTATTCAGTATAAAAGCAGACGACATTCAGACATTACTCGACTCTCCAATAAGTAAAGCTCGATAGGAATTACTATGAATTGGCTTGATCAGTACAAGTCGAAAGTTGTAACGGTTGATGAGGCAGTTAAGGAAGTAAAATCGAATGACCGGATATTTTTGAGCGGCAATGCAGCGACTCCGCTTCTGCTGACAAGCGCACTTGCAAAACGTGCGCCGGAACTTTCTAATGTAGAAGTCAATCACGTTTTATTATTTGGGGATGACCCGCTTTCCAAACCGGGCATGGCTAAACATTTCCGACATAATTCTCTTTTTGTTGGTCCCGGTGATCGCCAATCCATCGCTGATGGAAATTCTGATTATGTACCCGTTCATCTTTCGCAGATACCTTCGCTTTTTTATGACAAATACATTCCTCTCGACGTTGCATTAATTCACATTTCACCGCCGGATTCGCATGGATTTATGAGTTTCGGTGTTGAATGTGCTGCATCGAAAGCAGCGGCGGAAAATGCGAGGATGGTTATTGCTCAGGTGAACGAGTGTATGCCACGTACTTTAGGAGATGTCTTTATCCACGTTTCGCGTGTAAATAAAATTGTCGAGTGTTCTATACCGATTATGGAATTACAACCGACTACAGCTTCTGAAATCGAAGCAAAGATTGCAGATTTTATTACTCAAATTATTGAAGATGGAGCAACGCTTCAATTAGGTATCGGCGGAATACCGGACGCTGTGCTAGCGCGCATTGAAGGGAAACAGCATTTAGGCATTCATACGGAAATGATTTCCGATGGCGTTGTAGAAGCAATTGAAAAAGGTATTATCACAAGTCAGGTGAAGACACTTCATCCCGGCAAAGTAGTAGCAACATTCGTAATGGGCACTAAAAAGCTGTACGATTATGTTCATAATAATCCGCTCTTCGAATTGCACCCGTGCGACTACACAAACAATCCATTTATTATTGCACAAAATGAAAAAATGGTAGCAATAAATTCCTGTATCGAAGTAGATATTACAGGACAAGTCTGTTCAGATTCTATCGGTACAAAAATTTACAGCGGCTTCGGCGGCCAAGTAGATTTCATTCGCGGAGCAGCGCACTCTAAGAATGGCAAGCCAATTATAGCACTCCCTTCGACTACTAAGAACGGAACAGTTTCCCGAATCGTTACTCAACTTAAACATGGAGCCGGTGTAGTTACATCTCGAGCAGATGTACATTATGTAGTAACAGAATACGGTGTCGCTTCACTTCATGGCAAGAATCTTCATCAGAGAGCGGAAGCTCTTATTGCAATATCGCATCCAAAATTTCGTCAGGAACTTGAATCGTATTTACGAAATCCTAAAATATGAGAGCAAGGAAAAACAAAATTAGTACTTAAACTATAAAAAACACATTGTATAAGCCCATTGTATAAAATGAAATACTAATTGCTTCCTCCATTCGCCGATGTGTTTCCGTTGCTTGCCGAAATTATAATAACTGTTCTCTTTTTTTGATATAAGTTGATTCAGCAAGATTGGAACAACTTTAAAGTAAAAATAAATGTATCTTTTTTTAATAATGAATTTTTTATGTTGCAGCAACTATTTCGACAAAAATATTCATTTTACGTGAACGTTTAAGGTATCTGAATTCAGTAGCAAACGCATATTTTATGGAAACAAAAGACATCGATTTATCGGCACTTCGCATTCATCGCTCACAAGGCGGACAAGATGGGCCACCAAAGAAAACTAAAATGTTCATCGGAGTTGCTGTGACAATAATCGTCATTGTTGTCGGCGGCATTATTCTTTCTCAGAAAATATTTGCCCCTGTTATAGAAGTGAAGCTAGCAACAGCAGCATGGACGTCTCCGTCGCAATCCAATGCTATTCTTACGGCAAGCGGCTATGTTGTAGCTCAGCGAAAAGCAGCTATTGCTTCCAAGGCGACCGGCCGTCTTATGTATCTGGGTGTTGTGGAAGGCGATCATGTGGTGAAAGACCAAATTATTGCACGGCTGGAAGATTCCGATATGCGCGCTGTTGTGGCACAAGCGCGAGGATCTTTGGCGGTAAACGAAGCTGATTTGAAAGCTGCCGAACAGAATCTTATGCGGCAAAAAACTATGTTAGCAAAAAACCTATCAACACAAGCCGATTTTGAAAATGCAGAAGCTCAGTATCTACGAGTTAAGGCATCTATAGAAGTTGCAAAAGCTGGTGTTGAATCGGCTGAAGTTGCATTGGAGAATACCATTATCCGCGCCCCGTTCAACGGTACTGTTCTCACTAAAGATGCAGATATTGGAGAAATGGTCGTACCAATGGCCGCAAGCGCCGGATCTAAGTCCGCGGTTGTAACGATTGCCGATATGTCTTCACTGCAAGTGGAAGCTGATGTTTCCGAATCGAATATCGAGAATGTAAATAATAATCAACCTTGTGAAATAACGCTTGATGCATATCCGGGATTGCGATATGAGGGCTATGTTGCAAAGATTGTTCCGACGGCTGATCGTTCAAAAGCAACAGTGATGGTTAAAGTAGCATTCAGAAATTATGACAGCCGCGTCCTTCCAGAAATGGGCGCTAAAGTTTTGTTCCTCACTAAACAGGTGGAAAAAAGTGAAATGCAGGAAAAGCCATTTTTATCCGTTCCTTCAACGGCAATTATGGAACGAGATGGAAAGAAAATTGTTTATTGCGTAAATGATAATATTGCAACTTCCGTTGTTGTTACAGTTGGCCGCCGCTTTGGCTCGTCGACAGAAATACTTAGCGGCATCACAGCAGGCGAAAAAGTTATAGACAATATAACTACATCTATTGTTGATGGAGTGAAAGTAAAAATACAATAATGCAGAAGATTGAATTTGATACCTATGGTTATGTTTACGGAGAGATAATAGACAACTACATTTTTATGATTTATATATCCTGAATTCTCAATTTAAAGGATTGCACAATGGCAAATACAGTTATACAAGTTCAAAATGTTTCAAAATCATATTGGCGAGATAGTTTTGAAGTTCCAGTACTGAATGATATTACTATCGAAGTAAATGAAGGAGAGTTTTTCGGATTGATGGGGCCGTCCGGATCGGGTAAAACAACGCTGCTCAATCTCATTGCTGGTATCGACCGTCCGAGCAAAGGCAATATTGTTGTCGGAGGTGTCGATATCGCAAAACTTAATGAATCATCTCTTGCAAAATGGAGATCACAGCATGTTGGGTTTGTGTTTCAATTTTATAATCTGCTTCCTGTGCTTACGGCATTTGAAAATGTTGAACTTCCTCTTCTTTTGACAACATTATCGAAAGCTGAACGTAAAAAACATGTCGAACTTGCACTCGATGTCGTCGGACTCGGCGATAGGACTCGACATTATCCCAAGCAGCTTTCCGGCGGGCAAGAACAGCGCGTAGCTATCGCCCGTGCCATCGTAACCGATCCCACATTGCTGGTTGCCGACGAACCGACGGGTGATCTTGATAAACACTCGGCCGAAGAGATTATGACTTTACTTGAACGATTGAATAAAGAATTTAAAAAAACCATCGTGATGGTGACGCATGACCCGCGTGCAGTTGAAAAGGCCACGGTTGTTCATCATCTCGACAAAGGCGAATTGTCCTAAGGAGTTTATATGCGAGTACTCAAACTTATTTTTAAAAATGCATTACGCCATAAACTCCGGACTTCACTTACTATCTTTGGCATGGCGATTGCTGTGATGGCTTTTGGAGTTTTACGCACCGTTGTGGATATGTATTATGCGGGAGTAGAGGCAACTGCGGCAAATCGCCTTATAACACGGCAATCGGTCTCATACGTTTTTCCACTCCCTTATTCGTACCGCGATCAAATAGCTAAAATTCCCGGCGTTGAAACGGTCTGCTTTGCTAATTGGTTCGGAGGAGTATATAAAGATAAAAGAAATTTTTTCGCACGTATGGGCGTAGATCCTGAAACAATTATCAATGTCTATCCGGAATACCTCCTCAGCGCAAAAGAACTTGAAACATTCAAACAGGAACGCAACTCGTGCATCATTGGCGAAAGCATAGCAAAACAATACGGTTTTAAGATAGGCGATATTATTCCTCTCGATGGCGACATCTATCCCGGTAAATGGGAATTTGTTATCCGCGGTATCTACAAGCCGCGCGATAAAGCTACTGATGCAACGCAAATGTTTTTTCACTGGTCGGCAATTGATGAACGAATGAAAGTGGATATGCCAAGACGTGCGGGACAAGTCGGCTGGTATATTATTAAGATTAAAGATCCTGCGCAAGCTGCCGCTATTTCGGAACAAGTTGATGCGCTTTTTAAAAACTCCTCGAATTCAACAAAGACTGAAACAGAACGTGCATTTACACAGGGATTTATTTCTGGATTCAATTCACTGCTTAATGCTATGAATGTAGTTTCTTTCATCATTATCGGTATTATTATGCTCGTACTTGGCAATACAATGATCATGTCTGCACGCGAGCGGACGTGCGAATATGCGGTACTAAAGACACTCGGATTTTCCGGCGGACATTTATTTGGACTTATTTTCGGTGAATCATTGTTTATCTCAGTTCTTGGTGCCGGTGCAGGAGTGCTGCTCACGTACCCGGTCGTTGCGACTATTGAAGCTCTCTTGCCAAAGAGCTTCTTCCCGTACTTTTTTATAACTCCTTCAACACTCATTATTGCCGCTGGCGCTGCATTGATGGTCGGTATTGCAGCTTCGATCTTCCCGATTCAGCGTGCGCTAAGAACAAAGATTGTTGATGGATTGAGGTTTGCAGGATAAAAACAGAAGGCAAGAGACAGAAAACAGTAGAGAGAATAAAAATTGATTTAATGTTTTTGATTGAGGATGATCATGAAAATTCCCTTAAAATATACATTGCGAAATTTTAAATCACGCAGGCTTACAACAGCAATTACAATGACAGGCATTGCACTTGTTGTTTTTGTGTTTGCAGCGGTTCTTATGCTTGCACATGGCATTCAGAAGACACTTGTTGCAACAGGTATGCCGGACAACGTTATCGTTGCACGCAAAGCTGCAAATGGAGAAATATCCAGTATCATACTCCACAGTGATTACAATGTTATGCTTACACTGCCACATATTGCAAAACAATCTGACGGCAAACCCCTGGCGTCCGGAGAAACAGTTGTTGTCACTAGCTTAGAGAAAAAGTCGGGCGAATTAGACAATGTGACTGTGCGCGGCGTTGCGCCGGCAGCATTCCTCTTGCGTCCGCAAGTGCACATTGTAGAAGGAAGAATGTTTAATATCGGGGCGCGAGAAGTTATCGCCGGTTCTGGAATTGCAAAAAATTATGCCGGTGCAAAAATCGGTTCTCTAATCACTTTTGGCGGTAATCAATGGATTGTTGTCGGAAAATTCGATGCTGGCGGTAGCGGGTTTGATTCTGAGATGTGGGGCGACAATGAACAATTGCAAAGTGCTTTTAATCGCCAAGGCGGGTATTCAACAATAACATTTAAGCTCGATCAGCCCGATGCGTTTAATGCACTCAAAGCAGCGTTCGACGCCGAACCGCGGCTGCAGCAGTTTGAACCAAAGATTGAAATGAAATTTTTTGAAGAGCAATCGGAAGGAATGGCGACGTTTATTCGCATCCTTGGCATTTTTATCACAGTTGTTTTTTCATTCGGTGCAACCATAGGTGCAATGATTACAATGTACGCGGCTGTGGCAAATCGTACAGTAGAAGTAGGAACATTGCGTGCACTCGGATTCAAACGCCGTAGTGTGCTGTCGGCATTTTTGATCGAATCTCTTACTCTTGCATTAATTGGCGGGGTAATCGGATTATTTTTGGCATCGTTCCTGCAATTCTTTTCCGTCTCAACGTTAAATTATCAATCATTTTCTGAGCTTCAGTTTTCGTTTGCGTTATCGCCTTCAATTGCTTTTAACTCGCTTTTATTTTCACTCTTTATGGGATTTGCCGGCGGCTTCCTACCGGCCGTTCGTGCGGCACGATTAAATATTGTGAACGCGCTGCGTTCAGCTTGACTTTGATGACGCTACAAAGATTTTTAATCTAAATGTGGGGAAGTGAACGATAATTTGTTTAGGTGTAAAAATAATTCGAAATATCAAATGCATTAAAGGATTTTATTTTCTTATCAATAATATTTCGGTTTGCTTTTTCTATTGGCAATGCTTAAGTGACAACTAAAAAACCGTCATCAAAGACGGCTTGATTCACCATTAACCTATTTAAATCGACTCATCTAGTTACTAACTTACCTTGTACCCTCGCTTGATCAATCACATTGCGATTCGCCGTAAATACTGTAATACCATTTACTGTCACAAAGTCGCCATCGTCGGTCAGAATATTTTTATAGGGAGTTTTCAGAAATGTCTCTGTCGTGATTGCATCATATCCATCCAGACGCTCTTTCTTTAGCCTTGCGAGTGCTGCTCGGGTTAACAGTTCCTCTACCCGAATTTCAATCTGATTGCCGATAGGATCAATCTGATTCCAAACCGATTCAATTTCAGCAATAACATTCGCACGTTCTTCGGGAAGATTGTGACGATATTCTTTCTTTTTGTTTTTATCGAACCCTGTATTCGATGAATATATACCAAGTTCAGTCCTCTCAATAATATGTGCTAGTTCAGACATTGAAAGACCAGTCTTAATGAGGTTTGAACCCGCGGAAAAGCATTGTTTGAGATATCCAGGATAATCAGTGACTTGATAAGCGTTGGAACACATTGATGCTTTTGTATAGGCAAACCAAAACCAAACATTTGAATCAACTAAAAATGTATCTCCACGCCTTGGGGTGTCGGTAGTAATATCGACAACGTTAGCAGTGACTTGATAGTTGACCGGCATTAATGCTCTTCTGATCTCTGTGAAATTGTTTTCTCTGTAGCCTTCTGGACTTCTGGATTGCTATAGAATTGCTTTGAGTTATCGATCACCCTCTTAATTATATCTGATCCAACGCTGTTGAGGTTCAAAAAAGAAATTAATCGATTTAGAGCGTCCGGTGTAAAATCCTTTAGTAATTTTCCAATTGCCGCATTGAAAAAAGGAGAAGCAAATACCTTTACACCAATAAAATCTATAATTACCTTCTCTTCAGATTTAAGAGCAGGGAAAATGTTCTCGTAGATTTTTGCTCCGTCCTCGAGAGTAATTGCGTTTTCGCCAACTAAATCTCGAACAACAATATTCATAATATCCTCATTTAAAACGAGATGGGTTCCGCAGGCTTTTCCGATGAAAGCATATAGTACTTTTCATCGCATATAAGTTTAATGTTCACCAACGTGCCTTCAAAGAACACATCTCTTCTGGAATACGTTTCTCTTCCAGAACCAATAAAAAGATAACCTTCATGACTGAAAATTTCAAGATGTCCATTATTAAGCTGAACAAAATCCTTCAATAAACCAAGACCAACTCCGCCAGGGGCTTCGGTTCTTGGCTTTGTCGAATTTCCAGGTTTTACCGCCCATTTTATTGCTTCGCTGGCGGGATAATTCTCATCTTTTAAATATAAGCGAACATTTGATGGTATGCCAACACCAAAATCTACCACTGTGAGTTTCAATTCTTTCCCTCTTGCATAATGCTGACCGCAGCTAAAAATACCAACTTCGGATTTTCCATGGTCAAAAGCATTTGCATAGATTTCCAAAACTGTTCCTACAATTGCTTCTTGCGCCAATTCACTTATATGAACCCAATCTTTTCCTATCCAATGCTTACGGAGATATTCCACTAAATCATCCTTTTCCTGCTTTTTATCCTCCCTATAAGGAATTGCATGCCCTTCCTTTTTCGGCTGACCCCCTGCAAAGCGATGAATAAATCCATGTCGCCCTAAATTCTTCCGCACATCATCTTTCAACGTGTCCCACTTGAATTCTACTCTACCACCTCTTGATTCGATCAGATTTGCCAATCCGCCAAGAAAGGCTACGGCGTTTTGTCGCAATCTATAACATTGTGAAAAATCAAACGAGACTTCAATTCCGTTTTCCTGAGTTTGCTGCCAAAGAGAAAACAAAACATCAAAATCTTTTAAGCGATCATTGATCGTTGGAACTGAGAGGGTTATCACGTTTTTTCTTCTATTCTAAACATAACAAGGAATATTGTCATTCTGAATGAGTGCAACGAGTGAAGAATCTCGTTTTTGGTCAGACCCCTCACTACGTTCAGGGTGACAAGGGCAGGGATATTGTATTGATTCCAACATTGTTCTCTTTTACAACTCTCCCTTAAATGCCTTGGCAAGCAATGCAGGTGTAAACCGCACCAATTCTTCTTCTGTTTCGTTCTGCAATTTCTTCAGTTCGTCTGTTTTGGATTGTAATGAATCTAAATATTCTACGATATGATGTTGTTCGTCGAGTGATGGAAGAGGGATATCAAGCTTTTGTAAATCTCGAAGAGAAATATTTGGTTGTGCACTTTGGACCTCACCACTTTTTAATGCTTCTTGGCCTGACGTGCTTAACATATAGTATAGTAAGTATTTATTGCATAGCTCTCCTTCATTCGTTGTTACCACCGCCACCGCTTGATTAACATTTGCTTCACCTAAATCCTCCGGTACTATACATGCCCGACCAATTGATGCACCAACAAGATTTATCAGAACATCTCCCTGTTTTAGTTGCGATCGAATTAATTGCTGATGAAATTCATCGGGGATGTGGTTGCTATAGGAATAATCCATCTTTCCCCAAAGAACATTTTCACTCCTAACAAAAAGCGGTCCCGAATCCTGATATGAAAAGCCTTGCCAGCGCGGGGACTCTCCCTTTGTTATTCTTTTAGTTAATTCACTAAGTTTTCGGGTATCTATTGTATTCTCAAAGATTCTTTTACTGCTTTGTTTTGACAATAATTCTATTTCATTCATAGCTTTTTTTCGTAAGCCACTTGCTTGCTCCACTCGTTTCATTAGATCTTCTATGCGTGCAACTATGCGCTTCTGTTCTTCAAGTGGTGGAATGGGGATTTCAACTTCGACAAGCTTATCCTTATTAAAAGCGGATTGTCCAATGAATTCTGTACAATTTGCAGCGAAATATCCAGAAAGCCATAACTCGCGTAGGCAAAAATACAACCATTCAGTAGTTAGCGATTTTTTATTGCAACGTAATCTTGTTAAATGGTTGCTAAAAGTACAACGCTCGGTCCATCCCGGAAAAACGAGACTCTTTCCAACAAGTTCTGTACTATTTGTATTGTTAAATACAACGTCTCCGATTTCAAGCCATTTGTTTGTTTTTTCTGCAATTGATACAGGAATCCTGCGGACTAATGTCATATCGAGAAAACCGTCCCTTGAAATATTATTCATTCTCAATTGAGGTACACCACCTACAATATCTTTTTTCCCACACGCAAAGCCTGGCTTTATTTCACTCAGTACTTCTTTATCACCAAGACTTCGCCAATGCCATCCATCGGGCAAATCAAACCGTTCCATTACCACTCCTAATTCTCTTTGTCATTCTGATTCCGACGCTTGTCCTGAGCTTGCCGAAGGACAGTCGGGAGAAGAATCTCGCCTTGTTTCCTTCTGTCAGACCCTTCGCTGCGCTCAGGGTGACAAACAAAGCCCCTTGTCATTCTGAGTTCCGCGAAGCGGGACGAAGAATCTTGCCTTGTATTGTGACTCTTCGCTACGCTCAGAGTGACATTTTCAATCTTGCTCATACCAACCATCGCTCAAGTCATTCCATTCTGGGTTTACAGATTCTATCAGCACAATCTTCTTTTTGCGCAGCCATCCTTTTATCTGCTTTTCACGCGCAATGGCATCACGAATATCAGGCATAGAATCATAGTAAACGAGTTTGTCAACATTATATTTGCTTGTAAACCCACGTACTAATTTCTTTTTATGTTCATACACTCTGCGTTCAATATCGTTGGTGACCCCGGTGTAAAGCACTCTATTGCTTCTATTAGTCGAGATATAAACGTAATACTCTTTCATCGAGACTCTTCACTTCGTTCAGAGTAACAAAATATGACCAGCGCTCAAATCAAACAATTCCATTGCCGCTCCTAATCACCTTGTCATTCTGATTCCGACGTTTTTCAGTCGGGAGAAGAATCTCGCCTTGTCTTGCATAGAAGTGGACTCTTCATTTCGTTCAGAGTGACAATTACTTGCCATTTCCATTTTGCAATAACTGTCGCATCTCTGCAATCAAATTGAAAATCTTTTCTTCTTTGGCTGCAACACTCTCTAAAATTTCTTCCGGCTCATCGTGATCAATCGTTTCTGCTTCAATTAGTCCGAGATTAGAAAGTGTTAGGTTGTAATTCTTTTCGATAATCCTGCTTGCAGGAACAAGCCATGCACGACCATCTTCTATTTGTCGCGTTTGCCACTTGGCAAGTAAATCTGGAAAATCATTGCGATACTGCTGTCCGAACCTCCGTGCTTTCTTGAGCGAGGAACCATCACCATCCACTTTATAGAACCATACATTTTCTGTCGGCTTGCCGGTATTTTGAAAAACCATAAAGCATGTTGGATTCGGTGTGTATGGCTCGAACATTCCTTTAGGCAGCATTACCACCGCTTGCAAATCGAACTCCGTAAGCAATTTCCGTTTCACTTCTATATGGCTGTTCGTATCGCCAAAGAGAACCCCGTTAGGGAAAATAATGCCTGCACGTCCTCCTTGTGCTAATGAACGCAAGGCGTGCGCAAGAAACAAAACATATTTATCTCCCTTTTCAATCCGCAAAGAACGTTTTGCATCTGAGCGAGAGCCGGAAAACGGAGGGTTCTCGAGGATAATATCGAACTTCATTTCATCCCATTTATCTTCGCTACCGCAAATCGAATCCCGCCGCACCAAAGGCGAATGATCAAATTGATGAAGGACGGCGTTCATTGCTGCCATACGGAGAATATCAGCATCGCTTTCGAACGCGTAAAACGATCCTTTCTGTAAAAACTCCCATTGAGAGCGATTCAATTTATCGCCTATACCGACCTTTACCGGAACACCGTAAGGACTCAACTTTTCTTTCACAAACTCCGGACTTGTATTGGCAAGAAGAATATGTTCATACGCTGCAATAGGAAATCCTAATGTTCCACAAGCCGGATCGCATATAGTCTGGCCGATGTGCGGGTCAACCATTTGCACAATGACGCGAATAAGATGGCGCGGTGTGCGGAACTGTGCCGCCTTTTTCTGTCCACCGAGATCATTGGCAAGAATCTCGAAAAGATCTCCTTTTACATCGGCATCTTCAGCCATAAATGAAATCGGTGAAATAATATCAACAGCTTTTCGGAGCGTCCCACCATCGAGAATTGCAAATGAAGCTTTGTCAAAGATAGCCTTCGCACCTTGTGACAAATGCGGATGCTCGGCAAGTTTTGGTAATGTGTCACGGAGAGTTCTCAGCATTCGCTCGTTGTCTGGATCGGATGTCAACACGCTCCATCGTAACGGTTCATAATCGATTTCACCGCTTACGGAAGGAAATGCACCGAAGAGCGAACGATAATTTCCATTGCCTGCTTGTTTTTGTTCGGTATCCATTTCTTCCAGCATTTTTAGAAAGAGCAGAAATGAAATCTGAGTAACGTAAGTAATGGGATTCGTAATATTTGCTTCCCATAATACTTTACAGAGCCGTTTCAACGTATTTTGTAATTCACCGGAATCCATGCTGCCTCATTATTTTATTTGTCATACTAATCCCGATGTTTTTTATCAGGAGAAGTATCTCGTTTCTAGATCGAAAGAGAGATTCTTCAGTCGCTACGCTCCTTCAGAATGACAGAATCCTTTTTTGGGGACAACCTCCGGAATGACAGACGACCTACGCTGCCACCAAGGAATTAAATTCCTCGACAATCTGAGTTAACTTATCTTTTCCAAAGAGTTGTTCCATTCTCGATCTGCCGCCCCAGAGTGAAAATGGCGGTTTGCTGAACAATGCCATTTCAAGTTTTTCTCCTACAAGTAGTCGTTGCCTCAATAAGCGCAACATTTGCGCTTGTGCCGGATTCATACTGCTTGAATGCTCTGCAACCCACGAAGAAAATGCTTTTTCAATTCGCTCTTCACGCGTTGGGAAAACATACTTTCCTAATGCAGCCCGAATAAAATCTGTAAGCGATCCCGTTGGTTGTTCAAATGCTTTCCGCAGGCTTTGTTCTTGAAAATAATATTCCGGAGAGTTTAACCGATGTTCCAATTCTTGCCATTCATCTTCGCTTAGCTCATCTCCGGCAAAAATTTTTTTCACGGCAGGATCAGCTTTAAAGAGCTCCTTAATTTTTTCTGACCACTTTTCTTGATAGGTTCTTTTATCAATAGCGAGTCCATCCGGACCAATGATGATAGTCGCACGGCGTCGAAATTCATCTTCCAATGATCCTTGAGGGATTTCGATAAAGCCACCAGATCGAGCTTCACCTGCTAGAGATTGCGGAACGATCTTCTTTGGCTCTGAAGGTTCGTGTACTTGCCATGATACAATCTTTGGACGATGATATTCTCGATTATTATCATTGAATACTTCTGTGTTGCCAACAAAATCATAGATAAGAAATTCTGTCTTTCCAATTTTCGGACATAATCGACTTCCCCTGCCACGCATCTGCGCATATTTGATTGCAGAATTCGTCGGACGCAGCATAATAAGGTTTTCTATTTCTTTGTGATCATATCCCGTATCCAACATATCAACCGAGACTGCAATGATAGGCAATGGGTCAAACTTAAATTGATCGATAATGGGTTTTGGATTGCCGTTATTGGAATAGCATGTGATCTTCTTTGCAAAATCCTGCCGAACCTGACTGGGGGAGCGATTGATCTGGCTAGCAATTCTTAAACAGGCATCATCTGGCAATAACTTATTAAATAGTCGTTCAAGCATAACCGCTTGCTTCTCAGATACAGAAAACACAATCGTTTTTCGCGGATGCTCTTGTGATCGTTCTTCCTCAACGCGGAAATACTCATCGATAATGAGTTTCAATCTATCTTCCGATTCAGCCGTGCGTCCCCAATCAAGAAATTCAATTTCCTCATCATTCCATGTAGCGCCTTCAAATGTCAACCGGCTTTCTGCAAGATAAATCTTATAGTTTGCAAGATATTTTTCTCTAATTCCTTCCTGAATAGAATAAGCAAAGGTCGGTTTTCCTTCTTTCTTCGCGCTGTCCCAGCACTCAAAAAATAAATAAGTGCTTTTGACAAGCTCCCGTTCTTGTTCACTTACCCAGTGTAATTCACCCGGATTTGGTGTTGCCGTTAATCCGATGTGGATAGCATCAAAGTGAGCAAGTGTAGCACGATGTGTATTGTAAATAGAACGATGGCACTCATCCGTAATAACGAGATCGAAATAGGCATGTCCAAAACCATTCTGACCAAGCTGTCCGGCGATGGTATCCAAAGTGCCAACGACAATTTGACCCTCAAGACTTCGCTTACCACCATACAGCAAGGTTGCAGGCCAACCTTTGAGATAGTCGTCAAATGTTTCCTTCGCTTGCTTTGCTAATTCGATTCTATCTGCGAGGAAAAGCACACGAGAGACAACCGCTGCCTCGAACCAGCGCTTCATTAGCATCGCAATTGTCAAAGTTTTCCCAGTACCGGTCGCCATCTCAAACAGCATTCTTCTGCGTCCGGCAAGCAATGCTTCATCTGCTTTCTCTATGCAGCGTCGCTGGTACGGACGAATAGTTATCTCTTCGCTTTTAAATCGGATTTTTTCTGGAATGGAAACAAGATCAAGTGTTTCCTTCAGCGTTCCACTGCGATGTATTCTCGTATTGGCTCGCCGCTCTAAATCAGATGGTGAGGGAAACCCTAGAACTGGTCGTGCATCTCCACCGTCAATATATTCCCAAATATAATGTTCTAGACCATTGCTGAGAATAATAAAAGGCGCATTAAGCGAAGCAGCGTATGCTTTCGCTTGTTCCTTTGCTGAGTAAGGATCAACAGAAAACTTCTTTGCTTCGATAATCGCAAGAGGTTGTGTCCTGCTGTTCTTCAATAAATAATCAGCACGCCCATCTTTAGACGGTTCTTCTGTAGAGACCTGGGATTTATTTTCAACATCCCAGCCTGCTTCTCTCAGCAAGCGGTCAATGACTATGCGTGCGTCTGTTTCTTGGGGCATTTTAATTGGATGTAATAGTATTAATTATAATCTACACAACCCTTTCCATCATTGCAACCACTTGCTTTTCTTTAACGTACTCATAAATGGCAAAATAAAACATTCCTTGACTTCAAGCATTAGAATGTGGAATTCTTACTCTCTCTTTTGCCTTGTCACTTTTTTACTTTATCCACCGCACTTTAATTTTATCTTCCACCTGTTTAAATTCTTTATCTCCAGTCAGCAGTTCACATTTTTTTTTCATGGCTAATGCCACCGCATAGCAATCTGCAAAGGACATTTTGTTGAACGCTTTTAAATGAGCAGCTTGAAGTGTGAGTTCCTTGTTAATTTCTACGAGCTGGATCGGTAAAGCTCTTATGGAATCTTCCGCCAACTTCGCACGCGTTTCTCCGCCTCTGCGAAGCGCCTGGTAAATCACCTCGCCCCAGTTCACAATGCACATAAATGCTTCCCGGTCTTTGGTTACACACTCTTCAAAAACAGATGCAACCTCCTCATATCCTTCTTGTTGCTGGAGATAAGCAATCACTGCGTAACTATCAAGGACAGTTGTCTTCATAGTTCGCGCTCCTTTTTCTTGTCTTCCATCAGTCCTTTAAGCATGTCGCCGTCGGTGCCAAGAATTCCCGCTAAACTCTCAAAGTAATTTTTATCAAGCGGTTGAATTATGAGTTTGCCATTTTGTTCAACAAACGCGATTTTTGTTCCCTTTTTGATTCCAAATTTTCGGCGAATCTTTGCAGGAACGACTATTTGCCCTTTTACCGTTACTACCGATGTGTCCATTGTGTGTCTCCTTTTTATTCTAACTTACATAATATTTAAATGTAAGTCAAGTATTATTTTTGTAGTACCATTTATTAATCCGTGTCCCATATACTTAAATCACTATTCCATGGCATTAATAATATTTCGATATTCTCGCTTATGCTCTGGGATTCTTTTGCTTTTTAAGTGCAAAAAGTTGCAAGATTATAAAATTTAGAAGGTTTAGTTTTTAAGAAGAAAAACTCTTTGAAGGGATTTATTTATTGGGGGTAGCTGCTGTTTTATTATCGATGACGATAGTACCTCAGCACATTTACACACTGAGCAAGAAATCCTCCCATTATATCAATACCAACATCGACCAAAGAAGCTGTTCTAGTTGAGACAAATGATTGGTGAAACTCATCGCTTGCGGCTATAATTATAACAGCCAACAAGGAAAAAAAAGCCCAAATCCATTCCCGCTTTTTATCAGAGCCATTTCTAAAAGCGCGAAAAAGCAAAATACCCGAAATAAAATATTCCGTTACATGTGCTACTTTTCGTAGTATTATATGAATAACAGCGATTTCTTTCTCGGAAATTGAAGGCGCAAAAAAACGAAGCAATGGTTCAAAAAACAAATAAGTGTTTTCTGCAGAAAACATTCCTGTTGACATCCAAAAGATAAAACCTATCCATAGAACTACTGGAAACCAATATTGAACCTTTTTTCTTAAACTCATTATTCCTCAAGTTAAAAATATTTTCCTTTGTGGTTTACGATTAGAAAGATAAAAACTTGTATTATACTGTATAGAATTTTTCATTTATCTTTCATAATCTATTTTTATTCTTTTTACCAGACTTGTTTTTTTCTGCTTTCTGTTGTGGAATTTGTTTTTTCTTTTCAGTCTTATCGGCTTTTTGAGTGAAGGTATTCTTTTGTTTTGATTCATCTATGCCGTTGATAGATGATTTATTGTCAACACTATATTTTTCTTTTTCTTCAAGTTGTTTTTCTTCTTCTTCTTCAGCAACAACAGCGGCGACATCTGCAATTGAATCACCTTCTTTGAGTCGGATAAGATGCACACCCTGCGTATTGCGTCCTGCCACACGAATATCGGACGCATGCTGTCGAATGACCATTCCATCGCTTGTTACAATTACAATATCATCTGTATTAACCACTTCTTTGATTGCTACCATCTTTCCGGTTTTTTCGGATGCCTTCACTGTAAAGATACCTTTTCCGCCGCGGTGGCTGATGCGGTATTCATCTTCTTCACTGCGCTTGCCAAAACCTTTTTGCGTTGCAACAAGAATAGATGTGCCTTTACGCCGTAGATTTACCGCTCCAACAACCTTATCTCCTTTGCCAAGCCGGATACCGCGCACACCAGATGCAGAACGTCCCATTGGACGAATCTCATCTTCATGGAAACGAATGGCAAGTCCGTTTTGAGTTCCTATTACAATATCCTGCGTTGCATCAGTCAGTTTTACATCAGTTAGTTGGTCGCCCTTTTTCAAATTTGCAGCTACAATACCATTACGGCGCGGATTACTAAACTCTGATAGAACAACTTTTTTTACCAATCCCTGTTCCGTGAACATAAATACAAAATGTGCATCGTCAAACTCTTTGACCGCAATAAAAGAAGCTATTTTTTCGTCCGGCTTTTTATCAATAACATTGTTAATTGATTTTCCCTTTGCAGTTCTTCCACCTTCGGGAATTTCAAATACTTTTAGCCAATAACACCGTCCTTTATCCGTAAAGATGAGCACATAATTATGTGTACTTGCGATAAACATATGAGCAACGAAATCATCTTCACGCGTTGCCGCTCCGGTGACTCCTTTGCCGCCGCGAGATTGCCGCCTATAACCCGAAACGGGAAATCTTTTAATGAAGCCGCTGTGGCTTATTGTCACCACAACTTCTTCTTCGGCAATCATATCTTCAATACTAAACTCTTCCGCTTTATACACAATTTCTGTTCTGCGGTCATCGCCATATTTTTCTTTTATTGCTAACAGCTCTTCTTCTATAATTTTCAGCTGGAGTTGTTTATTCTTCAATATTGATTTCAGTTTTTCTATTAATTTAATTGTCTCGCGGTATTCATCTTCTACCTTCTTGCGTTCAAGACCGGTCAAGCGCTGCAAGCGCATGTCGAGGATAGCTTTTGCTTGAATCTCAGACAGTTTGAATTTCTTCATCAATCCCAGCTTTGCACTCTCAACATCTTTCGACTTTTTTATGAGCGAAATCACTGCATCTATATTATCAAGCGCAATGATATAACCTTCAAGAATATGAGCGCGTTTTTCAGCTTCATCCAAATCAAATTTTGTGCGCCTGACTATTACTTCATTGCGATGTTCTATAAAATGCTGGATAAATTCCCGCAACTGAAGCACTTTCGGGCGGCCATCTACCAACGCTAACATGATGATGCCGAATGTCGATTGCATTGAAGTATGTTTGTAAAGATTATTAAGTACGACTTCTGCATTCGCTTCGCGTTTTAGGTCAACAACAACACGTAACCCATCACGGTCGGATTCATCTCGAATATCAGAAATATCTTCCAATTTTTTTTCTGTCACAAGATCAGCAATTTTTACGATTAGCGATGCTTTGTTCACTTGATACGGCAGTTCAGTTATAATAATTCGTTGACGCTCACTTTTACCTGTTTCAATGCTGGCACGTGCACGCACGACAACTTTTCCACGTCCTGTTGTGTATGCATCTTTAACACCTTCATAACCGTAAATAATTCCGCCTGTAGGAAAATCTGGAGCAAGAATGTTTTTCATCAGCTTTTCATTGCTGATGCTTGAATCTTTGATATATGCGATACAACCGTCAATTACCTCCCGCAAATTATGAGGCGGGATATTAGTTGCCATACCGACGGCGATGCCGCTTGTACCATTACATAAGAGATTGGGAACTAGTGACGGCAGTACCGTTGGTTCTTCTAATGTGTCATCAAAATTCGGTGCAAAGTTAACTGTATTTTTTTCGAGATCTTTCAGCATATCTTCCGCAATTTTTGTAAGTCGCGCTTCTGTATAACGCATTGCTGCGGGAGAATCGCCATCAACCGAACCGAAGTTACCTTGCCCGTCTACAAGCATATAGCGCATAGAAAAATCCTGCGCCATGCGCACCATAGTTTCGTACACAGCCGAATCGCCATGCGGGTGGTATTTACCGAGAACTTCCCCAACTATACGTGCACTCTTTTTATAAGCACGATTGCTTGCCAATCCAAGTCCTTGCATGCCGAATAACACACGCCGATGGACTGGTTTTAGACCGTCTCGCACATCTGGAAGAGCACGTGATACGATGACAGACATCGAGTAATCGATGTAAGATCCTCTCATTTCATCTTCAACATCAACAGGAATAATTTTTTCGTTTATCGTCGCCATATCTTTTTAATTCTCTTTTTTGCATTACACATCTAAATTTCTTACGTACTTTGCATTTTTCTCGATAAATTCCCGGCGCGGCTCTACATCATCTCCCATAAGAATGGAAAATGTACGATCAGCATCTGCCGCATTTTCAATTGAGACTTGCAGAACGGTGCGCGTTTCCGGGTTCATCGTTGTAGACCAAAGTTGTTCAGGATTCATTTCTCCGAGACCTTTAAATCTTGAGATTGCAATTCCGCCTTCCTTAATCATTACTCCTTCTTCGTTCACAGCAAGTTGTTCTTTCTTTTCTTCCTCTTCAACTTTTTCTGTTTTGCCTTTCTTTTCGCTTTTTAAACGCTTGACAATTTCATCGCGCTCGTCTTCATCAAATGCATAGAATTCCTGTTTTCCCTTTTTGACTTTATATAACGGCGGCTGTGCGATGTAAAGATGCCCAAGTTCGATAATTTCTTTCATATAACGAAAGAAAAGTGTCAGCAGGAGTGTACGAATATGCGAGCCATCCACGTCGGCATCGCACATAATAATAATTTTACCATATCGAATTTTATCGGCATCGAATGTTTCACCCATGCCTGCGCCAATCGCTGTAAAGATTGCACGTATTTCATCATTTTCTAAAATTTTATGTATGCGCGCTTTTTCAACATTCAGAATTTTTCCTTTTAACGGAAGAATTGCTTGAAATCGTCTATCCCTCCCTTGTTTTGCACTCCCTCCAGCAGAGTCGCCTTCGACAACATAAAGTTCACAATGTTCAGGATCGTTAATAGAACAATCAGCAAGTTTTCCGGGAAGCCCCCCGCCATCAAATGCATTTTTGCGTCTTGTTAAATCTCGAGCTTTTCTTGCCGCTTCGCGCGCTTCCGCGGCACGAAGGCATTTTTCTATAATGCGCTTGCCGTCTGGAGAATTTTCTTCTAGCCAATCCGAAAGCGCAGCCCCAAAAATCGATTCTACAATGCTTTTTAATTCACTGTTGCCAAGTTTAGTTTTTGTCTGCCCTTCAAATTGCGGCTCCGGTACCTTGGTACTGATCACAGCCGTCAATCCTTCACGGAAATCATCTCCTGTTAATTGCACACCGCCTTCTTTCACAAGGCCGTTTTTTGATGCATAATTATTTAGCGTGCGCGTCAGCGCAGTACGAAATCCAACGAGATGCGTTCCGCCTTCATGAGTATTGATGTTATTGACGTAACTGAACAGGTTTTCATTGTATTGATCGTTATATTGAAATGCAATTTCTACTTCAACAGCGCGGCTGTTTTCATCTTGCGCACTGCCTTTTGCGTACATCACTTTTTTCATAATTGACGGCCGCGTTGAATCTATATATTTTACAAATTCTACAATGCCTCCTTTGAAATGAAAACTTTCCTCTTCTTTCGATTTCGATCGAACATCTTTCATATTAAGTGTAACATCTGAATTTAAGAACGCAAGTTCGCGTAGCCGTTCGGCAAGTGTTTCAAATTTATAAGTACGGTTCTTAAAAATTGTTCCATCCGGCATGAACGTGATTTTTGTTCCTCTTTTACCTCGTGCAGCTCTGCCAATTGTTTTTACCGCCGCAACCGGATCGCCCTTTTTATATTTTTGAAAAAATATTTTTTCGTCCCGATAAACCTCTACTTCAAGCCATTCGCTTAATGCATTCACTACGGATACGCCAACGCCGTGAAGACCGCCAGATACTTTGTATGAATTTTTATCGAATTTTCCGCCGGCGTGTAATACTGTCATAACGACTTCAAGAGCCGAGCGTTTTTCTTCTTTATGAACATCGGTTGGAATTCCACGTCCATCGTCTTCTACCGTAACAGAACCGTCGTTATTGATACAAACATCTATATTCTTACAGTATCCTCCGAGAGCTTCATCTATTGAGTTGTCAACAACTTCATATACAAGATGATGAAGTCCACGTGCGCTTACATCGCCAATGTACATTGCCGGGCGCCGGCGTACGGCTTCTAACCCTTTTAAAACGGTAATGTCATTTGCGTTGTAGTTGTTTGAATTACTATTATTAATTTCTGTTTTTTTATTTTTTTCGTCTTTCACTTTATTTCCGTTTTGATTTCATTTGTTTATTGGAACTTAATATCTTTTACTACGTCAACGCCAATTATTATATTAAGTTTATCTATAATTTCCTTCTTTCGAAGTGTTAATTCATTTCTCCAAGTACTGGTTTTTACATGCACAAACAAGATGCCTTGTTTAATACGTATTGCAGTGGTCATTTGTGCGATTCGATCTCCTACTACTTTTTCCCAATATACAATTGCATCGTACTCTTGAAGTTTCTTTTGAATTCCCAAACCATTCACAAGCTCATCAATTGCAGAACTTATTGGCTTAATTGATGCAAACAACGTCTTCGACATGGTCAATATTGCCCTGTTTTATGAAGAACTTTCGTGGATTAGAAGAAGCAACCGACGCCCAATCGAGCGCTCGTTCATCAGTTGATGTAATAAAAACTTGTCCAAGCTCTGATATTGTCTCTAAAAGCCGTTGAGATCGATGTTTATCCATTTCACTAAAGACATCGTCCAGCAATAAAATTGGGGTTTCGCCGCATTGTTCCTTCAAATAAAAAAATTCTGCCAGCTTGAGCGCGACTAAAAATGTTTTATGCTGTCCCTGTGATGCATAATTTTTTGCATTGAGATTGTTAATTTGAAAAATAAATTCATCACGATGAGGTCCAACAAGCGAATACCCTGTTCTGCGTTCCTCTCGAAATCGATTTTGAAGCATTTGATAAAATTTAGTTTCAATTGTTTCCTTATTGTTAGGCGTATATTCAAACGACGGCAGATATGAAATACTCGGCTGTTCTGCTGTTCCAGCAAGAGTAGCGTATGAATTAATCACGTAATTTTGAAAATCTTCAATAAATTTCATCCGTTTTCTTATAAGAATGGAGCCAATATGAATAAGATTTTCGTTCCATGGTTCAATAGCTTTATTATCTTCGTTATGCGTTAAAAGCATTTCCGATAATATTTTATTCCGCTGCTTTAGTATTCTTCGATAATCGATAAGATATTCTAAATATACTCTGCTCGATTGAGAAATAATAAAATCAATAAAACGTCTCCGGTCCGATGGAGATCCAGTTGTGATAGTATTTTGCTCCTGTGAAAGAATTACTACGGGAAATCGACCTATAAGTGATGATGCTTTGTCAAGTTTTTCTTTGTTCACCGTAATTGTTTTTTGGTTTTGTAATTTTTCAAATTCGACTTTAACTTCAAAAAAAATATTTCTATCAGAAAAAAATTTTCCTGTTGTTGTAAATCCTTTCCCGTTAAAATTCATTACCACTGTATCGCTTGCCGCATAAAAACTTTTTGAAAGACAAAGATACGAAATACCTTCAAGTATATTTGTTTTTCCTTCGCCATTACCTCCTAAAAATAAATTCAGTCCTAAGGAGCAGTCAACGATAGTATGTTCATGATTGCGAAATGATTCAAGTACTATAAGCTGTAATTTCAATCCGAGATAACCTTACAAACAATGCAATAGCCCCAACTCCTATTCA
Organism: Ignavibacteriota bacterium; assembly: GCA_963833465.1. GTDB lineage: Bacteria > Bacteroidota > Ignavibacteria > UBA10030 > UBA10030 > Fen-1298. The sequence continues at coordinate 158,389 of CAWHXW010000003.1, read as the reverse complement.
GAATGGGGCTATTGATTATAACTCCAACATCTTTTTTTGTCGTTTAAACATTGAGACGCATAGGCATAACTAACATTAAAACATTTTCATTTTCTTTTACAGTTGCAGGTGTAACAATTGCAGCTTTTACCGGACTGCTGAAACTAAATACGACTTCATCAGAATCGATATGTGATAAAATATCGATAATATATGTAGCATTAAAACCAATTTCTAAATCCTCTGCGCTGTATGTACATGCAATATGTTCTCGGGCTTCACCTCCAAAATCAATATCTTCTGCAGCAATTTTCAATTCGTTCTTTTTCATGGAAAAACGAACTTGGTGAGTAGTATTGCTTGAATAGAGAGAGACCCTTCTGACAGATGACAGCAGTATATTTCTATCAACTGATAATTTTTTTTCATTATCAAGTGGTATTACACTTTCATAATTAGGATAATTTTCCTCAATTAATCTTGATGTGAGCGTGAAATTCTTAAATGAAAATTTTATGTGTGTAGTGTTAACAGAGAGAGTATTAGAGCCGTTTTCGATCGCTTTTGAGACCAGTATAAGAGCTTTTGATGGAACGATAATATCTTTATGCGGCTTTGCTTGTTTAATGTTTGAATATATAACACGGACAAGACGATGCCCATCTGTTGCTACAGCGCTCATCTCGTTATTTTTGAATTGCAGAAGTAATCCAGTCATTGATGGACGCAATTCATCTGTGCTGACAGAAAAAATTGTTTTTGAAATCATTGATCCAATTAAAGATCCTTCAAAAACGATTTCGCTTTCACCTTTAAATTCTGGGATAGCCGGATAATCTTGGCTTATTTCACCTATGAGATTATACTCGCCATTATCTGTAATCATTTTAATTTTGTTTGTTGCAATATCTGCATTAAATACAAGTTGTGTTTCCGGTAAAGCTCTCAATGTATCCATAACTCTCTTGGCTGGAACAGCAATTGATCCGTCTTCACTGCCCTTTACATCTAATATTGCTGACATTGAAATTTCTAAATCTGTAGCAATAAGTTTAAGGGAATTAGCTGAGAGAGAGAAAAGAATATTCTCTAATATTGGAAGGGTTGATTTAGAGGGAACAACGCCGCTAATTTTCATAAGCGCTTTTTGGAGTTCATTACTTTCAACTGTAAATTTCATTACTAAAACTCCTATTTTACGTTATATTCTTATTTACTTAAATTTACCTAATTTTTAAGCAATACACAATATTACCATATCTACAATAATATATATTATATATTAAAGAAAAGTACATAATTATAATATCCTTGTGGATAATGTTTATAAACTAATAAAAACTCAGAAAATAAAAGTATAATATTATAATGGTAAAAACAATAATGTTTGTATATTGTTTAAAGAAAAGCATTTATAAACAAATTGATTTCAAAAAGAAAAATTTTTTCAAAGAAAATAAATTATAAACACAATAAAACAGACAACAAACACGTTATTAACAAAATTCTATTTTTTGAGTTCAATACATCTACGTATTTGATCAATTTCATTTTTGTGTTTATTATTAGTTTTTAAAAACTCTTCAACAGCCTGGCATGCATGAATGACCGTGCTGTGGTCTCTTCCACCAAAATGAATACCAATTGTTTTAAGCGAGGAATTTGTCATTTCCTTTGCGATATACATAGCAATTTGCCTGGCAATAACAACTTCCTGCCGTCTTGTTTTAGCGCGGAGAAGGTCTAATGGGATACTATAATATTCGCAAACTACTTTTTGGATTTGCTCTATGGTTAATGGAGTCCGAATATCATTAACAACAACACGTAAAACATCTTTTACAAGGTCTATGCCGATTTCACGATTTTCTAAAGATGCTCTTGCAAGAAGACTAATAAGACACCCTTCTAATTCACGAATATTTTTTGTGACATTTGCCGCAATAAAATCAATAACATTTGGAGGCAATTCCAATAAGTTTTCCTCACTTTTTTTCTGAAGAATCGCTATTCGAGTTTCTAGATCAGGGGGCTGAACATCTGCTGTTAATCCACACTGAAAACGAGAAATTAATCGTTCGTCTAGTCCATGCAATTCTTTCGGTGGAACATCGGACGAAAGGACAATTTGTCTGCCGAGCTGGTACAGTGTATTAAATGTATGAAAGAAATTATCCTGCGTTTTTTCTTTTCCAGCAAAAAACTGAATGTCATCAACAATTAATAAATCCATACTTCTGTAAAATGAAGAGAATTCATTAACCTTATCTTCTTGCACTGATTCAATGAAATCGACAGTAAATTTTTCACTCGATATATATGCAATACGTCTCGCTTTACCATTATTAGCAGCATGATTTCCAAGTGCGTGCATCAAATGTGTTTTTCCTAGTCCGGTGCCGCCATAAAGAACAAGAGGATTAAATGAAGTGCCGCCAGGATTATTTGCAACAGCCATTGCAGCTGCACGAGCAAGCTGGTTACAATCACCTTTAATAAAGTTATCGAATAAATAACGCGGATTTAAATTGTTCCGAATGGATTGTAGATTTTCAGTTCGGAAAGGTACATGCGGTGCAAAAGGTGTGCGTCCTAAATCAGTTGTCTGTAAAACTATTTCGTGATCAACTTGTGATGGTGTAATAGATGGCGTTTCTTCAGAAGCAACAAAATAAAAAAGTCTTCCGGATTCTCCAATAACACTTTTAATTGTATTTCTAATCAATGTATTATAATGTTCTTCCAGCCAATCATAAAAAAATTGACTAGGGACTTGAACTGTTAAATCTTTTTCATTCAAACGAAGTGGAACTATTGGCTGAAACCATGTTTTATAACTTAATGATGAAACCTGATCTTTGATGATGGTTAAACAACGTTCCCAAGTTTGACTTGCAAGAATTTGGTTATCAAATATCTGGCTGGCTTGAGCAGGCAACGACATAGCGCCCTCCATCCGAAAAATATTTAACGCACAACTTATTCACAATTATATTCACAAATTTTAATTAATAAAATAAATCATTATAGAGATATAATGAATAAATATATCATTTAACTTTTCGTTCGCAAATTTTCCACAAGTTATCAACAGTGTTGTTTTACCAATTAGATGAACTACATTATAGCACCAATGGTGGAAGTATGCAAGAGGAATTTTTACAATATATAGGAACCGGAATATAAATGGTATCACCTTGTTATACATGAAAAGGAAGAGCAAAGATCAGTAACAGAATGGTTGAAACACCTTAAAGGAAAGGCAGAATAAACATAGCGAACGGAATCTTTCTTTACAAGCTCTTGTGAAATAAGAGCAATTAAAAATTTTATCAAATAGAAAAATCTTCGATCAATTTTTCATTTGTTTGAATAATTTTTTGTGTTTATTGCTATATCAATACCATAAAATGGTCTCGCTAATTAGTGATCCTTGATACAAGACTTCTATAAGTGATTTTTATTTAATATTATAAGAATGTCGTTTAACAAGTCTTCTTGTTTGTACGCCATTATTTCCGTAAGTTAGATAATATAAAAAAACAATAATAAATAAAGAGTTCAAAAAATGAAAAGAACATTTCAACCACACAAACAAAAAAGAAAAAATACGCACGGGTTTCGCGCTCGGATGGCAACAAAAAACGGGCGAAAAGTAATTAATAGACGACGTGCAGCTGGAAGAAAAAAATTATCCGTAAGTAGCGAAAACTAGTAGAAAAGCCAGTCAGAAAAGCAAGGTGTCCTTGCCTCTTTTACAACCGTCAATAGAAACGCTTCACGGGTTTGAATCTTTTACAAGAGTAATAACTCGAGGTCAAAAATATGAAAGTAGACCCATAAAAGCATTTGTTGTACAATCATCCATTTCCGGACGAAGAAGATTAACGGTAGGATTTGCGGTAGCAAAAAGGATTAAAAAAGCCGTCCTCAGAAACAAATTGAAACGAACTATGAGAGAAGCGTTTCGAATTAGAAAAAAAGACTTCTTTTTAAAAATTAAATGCGGAATACAACAAGAAATTGTATTTTTATTTAGCGGTGATTTAAAAAAAACATCGAAAAAAGAGTTATTTGTATCTGTAAATGAAGCATTTTCGAATCTCTTGCCGACAATTAATAGTGCTTGCCCTAAATAAAGATATGAGATACGTTTTTGTTTTAATAATTAGATTTTATCAAAGTTTTATTTCTACACTTCTTCCATTTAATCATTGTCGATTTTATCCTACGTGTTCAGATTATTGTCTTGAGGCAATTGAAACCCATGGTGCAATAAGTGGATTTTGGCTGGCTATTAAAAGAATTTTAAAATGTCATCCTTATAGCAAATCAAACGGATATGATCCTGTACCCTAATTTTAAATAAGCGGATTTGAGGTAAAAATTTTATGGATCGACAATCAACAATTGGTTTTGTTTTAATTTTCATTGTACTTGTTTTGTGGATGTGGCTTAATTCGCCAGTACAGAAACCTAAGATAGTTGAACAAACTGCTAAATCTGGTCAGGTGAAAGATACTGCCACAGTAAATCAAGAAAAATTACCTGAAATTAAAGAAAAACAAGAGACTAATCCGTATGGGAAATTCTTTTCTGATCGAGCGAAAGGAACGGAGAGAATTATTTCGATTGAAACTGATTTCTATTCTGCAGAGATTTCGACAAAGGGAGGAGTGCTTAAAAAGTGGGAACTCAAAAAATTTAAGACTTGGGACGGATATCCTGTGCAGCTTGTTGATTATATGCATAACGGGGATTTCACAATTCTTTTAACAACATCCGATGGGAGAGTCGTTAATACAAAAGACTTGTATTTTGATGCAGACGTACCAAACAACAACATCAAAATTGAAGGAAACTTTGAATTTGAAATAAAATTTATTCTTCCTGCGTCTAACGGCGGTAAGCTTGTAAAGAAAATGAAATTTTACAACGAAGAATATGGTTTTGAAGCAGAAATACAATTGATTGATATGAGTTCTGTAGTTGCAAATTACCAGTATGAAATTGCGTGGGAAAATGGTATTCGCTATGCAGAACACAACAGCGTTGATGAATCTGGTTTTGCGGCGGCATATGCGTATGCAGGAAATGAACTCACAGAAATAGATGCTTCAAAAGTTGACCAAAAAGTTCAAAAAGAATTTTCTGGTGCAATAGATTGGGTTGCCGCACGTAATAAATATTTTGCTATTGCACTTATCCCAATAAATAATACCTGTGAAGGAGCTTATTTAGAAGGGAATCGATCCGCGATGCCAGACAACGGTGTAAAGGAAACATACAACATTTCCTTAAAGGTACCATATAAGGGTGGGGCGAGTGAACAAAGCAAATTCAAAGTGTTTCTGGGACCACTGCAACATAGTCTATTGAAGTCATATAGTAATGGACTTGAAAATATAATGAGTTTAGGATGGGCTTGGTTAATTCGACCTATTTCAGAATATATCATGTTACCTATATTTATTGCAATCCATTATATAGTACCTAACTGGGGATTTGTAATTATTATTTTTTCTATACTCATTAAACTGGCCATGCATCCACTGTCAAAAAGTCAAATGAGATCAATGAAAAAAATGCAAAAGCTACAGCCATTAATGGATGAATTGCGTGCAAAATATAAAGATGATCCTCAGAAAATGAATCAATCTATAATGAATTTGTATAAAGAATATGGCGTTAATCCAGCAGGCGGATGTCTGCCGCTATTATTGCAAATGCCAATAATGTACGCGCTGTATGCAGTATTTCGCGGCGCAATAGAATTACGGCAGGCAAGTTTTGTTGGATGGATAAAAGATCTTTCAATTCCGGATATTATATATCACCTGCCATTCAAAATGCCGTTGATTGGAATTCAAGATATTAGCGGCATTGCTGTTATTATGGGTGTCACAATGTTCATTCAACAGAAAATGACAATTAAAGACCCACGGCAAAAAACTATGGTATGGATGATGCCTATTATGATGACATTCTTGTTTAATGGCTTTCCATCAGGTTTAAATTTATATTATGCTGTATTTAATGTACTTGCAATAGGACAACAAGTGCTGATAAACAAACAGGATGATAACGAGCCGCTTAGAAAAGTTGAACAGAAAAAGAAAACTCGCGGAGGAATATTTAAATTGGCAAAAGATATACCGCGTCTAAAGAAGTGATCCCCAAAAAACAATGTTTTTTATAAAAGCGTCCTGTCAAGAAAAATTGATGGGACGTTTTTCTTTATAACATTGTGAAAGGATATGGCTTTTCGTACATTTCTTTACAGAGAAAATAAAATGACCAAGCGGTTAGAAAAGACTATCGCTGCCATTGCAACACCAATAGGTGAAGGAGCGATTTCAGTTATACGTGTCAGCGGTGAATCTGCAATTAAGAAAGTAGCAAGTCGATTTAAAGCAAAACAAAACCTTATTAAAGCGAAAAGCAGTACTGCACATTTTGGACGAATTGTTGACAATCAAAATATTACTATTGATGAGGTCGTTTGCACTGTCTTTCGTGCACCAAAATCATTTACTGGAGAAAACACGGTGGAGATTAGTTGTCATGGCGGAATTTATATAACGCGCCAAGTATTAGAATGTATATTAGAAACAGGCGTGAGTCCAGCAAAACCAGGGGAATTTACTCAACGTGCGTTTCTCAATGGCAAAATAGATCTCTCTCAAGCAGAAGCAATTGCCGACCTAATACAAGCTCAATCCAATAAAGCTCAACAAACATCATTAAATCAATTGGAAGGAGCCCTCTCAAAACAAATCCATATAGTTCGAGAGCAATTAGCTCAAGCTCTTGGACTTTTAGAATTAGATTTAGATTTTTCAGAAGATGAAGTTGCACTTGTCAGTAAAAAAAATATAGAGGACTTATTAGAAAATACAATATCAGAGATAAATCAACTCATTAAAACCTATAAATATGGCAAAGTATATCGTGAAGGAATTCGTGTCGCTCTAGTCGGAATTCCAAACGCTGGCAAATCAAGTTTACTTAATGCAGTACTCAAAGAAGATCGTGCTATTGTTACCAGTGTTCCTGGTACGACACGTGACTTTATCGAAGAGAAAATTTTAATCGAAGGTGTACTGTTTAGAATTATCGATACAGCAGGACTTCGGGGTACCGAGGATAAAGTTGAAAAAGAAGGCGTGAATAGAACATGGAAAATCATAAAAGGATCGGATATTATTATTTTTGTGCATGACAATACAAAAGCAATAGCACATGATGAATTGATCTTTCTTGAAACTATAATGAAAGAAAACAAAAATAATAAAGAGCTAATTATTGCAAACAATAAAATTGATCTTCAAGATAAGAAATTATTTCTTAAACAGATTTCAGAAGAAACACTTATCGTTGAGACATCAGCAGTGAATAATACTGGCATCGAAAAACTAAAAAATGAACTAATTAAAAAAGTTCTTGATAAAGCAAAAATTGATAATAGAGAATCTGTAATTATTACAAATGAGAGACATTATTCTGCATTGCTGAAAGCAAAACAAAGTCTAACTTTTGCTTTAAAATCGTTGAAAATTGGACAAAGTGAAGAATATATAGCTGTCGATTTGAGGACAGCGCTTGATTCAATAGGTGAAATTATTGGGCTTGTTACTACAGAAGATATATTGAACAATATATTTTCAAAGTTTTGTATTGGGAAATAATTTTTAGTTTCACGTGAAACAGAAACGGATTAATAGATTTGCCGGAATTAGAACACGAAAACTATGATATCGTCGTTGCTGGCGGAGGTCATGCCGGCATAGAAGCTGGTTTAGCTGCCGCTCGCATGGGTTGCAGTGTGTTAATAGTGACTATGGATAAGAGCGCAATTGGTAGAATGTCTTGTAATCCAGCAATTGGTGGAACTGCCAAAGGGCATCTGGTTCGGGAAATTGATGCTCTCGGCGGAGAAATTGGAAAAATTGCAGATGCTACTGGAATTCACTTTCGTATGCTAAATCTTTCGAAAGGCCCAGCTGTTTGGTCACCGCGCTCTCAAAATGACCGTGAACAATACTCATGCGAAGCCCAATGTCGAATTGAAAAACAACCCGCCATTCAAGTTTGTGAAGGAACTGTATGTGATATTGAAGTCGAAAAACAAAAGATGCAGGACATTTCAATCATTAAAAGTGTCGTCCTTGACAATGGAACAAGAGTTCGATGTAAGGCATTTATTCTGTGTGCAGGCACATTTTTAAGAGGACTTATGCATACTGGAACACAAAGCTTTATAGGTGGGAGATATGAAGAGAATTCAGCTGAAAATTTAACAGAAAATTTAAAAAAATATGGTTTTGTATCAGGAAGACTTAAAACTGGAACTCCACCTCGGATTGATAAAAAAAGTATTGATTTTTCCGAAGTTGAAGAACAACCAAGTGATATTAATCCAAAGCCATTTTCGTTCCAAAATATTAAAATCACAAATAAACTAATTCCGATGTTTTTAACATACACCAACATAGAAACACATCGTATTCTTCGAAATGGATTTGATAGATCGCCGCTTTTCACTGGTAGAATTAAAGGAATAGGTCCACGATATTGTCCATCGATTGAAGATAAAATAAATCGTTTTGCCGATAGAGATCGTCATCATATCTTTCTTGAGCCGGAAGGCTATGATACAAATGTCGTGTACGTCAACGGATTTTCAACAAGTCTTCCCGAGGATATTCAATTTGAAGGATTGCGTACTATTCCAGGATTACATAATGTAAAAATGTTACGTCCCGGATATGCAGTAGAATATGATTATTTTCCGCCGCATCAGCTCAAACTTTCTTTGGAAACAAAACTTGTTAATGGAATGTTCTTTGCTGGACAAATCAATGGAACATCCGGGTATGAAGAAGCTGCTGCGCAAGGTTTATTGGCTGGAATAAATGCAGTGATGTATATTAGAAATGATGAGCCAATAATTCTTAAAAGGTCTGAATCATATATTGGAGTTTTAACTGACGACTTGGTAAATCGAGATATTGAAGAACCGTACAGAATGTTCACTTCACGAGCTGAACACCGTCTTGTGCTTCGACAAGATAATGCTGATCGGCGATTAATGGAATTTGGATACAAATTGGGTTTAATTCCAGATAAAATGATAAAACGGCTGCGAAAAAAAGAGATTCTAATAAACAAAGGCATTTTCTTTTCTAATCAATTTTCTATAACGCCCGAAGATGCAAATCCAATTTTAAAAATGGTGAATGCTGGGTCTATTCAAGAAAATGAAAAGTTAGCAAAACTGTTAAAAAGATCAAATGTCCATCTTTTAGATTTTTTAAAATGTGAATTAGTTGCCTCAGCGAACTTTTTTTCAAATATTAGCTCATCTTGTGATGATCAGTTATTCAACGATGTGGTTGAGCAAATCGAAATAGAATTAAAGTACGAAGGATATATCAAACGACAAAAAGAAGAAGTTGAAAATTTTAATCGATTCGATTCTCTTCAAATACCTCAAGAAATAGATTATCGCAGAGTGAAATCTCTTTCAACAGAGGGAAGAGAAAGGCTTATGAATGTCCAGCCAGCTTCTATTGGGCAAGCATCCAGAATTAGTGGCGTTACACCAGCCGATATATCTGTGTTGATGGTTTATCTTAGAAATTAGTCCATGTTTTTTCACGTGAAACATTAAATAGAAAGCGTAGCAAATAGTGCAATTTGAAAAAATAAATTGGTTTCGTACAATATGTAATGAGAATGGATTTATAGTTACAGATATTCAATTGGAGCAATTAGATTATTATGTAAAATTACTTCTGGATTGGAATAAGAAAATCAACTTGATTTCTAGAAAAGACGAGGAAAATTTTTGGTCTTACCATATTCTTCATTCCGTAGCTCCGTTATTTAAACTGAAAATAACGGAAAGTTGTAAAATAGTTGATATCGGAACTGGCGGCGGATTGCCTGGTATTCCAATAAAGATTTTACGACCAGATATTTTTTTGCTTTGCCTTGATGCGACAAGAAAAAAAGCAAATGCTGTTTTGCAAATGGTTAAAGAATTGAAACTCAAAAATGTCGATGTATTATGGGGCAGAGCGGAAGAAATTGGCATTCAATCTGAATATTTACACAAATTTGATTTTGTGATGGCAAGAGCGGTTTGTCAATTAAACGAGTTAATATTTTTGTCCGGCAACTTTCTTAAGATGCAAAATTTGTACAGCCCAAATGAAAAAATTATCTATGATGGCATTATTGATCCGAAACCACCGGCACTTATAGCATTCAAGGGCGGCGACTTGACAAAGGAAATTAATTTGGTAAAACGAGAATATCCTCAAGCGATCATCGATGAAATCAATCTTACTTTTAAGGGATCCGAAAAATATATTGCATCTGACAAAAAAATAATTTTAGTCCATTTATGAAAATATAACTTATCAGAAAGGCATAGAATTGCCAAAAGGGAAAAACCTATTTAGTCAGCTACAATTTTTAACGACAGAGCAAAGAAATTTAGCAAGTATGGATATTGATTCTCATTCAGTTGAAGAGATCCTAGTTCTTCTCAACAATGAAGATAAAAAAGTGGCATCAGCAGTTGAAACGCAGTTACCCTATATTGCCAAAGCTGTCGAATTTGTAGTTGAAGCATTTCAGAATAATGGGAGGCTTATATACGTTGGCGCTGGAACCAGTGGAAGACTCGGAATACTGGATGCAGTCGAATGTCCGCCGACCTTTGGAACAGATTCAGAAATGATTCAAGGTTTGATTGCTGGCGGTAAGAAAGCAATGTTTCAAGCTCAAGAGGGCGCAGAGGATCATGAAGAAAATGGATTGCGAGATATCAATAATAAAAAAATAAAAAAGAATGATGTTGTGTGTGGAATAGCTGCAAGTCTTCGCACACCTTACGTTGTTGGTGCAGTAAAGCGAGCGAAGCAGCTTGGTGCGTGTACATTATATGTGACAACAAACCCGCGATCTAATTTTCAACTGCCGGAATTTTCTGATCTCGCTTCCGCAGTGGATGTTGCAATTTGCCCTGAAGTCGGACCAGAAATTATTATGGGTTCAACGAGAATGAAATCCGGAACAGCGCAGAAACTTGTGCTCAATATGATAACTACGACAGCGATGATTCGTTTAGGAAAAGTATATGAGAATATGATGGTCGATCTTCAGCTGACAAATCAAAAATTACATGAACGAGCAAAACGTATTGTTATGATAATCACAGGTGTTCCGTATGATGAAGCGGCAGATTTTTTAATGAAGTCAAAATTTCATGTAAAGACAGCTATTGTAATGATCAAAGCAAATGTTTCATCGGAGGAAGCACAATTGAGATTAAAAAAATCAAATGGATTTGTCCGCATTGCAATAGAAGAAAGAGAATTTCATAATAATCATAAAGGAGAATGATATTGTGCCTAAACTTCCATTATTAGATTTTGATATCTATCCACCGTTTGAGGGATTTCCAAAAGAATGCATTCATTTTTTAAAGCAGCTCAAACGGAATAACAATCGTGAATGGTTTATAAAACACAAAGAAGAATTTGAACGAAATGCTAAAACTCCAATGCTCTCGTTTATTGCAGCACTGCAACCGCACTTTGCACAGTTTGCACCGGAGTTCGATCTTAACCCGAAACGATCCATCTTCCGAATCTATCGCGATATTAGATTTAGTTCTGATAAAACCCCATACAAAACACATATTGCGGCGCACTTTGTGTTGAGAGGGATGCCCAAGGGTTTTATAGGCTCAGGTTATTATATTCAAATTGAACCCGGTGAATTTTTTGTCGGCGGTGGAATTTATTTGCCTGATAATGAGCAACTCAAAAAAATACGGAAGGCAATTGCCTTGCATGGAAAAGATTTTCTTTCAATAGTTGAGAACAATCGGTTTAAAAAGCGTTTTGCACCATTTGAGTGGTCAAAACTTCAACGCGTTCCAAAAGGATATGATGAGAGCCATCCAATGGCAGAGTGGTTGAAATTCAAACAATTCTTTGTCGGTGTTTCGTTGCCTGAGTCAAAATGTTTCAGTGCATTGCTCGTCGACGAAGTTGCTAATGTCTGTGAAGAAGCGGTACTGCTCGTGCGTTTCTTAAATAATAGTTTAGTTTAAAGTATTTTGAATTTAAAATATATCTGAATATAAAACAACATTGCTAAAGTTATACCGTTCGGAATTTTTTATTGTTCATTAGTAATATTTTTTCGTTTCTTGACTCTCCTGATATTCCTCGGTATATTAAGTATGTGAAAGTATTGGGTGCATCCGGATAAAGAGGATGTACCCTCTTTTGTTTTAATGGCTAAAATTAATCAATCCTATTGATATGAGCAACATTGCTAATCCCAATTTACACATCGAAACCTTGGATCATATACCAAATACATTGCCTGTTCTTCCGCTTCGTGATGTTGTGCTGTTTCCGTATATGATTTTTCCTGTTCTTGTTGGAAGAGAATCCTCCCTTCGTGCCGCCAATGAATCATTAGCTCGAGGCAAGAATATTTTACTCGTTGCACAAAAAAACTCATCCGTTGATGAACCCACTGAAGAAGACGTCTATCGTGAGGGCACTGTTGCTAAAATTCTTCAAATGCTAAAACTGCCGAATGGTCTGATGAAAATTCTTGTCGATGGTATCGCACAGGCGAACATCAAGAAATTTATTCATAATCCTAGTTTTCTTGAAGCGGAAATTATAGTTAACCGAAGCGATCCGCCTGCAGGGCGCGAAATTGATGCACTTGTGCGGCATACAACTGCGCTTTTCACAGAATATGTCAGACTAAATCGCAATATTCCGTCGGAAGTGATTATGGCTTATGATGGAATCAAAGAACCTCAGCGGAAGATGTATTACATCGCATCTAATCTTGTCCAAAGCGTAGATGTGAAACAAAGAATCTTGCAAATACCTTCACTTCGCGATCAATTGTATGAACTTTCAAAAATTCTCAGTACGGAAGTGGATATCTTGAAAATAGAGAGGGATATCGATACCAAAGTACAGGACAATATTCAGAAATCACAGCGCAAGTTTTTTATTCAAGAACAAATAAGAATTCTTCAAGATGAACTTGGTGATGATGAAGCATCTCCGGAAATGATCAAATTAAAAGAACAACTACTTGCAGCAAAAATGCCTGAAGAAGCAAAAGAAAAGGCTTTTGAGGAATTTAACAAGCTGAAAAAAACTTCGCCTATGTCTCCTGAATTCGGAGTAACACGCAATTATCTGGATTGGCTGATCGCCGTACCGTGGCACAAGCGGACGAAAGATAATTTAATAATTGCACATGTGAAAGAAATTCTTGATGCTGATCACTACGGATTAGATAAACCTAAAGAAAGAATTCTTGAAAATATTGCTGTGTTAAATTTAGTAAAAGAAATGCGCGGACAAATTCTTTGCTTCGTTGGTCCACCAGGTGTCGGAAAAACATCGCTGGCTAAATCAATTGCCCGTGCGCTCGGAAGAAAGTTCGTACGTATTTCACTTGGCGGTATTCGTGATGAGGCAGAAATTCGAGGTCATAGGCGTACATATATTGGTTCAATGCCGGGTAAAATTGTACAATCAATGAAACGAGCTGGTGTTGTCAATCCAGTGCTTTTAATGGATGAAGTAGATAAAATGAGCATAGATTTTCGCGGTGATCCATCTGCGGCGCTTTTAGAAGTACTCGATCCGGAACAGAACATGACCTTCAATGACCACTACATCGAAATTGATTATGATTTATCGAAAGTTATGTTCATCACAACGGCGAATGTTCGCTTTGCCATCCCACCCCCGCTACAGGATCGAATGGAAATTATTGAACTACCGGGATACCTTGAGTACGAGAAAAAAGAAATTGCAAAGCGTCATATTGTATGCAAACAACTTAAGGCGCATGGTTTGAATGCTGATGAAGTTCATTTCGAAGATACTGCAATTATAAAAATTATTCAAGAATATACACGTGAAGCCGGTGTAAGAAATCTTGAGCGCGAAATTGCGTCCATCTGCCGAAAAGTAGCAAAGGAAATGGTGCTTGCTAAACAGGCGAATGGAACACCTGAAAGTAAAAAGAAGATAACGAGTATTTACATAACGCCGGAAAATGTTGAAAAATATCTCGGTGTTCCAAAATTTCGCACTAAACCAGCCGGGTTACAACCACGAATTGGCTCTGTAACCGGGTTAGCGTGGACAAGCATTGGCGGTGAGATTCTAAATGTTGATGCGGCAATAATGCGAGGCACAGAGCGCTTGACGCTTACCGGACAGCTCGGCGATGTTATGAAGGAATCGGCGCAAGCGGCATTGAGCTACATTCGCTCAAATGCAAAAAAACTTGGTGTAAATCCGGAATTCAATAAAAATCGTGAGATACATATTCACCTACCAGAAGGAGCAATTCCAAAAGATGGTCCATCTGCTGGAGTAACAATGGCAATGGCAATTATTTCAGTAGCAAGTAATCGGCATGCACGCAACGATGTGGCAATGACTGGCGAAATTACATTGCGCGGTAATGTTCTCCCAATTGGTGGATTAAACGAAAAGCTTCTTGCCGCACAACGCAGCGGAATTAAAACTGTTTTGATTCCTCAAGAAAATATAAAAGATCTTACCGAGATTCCGGACAAGGTAAAAGAAGGACTAGAAATCGTTCCGATTGAAACTGTCGAAGAAGCGATGAAGCATGTATTCTTGATTACAAAATCAAATTTCAAAAGGAAAAAGCAAAAAAATACAATATGAAGATAGAAAGTAAAATAGAAGAAAATAAATAATAAAAACTACTGGATTATGGTTTCTGATTTGTGTATTCTTGCACTTATAATTTTCCATTTAAGACGAAATGAATTATCAGGTTACAGCGCGTAAATGGCGGCCTATGATCTTCGACGATGTCGTTGGTCAAAGCCATGTGACAAATACTCTTCGCAACGCGATTGCATCGAATCGAGTTGCGCATGCTTACATTTTTAGCGGCACACGCGGATGCGGTAAAACAACAACAGCCCGCATTCTTGCACGCGCTTTAAACTGTCTTTGCCCTGTCAACCAAAATCCGGATAATACTTGTGAAGTCTGCAAAGAAATTATTGAAGGACGCGGACTTGATGTCATTGAAATTGACGGTGCATCTAACCGCGGCGTAGAAGAAATTCGAAATTTGCGTGATTCTGTTCGATATACACCAACTCGCGGTAAATATAAAATATATATTATCGATGAAGTACATATGCTGACAAAAGAAGCATTCAACGCGCTTCTGAAAACGCTTGAAGAACCGCCTTCACACGTAGTGTTTGTATTTGCTACTACAGAAGTCCACAAAGTACCAATGACAATTCTTTCCCGCTGTCAGCGGTTCGATTTTCGGCGCATAGCTATTGAAGAAATTATAAATACACTTGCAGCAATTGCAAATGCAGAAAATATTACGGTTGAAAATGACGCCTTGTTAGTAATTGCCAAACGCGCCGATGGATCTCTTCGGGATGCACAAAGCATATTCGATCAAGTGCGTTCGTTTTGCGGCACCGAGATTAAGACGGCAGAATTACTAAAAGCATTCAATGTTGTTGATCAGGAAATTTATTTTGGTGTATCTGATTTTTTGAAAAATCATAATGCGCAAAATGCTATACAACTGGTTGATGAAATTATAAAAAGCGGTTACGACTTACGTGAATTTATCAGCGGGCTGATGGAACATCTTCGCAATCTATTAATTGTGCGCTTAACAGAATCAACTCAGCTTATTGAAGTATCAGATAATTATAAGAAACGGTATGAAAATGAGGCAAAACAATTTACAGAACAAGACCTGATACGCTACATCAAGCAAACTAGCGATATGGAACAAGCACTTAAATGGGCAACGCAGCCGCGGTACCGGCTTGAAGCGGGATTAATACAAATGGCAAAGATGGAAAGTTCTGTGCAGATCGGAGAATTGCTCCTGCAAATTGAATTGATAAAAAAAAAATTGAGCAATAATAGTGAAATTAATTTATTCCACTCTTCCTCAGAATCCACACGGTACAGGACGTCTCAATCTTCAGACCTAAAAGTTATTGGCGAGGTTGGTGCGGGATATTTAAAAAGTAAAGCCGCAGCCAGTTATTCATCTCTCATTGGCACAGACCTCAATAAAATAACAGAGGGTTCAAAGTATATCGAATTTCAGCATACCGTCCAACGAATAACCGAATTGCCGACAATAACTCAGTCAGCTTCTGCCGATGAGGTTACAAAACATTGGCCCGCTTTTGTCAGTAGTATTTCTAAATCGCATATTGCGATAGGTACATCGCTTACGGAAACGCAAATTCTTGATGTTAATAATGGTATGGTACGTATTTCATGTCCAGACGATTACCATTTTTCGACACTTAAACGCAATAGAGATTTTTTATCAAGCACTCTTCATCAAGTAGTAGGCAAACGGGTAGTTATAGAACCGGTTCTTTATTCCAATGCAGATATACCTGTTAGCACAATCTACTCAACAACACAATCAGTATCTATAGATGAAAAGAATTTAGTTAAGGAAATTGTCCAAAACCAAACTCAAATAAATGAACATCCAATTCTCACATTGCTCAAACGCGAGTTGGGAGCAGAACGTATAGATTAGTTTGATTTATTTATAATTATTGATATTCTTCAATTGATGCAGCATTCGAGCCGCAATTTTTTATAGAATCGTTTGTTGATTTTCTCTTCACAACTGTAAAATCTATTTTAGTAAGTTCTTGAATAACCAGAAATTCTATGCTTTATTTTGGTTCCTCTGCAAATCTGTATCAATGATTATTATGATAGAAGCGTTTTTATCGAGGACCAATTTATATAAGGCATTTATGCAAAATGTTTCTTTTATTAGTACAAGAAAAAATAAAAATATTGTTAAATATTAATCTTGAGTTCATAGTAAAGGAGCAGAAATGGAAAAAGAAGTAAATGCGAAAATGAATGAAGTTCGTATACGCGATCGTGTACCTGTTCTGACTAAAATGTCGTATGGCTTAGGAACCGGTATTGATATGTGGGGGCTATGGCTTTATCCTTCTGTTGCATTTGCAGTGTTTAATATTTATCTGGGTGTTGCGCCATGGCTTGTCGGCCTTGCATTGACGCTTATCAGGATTTATGATGCTATCGCAGACCCGATAGCAGGATGGATATCTGATAATTTCCGGTCAAAATATGGGCGAAGACGTCCATTCATTCTGGTTGCCGGAATATTGGCCGGCCTTGGTCTCCCGGCGCTTTTTTTTGTTTCACCTTCATGGGTTGATAATACTTTTTTGGGGTTATCGGTCGTTTTCTGGTATATGATTATATCCTCAATGATTTATATTCCTCTTATGGCTGCTTATACTGTACCTTTTAATAGTCTTGGTGCTGAATTAACTCCAGATTATGAAGAGCGTACATCTGTTATGACGTATCGAAGTTCGATGCAGAAAATTTTTGAAATTGGTAATTTTTATGCACTGCGCTTTACTAATTTGTCATGGTTCCTTCTTCCCGGAAAGGTGGGAAAAAATACTTTGTTGGGTATGCAAGTATATACTTCAATACTTGGTATTATCATGGCAATATTTGCCATTACAATCTTTTTCAGAGTAAAAGAACGTTACTATGAAAAAGTGGTTGTAAATATCAAGGAACGTATTTCGTTAAAGAGTTCATTTTATGAAACATTAAAATGTAAACCCTTCAGAATAATAATGGGATTTGGCGGGGCTTTCACAATGGGCACAAGCATGGTTGGGGCTCTCGGTTATTATGCAACGGTTTATTATGTTTGTGGCGGCAATACAATAAATGGCGACAACTGGAACTTCTGGGTGGGACTTTCCTTTATGTTCGGTGGTTTTTTAGGCGCCCCGACCCTGGGTCAGATAGCACGAAAAACGGAAAAAAAGGTTGCTGTTATTATTGCAGCTTGTATTGGCATTATTGGATACGGCGGTTCATGGTATTTATACACGCCTCTTATCCCTTGGTTACAGACAATAGCTTCTGGGTTAATGGGGCTTTCAGCATCTGGTCTTTGGATGCTTCATGGTTCAATTGGTGCAGATATTATTGATTATGATGAACTAAATATGGGTATACGCCGTGAAGGGTCATTCACAGCGTGCGGTTCTTATATTTTAAAACTCGGCAGTTCATTAGGATATTTCGTTTCCGGACTCATACTCGGATGGGCAGGTTTTAATTCTGCTTTAGGAGCGCAGGCGCCTGCGACAATATTCTGGATTCGCGCGATGCTTGCAAGCATTCCTATTGTCGGGTTATTAACCGTGATTTTATTCATTTCAAAACTTGAACTTACAAAACACAAATGCGAAGAAATACGCGCTGACCTTGAACAACGCCGAGGAAAAGTATAAAACAAAAATATTTATTATCCATAATGAAAGATATAGTGTGATAGTATACAAGCAATATAGAACATATATAAGTTTATTTTTTTGTCAAAGTGTTGCATGTTTTTCAAATGCTAAACGTGTTTTATTGTATTTCCATCAAACGTTATTTACAATAATTTCAAATTTTAGTTTCATTCATTTATTTTCAGTATAATGAAAAAAATCTGGTTCATTCTCTATAATGCAGTATTTATACCATTCTTTTGGGCGCTTTTGCAAGTTGCAGCATTATTCAACGATAAAATCCGACGCGGTATTAAAGGACGGAAAAGATTATTTGAAAATATTGAATGCGATCTGCCAAAACTTACATCAAAACATCGCGTATGGTTTCATTCATCATCAATGGGAGAATTCGAACAGGCAAAGCCTATCATTTCAGCTCTACGGAAGAAATACCGAGACATCAATATAATTGTCACATTCTTTTCGCCATCTGGCTATGATCATTCAAAAAAATATAAACTTGCCGACATTATTACATATATCCCATTTGATACAAAAGCGAATGCGTGCCGCTTCCTTGATCTATTGCGGCCAACAGCAGCAGTGTTTGTAAGATATGATATTTGGCCAAATCATTTATGGGAACTGGATGCACGAGGAATTCCAGCATTCATAGCAAATGCTACTATGAACATAACATCAGCACGATTTTATCCATTGCTGAAAAATTTCCATCGCTTATTATTCAACACATTCGAGTCTATTCTTACTGTATCTGCTAAGGACGCTGAGGCATTTGCTCTGTTTGGATTAACACATCCATTCATTGAATCTATTGGTGAGACTCGGTACGATCAAGTATGGCAGCGCAGTGCCGATGCAAAAAAGAAACACCTAATTCCACATGCAATTTTAAAAGGAAAAAAAGTGTTTATTGCCGGCAGCACATGGCCGGAAGATGAAGAAGTTCTTATCCCGAGTATAAAAAAAATTCTTCAATATGATTCGAATGTATTATTAATTCTTGTACCGCATGAACCAACAGAAGATGCTCTGGAAGATATTGAAAATAAACTTAGTTTAAAGCCGCGATCAATCCGATTCTCCAATCTAAATGACTATGCCAATGAACGCATTATCATTGTCGATAGTATAGGCATTTTGATGGCGCTCTATCAATATGCTGATGTAGCATATGTAGGAGGAAGTTTTCGGCAAGGTATCCACAACGTGCTTGAACCAGCTGTGTATGGAATTCCTGTAGTTTATGGGCCGAAGCACACAAATTCGCAGGAAGCAATGGAACTATTGCAACGAGGAGGCAGTTTTGTTGTAAATGATCAGAAAGAATGTCATCAAGTACTCCGAACATTGCTTGACGATAAAAAAGTAAATGTTGTCGCTGGAAAACAAGCGCTTATGTTAGTGAAAGAGAATATAGGGGCGACTGAACGATTTATTCAGCACCTGGAAAAAGTTTTTAAATCTGAAGGCAATTAAGTACATGAGAAAAAGAATCAAGTGAACAATAAGCAGATAGAGTATATCAAATCGTATATTGATCCAATATATTACAACTATACAATTTAGTCATTACAAATTAACTTACTTACAATATGAAAATAGCATATTTTGATACTATAGCTGGTATCAGCGGAGACATGACTTTAGGTGCGCTCGTCAATGCGGGTGTTTCATTCGATGAATTGAATAAAGAACTGCAATCACTTGCCATAGGCGGATTTGAATTGCAAGCACGTCACATTGAACGTAACGGTATGACTGCTACAAAAGTGGATGTTGTGGTTTCAGAACAGCCACATTATCACAGGCATATGAAAGACATCGAAGAATTGATCGATAAGAGTTCTCTTTCAAAAAATGTCAAAGAACGTTCGAAAAAGATTTTTAGAGAGGTTGCAATTGCTGAATCAAAAGTTCATAGTACCGCCATCGAGAAAGTACATTTTCATGAAGTCGGAGCTATTGATTCATTGGTTGACATCATAGGTGTTTCGATATGTTTGGAAAAGCTGGGTATTCAAGCTGTCTATTCATCCCCGATAAAAGTTGGCAATGGCGGGATGGTGAAATCTCAACATGGCACTCTTCCAGTGCCAACACCGGCAACGATGGAAATTTTGAAAGACTATCCCATTTTACTAACTGATGTTCCATTTGAATTGACGACACCGACAGGAGCCGCTATAATCAAAGCTCTTTCACAAGGTGTTTTAAATATGGAAAAAATCCGCATATCTGCAATCGGTTATGGTGCAGCCGAACGTGAAATTGGACAACTGCCTAATTTGCTTCGTGTATTTATTGGCAGCTTAGATCCGAATTATATTGATGATGAAATAGTCAGTATTGAAACAAACATTGATAATATGAACCCGGAAATTTATCCGTATATTATCGAAAAACTATTATCTGCTGGTGCGAATGATGCGTATTTAGTTCCAATACTAATGAAGAAAGGACGTCCAGGTATCATCCTTTCAGCACTCGTCGAACGTGCAAAGATAGATTCCATTCTTGAAATAATTTACCGAGAAACTACAACAATTGGAGTACGCATTCAATCGGTTGAGCGCAAAAAACTTCTGCGCAGTACCGAAGCAGGTGCAAACGTCGTTTGGTGTTGTTTGCGTCAAGTTTGTTATAGTTGATGGAAAAGAGCAGCGGCGTGTAGAATTTGAAGAATGCAAACGTATTGCTTCAGAAAAGAACTTGCCGCTTATTGAAGTATATCGAAAATTGGAAAAAGAACTTAACAGTTAATCTTCACAGCTCTTTACTAATTTTTTTTGCAACCATTCTTAGTCGATATTGCCCTATACATTCCACTCGATCATACATTTACATATCTTGTTCCGCCTGAGCTTCAATCTTCTATAGCTATAGGCAAACGGGCTATGGTTCCGTTTGGCAACAAACATATTACAGGTATTATCGTTGGACTGCCTGCGACAACGAACGTTTCCGGATTGAAGTTGATTAATGATGTTCTTGATATTAGTCCGACATTTTCCTCGGAACTTCTTGCGCTTACAAAATGGATTGCGGAATATTATCTTGTACCATGGGGTGAAGTGCTTAGATCTGCAACGCCGCAGGGATTTTCACAAGAAAGCAAAAAGATGATTCATCTTCTTGCACAAAACTATGAAACACTTTTACAAACGACTAAAAGATCTGCACCGCGCCAACATGCAATTCTACAAGCATTGAAAAACAATAGTGGAATGCTTTCTTTCTCTCAACTTCAGACAAAAGCACGTGCAAAAAGCATCCATGCTGTCTTAAGTGAGATGCAGCAACGCGGATTGATTTCTGTAGAAGAGGAAATTGAAAAGCCAAAAGCAAAACCAAAGATAGAACGAGTCATCAATTTTACAACTGAAGGCATGAAAATATTTTCAGATGAAATAAGCAAAACTGCTTTTTCTTCAAAGCAATTATTTCTTATTGAAGCTCTTCGGAAAGAATTTACACATGAAACCAATGTTATAGGTCTCAATTATTTCTTGAAACAAAACAATGCGTCGCTTTCTTCACTTAAGACGTTAGTGAAGAATGGAATCTTGCAGATTTCTAAACGTGAAGTGTTCCGGCGTTCAGAGTATGAACAGGACGGACCGCCGCCGGAAATTACGTTAAATACAAACCAGCAATATGCACTTAATGAAATTGTCAAGGCTACAACGACAGGTAAATTTAGAGCATTTCTTTTACATGGCATTACCGGCAGCGGTAAAACGCAAGTATATATCGATGCTATTCGCCGCGTGATGGCTCTTGGCAAGACAGCCATCGTGCTCGTGCCGGAGATTTCACTCACACCGCAAACAGTACGTCGCTTCAAAGCACATTTTAGCAATGATGTTGCTGTGATGCATAGTCAAATGTCTTTAGGAGAAAGATATGATACATGGCGCATGGCACATCAAGACAAGGTAAAAATAGTCATCGGGCCGCGGTCTGCAATTTTTGCACCCTTAAACAACATCGGGCTTATTGTAGTAGATGAAGAACATGATAGTTCTTACAAGCAATTCGATGCCGCACCGCGTTACAATGCCCGTGATGTTGCTCTGGTCCGTGCATTGCACATCAATGCAGTAGTTGTACTCGGTTCAGCAACACCATCAACGGAAAGTTTTGCAAATGCTCTAAATGAAAAATATACATTACTTGAACTTCCGTACCGTGTTGACAATGCCCAGCTTCCTGCTATCGATATAGTTGATATGGCGAAAGAACGGCGCGCCATATATGACGATCTTAAAGTGGAAATAAAAAAAAATGGAAAGGATTTCCCCAAACGTCTTCCTTACTCCTCTATTTCTCGTCTGCTGCAATCTCAAATTTCAAATCGCTTAGAAAAAAAAGAAGGAATTATTCTTCTTCAAAACCGCCGCGGTTTTTCACATGTTATGGAATGCTTTGATTGCGGATATGTAGAGAAATGCGATAACTGTGAAGTTTCGCTTACATTTCATACAACTAAAAAACATCTTCGCTGTCATTACTGCGGCTTTGTAAAAAAACCGCCTACAGTTTGTCCGAAGTGCGGAAGCATTGAACTACGAATGCATGCCTTCGGCACTCAGCAAGTGCAGGAAGAATTACAAGCACTGTTCCCTAAGGCAGTTATTCTTCGGATGGACCGCGACACTACCAGCCGCAAAGGTGCGCACAATAAAATTCTCCAGCAGTTCGGTTCCGGCGAAGCAGACATTCTCCTTGGTACACAAATGGTGGCAAAGGGATTAGACTTTCCGCGCGTAACGCTCGTTGGTGTTATTTCTGCAGATACACAAATGCTCTTGCCGGATTTTCGCGCATCGGAATCTACTTTCCAATTATTAACACAGGTTTCAGGGCGTGCCGGACGAAGTAATCTTGCAGGCGAGGTCGTCATTCAGACTTTACAGCCGGATCATTATAGTTTAAAGCATGTTATAGCACACAATTTCCGCGGATTCTATCAAGAGGAATTAGAATACCGGCGCGAATTGGATTATCCGCCGTTTTCCCGGATTATTTTACTGGAGTTTTCCGGTGAGCGTGAGAATGAAGTTCAACACCATGCAAAGAAGTTTAGAGAATTTCTTGCAGAACAGAATCAACAAAAGCAGTTCATCATTCTTGGTCCTGCTGATGCTGCAATTCCAAAAATCAAAAATCTTTTCCGGAAACATATTGTCATCAAAGATTTAAAAGATTATGATCCTTCCGGTGCGTACCTTCGCTCTGCACTTATTAAAGCAAAGGCACAATTCAATGCATCACCGCTTGCCGCTAACAAAAAGATCAAAATGATTATCGATGTGGACCCGCAGGGTATGATGTGAGTGAATGATCCGGTTGCATATTGCAAACCACCGAATGCAAAAACTCAAACGTACATATCCTATCGACAATATTCTACCACGGTTATCAGAAACGTTTCAAGAAACAAATAACGTTGTTCTGTCTGCACCGACCGGCGCAGGAAAAACTACGCAAGTTCCAATTGCTTTACTCGCTTCAGAATGGATGGCAGAAAAGAAACTGATCATGCTCGAACCACGCCGGCTTGCCGCGCGCCGTGCCGCAGAATATATGGCTATCCAGCTTGGCGAATCTGTCGGGCAGACGATTGGTTATCGCATTCGCGGCGAAGCCATTGTTAGTAAAAATACACGCATTGAGGTAGTGACAGAAGGAATTCTTACACGGCTTCTTCAGCACGAACCAGATTTACCGAATGTCGCATTGATTATTTTCGATGAATTCCATGAACGCAGCATTCATGCCGATCTCGGGCTTGCATTAACACTTGATGTGCAGGAGCATTTGCGAAATGATTTACGCATCCTTGTTATGTCTGCAACACTTGATGGATTAGCTGTTGCAAAATTAATTGGCGATGCAAAAATAATCGAAAGTCCCGGATCTCTTTATCCCGTTACGACTTACTACACGAAATTTACTTCTGACAAAACAATTGAAACTCGAATGGCTGAAACCATACTACGAGCGCTTTCCGAACATGAAGGTGACATACTTGCATTTCTTCCCGGACAACGAGAAATTCATCGAATAGAAAATTTCTTATGGGAAAAACATTTATCGAATGATATCATTGTTCATTCACTCTTTGGCGATGCATCATATCAACAGCAATCTGCATCGTTGTCTCCGGCGCCGGCTGGCAAGCGCAAAGTTATTCTCTCCACAAGTGTTGCTGAAACGAGCATAACGATTGACGGTGTGTGTATAGTAATCGACTCCGGGTTAGCGCGGACAGCACGCTTTGACGTGCGTCGCGGAATGTCAGGTTTAGTAACAATTCCTGTTTCCAAAGCAATTGCAGATCAACGGCGAGGGCGTGCGGGACGCCAGCAGCCAGGAGTATGCTATCGTCTGTGGACTGAAGAAGAACAAGAACAACTGTCAGAGTATCCGCAGGCGGAAATTAAAACTGCCGATCTTGCGCCGCTTGTTCTTAATCTGGCACAATGGGGAACACCAGCCGGCAACGGCTTGCGATTTCTTGACCCACCGCCAAATGCACACCTGGCGCAAGCACGAAGACTTCTTGAAGAGCTTGATGCATTAGATCGTTTTGGAAAGCTAACTTCGCATGGACGCGCAATGACTGAATTACCCATCCACCCACGATTTGCAAACATGATTTTTCGCGGTATAAAACTCGGCATTGGCGCACTTGCATGTGATATAGCGGCATTGCTTGAAGAGCGAGATATTCTTGTAGGGAGAAAAGACACTGATATTGATCTTGAACGGAGGATACATATATTACATCAAACATACAAAATTGATAAAGGAAATTATGAACGTATTAAATCTCAATCGAAGAGATTGAGACAACTTGTCGGCATCAGCAATAATTCAAATATAACAGACGAAAACGCTACCGGAATTTTACTCGCACTTGCCTATCGAAAACGAATAGCCCGCAGACGCGATAATGGCGGTAATCGTTATCAAATGGCAAGCGGGACAGCCGCTTTTTTACCAAAAGGAAGTTTGCTTGCCCGTGAAGAATTTCTTGCGATTGGGGAAGTGGACTACACAGGTACCGAAGTTCGTGTATATCTTGCTGCACCGCTCGCAAAAAAAGATTTGCAGCGTGTTTTTGCTGATACTATAATAGAGGAAGAAGAAATTCGCTGGAGCTCGAGTGATGAAGCAGTAATTGCAAGAAATATTTCACGGCTTGACGCGATTATTATCTCCGAACAAAATATAGAACTATGTGGAGATAAAGTAAGCGCAGCCATGGTAGAAGGTATAAGACAAATGGGATTGGATTGTTTACCGTGGGATAAAGAAACACGTGTGTTGCAACAGCGAGTTCAATGGTTGAGGAAATACTTTCCATCAGTTGCAGACTTTCCAGATTTATCCGATACGGCTTTAATTGACTCTCTTGAAAATTGGCTTTCGCCATTTCTTGAGGGCATTTGGAAAAAAGAACATCTCATTAAACTTCCTCTGTTTAAAATATTAAAATCACAAATTTTGCATTCACACAATCAAACAATTGATTTCCTCGCACCTTCACATATTATCTTGCCAAGTGGATCACGCGTTGAATTGGATTATTCAGGCGAACAACCAGTACTCGCGGTGCGCCTGCAGGAATTGTTTGGACAGGTAGACATTCCAAAAATTTGTGGCGGCAAAGTAAATGTGCTTATACATTTACTTTCTCCAGCACACCGCCCGATTGCTGTTACGCAAGACCTTCGAAGCTTTTGGAAAACTGTTTATCCGGAAATTCGCAAGCAACTGCGCTCCCGTTATCCTAAACATTTCTGGCCGGAAGATCCGCTGACCGCAAAACCGACAAACAGAACGATTAAAAGAAAACTTTTAGGTAAATAAAAAATAGTGATTTAACAACAAGATATTAATATCAAGTAGATTAAAATTTAAATAAATATCTATGCGAGCGGCCAGATTTCGTCTAGAATCTTTTTGGTTTCTTGCATATCAATATTAAACGATTGCACATATAATTCATCTACCAGCCTATATATGTACGCATTCCTTTATGCACATTATAAAAAAGCTTTTCCTTGTTCTTTTTCTATCAAACATGCCAGTGCTTGTGATTTCCCTTAACGCCCAATTGCTGTGCAATTATCCCAGTCATTACTAAAAGGATTGCTCCGATGACTGCGGCATGCACACAGAGCGATATAAGAGAATCACCGGCAATAAGAAACCCAAGCCCACAACAAAGCAACTGAAAACAGAGGATGATCAACAAATCCCCACACAAGATGCTTTGTGCAAGCAAGATAATATAATTCATCATGGAATAATCCGTACTCTGGTTGAAATAAAGCAATCAATTAAAGAATAAATTTTGCAAGGATTAAAAGCAGAATAACGGTTGAACAACATTTCGTAAAATTTCTTATACAAAAATCAAATATTTAACTGGGTTTACGTAGAATTAAGAGAAAAGTTAATTGGTATAAATGAAAGAATGGATCAGAGTGATGTCTAATCCATTCTTAAATTATCGAGCGGGAGACGGGGATCGAACCCGCGACGTCCAGCTTGGGAAGCTGGCATTCTACCGCTGAATTACTCCCGCATTGAAATAGCCCTTATTTTAAGGGCTTTTCTTGATTATTTCCTGTTTCGTGCAACAAATGTGCAACAAAGACTCCAAATACTATCACTTTTGTCTCTTGGGAAGGTACTAATCGGATTAACCAAAAACAACTCCGATGCTGTACACTAGTGTTGACCTTGTATAAGAAAATTGAACCTGACGCATCCTTGAGCAAATAAAACATAACGAAGTTAAGCGTTTAATATTTTCGCTTGTTACAATGCTTTTTTTCTTTACTCATTCCATAACACTTTCACGAGCATCAAGGTAATCTGATCGGTTTCCGTGTTTTGATATATCTTCTTGCATCAATACCAGTAGCTTTGTTCATAGCACCATTCAAAAAAACTTTTACCTTCGCCTGGATTGGGAAAAGATTGCGCTGTGCCGTGGTAATATCTGGAACATCTCGGCCGACGAGATGCGTCCCGCTTTCGCCCGGAATAAATCCGTAAACTGGTTTGGTCGGCATTGCTCCGGTAATCGTCTGTCTATTCGATAGAGAACGCGGCATCGGAACGGATTCGGTCGTCAACAATCTCAAAGAACTCTGTATCCCGCTTGTGCGGAATGCATCGGGAGAATATTATTTACTTGACTCTTTCCTTTTTAAAGTGGTTAGGCCGCTCTCGTTGAAAAAACGTACAATTTCTGACTACAAAATTGAACAAGTAGCTTAGCATTGTTGACATATCACTCACTATCATTGTGATTCTCGAAGAAGAGCTTGGATAATTGGTTCTACGTAATTAGGGCTTATACCCATAGCTCGCAGATTGCCATTGCGATCAACAATAGCGTACGTTGGCCAATAAAAGATATTCCATGTTTCAACGAAACTATCAGAAACTTTAGCGGTCGGGTATTCCAATCCTAATTGCTCGACGACTTCTACCATCCTATCTTGCCCGCCGCGATGTCCTGAGCCGCACGCACCAATGATGAGAACGCCTTGGTTTTTATATCGACGGAAAAGCTCATTATTATGTGGGATAGATTTCCGACATGGCCCGCACCAAGTAGCCCAAA
Organism: Ignavibacteriota bacterium; assembly: GCA_963833465.1. Classification (GTDB taxonomy): domain Bacteria; phylum Bacteroidota; class Ignavibacteria; order UBA10030; family UBA10030; genus Fen-1298. The sequence continues at coordinate 130,328 of CAWHXW010000003.1, read as the reverse complement.
AATCAACCACCACGATTTTACCTGTCCATGTCTCCTGGGGGAAATTGCCATTCACCCAATCGGATAATTCCAGATTAGGAACTGGTTTATCAAGCATCGCTCGATGGGTTTCCCAATACTTCTTAACCATATGCCCACTTTTAGCAAGACTCGCAACATTTGGAGTCTGGGCCTTAGGAGTTGGGACTTTAGAAGTGCGAGCTTGAGGAGTTTGATAAGTATTAGTCATAATCCACGTACTATCTTTTTTTAGAATAACAATTTGCCCGTTAGGTGTTGTAGCTATCGTAATCTGATCTGGTAAGTTGTTTTTCTGCCCCGTGTTGGTAAAGGGCTTATAAAAAAACCAGTTCCCATTTTTCCTCAAAATTACAGCCTGCCCATCTTTAGTCGTCGCTCTTATATCCTGCGAAAATACGAAAGAAACATTAAATAGAATCAAAGAGATAAGAAATAAGTTGATTTGTTTCATAAAAATTTCCTCCTTGTTGCTGCCTAACGAACTAGCGCTAATCTGCCGCGTGACCAATTTTAATATTGCACCAAACTAAATAAGTTTCAAGAAGAATATTTTTTTTCAACACAAAACCTCAAAGTGACCTGTCCCCCCGATTATGTGCCAATGATAAGTTAGTTTTCAATAACAAGGATTTGCCAAAGTGAATCATTAACCGAAGGAATATACCTGAAGGGAATGGATTTATAATCCATTTACCCTAGCTTTTTCCACGAACAATTTTACGATAGTCTCGCGTACTACTAACAATACAAGTGCAACAGGTCTTTAAATTATAAAATGTTAATAATGCGGGCATATCAAATGCTGTGTCAATTTGAGATTTAATTACTTTACAATTAGCATTTCATAGATAGCGTAAAAAGTTATGAGTTTAGGAAATAGTGTGTCCCCGCTACACACGGCAAAAGAGTTTTCATCAATAAAAGTCATAAGGATTTTTTTATATTATTAAAAATTTGAGTTTCACTCAGCCTATAAGATCATGCCTTCGGAATAATATATACTTAATTATCAAACATCAATAATTTTAGTAATATTAGTGATCAACTTCGTTCATTCGGACAACTTGAACGAATTTGTTAGAATATATTTTTGTTTAGCATTAATGTGGTTTTCGCCTCATTTAAAAATGGTCAGATCAACTGCATCCGCCATCATCCTATGACCTGTTTCACTGGGATGGAGATGATCACCTGAGTCGGCTGATGGCAGGAGACGCAACGGATTAGCCGGATCATGCAGGGCTGCATCGAGATCAATAACAGCATCAAAGCGACCACTGTTGCGAATCCATTCATTAACCTGTTCCCTCGCTGCTTCATGATCCACCGAATCGTAAAACGATCCACCGAATGGAAGCAGTGTCGCTCCATAAACAAGGATACCATTAACGTGCGCAAGATCGATCATCTGTTTGTACGCGGCAATAAGATTGACCGCTGTTGCGCTGTCTGCTTTCGGCGCCTGACCGATGTCGTTAATCCCCTCTAAAATGATAAGCCAACGCACACCGTTCTGCGCGATCACATCATTCTCAAAGCGGCTCAGGGCTGCGGATCCAAGACAGTTGCGAAGTATGCAGTTCCCGCCGATTCCCATGTTGAGTACTGCCACTTGCCTTGTGTTGAGATTTTTCTGAAGACGGATCGCTAGTTCATCCGGCCAGCGATTTTGTTTGTTCGTGCCCGAACCACGTCCATCCGTGATTGAATTACCCAGTACAACCACAGCTGCTGCGGACTCTGGCGCTTCGACATCAACGCCCTTAATGATGTACCAATGATCTGTTGTTATTGCACCAGAGAAGTTCACTGAGCTAACCTGATTATCGGAAAGCAGATATGAAGTGGTCCGTGATCCGGGATGGCCAGTCAAATCTGGTGAAGTATTTCCAAAGTGAATTGTGATTGCTAGATTGGTCCGCGGCTTCACTGAAAACACTAAAGGATCTGATGTAACCGCAGTACCTGCTGCAATGGCAACCTCCGGTTTTCCATCAAACAATAATGTATTGTCGGTTGCAGAATCGATGGCACTGCCACTTGCTGAAATTGCAAGATGTACCGTAATTAGTGTTACAGAACTTGTGCTGAATTCGTTGGAGAATCTCACTCGCAAGCGATTTCCACCAAGCGAAACACAGACTATCTGCCGGAGTGTGTTGTTGCTCAATCCTGGTTTCGGAGGCATATTACTCGGTTCGATGAGCTGTTCCGCCGTACCCCAGGTACCAACCCACTTTTCTGTAGTCTTGGTTGTATCTCCCGATGAAGCACAGCAGCAACTCACTGCAACAATGAACAGCAAGCCAGTTATTGAGAACCGCTGCGAATTCGAGTTCATACTATTTCCATTAATTTTGTACTCGATTTCTGCTCATACGAATTTTGCATTATGCTCATTTGATAAGTCTGAGTGTATAATTAAGCGGCCGATGATATCTTTGAATAATCAAGCAAGCCTGTATGAAAGATTAACAGCCATTCTTTATTAACCTTAGTGTAACCTTTGCATGCCCGACCTTTCCAGTGCATCGGTTCACCATAAGTTCGATGACGCCATAAAGTATCGACATCGACCACGGCAAAGGCGCCATCTTCTTGTTCGGAAACCACAATCTTTACTATTTTTCTCACGTTATGAACTAATTGAAAATTTTGAAATAGATTTTCCCAACCCTGCTTCCATCGTTGTTTATCAAAGCGACCTTGCGGGAATGTCCACATTGCTGGATCGTGTTGGAATTCATTTTGCGGCCACGGCCAAACCATATCAGGATGAAAAAGTGACACCAAGGTTTCTGCATCATTATTATTCCAAGCTTCAGTTTCCCTATCCACTAAGGATTTTATCAACGACTTTATCTGATTCATTTCTTTTCCTAACGGTATACTGAATTTATAATTTACTCAGAACGAAACTATACATTCCTGAGAATTGCTAAAACTACCGTTTCTTCACTGCCGGACTGCTGGCTATGCAGTAATTTTGTTGTCTGCACTAATAAATTCAGCAAAGGAAATAAATTCCTTCGGCCAGACATATCCGCTTTCTTTCTTGATAAGAACACCAATTCCATCTATTGCTGAATTATTAATTGGCCCATAAACATGTGGAAATATTGGTGAGCTATTTAAATGCAATGCACCAACTCCTTTTTCCGGTGATGCTGTTTCATATTTTGTTGGAGATTCCAGCTTCGATGGATCAATTCTAAGAAGCAACAATTTTTCTTCAATATTTGCATAATAGTCATTGGCAACAGGGATTACTGATTTTTCTAATGAGCAATGCACAAAACCATTTTCATTATAATTTACTGGCAGATATTTACCGCTATCGTTTAAAGAACGATAATCTTTGTCTTTTACAATGTGATAAACCATTACTTCACTCTCTTTTTCACTTTTTCTGGCAAGCTGCTCGCTATGCAGCACATTATTTTTACTAATGAACCTTATCAACGAAGGCAATGCTTAGCTGTATACTGATGAAAACAATACCGGCAAAGAATACAAGCAAGCTCCATTTATTTTCTTGAGATACTTTTCCAACCTTAAAAAGAATATATCCAACGACCATATTACCTAATCCCCAGACAACATTTACTAATGGCGATGATAAACCTTTCCCTGGTGGATTCGCAAACGGAGAAGGAAAACTATCACCAGAAACTCCATGAACGAAGTGAGGAACCACATTGGCTAAAAACGCACCTGCAAAAAAGCAAGCAATATAATGATACCATTTCATGATGTTCTCCTTTTTTATTGAATATTTGTAAATTGACCTGCCCCCCGATTATGTGCCAATGATAAGTTAGTTTGATTTCAAAATCAAGCATTGGCCACCTGATGTTGGTATTCCCTCCGGGAGGGAGGGAATAAAATTTCCGGTGCTGGAGGACGATACCCCAACGCACTATGCGGTCTTATCTTGTTGTAATGATTTCCCGCTATACTCACTAAAGGAGAATCCTCATTGATGAAAATCAGTGGGGATTTTCTGTTTTGAAGCATAACTTAAATACAATCCTTTGTTTCCCTGTCTTTTAACACATATGCTAATTTGGTCTGCTTGAGTTGCTCGTATGTTGAGTCTGTAACACTTATATTCGTATCGTCATTCATTGGCAAAGTCATAGGAGAGTTAAGAGCCGCTAGATATCTTCCTAACAGAGGAATATCGTTAACCAGACACTTCTCCCTATGACTTTCCGCTTCACTAGAATCTGAACAGTACTTTGAGATCCATTTGTTTTGGTATAGAATCCCGTATAACGCACGAGTCAAGATCACAATTAAGCTGCATTTCAAAATTTGTATGAAAAGTTAAACAAATTAAATCACCAGCTTTCAGGTTGGTATTTTTGTTTTACGGAAACGTACAATTCTTTTTTAATATTCTATTGATGTAAATAATACGATTTTTCAATGATCCGCTTTCGAAACTATTGAAGATACGAGATGTATCTAAATTTTTCAAACGCTGCACTTCATTTTCTTTTTTCCCGGCTTTGATTCAGTATTTAAAACTTTCTACCTTATCTTTGGAGATATAAATGAACTAGAGATTTGTTTTCAAGGAAGGAAAATGTAATGATTCAAAAAGGGAAAGACAAGAAATCACAAATTGCTTCCAGGCAAATGCCGACTAATTCTTCGCACAACCTTCTACCAGTTGTGCTGCTGAAACCGACAATTAAAAAAGGTAAATCGTTAACAGAAGCATTACAGCAGAGAAAAACCACGCGTGAAATAAGAAATAAAAAACTTCCTTTGCAGTTACTTTCAGACATGCTCTGGGCAGCGTGTGGAGTCAATCGTAAAAAAGGCCCGTTCGGAATTCCAGGCAGAACTGCTGCATCCGCGAGCAGCTCGCAGGAAATTGATATTTATGTTGCCATGCAGGAAGGAGTTTATCTTTATAATGCGTTCGATCACATGCTGATTCCGGTTGTTGCGGAAGATATTCGCACTGCGTCAATCGGCCCGGGTCAGGCGAGTCTCGCATGGCATGCTCCAGTTCATCTTATTTATGTTGTGGATTTAAATAAACTTACCAATAGTTCTGGATATCAGGAACCCGGACTTCGGGATCCTGAAATTCAAAAATCATATTATTTTGTTGATACGGGTCTTATAGCGGGTAATGTATATTTGTTTGCTGCTTCTCAGGGCTTGGCATCGTGGTTCCATAATTGCGATAAACCTTGTCTGACATCAAAACTAAAATTACGTGACGATCAAAGAGTCCTGTTCGGACAGACCATCGGTTATCCAGATAAAAAGAAAAACTAAGAGGAGAAAATTGAAATGGAGATTTCCGGAAATACCGTTCTCATTACAGGAGGCGCAACGGGTATAGGTTATGCAATTGCCGAATACTTTTTGGAAGCAGGAAGCGAAGTTATAATCTGCAGCCGCAGAAAAGAAAAACTTCTCGAAGCTCAACGAAAACATCCGGAATTTCATATCAAAGAGTGTAATGTCGCTGAAGATGCAGACAGAAATTCACTCGTGGATTGGATGACAACTAATTTCAACAATATGAATATTCTGGTGAACAATGCCGGTGTGCAAAGGGATATTAATTTTACAAAAGGTATTGAAGATTATTTTTCCGGTGAAAATGAAATCAAAATAAATCTTGAAGCTCCGATAATTCTTTCTGCACTTTTTATTCCGCATTTAACCGATAAGAAAGGGGCAGCTATCATAAATGTTTCGTCTGGATTGGGTTTCGTTCCTGCCGCCCGAACGCCAGTCTACAGTGCGACGAAAGCCGGATTGCATGCTTTTTCTATGGCACTCCGATACCAACTTTTGAAACTTGGAATTAAAGTCTTCGAATTTGTTCCGCCGGCAGTTGATACAGAATTAAATCCTGATGGCAGAGCTAAGCGAGGTAATTTTAAAGTGGATCTTAAGCCGAAAGAATTTGTAGCATCGGTCATGAAAAATTTCAGAAATGATATTTTCGAAATAGGATATGGTACGACGGAACTTTCGATCAAAGCGTCAAGAGCAGAATTGGATAATAGCTTTAAACAGATGAATAGCCGATGGTGAACCAGCATAGCAATCATGCAATAATAAAAAAGAAGAGAACAATATTTGTATTATTCAACAAAAATTATTGTTTAAATTAATACAATTAATTGATGACAAGTTTGTTAATTTAAAAATTAGAGAGATTTTCAACATTCGACTATTCAATTAAAATTAAAAGGATATTTTATGTTCAAACGCATCAATGATTTTTTGGACCGATATATTCTGCCTTGGCCAGTGCGATTCTTGACGTTTCGACTTGTTATTATTGCAACAATTGCCTTGCTCGTACCGCTGATTCTCTTTGCTGATAATACAATTATGGTATTAGGGCTTAATAGTTATTTAAACGTAATGAGCGTGGCCGTCAGTTCTATCGTATTGCTCTACGCCACTATTTCAGAAGTGCAGCAAAGAAAGATTGCCGAATTGCAGGAAGAGCGAGCACAGGAAGATCACCAGCACGTAACAGAAATGCATCAGCTCGTGCTGGAAGAAATGACGAAACATCATGAAGAAATCGAAGATTTGAAAGAAATGATGGCATTGATACGTGGAAAACGTTATAAACGTAAATTATTTCAACCTCCGAAAAATCTGCGTGAGCTTCACATTTTGGGAAATCAGAGATTTAATTCGGAGCGTAACAAAAATCGTCTGAAGCAGCATCTAGCGCAATCAGATTCGGAAAAAGCATTGAAATTGTAACACCCAAGACATAGATTGAATACGCGCAGTTATGAAGATGGAATGAACGAAAGAATATTAAACAATTTTATCAAAGCACGGCCAGATATATTTGAAACTAAGCAAGCTTGGAGAATTTTAATTTCAACTGGCAAATGAAGACAGATCTATTTCTTCCCACCGAACATCGCTTCAAGCGATGTCTTTAACGATTCTTTCAGAATAAACCCGTCTGCTTTTGCATCATGTGCTTCCATCCGGCACAAAGGATCGTCAAAGGACGTAGCAATAAGAACCTTTGTATCCGGCCATTTTTGTTTGATAAGCCGTGTTGCTTCAATTCCATTCATCAGAGGCATTGAAATATCCATCAGCACAACATCTGGAAATAATTTTTCCACTTTTTTAATTGCATCGTCGCCGTTTACCGCTTCTCCTACAACAGAGACATTCGGCAACCGATCAAGAAAATCATGGACAACTTTCCGAAAATCGCAGTAATCATCTGCAATAAGAACTTTAATTTTATTCATACCATGCTTCCCTCTGGATAATGAAAAAAGTTCTTTAATAGTTACTTTGTGTTATCTTTGATAATTCTAAAGTTGTTAAAATCTACATTATTATTTTCTTATCTGCATGTCGTATTTTAACAAATAGTTTGTCGTATTTTAACAGGAGCATAAAAAGCGGATTTTTCTTTAAAAAAGCAGTTTATTATTGATGAACGTAAAGAATGCGCAATCAAATGACTGAAACAAATAGAAGAAAACAGCGTAATAATTCAGGAATAATATCCGTATAAACAATTATCAATCTTTATTATGATACCGAAATTAGAAATAGCCGCTGCGTTTTTAAAAACATATCAGAAATTAATTTCCGATTCTGAAAGTATTCCTCTGATTCTAAGAAATCCAAAATACCTGTACAAACTAATAAGCAAAGGAGAAAAAAGACGACTTAGAAATTCAGAGAAATTTAAAATTCCGATTCCCCGGGTTTGTATTTTTTCCGTCACATGGGATTGTAATCTCAAATGCTCAGGTTGCTATGCGCAGACATATTTGAAACCGGGTAAATTAAAAAGTCACGATATTTATTCAATAGCAAAACAAACAAACAATCTCGGCAGTTTCATTTTTATTATTGCCGGCGGTGAGCCATTGATGGTTCCGGACATAGTTGAAATATTTTCTAAAATACCAGACGGTTTATTTTTAATTTTCACAAACGGAACATTGTTATCGGACGAAATAATTCGACAATTAGAAAATTCAAGGAATGTCGTTCCGATAATTTCAATAGAGGGGGAAACTGAAATTACAGATGAAAGAAGAGGGGCTGGTGTGTCGCGGCAAATTAAAGCGGCAATGGAATATCTTAAAACATCTCAAATTGCATTCGGCTTTTCCGCTACAGCCACGCACAAAAATTTGAAACAAATAACTTCGCGTGAATGGCTTGATGCAATATGGAATGCAGGCGCCCGTTTCGGATTTATAATAGATTATATCCCCTTCAAAACAGATTTTGACCCTTCCCTTCTTCTGACGAAAAAAGATATGGAGTATAAAAATGCTGAGATTAAGAAAAGAAATCTGGAAATGATGCCGTTGTTAGTAAATTTTCCACCGGAAGAATACGACGCGGACGGGTGCAAATCGGCTGGAAAAGGTTTGATTCATATAAACGCAGATGGCTTTGTAGAACCCTGCCCGTTTTGTCATTATGCAAGCGATAATATTCTTGAGAAACCGCTGGAATCCATCCTTGCATCGGATTTTCTTTCAGCAATTAGAAACGAATTCAATGGAGTAAATTTCAACGGTACCTGTCTATTGTTCGAACACGAAAATAAAATAAAGGAAATTGCGGCAAGAAATCATGCGATAAAAACCGATATGACTGATTTTGTTTCCAATAAGTAATCGTGGATTCGAATTTTCTCGATAGACACTTACTTCTGTGTTAGTCTGCTCAGGAAAATGTGCTTTAACCAGATGCTGTATACTATTGAACATTTGATATAAGTTCGCAATATCACGCATAAATAAATCTACAAACTCACCTAAAGATAAAGCTTGGTAAACCAAGAATTATGCATTTTCATTGCAACAATATTTTTTTTACAGTGCGTCACTCAACTGAAAGGCGGTATCCGACACCGGATTCTGTAACAATAATCTTTGGGTGACCCGGGTCGTCCTCAATTTTTTTACGAAGCTGGCCTACATAAACTCGTGTGTATTGTGATTCTTCAGAAAATGACGGCCCCCAAACTTGCTCTAAAATAAATCGATGTGTAAGAACCCGTCCTGCATTCCGCACGAAAAGAGAAAGTAAGGAGTATTCTGTAATTGTAAGTTTTATATTTTCTTCGCCTTTTTTCACCGTCCGAGCTGATAGGTCTATTGTAAGATTATGCGTACTAAAAGAATCTTTGTCTAACACAGTCGGCTGATGACGAAGCGCAGTTTTTACACGAGCTAATAATTCACCCGTTCGAAATGGTTTAATCAAGTAATCATCGGCACCGGCGTTTAAACAGGATATGATATCATCTTCTGTATTACGTACAGTAAGAATAATTATTGGAAGAGTTGCCCATCCGCGAATTTCCTTTAGAACCGACAGACCATCTATGTCCGGTAAACCAAGATCCAGAATAATCAAATCTAATTTTTCTAATCCGGCTTTGATAATTCCTTCTTTCCCTGTTTCGGCAAATTTCAAATGATAATTTGACTCTAACGTCAATTGAAGTAAACGCCGGATCTGAACTTCGTCATCAATTACAAGAATATTAGGCGCGTTATTCATTGATCCTCAGTTTCTATTCCGATCGGAATTTCGATCCTAAATTCTGCGCCGCCGGAAATTCTGTTTCGAACAGAAAGTTTACCGCGATGTGCTTCAACAAATCCCTTTGCGATTGGTAAACCCAGTCCAGTTCCGCCTGTTGTTGTTCCTTCAGCACGATAGAATTTATCAAATACTTTATTCAAGTCTTGCTTAGGTACACCTGGCCCATTGTCGGCAACAGTTATAATGCATAGCCCATCCTCAACGTGCATGCTGATTTCAATCGATGTCCCAGCCGGTGTATGAACAGTTGCATTGTAAATAAGATTCGTTATTGCCTGTTCCATAAGGCCAAAATCTAATCTCATTAATGGCATCTCATCTTGGATTTTTATATTAACTGGATGATGAGTAAGCCCCGGCTCAAGTGCTTTGACTGATGCATTGATGATATCGCGCACATCGCACCAATCTAATTTAGGTTGAATCATCCCAGATTCGAGTCGTGTCATATCCAATAAATTAGCAACGAGCCGGTTCAATCGCTCTGCCGCAATATGAATTTCAGTACTAAGTTCTTTTATGATAGAAGCATGCTGCGGTTGGTTCGCCGTTAAGTTTTCCGACGCCCCCATAATGGCAGCAATGGGCGTTCTCAATTCGTGGGAGATAGAATTGAAAAGTGTTTTGTACAATCGTTCCGACTCTGCAACAATGATAGACTTTTTTGTAACTTCGTTCAACAATTCACGTTCAAGTGCTGACGCAATTTGTGCAATGAAATTCTCAAGCAGTGTTTCTTGGTCAATTGTGAATTTTTCATTCTGCAGTGTTTTTACTCCTATAACGCCGACTGGATAACGGGGTCCCGACATGGAAAAGTATGTCGCCTGTGCAAATGGAAGTGTATCTGTGTATTTTCCAGCTTGTTTTTCGTTCCAATATGTCCAAGCTGCAACACTGCGTTCTTTTTCATCAGGGATCCATGAACTTGCAGCATGCGGCATCGGATTTATATCACCGTCCGCTTCTCCTGGAAACACAGCTACATCTGCATTGAAAAATTTTTTGATGTTGACAACTGCAGCCTGAATAACTTCATCCTGAGAATGTGCAGACGAAAGATCTTTTGTTAAGGCAAAAAGTGCTGAGGATCTTATTTCGCGTTGTCTGACAACTTTTTCTCTTTCACGGACTCGAGCAGATAGTGTTCCTGAAACAGCAGCAACAATGAAAAACATTGCAAGCATCATAATGTCTTCTACATGCCCAACCGAAAATGTAAAAATCGGTGGAATAAAAAAGAAGTCCCACGATAACGCTCCAAACGCTGCACCTAAAAGAACAGGACCACGTCCCAACCCTAACGGTAACAATGAAACTGTAAATAAAATGACAAGCGAAGTTGTCCGATAGCCGATAAACGATGTAAGAGGAAAACAAGCTAACGAAACACCAAGAACAATGAGCGAAGCAATAATGTATTGTGTAAATCCGGATTGAATCCTAGGGAAAAAAAAGCGACGAGCTGGTGTTTGGCTTTCATCTTCATGTCCAACAATGTAAATATCGATATCTTGACTTTGTTTCAAAAGGTTGCGTACAAGTTGTGACTTACGAAAGAAAATTTGCTGCATTGGTTTCCCAACTAATATCTGTGTTGCATTTTGCTCATGCGCAACGCGCAGCAATGCTCCTGCTATATCTTCATCGGAAGTGGTGATGATCTCTGCGCCAAGTTCCTTTGCAAGTTTGAAATTCTTTGTTAATTGTTCTTTCTCTTGTTCCGTCCTTTTTTCTGAAGTTTCAACATAAACGACAACCCATGATGCGTCCATCGAGTAAGATATTCTCCGTGCCCAGCGGATAATGGAAAGCGAGCGCGGATTAGAACTAACTCCTACGATTAATCGTGTTCCGGATTTCCATGTTTCTGAAATCCGCTTCGTCTGTTTATATTCTCGTAATTGCTGATCAACGCGTTCAGCCGTCAAGCGCAAAGACATTTCTCTGAGAGCTGTGAGATTTCCTTTACGGAAAAAGTTGGCAATTGCCCGCTTCGACCGTTCGGGGGTATAAACCTTACCCTCTGCTAGCCTTTTTAGAAGCTCATCCGGCGAAATATCTATAACTTCGACTTCATTAGCTGCCTCGAAAATAGAATCAGGCACTGTCTCATGTACAATGCTTCCCGTGATTTGTGCCACCGTTTCAGCCCGGCTTTCAAGATGCTGTACATTAAGCGTTGTGAATACATCTATACCATTATCAAGTAACTCGAGTACATCCTGGTAACGTTTTGTGTGCCGGCTGCCCGGAGCATTGGTGTGCGCTAATTCATCGACAAGAACAAGCTGTGGTTTTCGAGCTATGATAGCATCAATATCCGTCTCTTCGAGGAGAGCTCCACGATACTCAATTTTTTTTCGCGGGACGATCGGTAACCCGACAAGAAGTGCTTCAGTTTCAGATCGTTTATGTGTCTCTACATAGCCGACAACCAAATCAATGTCTTTGGATAGAGCTGCGTGCGCATCTTTCAGCATGTCATAAGTTTTCCCCACACCCGCACACATACCGAGGAAGATTTTGAGTTTCCCTCTCTTTTCCTTTTCTTCTTCTTTTTTAAGAAGTTGAAGAAGTTCATCAGGGTCCGGACGATTTCGATCATCTAATGGCATAATGAAATATACTTACATTCATAATAATATAACAGGAACAAATCCAACACTATGTATTGAATACAATAAGGTCTAAGATGCTTATGTTCTCATCATCTAAAATCCTTGAAGTGGTTCTTCAATGAAATGGAGGGTCAATTTATTGCTTCTTCATACTATTTGTTGAATTGTTTTTATCTCACCTCTTTCCACACACAAGTTTTGGGAAGGATAAACTTCTTGCTGAGAAAATTGGCAGTGTCAGTGCTCAGGTTTGAAGAATCATTTAAAGTGGTCACTTTCCAAACCAGTTTATTCGGACGACCCAGTCCTGCGTGTTCATGCCACATCATCCATATAATCATAAGAAGTATGATGGATAAATAAATTTTCAAAACTATTTCCCTTTTCATGACAGGTTTATGCCTTTGATTCATTAAACCCACTTCAATGCTGCCATAACCATATCAATCAACTTAATGCCGATGAACGGAGCAATGACTCCACCGACACCATAAATAAGCAAATGTCTCCGTAACAATTGAACAGCACTAACAGGACGGTATTTCACACCCTTAAGAGCCAATGGGATTAGAGCTACAATAATTAGTGCATTAAATATAACTGCAGAGAGGATAGCGCTTTCCGGGGTCGCAAGTTTCATAACGTTCAATGCATTCAATGCTGGATATGTGGTAGCAAACGCAGCAGGAATGATCGCGAAGTATTTTGCTACATCATTGGCAATGCTGAATGTCGTTAGTGTGCCACGCGTCATAAGAAGCTGTTTGCCGATTTCCACAATCTCCATCAGTTTTGTTGGATTGCTGTCAAGGTCGATCATGTTTGCCGCCTCACGTGCGGATTGTGTGCCAGTATTCATCGCCACAGCAACATCTGCCTGAGCAAGTGCCGGTGCGTCATTAGTACCGTCGCCGGTCATTGCGACAAGCCGACCGCCTTTCTGGTAATCACGAATAAGTTTTAATTTATCTTCAGGTTTTGCTTCTGCAAGGAAATCGTCTACGCCGGCTTCCGCGGCAATGGCGGTTGCGGTCAACGGATTATCACCTGTAATCATTACCGTTTTTATCCCCATTTTTCGTAAATGCGCAAATCGATCCTTAATTCCCCCCTTGACAATGTCTTTTAAATGAATCACGCCTAAGACTTCTTTATTCTCTGAAACGACGAGAGGAGTTGCTCCAAGCCGGCTAATATCTTGAACAGATTGTTGGACTGTTGCAGGGAACACTCCGCCTTGTTGTTCGATATATGCTTTCATTGCATCTGTTGCGCCTTTTCTGATAATTCTTTTACCATTTCGATCATCCGGGAGAATGTCGACGCCGCTCATACGCGTTTGAGCGCTAAAAGGAACAAAATGTGCCGCGATATCACGAATATCCCGACCTCGTAAACCATATTTTTCTTTTGCAAGAATAACGATAGACCTGCCTTCAGGCGTTTCATCGGCAAGAGATGCAAGTTGTGCTGCATTGGCAAGACGTTCCTTGGAAATTCCCAAAGCAGGAGTAAATTCAGTCGCCATACGATTTCCTAATGTTATTGTACCAGTTTTATCGAGCAGTAGTACATCAACATCGCCGGCAGCTTCAATAGCACGACCGGATGTTGCAATCACATTATGACGGATCATACGATCCATTCCTGCTATCCCGATTGCGGAAAGAAGTCCTCCGATGGTCGTTGGAATTAAACATACAAGAAGTGCAACAAGCACGGTTACCGTTACCGGCGTTCCCTGTCCAGCCGCAGATACACTAAAGATCGAAAACGGAAGCAGTGTGATGCAAACAATAAGAAATATAATAGTGAAGGCAGCAAGCAAAATATTTAAGGCAATTTCATTTGGAGTTTTTTGCCGTTTAGCACCTTCAATCAAATGTATCATTCTATCGAGGAACCCGCCACCTGGTTCTATAGTTACGCGAATAATTAACCAATCGGAAAGCACGCGTGTACCGCCCGTGACCGCACTTCTATCTCCGCCGGATTCGCGAATAACCGGCGCGCTTTCTCCTGTAATCGCACTTTCATCGACAGAAGCAATACCTTCAATCACTTCACCATCAGCCGCAATAATATCTCCGGCTTCTGCAAGAAAGATATCACCTTTTTGTAAATCTGTGGATGTGATAACATTGAAAGTCGAGCTTCGCTGCGGGTCATGCAAACGTTTTGCCGTCGTGTCTCGGCGTGACCGGCGCAATGCTTCTGCTTGTGCCTTTCCGCGTCCTTCTGCGAGCGCTTCTGAAAAGTTTGCAAAGAGAACTGTAAACCACAACCACAGTGACACGAAACCAATGTACCACGCCGGTGCCTCTCCGCTTCCGACCAGGGCTTGTATCCACAGCGCAGAGGTCAACACACTTCCTACTTCAACAACAAACATAACGGGATTACGCACTATAGACTTTGGATTGAGTTTTAGAATTGCTTCAAAAGCGGCGCGGCGATACATTTCACCATTAAGTCCTAAAGGTTTCTTGAAAGGTTTTGAAGATTGTGTTGTCATTAAATTGTTTCCTTCAATTCTATAATAAATTTACTGTATCATCATATAATGTTCGACAATCGGACCAAGTGCGAGAGCAGGTAGGAAGTTTAACGCTCCGACAATCAGCACAACCGCAATAAGCCAAAAGATGAACAATGGTGTGTGGGTTGGAAGAGTTCCTTCTCCCGCAGGGACCAGTTTTTTCCTTACGAGAGAACCTGCAAGTGAAAGAGTCGGAACAGCGAGCCAGTAACGGCCAATTAACATTGCTAATCCGCCGGTAAGATTGTAAAACGGAGTGTTGACATTTGCTCCGGCAAAAGCGCTTCCATTATTATTCGCTTGTGATGTAAAAACATAGAGGATTTCGCTGAACCCATGCGGACCCGGATTGAAGATACCTGCTTTTCCAGCTGTTGTAACAACTGCAAGCGCCGTCAGTACAAGAACAGTTATAGGCATAATAAGAATGAGGATCGATGCCATCTTCATTTTGTACGATTCAATTTTATGACCTAAATATTCAGGGGTTCGTCCTACAAGCAAGCCTGCAACAAAGACAGCAACTATTACAAACACAAGCATGCCATATAAACCTGAACCAACCCCGCCAAACACGACTTCTCCAAGATGAATCATGATGAGTGTTATCATGCCACCGAGCGGAGTATATGAATCGTGCATGGAATTTACAGAGCCGTTCGATGCTGCTGTTGTTGCCGTTGCCCAGACTGCTGAATTAGGAATTCCAAATCGGACTTCTTTTCCTTCCATATTTCCACCTGGATTAATTGAAGTCGCTTGCTGATCGACACGGAGTGCAGCGAGTTTTGGATTGCCTGAACCTTCAACGCCATACATAAAGAATATCGCTACGACAAGAATCAACATCATCGCAGCGAATATTGCCCATCCCTGGCGTGTATCCTTGACCATTTTACCAAATGTATAACACAATGCTGCAGGTATAAGCAAAATTGCAAGCATCTCTAAAAAATCTGAAAGGGGAGTAGGATTCTCAAACGGATGCGCTGAATTGACATTGAAGAAACCGCCGCCATTGGTTCCTAACTGCTTGATGGCAATCTGCGATGCCGCTGGTCCCATCGCCAAAACTTGATTCGTTACTTTCACACCACCTGTATCAACTGTAGATTGGAGAAAAGGGACAGAGACATATGCAGAATTATTCTGGATGACTCCCTGCGATACGAGTATAAGCGAGAATACAATAGCAAGAGGCAGGAGTATATACAGTGTGCTTCGGGTCATATCGACCCAGAAATTACCGAGCGTCTTTGCAGAATGTCGTGCTATGCCTCGGATAAAGAGAGCAAGAATTGCCATGCCGGTTGCTGCTGAAATGAAATTCTGAACTGTCAACCCGAGCATCTGCGTTAAATAACTCATGGTTGTTTCACCGCTGTAGCCTTGCCAGTTAGTATTTGTGGAGAAACTTACTGCAGTATTGAATGATGAATCAGGCGTGACAGCTGCCATTGCTTGCGGATTGAAAGGAAGGAATTGTTGAATGCGCTGTAAAACATAGACGGTTATCAGTCCCACAAAATTAAAGATGAGCAATGCAATGGCATTTGCTTTCCAATCCATTTCTTCATCGGGATTGATTCTTGCAATTCGATAAATAACGCGTTCCAATGGACCAAGAAGAGGGTCAAGAAAAGTTTTTTCCCGCTGGTATATGCGTGCCATAAATGCACCGAGCGGTTTTGCAAGAAGCGTCAGCACTACAAGGTAAAACGCGATTTGTAAAATCCCATTAAGTGTCATTCGAATATCTCCGGCTTCAGTAATGCAATGAATAGATAAATCAAAAGGCCAACCGAGATAATTCCTGAAATGATATATAATAAACTCATAGAGTATCTCCTGATTTTTCTTCAACTTTTTTATCAGCTTCAGGTAGAAGGGCTTCACACATTTTTAGAAGTCCCCACGTAAGAATAAAAAAAACAACAGCGACGCCGATATAAATAATGTCGTCCATGGTTAATTCCCTCCCGATAAGGATTGAATTTCATCGAGAGCAAGGTTCAGCTCGAGCACATTAACACGAGGTTCACCGAGGAATCCGAATGTTCGTCCTTCTGAGCATTTACTGATTAAGACTTGAAGCTTTTCCTTGCTAAGATTTCTTACACGTGCTACTCTAGGAAGCTGGTAAAGGGCTGCAGCAAAACTGATGTGGGGATCAAGCCCGCTTCCGGAAGCTGTCACAAGATCGACTGGAACCACTTGGGAATTCGATGTATCGGCGGATTTTAAATCTTGCACTCTTTTATTAATTCCATCCAGATATGCCATGTTGAGCGGCCCGTAATTTGACCCGCTTGATGATCCGTCGTTATAGGGGAATGGTGTCGTTGCCGAGAGCCGGCTCCAAAAATATTTCGGGTCGTTGAACGGTTGCCCGATCAATTCGGATCCTAATGCTTTTCTATTTTTTTCTATAAGACTTCCATTTGCTTTGTGCGGAAAAACCAACTGGGCTATTCCTGTTACTGCAAACGGATAGATCAAACCAGTCAGGATTGTGAAAAGAGCAAGTGTGATAATTGAAGTGCAAAGATTTTTTAGAAACATATTTTATATCCTTTCCTTTAGCGCAGTGTTAATTTTAAAAGATTGAACCGAAAGCGCAATTCAAAGGATATAAAAAGATGTCAAATGACCATAAAGGATTTATAAAGAAGAAATTAAAAGCAAAAAATCTTGATTTTTTGATCAAGAACGAAATAGTAATTATCTATTGATATTTTTGATACATGAATACTTAAATCTGAAAAGATTCGATTTTTCTCTTCTTGATCACAATTCGAACGCACGAACCTTAACTATAGCGAAAAGTAAACCGTAAGTTTGAATGAAAGATTAATGTGCTGAGGTTGAAGACTATTCTTTGAAGATTTGTTATTTTGAAATGATATAAAAATTAGAAAATACTCAACTTAGTAATGAGCCAATTATATTTTACGATATCTATTAAATATTCTCACATTATGTATTTGACGATTTTATTACTGCTGATATATTTTTTTAAATTCTATGATCTTCGCGAATTATTGTTCGGCTACCGCTGTTTAAGCTTGTACTCCAATTTTTAGCCGGATATTCCTTTGCAATTTTATCAAGCTGACCAATATCTTTTAACCGTTTATAAATTAGCTGCCAAGCACAGGGTTGATCTGCTCTAATTTCGCATCTATCTTCTCGCGAACCGCCGCAGGGACCATTCATCATATGTTTTGCGCAACGTGTAATAGGACAAATGCCTCCAAAATCGGACAGAACGCATGTTCCGCACTGCATACATTTTTTCTGTCCAGACACCTCTTGATTCAAGTATGCCAAGGAACTTTGTATCAAGCCCTGCATATACCGGCGTATCCGGATAACGTTCCGCTATCGCCTGCACACCTGCACCACATCCTAATGAAAGAACCGCATCATTTTTCTTGATTTCTTCCGCAGCACTTTCAATAAAGACATTGTCGCATTGTCGTTCAATTGTGAATTCGTTAACTTTTATTTTTTTCCCCGCCTTTTGCGATGCAATCCTTAACGCCGAAGAAATAATTGATACTTCCCGTTCGCCTCCTGCAAGGCAAACAGTTACGCAAGTGCCGCACCCGAGAACAAGAAGATTTTTGTGGTCTTTAATTGTTTCGAATATCTCAGGTATTTTTTTTCTTTGTGCAACTATCATTATTAATCCGCCTTAATAAAAAATTTTTTTATGAATTAAGCATTTCAAATTCTTTGTATTCTCCGCCTATCCTGTCATTCTTTTTCCCTATTGGACTCGGCCCTAATTCTCTTATTGTATTGACCATTTCATTAATTTTTTCAACTAAACTGATCGCACCTGCGGCTGAAACATTAATCATTCGGAGGCGCTCTTTTTCGATACCGCTTTCCTCAAGAATATCCCTAATAGAATTCACGCGCCTTTTAGCAAAAAGATTACCGTCAATAAAATGGCATCCGCCTTCGAGGCAACCTGCTACTAAAACTCCATCCGCACCGTTCTCAAATGCGCGCATATAGTATTCAACTTCGAGCCGTCCAGTGCAAGGTGTACGTATTATACGAACTCCGGATGGATATTGCATGCGCATTGATCCAGCTAAATCAGCTGATGCATACGCACAGAAATGACAGCAAAACGTGACAATTTTTGGCTCAAATAATTTATTGCTCATTCTTGTAAAGTTTCTTCTACGTTAAATAATTCGTCTATCATGGATCTAAAGTGATCTGATTTAAAATGATTTAGTTGAATAGCATGAGCAGGACATTCAGCTACGCATATTCCGCATCCCATGCACTTAGCTCTTTCAATTTCTGCCTTGTGATCATAATTACAATAAGGTGCACCATACGGACATGCTTTTACACATGTCATACATGATATGCATTTTTTTTGATTCACGATCGAAACTTGTGCACCAACTTCCAGATGAGTCTTTGAAAGAATAGTCGCGGCACGCGCAGCAGCAGCTTTTGCCTGAGAAATATTCTCATCTAACATTTTTGGAGAATGCGCCAATCCGCATAAAAACAAACCCTCTGTAGCAAAATCCACAGGCCGTAATTTCATATGGGCTTCAACATAGAACCCGTTTGAATTGAGCGGCACTTTGAGCATATCCGAAATCTTTTTATTTTCTCTTTCGGCTTTTATGCCGGTACTTAAAATAAGATGGTCTGCTTCAATTACGATACTTTCAGGAAAATCTGGACTTTCCACTTTCACCGAGTTTAATATACCATTTACATCTGATACAACCGGCAAATTATTTTCATCATACCTTATAAACACAACTCCGGCTTCGCGTGCTTGCTTATAATAAACTTCCCTGAAACCATATGTTCTGATATCTCTATATAATATATAAATTTTTGCGGTTGGATCTTCCTTTTTAATCTTTAGTGCATTCTTAATAGCCATCGAGCAGCATATTCTGCTGCAATATGGATTCTCCGAATTACGCGAGCCCACACATTGTATCATTACATAAGTCTGTCCGTTTTTTTCAATCTTCTTGCTGTTAAGCGATTCCTCAAGTTCTGTTTGTACTAAAACATTTTTTACTGACCCGTAACCGTACTCTTTTGTTCCAGCCGGTATTGCGCCCGTGGCAATTATAATTGCTCCGCATGTAAATTCTTTTGGTTTTCCATCCTTTGTAATTCGAATTTTAAATTCACCGATATGGCCTGATACACTTTCAATTATAGAATTCAAATAATAATCTATATTCCTATGCGTACTAAATTTTTCAATCAAGTTAGTTTTGAAATTATCGAGATTTTCATTCTCAAGCGTGGAATGGACAAGAGCCAAATTTCCTCCTAATTGAGATGATCTTTCGATCAAATCTACATCATAACCTTGTTCTGCTAATGATAATGCCGCAGACATTCCACTTACACCGCCGCCGATCACAACAGCATTTTGATGAATTGGAATTTTTTCTCCTTCTAAAGACGATAGCTTGAATGCTCTTGCAATAGACATTTTCACAAGTTCAATTGCTTTATCAGTGGCATTATCCGGTTCAGAGGAATGAACCCATGAACACTGGTCTCTGATGTTTGCAAGTTCGAAGAGATATGGGTTTAATCCTGCTTCGCGCAAAGTTTCGCGAAAGATAGGTTCATGAGTCCTAGGTGTACAAGAGGCAACTACAATTCTATTTAACCGGTTTTTTACAATTTGTTCTTTTATGTTAGATAAACTTGCATCCGAGCATGTGTGCATCGTATGGGAAGCAAACACAACTCCACGCTGATTCTTGATAGACTCAGTTACCTTTTCCACATCTACAGTACCTGCAATATTTATTCCGCAATGGCAAACAAATACACCAATCCTCGGACTTTCATCAGTAACATCGTGCTCATACGGATATTCTTTTGAAACAACTAATGTATCTTTTGCAGAAGATAACAATTCCATTGCCATTGCGGCGGCGGCGCTTGCCTGCATAACTGTTTCTGGAATATCCTTAGGTTCCTGGAATGCACCTGCTACAAACACACCCGGCTTGGATGTAACCAAAGGAAACAGTCTGTCTGTTTTACAAAAGCCGTAATCGTTGATTTCAATTCCAAGTTTGCGGATGCTTTCTGTAACGGAAATTTTTGGATCAATACCTACTGCAAGCACTACTATGTCAAAGTCCTTTTCAGTATAACCACTTGCAGGATCAAAATACGCCATTCTTAAATCGTTCGAACCAGGCATTTGAATAATTCGCGAAGGCATACTTTTAATATATTCAATATTTTTCATAGCACGGGCGCGTTCGTAATACTGATCAAAATCTTTTCCGTGTGCTCTTATATCCATGTTGAAGATAGTGCCTTGCAATCCACTTGTATGTTCGGAAGCAATCATAGCTTGTTTTGTAGTAGCCATACAACAAATGGACGAGCAGTATTCATTCCCGGGTTTCGATTCACGGGATCCGACACATTGAATCCATGCTATCCGTTTAGCTTCCTTGCCATTGTCTTTTCTTATAATATGTCCCTGGTACGGGCCTGCAGCGGAAAGCATTCTCTCAAATTGAACGCTGGTTACAACATTAGCATATCGCCTAAATCCATACTCACCTTTTTTCTCTGCATCATACTCATCAAAGCCAGCAGCAAGAATGACTGCACCAACTTCCAATTCCAGTTTTTGCTCGATCTTTCCATGCTCAACTGCTTTCTTTTCGCATGCAGAGACACATTCCATACATTCCGAGCATTGAGCACAATTTAAGCAACGCTCAGCTTCAGAAATTGCATCATTTTCTGAAAACGAGTATTCAATTTCCTTGAAATTGTCTATTCGATCTTCGACATTAAGTTCATCAGCATAAGCACGTTCCTTTTTTACGACATTCTTTTCGTATGGCAGCAACTCTTCCGGAACAGGTTTTAGCGAATGCTCAAAACGATTGGGCAGTAAATCTTCGTTGTTCAAATAGCGTGCAATGGATTCTGCAGCACATTTACCAGCAGCGACTGCCTGGATCACGCTTCCCGGGCCGAACGCATTATCACCGCCTGCAAAAATTCCTGCAACTGAAGTTTCAAGTGTAATAGGATTGACTTTAAAACATCCGCGCTCAAAATCAATACCGATGTGTTTCGTCAAATCAGCGTCTACCATCTGGCCAATTGCAACAATTACCTGATCCGTATCAATTTTAACAATATTATTTTCATTGTAGGACGGTTTGAATCTCCCGTCCGAATCAAAAACATTTGTGCATTGTTTAAGTTCTATCCCAACTACAGAGCTGTTACCTAATATTTGTTTTGGTCCCCATCCGTTTCGCAGAATAATTCCTTCTGCTAGTGTTGCTTCAATCTCTTCTTTATATGCAGGCATCTCGTTACGCCGTTCAAGCGAGACCAGCTCAATTCTTTTTGCACCAAGTCTGAGCGCTGTTCTTGCCACGTCAACTGCAACATTACCGCCACCGATGACGACAACGTTTTCCTTAACAACCGGCTTGTTCTTTTCGCTAGCGGCTTGTCTGAGAAATTCCACGCCGTAATTCACACAATTTTTATCTTCACCGTTAATACCCAACTTTCTGCTAACATGAGCGCCTGCACTGATAAATACTGCGTCATTTTCTTTTTTCAATTCTGAAAAAGTTTTGTCTTTACCGATAGTGCAATTCAGAACAATTCGAACGCCTTTGCGCTTTATTAACTCTACTTCATAATCGAGTATATCCTTGGGAAGTCTGTAACGTGGGATTCCGCAATAGAGCATTCCGCCTGCAGAATCTTTCGACTCGTATACAGTGACTGCAAAACCTTTATCTGCCAAGTCACCAGCAGCTGTTAATCCGGCTGGACCGCCGCCAACTATTGCGATCTTTTTAGAATCTGCTGATAGATTTTTCTGATCTGGTAATTTCAGCAATCCAGATTTATAAAGTTTTATTTCCTGATCGGATGCAAACCTCTTTAATTGTCTAATGGCGAGTGGGCTGTCCACTTTAGAGCGAGTGCAAGCTGTTTCACAAGGAGCCGGACAAACACGGCCGCATATTGCGGCAAATGGATTTCTTTCGCGTATTAAATTGATTGCCTTTAAATACTCTTTCTTTTTTATTAATTGAATGTAACCCTGAACATTAATATTGGCAGGACATTTAATTTTGCATGGTGCATGTCCAAGCTTTAATATATTTGGCTTGTTTGGAATTGCCTGAGCATAATATTTTTGAATTGCTTTTCGCGTTCCTAAATCGCGATTAAATTTATCATTTACTTCAACTGGACATGCACTAGTACATTCTCCACAATCGTTGCATATTTTTTCATTAATATATCGAGGCGATTTTTTTACTGTTACTTTGAAGTTTCCCGGTTCACCCTCAATTTTTTCAAGCTCAGAAAGTGTAAGAATTTCTATATTAAGATTTCTGGCGCATTCAACTAACTTTGGAGAAATAACACAAGTTGCACAATCGCCCGTTGGAAAAGTTTTATCAAGATGAGCCATCATACCGCCGATAGTTGCAGAGCGGTTCACTAAGTAAACCTTGTAACCTGAATTAGCTAGATCGAGGGACGCCTGAACTCCGGCAATGCCTCCGCCTTCGACCAAAACAGCGCCAGTAATCTTTTTCTTTTCAATCTTCACGAGTAAATCTTTCTATCTTAATCACATTGTACAGTTTCAATAACCTGTTTGGGAGAAACGACACATTTATCCATTCCCAATTTTTCCGGAGCAATACCTAAACACAAACCTACAAGTTGAGTTATATAGACTACAGGTATGTTGTGGCTGCTACTTTTAATTTTATTAATATCTCCCTGCCTTAGATCCAAATTTACCTGACACATCGGGCAGGCAACTGCCATACATTCTGCGCCTGCAGCTTTCGCCATGCTCAATATGGAATTAGAAAGTTCGATAACAATATCTGTTCGCGTGAGAGCAAATCCGCCACCGCAGCATTCTACTTTATGCGGCCAGTCTATACTTTCGCCGCCCATTATTGTCACAAGACTATCCATAATTGTAGGATTTTCCGGATTATCAAAATTTGTTGCTTCTTTTGGCCTTACCAATAAACATCCGTAGTAATTACAAACTTTTAATCCATTTAATGAATGAGTGAAAGCTTCCTGTAATTTTTTTACTCCAATTTTTTTAATAAGCACTTCAACAAAATGAATTACGTTCACGCTTCCATCATAATCTTCGCCTAACGACTCAGAGATTTCTTTCCTAATGTTCGGATTATTTTGAATTTCGTAATTAGCGACTTTCATTCTATTGTAACACGCTGCACAGAAGACGACCATATCAAGGCCCATTTTTTTTGCAAGCAAAAGATTTGCAGCAGGAAGTGCGAGAGAGAGAATCCTATCGGTTTGGTGAGCCGGAGTTGAACCGCAGCATGTCCAGCCCCTCGGCTCGATTAAATCAATGTCTAAAGCTTTTGCAACTTCACAAATCGACATATATTGATCGCGTGCCGTCGATTCTGCTGAACATCCGGGGTAATATGCATATTTCATATTTGGCTCAAACTCTCCAAAACTAATTTTCTTCGCTTTTAAATCAAGGGAAGGCGGGAAATATCCGCATTATTTCTTTTTCCTAAATATTTTCGTTATATACTTCTTGTCGGCTTTGAACGATGGGAACAATGCAATTTTACCTTTTTGAAGCATCATAGGAAATTTATTTACGTCCTGAAAATAATTCGATGTTCCAACTTTATATGCGGCAATCATTCCAAGGTCGAATGTCCTGCCGAAGGTTCTTACAGTTTTCAAGAACCACTTGTTAAACAACGGGACATTGCCTTTCTGTTTAGCCATGTTTTTCTTAATAGAAATAATTCTCAATGCATCCATTACTGCTGCCATATCAATATGCATGGGACATCGTGAAAAACAAGTTTCACAGGAAGCACACATCCACACGAGATCGCTGCTCAATATTGAATCGCTTTCGTTCAGCTGAAGTTTTCTAATAATCTCCGAAGGTGGTACTTCGACCATTTTTACGACAGGGCAGCCGTTTGTGCATTTTTTGCATTGTAAGCATCCGGCAATATTGACGCCGGAAATTTCCTTAACTGCATTTAACAGTTCAGCTTCTCTTTTATCTTTAGTTATGGTTATAGGCATATTTACTTCAATGTTTTTTTATTCCAAAATCTCTTCAGCAAGCTCGTCAATCTCTTGTTCTTCGCCATAAACATCTTTTTCCGGTGTCGATGGAGTGCCCTCAATACTTGGTGAAACTTTACGGTAAACTTTTATAGGGTCGAGCTTTTTACCATTAACAGTAAGTAAATCATCTATCTTGATTCCAAAAAGTTTTTCATTTTCTGCAAGATATGGTAATATTAATTCCCAATCTTTTTCAGTAAAAGGAGAAAATATACATCCGTTTAATTGCTCGCCAATTAATTTCCTTTTGGGATCTCTGATAAAAGCAGCTCCGCCTGAAGCTAAAGAAAAAAGATTGCTTCCCGGATAAGGTTCGGAAAGAGGTACACATTGACCTTCTTCATTAAATTTTATGCCATTGAGAATAACAAAGCCGCCTTTATTGTGCGGATCGCCTGCCATAAATGATTCGCCAAGAAAATCGAGACTTGTCCCGTTAATAACAATTCGAGGTCTTCCCACCGAATTAATCATCGGACGTCCGGCAGCATTCCCTTTTACAAAGATCGAACCACCTTTTGCGCCGTATAAAAATGTCTGACCGACATCTCCATGAATAACCAATTTTCCATCCTTAATTATCTGGCCCAATTGATCTTGAGCATTGCCGTGAACAGTTATGGTCATTCCGTCAATCCCGGAGCCAAGATAATCACCCGAACTGCCGTACACATCAATTGTCACGTCATAAGTTTCAGGTCCAAAACCGCAGCCAACATAACGCTGACCAGCACAATTAAACAGTATAAAATTTTTCCATCCTAATTTGTAAGCCCTAACAATTAACGTTGCATCGCATTCATCACCTTCCGGAGGAAATTTCTTCGAATCAACAACAAGAACTTTTTCGTCGTTCTTTGGTCCTCGAAGCATTTTTCTTGTTTCAAAATCAATGAGGCTATACTCGGAATATTCCTTATTTTCAGAACCAAGTTTTGGAATACTATTAAATAGTAAACCAAGTTCAGTCCGAATTATATGAAGAATATGCGAGCGTCTTTTAGCTCCTGTTTTGTAACTCCTGTCATTCAGTAATGTGAGTATATTAATAGCATAAGATGTTTGTTCACTATTTTTGCCAAGGTTCCTTATTGCCCGGCATGCTACACGGATATCATCAAAAGACCATTGAGGAATACTATCCCTGACAAAATCAAGGATATATTTTCCGGCAGAAGCATATTCGATAATTATTTTTTCGATCTGTTCCTTGTTTTTGGAATCATAATTTTCTTTTTTAAAATCACAGCTTTCGGTTTTTTCGGTTATAACAACTGGAACACCAAATTTATCTTTGCACTCGAGCCGGTGTTTCCATTTGTCATCTTTTACAATATCGAATATAAATGCGCCGCCATCTGAATAACTTCCACCGCGAGCATTCCAGTATTTATCGGCAATAGGGCAAATTCGTTTATCATCTTTCGCGAGACTTGCAAGCGTAGCATCGATAGCTTGCTTTTCCGAGCCGATAATTCCGACCTGAACTTCTCCGTCAACAAATGCAAAGACTTGAGGTCTCAACATTGCAGTATCAGTAATGCCGAGTAATTGAAATCTATGGCTCTCTAAGCAATTACGGGCGATGATAAAGAACCATGGGCCGTCAGGAGAACCATGTATATGTGTTGATTGAATTGCGCGGTAAATTTCCTGTTTTTCCTTAGGCAAACGTTCAAAATCCAATTCAGTAGTCGGTGCCAATGCTTCTATTATATATTCCACTGGATATTTGTAAATTCTAGATAATAAATCGAACATCAGCGCAGAAACTTCAGTATCGGTTATAAACTGCGGATAAATATTTCGCTGCTTTAAATATTCTGTGACAGAATGATAATTCGCAAAATCGCCGTTGTGTACAAGCGCCATGTTCATCGCAGTAAACGGATGAGCGCCTCCCGGATGCCAAACACGGCCTCTGGTCGGATATCTTTGATGTGCAATCCACACATGCGCACAAAGATCATCTATTTTATAATATTGAGTAACCGCTTCTGCATAGCCGACAACTTTTAGAATCATAATATTTCGACCTTGCGACATCACAAAAGCTGCCTGCTTTTTTTCAGAAACATAAAATTCATGATTGAGCTTGAAGCTGTTTTGATTTACAAATTCATCTTCAATATCTCTACGATCAAGATTCGCAAAATTATTCTCAGAGATAAATTTATCCAATATGGTATCTTTTACTCGAATAAAATATCTGTGAACATCCGGCGGCTTGACTTCAAGTCCGGGAACACTTTTCCAATCGTCAACTGTATCAAGCTTTGAAGATTTTTTTATTTCAAATACTGGGTCGATATATTTCTTTTCAACATCAGAACGAGAAGATGGATCAAGATATGCAATATGCATCATGTAGCAATCATCAAGAACTTCTTTTGATACACCTAATTGTTCAGGAATGAAACCAACAGCTGCAATTCCACCACCTTTACCATTGCCACGATTATGCATTAACCTTGAAGGCTCGTGAATATGCCTGCCCGGTACCGGCTCTGTACAGCAAAACCCTACTACTCCGCATCCACCTTCGGCTTCCATAACCGTCGATTTAATTGGAAACTGAATATTTTGATTCAGGCGTCTTTTCGAATTAATTATTTTTTCTATATTCTTTCTATCCATGTACTACTACTGCCTTCATTCCTGCTTTTTAGATATATCAAGATGAATTAGCAAATCTGTTCGTCCGCGTAATTCTTTAATGCTCTTCATACCGAGGCGCTTCAGTATATCTATTATTCCTGTCGCCCATGCATTGTATAGATTAATAATTCTTTGAGTTCCCCATTCTAAAGTAATTTGAGCAGCAAGCTCAGGATTTGTGGTTGCAATACCTCTTGGACATCCTTTGCCGCTTTCACACCTGCTACATCTTAAACATGCCAGCGCCACCAATTCCGCAGTTCCTATCACAACTCCATCGGCACCAAGACAAATTGCTTTCGCAATATCATAATAATTGCGAATACCACCGCTGGCAATTAACACGACGGCGTCGCGCACGCCTTCGGATGAAAGAAAATTATGAACCTTAGGAATTGCATAATCGATTGGCATTGCAATATTTTTTTTGGCAATATCCGGAGCGGCACCTGTTCCTCCATATCCGCCGTCAATATGAATTATATGCGTGCCTGCATAATAACTTCCAACGGCAACCATGTCAACATCGGTTGGAGTAGAAACTTTTGTAGAAATCAGAGAACGCGGATTAACATGTTTTATCCAATCAATATGTTTCATGTGATCTTCGATTGAATAAACACTATGGAACGGGAAAGGCGAAAATAATGGAATTCCCTGTACTGCTTCTCGCATTTTAGCAACCGCTGGTGTATTTTTTGTTCCCAATAAATGACCGCCTAACCCCGGTTTAGCACCTTGCGCATATTTAAATTCAACGATCGGAACTCTTTGAATTGTTTCTTCCCTCACTCCGAAAAGTCCAGTAGCTACCTGAGTAATCATATGATCGTCGTATGGTCTCAGACGTTCCATGTAACCACCTTCGCCAGAACAGGAAAAAGTATTCCAGGCGGTTGCTGCTCGAACTTTAGATAACTGCGTTATATTGCTTATTGAACCAAACGACATTCCTCCGCCGTACCACGGCACATCAATCTTTATCTTTGGCCTGCCGTCATTTCTTCTGTTTAATTCAAGACTTATATCGATTTCATCGGATTCAACCGCAGCTGGTTTTTCCGGATACACTATTCTAATTCTATCGAACCCCCCGCCGGAGTCGCCTGTTTCATATTCAAAATCATAATCCTCAGGGATTACTTCTCCAGTTTCTGCCATTCTCCAAGTTGCAAGAATCATGTCTGATGACCAGCGATAATCACCCATTACTTCCATCATCGGATTTTTTACCAACCTCAAAGCGCCGTTTGGACATTTAGCAATACAAAAGTTTTCCGTTTTCTCGCAAACGAATCCATTGCATTTATAACTCAGCGGAGCTGCAAATAATTTATAACCCTTTTTAAATACGTGAACACCTTTTGTACATGTCTTAACGCAAGTACCGCACATTTTACACTTTTCTTCATCACGATAGATGAGATATTTTGCAATCTCGTTGCGATACCTCGAAGGAGCAAGTTTAATATCTCTTTTTACTTCAACTTGCGGGACACGGGTTTTAAAAGTGTTCCGAGGAATTATTTCTTCCAGATTGGTTTTATTTTCCAAAGATTGGCCCATAAATCTCTTCTTCGATTTCATCTTTAAACATAGCTCGCCCAACATCGCCGCGCAGTCTGCGGGCTTCCCGCATACCCATAGCTCCCATAAGCTCGACCAATTGCCAGTGCCAAGCACCAATTAAATTAGTCATGCGCCCCACCCCATAATTTAAATCAATTTCCGAGTCTAATTTAGATGGACAGTAATCACCGGGCTTGCAAGTTTCACATAACCGGCATTCGATTGCAATTAAAAGCGGCAAATTAATTGAAACAACATCTGCACCGCATATAATGGCTTTGGCGATATGTTCCGATAAACCAATTCCGCCGCCTGCGATGATAGTTATTTCATCTCTCTTTTCATTTTTTATTAAGCATCCATGAACTTCTCGGAGAATATCTTTCATGAACCGTGGATTTTTCCTGCCAATTTCGTTGCCATCAAGATCTGCAACCAGGTGTATTGCTTCAACATCTATTTTCGATAACTCATCAACACGTTTTACGACTTTTTCATCCATCATTACTCGTACGGCGATAATTATTTCCGGATGATTTTTCTTTATCGATGCAATTTGTTGTTGGATATTATTAGTATCTGGAATTTCTACAAGTTTTGTTTTAGCGAGAATTTCTTTCGGAATTTGCGGCCCATCCGGACTTAAGAAAAAAGCAATATTATTCAGATATTTTTCTTTTTCATGCAGTTTGATCGAATGCCATTTTTTTGAATCAATAACAGCGATCAGCCCTGTTTGATTTGCAGTTTCAATAATGCAAGGTTCGAGAACAGGCAGAGAATGTTTTTCCGAAGACATATCAAAAATGACAGGGAAGGGAATTGAAATAAGCGGAGGGAGAATTGTTTCTAATTTATTATCTTTAAAATTTAGAAAGTGTGGTTTTTTGCCGATATCAGCGGATGTACTAATGTATTCTCTTCCATGAATGCCGTCGCGGGTCGGGCGAACAATTTCAGACATATCGGTCCACATAGAATCAAAACCCGGGCCTGAGAATTTTCCCCTATATCCAGCACCAGATACGGGCACCTTACCCGTTTCTGCTTCTAACCATGTCGTGCTAATAATTTGTGGCTTCCAATATTCATTTCCAAGTTTCAGGTATTCAGAATTTAATGCTAACGTTAATAAATTCTTAGTGCAATTTTGGACACAAGAAAAACATCCCATGCATTCGTAATAAAGTGTATGAACTTCATCAAGGTCTCTGATAAATGTGGTTTCTTCACGATATTTATCATAGACACAAGCTTTTTTTACGCAATTATGACATCCTGCACAATCTTCCCGCCAGTCAACAATGCCGCATCTTCCTATGCGGGGAAGTCTGGGTTGAACATGATTTGTTTTAATATGATATTTTTCAGGCATGGTAAATTATTTATAATCCGGTTTGAGAAATGATCTCATTTATTATATCTTCTTTACCACCTGAAATGATATGAATACCGCTTAAGCCTTTCATTTCTTTTATTTTATTTATCGTTTCTACACAGATGGCGATTCCTCTTTTCTTTTGTTCGGCAAGTCCACCGGCGTCTTTAATGCTGTTTATATGCGATTCCGGTATATAATAATCTGTATGTTTTTTCAACAGATTTATTGCTTCGTCATAACTTTCAAGTGGATAAATTCCTGCAATAATTGCAGCTCTCTCAGTCAGGCCTTCTTGATATGCTGCATTAAGCCAGTCATGAAAATCAGTTGTATTGAAAACACCTTGAGTCTGAATAAATCTTGCCCCAGCTTTAATTTTTTTTGCCAAACGCATAATATTAAGTTCTAGAGGTCTTAAATAAGGATTTGCGACTGCACCTACAAGCATCGAAAAATTGCCGCCAATTTTAGTACCATTTAAAAGAACTTTTTCATTATTCATCCTTGTCACAATGTTTATCAATTGGATAGAGTCGACATCATAAACATTTGCCGATTCCGGCATTTCCGTAATACTTTGATGATATCCAGACAGACAGAGAATATTCTGGATTCCAAATGATGCAGCACCTAAGATATCAGATTGAAGCGCAATTCTATTGCGATCACGGGTGACGATTTGGTACACAGGCTCTATACCCGATTGTTTCAATTTTATTGATGATGCCAAGCTTGAAATTATGGGGCCATTCGGGTTGTCCGCCACATTTACTGCTACCACACCCGAAATTTGCGATTTACTTATAGGATCGGATTCAACATTTGTACTTGCAAGATATTCTGCAGTAACAATGAAATCCCCCTCTTCAATTTTCTTTGCTAATAAGCTTTCCATTTTTTTCTCTTACAATATTTCGGCTGTCTTTTCATGTTCATTAATAATTTGTCGTATGCAAATTATTAATTCATTAATAATATTTTCTGTTTTATTTTTACTATCAAGATGAATAAACCAAACGCAATCGCCTCCTATACCTGTTTCTATTAAAAGATTATTTATTGCTTCTATCCTTTTTTGTGCACGAAGGTTGCCTTGAAGAAATTTGCATTCGCCTGTCATACAGCCGGCAATTATTGCAATGTCGGAGCCGGTCTCGACAGATTTTAGAATGTATTCAATTGCTATTTTTCCGGAACATGGCACGCTGATGCTTTTTAATTCAACTTCATCAAGCTGTGAATTGATGCGGTTTATTTCTCCTTGAGAAATTGAATTCAAACAATGGAACAGAGAAATTTTAATTGATGGATTCATTATTTTAATATACAGTTTATATCCACAGTTTTTGAACCTTCACAGTATTTTTCTTCTTTCGGCTTTCCTTTTTGCACACTTCTTGTTATTTGATCTAACGAGAGTCGAAGACGCTCAATTCTTTGCAAATTGGGATCACCAATTAGGATGCATACTGAAGGAGAGTTGATAATCGGTTGGTTTCCCGCCTATCAACCCTTTACCACGATCGACGAGGTTTTACTTATCTATCGTTCGTACTGTCAACCAAACAGGTCACCTTACATCATTGAAGAATTCAAATTCTTCGGTCTGCAGCTTTTTATATTTAATCTTAAATAATAATTATTCAAGATATAATCAAGTTTTATATGGGAAAATATTAAAATATTAAGCGGGAGGAAGATTCTTTACAGCTTCACAAATTCTTTAAATAAATTATATGCATAATAGTTTTCATATGAATATTAATCTTCTTCTATAAAATTCTTATAAGCAACTTATCAATTTTGCACTTTATATTTATCCATATATTTTATCACTCTCCGTTACTTTTTTCTCTCGTAAAGTTAATTATAACCTTATTATAAATTCCAATACAGGATACAATGGGAATAAACTTATATTTCGTGCTTCTGCGCTCCAACTCAAATCACCCGAAGCACTCCGCAGTATTTTCCATTGAAATGGATCTATCAAGCCATAACTATTCAACAAACGAAAAGTGCACTGGCAAGGTAAATTACTGACCACGAACTTACATGTTACATTTAGCTCCAGTCTTTGAAATCCGGGAAGCTTGCTGCCATTTACATCAATTAATTCACTGTTTGTAGCACCTACAATTATTTTTGTTGTTCTGAGGGATTGCAAAGATGGAATAGAGTTAGATTCAAAAACGGAAGTCTGACTAGATGCTACTACACAGAGCATACCGACCATCCAGTTCTCATTTATCATGTATGTAGATGCTAATTGTAATTCGTGCCGCCGATCAAACGGAGGAATGAACTCTTTGCCGGCATTGATTTCTACAAACGATTCGTATAACCACGACAAATTGTAACTAATAGAACCCGTTAATGGTCCAAGAATTTTCCTGATATTGCATTGTAGTCCGTATGTTTTTCCAGTACCCGACAAATTCAATTGTTCAAGATTGGCAGAAGAATTTGAAGAAGTATCATTTTTGAATTCATGAAGGTTGTTTGTGATCCTATAGTACAATTCAGCCGATAAAAGATATATATCATTCATCATACTTCGTTCGACGCCGAATGTTACATGAAGTGAGTTGGATGGCGATATGCTGTCTGATGAAGGATACCAAAAAACTGTCGGATAGAATAGAAATACTCCGCTGTTGCGATAAGGATGCAAGTATTCATTAATAATAGAAAGGGAACTATATAAATGTGTTTGTTCATTGAGTGCAGCAAGAAGCGAAAATCGCGGATCAACGGCAGAGAATGTTCCCACACCGGTCGTAAAGCTGCCTATACGTCCGCCAAATTCTGCAAGCGCTTGCGATAGAATTTTCCATTGATCTTGAAAATACACCGACATTTCCCATGATGCCGCATCACTTAATGAAAACGGTGCAATTTGTGTAGAAAATTGACTTATCGTTCCATTTATCCGATGATGTATCAATTCCACTCCTGCTAGCAGTGTGTGATCTTCGGTGTAATAATTTTCAGCTTGCGCATCAATACTCCAGTCTTCAATAGCATATTCCGATGTGCGTTGTGCTGTTGAGAAAAAAATGGAATTCTCATTTAATATATGTTGCAGTTTAAAATCGTACTTGCTATATACTGCAGATGCATGAAGGAACAACGACGATGACACAACACTGATCCACCGAAGATCGACCATTGTATTCCCCCATGAAAAATCGTTGTCTAATATTTCTCCGGCATCTTTAACATTATTTTCGTAGGAGTCCTGATTCCAGTACCCGCTTAACGAAATCTGATCACCGCCCGACAAGCGATGAGTCAACTTAGAAGTCCATTCGGATGTATAAGTTTGACTTTGTGAATTTGCATTCTGAGTAAAAAAATTCCAAGCCGCATTCGGATAACCTCTCCTGCCAGATACTAAGAATGTAGTCTGCTCAGCAATTGGTCCTTCCAAGGAAAGTTGGGTCCCTAAGGTTCCCGCTCCCGCCGACCCCTCAATTCCATAACGTGATCCATCCTTCAGAGAAAGATCCATAATTCCTCCAAGACGCCCTCCGTAGGAAGGCGGTAATCCGCCTAAAAAAATTTGAACATCGGTGAGTGCCTCAGGACTGAACGTGCTTAGCACACCTCCAAAGTGGGCTGGATTATAGATTCTTCCCCCATCTAGCATATACTGATTCTGATCGGATGGCACAGAGCGGCGATATACACCGTGAGAAAATTGTTCTACAGAAGCTAATCCAGACCGATTCTCCTCAATTATTACTTCTGCTAATACAATAGCTTTCGGCACCATTTTTACATTCAGGCGTACTGATTCCATTGTAATACTGTCCATGACTATCGTAATTGGTCCATATCCAATAGCATGAACGGTCATAATATAACGACCCATTGGTAAGCGCGGCAAAGAGAAAAATCCGAATGTATTTGTCGGGCACCAGCGTTTAATTACTCTGTTGTTTTGATCTTCCGGCATCTGTAAAACAATGCTTGCACCTTGAATCCATTCACCAGTAATTGAATCTGTGACAACACCTGAAATAACCGCATATTGTTCTGTGATTTGTGTTTCTTGTCGCTTGATAATAATTTGATTGCCTCTTTGGATCCACGTCAGCGACATGCCCTGTAATACAGAACTCAAAGCTTGATCGAATCCACAATTTGAACAGTTAACTGAAACTCTTTTCCCCTCAACATCATTGTCAAGATAAATAATGGATTCCGAATACCGTTTCATCATAGAATCGAGAGCAGACTGCAGCGGCAGGTTGATCCATCGAAAAGAAGAATGCTCAAGTATCTGTTGAGCCGTTCCCGTATTCCAT
The DNA here is from genome assembly GCA_963833465.1 of Ignavibacteriota bacterium. Taxonomy (GTDB): domain Bacteria; phylum Bacteroidota; class Ignavibacteria; order UBA10030; family UBA10030; genus Fen-1298. The sequence continues at coordinate 95,429 of CAWHXW010000003.1, read as the reverse complement.
AAACTAGTAATTAGAAGAAGACTAATAAATATTGTACAAGCCATTCTCATATTGAACTGTTGTTCCTGTAAGTTGAACAAGCGTCTTTACAGCGCTCTCTGCAAATTGACTGTCGATTACACCGGTAAGCGTTGTTGATTGCAAGCGCGGATTTTCGATTCGAATTTTGATATCGAACTGCATTTCTAACTCACTGCAAACGAAACTAAGTGTTGAGCGATAAAACATAAGCTTTCCTTTCATCCATCCTGGATAATCCGCAAACGGAAGACTACCGGGCGCATCAGGGAATTCATTTTTAGAGCAGAACGCTATCTGGCCTTTACCTAATATAATACTGCTATCAATGCCGTCTCGCCTAACACTCATTTTGACGCTGCCGTTCAGCACAGCAACCTCCATTCGTCCATCCCTTACCCGTACATTAAATTCCGTTCCCAGCACTTGCACCGTTCCAATATCCGTAGCAATTATAAACGGCATTCCATTTCTGTGCACATGAAACATCGCTTCTCCCTTGAGTGATACACTGCGTGCCCGATCTGTGGACATTCGATTTACCGATATTTCAGAAAGCGCATTGAGAATAACTTCTGTACTATCTTGCAGTACAATTGTAGAATGCTGGCCTCTTGTTGTTTCATAAATCTTTGTGGATGCTCTTTGCATCCAAATCACGCCAACTGCGATGAGAATTGCACATGCAATCGCAAAAGATATTGCCGGCTTGCGTAAAACTTTTTGAAAAATAAATTTGTTCGTACTTCTTGAGGCATGCCTTCTTTCGAGCCCAAACTTCAAGCTTTGCCATCGATCGTGAGTCTCCGGATCGATCGCTTGGATTTGCCGTGCTTTGACTTCCAGTACATCATCAATTGCACGGGATATTAAATCATTATTGTTCGGCGTTCCAATACTTCTGAACCAATGCAGCAATTGTCTTAATTTCATATTTATATCCTGCAATATTTTAAACAAATAATAAAAATTAATTCTCTAATTATTGCCACGTCCTGCTTGATCTACACGAACCAGATGAATGATTCCGTTATAATAAGATTTGTCTAAATTACAACGAACGGTATAATGATCATTTGGAAAATTATTAAATTTTGTATGCGACATATAGAGACAGTTGTATTTGCAAAGATTTCGCGCTGTATCCGCTATTGTTTCAATTTTGCTTTTGTACATATTATTTTTTTTTATTTTGCTGATTAATTTCTTATTTATGTTAGGAATTAGGATTTACGATTTTTCCAATGAAAAGAATTGTTCCTGATGAATGCTCGCGTATGGCTAAAATAAATGGATGATTAATGGTCATCATTGGTGTCTCTGTTCTCACAGACGTACCGACACTAATTGAAGTCACAGCTGCCGCAGTAGTTCCTTCTTCGTCTACTTCAAGATATGTTTTATGATGTACTTCACTGACAAATAACGGCCCATTTGCGAGATTCGAAAAATTGGCAGCACTAGAAAAAGCAATTCCCATTCCCAAAGCAGTTAGTTCACTATTAAGTGATTTATCAAATTCCATTGTGAACTTTGGCATAGACAGAATGACTCTCGTTGAATCTAAATTGCCTATCAATATATTCCATTGTTGCTGGGTCAAGCTTGCTGTATATTGATCGATGGAAGAACCTATTTTAGGCAGGATGATTGTCATACTAAACGAGCAATCGCCGTATGGCAAGTCAATAACCTGTACTTGGTCTGTAGCATAATATGCATAAGTGTTTTCTTGATTCATAAGTTTACAAGAAACCGTGTTTCCGGTAGAAGTTGTAAATGTTGCATCAGCGGTTTTTGTGGGATCAAATTGATATGTCCATGAGCCTTTATAAAAAATGGCGTTAATTAAATACATTACTACTGTACGGCGGTATTGTATCGAGAATTGTTTGTATCTTTCCGTTCGTTTTCAAATTAACCCAATTATTAATTGTAGTGACCGCACTATGTAAAGTAAAGTTAAGTGATGTGGCTTGCGCGTTGAAATATGTTTGGCAATTATTTATAAAAGATGGAAAAACCGCAAAACCGTTTCTATACCAAACAGAATTTGCATTTTGGAATGTCACCTGAGGATCAAGATTCGTAAGAAAAGAAGAGATGTTTTTATAGGAATCATTGATCTCCTGCATTGTAAGGTTGGAATTTTCAAGAACCCGTTTCATCGAATCAAGTGTTTCGCCGCTGGCACCATTTAACAGCATGCCTAAAGCCATCGAAACACTGAACGGTGATATAAATACATTATTGTTCTGCTCGCTGGTGTTGACTTGCGTGAAAAGCTTTATTCCGAATGAATTATCGGATGTGACAACAGTTTTTTCAACAGTATTGAGTTCCCGAACAATTGGCTGACCCGGAGAAGATTGCGGTTCAGTACCTGTGACGACAACTATAAAGCGTTAAGGAAAAGAAAAAAAGGATAAAGAATTGAGTCTTCATGATAGATCTCCTTGTACTATTTGAAATAAATTTTGCCCATTGACATTTCATAATGTTTTCATTGATGAATCAAATTTTTTTGATCAATATTTTGTATTTGGTTGTCTACAATCATTTTTGCTGTCTCAATAAGTCAACGTGAATCGTTGGCTATGTCGCAAGTAAATTAATAAACGATTGAATAGGCAATACCAACATTATATGAAACATAAAATCTTTCAGCATAATCAGTAAAGTATTTTGCATTTATATCCAATGCAATTGGCCCAAATATAATAGTGCGAGTTCCAACGCCAAGACTATTATTCCAATAGCTTCTGTTTGGATAGCTGATATTCCAGATATGACCGTAACTTGGGCCATTTATAAAATCAATAATATTAGCTTTGATTCTTCCAATCTTTTCAATTGTATAACCTAAGCCGATTGTAAAATATAATTCTGCGTTAAATGTTATAAATTTATGTGAAGCAAGAATTTTTGCTTCTAACATAGCACGATAGACATTAGAATTCTCTCCCTGTGCTGAACCGATATAATCTTCGGTAGGCAAAGGCCCATAGTAATTAAAATTGTTCCATCGATAAAATTCGCGTTCGATACAAGGAGCTAACCAAATATTCTTTGTGATGCAATATTCAAAATCAAACGATGTATTGATTCCATTTGACCAGTAGCTATCAAGAAAAGCAGGCTGGATAGAATTGACCAAACTTGAAAAAGGCACACTTAGACCCGTATGAGCTACAAGATTTATCTGTGCAATCATTGAAGATGAAAGTAAAATGAAAGTAAATATTATTTTCTTCATATATCTCTCAAATACTGAAACAAACGAGTTTATTCACTTCACTTTCAGCTTTTAATAAAACTTTTACGCACAATGCAAAATGCACAAATGTTTGCCCGCTATCTTTTCGGGAGGTTCATTCCATTAGATTGAACCAATGGTCAGCGGGCAAAATCTAATGAATAGAAATGTCTACTGATAAATTCATCATGCTTAATGTATCAGAGCCAATTAAAGAACTATCGTCCGGTATGACAACGTTTATTTCGTCCATCAAGAAGTATTGACCGGGAGCTAAAATTGCTCGAGATATAGAATTACAAATCACTCCATATTGCTTTTGCATTATTGTCATTCCATTTGCATTTTTCAATGTCCAGGGAAATCCCATGCAAGATATCATTACTGTCATTTCTGTATCTTTTCCGATATTATCAGCTATCAATCCTGCTTTAAGTGTGTCAGAAATATTATAAACAACTTTTGAAGTTGTAAATGTATACAAGATATTACCAATTTGTTGACTGGCGCTTTTAGATGACTGACTTGACGGATCAACAATAATATCTTTCTTCTCACATCCGCTTAAAAGAAGTATTGCTGATAAAATGCAAAACGTATATCGCATATTCTCACCTTGAATATTCAACTTTTGCAACATGACATATTGTTAGATAAAAACTTAGTATGGGTAATTCTCAACAAAGTTAGTTTAATATAACGTCAATAATAATAAATTGATGCTTCACCACACTGCCTATAAGAATAACGATTATCCTCCTTAAAGCACCTACGACAAACCAAGTGTTATGATAATAATTCGCAGATATTATTGCAATTTTCATTTACTCATCATATTTTACATACCATAGTCTCCCCCAAATAATCTTCTCACTGAAAAAGTGGAACAAGAAAAATCAGACATTCAGCTTTTGGAAAAGGTAAAAAGTTCCGATATGGAATCTTTTCGGATGCTTTACAATCAATATCAACCTGTTCTGTTTCGGTACGTATTGTTCCAGACACGATCAGTAGATGTATCGCATGATATTGTCCAAGAAACATTTATTAAGGTGTGGGAAAATCGTAAATCACTCAAGTCTCATCTAAGTTTCATGGCTTATATCTTACGCATCAGCAGGAATCTTGTTCGCGACGCTATTCGTTACCGTAAAACCAGGGAACGATTGAAAAACGAAATTCCAGCACCTGTGCCATCTGAAAATGATGATCCCGGAAAAGTGCTGCAATTAGTTATATTAGAAGAAAAACTCGAGGACATCATCAACAACGATTTGCCAAAGAGATGCCGGGAAATATTTCTTCTAAGCCGGTTTGAAAGGAAAACAAATCAAGAGATTGCCGAATCTCTCTGCCTCAGCATGAGAACCGTAGAACATCAAATCAATCATGCGCTGAAGGTGATGCGAAAAAAGCTAATCAATTACTGACAAATAATGCATGCGTCGCTTCAAAATTTTTCAATCCCAAAAACGTAACATACTCTGAATAATTCTCACTGATAAAATCTACTGCGGATATAGACTGAACTATGATTTATTAATTTATTTGAGAAAACTAATCCAAGCGTCGCTTGCAGGATTTACCCTAAGTTATAATTTGAAAAAAGTTATAACAATCCCGCACCTGAAAAGTTTTTTGAATAGAATGAAAATAATAATTAATGCGATTTTATTCATAGTCAACTTTTTTTCTTGATTCTCTTTATAGAAATAGGTATATTTTTAAACGTTTTTTGGAAAGTATGTTCATTTTCGCCAATTTTAATGGCTTCGAGTTGAGCCGGGGTTCACGTTATGAGCTCGATAGCTGAATTTCGGATTAATATTTCAAATCTCTCGGAAGGAATTCACGAGTATCACTTTGAAACGAAACCTTCGAAGATTGGTCTGGATGAGAAGTTTAGCGGCACAATTAGAATTGATGCCAAGTTAGATAAAAGTGCACAGCAAATCTTTCTTCAAACAGGAATACGAGCAGAAGGAAGTTTTTTTTGCGATCGGTGTCTTGAAAATTTCAATCAGGAAATGAGTACTCAATATTCGATGATGTATGTTCAAGGTACTCGCTCCACTGTTGATCTGAAAAAAGATGAAGAGATCCAGATCCTCGGCACTGATATGAATTACATTGATTTGGATGATGATGTGCGGCAATATATTTTGCTGAACATCCCTCAAAAGCTCTTATGTAAGGAAGACTGTCAGGGATTTTGCGCGATATGTGGGGTGAATAAAAATATCGAAAGTTGCACCTGCGGTGCTCAAGCGATAGACTCACGCTGGGATGCACTCAGGAAGCTGTCCCATAAATGAGTATATAATTTAAGGAATATAATATGCCTAATCCTAAACGACGACATTCTAAAACTCGTGGACGTAAGCGCCGAACACATTACAAGGCAGAGGCACCGTCAACGCAAGAATGCCCTAATTGCCATGAACAAAAACTGCAACACCGGGTATGTCCCCACTGCGGATTTTATAATGGCCGCTCCATAATAACCCCGAAGGAAGCCTAATCAGCAGGATACGCCTCGGTACCGGAATATAGGTGGCTGAAGCGAATTTCATGGAATCTCCTAAGAAATTACGTATTGCTCTTGATGTTATGGGTGGAGACTATGCACCAGAGCGTGAAGTTGCTGGTGCCATAGAAGCACTCCGAACATCCCATGAGCAATTTGAAATTACTCTCGTTGGTAATGAACAAGCCATTCGCCCGCAGCTTGTACAGCAAAAGGCGGAACATTTATCATTCACGATATTACATGCATCGCAAGTTATCACTATGGAGGATTCTCCAACTGCAGCCCTCAAACAAAAAAAAGATTCTTCACTTGCTGTTGGAATACATCTTCATAAAGAGGGAAGTGTCGATGCATTTGTCAGCGCTGGAAATACCGGCGCTGTGCTTTCGGCTGCAACACTAATTTTAGGGCGAATTAGACATGTCAGCCGGCCGACTATCGGCATTTTTATTCCTGCAGTAAATGATGATTGCTTTTTAGTAGATGCCGGTGCTAATGTTGATTGCCGAGCTCAACATCTATATGAATTTGCCGTTATGGGAAGTATTTATGTTAAGCTTATAAGAAAAAAAGAACGTCCTTCGATCGCCCTGCTAAATGTAGGCGAAGAAAAATCAAAAGGCACGGAAGCTGTGCTAGGAGCGTACAAACTTCTTTCGGCGAGCAATCACAATTTTATCGGAAATATTGAAGGCGGCGATATCCTCAAATCAAAAGCTGATGTAGTTGTGTGTGATGGTTTTGTAGGGAATGTTGTTCTAAAATTTGGCGAAAGTATGCCGCCATTTCTGAAAAGCAGACTGAAGAAATTCTCATTACACGGAATAATCAACAAACTCGCTGTAGGTGCAGCATTATGGCCGCTCAAAGCATCACTTCGAGATATGGATCCAAACAAAGAAGGCGGCGTGCCGGTGTTGGGAGTGAACGGCGTAGTAATTATTGGTCATGGGAGTTCAACTGCAAAAGGTATTAAAAATATGATTCTCCGTGCTGCAGAAGTGGCACAGAATAAAGTAAATCAACAAATTGAAACGGCTTTGGCAGAGAAAGGATTTTAATTAAAGTTACGATGGAATTACAGCGAGCAACAATTACGGCGGTTAGTCACTATGTTCCAGAAAAGATTCTCACGAATACTGATCTCGAAAAAATGGTTGATACTAACGATGAATGGATTCGTACACGCACTGGTATCCGTGAGAGACGCATACTTGAAAAAGGAGCGACCTCAGATATGGCTGTAAAGGCAGTCCAGCAAGTTCTGATTAATCGAGGTATTGCTGCCAAAGAAATTGATTTACTAATCGTTGCAACTATTACACCGGACATGATGCTGCCGGCAACAGCATATGTTGTGCAAGAAAAAATTGGTGCTAGCAAAGCATGGGGATTTGATCTGAACGCGGCATGCTCTGGATTTCTATATGCCCTTAGCGTTGGCGCGCGCTTCATTGAAACTGGAGTGCACTCCAAGGTCATCGTTGTCGGCGCGGATAAGATGAGCTCCATCACCGATTATACTGATCGCAACACTTGTATTTTGTTTGGTGATGCCGCTGGGGCTGTATTGCTTGAACCGACAGATGAAAAAGATTACGGTATTGTCGATCAATGTTTATACAGTGATGGTTCCGGTGGACCTTTTTTGAATTTAAAAGGCGGAGGAAGTCTAAACCCACCAACTCACGAAACGGTTGATAAAAAAATGCATTATGTTTTTCAAGATGGAAAATCGGTTTTTAGGAGTGCTGTTGTAGGAATGGCTGATGTTTCAGCGGAGATTTTAGAACGTAATCATCTGAACGGCAATGATATTGCTTGGCTTGTGCCGCATCAAGCAAATTTGCGCATTATCGATGCAACAGCGCGACGTATGGGAATCGATAACGACAAAGTGATGATTAATATAGATCGTTTCGGTAACACAACAGCAGCAACGATTCCGATTTGTTTATCGGAATGGTGGCAAGCTGGAAAATTGCGGCGTGGACAAAATATTGTTCTCGCAGCATTCGGTGCCGGGTACACGTGGGGTTCGATGCTGATAAAATGGTCGCTGCAAAATAAAGAAAAATAATAACTATGATTAAAACAGCATTTATTTTTCCTGGACAAGGTTCACAATATGTCGGTATGGGCAAAGACCTATATGAAGGCAATGCTGCAGCGAAAGTACTATTTAATAAAGCTGACGAAATACTTGGATTTTCAATCAGCAGACTATGTTTTAATGGTCCGGATGAGGAATTGAAACAAACAAAAAATACGCAGCCGGCAATTTTTTTGCACAGCACTGTTCTTTTCCATATTTTAAATAAAACACAATTCGAAATGACTGCAGGACATTCACTTGGTGAATATTCTGCGTTAGTAGCCGCAGGCGCATTGACATTTGAAGATGGATTAAAACTTGTTCGCTTGCGCGGTGAATTAATGCAACAGGCTGGTGCAGACCATCCTGGGACAATGGCTGCCATTGTTGGTCTTGATTCAAAGATGATCAATGTATTGTGCGTAGAAGCATCGGCAAATGGAATTGTGCAAGCGGCAAATTTTAACTCACCCGGACAAATTGTCGTCTCCGGTTCATCTGCAGGCGTGCGAAAAGCGATGGAGCTTGCAAAAACACGAGGTGCAAAAATTGTAAAAGAACTTCCGGTAAGCGGCGCATTTCATTCTCCGTTAATGGAATCTGCAAAAACTGGATTAAAGGCAGCGTTGGATAAAACAGAAATCAATGACGCTAAAATTCCGGTATTTGCGAATGTCACAGCCCGACCGACACGTTACTCTAATGAAATACGTGATCTTTTAACTAAGCAACTTGTTTGTCCAGTAAGATGGGAAGAAAGTATATTAAACATGATTACCGATGGCGCAACAACATTCATCGAAGTCGGTCCAGGCAAAGTGCTTCAAGGATTAGCGAAACGGATTAACAGCAATGTCAAAATTCTTGGAATTGAAAAGCTAAGTGACATAAGAAATATAAAATAAAAGTAGGATTATAGGACTTGTCAATAAAGTTTAATAGTTTTATCAATATTGTTATAAAAGGATTTATATGGGTTCTCTTGATAATAAAGTTGCACTAATAACAGGCGGGGCACGCGGCATAGGCAGGGAAATTGCCATCAAGCTTGCTTCGGAAGGTGCAAATGTGGCATTCACTGATATCCGTTTAGAAGGTGCAGCCGATGAAGTAGTGAACTTAATACGCACTAAAGGTGTTCAATCAATAGCAATTCAATCCGATGTTCGCAACTTTGCCGAGGCGCAAATTACAGTAGATGCAGTGATAAAGGAATATCAGCATATAGATATTCTTGTAAATAACGCTGGCATTACTAGGGACAATTTGATAATGCGGATGTCAGAAGATGAGTGGGATTCGGTAATCGCTATTAATTTAAAAGGAACATTTAATTTTTGCAAAGCCGTTTCAAGGCAGATGCTTAGTCAAAGACAAGGAAAAATTGTCAATATTGCATCAATTGTAGGTGTAATGGGCAATGCAGGCCAAGTAAATTATTCAGCTTCTAAAGCAGGCGTCATTGGAATTACGAAAACACTTGCAAAAGAATTTGCATCTCGCAATATTCAAGTAAATGCAGTTGCGCCTGGATTCATCGATACAGAAATGACTCAGAAGCTAACACCGCAGCAGCGTGAAGCATTAATGAATGTGATTCCGATGAAACGAATTGCAAAGCCAGAAGAAATTGCGAATGTAGTTGCCTTCCTCGCATCTCCGGCTGCAAGTTATATTACCGGCCAAGTGTTAAATGTGGACGGCGGACTTGTTATGTAAATGAACAAATAATTCAATAATATTCTTTCAACAAACTAAGGAGTAATACAATGGCAGATACTGCTGAAAAAGTAAAAGAAATTATCGTGTCAAAATTAGGCGTTGATGCCGCTCAAGTGACACCGGAAGCATCATTCACAAATGATCTTGGTGCAGATTCTCTTGATACAGTTGAATTAGTAATGGAATTTGAAAAAGCATTCAATATTCAAATTCCGGATGAAGATGCTGAAAAAATTACCAACGTGAGCGATGTACTTAATTATTTAAAAACAAAGGGCATCTAAATCCTCTTTGGTAATACATTGTATTAGGGAGCAATTGCTTCACATGACTTTGCTCCCTTAATAGAGCATTACTGATTGACAATGTGTACTGATGAGTCCTAAACGAAGGACCAAGATATTTTAATGAGGAAGAAATCATGGCTTTTGGTGCAAATAAGCGAAGAGTAGTTGTGACAGGAATGGGTGTCATTACACCTCTTGGTAATACCGTTCAGGAGTATTGGCAGGCATTGATGAACGGAAAAAGCGGTGCAGGCCCAATTACACTATTTGATGCCAGTATTTATGATACGAGATTCGCATGTGAAGTTAAAGGATTTGATCCGTTAAAATATATGGATCGAAAACTTGCACAGCGTGCCGATTTATTTACACTGTACGGACTTGCCGCATGCCAGGATGCGATAAAAGATTCAGAATTGAATTTTGAGAAAGAAGATCGCGAGCGTATTGGTGTGATTTACGGCTCGGGCATCGGCGGCATGTGGACTTATCACAAGCAGTTTATAAATTTTATAGAAGGAAAAGGTCCGCGCCTTATAAGTCCATTCTTTATCCCAATGTTGATTCCAGATATTGCTGCGGGACGTATTTCAATGATTTATGGCCTAAAAGGTGTTAATTACGCAACGGTTTCTGCATGTGCAACATCGTCTCATTCTATTGGTAATTCGTTTATTCATATTCAACGCGGTGACGCCGATGTAATGGTTACGGGCGGAGGTGAAGCAAGCATTTGTCCGATGGGAATCGCTGGATTCAACGCATTAAAAGCTCTTTCAACACGCAACGACGCCCCGCAAAAAGCCAGCCGTCCATTTGATAAAGACCGAGATGGTTTTGTAATGGGAGAAGGTGGAGGAATTCTTATTCTGGAAGAATTACAGCATGCTATAAATCGCAGTGCAAAAATTTATGCAGAAATCGCCGGCATTGGCTTTTCCGGAGATGCACACCATATCACTGAACCAGCACCGGGAGGAGAAGGCGCTGTACGTGCAATGCGTATTGCCATTCACGATGCAGGATTAGCTCCAGAAGATATCGATCATGTGAATTCTCATGGTGACTTCAACACCGCCGGGCGATAAAACTGAAACTGCCGCTATTAAAACGGTCTTTGGAGAACATGCAAAAAAAATTGCTGTTAATTCCACAAAATCTATGACAGGCCATCTTCTTGGCGCGGCAGGTGCAATCGAAGCTGTGGCAACCATATTAGCAATTCAGAACAATAGAGTTCATCCGACAATTAACTATGAGACTCCTGATCCGGAATGCGATTTAAATTACATTCCAAATAAAGCACAGGATTGGAAAGTTAATGTAGCAATAAGCAACACTTTTGGATTTGGCGGACATAACGCTTCACTTTTATTTAGAAAGTATCAAGAAGAACACTAATTCTCGCTATATATTTTCAGCGCAGCTGAAGGAGTTGTGTTGAATAATGTACTCCGTCGGCTTTTCTGCCGATTACGCCTAAAGTGGTTTTCTCGTTTCTCGCGAGACGAGCAATTCAAATTCCTTGTAGATAAACTTCGCTCTACAAAATTTGATTTTACAAAATTCACAGAAGCTATTCATTATTATCCTTGCAATTGGAAATTGTTCTTACAAGCACTGCTTCACCGTTCCTATCTTCAATTTCTTGAAGAGAAATCGAATTCCAATGAGCGTTTGGAATTTTTAGGCGACGCAATTTTAAACTTAGTTGTAGCTGAACATCTCTTCCTAACTTATTCTAATATGGAAGAAGGGGAATTGACTAAATTACGTTCACGATTGGTCAATAGAAAAATTTTGGCACAATGCGCAAAAGATCTACGTTTATCAGATTTTATGCTCTTAAGTACTAGCGCTGCACAATCTATCGATAACGGTTCAGAATCTATCATTGCGGATGCCGTAGAATCTGTAATCGGCGCTTTATATTTAGATGGCGGATTGGAAGTAGCACAAAAATTTATTTATGCTGCGCTGTTGAAAAATCGAGATGTGTTTAATTCTGCTATAGCAGATGATAACTTTAAAAGTACCCTTCTGGAATATACACAGGCACATTCGTTAGGAATTCCAAGATATTTCGTTATGCATGAAGAAGGACCAGAACACGACAGGCGTTTTACAATAGAGGTGTTAATTGCAGATCAATCATACGGCAGCGGTTTCGGCAGAAGCAAGAAAGAAGCCGAACAAGCTGCTGCTGCGAAAGCGCTTGAATATCTCCAACTAAATACTATTATCTTAAAAGCTGAGAATGAAAACATTACAACAAAAAAATGAATTTTTATCTCGCCATCTAGGTCCGCGCGAGCATGAAATTTCAGAAATGCTTAATGCCGTCGGCGTTAGTTCTATGGATGAGTTGATTGATCAAACAATTCCAAAAATCATCCGCAGTAAGCAGGAAACTCAAATTGACTCCGCAAAGACAGAGTATGAAATATTGAATGATCTTCGTGAAATTGCAAAGAATAATATCGTTTTGAAATCGTATCTAGGGCAGGGGTACTACAACAGCATCACACCAAGCGTTATTAGGCGAAATGTCCTGGAGAATCCTGGTTGGTATACACAATACACGCCATATCAGCCGGAGATTTCACAAGGCAGGCTCGAAGCGCTTATTAATTTCCAAACAATGGTTGCAGACCTTACGGGAATGCCGGTTGCAAACGCTTCATTATTAGATGAGGGTACTGCCGCTGCAGAAGCAATGACAATGGCGTATGGAATCGTCAATAAATCTCAAAAAATATCGGCAAATAAATTTTTTGTCTCTGCGCGATGCTACCGTCAAACGATAGATGTTATTCTTACACGCGCCACTCCTCATAATATTGAAATTGTCGTTGGTAATTCTAATACAGTGGAATTTGATAAATCATTCTTCGGAGCACTCATTCAATATCCCTGTGAAGACGGCGCAGTAATTGATCGGCGCGGATTCATCAAGAAAGTGCATGATGCAGGCGCAATTGCTGTTGTTGCAACAGATTTAATGGCGCTAGCATTGCTTACACCTCCGGGTGAATTCGGTACGGATATTGTCGTCGGCAACTCTCAACGATTTGGAATTCCGCTCGGCTATGGTGGTCCGCATGCGGCATTCTTTGCAACTAAAAGTGAATTCATTCGCAACATGCCAGGACGAATCGTTGGTGTTTCAATTGATGCACAAAATAATAATGCGTACCGTCTGACACTTCAAACAAGAGAACAGCATATTCGCCGCGAAAAAGCTACATCAAATATTTGTACTGCACAAGCATTGTTAGCTATAATGTCTGCAATGTACGCAATTTATCACGGACCAGAAGGTATCAAGGAAATTGCGACCCGTATTCATCGTTTGACTAAATTGTTGGATACTGAACTTATAAAACGCGGCTTCAGACAACTTAACGAAATCTATTTTGATACGTTAAAAATAGAAATCACTAACAAGAAACAAGCGATGCAAATTCTTCAACTGGCGCTTGAAGCTGGTTATAACCTTCGCTTCATCGAAGACAAATATGTCGGTATTTCGCTTGATGAAACTACTTCGTTCGAAGATGTCGAAGTACTTATTAATGTTTTTGCAAAAGTTAAAGGCGCAGATGTTTATAAGCAATCGCATAATACTCCGTTTGGATTTACGGCAGTACTATTTCCTTTTCCATTTCAAAGAATGAGCGCGTATCTTCAGCATCCTGTATTCAACTCATATCATTCTGAAACGGCTATGATGCGTTATCTTAAAAGTTTAGAAAACAAAGATCTCTCGCTCACAGCATCAATGATTCCTCTTGGTTCTTGTACGATGAAATTGAATGCCGCAGCAGAATTGATTCCGTTAACGTGGCAGGAGTTTGCAAACATTCATCCGTTTGTGCCAACAGATCAGGCAAAAGGATACCTTAAAATATTTGAGGAATTAGAAAGCGCTCTTTGCAAAGCAACCGATTTTTCAGCGGCATCACTCCAGCCGAATTCCGGCGCGCAGGGTGAGCTGACCGGTTTGCTTGTAATTCGTGCATTTCATCAGGATCACGGACAGTCACAGCGCGATGTCGCACTTATTCCATCTTCCGCGCATGGCACTAATCCCGCCAGCGCAGTAATGGCTGGAATGAAAGTTGTCGTCGTGAATTGCGATGCAAATGGCAATATTGATATTGATGATGTGAGAGCGAAGGCAAAACTGCACAAAGAGGCTCTCGCTGCTTTGATGGTAACTTATCCATCCACGCACGGAGTATTTGAAGAACATATTAAAGAGATATGCGACATCGTCCACGAAAATGGCGGTATGGTATATATGGATGGTGCAAATTTAAATGCACAAATTGGACTTACTTCTCCTGCAAAAATTGGTGCCGATGTTTGCCATATCAATTTGCATAAAACTTTCGCAATTCCGCATGGCGGCGGCGGTCCGGGAATGGGACCTATTTGTGTAGCGCAACATCTTATTCCGTACCTGCCGGGACATTCGATTGTGAAAATCGGTAGCGAAAAAGCAATTCACGCAGTTGCCTCCGCTCCGTGGGGCAGCGCGAATATTTTACTAATCTCCTATGCATATATCAAAATGCTTGGAGGAGAAGGATTGAAAGAAGTAACGAAAACTGCCATTCTTAACGCGAACTATTTGAAATCGAAATTAGAAAAACATTTTCAGGTTTTATATCAAGGCAAGAATGGAAGAGTAGGGCATGAATTTATTTTGAATATGAGTCAATTCAAAGAACGCGCAGGAATTGAAGTGGATGATATTGCGAAGCGGCTTATGGATTACGGTTTCCATGCGCCGACTGTGTCTTTTCCCGTTCATGATACAATGATGATTGAACCGACCGAAAGCGAGCCAAAAGCAGAACTCGATCGCTTCATTGATGCGATGATTTCCATCAGAAAAGAAATACAGGATATAGAAGATGAAAAAATTGATAAAAATGATAATCCTTTAAAGAATGCACCGCACACTTCTTTAGTTGTAACAAGTGATTCATGGAATCATAAATATTCACGTGAACAAGCAGCGTTTCCGGTTTCATCATTGAAGAAAAATAAATTCTGGCCGTCCGTCGGCCGAATCAATAACACTTACGGTGATCGGAATATATTCTG
Organism: Ignavibacteriota bacterium; assembly: GCA_963833465.1. Lineage (GTDB taxonomy): Bacteria > Bacteroidota > Ignavibacteria > UBA10030 > UBA10030 > Fen-1298. Next base: position 80,406 of record CAWHXW010000003.1, on the reverse strand, counting down.
CAATTGTCTGCAGACGGAAAAATACAAATAATTTTTTACAATGGATAAATATTTGCACTGAAGATTCCGGCCTGCATTAAAAATACCAGCAATAATAATTATTACTTTAATTTAAATTTTTATTTGGAGTTTTGTGGCAAGACATCCGGTACTTCTTGTAATCATTTTACTTTTCGTTATACAATTTAGGACACAGGCGGCATCTGACTCAACAATTATTATTCGTAATATTCAAATTCGCGGTAATATTATGACAAAAGATTACGTGATCCTCCGCGAAATGTCACTTAAGGCAGGTGATACACTAACACAAACTGCCATTAACCACGACAGGGATAATATATACAACCTCGGCTTATTTAATAAAGTAGATATTGATTATTCTATTCAGCAGGATTCTGCATCCGTATACGTCACTGTTTTTGAGCGATGGTACATTATTCCTTACCCGATCGTGGGAATGAAATACCGCGATCTGTCAAAACTATATTATGGCGTAGGATTTATTCATCAAAACTTTCAGGGACAAAATGAAAAAATAAATACAAATATTTGTTTTGGATATGATCAATGGATAACTCTGAACTATCAAAACCCAAAAGTAACGAGTGAAGATGATATATTTATAACCGGTGTATTCACGGTTCAAAAAATACATAACCTAAGCACAAGTAACGGAGAGTATGAAAATTCAAATATTTTCTCGGACGGCACTATAGGCAAACGTTTTGGTATGTATCAAACACTTTCCGGTTCTTTAGGGTATGAAATCTGGCAAGTGAGCGATCCGCAGCTACACAGGACAATTTCGTCATCCGGGCACGATGCATTTCTTGCTGCCGCTATTCAATACCGATATGATACACGAAATAATCGCGAATATACAACCGACGGCACGCTGATCTCACTAAGCGCTTTAAAAGATGGATTTGGTGAGTCTGATATGAATATCTCGTCATTTTCATACGACTTGCGAAAATTCTTCGGGTTTAATGAAGAAAGCGGCTTTGGTTTGAGAACATTTGGAACATTTACATGGGGTGGAATTATTCCGCCGTACAAGCATGTCTTCTTCGGATATGATGCACGAATCCGTGGATATTTTTATAATATCTTTGAGGCGGAAAATCAGGTCGGTGCAAATATTGAGCTTCGCTTGCCTATTCTGCTGCCGAGGTATTTAGAATTTGATTGGATTAGAATACCGGAATTTCAAAAGCTTCGTTACGGAATTTATTTCGGTATATTTGCCGATGCAGGAACATTATGGTCACGCAATCAAATAGTGCGGGAACAACCGCTGTATTCAGGATATGGGGCAGGATTGCAATTCCTTCTGCCGTATGGATTTACAATTCGTACAGAAGTCGCTGTAAATAATGATGGTAAGATGGACTATATACTTGACTTTGATACATCATTTTAAATTTTAATAACTTCTGCCAGCAGATGGGAAATTTAAGCCTATAAGTATATTTGTTATGGAATACTTCTACGTCAAACCGGAAGATGTAACAAGCCGCGGACTAACACTCCGCGGAAACGAATCCAAACACCTTGTCCGAGTGCTGAGAAAGAATATTGGCGACAGGATATTTGTATCTGATGGCAACGAGATGATGTATGAAGCTGTTATTACAGAAATAGGAAAGGCGGATACACAATGCGCTATTGCCGTAATTCATAGAAAGTACAACGAACCATCAATTGATGTTGCACTTGCCGTTTCGTTATTAAAAAATCCTGCAAGGTTCGACTTTTTAGTGGAAAAAACGACGGAACTTGGCGTGCGAACAATTCTTCCGGTTTCTTGTGAGCGTACCATATCTCACAATGAGAAACAAGAAAGGTCGCAAAAGATCGCTCTTTCAGCAATGAAACAATGCGGACGCAGTTGGCTCCCTCGAATTCAGCCGATGCAAAGTTTCAAATTGTTAATTGAAAAATCCTCGCACTTTCAACTAAAATTGATTCTTCATGAAAATACAGATTCTTCACATACTATCGCATCAGAGATAAAATTACATGAAGATATTCACTCGTTGTTGATAGTTGTTGGACCGGAAGGAGGTTTTACAGACGAAGAAATAGTTTATGCTGCACATGAAGGATTCAAATCTATTTCGCTTGGCACTCGCCGCCTGCGAACAGAAACGGCAGCTATAATAGCAATAAGCCATGTTCTTGTGTAATTCTTTTTCCCTGAGTCGTTTTATTTAAGAAGCAATAATTTTTTCGTCTTGCTGAAATTTCCCGTTTGCAATCTATAAAAATATAAGCCGCTCGACATATTTACACCATTCCATTGAAATGTATAACTTCCTGCGGATAATTGTTTCGAAATAATTGTTGTTATTTCCTTACCTATAACGTCAAATATTTTCAATGTAACAAATGATTTTGACGGAAGATTAAAAGATATATTTGTTACTGGATTAAATGGATTTGGATAGTTCTGCTCAAGATGTAATTGGCCAGGAAGAATTCTAATGCCGGTTTTATTATTTATTGCAGTTGATGAATTATTGACGATAACGTTTGTAATAGCAATATTTTTAGCTTCATTACTTAGTGTCACGGTCAAAATATATGTTCCTGCCATTGCGGTGGTGGCGCTGTCCGATATAGTCGGGTTTTGTAATGCACTACTAAAACCATCAGGGCCAATCCAGAAATAAGAAGCCATATCTCCCGGTGCGCCGGTTAAATTTAAGGTTGAACCTGTGCATACTGGTCCATTGTTCATTGCTGATACTGATGTATCAAAATATGCCGCTCTTAAATTAGCTGAGACATTGAATGGAAATTCGTATTTACTTTCGGAATAAGCAGGTGTTGGATAATCTGTCTCAATAAGATTTTTAAGTCCAGTCGGCATGCTAATCTGTGCTGTACTGCCGTTGCCTAATGCAACGCTCTTGCCTTCAGGATTCCCGTTAAACGTATAATCACATAAAGCATCCAACAACCTGTAATAAGCATAATAATCAAAAGCGTTAAAAGCAGAATCAGTATTTGGCATATTATGCACAGCCGAATAAATATAGCCTGCAATTGTATCGGATTTTAAAAGAACAAAATCTTTTTCATCAGGAGATATATTTATGTTGTTAAAAATATCGATTGCCATTCGATGATCATTGGTTACATCATCATCAAATATTTCGGTTAAAAGTTTTGTGTTCGCTGGAAAGGATTGAAGTTCAGCTTGTGTAATATTAAGTGAATACCATTGTGCCAATGCAAAAATAAAACGCCCGTTTTGACCCCAATTATTTTCAGTAAAACATTTATAAGCATTCGCAAATGAAGCACCGCCACCGAATGAATGCCCAAGAAATCCAACTTTAGTTGTATCGATTATTGATGGGTAATTTCTTGCAGCCAAACGAAAACCATTTAATAAATTGACATACCTTTCTGAATCAGTCACATTTGTTGTTTGATAAGGCACAAAAACAATAGCATAGCCTTTCATCGCAATGAAATTTAGCATACCGATTATATTTTCTGGATTATTGCCGCCATAAGCATGGCTATAAAAAATGGTCGGAACTTTTGTTGCAATATCAGACGGATAATAAATGTTAATCTGTTTAGTAAGGAAATTGAGATTTGTAAAAGATTTTACACCGATTGTATGTAACCCGTCACTGCCATAACCACTAGTAGGTTTTGGAATTGGACCCGTATATTGCGGCTGCCCGAAGGAAAAGTTTTCGATAAAAAACACTACAAGAATAAATAAATAGAATTTCGTCGTTGTCGTAATTAACTCCTTAGCAGATATTTTCTTAACTAAATATTTAATTCTTAAAACATTATTAACAGGGGTGCTAATACGAATAACGAATATTTATAAAATGTTGGAATTAATATCTTTTTTCATTCTTATATTATCAAGCTTAGTTGTGGTTATTATAGAAAATTTTTTTGGAAAAACAATTCGATCATTTATCCATCTGAGTTACATTAGTTAATTGCCGCGTAATTTATAGTGCGTAATTCAGAAAATAAATATCCACCCATTGGTGTTTGTGAGTTCTAATGGAAATATCTTGTAAATTTCTCTGAAGAGCTTTAGAGTGATTTCTCAGTGAAACCGGAAGGATGAGAACCACTTACAAAACAGTAATGAGTTTTTATTAGATACAATAAATAGAAAGTATAATTAGCGTTTCAGATTTCACCGCTTAGTATTAAATTGCAAACAGACATTCTCATCAGTTAAATTAAATTGAATTCGTTAATGATAACTGCATCGGAAGTGACAGCTATTTGGATGATACTGTTTCTAGAAATATTTCGATTATGATGAAGCGTGTTTTTTAAATTTCTGCACAAAATGACGAGCAAACTCAATTGCTGCCGGAATGCCAGGAATAAGTATAAGTACCACAATGACCAAACTGAAGTTCTGTTTTACGAACGGAACATTGCCAAAGAAATATCCAACAAGCATAAACAAACCGACCCATAACGCTGCACCGATAACGCTAAAGAGTAAAAATGTACGATATGTCATACGACCTATGCCGGCAATGAAAGGTGCAAAAGTACGAATTATAGGAAGGAACCGCGCCAAGATTACTGTAATCTTTCCATACTTGTCATAAAAACGGTGCGTGCGGTCAAGATATTCTTTGTTAAAGAACCGCGATTTATCCTGACTAAAAACTTTTGGGCCAATTTTTCTTCCAATCCAATAGTTCGTATTATCGCCGGCAAGCGCGGCTGTCATTAACAACGGAATTGCATATTCAACATTCAATGCGCCTATTGCAGCCAATGAACCGATAGCAAATAGAAGTGAATCACCCGGTAAAAATGGAGTTACCACTAAACCAGTTTCACAAAAAAGAATGAGAAACAAAATTGCATATATCCACATTCCATAAACAGCGCAAAGATCAAATAAATGTTTGTCGATGTGGAGAACGAATTGTATAATTTGTTGAATGAATTCCATTTGGATTTGCCAAAGCGACGCACTTTGAAAGTGCATCGAAATAAGACAATTAATTATTTAATGGAAAGCAATTCAATTTCGAATATCAATGTGGCATCAGGACCGATCATTTGTCCAGCACCCTTCGAGCCGTACGCAAGATCAGATGGAACAAAAAGCTGCCATTTTGAACCCACGGGCATTAGCTGCAGAGCTTCAATCCATCCTTTAATAACTCCACTAACCGGAAATTCTGCCGGTTTGCCGTACCTATTTGAATTATCGAACTCTTCTCCATTTATAAGAGTGCCCCTGTAATTGCATGTTACTGTTTGTTCTTTTGTCGGTTTTGGTCCGTCGCCCAATTTCAAAATTTTATATTGCAATCCGCTGGGCAGTGTTATTACGCCATCCTTTTTCTTGTTTGCTGCAAGGAATGCTGCGCCTTCTTTTTTATTCTTATCCGCTTTTGCTTGCATTTTAGTTGCAATATCTTTTTGAAATGCCGTCATCGCTGTTTCCATATCCTTCTCACTCATAGCTGCTTTCGATCCGTTAACAGCATCTTTGATTCCCTGAACTAAAAATGCATTACTAATATCTAATCCCTGCATTCTCATCTTCATATCTTTTCCAATATTGATGCCTATGCTGTAGCTGACTTTTTCTTTTTGTGTCTTAGGTGTATTTTGAGCCATTATCGTTCCGTCGAAAAGCGACAGCATAACAGCGACTGCAATTAGCTTTTTCATGAATTATCCTTTTAGATTAGGTGATTAATAAAAAGGCAGGATGAACCTGCGTTTGATCTGTAATAAGGTAAGATTATTTTAGATAATTTGAAAATAGATTGATACAAAGTAAAACATCAAATTTATCATCGCTAATATCAAGCGTATTTAAAAGAATAAATCTTACATCCTGTTAACAAAAATGTTATATTTAGAAAATCATCCTTAGCAATTTAAAAATATCAATAACATTCCCGGCAAGCTAAAATGAAACATCGTGTTACAGGAAAACAACAGAACAGTAAAATGTGTTTTCTTTGCGGATTGAAGAATTCCTTCGGTCTGAAGGGAGAATTTTACGAATTGGAAAACGACGAACTGGTCTGCATCTTTAAACCATCAAACGAACACCAAAGTTATCCCGGCAGATTGCACGGCGGAATTACCACAGCAGTGCTCGACGAAACAATCGGCCGTGCGATTATGATAAAGTCAAAAGAAGAGGTTTGGGGAGTTACAATTGAGTTCACCACGCGGTTTAAAAAACAAATTCCGTTGAATGAAGAACTTCGTGTTGTAGGGCGAATAACAAACGAAACAAGCCGCACATTTGAAGGCACCGGCGAATTACTTTTGCTGAACGGCGAAATTGCCGCAACCGGTTTCGGGAAATATCTGCGAATGCCGCTTAATAAAATTTCTGACTTCGATCCGATTGAACAGGAATGGAAAATCACTCACGCGGAAAAAGACCCTAAAGAAATTGATGTGTAGCGATGTTTAATTAAATGTCCAAACTTTGTCTGGCGCAACTTTGGATTCCAGCCAATAACACTGTTGCACAAACAATAAATAAAATAAGCCGGGCAATGCATTTGCAAATCTTGACAAAACCAATATACGATGTGACATACCGATTGGAAACCTTGACAAACGAATTGTCACCAATTGCATACGTCCTGTAAGATTATGCAAACGCTTGTGAAAGTGTAACATAGTGCCGGGAATTGTAACAATTACAGCGGAAAACCCTGCAAACCGACGGAAAGGTTTGAAGTCTCAATAACCCCGTAAATGATATTAGACTATAGAGTAGTCGTTGATTTTTCTGATGTCATAAAAGAAGGAATGATTAAAAGAAAAATATTCGTTAATCCCAGTCTTTCAACTGAGAAATTAGAGGGTAAAGACATCAATCCATTGCTTCTCATTCAATTGCCTGATAAAAGCTCGATGGATTACTCAGATCGGCAAACAGTAATTATCTTGTCCAAGCTGCATATGCGCCTCCTCAGTTGGTGATGTGCCAGATGTGAGACACTCTAAAAGTGTCTGACATCTTCCTAAACGTCTTTCCCATCCGCAATCTCTTGAATCCTCTGGGATTCAAAAATATTCATGCCCTGTAAATCCATTTGAGCCGCACGCACCATTGCCTTAGCAACATCACGCGCTTGAATTGCGCGATATTTTTTTAGCGGTCCACCCAAAACATATTTCAATCCAGACATGACAAAAGCTCCGGCTTTTTCTCCGGTGCGATGTTCATTTCGTTCTCCCAATAATAGCGATGGACGGAAAATATCAAAAGCCGTGAAAGAAATTTTCCGAATCGCTTCTTCCACTTCTCCTTTTACGCGATTAAAGAATATGCGAGAATGCGGATCTGCTCCTAATGATGATACAAGAAGAAACTGATTTGCTCCGCAATGCTGCGAGAGTGCGGCAATCTTGACCGGATAATCGAAATCAACTTTGCGGAATGCTTCCTGTGTACCGGCTTTCTTAATTGTTGTTCCCAAACAACAATACACATCGTCAGCGGAAAGACATTCTCCCAGAGTCTCTAATTCACCGAAATCGATAACATGCTGTAATAATTTTTTATGAGTGATGGCAAGCGGTTTCCGAACAAGCACCGTCACTCGTTTATACAATGGTTCCTCTATCAGAAAATGCAGACAGTTTCCACCCACTAGCCCGCTTGCACCAACAAGCAATGCAGTTTTTGTATTTTTATTGTCCATAATGATCACGCAGTTTATTTCATATTTCAATTTACAACTGTTTTATTTAAAGACAAGAGAATATCTAAAATTTTCTGGCGAGTCTATTTGAAAATGCGTAAAGCGTGGTATTCGTCAAACTTTTTAATACGCAATGGTACTATTTGTATCATTCCAGAAGTCTTTTCTTCTTTTTGGACTTCTAACTTATATATGCAGCATTTTAGATAGACTATTATAATTATCTTTAAAAACATACGCTTTTCATTGATTCTCCTTCAACTTCTCATTACATTTCCACGTTATCTTGGTGAAATAATCTGGCAATAGAGGAATGAACATCGCAGTTTTCGCTTCAGGGCGCGGGTCAAATTTTCAAGCAATTCTTGATGCAATTAAATCCGGAATTCTTCCAGCGAAAATCGTTTTACTAATCAGCAACAAATCTGATGCAGGTGCGATGGAGATTGCACGCACCAATAATATTTCGACAGAACATCTATCGCAAAAAATGTTTTCGTCGGAAGATGCGTTAGCGGATGCAATGCTTGAAGTGTTAGAGAAAAATCAAGCAGAATTCATTGCTCTTGCCGGATATATGAAAAAAATTCCTGCTCGGATAATTCATCAATATCGAAACCGGATTGTAAATATTCACCCGGCACTGCTGCCGTCATTCGGCGGCGAAGGAATGTACGGCAATCGAGTGCACGAAGCAGTAATCGCAAGCGGAGAAAAATTATCCGGAGCAACAGTTCATTTAGTAAATGAAGAATATGATCAAGGGCCGATTGTCATGCAAAAAACTGTCGCGATCACCCCTGATGAAACACCGGATACGCTTGCAGAAAAAGTACTGAAGATTGAACATGAAATTTTCCCGCTCGCGTTAAAGGCATTTGCTGAAAACCGCGTAAAAATTAAAGGAAGAAAAGCTTGGATAACGTAATAGTTTTAGATCCGTTCGCGAAATCAACTTCATCAGATAATGATGCACCGCTTACAATCAAGCGTGCGTTAATTAGTGTTTCGGACAAAAAGGGAGTCGTCGAATTTGCGAAAGCATTACGAGAATTCAATGTAGAGATTATTTCTACTGGCGGAACATTTACCGCACTGAAAAACGCCGGCATCGAAGTAAAATCTGTTTCAGATGTTACCGGCTTTCCAGAAATTCTTGACGGCCGCGTCAAGACCCTGCATCCGGCTATTCACGCCGGCATTCTTGCAGTGTTGGATAATCCTGCTCATCGCGAGCAATTACAGAAACATAATATAGAACCGATTGATCTTGTCGTCGTCAATCTCTATCCCTTTGAACAAACTATTGTGGTTGAAAATGTGAAGTTAGACGAAGCCATCGAACAAATTGATATTGGCGGGCCTGCGATGGTACGTTCATCGTCAAAGAATTTTAGACATACAGCTGTTGTCGTCAATCCCGATCTTTATGGCGTCGTATTAGAAGAAATGCGCGAGCACAACGGTGCAGTAACAATACAAACACGATTCAATCTTGCATGCCGGGCATTTCAGCACACTGCGCATTATGATACAATTATAGCATCATATCTTGCCGGACTTACACCGCAAAAAACTTTGCCGGATTCTGTCACTATTTCACTGAAGAAAGAGCTGCCGATGCGATACGGCGAAAATCCGCATCAAGCAGCGGCATTGTATGGAACTTTCGGCAATCATTTTCAGAAACTGCATGGCAAAGAACTTTCTTATAATAATATTCTTGATATCAACGCAGCGGCATTACTTTGCACAGAGTTTACTGAGCCGACTGTAGTTATCGTCAAACACAACAACCCTTGCGGAGTTGCTACAGATTCATCCCTTGTCGAAGCATACAAAAAAGCATTTGCAACTGATACAAAATCCGCGTTTGGGGGGATAGTCTGTGTGAATCGTCCGCTTGATAGAGCGACAGCAGAAGCTATAAATGAAATTTTTACTGAAGTGATTATTACACCAGAATATGAACATGGCGTGCTAGAATTTCTTACAAAGAAACGGGATCGTCGTTTGATGAAGCAAACATCCAACTTGCGAAAAATATGGGAGTTAGATGTAAGAAAAGTTGTGGGAGGCGTTTTAGCACAGGAACCGGATCAACACAGAATTCATCAAAGCGACTTGCGAGTTGTTACAAAACGTCAGCCGACCGATGAAGAAATGAAAGCTATGATATTTGCATGGTGCATTGCAAAACATGTGAAATCAAATGCGATTATATATACATTGAGTGATCGAACGCTTGGTATCGGCGCAGGTCAAATGTCGCGAGTTGATTCTTCCAAAATTGCGGCAATGAAAGCGGCAGAAGCCGGGCTTGATTTGCACGGCTGTGCGGTTGCATCCGATGCTTATTTCCCATTTGCAGATGGATTGTTAGAAGCAGTAAAAGTTGGGGCGACGGCGGTTATTCAGCCCGGCGGCTCTGTGCGAGATGAAGAAGTTATCAAAGCAGCTGACGAGCATGGTGTCGCAATGGTATTCACGGGCATTAGACATTTTAGGCATTAAAACATGTTTGTCATCCTGAGCAAAATCGAAGGATGATTTAGTAAAAGAACAACACACGCATCGATTAAGCTCAGCGTGATAGTGATATTTCATTAATAACTTATAGCTGATTTTTCTTATGGGACTATTTTCAATGTTTTCTGCCGACCTTGCCATTGACCTTGGCACGGCAAATACTGTTATCTGGATGAAGGGCAAAGGCATCATCCTTAACGAACCCTCTATCGTCGCGTTCGACCGTAACACAAAGCGTATCATTGCCATCGGTAATGAAGCGCGAGCGATGCTCGGCCGTACGCATAAAGATATCCGCACCATTCGTCCGATGAAGGATGGCGTGATTGCGGATTTTGAAATCGCCGAAGGTATGCTGCGCGAATTCATAAAAAAAATCAGTGCTGGCTGGGTGCCAAGCAGACGAATTATTGTTTCAGTGCCATCTGGAATTACAGAGGTGGAAAAACGCGCTGTGCGCGATTCTGCCGAACACGCCGGCGCAAAAGAAGTTCACTTACTTGCCGAGCCAATGGCAGCAGCAATCGGCATTGGACTCGATGTTGATGCACCTGTAGGAAATATGGTTGTTGATATCGGCGGCGGCACAACAGAAATAGCTGTCATAGCATTGTCGGGAATCGTTAATGAAGAATCGCGGCGCGTGGCGGGCGACGAAATGAACAACGCCATCATTCAATTTTTTAAACGCAATCACAATATTCTTATCGGCGAACGGACAGCAGAAGCAATTAAGTGTGAAGTCGGTTCTGCGATGCCGCTAAAAGAAGAAATTACGATTCAAGTAAAAGGGCGCGACCTTGTAAATGGTGTACCGAAAACTACAGAAGTCAGTTCTGTAGAAATTCGCGAGGCGTTGAACGAACCGATTGCACAAATTGTTGAAGGCGTTAAGGTTACATTAGAACGAACTCCGCCGGAACTATCTGCAGATATTCTTGACCGCGGTATTATGCTTACGGGCGGCGGCGCATTGTTGAAGGGCCTCGACGAGCGACTTCGACTTGAAACAAATCTTCCTGTTCACGTTGCTGAAGAGCCATTGCTCGCCGTTGTGCGCGGCACAGGTAAAGTTATGGAAAACATGGACAAATATTCCAAAGTTTTGTTAAAGGGAAAGAGATACTGATAATTTCGGAATTCGATTTGTCCATATTGAATTTATAAATCCAGCGGAATTAAAATTTGAACAAATCAATTTGCAATTGATATTATTCGATTCTGTAATTCTTTATCATCATATAACATTTAAAATTTTAGGAAAACAATTAATTCGATCAGCATCTTCTTTAGGTGCAAATTATAGGTCAGTTTGTAGAGCGTGATCGAGAGCCGATTTCATTTCCAAAATCACAATCGTTGAAGAAGAAACTGATGAAAGTCAATATTGGCTTGAATTAATTCAAGAATTATGAAAGAGTAAGTCCAACGTCGTTGAACCATTGCTAAAGGAAGCAGGAAAACTTACAATTATCTTTACTGCAACGGAGCAAACAACAAAACAGAACACATAAATTCTATTTCGAAATCCAAAATTCGACATTCGAAATTTTAAAAATGTTCCAACGATTATATGATATTCTGTACAAATTCAGAGAATACGTTATTCTTTGTGTTTTAATTGTTGTTTCACTTTCTCTGATGGCGATGAATGACAACTCGCAAGTCAAACACATCAGATCTATTTCAACAGTTATCTTTGGAGAAATTCAGGAACAACTTAGTTTTATTCCTGTGTACTTTGGGCTGAAAGCAGAGAATGAGTTTCTTCATCATATTAATATTGAACTTGCGGATGAAACACAGCGGCTTCGTGAAGCAAAACTTGAAAACATTCGTCTTCGGCAGTTACTTAGATTAAAAGCTCATTTGCCCTATAAACTGATTACGGCTCATGTCGTCAACAAGAATATTACTCTTTTGCGTAACACAATCACGGTCAATGTCGGCTCAAGTGACAGCGTGCAGCAATATATGCCGGTAATAAGCGACGGCGGATTGATCGGCATCGTCACTACTGTAACTAAACATTACTCTGTTATAAATATTCTTTTTAATACAGAATTCCGGGCAAGCGGCAAAGTGCAGCGCAGCCGAATAGACGGAATTGTGATGTGGGATGGAAAAATTCTCAGTCTTAGGAATGTTCCAAAAATGCGCGATGTTAAAGTTGGAGATGTTGTTACAACATCTGAATACAGCAATACTTTTCCGCCGGACATTCGAATCGGTCTGGTTAGCGATGTGAGCGAACAACCTGGTTCGCTTTTCAAATCCATTACAATTGAACCAAGCGTAGACTTTATAAAATTAGAAACGGTATTTGTGATGGATTATATCCAAGATAAGGAACGGGTCGAAATCGAACAACGAACGGGTTCACGAGCTGGTAAGTAATTATCCCTTCTTTTTCTCAACCTTGCATATTGCTCGTTTTTCCATTACTTTAATTCCGAAAATTAAAAACGAACACCGGCGAACTTACCGATGACAAAGTTAAGTACAAAACAATCTGGCTCAATCTTTATTCCTTATATTTCTATCATCGTTCCTCTCCTTAATGAAGAAGAATCTCTGGGCGAATTATTTACGCTCATCAATGAAACGATGCATCGGATAAAAATGTCTTTCGAAATCATTTTCGTAGATGACGGCAGCACTGACAAATCTTTTGAAATTCTGACTGCACTGCATAAGGAATATCCGAACGTTATAAAAGCTATTCGCTTTAGGCGAAACTTCGGAAAATCCGCTGCACTTTCTGCCGGTTTCAAAGAAGCTCAGGGTGAATTCATCATAACAATGGACGCCGACTTGCAAGATGACCCAAATGAAATTCCATCGCTCATTGAAGCACTTGGAGATTCATACGATTTGGTTTCTGGGTGGAAAAAGAAAAGACACGATTCTGTCATTTTCACATTGCCTTCGCATATCGCCAATGCCATCACAAGCAAAATGACAGGACTGCAGATTCATGATTTAAATTGCGGATTGAAAGTGTATCGAAAGGCAGTTGTTAAAGAATTAAAAATTTATGGTGACTTATACCGCTATATTCCAATTTTAGCGGATCAAGCAGGATTCCGGGTCGGAGAGAAAATTGTTCAGCATCATCCGCGTAAATACGGCCGCTCGAAATACACAGTTGGAAAGTTTTACCGCGGCTTCCTTGATTTATTGACGATTCTTTTCACGGCAAAATATATCCGGCGACCTTTGCATCTTTTTGGTGTCTGGGGAATTGTTTCCTTTGCGATCGGTGCCGCTATCGACGGATACCTTTCCATAGAATGGTTCTTGGGTTTAACAGCCATTAGCAATCGTCCACTTTTTCTTGTTGGGTTTCTCTTTATTATTATTGGCGTTCAGTTTATCTCTCTTGGTCTATTAGGCGAAATGATATCGCGACACGAACGAAATGAAGAGACATACTCCATCCGCGAAAGTTTGAAGTAAGCATGCAAGGATATTCATCTGCTAACCTCCGCAAAGAACATGAAATCTCTCATGGGAAATTCTTAGCACCAAACGCTGTGGAAATTTGGGGTTGGGGAACAGTTGCCGGTATTGAACGCGCAAAACGAAGGACACAACTCCTCATCGATTTTGCAAGATTACAAAAAGGCATGAAGGTTTTGGAATTTGGATGCGGAACTGGAATGTTTTCCCGCCGATTAGCTGAAACTAATGCCATATTTTTTAGTATAGATATTTCACCTGAATTGATTCTTGAAGCAAAGAAAGAACCGCATTCTAATATTACTTTTTCCATCGGTGATATCGAGACACTGGATTATTCAAATGAATCTTTTGATGCGGTTGTTGGGAGTTCAGTCTTACATCACGTGGATGTTGATAAAACTATGGCCGAAACTTATCGCGTTCTTAAACCCGGTGGATCTATTGCCTTCGCTGAACCCAATATGTTGAATCCACAAATCGCTTTACAAAAGAATATTCCATATATAAAAAAAAAGATGGGGGATTCTCCAGATGAGACAGCCTTCTTCCGATGGCAGGCAAAACATTTTTTAAAACGCGCTGGATTTATTGATATAGTTATTAAACCATTCGACTTCCTACATCCTGCAATCCCTTCAGCATTAATAGTGCCTGTAAAAAAAATTGGCGAATGGCTGGAACGACTTCCTGTGGTCAAAGAAATTGCCGGTTCCTTAATTATCTCTGGTCGCAAACCTTGATTTTTTATTGATGATAAATATATGATCAAGCTGTTGCAATTTGACGAACTTCGTAATGCTATAAGAGAGAAAAACAACTCTTTCGCTCAGATGCGCGAAGGATGGATAAAAAACAATCCATATTATTATGGTCAACTTATACGTTCGTTAAAATATATTATTCCTGAAGGAGAAAAAATACTTCATATCAGGTGCAGCACGGGATTTATTTTGAACGCGTTGCATCCATCATATGGTGTAGGAATCGGCGACAGCGAAAACCTCATCGATCTTGCCCAGCAAAAATATTCCCATCTCAAATTTATATGTCAGTCCCCGGAAAATATTCAACTCACAGAATTGTTCAACTACATTGTTATCTCCTCCATTGAAGACATCGTTGACATTAAAGCGGTTCTTGATTCTATTAAACAGTGTGCTAACCGGCATACGCGTATCATTTTAATTCACTACAACTATCTTTGGCATCCCTTGGTACAACTTGCAGAAATGTTGAAATTAAAAATACCGCAGCATTCACATAGTTGGTTGTCCCTGGATGATATTTCTAATATTCTTCGCCTTTCGAACTATGATCACATACATACTAAACGGATCATTTTGTTCCCCTTTCGAATCCCTTTGTTTTCAACTATTTTAAATCGTTATATTGCTAGACTGCCTCTGTTCCGAAGCTTGACAATGAACCGCCTTACTATTGCACGTATAAAGGATACAACAAAACGAGATTACACTGTTTCAGTCGTTGTTCCTTGTAAAAATGAATCAGGAAATATAGAAAGTGCGGTTCAACGTATTCCAGAGATGGGTGCTGGTACTGAAATTATCTTTGGCGATGATAAATCTATAGACGGGACAAAAGAGAAAGTAATCGAGATGATCAAGAAATACCCGAATAAAAAGATAAAGATCGTCGATGCCCCTGGAATTTGTAAAGCAGAAAATGTGTGGAAGTGCTTCGATAATGCAACCGGTGATATTTTGATGATTCTTGATGCCGATTTGACAGTTGTACCGGAAGAGCTTCCATATTTTTATGAAGCAATTGCGCATGGATATGGAGAATTCATCAACGGTTCACGCCTTGTCTATCCGATGCATAAAGATGCTATGAAAGGATTTAATGTTATCGGAAATAAATTTTTCTCTATTCTATTTTCATATATTCTTGATACAAAAATCAAAGATACGTTATGCGGCACAAAAGTACTTTGGCGAAAAGATTTTGAGCGCATCAAACAACTTCGAGGCTCGTGGGGAATACAAGATCGTTGGGGAGATTACGAGTTAATTTTCGGAGCAGCAAAGAATCATCTTTCACTTGTCGATCTTCCGGTTCATTATATGGAACGAACATATGGAGAGACGAAAATGACTCGTAGATTGAAGAATGGATGGATTATGCTTCGAATGTGCTCGATTTCATTATTAAAGATAAAGTTTTATTAACCGAGGAGACGGAGATGGATATAGCCCTTGTAACAGGTTCTGCAGGATTAATTGGAGCTGAGTCTGTTCGGTTTTTTTCTGAGCATGGATTTTCCATAGTTGGAATTGACAATGACATGCGTAAAGCCTTTTTTGGGCCCGAAGCGTCGACTGCATGGCAGCGGCAACAACTCGAAGAGCAGATCGCTTCTTATAAGCATTATTCGATTGATATTCGGAATACTGAACAAATATTCACAGTATTTCGGGAATATTCATCAGACATCAAACTGGTCATCCATACGGCTGCTCAACCTTCTCATGATTGGGCCGCACGTGAACCGATTACCGATTTCACTGTAAATGCGAATGGAACATTGACCATCCTTGAAGCAACGCGAAAATTTTGTCCTGAGGCTGTGTTTATCTTTACATCAACGAATAAAGTGTACGGTGATACTCCCAATTATTTGCCGCTGATAGAATTAGACAAGCGTTGGGAAGTCGACACATCACATCCATTTGCCGAATATGGCATTGACGAAACAATGTCGATCGATCGATCAAAGCATTCGTTATTTGGAGTTTCGAAAGTTGCGGCAGATGTGCTTGTGCAAGAGTATGGAAGATATTTTGGTATGAAAACGGGTGTGTTCCGTGGCGGATGTTTAACCGGCCCAGGCCATTCCGGCACACAGTTGCATGGTTTTCTTGCTTATCTCGTCAAATGTGCTGTGACTGGCACACCTTATACGATTTTTGGCTATAAAGGAAAACAAGTTCGGGATAATATCCATAGCTTAGATCTTGTAAATATGTTTTGGAATTTCTATCGAAATCCGCGACCGGGCGAAGTTTATAATGCCGGCGGGAGCCGGTTCAGCAATTGTTCTATGCTTGAAGCAATTGAAATGTGTGAGCAAGTAACAAACACAAAGATGAATGTTACTTACAAACATGAAAACAGGATCGGAGATCATATTTGGTATATCAGTGATGTTAGGAAATTCAAATCACATTATCCTGAATGGAATTATCACTACACATTAAAAGACATCATAACACAAATTCATACAGCGCTTTCAACAAGAACAATACCTTAAGAACTCGATAGCAAGGAAAAATGGATTGGTTCATACTTCAAAAATAAAGAATTCAAAGCAATCTTCGCATACAGATAAATCGCGGGCATTTCTCTATAATCGCATCGAGATACTTTTTGAACAATACCCGGCAAGATTTCTTCTTGGTGTTCTGCTGATTGCAGCATTATTATCGGTTCTCCTTTTTGATATTAAACTGCATATAGG
Source organism: Ignavibacteriota bacterium (assembly GCA_963833465.1). Lineage (GTDB taxonomy): Bacteria > Bacteroidota > Ignavibacteria > UBA10030 > UBA10030 > Fen-1298. Next base: position 63,228 of record CAWHXW010000003.1, on the reverse strand, counting down.
AGGCGATGATGCTAGCTATATTCTTTGGGCAAATGACTTTGTACACAAAGGCATCCTCCCTATTGGTTTTAAATCTCCCGGTTATTCAATTGTACTCGCTGTATTCATTTGGATCGTCGGTTTTCATATTTTTGCACTGAAACTTACTTCAGTTATTTTCTTTTTCGGTTCTATAATTTCTTTTTATTATGTTTTCCGGCAAAGATTGGATCCTATTACCTTTTTAGCAAGTTTGCTATTCTTTGCAATCAATGTTGCTGTGCTCGATTACTCGCATCACATTTATAGCGAGATGCTTTATCTCTTGATTCAAATATGGGGATTCTATTATCTTTGGAAATCAGATGAATCTTCAGAAAGTATACGGTCTGTTTTTATCGTTGCATTGTTTGGGATGGCTGGATTTTACGTTCGTGCAGTCGGTGGAACATTTCCGTTAGCCGTAGCTTGTTGGTACCTGATTCAAAGAAAATGGAAAAAATTATTTTTATTTGTAGCTTTTTCTGCACTTCTCTATTTGCCGTTAAAACTGCTTGAGCTTTCTCATGGCACGGTTGTTAATGGTCAGGCATCTGCTATTTTCATGATCAATCCTTATAATCCTTCACTTGGAAAAGAAACTATCTCAGGTTTTTTTGATCGCATTATCAGTAATGTTGTGTGCCATTTGAATTACTTATTCCCTGCATCACTATCGCTTCCACATTGGGATTATCTAATCGTTTCAAACGGACAACTTTTTCCAGATATTGAAGCATTTATTAGCGTGTTATTTTCTGTTTTTGTTCTTTTGGGTTGCTATTTTGCTTGGAGACAAGGATCAAAAGCAATATCGTTTCTTGCTTTGTACTTAGGTGTCTATGTGTTATTTCTTTGTTTTGCTTTGCAACCGATTTTTCAGTCAATTCGATATTTAGTTCCAGTAATTCCATTGATAATATTATTTTTTTTCATGGGAGTACAATGGTTCTGGCATACATTTCTTAAAACTAAGTTCACGAAAACTACTGGCTATAAAAACGGTTTTCTTTTCGTTATTATTTTACTTCTATGTTCAAATTTCTATTACCTGAAAGATGGGATAGACACAAATCTTCCTGTGCTAAAGGCAAACTTGCAAGGGAATGAATTTTATGGATATTCACAAGACTGGATCAACTACTTTCAAACATGCAAATGGATTTCAAAGCAACTCAATAAAGAATCTACTGCAGTGATCTGTCGAAAACCAGAGTTCTTTCAGATCTATGCACCAGGATTTAAAGTCTATGGTGCATATAATGTAGAGGCAATCCATCCTGATACGATTGTATCACATTGGAAGCAATGGGGTATGACGCATCTACTTTACGATAATTTCCAATGGTCATCTACCCTGCGACGCTACATTCAACCGGTTGCAGAAAAATATCCTCAGATGTTTGAGATGATTCATCAAGAAAGAGAGCAATATCCTAGTTATGTTTTCCGTTTGAACTATGACGTCTATGATTCTCTTGTTGCAACCCAGAAAGGAGTCCGATGAAAATTGTGCTCATCGGTCCGGCCTATCCAATCCGAGGCGGCAATGCGCTTTTAGTTGGACACCTTTATGAATCATTAACAGCATCAAACGATGTGCATGTAATTTCTTATTCGCGTTTATATCCGGGATTTCTATTTCCAGGAGTTCGTCAAACAGATATTAGCGGTAGTGCAATCAAGAAGCATCCTGCCACCCCCATTATTGATTGTTTAAATCCATTCACTTGGTTAAAAGCTTCGCGTCTTGCTGTATCGCTGAATCCTGACATGCTTGTCTTTACGTGGTGGAATCCATTCTTCGCTTTAATTGTTAGAACAATTGCCTCAACATTCAAGCAACGAACAAAAAAACCTGTTGTCATTATAGCAGAAAATGTTATCTCACACGAAGGCAGATGGATAGATGTACTCCTTACAAGGATTGCATTGCAAACTGCCAACAGATTTCTTGTTCTATCAAAAGTTGTTGAAGAAGGAATCAAAAAATTATATCCGCAGATAAAAGTATTTCATTCTTCGCTTCCTATTTATGATTGTTATCAAACAACAGAGCGGCTGACACAACAACAAGCTCAAGAGCAGCTTGGATTAGAAGGCAAGAATGTAATTTTATTCTTCGGCTACATTCGACAATATAAAGGTCTGTTGAATCTTATAGAAGCACTACCGTTAATTAGGAAACATATCAGCAACGTACATCTTCTTGTTGTCGGTGAATTTTACGACAACCCTAAGCCGTATCATGACACTATAAAACGATTAGATCTTGAAAACAGTGTCACTATAATTAATGAGTATGTTGCAAATGAAACAGTGCATCTTTATTTTACGACAGCGAACCTTGCCGTCCTTCCATACAATGAAGCGACTCAAAGCGGTATCCTGAGTATTGCATACGGCTTTGCAAAACCGATAGTGATAACAAACGTAGGAGGTCTTGCGGAATTAGTGGATGACGGCAAGACCGGATTTATTGTACCCGCTCATGATATTCCAAAACTTGCCGATGCTGTTATTCGGTATTTCAAAGAAAATCGAGAAGAAGAGTTTTCTCATAACATAGAAACAAAGCGGCAAGAAAATAGTTTCAATAATATTCGAAATGTATTCGATGAAATTCAAAAGGATTTAAAATCTTAATATTACAAAATCTCTAAATCGAAAATATCTTAATGATTCTAAAAAGCGACTGTAAATATTTTCCCGGCGACCGACCATGTTCATTCAATAAACGCGAAGGTATAAAATGCGATGTTTGTCCTTACTACGAAACTGAACAGACGCGTATTCTAATTATCAAATTAGAAGCTGTCGGCGACGTATTGCGGACGACGTGCATACTTCACGGGCTGAAAGAAAAATATCCAAAAAGTGAGATCACTTGGATCACTTGCGAAAATGCGCTGCCTCTCTTCGAAAATAACAAGCTGGTAGATCGCATTTTTGCTTATGAATCAACGGAAACAATTTTGCATGTTATAGTTGAGGAATTCGATGTCGTCATCAATCTGGATTCCGCACCGGACAGCGCAGTGCTGGCATCGACCGCAAAAAGCAAAGAGAAAATTGGATATGGGATCGATACGCGAGGAAATGTCTTCCCTTTTAATGTCGAGGCAATCAAATGGTTAGAGATGGGCGCTTTCGATGATATAAAGAAAAAGAACACGCAATCCTTCCAAGACATGATGCTTGAAATTTGTAGTTTGAAGACGACAAAGAAAAACATCATCATCGAGTTGTCTGAGGAAGAACTGAAATTCGCACATTCCTTTGCTGAACAAAATGGTTTAGACCATAAATCTTTGAAGATCGGTATGAACACCGGCGCCAGCGATAGGTGGCAGTTTAAGCAATGGACTCTGGACGGATTTGAGAAACTTATCAAATTGCTCCTTGAAGGAACAAATGCGACCATTCTTCTTTATGGCGGCCAATCAGAAAAAGAGCGAAATGAATATCTTTCTAATCTTCATCCAACGCGAGTTGTGAATACAGGCACAGGCAATTCCTTGCGGCAATTTTTCGCGTTAGTGACATTAAGCGATGTATTTGTTACGGGTGATACACTTGCGCTTCATGTTGCAACAGCATTGAAGAAAAAAGTCATTGCGTTTTTTGGTCCAACATCAACAGCAGAGATTGATTCTTACAGTGGGCAGATTGTTAAGGTGCAGGCAAATCTTGATTGTCTTGTCTGCTACAAACCACGTTGCGATTTCAATCCGAATTGTATGAATTCTATCACACCGGAACAACTATTTTTGCATATTCAAAATCAGATGGCATGAGAATGTAAATTTCATTATTCATTTATTAATTTTCATTTTTAATTTTGACCTGAATGCAATACGATCCCATCAAGAAAGTTTTTGGCGACGTTGTCCGAAAATATCCGCTGCTAAGAATTCTTTTTTACAAGTTGCTCGGGATTATGTTTCTGCGCGAATGGTATGTAAAACGTGAACTAACGCGGCAGCTTGGCAGCGGGAAAAAACCTTTTGCTGTTTATGATGCAGGAAGCGGTTTTGGTCAGTATTCATATTACATCGCTAAACATTTTCCGCTTTCAACTATTTTTGGTATTGACTTAAAGGAAGAACAGGTTAGCGACTGTAATAATTTCTTTCACTCAATCGGATTAACTCGATGCACATTTGCAGTTGAGGACCTGACACAGATTCATCATTCGGATAAATTTGATTTTATTCTTTCTGTCGATGTAATGGAGCATATTCCTGACGACATTGGTGTTTTCCACAATTTCTTCCGCGCACTAAAGTCTGGCGGAACGATTCTCATCAACACGCCATCAAACCTCGGCGGATCGGATGCACATTCCGACAACGAAGAGAGTTTCATTGGTGAACATGCCCGCAACGGATACGGTGCAGAGGAGATTCAGAAAAAATTGGAGTCGGCGGGATTCAACATCGAATCAATTCGCTATACATACGGACACTGGGGCAACCGATACTGGAAACTTGGCATAAAGTATCCAATGCAAATGTTAAATGTTTCTAAGATTTTCTTTGTTTTGCTACCCTTTTACTACCTTTTTGCACTTCCGCTGGTTCTACTAATGATGTGGTTAGATTATACTACCGAGAATAAAACAGGAACTGGCTTAAATGTGATAGCTCGTAAGGCATTACTAACTAAAGATATCTAAGTATTTTACTTGCATCTAATTCAAAATTATTCTACAATTTATTAATCAAAGTTTAGATTCTATCCTCAAGACAATTTTTAAAAGTAAAAAGTTAACTGTCACTTTATTAGGGAAGGGCCAGATAACTATGAAAAACAATTGTTTTGTTATAGTTCTCTTATCCACATTTTTCTTTTGCCACATTTTAGCACAAGCATCTCCAACTGTTGCTTCTACAACACCAACGCACAATGCACTGAACGTGGCACCAAATACAACGATATAAGGTAACATTCGCAACGGACATGACTCCCTCTACATTTACGAATGCCACAATCCGTATCAATGGTTCAATAAGTGGATTGCATCCGGGGACGTTCGATTATAGTTTAAGCACAAAAACCGTAACGATAACGCCGAACTCTTCATTCAGCGTTGGTGAAGTAGTAACAGTAACATTGACTAAGAGTTATAGCTGGAACTTCACCATAGAGGCACGCACTAGTTTAGGGGTCTTTACGCAAAGCACATCTATTGGAGTGGATAATAATCCTCGCTCTGTCGCGGCTGCGGATTTTAATGGAGATGGGAATATTGATTTAGCTGTAGTCAATTATGGTTCCAACACGATTTCCATATTGAAAAACAATGGTAATGGAACCTTCACCTTAAGTTCAACAATCAATGGAGGAAACGGTGCGTGTGTTGTTTCTGCTGCCGATCTTGATGGTGATGGATATACTGATTTGGCGATATTAAATTATTCAGGCACTGTTTCAATCTTTAAAAATAATGGGAATGGAACATTTACAGCTGGTCCGATAATAAGTGGTGGAAGTGGCCCAACTGCAATGATAGCTGCTGACGTGGATGGCGATGGAGCTATGGACTTAATTATTGCGAATACTAATACAAACGCTATCTGGTTATTGAAAAACAATGGGGATGGAACATTCACAAACAACACAATGATCGGAGTAGGATCTGCACCGCATTCAGTAGCTGCAGCGGATTTTAATGGAGATGGGAGTATTGATTTAGCCGTTGCAAATATTAATTCGAACGATGTTTCAATTTTAATGAACAACGGAGACGGAACATTTACACAGACAGCAACTATCCCCGTAGGGGATATGGCTTATAGTGTAGTCGCTGCAGATTTCGATGGAAATGGAACAGTTGATTTAGCAGTCGTAAATTATGGATCAGGTACTGTTTCAATATTAAAAAATGATGGCAACGGTGCCTTTACACTAGCCTCAACGTTGAATGTTGGATATTTCCCAATTTTAGCATTGGCAGCAGATCTTAATGGAGATGGTGCGATTGATTTGACCGTGGTTGGTAATGGTTCCAACACTATTTGGATCAACAATGGAAATGGAACATTTACTCAAGATTCATCTATTATTAGCACACCGGGTGGATCTTTTTCCGTAACGGCTGCTGATTTAAATGGAGATGGAACATTGGACATTGCAGTGATGAATAGCAGCAGTAATTTTATAACAATCTTTAAGAATGCTCCAAGAAGTAGAAGTGCAAGTATCCGTCCAGCTACTTTATCACTATCTTTCGGTTGTTCTGTTCCATCAGGAAATAAAAGGAGTCAGTACCTCAAGATTTACAACGACGGCTCAGATAGCTCTTTGGTTATCAGTAACATTACTTCTTCTAATCCAGTATTTACTATTAATAAAACATCGGTTACTGTTCCTCCGATAAGTTGCGATAGTATTCTTGTTGAGTTTTCGCCACCAGCCTCAGTGATAACTTATAATTATAATGATAGTTTGATGATATCAAGTAATGATTCTGTGAATCCTATTATTAAAATATCCCTAAAAGCAGTTCCTATATGTATATGGGATGTTCCAAATGATAATGGCAAACAAGTTTATATAAGATGGCTTACTATGGGTTCGCCGATTTCTTTAGGAGTAACACAATTCGGCATCTATCGATATGATGATTCAGTATGGACATATCTTCTAACCGAAATTCCAGTTCTCACTGATAGTATTTACCAGGTCATTGCACCGACACTCATCGATTCAACAAGTGGAAACCAAAAATATTGGTCTACATTTAAAATCATCGCTTTCACGGCGAATCCAGCAATCTATACGATCATCGGACCGGATAGCGGATATTCAGTTAACAATGGAACGGTGGGCGTCAATCGCAATACTTCTGAAATCCCCAAGTCGTTTAGTCTATCTCAAAATTATCCAAATCCATTTAACCCGTCGACAACCATTCAATATGCTCTGCCTTCTCGTAGTCAAGTCAAAATTAAAATATTCAATATCCTTGGCCAGGTAGTAACTGAACTGGTTAACAATGAACAATCTGCGGGATATCAATCAGTCGTCTGGAATGCGAAAGTCGCAAGTGGAATGTATTTCTACAGAATAGACGCTACAGATTTGAGTAATCCTAATCATCATTTTGTAGATACGAAGAAAATGATTCTGCTGAAATAGTTTCAAATCCTCAAAAACTATTAACATACAAAAGCGGCTTAAGTCTCTAAGCCGCTTTTTTGTTTTTATGAATAGACTGGCAATTGTAAAAAAACAATTGTTTTTCTTCAGTAGAAACGACGAATTGATTGAATGTGAGCGCTTTTCTCTTTATTATTCTTTTAGCAGTGTGTTAAAAATACTGATTTTCGGATAAATTATTCTCAATTTTCATTAAGAATAGAAAATATTTATGGCAAAAACTGTAAAAGAGCAAGTCCGCACTCCAAAAACAGTACGTGCTGAACATCCTATAATACCGCCAAAATATCAACATCTTGCTGCAATTATTCTTATTTACATAAGTTTGTTGATCTTTTTTCATTCCATTATTTTTGACGGCAAAACCTACCAGTCTGCAGATACAATTGCATCACATAGCTGGGAAACTTTATATAAGGATGCACAAACAGAAGGAATTTTTCCACTATGGAACCCTTACATTTTCTGCGGCATGCCTGGCTACGCGAGTGTCACATTTGCAGTACAAAGAACTTTTGATGTTACCACATTCCTGTGGGAGCAATTCATCCGTAAAGTTCTTACTTATTGCTTCTTTGATGATGGCAGCCAATCGGGCACATGGCGATTGTACTATTTAGTGTATGGTATTGGTGTCTATTTATTCGCGTTTCAGAAACTTAAAAATAAATCTGTTGCAGTAATTGTATCACTGATGGCTATGTATGCAACCTACGTTTCCCTTCTTATTATGATGGGTCATATGACAAAGCTCGCAGTACTGGCATGGTTTCCTTATGTCTTTTTAATTGTAGATAAACTACGGGAAAAGTTTCACTTTTTATTGGCGCTTATACTTATCCTTGTTTTACGACTTTTATTAGAACCGCTTCATGTGCAGTTTATTTTCTATATTTATCTGGCATTGGGGCTGTACTTGCTGTTTTTCTTCGTGCGCGCATTGTTTAAAAAAGAAAATTGGAAAAATGTTCTTGCAAGCGGAGCGGCATTAATTCTCGCGTCCGCTTTGGCATTTCTAATGGGTGCAGATCAATATTTTTCTACTCTTGAATATAATCCATATTCAATTCGAGGCGCAAATCCGATTGTTCAAACAGCATCGGCGCAGCAAACAAAAACTATAGAAGGCGGCCTCGATTATGATTATGCTACCAACTGGTCATTTAGTCCCGGTGAGATTATGACGTTCTTCGTGCCGTCATGGTACGGATTTGGACCGCTTTCTTATCAAGGTCCATTAACAAGAAATCAACCTCAGCGGTTATATTTCTATTTGGGTGAACAACCAATTGTGGACGGCCCGCAGTATATGGGTATCATTGTTATCATTCTTGCAATCGCAGGTGCTTATCGTTTTCGTAAAGATCCGTTCGTCCAGTTTATGAGCGGGTTGATTGTCTTTGCACTGTTTGTTGCATTTGGCAGAGAGCTGTCATTTATCTACGATCTGATGTATTGGTTTGTTCCCTTATTCAACAAGTTTCGCGCACCGGTTCTCATTCTAATACTTGTGCAATTCTGCACACCGATGCTTGCCGGTTATGGAATTACATCGTTCTTGGCGGAACGCAATATAAAAATGAATCCAGAGCAAGAAAAAAAATGGAAATATATTCTTGGTGGACTGAGTCTCGGTGTTGTTTTATCTCTTATCGGGTCAAGCTTAATAAAAGATTTTTATTCTTCCTTCTTTTCTCTTCAAGAAATCGGAAAAGTACTTTCACGTTCCTATGGTCAATTAAATCCGGCTGTTATTGAAATGTTCTATGATTTTATTAGTTCTTCTGTTTCATCAGATATACTTGTCGGATTTGTTCTATTGCTTCTTGTTTTTGGGGCTTTTTATTATTATCAAAAAGGGAAGCTGAAATCTACGGCTTTGTATTGCATGCTTATTGTTTTAGTTCTTGTTGACTTATGGCGTGTTGGATGGAAAACCTCAGACCCCAAAGACCGGCAGGAAACTATTGAAACTATGGCGGCACCTGAATATATAAAAATATTACAGCAAGATACTTCGGTCTTCCGTGTATTGAAAATTCAGGACGGCCAGCCAATTTATGATAATTCGCTTGCCTATTGGCGTGTCCAAAATGCTTATGGATATCAAGGCGCTAAGATGCGCATTTATCAAGATATGGTTGACGTTGCCGGATTCGGAAATCCGCTTGTCTGGCAGCTCATGAATGTCAAATATCTTATTACTAACCGGGATGAATCAAACGCTGGATTAGTGCAGGTATATAATAGTCCAGGAACAAAAGTTTACGCTTTTCGTTCGTGGCTGCCGAGAGCATTTTTTGTTAATCGGTATGAAGTAAGCGACAGTTTGAGCACACTTAATAAAATAGCTGCGATGTCATTCAATCCACGTGATGTTGCCTATCTCTCAAAAGCAATCGCGGCAAAAATCGAACCTCCATTACAAGGCGCAGAAGCAACATTCGTTCATTATGGACTACAAAATTTTGAAGTGCGTGCAACGGCAACCGGAAATAATCTTTTATTCCTCAGCGAGACATACTATCCAAAAGGATGGAAGGCACTCATTGATGGAAAAGAAACCGAGATTTTAAGACTTAATTATTTATTCCGCGGAGTAATTATTCCCTCAGGCACACATACATTAGTGATGAAATTTGAGCCAGCAACATTTACTATCGGAAAAACGGTGAGCTTAATAATGAATTTATTAGTATTGGGTTGCTTGCTTTGTACGATAACTGTGTTAAGCATCAAAAACAAAAGGATGTTCACATGAAAAAGCGAGCACTCATTACAGGTATAACGGGGATGGTAGGATCTCATCTTGCTGATTACCTTTTAGAGAATTCAGACTGGGATCTTTTCGGGATGTGCCGTTGGCGCAGTCCGCTGGATAATGTTGAACACCTGATAGACCGCGCAAACAAAAAAGATAGAGTTTATTTCATCAATGGAGATTTATGCGATTATATTTCCCTGCAAAATGCCGTTGAGGAAAGCATGCCAGACTATGTTTTTCATCTTGCTGCCCAGAGTTTTCCATCCACCAGTTTTATATCTCCACTGCAAACCCTTGACACAAATATTATCGGTACCGAGCGTCTGCTTGAAGCATTACGTAAATGTTCAAACATAGATCCGGTGATCCATGTTTGTTCTTCATCGGAAGTTTTTGGCCGGGTTTCAAAAGAAAAATTGCCTATTGATGAAGAATGCTCGTTTCATCCTGCTTCTCCTTATGCAATTTCCAAAGCAGGAACCGATCTTGTCGGAAGGTTTCATGCAGAGGCGTATAGACAACGGATTGTCGTTACGCGAATGTTCACTCATACAGGACCGCGCCGGGGTGACGTTTTTGCCGAATCTACTTTTGCTAAACAAATAGCGATGATAGAAAAGGGATTAATTCCGCCAATAGTCAAAACCGGCAACTTGAATTCTCTGCGGACATGGTCTGATGTAAGAGATGCCGTCAGGGCATATTTTATGCTTGTGACAGTGAATCCTATACCGGGCGAATATTACAATATCGGCGGCACATTTTCCTGCACAGTAGCAGACATGCTAAAACATCTTATTTCTCTCTCGCCTAATAAAGACTCAATTAAAATTGAAATTGAGGAATCACGAATTCGTCCTTTGGATGCCGACTTGCAGGTCCCTGATACAAACAAGTTTAAGAAACACACCGGATGGGCACCTCAAATACCATTTGAAAAAACGATGCAGGATCTGTTAAACTATTGGCGCGATAAAATTCAAAAAGGACGGAAATTTACGACCAGGTAGACCGACAAAAGATGCATCTTTTCTTTGATGTGTGTCGAGATTGAGTTGTTCTATGATGAATAAAAGAGCCGTCTTTCTTGATCGGGACGGAGTAATAAACAGAAAGATGCCTGAAGACGATTATGTAAAAGATTGGAGCGAGTTTTTCTTTTTGCCCGGTGTCTTTGAAGCGATGGAAATACTTAAGAGCAAAGATATCCTTACTATTATTATCACTAATCAGAGCTGCGTTGGAAAAGGTATTATATCAGAAAAAAAATTACAAGATATTCATGAGAAGATGAAGATGGAAATACAAGCGCATAATGGTAATATCGATGCTATTTATTTCTGTCCTCATGACACCTCAGACAGATGCTATTGCAGAAAACCGAAGCCCGGTTTAATATTTAAAGCTGTTGAGGAATTTCAGAAAAATAATACAAAAATAAATCTCAACGAAAGTTATTTGATTGGTGACACTGAAAGTGATGTTATAGCAGGACAAGCGGCAGGTTTAAGGACTATACGAATTGGAAATTCATCGGAATTTCAGGCATCTCAAATTAAAACTTTATTAGAAGCAGTGAAAGAATTTTTATAAAATACTTTCTCAATTATTAGAAGTTCGAGAATTTTATCTTACAATAAATGTACATCAATAATAAAAATATTTTTTTAACTGGCTCAACCGGGCTTGCAGGCACTGCCATTATAAATGAGTTGATGACACACTATCCTGCTGCTAAAATACGAGCAGCGTACCATAATATGGAACCTTTCATCAAAAATGAACGAATTACATATGTGAAGGGAGACCTTACTTCATTTTCCGAATGCAAGAGAATGGCAAGCGGTTGTGACTGTGCTATAATGGCTGCTGCTAAAACATCAGGATCCGCTGTCCTTACAGAACAGCCGTGGCAGCAAGTTACAGAAAATGTAATTATGAACACGGTTATGCTCCACGCATTTTACGATGCGGGAATTCAAAGAGTTATTTATGTAAGCTCCGCTTCTTTGTATCAAGAAATGAATGGTTATATTAAAGAAGATGATCTTGATCTGAACAAGGAACCATCTGCCGCACATATGGGTATAGGCTGGGTTGTTCGCTTTATAGAAAAACTCTGTAAGTTTTGGCATAATAATGGAATGGAAATCATAATAGCACGGGCGTCAAATATATTTGGCCCCTATTCCCGTTTTGATTCCGTAACGTCAAATTTTATTCCTGCGTTGATTCGCAAAGCTGTCGAAAGAATGGATCCATTTGAAGTTTGGGGAAACCCAGAGATTGTCCGTGATGTAATATTTGTAGATGATTTCGCTCGTGCTGTCCTTATGATGCTTGATAATCCAAATATCACTTTTGATACATTTAATATCGGTTCAGGAATCAAAACAACGGTCGATGATATTGTGCAATGGACATTAAAATATTCCGGGCATATTCCATCCAATATCGTATATAATAATAAAAAACCCGTGACTATTCCATTCAGAGTGCTGAATTGCACTAAAGCCAAAAAAGTTTTAGGATGGATCCCAGAAAATACAATAGAAGAAGGTATTAGAAAAACTGTATCATGGTGGATACAAAATAGAAATAGGTGGAATAAATGAAAACAGAAAAACACGACGCAATTATTTTATCAGACAATGCGGAAAAAGATTTCCAGCGGGAATTAACGACCCACTTAAAAACTTCTCCTCTGCCTGATGATGAATTACTGCCAAACCTTGGTCTCTATTTAACATCAAAATCTTTATCGAGGATTCTCTTTTTTTATGAGATCTATAAAAAGATCGTCAATACACATGGTATCTGTGTTGAATTCGGTGTCAGGTGGGGACAGACATTATCTCTTCTCTCGGCATTGAGAGGTATTTTCGAACCTTTTAATCGGCATCGCAAGATTATCGGATTTGATACGTTCGCTGGGTTCAAAGGCATTTCTGAAGAAGATGGAAGCTTATCACATTGCGAGGATGGCTCCTTTTCAGTCACGGATGGGTACGAACATTATCTAAATAGGATACTGGCATTGCAAGAACAACTTAATCCTATTCCTCATTTAAAAAAATATGAGCTTGTTAAAGGTGATGCCGTGCAAACAATACCGGACTATCTGAAAAAACATCCTGAGACTATTATTTCTTTAGCCATTTTCGATTTTGATATTTATACTCCTACCAAGATTGCTTTAGAAGCAATCAAACCACACTTATTCAAGGGAAGTATTCTTGTTTTCGATGAGCTTTGCGATGACATTTTTCCCGGGGAAACTTTAGCACTGATGGAAATCATCGGTCTGAATAATTTTAAAATACAGCGATTCCCAATGACCTCGAGGATTTCATACCTGGAATTTCAATGATACAATTATGTAAAGAGATACGTAAGGACATTCTGAAAATTTCTAAAGCCAGCGGTCACGGACACATCCCGACTTGTTTTTCTATAGTGGAAATACTGTACACGTTGTACAATACCATGTCGCATAATCCTGCTGATCCACATTGGGAAGATCGAGACATATTTATTCTGAGCAAGGGACATGCAGCTCTTGCTCAATATGTAACACTTGCACATTTTGGATATTTTCCAATTGACAGGGTCTATTCTTTTGGATCCTTTATGTCTGACTTTGGATGCCATGCGGACCGATTTAAGGTGCCGGGTATTGAAGTTTCTACCGGTTCTCTTGGGCATGGTATCGGAGTTGCAGCCGGCATGGCTCTTGCTGGAAAAATCACAGGATCTTCCCGGAGAATTTTTACGCTGATCGGCGATGGTGAGTCAAACGAGGGTTCCGTCTGGGAAACAATTCTCGTCGCTGTTGACCAGAACTTGAATAACCTGACAATCATTTATGACAACAATATGTCCCATGAACGAGGACTACAAATACGAAATCCAGCAGCACATTTTAAAGGGTTTGGTTGCAATGTTGTGGAAATATCCGGACACGACATTGAGGCATTAAAGAAAATACTTGGAATTAAAAGTGAAACTGTACGCGTAATTGTGGCAAATACAGTTAAAGGTTATGGCTGCAAGACCCTTGCTGATAATCAGTACGCGTGGCATCGCAGATCTCCGAATGATGCCGAACTTGAAATCCTTTTAAGAGAACTTGATGCGTAAGCAATTTAAAAATACCGTATTGGAACTTGCTACACAGGATAGCAGGGTTGTTACAATTCTTGGAGATGTCAGTGTGTATTTATTCAATGAATATAAAGAAAAATTTCCATCTCGATTTTACAATATGGGAATATGTGAGAACACACTTATAAGCGTCGCCGCTGGACTTAGTTCGCAAGGACTCGTTCCTTTTGTACATACAATCACACCCTTTATAACTGAACGCAGTTATGAACAAATAAAATTAGACATATGCTATAACCGCTTCGGGGCAAATATTGTTACGTGTGGTGCTTCTTTTGACTACGCCTGGGACGGTGCTACACATCATTCCTATACTGATCTTGCGATCCTGCGTTTACTTCCCGGCATGGAAGTTATTCAGCCCGGCTCAACCAAAGAGCTTGACATCCTTTTACGCAGCCAGTACGCAAATGGCAATCCTACCTATTTCAGATTATCCGATCATCCGCATTCGATTGACATGCCGGTTGAATTCGGAAAAGGTGTTATTCTGAAAAACGCTAATGCAAATATAACGGTCGTCACTGCTGGTCCGCTTCTGCAAAATGTTCTGAACGCTTGTAATGATCTCGAAGTCAATATTCTCTATTTTCATACTCTTAAACCGATAGACCGAGAATTACTTCAACAATTTGCCGAAACAAAGATTGTTGTCATTCACGATGCTCGTGGACTTTTTGAAGCGATTTGCGAAGTTCCTGGAATTTCGGCGACTTACCATGGTTTGCCGGATCAATTCTGCAGCTGGTATGGTACACTCACGGATATAAGGGCAAAGCTCGGACTTGATACCGCTTCTATCAGGCAACTTGTTGAATCAAAACTAAATGAAAAGTAAGAAAGGATAGTTTCAATGTTTTATGAAAATAAGCGCGTGCTTGTTACCGGCGGTACAGGATTCGTCGGAAGGCATTTTGTAGATGCACTTCTGCGGGAAGGTGCACATGTCCGTGTTCCTCTTCATGAACGTCCATTGCCGATAGAGCAGGATGGGAAAGTTGAAATCATCCATACAGATCTAACAAAGCAAGAAGATTGTCTCAAAGCAGTAACAGGTGTCAATTATGTTTTTCACGCAGCTGGTGCAGTAGCCGCAGCGGCGGTTACAACAAGTAATCCAATGGCGGCTATCACATCCAATCTAATCCTAACCGCGCAGATGCTGCAAGCGGCTTGGACTGCAAAAGTAGACCGCGTGTTGATCTTTAGCAGCAGCACTGGATATCCTGCTGTGAACCATCCGGTTAAGGAAGATGAGATGTGGAGCGGGCCTACTCATTCGACATATTTTGGTTATGGGTGGATGCGGCGATATCTTGAACGGTTGGGAGAATATGTTGCTTCCAAGTCAACAGTAAAAGTGGCAATTGCCCGACCATCTGCGGTATATGGACGGCATGACAACTTCGATGCAAAAACCAGCCACGTTATCCCTGCGCTTATTCGCAGAGCAGTTGCCAAAGAGAATCCATTCGAGGTTTGGGGCACGGGAAATGACGTACGGGATTCACTTCACATCACAGACCTCGTCAAAGGATGTCTCCTGTTATTGGAAAAACATCCTAATGCCGATCCTGTCAATATTGCGTATGGTAAAGGATATTCAATCAAAGAGACTATCAAAATTATTCTAAAAGCTGCAGGTCATGAGAACGCTGATGTTCGGTTTGATGCAACCAAGCCGTCCACTATTCCATTCAGAATGATGGACACATCGAAAGCAGTGCAATTGCTTGGCTTCGAGCCGAGTATGTCTTTCGAAGAAGGCTTAAACGATACGATTTTATGGTATAAACAAAACATCAACGGCAGTTAAAGACAATTGATATAGAATCGAAAGTGAAATCCATAAAGCTCTGAAATTTAAAAAGGTCTCATAAAATGATTCAAAGTGAATTACTCAAATATTTTAAAAATAAGAAAGTTCTCGTAACTGGTGGTACAGGGCTCATAGGTAGACAGGTTGTTGACATACTTTGCGATGCTGGAGCATTGGTTACAATCGTTTCTCTCGATAAAGTAAAAGTACACAATTCTGCAGAACATATACTTGGAGATATAACTGATTTCAAATTCTGCCAAGAGATCACAAAGAGCATTGACTTAGTATTCCATCTTGCTGGAATCAAAGGATCAATCGAAGTGTCTCGAACGCAATTAGCCAGTCACTTTGTTCCGACGTTGATGATGAATACAAATATGCTTGAAGCTGCACGGATCAATAATGTTTCCAAGCTCGTCTACACAAGTTCAATCGGTGCATATGCCAATGCTGAAATTTTTAAGGAATCCGATTACCGTCTCGACAGCATGCCGATGGATTTTGCCGGATGGGCAAAGAGAGTTGCAGAATTACAGGTTCATGCTTATATGGTTCAATATGATATGAAGAATTTTGCGGTAGTGCGCCCATGTAATGTCTACGGTCCAGGTGATAACTTTGATCCCGAAAATGCAATGGTCATTCCCTCTTTAATGTACAGAATTCACAGCGGGGAAAATCCTGTAAAAATCTGGGGAGACGGTACTGCTATACGTGATTTTGCCTACAGTCGAGATGTTGCTGAAGGAGTCATTTTAGCGCTTTATAATGGAACAAAAGGAACTTTTGTCAATCTTGGCAGCGGAGAAGGACATTCTATCAAAGATTTGATTGAAGCACTTCGTAGTTTTATAAATTTTAATTATGAATTCGATATCACAAAACCATCCGGCGCGCCGATAAGGATTATGGACATCTCGCTTGCAAAAAATACCATCGGTTATTCGCCATCAACGTTGCTTGTAGATGGACTAAAAAAAACATGGGATTGGTTCTTGAGCCATCAAAATGAGTATCTAAAAAAGAAAAATTATTTTAGGAGTTAACAATGGAAGTCGAAAAAACTCAACTTGATGGTGTCCTACTGATCAAGCCAACCATATTTGAAGACTTTCGCGGTGAATATGTTGAAACATATAACCAAGAAGAGTACAGCGAAAAGGGAATAACCTGCAATTTTATTCAAGATGATATTTCCATTTCGACTCAAAATGTTCTTAGAGGTATTCATGGCGATGCCGAGACGTGGAAGCTTATTTCATGCTTGTTTGGAAAATTCTATTTTGTCGTAGTAAATTGCGATACTGATTCACCAGATTTCGGCAAGTGGCAATCCTTTACGCTTTCGGATAAGAACCGCTGGCAGGTACTAGTGCCGCCCAAGCATGGAAACGGCCATCTCGTCCTAAGCGATATAACAATCTTTCATTATAAACAAACTACTTATTACAATCCTAAAGGACAATTTACTTATTTATGGAATGATCCGCGTCTCAAAATTTGGTGGCCAATAAAAAATCCAATAGTTTCGAAAAGAGATGAGGAGGGTCGTTTTGTCTGAGTTGAGCAGACTTAGTATTTCAGAAAGCAATCCTTTGTTATCAGGAATTCTTGACACAAATGGTTATGCTCATCTGTTTGGAACAACGACAGACGATATTTTTTCAATCTGTGGAACTTTTATAGACAAATTTAATTTTCGCTATGAAATCATTCCAAAAGAAGAGCAGAATAAAATTATCCTTTCAGTTCTTAAGACTATAGATAGTGGCGAGCTAATACCATCTGGCAAAGATAGAAAAAAAGATTGGGAAAAGGGATGGCAGGAAAATCTAAATGCATTCATTGCGAATAAATATGATCTTTCGACGTTGGCACCGAAATACATATCAAAGTATCCAATTTCGAGACTTTTCCAAAACTATATAAAACCGATTGATAAGAATTTTGAATTAAATTTTTATACAATATTTAGACATTATATTTTCCAAACTTATTTTAAACCGTATCGCAATATTTTTGAATTTGGATGCGGATCCGGTTATAATCTTGTCATTATGAACCGATTGTTTCCTGACAAATATATTAACGGTCTCGATTGGTCCGAAAACTCTGTTAAAATAGCAAATTCGTTAGGTATTTGCCTAAATGCGAATATTGAAGGAAAGCTATTTGACTATTATGAACCGGATTACAATCTTTACGTGCCATCGGATTCCTTGTTCATCACACTTAATTCTCTTGAACAATTAGGGAATAATTATGAACCATTTTTAGATTTCATTTTAGAGAAGAAACCTGCACTTTGTATTAATGCTGAACCCATATTAGAGATGTACAACGAAGACAATCTTATTGATTATCTTGCTATTCGATATCATAAGGCAAGAAATTATTTATCGGGTTACTACAGTGCTCTCATGCATCTTGAATCCGAAGGAAGAATTAGAATCATCAAGAAACAGCGTGTTGCAATTGGTAATTTATATCATGAGGGATATTCGTTTATTGTATGGAGCGTCGTTTAGAGTTATTCAAATTTAAATTATGCTCACTATAGTATTAAGGAATTGAATGTCTGAATTTATTATTACTGATCTTTTATATAAACATTCATTACTGACTGAAAAATTGGTCATCATAGATTGTGGAGCTGCTGGAGGAAGTTTTCAGGAATGGGATTCACTCTCCGATAAAATAATAATACATGGATTTGATCCAGATGAAAAAGAATGTGAACGTTTGAATGCCAATGCAAGACACAAAGGGCTTCAGCATTATTATTATCCGCTTCTTATTGCTAATAATTCAAAAAATAGAAATTTTTACATCACCAACGACAGTGCCTCAAATTCATTATTTGAACCGGATCCTCAATTGATTTCACGATATAAGCAAAATTATTGTGATCTTAAATGGATTTCTACGGTTGAAAATGTCGGACTTAAAAAAATTATTAAAGTTGACACAACTTCTTTGAATGATTGGGCAAATAAATATTCAATAAAAGATATAGACTATATTAAACTCGACGTTCAAGGAGCTGAACTTGAAATATTAGAAGGAACAGGTAAAATTTTTGATAACGTCGTCGGGATGAATATAGAAGTCTGGTTTGTGCCCGTTTATAAAAACCAGCCTTTATTTGCTGATTTAGATAAATTTATTAGGAGAAAGAAATTCGATTTTTTTTCTTTTTTCATCTATACAGCAGGTCAATATGCAGGTAGAATGACATCACCCGTTTCTTATGGAAAAGTAAATTCACCCTTTGCGCAAAGATTTGCCGGGCAACTGCTGACTGCAGATGCATTGTATTTCAAAGATCCGCTCCATAACAATAAATCGCTGACAATAACAAAGAAATTAAAATTAATTTGTTTTGCTGAAATGAATTGCCAAGTCGAATATGCATTTGAACTGCTGGATAATCTGATACATTCAAATGAACAAACTAACTTTCAAGAAATATTATTTAAAATTATTAATGAAGCTGCTCATAAATATCCTAAATATATGCTGAAGAAAAAAATGAACAAACACATGATGAATTTTAAAAGGAATAAAATTATATCTAACTTATATAAAAAATTAAAACCGATAGTTACAAAACTGAGGAAAGCATGATTATTACACGTACTCCGTTTAGAATTTCTTTTTTAGGCGGCGGCACAGATTTCCCTGCATGGTATCGTGAAAACGGTGGAGCAGTAATTTCTACAACAATTAATAAGTACAGTTACGTTCATTGCCGAAAGCTTCCGCCATTTTTTGATTATAAGCACAAAATAGTTTTTTTCTCAAAACAAGAAACATTCAATGAAATCAAAGAAATTCAGCATCCGGCTGTCCGCGAAACATATAATTTCATGAATGTGAATGAGGGACTGCTCATGCAGCACGATGCAGATCTGCCTTCTCATTCGGGACTTGCGTCAAGCTCGGCTTTCACCGTCGGACTTTTGCATGCCCTTTACGCGCTCCAGGGAAAAATTGTGACTAAAAAAAGGTTGGCGCTTGAAGCAATTCATATTGAGCAGGAAATGATCAATGAAGCGGTTGGTTCCCAGGATCAGGTCGCGGTCGCATTTGGCGGTCTCAACAGAATAGATTTTTCTTCAAATCATAATATCGAAGTAACTCCTATTCCAATCGGAGAAACTAAATGTCAATTTTTTCAGGATCATCTCATGTTATTTTTTACCGGCTTTGCGCGTTTTGCCGCAGAAATAGAACAGGATAAACTTAAAAACCTGAATAACCGATTCAAAGAATTGAAATCAATACATTCGATGGTTGATTCCGCAGTTGATATTTTAAACGGAAGCGAAGAAAATCTTGATGATTTTGGAAAATTGCTTCATGAAACATGGCTCACGAAAAAATCTCTCTCAAACAAAGTATCGAATAGCAACATAGACAACATTTATGAAACAGCTCTTAAAGCCGGGGCGCTTGGCGGAAAGATTTTAGGTGCAGGCGGCGGCGGTTTTATTTTATTTTATACAAAACCGGAATTCCGAGAATCAATTAAAAAAGCTTTGAATAAACTACTTTTTGTCCCATTTCGATTTGATACTCTCGGGAGTCAAGTGATTTACTATTCGGAAGAATCGGTTTAATATAAAATGAAATCAAAAGTATCTATCGGAAAATGGAAAACATTGTCCAGCAGTGTTGTGTTTGAGGCAAAAGAGTGGTTTAAAATTATTCAAGATACAGTCAAATTGCCCAATGATCGAATTGTTGATGACTATTATCGTATTGAAGCGATGGACTACGTATTAATTTATGCGAAATCAAACGAAAGTAAAGTTCTTGTTGAGCGTCAGTATAAACATGGCTTGGGTAAAATAACGACCACATTTCCCGCAGGATTCATTGATAAAGGTGAACAACCACTTATAGCCGCTAAAAGAGAACTCCTTGAAGAGACAGGTTATCACGCAAAGACATGGAAACATATAGGTACATTCATTCTTGACGGTACACGAAATTATGGGAAGGCGCATTATTTTATCGCTGAAGATTTAGAATACGTAGCAGAACCAGTAAAAAACGATATGGAAGAGCTCGAGGTTTTATTTCTATCAAATGACGAACTTATATCAGAAATTGCACAAGGCGAACTTTCTTTACTTCCCGGAATATCGATAATGGCGATGGCAACAAATCCATTGTTTAAGAACTTGTATAAAATTGTCGAATAAAGTGTATGAAAGCAATTATACTTGCCGGAGGGAAAGGAACGAGACTTCAAAGTGTGATCAGCGATATTCCAAAACCGATGGCACCGATAGCAGGGAAACCTTTTCTTGAATATTTAATCCTGCAGCTTAAATCATACTCTGTAAATGATATTATACTAAGTGTCGGATATAAAAAAGAGAATGTCATTTCTTTTTTTTCAGATGGTTCAAAATGGGGTGTAAACATCTCTTACGTTTCAGAAAAAACACCGTTGGGGACTGGTGGATCAATTCAAGAAATATTTAAATTCATTGACGACCAAAATGTTCTTGTCATGAACGGAGATTCATATATCAATATTGATTTAGCCCGCTATATTAATTGGCATTTTTCGAAAAAGTGCATCGCTTCAATAGTCATAACGAAAATCAATAACACAAGCCGTTATGGAACTGTAGAAATCGATATTGAATATAGAATCAAGAACTTCACAGAAAAAGGAGAGGGTAAAGGTCCGGGGTGGATTAATGCTGGAGTTTATTTATTTCATCGCTCAATTTTCGAAAATGCATCTACGCCAAAATATTGTTCCTTGGAAACTGATATTTTGCCGACTCTTATTGGAAGAGAAATTTACGGTTATCAATGTCAAGATGCTTTCATAGATATAGGAACACCTGAGTCATATAATCAGGCAATCAGTTTTTTTTCTGCAATCAAAAAATAGTATCATTTTATTTTAAAACAACAGCATATATAATATTGTAAGTTACAAGGATATGAAATAAAATGAATTTGCCGTCCATTTCTTTCCTTATGCCGTCATTTAATAGTGCTCGTTATATTGAAAGAGCACTGCTCAGCATTTTAAAACAAGAGTATGAAGGGAAACTCGAAGTGATAGTTTCCGATGGCGGTTCGACAGATGAAACCGTGGAAATATTACGAAAGTATCCACAAGTTATTTGGTGGTCAAAACCTGACACAGGACCTTTAGATGCGACTCTAAAAGCATTAAACGTTGCATCGGGTGATGTTATTACTTCTTTACCTTCTGATGATTTCTATTTAAAAGATGCTTTTAAAAAAACTATGCTTCCATTGATCAATAATTCCGAGATTGCGTTTGTTGCAGGTGCAATGGGATATCTGAAGGCAAAAAAAGATATTTATTATCCTCCAACTCATAATCATGAATATACAATTTCTGATCCATCAAAATATATATTACGAGAAATTGCAATACCGTTACAATGCACTTTTATTCGAAAGAAAGTTTTCGACAAAATTAGTTTTCGTAAAGAGTTTTCATTTACAAATGATGTAGATTTCTTGTATCGGATGTTGCATTTTTATCAAGGAATAATTATTCCCGATTACATCGGTGTTTTCCAAATTCACGAAGGGCAGCAAACCGGATCGAATCCGGCAAAATGGATAGAAAGCACAAGGTCTATTATTGAAAGCTGTGAACAAGATATACAATATTCTAAAATATTTAAGTTATCTGAAAAAGATAAAAACGAGTTATTATTAGATATTGAAATGTTCTGGTACAATTATATAGGCGACCTTAACGAGCAAGAGAAAGCTAAGTTGACAGCAAAAAATATTTTAACTCACAAAGAAATGTATTCTGCAAGATTAGTAGATCATGCAAAAGAAATATATATCTCTAAGACAGCAATCAATAAAAAAATCGCATGGTCAATATTAAATGGCATCATTTATAGAAAAGTAATAGCAAAAATAAATAGTTTCCTGATATCGAAGAGAATAGATATTGACTGGTGGAAAAAATAATGGGATGCAGTGCGACAAAACAATAACGAACACATGTATTTGATGATACAGGTGCAAAACAAATATGCTCTCTTTTCTTAAATCTGCCGCAAAAAATTCTATAATTTATGGCCTTGGAAATATTTCAACAAAGGTTATTGGATTTATTCTGTTGCCTCTTTATACTTCTCACCTTTCTGTTCAAGAATACGGAATACTCGGCTTGCTTGAGGTTTCATCTCAACTGCTTGTTTCGGTCTTTGGATTAAGTTTATCGTATTCTTTTTTCCGCTGGTACTGGGATAAAGAATATATTGATCTGCGGCGCACGATAATGTTCACGTGCCTCTTGTCCCTTTTAAGCGTCGTTCTAATATTGACAGGGACGGTTATAGTTTTTGCATCAAAGTTATCAACTATATTATTTGATTCACCGCAATATTCATGGTTAATGATATTGCTTGCCGTATCTTCATCGCTGCAAATATTGGCGTCCATTCCTTCATCGTTATTGCAGCTTCAACAACGATCTATATTATTCACAATTGTTAATACGAGTCAATTAACAATTACTTTAATTGGAACGATTGTTTGTGTCGCATCTTTCAAGATGAATGTTTTGGGTATTTACGTTGCGCAAATTGTCGGCGGTGTTGTGTATTTTCTGATGTTATCAAAATATATTCGAAACAACATCGTATTCGAGTTTAGTTACAAGATCCTAAAGGGGATGCTTTCGATAAGTCTTCCGCTTGTTTTTGCATCTTTCTCAGGTATAATAATAAATATTGCAGATCGATACATGTTGCGATATATCGGCCATTTGTCCGACGTAGGTTTATATTCCTTAGGTTATAAAATTGCTAATACTGTCTATGTAATCGTCGTTATGTCTATTAATCTTGCCATTACACCAATGCTGTATAAAATTATGGATGATCCAAATAATAAGAGAGTATATTCCAAAGTGATGATATACGCAGCATGGGGAGTTATGTTTTGCGTTATTGGCATATCATTTTTTGGACGCGAGGTCATTAAAGTAATGGCACAAAACCCTGAGTATTGGAATTCTTATAAGGTCATTCCATTTATTTCTCTAGGTATTTATTTTGGTATGTTAAGAGATATTTCTGCTGTTGGATTGAACATAACAAAAAAGACAAAAATCATTTCCGTCATTGTTGTAACAATATCGATAGTTAACGTCACAGCGAACGCTCTGCTGATTCCAATATTGCAGACAATTGGTGCAGCTCTTGCATCTCTGATCTCCCAATTATTGTTTTTTCTGCTTGTTTATATATTCGCTCAAAAGCATTATTTTATTTCGTACGAATGGAAAAAAATATTACTTGTCAGTGTTGTTGGCGGTGTTATTATTTTCTGCGGTTCCATTATTCAGAATGCACAACTTTCTATTCGGCTTACTGTAAAAGTACTGTTATTAATATTATTCCCAATTCTCTTGTACATTTTTAATTTTTACGAATATGTTGAATTACAAAAGCTCCAAAGTGCATGGATGAAATGGAATAATCCGTTGAATTGGAAAAATAACATCATAGATTTTTTAAAACAATCTTAAAATTAATCATATAATAATTTATTTTGTGGAATACAGCGGCACTATTGCACTATGAAACTTCAACCTTTTACAACACCAGTTCTTTTTCTTATCTTCAATCGTCCTGATACAACAGAAAAAGTATTTGATATAATTCGCGAAATAAAACCACTTAATCTATTTGTCTCCGCAGATGGACCGCGGCTGAATAAAAAAGATGAAGAACAGAAATGTACAGCGGCAAGAAATATTATTAAAAAGATTGACTGGGAATGCCAACTCAAAACTAATTTTTCCGAAAAGAACTTAGGATGCCGTGCCGGCGTGAGTTCCGGTATTAATTGGTTCTTTACCAATGTCGAAGAAGGAATTATTCTTGAAGACGATTGTGTTCCGGATATATCATTTTTTAATTTCTGCGAAACCTTGCTTAAATATTATAAAAATGATGAACGAATCATGCATATTAGCGGCGTCAATTTTCAGGACGGCATAATACGCGGCAATGGTTCTTATTATTTTTCAAGAATCAATCATATTTGGGGCTGGGCAACTTGGAAAAGAGCATGGGATAAGTATGATGTGAATGTTTCTACCTATCCGCAATTACTGGAACAAAAATTGTTTTCTGCAGTATTTACTGATCCGGCTATTAGAAAATATTGGCAAAAGAATATTCAGCTTGTCTATAAAAAGCAAAAAGATACTTGGGATGTGCAATGGCAGTATGCGGTGTCTGTCAATAATGGATTAGCAATTATTCCTAACGTTAATCTTATTTCAAATATCGGTTTTGACTTAAATGCAACTCACACAATTGACAATTTCCATACACTCGCAAACCGCCCGGTATCACATATCGATGCTATTAATCATCCGAACTTTGTTGTGCCTGATCTTCAGGCAGATGCTTATACTATAAGTAAATACATGAATCCTGATAAAATAAGTAAACTATGGCAATTGATTCGTCGAAGATTAATCCAAGATTAATTACAAAACGATTTATTTTTAGAATACTTTATAATTCATTAGGTTTTTATTTTTGACCAGGTGTTTTTCATATTTGATATTGTTGTATTAGGAAAAGGTGCATAATTGATCTGCAAAATTTGCGGTAAGACCTCCTCTAAAATATTTCGCCGAAGAATTCTTAATAAATATGATGTGGATTATTTTCAGTGTTCTTCGTGTGAATTTATTCAAACAGAAGACCCCTTCTGGTTGAAAGAGTCTTATCTCAGCCCCATAAATTCCGAAGACACGGGAATAATTATAAGAAATCTTTTACTTGCAAAACGAACAAGTGCAATTTTATTTTTTTTATTTGATAAAAATGGAAACTTCCTCGATTATGGCGCCGGTTACGGACTTTTTGTGCGAATAATGCGCGACTATGGTTTTAATTTTTTCTGGGCTGATCCATTTACAGAGAATCTTTTCGCGAGAAGTTTTGAATACGATGCAAAGCACTCAAATAAAATCGAATTAATTACATCTTTTGAATGCTTCGAACATTTTGCCGACCCTATTAAAGAAATCGAAAATATGTTGTCCATTTCGAATTCAATATTATTTTCAACAGAAACATTCATTTCAGGAACGCCGAATCCGGATAAATGGAATTATTACTATTTTTCTCATGGACAACATATTTCTTTGTTTTCATTAAGCTCGCTCAGATATATCGCAAAAAAATTCAACATGAATTTTTATACAAACGGCAAGAGTTTTCACTTATTGACGCATCGTTCGCTGAACAATATTCTTTTTAATATCCTTCTGAAACTTTCGTTATTAGGAATAAATTCTTTGATTGCCTTGTCAATGGGAAGCAATACGAAAATTGATTCGGCGGCGGCTGGACAAATAAAAAGTAATACAAATGAGAACGTTAAATGAAAGTATTATTTGACCCTCAAGTATTTTCATTCCAGGAGTACGGCGGTATCTCTCGATATTACTGTGAATTGCTAAAGCAATTTTTTAAAATGGATGGAATTGAACCGTCACTTATTATAAAATATTCAAATAGCCGCTGTCTGCTGGAAATTGATTCCATTCATATCAAAAAATTCTTTCCCGCCAACCGATTTAAAGGAAGAAATGAAATCATCAAATTATTAAATCGAATGTATGTTAAGAGCAATTTTCATGCAATGCCTGTTCCGCAAATGTTTCACCCCACATACTACAACCCATATTTTCTCGATATTCTTGGTGAAGTACCATTTGTTCTTACAATTTATGATATGTCACATGAATTATATCCCAAACTTTTCAGCAAATTCGATTTTACAGCAAAGAATAAGAAAATCTCAGCTGCAAAAGCGAGTCGAATAATAGCCATATCTGAACATACAAAAAAAGATATCATCACACTGTTAAATGTTCCGGCTTCAAAGATCGATGTCATTCCTCTTGCTACTACGCTGTCACCGATCAGAATGAACAATACTAACATTTCTTTGCCGGATAACTATTTTCTCTACGTCGGCAAACGAAATACATATAAAAACTTTTTCTTTCTTTTGGATGCGATGAAAGCCCTGCCGCATGTCAACCTGCAATGTTCTCTGATCTGCGCAGGTGGAGGTAAATTTACGAAGAAGGAAAAGAAATATATTAGCAGACTTCGATTATCCGATAAAATTATTCAGATGGAAGTTGACGATTATATGTTATCATATCTTTATTCCAAAGCAAAGGCATTTGTGTTTCCTTCACTTTATGAAGGGTTTGGCATACCAATTCTTGAAGCATTTGCATGCGGATGTCCTGTGCTTTTAAGTAACCGAAGTTCTTTGCCGGAAGTTGGCGGAAATGCTGCAAAATATTTCGATCCTAAAAACCTCTCGAGTCTTGTAGAAATACTGACTGAAGTAATAGAAAACAAATCTTTGGCTGACGATCTAAGAACAAATGGACTTGAAAGACTAAGATTTTTTTCATGGAAAAATACCGCACTTAAAACAATAGAAACTTATAAAAAAGCGTTAAGTTAATACGGGCATAACTTTTCAAAGAAATGTTATTATTTATGGCTGAGTCTGAAAATATGATTGATTCGAATTATCTGGCACAAGAGACAAATATTAAAAATATGGTAAATGAAAAAGAGCAGGTGTTATTTCATATCAAAAATAAAAATTGCGCCGCTTACAAATTAATTACGGAATCATTGGAATTCCTCGCGCCTTTTTTTGATTCTAATAAAACATGGTTGACAATCGGAGATTATAGCGGACTGGAGGCAAACTACTTACTGCAAAAAAATCAAAATGCAGTTGCTTCCGATTTATCCGATGCTATGCTCAAAGAAGCAAAGTCCGAAGGGCTTGTTAAGGAATACAGCAAACAAAATGTCGAAAAATTAACTTACAACGACAACTCGTTTGATTATATCGTTTGCAAAGAAGCATTTCACCATTTTCCGCGCGCATATTTAGGTTTGTACGAAATGATACGTGTGAGTAAAACTGCCACGATACTTGTTACGGAACCGATAGATATTCTTTCCAAAATGTCGCTGCTTGTTTTTCTAAAAAACATTTTTGATAAGGTTAATCCTTTACTGATAAATAAAATTTGGAAAAATCGTTTTTCGTGGGAAAATGTCGGCAATTATGTGTTTAAAATTTCAGAACGTGAGATCGAAAAAATTTCTATGGGTATTGGTCTCCCCTGTATTGCATTTAAGCATTACGATCATTTTAAGAGTCATGTTTCTATTAGTGGAATGATAGACGTTCCGTTAAATCAAAAACTCTATAAGCGAATAAAAAGAAAACTTAAATTAAGAAGCTTTATAAGCATCCTTGGATTGATTCCTCATAGTTCAATTTGTACAGTCATATTCAAAAAGCAACCTGATAAGATTGTTTTAAGAGATTTGAAAAAACTTGGATTTACAATTCTACCGCTCCCTACTAATCCGTATTTGAAATAGATAAAACTTAAAAGTTACAAAAGAAGAATGTCACTCAATTTATTTGCAATTTCTTTTCGTTCAAATTGCCGGATGTAATTTGTATTGGTGTAAAATTCTCGCGTGTTCTGGAAAAATTCTTTTCCATCTGCGCTTAAAGGGAATATCATGCCGGCATTTGCACCTGCCAGTATCTTTCCCACTTCTTCGTTCTCATCTCCAAATGCAAGAATAGGTTTACCGGAACGCAGATATTCAAAGAGTTTTCCCGGCACGTGTCGTTTTTCTGAAGCGCATACCAACAAATATGATGATGCACCAATTTCATCAAGCATATTCTTATATTCAAGAAATCCCTTATATTCAGTTCGATTTATAAGTCCTGCTTCTTTGATAGAGTGCCGAATTCCGGGGCCGACTGTTCCAACAAAAACCAATTTAAGATTTCTTCCTTTATCTATTTCATTTCGAAGAGTTCTCCAAAGGTTCTGCGGATTCTGATAATCGTAAATATTCCCTGCATGCAAAATAATTTCTTGATCGCTTAACAGTTTTGATTTATATAGCTGAAATGCTTCTTCATCATAGCCCCAGTAGAGAACATGAGATTTGTTTTGGATTAATGGATACTGTCGAATGTAATCTTGTTTCATTGTCTCAGTTACGAATACTACTTGTTTGGCATTTTCAACAACAGATCGCTCAAACCGATAATCGAGAGCGAGCGTTAATTTGCTCCTATTGAATCCTTTGTAATATGAAATATCAACCCACGGATCAATAAAAACTGGAATATGCGGAATGTCTGAAAGTTTGCTCAGCTTTTTTCCCACAAGTAATGTTGTATGCGGCGGGCCAATGGATACTATTGCTTTGATATTATCTGATTTTAAAATTTGCTTTCCTCTGCGGATAGCATTCCAGTACCATCCAATGCGCGCATCCGGAATAAATAAATTCATTCGTATCCAAACAGCAAGCCTGTGCCGCAATCCGCGGTTTGTTGTAGATATCGTTTCCGATGCTGTCAATGGAGAGTTTTTTTTCTTTCCTAACAAGCGGCGGTAAATCCCAAAGGGTTCCAAAGCATGAGCGGTAAAAACTTTAAGCTTCGGATCGACTTCTTTTAAAAGCGATTCATCTTTTTGGGAAAAAGTATCTTCGTCGGCAGTCAGAACAACCGGCTGCCAGCCGTACATCGGAAGATGCTTAATTATTTTCAACGGCCAGTGCACTGTCGCTTTTCCCGACGGCGGCCAGAAGTATGTAATGAATAAAACTTTTTGCATAAATAAGTGAGCTAATGTACTGTGAATCTAATGGAATGTCAAAAGAGAATAAGATAATTGTTGGCAAAAACTATTTTTTATATTATCGAACCATTCCGAACATTTTATTT
This sequence comes from Ignavibacteriota bacterium, assembly GCA_963833465.1. Taxonomy (GTDB): domain Bacteria; phylum Bacteroidota; class Ignavibacteria; order UBA10030; family UBA10030; genus Fen-1298. Next base: position 33,430 of record CAWHXW010000003.1, on the reverse strand, counting down.
TTTGCTGTCATCTTTATAAAATATTGAAGGCGTTTTATAAAATAATCATGATGGTTCCTTGACGAATCAATCCATCCGATGCGGATGCGTTTATAAGATTCCGGAAATTTCTGAAAATTTCTCCATACAATTGGATTTGCTTTCAATTCATTAATAATATCGTCAGGTATTTTAAATTTCTTTAGTGAAGTTGACCACTTCAAGTTTTTCGATCCATTATTCATTTGATGTTGAATTTTTTCAAGGCCGAAGCGAGTCATCTTTTTTGCTTTGATTAACCGGTACACACGTTCCTTGTTCATCTCTGAAAGTTTGCTGTTCTTCCTTCTCGGACTAAATCGCTGCAAGTACGAAATATCATCTTTTGGCTTCAGTATGCTGTCTATCCAGCCATAGCAAAGCGCTTCTTCTACTGCATCATTGTATGGAATGCGGGGCTTATCGCTGTTCTTTTTATAATAAATGAGCCAGATTTCCGGCTCCGATTGGTGATTCTTTGCCAACCACGCCCGCCATTGTTTTCTGTTTGCAGCGTAAAATGTTTTGCCAATGTTCATATTGGTTTAGATGATATCAGGATTGGGATCAGTTTCTACAGCAAGAGGATCAAATTTTTGTCTTAATTGTGGTATCGGCATCTCATCGAAAGTTCTACCGTAAAGTTCACGTCCTGCTTCTTTCTTACGAACACCACCCCATTGTTTAAAGAAGAATGGAACTTCCATATCCTGGCAACGACGCTTGATTTGTATGACCCATTCTCGTTCCATAGGTCTTGCCTTGGGACCCGATTCACCACCAACTATCACCCAATCAATTCCTCTAAGTGGAAGTTTTGAGATTGGACCAAGAAGTGGTTCTAAGGAAAGAAATCTAACAGCAGCAGGTACTTTAATCAGTTCATGTATCCGTTCTGTATATTTTTGAGATTCAACACTTACGCCTATCCAAACATTTTCAGGCCACGGAAGATACGGTGCTATTTGTACTAAACGATCCGATCTCTTTGTGAGTATCTGGAACGTATGCCAATGTGCACGCTCCATAGTATCAAAAACTTTTACGATGAAATCGCATGGCACATCTTTATGGAACAAGTCGCTCATGGAGTTCACAAAAATGATACGAGGTTGTTTCCATTCGAGCGGCAACTCCCCGATATCTTCCTGAAGAGTAACTTTGAATCCATTTTGATAGCGGGAAGATCCCATTGCCTTAAGCCGTTTTGCCATACGCTCAGCGTAGCAATTCTTGCAACCCGGACTGATTTTACTGCATCCGGTTACCGGATTCCAGGTAGATTCAGTCCATTCTATAGAAGAAAGTTGGGACATTCAGGTACCTAATATCTGTTGTGCTATTTTTACTGCCGTTGAATTTGCCGATGCAAAACACAATAAATATAGAGGATTATTCTTGCTATTGCGCAATGCAAGAGGTCTTTCTGCAACCTTTGGAAAAACATCTTTCAATCGTGAAACAAAATATTCACTAATAGTGTCAAAGTTACAATTTTTTTCTAACCCAGTTTCTTCACCAAATAAACTTTGACGAGTTTTTGTACAATAAAAATGTTTAAACCACTCCGTTGTTCCAAACATCTGATTAAGTCGTTTTCTAAAACTTGCATTTATTTTTCCATCCTTTTTCAATAGTCGATTCACTGCTACACCAAGCGGGAAAAGCAACCATAAATCAATCGCCTTTGTTTTCGCAATGGCCTCAATTGTATCCCAAGTGACTTGCATACCGTATGGATCAAGGAATAAAACTGCACGACTATTCTTCCAAGAGTAATTTAAACATAATTCCTGTAAATAAGTATTTGCATCTTGATTGACAATTCCAATATCTTTTCCCAATCCCGGGAATTCCTCACGAAGACTTTCAAGGGCTTTAACTTTTTCAGAATCTCGTTCTATAAATAAATATTTATTGAAATGTGGCTTAATTTGAATTGCAATACGGGCCGATCCGTCAAGAAACGACTTCGTTTCGCTTTCTCCGAATTCCGGGAACAAAAAATCATCAGTCTGGTTTTGCTCAATCGTTCTGTAACCAGTGCCAGCAAAGGCATCAATATATGCAAATCGAAAAGACTGCTTATTCATTATCATAGCATAAGCCGCAAGATATTTTTTGACTCTTTTCAATTTTTCTTCTGTCCAATTTCCTCCAAATTTATGCCCCAATTTTTGCATATTCTGCTTCCCAAATTATTATATGAAATTAAAGAATGCCCATAATTCCGGTTATTTCTTTTTCTCACAATTAATACAATATCTTTTATGAACACAAATTGTACCTCCACATTTTGTGCAAATCCATCTTACATCTTCATCCTTTAAAAATTTTCTAATACCAAAATTCTTAATATTTTCAAGATTTTCGATCATGCTCATATTGTATTTGGTTCGGTATCTTTTATCCAAATGTTTCATTCTGTCGCAGGGAAATTTTTCGCATTCAAAACAAAATTTTGTTCTGCCATTTCGAATATTTTTGCAATTCTTGATTCTGCATCTAACACGGGAAATCGGTTTATCGTTATCTACTATTCTGCAGCCGTGACATTTATTTTTTTCTCTCAAAAAAGCCATACAAATGCCGCAGTTCATGCCGCAGGGAGCTATGAGAGAATATTTGTTTAAGGACTTCATTATCGAATAGACTTTCATTTTTTATTTGCGAGTGCCGCGCCTACCGCCATGCTCATCGCCGGCATCACAAGATATCTCAATCCAATCTGAACGAAATAATCCGGGATCGGCATTTTCGACATCGGTATCAATACCAGTAAATCCAATAGAATATTTATGCAAAACCAGATAACTCCGACTAGAACTCCTTCTTTAAGAAAATTTTCATTAATCTTTTTAAAATAAGAGACCAGGAGAATTGCACCGGTGATGGAACCAACGATAATCATAATCGTCTTAAATAAAAATATATCGATATTCAGTTTCCCTTCTCTCGTATAAAAAAAGAAAGTAGAAATAAAAGGCACAAGCCAAGCTATAAAGCCGTATAAAGCAATTTTAAGATATTTTTTCATGATAATTACTCCTTGTGAAAAGTTGTCTCGTCATATACTTTCAGTTATTTTTCAGGCGAATGCTGTCCAGTGCTGCTTTTGCTTCCGCCGTACCCGGATAAGCATAAAATGTTTTTAACTCCTGGCATGAATCATACTCAGAGCAATAAGCGCAGTTTTGAACTGCTTTTTTTATTGCGCACTGACGAATTTTACACATAAAGTTGCAGTAACCGCTCTTCCTGCCATTTTTTGTGCAGCCGTCGCACATAACGGATTCTGCTGTTATCTCTTCAGAATTATACTGTTTGCGCCATTTCTCAGCAATGTTTTCTATAGCTTGGCGATCGTTTGACTGAGTGGCAATATACCCCTCGCATCTGGAACAGTCGATTCCGCAATATGCTGTCATATTATCCATCTGATATCCCCTTTATTTATTTAATTGATTGATTAATATATTTCTTTATCGAGTGAGAATAAAAACTAAAGGCACTAGAAATTTATCATTCATCATTCTTATTTACACGCTTTTAATCACTTTGATCACGCGCCACATAAATGTGACATTGCTCTTGCGTACTAACATTGGTTCATATTCCGGGTTCAATGGAATGAGATGAACAAACTGCTCATCGATTTTGATCCGTTTAACGGTATCTTCTTCATCCACACGTACCACGCAGATGTCGCCGCTTTTTACTTCGCGCGTAGGGCTGACAACAATAATATCGCCGTTCTCAATGCGCGGCGCCATACTATTTCCCTTCACTTCAAGCGCAAATGCGTTCGGGTCGCGCACATCGTCAACTGTGATATGCCGCTCGGCATGTTCAGGATGAAAAATATGACTCGGTGCTCCAGCCGGTACGGAAGCAAACAACGGCAAAGAAACAAGTGTCACTTTTTTGTAGCGGCTTGTCGGCAGCGTTATAATTTTAGATTTATGTAAATCGGTGGGAATCATTTCTCCTTCTCCGGTGAGCAGCCAATGAGCCAGCACGCCGGTCGCTTTCGCGATGCGCATGAGGTAATTGCTGTCGGGAACCTGCTCACCCTTTTCCCATCGTTGGACGGTTCGTGTGGCAATGTCAATCTTTGCCGCAAGAACTCCCTGATCTAATTGTTTGAAGGAACGTGCTTCCCGTATGCGCTGTGCAATTGTGGTTTTCATACGTCTCCTCTTATACGACATAAATGTCACCACCAAGATACTGCATTTTGCACTGTATTGTCAAGTTATTTTTCACTTGACCTCTCATTCTTAAATTGATCCTCTTGACAAAACGACAAAAATGTCGTATTCTTTTTAAAACTATGAACAAAAGTTCATCCATATTTCCCGGTATGCATCATCGCAGATATTCAAGTCTGATGCCTTCGGCAGAATTAAACGGCAATTCTGTATCGGTTCGTTCAGAAGGAATGATTCGTTCGTTCGCGGAAAAGTCCGGAAAAGTATATTTGCTTTATGGCGAGCGCCATATTTTTCAATTGTCGCTGCAGATGGCAGCGTACGCAATGGCTGGCGGAAATTCTATTGCGGTCGTTGACGGATGCAACCGGTTCGATGTGCATGCGCTTTCACGGTTTGCCCGCATGCGAAAAATTGATCCGAACAAATTTCTCGGCCAGATATTCATTTCACGCGGCTTCACCTGTTACCAAATGGAACAGGCGATCGCGCATAAACTGCCTTCATTTCTTTCAACCATCAACACAAATACAGCATTGATCTTTGGACTGCTCGACACATTCTACGACGAGCAAGCTCGATTGCGGGAAGTGCAGCAGATATTACGGCGCTTGCTTGATTCGTTTCAGAAAATGAAATCATCGGGCATATCAATTCTACTGGTGTGTCTGGAACGAACCGTTGCACCAAAAGAACGCAATCAATTATTTACTACACTGAAGAACGGCGTTGACCGTGTATATAAACTCGACACAAACGAACAAGGCAAGATTCAGCTGTTTTTGGAATCACGACAGACAGCGTCTGCTGTGCGGCTTATTGCCGGAGGAGAAACAAATTATGGGACGGACGGTACCGACCTTCACCAACCTGATCGATGCAGAACTAACAAGCTGGGCAAAGTTCCGCCGCGGACTTCGCAAAGAAGATCAGGAAATATTTGACGAAATATTCCGCACGGCAAAATTGCACCTGGCAGAAAATTTCTATGCCATGCGTGCTGTTCCGTTCGAAAGCATGATGATGTCGATTCTTGTGGAACAGCAAAAGAAGATTCAGAGATTAGAAGAAGAGATTAAGATGTTGAGAGAATCTGTGAGTAGATGAGCTATTGAGTAGATAAATATAAAGTAGTAAATATGAAAGAAACAAATCGACAATCGGCAAGCGAAAATCCCTTTAGAACACAACACGGGATATCCGCTTCGCTCCGAAAATCATCTATCTCCGCCTGGCTGTTTGACGTTTATCCATCGGAACACGGGGTGACACTGTGGTTTATTGACAACAATGGCAATCGTTTGTGCCTCTTCCGGCAATTCACGCCATCGTTCTTTCTTAATTTAAATGCATCCGACGCAAAGCGCGCGGTTGCACTCGGCGCACGATGTCCAATCCCAGTCTCATTCTCGCCAACAACACGTACGGAGATTTATTCCGGCGATTCTATCGATGTACTGCAAATATTTGTACAGGATCCAATTCGGTTCAGAGAAGTTATATGGTATTATGAAAAATACTTTCCCCATTTTGCATTCTTCAATTCCGATATTTCTGTTGAGCAACAATTTTTGTATGAAACGCAGTTGTTTCCATTGGCTCTTGGTGATTACGAAATTAACGGCAACGGTGAACTTCTTTCCTGGAATCTAAACGACGACCGTGAAGCGCCGGAATACGAACTGCCGCCGTTTTCCATAATGCAGATTCGCAACAGTAATGATTTTGTTCCGCCTAAGTACCAAAAATTTTTACAATTAGAAATCAGTTATGATAACCGCACATATGCTCTGGAACAGGATTCTCCAAAAGAACTGCTCGAAGCGCTTAACTGGCACTTCTACCGCTGTAATCCCGACATTTTAGTAACCGACTACGGCGACGCTATCATTCTGCCAAAACTTTTTTCTCTTTCTAAGCAATTCAATATTCCATTACTACTCAACAGAGATGCAAACGCTAAGATTAGCACAACAAAAGAATCCAGTTTCTTCCAGTACGGCAAGATTGTTCATAAAGATGGCGCTTTCACACTTGCGGGACGCTGGCACGTGGATGCACACAATTCTTTTACTGTTACAGAAGCAGACCTCGACGGCCTGTTCGAAATGGCACGTCTCACGCAAATGTGCGGACAGCGGCAGGGACGCGCGAGCATCGGCACGTCCATGTCCTCAATGCAGCTTTCATGGGCGTACCGAAACAATGTTTTAATTCCATCAAAAAAGCGCGAACCGGAGGAATTCAAATCCGCTGCGACGCTTCTGCTCGCCGATCGCGGAGGACTCATCTTCAATCCGCCGCTTGGATATCATGAAGATGTTGCTGAACTCGATTTTGCTTCGATGTATCCGAGTATCATGGTCAACAATAACATCTCGCCGGAAACGATTAACTGCCGGTGCTGTCCGCCTGTTTGTTCAACAGCTATCGGGCAAGCCAGCGAGACAGGCAAGAAGAACATAGTGCCGGAACTCGGTTACACGATCTGTGAAAAACGAAAAGGAGTTGTACCGGAAACATTACGCGCTGTCGTTGCTAAGCGTGCGTACTACAAACGGAAGAAAAAAGAATACAAGGGAAAGGATGAAGTGCTTTTCAAACGGTACGATTGCCGGCAAAGCGCGCTCAAGTGGATGCTTGTGAGCTGCTTTGGTTATCTTGGCTACAAGAACGCGCGGTTCGGACGCATCGAAGCGCATGAGTCGGTAAACGCTTTCTCACGTGACATCATTCTCACGGCAAAAGAAATCGCTGAGAGTCGCGGCTACCAGCTTCTCCACGGAATTATAGATTGCATTTGGCTAAAAAAAACCGGTGCAACGCAGAATGATTACGAAGAACTTGCCCGTGAGATTTCTGCACACGTCGGTATCGACATTTCACTGGAAGGAATTTACAACTGGATTCTATTTCCCGCTTCCAAAACAGACCCGATAATCACCACAGCAAATCATTATGTCGGCTGGTATAAGCATGGCGATTTGAAAATGCGGGGCATCGAGGCACGGCGACACGACACGCCGAAGTTCATCAAAAACATGCAAAAAGCGATGCTCAATAAAATGTCGACTGCAAAAAGTATTGAAGAACTATCTGCATTAGTACCAGATGTGCTGGAGATCGCCGGCAATGCCGTTGCTATGCTGCAAAACGGACGTGCAAATCCAATGGAATTGGTTCTTAAACGCCACATTATGCATGAAGCTGATGAATATACCAACAATAGTATCAGCGCGGTTGTTTCGAAGATGGTGAAAGAAATGGGCGTACATCTTTCAGCAGGTGAGTCAATCGAGTTTATTATTATAGATCAATCCGGAAAGAAAAAACCGGAAAAAGCCAAGCCAATCGCCCTTTATGCGTTCGAAGACGGCTACGACATCGAGCAATATACAGAGTTCGCGCTGCGCGCCGTCGAAACACTGCTGCTGCCAATGGGATATGACATAAACCGACTAAAAGCATACTTCAACATTAACCAGCCAAAGCGAAAGCGGCTGCCTGAACGCCCAAAGAATCAGGAATTGCCGTTATTTAGAATTGAGATTTAAACCTGTTGCCTCAAAAGTAAATGTCACCATGGGAATATAGAATTAGGCAGATAGTTTAATGTGTTTATTCCAAGGAGTAGCAAGATGTAAGATAGTACTAATTTTTTTAGACATAAACTTTTGCAGAGTAAAAGGGTTAAGATTTTTAAAGAGACATTGTAAATCATCTTTAGTGTTCTGAGTGATCTCCTTAGATTCCAAGAGGCGTTGGAACGGAGTTTTAGGAGAATCAAAGGTTTTAATAGTCTTGGATTTGATACGTTCTTTGGCAAGGAGCTTGACAGAAGGCAAGAAGAAGTTGAAGAGCAATCTCCATTGGGAAGAGTAGAGATCGTTCAAGAGAGAGACCATACGTTGATCTTCAAAACGATCATAACCAAGATATTGTCGTATGTGTGTCCAGTTCTTACCTTCGATATGTGCGTTATCGTTCTTTTGGTATTCACGAGAGCGGGTATAATGAACCGGGCGCTTGCGGTTTTGGAAGTGTTTGAGGATAGTCCAATTCATAAACTCCGAGCCGTTATCGCAATCAAAGCCTTTGAGAGAAAAGGGAAGAGCAGATTCAATGGACTTGAGAGCTTCAAGAACCCCCTGCTCACCTTTCCCCCAGAGAGCACGTTGTTCTGTCCAACCGGTGGCAATATCAACGGTATTTAAGGTAAAAACGAACATGCCAGCCATCGAAGTGCCGCAATGAGCGACAGTATCAGCTTCGATAAATCCAGGAATATGTTCATCCCACTGATTGGTTTTGATTGGAATATGTTTCTTGAGTAGTGATCCTGGTTTGGTGGTTGCAAGACCTTTCTTAGTGTAACGAGAACGCAGTGGAGTCAAGAGACGGTCTATGGTGGCGGCGGAAATCGTCAGCAAGAGTTTTTGATTATTCTGAGAAATGCCTGTATCATCAAATGGAAGCCAGAGCGGAATCATTGCCTTCAAGCGTTTTCCACAGGCAAGGTTGCTAGCAATCCAAAGTCGTTTGAGGAAAGCGAGAATCTCGGGATGATGATACGTAATCGGACGACCACTTCTGGATTTGCTGGAACGGATAAAATGATTCGGCTTGGGATTGAGCAAGCGAAGAGCATATTTTCGATCATACTCACAGACTCGACAGAATTCATCAAGGATTATCGTCTTAATCCCTTTGGGTGAATCCTGATATCTGATCCGAATACTGTCGAGATATTCGTGCTTCGAAGTTGTACTCATCATTATATGTCCTTTCTCTACGGTGACATATATTATGAGGCAACGACTCTTTTTCAAACTGCTTTCGGTATCTTTTATTATGAGTCAATTCGTAAATAGAATATGTGCGAAATGTCCTTGCGAGATTGGTAGAGAAATCGTATCTTCCCACTATACATAAAAATCACCCTAAACATTTTTAAAAGGCATAACAATGGATCATAAACTGAAGCTTCGCCTTTTAGACGAAAAATTTGCCGTCAGTATTATGCCACAATTTGCCGAACTTCCTTCGGTCTTTGCAAAGGGTGAGATGTGCTTTGTGATGCGTACTGATGAGGACTTAACTATTATTTGTCCGGAGTTTATGGCACCGGACAGCGGTCAACAAGAAGTCGGATATCGCTGCATACGTACTACAGAACAAATTCCATCGAACACCACAGGCATTCTTATCTCTCTTGTAAAGCCATTAACAGAGGCAGGGATCAGTATATTTGCAGTTTCTACCTTCCACTCCGATTACATTTTCTTGATGGAAGAACATCTCGTAAATGCAACACAAGCATTACAGCATGCGGGACATGAGTTTGTTCATGAAGAGTAAAACAATACTTCTAAAATTCCAAACAACTAAATTCAAAGCACAAAATATTTTCTTTGAACATCAAATATTTGAATTTTGAAATTTGTTTGAGATTTGATTCTTGAAGATTGATCTTTTAGAAATTACTTTTTTCTTTTCGTAGAATTCATAATAATGACTACTTCATCCTGCTTTGCAATTCTTTTGTTACATCAGTAAGCGTCAAATCTTGTTGACGCAAGAGTACGAGAAGATGAAATAGAAGATCAGCGGATTCTTCTATAAAACGTTTTTTATCTCCAAGAACCGAAGCGAGTGCAACTTCGACGCCTTCTTCTCCAACCTTCTGTGCAATGCGCGGTGTCCCCTCTTTGAATAATTTTGATGTGTACGATTCTTCCGGCAACATTTGTTTACGGCTGCGAATAGTTTCTTCCAATCTGCTCAGCACACCGCCTGCGTCTATAATCTCATCTTCACCAAAACAAGTAAATTGATTCGTGTGACATACAGGCCCCTGTGGAATTGCTTTAATGAGTAGCGAATCACTATCGCAATCTTTTTGCATAGAAATATATTCAAGATAATTTCCAGAAGTCTCGCCTTTTTGCCATAAACGTTTTTTTGTGCGACTCCAGAAAGTTACCTTTTTATCAGCAAGTGTTTTTTCTATTGCTTCCGAATTCATAAATCCAACCATAAGCACTTGGTTTGTTCGTGCATCCTGAATAACAGCAGGTACGAACCCGCCTAATTTTTCAAAGTTCAATTTGTTCATTACATTCGCACCGGAATATTATTATTGTGAAGAAAAGATTTCAGTTCGGAAATCGAAATTTTATCATAGTGAAAAATACTTGCTGCTAACACTGCATCGGCATGACCATGCAAGATCGCATCTCTTAAATGTTCCATTTTGCCGGCACCACCAGAAGCAATCAATGGAACAGAAACGCGATCTGAAACAGCTTTCAGCAGTTCAACATCGTAACCTGCGGTAGTTCCATCGCGATCCATAGATGTTACGAGCAACTCGCCGGCACCGCGTTGAACTACTTCATCTGCCCATAGAAGTGCGTCTTTGCCTGTTGATTCTGTACCGGCTTTTGTCCATACTATCCAGCTTCCATTGTTTCTTTTAACGTCAATAGCTACGACAACAGATTGCGAACCAACACACTTACTTGCTTCATCAATAAACGAAGGACGCTCAAGTACTGCAGAGTTGAGTGAAACTTTATCTGCGCCTGCATCAAGCGCTCGTCTGGCATCATCTACAGTGCTGATGCCGCCGCCAACAGTAAATGGAATTTGAATAGCTTCCGCAACACGTTCCACCATTTGAAGAAAAGTTTTACGGCCTTCTAAAGTTGCACTTATATCAAGAAACACAAGTTCATCGGCACCTTCATCCGAATATCGTGCTGCTAACTCAACCGGACCGCCTGCATCACGCAGCTGTAAAAAGTTTGTGCCTTTTACTGTTCTGCCGTCTTTCACATCGAGACATGGTATAACACGTTTCGTCAACATACAGCACCATTTATTTCTATAAGTTTTTCTACTGGCAATTTATTCTCGTAGATAGCTTTACCAATAATAACTCCTGTCATATTTACTTTTTTCAAAACTTGAACATCTTCAAGTGTCGAGATTCCTCCGGAAGCAATAATAGATAACTCCGGAAAAGCTGATTTAAGATTTTGATAAAAATTAATATTTATTCCACCTAACATACCATCACGTAAAATATCTGTACAAATAAATATCTTCGCGCCGCGTTTCATCAAATCAAGAACAAACCCCATTGGTGCACGATGACTGTCTTCTAACCAACCGCTAATTGCAACCGAGTTATCCTTCACATCCATTCCAACAACAATATTTTCTGTACCAAAGTGCTTTATCCAATATTCCACTAATTCCGGAGACTTTGCAGCTGTACTGCCGATAACAACGCGCGACACTCCAATTTCAATAAGGTTCTTTATATCGTCAGTTGTACGAACACCGCCTCCAACTTCTATTTGCAATCCAGGTACTGCCAAAATGGATGCGATGGAATCCCAGTTTACAATCTTCTTCTCTTTTGCTCCTTGCAAATCTACAACGTGCAGAAACTTGAATCCAGCATCAGCAAATTGCTTTGCTACTTCCGCAGGCGATGCGGAGTAAACAGTTTTCTGCTTATAATTGCCTTGGCGCAGACGTACGCATTTTCCGTCAATAATATCAATTGCTGGAATTATTAACATAACTCAATGAAATTTTTCAGAAGCTGCAACCCGGCTTTGCTGGATTTTTCGGGATGAAACTGAACGCCATAATAATTTTTCTGTTGAATTGCCGATGTGAATTGAACATCATAGTCCGTTATACCTATGGTTACCGGCACAACTGGCGCGTAATAGGAATGGACAAAATAAAAATTCTCGCCCGATTTAATTCCAGAGAATAATGGGTTTTTTCCATTCTGATGAACTTGGTTCCATCCCATATGCGGTACTTTTAATTTAAACTTACCACTTTGGAACCGTTCGTTTGTACCAGAAATAATACTTAAACAATCGGTGGCGCGTTCTGTCGTATGTTCAAATAGCAATTGCATTCCCAGACAGATACCAAGAAATGGAACTGTAACTTTTTTTAACCAACTTGTAAGGTCGGTTTTTGCAAGCGCATCCATTGCACTTCGTGCTTCTCCCACACCCGGAAAAATAAGTTTATCAGATTTATTAAGTTCATTGCAATTATCTGATATAAAATGCGGCTCATTTAACCGATTGAGCGCATTACTTACTGACCGGATATTTCCAGCACCGTAATTTATAATTCCAATCACAATACACCTTTTGTTGAAGGAAGTACATCGGCATTATTTTCATTTTGTGCCACCGCTTGACGCAACGAACGTGCTACTGCTTTGAAGATTGCTTCAATTTTATGATGATCATTTCTGCCTGTGACATTAATGTGGAGGTTAGCGCGCAAACCATAGGCAAATGCATGAAAAAAATCTTCCACCAATTCTGTGGGAAACTCACCAACTTTTTCACGTTCAAAAGACGCATTGAAGGAACAGAACGGCCTACCGCCTAAATCTAGCGCTACCTGAGCCAATGATTCATCCATTGGTAAAAGAAATCCGTACCGCTCGATACCGCGTTTATTGCCAAGTGCTTGACTAATTGCTTCGCCAAGAACCAACCCTGTATCTTCAACACTATGATGTTCGTCCACTTGAAGATCTCCCTGCACTTTAATTTTCATATCTATACTAGAATGTTTCGATAGCAAAGCAAGCATGTGATCGAAGAAACCTATGCCTGAGTTTATTTCATAACTGCCCGTACCATCCAAACACACTTCTGCTAAGATTTTAGTTTCAGTAGTATTTCGTGTAATAGTTGCTGATCGATCCAACCTTGCGATGTAACGACATGCTTCAATAAAACTTTCAGTATTAAAATCGGCTTTTGTGGATTCATCAGACGTCAAGCGAACAGATTTACAGCCGATGTTATGCGCAAACTGAACATCCGTCTCACGATCTCCGAACACAAATGAACGCGAAAGATCTACTTTATTTGTTCGAATAAATTCATCAACCAAACCTGTTTTTGGTTTTCTGCACCTACAGTTTTCATTTATATTATGCGGGCAAATAAATATAGCGTTGAATTGAATTCCTTCATTATTCAATAAACGCATTAATTTATTTTGAACCATTTCGTATTTTTCATTTGGATATACAGATGTCCCAAGATTATCTTGATTCGATACTAACACAAAAAAATATCCACGGTTTTGCAGAAGACGCAATCCTTGGATCACGCCTGGAATTAATTCAAGCTTTTCTAAGGAATCCACCTGCTCATCGGACGGTTCTACAATGATAGTGCCGTCACGATCAAAATAAATAACTTTCATGTGCAATACTCCTTCATCGCTCGAATCAATTGTTTATTCTCTTTCCTTGTGCCGACGGTGATACGCAAACAATTTTTCAGAAGCGGTTCTGTAGTACGATTTCTAACAATAATTTCTTTCGACACTAAATATTCATAAAGCGCAGTTGCATTTTTGCATCGAACAAGAATGAAGTTCGCATCAGATGGAAAAACATATTCAATGCAATGTACAGATGCCAAGTTTGTAGAAAGCCATTCACGTTCTTCTATAATCGAATTTATTCTTTCGCTGACTTCTTCTGTTTTGCGGAGAGCTTTAAGCACCGCTTGGTTTGTCAACGCGTTAATATTATATGGTGCTTTTACTTTCATCAAATAAGAGACGACAATCGGGTTGGCTATACAGTAACCGAGGCGAATCCCGGCTAACCCCCAAGCTTTTGAAAGTGTTCGCAGCACGATAAGATTAGGGTATTTGAGTAATTGTTTTGCCATTGAGATTGATTTTGCAAAATCAATGTATGCTTCATCAATAATAACCATGACTCCTGATTGGCATAACTCAAGAATATCATTAGACGATAATAAATTTGCAGTTGGATTGTTCGGTGAACAACAAAAAACAAGTTTTATAGTTTCATCGATCGTTTTCTTTACTGCATCAACATCAATTTGAAATTTCTCCGTCAGCAGACATGAACGAATTTGAATATCTTGAATCGATGCAGCTACACGATACATTCCGTATGTCGGCTCTAAAATAACTACAGAATCACTCTTTGGTTCACAAAATATACGCATCAGCAGATCAATCACTTCATCCGATCCGACACCAACAAATATGTTATCTAGCCCAACGTCATTTAAATTAGCAAGTGCAGTTCGCAGTTCACGCTGGTACAGGATCAGGATAACGGTTAAGAGACATGCCGTGAACGGTCACTGAACTTCCAAAAGAATTTTCGTTCGCATCAAGGAGGATACCTGAAAGGAAATCCTGACGCGCGCTGTGGTACGGCTTCAATGCGCGGATATTTGTCCGAATAAGTGATTCTATATTCATATGATTAAGCCGTTACTTTGGAAGCCGTGATGTGACAGCACGTGCATGTGCTTGCAAGCCTTCAATAGATGCAAACTCAGTTAATGTCGGCGCCAGACTTTCAAGTCCAGATTTTGTAATAGATTGAAAAGTAATATTTTTAAAAAAACTATCAAGCGATACACCGCTTGTCCAGCGGGCAGTACCGCTTGTCGGCAGCGTGTGGTTTGTACCTGATGCATAATCTCCAGCTGTTACAGGAGTGAATGGACCGACAAATACAGAGCCAGCATTCATAATCATTGGGACGATTGCTTCTGCATTTTGCATATTAATGATGAGATGTTCTGGCGCGTAATCGTTAGAAAATCTTACTGCGGACTCAAGTGAATTAGCGATAAAGACATAACTGTTTGCTAAAGATAATTCGATGATTTTATTTCTTGAGAACTCTAATGCTTTCTGCGATAAAACACTTACTATTTCGTTTGCCAACGACTCGCTTGTTGTTACCAATAAAGCTTGAGCGTCAGCATCATGCTCAGCTTGTGATAACAAATCATATGCTACGACATCTGGATTTACTGTTTCATCAGCAAGAATTAATACCTCAGATGGTCCTGCAATTAAATCAATCGCTGCACCTTCAGGGTCGGTGGAAACAAATTGTTTTGCAGCGGTTACATAGCGGTTGCCGGGACCGAATATTTTGTCTACCTTAGGAATAGTTTCGGTTCCATAAGCCATCGCTGCAATTGCCTGTGCACCGCCAACTTTGTACAGTTCATCAATTCCTATCATGGACGCAGTTGCAATTACAAGCGGATCGACAGAAGCATTTGTTTTGGGTGGCGAACATAGCACAATGCGCTGACATCCAGCAATTACTGCAGGTATCCCAAGCATCAGCACTGTCGAGGGCAGCGGTGCAGAGCCGGCTGGAATGTAAAGTCCAACGCGTTCAATAGGACGCATCTCGCGCCAGCAGCTAACGCCTTCTATCGTCGTGATGCGTTGTGTTTTATTCAATTGAGATTCATGAAAAGTGCGAATATTTTTTGTAGCAATATTTAGTGCATTTAAGAATTTCTGCGAAAGTAATTTTTTTGCCGCTTCAATTTCTTCTGCCGATACACGAATCAATTGAACTTCAGCGTTATCGAACCTTTTATTGTAATCGTGGACGGCATCATCTCCACGACTTTTGACCCTAAGACAGACTTCCCGAACGATATTATCGGTATCGCTTTTTAGGAAACTAGGACGTCGAAGAAGAGCAAAACGTTCTTGTTTAGTCAACTTATTTTCAAAATAAATCTTCATCGTATAATTGTTTCAATAGGTACAACAATAATATCACTGGCACCTGCTTTTTTAAGTTTTTCCATCACATCCCAAAATATATCTTCCGCCACAACAGAGTGAATTGCCACCATATCAGATTCTGCAAGCGGTACCACTGTTGGGCTTTTTAAACTTGGAATGAGGCGCTTAAGTTTTGCAACAGAATCAGCAGGCGCGTTCATCATAAGATAACGCTTGCCGTTTGCTTCCTGCGATCCATGCACACGAATCATTAATCGATCGATAATTGCACGTTTATTCTTGTCACGCATTGCAGCCAGATTTGCTACTAAAACTGCTTGAGATTCTAATACAGTACAAAACGTCCGCAATCCATTCATTTTTGCAGTTGTCCCTGTTGATACTATGTCGCAAATGATGTCGGCAACATTTAGGCTTGGAGCCAACTCGACTGAACCGCTCAATTTGATAATCTCTGCCTTTACCTTGTTGTCTTTTAAAAAGGATTTAAGAATTGACGGATATGTAGTACCGATACGCTGACCATTAAGGTCAGAAATTTTTCGGATAGCAGATTTTTGCGGCACACTTATCATGAGTTTGCATCCGCCGAATCCAAGTGATGCGAGAACATGTACGCGCGCATTTCTTTCCTGCAGTACATTTTCGCCTATAATACCAAGATCTGCAACGCCATCCTGTACATATTCAGGAATATCATCATCCCGTATCGCCAAAATATCTAAATCAAAATTATTGCATGGCGAATAAAGACTTTGCTTCTGAAATTCAAAGCTTAATCCGCATGCGCGCAGCAACGATACCGAGTCTTCGGTAAGGCGTCCGCTGCGCTGAATAGCTATTTTCATTCTTCCATTAGTTGCAAGCATACTTTACCTTGATAAAGTGTATAATTCAAAAAAAAACAAATTATTTGGTTGTTCTTTTCAACATCATTGAATATCCGCCTTTTCCCCTCTTCAGCCATCTGCCGACGCGTGCAATTGTCCGCGTACTCAAACCTGTTTCGGCTTCAATTTGCGTGTAAGGAACTCCATCTGCCAACATCTGTGCTGCCTTCCAGCGTTCTACAAATTCCTTAATTTCGTATTCGGTTAACAGATCTCGGAAGAATCGCCTGCATTCATCCAGCGAATTTAATTGCAAGATTGCATTATACAGATCGTTAACTTCTTTTATGCTCGGCTTTTTCATACTTTACTCTAATAAAGATTAAAGATTTTTTTCCAGAGTGTCAAGTGTTTTTTTATAATAAAAGAAAATAATCATTTTTATTGCTAATATTAAGTTTGACTTTTACAATCCGTAAAACTGTACTTTTTGACTATTTATTAATTCTTCAATTATATAAATATGAACTAATACAGATAAATCAACTATCGAAATATGGAACCATATATCATCAGACAATGGTTATAATAATATACAGTCTATTATTATTGAGACTTGTTCGTTTATTAAAACTTTCATATTTTATAAAAGAATTAATTTTTTTAGAATTTTAATTTATCAATTATCTTTTACTTATTGCGAATTAAAAATATGAAGCTTGCAGTTTGTATTAATCACGTACCAGACACAGCGGTAAAGATCAATATTGCCTCCGACAGTAAGAATATAGACAGGACCGGTGTTACCTTCGTTCTTAATCCCTATGACGAATATGCTATTGAAGAGTGTCTTCGGCTGAAAGAAAAAAACGCCGGTGAAGTAACCGCGATTTCACTTGGTGGTGATTCGCACAAAGAAACCTTACGCAAAGCATTAGCGATGGGAGTTGATAAAGCAGTTTTATTAAAAGATGATTCGCTACGAGATTCTTTTTCAGTCGCGCGTGCGCTTGCCGATTACATCAAAGATATTTCTGCCGACATTATTTTCTTCGGCAAACAATCTGTCGATTCGGACGATGCGGCAGTCGGTACAATGGTTGCAGAGATGCTAGGATTGCCTTCTGTTTCTGTCGTTGTCAAGTTGGAAATTGTTGACGGTATAGTCACTGCAGAACGCGAAATTGAAGGCGGTAAAGAAAAAGTTCAAACAAAGCTTCCCGCAGTATTCACCGCACAAAAAGGATTGAATGAACCGCGGTACCCGTCCCTTAAAGGAATTATGTCAGCCAAAAATAAACCCATAGAGGAAAAAGTTCCAAAACAATTTCAAGTAAAAGCGGAGGTGCTGGCAATGCACAAACCTCCTTCAAAAAAAGCCGGAAAGATTATCGGAACCGATGTTAGTGCAGTACCAGAGTTGGTTCATTTGCTCCATGAAGAAGCTAAAGTGATTTAGTGATTAGCTAATTTGTTCGGTGTGTTTTTAAATTAGAACTTTAGCAAAATACTTTTTTCTTTTAACCTTTTGATTTTTAATCGATATGAAAATAATTGCATTTGCAGAACAAAGAGACAACAAATTAAAGAAATCGGCATTCGAGGTAGTCCATGCCGCTAAAACGATTGCAGAGCAAACAGGCAGCGAAGTAATTGCCCTGGTGATCGGTGATCAAGTGCAAGACATTGCTGGGGAACTCGGCGGATACGGCGCAACAAAGGTTCTTGCTGTTCAGCAGCCAAAACTTAGGAAATATTCTTCAACTGCTTACGCTAAGGTTATTGCGGAAGTAACAAAAGAGGAACAGGCAGATATCATTTTTCTTCCTGCAACTGCGATGGGTAAGGATTCTGCACCGCGTGTCGCCGTGAAATTAGACGCCGGTCTTGCATCAGATTGCATTGCCCTAAAAGTCGAAGGTGGTGAAATAATCGCAACGCGTCCTGTATATGCAGGCAAGGCGCTGACTGAAATAAGAATTAATTCTGCTGTAAAAGTTTTTACACTTCGTCCTAACGTTTTTGCAGCCGGAACAAGCACTGGCACCATGACGACAGTTGAGATTGTAGATATTACTCTTTTAGAATCAGATTTTGCTTCACTTGCCATCGAGACAACGCAAGCATCCGGTAAAGTTGATGTTGCGGAAGCGGATATTATTGTTTCTGGCGGGCGCGGAATTAAAAGCCCAGAAAACTTCAAAATGATCGAGGATCTCGCTGGTGTTTTGGGCGGTGCTGTCGGGGCATCACGCGCAGCTGTAGATGCCGGCTGGCGTCCGCACAGCGATCAAGTGGGACAGACCGGAAAAACTGTTTCACCATCACTTTATATTGCCGTTGCAATCTCGGGTTCTATTCAACATCTTGCAGGTATGTCCTCCTCAAAATATATTGTTGCCATAAATAAAGATAAAGATGCACCGATTTTTCAAGTCGCAGATTATGGTATTGTGGCTGATGCATTTGATATCATTCCAGCAATAACGCTGGAAACAAAAAAGCTTCTTGGAAAATAACATGTCCTCAGAGGACAAAGTTCAAGTAGAGATTTTAGGATTGTCGAGCAGTCAAGCCAGCGGTGGAGCATACGCGCTGATATTAAAAGAAACTAATGGACCACGCCGTCTGCCAATCATCATAGGTGCATTCGAAGCACAATCTATCGCTTTAGAAATGGAAGGCATCAAACCTCCGCGGCCGCTGACACATGATCTTATGAAAAATATCATTGATTTACTCGGGGGCGAGTTGATAGATATTTTAATTAACGAGTTACGCGATGGTACATTCTTCGCCCGCATCAATCTTGATACACAAGAAATTGATTCGCGCCCGAGCGATGCAATTGCAATTGCCGTTAGATATGGCGCACCTATTTTTGTTGCCGAAAAAGTAATGACAGAGGCATCGTTTGTATCCGAGGGCGGAGAAGAAGAAAAAATAATTCCTCCAAATGCAAAACCTGAACAAGAAGAACAAACTAATCCTCAACTTTCCAAGCTTGAACAATTAGAAAAGCGGCTTGACGACGCTATTGCCAAGGAAGATTACGAAAAAGCAGCGCAGCTGCGCGATGAACTCAAAAAGCTTCAAGGACAAAATTCATAACGGATATTTTTGCCATCACACAGCAATTCATTCAGCATTTTCCCTTTATTCAAATACCAAGGAGGGCCGTATCTTGAAACAGGTTTTCAATTCAATTTCAGTCATTCTTCTCGTTTGTCTTTGTGGATATAGAGCTAAAGTAAGTGCAGCAACCACAGCAATCGATTCAAACAAAGTCAATCAATTGATTGCAGAAGGAGATAACTTTTCAGAAAAAGTATTTGACGACCAGAAGGCACTCGATAAGTTTAACGAGGCATTTTCTCTTTCGCCGAATAATTATGAAATTCTCTGGCGGCTTAGCCGCACATATGCTGATATTGGCGCGCATCTCCCTAATAAAACTGATGCAGAGCAACAAAAGCAATTAGAGTTTTATGAAAAATCTGTTGATTTCGCCCAAAAAGCTATTGCTGCTAATCCGAAAAGAGCAATGGGCTATACACGTAGGGCAATCGCCAACGGACGCATTGCTCTTTTCAAAGGCCCTTTTAAAGCCCCCGGACTTGTAAAACAGACAAAAGCGGATTGTGAAAAAGCGATTTCATTGGACCCACTCGATGCAACAGCATATTATGTGCTCGGACGATCACATGCAAAAGTGATGGAAAGGTCGGGAATTGTCCGTTGGGCAGCGGGACTTGATTGGGCAAGTATGGATGATGCAATAAAGAATTATGAAAAATCAATTGAACTGCGCCCGGACTTTATTATGTACCGCCTCGATTGTGCACGAGCTTATATTGAATTGGATGATTATAACAAAGCACGCAACCATTTGACAATAATTTCAACCTTGCCAAAAGAAAACGAAGATGACGATATATTCAGGAAAGAAGCTTTGGATCTGTTGGAAACGATAAAAAATAAATGAGCAGTATAATTCAGACAAAGGAATAATTATGGAACATAAAAAGGAATGTCCGGGCAAAGATAAATATTTAACCGGAAAGAGGGTTCTTCCTAAATCAATTTCTAAAGACAGCACTCTAGCATCCATCATTGATAATCTGGATGCTTACAATGGCGGAAGATTAAGAGCAGCGTGCCAATTGCTGCGTGACAAATATTCTCAGGAAAATGTAACGATTGGGGTAAGCTTGGCCGGCGCATTGACTCCAGCTGGACTTGGACCATCAACTATAATTCCATTAATGAATCATGGATTTGTTGATTGGCTTACTGCAACCGGCGCTAATATGTACCACGATTTGCATTTTGCCTTCAACATGCCTCTCTACCGAGGAAGCCACAACGTTGATGATGCAGACCTGCGAGATAAAGGTGTTACAAGAATTTACGATATACTTTTTGATTATCAAGACGTACTGATGGAAACAGATAAAATTCTGCGGAAAATTATGCTGCGACCTGAATTCCAAAAAGAAATGGGCACGCGTGAATTTTATCATCATCTTGGAAAAGTAATTAATGAATACGAACAGAAAAATAATCTGGGCGAAGTCAGTATTGTAGCAGCGGCGTACCGCAATGGCATACCGATTTTCACATCGTCTCCAGGTGACTCTACAATTGGAATGAATGTGGCTGGATTGGAATTGCTGGCGGAAGCATCGGGAATGCTTGATAAATTCAAACTTAAAATTAATCCAAGTATCGACGTCAACGATTCGACCGCCATAATACTGAATGCTAAACAATATGAAAAAGGAAAAACAGGTGTAATTTTAATTGGCGGCGGAAGTCCAAAAAACTTTATGCTTCAGACCGAGCCGCAAATTCAAGAAGTGCTTATGATTCCAGAAGCCGGTCAAGATTATGATATCAATATAACCGATGCACGCCCGGACACAGGCGGACTTTCCGGTGCACCGCCGAGTGAGGCAGCAAGCTGGGGTAAAATAGATCCTACTAAATTAGAAGAAACCGTTACTGCATATATTGATGTTACAGTTGCATTTCCGCTGATGGTCGCTTATGTAATACAAACAACGGAACCAAAGAAATTAAAACGCTTATATGACCGTGGTGATGAACTCCGACAAAAGCTTATCAATTCGTATCTTGAAAATAACAAGGAAGTAGAGGAGCTTAGATCGCTTATTAATAAGCTCGCTATTTAATATTTGATAAGGAATAATTTGTAGATGAAAGACGAGCTTTTAAATTTAGCTGAACAACACGGCACTCCATTGTTTATACTTGATCATGAAATAATTCGTGATAATTACCGGACATTTAAAAAACATTTGCCGCGAGTTCAATGTTACTATGCGGTCAAAGCAAATTCTACTCAGCAGATTATCGAGACTTTATTCAAAGAAGGTTCGAGTTTTGATGTAGCATCTTACAACGAATTTATGCAGGTGTATCAGTATATAAAACATTTTGACAAAAAAGATAAAAAACATTTTGTCTGGGACAAGATAATATTTTCCAACACGATCAAAGACAAAACGACACTAAGCAAGATCAAGCAATACAAACCTTTGGTTACGTATGACAATATTGACGAGTTAAAAAAATTAAAAAATTATTGTGAAACTGCCGGTCTGATTGTTAGATTAAAAGTCCCAGATACAGGTTCGCAAGTTGAAATGAGTTCAAAATTCGGCGCCGAACCTGCCGATGCGCAGAAACTAATTCAGCAGGCATTCGACATGGGATTAAAAGTTGAAGGAATCAGTTTTCATGTAGGCAGCCAATGCACAAATTTTGATAACTTTACATCAGCGCTTGCTATCACTTCAGAAATATTTAATGATGCACGTAAGAAAGGATTCAATCTAAATCTGGTGGATATTGGCGGCGGATTTCCGGTCCCGTATGATCCGCAAGTACCTGAGTTTAAAGTTCTTGCAGGTCTATTGAACTCAGAATTTAAACGGCTCTTCCCGAACGATATTGAAATTCTTGCAGAACCCGGACGTTTCATTGTCGCAACTGCTGCAATGCTTATTTCGGAAATCATCGGAAAAGCCCGCAGAGATGGGAAAGTATTTTATCATATTAACGATGGCGTGTACCATACATTTTCCGGTGTAGTGTACGACCATTGGATACCTAATTTCACCGCATTTAAAGATGGTGAAAAAGAAATCTGTGCAGTAGTAGGACCTACTTGCGATAGTTTTGATAAAATTACTTTGTCGGCAGAGCTTCCGGCAAATTTAGAAGTTGGAGATTTTCTCTTAACAAAGAATATCGGAGCTTACAGTACTGCATCGTCGACTAAGTTTAACGGTTTTGATGGGGCAAGGATAATTCATAATAACTTATAAGATTTAGCTTTCCACTTCTCTTCGCTGCTTCAACATTAGTGCATAATACATGGACAACATATATAGATATGATTGTTATCTTGACAACCTACGCCATTCACCGTACCTTAATGGTGAGGTAAATCATGCCTGAAGTTACTTTAAAAGAAATTCTTGCTGAACATACAAAAGAAGGTGAAATATACGTCAAGTTACCTAAGAATTGGGTGCAATGTTTTGCTTGCGGCCATCGATGTAAAATTCCACCTGATAAAAATGGAATTTGCAAGATTCGATTCAATCGACAAGGAAAATTGTTTGTTCCGTTTGGATATGTTTCCGGCATTGCAATTGATCCAATAGAAAAGAAACCTTTTTTTCATGCATATCCAGGATTTAATACATTAAGTTTCGGTATGCTTGGATGTGATTATCATTGTTCGTTTTGTCAGAATTGGATAACTTCACAAAGTCTGCGCGATCCTCATGCTGTTTCTTCTATTCAAGCAATTAATGCTGAAGAAATTGTTAATCTTGCTATTCATAAAAAAATACAAATTGTCACTAGTACATATAATGAACCGCTAATCACAACTGAGTGGGCTGTAGAAATATTCAAGCTTGCAAAGAATGCCGGACTTATAACTTCATACGTATCAAACGGCAATGCAACGCCGGAAGTGCTAGACTATCTTCAGCCGTGGATTGACTTATATAAAGTTGATTTAAAATCATTTAATAAAAAAGCATACGCACAAATGGGCGGAGTGTTGAATAACGTGCTTCACACAATTAAGTCGCTGCATAATCGCGGCAAGTGGATGGAAATTGTTACACTTGTTGTTCCGGGTATGAATGATTCAAATGAAGAATTAACAGACATAGCCAGGTTCATTTGCTCTATATCGCAAGATATACCATGGCATGTGACTGCATATCACCAAGAATATAAAATGACAGGCGAAGAGTACACTCCTATTTCAACACTGATTCGTGCAGCGGAAATTGGTTACAAAGAAGGATTGCATTTTGTCTATACCGGTAATCGTCCTGGACAAACACGCAACTATGAAAATACATTTTGTTATTCCTGTAATGAGCTGCTTATTGAGCGCCGCGGATTCCAAGTATTGCAGAACCGAATCTCAAACGGAACATGTTTTAAATGCAAATCAAAAATTGCCGGCAGATGGATGAGTTAGTAAAAGTATAATTGGTAAGTTAATATGGCACAAGATATCAAGTAAAATTTTATGGAAAAATCTATGAAAGCAAAATCATTTATTATCTCTGTTTCATTTCCATTTTCTTCTGAATCCGTATTCGCGGCTCTCACGGATACGCGCCAGATTACTGCATGGAGCGGTCAATATGGGAAAATTCAGCCGATCATCGGAGGAAAGATAGAATTATTCGATGGCTGGGTAAAAGGAGTAGTGCTCGCATATGAACCAGGCAAATTACTTTCTTTTACCTGGAAACCATCGGAATGGGCAAAGAAAAGTCAAGCGTCTATTGTAACATTTCACTTCAAACCGACAAAAACTGGAACAAAGCTGATGTTGAGACACTCAAATTTTCCAAATGACAGCGAACTGCAAAGTCATAAAGATGGCTGGGCAGAATTTGTATTCGACCCGTTGAAAATGTATCTTATATCAAAATAATAATAAGATACTTTGCATCTACATTGTGAATTAATGAAGCAAATTATTTATATTTCAATAAATCCTTATTCAATAAATTTGATGAAGACAATCAGCATTCGGACATATATAATTGCACTTGCATTTTTCTATTTGTATGGTTGTGCAACTTCGCCGAAAGCAGAGAAAGAAGCGGAAACGCTGAAACCTGAAATCACAATTCAAATTGCAAGCATCAATTTAACAGGTTTAAATAAAAGAATTGAACGGAATAATATAGCCGATTTAGTAAAAACTCTTAAAAGTGAGCAAGTTGAAGTTCTTGCAGTACAAGGAATCTCGCGTTATCCCGATGTTACAACACGAGTAGATTTTGTGAATGAACTTTCCGCAAAGACAGACTGGCGTAATGCCTTCGGCGAAATGCTTAACATCTCCGGCAGGCAGACTGGAAATGCAATTTTTAGTGTGTATCCTATTCTTTCCCACCAAAATTTTTCATGGGATAAGGTTCGATCTACAAGTTTTGATGCTGCACTTCAAGCAACAGTTGATGTTGGAGTGCGCTCGCTCGTAGTTGTAAGCACACAACTGCCGACTAAAGCGACAATTAACGAGCAGTCACAGTGCTTAAAATTAATTGGCACTGTGAATCCTGATACAGCCAATCAGTTTACAATCATTGCTGGAAATATGCCGACAGACGATAGTATCCGAACAAAATGTTCGTTTACTGAAGTTCCACAACCTGAATCTGTTAAAAGTAATATTGCAAGAATATGGTACTCGACAAGCATGTCGCTTCAATTGATTAAATCCAGATCAGTGGAAACGGAATTAGGAACGCTTGTGATCGCACAGTTTGGATTGTCGAGACAACAAAAATAACATTGAGAATTTAATTATCAAATTACTATTTTGAAATATAGATAATATTTTCCGGCGATAACATCGATGTGTTTACATTAATAATTACTGATGCAAGTGTAACTTTTATCGCTTCACATTCGCATAGAATATAAATTACTGCCTGTCGCTTGTTCATATTATTGCATTCGGTTACTATGAAAAATAAAAACTGTTTTTAATACCAATAGTCAAAATTAATTTTGCAAATAAATTATGCCTAATGAAAATAAACTTGATCCACAAGTATTAAAAGAGCGCATAGGTAAACATTTGCGGACAGCAGATGAATTCACACGCTACCAGCGTTATGATGAAGCCATATTGGAAATAGAGTCTGCGCTAGAAATTGATCCGAAACATAACTATGCGCGCTCGTTTCTTCAACGAGTAAAGCTGATGCAAAAACGCTTTCAAGAGAAAGATGCCGTGCAAAGTGGTCCAGCCGAACTGCCGCTGGAAGAGCGTATGGAAATTATTTCCCGACATTTTTCTGCAGCCGAAGAATATATTAACAAGAAAGATTATAAACATGCATTGGAAGAAGTCGCATGTGTCTACAAAATCGATCCAAAGAATTACTATGCACAAACTTATTCTGAACGTATTGATACATTAATGCAGGAGGAAAGTGTTGAAGGAGCAAAGTTATTTAAGCCGGTAGCCCAAAACGTACAACCAGGTGAAACGATGCCACAACAAGCCGAACGAGGCAGCGCACCAATGTACCGTGAACTTCTTAAAGAAGCATGGCTGAACGGAAAAATAACCGAAGATGAAGAAAAAGAACTTGCCGCTATGCGTGAACTGTTTGGCATTACTATGGAAAATCATAAACAGCTCGAGCATGAGGTCAAAATTGAGGCATATCTTGAAGCATTGTACATTGCAGGACGCGACAATGTACATACAGAAATGGAACAAAGAACCTTAATGATGATGCGCGTTAAATACAACATTTCGCTGGAAGAACAAGCGGCAGCGGAAGCAAAATACAAAGAGATCAAGCGTTCATCAAAGTCCCACGGCACTATTCTTATTGTGGATACAGATAGAGATCTGCTTATGTCATTAAACAAAGTACTGAAACAGCGCGGTTTTACTATACTATTAGCACAGAAAGTAGAAGACGCAATGCAGATTCTTGTAAAGCAAACACCTAATATAATATTATCCGAACTCTTTTTTAAAAATTCACAGGTCGATGGTGTAGCATTTTTCAAAAAATTGCGAGAGCATTCAGTACATAAGCATATATTATTCTATTTTATTAGTTCGCTCACTGATAAGAAAATTGTGCAAGCCGGTTTGCGCCTCGGCGTCGATCATTATTTTACAAAACCTATTGATATTGATTTGTTATTAGCTACAATTGATGGAAGGTTGCGGACGTCATTGTGATTGCGCAAGGATTCTCGTTTGTATATTTTATAATACTGGATATTATCATTTACGAAAAAGCTGTAAGAAAAAAAGTAAGAATTTACCACTTGCCTCGAAAAGATAGACAAGCCCTGGCAGAATGCGAAGCAATGTCAATCGAAGATTTTGTTTTACGGCTTTAGAAACAGAGATAGATTTATGATTGCTGAAGGAAAAAATAATTCCGAAAGATTATTTCTTTGTTCCTTTGCCTTCAGTTTCCTATTAGAATTAGACATTGAATTTGAAAATTCTTTATTAGTAGAGAAAATTGAAATTCAAAATTTTAGACCTTTTTGTCAATTATTTGTTTACTAAAATTAAATAAATTAAAGTTCAATTAAACAATGTTTAATAAAGAACGGCCTGCTATCAATCCAAATAAAGAGCGCGTCAATGAGCATCTTAGGACAGCAGACAAACTTGTACGGTTGAAGCGATATGATGAAGCACTGATGGAAATTGAGAGCGCTTATAAAATCGATCCAAAAAATATGTACACTCGTTCTTTTCTTGAACGTACACGATATATGATCGAGAAGGAGAAAGGAACTCGGACTAAGGAATACAGTAATGAAATTAATATAAACAGTGAAAATCGTGAGGAAATTATCACTCAATTATTCAAATCTGCTGAAGAATTAATTAGCCAAAAAAAATACCATCATGCTTTAAGTGCAGTTGGAAAAGTATTGCATATTGATCAAAGAAATTATTATGCACAGGCATTTTTAGATCGAATTGAAGCCCTTATGCAGACTGAAGCTGCTAATAAAACTAAGGTCGCCCAAAATTATTCAGCTATCCAATCTAAATCAGACGCTCCTACGCCGGCAAAACCGATAGAATTTGTTCAGGACAAGTTTCAAATTCAGTCTAAGAAAATTCCGTTGCCACAATCGGTACCAAATAACCAACCTTTAGAAGAGGTTGGCAGGTTTGCGTTATATAGAGAGTTGCTTAAGGAATGCTGGGCAGATGGTGTTATTACTCCAGAAGAATCTGACATGCTCCATCGTATGCGCTCACAATATTCAATCTCTTTTGACACCCATTGCCAGATTGAACTCGACATCAAAATAAATGCTTACCTTGAAGCACTGCGAATCGTTTGGTTAGATGGTGTTGTGAACGAGAACGAGCAAAAAGTTTTAGAAGTTATGCGAAAGAAATTCGGCATTACTCCGGAAGAGCAAGCGGTAGCAGAGGAGAGATTCTTTTTATTGCACAAAACTAGCCAACCGAAAGCAATGATGCTGGTTGTAGACAATGATCAAAATAATTCAATTTATGTTGCACGCGCTCTTATTAGTCAGGGTTATGATGCTAAAATTGAACAGCATCCGGATAATGCGCTTAGTTTCCTGAGCACACACACGCCCGATCTTATCATTAGCGAAGTCGTTTTTCCACAATTGGACACCGATGGATTTGAGTTCTTTCAGAGAACTCGTTCAGACGAACGATTGAGTCAGATACCTTTTCTTATGATGACGAATCCTGGCGATGCTCGAATTGTACGTGCTGGTTTGCGCATGGGTGTTGACTATTTTATTCCCAAACCCGTAAATATAGAATTTATGATGGCAGTTGTAGAGGGCAAACTCAAATCAGGACTGCAGAGCACTATTTAGAAATGAACAATACTTTGCATGAAAACAGAAAATATTTTTAATGCCCGGTTTTGAAAAATTTGCAGGAGAAAACTTATATTACTCCTGACTAAGAACCTCGCTAATCTCAGGCAGATGAATTAACTGAAGCTGCTTCTTTCCTTCTTTACTTACCATTGCATGTTCAAAATAAAATTTGACTCCTTTGGCAGTTTGCAGGTACGGCGAATCTTGAAGATGATAATGCAATACCGGCTCTGTTGCGTTACCGGAATTGCCGCATTGAGCAAGCACTTGTCCGCGAATTATTTTGTCTCCGGCTTTAACACGAATGCTGCCTTGTTTCAAAAAGGCAAGAACTGAATATTCTTTGCTGGAATGCTGGATGATGATCGCGTTTCCGATTGGCGCATATGGATTGCGCATACCTGGAAAATTCTCACGAATGCCGTCAATAACTTCCACAACCGTTCCATTAGCTGGAGCAATAATTTCTACTCCGTACCCGATATAATCCTCATTTAGCTTTCCGTCTCCTTTGTAACGAAAGCCATTGGAATCCAATCTTGAAAATTCATAAGCGTATTGCTGCTGCAACAAATTTCTTTGTACTGCTCCTTCGCGGATCTCACCGCCAACCATTACTACCCATGATCCCTTGAATGGTAGGTACAATTCTGTTTGTTGTTTATCTGGGACAACAGGTGCAACAGACTGCTTTATCAAAATAGATGATGTTGTAGAACCCTGCGTACTTTCCTTTAAGTTTATTGAGGAAGTTATAGAATCTAAATTAGATTTCGGTGTTTCTGGTTTAGTATTAGTTGTAACTGCATTCTGGGACGCTGTTGTTTTTGTTTCCGTCGTGTTTTGTGAATTAGATGTAGGTCCCGAAGCAACATGAGTAGTAAAGACAAAACCTTTTATCTTGTCTTGGTCATCAACGTAAAGCGTCAAATCTTGTAGTCCATGTTCACAATACATTACGCTTACAGCTTGGTCAACCGCTTTTACCTGCGGCGGATCTATTTTGAGAACTTTTCCAAACGTATCAAAATTGTTTTTAAAGAAATAAGTCGTTTTAAAAAGTGGAAAAGCAGCCGACATTCCTTTATCTGTACTCTCGAACGATTCCATTATAATCCTGGTTGTTCATAGCTTCAACCAATCGATTGAAAACTTTTGTAAATCTATCACTCTCTTGCTGCTGCGCAAGCAACGGCAAGGCAATGCCAAAGAATAAAAGAATAAATATCGCTTGCCTCACGATCGATCCTTTCATAAGACTTTGTTTTGCTTAATTTCCTTTTTGAGGAGCTAGCGCGTAACTAACGCAACCGAACTGATGAACATTAGACCTTTTTTTTGTAAGAATCAATATATTTACACTTCAAAAAGTAAAAGGCACGTCAGTTATGAATCTCTGGCTGGTTTTTAGAATTTCATTTAAAAACCAAGGTCGTAGAAAGGTGATTTTTATTGATCTTTCCAATTCCACCAGAGAAGAAGTTTAGGATCATGCCTTTTGTGCGAAATATAATACACTGCGCACCGAAAAACATATAATAAACAGCGATCGACAGGATGCCCAACCATTACACAATGCCTACGGAAAAGCTCTTCTGGATTTTTATTCTTCAATGCACTAACAGAATGAATGCCAAGATTCCAAAGATCAAGCGAAATACTTTTACCGACTCCGGGAATTTTACGCAATTTTTGAATTACTTTTTCCCTTCGCATATTTTCTTTTAAGGCATATGCTGTCATGAATCTATTCCATAAGATTTTTTATTTAGTCGAACAATTGCATCTCTTACGCTGGATTTTCCGACAACGAATTCAACCTCTTATGAATTTCCCGCAGCAATTTGAATGTTAACCAAAAAGCAATCACTTCTAAAACCAGAACAATCCCAAATGACCCTTCATAAATAATTTTCCAGATTAACTCCGGCTCTCGGACACTATACGGTTTATAAGCAGTAAATCGTGTATAGATATTATATAATAATTCAGCCGGAAGTATACCAAGCAAAATAACAGCCCCCTGCCGTGCCGATTGCGAGGGTAAAAAGAGAACAGCTGCGATAGGTGCAAGACAGAAGATTATAAGAATCGGCGTATATTCTGTTAAAACATACAGTAGGTCTAACTTTCCGTGAGCATAGTTATAAAGAACAAAGATTGCAGTGTGCACTGAAATCAAATATATTATTTGCTTTGCAAGTAAGCGAGTCTTTTCTGTTTGTACCATAAGAATCTCCTTTCAAAAAATCATATTGAAAACGCCGGTCAGTTCTGAAGAATTCTCCTTGCACATACAAACCGCTTTATGAGCGGCTCATTATAATATTCCGATGATGGATTAAAACAGCTTAACTGTACTCGTTTTGAGCTGTGAATGAATAATCCATTTCCCAAGTACAAGGCAACATGCGTAATATGCTCTAATCGTTTCGCTGCGGTTTTCCTAACGAAGAATAGTAAATCTCCCTTTTTCAAATTCTGAAAATTTTTTCCCGGTTCAATAGCCTCTCCTTGCAGCGCTTGCTGTCTGGCATCACGATTTAATTCTACACCGTTCAAATGGAATACAGTCTTTACAAACCCGGAACAATCCATCCCTTTTATTGATATACCGCCCCATAGATAGGGAATGCCTAAAAATGATCTTGCAGTCTTCTCAAGATTTTCACCAGTCGGTACACGACTTTTATTCCATTCATTAAGGTCTTGAACAATCATATCTTTCACAAAGCCATTTTTTCCGTTTGCAAGTTCTACTGCTATCCAGCCGTTTTTCTTGCCGCTGTTTCTTAAAACACATCCATCAATTATTTCGCACACAATCTCAGAAGATGTGTCTGCCCGCGTATACATTGCACCGGCAAATTTAGTAACAATCACTTTAGATGCGGCATTCCATGTATTTACGCCAGCTCGATTTGTTATATACATTGAAGCAATATCAAGCCAACCAAGATAGCGATCTGGAGTTTGGATAAAAAAATAACCGCGCTCTTTCTTCAGCAATTTTACAACTGTCCCCATCAATACTTGCGTAAGAAGTTCTTCCTGCTTCCCGGGTTTTCGGCGAACATTAGCCACACTAAGAATAATGATACCGGTCGTATCGTTTCCAAGTGCAGAGTCAGGCAGCACATGTATGCTGTCTATTACTTCGCCATTCACAATTCTCTGTATTGCATGAATCGCTGCACTTTTCGCATCAGGGTTATCAACTTCTCCGCGTATGATAATTCCTGTTACAACTTGAATACAGGAAATGTTAAAAACAGCGAGATGTAAATCCGGCGCATATCGTTGCTGAATAGATTTAAGAATATGCTTGATTTGAGTTTCAATAATTTGATTGTCGTTGCGAGTTCCCCCGCTATGTTTTTGGTATGAAGTAACTCTTTGTCCCGCTATAAATAATAAGAGAAGAATGACAGCAAAATATCTTCCAAAAGAAAATTTCATACCATACAATTTTTAGAGAAGTGAAATATTTTTTATAAAAAGAATATACAGGAAATCTTTGCCTCGGTCAACCGCTGTCGACCGAATGATTTAGATTTTCTGCTGCAACCAAACGGCAGCATCGCTCAAACTCTCTTCGCTTATCGTGTGTTGAATAGGATACTCACGATATGCGACATCCGCGTTGGCATCTAAAAATCGTTTATATACTTTCCTGCCCAGTTCAACAGGAACAATCAAATCATCCGTTCCGTGCGCAATGAAAAACGATATTTTATTCAGATCATCCCATCGATATTTCAATTTTTCGTCTTGCGGCAGAAGACCACTATGCGCAACCACACCTTTAAAACGATTAGGATCGGAAAGTGATATTGACAAAGACATCATTGCTCCCATACTAAAACCAAATAAAAAGATGCGCTTTGAATCAACATTGAATTTCTGTTGAATTTCATCCAAGCAATGAATAAGCGCAGTGCACCCATCAATAATCTGATCTATGTCCACTCCCCTTTGTTCGTCAAGATTAAACCATGTATATCCACCGGACGGAAACTTGTATGGTGCTCGAATACTTATAACAAGAAAACGAGGATCGAATGCCGGTATCAAATCAAGAAGATCGTTTTCATCTGTACCTCGACCGTGCAATAAAATAAGTGTCGGATGCGGACATTCTTCGTTAAAGTCAAGCGGTAAAACTTTGTAGAAGAGTGATCGTGCTTCCATAATAATTTAATCAACAAAAAAGAATTAAGGTGAATTTGTGAGAATCAGGGTAGAGCAAAACATACTATGATTGTTCCGATGAACGGATCAGCTCGTCAATACCGCTTGAGCGCAGAAGCATTAAAATAGAGGAATGTGAAACAATTAGATATTTTTCATTTTCGTATTCTACTTCGATTGCAGCATCTCGTATAAAAATCGCATAGTCACCTTCTTCAGCTTGTAAAGGTATATACTTAACAGGGTCTTTGTGAGTTGTTGACCAAGATTCTTGATCTATAAACTGTGGATTTGGCACTGCATATCCAGGTCCGATGCGTACTACGTAACCGCTCTGAACTTTATCTTTCTCCTTCACGCCTGGAGGTAAATATAACCCATGTGCCGTTCGTTCATTATCTTTATCGGGCGCAATAAGAACTTTATCACCGACAAGTATTATTTTTTTCCGAGTATTAATATCCATTGATATTATATGTATAAACAAAGAGAGTACAGACGAATGATGTTCTTTTCATGCCGTGCTTTCCTAATTTCGTCGGGACGGCGGGATTTGAACCCGCGACCCCTTGCACCCCAAGCAAGTGCGCTAGCCGGGCTGCGCCACGTCCCGAAGAA
>CAWHXW010000002.1:0-369156 GCA_963833465.1 Ignavibacteriota bacterium | reverse complement strand
GGAGTTCAAATCTCCCCGCCCAGACGATGTTTTTCATATATATACTTCGAAGTGAAAAGACAAAAAGATACTATGTTGGTTCTACGAAAAATTTAGAGAACCGTTTGAAGGAACATAACTCTGGAGAAACGAAATCTGTTCGAAATGGCGTTGCATGGAAAATGATTCACGTTGAAAATTTTGAAACCAGAGTTGAAGCAGTAAGAAAAGAAAAACAGATCAAAGCACGAGGGTACACCGTTACTTAGATGATATAAATGAATCTGGCTAGCGCGTGGCGCCTCTGGCGCCAAGGTCGGGAGTTCAAATCTCCCCGCCCCGACGATGTTTTTCATATATATACTTCGAAGTGAAAAGACAAAAAGATACTATGTTGGTTCTACGAAAAATTTAGAGAACCGTTTGAAGGAACATAACTCTGGAGAAACGAAATCTGTTCGAAATGGCATTCCATGGAAAATGATTCACGTTGAAAATTTTGAAACCAGAGTTGAAGCAGTAAGAAAAGAAAAACAGATCAAAGCACGAGGGGTACACTGTTACTTAGATGATATAAATGAATCTGGCTAGCGCGTGGCGCTCTGCGCCAAGGTCGGGAGTTCAAATCTCCCCGCCCCGACGATGTTTTTCATATATATACTTCGAAGTGAAAAGACAAAAAGATACTATGTTGGTTCTACGAAAAATTTAGAGAACCGTTTGAAGGAACATAACTCTGGAGAAACGAAATCTGTTCGAAATGGCATTCCATGGAAAATGATTCACGTTGAAAATTTTGAAACCAGAGTTGAAGCAGTAAGAAAAGAAAAACAGATCAAAGCACGAGGGGTACACCGTTACTTAGATGATATAAATGAATCTGGCTAGCGCGTGGCGCCTCTGGCGCCAAGGTCGGGAGTTCAAATCTCCCCGCCCCGACGATGTTTTTCATATATATACTTCGAAGTGAAAAGACAAAAAGATACTATGTTGGTTCTACGAAAAATTTAGAGAACCGTTTGAAGGAACATAACTCTGGAGAAACGAAATCTGTTCGAAATGGCATTCCATGGAAAATGATTCACGTTGAAAATTTTGAAACCAGAGTTGAAGCAGTAAGAAAAGAAAAACAGATCAAAGCACGAGGGGTACACCGTTACTTAGATGATATAAATGAATCTGGCTAGCGCGTGGCGCCTCTGGCGCCAAGGTCGGGAGTTCAAATCTCCCCGCCCCGACGATGTTTTTCATATATATACTTCGAAGTGAAAAGACAAAAAGATACTATGTTGGTTCTACGAAAAATTTAGAGAACCGTTTGAAGGAACATAACTCTGGAGAAACGAAATCTGTTCGAAATGGCATTCCATGGAAAATGATTCACGTTGAAAATTTTGAAACCAGAGTTGAAGCAGTAAGAAAAGAAAAACAGATCAAAGCACGAGGGGTACACCGTTACTTAGATGATATAAATGAATCTGGCTAGCGCGTGGCGCCTCTGGCGCCAAGGTCGGGAGTTCAAATCTCCCCGCCCCGACGATGTTTTTCATATATATACTTCGAAGTGAAAAGACAAAAAGATACTATGTTGGTTCTACGAAAAATTTAGAGAACCGTTTGAAGGAACATAACTCTGGAGAAACGAAATCTGTTCGAAATGGCATTCCATGGAAAATGATTCACGTTGAAAATTTTGAAACCAGAGTTGAAGCAGTAAGAAAAGAAAAACAGATCAAAGCACGAGGGGTACACCGTTACTTAGATGATATAAATGAATCTGGCTAGCGCGTGGCGCTCTGGCGCAAGGTCGGGAGTTCAAATCTCCCCGCCCCGACGATGTTTTTCATATATATACTTCGAAGTGAAAAGACAAAAAGATACTATGTTGGTTCTACGAAAAATTTAGAGAACCGTTTGAAGGAACATAACTCTGGAGAAACGAAATCTGTTCGAAATGGCATTCCATGGAAAATGATTCACGTTGAAAATTTTGAAACCAGAGTTGAAGCAGTAAGAAAAGAAAAACAGATCAAAGCACGAGGGGTACACCGTTACTTAGATGATATAAATGAATCTGGCTAGCGCGTGGCGCCTCTGCGCACAAGGTCGGGAGTTCAAATCTCCCCGCCCCGACGATGTTTTTCATATATATACTTCGAAGTGAAAAGACAAAAAGATACTATGTTGGTTCTACGAAAAATTTAGAGAACCGTTTGAAGGAACATAACTCTGGAGAAACGAAATCTGTTCGAAATGGCATTCCATGGAAAATGATTCACGTTGAAAATTTTGAAACCAGAGTTGAAGCAGTAAGAAAAGAAAAACAGATCAAAGCACGAGGGGTACACCGTTACTTAGATGATATAAATGAATCTGGCTAGCGCGTGGCGCTCTGGCGCACAAGGTCGGGAGTTCAAATCTCCCCGCCCCGACGATGTTTTTCATATATATACTTCGAAGTGAAAAGACAAAAAGATACTATGTTGGTTCTACGAAAAATTTAGAGAACCGTTTGAAGGAACATAACTCTGGAGAAACGAAATCTGTTCGAAATGGCATTCCATGGAAAATGATTCACGTTGAAAATTTTGAAACCAGAGTTGAAGCAGTAAGAAAAGAAAAACAGATCAAAGCACGAGGGGTACACCGTTACTTAGATGATATAAATGAATCTGGCTAGCGCGTGGCGCTTCTGGCGCAAGGTCGGGAGTTCAAATCTCCCCGCCCCGACGATGTTTTTCATATATATACTTCGAAGTGAAAAGACAAAAAGATACTATGTTGGTTCTACGAAAAATTTAGAGAACCGTTTGAAGGAACATAACTCTGGAGAAACGAAATCTGTTCGAAATGGCATTCCATGGAAAATGATTCACGTTGAAAATTTTGAAACCAGAGTTGAAGCAGTAAGAAAAGAAAAACAGATCAAAGCACGAGGGGTACACCGTTACTTAGATGATATAAATGAATCTGGCTAGCGCGTGGCGCCTCTGGCGCCAAGGTCGGGAGTTCAAATCTCCCCGCCCCGACGATGTTTTTCATATATATACTTCGAAGTGAAAAGACAAAAAGATACTATGTTGGTTCTACGAAAAATTTAGAGAACCGTTTGAAGGAACATAACTCTGGAGAAACGAAATCTGTTCGAAATGGCATTCCATGGAAAATGATTCACGTTGAAAATTTTGAAACCAGAGTTGAAGCAGTAAGAAAAGAAAAACAGATCAAAGCACGAGGGGTACACCGTTACTTAGATGATATAAATGAATCTGGCTAGCGCGTGGCGCCTCTGGCGCAAGGTCGGGAGTTCAAATCTCCCCGCCCCGACGATGTTTTTCATATATATACTTCGAAGTGAAAAGACAAAAAGATACTATGTTGGTTCTACGAAAAATTTAGAGAACCGTTTGAAGGAACATAACTCTGGAGAAACGAAATCTGTTCGAAATGGCATTCCATGGAAAATGATTCACGTTGAAAATTTTGAAACCAGAGTTGAAGCAGTAAGAAAAGAAAAACAGATCAAAGCACGAGGGGTACACCGTTACTTAGATGATATAAATGAATCTGGCTAGCGCGTGGCGCTTCTGGCGCAAGGTCGGGAGTTCAAATCTCCCCGCCCCGACGATGTTTTTCATATATATACTTCGAAGTGAAAAGACAAAAAGATACTATGTTGGTTCTACGAAAAATTTAGAGAACCGTTTGAAGGAACATAACTCTGGAGAAACGAAATCTGTTCGAAATGGCATTCCATGGAAAATGATTCACGTTGAAAATTTTGAAACCAGAGTTGAAGCAGTAAGAAAAGAAAAACAGATCAAAGCACGAGGGGTACACCGTTACTTAGATGATATAAATGAATCTGGCTAGCGCGTGGCGCCTCTGGCGCCAAGGTCGGGAGTTCAAATCTCCCCGCCCCGACGATGTTTTTCATATATATACTTCGAAGTGAAAAGACAAAAAGATACTATGTTGGTTCTACGAAAAATTTAGAGAACCGTTTGAAGGAACATAACTCTGGAGAAACGAAATCTGTTCGAAATGGCATTCCATGGAAAATGATTCACGTTGAAAATTTTGAAACCAGAGTTGAAGCAGTAAGAAAAGAAAAACAGATCAAAGCACGAGGGGTACACCGTTACTTAGATGATATAAATGAATCTGGCTAGCGCGTGGCGCCTCTGGCACAAGGTCGGGAGTTCAAATCTCCCCGCCCCGACTAAGCAGTACTAAATAGCGACGTTCTTTTTCAGTATAAATTTCCATTCACACCTTCCAATCAGAAAAACTTATGTCATCACACATTGTCGCTATCGTTGGTCGTCCAAACGTCGGTAAATCCACACTCTATAATCGTATTTTCGGATCTCGCGAAGCAATAGTTTTCGATACACCGGGCGTTACGCGCGATCGTCGCTATGCAGAAGCAGAATGGGCTGGCAAATCTTTTACGATGATTGATACCGGTGGATTTGTTCCGAAATCAAACGATGTGTTTGAAAAAGCCATCCGCGAACAGGCAAATATTGCGATTGAAGAAGCCGATGCCATTGTGTTCGTTGTGGATGCATTAGAAGGATTGACTCCACTTGATAAAGAAATTGCAGATATCTTACGCCGTTCCAATAAACCAATTCATCTTGTTGTCAATAAAATTGATTCTGCACAACGTGAAAATGCTATAGCAGAATTTTATTCTCTCGGTCTCGGCGAACCTATCGGCATTGCCGCTCTCGGCGGAAGACAAATCGGCGACTTCCTTGATTTGATTACATCCAATATTAAAAAAGAAGCGCGAGTCAAAAAAGAAAAACGTCTTCGTCTCGCTGTTATTGGAAAGCCAAATGTCGGCAAATCGTCTTTAGTAAATGGACTAATTGGAAATGTTCGACAAGTTGTGACTGATATTCCTGGAACAACGCGCGATCCAATCGATACGATTCTTGAATATCAAGGTGAAGAAATTATTCTTGTCGATACCGCTGGCTTGCGGAAGAAGAGTAAGATTTCAGAAAGCATTGAGTTTTATAGCACAATCCGAACACTGCATGCAATTGAACGCAGTGATGTTGCAGTGATTCTCTTTGATGCCACGCAGGGCGTTGACAAACAAGATTTGCAAATTGTTGATGCGACGATGGAACGTCACAGATCTGCGATTATCGTTGTTAATAAGTGGGATTTGGTTGAGAAGGAAACGAATACTGCGCGTCAATATGAAATTGCGATTGAAAAGAATCTCGGCTTGTACGATTTCCTTCCTGTCATCTTTGTATCTGCGCTTACAAAACAACGCATTACAAAAGTGATTGATACAGCAAAAGAAGTCCACCTTCAGCAATCTCGGAGAATTTCCACCAGTGCGCTGAACAAATCAATTATGCAGGATATAAAAATTACACCGCCTAAGTCATCAACATCGAAAGAAATCAAAATAAAATTTGTAACACAGATTAAAACTAATCCGCCGATGTTTGTTTTCTTTTGTAATTATCCCAAAATTGTTCAAGAATCGTATAAGCGTTTTCTGACAAATAAACTACGTGAACATTTTGGTTTCG
The DNA here is from genome assembly GCA_963833465.1 of Ignavibacteriota bacterium. Lineage (GTDB taxonomy): Bacteria > Bacteroidota > Ignavibacteria > UBA10030 > UBA10030 > Fen-1298. The sequence goes on along the minus strand of CAWHXW010000002.1, from coordinate 363,613 downwards.
TTGGCGTTCCAATAGGGATCGTTTTCAAGGAAAAATAAAAGAGTTTTTATTTAATGATAGAATAGAGTCAAAAGAATTGAAGAAAATAATATTTTATATAATTTTTACTGTAATTCTTGGAACTGAAATATCTCATGCACAATGGCAATTAGACTCCTTGATCCATCCTCTTGTAGTCAGCGGAATTGATTACATACTCAAGCAGGAATATAATCGAGCAGATTCAATATTCAATATCATTTCAAATCGTTATCCGTATCACCCGGCAGGTTATCTTTATCGGGCGGCAGTGATGCAGGCATATAATATCGATTTTGATGTTCCTATCGAACATGAAAAGTTTGATTCGTTATTAACGATGGGCAGGAATACTTCAGAAAAAATTTCCTTGCCATGGAACGAATACTTCCTCGGTACAGCAGATGGTTATGATGCTTACGAAAGAGTAGAAAGCGGAGATTGGTTTGGCGGAGCACGGAAAGGCATGTCATCTGCATCAAAATTCGAAGAAATTGTTGAACAGGATTCTTCGTTTTACGATGCATATATCGGCATTGGTACTTATTATTACTGGCGCAGCCGGAAAACAGAATTCCTGCATTGGCTGCCATTTGTGAAAGATGATCGTGAACTTGGAATTAAAATGCTGATTGTCGGTGCAGAGCGTTCCGAATATAATCGGTTTGCAGCGATAAGCGCACTTATTTCAATTTATCTTGATGCTGAAAATTTCAAACAAGCAGAAGAATGGTCAGTTCGAGGATTGAAATTTTATCCTGAAAATCGAATATTCTTATGGGGACTTGCAACGGCTCTTGAAAGGCAAAAAGATTTTGCAGAAGCTGTGCCTGCGTATTCAAATCTTTTGGAAAATATTTTGCGTACGAATGCACCGCATCCTTACAATGAAATAGTCTGCCGGCTGAATCTTGTCAAATCTAAAATTGCTTTGAATGATACAACATCTGCATTTTATAATCTAAAACAGATCCTTTCTTATGAAACATTTCTTTTTCCACAAAAACTTCAATCTCGCGCGAAAGCGAAATTTGAAGATGCAAAAGCGCTTCTTCTAAAATTAGAAAATCAGCGAACATCGGTAAAATAAACTGAAATTTATCTCGACAAGCACTAGCACGTTTGTAATTGACATACCTTGACATTCGGTTTGGAATCCGTATATTATTTTGTAGTTAAGAGTTTATAAATGATTGATAGTATAAATCAAAAGAAATTAAACGATCTACTTGCCATCTGCCGGAAAAATCTACGTTCGGTAGATGAAGATTTAATCACGCGGGCATTTCTTCTTAGTCTTGAAGCGCATAAAAATAATTTACGTGCATCGGGCGAGCCGTATTTTATACACCCGTTTGAAGTTGCGATGATTGTTGCGAAGGAAATTGCGTTGGATGATGTATCTATTGCGAGCGCCCTTTTGCATGATGTAGTAGAAGATACGGATTTTGAATTGAAAGATATCCGCGCGGAATTTGGCGACGCCGTGGCAGATATAGTTGATGGTATTACGAAGATTACCGACATCTTCGAAAGTCATAAAGTGACGCAAGCAGAAAGCTATCGTAAGCTGTTGCTTTCGATGGTGGGAGATATCCGTGTAATGCTTGTGAAGTTTGCCGACCGTCTTCATAATATGCGAACACTTGAATACCTTCCTCCGGAAAAGCGTCTTCGACTTGCTAAAGAAACGCTCGATATTTACGCACCATTTGCTCATCGGTTCGGGTTAGCGCAAATCAAATGGGAATTGGAAGATTTATCTTTTAAGCATTTGCATATTCAGGAATATGAAAAAATATCGCGCCAGATTCGATCCAAAAGACGGGAACGAGAACATTACATCAATCGATTTATTCAACCGATTAAAAAACGTCTCGCGGAAGAGAAACTGAATTTTGAAGTCGAAGGCAGGGCTAAGCATATTTTCAGCATCTACAATAAAATGTTGAAGCGCAATAAGCCGTTGGAAGAAATTTATGATCTCTTTGCTGTCCGAATTATTATCGATACAAATGATAACAGTGAATGTTTTATTGCTTACAGTATAGTTACAGAACTTTATAAACCGATTCCGGAAAGATTTAAGGATTACATTTCAGTTCCGAAGAAAAACGGTTACCAATCTATCCACACAACAGTGATTGGCCCCGACGGGAAGATGGTCGAAGTGCAAATCCGCACAAAAGCGATGCACGATGTGGCTGAACGCGGTGTTGCGGCACACTGGATTTACAAAGAGAACAATACATCGCTTGATGAAGAACTTGAAAATTGGATTAACTGGGTGCGCGAAATATTCGAACAAAAGGGTGCTGACACTCCGGAAGAATTAATGGAGAGTTTTAAACTCAATCTTTATCAAGATGAAATTTATGTTTTCACACCGAAGGGCGACCTCAAAATACTACCGCAAAATTCTACTCCAATAGATTTTGCATTTGAAATCCATTCGAATGTCGGATATCATTGTATTGGTGCTAAAGTGAACGGACGTATTGTTCCGCTCAGCACAAGATTACGAAGCGGTGACCAGGTTGAGATTATTTCTTCGAAGAATCAAACACCCAATGCGAGCTGGGAGCAATTTGCCGTAACACATAAAGCAAAATCACATATTCGAAGATTTATTCGGGAAGAATCTAGAAAAATTGCCGAGGAAGGAAAGGACACATGGGAAAAAAAGGTCAAGCGGCGCAAGATCAATATCAGCAAAGAAGAGCTTGACAAATTTATTCACAGTTTAAAATACGGGGATGTGCAAGAATTTTATTCTGCGATTGTCGATCAAAAAATCGACATAGATACTTTAATTGAACAATACGTTATTCAATCGAAGCACCAGGCTGGCGAAGATGTTGCACAAACTGCGGATTCAGATTCGTTGTTTTCAAAGTTTATAAACACTGCACGCGATCTTACAAGCGGTATTTCTATTCTCGGTGTAAATGATAATTTCCTGCATCAATATGCAAAATGCTGTAATCCTATTCCAGGCGATGAAATTGTCGGTTTTGTCACAACGGTTGAAGGTATTAAAATTCATCGAAAAGATTGTAAAAATATTCTCTCTCTTCGTCTTGCAGAAAGCGAACGCATCGTTGAAGTCAGCTGGCCAGCTGAACACAATGCGGACTATATTACGGGAATTCATATTAGCGGAGAAGACCGCCCCGGCCTCCTGAGCGACGTCACACATGCTATCTCTACATATCAAAATACGAATATCCGATCAGTGAACGTAGATTCGCATGGATCAGTATTTGACGGAAGGTTTGTTCTTTATGTGAAAGATACAGAACATCTTGCAAGAATTATTGAAAAGATAAAAAATATTTCAAATATTGAAAGTGTAGAACGATTCTCTGGAAAAGGAGAATAGTTCCGTGGGAATGAAAACAACATACAAGCGCATTCTTGGAATTGATTACGGTTCACAGCATATCGGCTTATCGTTGAGTGATCCAATGGGCATTATAGCTCGCCCGATTGAAGCATTAAAAAATGATCCATCACTGTTTATCTTTTTACGGCAGTTATCCGATAGAGAAAATGTTAAACTGATTGTTGTAGGCATGCCTTTCAATTTGAAGGGAGAGCAAGCGCATAAAGCAAATGAAGTAAAAAAATTCATTGAAGTATTGAAATCAAAACTCGATATTGAGGTTGTGGCATGGGACGAGCGTTTCACCACTGTTATTGCACATCAAACGATGCGTACAATGGGAACAAAGAAAAAGGATCGTCAGAAAAAAGATGGCAGTATAGATTCTATGGCGGCGGCAATTATTCTGCAAGGATTTTTGGATAATACAAAACAAACGCTTTCTTGCTGACAATGGAAGAAAATAATCAGCAACCTCAATCTGATCAGATCTTTTCAAAAGAAACTGCAATAAAAAAGTCCATCCAATTTATTAAGCGCAATCCTATCAAAACGCTGTTTATTTTTTTTATGATCGTTGTAATTCTCACGATATCATTTTTGCCTTACGGCAATATCAGACAATTAAAAACGAAAAATCCAACTGAGACTGCTTTTATGCGCGAGCAGGCAGCAAATGCAAAAAAACACAATCGTCCATTTCATAAAATGCAATATTGGATACCGATTCGCTCGATTCCACAAGATGCTGTTAACGCGGTTATTGTTTCGGAAGATGGAACATTTTGGTCGCATCATGGATTCGATTGGTTCGAGTTCAAAGAATCAATCGAACGGAATTTTGAAGAAGGGCGTGCGGTGCGCGGCGCAAGTACTATCACACAACAACTTGTAAAAAATTTATATCTTTCGCCGTCAAAAAATCCATTGAGAAAAATTAAAGAATGGATTCTGACATGGTATATGGAACAAGAGTTGGGGAAATTGCGCATTCTTGAAATCTATTTTAATGTAATTGAATGGGGCGATGGCGTGTACGGAATCGAAGCGGCATCGCGTTATTATTTTAATAAAACAGCGTCGAACTTAAATCGTGATGAATGTGTCCGGCTTGCTGCAATTATTCCAAGCCCGCGCAAACATCGCGCTGAGGTAGATTCAAAATATGTGCTGCGCCGATCCAAACTGATACTTGAACGTATGGAAGCACGCGGAATGTAAATAGTAACGTTATGAAATTAAATGACTTAAAATTATTGATAGAAGAAGGCGAAGGTTTCGAGCTGGAGTTCAAACGCAAGGTTTCTACACCTGTCAAAGTGGCAAAAACTTTGATGTCATTTGCTAATGCAAAAGGGGGTATAATACTTTTTGGAGTTGACGATGACCGGACTATTGTCGGAGTCGGAAGCGAGAAGGAAGAAATGGAGATGATTCGGATTGCAGCAAGTATCTACTGCGATCCTCCGATCGAGCCTGTTATCGACACAGTCCCTTATAAAGGTAAAGATGTAGTAGTGGTTATTGTGGAAGAAAGCGATCAGAAACCGCATTATCTCAATGTTGATGATGAAAAGAATGGAGGAACACGAGTTTATATTCGTGTGAACGATAAGACTGTCGAAGCAAGCAAAGAAGTCGTGCACATTCTTCAAGCTGAAAATCCGGATACTCCGCCGCTGCGTATTGTAATAGGAGATTCAGAGCGGCGTCTATTTGAGTACCTTGATGAAAACGAACGTATAACGGTTAAGCAATTCTCAAAGCTTGTAAATATTTCCAATCGCCGGGCATCACGCTCATTAATACAACTTGTGCGTGCAGGAGTAATAAGGATTCATACACACGAGAAGGAAGACTTTTATACTCGTGCATTTTAAATAATATTTAGCGCTTGATTAACAGAAGAACTCTTACAACTAAAAATCTTATTTCATCAGCGCCTTCAAGGTTGGTTTTCGCAGATAAAAAACCATGCCTAAAGTTGGAATAATCCACATGAAAAAACTTAGAATTATTGCGGCGCTTCCCAAAGGATTGAGACTCTCTAAACCCATACCGAAAGCTCCTGTAACAGATGAAAGGGCAGTTTGCATTTGTTTCCAGAGAACATAACTCAAAATTGAATCTATGCAAGCATTCACCATTCCGATCCAGCAAGCAATTTCAAGAATCATTCTGCCTGTCGATCGGAAACGAAGAAATTGTATTGATCCAAAAAACACAAACCAGAAATACAAAATCGTATAAACCGACCAGATACGGTCGTATTGCATTACCTCCGTAACTGTTTCCATTCTGCTTTTCGCTTGCGGAAACATTTGAAAGACTGCATTTAATTGTTCTATAGGGTCTGAAAACAAATTAGAAAATTCCGACAGAATTATAATAATTGAAAAAATAACGGTTGACCAGCCAATGATACGGACGGATCGAGACATGATTTTTATTCCTTTTTAAAATGGAATATTTGTAGTGCTCAATTAGAGAATCTGAAATAATTTGGATAATTACAAGAAGAATAATCGAATGATGTGGAACAATTTGTCGATTAAAAAGTCTAAAGAATACCGTATATTAAATCAAATCTAAAATAAATAGACTATATGCAGGATTAAAAAATGGACGGGATTGTTTCCAATCGAAAAGATTACGATCCGCGAATGCATTCAGCAGAACATATACTAAACCAGACAATGGTGCGAATGTTCAATTGCGGGCGCGCATTCAGCGCGCACATCGAAAAGAAAAAATCAAAATGCGACTATCATTTTGGACGAAATCTTACTTCCGAAGAAATTGTGAAAATAGAAAACAAAGTTAATGAGATAATTAAATCTGATCTCCCAATTCAAGAAAAAATACTAAGCAGGGAAGAGGCAGGGCATATTGTTTCGTTGGTAAGATTACCTGAAGATGCCGGAGATAAAGTACGCATTATTGCAATAGGAAATTACGACCTTTGTCCGTGCAGCGGCGTGCATGTATCCATTACAAGCGAAATTGGAGAATTCAAGATTATTTCTGCCGATTATGCAAACGATATTCTGCGAATTAGATTCAAAATTATTAATGATGCCTGACTTATTCCGGATTTATCACAGCTATATTTGATTAGGAAGGGACATTTCTAGAAGCCCAATATAATATCGGTCTATTGCTAAAAATTAAATAAAGCTTCATTTATCCATTCATTCTTTTCCGATTTATTCTTATCATGTTCCAGCAATTATTTCATAATAACAGGATCGTATAAAGTATGGAAAAAAATATTATTCGTCGCGCTATAGGTGCATTTGTTCTTCTCGTTTCTGCAATTCAATATATTATTACTGCTCAGGTATCTGTTTCATTTTGGGATCCTGGTGAACTGTCCGCCGCTGCCTGTCTAATGCAGGTACCGCATCCGCCGGGCGGTCCTTTGTTCTCGATGGTGGGCAGAGTGTTTTATATGCTTCCTATCCCAGGTGATCTTGGTTTCCGGATGAATTTAGTATCCGCACTTGCAAGTGCTTTCACTGTATTGTTTTTATATCTAATCACTATTAAAGTTATTGAAAACTATAAAGGCAAACAATTCGGCACATCTATGGAAAGTGTAGGAACGTACATTGCGGCTGCAATCGGCGCTTTAACTCTTTCCTTTAGCGATACTTTCTGGTTTAATGCCGGTGAGGCAAACTATTTTGCGGCAAGCATGCTTTTGTATTCTTCCATTGTTTGGTTGATGATGGTGTGGAATGAAAAAGCTGATGAGCCGGGAAGCGAACGCTATCTGCTTTTAATTGCATACATAGGCGGATTATCTACCGGACTGCATTTGATGAGTGTATTAACGATTATTATTGTCGGCATTGTTGTAGTTTTTAGAAAGTATGTCACTAACGATGAAGAATGCTTGCAGTCAATGTATGTCTTTCTTGGACATATGATTTTATTATTTATTATTGCGGTGATTTTCTGGAGTGGAGAAAAATCAACACAGCCGCCGACACCGGAGATGACAAGTGAATTTGAAAAAAAATTCGTTGTCGCGATGATAATAGCGAGTCTTGGAATGCTTGTTATATTTAGGAAAAAAATAATTAACAGAAACTCTATTTATCTCGCAATTCTTGCCGGAGGCAGTGCCTTCGTTGTGATTTTTGCCGGCATTATCAGATATTTTCCCAAGCTGTTGCTTTATCTTGCAGGAGATCATCTTGAAGCGGGACTATTTGTTCTTATTGGTGTGATGGCTGCCGGTGGTGTTGGAGCGTATTGGGCTATGAAACAGCGGCGGATGATTCTGGCTCTTTCTATTACTGCTTCAATCATAGCAGTGCTCGGTTTTACGACATACACAATGATTGTTATTCGGGCGAATGCAAATTTACCGATGAATGAAAATCATCCCAGATCATTCGCACAGCTTATCACGTATTTAAATCGTGAGCAGTACGGTGATTTCCCGATGTTTCAACGCCGATGGTCTGCAGAACCGGAAAAAGCAGGAATCTATTCTAAATATAGCAGCGATCTTGATTTCTTTTTGAAATATCAGATGAATCATATGTTTCAGCGATATGTTGCTTGGAATTTTATTGGACGCATTTCCCATGATCAAGATGCTGGTGTAGATTGGAAAAAATTATTTGGCATACCTTTCTTTATGGGTTTGTTTGGACTATACACACATTTCCGAAAAGATTGGAAGATGGCATCTATTTTTCTGATGACCTTTGTTTTAATGGGATATCTTATAACATACTATCAAAACCAGCAGGAACCGCAGCCGAGAGACCGTGAATACTTTTATTGCGGCGCGTATTTCGTTTTTGCATTGTGGATAGCACTTGGTATAAAAGGATTGCTTGATCTTATTCAGGAAAAACTTGCACAGCCGTCTCTGGCGAAACCGGCATTCTTTGGAGTGCTTGTTCTTAGCTCGCTTTTTATTCCGTTAAGAATGCTGCAAATTAATTACGCCACGAATGACCGTTCAAAGAATTGGGTGCCATGGGATTTTGCCTATAACATGCTCCAGACTTGTGAACCGGATGCTATTCTTTTTACACAAGGCGATAATGATACTTTCCCTTTGTGGTACATTCAGGATGTAGCAGGTGTACGGCGTGATGTAAGAATTGTGAACTTGAGCTTGGTAAATACATCGTGGTACATTATGCTGATGAAAGGTACATCCGGCATATCCCGAAGCGAAACCGGTTCCGATGAATATGCCGGATTCTTACATCGCTAATATTCAGCCGATTGCGTGGGAACCAAGGAATGTTGAGCTGCCAGTTTCAAAGGAAGCAATTCAACAATATCTGGAAAAGAAACAGGTCGTTCTTGATACTTCCGTCACAAACAATGGGAAAATCACTTTCTTGCTTAAAAACACATTACAGTTTGGGCAAACAAAAGCCCTCCGTGTGCAGGATATTGCTGTGTACAACATCATCATGGCAAACGAATGGAAGCGGCCGATTTATTTTGCAACTACATGTTCACCGGATGCTAAAATTGGTCTTGACGATTATATGTGGTTCAAAGGTTTGACTTGGAAACTTGAGCCGATGAAAGCACCTCAGGCAAATTATGGGATGGATCCGGCAGTGCTTGAAGCGAATCTTCTAAATGAACCTGTCGGTTTTTCAAAGACTCCTCTGAATGGTTACAAATTCAGGGAAATTGCCAATCCAAAAGTTTTTTTTGATGAGAATACAATTAGAATTATTTCTAATTATAGGGCAGCATTCCGCGCTTTAGCAGCATATTATATGAACGTAGAAAAAAATCCGCAGAAGAGCTTGATGATTCTTGATAGGATGGAAGCGCTCATGCCGCATAAGAAAATTCCTTTTGGATGGGAATACGCTTGGGAAATGGCAAATTTTTATAATGCTCTCGGACGCATGGATCAAGTAAAAGAAATGGCATCAGAGGTAGAACCGGCGTGCCTCAGTCTTATTGAAAAGGGTGATGTAAATATGGGTTCCTATTATAATCCGTACCGTGCCATTCTGGATATTTACGAATTGACAAAGGAATACAATAAATCGCTGAATATTTTACGACAGCTTGAAGTAAAATATCCGACAGATCCGGGATTGAAGCAAAAAATTCAAATGCTCGAGCAGTTGAACAAGCAAACCACAGCCGAACCAGGAAAAGGAAAATAACGCTAAAATTAATGCCGCAAAATATTCAAATCGTTGTCAATAAGCGGACGCCGTATATTGTAGATGCGTTTGAGAAAATTGGAAAAGTAACGGCACTCGATACACATGAAATTAATAAAGACACGATACAAGATGCTGATATTTTAATTGTTCGTTCAGAAACGAAAGTGAATCGCGATCTTCTCGAAGGAAGCCGCGTGAAATTTGTCGGTACTGTGACTATTGGAACAGATCACATTGACGAAGAGTATCTTGCACAGAATGGAATTACATTTGTCAGCGCTCCGGGAAGTAATTCTAATTCGGTTTCCGAATATATAACGGCATCTCTTTTAGAATTAGCGAATATTAATAAATTCGCTTTGCAAGGAAAAACCATTGGCATTATTGGTGTCGGTAATGTAGGCAGCCAAGTATGGCGCAAAGCCGAGGCACTTGGTTTGCACGTGCTTTTAAATGATCCGCCGCTTAAACAGCAGGGAAGCAGTTATCCGTTACATTCTTTGGATGAATTGATGGAAGCAGACATCATAACACTACACGTTCCGCTGACATACAACGGACCCGATGCATCATATCATCTTTTTGATGAGAATAGAATTCGTAAAATGAAACATGGCGCAATTCTTATAAATACATCGCGCGGTGCGGTAGTGGAAACTAATGCATTGAAAAATGCACTGTTTGATAAGCATCTTTCTGCAGCAGTACTTGATGTTTGGGAAAAAGAACCAAGTATCAACACTGCTCTGCTTGAACTTGTTACACTGGGAACACCGCATATTGCGGGATATTCATTAGACGGAAAAATGAATGCACTACGCATGAATTATGAAGCTGTCTGCCGTTTTTTATCCCTGCCAATCGACACAGATGTTAAATCTCTTTTGCCGAATTCAATGCTGCCGGAAATAAGAATTGATATGTCAGAATTTTCGTTTGAGCAAACACTATATGAAATTATAAAGGAATGTTACGATATCCTCTTAGACGATCAATCTTTGCGTCAATTGATGCCACTTCCGGAAGAGGAGCGCAGAAATTATTTTCAAAAACTTCGTGCCGAGTACCGCATAAGGAGAGAATTTTTTAATTATTCTGTTTGTCTTCCTGATAAAGCAAAAGAAATTGCTAATGTAATTCGATTGCTCGGATTTAAAGTGAAAGATGAGGAAAACTAATTGGCTGAAACCCTATTCGTAAAAATTCTTAGAATCGATCCGGAACAATCGGACATTCCTCTGCCAAGTTATGCAACAGATGGATCTGCCGGAATGGATATTTGCGCTGCAATTAAGCGGGATATTGAAATTCAACCCGGTGAAACTCTATTAATTCCTTCTGGATTTGTTATTGAGTTGCCGCAAGGATATGAAGCACAGATTCGGCCGCGAAGCGGTCTTGCGTTAAAGCATAATATTGGAATTCTTAACTCGCCGGGTACTATTGATTCTGATTATCGGGGCGAAATTAAAATTATTATAACTAATTTTGGAAAAAATCCTTACATCATTCAGCGCGGTGATCGTGTTGCTCAAATGGTTGTGACAAAATATGAACACATAGTATGGAAAGAATCTTCATCGCTTGAGGATTCTGCACGCGCAGACGGAGGTTTCGGGCATACTGGAGTTATATCCAAAGGAAATAACTAAAATGGTCAGACAACGGGCAGCAAAGAAATCAATACATGTAAATTACTCAGAGCCGAAAGTAAAGCAAAACGTTCGTTGGGATTCTCTTTTTGCATCGCTAGGCAGAATTGAAGTCGTTTTGCTTGTTGGAGGCATGCTCTTGTTATTGGTTCTTATTTATACGATTCATGAAATTCTTTCTCCATTTCTTGCTCTAGGTGCCATCCTGTTTATTCTTTTTCCGCTTAGGCGCTATGTTCTTGCCAGAAATATCATGTGGCTGGCTATAATCCTATTTGTACTATGGTTCTTAAACTCCATTTCAAATATTCTTGCTCCATTTATTGTTTCACTGGTTTTCGCATACATGCTTAACCCTGTTGTTGATCTTTTCCAAACATGGAGAATTCCGAGATGGGTTTCTTCGCTTGTGCTGATTCTTTTATTTATAACTAGTATAACACTTGTCCTTTTTTTTATACTGCCGGTAGCGTTGACTCAATTTGAAGGAGTGTTAGATACGTTTTCAAAAATTATTAATGATTATAGGAATACGATCTGGGATAGCCAGCTTATCAAAATTCTGGAACGTTACGGCATATCAGTGAACGAACTTCGTAATACATTTTCGAATCAATTGACTCCGCGTTTTGAAGATATTCTTAAAACTCTGCTCAAAGCGCTTGGTTCGCTGATGAGCAGCATTTCCAGTTTCATAACTCAAATATTTTATATAATTCTTATACCGTTTCTTACATTTTATTTTTTAACGGACTTTCCCAAAATAGCGCATCGTTTTTTAATGCTTTTTCCAAGACGAAAACGCGATCAGGTGGAAGATTATATAAATCGTGCCGATGATCTCATTGGACATTATCTTCGCGGTGCCTTGACTGTAGCGTTTCTGCAGGGTATTATTGTTGCAGTTCTTTTTTCCGTTGTCGGTATAAAATATGCTCTTCTGCTTGGATTGCTTGCTTGTGTTTTCGATCTTGTTCCGTATTTTGGTCTATTCGCGATTATGGCACTTTCAGCAATCATCGCACTATTTAGTGATCCACCGGTTTTGACAAAGCTATCAATTGCTGTCGTGTCTATCGCCGTTCTTCATATGACAGAAGTGACTTTCCTATCTCCGAAAATCATTGGCAGCAAAGTCGGAATGCATCCGCTTTTAATTATTCTTTCGTTGCTTATTTTTATGTATTTTCTCGGTTTCGTTGGTTTGCTAATTGCCGTCCCGACTACGGCTTTAATCATCTTATTTATTAGAGATTGGGAAACACGAAGGCGCGGAGTCAATATACATACCGATAGATCTTCCACGGCGGCACTATAATGTCAGGTACTCTTTATCTTGTAGCGATTCCAATAGGTAATTATGATGATATCACACTGCGTGCATTGGATGTGCTCAAGATGGTGGATGTTGTTTTATGCGAAGAACGAAATGAAGGATTGCGCTTACTTCGGCAATATGGAATTGAAAAAAAAATCGAGATGTTGAATGAACATAACGAAACCGCAGCCGCAAGCGTTATGATTGATGTATTGAAAGGTGGAAAATCAATTGCGTTGATTTCAGATGCAGGCACACCAGTGTTTTCGGATCCAGGAAGGGTATTAGTAGAGAAAGCAATTCGATATAAAATTAAAATTGTTCCAGTACCAGGTGCTTCATCGCTGTTACCGGCGCTCATTGTCTCGGGATTCCCAATCAAAGAATTTGTATTTGCAGGATTCCTTTCGCCAAAACGCGAACGGCGGTTAACCGAATTGCACAATCTCCGAAAAGAACAACGAACAATTGTGTTAATGGATACTCCGTATCGTCTTGTGCAACTCTTGCGGGATATGGCTGATGTATTCGGAGAGACGCGTCGTATATGCGTAGCATTTGACCTTACATTACCTTCAGAAGAAATTTATCACAGCACACCGCCAAAACTGTATCAACAGTTTCTGAAAGATGGAAAAAAAGGTGAATTTGTAATTGTAATAGAAGGGAAGTAATTATATCCCATCATATTGAGTTATGGTTTTATAATATAAAAATTCTCTTATGTTTATTAGTGCACAATAAAAGTAGTACCAGATGTAATTCTAAAATTATTTAAAATTTTCAATTCAGTTCTACTTTTAAGCACTTTACTGATAATCAATATTAAATAGTAATTGAATTTTTCTTAAGTGAAAGGCAACGGTTCATTTTTAAATTATTATAGTGGGAATCTACGTTTCATTACCTTTCACTATCAGCTTTCTTATCTCAATGCTTTTTATCTTTATCATCCGAGCTGCGCCTTGGTACAGGTGAAGGTGTAAAGGTTTGCCTAGGACTTGATGAACGTTCTGCTGCACGTTGACGCACTTCACTATCATGCACTATTTCTTGTTTTGCTGGTGTCTCGTCAGCATTTTTCCATGTATTCTTTTCACGTTGCTGCCAACCCTGAGGAGTGCTGCGCATAATGTTGCCATTCGGAGCCGCATATACATTATTTTCTCTTGTTGATGAACGAGTTATTATTTGCGGCGCTTCGACACTTGGAATAGGTCGTGGCTCAGGCTGCGAAACTATAGGAGCAGCTGGTTTGGAAGTACGAGTTTCTGGCTGACGTAGTTCTGGAGAAGTTGTCTTCGTTTTAATTTGTGGACTTGGAGTCGAAATCGCAATTGGACGTCTTACTCCAGATGACCTATTATCATAAAGAGTTGCAGAACGGTTTACACCAGTAGTCCGTCTTATATCGTTCGATATTCTCACAGCTGGTGAGCTTGATTTTATTTCTTGATATGCAGGATGATATCCATCACGATAAATCGGCTTTGCAGGAGGATGATAGATTGGGCGATAATCTGCCGGTCCCCACCATCCTGTGTAATTATCGTTTGGATGGCGTACAAACCACCCGTGCGATTGTCCCCAGCCAGTGCCGAATGACCAACCAGTCCAAGGATTATAGTAAATGTTGAATCCCCATGTCCAAGGTCGTGCGTAATAATTGTGTCTGTACCAAGGATGATAATTATATCCTGTGCCGTATACTACTGTTCTGCCGTAGACGAAACATTCTGTATAACCGGCAGTGTATCCGACATACACAAAATCGGCAGTGTGATAGTAAACACGAACGTAACGTACATTATACACGGGATATCGAGAAGGAATTGTATAAATGACTTCAGGGACATCGATGCAAACCATCCAAGGACCGAATGGAGACGCACTTTCAAACCATATTCCTTCATCGCAATCGTAATACCGCCCATCAACGCGAATCACTGCCGTAGATGTATTTACTGCATAATCCATTCCTGTATTCTCAATTGGTTCAAATTGCGGTTCTCCATCATATTCTACCTGGGTTGTCGCTTGCGCGCGATCCACTTCTGCCATTTGTGGTATCTGTGTATCATAGACAGCTTCTTTTGCCGGTATTGTTCCAGCAACACAGGCAAGCACATCGTCGCACTCTGAGCCGGGAGGAATTTTCTTAAAATCTTCCGGAAGTTTTTCTGATGCTATAAACACCCATGGACCATTTGCAGATGTTGCAGTGTACCATCTTCCTGAAATAAGAATGAAGCGCTGTTGCGTTTTAATCTCAAGAAAAAGACGGCTTGGAGTATTGCTTGCATAAAGAAGTTCGGTTTCTTGAATCGGTACAAATTGTACAGGTCCATCGGTTGCTATCAATTCTGTCGGTTCTGTGCTCACTACAATCTCAGGTACTTTTCCAGTTTTTGATACAATATCATTTGCAGTTGAATCTTCGTAAGATTCATCATCGGATTTCATTTTGTCGGAAAGATCAACAACAGAATTCGGAGGGTTTGTAATTTGATTCCACTGCCCATTTATTTTCCTTGCACTGAACCATATATCGCCTCCGCGTAGAAAGAATTTACCTGAAGAAATATCTTGGACTAAAAAATAGGGAGTATTAACGACACGCTTTAGCGATGTTCCCTCGATGTTTGCGAGAATCGGGTCGCCGTCGATTCTAACGAGTACTGCGGGATGTTCCATAAAGATTATTTTTGGAGGTTTTATTTCGAGTTCGCGTGTATTTTCCTTTTCTTTCTGTGATAGTGAAATACTTTCGAGAAGCAGATCGAGCGAAAAAGTCAGATCAGAACGTGGTATCACTTCTTCCAATGCTGCGGCAATTTTTGCTGTATCTGCATCGGTACTAGCCGGAAATCTAATTCTTCGCACTTCCATTTCTTCGAGCTTTACTGTTCGTGTAGGGCGATCAGTTAGGACTCTGCACGTTATCCAAATTGCCCCAAACACAGGTTCATCTTTATCGGTTGGCGTAATGGAAACTGCGGCTCGTGCTTTCAAAAAATCTCCAGAGTATGATTCGATCTGAGGTTGATACATGGTAATTGTACCCTCTGTGCTCAGGACTTCACGCGGCCAGTCATCTGCATAGAGCGACATTGTAAAGCAAATTATAAACACAACCATTAAGTATTTCATTTTTTTCTCCACGTAGTGTCTTTAATAGAAATCATACATCGCCTAAAATTTTGATATATAATTATATTCGATTTAATCTACTATTATTAGTAAAATTCAATTCCCGTGCCATAATTCATACAGCCATAATATAGTAAAACTTCAGTTAGACTGTTCACAAGAATAATCATAATGAACTAAAAAAAACACAAATCAATTTCCTGCTATTTGCTTTCCGTGTCCAAATTAATAAAATTGATTATAGATAAACCACCTTATTTGAAGTCTATTATGCTTACATTTCTGTAGATAAAAAGAGGAAAATGGTGGAAACTAAGTTATCCCTATTTATTAAACCTTTATTTTACACTTTCATAAACTGGGAAGATTGAAAATTAAAGTGTTCGAGAATGATGGGATGTAAAAACTCGATGAGGAATGAAGATATCATTAAGTGAACTAGTTAAAAGCAAAAATATTTAAAATAGATCGACTTATAAAAAGGAAACTGCCTTTCAAAAAAATTATGATAAATTACAGCAGCAAGCTATGGAAGCAGCATTGCCGCTGCAACTACCGAAGTCCATAAACCATTTTTATCACCTTCAGCAGACTGCGTTACGTTGAACGTACGAACAATTTTACCTGACATTTTAAATATTTTTTCTCGTTCATCCCATTCTGTATTAGGATCGAACTGAACTCCAAGCGTTGTAGCAAGCATTGAAGCCGCAAGGTCTTCTGCATATTCTCCGGCGCGTTCGTCGGTTTCACCAAAAGGATGATGCTCTGAAAGATATCCATAGACCGAATCATCTGCCGGCTGTGCAACGCCAATAGAAGCAGCTATTAGACGATTGGGTTCATTTGTTGCGTTTCGTGCCATCACACAAAATGTAATTTGACCGGCGCTTAGCTGCTTGATGCCTTCATCTTTCGGAATGCGCTTACAACCTGGTGGATATATGCTGGAAACAGTAACAAGATTGCAGATTTCTATTCCTGCATCGCGCAAAGCCAATTCAAAAGATTGCAAATAATCTCTGTGGCGTCCGACGCCTTTGGTAAAAAAAACTTTTGTGGGAGTGAACAATTTATTTTCTCCAAATAATGATGATTAATTATCGCTTAACTTTTAGAAAACGCCGCTTTCCGACCTTAAGGATAAATTCGTCTTTATCCGGCAAAGGCAAATTGGGATCAGTTACTCGTTTGTCATCAATACTGACTCCGCCTTGATCAATAAGCCGCCGTGCTTCGCCCTTTGAGGAGGCAAGTTTTGTGTCGGTAAGTAAAGTAATAATATTTATTGATTTGCTTCTTTTGAACTCTTCAATATTATCAGGAATGCTTTTCTGAATAAATATTTTATTGAATTCTTTTTCCGCATCATCTGCTGAAGTTTGAGAATGATACATCCGCACAAGCGTTCGTCCAAGATACCGCTTTACGTCCCGGGGATTGGTTCTAACATTTTCAAGAGAAGATTTTACGTTAGCTAATTCTTCTTTAGAAACATCGGTTGCCAGTTCAAAATACTGATAGATCAATTTGTCAGGAATGCTGAGCGACTTGCCAAAAATTTCTTTTGGCGAATCGCTAATGCCGATATAATTATCTAACGATTTGCTCATTTTTTCGACACCGTCAGTTCCGGCGAGGATCGGCATTGTTAAAATGACTTGCGGCTCTTGATTATATTCGCGCTGAATATCTCTACCTACTAAAAGATTAAATTTTTGATCTGTCCCGCCAAGTTCAACATCTGAATGAATAGCAACTGAATCCATCGCTTGTGCAAGAGGGTACAAAAATTCATGGACGCTAATCGGTTCGCCTGCTTTGTAGCGGATTGTAAAATCATCCCGTTCTAACATTCGCGCTACAGTATATTTACTGGCAAGTCGAATTACCTCTGCAAAACTCATTTTATTAAGCCAATCGGAATTATATTGCATCGATATTCTATTTGCAGAAAGTATTTTTTCTGCTTGCTCGAAATATGATTGCCCGTTACGATGCGTTTCTTCAAGCGTCAACGAAGGACGCGTTTTGCTCTTCCCCGAAGGATCACCAATCATTCCGGTAAAGTCGCCGATGATAAGAATTGCAATATGGCCGAGATCTTGAAATTGCCGTAATTTTCTGAGAACTACCGAATGACCTAAATGTAAATCTGGACGGCTTGGGTCGCAGCCAAGTTTAATATTAAGCGGTTTATTTGTTTTAATTGAATGTTCAAGCTTTTTAACGAGGTCTTCTTCAGGAATAATTTCCGAAGCACCGCGCTTAATGACATCCATTTGTTCATTAATAGTAGGAAACAATTTTAAGTTCTATCCCTTCTCGCTCTTGCAATATCACGTTCCGCATCGCGTTTAGCAATTGCCTCCCGCTTATCAAAACTCTTTTTTCCGCGCGCTAAGCCAAGTTCGATTTTTGCGTATGGTCCTTTAAAATATACTGACAATGGTACTAGCGTCAATCCTTTTTCCTTCATCCTGCCAATGAGCTTGTGGATTTGCTTTCTTTGTAAAAGGAGCTTTCGTTTGCGACGCGGCTCATGATTGTTAATATTGCCTTGATCGTAAGGACTTATGTGCATTCCTTCTAACCAAACTTCACCGCTTCGCAGTTCAGCATAACTATCCTGAAGATTTGCATTGCCCTTGCGAAGCGATTTAACTTCTGTGCCGGTGAGAACAATACCGGCTTCTAACCCTTCGAGAATAAAATATTCATGCCGCACTTTGCGGTTGCTAATGGAAATACGCTGTGATTCTTCAGACATCTGCTTTTATTTTAACATACCTGAAAAGTAAAACAGAATCAATCGTAAAACTAAAAATATATTATAAGAAATAAATAATCAATTTTTACAACGAAAATTTAATTTCCTTTGATAGAAATTTGATAGTTGCAAAAGAGTATCTATTTGCGATCAGCGAGTCAAAAATATTGATAGAAGTAAAAATGATATTCAATGAATGGGAATTTAGATATTGCTATTTGTAGTCTGATATAACGTGAATGCATTAAGCGGCCTAATTAGCTGTTTTGCCTTTGGTCACACTTCTGGCTATATTATTAATAAAAGTTAAAACTTTTTGTTTGAAAGATATGCTATGGAAGAACTACAATACGATGTAGTGATCGTTGGCGGCGGTCCTGGCGGATATACTGCTGCAATTCGTGCGGCACAATTAGATATGAAGGTCGGTTTAATTGAGCGTGAAAAGCTCGGAGGCGTTTGCCTAAACTGGGGATGTATTCCATCGAAAGCATTGCTTAAAAGCGCCGAACTTTATAATGCATTTAAGAAATCGCAAGAATATGGCATAACTCATAAAGGGTTGTCTTACGAATTTTCTAAAATCATTGCGCGAAGCCGCAGTATAGCAGACCGTGTGTCTAAAGGCGTCGAATATTTAATGAAGAAGAATAAAATTGAAATTATTTCTGGCACTGCGAAACTTACTGGAAGAAATTCAATCGAAATCGTAAAAGAAAATAAAGTAACTGATAGTATCAGAACAAAAAATATTGTTATTGCGACTGGCGGCAGACCGCGTTCAATTCCAGGTATTACATTCGATAGAAAAAAGGTTATTACAAGTTCCGAAGCTATGACATTGACGGAACAACCTAAATCGATGATTATTATTGGCGGCGGTGCAATAGGCATAGAATTCGCGTACTTCTATAATTCCTTTGGCACAAGTGTGACTGTTATTGAAATGCTTCCATCTATTCTTCCAATAGAAGATAAAGAGATTACAAAAATTCTTGAAGCAAGCTTGAAGAAGTCTGGCATTGAAATTCTAACAGGCACAAAGGTTGAGGGAGTGAAAATTAGTGACATTGTTACTGTGACAATTTCAGATAAGGATGGAAAAAGGGACATCTCCGCAGAAATAGCGTTGATGGCTGTCGGTGTTCAAGCAAATGTGGAAAATCTTGGGTTGGAATCACTCGGCATTAATTTAGAACATGGATTTATTGCAGTAAATGAGTTTGGAAAAACGAATATTGATTGTATCTATGCAATCGGTGATGTTGCTGGACCGCCATTGCTTGCACATGTTGCTTCACACGAAGGAATTGTCTCGGTCGAGCATATTGCTGGAAAATCAAAAAAAGGTTTTGATAGAACGAATATTCCAAGCTGCACATATTGCCAGCCGCAAGTTGCAAGTGTAGGATTGACAGAAGATGCGGCAGTCGCAAAAGGATATAAAGTAAGAGTTGGGCGTTACCCATTTCGTCCTCTCGGCAAAGCAATGGCGATTGGCGAAACAGAAGGGATTGTAAAATTAGTTTTTGATGAAAAATTTGGTGAACTGCTCGGAGCGCACATAATTGGTGCAGAAGCAACAGAAATAATTGCAGAACTTGGGATTGCAAAAGCGCTTGAAACGACATGGGAAGAACTGCATAACACGATTCACTCTCATCCGACATTGTCGGAAGCGATTATGGAAGCCGCAGGACAAGCTTTTGATGTCGCTATTAACATATAAAATTATAAGAGAATTATTTTGATTCCTCTTCTCGTTTCTGACCTTGGCCGTACACGATATTCAGATGCATGGAAGCTTCAACAAAAAATATGGATGTTACGGGCATCGGGCTCCATTCAAGATATACTGCTTCTTACCGAACATGAACATGTCTACACTCTTGGCAAATCAACTGACGATAATCATTTGCTTGCCTCAGAAAAAGAATTAAAGCAATCGGGCATAGAAGTTTTTCGCGTCGACCGCGGCGGTGATATTACTTATCATGGTCCCGGACAAATCGTCGGCTACCCAATAATCGATCTCAATAATTACTTTTTGGATATTCACCGTTATTTGCGAAGCATAGAAGAAATAATTATTCGTGCGTCGGCAGCTTTTGGAATTTTAGCAGGACGCGAGAAGGACATGACCGGTGTGTGGGTCAATGAAGAAAAGATAGCTGCAATTGGCGTGAAAGTGAGCCACTGGGTAACGATGCATGGATTTGCATTAAATGTTAATACTGATTTGACTAAGTTTGATAGAATTATTCCATGCGGAATTTTTCACAAAGGCGTGACATCGATGCAGAGAATTCTGGGTTGTGAATTACCCCTCAATGCCGTTAATAAAGTAATAGCCGATTCGTTTGTGAAAATGTTCGACATGCAAGTAAAGTGGGTGGAAAAAAATGAATTGAACTCAATTATAGAACATCTCATTATTCAATCACAAACTAAAAAAGAAGTTACTGCAGCAGCATTAAATGCTAATTAGAAGAATTTGAAATGCAGATAAGTCAACCAATTCATATAAAACGTCCTGATTGGCTAAAAGCGAAAATTCCTGGTGGAGCGGAATATACAAAACTCGCCGGCATAATGCGCTTCCATAAACTTCATACAGTCTGCGAAGAAGCGCGTTGTCCGAATATGGGAGAATGCTGGAATTTAGGGTACTGCATCTTTCATAATTCTTGGCGATATTTGTACTCGGGCTTGCAGATTCTGTGCTGTCAAGACCGGTCGGCCGGAAGACGAATTAGACTGGGATGAACCCCGCCGTGTTGTGGAAGCAATTGAGTTGATGAAAATTTGGCACGCTGTTATAACGTCTGTCAACCGAGATGAGCGAAAAGATGGAGGCGCGCCAATATTTGCTGAAACAGTTCGGCTGATTCACGAGCGTATTCCGAATTGTAAAATTGAGGTTTTGATTCCTGATTTTAACGGCAGTGAAGAAGCCCTTGATCTCGTTCTTGCTTCTAAACCGGATATCCTAAATCATAATTTGGAAACCGTTTCCAGGTTATACAAAACAATAAGGCCGCAGGCAAATTATCAACGATCGCTGGAAGTGCTTAGGCGGGCAAAACGTAAAGGATTCGTGACTAAAACAGGATTAATGCTCGGTATCGGCGAACTGAAGGAAGAAGTTTTAGATGTGATGAAAGATGCACGTGCTGCAGTATGCGATATTCTGACACTGGGTCAGTATCTTCAACCGACGAAGGAACACTTGCCGGTTGATAGATATGTGCATCCGGATGAGTTTAGGATATTGAAAGAAGAAGGAATGAAAATGGGATTTCGGCATATTGAATCGGGACCGTTAATTCGCAGTTCATATCACGCAGCAGGACAGGTCTAAAAATCTTATGATTACAAAATATGGATATGATATTTATTTTACAATTGCCACTGTATGTGTTGTTATCATTTTACTGGCACTTCTTTTTATCGAACCGAAATCATATCGTTATTCGCTTATTGTGGTTTCACTTTTCATTTTTGGTTTCACAACGATGTTTTTCCGTGATCCGGAACGTATAACGCCGAAAGGCGAAAATTTAATTATTTCGCCCGCAGACGGAAAAGTTATTGTCGTAAAAAAAAAATATGATAACGAATTCTTCCATTCGGATGTTTGGCAAATCAGCATTTTTATGTCGCCGCTCAATGTTCATGTTAATCGCAATCCCATTTCTGGAGTTGTAAAATATATAAGATATGTAAAAGGAGAGTACTTCGCAGCATTTGAAGATAAAGCTTCGGAAAAAAACGAACAGATGATTGTTGGAATTGAAAGTGCAAAAGGGAAAGTGATGTTCAAACAGATAGCGGGTTTTGTTGCAAGGAGAATTGTTTGTCCATTAAAATCCGGTGATACAGTTGTCGCAGGAGAACGTTTTGGCATGATCAAATTCGGTTCTCGTTTAGATGTATTTTTACCATTGTCAGTAATTTTAAGAACGAAGATTGGTGACGTTACTATAGCTGGTGAAACAATTTTGAGTGAGTTTCCTAATGTCGGATTGGAGAAATGAACTAAATGAAAATTACTCGGGCGGTAGTTCCAGGTTTATTTACAGCACTTAATATCTTTTGCGGTTTTCTTTCAGTTATATTCGCAAGTGAAGGGCGGTTCAGCGTAGCGGCATGGGCAATTATTTTGGCTGCTGTTTTTGATTCGCTGGATGGCATAATGGCGAGGATGACACATTCGTCAAGCCAGTTCGGAGTTGAGCTAGATTCGCTTGCAGATGTCGTATCTTTTGGGGTAGCACCATCATTCATGGTTTATCAAGTATATTTACATTCCATAGAACCATGGGGAATTATTATCGCCGCATTGCCAGTCCTATTCGGCGCAATAAGATTAGCGCGTTTCAACGTGCAACTCGTTGGTTTTGATAAAGACTTTTTTAATGGTCTGCCAATTCCAATGCAAGCGATAACACTATGCGCATTCATTCTTCAATTTGGCGGAGAAAAAATCGAAAACGACAATTATGCACCCATTGAATTAATCATACTTGTTATTGCTCTTTCTCTCTTGATGGTAAGTCATGTGAAGTATGACACGATGCCAAAACTCACGAAACTTCAGTTGAAATCGCATCCATCTAAGTTTATTATAATTATTTTTGCTTTTCTTGTTGTTTTGATTTCTGAATTATTATTAGATAAAAATATTCTTTTCTTGATGCTTATGCTTTTTGTTGTTTTTGGATTAATTAGATCGGCAGTAGTTTGGTTAAAAACCATAAAAACAGAGAATGAACCTATGAAAAAGTAGGAATTCTCAAAAACTGAAATATAGGAGACGAACGTGTTTCATTCAAAAGTATTTGTGACACTGAAAAAATCCATTCTTGACCCGCAAGGAAAAGCTGTGGAGCAAGGCATCCATTCTCTTGGGTTTGAATCAGTCAGCAATGTGCGGATTGGAAAGTACATCGAGATGGATGTTGATTCGGATATTAAAGAAGAAGCGGAAAGTATGACAAGGCAAATATCTGAAAAACTTCTTGCCAACCTTGTTATGGAAAGCTTTTCCTTCACAACAGAACCTGTAAAAGAGTAAGTGGAAAACAAAATGGAAAAAGTAAAATTCGGAATAGTTGTTTTCCCAGGATCTAACTGCGATCACGATGCGCATTATGTTGTAGAGACAATAATGGGACAGGATGCCCGCCTCATCTGGCATAAAGAAACATCTATAGGGGATTCGGATGTCATTATTCTTCCAGGAGGATTTTCATATGGTGATTATCTCCGTTGCGGGGCAATTGCGCGCTTCTCACCTGTAATGAAGGATGTCGTCAGGTTTGCAAACAGAGGCGGCTTAGTGATTGGCATTTGCAATGGCTTTCAAGTCTTAACTGAAGCCGGATTGTTACCGGGGGTGTTGCTGCGAAATAAATCCTTACTTTTCATTTGTAAATATTTGCATCTAAGAGTTGAGAATGCAAATACAAAGTTCACCAATCAGTGTACATCCGGCGATGTACTTGAAATTCCGATTGCTCATGGTGAGGGTAATTATTTTGCAGATCCCGAAACACTTAGGCGGATAGAAGATAATCAACAAGTTATATTTCGTTATTGCAATCCATCTGGTAATCTTACATATGAGGCAAATCCAAATGGCTCCATGAACAGCATAGCAGGGATTATCAATGAAACCGGAAATGTGCTCGGAATGATGCCGCATCCTGAACGAGCTTCTGACACTATTTTAAAACATACAGACGGCAAAAAGATATTTGAATCGATAGTCCAAAGTTTTGTTTATCAAAAAGTTTAAATAAAGGAGTCTTGTTATGTTCGGCAATATTGGCGGTCCGGAATTGTTTCTTATTCTTCTCGTTATTCTAATTTTCTTTGGGGCAAAAAAATTGCCTGATTTGGCGCGCGGACTTGGTGAAGGGATACGTGAATTTCGCAAAGCGGCACGCGATGTGAAAGAAGAAGTCGAAAAAGAAATTAAGAACTCAGATGAAAAGAACGAAACAAAACCGCAAGGCTAATTATTGAATATAATAGTTAGTTTAAATCGGAAATTATTATTCAGATATAAATGGGAAAAATAATATGGGCAATATAGGCGGTCCAGAACTTATTCTTATTTTACTTGTAATTTTTATTTTTTTTGGTGCAAAGAAGATTCCGGAGATAGCAAAGGGGCTTGGCGAAGGAATACGAGAATTCCGAAAAGCTGCGCGCGATGTTCAAGCAGAAGTTGAAAAAGAAATAAAGAAGTCTGATGAGAAAAACGACACAAAATTGCAAGGATAGTCACTGGTTTTTTAAAACGTAAGCTCAAACTGCAATTTACATTCCAATATCTATGAAATCATTTGACATTTTGCAAAAAGAACTAATTGAAGGAATTACCTCCTGCGAGAAGATTACAGAAGAATATCTCAACACGATTGAAGAGAAAAAACATTTGAATGCGTTACTTGCTGTGTTTTCCGATAAAGCGATAGAGCAAGCGAAACAAGTGGATAAGAAGCTTCAAAATGGAAATGCAGGTGCGCTGGCAGGAATGGTTGTATCTATTAAAGATATTATTTGTGTAAAAGATGAACGAGTTACTTGCGGATCTAAAATTCTCGAAAACTTTATCTCATTATATGATGCTACTGTTGTTCAGCGTCTGCGTGATGCAGATGCTGTCATCATCGGTAAAAATAATATGGATGAATTCGCAATGGGTTCATCTACAGAGAATTCGGCATACGGACGCGTGAAACTTCCACAGGATGAAAATCGAGTTCCTGGTGGATCAAGCGGCGGCTCTGCAGTTGCAGTCCGTGCCGGGATGTCAACGACATCTTTAGGATCTGATACCGGCGGCTCAATTCGCCAGCCGGCGGCATTTTGCGGTGTTGTAGGTTTAAAAACAACATATGGACGTGTCTCTCGCTATGGACTTGTAGCTTTTGCATCGTCTTTTGACTCGATTGGACCTCTTGCGCTGACAACAAGAGACGCAGCGAGTGTCCTTCAAGTAATCGCAGGTCATGATCCTAACGATTCAACATCGGCAAAAATACCGGTACCAAATTATATTTCACAACTGACAAAAGATATTAAAGGTATGCGAGTCGGAATTCCAAAAGAATATTTTGGAGATGCATTAAATTTTGAAATACGTCAGGCAATAGAGAAAAAGATCGACATTCTGCGCTCTAATGGGGCAACTATTGAAGAAATAACCCTGCCCCATACCGAATACACGATTGCAACGTACTATATACTTGCCACTGCGGAAGCATCATCTAATCTTGCCCGGTACGATGGTGCTCGATATGGTTTTAGAAAAGAAGATGCAGCAGATCTTTCTGAAATGTACATCAAATCGCGAAGCGCAGGATTTGGTGCAGAGGTAAAGCGCCGCATTATGCTTGGCACATATGTTCTTTCAGCCGGATACTACGATGCTTATTATCGAAAAGGACAAAAAGTTCGTCGGCTTATTAAGGAAGATTTCGACAAAGCATTTGCCAGTGTTGATTGTATGATTGCGCCTACTTCGCCGAGCACATCATTCAAAGCCGGCGACAGAATAAATGATCCTTTGCAAATGTATCTCTCCGATATTTATACAACATCTATAAATCTTGCGGGTATTCCTGGTATCAGCATTCCATGTGGAGAAGATCATCAGGGGCTTCCAATTGGAATGCAGATTCTTGGGCCGCAGTTTGGCGAACCGAAAATCTTGCGAGTTGCAGATTTTTTAGAGATCGCTTCTTAAAATAAATTATTATGAATGTAAATTATTATGAGCATTCTTGTTGATAAAAATACTCGACTCCTTGTTCAGGGTATCACAGGCAGTGAGGGAACGTTCCATACAAAGCAAATGATGGAATACGGAACAAATGTAGTTGCTGGTGTCACTCCCGGAAAAGGCGGCATAAGTTATCAAGGCAATGAAAAAAATCCGTTACCACATCCGATTTTAATCTTTAATACGGTCAAAGAAGCCGTCCAGAAGATGCGAGCAAATGTTTCTATTATTTTTGTTCCTTCAGCATTTGCCGTTGATGCAATTATGGAATCAGCTGATGCAGGAATAAGAATAATCGTTGCAATTACAGAAGGTATTCCGACCAGCGATATGGTGAAAGTATATGAGTATATCACAAAAAAAGGTGTACGTCTCATCGGACCAAATTGTCCGGGTGTGATTACTCCGGGAGCGGCAAAGATTGGAATTATGCCTGGCTTTATTCATAAACCGGGACGTGTTGGAGTTGTTTCGAGGAGTGGAACATTGACGTATGAAGCTGTTTCGCAGCTTACTCAACACAGTATCGGACAATCTACATGTATCGGTATCGGCGGTGATCCGGTCATCGGCTCGCGCTTTATAGATATCATCAAGCTCTTTAATGAAGATAAAAAAACTGATGCAATTGTCATGATAGGTGAAATAGGCGGAACAGCAGAAGAAGAAGCAGCGGAATATATCAAAGAGTATGTAAGAAAACCGGTTATTGGCTTCATTGCAGGGCAAACCGCGCCTCCTGGACGACGGATGGGACATGCAGGAGCAATTATTTCCGGAGGAAAAGGAACTGCAGAAGAAAAAATGCAGGCAATGCGCAAGGCAGGCATCATCGTAGTTGAAAGTCCCGCTGTTATAGGCGATGCGATTGAGAAGGCATTGAAGAAAGTTCGCATAGGTGAAGTAAAAAGAAAAAGTATCAAATGGAAAAAGCGAAGAACAAAAGGAAATAAGAGTAAGAAGGGTATCAAAAGTAAATTGAAAAAAATGCGAAGCGGCATTTAAAACATAAAATTGAATTATTGACTGCATGGGATTTTTTAGAAGAAAGGTATTTCTATTATGAATAAAGAAGGATCTGAACAAACACTTGTACTTATTAAACCCGATGCATTGAAAAATTCTTTGACTGGTTACGTGATTTCTCAGCTTTCGGAATTTCATACAGGTTTGCACTTTTCAGGAGCAAAAATTGTACAAGTCAGCAAGATGCTTGCTTCTGAACATTATGCAGAGCATAAGGGAAAATTTTTTTTCCCTTCGCTTTTAGATTATATAATGGGTGTCGAGCATTACAATAATGAACCTTGGAAGCGCAGAGTGATAGCACTTGTTTATCAGGGCCCGGATGCAATTGCAAAAATCAGAAATATTGTTGGTCCAACAGATCCTCATATTGCGCGAGAAAATAAACCAGGATGCATCCGTGCTTTAGGAACAAAAGTACCTGTCAAAGATGGAACTGGAAAAGTCATTGGCGAACGAATGGATAACCTTATTCACGCTTCTGCAACGGAAACAGATGCTGAACGAGAAATCAAACTATGGTTCAAACCAAGTGATATCCCGCCATTGATGCAGGTCTATCCTATAATAGTAAGTAATGAACATTATTATTTTATGGATGGAAAACTATATTTAACATATGAACCGGGCAGCGTCTGTTTGATTGCTCCAGGTGATTGTGTTTGGGAATCTGATCTTCGGGTACTGCGCTTGTTTAATCAAGGTCAAAAGTCCGACTATTCAGTTGAAGCCGTGGCTGCTAAATATCTTATAAACGAGAATCGTTAAAAGTTACTTCTTTTTTTCAATCTCAAATATCAAATCCTGCATGCCGCTGATAAAATGGAAAAAGTTTTCTGAAACAACTCTTTTAAAAAATCCTTGGTGGATATATAGAAAAGATGAAACTATACTGCCTAACGGCAGGCGAGGTGAATATCATTATGTCCATACAAACGGTGCAAGCATGATTGTGCCTGTATTAAACGATGGACGGATTGTATTAGTAAATCAATATCGTTACTTGAATGATCGAGAAAGTCTGGAATTTCCTTGCGGGGGCGTCAAGGACGGACACACTTATGAACAGACTGCTTTGCACGAACTTGAAGAGGAAGCAGGATTTATCCCGCATGATTTGCAGCTGGCTAGTGAATTCAATCCATACAATGGTGTAACGGATGAAATTTGTCGTGTCTTTATAGCAAAGAACCTTGTCGTCGTTCCGTCGAAGCCGGATGAGACAGAAGAGTTTGAAATTATAACATTAGAACCAGATGAAGTGGATGCAAGAATTACTTCAGGCGTTATTTGGGATGGAATGACAATTGCAGCTTGGATGATAACACGAACTCGCATTTAAATTCTAAGGAGATGATTGTAAAAAGGTTAAGTTATCATGCAGTAAATTCTACTTTATTCTCAAAGTGGGAAGATTAGACTATAAGATATAGGATTATTCTGATTGATTTAACAGATCAAAATCAGGTACGAAATTTGTTTAATATACTGGATGAGGTTTTTTATAATGAATAAATAAAATTATTTCTTTGAAAATATTCTAAAGGTAAATAATACTGAATTTTTAGATTAGTGATTGTTGTACTTGATTTTAATAAGGAGCTTTTGTACACTCCATCAACTTGAAAGTAAAACATTATTGTAATTTATCTCGAGATTTAAATTTCCAGAATAGAAATAAAATGAAAGGTTTCTAAATTATTATTTAGTATTGATGTAAAGGAAGAATATGAATACTGGACAAACATTACTTTCAGCACTTGCCATTGTTCTTCTTGGAGTTACCGTACTGACGGTGAATAGTAATAATTTAAACCAGGGAACAATTTTGCGCCAAACAGAAATTGGTATGTACGCAATCGGTTTAGCGACATCTTACTTTGAAAAAGCAAGCAATTTAAATTTTGATCAGTATACGGCAGTAACAGGTCCGGCTTTTGCCACAACTGATTTATCAACAACTCTGGGTCCCGATGCTGGAGAAACAGCCAATCTTGATACTACGTTTAATGATTTTGATGATTATAATGGGTATGTTGCCAAAATTGGTGCGCCGGTAGATACTTTTACAGTAAAGGCATTTGTCTCTTATCTTGATCAAAATGCTTATACAAAAATTGCTACTCCGTCTTGGCTTAAACAGATGGATGTATGGGTAATTCCGGATATAGGCCGTCAAGGAATTATGGGCGGAACCAATACAGCAGGAGTTGATACAATAAAAATGTCTTACATATATAGTTATTATCAGTGAGGGGAAAATGGGTTCATCAACATTTCTCGATATAATCGGCTCAACTTTTGTAGGTGGAATTCTTTTAATATCAGCGCTGACACTAAATGCGAGCGCTCATGAATATTCTGCAGCATATTATTCAAATTATGTACTCCAATCGAATTTAGTTACACTTGTCTTAATGATTGAAAATGATTTTAAACATATTGGATATTGTCAGAACCCGAGTCTTCTTTTAGCTGGTAATTCAATTTTATACGCTTCAGATACGGCAATTCAATATCTGACGGATGTTGACCCGCCTGATGGGTTCGTAGATACGGTTAAGTACTGGACAGGATCAACTTCAGAATTTGCAGGTACCAGCAATCCCAATATGTTTTATCTATACAGGCAAGTGAACAGTCAAGCGGCTACAAAGTGGAATCTTGGATTAACGCAGTTCAGATTGAAATATTGGGATAATCAAGGCACACCGGATCCTATTCCAACGCCTGTTACTTCATCAAATCTTGGAACAATTCGCGTAACAGACCTCACTGTCCAGCTTCAAAGTCTATTCAAACAGAAGCAGCAATATATGAATGATACATCCGAATATCAGTTGTATTGGAAAGAAATGCGAATGACATCGCAGGCATTTAGATTTCCGCGATAGAAGTAAATCAAGGAGTAGAAACATGGGACGCACTTCGTTATTAATGGTGATAATTTTTAATGTCATTTTTATGCTGATGGGATTCAATTTATCCCAGCATGTATCCGATGCATATAACAAATACATCGCTTATTACAATATAGAACAGGCGCAATATGTTTCTCAAAGCGCTACTAATATAGGTCTCAATGGCATGTACATTACTAACTTGCAGAAAGCTGGCGCAGTTTGGATTCCATCATCTGGAAGCATTACTTTCCCTGCTACATTTGCTAATGGCGGAGGGCAATTCTCATTAACATTGGATAGCACGGCAGTTTTCAAAACATCGGATACTATGCGATTGACTGTAGCTTCATCTTACGGCTCAATCAATGGATATACAATTTCTTCTAAAACAATAGTGGATTTCGCCAGAAGCTCCTTTACGCAGTATGCAATGTACACTGTAACTGAAAATGGAATTTACTGGATTACTGGGGATACTTGTAAAGGGGCTTTACACTGCCAAGACACTTTGTGTGTTTCCGGGAATCCGTATTTTAAAGGGGCAGTGACAGTAGGTTGGGGTGTCTATAAGCTGAATGGATCAAGTGATCATCCAACTTTCAATGGCGGACTGCATACAGGTGTAAATCAACCTATGCCTGCAAGTTGGTACTGATGTGAAAACATTAGGCAGAACCACAGGGTCTAATGGAGGATATGATTTAGTAGGAAATACCGGTACTTATCCTCAAAATGTACAACTTAATCTTGAATTTTATGTTACAGGTCAAGTTGCTGCTACCGTATATACAGCGACTAAAAGCGTGCTCCACAGTGACAGTATCGCCGACAACAACAGTGTACCCAAATGTTGCGGCTATGGCACCAAATGGCGTCATACTTGCTGAGAATATGCCGGTTCATGTGCAAGGAGTCTTGAATGGAACCGCAACGATTGGTTGCGTAGATAATCCTCCAGGAAGCGGCAAGAGCAATGTTTATCTTGATTCATCAATTGCCTATGGAAATCCAAGTGCAATTTCAGGAACTAATAAACAAGGGCAGACACCGCCAAATATTAATGGGAATATTAATGCTGCATGCACATCCGAATTAGGAATTGTCTCTGATAACAGTGTTATAATAACGGACAAACCTATAAACCCGGTTACTGGAAATCCAATGTCTTCTGTCAACAATAGTGGTATCACGATAGATGCATCTATTTTTTGTTTAAACGGTGGCTTCACAGCAGAAAATTATGATTCACGGGGAGCAGATGGGTCAATCTACCTTGTCGGTGCATTACAAGCAAAAAATCGGCAGCCTGTCGGTACTTTTACCGGTTCTGGCACTCTTTCATCCGGTTCCAGAAAAATTATGATTACGATCAAAGATTTCAACAGCAAGCCATCTCGCCGCCTGCGGGTTACCCAAAGACAAGTAATTTTAGTGTAAAGAATTGGTACGAGACAATTTCTGATAAAGGTATATATAATCAAATATTTGGATTTAATGGTCTCTAATTTGTAATAAAGGGAAATTAAATTTAATTGTAATGAGAAAGGCGCTTCCTAAATCAGGAAGCGCTTTTTTTTCAGCGCAGACTCTACTATTTCTTTTCAATAATATATGCTCCAGCATGCTCGAGCACCTGTGAAACAATTTCATCCAATTGTGCGTTTGGTATTCGTGCGCCAGCAGCGTTTTTGTGTCCGTTGCCGCCAAATTCTTTCGCTAGCTCATTAATCCAGATATCGCCTTTGGAACGGAAACTTACTTTTACTATTCCGTCCATCTCTGAAAACAACAATCCAATCTGAACTCCATCAATTGTCAAAGTGAACGGCACAATATTATCAGCATCAACTTCCGTTGTGCTGGTCATATCAAACAATTCGCGAATAAGAACAATGTAGGCAATTTTTCCATTATGCGTAATTTGCATATTTGCTATTGCTAATCCCATTAAACGTACACTATTGATAGAATTGCGTTCATAGACGTGCTCGTAAATGGCAACTGGATCTGCCCCTATTTGAATAAGATGTGCAATAATTTTATGTGTCTCAGGATCAGTTTTTGGATAACGGAATGATCCGGTGTCGGTCATAATCGCCGTATATAGAGCAACAGCTGTTTCACGTTCGATATTACGGCCTGTCAAATAATTTAAAAGCCGGTAGACAATTTCTCCTGTAGCTGTGGATGATTCGTCCAAGATGTAGAGATCGGCAAATTCTTCCGGCTCAATATGATGATCGATGCAGATTTTGATAGCTTGGCTCGATAAAAGGTCCGGCTTCATCGTCATTAATCTATCTGGATGATTTGTATCCAAAACAATAATTACTTCAGCATCTTTTATAATTTCTGCATGCAGGGTCGAATCAAATTGAAGAATAGGATGAAACTGCGCAAGGAATAAATAATTATTAGGAGTTGCGCTATAATTTAAAATAGTTGCTTGTTTTTTTTGCTTCTGAAGATAAATGGCTAGAGCGACTTCAGTGCCGAGGCCATCACCATCCGGATTGACATGTGTTGTCAGTACAAAACGTGTATGCGACTCGATAATTGTCCGGAATAACTCAAATTGAGATGGCAAAGTAAATACCTATTATTTTAAATCCATAGTGACAGGAAAAAAGTGTGATCTCTTCCGTGAAACCACACTTTTCAATATAAAATATAAAATATTATTGAATTGTCCAAGTCTCGCCGGAATTTAAAAGCGCTTCTATATTTCCTTCGCCTTTTTTCTCTTTTGAGAATTCAATTTGTTGTTGCATTTCAGTTTCGTAAGTCGGCCGTTCAATTGAAAGAAAAACACCCATTGGTCGGGGCAAATGCGAGTGATAAGTCATATCTGCAAGAATAAATGAAAGTGTTGTATCGTTCTCATCGTGCACAAGCAAGTCATCGATCGAATATTTACTATCTTTAAGCGAGATGACTTCAGGAGTAAATCCATTCAATCTAATACCTTTGTCTTTCTCTTTACCGAAGATAAGCGGCTTTCCATGTTCAAGAAAAACTACATTGTCGTCTTTTGTATCCTTATCTGTGAATTGAGCGAAAGCCCCGTCGTTAAAGACGTTACAATTTTGGTAAATTTCAATAAACGAAGTTCCAATATGTTCCGCAGCGCGTTTTAAAACCAATTGCAGCTGCTTCTGGTCTCGATCAATTGTTCGTGCAGCGAAAGTTGCACTAGCGCCAAGAGCAAGTGATATCGGGTTGAATGGATAATCTATTGAACCGAACGGAGTGGATTTTGTAATCTTTCCTTTTTCTGAAGTTGGCGAGTATTGTCCTTTAGTCAACCCATAAATCTGATTATTGAATAAGAGAACATTGATATCGATGTTACGGCGAAGCAAGTGAATCAAATGATTGCCGCCGATACTCATACCATCACCGTCTCCAGTAACTACCCAGACGGAAAGATCTGGCCGCGCGAGTTTTATACCGGTTGCAATTGATGTAGCCCGTCCATGAATTCCATGGAAACCGTAGGTATTCATATAATAAGGGAATCGACTTGAGCAGCCGATACCGGAGACAAAAACTATATTATGTTTTGGAAGACCCAAATCCGGCATTATACGCTGTGCCTGAGCAAGGATCGAATAGTCACCGCATCCTGGGCACCATCTAACTTCTTGATCGCTCTGAAAGTCCTTTGAAGTGAATTTAGAACTTCTGAAAGGCGTTGTTTGTTCAGAGATATTTTTAATAAAAGCGGTCATGAATTATCTCCTTGTAAAACTTCTTCAATTTTCATTTCTATTTCTTCTGCTTGGAATGGCAATCCTTTTATTTTATTGAATCCAATTGCAGGCACAAGATAATTAGATCTCAAGATTTTGATAAGTTGACCTAAGTTTAATTCGGGAACTAAAATAGTTTTGAATCGAGATAATATTTCACCTACATTTTTTTGCATAGGGTTGATATACCGAATGTGCAAATGTGAAACTGAATGTCCTTTTAAGCGATGTCGCTGCACTGCTGTTCTGATCGCCCCATATGTGCTCCCCCAGCCGACAACTAACAGCTTGCCTTGTTGATCGCCTTCAATTTCTGCTGATGGGATATCGTTTTCAATGCGGGCAATTTTTTCTGCTCGGAGGTGAACCATAAGATCATGATTAATAGGTGAGTAATCTATATTTCCAGTAATATTCTGTTTTTCTAAACCGCCAATTCGGTGTTCAAGTCCGGGTGAGCCGGGAATTGCCCATGGCCGTGCGAGAGTCACCTTGTCTCGCACGTAAGGGGAAAATCCTTCGGGATTAGTTATGAAATTATTAGAAATATCAGGAAGATTATTGTAATTTGGAATTAGCCATGGTTCAGAGCCGTTGGCCAGATAACCGTCTGTTAAACAAACAACAGGAGTCATAAATTTAATTGCAATACGCGCAGATTCAAATACGGCATTAAAACAATCCGCTGGTGTAGCGGCGGCGATCACTGGCAGCGGCGCTTCGCCGTTGCGCCCATAAACGACTTGAAGCAAGTCTGCTTGTTCTGTCTTTGTTGGCAGACCGGTGCTTGGTCCGCCGCGTTGCACGTCCACAACAACAAGCGGCAGTTCTACCATCACTGCAAGTCCTAGAGCTTCAGTTTTTAGTGAAAGCCCGGGTCCGCTTGTTGTAGTTGTACCCAATGCGCCGGCAAAAGATGCGCCAATGGCAGATGTAATTCCGGCAATTTCATCTTCCGCCTGGAAAGTTTTCACGCCGAAATTTTTATGTATGGAAAGTTCCTGTAGAATTTCACTCGCAGGTGTGATTGGATAACTGCCGAGAAAAAGATCGAGCTTTGCTTTTTTTGCTGCAGTCATCAATCCCCAAGCAGCAGCCTGATTACCAGTGATGTTGCGGTAATTTCCTGGGGCAAGTTTTGCCGATGCAACTTGATATCGGACTTTAAAGATTTCTGTCGTCTCGCCGTAATTCCATCCTGCTTTCAATACGCGTATATTAGCATCCCGAACGTCTGGTTTAAGTTTGAACTTTTCAGAGATCCACTTAAGTGTCGTTTCGAGAGGAAGATTGTACATCCAATACATCATACCTAATGCAAAAAAGTTTTTAGACCGATCGACCAGTTTGTTGGAAAGGTTCATTTCTTGAAGTGCAATGGTAGTCAATTTTGTGATATCGACTTCATATAATTGATATTCAGAAAGAGAACCATCTTTTAGAGGATTGGTTGAATATTTGGCAAGCTTCAAATTTTTATCGTTGAAACCATCTACATTTGCTATGATGGAACCACCTTTAACAAGCCAAGGGAGATTGACTTTAAGTGCAGCGGCATTCATCGCTACAAGTACATCACAGAAATCTCCGGGAGTGTTTATCTCGACGCTTCCAAAATGGATTTGAAATCCGCTTACACCATTAGTGGTTCCCTGTGGTGCACGAATTTCTGCTGGATAATCAGGCAGCGTGCTTAAATCATTGCCAATAAAAGCGGCAGTGTTAGTGAACTGAGAGCCGGTTAGCTGCATTCCGTCGCCAGAGTCTCCAGCGAAACGAATCGTAACTTCATCAAGGTGCTGATGTGTTTTTTCTGCCATGAGATTTCTTTCTGATATACTATAAACCAATAAATTAAAACGCTTAATATAACAGTTTTAAATTTATCAATCTCTATTTTGTAAACACTAAAATAACTAAAATAAATCCCAATTTGGTTAAGAAAAAAGGCAGCGTATTATGCTGCCTTTTTTCTTCTACTAACAATAACTGAAACGAAACGCTTTATTATTCTCTTACAATCCATACCTTTATTTTACCAATTACACCGGCAGCAAGTTTGATTGGAATATCGTAGATGCCGAGAGCTTTGATCGGTTCTTCAAGTTCTATCTGCCGTTTATCCAGTTTGATTTCTTTTTCGATAAGGGCATCAGCTATCATTTGAGCCGTAACGGAACCAAAAAGTTTTTCTTCTTCACCGACTTTCATCTTAATTGTGACAGAGATTTTGTCGAGCGTTGCAGCCAAAGCTATTGCTTGACCATGCTCCTTGTCGACACGCCGCAATTGTTGTTTGTTTTCTTCTTCCAATTGTCGAATACCGCCGTCGGTCGCTTCGTACGCAATCCCCCGAGGAATTAGATAATTTCGAGCGTATCCATCTTTGACCGAGACTACTTCATTGACGTGACCAAGCTTTTCAGAATCTTTTCTTAAAATCACTTTCATAAAAACTCCTTTTACAAAAAATATTAAAGAGAATCGCTTAACTTACAGCTTCATTAACGAATGAAATCAAAGCTAAATGCCGTGCACGTTTGATTGCTGTGACAAGCTGGCGTTGATGATGTGCGCACGTACCAGTTATACGGCGCGGGATAATTTTTCCCTGTTCGGAAACGAAGCGCTGAAGGCGTTTCTCATTTTTATAATCGATATAAACATCTTTTGAATCACAAAATCTGCATGTTCGTTTTTTTCGTTGCTGCTGTTGACGATTAGTTGACCGTTGTCCGTTTGGAGAGGAATCTCTTCTATATCCGCCGGCTCCTCCGTGTTGTGGTCCTCCTTGCGAACCTCTTTGTTGATGTCCTCGCGAACCTGTTGTTTTCGACTGAGATGATATTGCCATTATTTTTATCCTTCTTTATTTTCCTTCGTGAGAATCAAATTTCATTTG
Source organism: Ignavibacteriota bacterium (assembly GCA_963833465.1). Lineage (GTDB taxonomy): Bacteria > Bacteroidota > Ignavibacteria > UBA10030 > UBA10030 > Fen-1298. Next base: position 326,772 of record CAWHXW010000002.1, on the reverse strand, counting down.
GGGTTGTAAAATCTATTGGATTTTCTGAAGAAGCAGAGACATCGGGATCCGAAATGGGAATAGCCGCAATAAGCGGCGAACCACCCGCGGATAAACTTGCTGGCGCCGATAGTTTCATTAAATCGTTCCCGGATATACGGGCTTGCAGCGCTTTTTTATCTAACCCTATGATCAAAAACCGGATAATATTTTCTTCAAGCAGGAAGTGTCGTTCAAGACGTGCAATGAGATCGCCAGAAGACTTGAACTCAAGGACAACATAAAAACCGTTATTTTTCTTTTTTATGGGATAAGCAAATCGCTTGCGTCCCCATTTTGCTAATTCCATGATCTCGCCGTTGTTTTTTGTGATAACTTCTTGCACCTTATCGATTACAGCATCGATCTGAGGGTCGTCAAGACTAGCGTTCACAATAAACGTGGCCTCATAGATGTTTTTCTTTTTTTCCATAGATATATTCCCTTTGGACATGTGATGAATAGGCACTTCGATTTGAAATTAGTTTTCAAATGAAAGGGCAGGGTTATTTAAGTAAATAATTCTTCAGATTGTTTAGTATTAAACTTATTCATTGCTTGGTCAATACCATCTAGAACAAAGGATTTGCAAACGTCTCGAGCACACGCTACCATAATCTCCAGTGTTTTTAATTCTGACTCCGGAAAATTATCTAACACGAAATCTTTCATATTCGATTTCTCTGACGGCATACTTGTCGAAGCAATTCCACATCGTAATCTTGCAAATTGATCTGTCTGTAAATGATAAATAATAGAAGACAATCCTTTGTGGCCGTTATCAGAACCATATTTTCGCAATCGAATTGTTCCTATCGGCAATTGAAAATCATCACAGACTATTAAAATATTTTCTATTGGGATTTGACTTTGCTCAAGAAATTCACGTACAGCGATTCCACTGTTATTCATGTACGTTGCCGGTTTCAAAACAGTGACATTAATCGTATTCAAAGAACATTGTGCAAACCAAAACTCGCCCTTGCCAGCACTAAATGATTTATCCATTGATGCTGCAAGTGAATCGGCAACAAGAAAACCCAAATTATGTCTTGTTCGGACATATTCGTTTCCTGGATTTCCCAATCCGACAATTAAGTACATATAATATTAATTAACAAAAAATTATTTTTTCTTTTCTTCTGTTTTCTTTTTTTCTTCAAGTTTCTTTTTTTCGTCTGTTTCTTCTACGCCTTCTTCAACCTTCTTGCCCTTAGAAATAACTTCAGGTTCAGCAGGCGCTTCGGCAGTCGGTACAGCGGCAGCAGCAGCCGGTTCCGGTTCTTTCACTACCACAGGCGGAACAACAGCAACAATCGTGCTGGTCGCGTTTTCCATAATTGTAACATTTGGAATTGATAAATCTTTCACGTGAACGGAATGGTTAATAGACAATTCTTCCACGTTAATTTCGATATGATCAGGGATATGTTTTGGCAAACAGGAAACTTTCAATTTGTGTAAAACGTGCTGTAAAATTCCACCTTCGCGAACACCTTTTGGAATACCGCCGGTCAGCTTCACAGGAATCTCGATATTGAGCTTTTCATTCTCATTCAATCCAAACAGATCGAAGTGTACAGGTTTCTCAGTAACCGGATCCAGCTGCACATCTCTTAAAACACATAAGTGAGATGAACCATCATCAAGTTTTAAATTGATAACGTGTGTTTCTGAAGTTGTGTACAAAGGTGCAAGTGCTGGTGCCGGCAGCGACACGGGAATGTTTTGCTGGCCATGCCCATAATATATGCCAGGCACATTGCCTGTTTTACGGATAGCATGGACATGCTTGCCAACGTATTTTCGAATTTCAGCCATTAGCGTTATTTCAGACATCGTATATCTCCTTGTTAAGTCTTATCTTTATCAATATCAAATAGTGAACTGATGGATTCGTTCCGGTGTGTTCGAAGAATCGCTTCCGCAAAAATGTGCGCTATTGAGCGAATTTGAATTTTATCACAAGTTTGTTTTAGTGGAAGTGTATCTGTAACAACAACTTTTTTAACTACTGATTCTTCAATTCTTTTATAAGCATTACCGGATAGAACCGGATGTGTGCAAGCACCGAAGATTTCCTTCGCTCCATTGTTGCGCAATGCTTGCGCTGCACTGACAAATGTTCCACCTGTATCGATTAAATCATCAACAATAAGAATAGTTTTTCCTTCGACATTGCCGATAATATTCATTATCTCTGCTTCGTTCGGTTTTGGTCGGCGTTTATCTATTAAAATCAAATCCGCACCAAGCCGTTTGGCATAGGAACGCGCCATTTTTATACTTCCGACATCTGGAGAAGCAACTGCAAAATTTGAAATATTCATCTTCTTAAAGCATTCAATTAGTACCGCAGATGAATATAAATGATCCATCGGGATATCAAAAAATCCTTGGATTTGTGCTGTATGCAAATCCATCGTTATCACACGATCAGCACCGGCTTTTGTAATTAAATTTGCAATCAACTTTGCGCTGATAGACACGCGCGGCTGGTCTTTTCTATCTTGACGTGCATATCCGAAATAGGGAATAACCGCTGTAACACGTTTTGCTGATGCGCGTTTTGCAGCGTCGAGCATAATCAATAGCTCCATCAAATTCTCTGCCGGCGGTTGTGTTGGCTGGATGATAAAAACATCGTCGCCTCGAATGTTCTCGATATACTTGACCCAAAGTTCGCCATCGCTAAATGTTTGTATTGCGGCTTCTCCAAGGGGAACACCTGCTTCCTCGCAAATTTTCTCAGCTAACGGGTGATTTGCTCGTCCAGAAAAAATCTTCAGCTCACTCATCGTCTTCCTATTTATATAATATTCATTTTATTTTTCTTATAAAACAAATCCATGCTGGGGTGCCAGGATTCGAACCTGGGAATGGCGGCTCCAAAGGCCGCTGCCTTACCGCTTGGCTACACCCCAATAGTATCTGGACTACACCATAAAAAACCAACTCCATAAAGAGTTGGTTAAAAAATATATCGAAAAAACACCTCTAAGTCAAACAAGAAAAGAATACTATCGAGGTTTGATTTTATTGCCACATTTGTCTAATTTGAATTCAGTGCAATGAAAAGTAAATAAAAACGGAGATGAAAATGATCGAGATAAGGAACCAGATTGTTTCAAAAGTGCTAAGTCTACAAGATGAAAGAATATTTATTCAGACTTTCTGGGCGTTCACATTTGCAGTGCTTATGGCAATCGGAGCACAAATTGAAATACCCAACCAACCGGTACCATTTACTATGCAGACATTTTTTGTTTTCTCGGCTGGTGCGCTTCTTGGAAAACGAAGCGGTGCTATTAGCATGGGCTTCTATTTACTCCTTGGTGCAATTGGATTGCCGGTATTTTCAGGCACTGCATTTGGCATTACAAGAATATTAGGGCCGACCGGCGGATATTTGCTCTCATTTCCGATTGCAGCATTTATAGTTGGTCACCTTACAAGCATTCGCAAGGAATACTGGTGGATGCTGATTTCAATGTCTATCGGTTCTTTAATTATTTTTTTATTTGGAACTATTCAACTGAACTTTCTCTATTTTCACAATTGGCTGAGTTCTTTTCAATCTGGATTTTTAATATTCTCTTGGTGGGATGGAGTAAAGATTATCAGTGCTGCTGCGATAGCACATGCTTATTGCCGTCGATTAAAAATGCGTTAAGGATTATATTCACTGAATGTATGGCATGCTTTGAATATATTCTGGTTTAAAATATAGGAGTTCACCATGGATCGAAGAACATTCTTTAAAAAAAGTTTTGGTGCCTCTGTGGTCGCTGGTGCGGCACTCGCGGGTAAATATGAAAATCTTTTTTCAGCAGTCTATGATTCTGCTGATAAGGTTCAATTTGATTTAGTAGCCATCAAAGGCGGTGAGCCGGATGCGATGTTTCAAAAGGGAATAGAAGTGCTCGGCGGGATCCGTTCGTTTGTGAAGAAAGGTCAGAAAGTTGTCATCAAGCCGAATATTGGATGGGATGTCGGTCCGGAACGTGCAGGTAATACTAATCCAAAATTGATAGCGGAAATTGTTCGACAATGCTGTAACGCCGGCGCAAGTGAAATCTATGTTCTTGACCATACGTGTGATAATTGGCAAAGGTGTTACAAAAACAGTGGGATCGAATCGGCAGTCAAAGATTCGGGAGGGAAAATTGCGCCAGCACATACTGAAAGTTATTATCATGAGGTTTCAATACCAAATGGTAAAAGTCTTAAGAAAGCAAAAGAACACGAACTTATTCTTGGAGCAGACGTTTTTATTAACGTTCCTGTCCTTAAATCTCATAATAGTGCTCGGCTGACAATTGCGATGAAAAATCTAATGGGCAATGTTTGGGATCGTGGTAACTGGCATAGTAACGATTTGCATCAATGCATTGCCGACTTTGCGACTTTCCGCAAGCCTGCACTCAATGTGGTTGATGCTTATAATGTTATGAAACAAAACGGGCCTCGCGGTGTCTCTGTAGAAGATGAAGTAATGATGAAATCTTTATTGATTTCTACGGATATAGTAGCTATTGATACTGCTGCAACAAAACTATTTGGATTGAATCCATCTGATGTTCGTTATATTAAACTTGCTGCTGATCAAAAAGTTGGCAGAATGGATTTGGAAAACATCCGTATCAAGCGAATGACGGTTTGAGGTGATGTTTTGCAGTGGCTAAAAAAAGTTCGCGTCGGTTTTGCGATCATATTTTTTATCTCAATAAGCTTCCTCTTTCTTGATTTTGGCAATATAATTCCATTAGGATTGCATACCTTTCTGGCTTCAACGCAGCTTGTACCTTCATTAATACGAACTTTGATTTTATTCAGCAGTGCATCATTTGGAGTAATCTTTGTTCTACTTTTAACTTTGCTATATGGAAGAGTTTATTGTTCAATAATCTGTCCGCTGGGAATATTGCAGGATATTTTCATTAGAATTGCCAAACAAATCAATCGCCGCCGTCGGTTCAAATTTAAAAAGCAATCTTATTCAATTCATTACACATTATTTCTTTTCACAGCAGTGTTTTCTTTTACGGGAAGCATAATTCTGCTAAATCTTTTTGAGCCATTTAGTAATTACGGCAGAATTCTTTCTAATCTGGTCAGCCCATCTGTAGTACCTGGCAAATAACGTACTGGAGAATATTCTTGGACTTTTCGGTTTGATTTTTCTTTTTCAGATTCCACTTCTTCACATTACGATTATCTCAATTCTTTCATCTGTAAGTTTTCTTATTTTAGTTTTATATCTTTCTTACAGACATGGAAGATTGTTTTGTAATTTGCTTTGTCCGGCGGGAGCATTGCTTGGAATTATTTCAAGGTTCTCAATTTTCAAAATAGTGATAGATAGAAGTAATTGTAAAGAATGCGGATTATGCGAAAGAGTATGCAAAGCAAATTGCATAAATAGTGATTTATTAGAAGTTGATTTTGCAGCGTGCGTCGGATGTTTCAACTGCATTGATGCTTGCCCGACAGTTGGAATGAGTTATCAAGGAAGATGGAAAAAAACTTCAAATATTCTACCGATAATAAATGAGGGACGTCGGAAAGTTTTAAAGACATCTGTTTTACCTGTAATCTGTTTGCTGTTGCCGCAACCAGATAATGATAGCATCGCAGTGATAAATCACAGAGATTTTGATGAAAGTCATAAACATCCAATTTCACCTCCCGGTTCGATAAGTGTAGAGCATTTTTCAAGCCACTGCACTGCATGTCATTTGTGTGTCAGCTCTTGTCCAACACAGGTATTGCTGCCGTCATTTCTTGATTATGGAATTGCAGGAATATTACAACCGAAAATGAATTATGCAGCAAGCTATTGCAATTTCGATTGTGTCATTTGCGGGCAGGTATGCCCGACAGGTGCAATTCTGCCGCTCGATTCAAATACTAAAAAACAAGTTCAAATTGGGAAAGCACAATTTATTAAAGACGACTGCATCGTGTTTACGAAGAAAAAAGACTGCGGCGCATGTTCAGAGCATTGTCCGACAAAAGCTGTAAAGATGGTCCCGTACGAGCAGCAGCTTGTTATTCCAGAGGTTAATGACGAAATCTGTATTGGTTGCGGTGCATGTGAACATGCTTGTCCGGTTCAGCCGAGGAAGGCGATTTACGTGAACAGCAATCTTGTTCATATGACAGCAAAGAAACCTAAGTCTGAAAAGATTGAACCGTCATTCGATAGCAAGCAAGATTTTCCTTTTTAAAATCATCGTATTGCATTTTCGTAATATTCAAGGTACACTAATATAAATTAAATGAATCCTGCCGCAAAATGAAGCAAACAGGCGAAAGTGTTCTACCATTTATATCTTTTAATTGGGAAACACACTTATATGCTGAATCATTTTCGTGTGCAGGCGTACCCAAAAGATTTTCATATTGATGAGAACAATTACACTTAAGCATTGTCATTAAGAAATTCAATAAAGGTACATAAATAAGATACTTTATTTAGAATTACAACGTAATGGGAATTAGAATTTGTGAATAACCGAGGTACAGTTCTAATTGTAGAAGATGAGGATAATCTGAGAGATCTTCTAAGAATGGTACTGGAAGAAAATGGAATTAAAGTTTTTGTGGCAGTGGATGGTGTGGAAGCTATGGAAATATTCACAGCGCATAATGATGAAATCGGAATAGTGTTAACCGATCTTGGTTTGCCGCGTCTCGGCGGCTGGGAGGCATTCCTAATTATGAAGAAGATTAATCCAGAATTAAAAGGAATTCTTGCGAGTGGTTTTTTTAATTCGGAGTTAAGAGATGATATAATCAAATCTGGCGCAGTGGATTTTATTCAAAAACCGTACAACTCAACACAAATTATTACGATAGTTCGTGGTTTGCTCGATGGATCAACAAAATGAACAATTATTAAAGAGATGCCTGATTCAAACGGTTGGAAACATCTTTTAGAGATGTCCAGCTTTCCATCAATTCCGGAAGATACTCGGAGGATGTTATAAATGTCCAAATGTATGCAACGATAGAATAGATACTGCCTGTAGAAAAATCGTCCAGATCAATGGAAATGTAGAGAACAACAAGAAAGATAAAAAGTAAAATAAACCGCATCATCCCAAAATTAAGCGCACCCCAATTTGCTATCTTCTGTTTAATGCTTGCAGATTTTGCGTAATAATTATGGATTTCTTCCGGTCTCTGTGTAGAAAACACATCGTACGCGTTCTCAAATGTATCATGTGAATCTTTTTGCAGCGCACTGACTCTTCGCATATAAATCCTGTTTATCAACATAAGTGGAAAAACGATGGTCAGGCATGTAATGGAGATTCGCCAATCAAACACCGCAAGTGCGATGACAGCCCCACCGATTTGGACAACCTGCTCAATAATTTCCGGAACGCGGTACTGGAAAAAAGTAATATACTGCTCTGATAACTGAGCAAGCGCCGCAGTTTTAGAAATGCTGAATTTTTTTTCCTGCGCAACAGTAGAAATGTCTGTTGCCAAATTAGTGAACATTTCAAGATAGATTTTTTGGTCAACGATTCGCCGTATAACTCCAGTGCCGGAGTTGATGGCGAAGACGCCAATCCATAAATACAGAGGAAACAATGATGTATTTAAACTATCGACCTGACCAGAAGCACGTTCGATTAAAGCATCAATTACTTTTCCAAATACGGCCGGTTCAACAATCCATGCAACGTGCTCGATAATTACGAGACTTATAGCAAATGATATCCCTTTTTTGAAGCGAGCGAGCAGTTCTGTAAGTTCCATCGCAAAATTCTTTTATCTCAGTCATAAACATTTTGAAAGAATTCTTAACGATTCTTTCTTGATGATTTTACTGCCAGTTTGAGTGTTTTAATCTCAAATGGTCTAAATTTTAGAACCAATTTTGATTTGATAATCTTATGTTGCTTTTCTTCATTCTCTAATAAATCGCATTCTATTGCGACTGGTACATTAATACCGAATCGGAGGGATGTATTAGTTGGAACACCATGCGCCTCGTGCATTCTTATAATAACGGCTTCGCTGTCTTCAGCTTTCTTGACGGCATCGACAATAATGTTCGGCTTCGAGGATTCAAGGATTGATGGAATATTTTTCGTTTGAAGACTTTGAAAAAATAATACAGAATTATTAATTTCACGCGCTCTTTGAACTGTTTCTCCTTTCGTCCAATCGCCGCCGTGAGGGAAAAGAGAATAACAAAATGTATGCTCGCCCTGGTCTATTAATTCTTCGTCACAATGAATTGGATCGATAGGATTTGGATAATGCGGCGATCTTAATAAAGTCAATTGGAGTGCATTCTCCTTTGCACTGTAGCCATATTTACAGTCATTCAGCAAACTAACGCCGTATTTCGCATCAGATATATCTGCCCATTGTTGAGCCGACACCTCAAACTTTGCGCTTTCTTCATCTGAATGGGGTTTCGACGATCGGCTTATTGCGCCGAATTGTATCCCGTATGTTATGTTCGATATTTTCATGTTGAACGGGAAAGCGACTTTCATCAATACCTGTTTTTCCTGCCAACGGACGTATGTTTGGAAATCTATTCGAGGTGAGTGATGATAAAAATGAATATTCTGTGATAGAACAGAACCGTTTTCAGTTTTAAGTTCAAGCCGGATCGTTGCACGCAGCGGGCCTTGTTCAGTTATTTTATATCGCTTTATTTTCCATAAATCTATTCGATGCTTTTCATATTCGGAATCAATATTCCATGCTTCCCACTGCTTAGGAACATCGCGGAATGTTGCAAAGATATTGCCTGTTTTTCCCTTTTGAAATAATTCACGCCTTAGTTGTTTTGCATAAAGCGATTTAATAGCGCCCTTGCTGTCAATATGAACCCTGTAATAAGGTGTCTCTAATTTATTTGACGCGGCAGCCCATGGTTCGATTGATTCCGGTTTATTTGAGCGTGCGCGGACAATAAGATGTTTGAATCCGAATGCTGGAAGATTTTCTACGAAACAAAGCAGTGTTTGCCCTGCCTTTGCATGTTCAACAATCTGATATTGAACTGGTTTTCCATCCGAGTCTTCAATAAAAAAATTCTTTTTATTTGACTTCACAAAAATTTCTACGTAATCATTTCTCTGCCATCCCAATGAATTAAATAGAGAAAAATGAAATTCCGTTTTACTTTTCTTTGCGGGCAGAGATAACCTTTGAATGCAATTACCAATAATTTCCGAACAAATTGTCCTGATATTCTGATAATCTATTTGTGTGTCTCTATACACATCGCTAATTGAAACTCCGGCAATGATGTCATGAAATTGATTGAGAAGCAGTTTCTTCCATGCTTCTTCAAGTTTCTGTTTTGGATAATACCGTGCAGCAGTGTTCTTTCCGAACACCATTGCAAGCGTGGAAAGAAGCTCTGAAGAATAAAGAAGATTCTCGCATTCGCGGTTCTCTTTTTTAATTTTAGCATGTGTCGTGTACGTTCCGCGATGAGTCTCAAGATAAAGCTCGTTATTCCACGTTGGAAGATTTTCAGATTGTTCTTCTATCTGCTTGAAAAATTCTTGAACAGACGAAAGCGGCGAGGATGGCAATCCGACGATCGTTTTTAGTACGACGGCGAATTCGAGGTTTTCTTTTGTTGGACCGCCGCCGCCATCACCGAATCCATATGTTTGAAGTGTGGGCGGTACAGGCAATTCTTGCTGTGCTGGAATTACATTTTTCAGAATAGACTTTGGTGTTATTTGTCCTTCAAGTCCTACTGGGGATAAATGAGCAATGATTTTTGTTTTATCAACTCCCTGCCACCAAAACGATGTATATGGGAATTTTGTTTTATCATTCCATAAAAGTTTGGAGGAGTAAAAATATTTAATTCCGGATTTCTTAAGTATCTGAGGCAGCGACCAGTTGAATCCAAACGAATCAGGAAGCCAGAGAATGTTTGAAGCAATTCCAAATTCTTGTTTGAAAAACTTTTTTCCGAATGCAATTTGACGAACGAGTGATTCACCGTTCGGAATATTGCAATCGGCTTCGGTCAACATTGAACCAAGAGGTTCCCATCTTTCATCTGCTACACGCTGACTGATTTGTTTGTATAAATCTGGATATTGCTGTTTAATGAATTCATAAAGAATCGGCTGGCTTTGAGAGAATTTAAATTCCGGAAATTCTTCCATTAATCTCAATACTGATGAAAATGTACGAGCACACTTTCTAGATGTTTCGCGCAATGTCCACAGCCATGCGATGTCAATATGTGAATGACCGATAAGATGGACGAGTCCAGGAATTGCAGTTTTAAGTTCTGTTTCAAGTGTGTTGAGAAGAAAATTATAAGCCCGGCGGATTGCATTGGGATATTCGTCGCTGCCTGGTTTAAAGTATTTTAAAAAAATAAGAGTTCGATGAATAAGGTCGCGAATCTTTTTCGATTCGTACGATCCATGATCTATTAACTTATCAAGTTCTTGAAGAACAGTTAAAGCACTGTCAAGGCGGCGCGCTGTTGTGTCAAGAACTGCTAATTCTGCAAATGAGAAAGTATTATGCTCATATTTTCGTCCGCTGTACGCTTGAATGGCAACGATGAATTGTTCATTGAGCTTTGCTTTTTCGCAAATCAAAACTTCTTTATGATTAAAATCTATGCCATGGTATGGTTTTCCGTCGATGTAAAGAAGCGCTTCGGGAAAATCAAGAAGCAAGACAAGCGGTTTTCCTGAAAAATTTTGTGTTATAGTAATCGTTTGCCGAAACCAGTACGTTTTATCGTATTTTCCCCATTGAAATGGAACTCTGATTGATGTCCACGATTTATCATGCAGCGAAGTAGATGCAGCATCAGGAATATCTCCCTCTTTCATCCTCCAATCCGGAAGAGTAATTCGCAATGGATAGATTGAATCTTTTATATGCGGATGTATCTGCTCAAGCAAATCAATTGCCATAATATATCACTTTTATATGGTGGTAAGAAAACGTTGTGGAAAATATTGATTCTTAATGAAATGAGCAAATAAAATTTTAAGAAAAAATGAAAATCATACGATAATAGATAAGAAAAATTTAAAAAATGAAATGTTTGATTTTAAAAAAGTGAAAATATTGAAGTAAAAATGCCGAATATTTGATAAAAACGCATAAATCGCAGGTTTTAGCAAGATATTTGAATTTGTTTTATACAGAGAATGGATAAAAAATGGAGCAAATAAAATTTGTTAAAAATTTTGAATTTGAGATGGTAAAACCGTATAAATAACAAAAAGGGGAAAACTGAAGCAGTAGCCTTAACGGGAATCGAACCCGTATTTCGACCTTGAGAGGGTCACGTCCTAAACCGTTAGACGATAAGGCCATTTAATTAGGAATTTCAAATTTTCAATTTCAAAATTAAGAATCCGAAATTCATAATTATTTTGCTGCCCCGCTAGGGGTCGAACCTAGACTTTCCTGATCCAGAGTCAGGCGTGTTGCCAATTACACTACGGGGCAAATAATAATTTTTTTGTTACAAACGCCTTAAATCACCCTTCAAACAAAACATTGCTTGAACTTTTGCTTGAAGTATTTTTCTATCTTACAACTTGAAAGCGAATGTCCTTAACTTTTCAATTACGCGCTCTTAATGCGATGCAAGAGATAGAGAGCAATCCAACATTCTTTCATTATAAAAGTTTTGATTGAATTTCCTTGTGTATCAAGGTACAAAAATATTTTCCTGAAATCAAAGTAAGTGAAGGCAAGAAATTTTTAAGATAGGCAATACTATCAGCTTATTCAAAAACTTGAATTGTTGATAGGAAACGAAGTTCCATTCTCATTGCTAATCTAAATTGACAAATCCGCATATTGCTATTCACTTGGCGGTTCGTTACTTTTACACTTGTAGTGTTATAACTCTCTACACCATATGGGGTTGGATAAAAGAGTATGCACACGAGAATAAGTGTTAAAAGGTTATCGTCAGTTTTCCCACTGTTTGTGTTTAATAATAATCCAACGTCTGTAATACCATATTTCCTTTTTCAAATTATTTTACTCGGCATTACTCATTTTTCATGCAGCCAAGATTTTCATCCTGACAGATGCAAAGCAAATTGCAATTTAGGATTACCAGCATGAAATATAGAAAATACTTCATACTAATATTTCTAAGTGTATTGATCCTGTTCGCTGTAGCATTGTACACTATCTACTCTAATGTTAAACAGAAAACAATACAAGACATGAATATCGGTCAGAAAATACTTGCTCAACAAGCTGCGGTTGGGATTAAAGACTACATGACTAATGTTATCAGCACGCTGAATTTCTTCTCTCACTTTCCAGAAATTATCGAACTGAATACTCGGGGCAAACGAATCTTGATGAACTATCAAAATCTTAATTCAGATAAGATAAAAGGTATTACGCGCATCGATGCACAAGGAAAAATCATTTATACAGTTCCTTTCAAAGAATCCATTGGAAAAGATATCTCGGACCAGGATCATATTCGCTTGAGTATAAAGACACATAAGGTTGTTGTCAGCGATGTCTTCGCAGCAGTTCAGGGATTTAGAACAGTAGCTGTCCATGTTCCCGTATTTAAGCATAGTGCATATGACGGGACAATAGCATTCCTTCTATCCTTTGATAAGATCGCTCAAAAGTATATTGAAAATATTCGCGTTGGAGAAAGCGGATATGCCTGGGTTGTTAGTGAGAAAGGGATAGAAATTTCTTCCCCGTTCCCTGATCATATTGGTAAAAATGTCTACGATACGTACAAGGAGTTCCCTGAAATCATTTCTATGGTTGATGAAATGCTCAAAGGGAAAGAAGGAGTTACAGTATACAATTATAATAGAATCCGGAATACATCTGAAGAAAAAGTTCTTAAGAATGCAGTCTATATGCCTATCTCCTTTGATAATACCTTCTGGTCTATCGTCATTGCTACGCCAGAAGATGAGGTTCTTGCTTCCTTATCGGGATTTAAAACAAACTTATTTTTGGTAACCATCGCATTGTTGATGATTTGTGTGATTTGCATGTATCTCATTGTCAGATTCCAAGTAATCACTGGAGAACAAAGAAAACGAGAAGTTGTTTTGACTGCCCTTAAGGAAAGTGAAGCTCATTATCGCTATTTATTCGAACAGAATCCTATGCCTATGTTGATATACGAGTTGGGCAGTCTTAACATCCTTGCAGTAAACGATGCATTTGTAACGCACTACGGTTACAGCAAAGCTGAAGCGTTAGCGCTTAATCTCACCGATCTTTACCCGGAATCTGAAAAGAAAGCTATTGCTGATCTCATTAAGACTTTGCATGGACATGCCTATGTTGGAGAATGGCATCATCTGAAAAAAGATGGAACGCAAATAACAGTAGAACCACATTCACATGGATTTTCTTATGAAGGACGTGCAGCGCGTATTGCTGTTCTTAACGACACCACTGAAAACAAACGAGTTGAAAACGCTCTCCAGAAAAGCGAGGAATTATATAGAACTGTTTTTGAAAACACTGGAACCGCAACTGTTTTGATTGAAGAAGATATGATCATTAGCATAGCCAACGCAGAATATGAAAGACTGTCGCAATACTCAAAACAGGAAATAGAGGGAAAGAAAAGCTGGACGGAATTTGTACTGAAGGAAGATCTTGATCGGATGCGAACCCAGCATCTTTTAAGGCGGGAGAAGAAAGAAACTGCGTTGAAGCAATATGAGTTCAGGTTTATCCCGAGAGATGGGAATATTCGCGACATCTTACTTACCATCGATGTTATACCGGGTACGAAAAGAAGCATTGCTTCGCTGCTGGATATTACCCAGCGTAAGCGTGCGGAAGAAGAATTGCAGAAGTATCGTAAACATCTTGAAGAAATGGTTGAGGAACGGACAGCCGAATTAGTGATAGCCAAGGAGCGGGCAGAATCCGCCGATCAGCTCAAATCCGCTTTCCTTGCAACGATGTCGCATGAATTGAGAACTCCACTCAATTCAATTATCGGATTTACTGGAATACTCATTCAGGGTCTTGCCGGACCGCTTAACAATGAGCAAACAAAGCAATTGGGTATGGTTCAAAATAGCGCCCATCATTTACTTGCGCTTATCAATGACGTACTTGATATTTCTAAGATCGAAGCAGGTCAATTGGAAGTTGCGATCAAGAATTATGATTTCCGAAAATCGATTGAAAAAATTATCTCCTCTATTCAACCATTGATCGAACGTAAAGGATTGGAACTACAAACAAACATCTCTCCCGAAGTAAGTACACTCGTGAGTGATTCACGAAGAGTGGAACAAATTTTTCTGAACCTACTGAACAACGCAATAAAATTCACAGAAAAAGGATCGATACATGTTGAATGCAAAATTGTCAATAAAATGCTCGTCACAGGCATCACGGACAGTGGTATTGGAATCCGAGATGAAGATTTAGAAAAACTCTTTAAGCCATTTAGCCAAATAGATACAGGAACAACCCGAGCGTATGAAGGAACAGGTTTGGGTTTATCGATCTGTAAAAAGCTTGTCGAAAAGTTAGGTGGGAACATCACTATACAAAGCAAGGTTGGTACCGGCAGTACATTTAGAGTAGCATTACCCATAATCGAAGGATAAAACAATGAAGAATAGAATTCTTATCATTGAAGATAATGAACAGAATATGTATCTTATGACATTCCTTCTTGAAAATAATGGCTATGAAATTGTTCAAGCAAGAAACGGGAAGGATGGTATTCGACTTGCACAGGAAGCAAGACCGCATGTCGTTCTCCTGGACATCCAACTTCCCGAAATCAATGGATATCAAGTGGCAGAAGAATTTAGAAAGAATAAATCTTTAGCCAATATCCCAATTGTTGCCGTTACTTCATACGCAATGACAGGCGATAAAGAACGTATTCTTGCGGCAGGTGCGACTGGATATATCGAGAAACCAATCAATCCGGATACGTTTATCTCGCAACTTCAAGAATATCTTCCACTATCGCAAAGTGGAACGAGTGGAGGGATAACATGAAAATTTTACTTGTCGATGATAAACCAGAGAATCTTTACCTCCTTGAAAAAATTTTTCAGGGAAAAGGATATACAACTGTTTCTGCTTCCAACGGCGCAGAAGCCCTCGCCATTGCATTGAAAAGTCCGCCCGATATGGTTGTTTCTGATATTCTCATGCCGGTTATGGATGGCTTTTCGTTTTGCCGCGAATGGAGAAAGAACGAAATACTTCAAAAGATACCATTTATTTTTTATACCGCTACATACACAGATCCAAAAGACGAAGAGTTTGCTCTGAGTTTAGGTGCAGATCGTTTTATTGTCAAACCACAGGAACCAAACGACCTTCTTAAAATTATAAGGGAAACGTACGGGACATATCGGACGAAAACGGCACAGCCGATGCCAGCGCCTACATCTGAAGAGAAGGTATTTTTGAAAGAATATAACGAAGCCCTTGTTAGGAAGCTCGAAAAGAAAATGAATCAAATTGATGCGGCAGAAAAAGAATTGAGGCAAAAAAATGCTGCACTCGAGAAGGATATAGAAGAACTTAGGCGTATTGAGAAGGAGTTGAGAGAGAGAGAACAACAGCTATCCTCTATTTATGATACTGTAGGCGATATCATCTACCAATTATCAGTCGAGGCTGAAGGAAAATATCGTTTTATTTCGATCAATCAAGCATTCTGCAATGTTACTGGATTAAGCCAGGAGCAAGTAGTCGGCAAGTTGGTGAACGAAGTGATCTCTGAGCCATCTCTAACAAAGGTGATAGGGAAATACAAACAAGCAATTAACGAAAAGAAGATCATCCGCTGGGAAGAAACCTCTAATTACCCAAAGGGACGGTTGACTGGCGAAGTCAGTTTTGCACCTGTTATTGATGATAAAGGGCATTGCACGCATCTGATCGGCTCAGTACATGACATCACCGAGCGTAAGCAGACAGAAGAAGCATTACGCCAGATGCAAAAGTTGGAAGGATTAGGGACGCTTGCCGGAGGAATCGCACATGATTTCAACAATATTCTCGGAATTATACTGGCATACATCACAAGCGCTAAACGGTTTAAAGATGATACAACAAAGCTAGATCTTGCTGTTAGTACCATCGTGAAGGCTGTGGAACGTGGAAAAACACTCGTTCAACAAATATTGACCTTTGCTAGAAAAACGGAAACTGCATTTGGAGCAGTGAATGTGAATGATGTTGTTATGGAAACTGTTACCATGGTTATGGAGACATTTCCCAAAATTATAACTTGTTCACAGAGTTTTGAAAAATCTATCCCTTACATTAATGCCGATCGTTCACAGTTGCATCAAGCCCTGTTGAATCTTTGTATCAATGCACGCGATGCAATGCCGAATGGAGGTGTTCTTTCTATTAATACTCGCATGGTATCTGCCGCGAGTTTACGTAATCAGCACCCAAATGCTGATGCGAGCGGCTATGTCTGTGTTGAAGTAAGTGATACAGGTGAAGGAATGACTGAAGAAAATCGCAAGCGTATCTTTGAGCCGTTTTTCACAACGAAGGGAATAGGCAAAGGTACAGGATTAGGATTATCTGTGGTGTACGGAATAATACAATCCCATAAAGGGTTTATTGATGTGGAAAGTGAGCTTGGCAAAGGAACAATCTTCCACCTATATCTGCCTATTACAGAAGTGGCAAAGCCGGTCAAGGAAACAGAAGAAAAAGCGTTGGAAGAAATACAAGGTGGAACAGAGACGTTATTGATTGTGGAGGATGAAGAGATGCTATTAATGTCTCTCCAGATGATACTCATTGAAAAGGGATATAAAGTTCTTTCTTCCAAGGATGGACTGAGGGCATTGAAAATCTATCAAGAAAAAAAGAAAGATATTTCTCTTGTGCTGACTGATCTTGGATTGCCTAATATAACCGGTCTGGAAGTGTGTAAACGGATTAAAGAAATAAATCCGGATGAAAACCTCATCCTTGCAACAGGTTTTCTTGATCCGGAAATGAAAGCGAAATTTTTAAAAGAAGGGATAGACAATTTTCTCTACAAACCGTATGATCTCACAAAGGTTTTGAGAATAGTGAGAGATGTTTTGGATAAAAAATAATCCGTGTAACCTTCGGAAGGGCTGGAAGGCTGATAATGAAACACGCATTGCGTGTTTCTATTTTATCGCCTTCTGAAGGTATCTCTATTTTGTTCGAGCTATGAACAATTTGCAGGCAATGAAATATTCTAGAACGAATTTTACATTTTATTATTTGTTCGGCGGCGCTGCAAGCGGATCAAACCGTATTGTTTTATCCCAGATGTGTTTTTCTTTTTTAATATAATCCTGATATGCTGCTTTCATTACCACATAAATCCACAATTGACAGTAGGAGAAGTACATCAAAACGATAATTGTGAGATTTTTAAAATTATCTTCATCGTCATAAGAAATAGAAAGAAAAATTTCAAAGATGAACAAGATTAAAGATGTTATCCATACAAATGTATATGGACCCGGTAAAGAAATTGCTACTACTTGAAACAAGCTAAGTATAAAAAGAATGTCCGAGAAAACGACAGCAAAGAAGAAAATATAGTAAAGCGATAAAGTGTACAAAAGATCGAATGCCAACCTTTTACTTTTGAAGTGCGGAATTTCTTTCCAGAATTTTTTTGCGACATAATTGTTGCCGCGCACCCATCGCATACGCTGCCGAATCCAAATTCCCCACTTTTGCGGCTCTTGTTCATACGTGATTGCATATGGGATGAATTTAATTCTGTAACCCGCTTCATAAATCCGAATGCTAAGTTCTGAATCTTCCGTTAAAGCTTCTTCATCCCAGCCGCCAAGTTTTTTTATTATATGGCTCCACATCACATAATTTGTTCCCGGTAAAGTCGAAATGTTATGCATTTGCCACCTGCCTGCCTGAAGCATCAATTGGAAACTTAGAGTCTCAATGTTGATGAAGCGTGTTAGAATAGATGCTTTTTTATTCACTGTGCGGAATTTTCCAATTACAGCACCGAGGTCTTTATTGTCTAATAATTGTGCAACTAGATATCGAAGTGAATCTTTATCTGGCGTATTATCAGCATCGTAAATGGCGAT
Source organism: Ignavibacteriota bacterium (assembly GCA_963833465.1). Classification (GTDB taxonomy): domain Bacteria; phylum Bacteroidota; class Ignavibacteria; order UBA10030; family UBA10030; genus Fen-1298. The sequence continues at coordinate 308,656 of CAWHXW010000002.1, read as the reverse complement.
TATGTCGCCTTTAGCCTGTTTAATACCGAGATTAAGCGTCCTGGATTTCCCTTTGCCGCCTTCGCCTTGTGGTATATCGAACAATTGCACACGTGCATCTAACTTTGCATAATATTCTATTATTTCTTTTGTACGATCTTTTGAACCGTCATTAATAACGATGATCTGAAGCTTATCTTTAGGATAATCAAGATGAAGCATCGATTCGATTGTTGCACCGATTACTTTCTCTTCATTGTGTGCTGGAATCAGAATTGAGCACGAAGGATAATCGAATGAACGCCTATCAACATTTCGTTTCTCTCGAAGCGAACGAACGCAGTTGATATAACCGAATACTGTCAATACAAACTGATACGCGATTGTGAACCAAATTAAAATAACAGCAATAACAAAAAGGAAACTAAGATCAACTTCAAAGCCAGTCATAAATTATATGCCTTTCGATTTTCTGAATTGCGCCTGACAAATTTCAAAAATATATACATCAATATAAGCATTGAAATTGCAAGCGCGCTAAATACAGAAATTGCCGTAGTTGACCAGAAACTCGTATAATTGATGCCGTACGCAAACCGGTCGCCGACTATAATATTCGCTTTATGGCTGCCGGTCGGAAGGAAGATACTGAAGCAATCGTTTCCTTTCATCACAGTAAAATTTATCGGTTCGTCATCTATCGTTACTGAAGTAGGTGCTTTACTAAGGGATATCAACATTCGTGTTTCGGAAGCATATTCAAGAGTAACATCGCGCAGGCCGTAATTCAGAGATTTTATTTCTCCGGTTTCAGACATAAGGCGAGTTTTGAGTTCATGTGTTGAAAAATTACTTGCGGTTTGCGGTGTCAATATTATCGAATGTTCGCCCGCCGGAATTATATACCGATTATCTCGAAAAGGCGGCAGCTGTGCTCCATCCAATGTGATTTCAGTTACTTCTTTTGGAAGGCGCAATACGAATGAGTTCGGCGCCTGCACACTAATTCCAGATTCAGTAAAATGGTAACGCACGTCACTTGAGAGCGCATTAGCAAAGAAGCTTAAATCCTGCGGATTCACGCTTGCTTCCGAGTAAATCGTAAGGCGCGATGCCCCAAGCGAAGCAGAACGAATGAGATTAAAACTTTCTGTTCCTGTTTGAATCAATGTAGGAAATGGAATAACGGTTTCCTTTTTTCGGAAAGTAAGAATATTTAAATCTAACATCAGCTTGGAAGAATCAACAAGTCTGCTGTACTGTTTCCCCATATCGATATATCTGTGCGGGTCGCTGGACCATTTTGTTTCCGGATCCTCAACTTGTAAAGTGAACCCGAATTGCTTCTGCAGTTCTATAATACCCTGCATATCAATGCCGAATTGTTCTCGAAGTTCCGGCGATCCAAGATTGTCCAAAGCCGTAACAATGATTTGAAAGCCCGGTTTGATTTTTTTGATTTCAGAAAATGCACCGAGAAGCGTTTCATATATATGTTTAATCTTCTCAACTCTATAATTAGTGATGGTTTCTTTTACGAACGCATTTGTTTTCCAATAAGATGGTGAAAGTGAATCGAAAGCCGCCTTCAAATCAATTCCAAATCTTCTCTTTAGCTCAAGCTTTGCGGATGGATGAGCTGGAGTAAATTGTTTCGGTTCTTCAAGACCGCGCCCTGATTCAAAATAAAGCTCGGCAAGATCAACACCGTCCCAATCGAAAGATTCAAGGAGCGAACGATACTCTTTGGTCATTTCTTGAACACATTGTGTGTCCGTGAGTGCAATTGGGTACCGCCAAGCAGGTTTCGCATCATCACCGAAAATATTTTTTTCGCGCCACTCAGGATGGTTATTCCAAAACATTTGACTTACCTGCGGCGGTTCTAACCATGCATAAACGAGTATTCCATTTGCGTGTGCCAAACGGATTAAGCTCGCATAATTATATGTGTATTTTGGATATTCATGCCAGCCGGAAACATGGATAACGCGAATTCCATTCGAGACCCACGACTTAATCAGATCTTCAATAGCGTACGTGCGCCGGATACCTGGCTCGAAGAACACTTCAAGCTGTTCGCGCCTTACGATCGGGCGCAATTGAAAATAACGGCGAATATATTCAACTAAATACGGATAATTTGAATATCCTTGCTGTGAATGCGGATCGAATCGCGAGTTGATATACAAAACTTTTCCTTTGCCGAAGCGTTTGCCTATAACCATCGGATATTCTGACGCTTCATCGATGCAGAAAATTTTATCAATTTTATCAACATCAAATTTGTTAACAAGTTCGGCATCACGCCAGACTATTTGTTCTTCAGGAAATAAGTTGTCACGAATATGACGGACTCTTATGCGCGTACTGGCATATTGAATTCCAAATTCTTCAGCAAAATCGGTTTTTGAGTCGAGAATAATATTGCCGCCTGAAGAAACGTAGTCCGTCACAATAGAAATATCCTGCGGCGTAAGTGAATCAGCTATTGCTGCCGGCACTATTAGGAGATTGTATTTCGACGGATTAATCGGCTGTCCGAGAAAAACAGTATCCGCTATTATATTCACACTTCGCAGCGCGGACGCAAATGATGCCTGATCATTGAATAAAGCGCCCCGTGCAAAATGATTCCACAAAATTAGAACATGCGCCGCGTTCCATTCGTCTTCTTTGACAAAAAGATTATCATATATCCGTTCTGCCTGAGATATAGTTTTTTCGACAAATGTCCGTTCGTGTTCTCTAAATTCAGTGGGCTCGGCTTTATAAAACTCGTCCGGCGCTAAAATTATATGTTTGGTAATATTTCCAAGAAGGCGTTTCTCGGAAAGTTTTCGATCTCGCAGCTCTCCTGTTTTATCAAAATAAGCTTCCAATAAATATTGATCTTCGAGATTGATAGAATAATCTTGTGTACCGGAGAGGATTACCCTATCCTTAGTTTTTACCCAATTTGTTTCCTCACGCATATCGAGAAAAGTATATCCAAGTTTTTCAAGTCCATCTGCAAGCTGCTTCAATAGATCAAGATCGAGAAAGGCATGGAAAAATGCAGTAACAACTCCATCACGAATATATAATTGTGCTTTTGCATTTTTCAAAAGTTCATCAACGGACGCGCGGCTTGCCGCTTTATCCGAATTTAACGGAACATATCCGAGATTTTCGGGATAGATCGTTTGTCCGAATAAATCTTTATTAATAATATACGGGAAGTACTGACTGAAGTCGGCATTTTCTATAGAAAGCCGCTGCTCGCAAGCAGGTACTAAAATATTTTGCAATTGTTTTATACAGTATGAAAGAGGCGGTGTAATGCGGTGTTTCCCAAACGAGAGGGTAAAGCCCGTTTTTCATAAATTCTTGAATTCCCATTTCAATTTTTCGAGCATCGCCTTCTTCAGTCTCGCCTTTTATTGGTCCGTTAGCATTATCATCCCAGAATTCATAATCCACAGCGGTTACGCCTTTGTATTGGTGAGTGATACCATGCATTACGATGGTTCCGCCGTTATGTACCATATACTGCAGCGCATCTACAAGTTCCGGTTTATCGGATAAACTTAAACGAATACCTTCGCCCGGATCGACGAAAAACGGAATCACGCCGACCATAAATGGAATACCGCGTCCCGAGAGGATGTCGGCTATTTCACGTAGATTGTCGGGATTATCGAAAAGCGTTACGTCTTCAATTCGAATCATCGCGCGATGCGAAGTTTCATGATTCTCATGAAGAATGTCATGCAAATAATCTGCAAAATAATTGTAATGATCTCCGGGCACGGCATAAGCGAAAGGTGAATCGGCAAAGTACATAAGATTTTTTGTTGAAATTGCGTACGGGGATTCTTTTTGCTTTGCGGTTGAGAATGCCCTAGCAATAACTTTTGTAATGGCCGGATTGCCTATATGAATTATGCCGAGGTGAGATTCGCCTTTTGTGAATACCGTACTGTTTGATATGACCCGATCGAAATTTATTACGGAATCAATTTTAGCAACGTTGAAACCAAATTTTTTCCGTATATCGTACCGACGGCAAAATTCTACCATTCCTGTATTGAGCCAGATGACAGGTTTATCCGTATTATATACATCTAAAAGAAATTTTGTTGGAACATCGTTGCGAACTTCAAATCCGATATAGAAAATGTAATCAAAATTGTTAAGCTCGCCGAACTTGTAATCCTTATCGCCTTTAATGGTTACCAATGTATGAAAATGTCCGAGTAATGCGGCAAGTTGGCGGCCGTCTCCCATTGCATAGTTTTTCAAACTTGATGTGCCCTGAACAACTATTAGAATTTTTTTTAATGGAGATTGTTCACTGGAATAAGCAAGAGTCTTTTGAAATGCACAAAAAAATGAAATGCAAAAATAAAAGAGAATAATTTTTTTCATAAATCTTCATTCTGAATCGTTTATGCTGGAATAATAACTGCTATACATAAGTAAGTTAGTAGAATATTGGAGCGGAAGCAAGAAACTGTTGAAAACTAATTGTAAAATCATTTGCAGGTTGAACAATCAACGATAGAAGCGAAATGTTCACAATGATGGTTTCGCATGGTCAAGAATAAGGAAATCTTTATTTTAAATGCACGCTTTCAATCTGCTGGTATGACAATTAAAAAAAAGATCGCAATTATTGAGAAAAGTAAATATTGTGCATTCGTGCACTAAACTGTTTGGACTGATAATATAAATTCGATTTATCTTGATGGAGGAAGTGGACTTCATATTATGACATTAAATATTGGTTCACAAATCAATAAGGGATTAACATATACTGCATCACGTATTCGTGGCATTATTCAAAAGGATATATTTGATGTAACACCCGGAGGTGAGGTTGCTCATTATAATGGTGCAAGCCGGCACTCTTATCCTGAGATTCAATCATTAAATGGCAGCAATGCTGGTTGGACTAGTATTTATCCAACAAATAACTATGTAGTTATAGGTGGTTTATTTTTAACAACATACAATGGTTTCCCAGTAGTAATTCGGGGATACAGGTAACAAAAAGTTTGTTATCAAGAATTATTTTACTAAAGTTATTTGTACGGCGATGTTGGTGAAATACACATTATTCAGTTATTAACAAAGTTAAAGCTCGATTTTAAAACTGCAAAATCGGGCTTCTTTTTAGGTATAAATGACTATCGGCTTTCTTTGCAGGGTTATTGTTTTTTCCCTGAAAAGTTTGTAGCATGGGAACAAAGATTTCAGGTACTTATAATTGAGATATAGATCTAATGCCTTATAAAGTTCTCGTAGCAGATGACGATGAAGGTCAGCGTAAATCTCATGGTTTTGCGCTTGAAGTAGTTACTGCTATTTTAGAAGACGAAATCGAAATTGTAGAGACTGCAACAAGCGTAGAGACTTGGGCGAAGATAAAATCCGAAGTGTTCAGTTTGATAATTCTTGATAACGATTTTAAGGATAATAATTTAAAAGGACATCTTCCGGGCATAGCGCTTCTTCAATTAGCGAAGAAAGATGGTCCGAATCGGGCAACGCCTACTTTTTTTTGCAGTGCCGATGCATACGATACATTGAAATCGATGGTAGAAAAATACGGCGGCATATATCTGCCGAAAGTCGGTTATGATATTGAAAAAGTTGCCCAGCTCTTCGCCGATAAAATGAAGAAATGAAAGAAAAGTGCTCAATGATTTTGAATAGAAAAAGGTCACCGAGCGTGACCTTTTTTATTATAAAGAGAATATGAATTTGCACGACTTGCAATCGAGGAATGAACGTTACCACATAATCGAAGGAGCTCTCTACGTTAGTACCGCAGCTTTAATTCCAGTGCAGACTATGATGCCTGCTTTGATTAAGCGGCTGGGTGGAAGCGATGTACTTATCGGCACATGGCCTGTTATTGTATATCTTGCTTATTTTTTGCCGCAAATTATTTCGGCGAACTATTCTGGTACGTCTCGATATAGAAAATCCGCAGTTATTAAAATTGGATTCATACAACGTTTGCATATTCTTTTGCTCGCAATTGTTATTGCGATATGGGGAATTTCTGAACCGACACTTGTTCTCACGTTGCTGTTTTTGTTATATATTTCCAACCAAGCTACTTCAGGTTCTATATCTCCAATCTGGATGGATTTTTTAGCAAAGACTACTTCGCCAGAAAGAAGAGGAAAAATAATGGGCTGGCGCGTTTCTCTTTCTGCATTGCTTGCATTAGTAAATGCTTTCATATTAACTGCGATGCTAACGATGCTCCGGTTTCCATATAATTATGCTTCAGCTATTGGCCTCGCATTTTTATTTCAAACGAGTTCATTAGCGGCACAGCAAAAAGTTGTAGAAGCGACTCCTTCGCCAGTTTCGACTCCAGTACATCTTTTGAATTTATTTTCCCATGTACGGACAATTGTTGCAGGCAATCGCATTTACAGAAAATTTTTAACCGCATCGGCTTTACTTACAATAAGTTTTTCATCAGCTGCATTCTTTACTATTGCAGCAATGAAGCGTTTTGATATTTCTGAATATGTGGTTGGGATTTTTACAATCCTGATGATTATGGGGCAGATTATTAGTGGTGTACTATTAGGTTGGCTTGCCGATACAAAAGGGACTAAAAGTGCCCTCGTTGTCTGCGGTATAAGTCTGTTGCTGGCAATTGCAATTGCGTTGTCAGCGCAATCCGCAAATTGGTTCTATTTTGTTTTCCTTTTCTTTGGCGTTAATGTTGGCGCTGAGACAGCTATGCGCTATAATTTTGCAGTTGAATGCGCACCTGATGGAAAATGTCCAATGTATGTAGGATTGATGAATGCCTGGTTTGCTCCGTTTTACCTCATCACTCCATTTGCCGGACTCTTGTGCGCTCTTTACGGTTATAATTTTCTCTTTGTAATTACATTGATTGTCGGCATTATTGGTATTGTTCTTTTAGTGCGTACACCAAATCCGCGTAACGATATGCTTGCGCTTTCCTCGAAATAACTTTACATTTTTCATAGGGGATTTTTATTACTATATCCAATAAAGGAGCCGGCAGTGTATGAGAAATGTTTAAATGAGGCTGAATTAATTCTCAGTGTTCAACAAGAACCTTTAATTCCGGTTCGCAAAGTGTGGGAAGAGATCGTTGAACGTTCCAAGATCAAGGGATTCGAAGTTGCATCTTTATCGGATTTTAGTGCAATGCTTGACGGTGATAATCGTTTCCAAATTATTCCTGCGCAGGTAAAAATTCAGGAAGATGAAGAAATTTTATCGGATGCCGAAATAGAAGATTCAGACATGGAAAATCTCGGTTTCTTTTCGGAAGATCGTGTTAAGCTGCGAAACAGACGCGTTATCGAAACTGTCATCAATGAAGAGGAAGAGGAAGTAGGAAGTATTCGGCGAAAAGCGTTTGTGGGCCATGTAGTGAAATCAAAAAATATTTCTGTGAATAAGAAGACAAATGCCGTATCAAAGAAATCTGTAAAGAAAACACATAAGAAAAAGAGTTCTTTTCAGAAATCTAAATCAACAAAACAAACGAAACTAATCGTAAATAAAAAATTAAAAAAAAATAAAAGAGGCAAAAAATAAATCAGCATGCTGGAAGATAAAACACGAGTATGGACAATTCGTGAATTAATGAAGTCTGCAGTGGAACATCTTCAGCGAAAAGGATTTGAGGATGCCCGTCTTAACGTTGAACTTCTTCTTGCGTATGCATTAGATCTCCAGCGCATTCAATTATATCTCAATTTTGATAAACCGATATCATCTACAGAACTTAAACAATTCCGATCTTTATACGAACGACGACTAAAGGGAGAGCCGGTGCAGTATATTATTGGTTCGACTAATTTTATGGGGCTTCAATTTGCTGTCGATTCAAGGGTACTTATTCCACGCCCTGAAACGGAAACCCTCATCGAACAAACGATGTTGTTGTGTCAGCGTTATCCGAGCAATACGACGATTCAAGTTTTCGAAGTCGGGACAGGAAGCGGAAATATTGCAATATCAATTGCAAAATACATAAAACAGGCGCACGTTACAGCTATCGACATCAGCAAAGAAGCGTTGATTGTAGCAGAGGAAAACGCGCGAATGCATTCCGTTAATTCGCAAATACAATTTTCATTAATTGATATATTTGATCAAACGAAAGAAATATTCCGAAAACGGTTCGATCTTCTCGTGAGTAATCCTCCTTATATTCCGAAAGACGAGTGGGAACAATTGCAAACAGAAGTGCGTGATTTTGAGCCGTCGGTGGCATTGACCGACGGCAAGGACGGGCTAAAATTCTATCATCGTCTCATTGGAATTATTCCCGACATTCTTAAACCCGGCGGCAGCATAATGTTGGAAGTCGGGTTAAACCAAGCAGGGAAAATTGCGCGTGAATTGAAAAATTCCGGAATGACGCAGATTCAAATAACAGATGATTTACAGGGAATACCACGCGTTGTTTCCGGAATTTGGACTGGTTTGCCGTCTAATTTGATAAATCTAAATTGACTTATTACTTTGTGTCTTGTATGAATTAACATTTACTTTTTTCAGAAGTCGCTCCTGATTAAAATATAGTTTTTCTTTACAATAAATTTCTAATCGCAAATAATTAATTACCAGCCATGCGTGCATTGGTTCAGCGAGTAAAGCGATGTTCTGTAGCTATTGATGGTAAGCTGTATAGTTCCATTAAAACGGGAATACTAATCCTACTCGGCATAAAAAACGGTGATACAGAATCAGATGCGGAATATCTTGCCGATCGCTGTTCGACACTTCGCATTTTTGAAGATGATACGGGGAAGATGAATCTTTCCGTTATGGATGTAAATGGTGATGCGATGGTAGTTTCGCAATTCACGCTTTACGGCGATACTCATAAAGGGAACCGCCCAAGCTATACAGATGCTGCACCTCCGCAGATTGCTGAAGCATTGTACAATCATTTCATCATACAATTGCAGAAAAATTTAGGTGAACGAAATGTTATCTCAGGTGTTTTCCGCGCAATGATGGATGTTGAATTGATAAACGAAGGTCCTGTGACTTTAATGCTGGAAAGCAAGAATTAAAAGTTGTAAGGGAAATCTGACTTTGGGGAGCGAAACTAAATATACTAAATTGCGTGTAGTTCTCATCTTTATGGATGGTGTCGGCATTGGAAAAAAAGATGCAGACGTCAATCCATTCTTTCGCGCTCGAATGCAGACTCTTACAAAACTGTGCGGAGGAGAACTGCCATATTCAACTTTTAAAAACAAATCAACAGAAAAAGCTGAGGTAATTGCTGTCAATGCAACGCTTGGCGTATCAGGTTTGCCGCAAAGCGGAACAGGACAGACTGCAATTTTTACAGGTGTAAATGGAGCAAAGAAATTTGGCAGGCATTTTGGTCCGTATCCGCCGTCCGTCCTTCGTCAAATTATTGCAGAAAAAAATATTTTTTCTCAATTGAAAGCAATTGGCAAATCGGCAGTGTTCGCTAACGCTTTTCCGCAGCGGTTTTTTGATTATACGGAATCCGCCAAACGAAAGCTTACAGTAACTACACTTTCGTGTTCATTCGCCGGCGTTCCGCTGCTTACTGCGCAAGAGCTCCAGCGGGATGAAGGAATCTCAGCAGATTTTATTCGAACTCAATGGCCTGAACTTGGACATCCGGAAATCAAACCGATTACACCGGAAGAAGCTGGAAAGCATTTCGCGTCAGTTGCATCCAACCATGATTTCACGCTTTTCGAGTACTGGCTGACCGATCATGCCGGTCATAGTCAAAAGATGACATTTGCAGTGGAGGTGCTGGAACGTTTCGATGAGTTCTTATCCGGCTTTTTAGAATCATTCGATCCCGGCAATACATTGTTAATGATTGTCAGTGACCATGGCAATATCGAAGACCTTTCTACCAAGTCGCACACTCGCAATAGAGTTCCGTGTATTCTTGCGGGCAAACACAGCCATCAATTAGCAAAGCGAATAAAAAATCTCACGCACGTTACACCTGCGATCATCAAATTATTTCATGATTTTTAAAATTTTCTATGTTTCAGAATCGTCCCGCATTACGGTTAGTTCTATTATTCATCACGGGAATTATTCTTGCGGTATGGATTTCACTTTCTCCTGTATATCTACTTGTAATTACAGCTGTTCTTGTTTTTATCTCTGCTATATTATTCTGGAAAGAAAAGTTCAGATTACTTGCTGAAATATTTCTCCAATGTGCTGTCGTGCTGCTTGGCATTTTTCTTCAAACACTTCAACAATCGAATTTTGCTTTACGAGAGATTGAACCGCGTACCGACAATGAACCTGTGATTCTTTTCGGCATAATTGATTCTGAGCCAGAACTAAAAGCTGGCAGGATCAGTTTTGTTGTTTGCACGGATAGCATTATTCGTGAAGAAAAAATTGATCAGAATTCACGCGGAGTGATGGCCATAATTAAATTTGATAAAAAAGATCATTACGAAGGAAAAATTAAATTTGGGAAGAAAATAGAAATACATGGAACAATTGAGCCGTTTCCGTTTCAGCGAAATCCCGGTGAGTTTGATTATGGAAAATATCTTGCGTTGAACGATATCCAAGGTGTAGTAACAGTCAAAGGGTTGGCTAATGTTCGAGTAGGTGGAGAAGTGAATGCAAATTTATTTCAGACTTGGACTTATTCAGCGCAGCAAGCTTTGTATCGTATAATTGATCGCCTTCATTCTCCTCGCCATGCAAGTTTCTTAAAAGGGATCATGTTCGGGTACCGTGCAGATATTTCATCCGATGTAAAGCAATCGTTCATAGACACGGGCACAATTCATATTTTGGTAGTATCCGGTTTGAAAGTTGCGTTTGTCGCATTTATTTTTTTATCAGTGCTTCGTTTTTTTCGGCTGTCTCGGAAAGCAACCGGCGCCGTGGCAATTCTGGGACTTATAGCATATATGCTGATTACAGGATCAAGCGCATCAGTTGTCCGTGCAACAGTTATGGCAATTGTTCTTCTATGCGGAACGCTGATTGAAAGAAAGGCGGACGTTTATAATTCAATTAGTATTGCCGCACTTATACTTCTTTTCTGGAATACAAACAATTTATTCGATGTCGGTTTTCAGTTATCATTTTCGGCAGTCATCTCTATTGTTTATTTCTATCCTCGTCTTGAATCGCTTATCAAGAAAATTCCAAAACGATTTGAAGAAATCAAAGGTGTTGATGCCGTATTAAAATTATCAGCTGTTTCTCTTGCAGCTCAATTGGGAACTGTACCTTTTACGGCCTACTATTTTGGCATTGTATCCATTATTTCTTTTGCGGCGAATATCCCTGCTGTGCCAATAAGCGGACTCAATACATTTATCGGAGCGGTGGAAATCTTGTTTTATCCTATCAGTCCGTGGATTGCAAAATTATATGCAGCGGCAAATGATTTCTTAATTTGGTTTCTGCTTGAATTTGTCAAACAAGCAGCGAGTGTTCCATTTGCATATTTGGAAGCTTGGCACTTCAGCGCTGTATTCGTTATCGGATATTATATTTTTGTGATCGGCATCTTCAATTTAAATTTGCCGCGTGTTCGCGCATGGATTCTCATTATTGTTTTAATGTTGAGCAATTATGCAATCTATTTAAATATTTGGTTTCTGGCACATCCAAAATTTATTGTAACGGCAATTGATATCGGACAGGGTGATGCAATTTTAGTTGAATTCCCAAATAATAAAAGAATGTTGATTGATACAGGCCCATTGTCCCGGCAATTTGATGCAGGTATGCGGACTGTTGTTCCATTCTTAAAACGAAAAGAAATCTCAAAGCTCGATTATATTTTAATTACACATCCGCACAGTGACCATATTGGAGGCGCAGGATCGGTCCTTAAATTACTTCGAGTTGATACGATTATAATGGCGTCTCTTTCTATAAACAATATTGAGGTAAAAAATGTACTTAAAATTGCTGAGGCGAGACATACCGAAGGAAAAATAGCACGAACTGGAAATCAGATTCAAATAGATCCAAATGCACGCGTCTACGTTTTGCATCCTGATTCGAATCATACTGCCGAGAAGAACCTGAATAATTCTTCAGTGGTAATGAAAATCGTTTATGGCAATACATCGATTATGTTTGTCGGCGATGCAGAAGGTGCGACAGAACAAAGAATGATGCCGCGTTATTGTGCATTTCTTTCAAGCGATATATTAAAAGCCGGTCATCATGGAAGCAGCACCAGTTCAAGCGAGGAATTTCTAAAGGTTGTTCATCCCCGGATAGCCATTATCTCCGTTGGAAATCACAATAAATTTCATCATCCATCGCCATTCACTCTTTGGCGATTAAAGTCTCATTCAATTGAAATTAAACGAACCGATAAATTAGGGGCGATCGTCTTTGAAAGCGATGGCAAACAATGGGTACAAAGAGTGTGGAGATAAAAGTTGCAGTCTTTTGTTTCACTAACCAGCTATGTTAAATTAAGACATTATCCAAATTTTCTTTGACATTCACTAATACATTTTCTACATTTCCTCCAGCTACAAACTGGTTGGGCGGTACTGTAGGCAGGTCTTTTCTTAATATATCCTATTCTATTCTGTGGAGAGAAGTGTATGCGTTTTCTGACAGAAGATACTATAAAAAAGTTTTTCTTCAACCAAGGCAGTGGTGTGTACCGATGCATAGAAGAGATATTCTGGAATAACTATGGCAGTCCCAGCAGTAGTGAAAAATTTGACATACCATTTGTTAAAATATAACAGAAAAAGAGTTGGAAGTATTGCAGTTTCTTGTACTACAACATTAAAACAGAAAAAGGAATTTCACAGCAAAGTTTATCATAAACTCACGAACAGGAGGAAAAACATGAAAATCATATTCTATTTTGCATGCTTTATAATTTGTTTATTCACTTCTTGCAAAAACTCCTCGACCAATAATCAGGATACGTATGCAGGAGAGTACCCATTTGAGCGACGCCAATACGATATTATTGCTGATCCACCTGTAGCGATAGAAGACACGACGATTTCACTAAAGGTTACTTGTTATCCGAAATTTACTGGAACGGGATGGATGGCGATAAGTCTTGGTGCAACATCGCAATATTTTACAGTTTTGGAATTCCCATATAGAGATACTCTGAAAGTTTACACAGAAATTCGGGTCAGAACTAATTTTCAAGCTGAAACCCCTTTTACACAAGAATGGAAATTCAGACTGCTCTTCAAACCAGGAGACTATTCCATTGCAGTAAATGCTGCGTATGACTCTATTTTTATCGCTGACAGTGTTAAAATGTATCCTATTGACTCGCCGGAATTAAGAAAAATCAATTGGATTGAACCTGGTGGCCCACTTCAATATTTTACATTGCCAAAGCCATAATCAGGAATATATAAATCAAAGGGAAAGCACATGAAAAAAATCATATTCATTTCAATCATAATTGCATCCATCTTGAAATTTGACAATATCTATGCACAAGAAGATATCAAGTCACCTTTTAAATTAAAAGAGGTCAACATTTCAACATCAGAAAAGGACAAAAAAGGAAATATACATCTCATAGTTGAAAGTGTTGCAGATGGCGACGTGTCATTTGAATTTCATGCGAATTCAAAGCTTAAAAAATCAAATGAAACGTATGACAGAATGCTTGGCAAACTTACTCGTTCAAATACCATAGAAATGAATTTACCCCTAGATACAATTGAAGATGGTTTTCATCTCGTGGAACTTTGTTTGGGTTTCAAAGCAGATGACCCGAAAAAAGATAAAGTCGCTTCTTATCAAACCATCCCTTTATATTTTCAAGTCAAAAACGGTGAAATTATTGAGCAAGGAGATAAGCCCAACGAGTTATTCAACAGACCTCCACAAATAATTGATGATAACAAACCTAAAGCGGTTGCTGTTTTCAAACCAAGAGCAAGTACCAATACCAAGTCATTACTCAAAGTTGAAAAAGTTGGAAACACATATGAAATATACATTTACATATACGGTCAAGTTCGGTATCAGCAATCTTCAAATGACCCTTCATTTTCGACTGTAATTAAAGGACTACCAGCAACAAGAGTTCGCATTGATTGGGATTACGATAACACCGACGGAATCATATCAACAAGAAATAAAATGAGGCGGGAGAAATCATAAGGGTAAATGTTTCTCCTGCCTCGCTAACCAAATCACAACGTACAAATAACTTATAGAGGAGCTTTTAACTATGGCACATCCAACCAGTCAAGGATTGAAGCAAGAAAGCGGAGCGCTTACGATTCTTGCACAAACAAATCTTCCGACATTAGAACCGCGCGGCGTTACTTCGCAATTCCTTACGAATTATAACGGGCTTGTGGCAACGATGGAAGATAAAATCGCTGCTTCCGGCGGCGAAACATCCGATAAAGAACAATTAACGGAACAAGAAGTTGAAGCGCGGGACATAGCGCTGGCAGAAATCCGCCGTATTCAAGGAGGAGCCAAACGTGCATTCCCGAAAGGAAGTCCGCAGCTTAAAGAATTCTTTGTCGGTGAAAAAAATAATCATTCCACCGCCTTACTGATAAAGTGGGCAAAAGGCATTGCAACAACATGGGATAAATATGCAGCGGTACTGACCACAAAAGGCAATCTGTTGGCAACAGATAAAGATGCGTTGGTTGCTGCTGCGGCATCGCTCGGTACTGTGGATTCAACACAGGAATCGGCGAAGCATAAAGACGTACCGGAAGCCACGGCACAGGCATGGCAGGCAATGGATGCTGTGGAAGAAGCGGCAGACTTTATTTACGGCGCGGCTTCTGCGCAATTCTATAACAAGCCGGAAATTTTGGGAGAGTTTGAAGCCATTAAACCGCTGCGCTATGCGGTGGTGCGGGCTAAAAAGAATATAACAACTGCCGCTAAAGTTCCTGCTCAATCTCCAGATACAGCAAAGAAATAATCGTTTATTAATTTCAATAGCCCCTTCGTTACCCGGAAGGGGCTATTGGTTATCGTTCTCTTAGCCTCGTCCCTAAAGTCTTTTGACCTCGACGCTTCTAAGAAGTCATGCTGAACTTGTTTCAGCATCCATTTTTTAGGAAAAGCAGACCCCGAAATGCCGTTGTACGGCATCCCGTACAGCGGGACGAGTTCGGGGTGACACAGCGGAAACCGTTAAATCCATCAAAAAAACCCCAAGTTCCGTTGCCCAAGCCACAAGTTCCATTGTCCGGGTTATTAGTTCCGCTGTCCGAACTATTAGTTCCGTCATCCAAGCTGTAAGTTCCGTTTGAAAAATCATGAGTTCTGTTGTTCCTGTTACTAGTTCCACTGGTTGAACCATGAGTTCCGTGTTCCGAGCTACAAGTTCCGTTGTCCCGGTTCTTAGTTCCACTGTCCGAACCATGAGTTCCATCGTCCGGATCAATAGTTCTCTTGTCTGAATTACCAGTTCCGCTGGCCGGATCAGATGTATTTCAGGTTGAACCATTGGTTCCATTGCATGAACTGCCAGTTTGTGCATCTACACAACATGCTCTATCATGAACATATCTCAAAAATACGACAATGTCATACTGAACTCCTGCCCGTCGGTTTACCCGTCGACTCGTCCGCCATCTTTTTGGCGGGGATTTTCCTGCGTTAAAGCTACGGAGAACAGGTCCTCCTGCTCTAAAGCTGAGGTGACACTAACGAACCTTATTCGCCTACGCTACGATTTTCATGGGTTTTGTTTCTCCTTCACTTTTTCTCTATATTCCATTGTGAATTTAACTCAATCTGAAATAAAATATCTTCGCTCATTTCAGCAGAAGAAAAATCGGGATAGTGAGCGAAAATTTATTCTTGAGGGTTGGCGTCCGCTTCAGGATGCTTTACAATCGGATTTTCATATCGAACTCATCGCAGTACTTCCAGAAGCAAGTCTGAAATCTGAACACCAGCAATTGTTGACATTAGCAAAAAAACGCAATATTCCAATAAAAGAATTAAAAGAAGTACAGTTAAAACAAATTTCTGACGAAGTCCATTCTCAAGGAGTTGTGGCACTTGTCCATCAACAAATTGAAGAATTCGGAATAGAAAAACTTCAATTTGCAAAATTAATAGTCGCCTGCGACCATATCAATGATCCTGGAAATCTTGGAACAATTCTTCGTACTTGCGATTGGTTTGGTGTTGATGCGGTTCTTTTAAGTGAAGGATGTGTTTCAGTATATAACGAGAAAGTTGTGCGTGCGACTTCGGGTTCAATTTTTCATTTGAAAGTATTTGAGAATCTTGAATTGAAGACCGCAATCTCTCATCTTCAATCTGAAAGTTTCAAACTCATTGCAACAGCACTTGATGGAAAGCCGCTTGGATCCAAAACACTTCACGAAAAATCTGTTCTTATCTTAGGAAGTGAAGCGCATGGCGTGAATCCAGATATTCTTCGGCAAGTTGATGAGGTTTTAAGTATTCCACGTTTCGGTAAAGCAGAATCACTTAATGTCGGAATCGCATGCGGAATATTTTTATCGAATTGGAGAATTCAGCCTGTTAGAAAGTAATTTTTCATTCTTCTAATCCGGGAATTTGAATTCAATTAAAATTCGTTTATCTTTTTCGTAATAAAAGAAAGAATCATTCTGTCAAGTATTAGCAATCAAATTGTGGAAGTGTGCGCTTTTAGAAAACTTAATGCAGAAACGCATTTTCTTATTCTTCAAAGGGCTAAGGATGATAAGCTTTATCCAGGACTCTGGCAGATTGTGACGGGAACTATGAGAAAAAACGAAACTGCTTTAAAAGCGGCGATGCGCGAATTAAAAGAAGAAACTGGTTTGATTCCTAAACGATGCTGGACAGTTCCGTATGTGGATACATATTTTGATCTGGTGAAAGATACGATTCAATTGGCTCCGGTTTTTGCCGCTGAACTCGATTCGTCTTCGGTACTGCAATTATCTGAAGAACATCAAAGGTTCGAATGGCTGAGATATCAAGACGCAAGAAAACGGCTTGTGTGGCCCGGTCAAAAACATTCTATTAAGATTGTAAATGAATTTATAGTTGGAAATAAAGACACCGCCGGATTAGTAGAAATTGCGCCAATTTAAAATCGAAAGGATATCATAGTGAGTCTGTTAGTAGTTGGTTCTGTTGCACTCGACACTGTCGAAACACCTTTTGGAAATATAAAGAAAGCTTTAGGTGGATCTGCAGTATACATTTCTGCATCCGCAAGTTATTTGACTGTGCCTATTCGTCTTGTCGGTGTAGTTGGAGGAGATTTTTCGAAAGAATATATTAAATTTTTGGAATCGAGACAGATAGATTTGGATGGATTGCAGATAATCGAAAATGGCAAAACTTTCCAATGGGGCGGAAAGTACCATTACGATTTGAATGTACGCGACACACTTTTTACGAATTTAAATGTTTTTGAAAATTTTGATCCAAAAATTCCCGAAAGATTCAAATCTTCTTCGTACGTCTGTCTTGGCAATATTGATCCGGTGCTTCAATTACAGGTTTTAAATCAAATCAAGAAACCGCGTCTTGTTGTTGGCGATACGATGAATTATTGGATTGAGACAAAACCAAAAGAACTGGCAGAAACCATGAAATTTATGGATGTAATCATTGTCAATGATTCTGAAGCTCGTCTTCTTACGCACGAACCCAATCTTATCAAAGCAGCCAAAAAAATTATTAAAATGGGCCCGCAGATTATTATCATTAAAAAAGGTGAACATGGTGCAATGCTTGTAACAGATGATACAATTTTCTCGCGCCTGCTTATCCGCTGGAAACAATTTTTGATCCGACGGGTGCAGGCGACTCTTTTGCAGGCGGTTTCATCGGCTGGCTTGCACGAACGGACGATATTTCTTCCGAAAATCTAAAGCGTGCCATCATATATGGCAGTACATTAGCTTCGTTCTGTGTGGAAAAATTTAGTGTTGATAGTTTGCGTGATTTGAGTTACTTAAAAATTCATGACCGTTTTCATTCTTTCAGCGATTTATCGCGATTTGATGAGAAGTGAATGATATGAAGCCGTTAGAATGGATAGACGGCAATATCCGGTTTCTTGATCAAACGAAACTTCCCCTCGAAGAAATATTTATTAAAACTGGTGATGTTGCTGTTTTAGCTGAAGCAATAATGCGGCTCGCAATCCGCGGCGCGCCGCTAATTGGTATTGCAGCAGCTTATGGAGTTGCACTTGCAAGTTTTCAGTTAAAAAGAAACAAAGTCGGCGGTGTACGATCTTATCTTCAATCGGCAATGGACATTCTTTCTTCTACACGTCCGACTGCTTTTAATCTCTTTTGGGCTTTGGAACGACAGCACCGAGTAATAGATTCTTGGCAGACAAACTCTATTGCCGATTTACAAAAACATTTAGTTGACGAAGCGCTTTTAATTCATCAAGAAGATTTTGAAATGTGCGAGCGTATTAGTTCTTTTGGTGTTGAACTTTTTCGGCAATCTTGTTCCATTTTGACTCATTGCAATACAGGTGCTCTTGCCACCGGCGGACGCGGAACAGCTTTAGGCATTATCACTAAAGCATGGGAAAATAAAAAACTCGAGCATGTATATATTGATGAAACAAGGCCGCTTCTACAAGGTGCACGATTGACTGCATGGGAAATGAAGCAAGTAAAAATTCCAGCGACTCTGATTGTGGATAGCGCCGCTGCATTTCTGATGCAGCAAAGAAAAATTAATGCGGTTATTGTCGGTGCAGATCGAATAGCTATTAACGGCGATGTAGCTAATAAAGTTGGAACATATAATATTGCAGTGATGGCTAAACATCATGGAATTCCATTTTATGTTGCTGCACCAATTTCGACAATTGATTTTCAAATAAAAACAGGCAAAGATATTCCAATAGAAGAGCGGAATGAAAAAGAAATTGCGGAAATATTCGGAAAACGAATCGCACCGGAAGGCATGTCGGTTTATTCTCCGGCATTTGATGTTACTCCGAACGAACTAATAAGCGCGATTGTTACAGATCGGGGAATTTTATTTCCCCCATTTTATGATTCGCTTCGTTCGCTCCAATCATCAATACCAAAGTACTAAGAACCAATGCTTATTAAGACAGAAGCTATAATTCTCAAATCGATGAAATATCGTGACACAAGTAAGATTGTCACTTTCTATACAAAAGAATTTGGGAAACTGAAAGGGATTGCCAAGGGAGCGCGAACAGCGAAAAGTAAATTTGGTTCGGCATTAGAGCCGATGACACATTCGATGCTTGTTATATACAAAAAGGAGCACCGAGATATTCATCTGATTTCGCAATGTGATTCCATAATTCCATTTAAAAACCTTACTGAAGATTTAGATAGAATGACCATGGCATTAGCGGTGATTGAACTCATTAATCAAGTTACGCATGACGAAGAGAAAAATCCTGCGCTATTCACTTTACTCTGCGAAACATTGAGAGCGCTTAATTCCAGTTCCAAAAATTATCAATCATATTTAAATGCATTCCGATTACGACTTGCTTCACTGTTTGGATATGCACCGAATTTTGAAATTTGTGGCGAGTGTGGTAATCATCTCGTAATAAACAATGGCGAGAAGCAATTCGCATTTCAAGTAACTCGAGGGGCAGTCTTTTGCAATAATTGTTGTTCACCAAATACTTTTTCAACGCGTATCGACCAGGATGCGACATTTATTTCTATTACGATTCAAGGATTACAAATTTTGCGGCGGCTGTTGAATTCACAGATACCTACTCTTGGCAATCTTGAATTTGATAATGATGTCGGGAACCAAATTGATGAGTTTTTACGTCTATATTTACGATATCACTTTGAAGGATTAAAACCTTTGAAATCGACAGAATTATTTAATCATAAAAAAGCTGCAAAATAAATTGGAGGAACAATATGTCATCAAAATCAGTGTTAGCCGCCATTTTTTTAATTAGTCTTGGAATTATTTTTGGAGTCGTGTTGGTATCAAGCTTTAAGGGAGTTGATTTTTCATTTGCCGGTGAAGACGTCAAACTTGGTTCTCAACAAACGTTTGCTAAACCGAATTCTACATTGCAGGCATTAAATGAAGCTTTTCATAATGTAGGGAAAACAGTAACACCCTCTGTCGTTTACGTACAAGTCGAGATGAACGGAGAAACAGAATCAGATTCTCCAGATGATCAAAACCAATTTTTCCGTCGATTCTTTGGCCCGGATTTTAAATTTGATATACCAAAACGTGGGCCTGAAGTCGGAGCTGGCTCCGGTGTTATAATTACGGCAAATGGATATATTTTGACCAACAATCATGTCGTTGCTAATGTGAAGAAAAATGGAATTAAAGTTCAGCTTTTTGATACGAGAGAATTTAAAGCAAAACTTATCGGCACGGATAAATATACAGATCTTGCCGTAATAAAAATTGATGCAGAGAATTTACCTGTCGCTACGCTTGGCAATTCAGATGAAGTTGAAGTAGGACATATTGTGTTTGCAATTGGTGCGCCATTAGGTTTGAAGTCTACAATGACTCAAGGAATAGTAAGCGCTCTTGGACGAAACATCGGCATTATCGGAGATGCTTATGGAATTGAAAATTTTATTCAAACTGATGCTGCAGTTAATCCAGGCAACAGCGGAGGGCCTCTTGTTAATATAAATGGAGAAGTTATTGGAATAAATTGTGCCATTGCAACAACAAATGCAAGGTATCAAGGATATAGTTTTGCTATTCCGTTGAATCTTGCCAAACAAGTTGCAACGGATATAATTAAATATGGAAAATTCCGGCGCGGATTTCTTGGAGTGCAAATTAGACCAGTCGATGCGGTTTATGCGAAGGCAGCTGGACTTGATAAAACAACAGGTGTTGCTGTTGAATCAGTTACGAAGGATGAAGCTGCTGATAAAGCAGGTGTAGAATATGGCGATATTATTCTTGCTGTCGATGGAAAAGAAGTTAATTCTACACAGGAATTGCAAACCATGATAGCAAGTAAACATCCAGGCTCAATTGTCACACTCAAAATATGGAGAGATAAAAAAGACATTGAGAAAAAAGTGACTCTTGGCTCGCGCGATGAAAAAGACACGGCGGAAAATATCAATAATGAAAAAGGTGAAACTGAATCCGATGTCCAGGCAGAAAAAACTGTTGATGTAAAAGAAATTGGCGTCACGGTGAAATCGATTGATTCAAAAATTAAGAAACAGTATGATATTGAAAAAGGCGTTTTGGTTTCAGATATAGAAGACCTCAGTCCTGCGCAAGAACGTGGATTGCGGAAAGGAGATATAGTGACTGATGTTGGAGATCAAAAAATAGCGACACCGGAACAATTTGAGAAATCAATTAAAAAGCTTAAACCGGGTGATGCTATTATGCTGAGAGTGAAAGGTGAAGATAAGAAAATGCGCTTCGTCCCCATTGAAATGCCTAAATAATTTTTGAATCTTAAATTCAAATCATAAATTTTTAAGCGCGGCTTAGCAAATAAGTCGCGCTTTTTATTTGTCTTCTAATTGAATCTCCCTTTAAAATTTGTTTTATTGATTATATAATTAAAACAAAACGTAATTCATCCTTATAATAATAATCAAGAGAGCAAGTCTATGATCCGCTATTTAACTGCAGGAGAATCGCATGGTAAAGCGCTTGTTGGTATTTTAGAAGGAATGCCCGCAGGTGTAGAAATTTCTGCTGAATATATCGATCACCAGTTATGGAGACGGCAGCAAGGATACGGCCGCGGCGGCAGAATGAAAATTGAAACTGATAAAGTCGAAATCCTTTCCGGCATACGATTCAGCAAAACTATCGGTTCTCCGATTGCTTTGATGATTCAAAATAAGGATTGGCAGAATTGGTCAAATAAGATGTCTGTATTTGGAGATGGAGCAGGAATAGAGAAAATTACAATTCCTCGCCCCGGTCACGCTGATTATTCCGGTGCAATAAAATTCGGATTTGACGATCTGCGCAATGTGATTGATCGGGCAAGCGCTCGGGAAACCGCGATGCGAGTAGCACTTTGTACAATTATCAGAAAATTTTTAGAAGTCAATGGTATATTCATCGGCAGTCATGTCTTAAGTATTGGCTCAGCAGCTATAAAGGATAGAACGAATATTGATCGGAGAATTTCAAAATCCATCAACCATTCGACTTGTGGCGCATATATTATCGCAGAAGAAGCTGACAAATCCGAAGTGCGGATACTTGATAAATCAGTAGAGGCAAAAGCAATAAAAGAAATTAGGAAAGTGAAGAAAGCAGGCGATACACTAGGCGGAATATTTGAAGTTATTGTTTCAGGTGCCCCAATAGGATTGGGAAGTTATGTGCAGTACGATAGAAAGTTAGATGCTCAACTTGCTCAAGCATTGATGTCAATTCAAGCGATTAAGGGTGTTGAGATTGGAGATGGATTTGCAAATGCGATGAAATACGGTTCAAAGGTACATGATTTGTTCACATTGAAATCAAATAGATTGAATGGAGTTCAAACTTCCGACCAATTAAATGCACGGGAGTATAACTCCGTGGCAGAGAATATTCGTCGTAAAACTAATCGCGCCGGCGGACTTGAAGGAAGCGTTTCAAATGGAGAAATGATTGTTCTCCGTGCAGCAATGAAACCGATCGCTACGCTTGCAAAACCGTTGGAATCCGTCGATCTTTTAACAAATAAAATAGTAGAATCACGATATGAGCGCTCAGATGTTTGTGCGGTTCCGGCAGCATCTGTTATTGGTGAAGCGGTTGTCGCTCCAGTTTTAGCAAATGCTTTTTTAGAAAAATATGGAGGTGATTCGATGAAGGAAATAAGTAGAAGAAATAGAAGTAATTAAACACTGATTCGCGAAGGTTTACTTTGTTTAATTGCAGGAAACCTTTGGAATGTTTCATTCAATTTTCAATAAAATATCGGTCGCTTTTCTTTTCACATCTTGACTCTCTGTATGGATTATGGTATATTTTTGATAGAAAAGCTGAAAATAAAGTAAAACTTTAAGCTAATAACTCAATTGTATAATAAGGAGGTGCATAGGTCTTCAGTGTATTTGAAAGAACCGTCAACGCAGACGGAAAACTAAGCAGAAAAGTCACTTGTTACTCAATCATGATTATGAACCATTGAGCATCTGTAATGTCAAAAAAGCAATAGTCCTTTTATATTTAGGCAAAGCAGAACTTATTGCAGCTTGTGAGGGGAAAAAAATACGTTCTGTTTATACATCGATGCCTTATCCAAGCATTGTTCGCCTCTCTGTCTATATTCGTCTACCCTACAAGAAAATTGTCCTTTCTCATAAAAACATATTACGCCGGGATGGACATTTATGCCAATATTGTGGAAAAACAGAATCAATGCTTACAGTAGATCATGTTATTCCTAAGGCAAAAGGTGGTCCGGATACTTGGGAAAATCTTGTTGCCGCTTGTGTTTCCTGCAATAACAAAAAAGGAGACCGGACATTGCATGAAGCACAGATGAAACTACTGCGCAAACCAATTCGTCCAAATCACGTCATGTTTATAAGGCATTTTGTCGGTACGGTAGATGATCACTGGAAACCGTACTTGTTTATGAATTAATTGTAAGTCGTTGGCAACTTGTTATCAGCAAGAATTATTTCTGATTACTGCTAAATGAATGCTATGAACTGTTCCGCCGAAAGGGGTTTATTATTCGCTTGAATCAAAAAAAGAAAATTATACTTAGTGGTATGCGTCCGACAGGAAAGCTGCACCTTGGCCATCTTACGGGTGCTTTAGAGAATTGGGTAGCAATGCAAAGTGACTATCAGAATTATCACCTTATTGCCGATTATCACGCATTGACAACAAATCCGGATACATCTGAGATTTATAAAAACTCTATCGATATGTTAATCGATTGGCTTGCAGCCGGACTTGACCCTGTTCGAAGTCCAATGTTCCGTCAATCGCAAATTAAAGAGCATTCGGAACTTCACCTTCTTTTTTCAATGCTTATTACTACTTCGCGTCTTGAACGGAATCCTACTTTAAAGGAACAAGTTCGCGATCTTGAAATGGACAGCGTTGTTTATGGTCATCTTGGCTATCCGGTGCTGCAAGCGGCTGACATTCTTCTTTATAAAGGCGATGTAGTTCCAGTCGGCGAAGATCAATTACCTCATATTGAAATTACGCGTGAGCTTGCGAGGCGTTTTAATGCACAATATGCTCCGGTTTTTCCCGAACCGGAGGGAAAAATTACTAAGTTTGCCCGTTTGCCCGGATTGGATGGAAAAAGAATGAGCAAATCGGTTGGAAATACAATTCTTCTTTCAGACCCGCCTGAATCGATAATGAAAAAACTCAAAACAGCTTTGACTGATCCTCAAAAGGTCCGTAAAGGTGATTCCGGACATCCTGATATATGTCTGATTTTTGCATATCATAATAAATTTAATTCTGCAGAAGTACCGGAGATTCGTGCGAATTGTGAAAGCGGAAAACTTGGATGTGTCGATTGCAAAATGAATTGTGCAAAAAAAATTATTGATGCATTGACACCGAACTATGAGAAAAGATCATATTATGAAGCACATATAGATGATGTAAAAAACATTCTTGCTGATGGTGAACTGCGAGCTAAAGCAGTTGCAAGGCAGACAATGAATGAAGTTCATGAAGCAATGAAGATAGGATAATAAAATAAAAAGTAAAAATGGAAAGAAAACACACAATAACCGCAAAGATGCTAAATGGCAAGTGTTAAACCCTGACTGCTAATGTATACAATTAAACTCAATGATTTCGAAGGCCCGCTGGACCTTCTGCTGTTTTTTATCAAGCGAGATGAATTAGATATCTATGACATTCCGATAGCGAGCATCACAAAGGAATTTTTAGGTTATATGCATTTTCTGCAGCAATTTGATTTAGAAATCGCGGGTGAGTTTTTAGTCATGGCTGCCGAATTGATGCAGATAAAAGTAAAAATGCTTTTACCTCCAGAAAAAGGTGAAGAAGAAGAACTTGATCCGCGTACAAATTTAGTACAGCGCCTGGTAGAGTACAAACGTTTCAAAGAAATGTCTTTGAAGATGAAGAATTACGAAGAAGAACAGATGAAGGTGCGCTATCGCGGTTATCATTCTGCTGATGAACGCACGGTAGAAGAAGAGACCAGCGAAGATATGATTCGCGAAGTGACATTTTTTGATTTAATCGCATCATTTAAATTTGCTATGGATCGAATGCCCAAGAAATTTATTCATGAGATTGAAAAAATTAATGTAACTGTCGAAGAACAAATTTCCTATATTGAAGAATATTTTTCGCGGCGCTCGGAAGCTACTTTTTACGATTTGATTAAAGATTTTA
The DNA here is from genome assembly GCA_963833465.1 of Ignavibacteriota bacterium. Taxonomy (GTDB): domain Bacteria; phylum Bacteroidota; class Ignavibacteria; order UBA10030; family UBA10030; genus Fen-1298. The sequence goes on along the minus strand of CAWHXW010000002.1, from coordinate 283,333 downwards.
CGGAACGAATTCGTATTGTGGTTACTTTTCTTGCATTGTTAGAAGTAATACGTGCCAAGAAAATAATTATCAGACAAGTAAAGCCATTCGGCGATCTATCTATTATGAGAAATGTGAATTGACAGAAGAGCAAACAGCCATAGAAAAACCTGAGTTGAAAATTCCAACTACAGTCAAAGCATTAGTCGAGGCATTAATCTTTGCTGCTCAGGAACCTCTTGCTGTCAACCAGATTCGTTCTATTTATCAAGGTGAAAATTTACGTAATGACGAATCAAGGCAAATAGAACCAGAGACAATACGGCAAATTATTTCCGACCTTAATGAAGAATATTCGAAGCAGGATCGGCCGTATCGTATTGTGCAAATTGCCGGCGGATATCAGTTTGCAACGTCGACGGATTATGCTGAATGGCTTGGAAAACTCTACAAGGAACAAGGACGAAGAAAACTATCGCAATCCGGTGTTGAAACCTTAGCAATCGTTGCTTATAAACAGCCGATTACAAAAGCTGAGATCGAAAAAATTCGTGGCGTCAATTGCGATTATGTCCTAAAAACTTTGCTGGAAAAAGAATTGCTTTCAGTAACAGGACGCGCTGAAAGCGTCGGACGTCCTCTTTTGTATGGAACGACAAGAGAATTTTTAAAGCATTTTGGGTTGAACGATATCACCGATTTGCCTCGGCCAAGGGAGATTGAAGAAATTTTAGGTGAAAGTCAATTTGAGACAGAACGAAGAATGTTGGAGGCACAAGCCGGGGCTGAACAAACGCGAAAAGAACAAGAAGATTTTAAATCACGCCTGCCGCATATACCAAAAAAGAAGTCAGAATTGGATGAGAAGGATGTTGAAATTATTCCGCATATAAAAATGCGAGAAATAAAAATAATGCCTGTTGAAGAACGAAAGGTGTTAGAAGAATCGGGACAGGAAAAGATTGAATTTGTTTCTGAAGATACTTCGTCGGAAGAAATATTGAAGATTGAAGAAGTAAAAGTTGAGAATATTCAAAAAGAAATATCAATAGTTTCTTTTGAAGAAGGCATACTTGATGGAAGCGTCGGACTTGAAAATAACGTTCAATTAAAAAAATCGAATGTTGAAACTCCAAAAGGAATAGAAGACAACAGAATTGAATCGGAAAAAACTTCAGAATTAGAATTACAAAACGGAGGAATATCATCAACAAAAGAAGAATTGATTCGAGAAGACGGCCAAAACACTTCAGAGTCAGTGAAACCGAAGGTCATAAAAGAACAGACGCAAACGCGCTGGAAAATTTGGAGAGAAAAGATTCAGGGTTTCATCAAGAAATTGTTCGCTTGAACCGCTACCTTGCAATGGCTGGAATTGGATCCCGCCGAAAGAACGATGAACTAATTCTTTCGGGTGCGGTAAAAGTCAATGGAAAATTAGTCAAAGAATTAGGCATTCAAGTGCGCGTCGGTAAAGATAAAATTTCCGTTCAAGGTGAGTTGGTCAACCTTGAAGAAAAACTCGTATATATTATCTTCAACAAACCTAAAGATGCTATTACAACGATGAGTGATGAAAAAGGACGCACTACAGTAATGAAGTACGTTCACGTCAAACAACGTATTTTTCCGGTTGGCAGATTAGACAGAAATACAACCGGTGTTTTGCTCTTTACAAACGATGGTGATTTGGCAAATGCGTTGATCCACCCGAAATATGAAATTGAAAAATTGTATCGTGTTACGCTTGATCGTCAAGTTAGCGATGAAGATTTTAAAAAACTTCGTAAAGGTGTCCGGCTTGCAGATGGTTTGGCAAAAGTTCAATCGGCTGAAATTATTGACGGCTCTAAACGAAAGAAATTACTACTTGCTTTAAAGGAAGGAAAGAATCGCGAGATACGAAGAATATTTGAAGTGATTGGGCATGACGTCAAGCAACTCGATCGTGTTTCCTTTGCTGGGCTCACAACGCTCGGACTTCCTCGTGGAAATTGGAGATTTCTAAATCTAAGCGAAGTCAACCATTTGAAAAAACTTACCGGTTCTATAAGCAGAAAAGAAATTGACGAAATATACTCGTGACTATAGATTTTTTTCCGCATTCGACATTAAAGATTTTAAAAAAATAAAATGAATAATTTTGATTATCGGAATTATTATGGCTGAAGACAATAAAACTCATTTTTCTGAACAAGAGCATGAAGATATTAACGTTCTGATGCTTCGTCGGAGGGAAGAATTAGAACAACTGACAAAGCTCGGAATGAATCCGTACCCTTATGAATTTACGCGTGACGCATTTTCGACAGAAATCATCGCTCAATTTAAAGATGATGCACATCAGCGAATTGTATCAATAGCAGGAAGAATTATGTCTATCCGCCGGATGGGCAAAGCATCGTTCTGTCATATTCAAGATTCGCATGGAAGAATTCAAATTTATTTACGGCGTGACGATATTGGTGTATCTTATGATGCTTTTAAACTTATGGACATCGGCGATATAATTGGCGTTAAAGGATTTGTTTTTCGTACAAAAATGGGGGAAGTCTCTATCCATGGATCTGAACTTATTCTTCTTTCAAAATCTTTAAGGCCGTTGCCAATAGCAAAAGAAAAAACAGATGCGCAAGGGAACAAGACAATCTATGATCCTTTTTCCGATAAAGAACTGCGTTATCGTCAGCGGTATCTTGATCTAGTCGTCAATCAAGATGTTCGGCAAGTGTTTGTAAAGCGATCGAAGATGATTAGTGCTATCAGGAATTTCTTGGATGTGCGTGGATATTTGGAAGTTGAAACACCGGTTCTCCAGCCAATTTATGGCGGTGCATCGGCGAAACCGTTTGTGACACATCATAATGCGTTGGATATGAAACTTTATATGCGAATCGCAGACGAACTTTATCTTAAACGGTTAATTGTCGGCGGTTACGACGGTGTTTATGAAATTTCTAAGGACTTTCGCAATGAAGGAATGGATAAAACACACAATCCGGAGTTCACGATGCTGGAGCTCTACGTTGCGTATCATGATTATATGTGGATGATGAATTTAGTGGAGGAACTTGTTTCGAACATAGCGGTTACACTCAACGGATCTCCAAGCGCAAAATTAGGAAATCGTGAAATAAATTTTACTCCGCCGTGGAAACGAATTACAATGTTCGATGCCATTAAAGAATTTACTGGAAAGGATTTGAGAGATAAAAATGAGAATCAGCTAAGATCAATTGCGAAAGAATTGCATATCGAAATAGATACTAAGACAGGTGCCGGAGGAATTATTGATGAAATTTTTGGAGAGAAAGTTGAGCCGCATTTAATTCAACCGACATTCATCACGGATTATCCGATTGAAATGTCACCGCTTGCAAAAAAACACAGATCAGAACCTGGATTAGTCGAACGATTCGAGGCAATTGTGAATGGAAAGGAACTATGCAATGCATTTTCTGAACTGAATGATCCGATTGATCAGCGATCACGATTTGAAGAACAAATGAAACTTGCTGCTCGCGGTGATGAAGAAGCACAAGTAATAGATGAGGATTTTCTTCGTGCACTCGAATATGGTATGCCGCCGACAACCGGTTTGGGCATTGGTATTGATCGGCTGACTATGTTGTTAACGAATCAGGATTCAATTAGGGACGTTATATTCTTCCCGCAAATGAAACCAGAATAATATTTAAGAAAGAAAATTGCAAAAAAGATAGCTCTGAAAACATTTTTTTACTTTTGTTCGATTGTAGTCGGATTTTTACATACTTCCACATAAAATTATTTTCATCGTCTTTAGAACTATTGCAGAGTGTATTCGTATTGTAGAAATACATAATGGTATTGTACTATCTTTGATTTTCGGCTGATTTCACGTACCTTAAAATTATGAGTGATTGAGCACGTAAAATAACGAATCATATATAGCAAAATTAAAGCATATTGCTGTTATTAATAAGGAAAAGCGCATGAAAAAGAGGTTTTCTTTAATCACGGTTGCGACACTGGCTTTTGTAAGTATTTTTGCCGGGATGGAAATCAACAAACTGATTTCTGCCGACAATATTTACGATCAGATTAAAAAATTTGGCGATGTTCTAAGTGCTGCAGATAAAGTGTATGTTGATGATGTAGATACCGGAAAACTGACGGATGCGGCGATTGTTGGAATGCTTAACACGCTTGACCCGCATTCAGTTTATATTCCGCCTAAGCAGTATGAAAAAGTACAGGAGGAATTCAAAGGAAAATTTGAAGGTGTCGGTATTCAATTCCGTATTTTAAATGATACAATTACAGTCATCGAACCGGTTGCCGGCGGACCATCAGCACGAATGGGTGTGCTTTCCAATGATCGCATAGTCAAAATTAACGACTCGTCTTCTATTAAATGGACGGACCAGCAAGTTATGCATACACTGCGTGGACCGAAAGGGACTAGAGTAAAAATTTCGGTGGTTCGGCCAAGTGTTAAAGAAATTCTTGAGTTTGTCATCATCCGCGATGAAATTGCTATTACGAGTGTTGACGCAGCACTTATGATTACCAAGGATGTTGGTTACATCAAAGTTAATCAGTTTAAAGAAACTACGCACAATGAAATGGATAAAGCGCTTCAGACGCTTAAAGCAGAAGGTATGAACAAACTGATCTTGGATTTACGAAGTAACGGCGGCGGCTATTTAGAGGAAGCAGTCCGCATGGCAGATGAATTTCTCGACGGCGGGACTACCGATAACCCGCACAGAATAGTTTATACAAAATCCCGAAAACCGGAATTTGAAGAATCATACACTGCAAAAACCGGTGATCCTTATGAAAAACTTCCATTAATTGTGCTTATAGATAATGCTTCTGCAAGTGCAAGTGAAATTGTGGCTGGCGCTCTTCAGGATTGGGACCGCGGTTTGATTGTCGGCGAAACATCTTTCGGAAAAGGATTAGTACAACGCCAATATGAATTAAGTGATCATTCGGCTTTTCGTTTAACCGTTGCAAGGTATTATACTCCAAGTGGCCGTTTGATTCAACGATCGTATCAGGGAAAAGATAAGGACGAATACCAGCTGGAAGCATTCCAGCGCGATGAACAAGAAGGTGATAATCTTGAGCATAAAAGGGATGCAAAACCAGATACGTCTATCCCGGTTTTTAAAACCGCCTCCGGACGCACGGTGCTTGGCGGCGGTGGTATCACTCCAGACTATATTGTTAAATCGGAAAAGGTTACAGGATTAATACAGACTGTTTGGAGGAAAAATCTTTTTTATGATTTTTGCAAAAATTATATGGAAGGTCCGGGTTTTGTTCTAAGGGAAAAATACGGCAAGAATTATGAAGATTATAAATCTAATTATATAATTTCGAATGATCTTATGGAAGAATTTAAGAAGTTTATTGAAACCAAAGAAGTAAAGGTGGACGAAAAAGAATATTCAAAGGATCTTAATTTCCTAAAAGTGCGTCTCAAAGCTGAAATCGCACAAATGATTTTTGGTCTTGAAAAATGGTACGGCGTCATGGTAGAAGTTGATAATCAAATTCAGAAAGCGTTAACTCTTTTTCCTGAAGCAGAAAAAATTGCAAAACTAAAATAAGTTGTACTTTAAGAAAAAAATGCGGTTATTTATTTTTATATATATTGGGTTCATATTATTTATGCAAACGGCAGTTAGCTCTACTCGGCAGAATGAAAAATCTTTGACCCAGTCTTTAAATGAGAATTTAATGCAATTGCAGCAGAATGAAATTATGCTGCAAGCGGGGGAAGAATTGGAATATAGCGTTCATTATTCTTTCTTCAATATTGGAACTATCCGATTTAAGGTAACTCAAAAAGAAGAACGAAATGGAAAAGTATTGTATCATGCGCAAGCAATTATGGATTCCAACCCATCATTGAATTGGCTGGTGGAATTGCACGTGCGATTTTACACTGAAATGGATCAGCATGCAGTTACCTACAAATGGCTGAGCGAAGATAGCTCAAGCAAAATAATTACTTATAGAAAAATGAACTTCGATTATGAAGGACACAAAATGTATTATGAATGGGGGGAAAAACTTCGAACCGGTGAATATAAGGAATACGGCGAACGCATAATTAATATTTCTAATCCTTGTGAAGATGGATTATCGCTTTTCTATTATGCGCGCGAACATGCACTTGAGAAAAAACAGGCGAATATTCCAACATTTATTGATACAAATGAAGTTGCTACCAATATCAATTTTGGTATCGAACATTTAGACGAAAGTGTTGATGCGGTCAAATATCCGATTGATGTTATGAAGTTAGATGGAATGGCAAACTTTGTCGGAATTTTTGGGTTGACAGGCGGATTCGAAGGAGTTTTCACTAACGATGCTGCGGGAGTCCCAGTTGAAGCAAGAATGAAAGTTATTCTAGGAAGCGTAAAGGTGGAATTAAAAAATTGGAAACGAGATAATTGGACGCCGCCAAAAGCAATGAACGAAAAATGACGGGAATAATTCCTTATAAGAATCGAATACCTAAACTGCATGAATCAGTATTTTTAGCAGACGGTGTAAATGCCATCGGCGATGTAGAAATTGAAGAACACTGCAGTATCTGTTTGATGCTGTAATTCGCGGCGATGTGAATTATATTCGCATTGGTCCGCGTACGAATGTTCAAGACAATTCAGTTTTGCATGTTACATCAAAAACCGGTCCATTAAATATAGGATCTAATGTTACAATCGGTCACAGAGCAGTTTTACATGGATGCACAATTGAAAATTATTGTTTAATTGGAATGGTCGCTGTTGTTTTAGATGGAGCGCATATTAATAAAAATTCTATGGTAGCTGCGGGAGCTATTTTACTGGAAGGATTCGATGTTCCGGAAGGAATGCTCGTCGCAGGTATTTCGGCTAAAATAAAACGTGTATTGACAGAAGCTGAAAAACTATTTATAAATCAATCATCTGAAAATTATATCAGCTATGTTCAGGCATACAAATCATGAACAATCGAAAGAGATAATATGAAACTTACATTTTGGGGCGTGCGTGGTTCAATTCCAACTCCAGGTAAACAGACAGTTCGATATGGCGGGAATACGCCATGCTTAGAGCTTCGTCTAGACGATGACCGGCTGATCATTTTTGACGCTGGTACAGGAATCCGGAGTTTCGGCGATTATCTTATCAACAGCGGCGAATCTGTTAAAGCTCATCTTTTCATTTCGCATCCGCACTGGGATCATATTCAGGGATTTCCTTTTTTCAAGCCGGCATTCATTCCCGGTAATGAATTGACAATTGTTGGAACAGATCGCCCGGAAAAAAAGTTAAGCGAAATTATTTCAGAACAAATGAACCGTATTTATTTTCCAGTCCAGCTTCATGACTTAAAAGCGAAAATAAAATTTGTTCCTGTCACAGAAGAAGGCGAAATGAAAGTTTATGATGCGATAGTGAAGATGATTTATGTGAATCATCCCGGATTTGCTCTCGGTTATAGAGTCGATTATAAGGGGAAGTCATTAATATATATCAGCGACAATGAACCATTCGATATAGCCTCTGCCGGTTCAATGAGTAATTTTGAATCAAAAATCAAAGAAAAATTTATGACAGGCAATGGTGATCCGAACCAAAGAATATTCGATTTTTGCCGCAATGCAGATGTTCTTATTCATGACACGACTTATACACCGGAAGAATATATTGATAGAGTTGGTTGGGGGCATTCGGATTATTTATTTGCGTTACGCTTAGCGGCTGAAGCAAACGTTAAGCGTTTATATCTTTTTCATCATGAGCAGAATCATAGTGATGAAAAAGTGGACGACATCTTAAAAAAATGCAAAAAAGAAATTCGAGGCAGGGGATACAAATTCGAGTGTGAAGCCGCCGTGGAAAACACAACTATTGTTATCTAAACTTGACATTCACTTATGTGGAATGTATATTGGCGTGGGTTTATTTAAATAGAAAAATTTAAAGATAGAAAAAAATCAGCTTAGGATTATTTTTTTTAATAGGATGTGAATGAAATTTGAATTCAAACAAAATGATTTTGCGAAACTGGCACAAGTGCTCGGCATAAAGCCGAAACGATTAGGTAAAAATGTGCGTTTTGAAGTTGAAAACAAAGAACAACGGCGAAAGTTAGCTGTTGAGATATATTCCAATATCAACATCGGAAATCAAAAAGGGAACCTTATTTCTGTATATACGCCGACTGCGCATCTTCAATTACATTTTTGCACCGGGTATGTTATCAGCAAGATACTGGGGGAAATTACATTCGTTGGTGAATCGAATGGAAAACTTTCCGGATTGACAATCGAACGAGAAGGCGGATGTTCACTTTATGCAAACGTTGATCGAAATATTCTCTCAGGTGATTTTACAAAATTAGGTCCCGAAGTAATGCTCTCAGGTATTGCATTGTCATTAACCGAATCGATTCTTCCACTTACCGGTCAAAAGAAAATAGCATCACGGGTGAGGGGAAGGAGTCTGAAGCAGGGATGACAGGACGAATGATTTTTTTTTCGACTAACCATCGCTATCTGCGTTTTCCCGGCAAGGAAATTTTGCGTACTTTAAAAAATGTTTATAAAGAGGAAGGAAGAAAAATTCCAGGAATTGCGGTAATTTGTACGAATAACCGTTATATCCGCAAAATTAATAAGAAATATCTTATGCATGATTACATAACAGATGTAATTGCGTTTTCACTTGGCGAAGATGGCGATATTGAAGCCGAAATTTACATCAATCTTGACGCGGCAAGAAACCAAGCAAAGCGATATAATGTTACATACACGCAGGAAGTAATGCGGTTGTTGATTCATGGTGCACTTCATTTGCTTGGTTATGATGATAAAAATCAACGCGATAAAAAAAATATGAATTCACGAGAAGATTATTTATTAGAATTGATGAATAGAAAGGCAAAGTTGTAATACTTATGCAAGAACGAATTATAGAAATAATTCTTTTTTTAGTTAACGAAATGCGTTCAAATAAACGTCTCAATGATGTAGATATATCATCTTTGACGCGAGATGGATATACCCAAAGTGAAATTTCATCTGCATTTTCATGGTTATTTGAACGACTTTCTATAGGAAAATCTATTACAAATGCAGTCAGCGGATCCAGCACATCTCACCGTATGTTGAACGATGCGGAAAAAATGGTTGTGGAATCGCAAGCATACGGATATTTAATTCAATGTCAGCAGCTCGAACTTCTCGACAACGCCGATGTTGAGTCTATTATTGAACGAATTATGGCTGCCGGATTTGCTGCTGTCGGTCTGCCAGAAATGAAATCATTTGTTGCCGCTTATTTATTTGATATGGAAAGCAGCGGAGGACAAATTTCAATTGGTACTAATGATACAATTCACTGAAGAATAGGTCGCATGGAAAAATCTCTTATTATAGTTGAATCACCGGCAAAAGCAAAAACAATCAACAAATATCTGGGTAAGGAATATTTAGTCGAAGCATCGGTCGGACACATCAAGAATCTGCCTAAAAGCAAACTGAGTGTCGATATAGACAATGAGTTTTCTGTTGTCTATGAAACTATTGCGGGAAAAGAAGAAATAGTCGGGCGAATCAAAGAAAAAGCCGAAAAAGCAAAAGCCGTATTTATTGCAACTGATCCAGATCGTGAAGGTGAAGCAATTGCAGCGCACATCGCAGAAGAACTAAAAGATGATAATAAACATATAAGGCGAGTACTCTTTCACGAAATTACAGAAGCCGGTGTTAAAGAAGGCATGGCGCATCCTAAAAAAGTAGATATGCATATGGTAATGTCGCAGCAAGCGCGCCGTGCGATGGACAGAATTGTAGGATATAAAGTAACTCCGTTTATTTGGAAAACAATGTACTACGGACTCTCTGCAGGACGAGTGCAGTCGGTGGCATTAAGATTAATTTGCGAACGCGAAGCATTAATTCAAAAATTTATTTCCCAAGAATATTGGTCATTAACAGCTGAATTTACAACATTGCATGATGACAAATTCCTTGCGAAACTTGTAAAAGTTGCAGGCGATGATCCACGGATACCGGATGAAACGACATCTAATGGTTACATGGCCAATGTTCAAAAAAATAAATATGAAATCAGCAATGTCGTCCGAAAACCTGTAAAGCGAAATCCACCAGCTCCGTTTATTACAAGTACCTTGCAGCAAGAAGCGGCAAAGCGCCTTCGCATGTCTTCCAAAAGAACAATGATGCTTGCACAGAAATTGTATGAAGGTCAGGATATAGGTGAAGAAGGATTAACAGGTCTTATTACATATATGCGTACGGACTCGACACGTTTAAGTGAAGAAGCAGTATTGCATGTACGTGAATATATCTATAACAATTATGGCAAGGAATACTTGCCGAAAGAGCCGCGTCTCTTTAAGAAAGGCAAAGCATCACAAGATGCACATGAAGCTATCCGCCCAACTTCATTGAAACTGACACCTAAAATCGTGAAAAAATATTTAGATAAAGAAATGTTTGCACTCTATGAGCTTATTTGGAATCGTTTTATCGCTTGCCAGATGGCACAGGCAGAGTTTGAACAAATTACTGTTGAGGTAACAGGAGGAGAATATCTTTTCAGAGCAAGCGATCAGGTTTCGACATTTCGTGGTTTTCTGCAAGTATATGACGATATTGAGGAAGAAAACAACGGGGAACAAGCTGATAAAGATCCTACGTCTAAGCTTCCAATTAATTTGGCAAAAGGTCTAGCAGTGCAAATTACAAATCTTTTTCCATTGCAGCATTTTACTAAACCACCAGGCCGGTATTCGGAAGCCACGTTAGTAAAAGAATTAGAATCCTTGGGAATCGGCCGACCGAGTACATATGCTATGATTGTAACAACAGTAATTGATCGAAAGTATGTCGAACAAAAAGAACGAAAGCTCTATGCATCTGATCTTGGCATGCAAGTGAACAGACTGTTGACCTGCCATTTCCCCGAGATATTTAATGTAAAATTTACTGCAAAGATGGAAGAGGAATTGGACACTATTGCCTCCGGAAAGCAAAAATATTTAGATGTTATGAAAGATTTTTATGGACCGTTTCACCAATCAGTAGAAAAAGCCTCTGGATTAGCTACATCGATCAAGAAATCTTTGCAGGAAAAAACTGAAGACTTATGCGAATTGTGCGGTAGGCCAATGGTGATCAAGTGGGGCCGCAATGGCAAATTTATGGCTTGCACCGGTTATCCTGGATGTAAAAATACTAAGCCGCTTCCGGGAGATGCAGAAAAAACGCAGCATGTCGTTGGAGGTAAGTGTGAATTATGCGGTGCAGATATGATAGTAAAAGGCGGACGTTTTGGATCATTTTTAGGATGTTCAAATTATCCGTCATGCAAAAATACGAAGCCAATCTCGATGGGCATCAAATGTCCGAAATGCAAAGAAGGTGAACTCATTGAACGAAAGACTAAGAAAGGAAAAAGAATTTTTTACGGATGTTCGAAGTATCCGAGTTGTGATTTTGCATCATGGGATAAACCCGTAGCGCAAACATGCACTTATTGTGGTAATGAATATGTTGTCGCTAAATTTTCACAAGCTAAAGGCGAATATATAATTTGTCCGTCTTGTAAACATGAAATCAATCAAGCAGAGAAAGTGATTTCTGCATAGAGAAAAAAACGGGGGCGAAATAAACTGTGGAAAAAATTATCAGAAATTACCTTGAGTATTTAGAAACCGAACGTAATTATTCTGCCCATACGATTATTTCATATGAGACGGATTTATTCAGCTTAATTCAATTTCTTCGTAGGGAAGGAATTAATTCATTTGACAGAGTCCATAAAGAATCGCTCAGAACCTTTATAGGCTCACTGATTGATGAAGGATTCAACCAGCGAAGCATTGCAAGGAAAATTGCCTCGATGCGTTCGTTTTTTAAATATCTCCGAAGGCAAAAAATAATTGATGGAAATCCTGCATTAGTATTAATTACACCAAAATTAGGAAAACGGCTGCCATCCTTTTTAGATGAAGAATCAGTTAAACGGCTGCTTTCGTCACCCGATTTATCCACTGCTAATGGAAAAAGAGATACGGCAATTCTAGAATTGTTTTATAGCACTGGAATAAGATTGAGTGAATTGATAAATTTAAATGTCGGAGATTTAAAGCAAGAAGATGGTCTCGTCAAAGTAAAAGGAAAGGGACGTAAAGAACGTATCGTGCCAATAGGTAGAAAAGCATTGACGGCAATAAACGATTATCTTAAAGAGAAAAATAAGTTGTCGATAAATACCGGTATCGAGCTGGGTGCATTGCCGTTGTTTGTAACTAAGGAAGGGCGCCGTATGTACCCTCAGGCAGTTGGAAGATTAGTGCGAAAATATATCAGCGTTGTTTCAGAGATAGAAAAAAAAAGTCCGCATATCTTAAGGCATTCTTTTGCTACGCATTTGCTAAATCATGGTGCCGATTTGCGTGCTGTCAAGGAATTGCTTGGTCATGAAAGTTTATCTACAACACAGGTCTATACGCATGTGTCTTCCGCTCAAATGAAAAAAGTTTATGAGAATGCTCATCCTAAAGCATAGATTCTTCATTAATGCTGTATATCGAATAATATTCAGGTGGAAGGAGGATGTACAATGAACATTAAAATCACATCGCGTCACTTCAAACCTCATGCGTCACTAACAGAATACGCACAGAATGCGATTGAAGATCTATCGCATTTCTATGACGGTATAATTAAAGCAGAGGTCATTTTTTCTTATGAAAAATCGCGCGACAGTGTAAAGAACGCAGAGATATCATTATCTGTTTACGGCAACGTTTTGACAGGCATCGGGTCAAGTGATGCGTATGAAAAGTCTATCGATATTGCTATTACTAAAATAACGACTCGCTTAAAAAAATACAAAGAGAGACTTCACGAAAAAGACCGCAAGATTGTAAGAAAGATTAGGGAAAAAGAATAAACGACCCGGGAGATTAACGATGGCACTTAGGCATATTAAAGAAACAAAGAGAAGCAATATAACTGTGGGTTTTTTATTTGAAGTCAATAAGCAGCGCCTAAAATTAGAGAGTGTCAATGGCGACATCGGTTTTGAACGAGAGATTTCAGATAAAAATATCCATAGACCCGGCTTAGCGCTTGCAGGTTATGTTGAGTTGTTCACATACGACCGTGTTCAAATTTTTGGCAACACGGAAATTCGATATCTCAATCACTTGACATTTGATGAACGAATAAACGCGTTTAAAACAATATTTAAATTTGATTTACCTTGTATTTTTGTTACAAGTGAGAATAAACTCGATGATGAGTTAGTAGCAATTGCCACCGAACATCATGTATCTGTGATTCTCACACCTTTAGAAACCACAAAATTTGTTTATTTTATAAGTGATTTTCTTGATGACCATTTCGCACCTCAAACTGTTTTGCATGGCTCTTTTGTGGATGTCGACGGCATTGGAGTTTTAATAACCGGGCGTTCAGGTATAGGTAAAAGTGAAATCGCTTTAGACCTTGTTGAGCGCGGTCATCGTCTTGTTGCTGATGATGTCGTGATGGTTACGCGCAAAGGCGAAGGAATTCTGATGGGTGCTGGTTCAGACGTTGTAAAACATTACATGGAAATTCGAGGCCTTGGTCTGATTGATGTTCGTTCAATATTTGGTATTAGATCTATTCGGTTTCAGAAGAGAATCGAGATTATTGTCGAGTTGCAAGAATGGCGGAACGATATCGAATATACACGAACAGGATTAGATCATGAAAACATATCTATCTTGGGCGTAAGTCTACCGCACATTAAATTACCGATAATTCCAGGAAAGAATATTACGGTTATAGTTGAAGTGATTGCTATGGACTATCAACTAAAACACTATGGACATGATTCGGCGAAGGAATTTGCAAAACGACTTGATGCCGCAATTGCTGAAAAAACAAAGGGAAAACGGGTTATTAATTACTTTGACCATGATTTTGAATAAGATGAAAACGATTCTTGACAAAGAATTGATAATTTCCTATTTTCTGCCAGCAGTTATCTTGGTACTGGAAGTGTGCAAGTTGATGGATGGATTGAGGAAATGAGAAAAACAAAGCTTTATAGCTTTTCATTTGAGTCGCTCACCTTTCATGATGCTCGTTGGGCACGAACTCGATTTATGATATTTGGGCTTCTTTTAGGAATATTTATTTTTGGCTCTCTCTTTGTCGTCAATCAATTTTATTCTAATGATGTTTTTGGTCTTGGATTCATTCAAAATAATTCTCTTATGAATGAAAACAGGGTGTTACAGAATCAATTGCGATATCTAACACAGCGGCTCGATATTATTCAGAAGCAATTACATTTACTGGGTGATAAAGGAAACGAATTACGTTTGCTTGCTGATTTGCCAAAACTCGACGAAGATTTACAGAAAGCAGGAACCGGCGGAACTGATGAACGCATTGATTTTACTTCATCATCCAATGTGAATACATTGCTGAATAACTTGCGTGCAACTGCAAATCAGGCAGAACGAGAGCTGCATCTTCAAACAACAAGCTATGAAGCTATTGAAATGGCATACAACCAAAATAAAGTTCGTTTCTCCCATCTTCCTGCCATTAAACCTATGGATGGACCTTACGATTCGCATAGTTTTGGTATGCGTCTCCATCCAATTTTACACATCGTTCGCATGCACGAAGGAATTGATATTGATAATGAAGTCGGCACACCGATCTATGCTTCAGCAGAAGGAACAATAGACTTCACAGGACATAGAGGCGGCTATGGTCTGACTATTGAAGTGGATCATGGATATTCTTTGAAGACACTTTATGGACATCTTTCAAAAATTTTAGTACATGAAGGACAAAAAGTTAAACGCGGTGAATTGATCGCCCGTTGCGGCAATACAGGACTTTCTAATGCACCTCATCTTCACTACGAAGTACGTGTGAACGGTGTAGCACAAAATCCAATAGATTATTTTTTTGATGATGTTAGTGCAAAAGATTTTCAAAATTAGTTAAATAACAAGTAATTTTTCTATTAAGGGATAAAGTTAAAATGATTTGGACCATCGAGCTGGCAACATATTTAGACGATGCTCCTTGGCCTGCGACAAAAGAAGAACTGATCGATTATGCTGTTCGGACTGGTGCCCCTACACAAGCGATCCAAAATTTGGAGGAACTTGACGATTCCGATGAGCCGTACGAAAGTATTGAGGAAATCTGGCCGGATTATCCCACCGATGAAGACTTCTTCTTCGAGGACGAGAAAGAGTATTAGAAACCTGACATTTGAATAAAACATTAGGGTACTTCGGGATTATTAATATTAAATGGAGCCCAGCACTTACCTGCTGGGTTTTTTTATTTTCGATTTTCTATGCATAAATTCATACAAATTTTATTGTTGGTATCTTGCTGTGCTTCTTTTTCATATTCACAAGTTATTGAACATGAATATGAGGTAGGTGCAATTCGCTTCGAAGGAAATAAAGAGCTTAGTTTTGATCAACTTCTGAATGTTATTCGTACACGCGAGACTCCATGGGTGGTCTGGAAGTGGATATACAACAAATTTGATAAAGAAATTCTTGGAGGGCAGAAACCCGAATATTTCGATCCTATTATGCTGGTTTCAGATTGTCAACAGCTAAAAAGATTTTATGAAGATAATGGATTCTTCCATGTTCAAATTGATACAAGCATTACGATTAATCCGGATAGAGATAGAGTTATTCTTATATTTTCTATCGTTGAAGGGAGGCGCTCACTAATTGATACTATTTTGTATAATGGATTAGAAAATCTTCCGCCGGATATGCAGGGAGAACTTGCGTCGAATAAGCAGGTAACTTTAAAAATGCCTTATATTCAAAATAAAGTGGAAGCCGAATATAAGCGCATTATTGGTTTATGTGCTAACAACGGATATGTTAATGTGAAGTTAATTTCAGCCAATGCTCGGCATTATGCATCCACAGATAATGTTTCGCTTGTTTTCGATTTCGATCTTGGGAAACGTTTTACTTTTGGAAATATTTCTGTTGAACAAGATACTACAACTCACCAATATATTGATTCTATGGTCGTGCTTGAGCATCTCGATTTTTCTAAAGGAGAATACTATAGCGAGGGAAAGAAAATAGAAAGCGAAAGAAATCTCAATAGGTTAGGAGTTTTTGAAGCAACGAAAATTGAGAATGCCATTCCTAACAGTACCTCGGAGATTACTCAAATTCCAGTTCGAGTCCATGTCCGAACTCGCTCGTTTCAAGAGTTGACGCCGGAAATTGGTGTTAACGACGAAAACAATGCCCTAAATGTTCTTTTTGGTGTCGGATATAATCATCACAACTTTTTTGGCGGTGCGAGAAATTTTTCTACAAATCTGCGACTTAATGTACAATCATTTCATTTCGGGAAAATTTTTAAAGAAAATCTATTAAGAGATAGTTCGTTAATTTCAAAACTTGAATTGACAACACAGCTTATTCAGCCGTATTTCATCAATAACAAAACTAGTATCAGTGCTGCTTTTTCTGCTATGCTGGATAAGCAATCAACATACTATATTCCAAGCCTGAGCTTTCGCCTTGGCACTCAATCGCAGACAGCGACATACACAAGACTTTTTATTGATTGGAATCTTCAATTGAGTAGTCCAAAAATAGTTGCAACACAGCTGTACAATTCTGCCTTTTTCGATTCATTGGGATTTGAAAAACAATTTAACTCATTTATTACAGTTACTCTCCAGCGAGATAAACGAAATGATATTTTCTATCCTTCGGAAGGTATCTTTCAATCTATCTCAATTGAAGAAGGCGGGTTGTTTCCAAGTGTGTTCGACGGGCCTCTTGGTTTGGATCTTCCATATTCCAAGTATGTTAAATTAGATTTAGATGAGCAATGGTACTTAGATCCAAATAATAAACGAGATATTATTTGGGCTGCACGTTTACGTTACGGTGCCGCACTCCTTTACGACGATTCTCCGCTGAAGGTTATTCCATTGACTCAGCGTTTTTTTTCGGGAGGAAGCGAAAGTGTACGCGGTTGGCAGGCGAGAGGGCTTGGTGTAATGGCTCTTGCACTAAGGAATTTTGGGGGAAATGCGTTGTTTGAAGGAACAATTGAATCCCGATTGAATCCATTAAAAGATGCAGGATCTTTGGGGTTCCTTGATCTTGAAAAAATTTCCTTTGTTTTATTTTACGACTTCGGTAATATGTGGTCTGCACCAAAAGAAATGCGTCTAAATGAAATTGCTATGGCGTTCGGATTTGGATTACGATATAACACTATTGCAGGACCAATTCGCATAGACTTCGGTATGAAATTGTACGATCCAGATGCTTCTGCTGGAACACAATGGGTAACACAAAAAAGATTTTTCCCTGAAACTTTTACAGCTGGGATACTCCATTTTGGAATCGGTCACACCTTCTAAGGCTTATCTTAAATGAGTTGGTCATCCATCGTCGGACAAGAACGGGTTAAAACACTGCTAAAACGTACGCTCCAGAGCAATCAGATCGGTCATGCATATTTATTTTATGGATCGGTAGGAATTGGAAAGGATGCCATAGCAATTGAATTTGCAAAAACATTAAATTGCGCTAAAGGCGGATTAGAAGCCTGCGGTATTTGTAATAACTGTAAGCGGATGGATTCATTTCAACATCCCAATATAAAATTAGTTTTTGCGTTGCCTGCGGGGAAGAATGAAAAAAATGGAGATGATCCTATTAACGTTCTGTCGGATGCACAGGTTGCTGATGTACGAAATCAAATTCAGATAAAAGCGAAAGATCCGTACTATCACATTGAAATCGCAAAAGCTAATTTTATCAAGATTAACAGCGTACGTGATATTAAACGTGAAGCCGGCATGAGCCGGATAGAAGAAGGAAGGAAAATTATTATCATTTTCAATGCTGATATGATGAATGCAGAGGCAAGTAATTCTCTATTGAAAACCTTAGAGGAACCGTTGCCCGGTACAATCCTGCTTTTAACGACATCAGTAAAAGATCAACTTCTTCCTACAATTATCTCTCGATGCCAATTAGTTAAATGTGACTCGTTATCAGATGCTGAAATAGAAACAGCTCTTGTTACTATCGACGGTATAGACGTGAATATTGCGCAACTGGCAGCACAGCTCGCAAATGGAAGTTATAGCAATGCACGGCGACTTAGTTTGCTAAATATGGTAGAAGAACGGAAAGATGCGGTTGAATTCATGCGCTTGGTTCTTGGCAAACGTAAATCTGCCCTAATCGACGCAATTGATGAACTTGCTTCGTCTGCCAATCGGTCTGGCATAGAACGGTGGCTTAAACTCTTGCAGTCGTGGCTGCGCGATGTCTTGCTTATTCAACAAAAAGTTTATACTCCTGTATTAAAAGAAGAAAAACAAAGTATGGAGAACTTTGTCAAGAGTTTTCAGCAAGCGAATCTTGTTGGAGCAATTCAATCTGTCGAAAAGGCAATTGCTCATCTTGACAAAAATGTCTACATTCATCTTATTCTCACGATGTTAGCGCTTGATTTACGGAAGAATATTACGGAAGTGCAATGAATATGAAGTATCCATTTGAACGAATTCTAATTACAGCAGCGTTACCTTATGCCAATGGCTATTTACATCTTGGCCATCTTGCAGGTGCGTATCTGCCGGCGGATATCTATGCAAGGTACCAGCGTCTCAAGAAACGGAATGTCCTCTTCATTTGCGGCTCAGACGAGCATGGTGTTGCAATTACTGTTTCAGCAGAAAAAGAAAAAACAACACCGAAAGCAATTATTGATCGGTATCATCCAGCAAATAAATCTGTATTTGAAGCATTCGAAATGAGTTTCGACAATTATTCGCGCACTTCGCTTCGATTGCACCATGAAACGACAAAAGAATTTTTCAAAGAATTTTACAATCGTAATATTGTCGTATTAAAAAAAGAATTACAGCTTTACTGTGAGAAGGACAAGATGTTTCTTGCGGATCGATACGTGGAAGGTACTTGTCCAAAATGCAAGTCAACTCAAGCGCGAGGTGATCAGTGCGAAAACTGCGGAACATGGCTGAACCAAACGGAACTCATCGATCCAAAGTGTAAATTATGCGGAACAACACCGGTAGTACGCGAAACTGCGCATTGGTTTTTTCCGCTCGGCAAATATCAGCAAAGACTGATGGCATATATAGATGAGCGCAATAAACGTGACGGATGGAAGGATAACGTTCTTCGCTATTGCGAGAGTTGGTTTAAAGATGGTCTTCAGGATCGTGCAGTGACGCGCGATCTTAATTGGGGAGTTCAAGTTCCGATTGCAGGATATGAAGACAAAGTAATTTATGTTTGGTTCGATGCAGTTCTCGGCTACATTTCCTCTGCAAAAGAATGGGCAGATGCGAATAACAAACCCGATGCATGGAAAGAGTTTTGGCAAAAAGATGATACAAAATATGTCGCGTTTATTGGCAAAGATAATGTTGTATTCCATTGCATTGTGTTTCCATCAATGCTGATGGCATGGAACGATGCGCACGATGAACACTATGTTTTACCGGAAAATGTTCCGGCAAATGAATTTTTAAATTTTGAAGGCGCAAAATTTTCTAAGAGCCGCGGCTGGGGAATTGATGTTCAAGATTTTCTAAAATTCTTTCCTGCAGATACGCTGCGCTATGCACTGGCAGTTAATTTGCCGGAAACGCGTGACAGCGACTTCTATCTAAAAGATTTTCAAGCGCGTATTAATAATGAACTTGCCGATATCGTGGGAAATTTTATTAATCGTACGTTGGCTTTTGCCGATAGAAATTTTGACGGCAAGGTTCCTCCTCTCGGCAAATTAAATGGTCGCGACGAAGAAATGATAGATATTTTAAAACAAGCCCCGATAAAAACCGGAGAATTGTTTGAACAGTATCGCTTCCGCGAAGGTTTGATGGAAGTGATGAACTTTGCCCGCGCTTCAAATAAATATTTCAACGATAATGAACCTTGGAAAACACTTAAATCGAATCCGGAGAGATGTGCTACGGCCGTGCACATTGCAATTCAAATTGTTCGTTCGCTTGCAATCTTACTGGAGCCGATAACTCCGGCATTTTCTACAAGAATTTGGCAGCTTTTAAATCTTGATTCAACTTCAAGAGATGATGGATGGGATTCAGCATCTTTTTTTAAATTAAAGCATAGACATCAACTTAATAAACCGGAAATACTTATCAACAAAATAGAAGATAAACAAATTGATGAGATATTAAACTTTCTTGAAGGCGAGGAAAAAACTATATCGTCCTTAAATATTGCTCCATTGAAACCTGAGATTACTATTGATGATTTCAAAAAAATTGATCTTCGCGTTGCGCGTGTTATCGAAGCAATGAAAGTGCCAAAATCAGAAAAACTATTGAAGCTCCAGATTGAGATTGGAAATGAACGCAGGCAAATTATTGCGGGAATAGCAAAACAATACAAACCGGAAAATTTAATTGGTAAGTTAATAATTGTTGTTGCTAATCTTCAACGCGCAAAATTAATGGGCCAAGAATCAAAGGGAATGATCCTTGCAGCGAGCGATGAATCCGGCAATCTAATACTGGCTGGTGTGCAGGAAGAAATTTCTACGGGAGCGACAGTAAAATAAAAAATATGGCAGAACAGATAACTGATAAATTTAATGAATTGATAGAAACCGGCGTTAAGTTGGCGCCGATTGGTGGTTTTGATTATTCTGGCTATAATGCACGGCTGCAAAATAAATATCTTGAGTGGCGAAGATCATGTTTAGCAATTTTAGAATTGTCGGGTCCCCTTGGATTTCCATACAAACAAAAAATTCTTGGTGATACAAATGGCGGATTATTTTACCAGTCATCAGTTCAATTAATTCTTACTTGTCTTAGTGAGTTAAACGTAAAACTTAAAGAAATGCCAGATCTTGTATCTGCTCCTGTTTCAGCAGCCGATGCATCTCCAACTATAATTTCATCTGAAACAAGCGTCAAGCGAATTTTAAAACCACCTCCTAAAAAGACTGCTGAAATACAAGACAAACTAAATATTCAGCCACCTTCTGACTTAAAAAGCAAAAAAGTGTACGTTATTGCTGCCTTAGATGAACCATTACGGGCTCAGTTGCTGCAATTCTTAAATGAAATTGGGTTAGAAGAAGTTGCTATAGAGCGCCAGCGCGGACAGATGCTTCCGCTGGATACACTTCAAGTGGATACAGAGATTAAATTTGCTTTTTTTATTATCAACCCAGACGATCTCGGATTTGCAATGTTCGAAATTGGACATTTTGTTGGCAAGCTTGGAAAAAGCAGAGTCTGTGTTCTTCACAGCTCAGATGTCAACTTCCCGAATATTATGCCCGGTGTTTTAGTGAAATTAATCAATATGAAGGTAGAGGAAGCGAGTTTTGGTCTGCTGAAAGATCTTAAATCAGCCGGATATCAAATTAATTTTTAGGAATAGTACAAATATTTTAATCGCAAAATTAATTTATGAAGGAGAGTTGAATGAAAAAATTGAAATCACTGCTTGGAACAATGCGTGTGCCATTTTTACTCCTGCCACCTGCATGTGTTGCGGTAGGTGTTGGAACCGCATACTGGCAGACCCATACAGTGAGTTGGTTGCAGATTCTTTTAATACTTTTTGGTGCACTTACAAGCCATATTTGTGTAAATGTATTTAACGAATATTTTGATTTTAAAAGTGGACTTGATGCTAAAACTCAACGTACTCCATTCAGCGGCGGCAGCGGTGCGCTGATTAAAAATCCAGAAATGGAGAAAGCCGCTCTTTATCTTGCGATTATCTCTGCTGTTATTACTGCAACAATAGGATTTTATTTTGTCTGGCTGCGCGGCTGGTTGTTATTGCCTCTTGGTATAGCCGGTCTGCTAATAGCAATTACATATACGATTTGGTGGGCTTATCATCCAATCCTCTGTTTGTTAGCACCAGGATTGGGTTTCGGCGTTTTTATGGTTATGGGGACACACTTCTGTTTAACTGGCTCTTATAGCTGGATATCTTCTGTTGCATCCCTTGTCCCAACTTTTCTGGTAAGCGATTTACTGCTGCTCAATCAATTCCCCGATGTAGATGCAGATAAAATTATTGGGCGCAAGCATTTTCCGATTACTATTGGGCGGCAAGCCAGCGCTGTAATTTATGGTATTTTCTTGCTGTTGGCTTATGTTTCGGTCGTAGTAGGCGTGATTTTCGATTTGCTGCCTCGCTTTAGTCTGCTTGCTCTTTTAACATCTATCCTTGCATGGAAAGCATCTCGTGGCGCTTACAAAAACGCTGAAAATATCCCGGGACTAATTCCCTTGATGGGTTTAAATGTAGTTATAAATTTGACGACGCCGATTTTACTCGCTGTTGGACTTTTTATTGGATAATAGATCAACCAAATAAAAGGTGTGGAGTGTATAAACGCAATATACATTCAAAAGTGATTATCGCGGCAGAAGATTTTTTAAAAGCAACCTGTATTGAAGAGTGTAAGAAAATGATTACAAAAGTTGGATTTATTTCTGTGCAGAGAGATACACTTTATGACATTATCAATTTTAGATAAATTAGAATAAGCGGCTTAGAATAACGTTTGATGTCTTGCTGATGCAGGATTGAATTTCTCAGAATCTGTTCTTAAATCGAACTTGTAAATAGTGATATGAATAGGAAGAAGCGTGTGCTTGTTGATTGATTTAGGAGTTTTCCAAATGTATGATATAATAATAATGCGTAATCAAAATTAAATTTTAATCTTGTATTTTTCTGCAAGCCGATATAAAGTAGCCCGGCCAATTTTTAACTTCTGCGCAGCTTCAGCAATGTTTCCGTTTGTAATCTTCAAAGCTTGTCGAATAGCGTTTTCCTTTATTTTTTCAAATGGAATTATTGAATTCTGATTCTCTTGGAAGATAGAATTTTGTTTTAAAGATGTTTCAGCAGAACCGTAAGATTGAATAAAGTTTGGTAACTCTCGTTCCGTAAGCGTTTGTCCGTCAGTCAAAACCAAACCGCGTTGAATCGCATTTTCTAATTCTCGCACATTGCCCGGCCATTGATAATTGTAAAGTAAATCCAGGGCTTTACGCGAAAACCGGATGTTGGGTTTTCCTATTTCCTCTCCGAATTTTTTTAAAAAGTGATCTGCAAGCAAAAGAATATCTGATCTCCGCTGCCGGAGAGGTGGAAGCATAATTGGAAATGTGGAAATACGGTAATACAAATCTTCTCGGAAAATTTTCAGTTTCACTTCTTCCCAAAGATCACGATGTGTAGCGAAAATAAGGCGTGCATCAATTGTTAATGTTTCGCTTCCGCCTACCCGATCGAATTGCTTTTCTTGAATTACTCGAAGTATTTTTGATTGAAGGCTTTGATCTAATTCGCCGATTTCATCCAAAAATATTGTACCTCCATTTGCTTGTTCAAATTTTCCAATTCGTCTTTGAATTGCACCTGTGAATGCGCCGCGCTCATGACCGAAAAGCTCGCTCTCCAATAAGTCATGAGGAATGGAAGCGCAGTTCACAACAATAAAAGGACCACTGCGGCGGTTGCTGTTATAATGGATTGCGCGTGCAATGAGTTCCTTGCCTGTTCCGCTTTCGCCTAATATGAGAACACAAATATCTACATGCGTAACTTTGTTCACGAGTTTGAAAACATCCTGCATCTCCCCACTCTGCGAAATTATATTTTCGAAATGCAAACGCGTTTCGACGCTTTCCTGCAAATTTTTTACTTCACGCGATAGCGCGGCAAGCTTGAGAGAATTTCTTAGCGCGAATTCAAGTTTAGGAAAGTCAATTGGCTTGCTAAAATAATCAGCGGCGCCAAGTTTTAGAGTTTTAAGTGCTACTTCAATGCTTTCTTGCGCAGAAAGGATAATAACAGGAATCTCAGGATTGCGTTGTTTAATTTCTTTCAACAAATCAATCCCGCTTATGTCCGGTAGCATAAGGTCTAAAAGTACAAGGTCAGGAGGTTCTATGAACCGATCCAAAAAAGTTCTTCCATCATTAAATACCTCGACAGAGTAACCCCAGCGCTGCCCAACCCAAAGTTCAAGCAGCTTCGCAATTGATGGTTCGTCATCAACAATGTAAATTCGTTCTGGATTCAAAGATAATCTATTTCTTATCGTTTGTTAAAATCGGAATGATCTCTGATTAATAATTATAAATGAATCGGAATTCGGACTATGAATGTTGATCCTTCTCCGAGTTGGCTTTCTACAGCAATATCTCCATTATGTTGATCAATTATATGTTTTACAATTACAAGTCCAATTCCGTTACAATGTGTTTCTTCGCTGGGACGATAGAGTTTTCCAAATCTTTTAAATAAATATGGAATGTCTCTTGCTGAAATACCGGGGCCGCTGTCTTTGACGGAGATTACAACATGTTTATCGGTCGCTTCTATTTTGAAATTGACAATGCTATTTGGTTTTGTGAATCTAACAGCGTTGTGCAGTAATTGATAAAGAACTTGCACAATTTTTTCCTTATCATATTTTATTATGATAGGTTTGTTTGGAAAATCAATAGAAATATGGATGAACTTATTGTGTGCTAAATCTGCAACAAGCATTAGTGCATATAGCGCTGTTTCCTGCAATTCATGTTCTTTGAATTTGAGATCATCTTGTCCTTGTTCAAGAGAATCAAGTCCGATAAGATCATCAATAAGTTTCGTTAACCGTAAGCCCTCGTTTCGAATATAACCGGCATATTCTGCTCGCTCCTTTTCGTCAATCGGAATGTCTTCTTCGAGAATCTCTGCAAAACCAAGAATGGAAGTAAGTGGTGTACGAAATTCATGCGAAATCTGTTTAACAATCCGACTCTTCAACCGCTGTACTCCGAAGATTGCCGATTCATCAAATGTGTTTTCAATGATATTTGTCATTGATTTCACTCTCAAGAAATATTACTAATATCGGAAAAGAAATGGACAATGTGATGGTACTCAATCTATATGCCAGCATTAGTTCTTATTTAAATTTCAATAATAAACGCATTTATCCAACAAAATAAATTCTTTTCATTGGAATCATGTATTATTATGATACATGATTTAATTGTAAAAATCCAATTATCAATTATTATCGAATTAATAAAGTATATTTATTAAATTCCCATTGTGAGTCGATATTCTCAATATGATGCAATAATCAATAATAAAACCTTAAAAACACTTAGAAATAAAGGAATTTTTATGGCACACAGATTGAACATAAAACTATAAAATGAAAATAACGATACATAAAACTTAAATAAAAGGAGTTTATAAAATGAAAAAAACAAATAAGTATTTCGCAATTTTGCTGGTAATCTTAATAGTTGGATTATCGTCAAATGCGTTTGCTCAGCAAACTGCAACTGCAACAGCCACTACGACCGCTACTATTGTGACTCCTATAGGTATTAGTAAAACAACTGATATGAATTTCGGCAATATAGCTACAAATGCTACAGGAGGTACAGTTGTAATGACTACTGGTGGTTCACGCTCAGTAACTGGAGCTGTAACACTTCCAACAACCGCAGGAACAGTTACTGCCGCTGTGTTTCATGTGACAGGTCAGGGAGCTTATACATATGCTATAACTTTACCTGGAACAATTACACTTAGTGGCAGTGGTTCTCCGACAGTAACAGTCGGTTCATTTGTAAGTAATCCTTCTGGAACAGGCACGTTGAGTTCTGGTGCACAAGATGTAAGTATTGGTGCTACACTAACTATACCTGCATCTACACCGGCTGATACTTACAGCAACAGCGGCGGTTTAAGTGTAACAGTCAATTATAATTAGAGTATAATTCATCAAAATAACCAATTACAAGAAACGCTGCCTTTAGTGTGGGCAGCGTTTTTTTTTGGATATTTTATACTTGTTCATTGACAATGAGAAAAATGACATAACGGTTAGTTATTGTATTCGTTTTGTCGAATTTACAATCGTTTCCAAACTCTTTTAGAAGAATTTCGCGAAAAACAAGAGCAATACTCTTTGGTACATCAGTTGAATTCCTAGAGCTAAAATGATAGGAGTTCGCAAAATGAAAAACTTAACTAAATTTATCGCAATCTTAATGGTTGGTTTCTCGACAAATATTTTTGCTCAAACAACTGCAATAGCCAGCACTTCGGTCAATATTGTGACACCGATAGGTATTACTAAAACTGTTGATATGAATTTCGGCAACATAGCCACAGGTCTCGCAGCCAGTGGCACAGCTGTATTGAGTCCTGATGGTACACGTTCGACAACAGGTGGCGTGACAATTCCACCTGTAAGCGGATCACCTGCAGCCGCTTCCTTTGTTGTTACGGGAACAGGAAGTTATACGTACACTATTTCATTACCTGGTTCACCTATTGTACTTAATGGTGTTACTGAAGGTGTGACAGTTGATGCATTTGTCAGTAATCCCGCTCCAATAGGCATGTTAAACGCAGGCACTCAAACAGTATATGTAGGTGCTACGCTGAATGTTCCGGAATCAACAGTACCCGGCTCTTATACGAATGTTTCTGGTTTAAAAGTAACCGTCAATTATAATTAGAAAATGCACTCATTAAAATAATCAATTGAAACGTCATCTGTTGTACAATTTTTTTGTGTATATTTCATCTACTGATATGATGAAGAGAGAGAATTCATATATTATAGCATTGTTAATTCTCCAGAGTGGTCATTATTAATCTTATTAAAATAAAAATTTATGCACAAATTTGAATTTTTGAACAAGGAACTTACGTTTAAACAAGCGATTTATTTTATCATTTTCTATTCAGGATTTATATTATTAATGTTTTTTTCCTCAATAATAAATCTGGTGGCGCAAGGCAACCTGATGATATTTCCGAGGAGAGTGGTTTTTGAAGGATCAAAAAGGCATCAGGAACTTAATATTGCAAATACAGGTACGGATACAGCCAGGTATAATATTTCAATTGTGCAATTCAGGATGAAAGAAGATGGAGCATTTGAAGAAATCACGCAACCTGATTCTGGAGAAAATTTTGCTGATAAATATATTCGTTTTTTTCCGCATACAGTTGTACTTGCTCCTAACGAAGCGCAGGTAGTGAAGATACAACTCACAAAAACTAATCAACTGTCGGCGGGTGAATATCGTTCGCACATATATTTCAGGGCGGTTCCGAATGAAAAGCCGCTTGGTGAAAAAGAAGTTCCTAAAGATACTACTTCTATTTCTATAAAATTAGTTCCAATTTTTGGTATTACGGTACCTGTCATAATCAGAGTTGGTGAATCTACAGCAAAGGTGACTATATCGGATGTTTTATTTGATATGGTGAATGACACGACACCAATCCTTAAAATGACATTTAATCGTACAGGTAATATGTCGATCTATGGCGATATTGCGGTTGATCATATCACGGAACGGGGTAAAGTGACACGAGTGAGTTTTGTACAAGGGATAGCAGTTTATACTCCGAACCCTATCCGCCGATTCAAAGTTGAACTTGATAAAACTCTGGATATTGATTACAGCAGAGGAAAATTATATGTAATCTTTACTGCACATTCGGATACAAAACCTGAAAAGCTTGCAGAAGCTGAATTGCTTTTGCACTGATAATCAAAAACGGTGAAAAATAATTTTCACATATTGCCTTATATGATCATTCTGCTAACGATGGTCGTGCTCATTAGCACAATGGCAATGGCTGTGACAATAACAATCACAACTAATACTAATTGGAGCAGTATCACCATAGGTTCAGGGACAGGAGGGCAGCCCAGCTCTTCAGATGTTATAAACGTAGGAACTGGCGCTACACTTACTGTTGACGTCACAAATGCAGTTTGTGCTTCTTTGAGTTTGGGCACTGCTGCTGGTACTGGTACACTCGCATTTGCTACTTCTGGAAGCCCGTCTGTAACAGTTTCAGGATCTGTTACGGTTGGATATGCTGCTAATGGTGACAATGGAACAATTACGTTCGAAAGTGGATCAAGCTTGACATGTAATAGTCTCGCGATGGGATCTACTGCCGGCAATGAAACCGCAACGATAACAATGACAAATGGCGGTACATTGACGGTAAATGGACCAATAACAAATGGAGCTAGCACTGGTGCAAAGACTTTTACATACGGAACAGGCGCAGTTGTTCTAGGTGCTAACAACACTCTGCCAAATGCTACTTTTACTAATTTCAATAATCTAACAATTTCTGCGGGTACAACTACGTTGGGAGTGGCAATAACAATCAATGGTAATCTTGCAATCAGTAGCGGTGCAACATTAAATCCTTCGACTTTTCTCTTAACACTAGATGGGAATTTTACGAATAGCGGCACATTTACACCCGGATCTGGCGGTGTAACAATTACAGGCACAACAACAACACAAACCCTCGCTAGTTTCACGACCACAGGAAATTTAACTTTTTCAAAAGCCTTCTGGTACAGCTACTATTACTGGAACTGTAACGGCTACTAATTTAGCTGTTTCAAGTACAACTTCTGGCGTTTTAATTCTTTCAGGATCAAATACATTTAGTGGAACAATGACTTTGACATCGGGCACGCTTACTTTAGCAAACTTGGCTGCTCTTGGTACTTCAGGTATGGTAACCCTAAATGGTGGAACATTGGATCTAGCAACCGGTACAAGTGTAAATGCATATAATATTACAGTAGGTGGTGCAGCTACAATTGTTTCTGATCTAGTGTCCTCCGGTGCTGGAATAACATACACACTTGGCACAATATCTATAGGTGCATATACATTGACGATAGTCGGAGGTACTAATATTACAAGCGGAACAGCAGGTGTAACATTTGGAGCTTTAACTAAAACGGCGAGCACAAGTACTATGACAGTAACAAACCCGACAAATGGAGGAGTTACTCAATTAAGTATTGCTGCATCCAGTGGAAATTTTGCAGGCGTATATAACGGTAATGGAAATGTAATTCAGACAAGTGTTTGGTCGGGAACAGGTGCCATTACCTATAGCGGCACAGGTACATTGACATTGAATCAGGCGAACACATTTTCCGGAGCATTAACGGTAAGCAATGGAACGGTAGTGGGCACAGCAAATGCCGCAGCACTTGGTGCAGGGGCATTGACGCTTTCAGGAGGGACACTTTATTTGACCAATACTGCTGGTAATCCATTGAGCTTTGGGCGGAATACTACAGTTAATGTTAACTCACAAATCACTTCCGATGTAACGTAGTGGAAATACTGGGAATATTTACACACTTGGCACAATATCTATAGGTGCATTTACATTGACGATAGTCGGAGGTACTAATATTACAAGCGGAACAGCAGGTGTAACATTTGGAGCTTTAACTAAAACGGCGAGCACAAGTACTATGACAGTAACCAACCCGACAAATGGAGGAGTTACTCAATTAAGTATTGCTGCATCCAGTGGAAATTTTGCAGGCGTATATAACGGTAATGGAAATGTAATTCAGACAAGTGTTTGGTCAGGAACAGGTGCCATTACCTATAGCGGCACAGGTACATTGACATTGAATCAGGCGAACACATTTTCCGGAGCATTAACGGTAAGCAATGGAACGGTAGTGGGCACAGCAAATGCCGCAGCACTTGGTGCAGGGGCATTGACGCTTTCAGGAGGGACACTTTATTTGACCAATACTGCTGGTAATCCATTGAGCTTTGGGCGGAATACTACAGTTAATGTTAACTCACAAATCATTTCCGATGTAACGTTGAGTGGAACTGGGAATATTTACACACTTGGCACAATATCTATAGGTGCATTTACATTGACAATAGTCGGAGGTACTAATGTTACAAGCGGAACAGCAGGTGTAACATTTGGAGCTTTAACTAAAACGGCGAGCACAAGTACTATGACAGTAACCAACCCGACAAATGGAGGAGTTACTCAATTAAGTATTGCTGCATCCAGTGGAAATTTTGCAGGCGTATATAACGGTAATGGAAATGTAATTCAGACAGGTGTTTGGTCAGGAACAGGTGCCATTACCTATAGCGGCACAGGTACATTAACCCTGAGTCAAGCCAATACATACACTGGCACTACGACTATCAGTTCGGGAACCATCAAGCTTAGTCGTGCAGAAACTAATTTGAGTGCACTTGTGGATAATGCTACTTATGACTTGGCTGGATACAGTCCTACAGTTGGATCACTTTCCGGGTCAGGTACTGTTACAAGTTCAGCGGCAGGCACTTTGACGATTACAGCAGGTAGCGATAATACAAGTACAACCTTTTCTGGTATTATCCAAAATGGCAGTGCAACATCTGTAGGTATTACTAAGGCAGGTAGTGGTACATTAATTCTTTCTGGAGCGAGTACATATAGTGGCAGCACTACAATCAGTGCTGGAACTATACAGCTTGGTGCAGGGGGAAATGGCACGAATACTCCATTAGGTACAACCGGAGGTGGAACAACAGTTTCTGCCACTAACGCAGCACTCGATCTGAACGGGATTAGTTTAAGTATAGCCGAAGGGCTGACGTTAAATGGGACAGGTATTTCCGCCGCCGGTGCTTTGATAAACAGTTCTTCGACTGCAGCGACCTGGACTGGAACAGTTGCCTTGGGAAGTGCAAGTAGTATTGGTGGAACAGGAAACATAACAATCTCCGGAGCTACGTCGGGCAATTATGCTTTGACTAAGGTCGGCAGTGGAACGCTGCAGATAGGTACTAATAGCTCGACAGCGGCAATAACTGTCAGTGCCGGAATTTTCCAACTTGGCAGTACATCTTCTTTAGGTACGACTGCGGCTGGAACTACGGTATCAAGTGGTGCCGCGCTTGATCTCAATGGTATTAGTTTAAGTATAGCCGAAGGGCTGACGTTAAATGGGACAGGTATTTCCGCCGCCGGTGCTTTGATAAACAGTTCTTCGACTGCAGCGACCTGGACTGGAACAGTTGCCTTGGGAAGTGCAAGTAGTATTGGTGGAACAGGAAACATAACAATCTCCGGAGCTACGTCGGGCAATTATGCTTTAACCATAGTTAGTAGTGGAACAGTGCAGATAGGCGCTAATACATCTACAGCGGCAATAACTGTAAGCACTGGAACTCTCAAACTTGGGAGCACATCTTCTTTAGGCACGGCTGCAACGGGAACTACGGTATCAAGTGGAGCCGCACTTGATCTTAACGGACAAACTTATACAACTTATGCGGAAGCGCTTTCAATCAGTGGGACAGGTCCATCCGGCGGCGGCGCTTTGATAAATAGTTCTTCAACTGCAGCAACCTATAGTGGTGTGATTACTTTCGCTGCCGATGCAAGCGTAGTGGGTGATGGTGGCACTATTGCTATAACAGGGACGCCAGCAAGTGGGACTACTAATATCACTTTGGGAGGTTCTGCAGGCGGCAGTATCTCAACCGTAATTGCAGGTGCCCGCAATCTTACAAAGATTGGAACTGGCACATGGACTCTTTCAGGAAACAGTACCTATACTGGTACTACGACGGTCAGCCAGGGAACATTGATAGCTGGAGCAAATGCTCCCAGTGGAGCTGCTGGAGCATTTGGGAATGCTACATCAGCAATAACGCTTGGTGATGGAAACACAAACAATAATGCAGTTGCTTTGTTAACAGGAGGAGCTTTCACAGTTGCACGAACAGTAACAGTCTCAAATAATTCAAATTCAGGTGGATATAGTATTGGCGGAAACACGGCTAATGCTTCAACATATAGCGGATTAATTACATTTAGTCAGCCATTATCAGTTACACAAATAACAGGAGGAACTTTAACTATTTCAGGAGGAATAACAGGTGGTGTTGCTGGGACGAATACCGTGACTTTTAATAATGTAGGTACAGTTACAGTCAATACCGCTGCAATAAGTAATGGTACAGGAATAACCGCAATCATCAAACAAAATACGGGAACGACCAATTTTAATTTTGCCAATACATATACAGGTTCAACTACTGTTAATGGTGGTACATTACAGGCAGGTGTA
The DNA here is from genome assembly GCA_963833465.1 of Ignavibacteriota bacterium. Taxonomy (GTDB): domain Bacteria; phylum Bacteroidota; class Ignavibacteria; order UBA10030; family UBA10030; genus Fen-1298. The sequence goes on along the minus strand of CAWHXW010000002.1, from coordinate 251,286 downwards.
ATAACAAATGCTTTTGGAAGTAATTCCGCAGTAATAATGGGAAACTATACTGGAGCCGCTTTAAATATAACAGGATATAATAATACCATTGGTTCACTTACTGGTGGTGGTACAACTGGTGGTAATGTAACACTGGGTACAGCAACTTTGACCATTGGAAGTGATAATACAAATCCAGCTGCTTATGCAGGTGTAATAGGTGCTGCAACCGCAGGCAACATTATTAAGACGGGCACAGGTACATTGATTTTGAGTGGAACAAATACTTATACTGGTACCACGACTGTGAGTCAAGGTATGCTGATAGCTGGAGCAAATGCACCAAGTGGTTCTGCTGGAGCATTTGGGAATGCTACATCAGCAATAACGCTTGGTGATGGAAACACAAGCAACAATGCAGTTGCTTTGTTAACAGGAGGAGCTTTCACAGTTGCACGAACAGTAACAGTTTCAAATAATTCAAATTCAGGTGGATATAGTATTGGCGGAAATACGGCTAATGCTTCAACATTCAGCGGACTTATTACATTTAGTCAGCCATTATCAATAACACAAGTAGCGACTACAGGTACAAATGCTCTCACTATTTCAGGTGGTATAACAGGTGGTGTTGCTGGAACTAATACTATTTCATTTAACAATATTGGGTCGGTAACGCAAAGCACCGTTGCAATAAGTAATGGAACGGGTACTACTAATATTACAAAACAGAATAGTGGTGCGCTTACCATGAATTTCGCCAATACTTATACAGGCGGCACTACTTTGAATGCCGGAACTCTTAATATAAATAATTCTAATGCGCTGGGCACAACTGCAGGAACATTTACTATTGCAGGCGGGACAATTGATAATACAAGCGGTGCAAACATTACTACTCTCAATTACCAGTTAGCACTAAATGCAGATTTCACTTATAGCGGTACTATACCATGGAATCTTAATTTAGGTTCCGGTGCAGTATCATTGAATTTAAATCGGCAGATCACTGTGAATGCTGGTTCACTTACAATAGGAGGTATAATCAACGACAATGCAAAAAGCTTAACGAAAGCCGGATCAGGTACATTGAGTTTTGGCAATAATGCAATAACTCTGAACGCTTTATCAATTAGTGCTGGAACACTCACTTCAACTTCAGGCACTATGAGTCTGGTAGGTAATTTTTCAAATAGCGGAACATTTACTCATAATAGTGGTACTGTCACCTTTAATGGTGCAAGCGCTCAAACAATAAGCGGAAGCAGTTCAACAACTTTTAATAATTTATCTCTAAATAACAGCGCTGGACTTTCGATAAATTCTATTACTGTTGCGGGTACACTTACGTTGACAAGCGGAGCTCTCTCGGTTGGCTCAAATACACTTGCGTTCCAGACTTCGAACACTCCAATCAGCGTAGGCTCGGGCACAATAACAACAACTGCAAGTTCGAATTTATTTTTTGGCACTTCAGGAAATACTGGAGGCAATGCTTTTACAATACCTAATGGTACTTTTACTACAGCACCGTCCATAAATAATTTGACGATTAACAGGACGAACACTCTCATTTTAAATAATCAGATGATGTCATTGAGCGGAATCCTGCTTTGCAATGGACCGCTAAACACGAATGGAAACCTTACACTTCTATCTACAGCAACACAAACATCTTTGATTGATGGCAGCAGCACAGGATCGGTTACTGGAAATGTTACAATGCAGCGGTATCTTCCTTCTGCATTTGGTTACAAATATGTCAGTTCGCCATTCCAGTCATTAACAGTAAATGGATTTTCAAGTTACGTAGATTTAACGGCTACCTTTCCGACATTCTATGCATATAACGAAAACAATCAAAATAATAGTCAGCCTATTTCCGGATGGGTAAATTATACAACGGCTATAAATCCATTAAATCCAATGCAGGGTTATGCTGCAAACTTTGGTTCTTCTTCCAATCCAGTAACAGTGAATATCACAGGTGTGGTGAACAATGGTGCTATGTCTATCACTTTATATAATCATAATCAGACATACACACAGGGAGTCAATTTTGTAGGCAACCCGTATCCTTCGGCTATCGATTGGAATGCAGCTAGTGGATGGACAAAGACGAATATTGATAACGCATTATATTACTTCAAAGCAGGTGCTACCGACCAGTATACCGGTACATATAGCACTTATATAAATGGTGTTTCAAGTGATGGGTTAGCAACAAATATTATTCCTTCCATGCAAGGATTTTTTGTTCATGTTACTAATGGAACATATCCGGTGACGGGAACTCTCGCAGTTACAAATAGTGTACGAGTAAATGATCAAACTCATGGTTTTCTAAAATCTATAGTTGGAAATACATTTCCTTTATTAAGAATTACTGCCGGTTTTGTGGACAACGGAACGCCATCTGACCCTGCTGTAATTTATTTTGACAGCTCAGCCACACAGTTATTCGATAAGGATCTTGATGCATTGAAGCTGATGAATACAGATACGCTTGTTCCCAATTTATATTCAATGACTCCTGATACAAAAAAACTTTCGATAAATGCCGTACCTTTCCCGTCTAATAGTATAGATATAATTCCGCTTGGCCTCCGAACAGCAAAAGATGGATGGATAACTTTCGACGCAAGAGACGTTGAACAGATTCCAGCCGGTATTTATATTTATCTAGTAGATGCTGCAGGAGGTATTAACCAGTATATAAAATTAAATCCGCAGTACCGCATCTTTTTACTTGCAGGCGAGTATGAAACTCGATTTTCTTTAGCTTTCTCTCGGACTATCATAACTTCTATGCCAAAAGATATTCCAGCAAAATTTTCTTTGTCACAGAATTATCCTAATCCATTCAATCCATGTACCACAATAAAATATTCAATTCCACAGACAAGCTTTGTAAATATAACGGTTTACAATATACTTGGAAAAGAAGTATCAAAACTTGTTAACGAGGAAAAATTATCCGGTTCTTATGAATTACAATTTGACGGGAATAAACTCTCAAGCGGTGTCTATTTTTATAGATTGCAAGCTGGAAATTTTTCAGAAACAAAAAAATTAATGTTGCTTAAATAATATTATAGATTACAGCGCTAAGAAATATTAATACAAAACTAATGATAAATAATAGCATACTATATTTATCGATGAAGCATCTTTTATATGGAAGTATATTTTTACTTTTGGTTTATGTTTCTATCAATGCACAGGAAATGCCGCCTCGGCCTATAACTGTTACTGTGATTACTTCTCAAAATCTGAGTTTTGGTTATTTTGCTGAGGGTGATTTGGGCGGAACCGTGAGCGTTTCGTCTAGTGGAGCGCGTTCATGGACAGGCAATATTGTGCTTCTTAACGGGGGTTCAGTTTCCCCGGCTCTTTTTGATGTGACCGCTAATCCTGGTACACTTATTACCATAGTGAACGGTTCTGACGCAACATTAAACGGAAGTAATGGTGGTACGATGACGCTTCATATCGGTACCTCCAGTACTGGTTCACCATTCATCACGACACAACCACGCACATCACCTAATCATGTATATATTGGTGGAACGTTGACTGTGGGTTTTCCTGCAGCTAATCTGCCCGGCGATTATAGCGGTTCATTTCAAATAACATTTGTTCAACAATAAGCAAGAAAGAATATTCATTTTTAAACAAAGCAAAGAAATCGTGAAACTTTGTGAAGAACAATAAGTGGAAATCAGCTTGCATTTCACGATAGATATTCAAATACAAAGAGCTACCATTTGGCGGATTGTGTTCGGTATTCTGTTGTGTGCTGTATTACTGCCAGTGCCAAGTTATGCTCAGAAAGAATCCGAATATGATGAAATATCAGTTTCTTTCTATGTGCAAGGCATAGGAATAGCAGAGATTCCGGCTGTCATCCGCGGCGATAGTATATTTCTTTCTATTACAGATGTTTTTGATTTTTTAAAAATCAAAAACAATCCTTCAAAGGGATTTGATACAGTCTCTGGTTTTTTTATTGATAGAGAGGCAACTTATCTTATTGATAGGGTGCACAAACAAATTTTATTTCAAGAAAAAGTATTTGATCTGAAACCAAATGATCTAATCCGAACAGAAACCAATCTTTACTTGAAATCGGATTATTTTGGCGAAGTATTTGGTTTGTATTGTTCATTTAATTTCCGCAGTCTTTCAGTAGTATTGAATACAAAACTAGAATTGCCTGCAATTCGAGAAATGCGCCAGGAAATAATGCGTAAAAACATCAGCCGTCTCAAAGGAGAAACAAAAGCCGATACCGTAATTGGAAGAGATTATCCATTTTTTCATTTTGGAACAGCAGATTGGTCGGTCAATGCGATGGAGCAACCACAGGGCAAGAATGATGATAGAATTACTATGGGGCTCGGAGCGATTCTAGCAGGAGGAGAAACGAAAGTTTTAATCAATTACGATAACAACGAACCTTTTGCCGATAGAGAACAATATTTCCAATGGCGTTATGTCAACAATGATAATAATGCCTATCGACAAATAATGGCAGGAAATATCTCGACGCAGTCGATCTCATCTATTTATGCACCTGTATTTGGAGCGCAAATAACAAATGCGCCGACAACTTACAGGCAATCGTTTGGTTCCTACACTTTGAGCGACTACACAGAACCGAATTGGATAGTGGAGCTCTATGTTAATAATGTGTTGGTGGATTATGTTAAAGCCGATGCTTCCGGTTTTTTTTCTTTCGAAGTTCCTCTTGTTTATGGTAATTCAGATATCAAACTACGTTTTTACGGTCCTTGGGGAGAAGAGCGCACAAAAATACAAAGAATAACAATACCATTTAATTTTTTACCGCCAAAAGAATTTGAATATACCGTGAGTTCAGGAACTGTGGAAGATGGAAGCAATAATCTGTTTTCGCGCGCCAATTTCAATTATGGTGTGGATAGGCATATTACAGTCGGCAGCGGAGTCGAATATTTTTCTTCAGTCACTTCAGGGAAAAGTATGCCTTTTTTAAATGCTTCGTTAAGTCCTGCTTCCGGCATACTTTTGTCCGGAGAATATATAAATGGTGTAATGTCAAACGGTGTACTCAATTGCCGCTTGCCTTCAAACTTACAGTTTGAAGTCAATTATTCTATTTATAATAAAGATCAAAAAGCAATAAATAACAATTTTCTTGAAGATCGTAAAGCTGTAATATCTATGCCTGTTGGTTTCGGGAATTGCACAATATATTCTCGGCTTTCTATCAATCAAATTATTATGCCTGCAACGGAATACACGACATCTGATTTATTGCTGTCCGGTTCTATTTTTGGTGTAAGCATTAATTCCACTACCTATGCAATGTATGTAGATCAATCTCCTCCGTACGTCTACAGCAATCTTTCGCTGTCTTTCAGACTCCCTGCTGGATTAATTGTTACACCTCAAATGCAATATAATTATAATCAAAAAGAGTTTGTTTTTGCAAAATGTGAATTTGAAAAAAAAATATTCGATCATGGCTATCTAAATATAATTTATGAAAAGGACTTCATTAACAACGTTAACATTTATCAGGTTGGACTGCGCTATGAATTTCCTTCTGCACAAACTAATGCATCGGTCAGGCGCGACTACAATACGACCAACTTTATTCAATCTGCCTCTGGAAGTTTGATGTTGGATGGAAAAACAAATTACCTTGGTACAGATAATCGACCAAGTGTAGGCAAAGGGGGAATCGTCATAGTTCCTTTTCTCGATCTTAATTGCAACGGTGTGCGTGATAAAGATGAGCCAAAAGCTGCTGGTCTTAAATTTAGTATAAACGGCGGCCGTGTAGAACGTGACGATCGAGATACTACGATACGCATATTCGATTTAGAACCTTATATTACCTACACGATTGAACTTGATCGTAATAGTTTTGATAATATTAGTTGGCAGATAAAGAAGCAAACAATAAATGTTATCGTCGATCCCGATCAATTCAAATTGATAGAGATTCCTATTGCTATAGTTGGCGAAGTTTCAGGAACAGTATATCTTAGCGAAAACGATGGCAAAAAAGGGCAGGGACGCATTATTGTACGATTTTACCGCAAAGATGATTCAAGTCTTGTTGCGAGCACGCTTACGGAGTCGGATGGTTATTTCAATTATCTTGGTTTGTCGCCTGGTTCGTATATCGTCAAAATTGATGCGGCTCAGTTGCACAGATTAGAAATGACTTCTTCACCAATAGCATTGCCGGTAAATATTTTAAAAAATAAGGATGGTGATGTAGTTGACGGACTCGAATTCGTGCTTCATTCCCTCCGAAGCGACACTTCGGCTGGGCCTCTAAAATTGAGTGAACAAAAAACTGTTCCTTTAGAAAATCCTGCAATAGTTAAAGAGAAGGTTATACCGCTTCCACTTGTAACTAATGATGAAAAATCTGCGATAGTTAAAAAGAAAGTAGTACCGCTTTCACAAATAACCGGTGATGAAAAACCATGCATAGTGACTTACAATTTAGAGAAAAAGGGATATGTTCTTCAGATTTCTTCTTGGGTTACGAAATCAAAAGCAATGCAAATTGTGAAGAGAGCTGAGGTCTTCCCAGGACTTAAGCCGTTCACAAAATCTGCTCATATTCCATCATTAGGTCTGCGATTTCGTGTCTATCTTGGTATTTTTAAAACCAGAAAAGCCGCAATGGTTTTCTGCCAAAATTCAAATTTTGAATAACATTTGACGATTGTTTTTTTATTAATCTGTACCTTCTTAAGTTATTATCAAATATGTAGTTAAAGGAATATTGCTTTATTGGTATAACTTAATTTGCTAGCATCGTTCTCGCATTTTTATGCATTATGAGAACGATCACAATTATATTAAATATATTTTTAATGATTTTCGGGCCGATGCCAAAGAAAGTTTTTACACATGCAAGAGCAACAACAACAATTACGGCAACTGTGATTCCTTCTGTTTCCATCGAATTATCAAATCAAATGTACTGAGCGCAAAAGGAAGTTCATCTCTTATAACCTTAAATTTTAGAGGAACCGGAAATATCCTCGTTGCAGTAGATTCCAACAGAGTAAAATCCACGAGCATAATTCAGCTAACTACTGAAAATCCCACAACTATAAATATTCCGTCTTCGTTACAAGCAGGAAAGACTTCTATTACTTACTTAAGCAGTTGAAATCTTTAACTCATTTCACCGACCTTAACTTGACATTTCAAAAAAATCATAAATATTTTAATTTCAATTTTGTACATGAATTGGGCAAAGAAATTATTAAGTGGTATATTATGCAGTATGGCAAGAAAAATAATAAGAAGAATGAATGAAAAGTTTCAAAGGTCAAGTGTATAAAGAGTCCAACTTTTTTCCGACTTCTGTGAAAGAGATGCGAGAGCTTGGCTGGGAGCAAGCCGATGTAATATTGTTCACAGGAGATGCATTTGTTGATCATCCGGCGTTTGGTGCGGCTGTTGTGGCGCGAGTGTTGGAAAATGCGGGCTATAAAGTCGGGATTGTTCCACAGCCTAATTGGCGAGATGATTTAAGGGACTTTAAAAAAATGGGGACACCCAGGTTATTTTTCGGAGTCACATCTGGTAATATGGATTCGATGGTTAATCACTACACTGCTAACAAGCGGCTTCGGTCAAACGATGCATTTACACCGGGAAATAAAGCAGGGCAGAGACCCGATTATGCAGTGCAAGTTTATTCAAAGATATTGAAATTGCTTTATCCTGATGTTCCTTTAATAATCGGAGGTATTGAAGCTTCGCTTCGTCGGCTTACGCATTATGATTATTGGAGCGATTCTTTGAAGCCTTCAATATTAATTGATTCAAATGCCGATTTACTTGCTTATGGAATGGCTGAAAAAGCTATTTTTGAAATAGCTGAAAGATTAAATAGCGACGAACAAATTGAAGACATAAGGAATATTCCTCAAACAGCTTATTGTGCGAAAGAACTTCCGTCTGTTGAAAATGAAAAAATGGTCGTCCTCGCTTCCTTCGAAGAATGTGTAAAAAGTAAAAAATCATTTGCTCTCAATTTTGTGGTGATTGAAGAAGAATCAAATAAAATAGAACAACGGCTTCTCGCTGAAAAAACAGGAAATAAATATGTTATAGTCAATCCGCCGTTTTCTGTACTTTCGCAGGATGAGATCGATAGCATTTATAATCTTCCGTTCACTCGCCGGCCGCATCCGAGGTACGAGAGAAAGGAACATATTCCTGCTTATGAAATGATTAAAGATTCTGTCACGATACATCGAGGGTGTTTTGGAGGTTGTTCATTCTGCACTATTTCAGCTCACCAAGGAAAATTTGTTTCAAGTCGTTCGAAGGCTTCCATATTAAATGAATTGAAAAGTATTGCTGATGATCCGTCTTTTACAGGGCACATTACTGATATGGGCGGACCTTCGGCTAATATGTATATGATGAAAAGTATTAATTATAAGAAGTGCGCTAAATGCAAACGTCCGGCATGCATTTACCCGCTAATTTGTAAAAATCTTGATACAAGTTACAATCCACTTATTGCTTTGTATAAAGAAGCGAGGACGATAAAAGGGATAAAGAAAATTACCATTGGAAGCGGAATCAGATATGATCTTATAATCGATAATAATAATAAATCAATTGCTCCTTCTTCACTTGAATATTTCGATGAGCTTGTTGTGAATCATGTCTCCGGTAGATTGAAGGTAGCGCCTGAGCATACTTCAAAAAAAGTTTTAAAACTGTTACGCAAACCTTCCTTTGATTTGTTTATTCATTTACTTAATCGATTTACAGCAATCTGCAAGAAAAATGGGTTGAACCAACAATTGATTCCATATTTTATATCAAGTTTGCCTGATTGTGAACTCGACGATATGGCTGACCTATCGGTTCAAATGCGAAAACTGAATATGAATCTTGAACAGATACAAGATTTCACTCCTACTCCTATGACGCTGGCATCGGTAATGTTTTATACAGGATTTGATCCATATACCAATGAAAAGATTTATATCCCTCGTTCAGCAAAAGAAAAAAAAATACAACAGTTATTTTTCTTTCTTTACAACAGGGAAAAGCGTGCAGAGTTAAAAAGGGAACTTTTTAAAATTAAGCGTTTTGATATTATCAAATTTCTTGACTTGCACTCTAATAAAAATGTTTAGAGCATTTGTGTTACTATGGAGGTTTGTTTTATCAATTAATTTTAAATTTGAGAGAAAATTTAATTCTATCAACTTTTATATGGAATATCACTCGATTCGATGATGCAACTTTCTAAATTGAAATTTTTGTAAAGCGGAGATGTAAAGTGATCTCCGCTTTCCATCAGTTTTTGTACAGATAAAGTGTTCTTTCACCTAAATACTTGATTAAAATAGGAAATTCGTTATTTTAAGTTAGTGGCTGAAGTCAAAAACTTTATCAGCCGTTATTTCAAACAACAATCGATTTTATTTGGATAAGGGCAAAGCTGAAATCAATATCTTGCTTCCTGAACTAAATTAGAAATTCGTGAAAATGAGCACATACTCACCAGGAAGACATTACACAAATGTATCTTATAATAATTGGTTTGAATATAAAAGTTATAATGAACAAATAAATAATAAATCCATTGCAACAAATTATTTTTGATGTCTCAGGGTTAATTGTTTTGAATGAATTAACTGAAAAAATAGGCAGGTGTATTGAGCGTGGAAAGATTAACAAAGTTTCGCCATATCCTAATGATATGAAAGGTATGGAAGGGGCAGATGAATTGACACGGCAAGCATTGGAATCTGCTATTGGGCCCGATGCTATTCTACAGGCATGTAATGATGGTATGCAGCGTATCGGCGAACGCTTTAGTAGAAATGAAGTGTTCGTTCCTGAGTTATTAATGGCAGCTAAGGCGATGCACGCTGTGATGGCTCATCTTGAACCATTTTTCAAAAAAGGAAGCATTAAGATAAAAGGGAAATTTGTTCTTGGTACTGTTGCCGGCGATTTACACGACATCGGAAAAAATTTAGTTAGAATGGTTATCGAAGGCAATGGCTGGGAAGTTATTGATTTAGGTGTCGATGTCAAAGCAGTAAAATTCTTAGAAACTATTAAAAATAATCCGGGTTGCGTAGTTGGTATAAGTGCATTACTTACAACGACAATGGTCAGTATGTCGAAAACGGTTCAGGAAATTAAAGCAATATTTCCATCCACAAAAATTATTGTTGGCGGTGCACCACTGACTATGGAAGTAGCTTTAAAAATGGGCGCAGATGGATATTCTCGAGATCCTCAAGGGGCGGTGGCGATTTTGGATAGTATGATTTCTTCAGTTAAAGAATAGATGAGAAAGCTCTTTCTTGAGATAAAATATTTTTTTAAAAGATAAGTTAGAAAAATGAATTCGCTTCTCATGTCACTTAAAAATAAAAAAACCCTCATCTCGGATGGTGCTTGGGGCACTTTTCTGCATCAACGAGGATTACAGTCTGGAGAATGTCCAGAATTGTGGAATATTACTCATCGCGCTGACGTACTTGCGATCGCAAAAAGTTATATCGATGCCGGTGCTGATATAATTCTCACAAACAGTTTTGGCTCCAGTCCATCTAAATTAGAGCATTATGGTCTGCAAAATCGAACTTCTGAACTGAACGAGGCAGCAGCAGTCATCTCAAGAGAAGCAGCAGGCACGGATCATCTCGTACTCGGTTCAATCGGTCCTACAGGCATAATTTTAATGATGGGAGAAGTTTCTGAAGAAACTTTGTATAATGGATTTGTTATTCAGGCAAAGGCTCTGCAAAAAGGTGGAGTTGATGCAATTTGTGTGGAAACAATGTCCGCTCTTGACGAGGCGTGTCTCGCGATTCGTGCAGCTCGCGAGTCTACTGGATTAGAAGTGGTTTGCACATTTACTTTTGAGAAAACTATTAGCGGTGAATACCGTACTATGATGGGGGTTTCACCTGCTGAAATGGTTCAGTCGGTTAAGGAAGCCGGTGCTTCTGTTATCGGGACAAATTGTGGAAATGGATTTGATCAAATGATTGATATAGTTAAAGAAATTAGAACAATCGATCCATTAACGCCTATTCTTGTCCATGCGAATGCTGGAAAACCCGTTTATCAGGATGGTAAGACAATATTTCCGGAAACACCGGAAATGATAGCTGCAAAAATCCCGGATTTAATTAAGAGTGGAGCAAATATTATTGGTGGTTGTTGCGGTACTACACCGGCGCATATCCGGAAAATAGTTCAAGTGATAAGGGTTCACTGATGGAAAAAGCTATTCCTCAAGTCGAACAAAAATTGGAATCCTTGGCTTTGCCAGATGATACTTTTGAAATCGAAATCAACTTAAAAGATTTAACTATAAAAAAGAGTGAAATAGTTTCTGTACCTCGGATATGCCGCCGGTACCATTCCAGTGCATTTCGAAGAGATGATAGAAAACATTCTATCTCAACTACCAAAATATTGTAAATTGAAGGCAGGTTATAGACTTCTAAATGTCAGAAATTCAGAAAATCGAAATGATGGATTATTCGCTGGCGGAAAATTTTTTAATTTGCAAAACAATATCACTAAGCAACTTAAGAAATCTGAGAGAGTGGCACTTTTTGTTTGTACAATCGGTCCGGCTATGGAAAACTGGGCAAAGAAATTATTTGTCGATGGAGATGCTGCATTAAGTTACTTGATAGATACAGTTGCATCAATAACAGTAGATCAAGCAACTGACGTGCTCCATGATTATATCGAAAAACGTATGAAGATGTATGGATTGAAAATAACAAATAGGTTTAGTCCGGGGTACTGCGATTGGTCTGTGTCAGAACAACATCTTCTGTTCTCATTTCTCCCCGCAAATTTTTGTGGAATTACTCTCACTGAATCGTCGTTGATGGTCCCTATTAAATCTGTCAGTGGTATTATTGGTATTGGGAAAACAGTTAAAAGAGTCGATTATTCTTGCGATATATGCGGAATGAAGGACTGCAGGTATCGTGTGATCAGATTCGCTAAAGCAGAACGCACATAAAATAAATCATAGAATTGGATTATTAGCAAAAGACATTTCATTCTGTAAATAGAATATATCATTGCAAATAAAATTGGAAGATAAGTAGAATGACAGATCAACAATGGGAAATTCTTCAGAAAGTAATAAATGGAGAAATATTGAATCCTTTACCTGCAGGTTTTATCATTGACAGCCCATGGCTGCCAAATTGGTACGGTGTTAATATTCTTGATTATTTTTCGAACGACGAACTGTGGTTGAAGGCAAATCTGAAAGCACTTCAAGATTTTCCAGATGTAATTTATTTTCCTGGGTTTTGGTCCGAATTCGGTATGTGTACGGAACCATCGGCGTTTGGAACACGCTGTGTTTTTCCGGAAAACGAATTTCCTTATGCGCATAAAATTATTCAATCAGTGGATGATATTGACATGCTTCCACAGCCGAATCCAAAAACGGATGGCCTCTTACCGCTCGTGTTAAATCGGTTAAAACTTGCGCAACCAAAGATTGAAGCGGCCGGACATAAAATTCGTTTTGCCGTTGCTCGAGGTCCTTTAAATATTGCCAGCTATCTGATGGGATCGACGGAATTTCTAACTACGATGATGATACAGCCAGAGAAAGCGCATCACCTCATAAAGAAGATTACAGTTTATCTGAAAGACTGGCTGAATCTGCAAATAGAAACATTTTCATCCATCGATGGCATTTTTTTGTTAGATGATATAATTGGTTTTTTAGGTGAAGAAGAATTTCGTACTTTCGGATTGCCATATTTCAAAGAATTGTATGACGCTGAGGTGTCAATCAAATTTCTGCATAATGACGCTCCTTGTAAAGTATGCGCTCCGCTGCTTCCGGAAATAGGCGTCAATCTGTTTAATATGGGTTTCGATATTACACTTAATGAATTGAAAAATTCGACACAAAATAAAGTTGTTCTTCTCGGTAACATTCCTCCGCGAGATGTTTTAGCAAGCAACGATGTTACTTTAGTAACGAAGACGACTATGGCGCTGTTGAACTCTCTTCAAGAAAAATCGAAGATTATTTTATCATGCGGGGGCGGTATGCCGCCAGGGGTTAACTCGGAAAATATAAATGCATTTATTCAAACCATTCAACATTATTCGTAAAATAGCTCATTGACAAATAAAATATTTTGTTGTTCCATTTGAAAAATAAGCATGAAATATAAAACCTTAGCGATATCTGATCCAAAAGAACTCATATTTGGTTATGCAGCAAAAATTCAATGGAAGGAAAAACATCGGTTTGTGCGTATAGCAAGCCCGCCGGGTAATGTTGCGGCGGCATGCTGCAATTTGTGGAGAAATAAATCAGCACAGAATGTAAAATTATTGGCAGATATAGCGCCCGTTGTATATATAGAACAATTGCGATACGATGTACGATTATTCAATAATCCCGAATGATGAAAGTAAATTTTGTAAGGAATCAATCTCCACGATAGATCAGGATAAAATCATTTTATCAGAATACGGTTTTTAATCAATGATGTAGCGTTTTATAGAATAAACTTCGATTGCCGGAGAAAAACATGAAAAAGAAATTTATCCATGAAGATTTCTTACTTGAAACGAAGACCGCATCAGAACTTTATCATTCCTATGCTGAATCGTTACCTATCATTGATTATCACTGCCATCTTTCGTCAAAAGAAATTGCTGAGAACAAACAATTCGATAATCTCACACAGATATGGCTGAATGGCGATCATTACAAATGGCGTGCGATGCGGACATGCGGTATTGATGAACATTTCATTACAGGAAGTGCATCGGATTGGGAAAAGTTTGAGATGTGGGCACGTACTGTGCCGAAAGCAATCCGAAATCCACTCAACCACTGGACACATCTTGAATTGCGGCGGCCTTTTGGAATCAATAATGTAATTCTAAGCGAAAAGACAGCAAAAGTTATATGGAACAAATGCAATAAGAAACTATCAATGCCGGGCTTTTCGACTCAGGGAATTCTAAAATGCATGAACGTTGAAATTATTTGCACTACCGATGATCCAACAGACAATTTGGAATACCACAAAGCGTACGCAAAAGGAGGAAACGGATTTACTCAGATGCTTCCGACATTTCGTCCAGATAAAGCTATGGCTGTGGAAAATGTGGATACTTTCGTTTCCTACATCAATAAGCTAGAAGTTATTTCTGGAATTGATATAAAGGATTATTATTCGTTTGTTTCTGCTATTAAAAGTCGTCATGATTACTTTCATGCGCATGGCTGCCGGCTTTCTGATCATGGATTAGAAATACCATATTCGGAAAATTATTCGGAATCGGAGATAAAGTTTATTTTCAAAAAACTGCACAAGGGAAAGAATCTTGATGAGAAAGAAATTCTGAAATTCAAATCAGCGATATTATATGAATTAGGAGTGATGGATTATGAAAAAAGATGGGCGCAGCAATTCCATTTCGGAGCGCTTCGAAATAATAATTCACGGATGATGCGAGAATTGGGTGCTGACATGGGCTTTGATTCTATAGGTGATTTTGAAATTGCACGTCCATTAGCAAAATTGCTTGATAAACTCGATTCACAAAATCGACTTCCAAAAACAATTATTTACAATATCAACCCATGCGACAATGAGTTGATGGCGAGTATGATTGGCAATTTTCAAGATAGCAGTACGGCTGGCAAGATGCAATATGGTTCAAGCTGGTGGTTTCTCGATCAACTTGATGGGATGCGAAGGCAAATTGACGCTCTTTCAAATATGGGAATATTAAGCCAGTTTGTAGGTATGGTAACAGATTCGCGAAGTTTTCTTTCTTACTCGCGACATGAATATTTTCGAAGATTATTATGTAATATTTTCGGGACAGAAATGGAAAAAGGTTTAATTCCGAATGACTTGAAATATATAGGAAGTATTGTGCAGGATATCTGTTATTACAATGCAAAACGATATTTCAATTTTAAATAATAATATTTTTATTGCAAAACGAGAAAAATGATGTCTGATAATAATGGAATAAAAGTTAGAATTGGAAATTACCGTTGGATCATCTTAACACTTGTTTTTTTTGCTACAACAGTTAATTATTTGGACCGCCAGGTTATCAGTCTATTAAAGGACGATTATCTCGATCCTCTATTCGGATGGTCAGAATCAAATTATTCTGACATTGTTATTGTTTTTCAACTCTCGTATGCAATCGGAATGCTCGGTATAGGTTGGGTTATTGATAAAATCGGGACAAAACTTGGGTATGCGTTGTCATTGTTTATCTGGAGTCTTGCAGCAATCGGACATGCTTTTGCCGGAAGCACGTTTGGATTTATAGCTGCTCGTAGTGTACTTGGAATCAGTGAGTCGGGTAACTTTCCCGCAGCAATAAAAACTGTTGCAGAATGGTTTCCCAAAAAAGAAAGAGCTTTAGCTACTGGAATTTTTAACTCTGGTTCAAATGTTGGTGCTATTATTGCACCATTGACAGTTCCTTTAATTGCTCTCTATTTTGGTTGGCAGTGGGCGTTTATTCTCACCGGTGCTGTAGGTCTTATTTGGCTGGTCTTCTGGTTTGTGATGTATGAAATTCCAAGCAGACATCCAAAATTAATAAAAGACGAATATAATTATATCTGCAGTGATAATGATGAAATTATTAATGAAGAAAAACACAAAGAAAAAGTGAACTGGTTTAAGCTGCTTACGTTTAGACAAACGTGGGCATTTATTTTAGGAAAATTTTTAACAGATCCAGTTTGGTGGTTCTATTTGTTCTGGCTGCCTTCGTTTCTAAATAGACAGTATGGTATGTCGAAAACAGATCTCGTTCTTCCAATTGCTTCTGTATATACGATGACTATGTTCGGCAGTATTTTTGGCGGATGGTTATCAAGCAACCTGATAAAGAAAGGATGGGAAGTATATAAAGCACGCAGAATTTCCATGCTTATCTTTGCATTATGTGTATTACCGATAGCTGCTGCTCAAGCATTAGGACAATATTGTTATTGGTTCACAATCTTTATTATTGGATTTGCAGCGTCTGCACATCAAGCATGGTCTGCCAATCTTTATACAACGACATCAGATATGTTTCCCAAGAAATCGGTTGCTTCAGTAACAGGTATTGGAGGTATGGCAGGTGCATTAGGTGGAATTCTAATCTCGAAGGTTACAGGTGTGTTACTTGATCATTATAAAGAAATAGGTTCTATTGAAACCGGTTATTTTATGATTTTCTTGTTTTGTAGTTCAGCGTATCTGGTTGCATGGATTATTTTTAATGTATTAGCTCCAAAAATGGAACGAGTTGAAGTATTCTAAACACAAGGATTTCTAATATGAACTTACAGGAAATAATAAAGCTGTATGATTTTACCGGCAAAACAATAGCCATCACCGGCGGCGCTGGTATACTCTGCGGCGAGATTGCAAAAGCACTTGCTGGATGTAATGCAAATGTCGTTATTTTTGATCGTGATGTTTCGCTTGGTGAAAAGACAATTCAATCGTTAAATGGTACACAAGGAAAGCACAAAGTATTTTTTATCGATGTGATTGATAAAAAGAAAGTTCAAGAAGCGGCAGATAAAGTACTTTCAATTTATGGTAGTATTGATTGCCTCATCAACGGTGCTGGAGGTAACGATCCAAAAGCTACAGTTAATGCCGATCAAAGCTTTTTCGACATTTCTTCAGAGGCGCTGCAGTTCGTTTCTAATTTAAATTTGATCGGCACAATATTGCCAAGTCAGATTTTTGGGAAGAAAATGGCGGAGCAAAAAGAAGGAGTGATTCTGAATATTTCATCGATGAATGCTTTTCGGCCATTAACCCGTATACCGGCATACTCAGCAGCAAAGGCGGCAGTAAGCAACTTCACACAATGGTTAGCTGTTCACATGGCACAGGAATATTCGCCATACATCCGAGTCAATGCAATTGCGCCAGGTTTTTTTCTGACTGAACAAAATCGATTCCTCTTGACAAATAAAACGACAGGTGAATTGACTGCACGCGGTAAAAATATTCTCGATCATACGCCAATGGCACGCTTCGGCGTACCCGATGATTTATTAGGCACCGTATTGTGGTTGTTATCGCCCGCTTCAAAGTTTGTCACAGGAATTGTACTGCCTATTGATGGTGGATTTTCTGCATACTCAGGAGTATAAAGCAGTTAAAGGTCGAAAATAAATAGACCATAAAAGGAGTAAATAATGAACATTGGTTTGAGTATTCATAAGGAAGGTGCTTTGGATTTGATTTCGTTAGGTGCATTAGTTCATCGGTTGGATTCTGGAATAATTCCTTTCAGAAAAGCAATTGAATGCCAGATACATGTGAGTGGCGGAGAATTTAATGTAGCCGCAAACTTAGCTGATTGTTTCCACTTGAACACAGGCATCGTAACAGCAATGGTAGATTATGCGATTGGCGACTTAATTGCAGAACGTGTTCGAGCTATGGGAGTAAAACCATTCTATAAACGCTTTAAACACAATGGTGTAAATGGTCCCAACATGGCAGCGGTGTATAGTGATCGCGGACAAGGTGTGCGTCCTCCTGTAGTATTTTACAATCGATCAAATGAAGCTGCGGCGCAATTGAAGCCTGGTGATTTCGACTGGGATACTATTTTCGCTGACGGGGTCCGATGGTTTCACAGCGGCGGAATTTTTGCAGCGCTCTCTGAATCTACCGGCGAACTTATTATTGAGGGTATGAAAGCAGCGAAGAAAGCAGGCGCGATCGTAAGCTTCGATTTAAATTTCCGAGAGAAGCTTTGGAATATTCGTGGAGGACAGAAGAATACGGTTGATGTAATCACTCGCATCATAAATAACGCAGATGTTTTAGTAGGTAATGAAGAGGATCTGCAGAAGAGTTTAGGTATCCCCAGCCCGGAAGCGACAGCAAAGTCGAAACTTGACCCAAGTTCATTCATTAGCATGATTGACAAAGTGGTGGCAAAGTATCCACATGTCAAAATTGTTGCAACGACTTTACGCGAAGTACATTCAACAAATCGACATAGCTGGGGTGCAGTAGCATGGATCGATGGAAAGATATATACTTCACCTATCTGTGAACTGGATGTTTTGGATCGTGTGGGCGGTGGTGATGGATTCGCAAGTGGATTGTTCTACGGCTTATTAATAGATGAAGAACCTGAAGAAGCTGTGAAGCTTGGATGGGCGCATGGTGCATTACTCACTACTACACCTGGAGACACGACAATGGTAACCTTGGAACAAGTGAAATCTTTTGCCAAAGGCGAATCGGCGCGTATCCAGCGTTAATTTTCGATTGTGATGGAGAAGTTAGAGAATGAAATATTTAACAATCTACTAAAAAACTTTACATAAGCTAAATTCTTTTCAAAGTTATAAGTCAAACAAATATTATGTTACTATACAATAAAGGTTCTGAAAACGATGTTCTTTATGAAGAAGAACTTAAAAAAGGACTGTACGAAGCACTGGCAAAGTTGAGTGTGAAAAGAAAAGTTTTAGCAATCCCGCCAGATTTTACACGTTACCATTCACAGGCTGGCATATTAACACGGCTTGTGTGGGAATATTACCATGATAAACTTACCGATGTTCTTCCAGCGCTCGGTACGCATGCCGCTATGACCGAAAACGAAATAAAGACTATGTTTGGTAATGTACCCCTTGGCCTTTTTCGCAAACATAATTGGCGGACAGACATTATAACACTCGGCGAAGTACCTACTGAGTTTATTTATCAACAATCAGCAGGGAAATTAAATTATGGGTGGAAAGCGCAGGTCAACAAGCTGTTAATTGAAGGCGATTATGATTTAATTTTATCTATTGGACAGGTAGTTCCTCATGAAGTAATAGGAATGGCTAATTACAACAAGAACATATTTATTGGGACAGGTGGCCCGGAAAGCATTGATAAAAGTCATTTTCTCAGTGCAGTATACGGTATGGAGCGTATTATGGGGTGTGCTGATAATCCAGTGCGTCGTGTTTTAAATTATGCATCAGATCATTTTGCTAAAAACTTGCCTATTATTTATATACTCACTGTAGTTGCACCCGGAGATGATAGCCGGCTAAAAGTGCGCGGCTTATTTATAGGTGATGATGTAGAATGTTTTAATCTTGCATCTGCATTATCACTTAAAGTAAATTTCCAAATGATCGAAGAACCATTGAAGAAAGTTGTCGTCTATCTTGATCCCTCTGAATTCAAAAGTGCCTGGCTTGGCAACAAAAGCATTTATCGGACACGTATGGCAATTGCAGATAACGGGGAACTTATCATTTTAGCGCCGGCGTTGAAGGAATTTGGCGAAGATAAAAAAATTGATACGCTCATTCGTAAATACGGGTATATTGGGACACAAAAAATATTGCAATATGTGAAGAATGCCGACGATCTAAAAAATAATTTAAGTGTAGCTGCGCATCTGATTCATGGTTCATCAGAAGGCCGTTTTTCGATAACATATTGCCCTGGTCATCTTACAAAACAAGAAATTGAAAGCGTCCACTTCATGTATGCTGACTTGTCTCAAATGATGATGAAATATAATCCCGAAAAACTTACTTATGGCTTCAACACGATGCTTGATGGGGAAAAAATATTCTACATCTCAAATCCAGCATTAGGATTGTGGTCGCATGAAAAACGGTTTAATTAATTTATCAACAGGAAAAATATAAATAAAACAAGGAAAATCGGAGTGGAACTAAAAGCTGATATTGGTCTAATTGGACTCGCGGTAATGGGAGAAAATCTTGTGCTTAATATTGAAAGTCACGGGTTCACCGTCGCAGTGTTTAATAGGACAGTGGAAAAGGTTGATAACTTCATTAACGGACGGGCAAAAGAAAAGAAAATTATTGGAGCGCATTCCGCACAAGAATTTATATCCACGTTAAAAGTTCCGCGCAAGATTATGTTAATGGTGAAAGCTGGAAAAGCTGTAGATGATTTTATTGAACAACTGATCCCTCACATGTTGCCGGGCGATATAATTATTGATGGTGGTAACTCGCATTTCCTTGATACAATGCGAAGAACAAAATATGTGGAGTCGAAAGGGATGCTATATATCGGTACCGGAGTCTCAGGTGGTGAAGAAGGAGCATTACGCGGACCTTCAATTATGCCAGGAGGTTCACCTGCAGCTTGGCCGCATATAAAATCGATTTTTCAAGCGATTGCAGCAAGGGTCGCGGATGGAACGCCATGTTGCGACTGGGTTGGCGGGAACGGTGCAGGTCATTTCGTTAAAATGGTGCATAACGGAATCGAGTACGGCGATATGCAGCTTATTTGTGAGTGTTATCAAATGATGAAAGAAGGCATGGGCATGAGCAATAAAAATATGAGTGAAGTATTTAAAGATTGGAATGAAGGTGAACTAAGTTCTTATCTTATTGAAATTACTCGAGACATTTTAAATTATAAAGATGAAAAGAAAAAGTATGTCGTAGATTTTATTCTCGATACAGCAGGTCAGAAAGGAACTGGCAAGTGGACAAGTGTGTCAGCGCTTGATCTTGGTGTACCAATGACGATGGTTTCGGAAGCCGTTTTTGCACGTTGTCTCTCTGCTATTAAAGATGAGCGTGTTATAGCTTCAAAGATTTTAAAAGGACCCGCAAAGAAAAAAATTACAGGTAATAAGAAAGAGTTTGTTGAAGACATCCGCAGAGCAATGTATGCTTCTAAACTGACGTCTTATGCTCAAGGATATATGTTGATGAAAGAAGCTGCAAAAGAATTTAAATGGGATCTCAATTATGGCGGAATTGCCAGCTTGTGGCGTGGAGGATGTATTATTCGAAGCACGTTCCTTGAAAAAATTAAAGAAGCATTTGATAAGAATCCAAAACTCGTAAATCTTCTTCTCGACCCATTCTTCAAGAAAGTCATGGCAAATTGTCAAGAATCATGGCGGAAAGTTGTTGCAAAAGCTGTAAAAATAGGAATTCCAATGCCCTCGATGAGTTCTTCATTAGTATTCTATGATGGTTATCGGCAAAGGAGACTTCCTGCAAATCTGTTACAGGCACAGCGCGATTTCTTTGGCGCGCATATGTATGAGCGAGTCGATAGACCGAGAGGCGAGTTTTTTCATACTAATTGGACAGGACAAGGCGGTGAAACTGCATCATCGCATTATATAGCTTGATTAATATAGTTAAAATCAGTTTTTTATATTTTGACAATCTTTTACTTTAAATTGCAGATGCTTGCATTGCCTATCTATCTAAAATGAATACAAACAACAACAGTGCAAATTTATTCCTGCATAATCTATCGTCAGTAGTCTGAATAGATTGCGCATAAGTATTTTCGATATTCATCGCATCTATCCGAACTCGAAGAGGCTACAGGTGCTTTTGGCGGTTCAAACATTTATTAAACTCTTCCTTGATATAATATTGTTTCACCTAACATCCTTTTGTATATTTGAATCAATAGCTTCCGAACAGATGAAAATTATAGATCAAACATTTTAACGTCAAGAGATAAGCGATCGGAAGCAGTTTCTTGTTAGGTGTTTCATATAACGGTTGTACTTATTTTTTTTACTTCAAGAGTAAAAAAAATAAAATTAATTTACTCCACAATAAAAATCAAATGAAGGAAATAGAATAATTTCAATGCACCCGTAGCTCAACTGGATAGAGCATCAGACTTCGGATCTGAGGGTTGGGGGTTCGACTCCCTCCGGGTGCACAATATTTACAATCTGTTCTGTTAAATTCGCTGATACTCATCGAACATCATTCGTGGAGTAATTAAAATGAATCCTATCAGAAAGATTTACGAAGAGGCGAAAAAATTTTTTATAAAATACCCAGCAGTCCTTTCCGGACTCTTCATCTACACTTATCTTTTATTTTGCATTATTCGTTTTTTTTCTAAGTTGAAAAATCCTATTGCTCATATTTTACTTCTTGATAATATAATTAGCAGCTTTGATGCTTTTCCATTTATATGGTTACTCTCTGTATCTTTAGTGAAAGTTATTGAAGTGCGGACAAAACTTTACAAAAGTGAAGAACAAAGACTTATTGTTGAACGAGAAGTGCAGCTTCAGCAAACACAACTTAAAACACTTCATGAAGTAACTCGCGGATTACAACATCATATTAATAATCCGTTATCAATTATTATGCTGACATTGGGCTCTGCACATAAAGCAGCCGCAGGCAATACAAAAATAACACATCAACTTGATACAATAGATGAAGAGGTGAATCGAATAATAGCAGCATTATCAGATTTATCAAAAGTTAGTGCATACACACTGGAATCTGTTGATTCAAATGTCGGTGAAATACCAATGAGAGGTTTCGCTAAATAAAATATATTCTTCATTCTATGCGAATTAATTGACTGCATCGATTTTAATATTCCACCGGGTCTGTATATTAAAAGTATATAAGCATTTATGGCAATCCAATATGAAAAATGGATGAATATTACTCTCCGTGAAGCCCAGCGCGCTTTCGACGCAGATGAAGTACCAGTGGGAGCAATTGTTGTGTATGAAGGGGAAATAATAGGCAGGGGATTTAACCAAATAGAACGATTGCAGGATCCAACTGCGCATGCAGAAATGATTGCAATTACTGCTGCTTCAAATCATTTGCAATCAAGGCGATTAGAACGATGTACTTTGTTTGTCACATTAGAACCATGCCCGATGTGTGCAGGTGCTATTATTCTTGCTCGCATTCCAACGCTTGTTTTTGGTTCATACGATCCTAAAGCCGGTGCTTGCGGGACACTCTTTAATATTGTCGAAGATAGACGGCTTAATCATAATGTCCATGTGGTAGGAGGAATTTGTGATAAAGAAAGTGAAGCGTTGCTGAAAAATTTTTTTTCAAAGAAAAGAATTTTACAACGAAAGAACACATCGGCACAATAGACAGAATCACGCTGTAGCGTTTTGCAGTTTCTCTGCCCGATCGGCGATTCGCAATTGATCAATCAATTCATCTAACTCACCATCAATTACGCGGTCCAAACTGTAAATTGTATATCCGATTCGATGGTCGGTCAATCGGTTCTGTGGAAAATTGTACGTTCGGATTTTATCGCTTCTGTCGCCGCTCTTCACCATCGACTTTCGCTGCGCAGCAGTAGATTTTGTCTGCTCTTCAAGTTTTATTTCGTATAATTTAGCCCTAAGCATTTTCATTGCCCGTTCGCGGTTCTGAAATTGGGAGCGCTCTTGCTGGCACGCAACAATAATTCCGCTTGGTTTATGCGTAATTCGCACAGCCGTTTCAACTTTATTTACATTCTGTCCACCTTTGCCGCCCGAGCGATATGTGTCAATTTGAAGATCAACCGGGTTTATTTCTATTTCAACATCTTCCACTTCAGGCAGCACAACAACTGATGCCGCTGAAGTGTGTACGCGGCCTTGTGCTTCTGTCTCAGGCACACGCTGCACACGGTGCACACCGCTTTCGTACTTCATCACACCATAAGCACCTTCGCCGGAGACTGCAAATACAATTTCTTTAAAGCCGCCCATACCGGTTTCATTCCAATCCATTAACTCGATTTTCCAACCTTTTCTTTCTGAATAACGTGTGTACATCCTATATAAATCTGCAGCAAAGATCGCTGCTTCTTCGCCGCCTGTGCCTGCACGGATTTCCATAATAAAGTTTTTAGAATCGTTTGGAGCAGGTGGAATCAACAATATCTTTATTTCTTCTTCAAGCTGAACCAGTTCTATTTTAAGCCGGTCATACTCTTCTTGCGCAAGCAATTTCATTTCTGCATCATTCGTAGAATCCAATAATTCTTTGCTGCCATTTAAATCATAATAAACTTTTTTATATCGCTGTCCGGCTCTAACAATCATTTCAAGTGAATGAAATTCTCTTCCCAATTCCCGGCTTTTCTGCTGATCAGCCGCAATTATAGGATCGCTCATCAATTTGCTGATTTCATCGTAGCGCTGAAATATTTTTTCCAACTTATCAATCATAAAAATCTTATGCTTTAACTAATGAAGAATTCGAAGCAGCATTTTCTGCGTTTAGTTGCAGAATATATTTTTCCGGATCTTCTTGACCGAGTGCGCATTTAAGAGCTACCAAAGCAACTTCTATTTGCGATTCAGTCGGTTCCTTTGTAGTAATATGTTGAAGCCAAAGCCCAGGCGTAATTAAAATTCTGCCCCACCATGTTGCGCTGTGCTTTGCAGAGATCTTTATTAATTCGTACGCCAAACCGCCGACGACTGGAATAAAAGGTAAATGAGTCAGCAGGCGTACAGGCAAAGTAATTCGAGTTATAAATGTCAATAGAAGTGCATCGAGAAAGCTGAATGAAAGAATTGCGACGAACGCAACGGTAAGAAGAAAACTTGTTCCGCATCGAGGATGAAATCGACTGAACTTTATCGCAGAATCCGGAACGAGTGCACCTTTCAATTCGAATGCGAATACAGATTTATGTTCGGCACCGTGGTAGCGAAAAAGCTGCTTGATATCTTTCATCAACGAAATGCCAGCCAAATAAAGAAGAAGAATTGCAATACGAATAGAACCGGCAATAAGGTTAAATGTAACTGCTGTTTGTTCGATAGCAAATACTTTAGTAGTTAAATATAAAGGAACGATAAAGAAAACTCCTATTCCAATAGCGAGTGCGAGTACAAGTGTTGCAGCAAGAGCCAGCTTGGATTGAGTTTTTGTTTCATTTATTTTTGTAACAGTTCCATGTTTGGTTTCTTTAGTCTCAATATCGAGCATTGCAATTTCAGCAGAAAAATTGAGTGTTTTCATGCCAAGGTACATCATATCGATTAGTTCGACTGCGCCGCGCAAGATGGGAATATTCAACCATTTATATTTTTCTGTAACAGATTTGTATTCCTGTTTTTGCACAACAATTTGTCCGTTTGCTCGCCGTACTGCTGTAGCAACTGAACCGCGTGCGCGCATCATTACACCTTCAATAACTGCCTGACCGCCGACCTGCATCGGCTTGTTAGGATCATAGTCTGGATTTGTAGGAATCCATTCCTTGTTTTCTTGTTTTTGCAATAATATCTCCTGTTATTTATTTGAAATATACGTAAGTTTTTCCGCGCTATCAATTTGAGAGCGAAGAGAAGTTTCTCTACCTTAAATTTGAGGATATCATTAAATGAACAATAAGGGAAATGCACGAAGCATAGAACTTCTTGCTCCCGCTAAGAACTTAGCGGCAGGCATAGCGGCAATCAATTATGGTGCCGATGCTGTGTATGTAGGTGCGCCAAAGTTTGGAGCTCGAGCCGCCGCAGGAAATATGATAGATGATATCGCTAAACTGGTACACTATGCACATCGTTATTGGGCAAAAGTTTATGTTGCGCTAAATACGATTTTATTTGATGAAGAATTAGATGAAGCTTTTGCCATTATTAAATCTATTTATGAAGCAGGTGCAGATGCGTTGATCATTCAAGATATGGGATTATTAGAACTTGATTTGCCGCCGATTCCGCTTTTTGCAAGCACACAAATGCACAATTATTCTAAAGAGAAAATCAAATTTCTTGAGAAAGTCGGAATTCAGCGAGTTATTCTAGCACGCGAATTATCGCTGAAGCAATTACGTGAAATTAGAACGAATACAAAAATAGATTTAGAGTTTTTTATACACGGTGCATTATGCG
This sequence comes from Ignavibacteriota bacterium, assembly GCA_963833465.1. GTDB lineage: Bacteria > Bacteroidota > Ignavibacteria > UBA10030 > UBA10030 > Fen-1298. Next base: position 225,582 of record CAWHXW010000002.1, on the reverse strand, counting down.
TCAGCTTTAGCGGACAATGCTATTTAAGTCAAGCAACCCAGAATCGAAGCGCAAATCGCGGAGAATGTGCACAGCCGTGCCGCTTGCAATATACTCTTAAGGATGACTTTGGAAAAGTAATTGAAAGGGATAAATATCTTCTTTCGCAAAAAGATTTAAATCTCTCGGAATATCTTTGTGATCTAATTAATGCCGGAGTCTCTTCATTTAAAATTGAAGGACGCTTGAAAGATATCAACTATGTGAAGAATGTTACAGCATTCTACAGACAAAATATTGATAGAATATTAGAAAAAGATCGGTCGCTTGTTCGAGCATCATCAGGAAAAACAATCTTGGGATTTCAACCGGACCCTGCTAAAACATTCAATCGCGGATTTACAGAACACTTTATCCGGCAGCGGAGCAAAGATATTCTTTCTCCGCATACACCGAAATCTACCGGTGCATATCTAGGAAAAGTAATACACATAGGACGAAATTACTTTATTCTTAATATGGAAGAGACATTGCATAACGGAGACGGAATTTGTTTTTTTAATGCAAAAAATGATTTGCAAGGCACAAATATTAATAAGATAGAAGAGAAGAAAATATTTCCATCAGAAATTAATGGACTTGAAGTTGGAACAATAATCTATCGAAATTATGATTATGCCTTTGCTAAAGAACTTCAAAAAAATAAAACAAAACGCTTAATTGCACTTAAAATGCGATTCATCGAAACAAATAACGGTTTTGCTCTTGATATCAAAGATGAAGAAGAAGTGAAAATAATAATTGAGCGAAATTGTGAAAAGAAGCCGGCAAAAAATAATAATCAGGCGGAGGAAATTGTTCATCGACAATTTACAAAGTTAGGTGATTCGATCTTTGTTTGTGAAGAATTGCATATTGAATGGAGCGAGCCATATTTTATTCCAATAAGTGTATGCAATGAAATTAGACGTGAAGGAATTCGCAAATTGGAAGAAGAGCGATTAAAATTATATAAAAAACAAACTTTTAAAATTGAACCCAATAATGAGCTATATCCAGCAAAACAATTAGATTATTCGGCGAATGTTGCAAACAAAAAAGCTGAGGCATTCTATCATAGACATGGTGTTATTAATATTGAGAAAGCATTTGAGCTGCAAAAAGCTGTAAAAGGAAAGACCGTAATGATGATGAAGCATTGTTTGCGTTTTCAATATGGCCTTTGCACCGGAAAAAATGTATTTAATGCACTACCGCTTTTTTTGCAAGATGCGAAGAATCAGTACAGACTTGAATTTGATTGTGAAGCATGTGAAATGAAAATTATTTTGGAATAAATTAAAATAAAACAGCTGTTAAAATTATGCCGACTAATACAATACGAACGTCTGCAATAAAAAAGGAATATATTTGATTTAAAATCGCTGCAAGAAACAATTTTGAAGAAAGGATTAAACGGCAATGACTTATAAAGATTATTATAAAATATTGGGAGTGGAAAAGACGGCTACAAAAGATGAAATCAAGAAGGCGTACAGAAAACTTGCCAACAAATATCATCCCGATAAAACAAAGGGAGACAAAGCAGCAGAGGAGAAATTTAAAGATATAAACGAAGCAAACGGAATTCTCAGCGATCCGGCAAAACGGAAAAAATATGACCAGTTTGGAGCAGATTGGAAACGTTATGAAGAAGCCGGACAACAACCCGGAGGATTCGATTGGTCGAAGTACACAGGCAGCCGCGGCGGCCAAGAACGTACGATGAGCCAGGAAGAATTTAGTGCAATGTTCGGGGATGAAGGTTTAGGAAATATCTTCGAAAATATTTTTGGCCAACAAAGTGGAGGAAAAAGTGGGAGAAGAGGCAGAGCAAGAAAAGGAGAAGACTTTGAAGCTGAGACGACATTAACGCTCGAAGAAGCTTACAATGGCACGACACGCCTCCTAAAGATAAATGATCAGACAATTAAAATAACGATGAAGCCGGGAATTGCAGATGGGCAAATATTGAGAGTCACAGGCAAAGGAGGCATCGGGTTTAATGGCGGCACAAATGGAGATCTATACATCACAATAAAAGTCGCACAGCATCCAGAATTCCAACGGAAAGGAAACGATCTATACTGTGACAGAATTGTCGATTTATATACTGCCATCCTCGGCGGCAAGACAAAAATTAAAACAATAAAAAACATTGTCAACGTGGACATTCCAAAAGAAACACCTAACGGTAAAGTGCTGAGATTATTAGGACTCGGAATGCCTATCTATGGCACAAAGAATGAATTCGGAAACATGTACGTGACCATTGCAATACAACTGCCAGATCATCTTAGTGAACAAGAAATAGATTTATTTAAAAAATTATCAGCGTTGCGTAAATAAAAGCCATTTGTAATACAAAATACTTTCGCTTAACGCGGATATTTTGTGACGAAAATTATTAAAAGAGATTTTGTGACTGCTCGGTGTTATTTCTCTTTGAAAGTTAATTTCACCGAATCATAATGTTTGAATGAGGAAGATTTCTAAAATATCCCACACTGATCTCCTTGACGCCGTAACTTCAAACATTTGTAATATTAGAATTTGAAAAAACAACTCCCTAAGAGTTGAACACCTACAGTTTTTTGAAAATGACAATGTTTTTAAAATTACAAACATTCAATTCCTAAGGATCTAAAAAGGAATATCCTCAAGTTGTGAGAGCCGGAGGCTTATCTCATAATGGCGTTATTTGAACTAAAAATGAAATGTGAATTTATTCTATTTGGTCCCACACTTCGATTTCAAAAAATGATTCGGGATGTTCGCAAGCCGGACATTTTGCAGGCGGAGTTTTTCCCTCATGAATGTAGCCGCAATTTCGGCATTTCCAGCGCATAACTTTTTCTTTCTTAAAAACAGTTCCGTCTTCAACCTGTTTTTGCAATTTGCGATATCGTGCTTCATGATGCTTTTCAACAAGAGCAATCGTGCGAAAAGCGAGAGCAACCTCGGAAAATCCTTCTTGCTTAGCTATTTCTGCAAAATGAGGATATAGTTTTGTGTATTCCTCCTGTTCTCCGTCTGCCGCAGCTTTCAAATTTTCTTTTGTCGATCCAATAACACCTGCAGGATATGACGCAGTAATTTCGACTGCTCCGCCTTCAAGGAACTTAAAGAATCGTTTAGCATGTTCTTTTTCATTATCGGCAGTTTCCAAAAATATTGCAGCTATCTGTTCATAACCTTCTTTCTTTGCTTTGGAAGCGAAAAAAGTGTAGCGATTTCTAGCCTGAGATTCTCCGGCAAATGCTGCCAATAGATTCTTTTCCGTTTGTGTTCCACGCAGACTTATCATGTTCATTATCCTTTGAATTAATTAGTAATCAGAAATAATGAATGTTAAAAAATATATATCATTTTTCAAGTTATCAGCTATGCCGTACGGAAATTATATCTCCATCCTTAACTATATATTCTTTTCCTTCAAGACGCCATTGCCCGATTTCTTTTGTCTTGGCGAAAGAACCGCCGGCTGCGATGAAGTGATCGTATGAGACGACTTCCGCACGAATGAATTTTGCAAAAAAATCTGAATGGATTACGCCGGCAGCTTCCTGCGCATTCATTCCTTTTTTGATTGTCCATGCCCGGCATTCATCTTCTCCAACTGTAAAAAAAGATTGAAGCCCGAGTAATGCATAAGCTTCTCGAATTAACGTGTTGAGCGCAGATTCTTTTATGCCGTATTCTTCCATAAAAACTTTTGCTTCATCGTCTGCAAGTTCGGACATTTCCATTTCTATTTTGCCGAAGAAAGATACAACTTTAGTGTTCAATCCTTCTTTCTTTTCAGCAACTTGCTTTACAAGATTATTAATATCGTTTAACTGAGACTCATCTAAGTTTAGTGCGATGAGCATAGGTTTAATAGAAAGGAGCTGATAAGTTTTGAGAAGATGAAGTTCATCTTTTGTAAATGTAGTTTCACGCAATGGTTTTTCGGATTCAAGTATTTGCTTGCATTTTTCTAATACAGGAAGTTCACGCTTGGCAAGTTCATCCTGCATTTTCATAAGCTGTTTTTTTATTTTTTCAATACGGGTTTCAACAAGAGACAAATCAGAAAGGATAAATTCAGTTTCAAATGCACCGATATCGCGCATTGCATCGATTGATCCATCAGGATGTGGAACTGTATCGTTTGCAAACAAGCGGACAACCTGCACAAGCGCATCGTTTGATTTTACATTTGCGAGAAAGTTGGTGGAAAACTGCGTAGAGCCGGATTCGCCTTTTTTCAATCCTATCACATCGACAAATTCGATAGTCGCATGAATTGTTTTTTTGGGAGAAAATATTTCAGAACATTTATCCAATCTTATATCAGGAATTTTTACAACGGCGTGATGAGTTTCCGCTTTTGCAAGAGCAGTCGGATCAATATGAGTTTTTGTGATTGTTTGAAACAGTGTGGATTTTCCACAGAACGGGATACCGACTATTCCTATTTGCATAAATGGACTTTCCTTGTTGAAATGTTTTAAACAATATACAATAAAATTTGGAATGGGAAAGCTTGTGAAATATTTTGGTGAATAGGCAATAATTGAATAAATTGATTAAAAATACTTTTTGGTATAATTATTCCTTCACATTTGATAATAAATTTATTTAATTCTTCTTAAACTCCGCAATTAATTGCTGTAGGACATTCTTCGCGTCACCGAATAACATTTTAGTATTCTCTTGATAGAAGAGCGGATTTTCGATACCGGCAAATCCGGTTGCCATCGAACGTTTCATCACAATAACTGTTCGCGCTTTATCCACATCAATAATCGGCATGCCGTAGATCGGGCTGCCTTTATCTGTGCGAGCCGCAGGATTCACTACATCGTTTGCACCGATCACAATTGCAACATCTACCGTATCCATTGTTGGGTTGATTGTTTCCATTTCCTGTAATTGATCATAAGATACATTTGCTTCGGCAAGAAGTACGTTCATGTGTCCGGGCATGCGTCCCGCAACCGGATGAATAGCGAATTCAACTTTCGTTCCACGTTTCTCTAATTCATCACTGAGTTCACGAACTGCATGCTGCGCTTGTGCAACTGCCATTCCGTATCCGGGAACAACAACAACACGATCGGCTTGTTCAAGAATAAATTTTGCATCTTCAACGTTAATTTTTGTGATAGGCCGATCTTCGTGAAGTTTTGATGTATCAATTTGCGGAGAACCGACGGCGCCAAACAGTACATTTGCAAAGGATCGGTTCATAGCTTTACTCATAATTATTGAAAGAATAAATCCTGATGAACCGTCTAAAGAACCAGCAATGATGAGCACTTTATTGTTAATGGCAAATCCAGTCGCAGCAGCAGCAAGTCCCGCGTACGAATTCATCAGCGATAAAACAACCGGCATATCTGCTCCTCCGATCGGCATAACAATAAAAATGCCGATTAGGAATGAAAGTGCAATCATAGTGCCAAAGATGAGAGTGTTTTGCGGAAAGAAAACGAGATAAACAAACATTCCAACTGTAATAAAAAATAGAGAGATGTTGATAAAATTTTGTCCTTTGAATGTTATCGGTTCGCTTCTCAGCAAACCTTGTAATTTGCTGAATGCCATTAAGCTTCCGGTAACAGTAAGCGAACCGAAGAGTACTTCAAATCCAAGCGCTCCCATAAGTCCGCTGGAAATTTCAGAACACTTTACGATAAATTCATTAATACCGACAAGTACTGCGGCAAGTGCACCAAATGCATGCGAAATTGCAATTCGTTGGGGCATCGCCGTCATCGGCATGAAAATTGCCATCATAGTGCCAATAGCAGATCCAATCACAAGCCCAATTAGAATCCATTGCCACGTAACAATATTTTGACCAAGCAATGTTCCGACAACTGCCATCAGCATCCCAATTTCTGCATAATGCATTCCACGGCGCGCGGATTCGGGATGACCGAGTCCTTTCAATCCCATAATAAAAAGGACGGACGCGATGATGTAAGTAATTTCGAGCGGATAGTTTGTCATTGCTGTTTCCGCTCCTTCCGTTTAAACATTTTCAACATTCGCTCAGTAATCATAAACCCGCCAACGACATTGATGGTTGCAGCTGTCACTGCTACGAGTCCAAGCATTTGACTAACAAATTGATCGCTTCCAGCAGCGACGAGTGAACCGACTAATGAAATTCCAGAGATAGCGTTGGTTGCAGACATTAACGGCGTATGAAGCGTTGGTGTTACACGTTTGATAACTTCAAATCCAACGAACCCGGCAAGAATTAGTATATAAAATGATTCAAATAGTGGGAACATAACTTATTATCCTTTGTGAGATTTCTTTTATTTAGGTTGCATAATAAAATTAGGATGAACTATGACACCGCCGTGAGTAATCAAACATCCTTTGATGATATCGTCGTCAAGTTTCAGTTCAAATTCTTTTTTTTCTTTATTCCAAAATTCATCAATTAGATTTGACAAATTGTTAGCATACATTTGACTGGCATTCATTGCCACACGAGCAGGCATATTTGACAGGCCGATAATTTTTACGCCGTTCTTTTCTATGATCTTGCCAAGAACTGCACCTTCGACATTTCCGCCGGTTTCAATAGCAAGATCAACAACAACGGATCCCGGCTTCATTGCCTCAATCATATCTTTCGTTACAATAACCGGTGCTTTACGTCCGAAAACTTGCGCAGTTGAAATGACTACATCTGCCAGTAGTACAATATTGCTTCATAACTTCTCTTTGCTTTTTTAATTGTTCCTCCGTTAACGTTTTCGCATATCCCTGAGTGGTTTGTCCGGTTTCACCGAGTTCAACTTCAACAAATTTTGCACCGAGAGAAAGGACATCGTTTTTTGCGACGGGTCTGGTGTCGAATGCATCTACTTTTGCACCGAGACGTCGTGCAGTCGCAATTGCCTGCAATCCTGCGACACCTGCACCGATAATAAATACCTTCGAGGGCTGTAAAGTGCCGGCAGGTGTCATCATCATGGGAAATATTTTATTTAGATTATCGGCGGCGAGAATCACAGCTGTATATCCTGCAAGACTTGCCTGCGAGCTCAGCGCATCCATTTTCTGAGCGCGTGTTGAACGTGGAATCATCTCAATTGATATTGCAGAAATATTTCGTTTGGCAAGAGCTGAAAGAAGTTTTGGCTCATTAAATGGATCGAGATAACTAATCTGAATTGATCCTTTTTTCAGTGAGGCAACTTCTTTTATATCAGGTTTGTGCAAACGTAAAATAATATCTCCCGAGGACAGGAGTTTTTTCCGGTTTTTCTCGATGGAAGCGCCGGCTTTTTTATAGACTTCGTCCGAAATGCCAAGCGAAGTGCCAAGTCCAGATTCGATAATAATTTTGGCACCTTTCTTAACAAGTTTATCAACGTTTTGCGGCAGCATTGCGATACGCAATTCTGAAGGAGATTCTTTTGGGATTATTATATTCATAATTTATTTCTTAATTAATTTCAAAGTATTATAAATTCAGAATAATTTATTTGAAAATCTATTTTCATTTTAACCAATAACTGTTAAAGCAGATTCGTTAAATTGGACAAGAAAATATTTTAGTTTTTATATTATTTCAATTGTTTCTTTTATTTGTAAAATTTAAACAGAATATTTTGCATTCGCGTTCCTTAAAATTTTGGATACATTTGATTAAGAACCTAATATTTTACAAAATAACATTTCATGTGAAATAAAGAACTTTATTTATGATTTAGCCAATTGAATCAAAACATAGAGTAATGCAATTCCTATGATTGTAGCAATGGTCGTTAATTTTTTTGGGTGAGCATGATGGCTTTCCGGCAGTAAATCGCTGGCGCCAATATAGAGAAAACATCCACAAAAGATTCCTAAAATTGCACCCAGCGTGTTTTTATGAATTGAGTAGAAAAATGTAGTAAAGATGCCGATAACCGGAGCAATCGCATCGATAAAAAGCCATAAGCGAGCCTTGCGCTTTTCTCCGCCGCCTCTCATAATCATCATAACCGTATTGATGCCATCGGAAAAATCGTGTGTAAGGACGGCAGTAGTAACAATTATTCCGAGAGACATAGACACTTGAAACGAAGCTCCGATGAGGACGCCGTCTAAAAAACTATGCAACGAGAGACTTCCGGCACCGAGAATTCCACGGTGGCGAATATTTTCACAATCACTTTCATGATGCGAATGTAAAATAATCATTCTATCTAAAATCATGTAAGCTAAAAATCCCACGCCGATCATCAGCGAAATAAATGATATATCCTGATAGCTATTCCGCATTTCTACAGCTTCAGGAAGGAGGTCGAAAAATGCGACCCCAATTATCGCTCCGGCACTGAAACCAGTTATGAGATGAAGCTTGTCTTTGAATCTAAGTGCAAAGAGTCCGCCAAGTAATGTCGCGGTGAATGCCGCTGCTCCAATGCCAATGATTATCATGCAGTTTCTCCTTTTCGCCATTTTTTCGCCAGCTCAAATGCAGCGATTCCATATGCAACTGCTACATTTAGCGATTGCTTTATGCCGTACATCGGAATTTCTATTGCCAAATCGCAAAGCTCAATAACTTCTTTTGATACGCCGGTAATCTCGTTTCCAATAACAAGACAAAGCGGAAAATCGGTTGTATTGATATCGTTATAATTGATGCTCCTATCGGTCAATTCTAAACAGCAAATTTTGTAACCACGATTTTTTAAAGTATGGATAGATTCAATTGGATGCTTGATATATTCCCACGGAATACTCTTCGTGGAGCCCAGTGCTGTTTTTTCGATTTCCTTGCGAGGTGGATGAGGAGTAAAACCGGCAAGTATGAGTTTCTCAATCATTACTCCGTCCGACGTTCGGAATATAGAACCAACATTATATAAACTACGAACATTATCTACTAAAACAACCAGCGGAACACGCAAGGCATTTATTATTTGTTCTTCCGGTAAACGTCTGGAAGATATTTCGGCATGTGTAAGTTTTCTCATAACAAAAGATAAACAAAAAAGGAGGGAAATGAAAAAAAGAGCATAAGCTATCTTAAAAATGATTTTGAGTTGCCCTGAGCGTTCGCCTGAACGTTCGACCGAGCTCACGCCGAATGCCTGTCGATAAGTGACGGAATATGCAATAGGTCAGACTTCGGCCCGCCTGCGTGTCTTCGGCGGGCAGGCAAGCTCAGTCTGACAGCAAAGGACATTTTGAGATAAATTTTAATCATTATTTCACGGTGCAATTTCTTTTAAAATTTCCTATACTACCATCAGTGTGAAGGTAGGGAAGATCTTAAAAAAATAGGAATCTGCAATCCTATGATAAAGCAAATAGTGGTTTTCGGCATTCTTATGTTTATTTTTTTAGCAGGCATCCTGAATTCAGCGGAAGTTACTGTGGTTTTCGATGCAGTGTGGGATGGCCCGTTCTTTGCCACCTTACTTGGGAAAATAGGAGGATACCTCCCCGATCAATTCTTTTTCAGTGAATCAACATGGAAGAATAGTAAAGGACGAGAAGAATTCTTTATAGCCCTGGATGATAAAGAAGGAAAAGCATGGGCTCGCGTTCACTCCGACACTACTAAAGAATCCGCAGTATGGCTTCCCAGAAAACCTGCGGAGATCTTAAACAATGATGCAATCCGATTTGTGAGAACACTCCGAAATATGTTCAAAGACTCTTCACGTCATGCTATGCGAGGAATGTTTATTTTCAGTAAACGAAAGCTGGCTGCAGAAGCGGCGGAATTCAAGCTTTCGCAAGATGAAGAACTGAAGTTCGGACATGCACGAGCGTTCAATGTTCTCACATTTGACACGACTGGAACTCCCGATATCAGAGGACGAGTAGTGATAGACAACGTTGGCGCTCTTCACTATCGGAAAGTGTCAATCTATCTTCCGGATGATGAAATAGAAGTCACCTTAGAAGAACGGAAAGAAAAATAATGCAGCGAAATCCACCACATAATAAGGTTCGTCCTTTCACGCTAGTTCTGGGTGGAGGCGGAGCGCGCGGGTTGGCACATATTGGAATTCTCAAAGCTCTTGAGAGGATTGGGCTAATACCATCACTGATTGTTGGTACTAGTATGGGAGCTGTTGTGGGCGGCATGTACTCTCAACTTAAAAATGCGGATGCTGTAGAAAAGAAATTCAGAGAATTTCTGAATGGACCTTTTTACAAACAGATCGGATTGGAACAATTTTCAGCCACTGATACTAAAAGTTCTCGCTTTGTGTGGGATAGATTTGCCACGCACTTACGACAAAGATATTTCATGTCAAAGTCTGCACTTGGAAACGGAAAGTTTGCACAAACAACATTGATCCAATCGATGGCTTTACTCCTAGAAGAAGGAGATATAAGCGATTTATCTCTTCGTTTTGCTGCTGTAGCAAGCGATATAGCCTCTGGTGAAGAATATGTGTTTACCTCCGGGTCCATTATCACTGCTGTTGCAGCAAGTTCCGCAATTCCGGGTGTTGTTGCTCCTATTGAAATGGACCGTTATCACTTTGTTGATGGAAAAGTTACTAGGTACCGATTCCTGTGCCGGCTGCTCGTTCGTTGTCGAAGCATCCTATCGTTGCTGTTGATGTCCGCCAATCCCTTGGCAAGTATGAGAACCATCGGCATGGGTATGAGATCGTTATCCGTGCGGTTGAAGTTACAAACAACAAGCTTGACGACATAAATCTACACCACGCTGCGATTGTTCTCAAACCAGATATAAAGAATATCGATTGGAATGAATTTCACCGCATCGATCAATGTATTCTTGCAGGGGAACGAACTGTCGAAGAGAATTCCCAGCTATTAAAGGATATGTTTGTGGGAAGTAAATTACAGATTGCCTTGAGAAGATTTTATAGTACACTCAGTAAATGAGAACCTGCAGGATGTAAACATTCCGATTGTAATACAGTAGATACTATAACATCGTTCCCAAACTCCGTTTGGGAATAGATGGCATTGAAGATAGATTTTGGAGCAAGAATGGAAGCGGAGCTTCTGGCAGTTGCGATCCCAAGCAGTGCTTGGAATCGAGAATAAATAACCTTGGCGACAGAAAAGACTCACACACTCAAAAACTTTTCCCATCTTTTAAATAACTCTGCGGTAGCATGCAAATCCCGAAGATTATATTCTGCAATCTCACGAAATCGTTTTTCCTCTGTCAACTTTTTCATTTCCAATCCCGTTACACCGTAAGCTTTCGGACTTTCTATACCGAATGATTTACAATAAAAATCTAAATTGAATTTTCGCAAAGCGCCGTAGAAAGAAAACTGTTCCAATAAATCACAATGAATAGATGTATCATACCGATACGGCATAAGATTGCGTGTCGGCTGGATTTGGAGAATTGCAGAGCGCAACATAAGAAAAGGGCAATCAAATGTGCGCCCGTTGAATGTAACAAATTGGTCATAGTGTTCGATGTCTAACCAGAACTGTTCAAGAATTTCTTTCTCATTGCCCGATTTGAAGTGCACTAATTCATCTTCCGAGTAATAATCTAATTTTTCATCCGATTGAAAAAGAATTTTGCCGTGATTAGTTTCAGGATTGAGCATACCAATAGCTATAATTTGCGCTGTAGTTGGATAAAGATTAAGTTTTTGAATTGCTTCTGTACGGTCTGAATCTGTCTCGGCAAATTTCAATAAATATTTTTGCCGGGCTTCATCAAATGATTCGACAGGAAATCCAAGGGTTTCAATATCAAGTACGACATGTGACATAGCAGCTACCTCCTCTTAAAGCAATGATGCGATAGTTATTTTTTAAATTCAATTATTTATGACGGCAGAATATTTAAGAATTGTCGCAATAGAAATTGTAAGCAGCATATCGACAATTTTCTTCAAAGAATTTCTAATTATTCTAAAAAAAATACTGCGAATGGAAAACACGATTACAATTGGTCTTATCGGATATTATTACAAGTAATCTTGCGTATTCAGATTATATAAAATATTATGCTGTGATAGTGTAATGTTTCAGTCCCCAATATGTTTCTTTCGCGGAAACACGGAGAATTGTTGCAATAGGAATGGAAATTACCATTCCTGGAATTCCCATTAATTGATGACCGATAATGAGTGTGATTACGACCGCGACCGGGTGCATGTCCAGCGATTTACCGAAACAAATTGGCTGAAGAACAAAATCATCTATTAGGCGTGTAACGCCTGCAAGAATAGCAATAGGGACAAACATTCGAAAATCACCAGTAGCTGTCAGCGATGCAATGAGAGCAATACTTGCGCCTGTAATGAATCCAAGATATGGAACTATATTTGCTATTCCAGTAAGAACACCGAGTAAAAGAGCGTAAGGAACTCCGATGATTATATATCCAATTAAAGATATCCCGCCCACAATACTGCATTCAAGAATCAATCCTCGCAAGTATGAAACAAGCTCTCTGCCTACCTTGTCCATAATATTCAGTGACATCTCAAAATACTTATTCGGAATTCTTTCGACCAATGCTTTTATTCCAAGATCGCCTTCTGCCAAAATGAAATAAGTGATGAACGGGACGATGATAAGATTCGCTAAATAAGAAACTGCGGTACCGGCTATTTCACCGGCAGATTGAATGAGCCCTTGAATAAATTCGTGAACCTTTGTTCCTATATTTGAGGAATCAATAAACGGAATGTGCGCTGTCATTTCTTTTGATGCTAATGTTAACTTCGCTTCAATTGGAAATTGCCGCAATTGTTCATACATCAATTGGAGGTGGCTGATCAAGATTGGAATCGTTTCAACCAATGTGAATACTACAATTCCTCCTACTAAAAGAAAGACAATACCAATAGCAACTCCTCGCTTTAGACTTAACCTGGATTCTAAGAACCAGACAAGCGGTTTGAGTATGAATGCTACGAGTGTGGATACGATAAGTGTTAAAATAAGATCTGGAAAGAATGACGCTATCCAGAAAAGAAAAATTATTAGTGCCAAAAAAGCGAGAACTTTTAAAAATGGCTTGTTAGATGTGGAAGCTGATAAATGCATAGGTTATCGGTCCAATGTTGAATGAACAGTTTTTATTGCAATCTCGTAGGAAAATCCACGGCGAAGAAGAAAATCGAGAAGATTTTTTTTTCGTTTCTCTTCATTAAAATTTATTTTTGAACGCTGTGTCAATTTTATCTTGCGTTTCGCAGCTTCAAGTGCCGATGTTTGTTGACTCTGGAGAGAGATTAGCTCAGCAAGTACCATATCGGTCATCGATGATTTGATTCCTTTAGCAATTAGCTGATTTCGTATTAGTTCTTTCCCTATTGGTTTTCGTTTTAATCTGTCTCTTACAAATGCACGGGCAAATTCGAGATCGTCAATCATTCGTGCGGCTTGAAAATGATGTGTAACATTTTCAGCGCATTCACGTGTGAAACCTTTCCTTGTCAAATGTTCCATGATTTCTTTTGAACTTCGTTTCCGGTACGATAAATAATTGATAGCGATGTTTTTTGCCCGTGTCTCTTCTTCGGCCAATTTTATTTTGCCAACAGTTTGTTCATCAAGTTCATCGCCTGTCCGTAGACCGCATTTGCCAATAGTCCAATCGCTTAATTCTAAAGACGGCTCGCCATCAATATGCACGCTGTACAAATGCCGTTTGCCTCTAAGTCTTTTGATCTTTGTAATAATCACCGCTGCTTAATTGCGTTTTGATTTTTTTGTTTCAGATGTAATTGTTTCTGTCTTTTCTGCTGTCGGTTTTTGTTCTTCGTTTATCAGTCCGAGTTGTTTACGGAGTTCTGCATCAATATCTTTAGCTATAATCGAATTTGCTTGAAGAAATACTTTTACTGAATCGCGCCCTTGCCCGATCCGATCTTCCTTATAAGAGAACCAAGAGCCGCTCTTTACAATAATATTTTTTTCCACAGCAGTATCAATTAAATCTCCGAGTCTAGAAATTCCTTCATTATAGAGAATGTCGAATTGAGCTTCTTTAAAAGGCGGCGCAACTTTATTTTTTACAACTTTCACTCGTGTTCGATTACCAATTACATTATTGCCGTCTTTGATTGCTTCGATGCGGCGAACATCCATTCTAACGGAAGCGTAAAACTTGAGAGCGTTGCCGCCAGTTGTAGTTTCTGGATTCCCAAACATTACGCCGATCTTCTGACGGAGTTGATTTGTGAACATAACACTGGTTTTCGATTTGCTGATTGCAGATGTGAGTTTGCGAAGTGCTTGAGACATCAACCGTGCCTGAACTCCCATCGTAGGATCACCCATTTCGCCCTCAATTTCGGCGCGAGGTGTCAACGCCGCGACGGAATCAACTACAATAATATCTATAGCGTTGCTGCGAACAAGTGTTTCCACAATTTCAAGTGCTTGTTCACCAAACTCAGGCTGGGAAAGAAGAAGATTGTTGACATCCACGCCTAACTTTTTAGCATACGCAATATCCAGCGCATGTTCGGTATCGATGAACGCTGCTAATCCGCCGGACTTTTGTGCTTCAGATATAATATGCAGGCAAATTGTTGTTTTACCTGAAGATTCGGGGCCGTAGATTTCGATAACACGACCGCGCGGCACACCACCAATGCCAAGTGCGGCATCTAATGAAATAGATCCTGTAGAAATTGCATCGACCTTGGCAATTGGTCCTTCATTTAATCGCATAATAGAACCTTTGCCATGTTGTTTTTCTATTTGATCAATAGCAATTTTAAGTGCCTGCAATTTTGATTCTTTAATAATATCCGTCATTTAGCTTTCTCCGCTAAGTGTGAAGTGGGAATGATTTTAAAATTGTGTAGATAGAACCGCTCGGATGTAACTCACTTTTCATCAGCAAAATCTCCGAGCAAATGGTTTCGATTGGTTGAAAAGTAATGGTTTTTATTGTTTCAGTCAAGCGAACGAGATTACGATTTTCTTTAACTCTGCCTAATGTGATATGTGGATGAAATACTCGGTTCTCTTTAGGAAATCCGAATTCTGTACAGACTCGTTCTGCCGCTGTCTGAAGATCGAGAATTTTCTGATTTGGCTTTATGCCAATCCAAATAATATGCGGGTTTTGATTGCTTGGAAACGCACCGATTGATTCATATTTAATTGAAATTGATGAAAATTGTTGAACTGATTTTGCCAATGCTGCCGAAAGTAATTCGAGTTTCGATTGCTCAATATTTCCTAAGAACACTAATGTTATGTGAAATTTATTCTGCAACTCCCACTTCACATCTGCCTGTGTTGTTTTTAGTTTTTGCTGAATCTCAGCAATCCTTTGCTGAACATTTGATTGAGTTGGGAGTGCGATGAAAGTGCGGATAACGGGCATCGAATTAATCCATAATTTTTAAAAGCTTTCGTCTTACCATTTCCAGCGCTGCTTGAGCTGCACGTTCTTTTATAATTCTGCGCTCACCAGTGAAATTGAATTGCACTGCGAATGTTTCATTTTTATTTGAATATCCAATCCAAATAAGTCCGACAGGCTTTTCCTGCGAACCTCCGCTCGGACCGGCAATACCCGTAGTTGAGATGCCGATGTCAGTATTGGATTTTGTACCGAACACCCAAAGCCATCGCTTCAGCGACTTCTCGGCACACAGCGCCGTTTTGATCTATTAACTCTGACGGTACTCCAAGTTCATTTATTTTTGATTTATTACTGTAAGTTATCATTCCGCGTTCGAAATAATTTGAACTTCCCGAAATGTTTGTAATTCGATCTGCAATTAATCCGCCTGTGCAGGATTCAGCGACGGCAATGGTTAGTTTTTGTTCACTCAACAATTTACCGACGACATTTTCCAATTCATCATCATCAAACGCGTATATATATTTTTCAATTCGACTTCGGAGTTTTGTTTCAACATCATTGATTTTATTTTCAACATCATCAGCAGAATTTGCTTGAGCTGTAATTCGCAATCGCACACCAAATGAATTTGGAAGAAATGCCAGAGTGATGCCGGAGCCTGGAGAAAATATTTTATTCATATCTCCGATTTTTTCAGCGAGAAATGATTCTGCTATACCGGTTGTTTTTAATGTTCTATGGAGAATGATCATTCCTGTTTTATGTTTCTCGAAGAACGGCAGAACGAAATCATCCATCATTGCTTTCATTTCATAAGGCACGCCGGGCATGACAATGAAATACTTTCCGTTCTGATCGAAGAAATATCCAGGCGCAGTGCCAAGCCGATTCTGGATGGCAATGCAGCTTCGCGGGACAAGAGCTTGGTCTTCATTAATTTTATGAGGAAGCGAATTAAGCCTCGCAAAAATACGTTTCACATTTTCAAGAGCTTCATTATTCAATATTGTATCTGTATTAAAAAACTTACAAACGACGCTGCGTGTAATATCGTCATGTGTTGGTCCAAGTCCGCCTGTTACGGTAACTACGTCATGAGAAGGATATGCTTTTTGAAATGCAGAAAGAATTTCATCTTCATTGTCGCCGATTGTTGTCATCTTATCACATAATATGCCGGCTGAGTTTAATATTTCTGCAATATAAGCTTGGTTGGAATTAATTACCTGACCAATAAGCAGTTCATCGCCGATAGAAATGATTTCAGCCTTCGCCATTTTTATCTCAACAAAAAATTATTGATTATCGGAATCAAAAGCGCGAACTGGAGAATAATGTTTGTATAAATACCGGCAATCACATCATCCATCATAATACCTAAGCCGCCGTGCATTTTATCGAACTTTCGCGATACAGGTGGCTTGATGATATCCAGAATTCTGAAGAGGATAAATGCAGACAGCACAACAAATATTTTTTTGGGAAGAAAAAAAAGCGAAATCCACATTCCTACAACCTCATCAATTGTCACTTCGGCTGGATCATGGCCGTACCATTTTTCCATAATATCAGCAGCCGGAATGCCTACAATGCAAACAATAAATGTAGTTATAATGATGATCATCCGCGATTCAAATCCGGGAATAAAATAAATTGCGAGTGCTACAGCGCTGCCGACCGTGCCGGATGCGATAGGCGAATATCCAGAGAAAAGAGCGGATGCAAATAACTTTGTGCCAAATGAAGGTTCAATTAACGGTAAATTTTTATTCGGGTCAGGAAATTTTATTTGAGGATTCGTAAAGTTCACCTATGGTTTTCCAATTGTCGATAATATAAATGATGCCGGTCCATAAAGTAATACCGGTAATAATGATCATTGCAAAATAAATGAAAGAATAATCCAGGAGCGTTTTAATTATTCCTCTAAATTTTTCTTCAAATGATGGAGTATTTTGAGCAACAAATAAAATCAAGAGATAATAAATGAGAATATATTGCACGAAAGTTTTTGTTTTAGCCAGCTTAGACGTATCAACCGGTTTGCCTTTATACTCTGCATAGGAGCGTAGGATAGTGATGACGGCATCACGGATTACGATGATCCACACCATCCAACCTGATACCAAGCCGAGATATGAATAAGCAAGAAGCGCTGCTGATGTGAGAACTTTATCGGCTAACGGATCTAAGAAAGCACCCCAGCGTGTAACATAGCCCCAACGCCGTGCAAGCCAGCCATCGTACCAGTCTGTGATCGCGGCGAAAATAAAAACCGCAAGCGACCATTGTAGTAAAATAGAATTGTTAGATAACAAGAAGACAAGAAATACCGGTGTGAGCAAAATTCTCAGAAATGTTAATTGATTTGGTGGTGAAAAAAATTTCATCGCTCAATTACAATATTACTGATGAGTTCACCTACATATAAAAACACGCCGTTTTAGTTGCCTCTCAGTGGCGGCTGACAAAAAAATCCCGCTTAGGGCGGGATTTAATAATTTCACAACAATCAAAAACTTAAGCTGCTTTTTTAATCTTCCCGGATTTGATGCAATTTGTGCAGACCTGAATACTTTTTACTGCGCCAGATGCTAATTTCACTCGTGCATTCTGCAGATTTGGAAGAAAACGTCTTGGAACGCGATTATGTGCGTGGCTGACGTGATTGCCTGCCATAGGTTTCTTGCCACACACTTCACAAATTCTTGCCATTTGCAACTCCAATAATTTCAATATTATAAATTACAAAATAATATAACGAGAAAACCTGCAAGAGGCAAGGAGAAATTCTCTATTAATTAGCAGTGAATAATGAACGAAATAAAAATTATTTTCATCAAACTCAAGTTTTTAAATTAAGCGCAGCTTATTTTGCAGATATTTTCAAGCGCTACGTTGCACAAAGAATCAAATTTGGTTATCATATCAATAAGCATGATAATTTTAGGAATTGAAACATCTTGTGATGAAACTTCTGCGGCGGTTGTGCGGAATGGAAAGTTATGTTCAAATGCTACCGCAGTGCAGCTTCTTCATTCAGATTATGGCGGAGTAGTGCCAGAGTTGGCTTCGAGAGCGCACCAGCGACTTATAATTCCTGTTGTTGAAGAAGCATTGCGAAAAGCGTTTGTCGGGAAAAAAGATTTAAATGCAATTGCTGCGGTCTACGGTCCCGGACTCATTGGATCAATTTTAGTCGGTTTAAGTTTTAGCAAAGCAATGGCAATGGGTCTTGGTATTCCGTTTATCGGAATTAACCATATGGAAGCGCACATATTTTCAAATATGATTGAAAAACCTAAACCGTCATTTCCTTTTGTCAACTTAACTGTTTCCGGCGGGCACACTCAGCTCGTATTGGTAAAGGATTTTTTTAAAAACGAATTGCTGGGTGAAACAATGGATGATGCTGCAGGTGAAGCTTTTGATAAAGTGGCAAAAATGCTCGGCATCGGATATCCCGGCGGTCCTTTAGTTGACAAGTATGCTGAAAAAGGAAATTCAAAAGCAGTACAATTTCCACGTCCTTATCTTGAAGATGGTTCGCATCAATTCAGCTTCAGCGGATTGAAAACTTCTGTGTTGTATTATTTGCGTAAAGTCGGATTTGATAAAACGGCAAATGTAAACGAGCAATTCATTGCCGATGTCTGCGCAAGTTTTCAGGCAGCGGTTGTCGATGTTTTAATCTATAAGTTGATAAAAGCAGCAAAAAAAAGTGAAGTGAAAGATATTGCAGTGTGCGGAGGAGTATCTGCAAATTCAGAACTGCGCCGCCGTCTCGAAACAGAATCTAAAATCAATCACTTGAATCTTTTTATCCCAAAAATAGATTTTTGTACAGATAACGGCGCAATGGTGGCGCAAGCTGGATATGAGCGATTGCGTAGAGGATTTGTATCAAATCTCGAATTAACTGCTGAACCAAACTTGCAAATGAATTAATTATGGATGATTTCAAAAAAGAAATATACCTCTGGCGTGATCGAATAGACGAAATTGATCTTGAACTCGTGAAATTGCTGAATGAGCGGACAAAATGCGCTGAGGAGATAGGCAAAATAAAACTTCTTCTTGGATTGGATGCTTATTCGCCGGAACGTGAAGAAGAGGTGAAACGAAATGTTACTGCAGCAAACTGTGGCCCGCTTTCTGCGAAAGCCGTTCAACGACTCTTTGAACGCATTATCGATGAGTCCCGAAGTGTTGAACGTATTACAATGAGTGAAAAGAAGAAACGATTGAAATAAAACGTATGAAGAGGAGATTTTTTCAGCGGTTAGTAATTACAATAGTTGTTTTTAGTGTGCTTGTATTGGCTTTTGCGTATTATATTTTTTTATTACCGAATTATTATAATGATCCAAAAGGAAAAGTAGTGACGATTCCTCGCGGCGCGTCCTTTCGCTCAGCGGTCGATTCGTTAGTAAGTACACGGGCTATTCGAAATCATTGGTCATTTCAAATTGCAGGTCGTTTGCTGGGTTACACGAAAACAATAAAAACTGGAAAATATCTTTTTCTTTCAGGTCAATCAAATCTTGATATTCTTGAAGATATTCGTGTTGGGAAATCGCGTCTGATTATTCCCGTTACAATTCCGGAAGGATGGCGGGTTGAACAAATAGCACGCAGGTACAAGCATGAAATCGGAATTGATGCAGAAAAATTTCTCGCGCTCTGTAAAGATAGTTTGTTCATTCATGACCAGGGAGTTAACGCAAAATCACTTGAAGGATATTTGATGCCTGAAACATACGCATTTTATTGGCAAACAGATGAACATGAAATTTTAATGCGAATGCTGGAAGGGTTTAAACATTTTTATAACGATACACTGCTTGAACAACAGCACAAAATGAACGCATCGCTTCAGCAGGTTCTCACGCTTGCTTCAATTGTTGAAGCGGAATCTAACATCAGCGATGAACGTCCGATTATAGCCGGTGTGTATTGGAACCGGTTAAAAAAGAAAATGCGGCTTGAAGCTGATCCTACTGTTCAATATGTACTTGGCGAAGATAAAAAATTAGATCATCAAGATTTGAACTTGGATTCGCCGTACAACACCTATCGTCATTACGGATTGCCGCCCGGCCCGATAAACAATCCGGGAAAATCCTCCATTTATGCTGTCTTATTTCCCAAACAACATGATTATTTGTATTTTGTTGCCACAGGTGTCGGTGGACATCGGTTTGCTAAACTATTCAGTGATCATCAAAAAAACATTAACAAGTACCATCGTGCGCGGCGAGAGCTGCAGCGCGCATTAAAAAAATGAAGCATAGATTTATTTATTCCATATTCGTTTTTTTCCTTATTATAATTTTATTTGACGGCTGTGCTAATCAACAGCTGCCGGAAGGCGGCCCGGTTGACAGGACACCGCCGGAAATTGTTTCTATTTATCCGGATAGCAGCAGCCTTCGAAACTTTAACGACAATAAAATTCGGTTTAAGTTTAATCGCTACATGAATGAACGAAGCGTAGAGGAAGCAGTTTTTATTTCACCATATTTAGGGATTCCGGATTGTGATTGGAGCGGGAAGGAAATAGAAATAAAGTTTTTGGAAAAACTTCGATCCAACACTACTTACGTAATAAACCTTGGAACTGATGCAGAGGATCTCTATGGAAATAGAATGGCACAGGCATTTACGCTTGCGTTTTCAACTGGAAATGAAATTGATCGCGGAGCCATTGAAGGACGCGTGTATCCAAGAAATAGCAGCGATGCAATTTCAGGTGTAATGATCTTCGCATACCGGTTGAACGGTTTGAATCCAGACACACTCAATCCTACCATAACGAAACCAGATTTCATTACGCAAACCGGTAAAAATGGAAATTTCTTTCTTCATCATATTCCTTTTGGCAGTTATCGAATATTAGCCGTACGTGATGAGTACCGGAATCTTGTTTATGTTCGAGAGATAGATGATTATGGAGTGCCGTCGCGTAATATCAATATCATGCCTTCGGATTCTATAATAACGGGTGTGTTGATGAAACTTGCGAAAGAGGATACGACTGGTCCGCGGCTCGTTAAAGTTACAACCCCGGATCGAAATCATATTCTTGCAGAATTTTCGAAATCAATAAATCCAACATCTGTTACACTTTCATCATTTTCTGCAATCGATACTGTAAATGGAAAATTACTTGAACTTTTTGTTGCTTCTCCTTCACCTGTAAGTTCAGCTTCGTTTTTTATAGTCACGCAGAAACAAGATTCCGGCAGAGTGTACCGTCTTGGTGTTAGTGGAATAACTGATTCTGCAGGGAATAAAATCAATATGCTTGCGAATATGCTGTTATTCCAAAGCTCGCCGAAAGTGGACTCGGTCAGCTCGTATTTGATTTCAGTATCTGTTAAAGACAGCACGCAGGCTGTTGACCTTCAACCTGTCTTAACTTTGACTTTTTCTGATGCTTTAAAAAAATCGACTTCACTAGATTGGCTGAATCTTTTCGATAACAATAATCATCTTATTCTGGCTGAAAAGAAATGGATCAGCGATGTGATGATTTCTATTTGGCCGGAAAAAGAATTAGTGAATAAAACTTGGTATTCGCTTCGCGCAGAGTTACGGGAAGTCCATGATTGGTCCGGACGTGTTTGTCGTGATTCTACAAAAACGTGGCACTTTGAGACGCTTGATATGGAAGATTTGAGCAGTGTTGAAGGAATTGTTATCGATGAAAATAAAATAGATACTGCAGGGCATTTGTACGTTATTGCATTTAAAATTGGAGAGACTAATCAAGCGAATTACGTCGCAACTGCTAATGAAGTAGGGAATTTTCTGTTTCCGCAAATTGCCGAAGGGCGTTATGTCTTTCAATCGTTTAGAGATAGAAATAATAACGGCAGGTTCGATCCGGGCAAACCGTTTCCTTTTATCTATTCAGAAAGGTTTAGCAAATTCTCCGATACACTTAAAGTCCGAGCCCGGTGGCCTTTGGAAGGTGTGAAAATCAATATGAAGTAAAAGATCAAGAATAGCTTGCTGGGAATTTTTAGTACTCATTTCTTGTTTTGATAATGAAATTAATTATGGAACCTGATTTGTTTTTCAGGCAATTATTTATAAAATTTTAATAATTAAAAATAAGTATTGCAAAAAATGATAGAATCCTACATTCCAATATTCCTAATGATCGGTTGTGCTTTGGCGTTCGGCATCTTTATGGGCAAAGTGAACGAATTAATCGGCCCGCGGCGCCCGAGTAATGAAAAACAATCTACGTATGAAAGCGGTATGGAACCGGTTCGGACTGCGCGAGAAAGGTTTTCAGTAAAGTACTATTTAGTTGCGATGCTCTTCATTGTTTTCGATATTGAAATAGTTTTCATGTATCCATGGGCTGTAACTTATAAGCAGCTTGGTGCACAGGGCTTTGTAGTAATGTTTGTGTTTATCTTTATCCTCTTAGTCGGCTTTTATTACATTTGGAGGAAAGGAGCGTTGGAATGGGATTAGAAAATTGGATAGGAGACGGATATATTGCGACTAAGGTTGAGGATGTTATCAACTGGTGCCGCAAAAATTCTCTATACCCGATGCCGATGGGAATTTCCTGCTGTGCTATTGAAATGATGGCGGCGGCAGGTCCAAGATTTGATATCGCACGATTCGGCTCGGAAGTGATGCGTTTTACACCCCGCCAATGCGATGTAATAATTGTTGCAGGAACAACCACGTATAAAATGGCTAAAGTTGTAAGAAAGATTTATGATCAAATGCCGGAACCGAAATGGGTTATTGCAATGGGAGCATGTACATCGTCAGGTGGAATGTACCGCACATACTCCGTGGTTCAGGGAATTGATCAATTCCTCCCAGTGGATGTTTATGTTGCCGGCTGCCCGCCGCGTCCAGACAATCTTTTAAACGCTCTTATGCTTCTTCAACAGAAAGTACAGCGAGGCGAAAGCAAGGGAATGGCTCCAGCATATATCGGTGATTTTCGCAGACATACTGAATCAAATACGGTGCCAACATAGACTTAATAAAAAAATTCAGAAAAAAAATGCTGATATGAATGTAATGAACGAAAAAGTTCTGGAACGGCTTAAGGCGAAATACGCGGGCACAATATTGGAAGCCAACGAATTTCGCGGCGAGTTGACTATCGTAATTCCAAAAGAGCAAATTGTCGAAGTATGTAAATTTTTGAAGGAAGATACCGAGCTTTGCTTTAATCTTCTTGCAGATTTGTGCGGGATCGATATGAATACACCTTCGGAACGGTTTGGTGTCATTTACAATCTGTACTCTTTCACATATAAACATCGGATTAGATTAAAAACATTCACGGAAGAAGAAAATCCAAAAGTACCAACTGTTACGGAAGTATGGGGAACTGCGAATTGGCACGAGCGCGAGACATTCGATATGTTCGGCATTATTTTTGAAGGGCATCCTGATATGCGCAGAATTTATTTACCTGATGAGTTTGAATACTATCCTTTGCGCAAAGATTTTCCTTTAATGGGTATTCGTGGATCATTAGAACTGCCAAAAAAATAATGGAAACTAAATCGGAAAAAGGCATTCGTAAAACCAAAATTCTCGAAGCGTTAGAGAACGAGCATGTTTCTATAACGTTCGATGATCCGCTGGAAAATGAAATGGTGCTTAATATGGGACCTCAGCATCCTGCAACGCACGGCGTGTTGAGATTGCTTATTAAGTTAGACGGCGAAACTGTTTTGGCATCAGTTCCAGAACTCGGATATTTGCATCGAGGATATGAAAAATTGGCGGAAAATTGCAGTTTTCATGAATTCATTCCGCATACAGATCGGCTGGATTATCTTTCGCCGCTTTCTAACAATACTGCTTATGTTCTTGCCGTAGAAAAATTAATCGGTATTGATGCGCCGCCTCGAGCGCAATATCTTCGCACACTTATTTGTGAACTTGCACGTATTTCTTCTCATTTAATGTTCCTCGGTTCGCTTGCAATGGATGTCGGTGCACTAACAGTATGGATGTGGTCGTTCCGTGAACGTGAAAAACTGTATGATATATTTGAAAAAATTGCCGGCGCACGTTTTACAACAAGCTATACACGTATCGGTGGCGTGGCACAGGACGTTACGCCTGAGACGCTTCAGATTATTCGCGCCTTTATAGATGAGCTTCCTGAAAAAGTACTTGAGTGCGAAAAACTGTTGAATACAAATCGAATATTTCTTGGACGCGTCGATGGTATCGGTGTAATATCTAAAGAACGTGCAATTGACCTTGGCCTCACAGGTCCATGTCTTCGTGCATGCGGTGTAGAACATGATTTACGGAGAGCAAACCCGTACCTTATCTATAATGACCTTGATTTTGTAGTTCCGGTTTATGAAGGTGGCGATTGTCTTGCGCGTTATTATGTGCGCATGGCAGAAATAAAGGAAAGTATTAAAATTGTTCGACAGGTAATAGATAAAATGCCTGCCGGAGAAGTAAAAGCATTCCAACCCAAAAAAGTTCTTCCTAAAAAAGAACGAGTCTATAAGAAAATGGAAGAATTGATTCATGATTTCATGCTTATTAATTTTGGAGTGAATCCGCCTGTCGGCGAAATTTATCATGCCGTCGAAGCATCGAAAGGCGAATTAGGTTTTTATATTTACAGTAATGGAGAAGGTCAGCCCTGGAGGATGAAGATTCGGTCGCCGTCATTTGTTAATTTGCAGTCAATTTCTACTATGATGAAGGGCGCAATGATTTCTGACGTTGTAGCAATTATCGGCAGTTTGGATCCAGTAATGGGTGAAGCGGATAAATAGTAATTAAAAAGCAATAAAAGAAATGTTAAACGAAGAAAATAAAAATAAAGTTGAGGAACTTCGGAAGCGTTACCCGACAGCGCAAGCGATGGTATTGCCGGTACTTTGGATTATTCAAGAGCAAGAGGGCTATATCTCGGAAGAGTCTATGAAGTATGCCGGCACGCTTTTAAATGTTTCGTTCAGTCATATTCTTGGTGTCGTTACGTTTTACACAATGCTGCAGAAGAAAGCAGTCGGCAAACATCATATAGAAGTGTGCACGAATATATCATGTATGTTGCGAGGATCGGGAAAAATTCTTGAACATATTGAGAAACGTCTTGGTATCAAGGTTGGCGAGATATCGCAGGACAAAAGATGGATGCTTTCTGAAGCTGAATGTTTAGGTTCTTGCGGTACTGCTCCTGTGATTGCCGTTGGAAACGATTATTACGAGAACCTGACTTTGGAAAAAATAGATAAGCTGATAGATAGTCTGAAATGAACTTCCAACCAGCCAATATAGAAAAGTCAAAAACATGGAAGCGCATCATTCTTCCTGATGTGCCAGATTTACATAAGATCGATACATATCTTGCGAACGACGGATACAATGCACTAAAAAAAGCCCTTGAGATGAAACCTGATGAGGTAATAGACGAAGTAAAGAAATCGAACTTGCGTGGGCGCGGCGGTGCATGTTTTCCGACGGGATTGAAATGGTCATTTATGCCGAAGAATTCCAATAAGCCAAAATATCTTTGTGTCAACGGAGACGAATCGGAGCCGGGAACATTCAAAGACCGTCAGATTTTTGAATTCAATCCGCACTTGCTTATAGAGGGAACGCTTATCGCTTGCTATGCGATGGGAATGACTGCAGCTTACATTTATGTAAGAGGCGAGTATGGTAAATGGATCAAAATGCTGCAGAAAGCAATTGATGATGCATATGCACATATGTTGATTGGCGAAAAAATTCTTGGAACAAATTTTTCTACAAATATAACTATTCATCGCGGAGCTGGTGCCTACATTTGCGGAGAAGAATCATCATTGATGAATTCGATTGAAGGCGAGCGAGGATATCCAAGAGTGAAGCCGCCGTTCCCTGCTCAGTTCGGTTTGTGGGGATGTCCGACAACGATCAACAACGTGGAAACGATTTCTAACATCCCATTTATCATCAATAATGGATGGAAATGGTATTCTCAAATTGGCGCAGTTAAACATCCGGGTCCGTTGTTGGTTGGTGTTAGCGGGCATGTGAACAATCCTGGGGTTTTCGAAATGCCAACGGGCGAACTGTTACTTGAAATTATCTATCAATATGCAAGAGGTGTTCCCGGCAACAAAGATATCAAAGCAGTTATTCCCGGCGGTTCATCAACTATGATTTTGCGCGGCGACCAGCTCGAAGGAATTCGAATGGACGTTGATTCGCTGAAAGCTGCCGGCTCTTCAGTCGGCACAGCGGGAATCATTGTAATGGACTCAGACACCGATCTTATTAAAGTTATTACGAGAATTGCGGAATTCTACTATCACGAATCATGCGGACAATGCACACCTTGCCGTGAAGGAACCGATTGGATGTTTAAAATTCTAAAACGATTTGAGAATTATCAGGCAAATTTAGAAGACATAGATTTGCTGATGGATATTGCTAATAACATCGAAGGAAATACAGTTTGCGCTCTCGGTGATGCCGCCGCATGGCCTGTTCAATCAATGATTCGCCGTTTTCGTGATGAATTTGAAAATCGAATACAGGTGTCTAATCTTCAGGCAAAAGTAGTTTAGCAACGCAATTCTTGATTTCTTACACGTACTACATTTATCTATAAAACTTATCGTATTTTAAAATAACTGGAGGGCAATGCGATGAAGAAAAAAATATTTATCGGCAGCGGTATATCACTAATCGCTGTTATTGCAGCAGCAGTTTTTCTTTTCTATCCAAGCGTTAAATTCTTCACAGAGAAAGAAACAATTCAGGTTGACCGTAATTTAACTTTAATGCTTGGAGGCGGCGGAAACAGTGGAATTATTGTCGGAGACAGCGCCGAAGTTGTAGTTGATACGAAAATGATGAGCAGTTCTGAAGATCTTTATAAACTTGCTAAGGCGGACGCAGGCGCAAAACCAATTATTGTCATTAACACGCATTTTCATTCTGACCATGTAAATGGAAACAAATATTTTAAAGGCGATAGAATTTATATCGGGGATTATGATAAAGAATTTCTAAAAAAGAGCATCAGTGCAGAGAACCAGCCGACGGACTTTGTGAAAGATAGTCTGTCGATAAATATCGGTGGCGAGATTGTGCATCTTTATAATCTTGGACAAGCTCATACATTTAATGATCTTGTTGTGTTCTTAGAGAACCATAAAGTTCTCTTTACCGGAGATTTAGTTTTTAATCTCGTCAATCCGGTGTTAAAGGATGAAAGCGGGGCAAGAGTTTCAAAATGGATACAAGTATTAGACATTATCTTGAATAGATGGACAAATTGTACATTTGTTCCAGGGCATGGAAAAGTGGGCGGTGTAGAAATAGTGCAAGCGATGCGGCAGTATTTTGTTGATATGACATCTGCGGCACAAGATCCTAATAAGCAAGTTCAGATGAAGGAAAAATATAAAGATTGGATGAAAGTATTAAATATGTCGTCGCCGAAAAAAACTATCGAATATATAAAAATGTCTGAAATGAATAAATGATGGGATAAATTTGAATAGGTCGCTATCGTAATGAGAATGTGAGTTTGACAATGCTGAAGTAAAGTTCGAACCTGCAATTTTGTGGACATAACTTAAAATGATAGGAACATAATTTCAAATCCGTAAGACGCTGCTCTAAATTTATCGAAGGGAAATAGTTTACAGGCATCGTAAAAATAATTCTGGCGGACGCTGATTTAGACATAGCGAACGCATCTAAAGAGTTGGTAAATGGAATTATTGTGCAAGAATTAAAAAAAACTCGGCGGATGAAAATAAGCTGTAGTAATTACAAAAAAGATTTTCGGGAGGGAAAAATTCTTTGAAATTTCGTTTCAGTTAAAGAGTGCCACGTTTGAAAACGACAGTGACAAGCAGTCTATTACCATATTAAAAAATAGAAAAAAACTTTCACTGCACATGACCTATTAGGGTGGCACTAGTCCAACGATAAAACAAATCTAGCGGGATAGTCACTCTAAATATTGCATTCTATTTTTTCTACGATGAGATTCTCTTTTTGCAGGGAACCATCGCTTCTATCTTACCGTCTAACAAATCGAATAACTTCAAGTAAAATTCAACGTAAAGAATTCGATGAATTAGAAACGTAAACATGAAATCAATCGGAATAAGTGAAACAGGAGGGAGCGTGGCGATACCGATGCCGGAAACCGGTTGGCAGTCTGAGAAAGACCGTTTTCAGATTGGAGTTCGTCCAAGAAGTTTTGTAACTTCATTTCTAAGAACAAATGATGCGGACTCAATGACAAACGACCAAGCTCTTTCAAAACCGGGTGCCGAGATTCTTCGCAAGATGGACGACGAGACGCTGATAAGTGAATTTCAGAGCGGCAATCTCGATGTATATCGCTTTATTGTTGAACGCTATCAAGAACGAATCCGTAATTTGCTGTTCTCAATTTTCCGCGATCGAGATTTCATCGATGATCTTGCGCAGGAAGTGTTCATTAAAGCATATCAAGCGTTACCTAATTTTCGATTTGAAGCGTCGTTTTACACATGGCTGTACCGAATAGCTATAAATAAAAGCAGAGACGAACTTCGGAAGAAGAAAACACGCCGCTTCTTGTCCTTTCAAACACTTGATGAAGGCGTTGAAAAGGAATTAAATATTCGTCTTTCAGTTCAGCAGGAAAATAAAGATACAAAGGAATTGGTTGCACTGGGCTTGCAAACCTTACCTGAAAAATTTAGAATGTCGGTTGTATTAAAAGATATAGAAGGACTTTCATACGAGGAAATAGCCGATGTAATGCAATGCGAACTCGGCACTGTGAAATCAAGAATCTCCAGAGCGCGGGCAATGCTGAGAAAAGCATTAAAGCCGTTAATGGAAGAGGTGCAATAATGAAAAAAATTGATAAACAAAAATTGGATTATCTGCTTTCGCAATATGTCGATGGAGCGCTCTCTGAAAAAGACGCTCAGCAAGTTGAATCGTTTCTTGCCGAGGATGCGTCTATTAGACGGCATGTTGAAGAATTAAAGAATCTGAAAGCATTATTGGCATCACAGCCGAAATTAAATCCGGATATTGGATTTTGGACTCGCTTTTCGGTTGCGATGCAGGAAAAGAAAGCAGAAGAACACAATCTTCTTCCATTTCCGCGCAAGTTTCTTCCTGCAATTGCTTTTATGGCAACTATCGTTGTCGTGGTGATGGGAACATTAGTTATTCAAAATCGAATGCAGTTCATGCAATTTCTATCCACAAAATCGCAAGCGGTTCGAGAGGTATATGAAAAGAAAATTCTTCAAGGTTCTCTCTTACCGCTCTTTTCGAAAGTTGATAAAGAAAATGCATTGCAGTTCTCACTTTTTGGTACACTGCAACTTGATGATAAATCAAAAACTGAACTTCGCGTAGATGAACAATCAGAGAAAGGATACCGTATAGAAGTTGGAAATAGTTTAAAGAATAAAACTAAGTCAGTTACATTCGATCGCTTCATTGCTCAAGTGAAACCATCTGCTAAACAAAAGAAAATAATTGATTCGCTATTGGAATTAACCGGAAGACGAATTGAATCGTCTGTTTTAATCGGCGAGAACAACACGATGGCGATCGCGCCTGATTTGCCGAAATTAAATCGGCTAATGGTTA
This sequence comes from Ignavibacteriota bacterium, assembly GCA_963833465.1. Lineage (GTDB taxonomy): Bacteria > Bacteroidota > Ignavibacteria > UBA10030 > UBA10030 > Fen-1298. Next base: position 195,626 of record CAWHXW010000002.1, on the reverse strand, counting down.
CAAACATAGCTTCTTGCTTGGAGCCGGTTCAGCGAGTTAATTTTGAGCGCTTGCTTGAAGCAAACGATGCGCCTTACACAGTTTCAGCGAAGAGCGTTCCATCTGGAAATGCAGGAAATTATTTTAAAAATATTCAGAAATTTCCGCAAGGTGACTATTTCGTTATCATCACGCCGGACACAATGATGTATTCAAAGATTCACATTAATTTTGACAGCCTCCGTCAGCAAATGGAAGAGAATTTAGCATCTGCCAGATTTCGCAGAGAAGCAATGTTGAAAAGAATTATGGCAAGGGAATTTCAGCGAGCACAAAAAAATGTACAATTCCCGGTACCAAGCCGGATTTTTAGCGGAGAAGAATTTTTTAGCGTGGAAATTAATGTTCCTGATGAAGAAGACATTCAACAACAGATGCATATTGGTGTCCAGCCGCGTTTTCGGAAACAAATATTTGTGCCCGAGATGCCGCACCATTCCACAAAAATGAGTATTTTAAAAAGCACTGCCTCTGATACTACTCCGTAACAATTGAATTGTGCTATTTCTCCAACTTTATAGCCCGGCAAATTTTTGTTGGGCTTTTTTTTGGATAAAAATGATACTGCTATGAGAAAGAATTTAATCTTGCTTCTGCCTTCACCTTTTGGTATATTTTTTGTCAAAATTAAAGATAAACAACCAATATGAAGGATAATTTCAATGAAAAATAATTTGTTCTATTTGTTTTTTGCGTTATTTATTGCAGGATTCTTAACTCAGGGGTTTCAATGCGGTTCCCCGGAATTCACGGGTGCGAAAGTGCAGGAACAACAGAAAAATTTTCCTGAAGCGGTAAAGCTGTACGAAAAAGAAGTCCAAAAAAATCCGAAAAATGCTGAAGCATGGTTCCGTCTTGGACGTATCCGCGGAATGGAGTTGAATGACTTTGACGGCATGATTTATGATTTTAAGGAAGCAGAAAAGATTTCCACTGAATTTTCAAACGATATTCGCAGCATACGCGGGCATTTTTGGGTTCAATTTATTAATAGCGGTGTCGGCAAAAAAAATCGTGCAACCAGCGATTCGCTCCAATACTACGACAAAGCGATAGAGGATTATAAAACTGCTGCAAGAATAATACCGGATACATCTATGACATATCTGTACCTTGCAGGAGCATACAAAGGGAAAGGAGATATCGCTAACACGATATTGAATTTAACCAAAGTATGGGAAATGGATCATGATAAAGAAATTTATAAATCGGTAGGAAGATTATATGTCCAGCAGGGATTAGATAAAAAAGAACAGTTTAGAACGGCAAACACAGATATGCTTAAGATTCAAAAAAATCTAAAAGAAATTGATAAAGGGACTTATAGAACTGATGTAACGGAAGCATTTGGAGTTCCGGACAGCAAAAAGACGGATAAAAAGAATCCGAAGAAAGAAGACTGGATCTATAACAAATATACGATGACTTTAACTTTTGACGGTGAACGCGTTACCAATAAAAAGATTGAAAAACCGTATGATTTGAAAATAGATTCTACAAAATATTTTGAGGCAATTGTCGAGTTTAACAAAGCTATTGATGTATTTGAGACAATAAAAAAAGCAGATCCGAAAGACAATGATAATTTGAATTTACTTCTGCAGGCATATTACGAAGCGGATCGTTCTGAAGAAGCGACTAAGACTTTTAAGCTTGCAGTTGAAAATGATCCGGGTAACAAGATGAACCATTACATACTTGGCCTTCTCTACAGATCTGTCAACGATTACGATGGAGCGATTGCAGAATTTAACGAAGCAATTAAGATAGATCCTGATTTTGGCGATGCATTTTATGATCTCGGAGCGACTTATTACAATTGGGGTGTAAAAATGAAGAAAGCTGCGCAAGAAAAAGGAGATGAAAGCGTAGAGTACAAAACAAAATTCCAGGAAGCATTACCATGGATGGAAAAAGTGGCAAGGATTAAAAAGGAAGATCCAAAGATATGGGAAACGCTTGGAACCATCTATGCGCTTCTTGGCCAGACAGATAATGCAACGAAAGCACTTGATGAGGCAGATAAAATACGTAAAGCCGGCAAGTGAACTATTTTATCATAGTTAGAAATGGATTTCGGTATGACTGATCAACCAGTTCAGCAGCAAATTAATATCGAGCTTGGAGAGAAAGAAGCAGAAGGCATTTACTCCAATCTTGCAATTATAACACACTCGCCGGCAGAATTTGTTATTGATTTTACGCGAGTGCTTCCAGGAATTCCGAAGGCAAAGGTTCATGCCCGCATCGTCATGACTCCTCAGCATACAAAAATGCTGTTAAATGCAATTCATGACAATGTTGATAAGTTCGAGAAAAAATTCGGTGAAATAAAACTTATAGGTGAGCCTTCCGGAGGACCGACTTTCGGTTTCCAGCCGCCTACCAAGGAAGAGAAATTTCACTAAATTTTATTATAATACTTATATTAAGCTGGTGCAAGGATTTCTCTTTGCCACAGCTTTTGTTTTATTGTGAGCAATCGCACAAATATGATAAAAATGTGAAAATCTTGTGCTTAATTTCTTGACTATCCCTGCGGCAGTCGGTATATTCTATACAAATGCATTAGTCATTTTTTAACGAGGTTGGAATGAAAATGGGAAAAGATTTTAAAACAAAATTGTTTTTTGGATTATTTTGCTGTCTGATTGTAGGCATTTCATTCCATTGTATTGAATCGCCGCTTGACCCTGTTGCACCTGCATCGCAAATAACAATGCAGCAAATTCCACTCATTGATATTACAAAATATATTAGAGATGTTCAGGGTAAAACGCCAGGTGTAACTACGGATTCAATTACTGGAGATATTACTTACAGAGCAACGCAATATTCGGCTCCTAAAGGAATTAATTCAATTGCTTTGAAAATGCAGTCATCCGGACAACAGGTTGGAGTTGGAGTATTTAGTATTGCAAGTATTCCGACTACAAATTCAGGTGCTACATTAGCTCAGATGGGATTGAGTCCAATAGATTATCCGGGTGCAAATTCGACACTTCCAGGAGTTCCACCTCCATTTCCAGCAAATTATATTTCAATACCAGGTGATACGCTTAATTATTCTTCTCAGTTTGATTATGTAGCTATTAATTCCGGTTCACTCACTCTTCAATTCACTAATAATCTTCCTTTAAAAATAGATTTTAATCATCCATTAGTTCTCCGAAATAATCAATTCCATCCATTTGTAGATACTTCATGGATTGCAGTTTTTAATTTTGGATCTGTGGATTCTTTCGCGACAGAGCCTCTTACAGAACCTCTTAACGGAAAAATACTTCGTGCGCAGATGAAATTCGATTCAGTCTCATTTACAACAGAACAACGATCTTCATCGTTCTCTTTGAAAAGCAGTAATGGGTTAAGCACGCAGTTTTCATCCACGGCTCTGACTGCCGATAGTGCAGCCGCTGTTATTCCAAGTCAACAAATGATATCCAGGAACGATTCATCAGTTATTGTGGATGATACCGTTGTTGTAAAAAGCGCTGCTTTCAGTGCGGGTTCATTTCAACTTCAGCTTAAAAATAATGTAGGGATAGAAGTTGGTGTCCACTTTGTCGTTAATGAACTTCTTCTCAATAATAGTAGTTTCACGATCGATACAATATTGCAGGGATACACAACAGCAACTTGGACCATAAATGGAAATCATTTTAATATTCAAACGAATCCTCTGCCTTCGCAATTAGGCACAAACTTGACTTTCAGTGTTGGTATTAAAACGATTGATTCCAAAGGAGTAAAGCAGCCGATAACAAAGAATGATTTTGTGCGTGCTTCAATTATTCCGATTTCTCCGCTCGTTGTTGAATCGGTGACTGGAAAAATCAAGCCGCAAATAATTCCAATTAACTTAGGAATAAAATCAGGTTTTAGTGATATCTCAAATATTAAAGCAAAGATAACTTTTGATTATGATAGTTTGATTGCCCGATTTTTAATGACAGGCGGTTTCCCGATGGATTACAATCTTACAGTTTTCTCAAAATTAAATGGAAATGTTCTTTCTACATTTTCAATCGCAACAGACAATATAACATTCAAACGGATTTACCCGGGCAATTTTATCATTCCAATTTCAAAGGCACCTGGATTTAATAATTTCTTAAGTAACTCGTTCCCGAATGTTCCTGATTCGTTTTATGTTGTTGGTTCTGTAACATTAGACCCTCAAGACGAATTTACTAATAGTAATTATTATACTATCTATGATACAACCAAAATTTATCCGGCGCTTGATGTAAAACTTCCTTTTGGAGCAGGCGTACAAAATGGCATAATTACTCAAATGACTTCTTTTGGAAAGGATGTAATTCCAAAAGATTTCACAAAGGCGGTTGTAAATGGCTCAATAACATTCACTGTTATTAATGCTATTCCAATACAACTTGCCTTCCAATCACGCCTTATCCGTTATGATACGACAGGAAACGGAGTTCACGTTGATACTCTTCTCTATCTTCCTCAAGTTTCGAGGGATAGTTCATATACGATTCTTCCCGCGCAGTATAATACTGTAAATCAAATCGTAACAGCTCCTTATCGCACAACTTTTACTGTTGCGCTTAACAGCACTGATATGCAAAATTTTAATCAAGCGGATTCGATGTTAGTGCGCTTTGTTATTAATACAAGTAATAATGGAAGCTACGCTAAAGTAAGATCAACGGATTCTATTCGAGTTTTTGCCTCTGGCAATATCAATTATATAATTAATAAGCCATAGGAGAAAGAACATGAAAACGACTCGAATATTTTTCGTCATTGCAAGTATTGTTTTATCAGTTCATTCTGCATTTTCGGATGATAGACTCGGTATGCGTTCGATCGGAATGGGAAGAGCAGCAGTTTCTACAACACGAGGAATTGATGCTTTAGGGATTAACCCTGCAAATATTGCCATCAATGATATTGGATATTTCAATCTCGATCTTCCCCAAACCAGTTTTCGTGTAAGCACACAACTTATGTCGTATGATATTTATCAAAAATATTTTACAGGAAAAGATTCCATCGAAAATGGTAAAACAAAACGAGTCTCTTATTTATTGACGGAGCAGGATAAAGAAGATATTATGAGTCCGATGAGTGATGATCCTGTGACGAAAATTAATTTGGAAGAAATGTTGGCCGGCTTCTCGTTACAAACCCCGGTTATAGGAGGTATCGGTTTTGGGGTAATAGATCATGCAGGTGTGAGAATGGCTTTTTCTAGAGATTTCTTCAACTTAGTTTTTCTTGAAGGACTGCCTTCCAATACGACATATTCATTTAACGGAACATCATTTGAAGCATGGTGGTACAGGGAATATAACTTTTCCTATGGAAGAAAACTTCCGATAAAAATGCCTTATATCAAAAATCTGTATGTCGGTGCCGGAGTTAAAGCAATTCAGGGATTGGGAATATTTGAAACAACAAAAAATAATTCGTCGCTTCAAAATAATTCATCACTCGATCCAGCACAGCAAAACAGTCTAATAGGCAGTTTTAATTTTGCTGCCCGGAGAGCCGGTGTCGATTTCTTTAATAATGATAGTGCAAGACAATCATTTACGCCGGGTATGCTCTTTAATTCAACTCCGGTCGGAAAAGGTACCGGGTTTGACGCAGGAATATCGGCAGAATTTTTCAACGGCGCTCGATTTGGAGTCAGCATAACGGACATCGGGAAAATTCTCTGGAATAAAAATGTAATGCAAACTACAGGTAATGGACAAATTATATTTACCGGTTACACGAGTACAATTCAAGATTCGGTAAAAAAAGTTTTAAAAGGACAGAATTCACCAGGTGAAAGTTTCATAACAAATTTACCGACACTGTTTCAAGTTGGAATTTCTACAACCGCCGATCATATTCCAATTCTGAAATTTCTTCCCGGCCATATTCTCCTTGCTGCAGAATATGCCCAGGGTTTGAATGAATCGTTAGGAAACACCACAAAGGCGCGTTTTTCTTTTGGAACAGAATATAGAGTTATTCCGTTGCTTCCATTAAGAACCGGATTGGTTATTGGTGGAGATGATCAGTTACGATGGTCGTTTGGATTCGGACTTGATTTGCGCGTTATAAGTTTGGATTTTGCTACGGATAATTTTGGAATGTTATTTGCGCCGAAAAGTTTCAATGCAGTCTCGTTTGCTTTTGGTTTAAAAATTCGAGTTTGAATATTTATCAAACAAAGAAGTGCGATAACAACGGGCAAGATAATCTTGCCCGTTTATATGTACAGCGCATTTTTTAAAGTATATATCTGCTCAAATCACGGTTTTTTACGATTGAATTTAACTTATCCTGGACTACCTTCTGCGTTACCGTAATTGATGTTTCTTTAATTCCATCAGGAGCGTCAAAAAGAATTTCTTCCAACAATGTTGTTATGATAGTATGAAGCCGTCGCGCTCCAATGTTTTCGACTTGGTCATTCACTTCAAAAGCAATCTTCGCAATTTCCCGCACTGCTTCGTTGTCAAATGTGATCTCGATCCCATCAGTTTTCAACAAAGCGGCATATTGTTTAATCAATGCATTTTGCGGTAATGTTAGAATTTTAACGAAATCTTCTTCAACCAAACTTTTTAATTCTACACGAATCGGAAATCTGCCCTGTAATTCCGGAATTAAGTCGGAAGGTTTCGCAACATGAAATGCACCTGAAGCAATAAAGAGAACGTGGTCGGTTTTCACCATTCCGTATTTAGTAAGAACACTGGAACCTTCTACGATAGGGAGAAGATCGCGCTGGACGCCTTCACGCGAAACATCCGGCCCCGAGTTCTGACCTCGAGAACTTGCGATTTTATCGATTTCATCTATAAAAACAATGCCGGAATTTTCTACACGTTCAAGCGCTTCCTTTGTCACTTTTTCCATGTCAATCAACTTTTGTGATTCCTCAAGAATCAGAAGACGGCGGGCTTCAGCAACTGTCACTTTCCGGCGTTTTTCTTTTTTAGGCAGAATATTTCCAAACACCTCCTGTAAATTAATGCCCATTTCTTCCATACTGAAAGGACCCATCACTTGCATCATAGGCATTTGTGATGATGATATTTCAAGTTCTACTATGCGATCGTCGAGACTGCCGGATCGCAGTTTCTCTCTAAATTTCTGCCGCGTATTTTCATTCTCTTGTTCTATATTGATTTCAGGGCTTGAAGTCTGTTCCTGTGTCTCTGTTGTTTTATGACGGCGATTAGGAGGGACAAGAATATCAAGCAAGCGTTCTTCCGTCAACTCACGTGCCTTGTTTTCTACTTCTGCGGCTTTTTCTGCCTTAACCATATTAACGGCAATTTCCGTAAGATCGCGCACCATTGATTCGACATCGCGGCCGACATAACCGACTTCCGTGAATTTAGACGCTTCCACTTTTAGAAACGGTGCGCCCGATAATTTTGCCAGGCGCCGCGCAATTTCTGTCTTACCGACACCTGTAGGGCCAATGAGTATGATGTTATTCGGCATTATATCTTCACGCAGTGTTCCGGTCACTTGAAGTCGCCGCCAGCGATTACGCAATGCAATTGCAACTGCTTTCTTTGCTGCTTGCTGGCCGATGATATATTTATCTAACTCGTCGACAATTTGCCGCGGAGTCAGTTCTTTTTGCGAAAGTACAAACTGTTTTTTTGCCACTGTGCCTACAATTCTTCAATAGTGAAATTTTTATTTGTATAAATGCATATATCTGAAGCGGCGTTGAGAGATTCATGTACTATATCCCGCGCGCTTAATTTTGTGTGCTTGACAAGTATTCTTGCTGCAGACAGCGCGTAACTTCCACCGGAGCCGACAGCAACAATTCCGTCATCAGGTTCTATCACATCCCCGGTACCGGAAATAATAAGCGCGTGTTCTTTATCAAGTACGGCTAGTAATGCTTCAAGCTGACGGAGATATTTATCAGTTCGCCATAATTTGGCAAGTTCCACAGCTGCTCTCGCAAGCTGACCTTGGTACTGCTCAAGTTTTTCTTCAAATCGTTCCAAGAGACTAAATGCATCCGCTGCCGAACCTGCGAATCCAACAAGCACAGAATCGTTATAAAGTCTGCGGATTTTATTAGTTTTCTGCTTCATCATAGTATTACCAAGTGTCACTTGGCCATCACCGCCGATAGCAATATGTCCGTTATGGCGAAGTCCAATAATTGTGGTTGAGTGTATTTTGTTATCTTCCGGTATTTTTTTCATATAGAATCAAATCTTTCTGCGCATACGCGCGATTGGAAGTCCAAGCTGTTCGCGGTATTTTGCAACAGTTCGCCGGGCAATGTGAATGCCTTCTTGTTTCAGAATGTCGGCAATTTTATCGTCGTTCAATGAATCATTAGGCGGCTCTGCTGCAATAATATCTTTAACTCTTTGTTTGACGACTTGATTGGAAACATCTTCACCGTTCTCGGATTCAAGTCCGGAAGTAAAAAAGTAGCGCAAGGAATAAACGCCGAATTCAGTTTGAACATATTTACTGTTGACTACACGGCTAATTGTAGAGATGTCTACGCCTACAACTTCTGAAATATCTTTATAGATCATCGGTTTAAGCGATTCACCTTCTTCAAACCAAGTTCGTTGTTTTTCGACGATAATATTCATCACCTTCATTAAAGTTTCGCGCCGCTGATGAATAGACGCAATAAACCATTTTGCAGCTTCAAATTTTTTCTTAACGAAATCTTTTGTTTCTGCAGAAACTTTTTTTCCTTTTGGTGTTACTAATTGTTTGTAAGCACTGTTGATTCGTAATGCCGGAATGTTGCGGTCATTAAGTGTGATAATAAAATCGCCGTTATCTTTTTCAACGATGAAATCAGGCGTGATGTAATTTTCTTGAGCAGAGAATTCGCCTTCGCCCGGTTTTGGATTAAGATGCTGAATCAGTTCTATAACTTTCTTCAGCGTCTCTCGACTAACGTTCAGATTATGTTCAAGTTTATCGAAACGTTTAAGTTTAAAATCTTCAAAGAAATCTTTCAATATTCTAATTGCAAGTTCTTTAAGTGATGATGTGTGCTTTCCGGCATGGATCTGCGCAATAAGACATTCCTGCAGGTTTCTCGCCGCAATGCCGGACGGGTCCAATAAAAGTATTTTTTGAAGGACATTTTCTGCCTTTTCTACTGCAATGTTCATCCCAAAACTTAGGTTAAGGTCTTGAACGATAAGAGCCAAATCGCGGCGAAGATAACCGTCTTCGTCAACATTGCCAAGAATTTCTTCTCCGAGTAAAATATCTTCGTCATCGCTCAAGAACATTTTAAGCTGAACAAGAAGCCGTTCGGAGAGCGGAATAGTTGATTGCTGGGGAGATTCATAAGAATCATCCTCATCATTTGATTTATATGCCTCCGGACTTTTAAAGCCCGAGAGATCATCGTTCATATAATCTTCAATTGTGTAATCATCTTTGGTCTGGCTCTCTTCAGCTGCCTCTTCAACTTTTTCATCGGGTTCGTCAGGTTGATCTTCTTGTTCAAGAGATAATTCTTGTTCATCATTCAACTCAAGCACTGGGTTTAACTCAAGCTCCAATTTGATTCGCTGCTCAAGAGAAAGCGTCGGCAGTTGGAGCAGTTTCAAATACTGCACCTGCTGAGGCGTAAGTTTTAATCCAAGCCGAAGTTGTTGTGAAAGATTGATCATCATTTAGTTTATTTTAAATATTTTTTTATTCTAATGATTTGTTCTTTCAAAATTGTACTTGAGCAGAAATTCTTCATACCATTTTAAACCAAATGCCCGAATAAGCGGTTCCTTCAAAAAATCACTTAACAATATAATTTCATTTTCACCGCGGTCTAACGCAAAGTTGCATTCTTTAATTCGTTCGTAGCGTAAATGTTCCAGCACACCGCGATTTACGCGGATAGGAAAGAGATGGCAGGAAATTGGTTTCTTCCATTTTATTTTTCCTTCTCCAAATGCTTTCTCGAATGCACACCGTGCCATTCCATCTTCATATAATACAAATACGCAAGCACGATTATTGAAGCATATCGTTGTATAAAAACCGGGTCCGCCTTCGTAAAGTCCGAATTGTGCGATGTATTCAATATGTTCTTTTGGAAGTAAAGATTTGATGATTGGGAACGCACTTTCAATTTGTTCAAGTTCATCATCTAATAATGGTGCGCCTTTGGCGCCCTCAAGCGTGCAGCATGCTCCTTTACAGGCGGAAAGATTGCATGCGAACTTGATTTGCGGGATACTTTCGTCTACGATTGTTTGTCGAATCTCTAACATTTTTCTCTCACTTAACTTGATATAGTATAGTGAAAAATCAATTGAGAGAAAAGAATGCAAATCATGTTCGCACAAACAATTTGCCCGGAAGTTGGCGTACAACGCCTTTGAATTCCAGCGACAATAATGTAACTAAAGCATCGGACGTAGAAATTTCAGTTTGCTCTGAAAGCGTATCAATATGAATTGGTTTGTCGGAAAGGAATTGAAATAGTATTTGTTCTGCAGGTGTTAGATTAACCTGCGTTTTAATATTATTCTGATCAATTGAAAGATGAAGTTGAGACGTCAGCTCGTCAAAAACATCTTTTGCATTTGTAATAAGTTTGGCGCGCCCTTCACGGATTAGTTTATTTGGTCCGCTGCTGCGTTTTTCCGTAATATTGCCGGGGACTGCAAAGACTTCACGGTTTTGATCAAGCGCTGTTGTTGCGGTAATCAACGCTCCTCCGTTTTCAGCCGATTCGATGACGATCGTTCCGAGTGAAAGTCCGCTGATAATTCGATTACGCCGCGGAAAGTTTCGGCGCGTCAGGTTTTGTGCCCATTGGAAATTCCGAAATGATCGCACCTGATTCAGCAATTTGTTCCATCAGTTTTTTATTTTCCGGAGGATATGGAACATCTAAGCCAGACCCGATAACAGCAATTGTCCGAGTTTTGCATTTTAGTGCTGTCAAATGTACAATCGTATCAATGCCGCGCGCTAATCCACTAATAATAGTTATTGAATGTTGAGCAAGATCGTGGGTTAAACTTTCTGCGACCGAATGACCGTACGGAGTCGGATGACGAGTGCCAACAAGTGCCAGGGAATGCGCGTCTGCTTCTTTGAATTTTCCAAGAATAAAAAGGAATGCCGGCGGATCATAAATTTTACGAAGAAGATCGGGATACTCTTTGTCCCACAAAGTTACAATTCTGCCGCCAAGTTTATTCAATCTTTTTAATTGTTCATCAATATATTTTTCTTCGGGAGAGTTATGAATGATATTGGAAGCAAGTTTTTTATCGATTCCGGGGACGCATATTAATTCGCGCGCAGAAGCATGAAAAACTTCTTCAGGCGATTTAAAATATGCGACGAGGGCACGAATTTTTTGAGGACCGATGCGAGGCACGAAAGAAAGCCGAAGAAGTTCGCGAATGTTTATCATATTCGAAAAAAATATTTTGAGATATCTGAAATATTCTTTTTACAGTTGTTCTGATAGCTGCGAAGAATCTGACTTCAATAAACACTTACTAAAATACAAGTTTCGATTAACTCGCTCCACTGTGAAATAATACTCGGAATCATGCAAGGATGCAAGAAAATTTATGAAAATATTAATGATTTGTATAAATATAGCGATTAAGGCCGGTTGATGCAGATACCTGCAGGAAGAAACGATGCTGTAATTCCAAACGTGAAAGCGTCTCCGTGTCCCGCAGCTAGGAAAAATCCCGGCGAGAAAGATTTATTGGAAATTATTCCTGGATAAATATTCAAAACTGCAAGACCGTGAAAATTATCGGAAGCGACAAGTGAAGCCATTAGCGAATTGTTACGATCCCAATAAATACCAGCACGCGGACCAACGTTGATTGTATAATGCAGTGCGCCATAATGGTTTGTAGTTGTGTTGACACTATTCGAAGTCATTCCGATGCCGAATGAAAGTGCATCTTCATCGTTGGTTTTGAAAGAGAGCCCTAATTCTCCAAAGTTGCCAAAATGATATAACAGACTGGTTTTCCCGGAAGCTGTCAGCGGATATTTTATTATAAAGTTTTGACCTACATTGTGAACAGCAAGCGGCGCGAATGAAAAAGTGGGCTGACCGTTCCAATCATTCAAATACACAGTTGATGAAAAAAACTTGCATACTCCGTCAAAGCTGAATAAAATTATTCCTAAAGGATCAAAGATATCCATATCTGCAATCGGATCGACATTTGGACCAATGCCGGGTCCATTTTCAATTATTTCGTTGATATAATGATAGCTCATTACGGTGACAATTGCCCATAATGCAGGCAGCGGATACCCATAATAATTAAACCACTCGGCTATTTTTCTGTACTGCATACCTCCACCGAGAAGGTGCAATGTATAATTAGGAAAGTATTGAGCATCTGCCATATTCAGACTGCTGGGAATTACTTCTTGAAATGTGAACTCATGCCATCCGCTTTTGTTTATTTGAGGAATTGGATTGGAAATATTATTCCAGACATTTTGTCCGCCATTTTTCCAAGGAATATCTGCGAGGTCAGACGGACGCCAGTAAGATTGAAGTTCGTCAAATCCTCCGTTTGCGATAAGTGAAATAGGATTGAAGATTGATTCCGATCCATAGTCGTACAGATGAAAAAAGTAGTAATTTTTTTCCTGTGCTAATGATTTGAAAGAATAGCAGAATAAAATTATTAAATAAATTTGCAGACGAATTAATGTTTTCACTTAGCAAATATCTCTGCAGTGAACTTTTTTACTAATTCATCGGCTTCAGCTTTTGCATGAGCTTCTGCGATGATACGAATAATCGGCTCTGTGTTAGATTTCCGCAAATGCACCCAAGCATCCGAAAAATCAATCTTCAATCCATCGTCGGTGTTAATTTTTCCGGATAATGAATATTTATCTTGCAGGCGCTTCAGAATTATATCGGCATCCAGGACGCCGAGTTCTATTTTCCCTTTAGTAATAAAATATTGAGGAAGAACAGCTTTTAGTTCAGACATCGTGCCGCCGAACTCCATTAAACATTGTAAAACAAGTCCAATGCCGACAATAGCATCGCGGCTATAGTGAACTTCAGAAAGAATTACGCCGCCGCTTCCTTCACCCCCGATAATTGCTCCGACTTCTTTCATCTTTTTAGCGACATTAATTTCACCAACAGCAGTGCGAATTGTCGTAGCTTTGAACTGTTTAGCAATATCTTCTACTGCACGCGTTGTGGAAAGGTTTACGACGACTTTTGGAGATTGAGAGTTAGAAATTTGAAATTGATTGGTATATTTTTCTAAAACGAACTTTACACAAGTTGCAATTGTATATTCTTCAACAAATGGCTCGCCTTTTTCGTTAATTAGAACAAGACGGTCAACATCAGGATCGACAGCGATTCCGATATCTGCATTTATTTCCCGAACTTTAGCACAAAGTACACCAAGGTTTTCAGGAATTGGTTCAGGTGTATGCCCGAAAACACCAGTTACATCGCAAAAAAGCGTAGTAACTTCACAACCAAGTCTTTCAAGCAAACGTGGAACAATAATTCCGCCAGCCGCATTAACACAATCTAAAACGACTTTAAATTTTCGTGCACGGATTTTTTCAATATTGATGTAAGAAAGTGAAAGCACTTGTTGGATGTGTTCATCTAAGAAATTTTCATTGAGCTCGTAATTGCCTTGCTTGTCCCAAGAAACATATTTGGCAGAATGTTCGGCAAGCTGCCAGAATTTACTATTTTCATCTGCATCTAAAAACAATCCGGTGGGTGCAAAGAATTTCAATCCATTCCATATCATAGGATTATGGCTTGCGGTAATTGAAACACCACCGGCAGCTTTGAGTTTTTCAACAGCAAGTGCAACAGTCGGCGTTGGACAAATTCCTAAATCAGTAACATCACAGCCCATTTGGCACAGTGTTGAGACAACTATATCTAAAATGTTTTCACCTGTTATACGGCCGTCTCTGCCAACAATAATATGACCTCGATTGCAGAATTCAGCATAAGCAGATGCATATTTAACGATAGTTTCAGGTGTCAAAGTCTCGCCAACTATGCCGCGTATTCCGGAAATACTTACCATTAATGCCATGAAAATCCTTTTAATTTTCAACGATAATCTACATAGAAAGCTATGTAGAATCAAGATGGCATGAAATTGCATTGGTCTTGCATATTGTACAGAAACTGAGTATTCTTTGTCAGGATTAACGATGTGCTTCCCCTAAGCTCGTTCGTTATCTTAGGGAGCACGCCGGAAAAATATTAAAATTATTATTTATAAAGAAGAATCTACTAATGCTTTGTAAGGGTTGTACCATATAAGGCGGAAATTCATGATGCCATTACTTTTGCCATAAAAATTTTTGTTCTTATAAAACCATGCAAGGGTTTATTATTTAAATTGAGCTGACTTTATAAGTTTGAATAAATCTTTGTATAGAATAAATATTAAGGAATTGAATTATGCATGTAGTTGCTTTGTTAGACCTTATTAGCAGTCTTCTGTTTCTTTTAGCATTCTACACGGTCTGGAACGAAAGAACTCGTTTCTTTTCACTTAGACCGTTACTTCCGGCTGTTGCTCTTCTCGCTATTGGGCGTTTATGCGACATGATGCTTGAACATCCATCCATACATCTATCGAATCTTTTCCATTTATCACTAATATCAATTGAAGTAGTTGTTGCTATTATTGGCAATATTACCGATGCAGTTGGCATTTCATTTCTTATTTTCGGATTTGTCAAAATTATCAAGTATGCTCAGGAAGAAAAAAAGCATATTCATAATCTGGAGGCATTGCTCCCTATTTGTGCTAATTGCAAAAAGTATCGAACAAAAGACAATCAATGGATGCCGATTGAAAAATATTTAATCGATAATGGAGCGCCACAATTGACACATGGAATATGCCCGGAATGTGCAGGAAAATTGTATGGTGATATTCTAAAACCGAAATCGTAGGAAAAAGAATATTTTTTTACACATAAAAATTGGATTTAGCCAAAGATAAATGATGTTTTTAGGAAACTACAAGGTTGCAGTACCTCAATAAAGTTTGGTTTTTATTTATAAGGTGATCTTATGAAAAAACAACCAACACAAAAAAGTAAGAATCCAAAGTTAAAAGATTCTTTAAAAGTAAAACCAAAGAGCTCTTCTCAAAATAATAAAAAAAAGTCTTTTATAAATACATCTGTCAAAACAAAGAGAAATAGCGCAGCGATAAATTCGAACCAATCTGCACTATATTGGCCAACTGTATTCAATTCTGTTTCTGACGGAATCTGCCTTTTGGATAAAGATCAGCGTATTCTTCAATGCAATAATGCCATGTCGGCAATCTTTAAGAAGAGTAACGATAAAATGGTCGGGAAACATTGCTGGGAAATTGTTCATGGTACACGTGCGCCGATTCCAGAATGCCCCGTTCTTCGCATGAAGAAATCTTTAAAGCGAGAAAGAATGGAATTGAAATCGGGTAATAGCTGGTTTGATGTTACCGTAGATCCAGTTCTTGACGCTGATAAAAAATTAGTTGGTATTGTCCATATTGTTCGTGATATCACCGAGCGCAAACGGGCGGAAGAGAATTTGCAAGAAAGCGAGTCCAAGGTTTCTGATTTGCTAGAATTCAACAAGAAAATCCTGGATAATTCTTCCGTTGGGATTTTAACATTTAGGAAGTCTGGCGAGTGTGTAACGGCTAATGCCGCAGCAGCCAAGATTTTAGGGGCCACAGTGGATCAGATTCTGGCACAAAACTTTCATGAAATTCCATCCTGGAAGAAATCGGGGATATATGAAGCGGCAATAAAAGTATTGAAAACACGTGTTGAACAGTTGCTTGAAGTTCATGTTGTGACGACATTTGGGAAAGAAGTATGGTCGACATTTAATTTCTCGTTGTTCGATTTCGCGGACGAAAAACATCTTTTGTTATTAATACACGACATTACTGAGCGCAAACGGGTGGAAGAGGAACTGCGTGTGAGCGAGGCGCGCTATCGTGCCATGGTCGAATCCTCCCCCAACGCAATCACACAATCTGACCTGAGCGGTAAAATTCTTATGTGTAACATGCAGACCGCGTTGCTACTTGGGTATGATAGACCGGAAGATCTGATCGGCAGAAGTGTTTTCGATCTGTTTCCACCGAATGAATTGGAACGTGCAAGCGTGAACTTGCGGAAAACCTTACAGGATGGGATCGTAAAAAATATTGAGTATCGTCTTCTTAAGAAAGATGGATCTCAGATTCAAGCGGAATTGAGCGCAACGCTCATCATGAATGCTAAGGGCAAGCCCGCTTCGTTTATGGCTATTACACACAATATTACAGAACGCAAACGGATGGAAGAATCATTGAAACTTTTATCTTATCGTAATGAAGCTATACTTGCTTCAGTACCGGATATAATTATGGAGGTAGATAATAATAAAATCTATAAATGGGCAAATCGAGCAGGTATGGATTTTTTTGGAGATGATGTAATTGGAAAAGAAGCATCGTATTATTTTGAAGGCGAGCAAGAGACCTATGGCATAGTTCAACCATTATTTAAAGGAGATGAAAGCATTTTCTATGTTGAAAGCTGGCAACGGCGCCGTGACGGTGAAAGAAGGCTGCTCGGATGGTGGTGCCATGTCCTGAAAGACAAAGAAGGAAATGTAACAGGTGCTTTATCATCTGCACAAGACATTACAGAGCGTAAACGGATAGAAGAAGCATTACGAGAGAGCGAGGAGCGCTTCCGCTCACTCTATGAGAATTCCACAATCGGCCTTTATAGAACAACTCCTGACGGGAAAATCATATTAGCTAATCCCGCTTTAGTGAAAATGCTCGGATACACATCTTTTGATGAACTGGCTAAAAGAAATCTCGAACAGGAGAGATTCGAACCTTCCTATGAGCGTAAACAATTTCTAGAACAAATTGAACTTAATGGCGAAGTTAAAGGATTGGAATCGGTTTGGAACCGTCAGGATGGAACTATTATATATGTCAGAGAGAGTACCCGAGCAATCCGGGATCCCAACGGAAACACTCTTTATTATGATGGAAGTGTTGAAGATATATCGGAGCGTAAGCAGGCAGAGGAAGCGTTGCTGCAATCTGAAACCAAATATCGTGATATGGTGGAACAAATCAATGACGTTCTTTTTACGACAGATATAGAATGCCGGTTCACATATATCAGCCCAACAGTTGAAGTATTAGGGGGATATAAGCAGGAAGATATGGTCGGGCATTTAATGTTCGAATTTATTGATCCTGCTTTTCTACCAAAGATCAAAGAACAATTTATAAAGGTAATGTCCGGGCATTTAGAGCCGGCTGAATATCGTGTCAAGAATAAAGCAGGTGAATATAAATGGGTACGAAGTTCAAGCAGGCCAATTCTTGAGAAAGGCAAGCCTATTGGAATGCGCGGTGTGTTAACAGAGATATCAGCAAGGAAAAAAGCGGAAGAATCGCTTCGGGAAACACGCGACTATCTCGAGAACCTGTTTACCTATGCAAATGCACCAATTATTGTCTGGAATCCTGATTTAAAAATTACACGATTTAATTTGGCATTAGAAAAGTTGACTGGATATACAGTTTTCGAAGTTGTTGATAAGCATCTAGAAATGCTGTTTCCTTCCGAGAGTAGAAAATCTTCTTTAGATCTCATTGCACTGACATCAGAAGGAGAACATTTAATAACCGTTGAGATTCCTATTTTATGTAAAGATGGAGATGTTCGTACTGTTCTTTGGAGTTCGGCAAACATCTATGCAGCAGATGGAAAGACACTTGTATCAACAATTGCTCAAGGTCAAGATATCACTGAACAAAAAATGCTCCAAAGAGAAATGCTTCAATTGCAAAAGATGGAAAGCATAGGTACTCTCGCAGGCGGCATTGCTCATGATTTTAACAATATTCTCGGCATTATACTCGGCTACTCAACAATGTTAGAACGAAATGCTGGAGATAAAGAAAAAATTTCAAATTATAGTAAAATTATATGCCAGGCAGTAAATCGTGGTGCAGCACTTGTTCGCCAGATTCTCACATTCGCGCGAAAGACAGATATAATTTTAGCGCCGATGAGTTTGGCAGAGTTGGTTACTGAACTTATTTCTATGCTGGAACAAACATTCCCGAAAGTTATCACTTTTAAAAAGTTTATTGATGCAAATATTCCAGTTATTGATGCTGATCGTACACAAATTCATCAAGCAATGTTGAATATATGCGTCAATGCTCGTGATGCTATGCCGAATGGCGGATCTATCACAATCAAAGTAGAACGACAAACTAAAAATCAAATGCAGGAAAGAATCCCTGTTGTCGATCAAGACTTTTATATCTGCGTTAGCATCAGTGATACAGGCGAAGGGATGAATGAAGCTACTCGCCAGCGGATATTCGATCCATTCTTTACTACAAAAGAGCAAGGAAAAGGAACTGGCCTTGGTCTCGCAGTCGTCTATGGAATCATTCAATCGCATCATGGTTTTATCCACGTCGAAAGTGAGATGGGTTATGGAACAACATTCCGTCTATATTTTCCGATTTCCACAGAAATTGAAAATATAAGTGATAGCATTCCACCGGCTTTCGAATTATTTAATATCGGCGGTACAGAATCAATTTTATTTGTAGAGGATGAAGAAGCGCTTATAGAAATGGTGCGGCTATTGCTTGAATCTAAAGGATACACTGTATTTACTGCAAAAGATGGTATAGATGCAATCAAAGTGTATGAAGAGCATGAGCGGGAAATTAAACTGGTTCTAACAGATATGGGTTTACCGGGAATGATAGGAATAGAATTATTCAAAGAACTAAGAGAAATTAATCCAAATATTAGCGTAATTATGGCAAGTGGTTTCTTTGAACCGGATGTCAAATCTGAACTTTTCAAAGCTGGAGCAAAAGGATTTATACAAAAACCATATAGTCCAGACGAACTTCTTAAGAAAATGCGCGAAGTATTGGATGGGAAATAAGCAAGAATAAATTGGCTCAGAACTTTCCTTACATAAAAACGATGAAATCTAAAAGTGCAAATTTCAGTATCAAGAGGTAATTACTGATACCACAGAAAACCCAAAATAAGAGAGGAACAATGACGCAAAAAATATTAATTGTGGAAGATGATGTTGAATACGCTAAAGCAACAAAGAGTTTGTTGGAGAATAATGGGTACACTGTTTTGGAAGCGTACGATGCTGCGCAAGCTTGGAATCTTCTTCATGAAAATCCGGATATTACATTACTGGATTGGGTACTTCCGGATATATCTGGATTTGATTTGCTCAAACGGCTCAAATCCGAAAACGTTACTTTTCCCGGGTATATCATTATGGTAACAGGCCGTATAGCTACAAGTGATATTGCAGAGGCGCTTCTTAACGGCGCAGACGATTATATAATAAAACCATTCGCGCAGGATGAACTTCTTGCAAGGGTTTATGCTGGAATTAGACAGGTGGGGCTAAAATACGATCGGTTAAATATGCAGGAAGAAAATAAACTGCTGCGTCAAAAGATGCTAAGTTTTGCAGAAGTAAAATCATTAGCGGCAAGTGCATTAGATTTGTGTTCAAAACTTGCAGCTGTTGGTGAAGGTAAAATAAGTGCGGAAGGCATGGATATAGTTGCCAGAATGAGAAAAATCATTAATCAAATTTCTGGAATAATTAATAAGATTGAATAAATTCCGACATATAGATGAGAGTAGTAGTTATCTTATAAAGAGTCAGCAAAAATTCCTTAAAGACTTTCAGTGCCATTCAGGATTTATTTATAAGAAAACAATTCATTTGCTGACACTATGACTCAACTTAAAAATTTAATGGCTTGAATATTTATTTTCACCTTTCTACATTTCTATTTAGAAAACGAATAAAGGTAATATCGATGGACTTGACAAACGAAGAAAAACGCATTCTATTAAAAATTGCGCGTTCTGCGATTACCTCTGTAGTCGAAAGGAAAACACTTCCGTCGCTCAAGTTTCAAAGTGAAACATTGAATCGTCTTTCCGGTGTTTTTGTAACTCTGCGAATCGGTGAAGATCTGCGCGGCTGTATCGGTTATGTCGAGCCGTTATTTCCTCTTTGCCATGCTACGCAGGAAGTCGCAATGAAAGCAGCGACCGCAGATCCGCGTTTTATGCCGGTTACACAATCTGAATTGGGAAAAATCATTATTGAGATATCGGTTCTTTCACCGCTTTCGGATTTGCAGGATTTTGAAAAAATTGAAATAGGAAAGCATGGCCTTGTAATTGATGCCGGATATCGAAGAGGATTGTTACTCCCTCAGGTGGCAACAGAATATAATTGGGATCGCAAACAATTTCTTAAACAAGTCGCATTGAAAGCTGGGTTGCCGCCCGATGCATGGAAACAAAAAGAGATAAGAATCTTCACTTTCACAGTCGAGAAATTCGATGAGTTAGAATTTGAAACAGCGGAGAAATAAAACTTATGAGTAAAAAATATTCAGTCCGTCCCCCTGCTGTTGCCGGACTTTTTTATGAACTTGTGCCAGATATTCTGCGAAAGAATGTCGAGGAATTCTTAGAGCAGGCGCGTGTTCCAGAACCAAAAGGTATTATACGTGCACTGATATCGCCTCATGCTGGATATATATATTCTGGATTCACGGCAGCGCATGCTTATAAAATGATTAAAGGAAGCAAATACGATTGTGTTATAGTTGTAGGGCCAAGTCATCGCGAATATTTTAACGGGGTTTCAATTTATCCGGGTGATGCATATGAAACACCGCTGGGAACAATTCCAATTAACAAGGAGATCAGAGAAGAATTATTAAAAGAGAAAACTATTCTATTTTCGTCAGATGCAGGCCATCGTTCGGAACATTCAATTGAAGTTCAACTGCCATTCCTCCAGAATGTACTTGGTGACTTTTCATTTGTCCCGATAATTATGGGAGACCAGCACCGGCAGTTTTGCGATGGACTTGCCGAAGCAATTGTGCGGGTTGCGGCAAATCAAAATATTTTGCTGGTTGCGAGCAGCGATCTTTCGCATTACCATCCATACGATGAAGCAGTGATGCTCGATAATAATGTAATAAATGAATTAGAGAAATTTAATTCTGAAACGTTTATTACTAAAATGGAAGATCATTCATTTGAAGCTTGCGGCGGCGGGCCAATTGCAGCAGTTATGAACGCAGCGCAACATCTTGGAGCAAATAAATCTGATATTCTATATTATTGCAACTCCGGCGACATCACCGGTGAAAAGGGCGGCGTTGTTGGATATCTTGCCGCTGCATTTGTCTGAATTTAGTTCAGATTCCAAAAGAAGGAAAAATTTTGTATCATACTGCATAAATAGTAGTTCTAAACTATTCTTATTGCACATTGCGAAGGAAAATCTTTGAAAGCACTTATCGCCAGCGGCGGACGCGGTACTCGGCTGCGTCCAATAACTCATACACAAAACAAACATCTTATTCCGATCGCGAATAAGCCAATTCTCTATTATGCCATCGAAGCGGCAGCAGAAGCCGGTATCAAAGAAATTGGCATTGTTCATAATGCGGACAGCCAGGAAGTGCCGGATTATATCGGCGACGGTTCAAAGTGGAAAGTGAAAATTACTTATATCCCGCAAACAGTTCCAGGCGGACTTGCACAAGTAGTGCAGTTGGCAGAAAAGTTCATTGCAGGCGATAAATTTATTTTTTATTTAGGCGATAATATGCTCGTAGGAGGCGTGAAACGATTCGTTGAAGAATTTGAAAAAAGTGGGTGCAACTGTTACCTGACGTTATCGAAGGTGAAAGACCCTGAACGTTTTGGAGTGCCGGAAATTCGCGATAAGAAAATTATCCGTGTAGAGGAGAAACCAAAGAAACCTAAAAGCAGTTATGCGGTGGCAGGAATTTATTTATACGATCATAACATATTTGATGCAGTTAGAAGTTTAAAACCCAGCGATAGGGGTGAATTGGAAATATCAGATGCACATACTTTATTAATTAAACGCGGTTTCAAAGTCGGATATACAGAAATTACCGGCTGGTGGAAAGACACAGGAAAACCGACAGACTTACTGGAAGCGAATAGATTAATTCTTGATAATATTGAGCCGCAAATCAATGGGGAGGTTGATGAACAATCTGATGTAGCCGGACGTGTCGTAATCGGAAAAGACGCACGCGTCATCAAAAGCAAAATACGCGGGCCGGTCATCATTGGTGAAAAATGTGCTATAGAAAACAGCTATATCGGTCCGTTTACTTCCATAGGCGATAGAACTGAAGTTCGTAATAGTGAAATTGAGTATAGTATTGTTCTTCGCAATTGCAAAGTTATTAATGTTGGCATTCGAATTGAAGGCAGTATACTTGGCAACGATGTAGAAGTTGTAGAAGCGGTAGGAAAACCGCGAGTCCATCGTTTTATGATAGGCGACCAAAGCAGAATTGAAGTAGTATGAACAAAAACTGAATGAACAATAACAAATTACTAATTCATTATAATGAGTATCAAATAATATGAGTCAGGTTAAATCTAACGCATTTGATCAAATGAAATTAATGGATAAAATCGTATCGTTAGCAAAAAGGCGCGGTTTTGTTTTTCAATCAAGTGAAATTTATGGCGGTTTAAATGGATGCTGGGATTACGGCCCGCTTGGTGTAGAAATGCTTAACAATCTGAAACAACAATGGTGGAAAAGCATGACCTACCGCGAAAATGTGGAAGGAATAGATGCATCTATACTAATGCACCCTCGCGTGTGGGAAGCATCAGGCCATGTCGAGAATTTTACCGACCCGATGGTGGATTGCAAACAATGCAAAGCGCGCTATAGAATAGATGTTATTTGTGAAGAACTTTCACTAAAGAAGAAAAAAGATGTTCTGCGTGAAATTGATGCACAAAAATTCGGCGGCCAACAAAAGGATGAAATTATTTTAGAAGAATTTGCCAAACTTGTTGCAACGGATCAAGATGCTGCGCGTATCGTACCTATGCTCTCCTGCCCGAACTGCGGTAACAAAGGTACATTTACAGAAGCCAGAAAATTCAATTTAATGTTTAAGACATTCGTCGGCCCAGTTGAAGATTCATCGTCAATCGTTTTTTTGCGGCCTGAGACAGCACAGGGCATCTTCGTCAATTTTCTAAATGTGCAATCCGCGTCACGGCAAAAACTGCCGTTTGGCATTGCACAAATCGGTAAAGCGTTCCGTAACGAAATCAACACTAAGAATTTTCTTTTCCGTACACGAGAGTTTGAGCAAATGGAAATGCAATTCTTTGTGAAACCCGGCACCGATGTACAACAATTTGAATACTGGCGCAGTGAACGTATGCAATGGTTTATAAATCTCGGGATGACTAAAGATAAACTGCAATGGCATCAGCATCCGAAGGACAAATTAGCACATTATGCAAAGGATGCATACGATATTGAATATCTATTCCCGTTCGGATGGGGAGAAATTGAAGGCGTGCATAATCGAACTGATTATGATTTATCGCGGCATGAGCAATTCTCCGGCAAGAGCATGAAATATTATGATGAAGAAACGAAAGAAAAATTTACACCATTCGTAATCGAAACTTCTGCCGGAGCAAGCCGTTCGTTTATGGCATTTCTTGTTGATTCGTATAGAGAAGAACAAGCACCTGATTCCGAAGGTAAAATGGAATTAAGAGTTATCATGAAACTTGATCCTAGACTTGCACCGATTAAAATTGCTCTCTTCCCATTAGTCAATCGAGATGGAATGCCGGAGTTCACAAGGAAAATTGAAGCTGACTTGCGATCGTCTTTCCGCGTATTCTACGATGATAGCGGCGCAGTAGGAAGACGCTATCGGCGACAAGATGAAATAGGAACTCCATACTGCGTTACAATTGATTCACAGACACTTCAGGATCAGACGGTGACAGTGCGCGATCGCGATACAATGATTCAAGAACGAGTGGCAAGTGCAAATCTTAAAAATTACTTTTCTAAAAAGTTGATTTAATCAGTCATTCTCAATATTTTCTGTTGACTCTGAAGTAATTGAAAATAAAAGGAAAACGGACAGTATCACCTTGGGATTAGATGCGATAAAATTTTATCTGCTCCTATTGATGTAGATGGGTAAAAATACTGTTGAACTATTTTGAAATAATGCGGTTAGGAGGAAATTATGAGATATTGAAACAAGTTTATTATCAGGAATATACTTAACGAGCTCAATGAAGTATCTGCTTTTTATCGCCGCTCTTGTTGCATTATTTAATTCATCCCGTCTTTCCGCGCAATCTTCCGGAACTATAACTTCTTTTGGTATTCAATCCTTTACATTCATCATTAACAAACGTGATACAGTTTATAAACTTCCCAAAGAATTTATTGTTGAAGGAAGCGAGCGTATTCTAATCGATTCAACAGTACAATTAAAACGATTGTACGATTATTATATAGATTATCGTTATGGAAAAATTATATTTTCTTCAACTCGGCTTAAACAAATAATTCCAGATACAATTTTACACGAAATGATGGTAACATATCGCACGCTTCCAATTCATTTCAAAAGCGAATATGTGCTCCAGCAATTAGAAATACGCCGGGATTCTGTCGGTGGAAATAAAACTGTTATTTTACAGCCGTCAAGCGGGCTGCTCTCGGAAGATTTATTTGGACCAGGTTTACAAAAAAGCGGATCGATTGTCCGCGGTTTTTCTGTCGGTTCTAATCAGGACCTTTCATTGAGTTCCGGTTTCCGCATGCAGCTTGCAGGCAAACTTGCACAGGATGTCGATGTAACAGCTGCACTTACAGACGAGAACTCGCCGATTCAACCGGAAGGGACAACGCAGACACTTCGAGAAGTGGATAAAGTTTTTGTTGAAATTAAAAATCCTCAGTATTCCGCTACACTTGGAGATTTTAATATGCAAATCGATCAGAAACAAGGCGGCGAATTCGGGAGGTTGAATCGTAAATTGCAGGGTGCGCAGGGTGTTGCCTCTTTTGACCGGATTGCAGGTTCTGATATAGACGGCTCAGTTTCCTTGACCGGAGCTACAGCGCGCGGCAAGTTTATGACAAATCAATTTCAAGGAATGGAAAGTGTACAAGGACCATATCTTCTTACGGGAGCAAACGGTGAAAATCATTTACTCGTTATTGCAGGAAGTGAAAGAGTATATTTAGACGGTGAATTGATGGTTCGGGGAGATGTCAATGATTATACTATCGATTATTCTGGCGGAGAAGTTACCTTCACCAGTCGCCGGTTAATTACTAATGCGTCGCGAATTACAATTGATTTTGAATATTCAGATCAAGAATTTGTTCGCAATCTTGTTGCAGGTATAATAAGCGGAAATATGATTAACAATCGGTTAAAATTGAATGCGTCATTTGTGCAGGAGGCAGACGATCCAGATTCTCCGATCAATATAACACTAAACGATACGACTCGCGCCATCCTTCGGCAAAGTGGTTCAGATCGGATGAAAGCAACAATTCCAGGTGTTACCAACGCTGATAGTGGAAAAGGACAGTATTTTTTTAGCGACTCTATTATTAACGGAAGAAAAATTTTAGTTTATGCACCCGGTGACCCGCGTGCAACGCTCAGTGTCACTTTTTCTCCGGTTGAACAGGTACCGCCTGATTCTGCAGGATATGAACGAATTGCTGCCGGGCAGTTTCGCTTTGTGGGAATTGGTCAGGGCAGTTATCTTCCATTGCAATTTTTACCAATGCCCCAGCTTCATCAAGTCTTTGATATGAACGCTCAGGCGTCTCTGACATCAGATTTTTCTGTTTCGGGCGAATATGCTTTGAGCAATTTTAATCAGAACAGATTTTCCAATCAAGATTCAAGTACTCTTCAAGGCGATGCATTCACATTTTCTGCTCGCTACAATCCGAAGCGGCTTCTCATTGTAGGAAAAAACATAGGCGAAGTGGATGCGCATGTTTCAGAGAGATTTGTAGATAAAAGCTTTGTTCCGCTGGATCGTGCAAACGAAGTGGAATTCGATAGAAAATGGAATCTCAGTGAATCGGCAAATGCCGATGAAGAAATTCAGGAATTCTCTTTATCATATCTTCCAATTCGGAGCGTGAACGGTGCCGTGTCTTTTGGTGTGTTGAATCGTCCAGGCGAAGTTCATTCCGATAGAACTCAATTTAATATAGGTGTTTCAGATTCGAGTTTGCCGTCTGCTCAGTACCAGATCGAGTTAATCAACACATCCGACTCATTCTTGCAAAATGATTCGCGATGGACTCGCCAGCGCGGGACTATGGAATACAATATTTCTAAATGGCGCCCAGGCATTCGCGTTGAATCGGAAGAGCGCATTGCTACGCCCATGGGACAAGATTCAATAAGTCAAAACAGTTTTCGTTTTCTTGAAATTGCACCACATCTCATCTCCGCTGAATTCTGGAAAATGACTGTCACAGCTGAATATCAAATACGTACTGAAGACAGTGTTGTTGCCGGAACAATAAGTCGCGCATCACGATCTCTTACGCAGCTTTACAACTGGCAATTATTGGGATGGCAGGCTTTGTCAAGTTCGCTTACGTTGAATATTCGCAAAGTTGAGTTCACCGATGAATTTAAAAATCGTGGAGATTTAAACACTGACGGCATTTTAGTCCGATCCCAAACGCGTTTTACCCCTTTTCAACGAGCTGTAGAAACTGATCTTTACTATGAATTTTCAAACCAACGCTCTGCGCGTTTGGAACGTGTATTCATTCAGGTAGCGAAAGGAAGCGGCAGCTACAAATACCTTGGCGATGTAAATGGCAATGGAATACTTAATGAAAATAATTTTGAGCTCACAACTTATGATGGCGATTATATTGTCGTTTATATTCCAAGTGATCAGCTTTATCCTGTTGCAGATTTAAAAGCAAGCATTCGTTTCCGGCTGCAGCCAGTACGTTTAATTCCGACTGCATCGACATGGATAAACAAAGCTTTGCGCGCAATTTCTACCGAAACATATCTTCGCGTCGACGAGAGGAGTGAAGATTCGGACACAAAGCAAATATACTTGCTCAATTTCTCGCATTTTCTGAATGATCAAACAACACTCGCCGGCTCACAGCAAATCACGCAGGATTTGTTTCTATTTGAGAATAACTCTGATTTATCATTTCGTTTTCGTTATAACGAACGATATAGTTTGACACAATTTGTATCTTCAATTGAAAATAGCTTTCAAGAAGAACGGTCTGTGCGTATCCGCTCGCAGCTTGTGCCTGAAATTGGCAACCAGACAGACTTTATTAATAAAAATGATCGAATGACAGCGTCATCACCGTCGTCCGAGGAACGAGACCTGGTTTCCAATGCACTGCTTTCAGATTTCTCCTACCGCCCGATGATAAATTGGGAAATTGGATTCAACATCGGTGCAACGGAAATTGTAAATCATTTTGGCGGAATAAATGCAACATCAGATATTAATGAAGAAGGAATCAGAATTGTACAATCATTTCCTGGTATCGGACAATTACATGCAGAATTTAAACGGGATGAAGTATCGCTGGCAAATATCACCAATCCAAATTTATCATTGCCTTATGAATTCACGGAAGGAAAAGCCACAGGGCAGAGTTTCTTTTGGCAAGTGACGTTCGATTATCGGATCAATACTAACTTGCAATTGTCTTTTAATTATAACGGACGTAAGGAAGGAGCAGGATCACCCATCCATCTTGCGCGTATGGAAGCGAGAGCATTTTTCTAAATTCTGTCAAGAATTATTATAAAAGAAATCAATAGATTTAAGAGAGCTCTTGCCTTTCAAATACCTTTTCGTTATACTTTTTCCGGCTTCAGCATCGCATTATTTCTCGAAAAACTATTCAATCATGAATCAGTTTCACTTTCGAAAGGATGAAGATGAAATTTGATTACAATAAAAAAAAGTGTTTTTAAAACTGTGAGAAAACATGGGAAAAATCTACTATTCATCGTTCAATTCAAAAATTGGTACCATTCATATTGCTTCAACAAAATCAGGCGTTTGTAAAATTAGTATTCCAGCTCAAACGAAAAAAGAATTTATTGCTTGGCTTCAGAAAAAATTTGATGGTGCTGAATTAATCGAGTCAGCGACTAAGAATCGTCAAATCATAGATGAATTGAATCGCTACTTTGATCGGCGGCTTGTAAAATTTCACACCCGTCTTGATCCGATGGGGACGGAATTTCAACGCCGTGTTTGGTTGGAGTTAAGACGAATTCGATACGGAAAAATGATTTCGTATAAAGAACTGGCTAAACGAGTTGGCGTTCAAAAAGGATTCCAAGCAGTAGGGAAAGCAAATGGCGCGAATCCGCTTCCGATTGTTGTTCCGTGTCACCGTGTCATAGGATCAAATTCAAAACTTGTCGGTTATGCTGCTGGATTGAAAACAAAAGAATTTCTTCTTCGGCTTGAAGGAGCATTACCGGTTTGATTTAGGAATCGGAAAAAAGGAATTTTATTAACTTATGACTTTTTAATTAGCAACAAACTACTTTATTGTCACCTGCTTGATTCGTTTTTCTGTCTTTGCAGTGAAGAATTTAATTCCAATTGCCCTCCTGACAAATATTTCTTACTATTTTATTAAAGTAATTGTACGATGAAATTTCTAAACGATCTCAATCCTGTTCAAATAGAAGCAGTAAAAGCTGCTAATGGTCCGGTTATGATTATCGCCGGCGCTGGCAGCGGTAAAACGCGCGTCCTCACATATCGTATTGCTTACTTAATGGAATGCGGTGTGCCAGCTCATCAGATTCTTGCACTTACATTCACTAACAAAGCGGCAAATGAGATGAAGAATCGCATTATTAAACTTGTGGGTGACGATGCAGGCAATCTCTGGATGGGAACATTTCATTCCATGTTTGCACGAATTCTCCGCAAAGAGTGCGTGCATTTAAAATTCACGCCGTCGTTCACGATATATGATTCGGATGATTCGCTCGGCACTATTAAAAAAGTTATGGAAAAGTTAAATCTTCCGACTCAGCAGTTTAATCCTGTTGCAATTCGCTCCCGTATCAGTATTGCAAAAAATCAATATCTTTCGCCGGGAAAATTCGCAGAAACAGTTAACGAACTTTTCGATGAAAAGGCGGCGCTTGTGTATTCGGAATATCAAAAAACACTTGAACGAAGCAATGCAATGGATTTTGACGACTTGCTTGTAAAACCGATTGAGCTGTTCGAGAAGAAAAAAGATGTACTGGAAAAATATCAGCATCGCTTCAAGTTTATTTTAGTAGATGAATTTCAAGATACGAACCGTGCACAATATCAGGTAGTCCGGCTGCTTGGCAATATGCACAGGAATATTGCTGTCGTGGGCGACGATGCTCAAAGTATTTATTCCTTCCGCGGCGCTGATATCCGCAACATTTTAGATTTTCAAAAAGATTATTCCGAATGCCAGCTTTTTAGGTTAGAACAAAATTACCGCTCTACAAAATCAATCATTTCAGTGGCAGATGAACTGATTCGTTTTAACAAGGAACAATTAAAGAAAAAATTATGGACAGATAATCCGGTGGGCGAGCCGGTAACGATAATACAGTGTGCCGATGATCGGGAAGAGGGAAGTCAAATTGTCCGTGCCATTAAGGAAGAAAGTCATAGACGCAAACTCGATCTGAAAGATTTTGCCGTGCTGTATCGAACAAACGCTCAATCACGCGCTTTGGAAGAAGCGTTTAGAAAAGATGCAATTCCGTATGAAATTATCGGAGGCATTCGGTTCTACGAACGAAAAGAAATTAAAGATGTCCTTGCATACTTGCGCATGCTTGCAAATCCTACAGACGAAGTAAGTTTGCTGCGAATTATTAATTATCCGGTGCGTGGAATTGGTGATGTAACTATCGAGCATTTGCGAAAATATGCATCTAAGCACTCCATCAGCTTGTTTGATTCTTTAAAATATCTTGATGATGTGGCAGAATTAACAGAACGGGCAAGGAGCAGTTTGCACCAATTCAAAGCGCTTATTGATAAGTACGGCGCATTGCGTATGCAGATGACATTAGGTGAGTGGGCGCGTTCTCTCGTGGATGAGCTGGGAATTTTATCAATCTTTAAAGAAGAACGCACGACTGAATCAATGGGACGATGGGAAAATGTGCAGGAGTTACTTTCGGCGATTTCTGAATTCAGCAATGATAAACCGGACGGCACACTCGAATCATTTCTTGAAGAGGTAGCGCTTGTTTCCGACATTGATCAATGGGAAGGCGAACACAATGCCGTCACGTTGATGACGCTGCATTCATCAAAAGGATTAGAATTTCCTGTAGTGATGATTGCCGGATTGGAGGAGGGACTTTTACCGTTTTATACAAGTACAACCGAATCTTCAGATGTAGAAGAAGAAAGGCGTTTGTTCTATGTCGGAATAACGAGAGCAGAACAAAAATTATACATCACTTATGCTAATCTTCGTTATAGATTTGGCGATGTTACGTATCCAAGTCAATCGCGATTTCTTCTTGAGATGGGGACGAAGAATATCGAGCATATCGGCATGAAAATTAGGCGCCGTCGATCCTCTGAATCAATGTTTGAATTGGATAAACCGGTATCTGCCGGAAAGCGAGCTGCTCATAAAAAGAAGGATGAAGAAGCGAAATTTTTCGGCGACGCTATGCCTGACTATGAGTCGGAATCGCAGGAACATTTCGAAGTTAAACGCGGTGTAATTGTGAAACATGAAATATTTGGCTTTGGGCGTGTTATGGTTGTCAGCGGGAAAGGTGATGCGCAAAAAGCAGTAGTACAATTTGAAAGCTGCGGGACAAAGAACCTGATTTTAAAATATGCGCGTCTTCGTCCTGTTTGATCTTTTTGTAATTTTGTTTCTGCAAACCAATACAAGGCAAAACTACTGATTTTACTTTCTTTATTTTCTTTTGGGTTCAATACCCCGACGCTTGCGTCGTCATTCCCGCGAAAGCGGGAATCCAAAACCAAAGACTCCCGCGTATGCGGGAGTGACATAATACCTCGCTGCTTGCGGCGAGGATGACTTATTTTTCCTCAATTAACTTTTCATAAAATAATTTCAAAAAATAAATTATTATCCTCTGCAGTCACATCTGGTACTGAAAAGCTTATGCCTAAATTTAAAAAACAAATAGAACTAAATATAGTTTCCATAAAAAGTTTGTTTGATCACAATTGATGTCGGTCACATTCGTCGCGCAATTTCTTTAAATACTGGAATGCCGAAGAAGAAAGAAGTATCTTTGTACAGTATTTTTTAAACAATACTTCAGTGGAAGCATTTTAGAAAAGTATATTTCATATCAAGAAAGGTCCTATTTATGAAATCATGTAAATCTTGGGAAAGTAACCATGAACGGATTTTAGATAAGAATCAAAAAGGATTTTATAAAACTAAATTTGTCCGTTTATTATTCCCAATCATAGGAATTATTAGCTTGATATGGATGCTGCTTCGTATCATCCCCAAACCGAGCCGTGCTGAGTATCCTTGCATGAAAGTAGCGGCTCCAATTGCAGGTGGTTTTATTGCATACATCGTCGGATTGTTTGTGACTGTATTTTCTTTCAGGCAAGCTCGCCACTATTTTCAAAAATCCAGATACATTCTAATGCTGGTTCTAATATTTTCTGGCTTTGCAGTTGGATTGTTCACTGTCTTAAATACAAGCAATGAATCTTATGCAAACTATAAGCGTGTCGCAATTGATTCCGTTTTTGTGCCGATCGATTCTGCAAATACTCCGATGGGAACAGCGAGAGGAATTTTTCCGGGGCGTGTCGTGTGGATGTGGGATCCTGCTGCTACAAAATGGAATGGAAGTTCGTCATACTGGTGGAGCGAGGCAAACACAATTCAGGTGGTTGTAGATTCGATGATGTCAAAATCTATACGCGGCCTTACAGGAAAATCTACAGATGCGGCAGCGTGGGATACGCTGTTCAAATACTTCAACCTGCAGCATAGCAAAGGAAGTATTGGATACCAGCAGGGTGAAAAAATTGCAATTAAGTTAAGTCTTGTCCAATCTACAAGCACAGGAAATTCTCAAGAAAATTTCAGTACGCCTCAATTAGTTTTAGCTTTATTGCGGCAGTTAGTAAATAATGCGGGTGTTCCAGATAGCAATATTACTTTTTATGACATAATGCGCACAATTCCTGCCTCTGTCACCGACAAATGTAAAGCGGAATTTCCTAACGTTCATTTTGTCGGAAGTGTTGTTGCTCATAACCAGCAAGCATTCGTACGAGATACAACGGTTGTGCATTTTTCAGAACCTTTAATAATTGAGCATCCAGACGGAGGTCTTCATACGGCATATCTTCCGACAATAGTTACGCATGCTTCATATATAATTAATTTTGCTAATATGAAAGGACATCGATATGTAGGAGTCACAGGATGCGCAAAGAATCATTTTGGTTCATTGAGCACAATTGGTGGTGATGTTAATACTCCTCATGCTGTCGGTCTACATCCGTATGTTACAGTGCATGATTATATAGATAATTTAGATTCTACTAATCCTGGTTATACAAATTGGAATGAATGGAATTTTTTAGGCAGACCTGTGGGTTCTTATAACGCTCTGGTTGATTTAATGGGAAACAAAGACCTTGGGGCAAAAACGTTATTGTTTATGACAGACGGTTTTTATGTGGTTCCAGCGGAAAACGACCCGAATACATTGGCAGTTAAATTTCAACAGCCGCCATTTAACAATCGATGGACATCAAGCATCTTTCTCTCGCAGGACGAAGTTGCCCTCGAGAGTGTAATTATCGATTTTCTGCGCACCGAACAGGCAATAAATAGCAAATTCACTCAGGTGTACGATCTCGATGGCAGTACAATAAAAGTCGTTTTCGGGAATGTGGATAATTATCTTCATGAAGCTTCTCAAGCTGATAATCCGCCGTCGGGAACTTTCTATCATCCAAACGGTACAGATCGGCTGCAAAGTCTCGGAGTTCACGAACATTGGAATAATCCGATTGATAAACAATACTCGAGAAATTTATCGTCAACAGGAATAGGTATAGAATTATTTACACCTTCATCGGGCAGCACTGCTGTGAATGAAGTGATAACTTCACCTTCTGGATTCGCATTAAATCAAAATTTTCCGAATCCGTTTAATCCGTCAACAACAATTAGTTTTGCATTGCCCATTCGTAGCAATGTTGCATTAAAAATTTATGATGCTGTAGGTCGGGAAGTTGCAGTACTGGTGAATGAAGAAAAACCGGCAGGTCAATATCAAGTTCAATTTAATGCGAAGAACCTGACAAGCGGCGTTTATTTTTATCGTTTGCAGGTTAATCAGATATCGCGCGGGCAATCCGGTGCATTTACAGAAACAAAAAAACTTATCGTGCTTAAATAACCGCTATCAAGATTTATAACGTATTACAAATAGCAATTATCTTTGCAGGGACGTTCAATTGAATGCCCCTGCAGGATTATAATTGAAATTAATCGCTGCCAATACAATCCTAAGGTTACATTCAATCGGATTAACCATCAGAAGATTTTTCTTTTGATTCCTAAAAGAATAACTTTATATTTTAAAAATTATTTTCCAGGACAAAAAGAATCCAAATGAATAAGTGGATTGTTAATATCTTTAAACAAATGCGATCTCAAGTTAAAAAGCATCTGTTTTTAATACTTATCCTTATTGTTACCACGCTTCTGTATTCAAAATCTCTTGAAAATAACTTTACCTATTGGGATGATCCTGAACAAGTGACAGAGAATCAAGATATTCAATCAATTACATTCAATAATATTCATAAGATTTTCATGTCATATTATCTTGGCATGTATCAGCCATTGACTACTTTATCTTTTGCTATTGATTACTCGTTTGTTGGGCTGAATCCCGTTCTGTATCACTGCACGAATATTCTGTTTCATCTTGCAAATGTTGTTCTTGTATTTGTTCTTATTTCACGGCTTTCCGGCCGTAATACTGCCGGATTAATCGGAGCATGTTTGTTTGCAATTCATCCGATGCATGTTGAATCTGTTGCATGGATTACAGAACGCAAAGATGTTCTCTATCTTTTTTTCTTTCTTCTCGGGTTGATATATTATCTGCGTATTCTCACTCAAGCAGATTCTCAAAAGGATATCGAGAATGCAGCAAGCAGGAAAATATCCTGGAAAATTTATGCGCCTGTTTATATTTTCTTTTTTCTCTCTTTGCTGGCAAAATCGGCAGCAGTGGTTTTTCCATTGTTCCTTCTTCTTTTCGATTATTATAAAGGAAGGCAAATAACCGTCCGTGTTATTTTGGAGAAAGTTCCATTTTTTATTATTGCTCTCATATTCGGATTTGTTTCGTTGAATTCTCAGAACCCGGATTCCACTCTAAACTTTTCGAACGTATTTACACATTCAGATCTTTTCTTTTTTTCATGTTATTCGCAAGTATGGTATCTCTTTTCTTTTTTCATGCCGATAAATTTATCCGTACTCCATGCATGTCCGATAAAGTTAAACGGATTGCTTCCGCACGAATATTATTTTACGCCGATAATAATAATATTTTTAATTCTTCTATGTTTAAAGAAATGGCGGTTTCGACGCGAGATTATGTTCGGACTTTGTTTCTTTCTATTCGGAATAATTCTCAATATCCATATCATTCCAGTGGGCTGGGCTCTTGTTGCGGAACGATATACTTATTTGCCGTATATCGGGCTTTATTTTATAATCGGTTGTTTATTCGATTATACTTTTCAGCAAAGACTTGAAAAAAAGTTCAGAAGTACACGATTCATTTTCGAGATGCTCCTAATAATTGCCTTCATGTTTTTTGCAGGAATAACATATAATCGAATTTCGATATGGAAGGATACAAATTCATTATTCACTGATGCTGTAGAGAAAAATCCACAGCCCGCCGCAAAGTGGCTTTTTTGTGAAACATATTTAGATCGCGGCGAATATAAAATTAAAGAAAAAGATATTCATGGAGCGTTATCGGATTATGAAATCGCATTAAATTATTTTCAGGATTCGAGCCGTGTGTTTTATGATCGGGGATATGCGAGATACCGGCTTGGCAATTTATCAGAAGCCATTAGCGATTATAACAAGGCAATCGAAATTTCACCTTGGCGTGCTGAAATATATAATGAGCGCGGGATAGCAAGATTCAACCAAGGAGATATAATTGGTGCAATTGGAGATTATTCAAAAAGCATCAATCTGGATTCGACAAAAGGAGTTTCTTTCTCTAATCGAGCGTTTGCATATTATACCCGGAATAATCTCGATGCGGCATGTGCAGATTTAAAACAAGCCGTCGCTCTTGGATATAAAGATGCAGAATTGCCAATGAACCAATATTGCAAGGGAAAATAAATTCTCTTTTCTTAAATGCCGTTCAAAGTGATAAAAAAAGTTGTCATGCCGATGGAATTTAATCGGACATTTAAATATTGCTTTCAGCCCTTTCGAAGGTTTTCTTTTGATTCCTAAAAGAATAACTGTATATTTTCGAAAATTTTTATGAAAAAGAAATTAAAAACAAATTCCTGGATTTTTAATTCCTATCTGTTAATGCAGTCTCAATTAAAGAAACATTTTATCCTGATAATTATCCTCGCAGGTACTGCACTTTTATATTCGAGATCTATCCAAAACGATTTTACTGATGGATGGGATGATCAATTACAGGTGACAATAAACCAGGATATTCGATCTCTTTCATTCCATAATATTGGCAAAATTTTCACATCGTTTTATATTAATATGTATCAGCCATTGACTACTTTATCTTTTGCTATTGAGTACTCGTTTGTTGGGCTGAATCCCGTTCTGTATCACTGCACGAATATTCTGTTTCATCTTGCCAATGTTGTTCTTGTATTTGTTCTTATTTCACGGCTTTCAGGCCGTAATACTGCCGGATTAATCGGAGCATGTTTGTTTGCAATTCATCCGATGCACGTAGAATCCGTCGTATGGATTACAGAACGCAAAGATGTTCTCTATCTTTTTTTCTTTCTTCTCGGGTTGATATATTATCTGCGTATTCTCACTCAAGCAGATTCTCAAAAGGATATCGAGAATGCAGCAAGCACGAAAATATCCTGGAAAATTTATGCGCCTGTTTATATTTTCTTTTTTCTCTCTTTGCTGGCAAAATCGGCAGCAGTGGTTTTTCCGATATTTCTTATTTTATTCGATTACTACAAGAAAAGAAAAATAACAATCCATGTTTTATGGGAGAAAGTTCCATTCTTTATTATTGCAGTCATATTCGGACTTATTTCATTGCAATCACAAAAACCGGGAGCGAATATTCTTTTTCCAAGAATATATTCGTATTTAGATCAATTCTGCTTTATTTGTTACTCGCAAGCTTGGTATTTATTTTCCTTTTTTCTGCCGATAAAATTATCTGCACTTCATCCATTTCCGATAAAATTAAATGGATTACTCCCGCTGAAATACTATTTATCTCCTTTAATCCCGGTACTTTTGACTGTTTTGTGTTTTATGCGCTGGCGTTTCCAAAGAGAGATTATTTTTGGATTTTGTTTTTTTCTTTCAGGAGTTATTCTCAATATAAATATCATTCCGGTCGGCAAGGCAATTGTTGCGGAGCGATATTCATATTTATCATATATCGGGCTTTATTTTATTGCCGCTTGTTTATTAGATGATGTTTTTCAGAAAAAACTCATTAAGAAACTCAAACAAGTTCGATTTCTCGCGGTGCCATTTCTTGTCGCTGCATTGTTGTTCTTTGCATTGACCACATATAACAGAATTTCTGTATGGCAAAATACAATCTCATTATTCACCGATGCAGTTGAGAAAGATGCCCAGCCATTTACCTATATTAAAGTAGTTTTATCAGGCAGATATTTAGTGCAGGGTGAAATAAAAATGATGAAGTATGATATACATGGAGCATTGGCAGACTTTGAGGCTGCTGAGCGCTTTTGCAAGGATTCAAGCGGCGTATATTGTGATTTAGGATATGCAAAATCTGAATTAGGCGATTTATCAGGAGCTCTCGCCGATTTTAATAAAGCAATCGAAATTTCGCCTTTACGCCCAAGTATCTATAATGACCGCGGAGCAACTCGGTTTAACTTGGGCGATATTACCGGTGCAATTGATGATTATTCACGAAGCATTACACTGGATTCAACAAAAGAAGTATTTTTTGCCAATAGGGCAGAAGCGTACTATGCACAAAAGAATTCTAATGCGGCATGTGCAGATTTGAAACGTGCAATTGCTCTTGGATTTAAAGATACTGAAGGAAAGCTTAATCAATATTGTAATGGAAATTAAAATATGGCGGCGGTTGACTAATAAGTAATTTGATCAACCTTAACATGTTTCAGGAAATACAAAATTGGCAAAGAGACAAATATAGGTTCCGAAAAAAATATCCTCGCCGCAAGGAGGTTGTGTAAAAACTATAATAATAGTCTCGTCATTCTGAACGAAGTGAAGAATCTAAACAAAAAACAAGACTCTTCGCTACACTCAGAGTGACAAAAACGACTTTTTACACAGTCTCCAAGCAGCAAGGTATTTTGTCACTCCCGCGTACGCGGGAGTCTCATATTCTGGATTCCCGCTTTCGCGGGGACGGGAATGACGACGTCCCGATGTATCGGGATCGGGGTATTGCACCCAATAGAGAATAAATTAGGAATGGCACTATATACTGGAAGTTTTCGATAAATGGATTTCGGCTAAAAGCATACCAGAATGACATTTATTTTGTTTTATATATTTTAAGCGGGATAAAATTGTTCTTCCATCTATCAAATTAAAACTGAAAAAACATTCCGAAGATTAAAAAACAAGGAACCTTATTGTATTGTCAATTGTTTTCTTATAAATAACAAAATGAAAATAACGTAAGTATAGCTTTTAATTCAACTAATTATTATAATTAGAAAGTGAAATATAGATAATTGCTTATACTCTCTAATAACTCATTGAGATTACTAATTAGCGAGAGTCCTTTATTCTGCGTACAATTGTGTACTTAAAGGGTAATATGACAACTCCTGCTTTGCGAATACTCATTGCGATTGATGAGAAGCGATTCTGTACGCTAATTAAATAAAATCTTATTAGATATTTCTATATTGTCGCATCATGCAAAAATAATTGGGAAGCAATTGAATTTCTTTTGCAAAAAAGGATTAATAAAAGAATTTAATTTATAGAAGCGATTCATGAATCGCTTTCATGAATCATCACTTTTATAAGGGAATTATACTCCCGAACGCGATAAGTAAATCCGTGGTTATTTTTCACGGAATCCAGAAATGAGAAGGACAAGTCTTTAGATTCCCGCGTACACGGGAATGACGGAAAAACAGATTTGCTTTAACGGCTGCTTTGTTGTAAGAAATAATTCGCACGATGCCGAAGCCGGGCTGCTGCTTGATGCGAAAAAAATAACAGCTGATGAAAAATCAGCTAATCTATTAACTTTTTTTTTGGAGGGTTGTATGAACAAACTTACATTGTTTTTACTAACAATGTTGCTTGTTGTCGCAATGTGTACAACAGCGATGTCGGCAACATATTATTCAAGGGCTACAGGTAACTGGAGTGGTTCTGTTTGGGCGACGACTTCAAACGGAACTGCCACTACTGCTTCAATCACATCCAGTGATTCTGTTATAATAATGCCGACTTTTACTATTACAGTAGATGGAGCCGATGTATGCGGTCGCTTGGCAATTCAGGCGCCAACAGCTGCAAGAAATGGCATTACTATCAGTGGCTCAAATTCGCTTACCATTTCATCAATTCTCGTTATGAATGCGTCAGCAACAACTGGCGATGCGGATTCAATCGCAGTTGGTGCCGGAACATTGACTGTAGATAGTATATCTATAGGCACAAATGCTACTGCTAATCGCCATTGTGTAATAACGATTTCTACAGGCACAATAAATGTTAATTGGGGTATTTCTATTGGTGCAACTCAAGGAAACGGTTTAATTACATTTACTGGCGCTGGAACTTTAAACGTAGGCAGAAATATTACAAACGGTGGAACATTTACTGCATCAACCGGTACAGTAAATTATAAAACTGCTTTTGCAATAGCATCAGGAACAGCATTTACACCTGCTGCATGGACATATTATAACCTCGGTATTGCACCCCAGAGCGCAAATGTTAGAGACAGCTTAACTGCTGCACAAACGATTAATGCCGCTGGAACATTTACCGTAGGTGGCTCCGGAGTCGTAGCGTTAGGTGGTACTGCTACATTCGCTTGGGCAGGTAATCTTGTAGTTGACAACGGTGCTACTCTTGAAATATATCGTGCTAATACAGTAAGCGGAACTTCTGATGTATCGGGCACGATAATATTTGGTTCTACCAGCGGTGGTGCACGTGTTATGACGTTTACAGGAGATGTTACACTTAACAATGGTGCGACATGGACTGAAGCAACCACAGGTAATGGCTCGATTGATACTTATAGTTTCGCTGGTAATTTTACGAATAATGGTGCCACTATCACTTCCGGTCCGTTAGCACATATATTTACTGGTGCTACTAAAACGATCGGCGGCTCGGGCACTACTTCGTTTGCAATAGATTCGGTGACTGGAACTTATACGAATACTGGTACACTTGCACCTACATCTGCTCTTAAGGGTGCAGGTACTTTGACCAATACCGGTACACTTAATATGCATGGCACTTGTTCAATCACAACTCTTACAGCAACAGGTGCTGGAAACACGGTGAATTATACAGGTGCTGCACAAACAGTTAAGGCAACCACTTATGTTAATTTAGATCTTGCTGGCTCAGGCGCAATGACAACTACTGGTGTAACTGTAAATGGTGTATTTAGACGTATGGGAACTTGCACAATTACAGCGGCTCCAACCTATGGCGGAAGTTCTTCACTTGTTTATGCAGGTACAGCTGCGCAGACAACCGGTCCAGAACTTCTGACAACAATGGTTCAGCCAGTAACGATCAACAACTCGAATGGTGTCGTATTGAATGCAGGAACAAATATCAACAACACATTAACCTTCACTGCAGGCAATATTACACTCGGCGCCAATACCTTAACACTTGGCGGCACTGTTAGCGGTGCAGCAGCTGGTCAATGCATTGTAACTAATGGTGCAGGCGTTGTAGCCAACTCAATCGCTGATGCTGGAAATTTCACATTCCCAATTGGACCTACAGCATCTACATTCAATCCGGTAACAATAGCAAACAATACAGGTAGTGGAGCATATACATATACTGCTGCTGTTGCAGCCGGCGAAACTCCAGCTACTACAGATGATAATCAAGCTTGCAGCAAGACGTGGACATTAGCAGGTACTGGCCCAGCCGATTTAACCTTTAGCTGGTTAACATCGGAAGCTGGTGGTAGTATCACTCCTTCATCTTGCACAGGTTGGATGTATAATGGTAGTGCATGGGTTGATCAAAGTGGTAGCACAGCCACTGGAACTCCTAACACTACGACCGTTTCTGGTGCTGCTACAGTTTCCAATAGCTGGACAGTTGGTAACGGCGGTGCATTACCGGTTGAACTTACTTCCTTTACGGCAATTGCTCAAAAAACAGGTGCGCTTCTTAAATGGAGCACAGCTACAGAAGTCAACAACCATGGTTTTGATATCGAACGCAGAACTATCGGAAGTACTTCATGGGCAAAGGTAGGTTTTGTAGCCGGTAATGGAACAAGCAACATTGCGCACAATTATTCCTATGCAGATAATAACGTGACAGCAGGAAAGTATGCATATCGTATAAAGCAAATCGATAACAACGGTAACTTCAAATACTCAGCAAGCGCCGAAATTTCGGTTGCCGGTTTGCCGAGAGAGCTGAAACTTTATAGCAATTATCCGAATCCGTTTAACCCGTCAACAAAAGTGCAATTCACAATTCCTGAAAATGGCAATGTGCGCTTGAACGTGTACAACGTCATAGGTCAGAAAGTTGCGACATTGTTTGATGGTGCAGCGGAAGCTGGAACTCTCTATACAGCAAATTTCAACGCGTCGAATATGTCATCAGGCATATATTTCAACGTATTGGAATTTGGTAATCAGCACATAACACACAAAATGATGTTGACAAAATAAAATTTGTTCACATTTTGTTTGTTAATCCTGGAAAGTTATTAGCCGGGATAAATATTTACTTCTCCTAAATCCACCCCTCAAGCGAGGAGTGGAAATGGAGAAGTGGATTTTGAAACCTTGTTGAGATTTTATATTCTTAATAAGGTTTGGAAAAAAAATAACAAAAAGGACTCGGAGAAATCTGAGTCCTTTTTTTATTCTACTTGATGCAATGCCTGCAGAATTTAGTTGTGCATACGGAATGAAATGTTTCTCATTCGATCATTCTGTGCTTGACACAGAAACGAGAAAAAAGCTTGACAAATCGAAAATAACGATGTATATTGGAAACGATAGAAACGATAATAGTATTCATAAGTAACAAATATAATTCTTGATATTATTATCCCAAATTATGCATTAGCTTGTAGAGTCCGATCACCAGATCGGACAATGATGTTAACCTTGTTTCATCCAGTCGATGACTGGATTCTACACCAATTCGGTTATCGTTCAGCTTTCCCATATTCTATCATTTCAATAATATATGGCACCCTTTTATTTCTAATGAATGATTTGGGATTATGGAATATTAATATATGGATGTCGGAAAACTTGAAATACGTTTATAGTTTCATTTGAGGATTAATATTTATGGAAGAAAATAACGATAAAACAAGAATTATGGAAGCAGCTTCCGACAGATTTATGGAAGCAGGGCTTTACAAAGTGACGATGGATGAAATTGCATCAGATCTTAGAATGAGCAAAAAAACCATGTATAAGTTTTTTCCAAGCAAGGAAGTTTTATTAAAAGCAATTGTTCACACTTTGCTTAACAGAGTTGAGAATGAAGTTCAGACAATAATTTCTTCAGATAAACAATTTGAAGAAAAGCTTACTTCAATCTTAACTTTTATTGGAAAGATTATGCGCAGGTTATCGCGTCCGTTTATGACAGATATACAGCGCTTTGCGCCAGTATTATGGAAAGAGATTGACACGTTTCGCCGTGAAAAAGTATTTAGCAAGATTCAACAAATTTTCAGACAAGCAAAGAAAGAAGGAGTATTCAGAGAAGATTTAGATGTTGATCTTTTTTTCCTTGTTTTTACAACTTCTTTGCAAGGTATAATGAATCCTCAGGTTCTTTCTCAACAGCCGTTTTCTGCGGAAGAAGCTTTTAAAGGAATTTTTAGAATTCTTTATGAGGGTGCTTTAACTGACGAAGCGCGTAAAAGATTTCAATTGAAAAATTTAAGTCTATCAACAAATGGATAATCGAGGTTCGTATGAATAAAATAATAGTCTTCATTTTCTGTACAGGTTTTCTTTTGAGTTGCAATTCGCATAACGGAGAAACTATCTCCGAAAGCGGAACAATCGAAGCAACTGAGGTAATTATAAGTGCGCAGGCGGGCGGTCAAATTAAAAATGTTATTGTAGATGAAGGAGATCTTGTTAGGATAGGCGATACTCTTCTTATCATCGACAAAACGGATTGGGTTTATCAACTTGAACAAGCACGCGGCGGGTATGAAATGGCGGAGGCACAATTTCGGCTTGCATTAAAAGGTGCGCGTGAAGAAGATATTATTCAATCGGAAGCGAATTACAAAAACGCAGAAGATGATCTCAGGCGAATGGAAGAACTTTATCGTGCAAAAAGTATTTCTGAAAAGCAGTTAGATGATGCACGGACACGGCTGACGGTAAATCAGCAGACGTGGGAGAAAATGAAGCATGGTTCGAGGCAGGAAGAGATTGATGCTGCACGCGCAAGACGTGATCAAACTAAAGCTCAGGTTGCTTCTCTGCAGAAGAAAGTGAATGATTGCAGTGTGACTTCACCAATTTCAGGAACTATTATAAAACGGTATGTCGAGCAGGGCGAGCTTGCCGGCGAAGGCACTGCGCTTTATCGGATCTCTGACCTTTCATCAATGGATATTACAATATATGTTTCGGAATCTGAT
The DNA here is from genome assembly GCA_963833465.1 of Ignavibacteriota bacterium. Classification (GTDB taxonomy): domain Bacteria; phylum Bacteroidota; class Ignavibacteria; order UBA10030; family UBA10030; genus Fen-1298. Next base: position 152,451 of record CAWHXW010000002.1, on the reverse strand, counting down.
CTTCCTAAAATTAAACTTAACCAGAAAGCTGTCGTAAATATAGATGCGTTTCAAAATAGAGGTTTTGACGGTAAAGTCATTTTTATTTCTTCAATTGCGGAGTTCACGCCAAAAAACATTCAAACGAAAGACGAGCGTACGAAGCTTGTGTTCAGCGTTAAGGTGAAAGTGCCGAATCCTGACGGCATACTGAAAGCCGGTGTGCCAGCAGATGTAATATTGAATGTTTCTAACAGGTAAGGTCATAAATTATGGCAGAGGCAATTATTCTCAATAATGTTGTCAAGACATTCGGCAATGGACAGGAAGAGCATATAGCAATAGATAATGTTTCTCTCAAAATTGAAAGTGGAGAAATCTTCAGCTTGGTCGGGCCGGATGGTGCAGGGAAAACGACAATTATTCGGATGATGTGCGGAGTGCTGGCGCCGCAAAAAGGAACTATTTCTGTGCTGGGATTTGATATTAGAATGCAAAAGGACGAAATAAAAAAACGCATTGGATATCTTTCGCAGCGTTTCAGTTTGTATCATGATTTAACTATTGACGAAAACATAGATTTCTTTGCTGAGATTCACAAAATTAAAAAATATAAAGATAGAAAAGAAGAACTTCTGCAATTTACGCGCTTGTCTCAGTTCCGTAGCCGTCTTGCAGGCCAGCTTTCTGGCGGCATGAAACAAAAACTTGCACTCGCCTGCACGCTTATTCATACACCGGAAATTATTTTCTTAGATGAACCGACAACAGGAGTTGATCCGGTTTCGCGCCGTGATTTTTGGAAGATATTATCAAGCCTTCTTAAATCTGGAATTACAATCGTAATTTGCACGCCGTATCTGGATGAAGCGGAACGAAGCACGAGAGTTGCAATGATGAATCAAGGCAGGATATTGAAATGCGATACGCCTGAAGCAGTAAAATCATCTTTCCATTCTGAAGTGGTTGAACTTATTTGCAATGATGTGCGCCGGGCTTCCGAAATTCTTCTGCGCTCATTTGCGCGAAACGATATCCAATTATTCGGCGATCGATTGCACATCTTAGTGCCGAACGCGAAAAAGAAAGAAAGCGATATCCTCCGAATGCTGAAGAATGAAAGTATAGAAGTTAAAGGTTACCGGATGATTCCGCCGTCGCTTGAAGATGTTTTTATCGCAAGCTTAAATTAATGATAACCTGACGAGGAATATATGAAATTGATTTTATGTTTTACATTATTATTTCTGACAACTGCAATTTATGCGCAGCAGCCGGCGCAGCAGATAAGTTTGTCTGATTGCATCTCGCAAGCTTTAGGAAAAAACCCATCTCTCCAAATAAGCGAGGCAAAAGTTCAGGCGGCTGAAGCTCGTTCTTCAGAAGTAGGAACAAGTCTGCTGCCGCAGCTAAAATTCATCAGTAGAGCTTCCGAATTAAGCAGTATAGAACCGTTTGGAATTAAACTCGGTCCACCGATCAACTTATCAATGATATTATTTCCGTCTATCACTGAAAATTATTCTATGATGTTGTCGCTGCAACAACCGCTATTTACAGGATTCAAACTAAAGAAAAATTTGGAAATGGCAGAGCTAAGCGCAAATGCCGAAAAAGAAGATTTAACGAAAGACCAAGCTGATTTAGTTTTTAATGTTGTCACAGCATATTGGAATTTTTATCGAACAATCAAAGTAGAAGAAGTCATTCGTCAATCTGTTGATCAGATGTCAGAACATCTGAAAGATGCAAAGAATTTATTTCAGCAAGGTATGGCGACCGATGCCGATGTAATGAAAGTACAGGTACAGCTTTCTGATATAAAAGTCAAACAAATTGAGGCACGAAATGCAATTCATATTGCTTCCATGACATTAAATAGCTTGATTAAAAATTCTCTTGAGTCTGAGATAATACCGAGTGATACGCCTGCAATATCTCAAAGCGAAACAAGTACACTTCTTAATGAAAATCTTTCAAAACTTCAGGATATGGCGCATGAACATCGTCCAGAATTAAAGTCAATGCAGTTGCGGCGGGATGCGGGCAGTGCAGGAGTAACTGCTGCAAAAGGAAGCTGGTATCCGCAAATATATTTTGCAGCAAACTATGATTATGCAAAGCCGAACCAGCGAATTCTTCCGCCGAAAGACGAATGGGATGGAACTTGGGATGTCGGCGTAACTTTGCAATGGGATATTTGGAATTGGTACGCTACCGGTTACCAAACAGCTCAAGCAGAAGCATCGTTACGCCAGACTGAAGCCGGTATTACGCAGCTCAACGATGCGGTAACATTAGATGTTGCGCAGCAATACTTCAATGCTCACACAGCAAAAGAAGAAGTCGATGTAGCATTCGAAGGAATGGGGCAGGCACAAGAGTCATATCGCATGACTTCAGAAAAATATAAGAACGGTGTTGCCTCAAATACAGATTTGCTTGATGCAGAGACAGCGCTTCTACAAGCAAAGCTTACACACACGCAAGCAGTAGTTGATTATACGCTTGCAATAGCCCGATTAAAAAAAGCGATAGGCGAAAATTAATGAAACTGTGGAAAAGTCATAAAGAACAAATTACTGGAAAAAATTTATCCAGCAATGATTATACTGTCGTTGCCGAAGGATTGACAAAGAAGTTCGGCAAGTTTGTTGCAGTTGATCATGTAAGTTTCAAGGTGAAACGAGGCGAGGTATTTGGATTTCTTGGACCGAACGGAGCAGGAAAATCAACAACGATCCGAATGCTATGCGGATTATTTTCGCCCACAGAAGGATCTGCAAGCGTTGGAGGATTCGATATTGCGACTCAACCTGACTATGTGAAATCGCGCATCGGGTATATGTCACAGCGATTTTCTTTGTATGAAGACTTGACTGTTGAACAGAACATATATTTTTACGGCGGCATTTACGGTCTTGACGGCTTGCGATTAAATGAACGCAAGCGTTGGGCGATTGAAATGGCAGGGTTGGTCGGGAAAGAGTCGATGCTGGCGCATGCGCTTTCCGGCGGATGGCGGCAGAGATTAGCATTAGGATGTTCTATACTTCATGAACCGCCGATACTATTTCTTGATGAACCGACAGGAGGAGTTGATCCTGTATCTCGCCGTAATTTTTGGGATTTGATTTATAATTTATCGCATAGCGGTGTAACAGTTTTTGTTACCACTCATTATATGGATGAAGCGGAACATTGCAATACAATTGGATTGATTTACAATGGCAAGCTTATTGCCATCGGATCACCGACGCAGTTAAAGCATAGTTTGGATAGGTATTCAGTATTTGAGGTTCAGTGCAGCAATCCCGTAGATGCAATGGATTTTCTGCGCGGGCAGGCATGGACGGTTGAAACATCTATTTTCGGTTCGGCGTTTCACATAAGCACTCTTAATTTACCAAATGCAGATAAAAAAATTCATGAAATATTGGCAAACGAAAATATCACTGTATCCGGAATAGAAAAAATTATTCCATCCCTGGAAGATGTCTTTATTCATAGAATTGCAGAAGAAGATTCGCGTAATATCGGAGTTCTCAATTGAAAAAAACTTTATTTTCATTAAATATTTTTCCTATTGTGCGCAAAGAGTTTCGGCAAATAAAACGAGATAAGCGTATTTTAGGCGTTTTGCTGTTTATTCCTGCTTTGATGCTGCTGGCATTCGGTTATGCTCTAAACTTTGATGTAAAACATACTTCGATGGCGGTTTACGATGAAGACCGGAGCAGTATCAGCAGGGAATTCATCGAGAAATTTTTTACTTCGGAATATTTTACTAAAGTACAAACTTTAGAAAGCAAAGCCGAGATAAATAACATTCTTGACGGGGAACATGCGCGCGTTGTACTTGTCATTCCTTCTACTTTTACCAAAGATATTCAGCGAGGTAATAGTGCTTCCGTACAGATAATCGTTGATGGTTCGAACTCGAATGCAGCCGCGACTATTCTCGGATATATCAATGCAATTGTGCAACAGTACTCAGTAGAAGTAATGGCAGAATCCTTTGTTAGAATGGGACGGCAAACAATTACGATGCCGATAGATTTTCAACCGCGCGTGTGGTACAACCCAGAATTAGAGAGTGCAAAATTTTTAGTGCCTGGACTTATTGCTTTTATCTTAATGGTAACGGCAGTAGTTTCGACTGCTTTAGCAATTGTTCGCGAACGCGAACTCGGTACTATGGAACAATTAATGGTTTCGCCTATCAAACCCATTGAACTAATATTAGGCAAGACAATTCCTTACACTATTATTTCCTTATTTGCCACAACAGCAGTTCTATTCCTTGGTTACATTCTGTTCGATGTAAGTATCAAAGGCAGTATAATACTTTTGACGCTTGTAACATTCTTGTTTTTTGTTGGCAGTTTGGGAATGGGGCTACTGATATCTACAATGGTCGAAACGCAGCAGCTTGCATTTATGGTTGCAGCAATTATTTCTATGCTGCCGACTTTTATCCTTTCGGGGTTTGTTTTTCCAATCCGAAATATGCCGATAATAATTCAAGGCGTAACATACCTGTTGCCTGCAAGATATTTCTTAGTTGCTCTTCGTGCCGTTATACTTAAAGGCGCCGGTTTAAGCGCGTTCTGGGATCAAGCATTAGTTCTCACCTTTTATGCCGCTATAATGATCGGTATTAGTTCACTGCGGATGCGGAAGATTCTTGCCTGAGCCGCAAGCGATGAATAACATTTATCATATCATACGGAAAGAATTTTTTCAACTGAGGCAGGATCGGAAAATGTTCGGCATCAGCTTTCTTGCGCCGGTACTTCAATTGATCATTCTCGGTTATGCGGCAACCTTTGATGTGAGCAAGATACCGACGGTGGTTTGCGACTTTGACAATACTTCGTCGAGCCGCGAACTTATTCAAAAATTTACTTGTACAGAATATTTTACTGTAGTAGGATATTTTGATAAGACTTCAAAGATTGACCGCCAATTAGACGATGGGCATGCATCGATTGCTGTTGTAATCCCCCGCGGTTTTGGAAAAAAAATTGGAGCCGGTCAATCTTCACCGCTTCAATTGATTGCCGACGGAACAGAAACGAGCACAGCTGGAATTGGTTTGAACTACGCTTCCATTATTGTTTTACAATATTCGCAAAATATTTTGATCGAAGCTTTGGTTAAGAAAGGTTCGATAACGATGCCAGCTCGTGTTTCAGCAGAATTTCGAGTATGGTATAATCCCGAACTAAAGAGCCGCAACTTTATGGTTCCTGGTGTACTTGGCTTGCTTCTTATGGTAATGACAATGCTTCTTACTTCGCTTGCAATCGTAAAGGAAAAAGAGCTTGGCACACTGGAACAGCTTGTTGTTACGCCAATAAAGCCGTATCAGCTTATTATCGGTAAGCTAACGCCTTTTTTCCTTATTGGCGTAGTAGATGTCGTTCTCGTAGTTTTTTTTGCATATCTGGTTTTCAGTCTGCCGGTAAAAGGCGGAGCGCCCCTGCTTTTATTTCTAAGTCTAATTTTTCTTATGACGACGCTAGGTTTAGGCCTTTTTATATCAACGATCTCGCGTACACAACAGCAAGCAATGATGACAGCTATCTTTTTCTTTATGATGCCTATGATGTTTTTCTCAGGATTTGTTTTCCCGATTGAAAACATGCCGATGATCATTCAGTATGTGTCTTATATCATTCCTCTCCGTTATTATTTTGTAATTGTGCGTGGTCTATTTTTAAAAGGTGTCGGCATGGATATTCTGTGGCCGCAGGCATTGGCGTTGTTTGTATTCGGCAGCATTATTCTTAGTATGAGTGTAATACGGTTCCAAAAAAGATTAGGATAAGAATATTTTATTGATTAAAACTATCAAGAAAATAGTTTGAAAAGAAAATTTAGCACACAATCTATATGTTTGTTCTCCTTTCGCTAAAAGACCTATAGAAAAATCTACAGTGAACCGCCAAGAAATCAAAGTTAATAAACTGCTGAAGGATTAGAATTGAATTGCACTTTGTATATTGTACCAATCTCGTGCATTATTGACAACAGTGAGAGAGTTTTGTATGTTCTAATATATAAATATGAAGAACATCACAAATAATAGTATCGACAAACTATAAGTAGAGTAAGTATGGTAAAACTGCGAATATTAATTGTGGACGATACTCCATCTATGCGCTTATTGATAAAACATTACTTTCGAAAGAGTGAAGCGGTAACAGTTGTCGGAGAAGCAAGGAATGGTGAAGAAGCGTTAAGGATAGCCAAAGAATCTAAACCCGATGTTATTATATTGGATATGAGTATGCCAGGGGAAAGCGGAGTGGAAGTCGCACGAAAAATGAAATCTTTATCGCCGGATATTTGTGTCTATTTATGTTCTGCTTATGAATTAAATGAATTCAGGGAGCTGCATCTTGATTCGCCGGCAGACGGCTACATTCAGAAATCGCGTATGAAACAAGAATTGCAGGCGATGATCAGAAAAGAATTAGAACGAAAAAATATTTTAAAGAAACACTTATAACTTAACCGCAAGACCCGCAGCAGCAAGATTTATCCATCCCGCAATCGTTTGTGTTACAATGTACCGGAGATGTTACATTTGTAATAATAGTAGGCAGCGACATCAACTTTGAATAATGAAATGAGCCGCATGACGGGCATTGGATATCTTCAATGATTTCTTTTCCTTTATGCAATACGTCGTATGTCATATTGCACTCCTTACATCGGTAATCAAAAATCGGCATTATTGTTATTTTTCTCTTTTAATATATTAAAAAAAGTTTGAATCAATTTCACTTGTTGTCGGTTCCGGGTTTGAATTTTTAAAAAATTGTGCGGTAGGTACTAAATCATCAATATCGAACCGTAACCCAAGTACTTCGCGATACAATTTCACGGAAGCAATCTTCGTCAATTCTTCAAAATTTGCAAATAGAGTTGATGCAGATTTATCGGATTTAAACAAGTTTCGTGAAATTAATTTTTTTACATTTTCCATACGTTCTTCAAATGGATATGCGGTATCTAATGCTGTTTTCTCTTGCAGAGATTCATTCTTTGTTTTCATAATATCTTTATCAGGCAATTGATGATTGATGGAAGAAATGAGGAGGACAAAATCGTCTGGCAAAGAATTATCGTTCGGACTTTTTTGTTTTTTTAGCTGTGAATATGCTTCGACTGATGAGCCAGTAAGTGAACGCAATTTAGTTAAAGCTGATTTAAATGATTCGAAGCCGGCAATACGAACCGAGCAATTATCCGCTTCAATTTCAATCCGGCGTACAAAGGCTTTGCTGATAAGAAGCCCTGCCAGCAAGAACACGGTAAGAATTTTTCGTGAGATCCAAATAAAAAATTTAAATATATATAGAGGAATCTGTGATATTAAATTGCTTGACGTCAATAACATTAAGTCTAACTTATCGTCAACAATATCTTGTTCATATACAACGCGTGTAAACCATAAATTGATGCTCGTAATAATATACGAGAGACGCATTTCGATTTTTTGTGTATGCCGACAGAATTCAAGTGCTAACAAATTTGCAAACTCTGTTATCGTCATTTCGGAAATTAGCGGAAGTCCAATTGTCAGAGTGAGATCATCTTCTAAAAAACCCACGAGCCAGCGGCGATAGTATGTTGAAGTATTTATTGAGCAATTGACTTCAATATTAGTCGGAATTTTTGATCCAATTGCACGGCAAAGTTTTTCAATAAAAGCGTAGAGCACAGATTCTTTCTTGCGTGAAAGAGGCAGAGATAACTTCTTTGCGCTCGGGCGCGCAATCAACGGTTTTATCATAGCTGCGATTAGTACAATTCCCGCGAACATTGGAATGATATATAAAAGAATTCCAAGGACTAAAGAATAATCATCAAGAAAAGTAATATTATCCTCAATGTGATTCAGGGTTGTGTTTGCAATAAAGAGAATGAGAAAGAGATAAAATATTGGAAGCAGAATCATTCCAGATGTTGCTAATATCCATCCAGAAAGAAAAGAATTAGAATGTAACGATGATGATTTGATAGCTTTCATTAAGCTGTCGATTTTAGAAGATACGACCTTAGACGTTGAAGTGTTGATTTTTTGAGGAACTGTTTGCGATGTTTGCCCATTATTATTCAGCGGAGCCAAAAATACTTCCGCCATCGGTTCAATAATGCAAATTGCACCGGCATTTTTCAACGTATCACTATATTCTTGTGCTTTGGCAAGTTCAATGTTGTGATTAAGCGTTATTGTCTTGCCAGTAAAAAGTTTTTCAATTCGTTCAGGGGAAATTTTAAAAAGCTGGGCTAGGCGGCTTTTTACCGTTTCAAGTTCTTGCCCTTCTTCTATCTCTCCCTTAAATAGAATTCTATATTTTTGTGTACTGCTTTCAATCATAAATTTTGTTTATTAATCAATATGAATTCAGTTTTCTTTTAATATTGATCGCAAAACATATTGAAGAATACCGCCGTGTTTATAATAATCAATTTCATTTTGTGTATCAATCCGGCATATTGCGGTAAATAGTTTTTTTGAGCCGTCTTGAGATACCGCTCTAACATGTATTTTTTTTCTCGGTTCAAGATCGTCAGCAATTCCTTCAATATCAAACGTTTCAAATCCGGTAAGCTCAAGTGATAGATGATTCTGTCCTTCTTCGAATTGCAACGGGAGAATGCCCATTCCGATAAGGTTGCTTCGATGAATTCGCTCAAAGCTTTCGGCAATTACTGCACGAACACCAAGCAGTGCAGGACCTTTTGCCGCCCAATCGCGCGAAGAACCGGAACCGTATTCTTTACCTGCAATAATGATAAGCGGCGTTCTTTCGTTTCTATATTTCATTGCTGCATCGAAGATCGAAACCGTTTCATTGGATGAAGGATGCAACGTAACACCGCCTTCTATTCCTGGCAGTAACAAGTTTTTCAAACGGATATTAGCGAATGTTCCACGCATCATTATTTCATAATTGCCTCTGCGTGCACCATATTGGTTAAAATCTTTTTTTTGCACATCTAATGACATAAGAAATTCACCTGCTGGACTTGTTTCACTGAACGAGCCGGCAGGTGATATATGGTCTGTGGTAACTGAATTGCCAAGTAACGCTAGTACGCGTGCATTGTGAATATTTTGTAAAGGCTTTGGTTCGAGCTGAAAATTTTCAAAATATGGAGCCGCTTTGATATATGTCGAATTTGGATCCCATGCATACTGTACTCCAATTGGAACCGGCAAATTCTTCCAATCTAAAACACCTTCAAAAATATCGGAATATTCCTGCCTGAATATTTCCGCTCTCACACTTTGATTCAACGTCTGTTCGATCTCTTGCGGTGTAGGCCATATATCTTTTAGGAAAACACTTTCGTTATTTGTTCCAATTCCAATCGGTTCTTTTTCGAGATTGATATCCATAGTACCGGCAAGCGCATATGCAACAACCAGTGGTGGCGACGAAAGATAATTTAACTGCGTGTTTGAATTAACTCGGCCTTCAAAATTTCTATTTCCTGAAAGAACAGCCGCTGCTATAAGATCTTCTTCCTGAATCACTTTTAAAATTGCTTCTGGTAGTAAGCCGCTGTTGCCAATGCATGTCAGTACAACCATAGCCGACAATATGAAATCCGAGTGACTCAAGCGGCTTCATTAGGTCGGCATTATGCAAATATTTTGTGACAACTTTAGAACCTGGTGCAAAACTTGTTTTTACCCATGGCTTTGATTTCAATCCTTTTTCAGATGCTTTTTTTGCAAGAAGCCCGGCAGTAATAAGGAGTGACGGATTTGATGTATTCGTACAACTTGTAATTGCAGCTATAACAACAGATCCATGCTGCAAATTGTTATGGGAATCTCCAATTTCTACAGGCACACTTTTAAGAAAATCAGGATTTTCTGAATCATCCGAACAAGATACCCAGTCTGCTGCAGCTGTTTTGTTTATCTTAACATCTTTATTTCCTAATATTTCAATAAGTGACGAGCGGAATGAAGTTTTTGCTTTCGCTAACGGAATACGATCTTGCGGCCGCTTTGGTCCAGCAATACATGGTTCTACAGAAGAAAGATCCAATTCGATAATATCGGAATATTCCGGCTCCGGTGTATCTGCTGTACGGATGAGTTCTTGTTCTTTTAGATATGCTGCTACAATAGAGATTTGTTCTTCGCTTCGGCCTGTGAAACGAAGGTAATTTATAGTTTCAAAATCAGCGGGGAAGAAGCCCATAGTTGCACCGTACTCCGGAGCCATGTTCGCGATTGTTGCACGGTCTGCAATTGAAAGAGAAGAAAGTCCAGCACCGAAGAACTCTACAAATTTACCTACAACGTCTTTTTTTCTCAGCATTTGTGTTACAGTCAATACAAGATCGGTAGCCGTTGTGCCGGGTTTCATTCTTCCATTCATCTTGAAACCGATGACTTGCGGAATAAGCATAGAAATCGGCTGACCTAACATCGCAGCTTCTGCTTCAATGCCGCCTACACCCCAGCCAAGTACTCCAAGCCCGTTTATCATTGTTGTGTGAGAATCTGTACCGACTACGGTATCTGGATATGCAAAAGTCTCGTCGTTGTTTTGTAAAGTAAATACAACCTGCGCAAGATATTCAAGATTAATTTGATGAACGATGCCGGTTCCAGGTGGAACGACGCGAAAATTTTTAAATGCTTGCTGTCCCCAGCGAAGAAAGCTATAACGCTCATGGTTTCGCTTAAATTCTAACATCACATTATTTTTGAGGGCGGTTGAAGTTCCATACTCATCCACTTGCACCGAATGATCGATAACAAGGTCAACAGGTTGTACCGGATTTATTTTATTTGGATTGCCGCCCATTTTAATTATCGCATCTCTCATCACTGCAAGATCAACAATACATGGCACACCAGTAAAATCCTGCAAAAGAACGCGTGCTGGCATAAAAGCGATCTCTTTATCCGGTGATACTTTTGAATTCCAATGGATCAGACATTCAATATCTTCTTTCCGCACAATATTTCCATCTTCGCGGCGCAGAAGATTTTCCAGCAGAATTCGCAGCGAAAATGGCAGATGCGAAAGCTCAACATTCAAGGAATTCTGCAATGCAGAAAGTGAAAAGATCGTCAAATCTTTTCTACCGGCATGAATAATTTTCTTTGATTGAAATGAATCAATGTTATTCATTAAGCACTTATATCTATATGCAATAAAGTTTTTTCATACTCTTAATATACAAAAAAAAGTTTGGCAGACAAGCATTGAAATACTTTTCCAGACAGAAGGAGATGCATTTAAACTTTGGTGAATTTTAAAATGTTTCTTATATAATCGAACAAGATCGTTCAGGCATGAACTAAATACTTTATTTATTTGATTTTGCAGTACGTACGCAATCCTTTACATGAGGAAAATTTCATTTGAATGAATGAAGAGTTCTATCTATATTAAAAAAATATAAAGGAGAATCTAAAAGGAATTGCCCAAGCGAACTGATATTCATTCCATACTTATTATTGGTTCTGGACCAATTGTTATTGGACAGGCTTGTGAGTTTGATTATTCCGGAACTCAAGCATGCCGTGTTCTTAGGCAGGAAGGCTACAGAGTCGTTTTAGTTAATAGTAATCCTGCAACAATTATGACTGATCCAGAATTTGCCGATGCCACTTATATTGAACCCATTACTCCGGAATTCGTAGAAAAAATTATTGAGAAAGAACTGCCGGATGTTATACTTCCGACAATGGGCGGTCAGACAGCTCTCAATGTGGCAGTTGAGTTGGCGGAAAGCGGTGTATTGAAGAAATACAATGTAGAATTAATAGGTGCTAAACTTGAAGCAATAAAAAAAGCAGAAGATAGGGAATTGTTCCGTGCAGCAATGGATCGAGCCGGACTTCAAAGCGCAAGAGGTGGATTTGTGCATTCATTTGATGAAGCGCTGAAGATAGCCAATCAAATTGGATTTCCACTTATCATACGTCCCTCATTCACACTTGGTGGAACTGGAGGAGGCACGGCTTACAATATCGAAGAGTTTCAAACCAAAGTAATTCATGGGCTGACCAGCAGTCCAATACATCAGGTTCTTATTGAAGAATCGGTGATTGGATGGAAGGAATACGAATTGGAAGTGATGCGTGATTTGAAGGATAATGTAGTCGTCATTTGTTCGATTGAAAACTTTGATCCTATGGGTGTACACACGGGCGATTCAATAACTGTTGCACCGGCGCAGACTCTTACCGACAAAGAATATCAACAATTGCGGGATGCTTCACTAAAAATTATTCGTGAAATCGGCGTAGAAACCGGCGGTTCGAATATTCAATTTGCCGTCAATCCTAAAAACGGACAGGTACTGGTGATTGAAATGAACCCGCGAGTATCTCGTTCTTCTGCGCTTGCATCAAAAGCTACCGGATTTCCTATTGCAAAAATTGCGGCTTTACTCGCCGTCGGTTACACTCTTGATGAAATTCCAAACGACATCACTAAACTGACTCCTGCTTCATTTGAGCCGACGATTGATTACTGTGTCGTTAAAATTCCGCGCTGGGATTTTGAAAAATTCAAAGGTGTGGATGACACGCTTGGCGTGCAGATGAAATCTGTCGGCGAAGTCATGTCAATTGGACGAACATTCAAAGAAGCGCTGCAAAAAGCACTCCGTTCTTTGGAACAAGGGCGCTTTGGTCTTGGTGCGGACGGAAAAGATATCGTGAATATTCGCGAATTATCAGATGCAGAAAAAATCGAATGGAAACGAAAAGTTTTAGATAGAATTAAAATTCCACGGCCGCACAATATTTTCTTCCTCCGTTATGGTTTCCAGCTTGGTTTAGCGATTGACGAATTATTTCATGCATCCGGTATCGACCCGTGGTTCTTGTACAACATTAAACAAATTGTGGATTTAGAAGAAGAATTATATTCGTACAGGGCATAATCAGTGTCTTCGTAAAAAGGAATATTATATGAAAACACTAAAGATTAGTTTTCCATTAATATTATTTTTATCTGTAATTACTATAACTGCATATTCTCAAGACACTATTCCGCCAGATAAAGATCAATTGTTGAAAGGAGAACTAAATGGACAAACGTCGGTGGCTGAGCGAAATGGTTTTCCTGTTCCGAAAAAAATTATTTCGTTTAAAGAGCAGCTTGGATTAACAAAAGATCAACTTAGAAAAATTGATGAAATGCTGACAAATCTGCAAGTTTCAACGACTGTAAAAGGACAGGAGATTATTGATGCAGAAGTAGAATTAGAAAAACTTTTTGAATCAGGAGCGATTAATGACAAAACTTTACGGATTAAATTGGAACAAATAGGGAAGATGCGAGCCGACTTACGTTTTATGCACCTGCAAATATATTTAAAAGAAAAACAAATCTTATCGCCTAAACAATGGGAAAGACTGAAGGAATTAAAGACAAGTGAAGTTAAGTAAAGAAAAAAATGAAGCAGCGGCGAAAATAACTCCGGAAATTATTCGGAAAGCAAAAGAGTACGGTTTCTCTGACCGGCAGTTAGCCGAAATTTGGGGGATGAATGAAGCAGCTGTACGAATGATGCGAAAGAAGATGGATGTAATACCGGTTTATAAGACCGTAGATACTTGTGCAGCAGAATTTGCGGCTTCGACACCGTACCACTACTCTACGTATGAACGGGAAAATGAATCCATAAAAAGTTACAAAGAAAAAAGTAATCATTCTCGGAGGCGGGCCGAACCGAATAGGACAGGGAATTGAATTCGATTATTGTTGTGTGCATGGCGTAATGGCTCTTCGCGAAGAAGGCTTTGAAACTATTATGATCAATTGTAATCCGGAAACTGTTTCAACAGATTATGACACGACAGATAAATTATATTTTGAACCGCTTACACTCGAAGATGTGCTTAATATTTGCGATCAAGAACAGCCGGACGGTATTATCGTTGCGTTTGGCGGACAAACACCATTAAAGATAGCAAAAGCGTTGGATCAAAATGGTGTAAAAATTCTCGGAACATCTCCTGAAGGAATTGATCTTGCAGAAGACCGCGAGAGATTCGGAGCACTTCTCAGGCGAAATAATATTCAGCATCCAAAATACGGCACAGCTTATACTGTGAACAACGCGGTGCTCGTCGCTGAACAAATTAGTTTTCCGGTGCTTGTGCGTCCATCATACGTACTTGGAGGCCGCGCAATGGAAGTTTGCTACACAAAAGATGCATTGCGTGAATATATGAAGAAAGCTGTTGATGTTTCACCAGATCACCCAGTGCTTATTGATCGATTTCTTGAAGACGCATTTGAATATGACGTAGACTGCGTGTGCGACGGCAAAGATGTAATGATTGGCGGTGTTATGGAACACATTGAAGAAGCTGGTATTCATTCCGGTGACAGCAGTTGTGTACTTCCGCCATATATGATCTCTGAAAAAAATCTCAATGAAATGATCAACACGACGGTAAAATTGGCAAAGGCGCTGAAAGTTGTCGGATTAATGAACGTTCAATATGCTATTAAAGATGAAGTTGTTTATGTGCTGGAGGTAAATCCACGAGCATCACGTACGGTGCCGTTTGTAAGTAAAGCAACTGGTCTACCGCTTGCAAAGATTGCTGCAAAAGTTATGGTTGGAAGAACATTAGAAGAACTTGGCTGCAAAGATTTCGACTTCCGAAAAGTAAAACACATTTCTGTAAAGGAAGCGGTGTTTCCGTTTGCAAAATTTCCGAGAACGCGAGTTTTTCTTGGTCCTGAGATGCGCTCCACCGGCGAAGTAATGGGAATATCCGATAGCTTCGGTGCGTCTATCGCTAAATCACAGATTGCAGCAAGCAACGCACTGCCGATAGAAGGGACAGTGTTTTTTAGCGTGAACAATAATGATAAAACTGAGATAACGCTTAATATAGCGCGGGATTTACGAGCGCTCGGATTTTCACTTATCGCAACTGAAGGAACTGCAGCATTTTTTACCTTGAATGGAATTCCGTGCGAACAGGTTTTCAAGGTGAAAGAACGCCGGCCGAATTCAGTGGATCTAATTAAAAATGGAAAGATTCAGCTGGTTATCAACACACCGCTTGGTGAAACTTCCCGGTACGACGAATATGCTATTGGATGGGCAGCTTTGGAAAACAAAGTTGCGTTCATTACTACGCTTTCGGCAGCTGCTACAGCTGTAAAAGCAATCCAAAAAGAAAAAGAAGGCGGTTTATCAGTAAAAAGCCTGCAGGAATATTTAAAAGAGAGCGTTTGTTAGAAAATTTTTAAATGAAGAGTAACAGAAAAATTAGTATTATATATTTTAGGTCAAAGACATTCTGCTGCAAGAATATTTATTAGGGTTAAAAATCTTTAAAAATATTATAGATAGAATAAAATGGAAAAGCATGTATGTCCTTGGTACATTGGATATATTTTAGCGAGCCCAATTCGTAAATTATTTCAAAATCCAGAAAAAATTCTTAAACCTTATATAAAGCCAGGAATGAGAGTTTTAGAAGTTGGACCAGGAATGGGATTTTTTAGCGTACCACTGGCGAAACTTGTTGGAAATGGAGGACGAATTTATTGCATTGATCTTCAAGAAAAAATGTTGAAAAGTCTCCGACGTCGCGCCTCGAGAGTGCATCTTCTTGAAAGAATTGAAACACGTCTTTGCAGTGAATCTTCGCTTCAAATTGAGGATCTCGCAAATGTTATAGATTTTTCATTGACATTCGCAGTTGTGCATGAAGTACCAGACCAAAAACAATTATTCACAGAAATTATACAAGCGTTAAAAAAAGACGGGCTATTATTGATTTCTGAGCCGAGTGGGCGTGTTACGAAAGCAGAATTCGAGAAAACACTTCTTATTGCGCAAAGCAGAGGAATGAAACTATTAGAATTACCGAATATCAATAGAAATCATTCAGCGGTACTTAAAAAAATCTGAAATATTTTAAAATGTGGTTAGATAATCAAATAATAATAGTAGAGTAATCATCTAACATAGGAGGGTGTACTTTGGCTTATACATACGAACAACTCAACAAAATGACAGTTGCTGAACTGCGCAAGATAGCCGACGGTATTGATCATGAAGCAGTTCACGGGCATATTACGATGCACAAAGAAAAACTCGTTCCTGCACTTTGCATAGCTCTCGGTATTGAAGGCCATGTTCATCACCAGGCAAAGATGACTGGTAAGAGTTCAATGAAACTGGAAATTCGGAATTTGAAAAAGAAACGTTCTGCCGCTTTAGCAAGTAAAGATTACGCACAATTGAAAGACATCCGCCAGCATATTCACGATTTAAAAGTGAAGTTACGCGCGTCCATTAAATAATAATCACAGAGTACTGGATTTTACCAAGATTGAAAAATGCCTTATATGATGTCGTATAAGAACATTAGAAACAATATATCAGTCAGTAATCTTAAAAATTAATAATATTTTTTATTGATGCCATATTAAATGCAAACTATTTTGAACACGATAATTAAACAGAATGAACGATCCAACAGCTTAAAAGTAAGCTTTTTATGATATCGCACTTGAATCCGACAATTTCCTTTTATAAATTGGTTCTGCTTAATAAAGTTAAGTTTGATTTACATTAAAATTATGGAGATGGTATGAAGGTAAATCATATTCTAATAGTATTATTTATTTTTATTATTGCAGGATGTTCGTCCCTTACTTTAAAACCATGTGATTTTGCTTGGCCCGTCGAGTGTGTCTTAAATGTTGATGCGCACGGTAATGTAAAGAACGAACGTTACAGCTTTACATTTAATGTTAAAGAACTTCTCTTTGCGGAAACACAAGATTCTGTTAATATTTCAAAAGTGTCTCTACGTATGATTCGTGATGGTAAGGGATTTTATTTCGTAACGGCAGCTCAATTCAAAAATGTTTACGTGTTTGAACAATCAGAAGATGGCTTGAAGCTAAAAAATAAAATTCCTGTTGCACAAAATGGGTTAAGTGAGCCAGCGTTAAACCAGCGAATACCTTACATTCAAATTGTAGATGGAAAAAATCCAACCATATTGCTGACGAAAGATGGAGTTTATGAAGGAGAAAAGAAATGAAAACCATCAGTCGTATAATTATATTGTTGGTTATCATAAACTTCGTACTTATTGCACAGCAAAAATCGGATTATGCGGTCATCCAACATTTTCAAACTATAACAAAATCTATTGCGAACGATATTGATCAAGCAAAAACAGTTCAGGAATGTGCAGAAGCAAGTACTTCAATTGATGCAGCGGAAAAAGAATTCGATAAGTATAAAGCGTTAATAGACAAAGCAAATTATCCGGACGGCTACGATAAAACAATAGAACAACTTCGAGGTAAACTGCTAATTCGGCAAAGGGATCTCGGCATTATTGAAGGTCAAATTGTGCGCATAACAGAATTGGAAGTAAAAATCCGCGAGCTATCGGATCAAATAATGAAGTTGACAGATGAGAATGAAACTTTGATAGCTAAAGTCGGACAGCTTTCTCAGAATATAAAGAGCCTTTCTGGTGATCTTTTTAATTCTACAACGCCAATAGATTCGCTTCGTAATATGATAGTAAAATTACGGCAAGGATTACAGGAACGTGATGCGCTTATTTTTGCTCTTACAGATAGTCTTTTTATGCAATACGACAAAAATGTTGGTGACATGCAGGATGTAGAAAAGCAAGGGCTCTTGAACAAAATTGATCGTCACGGTATCATCGGTAATGTTAAAAGATCTATTATAGACAATGTGGCATTTCTTAAAACAACTCAACTTAAAGGCAGTGATCTTGTAACCCTTGTGCGGCAGCAGAAGCAATTTCAATCGCAATGGAACGGATTAGCTCCGAAACTTACATCTCTTTATTTAAGCGCGAAATCGAGAAAGAATGAAGTTGCTGCGGTCGATTCTATGCTTATAGCTTGGGACAGTGAAGTTGATGGAGCGATGTGGCGTTCACTCAATACTCTTTTTAAAGAGAAAGGGTTCACCGTAAAGGAGTTTAAAAATAGTGATGAGTTTGTAGCAAACCTTATTATATTTTTTGATGAGCAGATTCAAAATGTGAACAAGCAAGCCAATAACACTAGTTATAAGCTTTACGCTAACTTTAGCGAAAATTTATGGCAAACCGATCTTAATGCAACTTGGCTTCCAGCATTGATTGAATTGCAAAAAATCTCAGATGTGCAGAAAAATAATATAGAAGCAAAATTTAATAAATGGCATTCATCTGTTATGCCGGGCGCAACATGGCTTACATATATTCTAATTGTACTTGGTGTTCTTTTGGTAGCAGTAGTCGGTGTTTGGATTTTTCGAAAAGGGTCAAAAACAGTTTAACAAAAAAATCGTTGTGCAGCATTTATTTTGATAACAGATTGAAAATTAAATAAGGATTCATTTTAAATTAAACAATATTAGAAAATCAAATTATTTTTAGTTTTATTTTATCTCTCATGTATGAATTGTAAGTGCACTTTTTTTAGCTGTTTCTGTAAAATTTATCTGTTTTTATTCGCATATAAATATATGGATTCCGATAAAGTTTCAAAAATTACTTCTATTTATTCTACTTTTAATTTTAATTAGTTGCAGAGATCTTTTAGTTTATATATAATCATTTGTCATAATATTATTTGGAGTTTGTATGACTGAACAATTATTAAATGTGCTTATTGTAGACGATGAACCTACCTATCGTATTGTTCTTACACAAACACTAAAAGGGTGTGGACACACAACCGAATCTTGCGAGACGGGAGATGATGCTATAAGTCTGCTCCAAAAAAATAAATATGATGTTGTGTTGCTTGATTATAAAATGCCTGGAACAAGCGGTATCAATGTACTGCAATGGATGTATGGGATGAAGATGGATATTCCTGTGATAATTATTACGGGTTATGGTTCGGAAGAAATTGCTCTTGAAGCATGGAAATGGGGAGCAAAGGATTATTTTGTAAAGGGAAAGTCGGATATGTCCCAACTCCCGGAACTTGTTCTGAAGGTATATAAACAAGTAATCTCGGAACGTCAACGCAGGACAGAGTAAACCATTATTATTTACATTTGACGACCTCAATATTTTCCCACATTATTTTAAACTGCAGCGATTTATTATTTGCTTTAATCCGGTAAGGTGAAGCTTTTTTGTAAAGTTAGATTGACTTCTTCCTTGGTTTATTGTACACTTAATCAATAAACATATACATATCACTTTTGTTACGCATTATCTTTATGAATATACAATCACTTCATGTTCTTGTAGCGGATGATGATCATCCTTACAGCGTTCTTCTAAGAAAAGCTCTTAATGGGCGGGGTCATTCAGTTGTAGTTTGCAATTCAGCAGAGGAATCGTTTAATCGTTTACAAAAGGAACAATTTGATATTGTGCTCTTAGATTACAAAATGGAAGGCACGAGCGGCATCAATGTATTGCAGTGGATGTACGGGAAGAAAATGGATATTCCTGTTATTTTAATTACAGGTTATGGTTCGGAAGAAATTTATGAAGAAGCGTACAAATGGGGAGCGTCAGAGTACTTCGTTAAAGGTGAAATGGATGCGATACGGCTTCCTGTCATGGTAGAACAAGTGTATAATAAATATCGGGCGCGTAGAACAAGATTGAAATAGAAAATTAATTAACGGCTAGTTATTTATTGACAGAAATATAATTCAATGATTGTTGAATGTCGAAAACAAAAGGTTTAATAAACACATCTAAAATATTTGCAACTGCACAACCACATATTCAATATATCCAGGCATTTTAATACTAAGAAAAAATGATTCATTTGTAGAATCTATAATTATCTTTATGGATATATAACTTCGTTTGATAAATAAGTTTTAATCCTGCCGAAAAGCACTTTCAACGTTATAAAATAACAAGTTCAATTGATTTATTTCCGAAATTTGCTCTGGCATAACTCTTGATGCTTATTGTATTAATCACATAAAATATAAAGTTGAAAGAAGGTGCAAAATGTGGATATGGATAATATTAGGGTACGCCGCTGGTGTTTTAATTTTGGCAAGATTCTTTCAGATAATTCATCAGTGGGACGATGAGATCGAAGCAATGGGAAGTAGAAATAAAAATAGTCACAAAAGCAGAGTCGTTCACTATCGAGCCGCTGCACGATAGTATTTGAGAAAAAAGCTATTTTTGTACTCTGAAGAGATTAGCGATGCCAGCTAAGAGAAAAATAATGTTGGCAAGCCATGCTGTAAAAAGCGGATTTAGATCACCATTATATCCAAATACTTGACTTGCTTTCATAAAACCGAGATAAATAAAAGTGACTGCCGTAGCAATACCGAATCCAAGCGCAGCTCCAGTGCGTGGTCTGTTGGCTGCAAAAGGCACACCGAAAAGAATCATAATAATGCTTGCAAAAGGAAAAGCAAGTTTAAAATGATATTCCACTAACCAGCGCGCCACATCCTGTCCTGCACGCTGTTGATTTGCAATAAACTCGCGTAATTCGTAATAATCCATTTCATCGGGTGTACGTTGTTTCTTTTCTATGTCAGATGGTGTTAATGAAAGTTTGCCGACTGCTAAGCTGTCGAATGATACGAGAGTTTGTACAGAATCAAAAAAATTGCGAATAGTTCCATGAAGCATAACCCAGTTCCCTTTTTTGTACGTCGGTTCCATTCGGTTGTACCCACTGCATTTGCACTGCATCGTACCTGTTCCTTAAGATTGTCAAATCATCATTATCGAAATCTTGAATGCTAATTTGCCTGGCGCACCTGGCTTGAGTATCGTAATAATTAATTGATACGATACGAGTTTTTCCTTCCTGAAAAAGAATATTGTTTCGGATTACGGGTTGGTTAGAACGGTTTAAGTGAGTGCGTTCAATATAGAATTTTTTTTGATTGGCATATGGAACTACCCAGCCGTTGAGATAAATGGAAATGACAAATATGATAAATGTTACCATAAAAAAAGGCGACATAATTCGATAAAGACTGGTTCCGCTGGATTTAATGGCTGCAAGTTCGTTCTGGCTGGAAAGTCGTCCCGTTACAAACAAAGCCGAAAGCAAAACAGCAACAGGAATCATCAGTTTAACGATATCAGGAATTGAAGTAATGTAGTATTGAACAACAATTCTTGCCGGCGCTTGCGCATCAATAAAATCATCCAATTTTTCCATCATATCAATAATAATAAATATGCAAACGAAAGCGAGCAACCCAAAAAGAAACGCAATAATAAACTGCCGGATAATATAGCGATCAAGTATTTTCACGATATCTCTGGAGAATTGGAATCCGAGCGCCATGATTTTGGTTTTAGTCGAGCGAGTTTCGACCAATCGATAGTAAGGTTTTCACGTGCTGTTCGTACAGTCATATAAATGCCAATAAATCCCAAAATGATATTTGCTATCCACATTCCGACCCAAGGATCAAAATAACCACGGTCTGCGAGATTCTCGCCTCCTTTCAAACACGCCCAATAGAATACAAAAAAACCCAAGCTAAGACTTGCACCCATTCCAAATGTTCCACGCCGCGACATAATGCCGAGCGGTGCACCAATAAATACGAAAACGATACAAGCCACCGGAATAGAAAATTTTTTATGAATTTCTACCAAATATGAACTTATTGCTCGCTGATATACGTTGATCCAAAAAAGATCAGAACGAACTGCAGCTTGCTGTGAAGGATCAGCTTTTAATCCTTTGAGGGGTATTGTGTAAATTAAAGAGGGTTCGATGGATTTTTTTACGTTTAGAATTTCTTCTTGCCGCTTACCGGTAATTTCATTCAGATGATGCTCGATTGCTTCTTGCAATTTTCGGATACTATCAATGTTATGCGACATCATTTGCACGCTCATTTCGCGGTCGCCTCGTGAAATATCTGTTTCCCGCGAACGCTGAAAGTTAAATCCTTCAGCATCCATCACAATCCTGTGTTTTTGAAATCGAATTATACGGTACTGGTTTTTAAATTGATTATTAACTTGATGAATTTCTCCATCCGATAAATCCATAATAAGCTTTCGGTAATCCGTGGAAAAAGATATTTTCCCTTTATGTCCGGTTATTGTGGAAGTCATCATAGGTTCGGAATAGTCGAGAATGGTAACACCTTCAAGATCATTTGAATGTTCGAACGTTTTCCTCACTAAAATGCTGTGCCCTTGCAGCAATTGGATGAACATTCCGGGTACCAAAGTCATTGTCGGTTTCTTATGCGAAATATCGGTTGTCAGCACTTTTGTGCGATGATTGGCATCAGGTAATACATCGTTGTTGAAAATATATAAAAGAATACAGATTACTACAGAAGCGGCAATCACCGGTGCAATCATGCGATAAAGACTTACACCGCTTGCTCGCATTGCAGTAATTTGGTTAGTTGAAGCCAGTCCGCCAAACGCCATCAGTGTGGCAACAAGCACACCCATCGGCACTGCAAGTACAAGCATCCAGGCAAGGTTGAGCGTAATTAATTCAACGATAACTGCTGCGCTTAATCCTTTTCCAGTTAATTGATCGAGATATTTCATAAGAAATTGGAGTAAAAATATACACATCATCAATACGACGGAAAAGATAAATGGGCCAATGTGCACACGCAGAATATGTCGCCAAAGAATAAACATTTCATTGAAATATAACGAGAATGTCCGCTCTTTACAAGTATCTAATATTGCCTTTGCCCTCGATGGTAAGTATATTTCAAATATAGTCCTTTAAATAGTTTTATGATAGTGCAACTAGCTCATAAAGGATAAAGTAATCGAAGATCGCGATAACGCATATGAGACTGCACAATCGCTTGTTGCGCAGTTAAAGAAAATTATTCCGTCGATCAATATGACTGATCCACGATGGCTAGAAGTGAATGAATTATTGGAAACTGCATTTTATCTTTATCCCGAAAAAAGAAAAATGCATGAAGTTCAAAAAGAATCAGAAGATAGTTATTACCAGATATACGAAGATATTCCTGTAGGTTTATTCCGCAGTTCACCAAATGGAGCTTTGTTAAGATTCAATCCAGCAGCCTTGCATATTCTTGGATATCCTGACAAGAAAGCACTTTTACAAACAAATGCGGCTTACCTTTATAGATATCCACATAAAAGAATTGATTGGCAAGAGATTGTCGGAATCTATAACTTGGAACGAGAGACTGAAGTATGTCTTTGCAGATACGATGGCACAGACGTATGGGTGCTGCACAATTCTCGCGTTGCACGCGGTTCAGATGGGGAAGTGCTATATTATGACATTGTAATAGTCAATCTTTCCAGGCAAAAATATTCAGAGTCGCAAATTCGAGAAGCAATAAAAGAAAAAGAAGTGCTGTTGAAAGAAATTCATCATCGTGTTAAAAATAATCTGCAAATTGTTTCAAGCTTACTCAATCTTCAATCCGCTTATTTACGCGATGCGTACGACCGAGAATTATTCAAGCAGAGTCAAAACCGTATCAAGTCAATGGCGTTATTGCATGAAAAATTATATCGCTCTGCAGAAATTGCACGAATTGACTTTGGCGAATATTTGAATTCCCTTATGCCAAGCTTGTTCAAATCCTACAAAACTTCTTCAGCGGCTATCGAATGTGCTATTGAATCAAATAATGTTATGCTGGATATAGACACTGCAATTCCATGCGGCCTGATTATTAGTGAGTTGGTTGCAAATTCATTGAAACATGCATTTAAAGATGGACAAATTGGTAAAATCAGCGTATCGCTTAGTCAGCAAGATCTGCAAATGCTTCGTCTTAGTGTGTGTGATAATGGTGTAGGAATGGATGAAGGTGAATTATCGGAAATGCCGGATTCACCGATGGGATGGGAACTTGTACGCACACTGACTGAACAATTGGATGGTTCTATTAAAATTAGTAGGGAACTTGGTACACAAGTACATATAATTTTCAAAGAAAAAGTTCAAAAATTGGACAACAATAATAATGACAAATCCTAAAATATTAATCGTGGAAGATGAAAATATTGTTGCGATAGATCTTCAAAAAAGATTAGTGAATCTTGGATACGAAATTGTGGGCATTGTTTCGACAGGTGAGGAAGCTGTCAAGAAAGCAATTGCAACATTACCTGATTTAGTATTAATGGATGTCCGTTTGAAAGGGGAAATGGATGGAATTGAAGCGGCTTCAATGCTGCGATTTCAATACGGTATTGCCGTTGTATATCTTAGTGCGTATGCAGATAACGATACATTGAAACGTGCAAGCAAAACAGAACCGTTTGGATATGTTCTTAAACCATTTGAAGAACGTGAACTTCATACAACTATTGAAATGGCACTTTATCGAAGGGAATTGGAACGGAAATTCAAAGAGAATGAAACTTGGTATGGTACAACACTTAGAAGCATTGGTGAAGCGGTTATTTCTACTGATGCATTCGGTAATATCAAATTTATGAATACCGCGGCAGAAAATCTCACAGGATGGAAAATGAATGAAGTACTTGGAGAAGAACTGCTGAAAGTATTTCGGACAGCAGAAAAAACAACAAAACCTCATTTTACAAATCAAATCGACCAAATATTAAAAAACAAAATTACAGCGGTGTTGAAAAACCATGCCACGCTTATTTCACGAGATGGAAAAGAAATTCCAATTGACGAAAGCGCGTCGCCAATTAAGGACGATCTTAGAAATACCGTCGGAGTTGTGCTTGTGTTTCAAGATGTATCGGAACGCAAGAGGGTTCAAGAAGCACTGAAGACTTCGCAGGATTATGCGCAAAACATTATTGAAAGTTCCATGGATATGGTGATCGCTGTCGATCTGGAAAGGCATATAATTGAATTTAATAAAGCAGCAGAAATGACATTTGGTTATCAGAAAGATGAGGTATTGGGGCAGCATATTAATATTCTATATGCTGATCCTGAAGCTGGAGCGCTGGTAAATAAAAAAGTCAGCGAGCTGGGCCGCGAAGTGACAGAAGTGTGGAACAAACGGAAGAATGGGGAAATATTTCCATGTCTTCTTTCTTCGGCTGTACTGCAGAATTCCCGTGGAGAAAAAATTGGATTCATGGGCATGTCCCGTGATATTACAGATATTACTATTTCTAATGAAAGATTAAAAGCTGCGCAGGAATATGCGCAAAGCATTATTAACAGCTCACTAGATATGATCATTGCAGTTGACAAGAATCGCAATATCATCGAATTTAATAAAGCGGCTGAAGAAACATTCGGCTACAACATCAAAGAACTCTTAGGAAAACATGTAAGCATACTATATGCCGATCAGGAAGAAAGTAATAAAGTACATAAAACGACAATGGAACAAAGCCGCTATGTTCAAGAAATTATGAACAAAAGAAAAAATGGTGAAATATTCCAAAGTCTGCTTTCATCTTCTGTTTTGCGGAATGCAAAAGGTGAAATAATAGGTGCCATGGGGGTGTCGCGTGATATTACAGAAAAAAAACTTGCTGAACAGGCATTGCGCGAAAGTGAAGAAAGGTACCGTACACTTGTTGAACTGTCACCAGATCCGATTGCAGTTCATGTTGGAAGTACAATAGTATTCGTCAATACGGCAGCCGTGCGAATATTTGCAGCTGAGTCGCCAGATGATTTAATTGGACGATCAGTTATTGAAATGGTTCATCCTGATTATCGTCTTATTGTCAAAGATCGAATTCTGCAAATGTCAAACCAAGGTAAACGGGTGCCGATGATTGAAGAAAAATTTATTCGGCTGGATGGAACATTGTTTGAAGCGGAGGTTGCAGCTATGCCCTTATTATGGCAGGGAAAATCCGCTATTCAAGTTGTTCTGCGAGATATAACAGAAAGAAAAAGAGCAGAACAAGCCATGCATGGATCTGAAGCGAAATATAGATCGCTTGTCGAAAATGTGCTGGATGGCGTTTATCAAACGACACCAGATGGAGAAATTTTAACAGCAAATCCTGCGCTGGCTCGGATGCTTGGGTACGATTCTGAAACCGATTTACTTCTTATCAATGTTGAGAAAGAACTCTACGTTAATTCAGAAGAACGGAGAAAATATTTAAAACTTCTTAATAAAGGAGAACGAGTCAAAAATGCCGAGTTTAAACTTAAGCGAAAAGACGGCCGGATTATCGATATATTAGAAAATGCACGAGTTGTTCGGAGCCGGCTTGGTGATATTCTGTATTATGAAGGAACGATTACAGATATCACAGAATTAAAGACTGTGCAAGAAGCATTGCGAATTAGTGAAGAACGTTTCCGTGAATTCATAGAGCAAAGTGCGGAAGCAATCTGGTGCTTTGAATCTCCTGAGCCGATGTCAATCCATCTATCCGAAGAAAGACAAATTAAGTACTTAATGGAAATTAGCTCTTTAACAGAATGCAACAATACAATGGCAAAAATGCACGGCTTTGAATATGCTGAACAGATTATAGGAGCGAAATTAAAAGACTTTCTTGATCCGGCAGATCCAATCAACATTGAATATCTGCGCTCATTCATTCGTTCAAACTATCGGCTCGTTAATGCACCTTCTCACAAAATTGACAATGATGGAAAATTGAAATATTTCTTGAATAATATGATTGGTGTCGTTAAAAACGAAAAGCTTGTGCGCGTGTGGGGTACACAAAGAAATATTACTGAAGAAAAGGAAACTGAATTAATCAATGATAAAAAAATCAAAAATAAATAGTTGGAAATTAGGCTATTATTAATTGAAATTACTTTATGATTGATGAAGTAAGAGAAAAAGCTAGGCTTAAAGAACTTTATGAATATGAAATTCTTGATACGCCGCCAGAATCTGAATTCGATGCATTGACATCTATAGCGTCGCAAATCTGTGCTGTTCCAATTGCTATGATCAATTTAGTAGATGAGAATAGGGTATGGTTCAAATCGAAAATTGGATTAGAAGAATTGGAAATGCCGCGCAATCAATCATTCTGCACTGAAACGATAAAACAGAAAGAATTACTCCTTGTTGAGGATACGTACAAAGATAATCGTTTCTCATATTTACCGTTTGTGATGAACGGTCCGAAATTTCGTTTTTATGCCGGAGCGCCGCTTATAAGTCCGAAAGGCAATATTCTTGGCACGCTTTGCATTTTAGATACAAAACCGCGGACATTAACGGAAAAGCAGCAATCTGCTCTTCAAGAATTAAGTAGTCTTGTAGTTTCTCAATTTGAAATTCGCCGAAATATTAGTCGGCTAAAAACTGTACTGACAGAAAAAGAACTTATAGATAAACGTGTTTCGGAAAGTGAACATAAATTATCAACAATCATCAACACTGTGAGTGAAGGGATCACATTGAGTGATGAAAGCGGATTCTTCGAAGTTTTCAATGCTCGTATGGAGGAAATTGCCGGATATTCTTTGAATGAAGCAAATGACATTTCAAACTTTAATAAATTGCTCTCTCCAAATGAAGGTGAATATCAATTAAGGTTTTCTAAGCAGAAAGAATTATGGACCACCGGCAAAGCTATAGAATCGGAAATAACGATTCGTACAAAATCTGGTGAAAACAAAATTCTTTTAATGTTTTCTTCGCTAGTTAAATATAATAATCGGAATATGGAGTTGAATGTATATCACGATATTACGGAACGCAAAAGAGCAGAACAGGTAGCACATAAAAGCGCAAAGCGATTCCGAATATTCTTCGAAAATAATCCGATGCCTACCTGGGTGTTCGATATTGATTCCTGCCAATTTCTCGAAGTGAATGATGCCGCTATAAATCATTATGGATATTCAAAGGAAGAATTTCTTGCGATGAATATAGCGGATATTCGTTCTGCAGAAGATGCAGACAACTTACAAGAAGCGCTTAAAATAATTAAAGCGAAAGAATCCAATACTGCGCAAGGCAGACATCGTCTGAAAAATGGTACTATAATAGATGTGAATTTATATTGGCATAATATGGATTATGAAAATCATAACACTGTACTTGTTGTTGCGCAGGATATTACAGAATACAAACGAGCAAATGAGGAACTTCAGAAAGCGAAAGATGATGCAGAAAGTGCAAATAAAGCAAAAAGTGAATTTCTTTCCAATATGAGTCACGAAATAAGAACGCCGATGAATGGTATCATAGGAACGATAAGTTTGTTAGCTGATACTAAGTTAACGGTTGAACAACGAGAGTATATTGAAACTATACGGTTGAGCGGAGATGCATTGCTTAATGTCATAAATGATATTCTTGATTTCTCGAAAATTGAATCGGACGAAATCGAATTGGAGGAACATCCATTCAGCATTGAGACTTGTATTGAGGAAATTTTAGACCTATTTGCAATCCAAACAGAACAAAAAAATATTGATCTCGTTTATTGGATTGATGAAAAAGTACCGCATTCAGTACTGGTTGATGCAACACGATTGAGACAAGTTCTTGTAAATTTAGTCAGCAATGCAGTCAAATTTACTGAACACGGTGAAATATATATTGAAGTATCGAAGTTATCTGAAAAAGACGGCAAATGTGAACTTCTTTTCTCTGTGCGGGACACAGGTATCGGCATTCCATCAGATCGAATTCATAAACTATTTATACCGTTTTCACAAATTGATTCATCTTCAACTAGGAAATATGGCGGAACGGGTCTTGGGCTTGCTATTTGTGCTCGTGCTGTTTCTTTGCTTAACGGACATATCTGGGTTGAAAGCAATTCTACTAAGGGAAGCACATTCAATTTTACAATCAATGTATCCGAGAACACGAAAGATTTACAAGGACAGAATTTAAATCCGCCTTTGACTGACAATTCGAGAAAGGTGTTAGTTGTCTATGACAACAGAATATGCAGTCAAATAATTAAGAACTTGTTATCAGGATGGGGATTTATTGTGCAGTCTGCCGCAACATTAGAAGAGACTATTTCGTTCGTCAAAGATAATGAATCATTCGATATCGTAGTCGCAGAGCAAACACCGATAGATTACAGCGGGGTACATTTAAAAGAAGAAATACGTAGAGCAATCAGAAAGCCGGATTTGGCGTTTGTTTTTTTAGCCTCACGAGCGAAACGCGATCAAATAATTAGAACAAATAATGAAATTCTACACGTGGTTCTAAAACCTGTTCGACATCATGCATTGTACAATGCACTTTCTTTAATAGAGAAACAATTAACAAACATGCAATCATCTACTGACGGCATATCGACGGAAAAGCGGTCTATATTGCCATCAATAGATATCTTAATCGTGGAAGATAATACTATTAATCAGAAACTAATTGTGCGTATTTTGAACATACTTGGTTTAAAAGCGGATATTGCGAATAATGGATTGGAAGCTTTAAATGCAGCGTTCAAAAAAAAGTACGATATTGTTTTAATGGATATCCAAATGCCGGTAATGGATGGTTACGAAGCATCGAAGCGTATCCGCGCTGAATTATCCAAGGAAAATCAACCTATTATCATTGCAATGACAGCGAATAACCTACAAGGTGATCGTGAAAAATGTATAGAAGTTGGTATGAACGATTATATGAGCAAACCGATTTTGATTGATGAGGTAAAACGTGTTATAAAAAAATGGTACGAAACAATTCACAATCCAACATAGCGAGAAAATAATATGCAGACGACAGACGCAACATCTACGAATTCTATTGTCACACGATTGCAGGAATTGAAAATGGAAACGGACTCTGAATTTGTTATTGAATTAATCGATATTTATCTAAATGAAACACCGAAACAGATTCAAGCAATTGAAACAGCATTGACAACAAAAACATTACCTGCGTTAACGATAACTGCGCATACACTTAAAGGAAGCAGTTTAAATCTTGGAGCTAAACAATTAGGTGCACTTTGCTTAACATTAGAAGAAATAGGACGTGCTGGTAAATCTATTCCGGAAAGCATTAGCATAACGGAAATAAAGAATGAATATGAAAATGTTAAAACAATATTATCTGCATTTAAACAGGGAAAACAATAGTGCGAAACTTTAGTTATCGAAAGAAACTTGCAATTTCGACTTCTTTTCGCTAAGTTTTTCATGAAAAAGATGTGTTTGTGAGATAAAGCAATCTGCAATATGAACGTTAGTTGTCATATATCCATTCATTTAAAACCCACCTGGAGCCATATCGAACGGTTGCGACCATTCTAAACTGGCAGTTAAAAAGTACCTGTTTTTTAAAATTGAACGATTAACGAACGCTCGTGATTCCGTATAAATTCACTATTCAGATAGGAAGTATCTGGCAGGGCATTTTGTTGTTTGCTTTGGCCTTTTTTTGCCAGATGCGAACTGAGGCATCAGAACATTTCTTTGCAGCGGATGGCGGAATATATCAATTTGCAGCCGGCTCAGATTCGACTCTGTCACAACAACAATACTCAACTGGCAAACTCTCACGGCGTGCAAAAGCAGCGCAGAGACGCCAATTGACAATTGGAACTGCAGGTATTATAACTTACGATACATCACGCGCTACGCTGGAAGCAATACGTGCACTTCCGCGAGATTCTTCTGCACGGCTCGCTCAATTTCAATATGTTCGTAAAGATAATCCTGCTGAAAAAGGAACTTATCATAAACATCATCCAATGTTTCTTTCAGATCCGTTATTAGTCAAACATCAGGCAGTTCTGGATTCTAACAAATGGGTGTACCGACTGCGTGAAACTGTTGAGGATTATGATACGCGAGTTTCGACTGAAGTACCTTTAGATGAATATTCATCACTTCGATTGAAACAAGCAGAGCGGCAGAACTGGGAAACAATAACGCAGTCTTACCAGCTTCTGGGTGACACGAAAACTACACTGGGTGACGTATTTAGCAAAATTACAAAAATTGAAATTCCTGTTCCCAAAAACCCGATATTCAGTATTTTCGGCCCAAGCAGAATATTAATGACTATCAATGGTGCAATCGATATTCATGCCGGATTTCGGAATACTAAGTCGGATTTATTTACATCAAGCCCGTTAGGACAGAGCCAGAGTACTCCTGATTTTAAGCAAGAAATTCAAGTTAACGTAAAAGGCGAAATTGGAGATAAATTAAAGATTGATGCCGATTGGAATACTCAGCGTACATTCGAATACGAAAACCAGCTCCATGTCAAATATCAGGGTTACGAAGATGAAATTGTGCAAAGTGTGGAAGCAGGAAATGTGTCACTTCCAACCAACTCCTCATTTATTTCAGGTGGTTCGGCGCTGTTCGGTATTATGGCAAAATTTCAGCTTGGACCATTGCGTTTAACTACGGTAGCAACACAGAAAAAAGGACAAATCAAACAGCTTACTGTTTCAGGCGGCGGACAATCTACTCCATTCACAATACATCCATCAGATTATTCCCAATGCGATTTTTTTATTGATGTATCGTATATACCATTCTATGAAACTATTTATCAAGGTACATCATATACACCTACGCCTGATATGGTAAAGATGCATGTTCATGAAATTGAAGTATGGGTTTCTACAACAACAGAAACTGACCCTCAAAAATATAGAAATGTTCTTGCTTTGATGAACGATTCAGATGTAGTGAACACTCAAAACAATCCAATTGCTCGGCATCCAGGCGCAAGGACTCCTGTCCAGGGACAAACTGAAGAAGGAAAATTTGTTAAGCTTGATGGAACGACTGATTATGATTTTGATCCATACGCCGGTATTATTTCTCTTCATAGTCAGCCGCAAGCTAATCAAGTAGTAGCAGTCTATTTTATGTTCGATAATGGTAAAACTATCGGTCAATCAAGCCGGACGGCAAAAGATTCTACTTTGAACCTAATCCTGAAACTTGTCCGTCCATCGAATCTTAATTATACAATGCAGCCAGCTTGGAGTATGATGCTGAAGAATAGGTACTCACTTGGCGGAACAGGTATAGACAAATCGAGTTTTGTTTTCAATGTACAATATACATATCCGGGTCAAACACCACAAACAGATGTAACCTCTCAGAATGTTGGTGTGATGGAAATGCTTGGATTGGATAGATTTAACAGCAACAACGAAGCAAAACCTGATAAGGTTTTCGATTATCTTCCCGGAATTACTATCAATGAAAAACGTGGGGAAATCATTTTCCCCACAGTGGAACCGTTCGACTCATCGAGTATATATAACTATTTCATCAAACATGGCGGTATTGATACTACCACTGCGCATAAGTGGGCAGATTCATTGTCCTATGATGCAATTTATACAGAAGACGTACTTACTGCAGTGAACGACCAGCGTAATTCATATTATAATATGGTCGGGACGGTGAAGACAGCACAAGCATCAAGTTATTCGATCGGTTATAATATTGTTGAAGGCAGTGTGCAAGTTATTGTAGATGGTCAGCCAGCTGTATTGAATGCCGACTACACAGTTGACTATATTGCAGGTCAGGTTGTTATCAAAAATCAAGCATTTCTCCAGCCGGGGCGTAACCTCCAAATAAAATACGAAGCGAACGATTTGTTCACTTTGGCTTCAAAATCGCTGCTTGGCGCGCGTGGTGAATTTGATTTAGCTAAGAACACTACACTTGGTTTTACAATTATGAATTACAGTCAGCAATCATTAAGCGATAAGGTTCGGCTCGGTGAAGAACCTATCAGCAACACGATTATGGGAATTGATGGTGGAACTACGCAAGATGCGCGCTGGCTTACTAATGTTCTGAGTTATATTCCTGGTTTTAAATCAACAGCATCATCGCAAATTACTGCTCATGGGGAAGTAGCATATATGCTTCCTAATCCGAATACACGTACCAGTCCAATTTCAATTGACGGCGGTAAAGGGGTTGCATATATCGATGACTTTGAAGGAGCCAATCAGACTATTCCTCTTGGCGTTTCGTACGCTACATGGAAAGATGCAAGTGCACCATGGTATATAAAGAATTTGGATTCCTACAATCCTAAAATTGATTCAGTTGATTACATTCCGACATCAGACGATTTATATAACGCAGGTATCATACCGGATAATAAGAAAATGGAATATAAAGCACTTGCGTGCTGGTTTAATGTTATTCCTACCGATGTCTATATTCCTACCATTTGGGGAAATCGCAGACAAGACTATGTGCAAGGCCAGGATCAAGTAACATCTTTGGATTTTTTGTTTCATCCGGAATTGCGCGGCGAATTTAACTATTCTATGGGGCTTGATACAACAATAGGATTGGATAATCCGGTTTCTAGTTCTCATACAAAATCTTGGGCTGGCATTCAGCATGTTCTCGGGGCAAGTTCTACCAATCTTATAGACCAAAATGTCGAATTCATAGAACTCTGGATAAACATTCTTTCGCCGATAACAGGAAATGATTCTGCAAAATTTAATATTGATCTTGGTTATATCAGTGAGGATGTTATACCCAATGATACACTCAATACGGAAGATGGGTTGGGTAATAATGGTATTAAAACAGGAGTCTTGAATCCGGATTATGATTGGGGACTGGATATGATGAATGATGTAATGGAACGAAATTACTATGCAAATTTTATTAATAAATATCCACGATATAAGGATGATCCTTCAGGCGATGATTGGTCACGCATACCGATTGGCAATGGAACTCCGCTAAACATGGCTTTAGCGGAAAATTATAAAGGAGTTAATGGGACTGAAGGAAATTCTGCTATTGAGGATGGACATTTTCCTGATACGGAAGACTTGAATAGAAATGGTGTAGTTGATCGATTGAATTCATATTTTGAATATGAAATTCCTCTTGACACAACCAATGATAAATTTAAGCGATTAGTAATAGGAACCGGCTTAAATAATTGGCATCAAATTCGTATTCCGCTTTCTGGATTCAATAGAAAAATTGGAGAACCGACATTCACAAATATAGAAGGAGTGCGTGTGTGGGTTACGGGAGCCGGAAATCCGCTGCTGTTCCGCATCGTTGATTTTAATCTTGTTGGCAATCAATGGCAAAAGCGTATAAAATCGGATTCGTCATTTGATTTAAGCGTTGTGAGCTACGAAGATGATCCGCTATATACTATGCCGGATCCAAATCTACGCACAAAAGATCTTACTCGGCCGGATCAAAATATTTTTAGCAATGAACAATCGCTTAATTTGATCGTGAAGAACTTGCCGGATGGACAAAGCAAGGAAGCCGTAAAATATATGGCTGAGCGTCCGCTTGATATGTTCAATTACCATACGTTAAAAATGTTTGTTCATGGCGAAATGGGTAATGATCCCAGCAAACCCTATAGAAAATTTTCATATATAGATACAAGCAACTATGATGCAGAAATGTTTCTGCATTTCGGTGATGATACGGCAAATTATTACGAGTACAGATCTCCCGTTCATCCCGACTGGCCAGAAAATAATATAGTTATAACATTTGCAGATCTTACTAATCTTAAAATTCTTCAGGATACTATGAAGAATGTCATAGTTAGTCGTCCTGTGCCGGGCGGGCCGCCGGGCTCCAAATATTTGGTTCGTGGAAATCCACGGTTGGACAGAATTCAATTTATTTCTATTGGAATTCAAAATCCGGCAAACAAAGGAGCTAAAGTTCTTAACGGTGAATTGTGGGTTGATGAACTACGCCTTACCGATGTAGATAATACGCATGGTATGGCTTATAAAATGGACGCCAATATAAAACTTGCAGATATTGGAAATATTGCATTCTCGATGAGCCAGATGGATCCGTTTTTCCACGGCTTGGAAGATCATTTTGGTACGCGCAACACAAGCAGAACATGGAATTTAACTACATCTTTTGCCGTTGACCGTTTTTTACCGGAGACATGGAATGGTTCTACTTTAAACTTCAATTATTCTCATTCGGAATCTATTAATAAACCGCGATATTTACCCGGTACAGATATTTTGGTTGATGAAGCAGCGAAACGTGCCTCTGAGAGATACGAAAATTCAGATTCTGTACGAGTTCGATCGGAAGATTTGAGTATAACGGATTCTTATTCCATGCCGACAATCAAATTTAACATTCCTGTTAAAACTTGGCTTGTAATAGAAACGATTGATAAAATGTCATTCGGATACAACTATACACAATC
This sequence comes from Ignavibacteriota bacterium, assembly GCA_963833465.1. Classification (GTDB taxonomy): domain Bacteria; phylum Bacteroidota; class Ignavibacteria; order UBA10030; family UBA10030; genus Fen-1298. The sequence continues at coordinate 117,387 of CAWHXW010000002.1, read as the reverse complement.
TCATTTACGCAATCCATCAACTGAATATTCAAACACCTGGAGTTGGAGTACAAATTTCAGATATGGAACAACATTCAGTCCTAATAATTATCTTTCGTTAGGTACTCTTAAATTCTTTTTCACCCCGCAACAAATGAACTTTGGAGCGGCGCTTAATCGTGGCCAGACACAATCAAAGTCACGTGACCAAGCAACTCCAAATGATACCGTTCGGGCATTAAATGCGCAGCGGACGATGGATTTTAATTGGCAATTCTTTCAAGGCGGATTATTCGATCTTGGCGTTACATATAATGTTAATATTTCAAGCAGTCTTGTTCATTTGGAAACAGATAAATATGGAAACCAGCGACCATTTTCGGCAATTATGGGCGACATATTTTTCAGCGATCGACTTATAGACTTCGGCATTGATCAAAACTACACTCAAGCAATTACATTGAACAATAAAATTACAACTCCGCAGGCGCTGATGCTGGACAAAATATTTACGCCGAGTCTGCATTATAATGTCAATTATAGTTGGATGAACAATATTCAGGCAGGTCCTCTCGGACGCAGTGCCGGTTGGAATGCAGTTCCTTCATTTTCGCTCGATGTTAATTTAAAACCACTCACTGATGCTATTTGGTCGCCGACGCCTACTGCAAATCCGAAACCAGCTCCTGCGGATACGAGTACAAAGAAAAAACCACTCAGTTTAGCTAAACAATTCGATCAATTATCGCGTCTCTTTATTAAAAATTCTCTTTTCGATTTTGAGAAATTCAATTTTACTTTCACACAGTCGAATTCATCGCAAAACAACGGCGTGCGCGGCGGTAATGGGTTTGCCAATATATTTGCAAGAGTGCCATTTTTCCAATCGTCGCTGGATGAAAATGGGCCTAACTTTTTGTACCAACTCGGATTGATTTCTGATCCTAATGGCGAGTTGGTGATGAAAACAAAAGGATCATTTCCGTTCTTTACCGGATATACTGCCACTGGTATTCGTGCTGACACCGCTTATATTAATGATGCGTTTTCACAAAATAATCAAATTGGCATGCATACTTCAAGGCCATTATGGACAGGAGCAACTTTACAATTGGATTGGAAACTTGGTTGGACATATAGTGAGAATAGGACCGGTAATACAGATTTAAACGGATATGTCACCCCAAACTCAATAACCCCAAATTCAATAACCAACACTGTCAGTGGAGATTTAGATCGTTCGTACATTTCACTGCCTTTGAAATTATTCAATACAAATCTTGATAATGTGAATGCTAAATATAATTCTTTAATAAATGCGGATCCTACAATGGATAATGGTGCCGCATTATCGCAGGCATTTGAACAAGGATTGGAAACGTTTCCCTGGTTGTCAAAAATCATTGGCTCGCTTGCACCGCGTGCTAACTGGTCTATCCACTGGGAAGGATTAGAGAACTTTAGTTTCTTTAAAAGTTTTGCATCTCGCATCTCGCTCGATCATGCCTACACTTCGGATTATAAGGAACGCTGGCAAATGACACCGGCTGAAGATGCTAATGGAAATACAATTACAGATGCTGAGGGAAATACAGTTACAGCTAAGACAATAACGAGTCAAACAGTTACCTACGGATTTTCGCCATTGATAGGAATAAATATAACATTTAAAGATTTTATTAAAGGAAGCTTAAGTGGCACATTTAGGTACGGGTCAACAGAATCTTACGATCTTTCGCCTTCTACTCAGAATGTAACGGAAACATCGACATCAGATTTTTCTGTCACAGGAACCTATAGCCGGCAGGGATTTGAAATTCCCTTCTTTGGCATATCACTAATGAATAATATTGATATTTCATTTACTTATGGTTATTCACATAACGCCACAGCGCTCTATGATTTCACTAATTACGAATCTGGTGGAACACCCATGGATGGCTCAGGCCGCACAACATTGGAACCTCGTATTCGCTATACATTGAGTGAACGTGTTACGGCATCTGTGTATTATCGTTACACAAGAATTGCTCCAGATGCAGGCGGATCAAAAATTCCAGGATCCACAACCAATGAAGGCGGATTAGATGTCCATGTCCTTATTCAATAATCTATTTCTTGCGTTGATTCTCGTGCATGGAAGTAGTAATTTACTTCGGGTCTGAATGGAAACTCTTAAAAAAATACTATGGGTCGATGATGAAATCGACTTACTACGTCCTCATCTGCGGTTATTAGAACAGAAAGGATATCAAGTCGATACTGCGGCAAATGGCGAAGATGCTATCGAGTTAGTTAAGAATAAGGACTACGATCTTGTTTTTCTTGACGAGATGATGCCGGGTTTAGGCGGATTGCAAACTCTTTCTGCGATGAAAGATATTTCACCGATGATCCCGGTAGTAATGGTGACAAAGAGTGAAGCTGAAAGTTTGATGGAAGATGCTATCGGCAGTAAAATTACAGACTATTTGGTGAAACCTGTAAATCCCAGCCAGATTTTAATGGCGTGCAAAAAAATATTTGAATCAAAAAAAATATCAAGCGCCTACATTTCTCGTGATTACATTAATGAGTTTCAGAATATCAGTCTTGCATTGGGCACTTCACTTACAGAAGAGGATTGGATAAATTTGTATCTGAAACTAACAAGCTGGGATATGGAATTAGATGCCCATCCGGAATTGGGATTGAGGCAGATGCTTCAGGATCAGAAGCGCGAGTGCAATGCAGAGTTCGGAAAATTTGTCGAGCGAAATTATCGTAAATGGATTGATGATCCGAAACGTTCTATTATGCTTTCGCCTGATGTTATGGAACGCAGTGTGCTTCCAGAGCTAAATGATCGAACCTCAGTCTTTTTTTTCGTTATAGATTGTTTGCGTCTTGACCAGTGGTTGATATTAGAGGAATTGTTATCAGAATATTTTACTTTTGAAAAACAATATTACTTCAGCATTTTACCGACTGCAACACCGTACTCGCGCAACTCAATTTTTAGCGGATACTTTCCGATTGATATTGAAAAGAGATTCCCTGAAATATGGTCTTCAGAAGAAGATGATGATGAAAACAGCCGAAACCGATTCGAGCACCAATTAATGGACAAACTTTTAGAGCGAAGACGTATTTTATTAAAACCAGAATCAAAATATGTGAAAATATTAGATTCAGAATTTGGCAGGCAGTTCGAAGGAAATATTATTTCTTACACACAAAGCCGCCTCACCGCTATTGTAGTGAACTTTATTGATATGCTTGCTCATGGTCGCTCGGATTCTCCAATTTTAAAAGAAATTGCGCCCGATGAGGCCGCATATCGTTCTCTTACGAGGTCTTGGTTTCAGCATTCATCACTGTTTGGAATGCTCAAAACACTTGCTTTGCAGAAAAATGTCAAAATTATTCTTACTACAGACCATGGAAGCATCCGATGTATGCGCGGGTCAAAGGTAGTCGGAGATAGGGAAGCATCAGCAAACCTGCGATATAAATTTGGCAGAAATCTTAAAGTGGATGAAAAACAAGCCGTTTTTATCAAGAGCCCAATAGATTACAAACTGCCGCGAGGCAGCGTGACAACAAATTATATAATGGCGAAAGAAGATTTTTATTTTGTCTACCCGACAGACTATCACAAGTATTTAAATCAGTATCATGACAGCTTCCAGCATGGCGGCATTTCTATGCAGGAAATGATTCTGCCTATTGTGAAGCTTGAACCTAAATGAGAGATACTTGCATAACTAAATCGGCAGAAGAAACGATTGCAGTTGGGCTTTCTTTCGCAAATAAATTAAGGCGAGGAGATGTTGTTTTGCTCTTTGGCGATTTAGGAAGTGGAAAGACACAGTTTGTTAAAGGTGTTTGTCAGGCATTCAAAACATGCACACCAGCGACAAGCCCATCCTTTGTTATTTTGAACCGATATGAAGGCAAGGATGAATATAAAAGCGAAATATTAATATTTCATTTTGATCTTTATCGTGTTAAATCGCTTGCAGAAATATACGATCTTGGGTTCGAAGAATTTCTACAGAGTAATGGCATCAGTCTTATCGAATGGGCTGAGATGCTTGTCGAGACAGTATTGCCGATGCAAAGGTATAATGTACGGTTTTCTTTAGGCATGGATGAAAACGAGCGACGAATCGAAATAGATAAAGTTAATAAGATATGACAATTCTTGGCATCGAAACATCAACAGCGGTTTGTTCGGTAGGAATTACAAGCGAATTTGGGTTACAATTGGAAAAATCAATTTTTGAATCACATATTCACTCAGAAAAAATATTGACATTAATTCAAGAGTTGTGTGATGAGCATAAGACGAAATTATCGCAATTGGATGGAGTGGCGGTTTCCATCGGTCCCGGTTCTTTTACAGGACTTCGTATCGGATTAAGCACAGCGAAAGGATTATGTTTTGCACTTGAAAAACCGATTATTCCGGTGCCAACATATGAATCTATCGCGAAAAGTGTAGCAATGTCATATCCGGAATGTACGCAAATCATAGTATGCATTGATGCAAAGCAGAGAGAATATTATATTGGAATGTATAAACATAGCAAAGGAACTGTTCGTGAAATGCGTCCTGTGCAAATTGGCAGTCTTTCGTCAGCGGTTAGCGCAGCTGATTTGAAAACGGTAATAGTAACAGACAGCATTAACGAAATGGAAAAAGAAGCCGTTGATTCAATAATTGTAAAAGACGTGTTCTCCCATTGTAGAGGAGATGTTATTGCGCGTTTAGCAATAGAAAAATGGAATTCAGGAGGAAAAACTGTTTTAGAACAATTGGAACCAATGTACCTAAAGGACTTTATTGTTCTTACGAAGCTCAAATTAGAAAAATGATTCATGATAATTGAAGGAGATATCAATGGCTTGGTTCAAGCGATCTAAAGAAAATATTTCATCGGACGGACGGAAAAAAGATATTCCAGACGGCATGTGGACAAAGTGCAGCGGATGCAATGAGATTATACATAAAAAAGAATTAGAAAAAAATTTATTTACATGCCCAAAGTGCAATTTTCATTTCCGCATAGGCAGCAAAGAGTATTTTGGAATTTTGCTTGATGATAGTACATTCAAAGAAACAAACAAAAAGATGCACTCTGTCGACCCGCTGAAGTTTACTGATACAAAATCGTATGCAAGCCGTATCGAAACAACAATTAAAAAAACCGGGCTTTATGATGCCGTCAGAACCGGCGAAGGTATGATGAATGGAATTCCAGTTGTAATTGCCTGTATGGATTTTGCATTTATCGGAGGAAGTATGGGGTCCGTTGTCGGAGAAAAAATTGCACGTGCCACAGACGTTGCACGTAAAAAGAAAGAACCGCTAATTATTATTTCTTCAACGGGCGGCGCAAGAATGATGGAAGGAGCATTGTCATTAATGCAGATGGCGAAAATGAGTGCGAAGCTTGCACAACTTTCTGACGCAGGTGTGCCGTATATTTCAATCCTTACTGATCCGACTACCGGCGGCGTAACTGCGAGTTATGCAATGTTAGGTGATGTACACATCGCAGAACCAGCCGCACTTATCGGATTTGCCGGTCCGCGTGTTATTAAGCAGACAATCGGAAAGGATTTGCCAAAGGGATTTCAGAGATCTGAATTCTTACTGGATAAAGGATTTGTAGACCTTGTCGTGCACCGTAAAGAACTCAAAGAAACAGTTACTAAAGTGATTCGGAATCTTGTAGGATAAAGGTGGGAGTTTACATTTGCCAATTCAGATTGTAAAAACAATCGGGAAAATGCAAGATGTTTCTGAAAGGTTTCGAAGTGAAGGAAAAAAAATTGCTTTAGTACCAACCATGGGATATTTACACCGTGGGCACGCAAGTCTGATTGAACTTGTTCGCTCTCGCGCAGATGTTGTTATTACTTCTATTTTTGTTAATCCGACTCAATTTGCTCCGAATGAAGACTTTAATCGTTATCCTCGTGACTTTGACCACGATAAAGCTGTTGCCGCGGATGCCGGCACTGATATTATTTTTTATCCAGAGGTTGGAGAAATGTATCCGCAAGAATATAGCACTGAGGTAAAAGTTGAGGGAGCATCTAAAATATTGGAAGGTGCATTTCGCCCGGCACATTTTGGAGGTGTAACTACTGTAGTATCGAAGCTTTTTAATATCACGAAACCTCATATTGCCATTTTCGGACAAAAGGATGCGCAACAAGCTTTCATAGTTAAAAAAATGGTAAAAGATTTGAATTTCGATATCGATATCATAATTGCACCAATTGTGAGAGAAGATGACGGGCTGGCAATGAGTTCGCGTAATGTGTATTTAAACGAAATCGAACGGAAGAATGCGCTGGTGCTTTATCGTTCACTTCAATATGCAGTCGAACGAATCCAATTTAGAGGTGCAAGCGTAATAGAACTCCGAACTGAAATGGGAAAAATAATCAAGAGTGGAAATCCAACTCAAATTGACTACATTGTTTTTATTAATCCGGAAAATTTTGAAGAAGTGGAAACATTTTCATCACCAGAACTGCTGATAGCGTTAGCTGTTCGTTTTGGTTCGACTCGTCTTATCGATAATATACGTATCCGGTTAAAATAAGGAACTAGATTTGAAAATAGAAAGGAACCGAAATCTTACTGCAGTTATTATGGCTGCCGGCAAAGGAACTAGAATGAAGGATCCATCCAAAGCTAAAGTGATGTATGAACTTCTCGGTAAACCTGTGATTCATTATGTTGTTGACCTTGCTTGTAATCTCAAAGCCGATCGAGTAGTTGTAATTGTTGGATATAAAAGTGAAACTGTAAAAAAATATATTTCTCATTCACATCCCTCAATAGAATTTGCTTTACAGTCTGAACAACTTGGTACCGGACATGCCGTAATGCAATCGGAAAAGGCGCTGGAAAATTTTAACGGTGATGTGATCGTGCTTTCTGGTGATGTTCCTCTATTATCTGTTATAAGCATGCAGCAACTCATAGAATATCATATCAAAACACAAGCATCTGCCACTATACTTACCGCAGACATTAATGATCCGACTGGCTATGGCCGTATCATAAGAAATGAAAATGGTTCTGTAAAGAGAATTGTTGAGGATAAGGACGCCACAGAAAAAGAACGGCAGGTGCACGAAATTAATTCAGGAATATATATTTTTGAGAAACAGAAGCTGTTCGATGCTCTAAAACAAATAACACCACATAATATTCAGAAGGAATATTATCTAACGGATGTGTTTGAATATTTTTGGAAAAACAATTGGAAAGTCTCTGCTCTGAAGACGACTTCTATTGATGAGGTCCGCGGTATTAATACGATAGAACAATTAAAAGAAGCAGAAAAAGACCTTGTCAAGATTTTAAAACCTTGACAAGGTTAGGGCTGTGGTTCTAAACCTTAACAAGCTTTAAATCTTCCAGCACCTTTTTTAATTTTGCACGGTTTGGTTCATTAATAGGCACCATGGGCAAGCGGAATGCTTCTTCAATCATTCCCATCATCGCAAGTGCAGTTTTTACAGGAATAGGACTTGATTCAATAAAATTAATATTCATAAGCGGAAGCAAACGGTATTGAAGCTGAAGTGCTTCTGTCCAATTACCCTTTAAGCACAAACGCATTAAGTCAGAATATTCTTTTGGCATTTCGTTTGAAACAACAGAAATACATCCGTCGCCGCCGAGTCCAATTATTGAATAGGCAAGCGCATCATCACCGGAGAGAAGCGAAAAATTCTTTGGCTTATTACGTGCGATTTCCATTACCTGCATTATATTGCATGATGCTTCTTTTAACATAACTACATTAGGAATTTCTTCTGCCATTCGCAGCAATGTAGCAGCTTCAATATTACCACTCGTTCGCCCTGGCACATTATAAACGATAATAGGAATATCAACCGCATCCGCAACAGCTTTGAAATGTTGAAAATATCCGTTTTGTGTCGGTTTATTGTAGTAGGGACCAACAATGAGCGCCGCATCAGCACCGGCTTTTTTTGCAAAGCGAGTCTTTTCAATTACTTCTGCAGTATTATTACTTCCTGCTCCGGCAAAGATTTTTACACGATTGTTTGCCTGCTCAATTGCAATTTCGATAACGCGCTGCTGTTCTTTTATGCTAAGTGTCGAATACTCACCGGTCGTTCCTAATGGTACGATTGCTTCAACGCCGCCATTAATTTGAAAATCAACAAACCGACGCAATGCAGCTTCATCTAACGATCCATCCTTTTTAAAAGGCGTGACGATCGCTGTTGCTGTGCCTTGAAATTTTGTTTGTGCTGCCATATCTAAAATTATCCTTATTTGAAAATATCTTGAAATGCATCATCCATAGTGAACATGCCTTTTTTCCCTTGAATCCATTCTGCTGCAAATAAAGCACCCATTGCTAAACCGGAACGATTTTTTGCAGTGTGTTTCAATTCAATTATGTCGGCAGCAGAATCAAACGAGATCGTATGTGTTCCGATGACTGTGCCGCTTCGTGTGGAAGAGACATGAAGCTGCTCGGGCTTTATTTTGTTATGCGACGTCTCCGTTAACAATTCTTTCTTTCTTCGCAAATGTTCAAGAACAATATGCCCCATTGTCAGTGCAGTTCCGCTCGGACTATCGATTTTATTTTTATGATGGATTTCTTGAATGAAAGCATCATAATCTTCGAACTTATCCATTATCTGCGCCGCAGTTTTGATAAGATGAAAGAATATGTTCACACCAACCGAAAAATTTGAAGAATGAATTAAACCAATCTGATATTTTGTTACTAGATCCTTTATACTCTGCATTTGATCTTGCCAGCCAGTCGTTCCAATCACGATTGGTTTACTTGCCTCTGCCCATGGAATAAGATCGTTTACTATTTCCTTGGCAGTTGCAAAATGAATCACAACATCTATTTTTTCTCGCTGCGTTTTAGTGACAGGTGGAGTATCAATATCAACACGAACATCTACGGTCCAGCCTCGTTCAATCGCGAGGCGCTCGATTTCTTTCCCCATTTTTCCATATCCAATAATGGCTATATGCATAAAAATTACTTGCCTCCAACTGGTTCAAACATATCTGAGTCAGGAATGGATTCAAAGAATTGTTTATGCAGCAGCCGTACAGCTTCATCTACTTGTTTTTCATCAATCACCAAACTCATATTTATTTCCGATGCTCCTTGTGAGATCATTACCAAGTTGATTTGCCGCAGCGCACTGAAAATCTGATCGGCAACACCAGCAGTGGAACGCATTTGATCTCCGACTATGCAAATGATTCCTTGGTGTTCGAGAATAGAAACTTCAGCGAATTCAGAAAGCTCCTCAACAATTTTATCAATTGTAGCAGCATTGTCTATCGTTAGCGAAACGGCGACTTCAGATGTGCTGACGAGATCGACCGATGTCTGATATTTATTAAATACAGAAAAGATTGACTCAAGGAAACCGTACGCCATCAACATTCTCAGCGATTGCACATTCACAACCGTTATGCCGCGTTTGCAGGCAATGGATTTTACTGGAATATGCGTTTTCGGCGGATGTGAAACTATTCGTGTGCCGCTGTTTTCCGGGCGCTTTGAGTTTAATACAACAACAGGAATATCTTTCTTAACAGCAGGAAAGATCGTACTTGGGTGCAAAACTTTTGCACCAAAGTATGCAAGCTCGGCTGCTTCGCGGAATGATATCATTTTTAATTTTTGTGCACTTGGAGCAATACGCGGGTCCGCCGTCAATACTCCGTCAACATCTGTCCATATTTGGATTTCCTTTGCATCTAAAGCCGCGCCAATAATTGAAGCAGAATAATCGGAACCTCCGCGGCCAAGTGTTGTAGTCGTACCTTTTGCATTAGACCCGATAAATCCTTGCGTTACAATGATTTTACCTTCGGAAACTAGTGGAGAAAGGATTTCCTTCGTTTTAATATCAATTTGATCAAACTGCGGAGCTGCTGATGCAAAGTTATTATCAGTAATCATAAACTTCCGTGCGTCAATCCATTGCGCTGAGATTCCTTGCGCGCAAATCGCCTCTGCAAGAATTTGCGAGGATAAAAGTTCGCCGACTGAAGCAATTGCATCCAAAGAACGATTTGTCAATTCACCTAAAATTGCGATACCACGGCAAAGATTTCTAAGTTCTTCAAACCGCAGATTGAACGATGCAATAAGACGCTGAATTGTTTTTCTATCGTCAATAAGGTTTTCCATCAAAGTTACATGACAATCGAATAATCCATTTAGAAGAAGTATAGCATCTTCAAGTTTGCCTTCTTGTGCTGTTCGTGCGGATTTTAGAAGAATATTGGTTGCACCTGAAATAGCAGAGAGCACAACGATAGGAGTTCGAGTTTCTTCTTTACGAACGATTTCAATTACTGTGCGCATCGATTTGGCATCTTCAACTGAAGTGCCGCCAAATTTCATAACAATCATTTATAAGACCTCATTTTATATCTTCGTAGTAAATTACAATTTTTAAAAAATAATAATCCAAACAAATTCTAAAATTAAAATCTCAAACAATAATATAGAGATTGGAATTTGAAAATTATTTGTTTTTTGCAATTATGATGCTTGCGAGTTATCCTTGTCTTTATTCCATCCGTGAAGCAAGTAATTCTGCAATTTGTACTGCATTTGTTGCTGCACCTTTTCGGATATTATCTGAGACAATCCAGAGGTTGATACCGTTTGCAATTGTAAAATCTTTTCGAATGCGTCCGACAAAGACTTCATTTTTTCCATAAGCATTTATCGGCATCGGATAAAGATTCTTAGATGGATCATCTTCCACGATAATACCAGGTGAGCGACTTAGAATTGCACGCACTTCTTCAGGCGAGCATGGTTTTTCAAATTCAATATTCACTGCTTCACTGTGTCCGCCGAATACAGGCACACGAACTGCTGTCGCTGTAACTGGAATATCTGCGCTCATTATTTTTTTTGTCTCCAATGTCATCTTCAATTCTTCCTTAGTGTAACCATCAGGAAGAAAAATATCTATATGGGGCAAAATGTTGAACGCAATTGGATGAGGAAACTTTTTTTCGCGTAATGGCACTTTCGCTATTTCATCTTCTAATTGATTGACGCCTTTTTTACCAGCACCCGTAACAGACTGATATGTAGAAACCACAACGCGCTTGATACAAAATGCATCATGTAATGGTTTCAAGACTACTACCATTTGAATAGTCGAGCAATTTGGATTAGCAATAATGCCATGATGTCTGAAGGCATCATCAGGATTTACCTCCGGCACAACGAGCGGAACATCCGGATCCATGCGAAATGCGCTGCTATTATCAATTACAATTGCGCCATGTTTAGCTGCTTTAGGAGAAAATTCTTTACTTGTATTTGCTCCTGCAGAAAAAAGGGCGAAATTTACTCCCGCAAAGCTATCATCTGTCAGTTTTTGAACTTTCACCGGTTTTCCTTGAAACATAACTTCCATTCCTTCTGAACGCGAAGAAGCAAGCGGAAGAAAACGTCCCACAGGAAAATTTTGTTCTTCCAAAACTGTCATCATCATTCGTCCGACTAAGCCAGTCGCTCCTGCGACTGCAACTGTATAAGATTTTCCCATCATTTCACTTTATTATGTTAATTGAAGAATGCTTTACTTTAAGTAAGATACAGATTCCGACGCTTTTCTCCAAATAAATTCTTATAAAATAAAGAAAATATTTTATGTTGAACGAGAATGAAGTGGTTGGTATATTGGCTATAAAATTAATATCTCAATTTAGCTAAAACATGAACGATAATATTTTACAAACACAGCAGCTTGGAAAGCTATACGGAAAACGCTGGGCTGTTAAGAATCTTAATCTTGAAGTTCATCACGGCGATGTATTTGGTTTTCTTGGACCCAACGGAGCAGGAAAAATTACTACAATCAGAATGATTTTATCTCTCATTAAACCGACAAAAGGTGAAACCAAAATATTTGGATATTCACTCAAGTCTCACCGGTCAGATGCATTACGGCGCGTAGGTGGAATTGTTGAGAAGCCTGACTTCTATTTGTATCTTTCGGCATACAAAAATCTCGAAATTATCGGCGCACTTACTGGCGGTGCAACACGAAAAAGAATTTTAGAAGTACTGGATCTTGTAGGTTTGGCAAATCGTGCTTCTGACCGTGTAAAAACATATTCGCACGGAATGAAACAGAGGTTGGGCATTGCGCAGGCATTGATTTCCGATCCTGAACTTGTGATTCTTGATGAACCGACAAATGGACTTGATCCACAGGGAATGAAAGAGGTAAGGGATCTAATCATTCATCTTTCGCGTGATCGGAAAAAAACAATTATTCTTTCTTCACATTTGCTCAATGAAATCGAAATAGTTGCAAATCGGATGGTGATAATTAACAATGGTGAATTGGTCATACAAGGCGATGTTAGCAAACTATTAGATGAAGGCGAGAAATATGTTGTGGTTAGAGCTGAACCAAAAAAGAAAGTTGAATTTATTTTTAAGAAACAACAAAAATTTATCAAAAATTTCGAATTAAAGGAAGGAAAATTTGAAGTAAAGATGGATTTTGCTGATATTCCCAAGTTAAATAAAGCACTTGTTGATGTCGGAGTTCAAGTGGAAGCGTTAATTCCGAAACGCTCTCTGGAAGAATTATTTCTTTCTATGACAGAAAATTCTGATAAGGTTAACGCATGATGCGGATAATTTATTATGAATTGGTAAAATTATTTCTGAAAAAACGTACGTATCTCGGTTTTGGAATTGTTCTAGTAATTGTGCCTTTAGTTGAAGTGGCAATGAAATTGGAAGGAGGACGGTTTCTGACTATTGCTTTGCGCGGATTATCCCGCGACTTCCTTTTTTTTGGAAATCTTTTTAATGGCTGGTTTGTTGCAAATCAAATAATGAACAGTCTTTGGATTCACATACCTCTGCTGATCTCATTCGTTGCTGGAGATCAACTTGCAGGAGAAGCTACTGCCGGCACGTATCGCCTTATTCTTATCAGACCTATTTCACGCACTCGTATTTTTATTGCCAAGTATATTACAACCTTAATTTACACTATTGTATTTGTTTTCTTTTTGGCAGGACTAAGTATCGGTCTGGCTTTAATTCTTCTTGGAAGAGGCGATCTTATTCTTCTCGGTCAAAGGCTTGTTATTCTTCCTGAGTCAGAAGTGGCGTGGCGTACTATAGTTGCATATCTTCTTGCCACAGTAACAATGATTACGATTGCATCTCTTTCATTCTTTTTTTCTTCATTTGTCGAGAACGCAATCGGTCCGATTGTTGCTACGATGGGATTGCTTATTGTATTCACTGTTATTACCGTCATGCCGATAGAGATGTTTGAAATTCCAAAGAGATTTCTTTTTACCCGATATCTTGATATGTGGCAAAAAATATTTTTAGATCCAATTCCATGGAACGAAATTAAAATTGGAATGCTGTATATGGGTTCTTGGACGCTTGCAGCTGTGATGGGAGCATGGAGCGTATTTGTAAGGAAGGATATTCTCTCGTAATTATAAATTTATTAAGGTGAATAATTGAATATTAAAGCAAGACTTCAAGAGATAAAGACTGGATTCCATCCTACGTTCTGGGTGGCGAACGGAATGGAATTATTCGAGCGACTAGCATATTATGGTCAACAAATTGTTTTCATGATTTATCTTCGTAATAAACTTCACTTCACCGAAACAGAAGCTGGACAGCTTTCCGGCATCTTCGGTGGTTTGATATACTTACTTCCAATTCTTGGCGGTACTCTTGCCGATAAATGGGGATTCCGACGAGCATTCAATATCGCATTTTCTATTCTTGCACTTGGATATTTTTTAATCGGTTCAATTGGAATGGCTGCTTTTGATGGAGTGTATAGCAGCTTTAATCATTATTGGCTGTTGATGGTGTTTCTGGTTTTTACAGCGTTTGGCGGTTCTTTTATTAAACCGTCTGTACTGGGAACTGTCGCGGTTACTTCAAAAGAAGAAACGAAATCGCTTGGATTCGCAGTCTATTATTGGTTAGTCAATGTTGGGGCATTGTTAGGGCCTACCATTGCCTATTTTGTGCGTGATAGTTTTGGGAATGAGTTTGTCTATGTGGTTTCATCTATAAGTTGTCTTGCAATGCTCATTGTAAATCTATTGCTTTACAAAGAGGTAAAGAGCACAAGCGCCATAGTGGTAGAATCAATCGGAAAAAAAATTGCGAACCTGTTTGTTGTATTAGCAAACGTAAAGTTCATGATTTTTCTTCTCATCTATTCACTTTATTGGATTATTTTCTGGCAGGAATTCATAATTGTTCCGTATTATGTGACGGATTATATCAATGCCAATGCGCCTTATGAAATTCTGCAATCGTGGGCGGCGGCAGGTGCAATCATTTTATTTCAAATTCCGATTAATCGTTTCACAAAAAATATTCCGACACGAAGTGCCATTGTTCTTGGTTTCGCGATCTCCAGTCTCATCTGGTTGATTATTGGAATTTATCCGAGTATACCGACTATTGCGGCAGGAATTATTGCTTTTGCAATTGGTGAAATGATACAAGCGCCGCGTTATTATGAATATATTTCGGAAATTGCTCCTCCCGGTCAGCAAGGGTTATTTCAAGGATTTGCATTTCTGCCGATTGCAATCGCGAGATTTGTCGGAGATCCGATTGGCGGATGGCTATATCAAACTTCGAAGGCAAAGGGCAATCCGGAATTAGTTTGGTTTGGGTTGATAGGCATTGGTATAATTGGAACAAGTTTGATGATGATTTATAATAAAATTGTAAAAGTGCAAGAGGCAAGAGTAACTTAGTCTATATTATAGAAAAGTAGGAGAGGATAGGATTTTATCCTACTTAAAATGGAAGTAGTGATTATGAAAATCTTGAAAGCAATATTAATAGTTGGACTCATACTGAGCAGTACATTTGCTCAAAAGTCAGCAAAGAATCAGAATGCAGATGAAATTTTGGCAAATGTTGTAAAGGAATTCGATGGAGTAAAGGATTTCTCCGCAACTATTGATGCAGAAATTAATATGGATAAAGTACAAATTCCGAAAATGCATGCGGAATTGTTTTTTAAAAAGCCGGATAAAATTCATTTCTCGTCACAGAGTTTTCTTCTTATGCCTCGCGAAGGTGTTGCGATAAATCCTGCGGCATTGAAAGAACATTATCTCACAACCTCAGCAATGTACGATACTATCGATGGGAAGCAGTTATTCAAACTTATTCTTGCTGCAAAGGATTCAAAAACGCGTTTGCGTACGCTTTCAATTTGGGTAGATCCGATAAATTGGACAATTATTAAGATTGAAACTGTTCCGTATGAAGGACGCACACTATCGATGATTTTTATATATGAATGCCAACAGCAGAAATATTGGCTTCCATCAAAATTAGTAGTATCGTTTACATCAGAAGCAGATAAAGCACAGGATAATTATTCATCTTCACCTTCTTCAATAGATAATAAATTAGAGGGTTTGCAGCGTTCTGCACAGCGAAACGGAACAGTTACGATTGTTTATTCTGATTATAAAATTAATATTGGACTTTCGGATGATTTATTTGAGAAGAGGGAAAATAATTAGTTCTTAGTTGCCGGCAATCATATATAAGTATGAAAAATTAAAAAATGGAGAATAAACAAACATCTGTTTCACTTTCTGAAGTGCATGGTTCGGTGGGCATTTCTAAGCACTACGGAATAATCAAGCGCTTTCTTGCTTTTTCTGGACCAGCATATCTTGTAAGTGCAGGGTATATGGACCCTGGAAATTGGGCGACAGATATCGAAGGCGGTTCTCGTTTTGGATACGAATTGCTTTGGGTAATTTTAATGTCAAACTTAATGGCTATCCTGCTGCAAACACTTGCAGCACGTTTGGGAATTGTTACAGGAAAAGATCTTGCACAAGCATGCAGAGATGAATATCCAAAACCGGTTGCATTTTGTTTGTGGGTACTTTGTGAAATTGCAATTGCTGCCTGCGATCTTGCTGAAGTACTCGGAACGGCGATCGGATTGAATCTTCTTTTTAAGCTGCCCTTAATCGTTGGAGTGATTATTACCGGATTCGATACTTTGTTGTTTTTGTTAATTCAAAATTTTGGCATCCGAAAAATGGAATCTTTTATAGTGCTGCTTGTATCGGTGATGGGCATCTGTTTTGGGATTGAAGTATTTCTTTGCAAACCTATTTTCACTGAAATCACAACTGGATTTATACCACGGCTGACCTCAGGAAATCTTTATATTGCAATTGGAATTCTTGGCGCAACTGTAATGCCGCATAACTTATATCTTCATTCAGCCCTCGTTCAAACACGATCGGTCGAGCAGACAGAATCTGGAAAACGGCAGGCATGCAAATTTAATTTGATTGATACCTCGCTCGCCTTGAATGCAGCATTTTTTGTAAATGCAGCAATTCTTATTGTGGCGTCTGCTGTTTTTTTTAAACATGGATTAATTGTTACAGAAATTCAGCAAGCGCATTCGTTGTTAGCACCGTTGCTTGGAACTGCACTGGCAAGCTTATTATTTGCAACTGCTTTGCTTGCATCCGGTCAAAGCTCTACTCTTACGGGAACATATGCAGGCCAAATTGTGATGGAAGGATTCCTGCATTTTAAAATGAGGCCGATGCTTCGCCGAATGATGACGAGAGTAATTGCCATTGTGCCGGCTCTAGTTGTAATTACTCTGAGGGGAGATGAAGGTTCTTACGATTTGTTAATATTAAGTCAAGTTGTTTTGAGTCTACAACTTCCTTTTGCTATTATACCGCTTATTCATTTTACAGATGATAAAGAAAAGATGGGAGTATTTGCCAACAAGCTTTGGGTCAGCATTCTTGCCTGGGCTGTAGTGGTTATAATTGTCGTGCTTAGTGTGCAGTTAGTGATCGGAACAATTGCTGATTGGATTTCCAGCGCAGGGAACCATGCAATTATTCTTTGGATAACTGTTGTGCCAGTAATTGTTGGAATATTTTTATTCCTCATCTATATTTCTTTGCCGAAAATTTGGCGCAGGAGAGAAGCCGTTATGCCTTCAGAAATTGAACAACTTGAAATTATTCAAAATCCTTTCAAAAATATCGGAGTTTCGCTTGATTTAAGCATAATGGATTCTAAGGTGCTTTCACTTGCCAGGACATTAGCGGATCAAAATAGCGCACATCTTGTATTAATGCATGTGGTCGAAGGAGTTGGAGGGCAATTATTTGGCATGGATGCTATGGACGATGAAGCACGAGATGACAAAGAACATTTGGAAAATCATGCAAAACAACTTCGGGTCGCAGGATTGGAAGTTAAAGCAGTGCTCGGTTACGGCCGTATCCCAAAAGAAATAATACGCATTGCAAATGAAGAAAAAATCGATTTGTTAGTAATGGGTGCGCATGGACATCGAGGTATCAAGGATTTTATCTTTGGAACTTCTATCTCGAAAGTCCGGCATGAACTTAAAATACCGGTTCTGGTTGTGCAATAAGTGTGATAATTTTAAACTTATAATCACAAATTAAAAGATTGTGCAAATAGTGTCAGGACATTTATCCTGACACTATTTTTTTATTATACTCGAAATTATTTTTTATCCTCTTTATTATTATGCTTTAATCGATAAATGTCCCGACTTGCTTTATTCTGTTCTCTTTGAATTTTTTGACGCTCTTGAGGAGTAACTTTGCCATCTGCTTTTGCTGCTTGTTTATCTTTTTGAATTTTTGCCTGCTCTTTTTCCAATCGACGGGTTTCGCCTTTTGTAAGCTCACCACTTTTTACATCTTGCTTAATGCGCGCTTGTTGATTGATCTGTCTTTTAGTGATACGAGGCGTCTTTTGTGTTGATGGCTGTTGCGTTGATTGAGGAGGCGGAGGCGCCGCCGGTTGATCTTGTGCGATTGCGTTTCCACAAATCAATCCAAGTGCGAGTGCAATTAGTATTACATATTTTGCTTTCATTTGTATCTCCTATTAATTATTTAGAGTAAGAGTTAATAGTTGTGTAAACATTAAGATTATTTACTATGGTTAAAAGATTATTATTAAGTCTATATCTGAAAAAATTAAGCTGTGCACTTAGTCCAAGATAGATTAAAAATCCGTAGATTAAATTCATTCATTTAATTGTATAATTTATTAGTTATTAGGATTTTACTTTGCATCAATTCCTTCTTGAAGGGATTTTTCGTAGCTCATTTTATAATCTTTTATTCCCTTGAAAATAGCATCAGCAATTCTGTTTTGCCCGTTTTCACTGCATAAAAATTGTTCTTCATTTCGGTTAGAAAGATATCCTAATTCAACAAGTACGTTCGGCATCGAAGCACCGACAAGAACCTGAAATCCTGCCTGTTTAACTCCGCCGTTTCTAATGTGCAAACGTTTTGCCATTGAACTTGCAACACACTCGGCAAATTGTTCGCTCTGTTTCATGTAAGCACTTTGCGCCATAGTTACAATAATGAATTTTTCTTCAGTTAAATCCTGATAATGTTCTTTGTACCCTTCTTCAAGTTGAATGACAGCGTTTTCACGAGACGCAATTGCAATAGCTTCTTCCGTGCGGCCGGGACGAAGTAAATAAATCTCGAATCCGTTTGTACTTGAGGGTCTATGCGGCATAGAATTACAATGAATGCTGATAAATAATTTTCCGCCTGCTTCATTGGCAATTTGCGGCCGCCGGTACAATTCAACAGATTTATCGTTCGATCGAGTATAGACAACTTTTACACTTTTAAGATTCGTTTCAATAAGATGGCCGAGTTTAAGTGCAACGCCAAGCGTAATATTTTTCTCGCGTGTTCCGCGAACTCCAATGCAACCCGGATCTTTTCCGCCATGCCCGGCATCAATTACGATTACATCTAATTTCCATCTATCACGTCCATTATCCAATTGCAGTTTCTTATCCTCCTGAATCTTTTTTTTCAACTCTTCTTTTTCTGAAATTGATAAAGTCCGCAATGAAATAAGAAGGTTATTGGATGCGGGATCATTCACGGTTTCTGCCTGCACTACATCTGGATTTACTTGGAATGTTAATTGAAGCGATGCAGGCGATTGAAATGCGAGAACTTTTCGCACTGCACCAAATGGATGAGTGGCGTTGATAGCGGCAGTATCGGCATTAGCACCGGTGATCGTAACAAAAAGCCAGCCATCCGGTTTTAACCAGCTTTCGATGTCTCCTAATTTATTATTAGCAACGACTGTAATAAGAGAACCGTTAATTTTTTTCTCGATTTGTATTCCTGTAATTGTATACATAGATGTTTGAATACTTTTTAACAGTAATATGTTCTGCGATGAATCGATTGATAAATGATGTTCGGTAAGTCGTTCGTACAAGGGAATAAATGCGTTTGCCGATACATAAAAATTGCCATTCTTGCGAATCACACTGTTAAACATTTGATAAATTGTTGCGGCATTTGTCGTACGTTCTGTGATAACGGCAAATGAATTGCGATCTGTAAAACGCACAAGCTGCATGGCAATTAGGCATTCAATTTTTCCAGTGCTGTCGTTAATAGATGCCGGGAGCTGTAACGATTTTAGAAAATCGTTGAGAGAAAAAAATAAAACACCGTTGCTTTTTACACATCCGATAGAAGTCGTATCTCCTGATTCGAGTTGAAAGTAAATAGATTTTCTTTGTTCTATTATTTGGGAATGACATAATGAGAACATTAAAAGAATCAGGATAACTTTTAAAAAACAGGCTGGTATCATCTATAGTTCACAAATTGCAATGCAAATGAAAACTCATGGTCTCGAATTAGCGCCATTACGGCCTGCAGGTCATCTTTGTTTTTACCGCTCACCCGAACTTGATCTTCCATAATTTGAGTTTGCACTTTCAATTTCGAATCTTTCACAAGTATTGTAATAATTTTTGCATCTTCTTTTGCTATTCCGATCTGCAGGGTAATTGTCTGTCTTACGGTTTTACCTGATGCTTGTTCTATAGTTCCATAACGAAGAGCTTTTATCGGAACACTGCGTTTGATCAATTTTGATTGCAAAATATCAACAACACTTTTCATATGAAATTCATCACCTGTTGTCAGGATAATTTTCTTTTCCTTTTGGTCGAGTTCGATGGATGTATGGATTCCCTTAAAGTCGTAACGCTGGATAATTTCTTTTTGCGCTTGATTTACTGCGTTATCAACTTCCTGGAGATTTACTTCTGATACAATATCAAATGAGTTTTGTTGTGCCATAGGAACAATTAATATTTTAATATTGGTTTGATTATGGATTGAAATATTTTTATTCCTAAATTAATATTATTACTTTCAAATTGAAAGTCAATCGGGCTTTTAACTCTGCAGAATTGAGTTTATCATTTCATAATTTTACCGGTTTCCATACTCCAGAAAAGAAGATCAAGTTCATTTATTGAGATTCCTATGTCGATTGCAAACTTTGAGAAACGCCGCTCAATATCCAAATATTTTATTCTGCCAATAGATTTTGGAATTGAGTTAATCGCACCAAGTCGTTTCAAGTTTCGCAGGATGTGTCGATCGAGTATAGCAAGGCTTTCATTTTTTCCGATATTGCGCAAAAAATGTGATGCTTCTTTATATCCGAATCCAAGAACATTTTTTACAAGCCATTCGCGCAGCTCGAAAGACGAAGCCGGTTCAGAAATTATTTTAACAATTATAGGAAATTGGTCTTTCATTATAAGAAGGTGACGCGATTTTGTTTTGTGAAAACGAATATAACATTTCTTTCGACGAAGGAATGGTTCTGGATTTAAATTGTTTTTATGAAATTTAGCATTATAAAGTAGCAATACAACTTGTTCCGCATGCTCAGCGCTCGATTGCGGAGTGAGAAGGCAATAAGCAAGTTCATAGAAATAATCTTTCGGCCGAATTTTAGAAAATTCCCTTAGTCTTTTTCTGATTGCGATCCTTCGTTCTTTATAGGACCGAACAACTTCTTGTAATTGTGTAGATTTTAATTTTGGCAATCTATTTTGATAAATTAATTGATATTATCGTATCAGTTTTTCCACGAATACTTTGTTGCCTTCGAGTAAATCCATTTTTTTTAATTCGTCAGTTGTAACCCAGGCGATTTGTTCAAAAACATTATTTTGCGGTTCGCTTTCAAATCCAGAAACAAAGCAAAAGAAAACATTAAACATTCCGCCGTCTTCATAATATGTTGCGATTGTTTCGATATGCTCAATCGAATGAATTTCGATAGAAAGTTCTTCGTGTAATTCGCGGTGAAGACATTGATCAATAGTTTCATTTATTTCAAATTTACCGCCGGGGAATTCCCATTTTAACGCATATCTGCCGCCTCGCTTTCTCTGGCAGATGAGAATTTTATTATCTCTTTTAAGTATTGCTGCAGCTACTTCCGTCATCCTATTCCTTTCATTGAATTGAATATATTGAAACGATATTGGATTTCCAATTTCTTCGAAATATACTGCCGAAATCATTTGTTGTTTCAAGAAAAATATTTATATTGGAACCAATATTTTAATAAACGCAATACAGATTCAGTGTAGTATGAAACGGCTAACTATCATATTATTTTGTTCTGCATTTCTTGTTATAACAACATTCAGTGCAACTATTAAAGCTATACACGTTCCAACTGCGATTGCCGACAGCGGCGGCTCTGGAATAATAGGTTATCCTTATTCGGTGTTTGTGCAAATTTCAGGATGGACAAAATGTTCAAACAGTCAAGCCTATTTAAAAATATATAACGGATCAAATGTAGAATATATGTGGAGTGCATCAAACTCTTGGAGTAACACTAATCAATATAGTGTTTCATCGCCGATTATTAGTATTGATGCCGATGGAAATTGGACGGGCTGGATTTATCTTAAGCATAATACATCACTCGGTACTTTCGGAGCAGTGCGAGCGGCGAAAGTTGGAAGCACAAGCACTAATCTTACAAGTTCTGCTATTACTTTTGAAATTCTTAGTATGTCGTCAACCGGCGGTTGGCTGACAGCGGCAAAATCGAATGCCGCAAATAAATGTATTGTTGCATATTCTGGAACGATAGAAGTTGGTTCATATCGAAGCGAAGATAATGGAATTACTGAAGGATATTTAATTAATTCGGGAGGATTTAAAATTGCAGTCCCAGCCGGACGCGTAGATTCAGCTGTATTTTATAACGATGATGGATCATACTATTCTTCTATAGTCGGTCCATGGTCTGTCACAGCCAGTACAGAAACTGACATTAGCAGTAATGTCAGTATAGGCAGCGGAACAGCATCCATTACTCCATCTTTATGGAAATATAATTCTCCAACAGCACTTAAAATATTTTTCAAATCTACAATAGATACAGTACAAAATATTCGTATTGCGCGTCCGAGTGTTTTTAATTGGAGTGTTGACAATATGACGCTTACACCAAATATAGGGAACGTTACGACTATTGCTGATACAATCCAAATTGCCGGTTTAAATTTGAAAGGTGCGGATTCGCTAAAAATCTCGATTAACAATGTCACAGCAATGGATACAACCGCAGCAATTTCGGTTTTAATCAAGACAAGCAAAGATACGATTACGTATAAACAGATAGCGACTTTGCCGCAAACATTAATCTATGGTTCGCCATTGCCTTTAAATTCAGTAAAAGCTAAAGATGGATTTGGTGTGCCGCTTCTCAATGGAAAATATGTTGTTGTGAAAGGTGTAGTTACGGTATCGGATGAATTTGGTATTCCTGCCTATATTCAGGATGAAACAGCCGGAATTGCGGTGTATGATACAAGCGTCTCGAATAATGTAACCGAAGGCGATGAAGTAGTATTGCTTGGCGTGGTTTCACCATTTAACGGTTTGTCCGAACTTAATCCTTGTTCGTTACTGCAAACGATTAGCCAAGGAAATCCGATAGATACGATTTTATTATCGATTGAACAGATCAAAGCTCAGCCAATCAATGGAGTTGAGCCATATGAATGCCGTCTCGTACGTGTGAATAATATCACGAAAGTGGTCACGACAACTGGCATAACGGCAACAGCATGGACAACAACAGGTAGCGGAACAGACTACGAACTTATTTCCGGCACTGATACGTTATATGTGCGGATCGGTACTAAAACCAATATTGCGTGTACACCTGTTCCGTCGAGTAAGTTTGATGTCGTCGGAGCGCTTGGACAATATACAACCAATTATGAGATTTTACCGCGCTCTTACAATGATCTAATAATAGAAGGTGCAGGTCCGCGGATTATATCTATCGTTCCATATGAAAGTGCTATTACAGATACTAGTGTAACATTTGTTTGGCAAACAAACGTGCCCGGCAGTTCTATCGTAACTCACGGACTCTCAACTTTATATACTGACACATTGATAGATACTAATTCAGTCACAACTCATGCCTTAGTAGTTAAATGCCTTTTACCGGCAACCATGTATCACATCAAGCTCGGATCAGCAAATGCCGCCGGTTCATCCTATACAAAAGACTACATTGTTTCAACCGCTTCAAGATCGTCGTTAGGAACAATAAATGTCTATTTCAATCACTCTGTTAATACTGCATTGGCTCGTAATGAAAGTGCACAGAATGTTTCAATCGTCGATAAAATAATTAATAGAATCAAAGGAGCGAAATATTCCATCGATGCTGCACTGTACAGTTTGAGCGGAACGGTAGGTGCAAATATTGCGACTGCATTGATTGACGCTAAGGAACGTGGTGCCACCGTGCGCATCATCGGCGAATACGATAATTGCACGACGGCTCCATGGACAACACTAAGTTCCAGCTGTATTAATGTGATTTTTGATAACTATGATGCAGTGAATGCCGGTGCTGGACTAATGCATAATAAATTCTTTATCATTGATATGCAGGATCCGGTTTCTGACACAACCAGCTGGGTAATCTCTGGTTCTTGGAATGCAACAGATCCTGGCAATACGAACGATGCACAGAACATTATAGAAATCCAGGATAAGGCACTCGCAAATGCATACACGGCTGAGTTTAATGAAATGTGGGGAAGTAGTACCGCTACACCGAGTGCGGCGAATTCTCGATTTGGCGCACATAAATTAGATAATACACCGCATTGTTTTTTCATAAAAAATGTGCCTGTAGAATTATATTTCAGTCCTTCAGATGGAACTACAAGTAAAATTATTAAAACTTTGAATAAAGCAGCAAGCTCCATTGATTTTGGAGTTATGACTTTCACACGTACTGATATTGCAAGCGTGTTGAACGCTAAGAAAAATGCTGGAATTAAAATTCATGGTGTGATGGATAACAGAACTGATCAAGGAAGTGTCTTTGATTCGCTCGTTGCTTCCGGTATTGATGTTCATCTTAAAGGAAATGCAATTACTGGATTATTCCATCATAAATACAGTGTGATTGATGCAGAATCATTCAATCCGGATCAATACGTGATTACTGGATCTCAAAACTGGAGCAGTTCAGCAGAAAATTCTAACGATGAAAATACGTTAATAATCAATAGCCAGCGTATTGCCAATCTTTATCTGCAGGAGTTTTCCGCCCGATATACAGAAGCAGGCGGAACAGATGTACTCATGAGTGTCATTATCAAAAACAATGTAGTGCCATCAAAATTCTATTTATCTAATAATTTTCCTAATCCATTTAATCCAGCTACAAATTTTGAATTCAGTCTGCCGAAAACTGGAATGGTATCCTTAAAGATATTTGATATGATCGGGCGAGAAGTGGCAGTATTGGTGAACGAAGTAAAACCTGCCGGAACTTATCAAGTTACATGGAATGCTGCACATCTTGCATGTGGTGTATATTTCTGTAAATTACAAACTGGATTAATGTCTGAGGTAAAAAAAGCGATCTTGCTAAAATAACTTATGCTCAAGCAAAAATCAAAAGCTTTGAAAATTCATTAAACAATAAAAATATTCGAATATAAAATTGAATTGCAAAAATGAATTACCTTAAATTATTATTTCTTTATTGTGTAATAGTACACAGCCATTGTTTCGGGCAATCTCCGTCATTCGATACTTTTACAAATCCGGTCATTCCCGGCGATCATCCTGATTGTACGTTAACTAAAATCGGGAACAATTATTATACGACTGGCTCGTCGTTCAATCCAACGCCGGTTATTTATCATTCGACAGATTTGGTACATTGGGAAGCTATTGCCCAGCCCGTAAGTGCTGCATGGACTAATTATGGAGATGCGCCAGCAGGCGGATGCTGGGGAGGACAAATAGTTTACTATAATAATAAATATTGGGATTTTTTTGGAAGAGCTTTTATCATGTATTTTGTCACTGCGGATAAACCTGAGGGACCATGGAATACGCCAACTCTTATGAAATGCCCTTCAAGTGTCCCAGGGTTAGGTGCTGATAATTCTATTTTTATCGATGATGATGGGAAATGGTACCTGTTGGTTAAAAATGGACAGGCAAATAATTGGATACTCCAATTAGGAAACGATGGTCAGCCAAATGGTGCTATTTACAATTTATGCTGGATAAATCCAGCACCTTCATATCCGTATAGTTGGGCTGAGGGTCCTGTAATGTGGAAAAACAAAGGATATTATTATTATTGCTTTGCGCGCGATGTAAGCGGCGGACAATATATTATGAGAAGTCGTACACTGACAGATAGTTCTTCCTCTTGGACAATGCTTGGTGATTTCTTCAATGAAAGTGATCCTTTAATTAGTTCATCATTATTTCAAGGTCCGAATCATTGCTCAGCAGCAGTCATGCTCGACGATAGTACAGCATGGATTATGCATCCGGTATGGCGTAGAGGGATTAGTAATGAATGGTACGGTCAGGGCAGGCAGGGGTTACTAAATCAGGTTCATTATGATACAAGCAACAAACCGAAGGCGGATTATCCTGTGAATGTTCCAAAGAATGCACCAAAATTACCAAGCAGTGGTATTCCATGGATGGTACCACATTCAGATTTTTTTGACTCCGATAAATTAAATCCCGAATGGTCCTTTTTAGGTTACACTCCTGCCAGCTCATATTCTCTTACGAATCATACTGGATGGTTAACATTATCTCCAAAGGGAAAGTTAAATACTGTAATTAAAAACGACGGTGAACATAATTATTCGATAATTACAAGATTAAACTTTATTGCTCAATCGGTTAATGACCAAGCAGGAATTTGGGTTTTTAACGGCTTACAAACTCTCAGTGCTAAGTTGTATTGCTCGATCGATAGTTCAGGAAACAAGATTGTAGCTTTCAGTTACGAAACAAATTTCTATAAAGTAAACAGTCCCTTAATAAGTGGGAATGATACACTACTGCTGAAATTGGTTCGTGTTAACCATGTGCTTACGGGCTATTGCAGCTCTGACGGATACAACTGGATTCAGGTTGGAAGTAGTATTAATGTAGCTGATATGGAAAATGAACAACCAAATTGGAATGCGTGGACCGGGAACCGGCAAGGTTTGTTCGTGCAGGGAAGATCGGCTATTTTTGATTTCTATATATACCGCGATGCTTATACACCGATCTTGGCTGAATGCCCTGCAAATCAATACGGCACAACTATTTCATCCAAGGTAAAAGGAATAAGTTCACTTGATAATATATTAAATAATGAATGGGCGTTATATGCCGGCGTAGAATTTGGAAACGCTGAATATTCGAAGAATCCTGATTCTCTAACAATTACTGTTTCTTGTGCTTCTGCTGGTGGTGTAATTGAAGTGTGGCTCGATTCGTTGGACTCTGGTACTAAAATCGCAACATGCACTATTAATAGTACAGGAAGCTGGACCATCTATAAAGCATTTACGACGAATGTTCTCTTGCCGGTTTCGGGTAGGCATGATGTGTATTTAAAATTTCTAGGAACCGGTACAAATAAACTTTTTATGCTTCAATGGCTGGTTTTTAAAGATAAATCTCATCCCGAGACATCTACGTCCATCGGTGAATTGAAGTCCGAACATCTATCCAAGAGTTTTAAGCTCAGCCAGAATTATCCCAATCCTTTTAATCCGAGCACAACAATTTCATTTAGTCTTCCATCAAAATCATTTGTCACATTAAGAATATTTAATTTGATAGGAAGAAAAATCGCAACGCTTGTCAATGAAGAATTATCTGCAGGAAATTATTTTCGTCAATGGAATGCGGCTAATATGTCAAGTGGAATATATTCTTATAGTTTGCAGGCAGAATCATTTACACAAACAAAAATATTGTTGTTAATCAAATAATAATCTATACAGAACCTCTTAAAGACCGGCGTGTACTCCACCGATTGTTCTTTCATTTTAAAAAGTATTTTTCAAAATAATTTTCATTTGATGCATCGATTTTAATCATCCAGCCAAGTTGTACACAATATAATACGATTATTTACCTTCGATTATAATTGCTGACTAGAAAAATTATGTTTTTTCCAAGTTCGGCGAGAAAAAACCTCATTTTTTACTCGATTTTCGTGTAACAAAAATAGTTACAGATTCCTTGTGAAATTACGACATGTAAGTAATTAAAAATTCTATATCCTTATTTATTGATTTATGTTTGTTGCTGTTATTGTAATGTACCTAGTCGATAACGTACGAGATGATTTTATTTAATAAAATTCAAAGAATAAAAAAACGAATTACATAATTATTTAATTCTGTTCTTGTTAGAAAACTGGAACATCACGGCAGGATAAAATATCATGTTGTGAAAAGAAGGAAGGCAATTTTCTAAAAACAATAAATTCTATAAAAATGCCGCTCTTGACATTGGTTTAACGTTCAAAGCGAGATGCTTAATAGCTGTCTAAAAATTGTCCTAACAAATATTAATATTAAAAAAGGAGGATATATGTTAGATATACTTGATGCACTACTTGCTACTGCCGCAGTCGTGTTGGGATTAAGTCTGGTTGTTCAGGCAATCCAGCAGATCATTAAACAGTGGCTTGATCTCAAATCAAATTATATGCGCGTGCAATTGCTGGCAATGTTCGATTCACCTTCAGTTGATAATATGTTTCGTTTCCATGGATTATGGAATGTGAATGCAATTGCACGGCGTGCCAATAGTACAGCCCAAACTGTGGTAGCTCAGTTGGAAAATATCATGCGTACATTTGGTTATAAAAATCTCGAAATCCTTGAGACTATAAGTGTCGAGAAATTAAAAGAGATTGTTGGTTTTATTCAATGGACCAATACAACAATTAACGTTGCTGAAATTCAGAAAGACATTGATACCTGGTTTGATATTGCGAAGAAGGGATTTCAGGATTTGTACGAACGCCGAATGAAGCTCTGGGCATTTCTTATTAGTTCAATCGTTGTTGTTATTATGAATGCAAGTCTATTCGACGTCTATAAAGAATATTCTGTCAATAAACCATTACGCGATGCAGCTAATGCATGGTTAGAAAAGACTGTTGCTAAGCAGCGCGATTCAGTAATAGTTATTGTTAAGTCCGATAAAGCCGATTCGATAAATGTTGCAAAGAAGTCAGATGAACAGATTGCAAAAGAACTGAAAGCGAGTTTAGCTAACGTGAAATCAACTGTAAGCGAGCAAAGTTTCCAATTATTCCGATGGTCAAGACCGTACCGCGATGCGCTTTTTTCTTGTTCTATACCATGGCTTAAAAATTGGATCAAGTCGCTTTTGGGATGGATCGGAATGACGCTATTAGTGAGTCTTGGTGCACCATTCTGGTATGACACATTGAAAGTAGTAATGGGCTTGAAGAACAAAATGAAGTAATAAGAAATGCTTCAATACAATTACTGAATTCTAAATATTTATTGAAGGAGAATATCATGCTTACGCGCGACCAGATATATATTATTGTTCGTGAAACAACAGCGAATTTTGGAATCATCCCTCCCACAATGACCCAACCTGAATTTGAACAATTACTCATTGCAGATCTACGATTAGAAGCGACCAATATTACTTCTGGGACAGCTGAAATAGAATACATGATTAGACTGCAAGCAAAATTTAAAACTCAAGGGTACCAAGTGAATCTTAATGAAAACGATATATTTAAAAATCCAAAAGTCATCACAACGGGCAACATCATAGACCTTTGCGCGAATAGCGTAACTTCAATTTAGGAGAAGAACCCATGAAACGGTACTTATTCATACTTATTTTTTTTATCCAGGAAGTTGCCGCTCAGTCTCTTATCGACAGTGCATGGATACAGCAAACGCGGATCGGATTAGAAATGCATCCTTCCATCGATGTTTCGTTTACTCGTGCACTTGGAATTGATACCATTGAACAAAAGCAGAATTATAAAATTATAAGTGTTTCACTGACAGATCCAAAGGATATCGAAACTTTTGCCCCATCAACAGTAAAGGTTAAAGGCATTTTTTTTAAAGGTGCAAGTCTTATTTTCGACTTAATGCCAAATCGCCAATATACATTGGTATTGACCGGTCAATATCCATCGGAAACCGTACTGGTGAAGAACAACCCAGCGGTTGATCCCACGATAAAAAGATTAATCTCTTTCTCAGCACTTCCATCCTTGGATGGCAAAGGGATAGTATTCGATTATGACCTGAACGTTTTGAATCAGCCGTTAGATGAAAAAACATTGTTCGCGCTATCTAGTTCAGGACTTTTTTCAACAAGTTCAGTACAAAATCCAGGTAATATCAGTATTGATGCTGCTTTGTGTTATAACCTCAGAAATATGGATGCCTATATGCCTTTGTCTATGCAGATCAGTTTACAAACAAATGACAATACTTCGGTTTCCTCGCTCGTGTATGCAGCTGGCGTTGAAGGGCCGCTCGACTTTTTTCCATTCAAATCACTTGCTGAAATCGTCTGCGCATTGAACTCAGGATTAGCCGGAAGTAAAGTATTTGTCCCCTTCATCCGCGCTAGATTAGCGATCGATTACAGCCATGATATTAAAACCCTTATGATAGATGAAACTCGTTTTGAAGGGACCGCCAAATGGAGTATTCCTATTCTTGATAATCAGACATATTTCAATATGAAAGCCACCGGATATTATGTTCTTCAAACAGCACAGAAGGAGGGATTTATCACAAGTGAATTTGAGTATCGGTCTAATTCAAAATTTTCGGTATTGGTCAAGTACCTCAATGGTTCATTACCTCCAACATTCATCAAGACACAAGCCGTTATGACAGGAATCAATCTTATTTTAGACGGCCTGGTTACACTGGGAACAAAAAATCCATAATGATAAGATGAATACATCACATTTATGTACGTAATAAAATATTTCTATTGCATAATATTTCAAAAAGGATTTTTATGGCGAAAGAACATATGTTGAGCAAGAAAGAACTTTATAAGCTGTACCTGAAAGAACGGGATTCGCTGATAGCCATGGAAGTGGAAGGAGCTAAGACTTATGACAAAGCTATACTCACTTTCACTTCCGGAGCGTTTGGAGTTTCGATAGCATTTTTAGAAAAAGTTGTACCAAAACCATTTCCAAATACTTTGCTTTGGCTGGGATTGTCTTGGCTTTGTTTTGCCGCGAGTCTTATTATCATCATTCTTTCTTTTCTTTCAAGCCAGCGGGCATGCCGGTTACAGGTACGATTAACTTATGAGACGATAATGAATAATAAGACGATTAAAAATTACTGGTCAGTGGCAACGTACTTCTGTAATTATGCATCGCTAGTTCTGCTGATGATGGCTTTCGCTTTTTCCGGGCTTTTCATTTATTGGAATAAAATCTATCAACCATAGGAGAATCAGTAATGAAGCATAAAAACAAAAAATCTTTGAAACCGTTATCATCAAAAAAAAGGCGAAAATTTGTTATTATTCCAAAAACACATCATTTAACACCCGTATCACCTATTCCTGGAATTATTCCGCCGGATCCATCGAAAACTATAGGAGTTATTCCACCAGACGGACCCTTTACCGAACAAAAAGGTAAGGCAAAATCAAATCTTATTCTATCAGCATCCAACAAAAAAGAGCGTGGTAAGCGTGGCGGTGGAACTCATCCCAAATCTGCGATTAAAAAGAAAATGTAAAAATGAACTAATAATTTTATATCTGATTGTGCATCTATGCTTGCTCTATATTGTCGAATGGATTATAGTGACAGGAGAATATTCTAAAGTAGACTCA
This sequence comes from Ignavibacteriota bacterium, assembly GCA_963833465.1. Taxonomy (GTDB): domain Bacteria; phylum Bacteroidota; class Ignavibacteria; order UBA10030; family UBA10030; genus Fen-1298. Next base: position 86,225 of record CAWHXW010000002.1, on the reverse strand, counting down.
GTTGCGATCAAGTTAATGAAAAATAATATATCATTATGAATTAATTTCAAAGTTAAGATTGATAAATATTGAATTGAATTTGGCATAGCAAAAAAAATGAAAATAGGTCTTGCATATTATGTGATAAGAAGCTGAAAATATGGATTCAAAAAAAATATCGTTTGAAGAATCCTATTTATTATTAAGAATCAAAATCAGAGAGTATTTTGATATTTTGTGAAAACAAATGTAAGATTCATATAGTAGATGAAAGATCAATTTAATCAGGACGATTAATTTGGATATGATAGATTTAAATGTAAAATACTTTATCTGTTGACTTAAAATTATTTCAAAGCAATAATCGCGTATATTTGCAAGACGAAATGCGACATTTGACAATAAATAAAAGAGCGTTTATATTACATGTGCCGTCTCCCCGACGGCATACCTCCCTATAGCCCTGGCGGTTTGTAGTACGCCGGGGTTTTTATTTTTGTCAACAGCATGTATTAAAATATTGCAATATGGCAGAGGTTTAATTACATTTTCAATGTTTTCCAATCTGAACGTCTAAAACATTTCTATCTTAAAAAAAAGAATTTGAAATTATTTAGCACAACGTGGAATATTTTAACTCAAATGAAATACCTTTATTCATAGGATTATAAATGGGCGCGGATTCAGTATGGCTTTCTAAGCAAAACCCCACTCTACGTGGAACTCAACTGTTGGGACTCCTTTGCCTTTCCCTGGACTTAAAGACAAATGATTTATTTGACAATTAATGCTTGTAACGAAAGAAAAAGATTGCAATCGCTGAAAGAAAAACAACGATTCCTTAATTCGTTTTATAAGTGAATAAAAATACTGCTTGTATCAAAGTATCAGCAAATTGCCAGCTATTCACTATTAGGAGGTTTTGTGAAAAAGATTTTCAATTGTTTTCTTTTTGTTGTACCTGCCGCATTTTTATTCATACACACTTCCGCACAGGAAATTAATTACCTGCCGACATCCACAAATGGAATAATTGTAAAGCACCAGTATTACACACTTTCTTATATACAAAAGTTTAGAAATGCCGAGTGGGTAGCATATAAGCTGACTGACAGTATGGTAATTGGTTCTGCAAAAAGAAAAAATAATTTTTGTGCCGATCGTTTAGTGCCTGGTGGAACCGCCCAACCTAATGAATATCCGGGAAAAGATTACGACCGAGGACATTTGTGTCCGGCAGAAGACATGTGCTTCTCGCAAGAAGCGACTGATTCTACATTCTATATGAGCAATATTACACCGCAGATGGGAAGTTTCAATAAAGGTGTCTGGAAAAAATTAGAAGTAAAAGTACGTTCATGGGTAAAAAAATATAAAGAGTTATACGTTATTAGCGGAGCTGTGTTGAAGAAAGGTCTGCATAGAATTGGTCCCAAAAAAAATATAAGTGTGCCAAAACAATTTTATAAAATCATACTTGTTTACGATGGAAAGGAAACAAAAGAAATTGCATTTCTGTTTCCACATAAAAAATCTACGAAGGCGCTTGAGTCATTTGCAGTGCCGGTAGATAGTATAGAGACGCTGACAAAGATAGATTTCTTTCCAGCTATACCTAATAAAGAAATGGAAAAGAAATTAGAGCGGCGGGTTGTGCTTGATGAGTGGGACTGGGCGAATTGAAAAGTTAAATAATTTAGAAAACAAATAGTTTATGAATAGTCTATTATGAAAACATGCCAGCTGCACAATAGAATTATAAAGAGCAATATAAAACTCAATCATAAATAAATTGAAAGATAATTCAATGAAACGTATCGTAATATGCTGCGATGGGACATGGAATACTCCTGATAAAAAGGAAAACAATACATATTGTGATACGAATGTTGTAAAAATCGCAGAGGCAGTAAAAGATGAATCTGAAGATTCAATAAAGCAATTGACATATTATCATCCAGGAATAGGCACGAGCGGCTCTTTGCTTCTGCGGGTATTTGACGGCTTGACAGGCACAGGTATATCGAAAAATATTTTGAATGCTTACAGATTTCTTATTTTAAATTTTGAAATCGGTGATGAACTTTACTTAATCGGATTCAGCCGCGGTGCATTCACAGTAAGAAGTCTTGCCGGACTTATAAGAAATTCTGGAATATTGCAGCCAAAAATGATTGATCTTATCGGGAGGGCGTACAAACTATACAAATCTAGAAGACCTACTACTCATCCCGATGAAAAAGAAGCATTATTATTTCGAAAAACGTATGCAGTAGCCGATATCATTCCAATAAAATTTATAGGCGTTTGGGATACTGTAGGAGCGTTGGGAAACCCGTTGTTGATTAATACCGTGTTTAGCAAGATTAGTTTTTCAATATTAGGGAACCAGTTTCATGACACAGATTTAAGTTCTCATGTTGCCTATGCATACCAAGCGCTTGCAATAGATGAAAAGAGATTGACATTTCAACCGACCTTATGGAAAAAACAGGAAGGATCAAGCAATCAAGTTTTAGAACAGGAATGGTTTGTTGGCGTTCATTCGAACGTGGGAGGCGGATATTATTCGAAAGAATTATCTGATATTGCACTTAATTGGATGGTAAAAAAACTTCGAGATTGCTCGCTTGATTTGAAAGAGATTGATTCGCATCCGCAGCCATACGGCAAATTAATGGAATCATGGAAATTTCCGTATACCATTATTCAATGGTTTCCATCATACCACACAATCAGAAAATATTCAAATAGCAAAGAGCATCTGAATAATTCAGTATTGATGAGGTACGATAATAATGAACTTCATTATCATCCCAGAAACTTGATAGATTACCTTCGCAAAAAGTCGGCAGACAAATAATTCCCTTCTAATTATTGGAACCATTTATTATTGTAATCTTTGTCAGATTGCATCCCTTTTCAAACTTTCGTATAATAATTACGCAATTGAAAAAATGAGTATTGAATTTGGAAAAGATTTAATGCCCCCGTAGCTCAGATGGATAGAGCAGCGGTTTCCTAAACCGTTTGTCGGAGGTTCGAATCCTCTCGGGGGTACAAAATCTATTACTAATTTCAAGTTGCGCTTTTAGAAATATTATTAATCATATTAGAATGATTTTATGAAACTCAGTAAAGCGTTTATTCCGACATTAAAAGAAGTTCCAGCAGAGGCAAACATTATAAGTCACAAATTGATGTTACGTTCAGGGATGATGCGCCAATTAACGGCAGGTGTCTATTCATATTTGCCGCTTGGTTTGCGGGCAATTAATAATGCAATGAATATTGTACGCGAAGAAATGAACGCAATAGGCGGACAAGAATTGCTTATGCCTGCATTGAATCCAGAATCGCTCTGGATTCAGTCCGGAAGGCGCAATGTGCCTAATTTCATTCTCAGCATTAAGGAGCGGGATTTAGTGCTTGCACCGACTCATGAGGAAGTTATCGGGTATATTGCAAGCATGCATATTCAGTCTTACAAAGATTTACCTCAGATTTGGTATCAAATTCAGACAAAATTTAGAAATGAACCAAGACCTCGTTCAGGTGTTCTTCGTGGACGTCAATTTATTATGAAGGATGCATATTCACTGGATTGTTCATGGGAAGGTTTAGATAAAAGTTACGATGCACATGCGGAAGTGTACAAAAAAATATTTACGAGATGCGGTATCGACTACTTTATTGTTGGTGCATCAAGTGGTGCGATGGGCGGAACCGGTTCGCAGGAATTTATGATCGAATCTGAATTTGGCGAAGATACAACTGCGCTTTGTACAAAATGCGGGTATGCAGCAAACTTAGAAGTTGCAACCTCTAATATATCTAAAATTAAACGCGTTGAGAGCAGTGAAGCGTTAAAAGAAATTTATACGCCAAACGTAAAAACAATCGATCAACTTGTAGAATTCTTAAATATCGATCAATCCAGATTTGCAAAATCTCTTGTGTACAGGCATAATGGAAAACCGCTGCTTATTCTAATGATGGGGAATGATCAGCTAAATGAATCAAAACTTAATGTTGCATTAGGCGGCGGTAATATATCACCCATAAACGCGGAAGAATTATTTGCGCTTACAGGCGCAGATGGCGGATCAATCGGTCCAATCAACTTGAAAGGTTTCCGAATTATTGCTGATAAACGATTAGAAAGTTTGAACGGACTTATCAGCGGCGCTAATAAAAATGATTATCATATTGCAAATATAGATTTAGAGCGCGATGCACAAGTTGAAGGATATTTTGATTTGCGTTCGATCGAAGCTGGCGAACCATGTCCAAAATGTTCAGCGACATTGAAAATATCTAATGCAATTGAACTCGGGCATATATTCAAGCTTGGTACGAAATATTCAGACACGCTTAATATCACGTATCTTGATGAAAGAGGCAAAGCCCAGCCGGTGATTATGGGCAGTTATGGAATTGGTATGGAGCGTATCATTGCTTGTTATATTGAACAAAATAATGACAAAGACGGCATCATCTGGAACAAAGCGCTTGCACCGTACAAAATTCATCTTATTGCTGTAAATATGAACAGCAAGGACGTTGTAACCGCGTCTGATATTATCTACAATCAACTCGGTGAAATTGGCATTGATGTACTTTATGACGATAGGGCAAATATTACTCCTGGATTCAAATTCAAAGATGCGGATTTGCTTGGTATGCCTTTTCATGTAATTGTTGGCGACAAAGGATTAAAAAACAACCAAGTCGAAATAAAGCGAAGAAAAACGGGTGAGCGTATTTTCGTGAGATTAGCAGATGTTGTTTCAGAATTGCAAAAGTTGTTAGCTGAATAAAGAAAAGTAAAAGAATTCAAATCTGATATTACAGGCAAATCCCAAAAAAATATTTTCTATTGGTCATCAGGTTGTTGGTAAATAAGACTCTGGAATTTCCCCTTGGCAATAAATAGTTCTATGCAGTTTGTTCATCTTCATAATCACACACACTACAGTTTGCTAGACGGAGCGTCAACAGTTCAAAGTCTTGTGAATGCGGCTATAGCTGACAATATGCCGGCATTAGCTATAACTGATCACGGTGTATTATTTGGTGCAATTGAATTTTACAAAAGAGCCGTAAAAGCCGGCATCAAGCCGATTATTGGATGCGAAGCCTATATCGTGACAAAAGGAAGCCGGTTTGAAAAAAAATTGGACACAAACCGGATGAACAAAGGCGAAGGGCGTGGCATTTACAACCATATAATTCTTCTTGCAAAGAATGCGATTGGATACAAGAATTTAGTACGTTTATGTACGATCGGTCATATAGAAGGATTCTATTATAAACCGCGTATAGATATAGAAGTTCTTGAAAAGTACCATGAAGGGATTATTGCAACTTCTGCTTGTCCGGCAGGCATTGTTGGCGAACAACTTGTAAATGGTAAATTTGATGAAGCGGTGGAATATGCATCAATCTATAAAAATATTTTTGGCAGCGATTTTTATATTGAAATTCAAAATCACGGTTTACAGACTGAGCAAGCAATTCTTGCAAATGGACCCAGAATTGCACGTCAGCTTGGAATAAAAATCGTTGCGACAAATGATTGCCATTATATTAAACAAGAGCATGCTATTCCGCACAATATAATGCTGTATATACCGGAAGCAAGCACTACAAATATACCTGATTATCAAAAGCTTCGCTATCAAACCGATCAGCTTTACTTTAAATCGCAAGAAGAAATGGTTGAGCTTTTCAAAGATTTTCCTGAAGCAATCGAATCGACTTTAGAGATTACAAATAAATGCAATTTACAGATTGAGTTGAAGAAGAATCATATGCCGGCATTTCCCATTCCGCCGGAATCTGGTATTTCTGATCCAAATGAATATTTTGAAAAGCTTGCAAGAGAAGGAATTGCAAAAAGATATAATCAGATAACAAAGGAAATTGAGGAACGCTTTATTCATGAAATAGAAATCATTAAGAAAATGGGATATGCAGGATATTTTCTCATTGTTCAGGATTTTATAAACGCAGCGCGTTCAATGGATGTGCCAGTCGGACCCGGCAGAGGAAGTGCTGCCGGCAGTATAGTTTCGTATGCTCTTGGAATCACGGATGTCGACCCGATTAAATATGGTTTGCTTTTTGAACGATTTCTTAATCCTGATCGTGTTTCAATGCCTGACATAGATATTGATTTTGCTGATAACAAACGTGATAAAGTGATAGAGTATGTAAAACAAAAGTACGGCGAAAAATCCGTTGCGCAGATTGCGACATTTGGGACAATGTCATCTCGGGCAGCACTCAAAGATGTTGGAAGAGTACTCGGTATACAGCTGTCCGTTATCGATTCGATCACAAAACAAATTCCTGTCGTTCAGGGAAAAGTGACACGCATTGAAGATGCATTAAAAAATGTCCCCGATCTAAAATGGGTTAGTGAAAGCTCGGATGAAAAGATTAAACTTTTGATTGATACAGCAAAAGTACTCGAAGGCATGAACCGTAATCTATCAACACACGCAGCAGGTGTTGTGATTGCACCCGGAGATATCAGCGATTATGTTCCGATGTACAAAACCCCGCAGACTGATTTAATGACGCAGTACAATATGAAGGATCTTGAAGATGCCGGGTTGCTCAAGATGGATTTTCTCGGTTTGCGCACATTGACCGTAATAGATGATGCATTAAAGATGATTGAACAAATGCATGGAATCAGATTAGACTTATCTAAAATTCCAGAGACAGATCAAAAAACTATGGAATTATTCACACGCGGACAAACCGTAGCATTGTTCCAGTTTGAAAGTTCCGGTATGCAGGATTATTTGCGCAAACTCAAACCGACATCTATTCATGACCTCGTAGCTATGAATGCTCTTTACCGTCCGGGACCAATGGATAACATTCCTGACTTCATCGATAGGAAAATCGGCAGGCAGAAAATCTCTTATCTTCACCCTAAGCTGGAGTCCATTCTGCAAGAGACATATGGTGTTATAGTTTACCAAGAGCAGGTTGTAAAAATAGCAAGCGAAATTGGCGGTCTCAGTCTTTCGCAGGCTGATTTGCTTCGCCGTGCAATGGGTAAAAAAGATAAAGAACTAATGGCTAAGCAAAAGAAAGAATTTGTAGAGAATGCAGTTGCGAAAAATATTGAGCGAAGAATTGCTGCAGAAATATTTGATCTGATAGAAAAATTTGCTTCCTATGGTTTCAATAAATCGCATAGTGTTGCGTACTCTGTGCTTGCATATCAAACTGCTTATCTTAAAGCGCATTATCCAGCAGAATACATGGCGGCTACGCTTTCTAGCGAAATGGATAATACGGATAAAATAGTAATTCTTATTGACGAATGCAGAAAACTTGGGATAGACGTTCTTCCGCCTGATGTCAACGAAAGCGGGGTCAACTTTGTTGTTACGCCCGAAGGAATTCGTTTTGGGTTAAGTGCGATTAAAAACGTAGGCAGCGGCGCTGTAGAACAAATTGTGAAAGCAAGGAGAGAAAAAGGAAAGTTTAAGGATATTTTCGATTTTTGTGTACGTGTTGATTTGAGATTGGCAAATAAAAAAACCATCGAAGGTCTTGTTCAAGCTGGAGCTTTCGATTCTTTTCACAGCAATCGTGCACAAATATTTAGCAATGTAGAAGCTGCAATAGCTTATGGACAGGATTTGCAAGTGCAAATTGAAAAAGGGCAATCAAATTTATTTGATCTCGGCGGCGCGAAAGTCACAAATAGACCGATGTTTCGGAATGCTGCAGATTGGACTGAAACAGAGAAACTTTCGCGTGAAAAAGCTGTGCTTGGATTTTATGTATCAGGCCATCCATTATTAAAATATCTTGATGAAATCGATGGATTATCAACTGCAAAATTGGGCGAGCCGCAATCAGCAAAACCCGGTGCTTCAATTCATGTATGCGGTATAATATCAGACATTAAAAAGAAAATTGACAAGCGCGGAAAGAACATGGCATTTGTCACGATTGAAGATTTTACCGGCAAAGCAGATTGCATCATTTTTGCAGATGCATATCAAAAATATCTTTCGCTTATTCAAATCGGATCTATCATTATGATGATTGGAAAAAACGATGGCAATGAAGAGGCGATTAAAGTAATTGTTAACGATATCGTAAGTATTGATGATGTTAGGAAGAAATACACAAAGAGTGTGGTCATTAATTTGAATCTTGACATCACAAAAGAAAAAGATGTATTTGAATTAGTAAAGCTCGTTGAAAATAATCAAGGCAAGTGTCAATGTATTTTAAATCTATCAGGTAGCGGATTAGACAACAATTCGATATATTTAACACGTAAGTACAATGTCGATCCAAACAAGCAATTTACTGACGGGGTTAAAAAACTTTTTGGGCAGGAAACAGTGCGTTTAAAAGGATAATAAAAGGAACAACATTTATGAAACCAATTGAATTAAGCGAAACTAATTTTGAACAGGAAGTACTTAAAACAAACCTACCGGTACTTGTAGATTTTTGGGCAGCATGGTGCGGTCCCTGTAAAATGATTGCACCTATTGTTGACGAAATTGCCGGTGAATATGAAAGCAAGTTAAAAATAGGCAAGGTAGATGTTGACAATAACCAGCAGATCGCAATGAAGTACGGTATTAGAAGTATTCCGACTCTGCTTGTTTTCAAAAATGGAAAAGTTGTAGAGCAGATTGTCGGAGCGGCACCTAAAAAATCACTGGTAGAAAAATTATCGAAACATCTTAATTGAATTGAACAAAATAATATAAGCGAGAAAAAAGCGATTTATCGGCAATTCTCGCTTTTTTGTTTTTAAAAACGTAAAAACTAAAGAGGTTAGTATTGAATAATTATAAAAAAAGAACTGTGACATGCGGCGAATTAAGAAAAAGCCATGCAGGCAAAACTGTAACGCTTACAGGCTGGGTGGATAAGAGGCGTGATCTTGGCGGATTAATTTTTATTGATTTACGGGATAGATACGGCAAAACTCAAATTGTGTTTTCGCCAGAAAGGCATGCAGGCGCGCATGAGGATGCAAAATCTTTACGCTCGGAATATGTCATTTCAGCTACCGGCTTGGTGAATATTCGGCCAAATGAAACAGTGAATGCTGAGATTGCTACTGGAGAAATTGAAGTTGATATCAATGAATTGACAATTCTAAATAAAGCTGAAACACCTCCGTTTGCACTTGATGATTATGTCGAAATTAACGAAGACTTGAGATTAAAATATAGATATCTCGATTTACGGCGGCATTCTGTGCAAAGTAATTTGATTATGAGGCATAACGTTTATCAAGTTGCGAGGAAGTATTTCGATAAAAATGGTTTTATTGAAATCGAAACTCCAATTTTGATGAAAAGCACACCTGAAGGAGCGCGTGATTTTCTTGTACCAAGCAGATTGCACGGCGGGAAATTTTATGCATTGCCGCAGTCGCCTCAAACCTATAAACAAATTTTGATGGTAGCTGGATTCGATCGATATTTCCAAATTGTAAAATGTTTTAGAGATGAAGATCTTCGTGCAGACCGCCAGCCGGAGTTCACGCAAATCGATGTCGAAATGTCATTTGTCGATGAAGAAGATATTCAAAAAATCGCTGAAGGCGCAATTGCAGATATTTTTAAATTGATACTGAACTATGAATTACCGCAAACATTTCCGATTATAACGTACAAATCGGCGATGGAGCGATTCGGAAGCGATAAACCTGATACAAGATTCAATTTAGAAATTTGCGATTGCTCGGATATAGCTGCGGGATCTGGTTTTCGAGTTTTCAGTGATGTTGTAAAGAAGGGCGGAATTGTTGCAGGGATTAACGTTCCGAAACTTGCTTCATACACAAGAAGTCAATTAGATGTTTTAACAGATTATGTCAAATCGCTTGGTGCAGGCGGCTTAGTGTATTTAAGAGTTGCCGAAGATAAAGTTGAATGCTCTGCCGGAAAATTTATAACACAAGAAGAATCAAATGCTATTGCTAAAAAGTTGGGGGCAAAGTCTGGAGATCTTATCTTGTTAGTTTCTGGTATCTGGCAGAAAGCTTTGACTATTCTCGGAACTCTACGTCTCGAAATGGCTCAAAGATTGAATTTGATTCCAGAAGGGAAATGGAATTTTCTCTGGGTAACAGAATTTCCATTGCTCGAATACAGTGAAGAAGAAAAACGGTTTGTCGCTGTGCATCATCCATTCACTGCACCTAAACCGGAAGATATTTCTTTGCTGGAAAACGATCCGTGCAAAGCACGGGCACGAGCTTACGATTTAGTTTTGAACGGAAACGAAATTGCAGGAGGCAGTATCCGTATTCACACGCAGGAATTACAAAGTAAAATGTTCAGTCTTCTTGGCATTTCGCAGGAAGAGGCAAAACTGAAATTTGGATTTTTGCTGGATGCATTTAAATATGGTGCACCGCCGCATGGAGGAATTGCATTCGGACTTGATCGTATTATTATGCTGATGACAGGCAGTAAATCTATCCGCGATGTGATTGCTTTTCCGAAAACATCAAGCGGTATGTCTTTAATGGACGAAGCACCGTCATTAGTAGATCAGAAACAATTAAATGAACTTCATATTAGAATAAAATAGAATTGTATTAAAAGCAGCTATTTTGCTGATGTAAATGCTGCAAAAGAACAAGAGAGGAAAAAAACAAATTGGGCTTTATTGATTTGCGAACGGAGTTAGAGGAGCAGAGAAAACGTATAGATGCACTTCGGGGGTATCTTTGACCTTGATAAAAAAGAAAAAGAATTAAATGAATATCAAGCAAGGACAACGATAGACGGATTTTGGAATGATAATGTGGCTGCGCAAAAAATCATTCAAGAAATTAACAATCGAAAAGAATGGCTTGATGCATGGAATACGCTTGATAATCTTTGCCGAGATACGAAGTTTTTAATTGAAATGGCTGAAGAAGCGCAAGAAACAGGCTTTGAAACAGAAGTCAGTCGGGATATTGAAAAACTTCGCAACGGAGTCGAAAATCTCGAACTTAAAAATATGTTGAGCGGTCCCGATGATGAGAAAAACGCATTTTTGACTATTCACTCTGGGGCTGGCGGAACAGAGGCGCAGGATTGGGCAGAAATGCTTTTACGAATGTATTCGAGATGGTGCGAACGTCATGGATTAAAAATATTTCTTGCTGATATGTTAGAAGGCGAAGGAGCAGGTATCAAAAGTGCAACGATTGAAGTAATCGGTAAGTATGCATATGGATATTTGAAGGCAGAAATTGGTGTGCATCGTCTCGTGCGTATTTCACCATTTGATGCAAATGCCCGCAGGCACACTTCATTTTCTTCAGTATTTGTTTATCCTGAAGTTGAAGATGATGTAGAAATAGAAATTAATCCTTCAGAATTAAAAATAGATACATATCGTTCTGGCGGCAAGGGCGGCCAGAATGTCAACAAAGTTGAAACTGCGGTGCGCATTACTCATATTCCTTCAGGTGTTATTGTAGCATGTCAGGAAGAACGATCGCAGTTTCAAAACCGTGAACGTGCGATGAAAATGTTGAAGTCTCGACTTTATCAAATTAAGCGTGAAGAAGAAGAAGCACGGTTAAGTGCAATTGAAAGCACAAAGAAAAGAATTGAGTGGGGAAGTCAAATCCGATCTTACACGTTTCAACCATATCAACTCGTAAAAGATCACAGAACTGGTACAGAAAAAGGCGATGTGCAAGCGGTAATGGACGGCGCAATTGATGAATTCATAAAGAGCTATCTTCTTAAATTTTCCATGAACCAATAATTATTGGGTTCTCTTTGAACTTAAAACTAAAAAAAATCGATGTGACAGATTTCATTGCAGTCAGACATCTGACATCGAGACATAACAGGGGTTTCGTATCATTCATTACTTTCATCGCAATAATTGGAGTCACGCTTGGCGTTGCAAGTTTAGATATCACGCTCGCCATTCTCGGCGGATTTGAAAAAACCATTAAAGATAATGTCGTAAGTTTTACGGCTCATATGCAATTGTTCGCTTTTGAGAATGATTTATTGCCGGATCCAGCTCTAACAATTCAAAAAGTTATTTCGAGATTCCCTGAGGTACTTGAAATGGCGCCGTATCTTTCTCGAGAAGGAATGATTAGATCGGATTCAGATATTGACGGGATTTTAATTAAAGGTGTTGATCCAACGAATGATATTTCAGCAGCAAAACGAAGACTTGTGGAAGGTATATATGATCTTGAAGAGCGTGAAACAGGCGCTCAAAGAGTTATTATAGGGCGGCGTTTAGCAGAAAAAATAAATGCAAAACTAAATGATCATGTTTTAATGTACGCACTTGGCGGAACATCGCTTTCACTTGCAAATACCAGGATAATGCAATTTGAAATCAGCGGTATTTATGAAACTGGAATGGCAGATTATGATGGAAGTGTTGTTTACGTGAATCTTAGAAATGCGCAGCGTCTGTGTCAGGTCGGAAAAACAGTTTCAGGATTTGATATTTTAGTTTCAAATACAGATAGTCTTGCGTCTCTCGCCCAACAAATTCCTGAATACCTCGGATATCCGTATTATGCCAGAACAATGTTTCAACAGTACAGAAATTTATTTGCATGGGTCGATCTCCAGCGAATTCCTGTTTTAATTATCTTGGCACTCATTATCGTTGTTGCAACAGTGAATATTATCGGCACTTTGTTGATGATGATACTTGGAAAGTCGAGAGAGATCGGAACACTAATGACTATTGGTATGAAGCGAAAAGATATTGTTTGGGTCTTTCTAAAGCAGGGATTGCTTATCGGGATCGTTGGAACGATTATTGGAAATATTATTGCTGTAATAATTTGTTGGTTAGAACTTCGTTATAGGTTCTTTCCCCTTCCATCCGGAATTTATTTTATGACACACGTGCCAATTGAGCTTTCCGTATTCAACTTTATTCTCGTTAGTGCAGCTGCACTTGGCATGAGTTTTCTTGCATCGGTGTTTCCATCAAGACTTGCAGCAAAGATGGACCCAATTAAGCTTATTAGGTTTTCATAATGCGGTACGAACGTCTTATAGCGCGTCGATATTTATTGAGCAAAAAAGATGTCAAATTTGTCTCGATCATTTCCGCAATTTCTATCACAGGTGTCACGATTGGTGTGGCTGCGCTTGTTATTGTGCTGTCAGTGTTTAACGGATTTGGAAGCTTGGTGTCTTCTATTCTTATAAATTTTGATCCGCATCTTCGAATCGAAAGTACTTTTCCGATAGATTCTGTAGATTGCAAACCTATGATTGATTACATATCAAATCAGCCTTATGTGAAAGCATGTTCGCCATTTGTCGGTGGAAAGGCACTCATAGTTTCTCGAAGTGTGAATCGTGTAGTTAATATCAGAGGACTTGAAGCAAACAAAATTCCGCTTGTCTCTGGGCTTTCAGAAAAACTTGTCCTCGGCTCAATTGAATTAGATAAAGAACGAAAGAGCGGAATTATACTGGGCCTTGTTCTTGCAGATAGATTAGGTGTTTTAATCGGTGATACAATTTCTGTAGTAAGTCCCGCCGGTGCTGAATTAGCGACGATGCAGTTATCATTACCTGTCATTCGCCGTTTTCAAGTAGTTGGAATTTATGAATCAAACAATAAAGATTATGATGGGTATTATGCTTATACAAACTTAAACAGCGCTCAATCTCTCTTTTGTCGCGGAGGGCGAATTGACGGTATAGATATTCGCTTCGATCGTATAGATAATGCAAATTATGTGAAGAATGTATTGCAAAAGAAGTACGGGAGCGCATTTCGTTATCTAACTTGGTACGATCTGCATCATGAATTATTCACTGTAATGCAAATCGAGCGATGGTGCGCCTATATCGTGCTATGTCTTATCATTGCAGTTGCTTCATTTAATCTTCTTGGCTCATTGACAATGACAGTTATTGAGAAAAGACGGGATATCGGAATTTTAAAGTCGATGGGCGCATCAAACAAGAATCTTAGAAATATATTTGCCCTTCAAGGTTTATTTGTTGGAATTGTTGGAACAATAACAGGATCTTTAATTGGGTTACTTATGGTATACCTTCAGCAGCATTATCATTTAATTGCACTAGATACGACAATATATATAATTCCTGCTATGCCGGTTGAAGTGCATATTTTAGACATTGCAGTAATAGCAGCTGCGGCGATCGCTTTATGTTCGCTTGCTTCACGCTTTCCGGCTAAGCGGGCTGCAAATCTTGATCCAGTGGAAGCCATACGATGGGAATGACACGCCGCTCTACTCTTCTTACCGGAGAGAATATTTGGAAAGAATATCCAACAGGAAAGAATCAAACTCTGCAGGTTCTTAAAGGTGTGGATATTGAAATCCGACACGGAGAATTTGTTGTGATTGTAGGTCCTTCGGGTTCGGGTAAAAGTACTTTGCTTCATATTTTAGGAGGGCTTGATCGCCCTACAGATGGAAATGTGAAACTTGGCGAACAGAACGTGTTTGCTCTTGCAGAAGAACAACTATCTGCATTTAGGAATCGTTCACTCGGTTTTATCTTTCAATTCCATCATTTACTTCCAGAATTTACGGCTTTAGAAAATGTAACTATGCCGGCATTGATAGCTGGAAAAACTGTTAAGGAAGCAACACCTCGTGCTAAAATCCTTTTAGAACAAGTTGGGCTTGCAGATCGCGCAAGTCATAAACCAAATGAACTTTCTGGTGGAGAACAACAACGAGTTGCTGTTGCACGCTCGCTTATGAACAATCCTAAACTTGTTCTTGCAGACGAACCGTCAGGTAATCTTGACGAAGAGAATGGCCTGAATTTGCATCGGCTGCTCGTTCACTTGTCGGAAGAATTCGGAATGACATTTGTTGTTGCAACACACAACTTTGACCTTACAAGACGTGCCCATCGTGTTCTGCGTCTCTCAGAAGGGAAGTTGAACATAACTAGGCATCAGTAATATTTTTTGGATCTTGACATTGAATAGAAATGATTTATATTACTTTTTAGATCAAAGCAATGGTAACTCCCCTGACCATTGCTTAAATTGCGGTTATGCCCGGTGTTTTTCCATCGCCGGGCTTTTTAATAAATCATAATTGGAGAAAATAATGGCTCGAATAGAAAAGCGATTAATTACCAAACCGAAAGCAATAAATAGTGCAATTCCATTTACAAAATCAAATTATCAAATTCTCAGTGCAGGTTTAGTATGTATAATACTTGGTTATGTTGCGCTTGCACAAGATCCATGGAATGGAATAATGCCTCTCGTTGTCGCGCCGATATTGTTAGTGCTCGGTTATTGTGTGATAATACCAATTGGTATTCTATTTCGTAAAAAGAATAACACGAAAGTTACAGCACAAAAGGCAGGTTTGAGTCCAGGAAATTCGCAATGAATTTTAATGCTTTGTTTAACACTTGTTCTTAGGAAAGCAATTCTCTTAAGTTGATATAAATAAAATAAACAAAACCACTTGGAGGTCGTTATGAAACTGCGTGTAAGAGCATTAGGGTTGGCAGTAGGTATTGTTTGGGGATTGGGAATATTTGCGGCGACTATTTGTGATGCCGTGCGAGGAAAGGGCAGAACACTTGATACGCTCAACTCATTCTGCTTAGGATACAATATAAGTTTCGGCGGTGCTTTTGTGGGATTGATTTGGGGACTTGTCTACGGCTTTATTTGTGGTGCATTGATTGCATTGTTATACAATAGGCTCGGTGAAACGCTCTACAAATCGGACAGGACAACAGCTTAGATAATGTGTGATTGTTAACAGATTTTTAAAATAGTATAAACCATGAACCCTGATAATTTTATCGGGGTTTTGTTTTTTTAGCCGTGCATCTGCATAGTATAAAATTTCTGATCATAAAATGAGTAAAAGACATTCAATGCAAATTTGAGTGGCTTGTGCATAATTTCAAGACACTATTGAAGTCAAATTGATATTCGTTTGATGAATGGCTATTATTTCTTTGTCATGCTTAAAGTCTACTAGATATACGAGGATTATAAAGAAAAGATTTTCTATTGCGATCATTTTTAATTTCCTTTGAGGAGGATGTGGTTTAGAAAATAGTTATTATCTCACTCATAATTTAGAAAAAGAACAAGAATTTACGGTGACATCAGACAGTCCAATGATTGAATATATAATTGAAGGTAAGAATACTGTCTACAAAATAATTCTTGAAAGTGATTAATATGAGCAGTAAAGTCAAATTTTATGTGTAAAATCTTAGGAGGCATATTAGGCTGCCATTCTATACGAGATGTATTGAATTCTTCAATTGTTGCATAATCATGAAAGATTGTATCGTTATCATCGCTTGAAGGTTCTATTGTTTTCCGATTATGTATCCAACAAAATATCCCGGATGAATAGGAGACTTCCAGGCGAATAAATGTTTGAGAGAAAATTATCTTAAAATGGAATAACCCTGTTCGCCACGCTCACTTTATCCTTCCCTTAAGTATTGTTTACAATAATTAGTAACCTCTTCTCTCACTGTTTTCCCATATATCAAAGGGGAGTTAACAGGTAAGTTCTGATTCCCAAAGTACAAGAAAATTCGGATTGAATTTTAATGCTCTGTTTTGTATATTATAATTGTTCGGTAAAGCGGAACATGCTCGCAGTTAGCGAGTAAAGTGTGAAAGGTGCGAGCGTGTAGCTCAGGGGTAGAGCATTTGCCTTTTAAGCAAAGGGTCGGTGGTTCGAGCCCACCCACGCTCACATTTCTTTGCCCGGATGGTGGAACTGGCAGACACACCATCTTGAGGGGGTGGCGCCCGTAAGGGCATGCGAGTTCAAGTCTCGCTCCGGGCACTTTTAAAGGGATGGCGTTGAGCTGTCCCTTTTTAATTTCTTTGATTTTATTGCATGTCAAACACATTCCTTGTAATTTGGCATTTACTATGGAAGTAAGAGCACATGTATCAGTGAGTGGATTGGTGCAGGGCGTTGGATACCGCTATTTCATTTTTAATAGAGCAATATCTCTCGGGCTCGTCGGTTACGTACGTAACATTTTTTCTGGTGAGGTGGAAATCGAGATTGAAGGAGATCGTTCGCTAATTGAAGAATTTATTAAAGAAGCAAAGATTGGTCCGCGTGCATCTCATATAAAGGGTTTAAAAATAGAATGGATCAAATGCATGAAATCCGAGAAAAGTTTTGAAATAAGATAACAGAAGTTAATTAAATGGAAAAACAAACAAAAGCGTTGATTCGATTTGGATTAGGTTATGATGTTCATCGTTTAGTGCATAGACGGAAGCTTGTTTTAGGCGGAGTTCATATTAAATCGGATATCGGACTTCTTGGGCATTCTGATGCTGATGTTTTACTGCATTCCATTTGCGACGCTCTTCTTGGTGCTGCGGCTTTAGGTGACATAGGAAAACATTTCCCGGATAGCGATGCAGCATTTCGCAATATTTCAAGTCTTAAGCTCCTAAAAAAAGTCGGATTAATGATTAGAGAAAATGGATTCGAGATCAATAATATAGATTCAACTTTAATTCTGGAAAAACCGAAAATCGCTAAATACGTTAATAGAATGCGTCAATCTATCGGAAAAGCACTCAACATTTCCCCAAATTTAATTTCCATCAAAGCTACCACACATGAGGGACTTGGATCTTTCGGAAGAGGCGAAGGTTGTGCGGCATTCGCCATTGCTTCCATTCTGTATAAAACTAAGAAATAAATTATGAAACAATTCGCCAATTACCTCGCAGCACTTAATACTGTATTGGGATACTATAGTGTTGCAGCAACTGCCTGTTTTGGTACTGACTTTTTACCTTTAACTTATTAAAGAGAAAATTGTGCTCGATTTTTTCAATTCCATAGATATTTCATTGTTTCGCTTTATAAATAGTTCATTGTGCAATCCGGTTTTCGATTTTCTTATGCCGTTCATTACTGACTTGAACAAACAGCGCATCGTGTTAATCCTTGTTGCCGTAATTCTGCTTTGGATGCTTATTCGCGGGAGCCGTCGAATTAAGATTGCAGCCATTCTTCTTATCATTACTATTATTTTCAGTGATCAACTAAGCAGCTCTGTGATTAAGTTTTGGTTTGAGCGCGCAAGACCATGCTTTACTTTGCACAGTGTTCATCTGCTTGTCAGTTGCGGAAGCGGGTATTCATTCCCGTCTTCGCATGCTGTCAACAATTTTGCAGGTGCTCTTATACTGGCTTTCTTTTTCCCGAAATTAAAATGGTGGTTTTTTGGATTTGCAGCAATTGTAGCGTACTCGCGGGTGTACGTAGGTGCTCATTATCCCTTCGATGTAATAGGAGGAGCAGTTATTGGATTATTCTGTGCGGCAAGTGTACTTGTGCTTTTTATTGCTTTAGAAAAATATTGGTACAATATTAAAAATAAACAATAGTAAAAAAGTTTTTAATAATGAATTACGAGTTGCACAAAATTCAAGAACGATGGCTGCTCAGAGCGGGCATTGCTGTTTCTTCTGGAATTCTTCTCGGTTTCTCTTTTCCTCCTTCTCCATTTTATTCTTTAGCTTACGTTGCTTTTATTCCGTTGTTTTTTCTTTTCGCAAGCTCAGAATCTTTCTATAAAATTGCAAAAGATTCATATTTATTTCTTTTGGTATTCCATCTCATAACCTTGTACTGGACAGGCGGCTTTGTTATCGGAAGAGATATCTGGATGATGACGGCAGGGGCTGCGGTGGTTTTTATCCATCCTGTATTTTATATGCCATCGGTACTTTGTGCATTTGTGGTTAAGAGAAGACTTGGACTTGTTCAAGGGCTGATATCTTTTGCATTATTCTGGACTTCATTTGAATATCTTCATTCGCTGAGTGAATATTCGTTTCCATGGCTCACACTTGGAAACAGCCAGGCGTACGATCTCAATCGAATACAGATTGTTGAGTATTCATCTGTATACGGATTGACACTTCTTATCTTCGCATTCAACATTATAGCATTCCTCGTAATATTGAATCAAACTAACGGCAAATGGAAATTTTTGCAAGTTCTAAAATTAGTATCAGTATTAATCATCTTGTATTTTGGATCTGCCCTTTACGGCAAATACATTATTAACAAGAAATCGGAAAATTCAAAAATCAAAATCTCTGTTGGCGTTATTCAGCCAAACTTTGATCCGTGGGATAAATGGGGCGGAAGTTACAATGATAAATGGGAATCCTATTCACGTCAGCTAAATTATTATTTCGATGCAACCGCACAGCTTACAAAATTAAAACCTGATATAATATTTTGGCCGGAAACTGCTATTCCATTTCATATTCTGCTGCCGCGATATTCCCTGTATCTTTCAGAGCTTTTGGCGCTGTCAGATTCCTTAAATATTCCTATTTATACCGGGCTCCCTACTGCAGAATATTTTGATTCATTGCATGCGCCTACAACTGCGGAAATGATTGGAAAATCAAATTTATATGTGGAATCATACAACTCTGCTGTTTTAATTCAACCCAATCACATCATTGGGCAAATTCATAAGAAAACAATCTTAGTTCCTTTTGCAGAACGTATTCCTTATGCCGAAACATTTCGTTTTCTCATCGAACCGTTAAAATGGAATGTTGGAATCTCAAGCTGGGGAAAAGGAGAAGATACGATTATATATCAAATCAATTTAAAAGATGGAAATCAAATAAAATTCTCAGGAATGATATGTTATGAGTCTGTTTATCCAAATTATGTCAGAGAATTTGTAAAACGCGGAGCAGAATTTCTTGTCATCATTACAAACGATAGCTGGTGGGGCAATACATCCGGTGCGTATCAACATGCTTCATTTGCCTCTCTAAGGGCAGTTGAAACGCGACGATGGGTAGTTCAATGTGCAAATGGAGGTATCTCTATGGTCGTTGATCCGACAGGGAAAAGATTATTTACAACGAATTTATATGCGACCACAAAATTTGTTGCCGGTATTGGATCGACATCAGAAAAAACATTCTATGTGAAATATGGTGATATCGTTGCTCAAATATGCCTTGGTGCATCAATAATGATTCTTATTACAGTTATCTTGAAAAGAAATAAATTAAAAAGGGATTGATGTGGAAAAAATTGATCTACGAAGCGATACGGTAACAAAACCGTCGCGTGAAATGCGCGAGGCGATGCTTTCTGCAGAAGTTGGCGATGACGTATATGGAGAAGACCCGACAGTAAATCGCTTGCAGGAAAGGGTGGCTGAAATTCTTGGAAAAGAAGCAGCTTTGTTTGTGCCTTCTGGAGTTATGGCGAATCAACTTGCAATTAAAACCCAAACTCAGCCGGGTGATGAAGTTATTGTTGAAAGCGAATCGCACATTTACAATTTTGAAACTGCCGGAGCTGCATTTCTTTCAAATGTGCAATTGTGTACTGTCAAAGGAAATCATGGAATTTTAAAAGCAGAGCAGGTCGCACAGGCAATCCGTTCTAAAATTTATTACAATCCAAAGACTTCATTGGTCTGCCTTGAAAATACACACAACAAGGCAGGCGGAACAATTTATTCAATTGAAGAAATTAAGAAAATTCATGATTTAACGCGAAATAGGAATCTTGCGTTGCATCTTGATGGTGCTCGACTCTGGAATGCATCTGTTGCAACAGGAATTGCTCTGAAAGAATATGCAAGATACTTTGATACGGTTTCGGTGTGTTTCTCAAAAGGATTGGGCGCTCCAATTGGCTCTGCTTTAACTGGAACGCATGAATTAATTGCTTCAGCACGTAAATATCGAAAAATCTTTGGCGGCGGAATGCGCCAGGCCGGAATTATTGCTGCAGGTGCATTATTTGCACTTGATCACAACATAAACCGCTTGAAAGAAGATCATGAAAATGCAAAGTGGCTGGCAAAAGAATTGAGCAATATTTCTGGTATTAGTCTTGATTTAAATTCTGTGCAAACAAATATTATTATTTTCAATATTGGCGGCAGATCGGAAAACACAGAAGAATTTATATCGAACTTAAAAGCTGAAGGTGTTCTTATTTCTGAAATGGGTATATCTACTCTTCGTGCTGTCACACATCTCGATGTCAATATGGAACAAATCAAAAGAGCATCTGCAATAATAAAATCGCTTCTTGGAAATTAAAAGGAGTAAGTATGGAAAACAACAATACGAACCACCAATCTCGATCAGACTACGATATGCAGCAAGATTTACAACTAAGAGATATTCTCACAGCGCAGGATGATGTGTGGCGTATCTTTCATATAATGGCTGAATTTGTCGATGGGTTCACTTTGATGTCAAAGCAGAAAAATCTTGTTTCCGTATTTGGTTCTGCTCGATTGAACCCAGATTCGAAGTACTACAAACTCGCAGTGCAGGTGGCTAAAGAACTTGTCAAGCGCGGATTTAATGTCCTAACGGGAGGCGGTCCCGGCATTATGGAAGCAGCAAATAAAGGGGCACAGGAACAAAAGGGCAATTCTGTTGGTGTTGCCATTGAACTGCCGAATGAACAAGAAGTAAATAAATATATAGATCGTGGCAGGCTGCAAACTTTTAGACATTTCTTTGTGCGTAAAGTAATGTTTGTAAAGTATGCGCATGGATTTATAGTAATGCCTGGAGGATTTGGCACGTTTGACGAATTCTTCGAAGCACTCACACTTGTTCAGACAAATAAAACTCAAAAATTTCCAATTATCCTTATGGGCTCTGACTACTGGAAAGGTCTTGTTGATTGGATCAAGACTGTGGTTGTCCAAGAGAAAATGATTTCTCCGGAAGATATAAATATGTTCCATGTCACAGATAACCCGGTCGAGGCAGCTGAAATTATTGAGGAATTCTACAAAAAGCATGTAGTGATTAAAAACTTTTAAATTGATAAGAATGCAAAAATATAAAGCTTTTACTTAATAGATTCTGTTTTGAATTATCACTTTACCAAATTACCTCACGTTGTTTTTTAAAATATTCTATTGTGAGGATCGGCTAAATAGTTTTAAACGATTTACTAAATTATTTTATGCGAGGCAATATGAAAGTAAACACAATCTTAGTTATCAGCTGGCTTTAGGTTTTTATGTTTTTTTATTCCTTTCCATTACCATACTAAATGCTCATGCGAGAGTTAAAAATTAAAGATAGTATAGAGATATCGCCGAAAGCGCAGACATATCAAAAAACTACAAGTTATGGTCAGATATTAAATAGTTTAACACTGACATATCCTGCATGGGCTTGGGTGAATAATCCTTATAGACAAGTGGATCCATGATATAAATTTTCTTGCTTCTTCATAATGCATTGTGTATATTATACATAGTTGATGTAGATAGCCCGAGGTAGACGGGCTATTTTTTTTTGGAATACTTGGTTAATGGATCTGCAACGAAAAATTGAAGAAATAGCGGCTTCTTTTCTTAACGCAATAAATGCATTTATCGTTGAAATACATATTGCAGCCGATAAGGAAAGAAAAGTGGTCCGACTTTTTATAGATACAGATTCGGGTATCACGATTAATCAATGCACTGAACTGAATCGAAAGATCGGAGAAGCGCTTGAGCTTCAAAACATCATTCCAGATTCGTATATATTGGAAGTGTCTTCTCCCGATTTAACGAAGCCACTTAAAATGTTAAGACAGTATAGAAAAAATATAGGAAGACGATTTCGCGTGCGTTACAGAAAAGACGGCGAAGTTGTCGAGGTCATCGGAAGACTTAACGGAATAGAAGGAGATATTTTAAATTTTATTACTAAAAATGAAGGAAACTTTAAGGTTTCTTTTAATGAGATTATTGAATCAATTGAAGAGCTTCCTTGGTAGTCAAAAGAATGGATGCTCTGTAGTTTGGAGGTAAGATGAATCACGAAATTGTTGAATCATTTGCACAGATGGCTCGCGAAAAAGGTATCGATAAAGATATTCTTATCGGGATAGTAGAAGATATTTTTGGGATGATGGTGAAAAAGAAATACGGGCCCAATGTAAAATACGATGTTGTCGTCAATATGGATAAAGGCGACATCGAAATCTATCTTGAAAAAGAAGTTGTTGAAGTGGTTGAAGATCCAGCCACGCAGATTTCCGTTGAAGATGCTAAAAATAAATCTGGAGATAGTTTAGCTCTTGGGGAAGAGTTTGTTGAAATTGTCTCCTTAGTAGATTTTGGCCGTCGCCTTGTAATCAGCGCAAAACAAAATTTAAATCAGCGTATCAAAGAAATAGAGCGTGAAACAATATTCAATGAATACACAAATTCAATCGGAGAAATTGTTGTAGGTGAAATTTATCAGATTCGCAAAGGCAAAGGTGAAATTCTTGTCATACACAACAAGAATGAATTGCTGCTTCCGAGGAATGAACAAATTTACAAAGAGCGTTATAAAAAAGGAGACACGATACGTGCTATTGTAAAAGAAGTTCGTAAAGGTGCAGGTAATCCAACTGTCGTTATATCCCGCACCGACCCTGCATTTCTTATGCGTTTATTTGAAATTGAAATTCCAGAAGTTTATGATGGCATCATTGAAATTAAAAGAATTGCACGCGAACCTGGTGATAGAGCTAAAGTTGCAGTGCTTTCGCATGATGAACGTATTGATGCTGTCGGGGCTTGTGTTGGAATGAAGGGAGTTCGTATCCATGCGATCGTCCGAGAATTGAATAATGAGAATATAGACGTCATCAATTATTCAGAAGATATTTTGGTATTCATTCAGCGTGCACTTGCGCCGGCAAAACTTAAAGAAATTCAGATAGATAAAGAAAACAAGCGAGCAATGATCAATGTCGCTAATGATCAGGTTTCGCTTGCCATTGGCAAAGGTGGACAAAATGTTCGCTTAGCATCCAAATTGACAGGATACGAGTTGAATGTGCAGAAAGAAGGCGGCGAAGAAGAAGAATATGATATGGATCTGTCGGAATTTCGCGAAGAACTCGGCGATGTACTTTTCCACAAATTCTTTGATGAGAATTATAAATCTGTACGCGACATAATCCAAACATCAAAAGAAGATTTAATCAACACGCTCGGAATCGAACCGGAAAAAATAGAAGAGATCCTTGCAATGTTAAAAAAAGGTCTTGAAGAAGCAGAAGTTGAGGTTGACGAAGAAACAGATGCTTTGCTTGCAGAAATAGATAAATCAGAAAAAGAGGATAAGATCGAAAAGGAAGAAATATCTTTAGACTCAAAGCCGCCGGAAAATGCAATAACAAAAGAGAAAGAAATCATTACGCCGAAAGGCGAATAAAACATTAATTTCGTGTGTAACGAAAGAAGATCAGAATGTCTGAACAAGGTTTAAAAAAAATGAAGATCTTCAATCTCGCCAAAGAATTAAATCTTTCAAGCGAGACAATCATTGACTTTCTGAAAAAGAAAGGTTTCGATGTAAAATCCCACATGTCCACTGTAACAGATGATATGATGCCTGTTATTATGGGCCATTTTAAAAAAGACAAAGAAGTAGCAGAGAGGCACCAGCGCAAGATTCAAGAGTTCCGTTCTATTCGGAGGAAAGAAACGACAGAAAAAACAGAGATAGTCGAAAAAGTTGAAAAGAAAACTGTCGGCATTGAAGAACCTGCTGCATTAAAGGAGGAACAACAACCAGTAAAAGAAGAAACAATAATTCAAGTTATAGAAGAAATTCCACAACCGGTAGTACAGGAAGAAGTGAAAATTCCTGTTAAAGAAATTGTACAACCCGGGATAGAAGAAATTGTAATTTCCGAGAAAACAATTGAACAACCATTACCTGTTGCAGAAGTAAAATCAAAACTTGAAAAACCGAAGGAAGAAACTCGAGTTAAAGAAAAAGCAGCAGGACGAACAAAGAAGCAATTGCAGACACCGTTAGAAGTTGTAGTTGCACGTCCGCAGCGCGGTTTAACAATCAAGGGGAAAATAGACCTTACGCCTGTTCGGAGCATTCAGAAGCCGGATATTGAAGAAAAAAGGAAGAAGAAAAAGAAAAAAGTTAGAGACGAAATCAAAAAAACAAAATCTGGATCGGGCAAATCAGAGGATGAGGAAGAATCTAAGTCAAGAAAACATAAAAGGGTCCGCCGCGCCGAAGTCAATGAAGACGAAGTGGCAAAAGCAATTCGTGAAACACTTGCAGATTCTGGTGACGAGTTAGCGATTGCGCGTGCTGCCATACGTAGAAAGAAAAAAGAAAAGAGAGAAGAAGAAGAGCAGAAAAAACTCGATCAGATTGAGCATGATAAAATGAGAGTTAAAGTGACAGAATATGTTACTGTTGGTGAACTCGCCAATTTAATGCATGTAACTGTAGCTGAAGTTATTCAAAAAGTAATGGCTCTCGGAATTATGGTGTCAATAAATCAGCGTTTAGATAAAGACACTATCACGCTTGTCTCAGACGAATTTGGATTTCAGATCGACTTTGAAGAAGAGTTTTCATCAGAAGCCCTTTCAGATATAGAAGATGAAGAAGAGACACTTCTTCCACGAGCACCTGTCGTCACAATTATGGGTCATGTTGATCACGGTAAGACATCATTGCTGGATCATATTCGAAATTCGAATGTTGTTGCTGGTGAATCGGGCGGAATAACACAACATATCGGCGCGTATGAAGTTACTGTTGATGATAATAAACAGATTACATTTCTTGATACTCCCGGCCATGAAGCATTCACGGCAATGCGGGCTAGAGGTGCGCAAGTTACAGATATTGTTGTGTTAGTAGTTGCTGCCGATGATAGTGTGATGCCGCAAACCGTCGAAGCTATAAGCCATGCTCAAGCAGCAAATGTTCCGATAATTGTTGCTATTAATAAAATTGATAAACCGGAATCTAATCCTGAAAGGATCAAGCAGCAATTAGCAGAACGCGGACTTCTAGTCGAAGAATATGGCGGAAAACATCAAGCAGTAGAAATATCTGCAAAGAAAGGAACAAATGTTACTTTGCTTCTAGAAAAAATTTTGCTGGAAGCTGAAATGCTTAATCTTCGGGCAAATCCAAATAGAGAAGCACGTGGAACACTTGTGGAAGCTGAGTTAGATAAAGGTAAAGGAATTATTGCAACAATTCTTGTACAAAAAGGAACTTTGCGCATCGGTGATTCATTTGTATGCGGTGTTTGGAGCGGGCGAGTGCGAGCTATGTTCAATGAACGAGGTCAACGCATAGAAGCTGCTAAGCCGTCACAGCCTGTTCAAGTCGTCGGTTTTGACGGCATACCGCAAGCTGGAGATGATTTAATCGGAATTGAAGACGAACATCAGGCGCGTGAAATTAGTCTAACACGTCAGCAATTAAAACGAGAACAAGATTTCAGGCAAAACAGACGTGTAACATTAGATGATATTTCGCAACAGATTAAGGAAGGACAAGTGCGCGATTTACCGGTCATTGTCAAAGCAGATGTGGACGGCTCAGCGGAAGCTCTATCTGATTCCTTGATGAAGCTTTCAACAAATGAAGTCAAAGTGCAGGTAATTTATAAAGGCGTCGGTGGTATTTCTGAGTCAGATGTTCTGCTTGCTATGGCATCAAGTGCTGTAATTATTGGATTCCATGTCCGTCCAAATCTTAAGGCGCGCCAGCTGGCACAGCACGAAGATGTTGATATCAGGATCTATAGTATTATTTATGATGCGATCAATGATGTTCGGAAAGCCCTGGAAGGTTTATTAGCACCAACTGTGACAGAGGAAGTTACTGCAACTGTGGACGTTCGTGATGTATTTAAAATATCTAAAATTGGCACTATTGCCGGCTGCTATGTTAGAGACGGGAAAATTGTTAGGAACAATCATGTTCGTATTATACGTGATGGAATCGAAGTATTCGCCGGGAATATTGCGTCGCTGAAACGTTTTAAAGATGATGTGAAAGAAGTTGAACAAGGATTTGAGTGTGGTATTAGTCTTGAAAATTTCAATGATATCAAGAATGGCGATATTATTGAAGCATATAGAACTGTTGAAACAAAACGTAAACTGGAATAAAGGATAAAACGTGTCTGTTCGATCCGAAAAAGTCGGTTCTCTCATTAAAGAAGAATTGGGCTTAATGTTTCAACGTAACTTCAGCATAGCTGAATACGGTTTATTAACTGTGACTGATGTATTGATGAGTCCGGATCTCAAGATCGCAAAAGTCTTCGTAAGCATTTTGGGAGACGAAGAACATAAAAAAGTATATTTTGCAAAATTGGAAGTGAAAAAAAAAACTATCCGTTCAATGCTTGGGCATACAGTACGATTGCGCTATACACCAGAGATTATTTTTTATTTAGATGAGACTTTGGATAGAGCCATGAAGCTCGAGAATATTTTCCATAAAATTCATGAGAATGATCCAAAGATAGAAGAAGATATAAGTTCGGCTGACGCATGAATGAAGAAATATTTATGTACCACGATTTTTCAATTGAAGGCGAAGTTCTCTTTCTTGACAAACCCTTAAAATGGACGTCGTTTGATGTTGTTAAAAAAGTACGAATGCTTTTTGATGTTAGGAAAGTTGGACACGCAGGCACATTAGATCCTAATGCAACGGGATTGCTTATCGTTTGCACCGGAAAGAAAACTAAAAGTATAGAGCAATTTGTAGGATTAGAAAAAGAATATATCGGAACTTGTAAAATCGGTGAACGAACTCCTAGTTTTGATACTGAAACATCAGTCCATGAATGGAAGGATGCTTCCGCGGTAACTGAACAACAGATTAAGGAAACGGCTCAAAGTTATATCGGTAAACAATTCCAAATGCCGCCAATGTACTCGGCAGTAAAATATGGTGGGAAACCGTTATATAAATATGCACGTGTCGGAAAAACAGTGGAGCGAGTTGAACGCGAAATAAATATATCATGTTTCAAAATTGTAAATATTAACGATCAATTTGTTGATTTTCTCATAGCGTGTTCAAAAGGCACTTATATTCGTTCTTTGATTGATGAATTTGGTCTTCGGCTTGGATGCGGCGCAACTTTAGTTGCGCTTAGACGAACTCGCATTGGTGATCATCGTGTTGCGAATGCTATGACAATTGACCAATTAATCGATTGGCGGAATTCAATTTTAATAAAGAATCAAAGCAGTCATGAAATTGGCTCGGCGAATTGAAGAAATTCCGTTTAATAAAAATTCAATTATTACGGTTGGCACATTTGACGGTGTTCATCTTGCGCATCAAAATATTATTAAAAAAGTCGTTGCTCTTGCAAAAGAAAAGAATGGCAGAAGTGTTGTGGTTACGTTTGAGCCACATCCAAAAGAGGTTGTATCAAATACAGAAAAGAAAATACAGCTTTTAACGACTCTGGAGGAACGCCAGGAATATTGCGAGCAGTTAAATGTAGATTGGTTTGTTGTGATTAAATTTGATAAACCATTTTCACAGCAAAGTTTTCGTGATTTCTATACGACCTATATCATTAAAAGCATTGGATTGAAATTAGTCGTAGAAGGATTTGACCATCATTGGGGCAGGAATCGCGAAGGAACAATAGATGCTTTGATAAAATTGGGAAATGAATTTAATTTTGATGTTATAAAAGTTGAGCCATACACATTTAACGGCAATCCGGTGAATAGTTCGATAATACGGAATGAATTAAACTCCGGAATGATAGAAAATGCAGCGAAATATTTAGGCAGACCGTATGCAATGCGCGGCACTGTTATTTCGGGTGAAGGCAGAGGGCATCTTCTCGGTTATCCTACTGCAAATATTAAAATTGACTCGGATAAAAAACTTATCCCTGCAAATGGAATTTATTTTGTGAAGGTAGATATTGGAATAGATAAGTATTTTGGTATGGCGAGTATTGGTGTACGCCCGACCTTTCAATCGTCAAATATA
Organism: Ignavibacteriota bacterium; assembly: GCA_963833465.1. Classification (GTDB taxonomy): domain Bacteria; phylum Bacteroidota; class Ignavibacteria; order UBA10030; family UBA10030; genus Fen-1298. The sequence continues at coordinate 57,407 of CAWHXW010000002.1, read as the reverse complement.
CGTACTGTTGAAGTAAATATATTCAATTTCAATAAGGATATTTATGGATGTGATCTTAAAATCAGTTTCTTACGCAGAATACGCGACGAATATAAATTTGATTCGGCGGAAAAACTAATTCAGCAGATGCACAAAGACAAAGAATTGAGCATTACATTACAGCAAGAATATAAAAACATATAATAGAAGCACAATTAATTTTACAAGGAGTTAAAATGCCAATTACAACTGAGCAAAAAAAAGAACTGGTGAAAAAATATGGCAAGAATTCTTCAGATACTGGCACGCCTGAAGTACAGATTGCAATTATAACAGCGAACCTTAACAGTTTATCGCCGCATTTTGATGTATATAAAAAAGATCACCATGCACGGCTGGGTTTGTTGAAATTGGTAGGAAAAAGGCGCAGGCTTTTAGACTATTTAATGAAGAAAGATATTGCGCGATACCGGAGTATCATTCAAGAACTTGATATTCGCAAATAAATTGATGCGATAAATGTTGTCATTTTTTAGTACGAGGTTCTTTAGAAGAAAGAAGCAGGTAATCATGAAAGTTACAAAGGAAATACAACTTAATGGAAAAACGTTTTCGTTGGAAACCGGAAGATTTGCCAAGCAAGCACACGGCGCTGTAATGGTTAGATACGGGGATACAATGGTGCTGGCAACAGTTGTAAGTGATTATAAAGCCAAAGAAGGACAGGATTTTTTCCCACTACAAGTCGAGTATCGTGAAAAGACTGCTGCCGCGGGAAAAATACCGGGCGGTTTTTTCAAACGTGAAGGACGCCCGACAGAAAAAGAAATATTATCATCGCGCTTAATTGATCGTCCTATCAGACCAATGTTTCCCAAGACTTACAAGAACGAGACACAGCTCCTCGTTACCGTTTATTCTTCAGATATGGAACATGATGGCGATGTGCTTGGCGCATGCGCAGCTTCGGCTGCATTAATGGTATCTGATATTCCTTTTGATGGTCCTGTTGCAGAAGTACGTGTAGGACGAATTGATGGAAAATATATTGTGAATCCTACATTCAAGGAATTAGAATCAAGTGATTTAGACATTACACTGGCAGGAACAAATGATTCTATTGTTATGGTCGAAGGCGAATCTGCAGAAGCTTCGGAAAATGATTTGCTGCAGGCATTGAGAGTGGGACATGAAGCGATTAAAGAGCTATGCTCTGTTCAGATCGAACTTGCAAAAGAAGTTAACAAGTTAAAACGGGATATTGTTGTGCCGGAAATTCCCGCTGGTATGAAAGAAGAAATCAATTTTTTAGCTGAAGCTAAAATGAAACAGTTAAGCCGAACAATAATGGCTAAAGAAGAACGATCTGAAGCGACAAATAAATTATATACAGAAATTCAAACTTTATTGGCTGAAAAATATCCTGAAAAGGAATTGTTAATAGATGAATTACTTCTTGATATTGAACGTGATGCTATGCGTTCAACAATTCTGAATGACGGCAAACGTCTCGATGGCCGCAATTTAAAAGACATTCGCCCAATTACATGTGAAGTTGGGATTTTGCCCCGTACGCATGGTTCTGCTCTCTTTACAAGAGGCGAGACACAGAGTCTTACAACTGCGACACTAGGAACAAAAATGGATGAGCAAGTTCTTGAAGGTTTACTGCCGGAAACGACAAAACGTTTTATGCTACACTATAATTTTCCACCGTTTTCAGTTGGCGAAGTTGGAAAACTTGGTTCAACAGGAAGACGCGAAATTGGTCATGGAAATCTTGCAGAACGCTCGCTAAAGAGATTGATTCCGGCTGAAAAGAGTTTTCCTTACACAATACGTGTGGTTTCCGATATTCTTGAGTCAAACGGATCTTCTTCAATGGCAACTGTATGTGCAGGTACTCTTGCACTTTTTGACGCAGGTGTTCCTATGAACCGCCCAGTCGCAGGTATTGCGATGGGCTTGGTAAAGGAAGCTGATCGAGTTGCTATTTTAAGCGACATACTTGGAAATGAAGATCATCTTGGCGATATGGATTTCAAAGTTGCCGGAACAATTGCTGGTATTACCGCATTCCAAATGGATATTAAAATCAAAGGAATTTCATTCGAGATTCTTGAAAAAGCGCTTGATCAAGCAAAAGAGGGGCGGATGCATATTCTTAATATTATGGCTGCTTGCCTTTCCAATGCACGGGCAGAAATATCTCAATATGCACCGCGCTTAGAAACTATAAAAATCCCTGTTGATATGATTGGAGCATTAATTGGTCCGGGTGGAAAAAATATTCGTCAGCTCGTTAAAGATAGCGGTGCAGAAATCAATGTCGAAGATGATGGCACGGTAACTGTCGCAGCAGTAGAAAAAGAGTCTGCTGATAAGGCAATGCTGTATATTCGCGGTCTTGCAGAAGTCCCGGAAGTTAATAAAGTATATAAGGCGACGGTAAAGAAAATTACGGACTTTGGTGCATTTGTAGAAATTTTACCTGGAAAAGAAGGGCTTGTGCACGTATCTCAATTGAATGTGCAGCGAGTAGAGAAAGTAGATGATTTTGTAAAAGTCGGCGATACACTTGAAGTTAAATTGATGCACATAGATGCTGATGGAAAAATGAGTCTAAGTCATAAAGTACTATTGCCCGGCGGAGAGAACGCGAGTGAAGAAATGAAACGATCGCGCGAACGAAAAAAATCGGATCACCGAGGCGGCAGAGACGAAAAACATCAGCGTCGTTAGATATTTTAAACTACGAATAATACATATCCTCACATTACAGACAACCATCAATTAAATATGTGAGGATTTTTTTATGAATATTACTATTCCACAAATAAATGGATTTAAAGGTGCACTGCAAGTTCCTGGCGACAAATCCATTTCACATAGAGCACTATTGATAAGCGCCATTGCAGATGGTGTATCTGAAATTTATTCATGCTCTGAAGCTGCAGATCCTCATAGCACACTTTCATGTATTAAGCAACTTGGAATTCAAGTTGAAGAACACGGCAATCATATAGTATTGCATGGAAATGGTCTGCGTGGATTGCAAAAACCAAAATCACCCTTAGATGCAGGCAATTCAGGGACAACGATTCGTTTGCTATCTGGTATTCTAGCGGGACAGAATTTTCATTCTGTAATTTATGGCGATTCTTCGTTATGTCAACGGCCGATGAAGCGTATTATTGACCCGCTTCGACAAATGGGTGCAGATATACACGGAACCGAAAATAATACTGCTCCTTTGTCTATTGAACCGGTTGAACGTCTGCATTCAATTCAATATACATTGCCTGTTTCGAGTGCTCAAGTGAAGTCAGCTTTATTGTTTGCCGGTCTTTATGCCGATGGACAGACAGCCATTATTGAAAAATTAAAAACACGTGATCATACCGAACGAATGTTAGGTCTAAAATCAGAAATAAAAAATGGCTGTAATGTAGTTGAAATTAATTTTACCACAAAAATTGAAGGGAAAAAGTTTTTTATTCCCGGCGACATATCAGCAGCGGCATTTTTTCTTTCTGCAGGTTTAATAGTACCGGATTCTAATTTAACGATACAAAATGTCGGACTTAATCCGACGCGAAAGCGTATTCTAGATATATTAAAGATGATGGGCGGTAATATCCAAATTGAAAACGAGCGGATCATCGAAGGTGAGCCGATCGGCGATCTTATTGTCAGATATTCCGAACTGAAAAGTAATATTAATTTGAATGGATCAGATGTCGTTGATCTTATAGATGAGATTCCAATTCTTTCGGTGACTGCTTTGTTTGCTGACGGTTATTTCAGTATCCATGATGCAAAAGAATTAAGAGCGAAAGAAACGGATCGAATCTCTGCGATAGTTAATAATTTGCGGTTACTTGGATGTGAAGCAGAGGAATATGAAGATGGATTTGCATTTGAGGGCAATAAACGATATTCAGGCGCGATATTGCCGAGTTACGGCGATCATCGAATTGCAATGTCATTTGGAATTGCGGGACTTAAAATTCCTAATATCACAATCGAAAATATAGAATGTGCCGATATTTCATTCCCTGGATTTTGGCAAAAATTAACTTCTTCCAATAAATCCTAAAAATAGTCATATTTTAAATTTAAATGTATATGTAATCTATCTTACTCAAGATTGATTATTTGATGCATAAACTTATCAGGTATAAGTTCACTGCGCAGCCAGCGCAAGAATTCCAATCCATATTTATTTAGATAATAAATAATATTCATTTCACGTTCCTGTAAGTTAGAATTTGGAAAAAGATTCACGGCAACCTTATCCAACTGTCTCAGTGATATTTCATGCTGCCTAACTTGCGCAGCGATAGTTTTTTCTTTTAAATTATTCAATGCGCCCTGCATTCGGGTTAGAGTATTTTCCATCGCGGGAACGAGTGTCGGATCAATTGATTCTAAACCATCCTTCAGACTTGTCAAACTTTCGGATACAGTGCCAAAAGTATTCGAAAATAATTCTTCAACTTTAAAATCCGAAAGAGAAGCGGTTATTCGTTCTTTAAGCGCATCTAAATCATTGAAAAAATCCTTAGGCTGAAGATTATATTTATTAATTATTTTTTGGATTCGTTCTTCCACAATAGTTGCACTGCATCTAGGAAATATGATAGGTTCCGGAATGTCAAAATACTCATATAATAATTTAAATTGTGCAAAGTATGCAACTTCTGATGGCCCTGCAACATAAGCAAGAGTTGGGAAGAGGTAATCCTGGCAGATTGGCCTCAGAGCTACATTCGGGCTGAAAAGATTCGGATCAGTTTTGAGCAGCCCGAGCATTTCATCTTTGCTAAAAGTTCGGCGCGTCCCTTTCAAAGAAAAACCATGCTCATGAGGCTCTATAGCATATCGACCGTTTTTATGGAATAAAAAAAGATTTACAGCTCTCGGTTTCACTTGTGCATGGTAATGTTTTTCAAGAATTTCGCTTTGTGTTATAATTAGTTGGCAGGAATGTGATATATTGGTTAATTCTTTTTCGAAGATTGGCGAAATAATATTTTTTGTCTCTGGATTGTGGGGATCGAAAAAGATTAGCCCTGAATCTTCAAGCAAAACATTTAATAAATGAATAAATGCCCGGCTGAAGGTCATTCCTTTTTGATAAGCAGTTTCAAATAATTCAAAAACTTTTGGAGTATATTCCGTTGTTAAAAGTGATTGGCGGAGATTGTTAAAAAGCATTTCTATTGATTCATCTAAATTGATACTCCCGACAGGGCCAATATTATTCTCAATTGTTTTATTTTCATTCGAATAGCGAAGTTGTTGAAGTTCATTTGACGCATTAAGAAAAGAAAATGAACTGACTTCTTCAATGTCATGATCTTCTCCTTCAAGCCAAAATACCGGAACAAAGTTGTATTCTGGATATTGCTGATTGAGTTGTTCAGTCAATTTTAAAGTTGTCAATATTTTATAAAGTGTGTAAAGCGGTCCTATGAAAAGTCCAACTTGCTGACCAGTAACAATAGCAACTGTATTTTCGCTCAGAAGAAGATCTATATTTGCTAATGTTTTGATACCGCAGTGATAATCACGATTTTGGTTTAGAAGAACTTGAACGAGCGAAGATCGATCAATCTCTCGATGTGTGACAGCATCAATACGAGATTGCCATATTTTCTTATCTCGGAAATCACCGATAAAAAATTCGTTTACAAGAGTATAATTATTGATGTAATCGACAAAAAGGCGAGAGAATCCCGATTCGTCAGATTGAAGTTCGTTATATGGAATACAGTTCATAGGTTTTATAGTTATGTTTAATATAGCAAAATAATGTTAATGAATAGAAAGAATAAGCTTTTGCATGAATTCAGCGAATCGTTTTTTCACAGAAACAGCTGTTTTTGTAATTTCCGCATGTGAAAGTTTGTTTTTAGAAATACCGGAAGCCAAGTTTGATATAAGCGAAATGCCGACAATTTTCAATCCAAAACTATAAGAAGCGTAAATTTCAGGGACAGTTGACATACCGACAGCATCGATCCCAAGTCGTTCAAGCATTTGAATTTCTGCGGGCGTCTCATACGACGGACCTGGCAACTAACAATAGGTGCCTTGCTGCAAAGGAATTTTAAGTAACGAGGCACAATGCAGCGCCAGTTTTTGCAACGTCGGATCGAAATATTCTTTTGGAACATAATTCGAATAGTTTAATTTATGGATATTAGAATGAAGCGGCAAAAAAGTGAAATTAAGAATATCCTTGATAAGCATAAAATCACCGACAGAAAAACACCTATTTAAACCGCCAGCCGCATTGGTAATAATAATTTTTTTGATTCCTAAATAATACGCGATAACAGCTGGAAATAAGACTTGATCAATACAGCCAAACTCATAGAAATGAATGCGTCCTTGAAAAATAAGAAGAGGAGTGGAATGAGTAAAATCATTTTTCAAATAACCGAAAATTAGTTTTCCGGCATGTCCATGAACAGATGATGCCGGATAATTTGGTATTTCAGATGCAAAAATTGTCGAAACTAACTTGATATTTTTAGAAAATTCACCCAAACCAGACCCAAGAATTAAAGCAAGCCGCGGCTTCAAATCCGTTGCATCGCGAATAAAGTTTAATGCCTCTTGAATTTTCTTTTGTTCGATCAATTATCACTAATTAATTAAATGAATATACTTCCAAAATTACTCTTTAAGAGGTTTATGACAATATCTGCATCTTGCCTCATAAAGATCTTTAGAGCCGACTACGACAAGTTCGTGCTGATTAGTTTTGCGTTGAGTTCTATCTGCAGGATTTCCACACACTACGCAAATTGCTAACGTTTTAGTGATATATTCAGCAATAGCAAGGAGTTGCGGCATAGATTCGAAAGGATTTCCTCTATAATCTTGATCGAGTCCAGCAACAATAACTCGTTTTCCCTGATCAGCCAATTGATTGCATACACCGATAATATTTTCTTTAAAAAATTGCCCCTCGTCTATTCCAACTACTTGCGCATCATCAACAAGGTCTAAAATTTCTTTCGCATCGTATATTATTTTAGCATTCAAGAATTGTTCATTGTGCGTAACAATATGGTTTGTGCTATAGCGTGTATCCGTTCCAGGTTTAAAGACGACGATTTTTTGTTTTGCTATTTGTGCCCGATAAAGACGTCGAATAAGTTCCTCGGTTTTGCCGCTAAACATACAACCGCAGATAACTTCAATCCATCCTGTATTATGTGGAACATTATGTAATTCAGATATATCCAATTCTATTTCTTAAGTTTGCGTGATCGTCTAAAGTATTTTCGCGTAAATGCTAGCGGCAGCAGAGATGATATTTTAATAATTTTGAATCGTTTTTGCGAATCCATCATTATAAAATCAATATCACCAGCCAAATCAGATAGAACCTGCCGACAAGCGCCGCAGGGAGGCGTAAAACCATTGTTATCTGAGGCAACTGCAAGAGCTATGAACTTTGATGTGCCAGATGAAATCGCATTAAAAATAGCGACTCTTTCTGCGCAGATTGTAAGTCCGTAGGAACTGTTTTCGATATTACAGCCTGAAAAAATTCTGCCATCTTCGCTAAGAAGCGCAGCGCCAACTTTGAATTTGGAAAAGGGAGAATATGAAAAGATTTTGGCTTTATTTGCAACTTCAGCGAGTTCCCTGTATTTCTTTTTCATAAAATATGCAATGATTAACTTATTTAAACCGAGAAAAATATATCGAAGATTAAAATGAGAAGCAATTAATGAAGATTTTAAGCGCATTGTAATTCATTTCATTAATAAGTATATTTGTTCATTAATTGATTCAATTATGAAAACAGTTAGACTTAAAAAAGCAGTAAAAGTATTAGGTATTGTTGTTCTCATTGGACTTGTTTTATTCTTTCTTTTTGATAGTATTCTAATGCCTTTGTATGTTCAAAAAGGAAAAGTAACAAAGGTTCCAGATGTAATTGGTTTGTCTCTCGAGGATGCAAAACAGAAGATTATAGAAGCCGGTTTAGATCCTAAAGAAGCAGAATACAAAAATGATAAACGGTACAAAATTGGTACAATCACATTACAAAATCCAATTGCCGGATCGGAAGTAAAACGAGATAGAGGCGTTTATCTTACTATCAGCGGCGGAGAAGAACTAGTTGAAGTCCCAAATTTAAAAGGTAAATCTGTGCGGGAAGCAGCTTTTGACCTTGAAAAGAATAGTCTAAAGCTTGGAACGATTTCATTTGAAGCATCAGAAGAGGTATTTGCCAATACTATTATTCGGCAAGAAATTCCGCCGAACACAAAAATAAAAAGCGGCAATCTAATCAATGTCACGGTCAGCCAAGGGCGCCCTACTGATAAACATCCGGTTCCAGATGTTTCTTTAAAAACCCTTAATGAAGCGGAAAAAATATTGACTGATAGCGGGTTTCGGATTGGGAAAACCACTTATAAAACTGATCTTGAAATTCTTCCTAACACAATTATTGAACAATTTCCACCGGCTGGTACACTTTTGCAATTGGGGCAAACCATAGACCTAATTATTGCTCAAGAAACTAATAACCAAAATAAAATCGAGAATTAATTAGATGATAAAAATCGCACCTTCTTTACTTGCTGCAGATTTTAGCAATCTTGGAAATCAGATTATTGAGGCTGAAAATGGTGGAGCTGATTGGATTCATATTGATGTTATGGATGGACATTTTGTTCCTAATATTACATTTGGTCCGCCACTTGTGAGTGCCGTTCGAAAATGTACAAAACTTCCGTTGGATGTTCATTTGATGATTGAGGATCCGGACAAGCTAATTGCATCATTTCAATCTGCTGGTGCGGATATTATAACTGTTCATCAAGAAACTTGCCAGCATTTATATCGAACTATTCAAACAATAAAAGAGTGCGGCAGCAAAGCTGGCATCGCTCTTAACCCGTCTACTCCGGTTGCAATGCTTAAAGAAATTATAGATGAGATTGATCTCGTTCTTATTATGACAGTTGAACCGGGATTTGGTGATCAACACCTCATCAAAACTACTTTGAGAAAAATTCATGAAATGCGAGAAATGATTGATCGTTCTAAAAAGGAAATTTTATTAGAAGTTGATGGTGGAATAGATCAAAAAACAGCACGCTCCGTTGTTGAAGCGGGTGCCAGGGTTCTTGTTGCCGGAACATCAATATTCAAATCAGAATCTATATCCAAAGCGATAGCACTTTTACGAGCCTCTGTCACAGAATAATCATTACAAAACTGCAATTTATTAATTCATAATTAATCGGTTGTCAGGTTATTTTAAGTTCAATTATGTTGTATTTTAAAATTAAATGCAGCGAACGATTGATAGTTTATTCAGCCTGCTTTACATTAATAGAAATCTTAATATTTCAAAGTAAATAACAAAAGAAAGTTAATATATTTTCGTGCTGATAGAATTATATATTAGTAAAAAAGGATAGATGTTATGATGCTAGATAAAATAGATTGTGAATTGCTTGAAGTTCTCCAAGTTGAAGGAAGAACTAAACGAAACGAACTGGCAGAAAAAGTTGGACTCTCTCTTCCGGCAGTTAGTGAGCGAATGCATAAACTTGAAGAAGAAGGAATTATTCAAGGATATTACACGAAACTTAATCATAAGCGTCTCGGCAAAGATATTACTGCGTTTGTAATTGTTACAGTAGATTCATCGAAACATTATCAGACTGTTCTTGAACATGTGATGAAAACAGACGACATCCAAGAATGTCATGCTATAACAGGAGATGGTACCCATATATTAAAAGTGCGAACAGAAAATACTGAAGGGTTAGAAAAACTATTATCGAAGATCCAATCTTGGCAGGGAGTTTCAAAAACGACCACAAGTCTTGTCCTCTCGAGTCCAAAGGAAACAACAAAAATAAAAATTGCACCGCAAAAATAATTATTTGCATTCAATCAATAAAATAAAAATATAATTTTTATTTTCATTCGCGACTTAAAGAATTGCTTTTTTGTTCCCTTCTTGCTACTTTCACAGCGCATATGAGGTGGCATTTGGAGTTTTATCGCATTAAATATACAGTCAGACAGAGAATCGGGATCATATCGCTCAATTGGCCGGAGAAACAGAATGCCCTTGATGATCAGATGGTTTCTGAATTGACGCAAGCATTTACACAAACCCAACGAGATGCTTCCGTAAAGGCAGTGATTTTGCGCGCTGAAGGCGATTCCTTTTGTTCGGGAATGGAACATTCTTATCTTCAGCGTATATCTAAATACGATTTCAATCAGAATCTACAAGATTCAGCGGATTTGATGAAACTTTTTCAACAAATTTATACGCTAAGAAAACCTGTAATTGCACTTGTTCAAGGAAATGCAATTGCAGGTGGATGCGGGTTGGCGACTATATGTGATTTCGTTATCGCCGCACGAGAAACTGCAAAATTTGGATATACAGAAACTAAAATGGGTTTAATTCCGGCAATCGTCTTGATTTTTTTAGTCAGGCGAATTGGGGAAGGACGTGCCCGCGAATTTGTATTGCAGGGAAATATTATAGATGCAGAAGAATCTTTTAAGCTCGGACTTATCAGTAAAGTTATTCCTTTGATTGATTTAGAAAAGACAGGTTTGGAACTTGCAACAGAATTAATCACAAGTAATAGCGGCACGTCAATGGGATTAATCAAAGAACTTCTCGCTCGAGTATATGGAATGGAAACCGGTGATGCGCTTGATTATGCCTCACATCTTAATGCATTGGCGCGAATGACAGACGATTGCAGACAAGGGATAGAAGCATTTCTCAATTCAAAACCACTAAAGTGGTAATTATTTTTAGGTGAACAATGAAACAACTCTCTGAGACCATTCGCAATATTGCAGATTTTCCAAAGAAGGGTATAATTTTTCGCGATATTACAACACTTCTAAAGGATGCAAATGCGTTGCATCATGCCGTGAATCTTTTAACCGAACGATTTGAAAATTCTAAAATTGATAAGGTCGTATGTATTGAATCTCGCGGATTTATCCTCGGATCGGCATTAGCAGTAAGTTTAAGTGCGGGATTTGTTCCAATCAGGAAAAAAGGGAAACTTCCTGCCGAAGTTATCAGAGAGCAGTACACATTGGAATATGGAACCGATGAAATAGAAATCCATTTGGATGCTATCCAACCGGGAGAGCGTATTTTATTGCATGATGATTTATTGGCAACGGGTGGAACTATGCGCGCAGCTGTTAGACTTATTGAAAAACTTCAGGCAAATATAATCGGTATATCTTTTCTTATTGAGCTTTCTTTTTTAAAGGGAAGAACGCAATTAAATAATTACGATGTATTTTCATTAATTAATTATGAAAAGGAATAATAACTGTATTTTCAAAAGTTTGTGTAAATTTCTATTCAGTGCGCTTGCTTAATAAGTTACCATAGAAATACAATTGTTATAATATAGATTAAAAATATTTTTTTTCCCGCTAAAAAAGAATTGCTTCCATAGCACAATCTTCATAACTTCGTTTAGATCCATAACAAGTTAAACACGAAATTTTATGATCAACTGTTCAGTTTGTCAAACAGAAAACGACCAATACGCAACGATTTGCAAAAAATGCGGCAGTTTTTTGCAGGATCGAATTCCTAATTTGGATTTATTTGACTTGCTGTGGAAGATTATGGAAAATCCAAGAAATGCTTTCCGATTGATAATGATTGCAGAGCATAAAAATTATGCAGTATTCCTATATTCACTAACTGGAATTGCGATCACTTTCGTAGAATTCTGGTGCTTCAAGCTTGGCATTAGAATTGAAAATATTATGTTAATTATTTTTTTTGCAATTCTAATTGGTCTTCCGTTCGGTATTGCGCTATGCCCGATCGTTTCATTACTTCACTGCTCTTTATCAAAATTATTTGGAAGCAAAATATCATTCCGTAATTCGTTAGGTATTACAAGTTATTCATTGACGCCAGTTATTATTTCGCTAATATTTGTGTTGCCAGTTGAGCTGTTGACTTTTGGAATATACTTCTTCACATTTAATCCACCTCCCATTACAATCAAACCGATTTCATATATTTTACTTGTCGGGCTTGATATTGCTTTGATAGTATGGGCATGGATTCTCTTGATAATTGGAACTTATGTGGGGAATCAAATTCCTTTATGGAAATCAATATTTATTAGTTCTGCTGTGTATGGACTTATCGTGATTGGATTAAAAACTTGCGGCGAATATGCTATAAAATTGTTTTAAAGTAATAAATCTACAAAACGCAATGACTAGGGAAAAATTTGAGGATGTGGCTGAAGAAGTTTTTAAAAGTTTACCAGGATTCTTCAGCGATAAAATTGATAATGTTCATATTGTCGTAGAGGATTATCCTTCGGAAGATGTGATGCAACAAATGCATGTTAATAAAACATCACTATTGGGCTTATTCCAAGGAATACCATTGACTCATCGGGGAACATGGTACGGAACGAGTCCGACAACACCCGATAAAATTTCTTTATATAAATCAAATATTGAGGCGAATTGCCGAAACGATGTAGAAGTGGCTGAGAGTATTAAAGAAGTATTATTTCATGAACTTGGACATTACTTCGGTATGAACGAGACGGAAATCCGAAATGCAATGAAGAAATTCAAACCAATAAATTAATTAATTCAAGAAGGAAACTTATGCCTAAAGTTAAATTACAAATTTCATACGAAATAAAACCGGAAAAACGCGAAGCTTATCTTGATCTTGCAAAAGAATTGAAAATCCACTTTTCTGGCGAACAAAATAAGAATTATACTATCTTCGAGCAAAAAGGGAAGAAGAATTATTTTGTAGAAGAATTCATTTGCAACTCGGTAGAAGAATATGAAACGCTTGAAGATGGAATGACCGAGAGAGGCGAAGAATTAGTAAATCGTCTTGAAACTTATTTAAAGGACGGCAAAGCTCGATATGCGACACTTGTAGAGGTTATGTAGAAAGTAAAAATCAATTTTTTTATCTGGCTTTCTGCTTATTATAGCAATTCCTCTTCCAATTGTAGACTATATTTTTCTTTGTGGTAGTTATTCACGTCTTTTGGCTGATCTCAATTAATCCTCATTTTTCAAATTAGAATTACAAAGCAGAAATTTCTTTAATTCAGCTTATTTTATCATTAGATAATTTGAGCAGGTTGTTGATCATAGATGTAAAAACAAAATCTACAGAACTTCAACAGAATACATAAGATTGGCAGATAAAACATTTATTTTGTATTTTACTGTATAAATTATAAATGAATTGAATTAATTATTCATTAAAGGATAAGAATAATGACTCTCACTGACAGGATTAACGACGATCTTAAAGTTGCTATGAAATCAGGTGATAGCATTAAGTTGAACACAATTAGATCCATTCGTGCACAGATTATAGAATTTAACAAGCGCGGCACAAATTCAGCCATTACTCCTGAAGATGAATTGACGATCCTTTTATCGGCGGCAAAAAAGCGCAGGGAAGCAATTGAGATGTACGAAAAAGCTGGCAGAACTGATCTTTCGGATCAGGAAAAACGCGAATTAAATATCATAAATGAATACCTTCCAAAACAAATGAGCATAGAAGATGCAGGGGAAATTGTGAAAAGAATAATTGTTGAAGCAGGCGCACTATCGGTAAAAGATTTCGGCAAAGTAATGCCCCTGGCAATGAAAGAATTAAAAGGTAAAATTGACGGGAAGATTGTTCAAGAAGTTGTAAAACAACAATTAGGAGTTTAATCCCATGCTAATAGATATTATGATCGCCGTTCCAATGTTAATATTCATTCTGCTTGGTCTTCGAGATGGTGTTGTTCGCAAACTTGTTGCAATAGCAGTGCTAATCATTGCTCTTTATCTCGGACAATTATTTATGTATGATGTCGGCCAATTTTTATCAGATCACAACTGGATTCATTCGGAAAATCCTTCAGTGTACGGTTTCCTGTTTATTTATTTAGGTATGGCAGTTACACAAGGTTTGCTTTATAAAATTGTCACTGGAGGATATAAAATTGGCGGATTTGTCGATCGAATTGCTGGAATGATTTTCGGCTGCATTGAAGGTGCCGTTTTTCTTAGTTCTCTGCTATTCATTTTTGCAATGGCGGGATTCCCATCTCGTGAGACAAAACGTGATGCAAGGTTATATCCGCCAATTGTAAATATAGCACCGCAAATTCTGGATTTTGTTTCCTCGATAAATTCTGATTCTAATGAAAATGTTAAAGGACCGGACACAACTAATGTTATTGAAAGAAAAAAGAAAATCAAAAAGATGAATAATTCTGGTGCCGTCGAAGGGAAAAAGAAGGAAGATGGCATTAATAGCGTGATAGACACTTCTTCAAGCATGTTTAGTAAAAATAAAGCGCAAAAAGATTTTAATGATGCCCGCGAAATCTACAGGAAGCATAATCCATAGTGTTTCAATCTTCGTTAAATCCTCCGAATAACTTAGTTGATGCATTACGCAGGCTGGAATATGATAAGGTAATTGAACGCATAAGCAAACTTGCATTTTCAGAATCCGGCAGGCAAAATGCACTTCTTCTTACACCAGAGATAGACAAAAAAATAATTGAACTGGAACTTCGTAAAGTTTCAGAAGCTAAAGAGCTTCTTATCTCCGAAAATACAATTCCATTTTCTGGATTTAAAAACATCGTACCTGCATTAAAGAAGACATTGGTCGAAAACCAAGTTCTTGCTGTTATAGAATTATTAGAAATCGCAGCCGCAATTCGTGTTTCTCGTTCAATAAAAGCTTTTCTTGCAAGGAGAGTTTCGCAATATCCAACTATTGGAATTTATCATGTGCAGTTATTTGCAGATAAAATTATAGAGCATCATATTGATGAAGCTTTAGATGAACGTGGATTTGTAAAAGATACCGCAAGCAGAGAATTGCGTGATATTAGACGGTCTATGGTGATGGCAAGCGATGCATTAAGAAAGCAGCTAGAATCGATTCTCAGAAAAGTGGCTAAACAGGAATTTCTTCAAGATGATATTGTTACAACGCGAGATGGCAGATTTGTGATTCCGATAAAAACGGAATATAAACATAATGTTCCTGGCTTTATTCATTCAACATCATCAAGCGGCGCCACTGTATTTATCGAGCCGGCAGAATCGCTCGAACTCAACAACGCTTTGCGCGAGCTCCAACTTCGAGAACAACGAGAAATTCATCGTATCCTTACTGATCTGACAAAACAAGTCAGCGCAATTCGTGAGCCTCTCATGTTAAGTTTTTCTATTCTAACAGAACTCGATGTAATTTTTGCTCGCGGAAAATATTCAATCGAGATTTGTGGAAATCCGCCGATAATTTCTTCCGTTCCGTTAATCAAATTATATAATTGCAGGCATCCCATTCTTCTTCAGCATCTAAAAATGGAAAAGACAGTTCCACTTTCAATAGAACTTGGAGAAGAAACACAAACGCTTATTATCACAGGTCCTAATGCCGGCGGCAAAACTGTAGCTATGAAGACAGTCGGACTTTTAACATTATGCGCTCAAGCCGGCATTCATATTCCTGCGGATTCTGAATCAGTAATATTTCCATTTCAAAAAATATTTGTTGATATAGGTGATGATCAATCTATTGAGAATGATTTAAGCACTTTTAGTTCACATCTAAATTCTCTTCATAAAATTCTTGAAGAAGCAGATGAATCGTCGTTAATATTGATCGATGAAATTGGCGCTGGCACGGATCCCTCTGAAGGCGGCGCACTCGCGGCAGTTGTGCTCGAAGATCTTACCGAAAGGCGAACAATCACAATCGCCACAACACATCATGGCATGTTGAAAGTATTTGCTCACAAAACCGCAGGAATGAACAACGCTTCTATGGAATTTGATCAAGTTTCATTGCTTCCGACTTATCATTTTAAAAGCGGTGTTCCAGGAAGCAGTTATGCGTTTGAGCTCGCTCAGCGTTTAGGTATATCTCAAAAGATCTTGAATAGAGCACGTGCTCAGCTCGGGAATGAGAAAACTAAACTTGAATCACTAATTCTGGAACTTGAACATCAAGCTCAAGAATATCGTAATCAATTAAATCAAACCGAAAAAGAAAAAGAAAATCTGCAGTCGATGATATTGTCATACGAACAAAAAACGACACAATTGAAACGTGAGTTAGGAACAATACGAAAAAAAGCAGTTGAGGAAGCCAAAGAAATTGTTAAACAAGCTCATGTAAAAGTTGAAAGCTCAATAAAAGAAATTCGAGAAAGCGGAGGACAGCGAGAAGTTGTTAAATCTTCGCGTCAAATATTAAGAAAGCTTGGAGAAGATCTGGAAAGTTTCAATTCAGAAGATCAGGTACCATCTAAGAGTGTTGAATCCATCGAAAAAGGCGATATAGTCCGAATTCGCGATGGACATGAAAGGGGAGAGGTTCAGGAGATTCATGGAAAGTATGCGATAGTTTTTTGTGGTGATACGCGGATTCGAATAGCGATAAAGGATTTACATAAAGAACAAAAACAAAAAAATCAATACAGAGAAATGTCTTCAACAATTAAAGTTCCAGAAGTGACAAATGAAATTGATTTGCGAGGTCTTTTTGGTGATGAAGCAGTTGAAAAAGTTCAGAATTTTCTTGACAATGCTTATGCTGCAGGATTGCACAGAGTTGATATTATACATGGGAAAGGAACAGGAGCGTTGAGAAAAAAAATAAGTGAGTTTATAAAAACATATCCGCATACAAGAGCATTTCGTTTAGGCGAATGGAATGAAGGCGGAACAGGTGTTACTGTTGTTGAACTAAATTAATAAAAATAAGAATCTAAAATGCTGATTTAGAATGTCTTAAATTAAATATAATGAATTAAACTATATTATTAAGGTTTGAAATGAAAAGTATAAAGAATCTACCTATTAAAGGAATTGATCCGGAAATCACACTTGAACTTGTAAAAGAACATGGTCTTTTAGAAGAAGAATATAATCGAATATTAAAAATATTGGGGCGAGTGCCTACATTTACGGAGTTAGGTATTTTTAGTGTTATGTGGAGCGAGCATTGCAGCTATAAAAATTCAATCGCTCAATTAAAAACATTACCTCGAAAAGGTAAGCATCTTTTAGTAGAAGCCGGAGAAGAAAACGCCGGACTTGTTGATATAGGTGATGGACTTGCAGTAGCATTTAAAATTGAAAGCCATAATCATCCTTCAGCAGTAGAGCCCTATCAGGGTGCAGCAACTGGAGTTGGCGGTATTTTAAGAGATATTTTTTCAATGGGTGCTAGACCAATTGCAGTTTTAAATTCCTTGAGATTTGGACGATTAGATGACCCAAAAGTCAGCCATTTATTCAAAAGAGTTGTTAAAGGAATAGCTGATTACGGAAACAGTTTTGGTGTGCCAACAGTAGCAGGTGAAGTGTATTTCGATGATTCGTACCAAGATAATCCATTATTAAATGCGATGGCTGTCGGAATTGTAGAACATGGTAAGATTGCAAAGGCAATCGCAAAAGGTAAGGGAAATATTGTTATGATAGTCGGCTCTATGACAGGAAGAGATGGAATTCATGGAGCCACATTCGCATCAGAAGAAATTTCAGATAAGTCGGAAGCAAAAAAATCTTCTGTTCAAGTCGGTGATCCATTTGCCGGGAAAAAATTGCTCGAAGCTACTTTAGAAGTAATTGCCAGCGGATTTGTTGTAGGAATTCAAGATATGGGAGCTGCTGGAATTACATGTTCAACATCAGAGATGAGTGCAAAAGGAAATTCAGGTATGATAGTTGACCTTGAAAAAATTCCATTGCGTGAAAAGGAAATGACTCCATATGAAATACTTCTATCAGAGTCACAAGAACGAATGTTATTTATTATAAAAAAAGGGCACGAAGAAGAAGTAGCTAACATATTTAAAAAATGGGATATAGAGGCAGAAATTATCGGAATTGTTGAAGACCAAAAAAATATAATTATTCGTTTAAACCATGAAGTAGTCGCCAATATTCCTGCCGAACCACTTGTATTAGGTGGAAGCGGGGCGCCAGTTTATATACGTGAAACACAAAAACCAAAATATATAGAAATATGTAGAAAATTTGATCCTGTATCACTGACAATACCAAAAGATTTAAATGAATGCGTGTTTAAATTACTAGAACGTCCTTCTGTGGCAAGTAAGAGTTGGGTATATGATCAATATGACTCCATGGTCAGGACTAACAGTGTTCTACTATCGGATGGAGATGCAGCTGTAATACGTTTAAAACAATCAAATAAAGGGCTTGCACTTAAAACAGATTGTAATGCAAAATTTGTTTATTTAAATCCAAGGATCGGGACACAAATAGCTGTAGCTGAAGCTGCCAGAAACGTCGCATGTGTCGGTGCTAAACCTATTGCAATTACAAATTGTTTGAATTTTGGAAATCCATATGATCCGGAAATTTTTTGGCAATTTACTGAAGCTATAAATGGCATGCGAGAAGCTTGCATAGCTTTTGAAACACCAGTAACCGGTGGAAACGTCAGTTTTTATAACGAAGGTCCAGGTGGAGCTATAATACCGACTCCAGTAATCGGTATGTTGGGTATAGTAAATAATACTGAAAATATTGTAAGCTCAAAGTTTAAAGAAATCGGGGATATAATAATTGAATTAGGAATAAACAGAGGCGAAATTGGTGGATCTGAATATTTATCAATGGTTTTAAATAAAATTCTCGGAGATACACCATATATAGATTTAAAATACGAGTCGCGCCTTCATAAGGTATGTCAAATTCTTGCAGAGAGGACAATTGTAAATTCAATGCATGATGTTTCCGATGGCGGTTTAGCAGTTAACCTAATTGAAAGTTTAAATAGTATAAAAGAGTTTGGATGTCATATAAAATTAAATGAAGATAAAATAAGAAAAGATTTTTTATATTTTGGCGAATCGCAATCAAGAGTAATTATATCGTGCAATGAGAAAAAGCTTGAAGAAGTATTATCTATTGCTGATCAATATGAAATTGATGCTGCAGAAATAGGAATTATAACAAATGACAGGCGATTACAGATCGATTCATTAATTGATCTAAGTGTTTTAGAAGCAAAAAATAGATACAATAAATCAATTGAAAAAAGAATGCCAATAGAGTAAAAAGAGATAGGAAAAAGATAGACAGGAGAAGTGCTATTCTGCATAATATACATTATAGCGCAATGCTTTTAATTCGTGGAACTATAACACTAATTGCGTTCGGAATCAAATCGATGGCTACCTCAAGTGCATTCTCTTCAAATATTTCACCATCTCCATGAATTATAAATGGGATGTTAGATGAAATTTTAATTTTTTCTGTCTTCCACATTGATATCATTTCGTTCTTTCCATGTGTTCCATTAATTATTTTTGGAATTACTTTAATAGATCTCCAAACAGGCATTTTACGTATTAAACAAATATCTAATTTTGCATCACCCGGATCAGCATTAGGCAGCATTTTAAATCCGCCTCCTTCATAATTACCAATTCCGGCACATATAAGATAAGCTCTTTCTTTTATTAAATTTGTTTCATCAGAAATATTATATTCTTTTGGTAAATATGTACTTAATACTTTAATAGCTGCAACAAGATATAAAGGCAGTCCTCGCAGATACTTAATTTGTTTTGCTTCATTTGCAATCTCTGCATCTATTCCAATTCCTAAAGTGTTAACAAAGTGCTTAGTCTGAGCTGTACCTTTTAAATTTTTTATTCTCACTCTTCCAAGATCAAATATTTTTTTTGTTCCTGAAATTATCGTGTCAATTGCCAAAGATATTTTACTTGGAATGCCTATCATTTTATTAAAATCATTGCCTGATCCAATCGGAATAATTGCCATTGAAGCTGAACTTCCTACGATTCCTGTCGCAACTTCATTTACAGTTCCATCGCCGCCCACAGCAATAATTACATCTAATTCTTTACACATTTGACTTGAAATATCGGTTGCATGTTTCGGACCTTTTGTTTTTTCAAGTTGGAAAACTATATTTCTTTGCCTCAAATATCCGATCAAATGTTTTTCAATTTTAAATGCGCGATTTCTACCGGCAGTTGGATTTAAAACAATACCTAATTTAGTCAAATCAGACATCCGAAATTTCCGTAAAGATTATAATATTGGTTCTATTAACTTTTTTTTAAACCAATTATTGTGGAGGTGCGGGGAGTCGAACCCCGGTCCGAAGAGAAGATTCTTAAGACTTCTACGTGCATATCTTGCCTTTAGATCTCGCAAAAGGAAATTCCTGCAAGCTGGATTTACCTTTCGCCAGCTCAAGTAATCCGTTTTTCAACGGCTTTATTCTTTATCCTTGAGTACAAAAAAGAACTAACCCATTTTAGTCGACGTTCATTTTAAATCCTATGGGTAGAACCTAAAAGAACGGGTCGCCTAATTGGTATTAGGCAGCCAGTGCATAATCGTAATTTGCACTTATGATTTACCGCTTATTTTTCGTGGACACGGAGACCACGGCACGCAGTCCTAAGCTTCCTCATCCCCGTCGAATCCATTTCACCCCCAACAGGTAACTCTAAACTTATAGACTAATACAATATAAAAATTATAGGATGGAAAACCAAGTTACTTGGAAGTAAATTGAAATTAATCTAACTTCTTGTTATAAAATATTATCCTAAGTAAGGAGAAAAAAATGGAACAATTTAAAAAACGTTCATGGGCTGAACCCTATAAAATAAAAGTCGTAGAGCCGTTAAAAATGACTACGCATAAGGAAAGAAAAAAAGCTCTCGAAGACGCTGGTTACAATACATTTCTTTTAAAATCAGATGATGTTTATATTGATTTGCTTACCGACAGCGGTACAAACGCAATGAGTGACAATCAATGGGCTGGAATGATGCTTGGCGATGAGGCTTATGCAGGAAGTAAAAATTTCTACCATCTCGAAGAAGCAGTTCAAAAATATTACGGCTATAAGTATTTAGTACCAACTCATCAAGGGCGCGGAGCGGAACATATTATTTCAAAAATATTAATTAAACCTGGAATGTATGTTCCTGGAAATATGTATTTCACAACAACACGCCTTCATCAAGAACTTGCAGGTGGAAAATTTGTAGATGTGATCATAGATGATGCGCACAACCCGGCAAGTTTCCACCCGTTCAAAGGTAATGTCGATCTTGACAAACTTGATGTGCTTGTAAATAAAGTTGGAGCTGCTAATATTCCATATATCACTATAGGTATAACGGTAAACATGGCTGGTGGTCAACCAGTTGCAATGGCTAATTTAAAGGAAGTCCGAGAATATTGTTTGAAGCATGGCATACGCGTCGTACTGGATGCAACACGGGCAGTAGAAAATGCATATTTTATTAAAGTGCGTGAAAAAGGATATGAGAACAATTCTATTGCAGAAATTCTTCATGAAATGTGTTCGTATTCCGATGCTTGCACAATGAGCGGGAAAAAAGATTGCCTTACAAATATTGGTGGATTCCTCGCCTTAAATGAATGGGAAGTTTTTGAAGAAGCACGTAATATGGTAGTAGTTTATGAAGGTCTTCACACTTACGGCGGACTTGCTGGGCGCGATATGGAGGCAATGGCACGTGGAATCGAAGAATCTGTTCAATGGGATCATATTCGCGCGAGAATAGGCCAGGTTGAATATGTTGGCGAGAAGCTAATCAATTTAGGCATTCCTATTGTAATTCCGATTGGAGGACATGCTGTTTTTCTTGATGCAAAAGCATTTCTTCCCCAGCTAAAGCAGGTAGAGTTTCCTGCCCAGACATTAGCAGCTGAACTTTATCTTGAATCCGGAATTCGTTCGATGGAGCGCGGAATTGTGTCTGCTGGAAGAAATAAAGAAACTGGAGATCATTTTTACCCAAAACTTGAATTAGTTCGCTTAACTTTTCCACGACGCGTATATACACAGGCGCATTGTGATGTAACTGTTGAAGCAGTAAATGAAGTATTCAACAGAAAAAATTCAATAAAAGGATTAAAAATGATCTACGAACCAAAATATCTTCGGTTCTTCCAAGCGAGATTTGAAAAATTGTGACGCTTGCAATTCTATTAGCGGTATTCTTTATGTAAAGTCATGACTTTCGATTCGTTAGAAAGCAAACCAAATTAATAGTGAAAAAATAAATGTCTTAATTTTCATTGCTTAATGAACTTCATAAACATTGTCAGGGTTATAAATTCATGACAATGCTAAAGGTTAACACAGCACCTTCCGAAGACCATTTCATATTTAAAATATAAGATATATTATAATCCCAATCGTTCTTTATCTTTCTTCATTGCCTCGATAACAAAGCTAATATGTTTTTCAAGCGGAATCCCTAAATCTTTGATACTCAATTCAATATCCTCTCTGCTTACATTTTTTGCAAAGGATTTATCTTTGAGTTTTTTCTTTACAGAAGAAACCTCCAGGTCGTTGATTTTATTAGGTCGTATAATTGCTACAGCAGAAATGAATCCGCAAAGTTCATCGCAAGCATATAAAACCTTTGCCATCAATGATTCGCGGGTTATATTTGTAAAACTTGCATGTCCAAGTATTGCAATTCTGATATCATCAGCATAACCTTTTTTTTTTAGAATCTCAGATCCCTTCATAGGATGGTCTGGAATGTTGGGAAACATTTCATAATCAAAATCATGGAGAACGCCTACAACAGCCCAAGCCTCTTCATCTTCGTTAAATCTGCGAGCATAAGCTCTCATAGCTGCTTCAACAGCGTACATATGCTTACGGAGTGCATCACTCTTTGTATATTCATGCATTAGATTGAGTGCATCTGTGTAATTCATTGATATTTCCTTCATTAATTCTTGTAATCTTATTAAGTTTCTCTAAGTTTTATCTATGTAAACTTAGGCAAGATTTTTTCCTGATGGACAGATATTGAGCAAAATACAATTCTGACAATTGGGATTTCTTGCTTTGCATGTTTTACGTCCATGAAGTATGAGCAAATTACTAAAACGATACCATTCCTTTTTTGGAACAAGCATCATTAAGTCTTGTTCAATTTTTTCTGGAGAATCATTTTTAGTCAATTCTAATCGTTTGGTTAGCCGAATAACATGCGTATCAACTACAATTCCGCTCTGAATACCAAAAGCTCCGCCAAGAACGCAATTAGCTGTCTTTCTTCCTACACCTGGAAGTGTTATTAAGTCATCAATTGTCTTAGGGATTTGACCGCTAAATTGTTCTACGATTACTTTGCAAGTATCAATAATGTGTTTTGCCTTCATCCGATAGAAACCGGTAGATTTAATTTCTGTCTCCAATTCACTTCTATCAGCATTGGCAAATTCCTTTGCTGAATTATACTTAGCAAAGAGAACAGGAGTAATTTTATTAACACGAACATCCGTGCACTGTGCAGACAATATTGTAGAAATCAATAGCTGAAGCGGATTAGAAAATTCCAGAGCTGTCTTTGCATTGGGAAATTCTTTTTTAAGCCTGGAAATTATGAGATTTGCTTTAGATATTTTTTTGGAATTTGCCAAATTGCATTATTAGAAGGATTAGATTATTTCTTTCACTAACCAAATTCCGGCACAAAGTGAATTAGCTATATGGTCTTTTCCTTTAACAAGTTTTTGAAGAATAGCAATAACAGCACGAAGAGTTGAACGATCTTTTGTTCTGATTCGAAGAATATACTCCTCCCCTATTCCCAAGCCAAGTTTTTTTTGCCAGATGGATACATTTAAATCATGAATTTCCGAACGAAAAAGCTTTGTTATTTCACTTAATTTATTGTGATATAACTCAAATGATTCTTTTCCTTTATTAAATCTGATTTGAAGTTCAAAACGATCTGAATTATATGCAAGATTGCCATCTAAAAATAAAAGATTGCACAACGAAAAAACAGCTACATTTGATTGGATAATCTTTGATCCATTTGAAGAATTATAAATGCCAATATGACAACGAATTAGATTTTCAAGAATATCAAGATTAGATCCACCTTGAATAAAAAACAAAGACTCAAATACAGCAGAGTTATTCCTGCTTGTTTTAAACCCAAAATTTTGAAAGAATGATCTTCCTTCAAGTGTTCTAGATTTTGAAATTTCTGCTTGCGGCGCTTCGATCAAAAACTTTCCGTTATATCCTTCAATCAAACCATAATGTATTTTTGGCAAAAGTTGTTCTGCAGTTTGGCTAATTTGATCGCCGATGATGCGTTGAATTTCACCTGTATCCGATTGAATCGGCGTAGATAGAAATTGCGATAGATTTCCTCTCGATGTTTGAACAGTCTTCGCCGTCAAATCTGATAAATGATTTTTCCATTTTGCCTGAATTACTTCGGATTTTTCTTTTAATTCTTTTCGAAGCAAAAGCAGTGATTTGCCGTATTCTTTTGCAGTAACAATTTTGCGCGGTTGATGAATTATAGAATAAGCAAGAATCGGAATATCGATTGAAAGCACTTCGTATATGCTCATTGCATTTCTCCCTATCGGTTCCTTTTTAGATAGTTGACAACTTGGTGAACTGTCCATGTATTTACTACATTTTTTGGTTCGAGCCAGCCCTTGCGAGCTATTCCTACCCCATATTGGACTTCTTGAAGTCCGTAGATATTGTGCGCGTCTGGATTGATAAATATATAAACACCTTTGTCTTTTGCATACTTAAGAAATCGCCAATCTAAATCTAAGCGCATCGGGTGTGCATTGATTTCTATTGCCTTTCCATAATCAGCAGCAGCATTGATGACCTCCGACATTTTCACAGGATAACCTTCTCGTTGGAGTAAAAGTCTACCTGTCGGGTGTCCAAGAATAGTTACATATTTATTTTTAAGAGCTTTGATAATCCGTTTTGTTGATTCATCTTCAGTCATTTTGAATTTATTATGAATTGATGCAACAACATAATCAAATTCCGAAAGTAATTTGTCATCATAATCCATCGAGCCGTCAGAAAGAATATCGCATTCGACTCCTTTGAAAACACGAAATTTTTCACTTTTTTCATTCAAGCGATCAATGCATTTCATTTGCTCTCGTACTTTTTTAGGCGACATACCGCCGGCGTACGATGCAGCTTGGCTGTGGTCTGCTATTCCAATGTACTGCCATCCAAGATTCTTCGCTTCAGTTATCATTTGGTCGAGAGAGTTAAGGCCGTCGCTTTCTGTTGTATGGCAATGAAATGCTCCGCGAAGATTGTCGAGTTCAATTAGTTTTGGAATTTCTTGCTTTTTTGCATATTCAATCTCGCCGGTGTCTTCTCGAAGTTCCGGTGGAATGTAATGAAGCCCCAAAGTTTTATATATTTCTTCTTCGTTATGACATGACGGGACTTGTTTATCTGCTTTGCCCGATTTGGAATCTTCAATTCGAGTAAAGCCATACTCGTTTAGACTCAAACCATGTTTCCGTGCAAGCGATCGCATTTCCACATTATGTTCTTTGCTGCCTGTAAAATAATTAAGTGCAAATGGATATTCTTTATTCGATACAATCCTGAGATCGCATTGAATTCCATTTTTCAAAATGATAGTTGCTTTCGTATCACCAATTGCTATAATTGATTTAACATTTTCCTGCTTTGTAAAAACCGACATAATTACTGAGCGCGCTTTATCAGTTGCGCTTATGAGAATATCTATATCGCCCACTATTTCTTTTCGCCGCCGGAGACTGCCGGCATAGTCGCATTCCATAACTCCTTTTATTTGTTTCAGCAAAGCAATTATTTTTTCTGCTGATTCAAAAGCTTGAGGATAGAGATGCTTATCACTGCTGCTTTGAAGAAGCGATATGTTTTTAAGAATGTTTTCTTCTGTCTTTGCTCCAAAGCCGTCTAACAAACGAAGTTTTTGTTGTTCACATGCTTTTTGCAATTCTGGAATAGATTTAATGTTCAATTTTTCATAAAGCATTTTTATTTTTTTGGTGCCCAGCCCTTGTATGCGAAGCATCTCTAACATTCCAGATGGAATTTTCGTACGGAGTTCTTCATGTATTTTAGCTTTTCCGGTCTGCATTAATTCCGTGATTGTTTCTGCAATTCCTTGCCCAATGCCTTTGATTTCTGTAAGCGATCCCTTGCTAATAAATTCATCAAGATCATTGGTTAATCCACCGACAGCCTGTGCCGCATTGTGATAAGCACGAGAACGGAATGGATTCTCTCCTGTTAAATCAAGAAGAGTTCCAATTTCATTCAATATCTCAATAACGCGCTTTTTATCCATTCAAGCTGCTTCCATAGTGCCCATATTCGTTTGTACAGCTTCGTATGAGAGAAGAAAATCCTTGTAGTGGCATAATCTCTCAACTGCAGGTTCAAAACTTAAATATTGCATCATCTCTTGTCTAACTTTTGATGCACCGTACAATCCTTTTAAATAACTGCTGTAATGTTTTCGGAATTCAATTACACCCTTCCGCTCGCCTTTACATTCTGTTGAAAGTTTTAAATGTTCAATCAGAACACGGAATCGTTCTTCAATTGAAGGATCAGGAAGAAGCTTATTTGCAACAAATAAATATTTAGTTTGTCGGAATATCCATGGATTTTCGATAGCGCCGCGCCCGATCATTACTCCATCGCATCCCGTTTCCTTAAATGCTTCAGCAATTTTTTGAGGTGTATCAAGTGAACCATTTACAATAATTGGAATTGAAACGGACAATTTCACTTTTGGAATCCATGAAAAATCTGGTTCGCCTTTATGCGCTTGAGCTCGTGTTCGGCAATGAATTGTTAATGCAGATGCTCCTGTTTGTTCAACCATCTTTGCAATGTCAACAATTCTGATTGATTCACTATCCCAACCAAGACGCGTTTTTACGGTTACCGGCAGTTTTACTGTTTTTACAACTGCTGAAATGATTCGTTCCATTTTGGGAATGTCGCGCAGCAATCCGGATCCTGCGCCGCACCCAACGACGTTGCGCACCCAGCATCCGCAGTTGATATCGATGATATCCGGATTAAAACTTTCTGCGATGCGCGCTGCACCTTCCATTGATGATTCTTTGCCACCATAAATTTGAATTCCAAACGGACGTTCTTCTTCACCGAAATCCATTTTCTTTTTTGTCTTTAATGAATTGCGGACAAGTCCTTCCGAGTTAACAAATTCTGTAAAAACAATATCGGCACCAAGACGTTTGCAGATGATACGAAATGCTGGGTCTGTCACGTCTTCCATAGGTGCCAGTAGTAAAGGTTTTTCTATTTCGATTGTACCGATGCGCATAAATATCTTCGTTTAATATACAAAAACCACGTAGCAGTTACAATGAAGTCATATGCACTTGAATCAATAAAAAATTGGAACCACAGCTACTCTTAATACAATTTCTTCAAATAACTAGAGCATATCAAAACTACATCGGAACTTTTTAATAAATTTATCGTTATTATATTATCAGAATTATCTTATGAAAGCCCCATTACGGAATAAAATATTTGCGATTTTTCTTATTCTAAGCCACCTGCTTGGCTTCGGACTCCATTCCATATTTCATAACGACATATTTTATTATTCAAGTTCACAGCAACAACAAGTATTTCCACACGAAGATGCCGATCACTGCAAACACATTCCCTTAACGGAACATTCCGATTGCCCAATTTGTCTCTCTCATAACAGCGGAACCGTTTCTAATCAAAACTTATTTGATAACGGTCAACTTCAAATTGTTGGTAGTACACAAATCCATCCACTGGTTCCATCTCTTCAAACTCATCTCTTCGGATCGTTCTCTCGTCGCGGTCCTCCTTTTCTTCTCGGTTAAATATTATTTAAAAAAGGTTTAAAAAACAGAACACCGGAAATTTATCTTTTCGGCGCTCTCAACTATTCTTATATCGAGGAGAAGGAAATGCGTTTAATATTTATTCTTGCAACCTTGGTTGTATTCTTTACTGTCTCTTTTACACAGAATTTATCGAACCAAATATCAAATCATAATTATTCTTCGGAACCATCCTCCGAAACACCGGATCAATCGAATTTAAACCCGGGCGGAAATGAACGCGGCATTCAATGGAAAGTAACAGTCAGTGATTCTAATGGAAATGGACCTATTGAACTCGCACGTGTCGTGATCAAACGAAATGGGAAATTTATTTCGGAAGAAGCTACTACACCAACCGGACAAGCACGGTTTCGCGACATTGCACCCGGTAATTATATTGTGCAAGCATGGTTTGTTGGTTACAGAACATTTAATGACACGGTTGAAATCGACAACAATCATTCTACATTTCAGATAGTTCTAAGATCACAAGGAAATTCTGAAAAAGATGTGGAAGTGGTCGGACAACGAGAGCTTACCGTTACAAGCATCAATCTCAATACGGGTAATCAAGTGTTCGAGTCTGAAACATTTCATCCAATACCGTCTGCTCAGATGACAAACCTGGTACAGGAAAATATTCTGGGTGCAGCACGCGCACCAACGGGCGAGGTACATATTCGAGGTCAGCATGGAGAATTCACATACTACGTCGATGGGCTTCCAGTACCACTTGGAGTGTTCGGCGGACTCAATGATGTCGTCGATCAAAAAGTGATCGATCGTGCTACATTTATCACGGGAGGATTTTCGGCGGAATACGGCGGACAAAATGCTGCTATCATCGATCTGAAGAATCGTGTTCCGACCGGAGAGTTTCATTTCGATGCATCGACATTTATTGGAAGTTATTTAGTGTCCGATCCGTCAGAAGAATCAGAGCGTGTTGGGTCATTTCACGCTTTGAATTCCAACGGACAAGCTTTGTCGATGAGCGATCACATTGGTGATCTCGGTTTCTTTATTTCCGGCTCTCGTCAGGAAAGTGACCGCCGAATCGATCAGCCGGTTGAACAGCTTTTTCATGATCACGGACAGGATTATTTTCTCTACGGCAAAGCCGATTACGTTTTGAGTGATGTTGATTATATAACAGCAAATGTAAATTTCGGCAGAACAAACACGCAAATCCCGTTTGACTCAGTGGAGCAAATTACTAACGATTTGCAGACCACGACAAACTCGTTTCAGACTCTTTCGTATTTCCACACCATTAACTCAGACGCAGACCATGAATCAAACTTTTTTACTGGTGTGTACGCACGCGAAGGAGGATTGATTTATACCCCAGGAAGCAATGATCAGGCACTTTCTCAATTTGTTGGAGATACGAACAAGTATATAATCGCAGAGAACCGGAGTTTCACAACGTTAGGTATTCGATCAACGTATGACAAAAGAATTTCTCATGAGTTTATGTACAAAGCTGGCTTTAACTTCAGTGCAACATCCGGAGTAGAAAATTTTACATCACGTGATTCTGTCGGCAACACAGGCCCTTCTTTGGTAACAGATTTTAGCGGATCGGATTTTGGATTGTTTCTGCAGGCTGAATGGCATCCCATGGAATGGACATCGTTTGAATTTGGTGCACGATATGACCAACACATTGCACCGGATATGCCTCTTCAAAGTCAATTGAGCCCGCGCATCCGATGGAATTTTTTGATTGATGAAGACAATACGGCGTACTTGTATTATGGACGCATGTTTATGCCGACCAATATCGAGGGATTAAAATCTATTGCAGTTAATTTCAATGGCTCGGATATTACTCTCGTGCCGACGTTGCCGGAGCGGGATGATTTTTATGAAGCAGTATTCACGCATCTCTTCCCGTTCGGTCTGCGCAGTAAGGCCGACGTGTTCTACAAATATGCCACACCGGGAGTAGATGATCAAACCATTGGGTCGTCTGCAATTAAAACTCCCGTAAACATTGCACAGGTGCGGACAACGGGTATCGAGCTCGGGCTTTCGTACAGCGATCCTGTTATACCTTTCTCAGGTTATATCAATACATCGATCATCCACGCTTATGGAACCGGACTCATTAGCGGTGGATTTCTTCCGCTTGATGATGACGGACCAGCGACTGATCTCGATCACGATCAAAGACTTTCCGTCGTAGCAGGTATTAATTATCAACCGCAGAATTGGTTTGCTAATTTTGTTGCCATTTATGGTTCAGGACTAACGAACGGGAATCCGAACAACACTCCTTATCAAACCGGGTTATTCGATTTTAATACAGCGCAGCATACAACCCCGTCATGGATTTTCAATGTCGGGGGAGGATATACATTCCATTTGATGGGAAGCGCTTCGCTTGAACCATCCCTCTATGTTACCAATTTGCTAGATCACGAACATTTGATTAAAGGTGCGTACTTCAGTGCAGCGAGTTTTGAAGAACCGCGGAACGTGGTTGTGAAGGTCTCTGTTCATATTTAAGAAGAGGTCATTTTGAAGTGAAAAATTGGGGAGTGATTATGAACAATCACTCCCTTTTTTTGTTCCTTATTTCTTTTCATCTTTCTTTTCTTTTTCTTCAGCTAATTTTTCAACATTGCTTATGAGCAGCATTTTCATTCCACCTTTTTCAAACAAACGTCCGGTGACCTTAACTTTCTCGGCAATAAACGGAATTAATAATTCATTTGCACCGGTCTGAGCTTTTTTTGTTTGCCCTGCAAGGTAGAGTGTTCCCGTTTTATCTTCGAGAATACTTAAGGGAATTCCTTGTCTGGCACACGTAAGTGCACATACCTTATGTGCAGCGCCTTTACCTGGTCCATTCAAACCTGTGATGTAACATTGTGATTCAACGACTTCTCCAACAATTGTAATTTGTTTTCCATTTTGCTGTGCCAAAGCAAAACCGCTGATAATTATAATTGCAAGTGCTGCAAAAAGTGATTTCTTCATAATTTATTCCTTTCAATAAGTTGATTATTAGTTAAATTGCATAGAAACTTCTATCGAGACTTCTATACTGAATTGCTTCGCTTAAGTGATCGGGACGAATGTTTGTGCTTTCATTGAGATCTGCAATTGTACGAGATACTTTGAGAATGCGATCATATGCACGAGCCGAAAGCCCGAGACGGCTCATTGCTATTTTCAACAGGTCTGCACCTGCTTGATCTATTTGACAAAATTCTTTTATTTCTTTAGAATCCATATCGGCATTGCTAAATAATCCTTTTTCGTCCCTCGAATCTACTTGCCTGCATAGTACGTGCTTTAATAACACGATGGCGAATCATTTCGGAATTTTCGCCGGTACGTTTTGATGCAAGCTCGTTGTATTTTACTGCAGGAACTTCTACATGAATATCAATTCGATCTAAAAGCGGTCCGGATATCTTACCTACATATTTTTGAATTTGAACAGGATTACATGTGCATTCTGACGTGGAATTTCCGTAATTGCCGCAAGGGCATGGATTCATAGCGCAAACCAACATAAAATTTGCGGGAAAATCTACTGACATTTTCGAACGGCTTATAGTAACATTGCCGTCTTCCAACGGCTGTCGCATCACTTCAAGAACACTTCTATCAAATTCTGGTAATTCATCTAAAAATAAAACGCCATAATGTGAAAGAGAAATTTCTCCAGGCCGCGGAATTGTGCCGCCGCCTACCAATGCTGCGTCTGAAATTGTATGATGCGGCGATCTGAATGGACGAATTGAAATGAGTGCCGAGTTTAACGGCAATATTCCTGCAACAGAATGAATCTTTGTAGTTTCCAATGCCTCGTTAAATGTCATAGGCGGAAGAATAGTCGGCAGACGTTTTGCAAGCATTGTTTTTCCTGAACCTGGCGGTCCGATGAGTAAAATATTATGCCCGCCGGCTGCAGCAACTTCCATTGCACGTTTTACGCTCTCCTGGCCTTTAACATCTGCGAAATCAATCGTGTAATTCTGATTTTCAGAAAATACTTCATGCATATCTACTTGAAATGGCTGGAGTAAGCGATGTTCACCTGCAAAGAATTCAATTGATTCGCGTAAATTTCTCATTGGATAGACTTCTATACCGTCTACCATCGCGGCTTCTCTTGCATTTTCTTCAGGCAGTAGAATACCGCGCTTCCCTTTTGCCTTCGCTTCTAATGCTATCACCAAAGCGCCATGTACAGGGCGTAATGTACCATCGAGTGCTAATTCACCTAATACTACAAATTTATCTAGTAATTCAGATTTAAGTTGGCCCGAAGCTGTAAGAATTCCAAGTGCAACTGGTAAATCGTACGATGAGCCTTCTTTTTTTACATCAGCTGGTGCAAGATTTACAGTCATTTTCCGATTTGGAAATTTAAGATCCGAATTCTTAATCGCTGCAGTAACACGATGAATACTTTCTTTTACCGCATTATCAGGCAAACCGACCATGAAAAATTTTGGCGAGCCAAAATCGAGATGAGTTTCTACATTCACAAGGTATGCGTCCACTCCAAATGTTGCTGCACTAAAGATTTGAGAAAACATAACGGTAGAAAATCCCTTTGTCAGAAAATTGACAGCTCGTAACTTTTAAAAATAAAATAGACATCTAAAAAACTTAATCTTTAAATTTCAGATATATTTCAAAATCAAAATACTAAACTGCCTAAAAATTTAAATATTATATTTTATTTATCTAAAACTGCGCAGAAACTCTAAACGATCCTTTAATTCTTCTATCGGTTTAAGAAGTTTTTCTTTGTTAAATAAAGCTTCTTGCTGACTTGAGAAAACCAGCAGATAATCTTGACTCATCACTATGGCTTCTTCCGGGCATACTTCTTCGCAAAAGCCGCAGAATATACATCGAACCATATTAATTTCAAATTTAATTGGAAAACGTTCTTTTTCAAGCTCTGTTTCTGCTGCCTGCACTTCAATTGCCAGTGAAGGACATACACGCGCACAAAGTCCGCAAGCGACACAACGTTCAACGCCATTTTCCATAACGAGTACCTGGCCTGCCGCGAAAGGATGACTCCGGTATAAAACGTTCTTCTGGAAACTGAGAAGTAAATGTCGGTTTGAACATTTGCCTTATTGTCATTCGAAGTCCTTTAAGGATTTCCGGAATGTACGATTTCTGCAAAATGTTGAGATCTTTTTTTCGGATTATCTGGCTGTATGGATTCATTTTTCTATTTCATTATTACAGAAGAAATAACATTACAACGCCGGTAATTAAGAAATTGGCTATTGCGATTGGCAGCATCACTTTCCACCCAATGCGCATTAATTGATCGTAGCGAAAGCGAGGAATAGTCCAACGCACGATAATAAAAAATAAAACGAATAAAATTATTTTTACAAGAAAAGTAAGTATTTGTAAAAGGCTTACTGCGAGCGGTGACAAACCAAGATGTTCTATAAATGGAAGATGCCAGCCGCCTAAAAACAAAGTGACGGTCACAGCGCTTGATGTAATCACATTTGCATATTCAGCGAGGAAAAAAAGACCGAATTTCATCCCTGTATATTCCGTATGATAGCCGCCGACTAATTCCGGTTCTGCTTCAGGCAAATCAAACGGAAGACGGTTTGTCTCTGCAAACGCAGCAATTAAAAACGTTATGAAGCCGAGTGGTTGAAGAAAAATATTCCATTTAGGAATAATACCCCAGTAGTATCCCGTTTGTTGAAGAACAATTTGATCCAAGCGAAGTGTGCTGGAAATCATGAGCACACCTATAAGAGACAATCCCATCGATAATTCATAGCTAATCAATTGCGCGGCAGAACGCAATCCGCCTAAAAGTGAATATTTATTATTCGAAGACCAACCTGCAAGGCTGATACCATACACGCCAATTGAAGTAAGAGCAAGAAGATAAAGAATACCGATATCAACATCTGCTATTATGAGTTTTATTTGCCTTCCGAATAATTCGATTGTATTGCCGAACGGAATAATGGCAAACGTACTAAGAGCAACAGTAATCGAAATAATTGGCGCCGAATCATGAATGAAGCGATTCGCCTGTAACGGAACAATATCTTCTTTCATGACTAGCTTTACTACATCAGCAAATGGCTGGATTATTCCACCGGGACCAACACGGTTTGGGCCAAGCCGCTCTTGAATAAAAGCGCTGACACGGCGTTCAGCTAATACTGCCATTGCAGCACCTAAAACCAAAACGCCAAAAATTATGATTAAAATTTTTATGAGAAGTATCAGTATTGAGATGATGTCCATCGATTTCTCTTAAATTTGCTTTTATGTATTGCTTTCTTTAATAAATTTTTTTTTGAGAGATATTCCATTATGTCCAATTTTTGAGTAGGACAATCCTTTGAAAGCCGGAATACGTTCTGAAATTTCTTTAAATACCTCTTCTGCAGTTGAGTATTTCATTTTACCGCCCATTGCAGAAGAGATTGCGGCAATTATTCTCCAAGACGAACGCGCATCTCGTTTATTTCCTTTTCCCCATCTATCATTCTGTGCTGCAAATTTATCCCATCGGCTCATTGCCATTCCATCAGCCGCACGTTCTTGTTCTATCATTGCAACTACAGGCTGAACACGTTGAACACGACCGTTGAAATTAGTATATGTTCCATGTTTTTCTGCAAATGTCGAAGCGGATAAAATAACATCAGCTCGTTTCGTCGTTTCGTTTTTTATCGATGAATGAACAATCAGCATTTCAAGATGCGATAATATCTCTGCAATTTGCGAATCTGCGGCAATATTATCTTCCAATACATAAAGTACTTTGATCGTTCCGTCTGAGATTCCTTTAAGAATATGATCAATGCCATTTGCTCCATTCTCTCCCCCAACTCCAATAATTGATGCACCTAAACTATTCGGAGTTTTATCGGCACGGATCAGTAATTTGTCTTCATCGCCCGGTTTTGTGTGTTTCATAAAACCAATATTTTTACTTCCAATAACTTCTTTGAAAAACCTGGTAAAAACATAATTATCTTCGTTTGTGCAGTATGCTGATCCGATGCCGGCTATTTCATGTTTGCGATATGTGTGCAGTTCCGAAACAACTTTTGAAATTGCCTCATCCCAGCCGACATCGACATGCAAACCGTCTTTTCGGATCATTGGTCCATTGACGCGGTATTCGATTGATACAAATTTGAATGAATTTACTCTTCCGTTGTCGCACATCCATGAAGAATTTACTTCTACATTCTCCCTTGGAGTTAAGCGCAAGATTTCGTTATTACGAACCCAGATATTTGTGTTACACCCGCGAGCGCAGCCGATACATATACTTTCCGTTGAAGACATCTCCCATACACGTGATTTAAATCTGAAATCGCGGCTTGTAAGTGCGCCGACAGGACAAATATCTACTACATTCATCGAATACGGATTGTCCAATTTTGTTCCAGGAAAAGTTGTAAGGACTACGTGAGTTCCACGCTCTGTAAATGTAAGCACGTTTTGATGAGCGATTTCTTCAGTGAATCTGATGCATCGTGAACACATAATGCAGCGTTCAACATCTAACATTACATTTGGCCCAAGTTCTACACGTTTCGGTTTATGATTTTTATCTTCTTTGAATCGACTCGAACCAATACTGTACTTATATGTATAATCCTGTAACTTACACTCACCTGCTTCATCGCAAATGGGGCAATCCAACGGATGATTGATTAACAAGAATTCCATAACTGCATTACGAGCTTTTACGACTTTCTCACTTTTTGTTTTAATAACCATGCCGTCTGCAACTTGCGTTGAGCAGGAAATAGCAAGTTTTGGCATTTTTTCGATTTCTACTAAGCACATTCGGCAATTGCCGGAAACGGAGAGATTAGGGTGCCAGCAAAAATGTGGAATTTCTATCCCGTTCTGAAATGCTGCTTGAATAATAGTCAGATTAGGATCAACTTCCAATTCTTTTTCATCAATAATAATCTTTATCATTTTACAATATGTCTTTTTATTTCAGGAATTTATGTTTGTAAACTTCAAGTGCTTTTCTGAGTATTTCAAGTGATCTTTTAAGGTCTTCAACTCTCAACATGAATGCTAGACGAACTTCATTTTCACCTTTGCCGGGATTTGCATAAAATCCCTGTGCAGGAGCTAAAAAGATAGTCTCGCGATTATCTTCGTATTCTTCAAGAAGCCATTTTGAAAAATGTTCTGAATCTTTAATTGGTAAACCGATTGTTATATAGAATGCTCCTTCTGGTCTGTAGAATACTACACCTGGAATAGATTTTAACTCTTCGCAAACTATGTTGCGCCGCTTTTCAAATTCTTTAACTAAGGGTCGTGTATATTTTTCAGAATTTTCGAGTAATGGCACCATTGCCATTTGCTCAATTGTTGCGACTGAAAGCCGGGCTTGGCAAAACTTTAAAACGGATGAAATTACATCTTCATTATGACTTGCCAGAATGCCAATCCTGACACCGCAAACATTAAATCTCTTTGAACAACTATCAAGTAGGATTATTCGGTCATGTCACTTCTTTAAAATTTGTTATGCTGACAACATCAGCATCATAGGCAAATTCTCGATATACATCATCAGACAATAGGAAGAGTCCGTACTTTTGCGATAAACGGACAAGCCGCAGGAGCTCTTCTTTTGAGTAGATCGTTCCTGTTGGATTGGACGGACTGCAAAAGAGAATTGCTCTTGTACGATCTGTAATGTAATTCTCAATCTCTTTTTCTGATGGGAGATGGAATCCGCTTTCAATTTTTGTAGGAATTGCCTTTATTTGCACGCTAGCAACTCCTGCGAACCCAATATAATTTGCGTATGTCGGTTCGAAAACAATAATTTCACCTTCTGCATCGCACACAGCGCACATTGCCAATGTAATTGCTTCAGAACCGCCTGTTGTAATTATTAGTTCGCTCTCATCGAAATGGATTCCAAAATGCTCTAAATAGTGTTTCCAAGCTGTCAATGGAAGCGGCAGACCGTTAGATGGCGCATATGAAATTGTTTTTTCATCGAACTTTCTAATCACTTCGAAAACTTCAGGTGCTGTCGGCAAGTCTGGCTGACCGATATTCAAATGATAAATATGAATTCCGGATTTTTTTCTGTTTTCTGCAAGATAAGCAAGTTTCCTAATCGGAGAACCAGGAATCTCTTTTCCTCTTCGAGAAACCGAAACAGCAGTTTGAATAATATTTGAATCTGATATAGTCATTAACCAAGTTTTAAGTTAAAGAAAAAAACTATTTTTGCGTGCTATCGTGATTCCCGTTTGGATGGAAGATAACTGTTGCAAAGCGATCTTCATTAAATAATTCTTCTGCTATTTCCTGAACATCTTCCCTCTTTACGTTTTCAACTTTCTCAATAATTGTATCAACGGCAATTAATTCTCCAAAATATAATTCAGAGCTTCCTAATCGAATCATCCTGTTTGGGATATTTTCCATTCCAAGCATCATACTTCCCTTCAATTGAGCTTTTGTTCGGACAAGCTCTTGTTTTGTGATTCCGTGCTTACGCATTGATTTCAATTCTTTCCATACAAGGTCAATGCATCGCTGAACATGAGAATTGTCGGTGCCTATGTAGACACCCACAGCACCCGAATCCTTCATCATATTATTGAAACTGTATACTGCATAAGCAAAGCCGTATTTTTCCCGGATATTCTGAAACAATCGCGAGCTCATTCCATCTCCAAGCAGCGTATTAAGCACTTGCATAGCGAAACGTTTTTCATCGTCTACCTGAAAACCTTTTGTACCTAAACAAATATGTGCTTGTTGGATCGGTTTATAATATTCGTTTAGAACTGAGTTCGGTTCTTCAAATGAAGATTGATGATAGCTTGCTTTTCTATACGCGCTGTGGTTAATCTTTTGAAGATAGAATTCGGATAATTTTACAACTTCTTCATGTTTCAGATTGCCTGCGGCTGCAATGACGAAATTTCCGGCATTGTAATGTTCCGTTCTATATTGAATAAGATCATTTCGTTTAAATGAAGAAATTGATTCCGCAGTTCCCATAACCGTCATTCCGAGAGGATGAGTTTTAAAAATAGCTTTCTCAAAATAATCCTGTATGATATCATCAGGATCGTCTTCTGCTTGTTTCAATTCTTCAAGGATAACACTTCTTTCTTTTTCTAATTCTTTCTCAGGAAATACCGGTTGAAGCACTAAATCGCTTAATACATCTGTTGCTAATTCGAGATTTTCATCAAGCACTCGCGCATAATAACATGTGTGTTCCTTAGTTGTAAAAGCATTTAAGTAGCCGCCGACTGATTCAAGACTTTGAGCAATTTCTTTAACGTTTCGCTTCTTCGTTCCTTTAAATACCATATGTTCGATGAAGTGAGATATTCCGTTATTATCAGGCGATTCGTTTCTTGAACCCGTTTCAATCCAAAATCCAAGAGAAAGTGAACGGACATTTGGAATTTCTTCCGTTACAATGCGAACTCCATTTGTAAGAGTTGTTTTTTTGTAAGTCGCTTCGGATTTATGCGTTAAAGACGGCAATATTGCTCGTTTTATATCTCTAACATTTTCTTGTTGATTCACAAAACTCCGACGAATAACGAATGTAGAATTTCATAAAAAATAATATCTATGATGAAGATATTGCATTTTTGACGGAGAGTCAAGAAACATAAAAAATGACTCGAAATGCAAATTTTAATTTTTTAATTATTGATTTTACATCAATTATATTTTTTCTATAATATGAATGCCGCAAAAAAGGAACAATATTATTTTTATCAAGGCAACATTTTTTTCCATTTCGAGATTTTTATAATTTATGATGCCCGATATTCTAAGACAAGTGTAATTCATTACAGTTTAAAGATATGTTTTGGACGTTGCATCAGAACCCATTATTTCCGATAATAGTAACGCTATGGAGATTTCAATAATTGCCGGCTTTCTTATTTTATCAGCGGCAGTTTTCTATTTACTCGTTCATTTCGGTTTGATAACAGGTTTAAAAAGGTTGGATTATTCTACAAGCAATAATCATCCTTTTGTATCTGTAATCGTAGCTGCACGCAACGAAGAAAAGAATATTTGCCGGCTCCTTCAATGCTTATCGCAGCAGACTTACTCGTATTACGAAATTATTATTGTAAATGATCGTTCTACAGATGAAACAGCAAATCTTGTTGCTGACTTCCAAAAAAAATATTCTAAAATTAAGCGTATCGACATCACAAATCTTAGAGACGATATGCCTGCAAAAAAAAATGCTCTCAGAGCTGCAATAGAACTAAGCAAAGGCGAAATTTTATGCTTTACCGACGCAGATTGCTTTCCCACTTTAAATTGGATTGAAGAATTAGTGAAATCCTTTAAACCAAACGTTGGGCTTGTAGCAGGATATTCGCCTTATTTAATTTCAAATGACCAAACTTCAATAGATGGATTCTTCAAAAAGTTATTTTTCAAATTTATTGTTTATGAAGAATTTCGTGCTGCAATTTGGGCGGCAGGTTCAATCGGCTGTCACACCGGCTGGCTATGCACTGGAAGAAATCTTGCTTACAGAAGAAAAGTGTATGATGAAGTGAATGGATTCGAGAAAATTAAAATGTCTATCAGCGGCGATGATGATTTGTTTTTACAGCTTGTACGCAGACAAACAGCATGGAAGATCAATTATGTAAAAACACCGGAAAGTTTTGTTCCAACTCTTATTCCTGCGACCATCTGGTCGTTTGTAGAGCAGCGTAAACGGCATTTTTCTGCAGCTAAGTTTTTCACACTGCCTATGATGCTCTTTTTTTTCTTTTATCATTCATCAAATTTATTATTGATAATCTCTCCTTTTTTATTTCTGATTAATGTTTTAACTCTGCCCGTGATGCTTATAGTATTTTGTTCAAAGTTATTCGGCGATATAATTTTGTTCAAATATTCTTACCGAATATTTGAAGCAGCTAATTTTCGCCGTTCATTTATTCTTATGGAAATAATTTACATACTTTACAACTCCCTTATAGGTCCGCTTGGCTTTTTTAGAAAGTTCGCATGGAAGCAAAATTAAATAAATCGGACTCAGGCGAAACTGAAAATATCTGGAAAAAAGTAATTTCTATCGCATTTCGCGTTATTGTGAGCTCATTAGTTCTTTACTTTGTTATTTCCTTGGTGCAATGGCAGAATGTAATTATTGCTTATAAATCAGCCGACAGCCGCTTTATTATTATTGCAGCTATGCTTTTATTTGTCAATATAGGGATACGCACTTTTAAATGGCAAACCATGCTTCATTCAGTCAAAGCAAATCCCACTTTTACAGAAGCATTTGGTTCTGTTATGCTTGGAATTTCTCTCGGTTCATTTACACCCGGCGAAATTGGCGAGTTCGCAGGTCGTGTACTGCACATTACAGATGCAAAACGATCTCATCTGGTCGGACTTGCACTTTTAGATAAAGCACAAATATTTATTGTTACGTGCTGCGCCGGTGCTGTAAGTCTAACGTGTTTAGCATTCAATAATTTATTAGTTATTTCAATAGCAGCGATCGTAATCCTTTTCCTTTCGGGATTTTTTATTGTGAGATTGAAAATTATTGTTTCACTTGGGCATTATCTTAACACTTCATTTTTTAAGAAATATTGGCTGACAAAAGTCCTTGACGGATTTAGTCTTCTCAATCCACGACAATTGGCATATACTATAATTTGTACAAGTGTTTTTCACATTGTGCTAATTTTACAAATGTTTTTTCTAATTACCGGATTTTCAAAAATCAGTTTTGCACATGCTTTTATAGGGACGAGCGCGATGATGTTTGTGAAATCACTGCTTCCGATTTCGATTGGCGATCTAGGAATTCGTGAAGCAGGTTCAATTTATTTCTTTGCCGCTTATGGTATTTCGCAAGCCGCCGCTCTGAATGCATCGTTGTTACTTTTTTTAATCAATATATTTATTCCCAGTTTGATAGGAACATATTTCATAAGGCACCAGCAGCTTTCCACTTTTAAATTTATCCGATTCTGGAAATAATATTAAAATAACAAACCAATGATTGAAATTATTGCGACAGGACTGCTAGCGGTTTTTACAATCTACTATGTTTATTTCATTGTGCGTATTCGTAATGGTCTGCTTTCGCTTGAGCCGGTTTCTTTGAAAAGCCTTCAGCCGACTGTTACTGTTATTATCGCAGCACGAAATGAAGATAAATCTATTCTCCGATGTCTCCATTCACTCGTTAATCAAACGTATCCTTCCAATAAATATGAAATAATAATTGTTGACGATGGTTCTACAGATAATACATCTTCAATCGTGCAGGCTTTTTCTGCGCAGCACACAAATGTTCATCTTCTTTCTCTGCCTGCAGGAACAGAACGAATAATC
This sequence comes from Ignavibacteriota bacterium, assembly GCA_963833465.1. Lineage (GTDB taxonomy): Bacteria > Bacteroidota > Ignavibacteria > UBA10030 > UBA10030 > Fen-1298. The sequence continues at coordinate 16,202 of CAWHXW010000002.1, read as the reverse complement.
AGCCGTAAACCTTTTGCAATTGCCCAAGGTATTGATCGAGGAGCAGGTGAAATTATTCTCACTACAGATGCAGATTGTATCGTGCCGCCGAGATGGATTGAAATTATGGTCAATCATTTTGAGGATAATGTTGTATTTGTAGCCGGACCTGTAGCGGAACAAACTACTCAATATTTTATTTCTAAAATAGAGCAGCTTGAATTCCTAGGACTTATCTCGGCGGCTGCAGGATTAATAGGATCACGAAGACCGATAATTTGCAATGGAGCGAATCTTGCCTATCGAAAAAATGCATTTATATCTGCCGGAGGTTTTGGTGATACAGTAAATTCCAACGATGATGAATTGCTTATGAATAGAATGGTTCAAAGAAAAATTGGAAAAATCGTATTTGCTTCTGAATCAGATGCTGTTGTTATTACGCAATCATCAAATACAGTGCTCTCATTTCTTCGTCAGCGCATTCGATGGGCAAATAAACGCGGACATTATGAAGATAAATCAATATTAATTACACTTGTGACATTATATTTATTTTTCCTAATTCTTGCCTTGGAAGCACTTTTAATTCCGATTGAATCCATGTTTTTAATGCCGGTTATTTTCGCGTTTATTGCCAAAACATTTGTCGATTATCTTGCCCTTCGTTCAAGCTCGCGAATTTTTAAACAGCGCATTCCATTTTTCTATTTTCTAATTGCAGAGCTTTTACACGTTCCGTATATTGTGATTGCAGCTGCGATTGGACAAATAAATTCAATCAAATGGAAAGGACGGATAATTCAAAGATGAGATTGGATATTCAAATTTTGAAGAAATTATTTCCATCTATTATTTTCAATACAGAAGATGATAGCCTACATCTAACTTTTGATGATGGGCCGCATCCTATTGCAACTCCAATTATTCTTCAAGAATTAAAGAAACAAAATATCAAAGCGACTTTTTTTGTTCTTGGACAAAATGTGCAAAAATTTCCTGATTTGGTTCGCCAGATTCATGCCGAAGGGCATCAGATCGGGAATCATTCTTACACGCATTCAAACTTGTTTTTCAAAAATAAAACATTTATACAAGGTGAAATTTTACGTACAAAAGATACAATTGAGAAAATTATTGGTACTCATTCTAAATATTTTCGACCGCCGTACGGTTATTTCAACCGGACTATTTTAAAAATACTCCGTGAATTTGGACTTACTTCTGTCCTTTGGGATGTTGACAGCAAAGACTATAAATTAAATTCTGTCAGCGGTATTTCACGTCGTGTAATACCGAATACATCGAGCGGATCCATCTTGCTTTTTCACGACAACGATCTAACCTCGGAAAAAACAACAACTTATCTTCCGGTTATTATAGATATATTACTTAAGAAAAAATTCATTTTTAAAACTCTATAATCATGACTTTTCAAACTGTCCTTTTAATTGTCACAATCCTTTATATTTGTCAGGCAGGGATATTTTTAATCGGTTTAAAACGTAATCGCGACTTATTGCAATCTTCAACTAATCTCTCGGTATCAATTATTATTGCTGCACGGAATGAAGAAGCTAATATTCATGATTGCCTTGAGTCGGCAGTAAATCAAACTTATCCGATTTCATTATATGAAATCATTATTATTAATGATGGGTCAACTGATGGTACTGAAAGAATATGCAATGATTTTGTTAGACGATATCCGAATATCAAATTGATTCAGGTTAAAGATGATAAAATTATTCGTGGAAAGGCAAATGCTTTAGCGCAAGGTATTGAAAACGCAGCCGGAGAAATAATTCTTATCACTGATGCAGATTGCACTGTCCCAAGAACTTGGGTGGAACAAACTGCAAACAGATTCAGTTCGGAAGTTGGATTAATTGGAGGTTTTACACTGCAAAAAGCGGCAAAACCATTTGAAGGAATGCAATCGTTAGATTGGACATTCATTCTCGGTATGGCTGCTGCAACAGCTGGTTTAGGCAATCCGCTTGGTAGTATTGGAAACAATCTTTCATTTAGAAAATCAGCTTACAATGAAGTTGGCGGGTACAGAAAATTAAAATTTAGTGTAACAGAAGATTACACAGTAGTTCAGGCAATTGTAGGTTCTAATAGATGGAAATATATATATCCCATAGATTCAAAACATCTCGTCGAAAGCAAACCCTGTCCCTGATTTTAAATCGCTTGTTCGTCAAAAACACAGGTGGGGTAAAGGTGGACTTGATATGAAGCCTGCCGGTTTTGCAATTATGGTCATCGGGTTTTTGATGCATCTTTCTCCGTTTGTTATGTTGTTTTGGGGAGGCATAATGCAAGCCTCAATATCTTTAATATTCAAATTTACCGCTGATTATGTGTTTTTATTTCAAATTCTTAATAGACTTGACCGAAAAGATGACTTGCGCTGGTTCTTTTGGTTTGAAATTTACTTTATAGTCTACGTTTTGCTTCTTCCCTTTTTAGTATTCTTTGGAGGAAAAGTAAAATGGAAAGGGCGCGAGTTTTGATAAATCTTCAATCCTTTATCTGGCTATTATCACCGATTTTTCTTTACGCTGAAACGCATTACCGCTTTCGATATTTTTTTAGTTTTTTGCGTAAGCATGAGCCTGAAATAATTGCCGATGCTCCTCACCGTCTCGAACCAAATTCATTCCTTCCAATTCTAATTCTCGTTAAAGATGCTGACCTCTTCCCCGTCAAGTTGGAAAGAATTACTCTTGCAATTAAAATAAATGGATCGAAGATTTTTGAAAAGAAACTTCTGGATTTACAGATTGAAATAAATCAAAAGTTATGGTGGCGTGTCTTCGAAGTGCCTATAAAAAATATATCTGGAAATATCGAATGTGATGTCATATTTGAACTTAACCATAATAATCAAAAAATATTCTATCATAATGACAACTACAAAACCTCTTCACATCGTCCATTGAAAGTATACATTTCATCAACTCAACTTCCAAAATTTGAACATTTGTATTTTGGGGAGTGCCATTCACACTCTAATTACACAAATGATCAGGTAGAATTTGGTTCTCCAATAGAAGCTTCAGTCAAATTATGCCGGTCATTTGGACTATCCTTCTTTTGCGTCACCGATCATTCTTACGATTTAGATGATGATGTGGATAATTATTTAATTAACGACCCCGAATGTATAAAGTGGCATCAATTACAGCAAGAAATTGATGATTTGAACTCGGCATATCCACACTTCCCAATTATAAGAGGTGAAGAAGTAACCTGTCGAAATTTTTTCAATCAGAATGTACATCTTCTTCTGTTGGGTAATAGAGAATTTTTTGCCGGCAAAGGAGATGGAGCTGAGCAATGGCTCAAAACAAAAAGTGAACATACTATCGATGAAATATTAAACAAGAAAAAATTATCGACTCTTGCTTTTGCCGCTCATCCTTGCGAATCAGTTTCATTCCTCCAACGGCTATTATTGCATCGAGGCAAATGGCATTTTCCGGAAATTGTTAATCCCAAATTGTCTGGAATTCAATTTGCGAACGGACAGTTAACACATGGATATAAAAAGGGATATCGGCAATGGATTAATGCGCTTTTACAAGGTAAACGGATTTTCGCTTTAGCAGGAAATGACGCACATGGCAACTTCAATCGGTTCAGACAAATTGGTATTCCATTTTTGAAAATCCGTGAAATGGAACATCAAATATTCGGTAAAATGAGAACCGGTGTATACGTTGATTCTCTGTCTGAAGACAATATTTTAAATGCGATGCGTTCCGGAATGTCAATTCTTACGGATGGGCCTGTTATCAATTTGCATGTGATTTCTTCAACTCAAGAAATTTCTTCGATTGGAGGAAGTTACGCCGGAACGAATCAAAATATTTTACTTGAGATTCATTCTTCAACTGAATATGGTTCAATCAATTCATTTAAAATTTTCATGGGTTACATTGGTTTAAAAGAAATTGAATTGGTTTCAGAAAAACATTTTAAAAGTTATGAAGTAGTTAGAAATCTATCACTTAAAATCGAGCGCGAATGCTACATTCGTGCAGAAGTATGGACTTCATCTTTGGATTCAAGCGACAATCACTCGCATTTTTGTATAACAAATCCAATATGGTTCACAAAAAATTGATTTGTATGATAAATCGAAAGAATTATTTGCATTAAAAATTAGGCGGCAAAAAAAATGGGATTCAATCAAAATTCATCAACTAATAATTTCAAGGCAGGAAACTGGAATTTAGATTCAATATTCCGCCGATCATTGCACTTGGGTCTCTTTTTGCTGACATTTTTTACGACTACTATTGCAGGGGTTTTATGGCAAAACAAGGATCCATTCGAGCTTAGTAATTTTTATATTGGTATTCCTTATTCTGCATCTATCCTGTTCATTCTTGCGTGTCATGAATTTGGACATTATTTTGCATCGCGCTATCATCATGTGGATGCAACATTGCCCTACTTTCTTCCATTCCCCCCAATTCCAATTCTTCTACAGCTTTTTTTAAATTTTGGCACTTTTGGCGCAGTCATTCGTACAAAATCAATTGTCCCGTCAAAAAAATCTATGTTTGATATCGGTGTTGCAGGGCCAATTGCAGGATTTATTGCCTCTCTTTCTATTTTGATTTATGGATTTCTTCATCTTCCATCTAAAGATTTTATACTTTCCATCCATCCTGACTATAATTTTTCTCTGAATTCAGCCGCATCCGCACAAGGTGTGCAGCTCGCTTTCGGCAAGACACTTCTTTTTTCAGGATTACAGAACTTATTGACTCATCCTGCATCGCAATTTGTTCCGCCATTAAGCGAGATTTATCATTATCCATTTCTGTGCGCCGGCTGGTTTGGTTTATTTGTTACGGCACTTAATTTAATTCCAATGGGGCAATTTGACGGCGGTCATTTAATTTATTCTATGTTTGGCAAACATCACCGGCGAATCGCACAAACATCTTTCTACGCTCTTCTCGCTCTAAGTGCACCCTCCATTTCTGATGCACTCCTAAGAACATTATTAGAATTTGTTTATAAGCATGATGTGGGGCAAATTATTCCTTTCGCTCAATATAGCTGGTCTGCATGGTTTTTATGGGCGATGATAGCTCTTTATGTTGTGAAATTATTTCATCCGCCCGTTGCCGATGAAACACCTTTAGATGGCAGGCGAATGGCAATCGGATGGTTTTGTATAGTTATTTTTTTTCTTTCGTTTTCACTAAATCCATTTACAATCGGCTGATAGATGTTTGAATTAAATAATACTTTCTTGCACGCTGATGAATTATTAAATCCCCCAAAAGCGGCGACTAATTGTAGTATTAGATTATAAATTGATGCAAGTCCTCATTACTCTTAAATGTTATTGAGTTTTTCATAATTCTTTCATAACTTATTTGCATTAGGTAACCCCATTAATAAAGGATAACAGATAGAAGATTGCTAATATTTTTAATCACAAACAAAAAATAGTACGAAAGCAATCAGTGCATCTGTCCATTCTTAAGAATAATTTCTTCTTATCAGCAATTGCTATTTTCATTCTCTGTCTTTCCGGGTGCGAGAAGAATTATAATACTGTTGTCGATTCTGTTGGAAGTGCGCCATCAATAAAGAACGCAAGTTTTTCTCTGTTTGTCGTCAATACTGACACGATGATCATGGCAGGTCAGACTGTGCGAAATCCCGGTGATACACTCACAATCAAAGGAATCGCAAAAGTTAGGATCGATTCTTCTTACAGCGGAAAAGAAATATCAAGCATTCAATATTCTGTAACAAATATTAATTTTTCGTCTCCTTTGACAGCAGGTACATTACATGACGATGGAGTGCCTCCGGATGAAGTAGCCAGCGATAATATTTATTCAGCGTACATTGAATTTCAAATCCAAAGAGTTATGGTCGGGAATTTTTCCATAAACCTATGGGGTGAAAGTACGACCGGTTACAATACCAATCTTATTATACTTCCGCTGCAAATTGTTCGCTTAGATCATCCACCCGTCCTTTCAAATCTCGTCATGGATAGTCTTATTTCGATTAGCAGTATAGATCAAACGTATTTGCAAATTGTTATAGAAGCAACAGATCCAGATGGACAATCCGACATTCGCATGGTTTATTTCAACTCTTTTAAACCTGACGGATCAGCTGCGGGTGGAAATCCATTTCTTATGTATGATGACGGAGATTTCGTTGATCACGGCGATTATGCGGCTGGCGATAGTCTTTATAGTTTAAAAATCGGTTTGCCGACTTCTGCAGGTACTTACAGATTCGAATTCCATGCGATTGATCAATTAAATGAATCAAGTAATACAATTATTAAAAATGTTGTGGTAACAAATTGAAAAGATTTATAACTATAATTTTTATCTGGCTTAATTTTGGTTTTTTTGCTTTTGGTCAAATTCCAAGAATGTTCAAATCAAATTCTGGGTGGATCAGCTCGTTGCCAAGAACTAATTCCATAGACGATATTTTGGTTGTACAAGATTCTGTTTGGTTTGGAACTGAAAACGGGCTAAGTTTGACAACTAATGGAGGAATAAGCTGGACGAATTTCTTTGGAGCAAGCTCGGTTCCTGATACAGGTATTTCGGCTATTGCAATCAATAACAACTTCATCTGGATAGCTAAAGGATTTTCTGAAAATCTAAATGGAGAGTCTGTGCAGACCGGCGGTGGTTTGCGTTATTCGACGGATCGTGGTTCGACTTGGTCTTTTATTCCTCAGCCAGTTGACAAGGGTACTGTGGATACTTTGATGTACGGCAATAATCATATACTTGCATTGGATGTTACTGTTCCGCAGCAAAATATTACTTTTGATATCGCTCTTACAAAAAATACAGTATGGATTGCGAGCTGGGCTGGCGGACTTCGGAAGTCAATTGATTCCGGAAAAACCTGGCAAAGAGTTATTCTTCCTCCTGATAATCTCGACTCTATTAAGCCGACTGATTCTTTGAATTATGTTTTTGATCTGTCGCCCGCTTCAGGACTTATAGGTCTTAGAGCGAATAATAATCATCTTCTTTTTTCTGTTTATTCAAGTAATGATTCTACAATCTGGGCTGGAAGTGCGGATGGCATCAACAAATCTACTGATTATGGAATTAGCTGGCAAAAGTTTTCTCATCAAAATCAAACTCGTCCGATTTCAGGCGATTTTGTTGTTGCTATCAATGAACAGCGATGGGACAGCTTAAAAATTATTTGGGCTGCAACAGTAAATGCAAGCGATTCAACCGAAATTAAAGGTGTAAGCTATTCTTCTGACGGCGGAAATACTTGGAATACTACTTTGCTTGGCGAGTGGGCTCACAACATCACTTTCAAAGATTCGATTGTTTATGTTGCAACGGATGATGGATTATTCAGATCTTCTGATTTTGGCTTAAGCTGGATAAAAAGCGGTTCAATCTATGATCCCACAAATCTTCAAAGATTCTTTTCATCAGAATGCTTCGGCGTAGGTGTTAAGGGCGATACAGTATGGTTCGGTGGACCAGAAGGAATTGCTTATACCATTGATTCACCTTCGCAACAATTCGGTTCTATATGGCACATTTTCCGCACTGCTGAACAAGTCGAAAATAAAAAAATTACTTACGCTTTTCCAAATCCATTTTCTCCGAGTAATGAACCAGTTCGTTTGCACTACAGCTTAAACACAGGAACTGCAGGGACAGAGCAGGTTTCAATTCGTATTTTTGATTACGGTATGCTGCCTGTTCGCACTCTGATACAAAATGCATCTCGTGCAAATGGAAAAGAATACGATGAAATCTGGGATGGGAAAAACGATAATCATTCTACAGTTATTAATGGCGTTTATTTTTATCGCGTGGATATTAGTAATCAGCAACCAATTTGGGGAAAAATTTTAGGTACTAAAATGAAAATTCTTTTTTTTACTATAGCAGTAATCTTTCTTTTGTCTATCAGCTTATCAATTGTTGCATTGAGTCAGCTGCAAAGCAGCTCTTCTGATGGCGGGCTTGCCGGAGCGCCTTTTCGCATGGGATTTGGCGCGCGAGGAATGGGAATGGGAAATGCGATGACTGCAGTCATTAGCGGCGATTTGCAATCATACTACAATCCGGCGCTTGTGCCATTTGAATCTCAGCCCACTGCCGCAGCAGCTTATGGAGATTTATCTTTAGATAGAAATCTCAATTTTTTAAGTTACACAAATAATTTAAAACCAGATGCCGGATTTTCTTTATCTATAATTAATGCCGGTGTTGGAAATATTGATGGCAGGGATGATGATGGTATTCATACCGAAACGTATAGTACATCTGAGAACGCTTTTATGCTCTCCTTTGGAATAAAACCATCCTCAGACTTTGCTTTTGGCGTAACAGCAAAAATTCTTTACTACTCTCTCTTTTCAGGAATACAAAGCACGACCGCTGCTATTGATATGGGTGCAATTTATTTGCTATCGCAGGAATTTACGGTTGGTGCAGTAGTTCAGGATATAGACGCTAAGTACAAATGGGATACATCTCAGCTTTATGGAGAACTTGGCAATGCTTCTTCTGATTATTTTCCGCTGCGAAAACGCATTGGACTTAGCTGGACACCAAAGTTCTTTCCGATAATATTATCCGGTGAATTCGAATTTATTGGCTCAGCACCGTACTTTCGTTTTGGTTCAGAAATTGAAGTATATGATGGTGTTCATATCCGAGGCGGAATTGATCAAATCGCCGTGAACACAGATTTACCTGCGAAACCATCGGTAGGAATATCATTCCAAACCAAAGTTGCAAATTGGACCCCTTCTTTTGACTATGCCTACATCTTTGAACCATATAGTCCAAGCGGCATCCATATCCTTTCATTGGCACTGAGATTCTAATGAAATTTAAAATTATTTTTTTACTGCTTCTTTTCCCTTCGCTGGTGCTTTCGCAGGGCAGTTCTCGAGGCGAAGTCAGTTTGAAGTTTCCAACTACTCCCTTCGCCGCTTCCACAGGTGAAGCTTTTGTGGCAGATCCAACAGGACTTCAATCCATTTACATTAATCCTGCAAATATTGCATCTTGCGAAACTTATGGAGCTTTATTCTCGCATACAGATTGGATTCAGGATATTACGACAGAATGCTTGTCTATTGCGGCTCCTTTCAGTATCGGATCTTTTTCGCTTTCTATAGCAAATACCAGTGTAAATGGAATAGAATTACGCACAATTTCTGGACCACCCATCGGAACATTCGATGCGCAATCCACATCTTTTCAATTGACTTATGGCATCAAGCTGACACAAAATATCCAAATAGGCATCGCATCTAAATATCTTTATGAAAAAATTTTTGTTGACGAAGCTACAGGTTATGGAATTGATGCCGGAGTTCTTTACACGCCGCCGATAGAAGGTCTTAGTCTCGGATGTTCATTAACGAATTTAGGTTCGCTTTCGGCATTCCATAACGAACAAACAGATTTGCCTACGCAAGCTCGAATTGGCGGAACATATTCATTCAATTTAGATAAAATGAATTTTAGAGCTGCTGCAGCGTTTTCTTCAGAACTTGGAACATTTTTTGACCATTGCAGTATTGGCGGAGAAGCTACGTACGATCATACAGTTACAGCACGAGTCGGTTACCAGTCTGGAATTGATGCTCAAGGTTTTTCTGCCGGAATAGGAATTCGATACAGCTTTATCATACTCGACTATGCTTATATTCCGTTTTCTCTTCAGCTTGGCGATTCCCAGCTAATCTCGATTAGTTTTTCTTTTTAAGGAATAAGCTTGAATGAAAGTGTCAGGATTCACTTTCGTCCGAAACGGTGTAAAATACGACTACCCTTTTATTGAATCCATCAACTCTCTGCTTCCAATATGCGATGAAGTTATTGTTGCTGTCGGTCAATCGGAAGACGATACTCTAAATCGTATTAAATTATTTCATTCACCTAAAATTAAAATTCTTGAAACAATATGGGATGATTCAATTCGCGAAAAAGGTAAAATTCTTTCCCAGCAAACCAATCTTGCGCTTGATCAAGCTTCGGGTGATTGGGCAATTTATCTCCAGGCAGATGAAGTATTGCATGAGCAAGAAATTCCTGCGATTAAAGAAGCAATGTTATGCTATAAAGATACGAATACAGTAGAAGGGCTTCTTTTTAATTATAAACATTTTTACGGTGGTTATAATTATATTGGAAATTCTCGGCGCTGGTATCGGCGTGAAATACGAATTGTGCGTCCAAATATTGGAGTGCGTTCATGGGGTGATGCTCAAGGATTTAAAATCAATGGAAAAAAACTTCATGTAAAGTTAATCGATGCCTCAATTTATCATTACGGCTGGGTTAAACCGCCGGAAATTCAGCAGTTAAAGCAAAAATATTTCAATAAATTATGGCATCCGGATGATTGGGTTAAGCAATATGTCGGTACTGAAAATAAATATAATTACAAAAAAGGCGGCAGATTAATAATATTTGATGGAATACATCCTTCGATCATGAAAGAACGAATTAGCAGACAAAATTGGATTTTTAAATATGATCCATCAAAAGTTCGACAGCCGCTAAGGGAAAAGATTCTCGATGCTATTGAATTAAAATGCAAATGGAGAATCGGCGAATATAAAAATTATATTATGATTTAACAATATGTTCAGTTTTATAAAGTTTATATGATGTCATCGTCATACCTGCAACAAACCACCAGCCCCAGCAATTCATAAAAGTGCCATAATAATCCTGAAACAATCCTCCGATCATGAAGCCGATCACGGCTAAAGTTCCGCCTAATGCCAATTCTTTCAAGAATGGATCTGCTGCATTCTTCCGCGTTTCAAATCCTTTCCAGATGATGTAAATCCAGATACTAAGAAAAGAAATAATTCCTGGAATGCCGGAATTCACAAGAACATTTAAATAATCATTATGAGGATGGCTTTTGACATCATAATAACCTGGAACCAAATAACGTTCGATGTAATAATCGAAGTTATCTTCACCAATACCTGTGATCGGAAAATCTTTTGAAATATTTATGGATGATTTCCATAGATTTAGACGAGTCTCGTTTTCAGAAGGGATCACGATTGATACTGCGCGTTGTCTGATAGCTGGAACAAAAATGAGACATAATAAGACTATTAAAACGAAACTTATTGATACAATACTACCCAAGCGCTTTCCTTTTAAAAATCCAAAGATAGGAATTGCCGCAACAAGCGACAGCCAAATACTTCTGGCAAATGTCCCCACAATAGCGAGGAAACTTACAGACGAAACAAAAATATACGACCATCGGAAATTACTTTTCGATAAAGTACTAAGACAAAATGATACAAGAAAAACAGACATTATAAATGCTGCAAATGTCAAGTAGAATCCATTGAACCCAACAGCGCGAAAATAATTTCCCATTGGAGCAAGTAAATCATGGCGATGCAATTGATAGCCGGAGAATGTTTGCCATATACCGTATATTGCTGCAATTGCAGAAGTCATTAGCCACAAATGTATTATTTTTTTTTGGATATTTATTTTATCAATAAGTGTAATCATGAATAACATAATAAACATAGGCCATTCATTATCTGCTAAAGCCCATAGACTATGCCCTGGCCGAGGAGAAACACTCGATGAAACGAGATTCCAGCCGATATAAATTAGGATGGGAATGTAAAGTTTTGTTTTAAAATATTGCCAGTTTCTGTTTAATATTCCTTCAAGAATCCACCCTAATAAACATAATCCAATTGCCAACTCGGCAGGAACAAATGAAATCGGAATACTGAACGCAAAAAGATATAATCCAAAACGACTCATCGCATTTGGAAATGTTGTTCGATAGTCGGTCAATTTCATAAGCTCTGTTCCTTCTAAAAATTAAAAAAATAAGTTCTCTGCAGCATGTTTATTTATTCATAGATTTTAAATCAAGTTCACAAATAAAATCATCAATTGCATTTAACATTTTTGGAATGGGAATTGCACTTATCGGTAGATAATTATCAGACATGAGAAGATTATATTTTACTTGAAACGGCAGCCACTCTTTTTTTTCTTTTGCTGAACTATAGAATCCAATCATAGGAGTTTGCATAGCTGATGCAAAGTGGACGGTTGAGGTATCAGGAGTAATGACACAATGAGCGTTTTCTACGAGAGCGGCAATTTCAAGAAGCGTTGCTGCCCCTTGTTCTGGAAATATTAAACAGGATGTCTTTGTTTTCGCTTTAATCGCGGCTTTTTTCATTTCTTTATCATATGGCGCATAAATAACAACCGTACGGAATATATTTATAGCTTCCAGATATTTTGTAAGTGACTCGACTTGATCTACTGAAAATCTCGTCCACAGATCTGAGGCAGAAAGGTTAAATAAAAGATATGGTAAATGATCGGACAACTGAGTCTTGCGTGATTTTAATTTATATTTTGCAAGAAATTCTTGAACATTTTCTTGCGCTTTTTCATCCACAATAATTTCATAGCTACTTTCGGATAACAGAATATCAACGCCGACTGCCTCCTTGATAAGGGAGGATAGTAAAACGACCATAATTTGTTTATCCCGTTCAAATGATAGCAGTCTATTATAATAAAATTGATATTTATTCTCACCCAGTCCGATCTTTATTCCTATAGGCGCAATCAGATTGATTAGAATTCCTCCTAATGTCATCTTCGTGAAGACAAAGTTGATAACGACATCGAATTTCTCTTTCCGCATCTTTCTCAATTCAATCAATAATTGCCACCAATGATCAGGAAATATATATATTGCATCGATGTAAGGATTATTTTTAATAATCTCTGCATTTGTTTTGTTTGCAAACACTCCGATCTTGAGCTTGGGATTCATTTGCTTCAAGTTTCGGAATATTGGCGTAGTAATAATCATATCACCGATTCTGTCATAGCGCAAAATTAAAAGCTTCTTAATCGATAAAATATCGATTGGCTTTTCAATCTGTGGATTGTGGATAATTGATCGTAAAATAGGATAAACTATCTTATGCCGCCAAAAAGATTCTATTGATTTGACAAATCCCAAAATCATTTTCTAATTTTTATAATAAGACACTCGAAAGCATTTATGACATCGGAAATTGAAATGGCAGAAAGATTGTCAACGTCGGTTACAAGCGATTCATATGCTACATTATATGGTTCCCAAATTCGCAGGCCTTTATTAGATTGGACATATAGCACGACCGATGGAATTCCAAATGCAGAGGCTAAATGAATTGCAGATGTATCGGGAGATATAAGAAATGTTAATCTTTTAATGATTGCTGCAAATTGATCAAAAGTTTCGGTAAGAGGTGACAAAACAATCCCATCAATTCCTTCAATTATTTTAATTGCTTTTTGATAATCTGACGGCTGATACAAAAGAATTGGACATAGTTTAGGATGTTTTTCAGTCAGAAATTTAAATAAAGCTCGATAATTCTCAATACCCCAAAAACGTGATCCGCTTCCAGCAGATATATTAATTCCAATTAGCTGACTTTTGCATAGTGGCTTGTCCGAAAGAAAGTTTTCTGCAAAGTAATCTGACTCAGACGATGTAAAATATCGAATGGAAAGTTTTTCGGATTGTGGATCAATATGAAAAGGGATTAACAACTGAGCAATTCGGTCAACGATATGTGTTTCACTTCTGGAAAGCATCGGTACTATAATGTCATAAACATAGTTGTTATCTTTTGCAATGCCAATATTCCATCTCGCACCGGACAATAAGCAAAGAATGGTCGATGTTACCGACGGATTATCAATCATATCTACAGAAAAATCATATTTTTCTTTTCGAATAGATCTCAATAATGAAATCACTTTGCCTAATCTCTTTTGATATGTCCAGCGTTTTCGGATCAATGGGTCATTCATCAGAACAAATTGATTATTTTTGCTGAGTAAAACATCTGCGACGGCAGAAGGATAATGTGTTTTAAGTGACACAAATATTGGAGTCGAGATAAGGACGTCACCAATTCTATCCTGCCGAATAAACAGAATTTTGCTGGAATTAAAATCGAAATTATCAGGCGGTTGATTTCTTCTTCTAACAAATGTTCCAAATACAAAAATTAAGAAGCGGCGCAGTAGTAATTCAAGGCGTTTTAGAAATGAGTCTTTCATTCAAACAGAATCTTTATCAAATTGGAGCGCATGAAGATGCCGGTACAATCCGCTGTCATTTGAAAGAAGCTCTTCGTGCGTGCCTACTTCGACAATGCTTCCCGAATCAAGTACTATAATTCTGTCGCAGTGAGCTATTGTTGAAAGTCTATGGGCAATAATAAAAGATGTACGTCCTTCCATAAGCCGGTCTAAAGCTTCTTTTACCATTAATTCGGATTCTGTATCTAATGAAGATGTTGCCTCATCTAACAACAATATACGCGGATTGCGAAGTATTGCTCTTGCAATTGCAATTCTCTGGCGTTGTCCTCCGGAAAGCTGAAGACCGCGCTCTCCTACCTCTGTGTCATATCCTTTTTCAAGTTTTTCTATAAAATCATGTGCATTTGCATCTTTTGCAGCTTGCAATATTTCTTCCTTCGTCGCATCAAGCCGGCCGTATTGTATATTAGTAAAAACTGTACCGAAAAAAGAATTACATCTTGTGGAACGATAGCAATCTGGTTCCTGAGTGAATATAAATCAACATCCTTTGTGTCAATTCCATCTATAAAAATACTTCCTTTTTGCGCTTCATAAAAACGTGGTATCATATTCACAAAAGTGCTTTTGCCTCCACCGCTTGGACCGACAAGAGCAATTTTTTCTCCACCTTCTACTTTAACGTTGATATTTTTTAATGCCTGAATATCGTTATTATATGAAAATGATACATTCCGATATTCAACAGTTCCTTTTGCAATCGCAATTTGATCTGTTGTTTTTGGATTCGACTCTTTTGGCTGGTCAAGTATTTCGAAGATATAACCGGCAGACACAAGAGTTTTTTGAATCCTTGCTGCGCTTTCACCCAATGCCTTGACCGGTTTTGCCAGGTTGATCATTAAGATTAGAAAGAATAACATGACTTCAATTGTCATTAATCCTTTGATAAAAAGATATCCGCAAAATATTACAAGAAGCGAAGCGGCAGTTGTATTAAATAATTCATTTGTCGGGCTTAATAGCGCAGTTACGCGCACAATTTTCATCGAGTAATGATAGTTAGACTCAACTTTTTGTTTGAAAGTGCTTTTTTCTTTCTCTTCTCTAGTGAACGATTTCACAATACGTATTGCTGATATTCGTTCTTGGATAAACGCAGAAATTTCAGCTAATGTATTTGTGAGGGCATGGCTGTAAGAACGAATCTTGTCGCCAAATCTGCGTGATATCTCGCCTGAAAAAGCAAAAATGATAATTGTTACAATAGCCAGCTGCCAGTTTGTATAAAACAATGCTCCTGCATAGACAAAAGTATAGACAAAGTTCTGCGCCATTTCTACCAATAACGTAATTGATTGTTCAATATTGTTCACGTCGTTAGTGATGCGCGACATGATATATCCTGTTTTGTTTTCATCAAAGTATTTTATAGGCAGGAAAACAATGCGGTTAAACAATTCAATTCTGAACCTCATCATAATCTTTTGCTGAACAGAACTCATAACATATTCACGAACGTATACAAAAGCCACTTTTATAAGAATGATTACGATGACGGCAAGTGCGAATTTATATATAAGCTCAAAACTTTCTTGCTGTCCATGGATTGTAAATGAATAAAGCAATCGATGAAATAAGTTTAGAGGAACAACTACAAGAATCGCTTGCCCCAGGCGTACTTGCTGGCTGATTGTTTGCAGGATTTCAAATAGACGGGCAATTAAATATGCCGATGCAGTATCGGCGGAACTCATTATAGCCACCGATATAAGTCCGGCAATAATACGCCACTTGTACTTTATAAAATATTTAATAAGCCGAAAAAAAATATCTGAAGGACTCATATTATTTTTAACGTACAATAAAATTGTCCGAATCGCAATTTATTGAACACCACATACTAGACTTTTCCACTGCTGGTTGAAACAATATTTTCCAAATCATGAAAATATTTTAAAATATTCTTGGCAATAGATGGTCCAACTATTTCTGACAACTGTTTTTCGGTAGCGCTGCGAATACCTTGTATCGAACCAAACGTTTTTAACAACACTTTTGCCCTTTTATTACCAACACCCTGAA
>CAWHXW010000001.1:0-100704 GCA_963833465.1 Ignavibacteriota bacterium | reverse complement strand
AGCGATACAAAGAAGTTGTTGCTTTTGAAATAACACTTTTTTCTTAAGAGCGTTTTTATTTACTCGTTCATATTATCTGCCCTTTTCTATTACGAAAAGGGCAGATGAGTGAGTAAAAATATTATTTTATCCTATTTCAAAAAGTATATGGGAAATGATTAGGATCGTGAGGGAAAATATTGCCTAAAAAAATAAAACTTTAGAATTGATGCAAAATTCATTTGTAGTATTAGATATAATATAGTTACACAAAAAAATGAAATTTTTAAGATTGATCTTTTCTATTACATGTTTTACAGGATTTGTTAGTTGCATTAGTATGCCGCTATTGGGGCAAATGAAGCCCATTGTTCCTGCCAGTAGTTCTCGCGGTATAATAAATGGCGACGATGTTTTAGCCAAGGTGGGTGAAAAAATCATTACAGTACGAGATTTTAGAGAAAGAAGTGAATTTACAGTTCGCCCGCAGAATTTTAAAAACAAAAACATCACGTTAAACAATTTAATTCTAGAAAAAATTCTTGCAATAGAAGCGGAACAAGAGGAGAAGTCTGCAGAAAATCCTGGGATGCAAGCAATGCTGAACGGGATTAAAGAACAAGAAATGCTGACTCGGCTTTACTATGAAGTTGCATATAACAATGTGAAACCAGATACCGCTGAATTGAAAAAAGCTTACAAACTCTCTACTCGTGAATACGAACTCGAGTTTTATCGCTTACCAAATAAAAAATTCGCGGATAAAATTCAGGATTCAATCAACGAAGTACCAGAACGGGCTGATTCATTATTTAAGGAAGTCGAAGAAATCCTTGGGAAGCAACCTGTCCATACAACAAAATTTGATGATAACGATGATGAAGCCATCCATAAGGCGTTGTACACAGAAGCATTGGATCCTGGTATGATCGTCGGGCCTATTAAATTGGGAGATGGCGGATACATTATTATGAAGGTATTAAAATGGGTTGATTATCCTCTTATAAGCAGTGAAGAACAACAGGCACGATGGAATAAAGTAAATGACATTGTTCACCTCAGAAAAGCTGAAGAACAATGGCTTTCATATCAAGCAAATGTGATGAAAGGTAAGCGATTGGTTTTTGATAAAAAATCATTCGATTTAGTATCAACCGGGGTAATGGAAAATTATTTTGCTAATAAACGTAGTGATTCATTGAATATCCGTTTATCAGTACTGGCCGAAAATCTTCCCAAAATAGATTTTGGAGCGCCGCTTTTTACAATAGATAAAAAGGTCTGGACTATTAAGGATTTTGAAAAAGAAATTCGGATTCATCCACTTATTTACCGAACAACTGCTCTTGACAGTGCAAATTTTCGTAAACAATTCAAATTGGCAATTATTGATTTGATGCGCGACCATTTTTTAACACAAATGGCTTATAAACGTTCTTTGAATAATCATAAAAGCGTGAAGAATAAAGTTGAAATGTGGAGAGATTCTTTTTTCGCAACGAATAAAGCAAAGAGTATTGTCGATACAGGCGTAGCTCGAAAGATTGTTAATAGAAATGATGAACGAGGTTTGTCAGAATATTGGAATTCACAAGTAAGTGCTTTACAAAAGAAATATGGCAAATCAATTTGGATCAATCATGCTTTATTGGATCGGATTGCATTAACAACAATAGATATGATCGCTATGAAACCGGGGTTCCCCTATCCATTGGAAGTACCTCAATTCCCTGCATTGATTGTATCCGAGGATTTTAATTATGCGACGTTTAAAAAATAATATAAAATTGATGTCCGAATTGCGAGAAGCCTAAATAAACGATGATGTAATGATTCCAAAAACTGAAAATTGAATTTTATAAACACATTATATTTTTGATAACCAAGAGAAAGGTAGTCAAAATGAAAAGACCAACTACAATCTTTTTGCATTTATTCTTACTTTTGATTGTATGCGGAAGTCTCCTATATGCCGGTACGACTGGAAAAATAGCAGGCAGACTTATCGATAAATCGACGCAAGAACCATTAATTTCAGCAAATGTATTTTTAAAGGGAACTTCATTTGGCGCATCAAGTGATATTGATGGTAATTATTCAATATTAAACATTCCTCCTGGAGTTTATACCATCACTGTCTCAGTTGTTGGGTATCGAAAAGTGCAGGTCGAAAATGTCACGGTGAATATCGACCTTACAACGACAATCGATATAGTACTAGAGCCAGAGGCAGTGGAAATGGAGGCGGTTGTTGTTTCTGCAGAAAGGCCTCTGGTCACAAGAGATATGACTTCGTCTCTTACAACCGTTACAGCTGATCAGATAAGAAGTCTACCAGTTGATAACGTTGCACAAGTTCTGAGACTAGATGCCGGTATAGTAATGAGCGCTGGCCAGATCACGATTCGCGGCGGCAGAACAGGTGAAGTGGCATATTGGGTTGATGGAATTTCATCAACTGATGTTTATAATGGAACACAGGGGGTGACTGTAGAAAATTCTGCTATTCAAGAACTTCAAGTAGTAAGCGGAACATTCAATTCTGAATATGGGCAGGCGATGTCCGGTATTGTGAATATTGTTACGAAAGACGGAGGCAGTAATTATTCTGGACAGTTAAAAGTATTCAGCGGTAGTTACCTAAGTAATAATAGTACATTCAGCGTATACAAAAACCTTGTTACAGAGGCAAATCCTGTTACCAATTCAAATGGAATTAATACAACTCAGATCGTAAACAGCGATAAATATTATCCGCTGGAAAAGATAAAACCTCTCTATAGTGGAGAATTTACACTAAGCGGTCCAGTACCTCTCTTAAGAGATAATTTAAAGTTTTTTGCAAATGGACGCTATTATTCTGATAATGGATATTTTTATGGAGCAAATTGGTACTTGCCGGATGGAATTGCAGGTGATTCCTCTTTAGTATCGATGAATCCATATCGAAATATCTCCATACAAGGAAAACTCTCTTACAGTTTAGGTCCTGGTATTAAAATGAGCTACGATCTATTTTGGAATAAATGGAATAGAGATAGAACGTATTATCCATTTTCATCAAGTGATTTCCCGTATAATTTTAATTCTCATAATTATCTATACGATCCATACGGCTTGCCTCAATCGTTCGGCGATGCATATACTCACCTTTTTACTTTGAGTCACGTTCTCTCATCTTCTGCTTTTTATGAGCTACGGGTTAGTAGATACAAATCAAAAATGAGTCAATATGTATTTGATAATCCGACTCAGTCGGTACATTGGTTGGTAAGTGTACAAGCCGATCCGACAAAGAATCCTCCGATTGTTGCTGAGACTTTCGATCCAAATACACCAGAAGGGCAAGCTAAGCTACAAGATATTATTAGTCGACAGGGATCATATACTTATGTGGTCGATCCAAATGGACCCGACGGCTATCTCCAGCCTAATTCTGATGGAAGTTATGGAGCACCAGCGTCATATAGCTTTAATAATTTAGGTTTAGATCCGACTCACACTGAGCGCAGTACCGCCTACTGGGCTGCTAAATTTGATTTTACCAGTCAAATAAATAAGTCGCACGAAATTAAACTTGGTACAGAGGCAAGACTTCATGAACTTACATTAGATAGATATCAAATTATAAGTGCGACTGATGCAAACGGAACAGTAATCACTCCATTTGTCCCGGCAGTACCAGACCCAAGTAGCATTTACAGAAGCTTATATGATAGAAAACCGCGAGAGTACTCTGCATATATGCAGGATAAAATGGAATATAACCATATCATCGTTAATATTGGATTAAGATATGATTATTTCAATGCAAATGCATCTATGCCGACAGATCCATCTGACCCAGATATATACTCACCGTTTAAACCCGAACATATCTATGCTGGATGGATTCCGATGCCGGACGGTTATTCTGGAGGACTAAATCAATGGATTACAGATAACTTAGCTAATGGCTCTTTCCGAGAATATACTCCTGATGAAAGAAGAACATTTATGCAACAACAAGTGAGTGCAAAGATGGCACTCAGCCCGCGACTTGGAATTGCTTTCCCGATAACTGATAATGGTGTTATTCATTTTTCCTATGGACATTTTTTCCAGATTCCGGAATTCCAATATCTTTATGCTAATCCCGATTTCAAAATCAGCAGCGGCACTACATCTAGTACGGCACTATTTGGGAACCCGGATCTTAAACCACAGAGAACAGTAATGTACGAACTTGGATTACAGCAGCAGCTCTCTGATAATATCGGTATAGACCTGACTATGTTTTATCGAGATGTTCGTGATTGGGTTGGAACGAGCAGTGCTCCAATTTCGACTTATCAGGTTGGTGTAACATACGCACAATTTGTTAATAAGGATTATGAAAATGTTCAAGGCGTCACTTTAAAACTTGACAAACGGATGAGCAATAATTTTTCATTCCGTGCTGATTATACGTTCCAGATTGCAGAGGGGACATATTCCAATCCGACGGATGCATTCAATGCGATTTCAAGTAATCAATCACCGGTTCTTGCTCTCGTTCCGATGAATTGGGATCAGAGGCATACAATCAACGCGCAATTGATCTATAGTAAATCTGATTGGATCATTTCTATTATCGGCACATATTGGAGTGGACAGCCGTACACGCCAAGTTTTCCTAGTTCTGAATCTACAGGCTCTTCAGCAGTTACAGGTTTGACTACGAACAGTGCTAATAAGCCGGACCAGAAAAATATCGATTTGTCAATCAGCAAGAAAATGCAAATAAGTAATTCTCTTTTCCTTGAACTTTTCATGAATGTTTATAACCTACTCGATTCAAGAGATGCAACGAGTGTATATAACGATACAGGAAGTCCGGTTAGTACTACTACTTTTTCGGCCTCAGGAAATATCCTACAGTTCAAACAGGGTAAGTACACCTGAAGATTATATGAATCAGCCCTCTTGGTATACTGCACCGCGCCAAGTTCAAATTGGTGTAACTTTAGGATTCTAATTGGAATTAGGAGAAGATATGAAAAATAAATTTTATTCTGTTGTCACAATCCTTTTATGGATTGGATTAAACTTTTCAACGGTGCAAGCCCAAATGCAAAATCTTCATGGAGATGATCGAGAATACAGAATCGGAATGCATTCCGGGAATCAATTTCGAACAACCTTTTTCAATGATGGGACATTTGGTGGGCAAACTGGGAATGCTGCAGGAATGAGTATCGTTAAAACACAAGTTCCCGGTGAATGGCCGATTAATTCAGGGCACTGGTATCTTATTGATGGCGATATTTTTGTAATATCGGAAGTCGCTGATAATTATGATCCTACGAATCATGTATTCTTGACTGCTCCAGGAAATGTTCATCATATTCAAAGCACCGTTAAAGCTGCACCTGGTGGTGGAACGCCGGGGGATAAGGATCCTAACACACAAAAATGGTGGACCTTCTTACCGTTGGCTGGATTTGCAAATTCTAACGATCAAATTATTGCAATGGCGAAGGGAAATGAACAATGGTTTGACGATGCAAAAGGGATAGGCTCATGGCCATCATTTTGGCCGGATATTAAAGATCCAAAAAACCCTTATAAAATATATTCTCCCGATGGTTGGGGAGGTTCATGGAATGGATATTTTGGAAGAGACAAGTTTAATGCTGATGAAGAGAGTTATTTTGTCGCAGATGATTATGCAAAGCAAAAGTTTCCTGCTTTCAGGCCCGACACAACCGATGTGCTAAGAGGTGGATTAGGGATAAGGATGTATGTACGAGGATTCCAATGGTCAAAAATTGCCGTCCAAGATGCATTGTTCATAGTTAGTGATCTGCAAAATATCGGAACATACCAGCATAATAAAGTAGTGTTCGGCTATAAAATTGGAAATAATATGGGACAAACAAACGGAGGATCGGATTCTGGTGATGACGGTGGCAGTTATAGCATTGAAGATAATTTATCCTGGACATGGGATTTAAATGGTCTTGGTGCTTCCGATTGGGGACCAACTCCAGTTGGAATATCTGCTGCTGCACTTTTAGAGACGCCGGGCAATCCATTTGACGGAATTGATAATGATAATGATGGTAATCCAGCAAGTCCTAATTATGGTATGAAAAATAACGAAGTGGGTGCCGTATCATTAAATACTGTTAATGGACCAAAAACATTTTATGCAGGTTCAGGACCGACAATTACATCAAGTATGTTTGATCCTAAGGTTCTTGGCATAAATGACAAGATTGTACTAATAGATTATAAAGATCCACGTTATAGGAGGGTTGTTACAACATTGCATGATACGCTTGCCGCATTAGGTAAATCAGATACAAGTACTTTAAATATCCCATTTGGCGGTTTTATTTATACGTATAAAGCAGGTGATACTTTACGCGAGATCGGAGATAATTTATTCGACGATAATTTAAACGGCATCATCGATGAAAACAGAGGTGTCGCTAATCCTACAACTGGTGTAGTGACATATCTCTATCTTGATCACAAGTATATTGATTATCTGAACTCTGATGTAACAACGAATGGATCGTTGAACCCGCTGATTGATGAACGCAGGGATGATGGTATTGATAACAATGATAATTGGAATCCTGCCAAAGACGATGTTGGCCAAGATGGTTTAGGTTCTGCAGATCAAGGTTACCCTGGACCTGATATCGGAGAAGGTGACGGAAAGCCAACACCCGGAGAACCCCATTTTGATAAGACAGATATTAATGAAAGCGATATGGTGGGACTTACAAGTTTCAATTTGTACTTATGGAATACACCAGACCAATTTGGTACTGGGAAACAAGATGATGATGAAGGATTTTGGAAGAGGCTTGCGCCGGGGTCTTTTTATGCATATCCCAGCGCAGATAATGTCGAGTTGCTATTCGGTTCCGGATATTTTCCACTGCCGCCTGGAGACCTAGAGAGGATTTCATATTCATTTATAGTTGTGGCTGGTCCGGCTGGTGGATGGACAGAAGGTGCCGGTGAAGTAGCACCACCCGATAATTTGCTTTTAGAAAAAAACAATGTGCAATTAGCTTACAACCAGAATTATAATTTTGCCAAGGCTCCTGATATACCGACTGTTACTGCTGTCGCTGGTGATAAAAGAGTAACATTATTCTGGGATGCCGTGGCAGAATCTTCTGTTGATCCTATTAGTGGTCCGGATTTTGAAGGATACAAAATTTATCGTTCTACAGACCCGGGCTGGAATGATATGGCTCCTATTACTGATGGTCACGGCACAGTTGTAATGCGACAACCGTTAGCACAATATGATCTTGATGATACATATTCCGGATATGCTGCCGAGGCTCCAACAACAGGAGTTCGTTTTTGGCTAGGAAATAATACAGGTTTGAGACATAATTATATTGATACGACTGTGACGAATGGAACTACGTATTATTATGCAGTAACCTCTTATGACCATGGCGATATTGTCAGAGGAATTGATCCTGCGGAATGTGTAAAATATATTGCCGTTCAATCATCTGGTGAAGTTGAGAAAGGGAAAAATGTCGTTGTCGTTCGGCCAGAAGCGCCTGCCGCTGGATACGTCCCGGCAAATATAAAGGATTCAAAAATTATAGCTCTTCCCGGTAGCACATGTACTGGAATAGTAGATTATAAAATTTTGGACAATAGTCGAATTAAAGACAATCATACATATCAAATCACATTTAGAGATACAGTAAGCGGTTCAGGATCAGATTTAGCGGTTTCGACGGAAAGTTTTACACTTACCGATATCACTGTTATAGATACTCCGCGAATATTATTAGTGGATAACCCATTAGTAGGAGACCTTGGAGGACTTCCAGTAAAAGACGGACTTCAGTTATCATTCTCTAATAATCCTGACAAACTTAGCTTTGATTCGGCAAATTCCGGATGGAATAGACCGGGTATTCCAGCAATCGAAATGAAACCCTTTACCCCCGTAAATAAACCAGTTAAACTTATAGCAGGTGATTTTAATATTGTTTTTAGTGATACGGGTTTTAGTACTTCAATACAATATAGAAAGGGTTCTGAAGTATACCCTGCAACATCGGTAAACTTCAAAATATATAATATAACAACGAATAAAGAAGTTCATTTTGCATTTAGACAACGTGCCTTCATTACTGGAAGATTTGCATTTAATTTAGCTAATGGCAGATCAGATGAAATAATATTTTTGACTAGTGGAGATACAGTTGCCAGTTGGCAGGTAGATTTTTTGTCTCAGACTGGTAAAAAAGATACCATATTGCCCGGGCCGGGAGATATTCTGACTCTTAAACTAAACAAACCATTTCTTTCTAACGATACATTAGAATTTACAACTCTTGCACCAACCATCAATAAAGTATCGGCAAAAGCAGATATGGAAAAAATAAAAGTAGTTCCCAATCCATATATCGTAACGAATATATGGGAACCTCATAATCCATATTCTAGTGGACGCGGCGAACGGCAGCTGCATTTCACTCACTTGCCTTCAAGTTGCACTATAAAAATATTCAATGTAAGAGGCCAATTAGTGAATACTATCGTACATAATAGTCCGTTGAACGATGGTACTGAGATATGGAATATGTTATCAAAAGATAATCTGGAAATTTCTTATGGTATTTATATCTACCATATTAAGGCAGATGGTGTAGGCGATAAAATCGGAAAATTTGTTGTGCTTAAATAGAGAATGGAGTATATAACATGAAAAAATCCATACTTGTCATTTTAGGATTACTGCTGATAGTTCAACTTGACGTTAATGCCCAAGGAGTTACGAAGGTAGGGACAACTGCAGCAGGATTTTTAGGTATTGATATGGGGGCGCGTGGAACAGCAATGGGCAGTGCGTATGTTTCGGTGGCCAATGATGTCAGCGCTATGTATTGGAATCCAGCAGGGATAGCACGCATTACTGACTTCGAAGCAAGCTTTATTAACACAAATTGGATTGCAGATTTATCATTAAACTATGCGGGGGCAGTACTGCCTTTAGGGGATTTCGGGAATATCGGTGTCAATGCTACCTTTTTAACAATGGATCCAATAGAGCGCACAACAGTCATACAGCCGGAAGGCACTGGTGAGTTTTTTGATGCCGCTAGTTGTGCATTTGGGTTAAGTTATGCGCGCAACTTGACCGATCAATTTGCCATAGGGATGAATGCTAAATACATAAATGAAAGGTACTATCATAGCAATGCTTCAGGCTTTGCTGTGGACGTAGGAGTTCTGTTTGATACGAGACTATCCGGATTAATGCTGGGAATGAGTATATCAAACTATGGCACGAAAATGCAATTAGCAGGACAGGATTTTCAAGTGCAGCATGATATAGATGAGAGTATTGCTGGGAATAATCCCAATATAAATGCTCGTCTGATGACTGATGAATTCGACCTTCCATTGATGTTCCGAGTTGGGGTTTCCATGGATATTCTTAAAGGCTGGTCCAAAAGTAACTTCATAATATCCATAGATGCATTGCACCCAAGTGATGATGTAGAAAGTATAAATGTTGGTGGCGAATATGTCTTCGACAATCTAATTGCCTTTCGAATGGGATACAAAGGACTCTTTGCAAAAGACTCAGAACAAGGTCTTAACTATGGAGTCGGTATACAATATGAAATAAGCAATATCAACCTAAAAATTGATTACTCATATATTACTTTCGGTTTACTGAACAATGTCAATATGTTTAGCGTCGGATTAGGATTAAAGTAAGTTAGCCATTTAAATTGTAAAGTAATATTGTAAAAGAAGTGAATTGCTAAAAGGTAAAGTTATTAAAAATTAGGCAAGAACTCCCTGCGGTTATGCCGCAGGGTTCTTTACTATGAGTAAAATAATACTTACTAATATTTAAATATTACGGTGCAAATGGATTGTGAGGATGATATCATAATCCATTTGTTTAAATAAAATCAATACTCATAGTAGATCCTTAATACACCATGAGATTCGTGTAAGTGGAAAGAATGATAATTTAAAATGCATCAATTCTCATGTAACTTTTTCAAACAACTTCAATTGGCAATGCTTTGATTCTCGTTTACCGAATTTATTTTCTTCAAATCATCTGTAAAAATTTTATACAATACTTGACAAAGAGATAATATTTTATAATTTTAATGCAAACGTTTGCGTAAATAATTGCCAGTCATAAAACATACTTCAAAACATACAACAATAATTGACATTGCGAAGAGACTTGGAATATCTCCTTCCACAGTATCCCGGGCGCTGAATAATCATCCGCACATAAAAACCCAAACAAAAGAAAAAGTAAATAAATTAGCAAAAATATTACATTACTACCCTAACCCGATTGCACAAAGTCTTAAAAGTAGCCAAACTAAAACTATAGGTGTTATTGTTCCTGAGATTAAACATGATTTCTTTTCTTCAGCAATAAGCGGAATAGAGGAAGTTGCATACCAATCTGGTTACACAATTGTACTTTGCCAATCGAATGAGAGCTATGAAAGAGAAGTCATAAATACAAATTTGATGATGCATCATCGGGTTGCAGGGATACTCGTTTCAATATCTCAAAATACAAAAAACAGCGATCACTTTAAAGAATTAATTAAAAGGAGAATACCAATAGTATTCTTTGATCGTGTCTGTAAAGATGTAAAAGCAAACAAAGTTGTGATTGATGATTATAGAAGTGCTTTTAATGCGGTAACTTATCTGATTGAGAAAGGATATAAAGAAATCGCTCATCTTGCAGGACCTAAAAAATTAGATATTTGCAAAAAAAGACGCAACGGATATATTAATGCTCTAAAGCGGATCAATATTTCTCCAAGAAATGGATTTGTGCGATACGGTGGTATGCATGAGCAAGACGGATACGATTCAATGGATTCATTGCTTAAGGATAAAATAATTCCAGATGCAATTTTTGCAGTTAATGATCCGGTGGCCATAGGCGCTTTTCAAAGAGTAAAAGAAGCCGGCTTAAAAATTCCTGAAGATATGGCGATAATAGGATTCTCAAATAATAAAATCACGGATTTAGTTGATCCTCCTATAACTACAATCGATCAACCCTCGTTTGAAATGGGAAGAAAAGCCGCAGAAATATTGATTGATATTATTGAAAATAAAATTAAAGAAACGAAAACATTTATATTAGACACTAAACTGATTGTGAGAAAATCGGCTTAGTATTTCGCCATAATTTCAATCGCTCGCTGTTTAAGAATTAATAAAAATGAAAACTTGAAAAATCAGCTGCTCGGCAGATATAGGAGAACTTATAAACAAATTGCAATAGATGTGTTTTATTGAAAATTGATAGTATAAAAAAGGTTAGATGAAATTGTCAACTGGAAGAATAACTGTATTAAAACGATTTGCAAATTATTTTTATTAAACAGTGGAATTGATACTCTGAGTGCGAAGCGGTCATATAAGTGAAAGAAATTACTTCGAGTATTGCAATCTATCCGGTATGGTATTTTATTTATTATAGCATAAAAAACTAATCTTAATAGCTTCAATACTGTTATTGTCTTTCCATCCAAAAACCAGTATCTTATCATAAAGTAAAGGTTTAACAGCTTGACTTGAAAAACTTTCCTGCCGAAAACTCTGCATGTGAACAAGTCAGGTTTTTTTATAATGTGTGCCGGAACACAAAAACAATCTTCATGCTACGTGTATGGACCAATTGGAAATAAAATTTGAAGATTATATTCATAATCATCAGTTAGTTTCTCAAAAACAATCATTGCTTCTTGCTGTAAGTGGTGGTATTGATTCAATGGTTATGTTTAATTTATTTTTAAAATTGAGCGATAAAATAAAATTACATCTTTCAGTTATTCATGTCAACCATCAATTGCGCGGTGAAGAATCTTTAGAAGATGAAAAATTCGTCAATGAAGTGTCGGTTTATCACAATATTCCGTTCTTTTTTGAGCGAGTTGATGTAAGCCACTTCGCGCACAAATTTGGATTTTCTAAACAGCTTGCTGCGCGCATTCTGCGATATAATTACTTTGAGCAAATTAGATTAAAGACTAATGCTTGTACAGTTGCAACCGCACATCATGCAGATGATAATGCAGAAACAGTGCTTCTTAATATTATGCGGGGAACCGGTATCCATGGCTTGGCCGGGATTCCTCCAAAACGAAAATTAGGTTGTATTATTCGCCCGTTACTTTTTGCAACGCGAAAAGAGATTGAAGCATATGCAATAGATCAGGGTATCAAGTATAGGAACGATTCATCAAATCGTTCGCTTGTATATCGAAGGAATGAACTGCGGCATAGCATTCTTCCAGTTTTACAGAAACGCAATCCTGACATTATTCAGACATTGAATAATGTTGCCGATATTATGCTGGATGTGAATAATAAAATGCAAGGCATTGTTAAAAAGAAAATATCTTTGATCACACGAAAAGATTTGCATAAACATTTGACGTTGAATGTAAAAAAAATGAAATTGGAACCCAACTTTCTATGGAATGAATTATTTATTGATATTCTTAATCGGATGAATGTTGAACCAACAGAGAAAAAAGTCAATGCGCTTCGCCGGCTTTGCTTTCAACCAACCGGGCGAATTGTGGAATTAGGCGACAGATTTCTCGCATGCCGCAATCGAGATTATATCGTTTTTAAAATTACAGATGACGAACAAGAAAATGTTAAACAAGTAGAGCTTGGTAAAAGCTATGACTATAAAAATTATCTTGTCTCTATCAGCACACCGGAAAAAGTACCATCTGCATATACTGGAACATGTGGAATTGAGTTTATAGATGCCGAGAGATTAGGTAAACACCTTATTCTGCGCCCATGGCACGCAGGTGATTGGTTTATTCCGCTCGGCATGAAAACTAAGAAGAAGTTGAGTGATTTCTTTACAGATCAAAAAGTACCGCGATATCAAAAATCTTTCATTCCCATCTTAGAGTCTGACGGCAATATCGTTTGGATCTGCGGAAAGCGGCTAGACGATCGATTCAAATTGACAGGTCAAACACGAACAGCGATTCGGCTTTCTTGTAAATCATTAGCAGTAGTTTGTCATGACTGAATTTATTAGAATTAACGACGATAAATTTGAACCCTTCATATCTGAAGAACAAATCCGAAAACGAATTACGGAGCTTGCCGCAATTATCGACGCCGATTATGCAGGGAAGACACCAGTGTTTATCGGTATTTTGAATGGCTCGTTTATTTTTCTTGCGGATCTTATTCGCAAAATTACTATTGATTGTGAAATAGATTTCCTTAAACTTTCCAGTTATGGAGATGCCAAAATCTCATCCGGACAAGTGAAACTATTGAAGAACTTGAGTTGTGAGGTTATGGGGCGGGATATACTTGTGGTGGAAGATATTATCGATTCTGGATTGTCAATTGCATTCATTAAGAAAATTATAGAAAAAGAGAATCCAACATCATTGAAGTTCGTTTCATTGTTATTAAAAAAAGATAATCTGAAAATCGATTTCCCTGTCAATTATACCGGTTTTGAGATCCCACCGGATTTCGTTATTGGCTATGGCTTGGACTACGCGCAAAAAGTTCGTAACTTAAAGTCAATTTATAGGCTTACTTTGGAAAGGAATATCGAACCGGAGTAAGTGGCTTAATGATAATGGAGTTTGAAATGAGCAGTGATATACAAAAAGAAAACAAAGATGAAAATGAACAAAACGCACCTCAGAAAAAGCGTGCAATTCCTCCCCGTTTTCCCAAGCGGCAGTTAAAAAAGATAAATGAAGAAAATTCACCCTGGGGAAAATTTGGAAAAGTAATTTTAAGCTGGGTTGCTATTTTATTTGCGGTTTTTCTTTTTATGTGGGTGTTTCGTACTAACGAAGAGACTGAATATGAAGTCAACTTTACAACCTTCCAGCAGCTATTGAACGATCAGAAGTTCAGCGATGCAGCAGTGAAAATTAACGGTTATGCAATATTTGATTTTCATGGGAAATTAAAAGAACCTATGGATATCCAGACTGCTAACGGTAAAACAGCTCGAAATGCTTCGCGTATAACACTGACACTTCCTTATACTAATCTTGATGAATCACTCATCAATAACTGGTTGGCAAAAGGATTAAAGTTTCGCGTAGAAAAAGAAGACAACACCTGGTTAAATGCTGCAATCAGTATTCTGCCATGGGTTTTACTAATCGGAATTTGGTTATTCATTTTCCGGCGGATGCAAAGCGGCGGTGCGGGCGGCGGAGCAAAGGGCTTATTCTCGTTTGGGAAAAGCCGCGCGAAATTGTTGACGGAAGGATTAACGCAAGTTACATTTGCAAATGTTGCCGGCGCCGATGAAGCGAAAGTTGAATTGCAGGAAATTATCGAATTTTTGCGAGAGCCGACAAAATTCCAGCGGTTGGGTGGAAAGATCCCTAAAGGAGTTTTGCTGCTTGGACCTCCAGGCACAGGTAAAACTTTAATGGCGCGCGCAGTTGCCGGAGAAGCTGGTGTTCCGTTCTTTTCCATCAGCGGAGCGGACTTTGTGGAAATGTTTGTCGGTGTAGGTGCAAGCCGCGTTCGAGATTTATTCGAGCAAGGGAAACGAAGCGCCCCATGTATTATTTTTATAGATGAAATTGATGCTGTTGGCCGCCACCGTGGCGCCGGAATTGGCGGCGGTCACGATGAACGTGAACAGACTCTCAATCAGTTGCTTGTTGAAATGGATGGCTTTGAACAAAATACTGGTGTCATCATTATTGCCGCAACAAACCGGCCGGATGTTCTTGATCCGGCTTTGCTGCGTCCCGGAAGATTTGATCGACAGGTTGTTGTAGATCGTCCGGATGTAAAGGGACGAGAAGGAATTTTTATCGTTCATACGAAGAATATTCCACTTGATCAAGATGTAAAATTGGAAGTGCTGGCAAAAGGAACGCCAGGTTTATCAGGTGCGGATATTGCAAATCTTGTGAACGAAGCTGCGCTGCTTGCTGCACGACAAAACAGTAAGGTCGTTGCTATGCATCATTTTGAAGAGGCAAAAGATAAAGTGATGATGGGAACGGAACGAAAAAGCATGATCATTTCCGATCGAGAAAAGAAAACGACATCGTATCATGAATCGGGTCATGTGCTCGTAGCGCGATTTTTACCGGAAGCCGACCCCGTACATAAAGTAACGATTATACCGCGAGGCCGTGCACTTGGTGTAACGACATATTTGCCGATTGACGAAAAGCATTCTTATTCGCGTGAGTATCTCGAAGCTATGATTACCTATATGCTTGGCGGGCGCGCAGCAGAGAAGCTCGTTTTTAATCAATTCACGACCGGTGCAGGTAATGATATTGAACGTGCTACGGAACTTGCAAGAAAAATGGTGTGCGAATGGGGTATGAGCGAAAAACTTGGTCCATTATCTTATGGCGCGAAAGAAGAAGAACTCTTTCTCGGCCGCGAAATTACTAAAACCCGCAACTTCAGTGAAAACACAGCAATTGCCATAGATGCTGAAGTACGATTAATTGTGACAAAGGCAATGAAACGTGCTGATAAAATTCTTAAAGAAAACTCGAAGATTCTTCATCGCCTGGCAAATGCATTGCTTGAGCGTGAAATCCTTGACTCCGAAGAAATAGATAAAATTATTCACGGGGAAGAATTGCCGCCTGTCGGCAAACATATAAATGGAACATCAGCTCTTCAAAAAGAAGTATTCTGAAATTAAGCCTGCACGGGCAAAGGCAAGTGAGCCGGTGTCTCCCACAATAAGTGATGAGAAAAAACCATAGTGATTTACGTTACTAAGGAGAAATTCAGTTTGCATGGTAACGAGATAAACCAATTAAATCACTCCGCAACCATCGAATACAAGTATGAATTGGTACGGAAGTCAATTCATCTTTTTTCTCTTTGTATCCCAATTATTTATTTTTTTATATCTAAGCAAATGGCACTTTTTCTGCTTGTGCCAATTACAGCAGCATTCATTAGTATCGATATAGCACGGTACTATATTCAATCTGTTGCGCGATGGTTTTATAAATGGTTTGGATGGCTTCTAAGGCGGCACGAAACCGATATCAATAAAAAGAGATTAAACGGTGCTTCAAATGTGCTTGTCTCAGCGCTGCTATGCGTTTTATTGTTTCCCAAAGTTATATCCATTAGCGCTTTTACTATTTTAATAATTTCAGATACGACTTCTGCACTCATTGGCAGGCGATACGGCAAACATCGTTTTCTTGCCAAAAGTTTTGAGGGCTCTCTGGCTTTCTTTATCTCTGCTGTTCTTGTAATTCTTGTTGCACCAAAGATCGAAAATATTCCAATGGAATACTTTATCGGAATCATTGCTTCGATAATCGGAACTATTGTAGAAGCACTCCCTGTCAAGATTGACGATAATATTTCGATTCCTCTCTCTGTTGGTTTCTCCCTTTGGTTGCTTTATACATGGTTTCTTCCGGCAACAAATCTTCTGCGCCTAAATTAGACTGTTTTTATATGTGAGATATTTAAAAAGTCTTCGCTTCATTGAAGAATATTTTCAGGTTGTTTAAAAATTGTCTGGATTTGAACTACCGAAGCAATTTCAATCTTTTTTTGAATATTTAAGGAGGGACCTTTCCACAGTTCAAGATCATTCTTGAGGAAGCATCCGTGGAAAGGCCTGAGAAGAAGATTTTTAATTCAAACAGCTATATTAATCTCACAAGTTTCTATATTTTTTATAATATCTAAAAGTTGTTCAGATGTAATTGGTTTAGTTAATATAGCAGCTGCTCCATACTGTTTAAGAGCTTCGCGATTTGCATCCGAATCGTGTCCGGTGACTATAATGATTGGAATGTTGGCTGTCATCGGATCTAATTTTAAATTGCGAACTAAATCTTTACCATCAACGTCCGGCATATCGTTATCAGAAATAATTACTTTCGGATTAAACTCACGTGCAAGCTGCAATGCCTCCGCACCGTTCGACGCGTGCAATACATTTGCATCCGGGAGTACTCGTTTGATATATCGTGTGTGGAGCATACGCATCCCCTGTTCATCATCGACTACAAGAATGTTTTCATTTGTTTGAGGCCGACTTTTAGGGAGTGTAATTGAAAAGATGGTTCCTGCACCAAAATGACTTTTAACGTCAATCGTTCCGTTATGCTTCAAAATGATTTCATGAACAATCGGTAAACCTAATCCTGTCCCTTTTTCACCCTGCAATCCTTTGCGTGTATATTTCTCTTCGATCTTGAAAAGCTTGTGCAAATCTTCTTCAGGTATGCCAATACCTGTATCGCGAACTCCGATCACCCACTGGTCGCTTTGTTCTTTGATTAGCTCTATCGTGATTGCACCACCTGCCGGTGTGAACTTGAGCGAGTTTCCAATGAGATTCCCGAATACTTGACCCAGCATATATCTATCTCCGCGTACAGCTATATTAGCAGGTAATGTCGTCTGCAGTTTCACTTGTTTTTGATGTGCCATTCCTAATAAAGAATTAATACTCTTTTTGACAATGTCTTGTATGTCGATCTCTGTCTGTTCAATTCGAGCATGACCGGATTCTAAACGCGACCAATCGAGAAGCTTATTCACTAATGCAAGTTGATCCTGTGCCGCTTCCTGTATATATGCTATAAACTGCAATCTGTCCTCATTTGTGAGTTGTTCATTTTCTTTTAAAAGAATATCGCAAAACCCCAAAATACTGCTGAATGGAGATCGAAGATCATGTGAAAGAATTGAAAATAGTTTGTCTTTTTGTGCATTTAATTCGGTTAGTGCGCTCTTGGATTTTTCGAGCGCCCAAACATATTCCTGCAATTTCTTTTCCATAGACTTACGTGCAGTGATATCTTCCAAGATGCCTTCATAGCCGATAACTTTTCCGTTTTCATCATATAAGGTGCGTGCGTTTTCCAGCACAGTAAGAATTTTTCCGTTTTTTCTTTTTAATGTCAGTTCTGCATTGACCACATATCCTTTTCTGTGCAATGCCTCTGTTACAGCTTTGCGTTCATCTGATTGAGCATATATGTCGCGAGCGATTTCAAGTTCTGCAAGTTCATAGAAATTGTTGTACCCGAGTAGTTTAAGCATAGCACGGTTAGCATTCACTAATTTTCCTTCGACAGTACTTTGAAACATCGGCATCACAGAATTTGCAAAGAGGCCGCGATACTTCGATTCGCTTTCGGTAAGGGCATTCTGGGTAAGCTTTTCTATCGCAATATCGCGAAATCGCGAAAGCATTAACATGTGTCCATCATCTGTTTCTACATATGAATCATTTATTTCAACGTTGATAGTGTCGTTCGTCCAAAGTACAAATCTTCGTTCGGATTGCAGTTCTGCTCTGCGCTCAATGAAATGTGATTCATAAGTGTGCGCCATCTTTTCAAAGTTTTCCACGTCAGCGTGAACGCTGGTAAATAGGCAACCGATAAGTTCTTCAGATGTTTTACCTACAAGCCGGCAATATGTTGGATTTGCAGCCACAATAATACCTTTGCTATCCGTCAATCTCATTCCTTCATCCGAATTTTCCCAGATGGATAAAAGAATCTTTGTGGCATTCCGTGTACCGTTATTTAAAAATATTTGTTTGTTAGATTGTTTTACCGGCATTTGTATTGTTGCGGCTGACGGAACGAACGGAATTATATTGACACCACTTGATGCTGCTTCCATTGTATCCTCCTTGAGATTTTTGTCTCACTCCTTTATGATTTCTTATAGAAAATGGCACAATGCGAGTACCGTAACAGTATCATTGATTTCAGCACAGAAACGCAGTTGTAAGAAATTTTAGAGGTGAAAATTCTACAATTGGAAGCTGATTTAAGAAAAGCAGAATGTTTAAAACTTTGATAAATGCAGTGTGAACAGCAATATATTTGGCAATCGAGTATCTAATGAAAGGCAAATTGTGATTTTATTATTTTCTTTAAAAATCATTTGACATTCACCGCCTGGACTTGACATTGTCCCCCGCTGGTTGTATTTTACTTGCGTTCATTTCTTGTGATTTACCATACTACAATACTATACTATTATTGGGGATAACAAGATACCTATAGGCATAAACCATGTATTCAGACTTTCATTTCTCGGAATTCTTTTTATAATTTCTAATATTCTAAACGCTCAGACGGGAGTTAAAATTAAAGAGCGGGTAGAGATAAAACCGATTTGGGAGATAAAAACTTTTAATGCATCTAGCTCAAGTTCAGATGAGCCTTTCTTTATAATGAGTGGAGTTGATCAAAATAATGGCAGTCCATTATTTATCGTACAGTGACCCTGTCAAATTACTGCATCAGGATACATCGCAGCATCACAAGGCGTAGCTGTAGCGATTGTTTTAGGAACGCCAGAGGTATTTATAACATCAATCAGTAATGATCCTGCTACCGTTAACATTCCCTGTGGAATAGGACTTGAGGTTCGCTTGGAAACTGGCAGTAATTTGGGAGGTGTTACAACTATAACAAATTCAGTGAATGGTGGTGGCAATAGTATAGGCGGGACAATTACAGGATATTGGAGCTATTATCCGGAACCTATTTTTTTGACTGCCTCAAGCTGTTATTACGATAGGGCGAAAACAGTAACAAAGGGAAAAAACCGAAAATCAAAAACCACGCATTTGCATGATTGCTTGGAAACAGATAAATAAATATTTTATGCACATTATACCAGCCATTATATCTCTTGAGGTCTCTGTATGAAGAAGTATTCTCAATCTATTCTCTTTGCTGTTTGCTTATGTGTGTTATTTTTAAATCTCGATTGCAAGAAAAACCCTGTTGCACCGCCGTCTCCTGCAAACGATACCACGAGCCATGCATTTGTGTTTCAGCAATTTACGTGGGGCGGAGGCGGAAGTTCGTATTTACAAGATGTTGCAATTCTGAGCGACACAAATATCTGGGCAGTAGGAGAGATACAACTTCCAGATTCAATATATAACGCGGCTCATTGGAATGGAGTTAGTTGGAAATTAATTAAGCTTATGGCAAATGACGAAATAGGAAATGCATATTTTTTAGGTTGGACAGGAATTATGGTATTCAGTCCAACAGATATTTGGCTTGCAGATGGCACTGGCGTACATAAATTCGATGGTAATATAATTACACAATCTTATTGGATTTCTCCATCCGCAATCAAGCCAAATAATACTCTCTTAGGACCGGGTCAGTTCGTACAAAAAGATATGGGGTACATCGGACAATAATATATATGCAGTAGGAAGAAAAGGTGCTATTGCTCACTTCGACGGTACAAACTGGCAGAAGCTATCGAGTCCGACGCAATTGGATATTACAGATATTTATGGAGCGACAGATTCGAGAACAGGTCAGTTGGAAATTTTAGCTCTTGCAACACAAGTAGATTCATTGCCGTCTCAATCCCAACTCCTGCTTATTCAAGGAACATCAGTCTCTCTTATTACGACGCTTGCCAAAGTGTATTTTAGTCTCTGGTTTGTACCGGAAGAAAAGTATTACTTAGTTGGTGATGGAATCATTTCAACGAATTCATCAGTAAATCCTATTTGGAGCAATATTTCTATTGGTACTGTCACACAATTTGAAGCCGGTGGAATCCGAGGGGCAGCTCTTAACGATATATTCGTCACTGGTGGTTATCTCGACGTTGTCCATTATAACGGCTCAACGTGGTACGACTATGTAAATCAACTCCCAAACGGATACGGATCATATTCTCGTGTTGCTATTCGCGG
The DNA here is from genome assembly GCA_963833465.1 of Ignavibacteriota bacterium. Classification (GTDB taxonomy): domain Bacteria; phylum Bacteroidota; class Ignavibacteria; order UBA10030; family UBA10030; genus Fen-1298. The sequence goes on along the minus strand of CAWHXW010000001.1, from coordinate 79,979 downwards.
CAACACAGTGATTGCGGTAGGAGATGTTGATCAGAATGCTGTTTTATTAATGGGGAAAAGGTAACCCAAAGAAAGGAGAACAGTTCTCTTAAAAATGCAGCAGGATGTTTGTACCATCCCGCTGCAATGTTTGCGCAAGAAGAAAATGAAGGCTATACACCTTATACGCCGATAAAGCTTGTACAAATGGCGTTCTACACTCGCTGTGAGGGAGATGTTCTCTCGAACTAACTAGTTCAATGAGCAAGTGGAAGATAATCTCAGACGTTGATTTCTATTTAATCACGACGACAATTGTTGAATGGCAAAACATATAAAGTAGGTCGGGAGTCCAACCCCATCCCAGCTTGAGATACTTTTGTAAAAATCACGCGTTTACGTGATTGACAGGAAATGCATAAATATCTATCTCATTCGTGCTTATCTAACCGTTGCATTCCTTGAGGTCTTGATATGAAGTAATATTCTCAAATTATTCTTATTGCAATATACTTGTGCGCAGCGTTTTCATTTTCAAAATACAACTTCATTGTAACGAATACAATGAGTCCCACAAAAACAAAAAGGAGATCTTGTTATGAAAACGAATATGAGGTTCTTGCGAACAGAACAATTTCAAAATAGAGATTTTTGAGCGCGAGTCTTGACAATGATTTTAATTAACTCTATATTTTTTGCAAGGTAGGGTCAATTCGCGTCGCAAATTTCTTCTATAGTTAAAAAAAACAAAGGGTGAAATTCATGAAATTACGCAAAATGTGGATGCAAGGAAAAAATCAAAAGTCTACATTTGTCGCTCTCGTAGTTATTTTCTTGTTCGCACTATTCTTCAACCTCAATTGCAAGAAAAACCCTATTGGGCCGCCGCCTGACAACACATTTGCCATCGCAGTAACCGATGCAAATTGCACAGAAGTGTATTTGCAGCTAATAGTAGGCTCGGCACTTGGTTCTCGTACAGTTGACACTCATGCGGGATACGATACAAGTTCTTAGCATGAGTGTAGCTTCGGGACAAACGACACTGACAGATACCAATCTCTTACCGGGACACATATACAATTACACTGCCTCTCTTAATGGCAACTTGACTGCCCATACGCAGGCGACGACAATGGATACATCAAGTCATTCTTTTTTATGGCAGACTTTTACACTTGGTGATGGCAGTGGCAGCAGCGCATTATATGATGTTGCGATAATAAATGACTCGCTTGCATATGCTTGCGGCGAAATTTATTATGGTAGCTCAATTTGTAATCTTGCAAGATGGAATGGGCAGCAATGGGATACCATGCACATTTCTGTTACACTCACATATACTAATTCGCAAATTGTAACAGATCAGGACCCATTAAATACAATTTATGCTTTCAATGAAAATGATATTTGGGTTGTATCGCAGTCTGGTGGAGTGTCACATTGGAATGGAACGCAATGTGTAATGTTGAGCATTCCTTTCAATCAAGGACCTGGTGCTTGCAATAAAATGTGGGGAACATCATCTTCAGACTTGTACTTCGTTGGCAACGATGGTCGTATTATTCATTACAACGGCAGCAGTTGGACGAGAATCGAATCAGGTACGACCTTGGACTTTCAAGATATTTATGGTGCAATTAATTCTCAAACAAATCAATTAGAAATCCTTGCAGTCGCTTCTCAATTAGATATCAATCAGGGAAATAAGATTGTTTCAATTCAAGGAACAACTGTTGTGCCGATCAATAGCAGCGGATTGTCATGGAGTATCGTAGGAGTCTGGTTCCTTCCCGGTAAACAGTATTACATTGTAGGGGATGGAGTCGGTCAAAAACATTCATTGCAGGATGTAAATCCCTGGACCGTCCATCCAACTGGAACTCTTGCAAGAAACTATTCGACATCTGTTAGGGGGAATAATAGTAATGATGTCGTTATCGTTGGAGCATATGGAGATATGATACATTATAATGGTTTGACATGGAAAGATTATTTTGACCAAACTTCTTTGCCTATCGGTTCTTTTACAAGTGTTGCTGTGAAAGGGAATCTTGTCATAGCTGTTGGGGGAAATAGTCCGAAAGCAGCAATCACAATGGGAAGAAGACAACAATAAGAAGGGAGCTAAAAGACGCCAAAAATGATACTTGTTATGAAAAAATCACGCGTTTACGTGACTGACAGGAAGAGGTCAAATATCTATATTGCCCTTGCAAATCCAGTCAACGTAATTCTTGAGGAAGAAATATGAAGAAACATTCTCAAATTATTCTCCTTGCAATTTTCTTATGCGCAGCGTTTTTAAATCTCAAGTGCAAAAATGAGCCGACACAACCAAAAGACAATACCCCGGATACGACAAGCCATAACTTTAGCTGGACGATAACACAGCTTGGCGATGGCGCAAGCAGTATGCTCTATGACGTTGCGATAATAAATGATACTCTTGCGTATGCGGTTGGTGCGATTTATTTAAAAGACAGTTTGGGAAATTGGGATTCATTACCATACAATTTAGCCATATGGAATGGAAGAGAATGGAAGCTGGAAAAAATATCAGTTGAGTACAAAGGAAATCAGACAGTTGCACCATTAACAGGTATTTTTGTTTTATCAGATGGCACCATTATTCTTTCAAGCGGTTTACCATATTTACCCAATGGCAACGGCTGGACTTTATATCACTTATGGGATATGGGTGTCTTAAGTCAAAACGATGGAAGTGTAAATCATATATGGGGAACATCTTTAAATGATCTATACTTTTGTGGAAATAATGGAACTATTGTTCATTACAACGGCAGCAGTTGGACGAAGATAGAATCTGGAACAAGTTTGGACATACAGGATATTTATGGAGCTTATAACTCCGTAACAAGCCAATGGGAGATACTTGCTGTGGCAGGAAATGCTGGCTCAAGCTATGATCGAAAGATATTGCAAATTAAAGGGACAAGTGCCTCAACTCTCTCAGATAATCCCATCTCTTTGTCGTTGAGCAGTGTGTGGTTTGTACCTAATCAACGTTATTATGTTGTGGGAGATGGAATTTATGAGAAAAATAATCTATCTGATGCCAGTTGGATTGTTCATCAACTTGACCTTACTCAGTATTATACTACGCAAGTAAGGGGTAATTCAATTAACGATGTGTTTATAGTCGGTGCAGGTGGAGAGGTCAAGCACTACAATGGAAAAAGCTGGTTGAGTTATCAATCAATAACAGGTCTAAGCAACGGTGCGTATGGCTCTGTGGCTTTGAAAAATAATTTAGTCATCGCTGTTGGAATGGATTCACCGCGTGCCGTTGTCACAATCGGAAGGAGATAATGTTATGGCTATCGAGAACCGCTCACCACCTGTTTAGAATATAAAATCCCGTCTGGTGTTACGAGCACCAAACGGGATATTACGAAAACGGCAGGCCGTGTCCTTTCTTACCTTTTAAGGTAAGCCGCGGCACCGTTTTCATTTTCAAAATACAACATTAACGATACTCATGCAAATTAAACAATAATTTCAACCATTGTCTTACATAATCATATGGAAAGGATATTTATGAAAAGGAATTATTTATTGTTTTCAATAGCGCTCCTTTCGTGCATATTTGCTTTCAATGTTGTATATGCACAATTAACAGAAGGTGGCAGTAAAGAAACATTTGTCACCTATACCGATAGCTCCGGAAACACATATTATACTTCGTCAACTAAATACAATATCGGGAGATTGAATGGTTCCGGCAATGATTATTATCCTAATTCCACATCGGATATTTACAGAACGGTATATATGTTTGACCCACATACTTATTTTTCTGGTACAATTCCATCAGATGCGAAGATTACGGATGTATCTCTTATTATATCCATAAGCAATTATGAAAGCGGGCAAGGAGATAATAGTGCACGAGTAGTTGGCTTATCTTCCAGCCTGGTTTTCGGTGATCCAACGAGCGACTGGAAGGCAGTTGGAAATGGTTCCACTTATGTAGATCAATTGAAATACAGTGATACATATCAGGTGACAAAGTCGAGTTCTCAATTGACGACTGATTGGAAGACTGCCTGGTCAAATAGTAAATATCTCTATATTGGCGCATTGAGTGGTCAAGAATCTAATAATCATACTGAGGCAAATATCGACATACAATTGAAGATTACTTATACTCCCGCAATTCATATCACCGTGAACAATGATTTCGGGCATGGGTATGTAAAGGTAAACGGCAGTAATCAGCCATCTGGATATGTACAAAAAATGGTACACTGGTGATTCCCCTATTACGGTATTGAGTTATGAACAACCGTACCTTGGAGTTACTTACACGCCAAATTCAACTACCTCTTGGACTAATATGAACACTGGGGCAAATATTTCTTCAAATCCCTATCAGTTTACCCCAACTGTAGATATTACTTACAGAGCCAATTATGTGGCTACGCATGCAGTAGTAGTGACACAAAAACACAGCAATGGTACTCTGACCGTGGCAGGAATTGGTCGTTGGACGACTGGTCCCGATTTTGATAGCTGGTGTGTGCCAGATTCATTTATGTTTCCATATCCTTCCACACAATGTCTGCTGGGCTATCAGGATATCGAGTCGAGTGAAAAATATAATACCTGGTATGCGAATAACACAATCCAATCCGATGTTACCAACCATCATAATTTCCCTATTACACAGACGACTACCACTCTAACTTCTCAATTTCAACCCACCACAGAAGGCAGCACAATCAAAGTTGATCTCCTTGATGCGCCGGGGAATTATAGCGGCACAGTTCAGTTCAAAGATCCATGGCTCATCGATTCCGCTGATGCGGCACATAATAACAAACCGCTCAATCGTGGTATGAATGCACTATACAAAAGCCGCACAGCTCCCTTCTCGCCAAACATCGGAACTAACTATAATGGCGATGTCTACAAAGGTGTGTTCTTGAATCAAAATACTCAATTTCAACAAGGGATTCCAAATTATTCAGTCAGCGAGCCTTTAACACAAACGAATATCAATGGTTTTACAGGCTACTTCCAGGGCTGGACAGCATCTGGTGCCACACTTGCCGATTCCACTAAAGATACAACAGCGGTTGTGTTTAATAATGCTGGAGCTACAGTAACGGCAAAGTACAAAGCGCACCTCGGCTCATCGTTATCAACTGCTACAGCAACAGTGAATAATGGTGCAGCGGCAAGCAATCAACGAAAAGTTGCATCTGATAACAGCGATACATTTTTACATTCTGTTTATTGCAGCAGTGGGAGTATTTGGTACACTCATGAGATTACAGAAGGTGGAACGTGGACACCAGAAGTGAAACTTGGTGATGGCAGAAATCCTTCAATTACAGTGACGAATTCAAATACAATTCATGTGGTTTGGGAAAATTATACAGATCAGTCTCATACCTATTCCAGAGTGTATTATTGTCGTTCTACTAATTGTGGGCAAAGCTGGGGATCGACGACGTCGTTTAACGGTTTAGAGATTTCTGGAGGACTTGATGCGACTCCAATAGTAATCGGGGATTATGGTGCATTAGTAGTATGGAGATTTGGACAGTCGGGTAGTGGTGGTTTGTACGCAGTCTTTGAACCGAATGGCGCAAATTTTCGAAGACAATTAGTTAACGATTTCAGCGCACAACTACCATCTGGTTCAGAAATCGGATATACAACTACTCCGCCGGTTTCCCCTGAAATGTATCATTTGGTATTTCAAAGTGGTTCAGGGGTAATAAAATATCATATACTTTATGTTAATTCTGATATTGATAGTTGTAGTTTTATTCCTATAACATTATCATCTGCGGCTCCTTCTCCAGCGAGTGGAAATACAAATCCGACCATTGTCAACGATCAATCTCCATCTCCATCCTTGACTGTAGGTGTCGCATGGGAGAATAGCGCAAACCATAGGATATATTATATAGAATCGAGTAATGGCGGCAATAGCAATAGTTGGGGGACAATTAAAGAGTTTACACATGGTTCGGATATATTATCACAACCCACACTCTGTATGAGTCCTGATATGATTTATATGTTGTTCCAATGTGGTAATCAAATAGGAAAGGTAAGAAAACCGAACGGAGGTTCAACATGGTCTTCTGCTATCTACCTGGGACAAGGAATAGGTATGCAATTTCCATCGTACTTATACCGTGAAATGGATAGTATTAAAGCACTATGGACGTCAGGAACAGCTGCACCATATCAAATCAATATGAAATTAATCGATTCTACTAAACAAGTCTCTGGAACAATCAGTCATGATACAACCTGGAGTGGTACTATAACAGTAGCAGGCACGGTTACAGTCAACTCCGGGGTAACATTGACCATTTCTCCGAGCAGCTCCATAGCGTTTACATCAGGGACAGCGTTGGTCGTCAACGGTGTGGTGAATGCACAAGGCACTGTAACAAATCCGATACAATTTACCTCAGCATCAGGCACAACACCGGGATCGTGGAATAATGTTTTAGTGCAAAACGGTAATAGCATTTTTTATTACTGCACATTCGAATATGCAATTACAGGGCTCTATCTGTCCAATGCGACAGCTGGAAATCGTACAGATGTTGAGAACTGCACATTTCAAGGAAACACCAAAGGCATGTATGTATACCACAGCAATGTGACTGTCAAAAGCTGTGAACTAACGAACAACAGTATTGGCATCTATTGCTGCACTACGTCAGATGTGAAATTAGTGGGAAATACGATTCATTACAATTCCTCTGATGGACTTCATTCGTTCGGATCAAATGTAGTGCAGTTGTATGGCAATGCGATTGATTCCAATAGTACCTACGGCGTTTATACAGCCAGTTCCGATATTATCCGTATTGGTTGGCCATATACATGGGAAGGGTATAATACCGTCAGCTGTAACGGCAACACGGAAGTCTATGCAAGCTCCGGTAGTCCTACAGTTCAGATTTGTTATTCTTCAATCCATGATGTAGGCCCATATCCTCCATATGAGATTTTCAATACTTCTGGCAATCCACAAATTTATACTACTTATGGATTTTGGGGAACAAACGGATGTAATGATACAGGCTCAGTATATTTAGACAATCCTCAAAACTCTATTCCGAATTGGGATGCGCAGCCACGCACTGCAGGCAGCCCGTTAGGGAAAATAGCTGCACCTGTAGTATCGGACAGCATTCCATGGATCTATGATCCACGGATTCCTGATGCTGAGAAAGTAACACGGTGCAAGGATATCATCGCAAAGAATCCTTCTACGGAAGATGGTAGAACAGCGTTGATATGGCTCTACACGATACTTCGCACAGACTATACTGAAGATCAGTTGGGAGAGAACAGCAAATTCTTTTTATATCTACAAGGATTGATGAATAATTACCCTGCAACACCAATGGGCAAGCAGGCACTGCGGTATATGATATTCTGGAAGATGTTAGAGCAGAGCAATGCAGCTGTTGTTGAATTGTCGCAGAAGGCACTGACGGTTCTAACGGGCGAGGAGAAGAAGTGGGTGATGGCGGATTTAGCTCACACATACGCGCGCATGGGACAGTTGCAAAATGCACAAACTATATTGCAAGGACTGCGTAATCAATATGGTAGTGACACAACATTGATCTCATTAATTGATCAAGACCTTTCGATGGATGCAGGAATGCTTGCAAAGGGCATATGGACTCCTGAGCAGGATGATAAATCTTTAAAGCAAAATCTTGAGTTACCGACAGAATTTGGGCTTTCGAATAATTATCCCAATCCCTTTAATCCAAGCACAGTGATCAACTATCAGCTTAAGGCAATCAGTTATGTTACAATGAAAGTCTATGATATGCTCGGTCGCGAGGTAGTAACGCTGGCGCAGGGAACGAAAGAGGCAGGATACTATACCGTTACTTTTCATGGCGATAATCTTTCCAGCGGTGTCTACTTCGTCCGATTTACGGCGCAGCCTGTAGATGGCTTTGCGACATTTACAAAGACGATGAAGATGCTGATGATGAAGTAATTGAGTAATAGACGGTTTATATAGGTAAAAGCTGAAGCCTCGTTGCAATTGTCGACGAGGCTTCCTTTTTGAAAGAATTTTATTCATAATTTTAGTAAAGAATTTAGAAAAGCTTCAAGTCCTTTTTTGATCTTACCTTGTGGCTGAAACTCATCTCGTTCCCATCGTCTCAAAACCACCTTGTCCACTCCTAAGAGACGTGCAATAAGCGGGCGGTTCCTGACTTCGTCAGGTTCCGCTCGAGCCACCGTTTCATCAGGTGCTCACCCAAGGTAGTGAGCAGAAGAGGCATTTCGGGCTATGAGCGTGATACCCGCTTTGGCAACGCGACCGAATCCATTTAATCCTACAACAATAATCAGCTATCAGCTTTCATCAGATAGTAAAGTGACTTTGAAAATATATGATGTGCTCGGTAAAGAAGTTGCAAACCTGATTGATGAACAGGAAGAAGCCGGGTATCATCAAACAACATTTGATGCTCATAGGTTTGCGAGCGGTATGTATATATATCGTCTTTCAGCAACGGACGGACAAAACAAACATCACATTTTCCAGAAGAAAATGCTGGTACTCAAATGATTCCAATATTATCTATCGGAATCATCCCGAAATGTTTTAAGTAGAGATCTAAATTAGTGGGCAAATACTCAGCGTAGTTCGTAAGATTGCTGCCAAAGTTAAGAAGTTATGCAGATGATCGTGGTGACCACCCATTCTGAAATCGCAATAGCTCACTAACGAGATGAATATCATGCTTGCGTTGAACGTACGAAATAAATTTAACGAGTACAAGCGCAGTTGCGTATGCATCGCCGGAGGCACGATGACGTTCTGGTATCTTGATATTTAATGCTTTCGCTACAAGACCAAGTGATTTGCTTGGTAAGTTCGGCAAAATAATGCGGCTAAGTTTAACTGTGCATAATTGCTGATTATTAACTTCTATTCCACGTTCGCGCAGAGTTGTTCGAGAAACAAATCCCCAATCGAATTGTGCATTATGAGCAACAAAGATTGCATTACCCAAGAATTCTGCAATTGTGGGCACCACTTCTCTTGCAGTAGGCGCATCCGCAACCATTAAGTTATCAATTCCAGTCAAATTTGTAATAGAAGCGGGAATGGTTACTAACGGGTTTATTAGTGTCGAAAATTCATCTAACAGAACGCCGTTTTTAACTTTCATCATTGCAATCTCTGTGATCCGATCTTCGACCGGACTAAGACCGGTTGTTTCAACATCCACTACAACAAATGTACTATCTGATAGATGAGAATCTTGCATTGTTGGCTGTATCTTAATTGGATTTTATTTCTTGATCTTTGTACTGAAGCTCATAAAGTTTCCGATAAATGCCATTAAGCGCAAGTAATTCTTGATGATTGCCCATCTCGCGGATTTCACCTTTATGCAAAACAATAATCTTATCGGCGCTTTGAATAGTAGAAAGGCGATGTGCTATTACGATAGAAGTTCGTCCCTGAAGCATCTTTTTAATTGCACGCTGGATTAATTGTTCAGTTTCTGTATCAACACTCGATGTTGCTTCATCCAGCACAAGAATGCGAGGATTGAAAGCCAGAGCACGTGCAAATGATAGCAATTGTTTTTGCCCGACTGAAAGTGTTGCGCCGCGTTCTTTTACTTCTGCGGCATATGTATTTGGTAATGCATCAATAAACCGATTCGCACCGACCATTCGTGCGGCAGCTTTCACTCGCTCTAATGGAATGCTTTCATCCCCAAGATGGATGTTGCTCTGTATATCGCCAGAAAATAAAAAAACGTCCTGTAGTACGACGGCAATATGTTTGCGCAGATCTTTTGGATGGACATTCTGAATATTGATCCCGTCAATGAATATTTTCCCCCGCTGAAAATCGTAAAATCGGCTCAACAAGTTGATAATTGTTGTTTTGCCAGCGCCGGTATGTCCCACAATCGCTATCGTTTGCCCTTGCTTGATCGAGAAAGAGATGTTCTTTAATACCCATTCAGGCGATTGTGTTTTGTCGGAATTTGAATTATAGGCGAACCAGACATTACGAAATTCAACGTCACCGCGTATGTGCTTCAATGGAAAAAGTGTCGAAGGAATATTCAAAACAGTTTTGTCATCTAATAGTTGGAATAATCTTTCGGAAGATGCCATTGCAGTTTGAAGAATATTGTATTTTTCAGAAAGATCGCGGATGGGCCGCCAAAACATTTCATTGAATTGCACAAATGCCATCACTGTTCCGACTGAAACAACACCTTCAAGCGCATTTCGCCCTGCGTACCATATTATTAATCCAACTGCCACTGCACCGATGAGATCGACACCCGGGTAAAAAACAGCATAGTAAAAAATAGATCTGATATTTGCATCACGATGCGCAGCATTGATATTTGAGAAATATGAATAAGATTTTTTTTCCCGATTAAAAATTTGATCTACAAGCATACCCGTAATGTGTTCTTGCATGAATGTGTTGATACGGGCAATTTGAATGCGGACATCACGGTATGTCTCCCGAGCCTTTTTACGAAAGAGAAATGTACCGTAAAATAGAAATGGCAGCACACTTAACGTTACAAGTGCCAATTTCCAATTCATTGAAAACATGAAATAAAAAATACCAGCGATCGTAAAAACATCACTGAAAACCATGACAATTCCTGAGGAAAACATCTCGTTTAGTACTTCTACATCGTTCGTCACTCTGGTAATAAGTCTGCCGATCGGATTGTTGTCGTAGAACCTGAGTGAAAGTGTCTGGAGATGCCGAAAGACTTCTATCCGGAGATCAAAAATTGTTCTTTGTCCAATCCATTGTGTAAGATATGCATTGGCGTATTGAATAAATCCGCGCACTATCATTATTGAAAGGAAAAAAAGCATCGTTACGAGCAAGCCGTGTTTATCACCTTGTACAATGTTCGTATCTACGGCGATCTTTGTAAAGTACGGGCGCACTGCTTCCATAGCGCTTACCAGTAAACTGAGCACGATGCCGATCGCCACGTGCCAGCGATACGGCTTTAGATATTTAATAAGTCGCCGCATTAGACGGGCGTCGTACGCTTTACCTAAGACTTCTTCTTCCTGCATAAATCAATTCAAAATGAATAAAATAAAAATGAAAAATAAAAATAATTAAACTTTTCGTTTTCCTCGAGCTTTAATTGCAATTGCTCCCAGAATCTTCATTAATTCATGTGATTCTCTAATTAATATACCCTATCGTGGCGATTTGATCATTCCACTTTTAAATAATTCTAAGCCAATAATTGGTTTTCCTCGCTTCGCGGAGAGATATATTTGATTTGTTTATAAAATTTTGTTTTTCGTAAGCAGCGGTTGCTTCTTCAAAATTAGTGCCAATAGATGTTCCAACTCGCACCAATTGGTTGCAAAGAATTTTGCCTGTTTGGTGATAAGATAGATGTTCTGATACTTGAATATTATTTAATCCGAATAAAATAATCTGTTGCTGAATGTTATATGGCTTTTCATTCACGTCTGATGAACTTATTTCATTTTTCGTTGAAGTTTTTTGCATTGGAATATTGCTACATTGTTTCCAGTTCTTGTTCGAGCAACTGTTTCGTGTGCAGTTCTGAGTAAATTCCATTTAGCGCCACAAGTTCATCGTGCGTTCCGCGTTCGACAATTTCTCCATTCTGCAACACTACAATTAAATCGGCATTCTTAACCGTAGAAATGCGATGGCTTATTATAATGCATGTTCTGCCTTTCATATACTCCTGAAGTCGCTTAAGAATTTTCTCTTCAGTGTAAGTATCAACTGCAGAAAGTGCGTCGTCCAGTATCAATATTTTTGGCTTACGCATAACGGCGCGAGCAATGCTTATGCGTTGTTTCTGTCCACCGGAAAGTGTAATACCGCGTTCACCAATAGTTGTATCGAACTGTTTAGGAAATTCTGAAACATCTTTTGCAATTTGGGAAATATCGGCTGCAGATTTTAGATCTTCCTCGACTAAATTATCCACACCATATATAATGTTTTCTGCTATAGTCTCCGAAAAAAGAAATGTTTCCTGCGGTACAAATCCGATGTTGGAGCGAAGGATTTCAAGTGGAATTCTTCTGATGTCGTTTCCGTCGATCAGCAATTCACCGAAAGTTATGTCGTAGAGGCGTGGTATAAGATTGATCAGAGTCGACTTTCCTGTCCCCGTATATCCAACAATCGCGACTGTCATTCCTGAGTCGATTTTGAGATTGATATTCTTCAGAGTCGGTTGAGTGGAATTCTCATGTGTGAATGAAACAGATCGGAATTCAATCTCGCCCTCAATATTACCGATAGCGTGATTTGTTATGGATGTGTCTTTTATTTTTGGCTCTGTATCAAAAATTACTGCTAATCGTCCCATGGAAGCGGCACCTTGCTGCAAAATATTTGTCACCCAACCAAATGCAATCATTGGCCAAATCAACATACCTAGATATGCAGTAAATGCCGTCAATGTTCCGATTGTTATTTGCCCGTTAATTACTTTTAATCCACCAAAATAAATAGTGATGACCAGTGATAAACCGACAAGGACGAACATCAACGGCCACATAATTGATTGCACTTTTGCAAGCACGAGGTTCTTTTTTAAATATTCCCAGCTAAGTTTGCGGAACCGTTCTTCTTCATATTCTTCGCGTACATACGCTTTGATAATACGAGCGCCGGAGAATGTTTCCTGTGCACGAGTTGTAAGTAATGAGAATTGTTCTTGACGATCTGTGAATATTTTATTGATAAGTTTTCCCAACCGATATACGACATAGGAAACAAACGGCATGGGAATTAGAATAAGAAATGTGAGCTTCCAATCACTAATAAACATCATAATCAGGACAAACGTCAGTGTCAAAATTGTATCTGATGGATACATAATACCGGGACCTACAACGTTCCGAACAGCGCTGATGTCGTTGGTAGCATGAGCCATCAAATCGCCCGTAGGTTTATCTTGAAAATAAGAATAAGATAATTTCTGGAGATGGGAAAGAAAATCATTGCGCAAGTCAAATTCAATGTGACGCGAAGTAACGATAATTGTTTGACGGGTCAAGAATGTAAATATTCCCGCAACGAGGGAGAAGCCGACAATGAGTGCAGCCCACATCAGCAAGTCGTTAGATGCGAATGTTTGCGATTCGATGCCGCGCTTCAATTCATCAACAGCTTTCCCAAGAAACATCGGTTGGACAACAGTAAATATATTGCTTCCTATTACTGTCAGTAATCCGAAAAGAAGAGGTTTTTTATAGCGAAGCAGATATGGTTTAAGACGTAAGAGCTGCCGCATTCAAGTTAAGAGTAAAATATATAGATGAAAAAGTAATAAAATATCAAAATTGGAAAAAAAAACATTTGATTCAATAATAAATTTTGAATTAAAAATCGTCAATGTTTTTTCATCCAATCACTTCAAATTTTGTATATGGATGCAGTACCTTTGGAATAATGACTTTTCCTTCCGGTGTTTGATTATTCTCAATGAGTCCTGCAACGACTCGCGGAAGTGCCAGACCAGATCCGTTCAATGTGTGAACAATTTCCGGTTTTCCGCCGTTCCCTGGCCGGAATTTTATATTCATGCGCCGCGCTTGAAATGATTCAAAGTTGCTGCACGATGAAACTTCCAGCCATTTATTTTGGCCCGGAGCCAGACTTCGAGATCGTACTTTTTAGTTTGCGTAAATCCCATATCACCTGTACACATCAAAAGTGTATGGTAAGGAAGGCCGAGAATTTGCAGAATGTGCTCTGCATCTTGCCGCAATGATTCCAACTCGTCGTATGATTTTAATGGATGAACAAACTTTACTAATTCGACTTTATCAAATTGATGAAGACGATTGAGTCCGCGTACATCTTTGCCGTAAGAACCGGCTTCGCGACGGAAACAGGGAGTATAAGCGACGTAGCGAATCGGCAAATCTTTTTCATTTAATTGCTCTTCACGATGAAAGTTAGTCACCGGAACCTCTGCTGTTGGAATCATGTACAACTTATCCCGCTCGACTGTATACATCAAATCTTCTTTGTCAGGTATTTGTCCAGTGCCGCGCGCGCTATCTTCATTTACGACGATAGGCGGCATAATTTCTTTATATCCTCGATTTGTTGCCTGATCAAGAAAGAAATTGATAAGCGCTCGTTCCAGTGTTGCACCTTTACCGACATAGAAAGGAAATCCTGCACCAGCGACTTTTGCGCCTCGATTGAAATCGATAATACCTAATTTCTCGGTTAATTCCCAATGCGGTTTTAACGGAAAATCAGTTTTAAGTATTTCACCCCATTTGAAAATCTCCCTGTTTTCTTCCTGTGTTTTTCCAATTGGCACTGATGGATGCGGGATGTTTGGCACAGTAAGAAGAAGAGAATTTAAACTCGTTTCTATTTTACGTATTTCAGGATCTATTTCTTGAATTCTATTTTTGACCGATTCCATTTCTGAAATGGCTTCAGCAACATCTCCGCCTTGTTTTTTAATTTTACCAACCCGAGCAGAAACTAGATTGCGTTTTGCTTTGAGCGCATCGCCTTCTTGAATAAGAGCCCTGCGCTTATCGTCAAGTGCAAAAATTTCATCAAGATTAATACTAATACCTTTCGCTTCAGCACCGTTATACACTAGGTTGCGGTTCTCACGAATGAATTTTATGTCTAACATAGTTGTGATGACCTTAATTGTTCAATTTCTACCATTGCTTTGAAGTTCATGCTTTAAAAGCGTCAATCCCTCTTTTACGGTTAGGAAACGCATGCCAAGCTGAATTTCAGCTTTCAATGTTATAAATCCGGAGACCATTGGGCGCGGCGAAGCTTGTACTAAATCGCTTGTCTTGATCCGCTTAATCAATGATGCATCGAGTTCAAATACTTCGGCCGCTTGTAAAGCAAAATCGTAACGGCTTAATTGATTTCCACCGCCTACATGAAAAATACCTTCGCGGTTCAGTTCAAATGCTTTAATCATTGCTATTGCAAGATCGCTCACAAACGTCGGATTGCCAAGCTGATCATCAACGACATTTATTTGTTTGCCCGCTTTCAAACTGTTGACAACCCAAAGGGCAAAGTTAGCTTTTACACCGATTCCGCTTCCGTACAAAACAATTGTTCTTATAATTGTATATTTAATTTCAGCACTCAGTACAGCGTTCTCACTGGCGAGTTTCGTTTTACCGTAATATCCCAGAGGATTAGGTTTTGCAGTTTCATCATAAGGGCCGTTTTTGCCGTCAAATATATAATCAGTAGAAACGTGAATAAGCTTTGCATCAACTTTGCGCGATGCTTCTGCGAGATTCTCGACGGCTGTCACATTAATTTTCCAAGTTTCTTCGCGATTCGATTCGCACCAATCTACATTGGTAGCAGCTGCCGCATTCAAAATCACGTTCGGCTGGAAACTTGAAATAAGACTCTTTACATCGCTGCGGTTAGTTATATCCAGTTGGTTATAATCAAATAATTTATTGTCGTAAACAAACGAACGCTCAACAGAAGTATTTAAAACTTCATAATCATTTTGCGTACTTAGCATTAGTGAAAGACGCTGGCCAAGTAATCCATTTGCACCGCAGATTAAAATGCGTTTCATCGGAGACTTTCTTCTAATACTGTTGCAGTGTCTGATTTACTATCGCGGTATTTAATAATGATTGGCGTATAGAGTGAAAGGCAATTGGCTTTTGCAAATTGTGTGTTGATGGTACGGCTGCCATGAACCACAACAGCATTTTCAGGAATAATGAGAGGTGCTTCTTTCGTCCTGCGATAAATTATTTCATTTACTAAATCATAAACAGGAGTAGAACTGGTGAGAAGCACGCCTGCGGCAATAACTGCTCGCTGTTTGATAATAGTACCTTCAAAAATGCCGGAATTCCCTCCGACGAATACATTATCTTCAATAATAACCGGAAGTTCGCCGATTGGTTCCATTATACCACCAATTTGCGCGCCTGCACTTAAGTGAACATTCTTGCCAATTTGTGCGCACGAACCAACAAGCACATGGGAATCAATCATGGTTTCGCTGTCTACATACGCACCAACATTAACGTACGCAGGCGGCATTATTACAACACCTGATGCTAAATATGATCCATCGCGAATAGATGTACCTCCCGGCACAATTCTCACTTTATTTTCATGTGTTAATTTCTTGAGGGGATATGTACTCTTGTCAAAATATTTGAAATGCTCATTAATTGAAAAATCTGTAAATTCACCGATCTGGAATCCGAGCAGAATTCCTTTCCTTATCCAATCATTTACAATCCATCCGGATTTGTTTTCTTCGTTCCTTGATGGTGATGCAGCACGGATTTCGCCGTTGTTTAAAAAGAATTTAAACTCGCTAAAAGTCTGCATCGCCGCGTGCCGATCTATTTTATCTAAATCTTGCTGGAAAAGTAATTCAATTCTTTCTTTTAGAATCATGCTGCCATTCTCCGTGATCATCGTGAGGCATTGGTGCTTTTTCCATTTGCTGTTACTTTAGAAATTGCAACTCCAAGTTGTTCTAATTTTGAGCGTAATGCTTCAAGATCTTTAATATTTTTAAATGTTGCATTTAGCGCAGCGGTTTTATTTGCAAACTCTGCAGCAATAAAGCTGTCTTTAGATTTTAGATATTGGAATAAGAATGCTGCGCCAAATACATCGCCGCATCCAGTTGTATCAATTGTGTTGCTAAAAGAAACACCTGGAATGTCTTTGTACGTCAGCTTCTTGTGGATATCCTGTACAATCGCAGTCACTCCGCGCTCGCTTCTTGTAATTAGAAGTGTCTCGACCATCAACGGCATTAGATGATTGGTGAGCGTTTTTTCATCGTATCGTTCAGCTGACAATCCGAGCGCCTCATCTTCATTCATCTGAATCGAATTCAGCATAAAACACCATCGCCGCCAATCGGTAATAGGGCGGCGGAAGCGCTTAAACTCTTGATCCGTGCCTAATGTAAGCGAATGGAAATCAAAATGAATCGGAATTCCTTTCTCGCGAATTTCCATGCGAATATATCCCAGTGTTTCAAGAGTGATGTCAGATCCTGAAATCATATTAATTAGCACGCCATCGCCGTCTAAGTACGGTCTGATCCGATTGAATGGAATTGGGGCAGAAAATATTTTGTGAACATTCAATTCGTGTTCCGGCATTATTCTGGTAGAAAAGTTGGACCTGATTTGTTGGACCTTTAAATTTGAAAATACCGCTTACATCAATATTTTTGTAAGGATTCAATTGCTCCATTAGCATTTCGTAGTCAGCTTGACCGACTCCAAAAACGGGCTGGACGCAATCCCTCTCGCTCATCAAATTTGCAAGAGTAAGTAGTGTGTACATGATTCCACCAAATGATTCTTCATGTTTTTCTTCTTCGCCTGGCAAATGGACGATGTCTTTACAGAGATGTCCGATGATTGTAATAGTCATTTATACTCTTCGCGTGGGTCCAAGGTCAGTGAGTGCTAATTCGTTCACGCGCCAAAGTGCCTGACATGGAAAACGATTTTCGTATAGCGGCTTTCCGATAACAACAGAATCTACACCGTATTTTTCCAATTCTTGTATTCTCATCAAATCTTTGTAGTCAGAAACACCACCGCGAGCTGTGATTCTAACTCCGGTCTTTATTGCAAGTTCTTTAAGTGTATCATACGGCAATGATTTATCGAGATCGCCGTTTTCACGTTCGCCATATAGAATTCTAGAAACACCAATGTCTACCATTTGTAATGCTAGTTCAAGCGGTGAAATTTCCGTCGGTGTTGCACCTCCTTTGATGGATACCTTTCTGCCTTCCGATAAAATAGCAATGTCAATTTTCCGTGTGCCGAATTCTTTTAAAAGCCGTTTAATTAAACCGGGCTGTTCAACTGCTGCAGTAGCAATTGAAACGCGGTACACACCAAGATCAAGTACTTTTTTAATTTCTTCATAAGATCTTAAGCCGCCGCCCATTTGAATTGGGATATCGACTGCTTTAACCATTCTTCGAATAATATCTTCGTTTACGATTCGTCCTTCAGCAACTCCATCCAGATCAACGACATGCAAAGTTTTGGCGTTTTCGCCACGCCACATCACAGCCAGTTTAACTGGATCAACCGAGTACACATGTTCAGATCCTGCAATGCCGTGGACGAATTCTACACTGCATTTATTGCTGATTTCAATTGCCGGATAAATAAGTATCATCTTAAAGCTTTACCGAAGTCAATAATTCTTTCTGAATATCATAAAAATTATTTATATCATTAAAATGCAGAAAAAATCGGCGAAATTCAAGAAAGATAAATAACCCTGCTGTGTTTATCGATGCATGAAATGAAAAGAATTAAATTGTCACGTTAGTTTTTATTTAAAAGATAAAAATTTGCACCTCCAATAAAAACATCGTAATTTCAGCACGATATGATTGTTCCCAAAAAAATTCTAATTATTCGTTTTAGCTCGATAGGCGATGTTGTACTGACAACACCGTTACTGCGTGTGCTTCATACAACATTTCAGTTTTCCATGATAGATTTTGTAGTGAAGAAAGAATATGCCGAACTTGTTCGAAATGAAAAAAATCTCAACCGCATATATGAATTTGATCCTAAAAGTGGATTTTCAGGAATGCACAAGCTAAGGAAACAACTTCAATCGGAACAATATGATCTTATAGTTGATATTCATAATAGTTTGCGAAGCCGGTATTTGCGATGGATGCTTGGATCTGGAGATGTTGTGGTTGTCTCTAAACGAATTTTTGCAAGAACGATGCTTGTTCGATTCAAAAAAAATTTCTACGGAAATATAGTCTCTGTTGCCGACCGATACATAGAACCATTACAGAAATATGGAATTCAGAATGATGGTGAAGGCCTCGAGTTGTACATTTCAGTTGGAATTCGTGCCCAGGCCTTTGCCAAAATGAATAAATTAGGTATTCATCTATATGGAATGATGATAGGATTTTGTCCATCGGCGAAGCATGCGACCAAGTGCTGGCCGCAGGAAAGATTTGCAGAACTTGGCATTCGGCTTGCGAACAAATACGGGGCGAAAATACTTCTATTTGGAGCTGCAGCTGATAAAGATAGATGTGCAGCGATAGCTAATGCAATAAATGATCGAAGCAGAAATGGCAAGGCAGTAGATCTCAGTGGTGAATTATCTCTTCTTGAAAGCGCGATTGCAATGGAAGCTTGTAATCTTGTTGTGACTAACGATTCCGGGTTGATGCATGTCGCTTCCGCGATGAAGAAAAAAGTCATAGCGATCTTTGGACCGACAGTCCGAGAATTCGGATTCTTTCCTGTAGGCAAAGAACAAATTGTTTTAGAACGGAATGGCTTGTACTGCAGACCATGCACACATATCGGCGGTAAGATTTGTCCCGAGAAACATTTCCGATGCATGAATGAAATTCATGTTGACGAAGTCGCCGAAGCAGTAAATCAAATCTTAAGGAAGCAATAATTGATATTGGACGCAATGTCATTTAAGAATCAATCATAGATTTCAAAAGAATAGATAACTGATATTATGAATGATAAGCAATACTGGTGGTTTTTTAAAGGTTTTGATGTTAGAAATAATAAAGTCTGGTCTCGTTCGTTCAGGGATTACAATTTAGATGAGTTGGCGAAATCCAATCCTACTCCTATATATCTTACTCACGGAAAAAGAATTGAAGATAAGGCGAGATTGATTAAAGAAGCTTTTGGAAAAAACTATTCAGGTGTTATTGATATTAATTATGCAATAAAAGCAAATTATTGTCCTCAAGTTATTGATCTTATTGCAATGCTTGGTTTAGGTGCAGATGCAGTTTCACCCAACGAAGCAATTCTTGCAGAGGAACGTGGAATTCCTCGAAATAAAATTATGTTCACCGGAACATCCGTTTCCAAAGATGATCTCGAAATACTTGTTAAATTTGGAAATTATAAAATCAACATTGATTCCAATTCGCAGTTAAAAAAACTTGGAGAGCATCGTGACGAATGGAATATAAAGGGCTTACGTCTTTCAATAAGATTAAATCCAAATGTTGGCGCAGGCCATAATCCTGATGTTATAACTGCCGGCTCAATAAATGAGGGAGGTGTTCCGATAAAGTTTGGAATCGAACAGGATAAAATAATTAATACTTTTATAGCTGCGCGCGAATATGATTTTTATCCTGACACCTTGCACATACACATAGGTTCAGGGTGGCTTGGTAATGACGTTGATAGTTTTAGAATTGCATTGCAGAATACACTTAATGTAATGAATGAATTAGAAAATTACGATTTTAATAACTTAAATCTCGATGTTGGCGGTGGACCCGGAATAAGATATAGAGAAAATCAAGAATCTTTTCCTTTCAATGCTTATGCTAAGATAATCAATGACGAGCTCAACAGGAGCGGCGTTAAGATAAATAAACTAATCGTTGAACCCGGAAGGAGCTTAGTCGGCGATTCAACAATTCTATTGACAAAGGTGAATACCGTTGAAGAGAAGAATGGCGTTCTTCATGCCTATACTGATGCAAGTATGGGAACATTGATACGTCCCAAACTGTATCATGCATATCATGAAATAATTAATATATCAAATCCAAATGGTCCGCTAAAGGTTTATTCTATAGATGGTAATGTATGCGAAACAGGAGATACATTTACTCAAGATGAGCCGAGAGAAATTCCTGAAATTAAAGAAGGTGATGTTTTAGGTGTTCTTGATACAGGCGCTTACAGCGATGTAATGTCTTCAGCATATTGCTTGAGAGGCAGGGCAAATATTTTAATGATTCACAATGGAATACTTTTACAGTGCTCAAAAGGTATTGAGGATTTAAGCCAGATACTGCATAGGTTTCATCTCGAAACAAAATTAGATCGATGAAGAAATAATAAGCAGAAAAGGTTTTTGTTACTTGAGAATATAATCAAGGTTTTGTGTCCTTGTTAACATCCATATTAGTAATACTAATAAGTTCAGAAAGATCAAAGTTTTCTCGTTAGGCAGCAATGTAGCACATTGAATCAAAAATGAATATTACGTAATATATATTAAGGAGTACCGTAATTTCTTCGGCCCCGTAGCTCAGGTGGATAGAGCAACAGCCTTCTAAGCTGTGGGTCGCGCGTTCGAGTCGCGCCGGGGTCACAAAGTAATATGTGTTTCAGATTATATGCTCTACATCAAATGAAGATATCGTTTCGTGCATATCCCGGAACGAACGAGTCACGCTGGAATTATTTGTATCACAATCATCGCTAAGACCGATTTCTTTGCTATTAGAAAAATCCCGTCTCCAGGAAGAATAGAAAACGGGACAGAATGACCTTTTATTTCAAATTCCAAATTAGAGCTCTTTTTTCTGGCGGCAAGTACATCGCTCCTGTTGTACCGCAACCAAATGCATCATAAAATGCCTGCAAGTTCGGCAGTGACGCATTTACACGATACTCTGCTGGCGAGTGCACGTCTGTTTTTAATTGCATTCTCAATCGTTCTGGACGCACGTTGCTTCTCCACAACTGCGCAAAAGAAAGGAAGAACCTTTGTTCCGGTGTGAAACCATCGATCTGTTCTATAGTTTTTCCTTTGAGAATATTTTTCAATGCAGTAAATGCAATTGCAAGCCCGCCCAAATCGCCAATATTTTCTCCGAGTGTAGCCGCACCATTTATGTGGAGCGAGTCGATAGGAATAATTGCATCGAATTGTTTAGCCAGAACAGTTGTACGTTCATCAAAATTCTTTCTCGTTCCGGAAGTCCACCAAACTTTTAAATTCCCTTCAGCATCAAATTTACTTCCTTGGTCATCGAACCCGTGAGAAATTTCATGACCGATAACAACACCGATGCCGCCATAATTAACAGCATCGTCTGCTTTAAAATTGAAGAACGGCGGCTGAAGAATTCCTGCCGGGAAAACGATTTCGTTCATAGACGGATCGTAGTATGCATTGACAGTTGGCGGTGTCATTCCCCATTCTGTTCTATCTACCGGTTTGCCGATCTTGCGCACTTCACGTTCGACAGCAAAATGAGACGCGCTTCGTATATTTTCAAGATAAGAAGTATGATCAATTTTTAGATTGGAATAATCTCGCCATTTATCAGGATAACCGATTTTCACCGTGATGGCATCGAGTTTTTTTAATGCAGCTTGTTTTGTTGTGTCGTCCATCCATGTAATAGCGATAATATGCTCACGAAGTGCAGTTTTGATATTGGATACCAATTCCAGTGCGCGAACCTTTGCCTCTGGAGGAAATTCTTTTGCAGCATATACTTCGCCTAGAGCTTCACCTATCATTCTGTCGATTACATCACAGGTGCGTTTCCAGCGAGGTTGCATTTCCTTTGCACCGGTCATAATAGTGCCGCGGAAGTGGAAATTTTCTGCAACAAATGCTGAACTCAGAGCATTTGCAGATGCGCTTATAACTTTCCAACGGAGATAATTTTTCCATTCAGATATAGGAACACTTCCAATTATTGTATTCACTTCTTTGAAAAACTCCGGTTGACCGACATCGACACTGCTCGGGTTATTCCAACCAAGATTTATAAAGAAACGTTTCCAATTCAAAGATGGTGCAAGTGCAGCAAGCTGTTCTTGTGTCATTTTATTATAATTTTTGTCAGGGTCGCGTAATTCGCCAAGCGGACGTGACGCTTTGGCGAGTCGTGTTTCAAATGACATCACAGATTGTGCTTCAACAGAAGCTGTTGCCTCATCGTCACCTGCTAATTTGAACATTGCAGTCATATGCTTGACATATTCCTCGCGGATTTTTTTAGAACGAGCATCTTCGGCTAGATAATAATCTCGTTCCGGTAAACCTAATCCACCTTGATGCAGTTCACCGATGACTTCATTGCTGTTTTTTGGATCTTGTTCAGAACCAAAACCAAATAACGTGCGAATTGATATGGATTGTTGCCTGGTAAGTTCTGCTTGTATGCCGTCCATATCTTTAATTAAATTGATTCGATTCAAATCCTTTGCAATAGGTTTGTATCCGAGTGCTTCAATAGCAGCGGAATCCATGCCCGTTGCATAGAAATCTCCAATTTTTTGTTTGTTGCTTCCTGGAACAGATGTTTTGTCGTTTGCTGCATTTTCGAGAATTTCATGAAGAACATCTCTGTTATGGTCGGCAAGAACATTGAAGCTTCCCCATTGATCGAATGCCGCAGGAATGGGATTATTCCTTAGCCAAGTTCCATTAGCATAGTGAAAGAAGTCATCACATGGTTTTATAGATAGATCCATATTAGCCGGATCAATCGCCTTAGTTTGGGATGTTGCATTCTGGCAAATTGTCTCACCTGTAATCATTAAAACTAAAACGACCGCGAACACTACTGAATATGTTTTCATAGGAAGAGTTCCTTGAAGTGTTTTAGAAAAAAGTTTAGAAGTTCTTTTTAATAATTTAAGGAAATATTAGTACGTTTTTCAAAAGTATGTTTAATTTGATTAATTTGTTGTTACAAATTTAATAATTTATCAATTGAAATGGAAGATAGATCAGGAACGATATTATCGGCATTAGGAAGCCGTTCCTTTGTGCCAATTCCGAGTGCTTTCATACCGGCGCGTCTCGCAGATTCAATGCCTGCAACAGCATCCTCAACTACAAGACAATGAGCAGGAGGGACAGCGACCTTTCTTGCGGCGAGCAAGAAAACTTCAGGGTCTGGTTTGGAATTTTCGATTTGGTATCCGTCGACTATTGCATCTAATAAATGTTCTATATTTACTTGCTTTATAATAGTCACGGCATTGCGGCTGTTAGATGCTACGGCGGTTTTGATTCCACGCTTTCTTAATTCCATCAGTGTATAAAGAGCACCGGGCAGCAGCACTTCCATGGATACTGATGAAAGAGATTCGGTAAAATATCTGTTTTTTCTGTCTGCAAGTTCTATTTTTTGTTCGGATGTATATTTTTTTCCGGAAGCTTTTGTTATTATTTCCACACATTCGTTTCTTGCTACACCGCGAAATTTGTGGTTAAATTCATGATCGAAAAAATCAAATCCTTCTTCATTAGATAACTTTTTCCACGAGCGGTAGTGGTATTCATCGGTTGAGACTAGTACTCCGTCTAAATCAAAAAGAACAGCTTTTATCATTCTGTAAAAAGCTCCTTGTCATTGATATTTCTGATGTGATTGTAATTAAGATACAGAGAAGTTGAGTAATTTCAAAAATTCGGAAACAACTTGATTTCAAAGGAACCGATTGCTAAAATTACATCAATCAATATAAGCTCAAAATTGATACATTGATCCGAAACAATTATTCACTTCAAACTAACTAAAGCAAGATTACCTATGAGAGAATCAATTAGACGCTTTTGGAATGAACATCCACTTCTAGCTATTTTAATCATTGCGATGATTCCTCGGCTAATGGCGACAATTTTTTCTAAGGGATACGGGATGGCTGACGACCACTTCGGGCCAATAGAACATCCATTCCATATCATGCAAGATATGACTTTTTGGACGAGCCGAACAACTCCATTTGGTCATAGTATTGTGTACCCGATGATTCATTATGTCCTCTTCAATGGATTAGAATTTCTTGGTATCAAAAATCCGCAATATACAATGTACATTGTACGATTTCTTCACGCTCTATATTCATTGATTGTTGTGCTCTTTGGTTTTAAGATCGCTGAAAAACTCAGCGACCAAAAGACTGCAAAGAAAGTCGGACTCGTTCTTGCATTATTCTGGGCACTCCCTTTTCTTAGTGTAAGAAATCTTATCGAGATGGTCTGTATTCCACCATTGATGGCTGGTTTTTACTATTCGTTGATTTCAAAAGAGAGAATTCGTAACGCCTTCATTGCTGGATTATTTTTTGGATTAGCGTTTGTATTCAGGTATCAAACGCTTTCCATTTCAGGTACATTAGGATTGATATTTCTTTTTCGGAAGGAATTCAAGCAGATGTTCTTGCTTGCCGGTGGATTTCTTGTCACGGCATTTGTCATTCAAGGAAGCGCAGATGTCTTTGCCTGGGGATATCCGTTTGCATCATTTCTTGAATATGTTGGTTATAATGCGACTCATGGAGAGGATTATACAACCGGGCCGTGGTATAATTATTTACTTTTAGTTACGGGTGCAATGATTCCTCCAATGAGTTTTCTATTGCTTTATGGCTTCTTTAAGAATTGGCGAAAAAGTTTGTTAATTCTCTTGCCGGTCTTGGTGTTCTTTGTGTTGCATTCTTTATTTCCAAATAAACAGGAACGATTTATTTTCCCGGTAGTTCCGATCATTCTTGTTTTAAGTGTTGTCGGATGGGAGGAATATGTAAAGGGTTCTGCTTTCTGGTTGCGCCATCAAATCACATTGCGTTCGTTTTGGGTGTGGTTTTGGATGATCAATATTATTCTTCTGATTCCTTTCTCGATGTACTATTCAAAGAAAGCAAGAGTCGAGGCAATGTATGCGCTTTATGGAAAACCAATTAAGGGAATTGTCTTGGTGGGTGGCAAACTTGGCGTTACACAATGCCCCAGATTTTATTCGGGTGTATATTCAGTTCCATATTATGAAATCGAAGATGAGGGGCAAATTCCTCAAGTCCAGACACAATTGAAGTCTGCGACATCTCTTCCAAACTATGCGATCTTTTATGGTACCGAAGACCTTGATAAGAGAGTGCAACAAATCGATTCTACTTTGGGATTAAAACTTGTACTTGATAAAAGGATTGATGCGAGTTTTCTAGATGATGTGTTTTATCGCCTCAATCCAAAGCACAATAAAAACGAAACAATTTATGTCTATAAAAATGTTGATCAATAATTTTGACGGCCGGAGAGAAAGAGTTTTAAGTTGTATGAAATAGTTTTGAATTCTAGGATTCTCAAATTTTGTGTTGTTGGCGGCAGCGGAGTAGTTGTCAACATGGGTGTTCTCTATCTGTTTACTGAGTATTTCAGAATTCCTTACTACATCGCAAGTCTTATTGCGATAGAATTATCAATTATTTCAAACTTCTTTTTAAATCATATTTGGACTTGGAAGGATAGAGGCGGATCGTTGTGGATAAAGCTTTTGCGGTACCACGTTGGAGTTGCTGGCACTGCTTTTCTTTTCAATTATATTTTCCTGATAATTCTTACAGGTTGGTTAGGGATATATTATTTACTTTCTAATCTTATAGGAATCACGGTCGGTACGATATTAAATTATTTAGTAAACGACCGGTGGACGTTCAAGACTTCAATATCAACATCAAGTAACGAACATTTACTGTAAATTAGACTTGGGAACTTGAACGAAAATATCTTGATTATCAAGATAAGTAAATAATATAAAATATTTCTATAATCTCATACAGGAAGGAACTGAATATGAATCAGCGAAGATTAGGAATAAATGGGCCTGTTGTTTCAGCAATTGGTCTCGGATGCATGGGAATGTCGGAGTTTTACGGCAAAGCTAACGACAGTGAATCGATTGCCGTGATTCATACTGCGATTGGTCTCGGCATCACATTCTTCGATACAGCCGATATGTATGGTGTCGGTCATAATGAAGAATTACTCGGGAAAGCTATCCAAGGCAAACGAGAGAGTTTGTTTATTGCTACGAAGTTCGGAAATGTACGGGGTGCCGATAGAAGCTTTTTAGGGATCAATGGCAGACCCGAATATGTCAAATCAGCGTGTGAAGACAGTTTGCGTAGATTGAATATCGATCACATCGATCTCTATTATCAGCACCGGGTTGATACAAATACTCCGATTGAAGAAACCGTAGGAGCAATGTCGGAACTTGTACGCGAGGGGAAGATCAGATACCTCGGGCTTTCAGAAGCCGGACCTGAAACTATTAGGAAGGCATATGCAGTTCATCCAATCACAGCGTTGCAAACGGAATACTCTCTATGGACCCGCGATGTCGAAAAGGAAATACTTCCGACGTGCCGGTTGCTGGGAATCGGATTTGTTCCTTATAGTCCATTGGGGAGAGGTTTTTTAACAGGAAAATATAAATCTCTTTCGGACTTTGCAGAAGGTGATTTCCGAAAAAGCAATCATCCGCGATTTTTAGAAGCGAATCTTAAAAGGAATTTACAGATTGTTGAGAAGATCGAGAAGTTCGCAGCTGAAAAGAAATGCACTCCAGCTCAATTAGCACTTGCTTGGTGCTTAGCACAGGGAGAAGATATTGTTCCGATCCCTGGTACAAAGAAATTGGAATATCTTCAAGAAAATATTAAAGCAGTGAACGTCAATTTGACTTTAGAAGATATAAAAAAAATAAACGAGGCATTACCAGTAGGTGTGGCGTCTGGAGAACGTTACCCTGCAATGCAAATGCAGCGGCTGGGAAAATGATAATAGGGCTATAACAAAAAACCCCATCTCATCGATAGGGTTTTTTGATTTAACGCTAAATGGTTTTTTAGGAAACTACTGTAACGTTTGCAGCTTGGAGGCCTTTTGGTCCTTGCTGAACTTCAAACTCTACTTTGTCACCCTCATTGAGTGTCTTGTAGCCATTACTGGTAATAGCTTTGAAGTGTACGAATACATCTTCGCCGCTTGCACGTGAAATGAAACCAAAACCTTTGGCTCCATTAAACCATTTGACTGTTCCTTTTTCCATGGAACATATCCTTTCATAAAGATTGAAAAACCGGCCGACCGCCGGCAGGGTGTACGCCGTACTCTACTCAAAAACACTTTTACTGGATTGATACGGCCCAACGAAGTCGGTGACATCTTTATTGAGGTGTTCAAGCCAAAGGATTGAATGGAACCACCAACAAACGACTCGCGACACAGGACTTACTCTACAGAAAAGGTCTCCCGAGGGAGCCATAACGGTGTACTGTTATTTGACACTACTAAGATAAAAATGTTATTTGACAATATCAAATGATTTTTCATAAAAGATACAGCTATCATTCAATTATTGAGGATGGGATATCTGAATTTCGAACGCATAACTATTTCCAATTTTTAGAACATCGATTTTAATGTCTGGCAAACGACAATCATTTCAACCGAACTATTGTTAATCCTGATAGATTTAAACTTATTAAATTTCTTTTACTTGTATTGTTTTGTTCATGTCATTTCTTATGCAATTCTATAAGAACCCATCTACTGTTAAATTACTTTTTGTTTGCATTTAGCAATGTGTCTTCTTAACTTAATCCACGAATTTCATTATTATTGAAGGGAATTTTCAATGAAAGAAAGTTTCAAGGTGATATCCATAATTTGCATACTTCTTTTAAGCTGCATTCAATTCAATAAAACTATTGCTCAAGATAATTCAAATGTCAAAGAACCGCCGATTCCTGTTTATCTTGTTTCTCCTTATCATGAAGACAGTCTATGCGCTGCTTATGAAGGATATATGCAGGGCAATGTACAGGCATACGTTAATATTATTAATAAGGTGGATACAATCCAACGACGAATTCAGAAATCATCTGCAGAAAGCACTGTTCATTTTATTTGGCTTTATTCACTTGTGGCATTGCTTGGTATAATGAATATCGTTCTTCTAATTTTGACATCTCGTATTAGAAAGGAAATGGTGCAAATAAAGCGTCTTGAACACCACCAATTGCATCTAACATCTGAATCTGCTTCAATATCACAGCAATCCACTAAAATTCAGGAAGTATTGTCAGCTCAAGAAACAACACAAGTAAAGCCACTTCTGCAAACTACTAAACCTCGGACAAGAAAACAGCGTAGTAATACTCAGAAATAAATCTGAATTAATTTTTAATTAAAAAGCAGCGATAAATTTTTCACAAAGCTCGTCGATTTGTCGTATGTACCATGCAATTATTCAGAATCTAAATTTCAGGAGTACAAAACATTTGTAGAACTTACACAATTTAAGCTACTCTCTTCCCTCGGCAGAAATAAAAACCATCTTCATTTTCACAGTATTTATTAGTCCTTTCTTCGTTTTTTCATTTTAAAGAGTGAACATTCTTCTATTGGCACACTGAATGAACTTCTTTAGTTGAAGTTTGATGAAAGGCGACTGAAATGATGATGAGAAAAAGATATCATAGAATTTTATTAAGCCTGCTTATTTCGGCATCAATTACATTTGCAGGCAATAATCTTTCGGTAGTGCGGATTGCAAGTAATACTCTCGAAGTTCAGCTTACTAATTCTGAATTAATTGCTGGCGTTCAGTTCAGTTTGCATACTTCATCTGATGTCGTGTTAGGTGAAGTCGGACAAGGTAATCTTACCGCTGGATCGCAATGGATCGTTGCTTCTTATGAACCGAATGATTCCACTGTTAACGTTTTAATTTTGAACTCGGAACAAAAAACCTTTTCTGTCGGTCAAGGCGTGCTTGTACGATTTTCTATTTCTATTATCAATTCATTTGATTTATCCAATGTCTCTCTATCTAATGTAATGGTGACAAATAGTCAAGCGGATAGTCTTGGCGTAACTATTAATAATTTGGAATGGAACAACAAATCCAATATTGCAGAAAACAGTGATTCCAAATCATTTTTGCTTGGTCAAAATTATCCTAATCCTTTTAATCCGTCGACGCGAATTGCATACCAGTTAAGTAAAGCGGCACAAGTGCGGCTAAGCGTGTATGACATTATGGGGCGAGAAGTGAACCGGTTAGTCGATCAATATCAATCAGTTGGAAATTATAATGTGGAATGGAACAGCAATGCAATAAATGGACAAAAATTAGCATCTGGTATATATTTTGCCCGGTTAGATGCGAATAATGAAAGTACAACACGCAAAATGATTATGACAAAGTAAATTCAGTGTTCGTCTCAGCGCGATCACATTCGGTGGATATGTGATTTATTGAGACGTCAATAGCGCTCCTGAAGATTTCCCCCTTACTTCAGGAGCGCAAGTTTTGTTTCGGTAATTTGTTTAAGATTTCCCTGAGGATATATCTGCAGTATTTTTTCAAATGCCATTTTTGCATATTTCTTTGCTCCTATACGTTCAAAGCATTGACCGATCATAAAGTAAGCGCCTTCTATTTTATCTGAATTTGTGTATCTGAGCACCTCTGAGAATTCAGTGATTGCTTCACGACCTCTAAATAAATAAAAATAACATACACCCATCCAAAAATGATAACGGTCTGCAAGTTTTGGCTCGATTCTCGAATTCAACAATTTTTCGAACGCGTCAATTGCTTTTTCATATTGTCCATCCTGATAAAGTTGAATCGCTTTTCCATAATTTAATGAAGCGGTGAGATGTTTAGACTCGGAAACTGTTTGCGTTGAAAATTGGCGAACATGAACCGCTTCGTCACGCGGGATAAGTCTTGAATGGCGCTCATTTTGATTCTGGGAAAGAAGTTTCAACTGTTCAAAGACATCGTTAAGCCGTTGATTCTGATCTCTGACCATTTCTAACAACATTTCATTTGAAATGCGACCGTTAGTTGTAAGAAGATCGACACTGTTATTGACGTTCTCTCTTTTATTTAGAAGATTCATATGTTGCGATACTTCATCCAATCGTTTATTTTGCTGCCGAAGTATTTGTATAAGTGAATCTTTTAATTCATCATCAATTCGCGTAGTATAGCCTTCACGGGTAAGGATAAACGTACCAGCCCCGGCTTTCTTATATACAATCCGATCAAGAGGCTTAAAATAAATTTCATCCTCTTCGGGATTTTCTGATGATATTGAACATGCTAAGAAAATATTTGCTGCAATAATTGCCAACGATAACTGTAGAAGTATGTTTAACCGATTCATTTGAATAACCCCAATTACAGAAACTTTTTGTAGAATCAATTGTTCATTTTATGATTTATTCTGTGATTATTGATTTTATACTTTTCTCTTTAACCGCTTTGACAAAACCTATAAATAAAGGATGCGGTGCGACCGGGCGAGATTTTAATTCAGGATGAAACTGAACTGCGACAAACCATGGATGTTTAGGCAATTCGATAATTTCTACTAAATCGTTATTAATATACATTCCGCTAAATATCATTCCATTATCCGCCAGCTTCTTTCTGAATTTATTATTTACTTCAAAACGGTGGCGGTGTCTTTCCGTCACTAATTCTTTCCTGTAAGCAGCGTATGCATTTGATCCTTTTTGGATTGTGCAAGGATATGCACCGAGGCGCATCGTACCACCCAGGTTCCTTACAGACTTTTGTTCTAACATCATATCTATTACGTTATGTTTAGTCTTTCGGAACTCAGTGCTGTTTGCGTCCTTCATTCCGCACACA
This sequence comes from Ignavibacteriota bacterium, assembly GCA_963833465.1. Classification (GTDB taxonomy): domain Bacteria; phylum Bacteroidota; class Ignavibacteria; order UBA10030; family UBA10030; genus Fen-1298. The sequence goes on along the minus strand of CAWHXW010000001.1, from coordinate 48,678 downwards.
TTACGTGCGAATTCGATCACAGCACATTGCAAACCAAGACATATTCCAAAGAACGGAATTTTATTTTCCCGAGCAAATTTAATGGCATCAATTTTGCCCTCAATACCACGATTGCCAAATCCCCATGGAACCAATAATCCGGCGGCGCCTTTCAAATATTTTTCAGCGCCATAATCTTCTACATCTTCAGCTCGAACCCAATCCAGTTGTACTTCTACATCATTCTCGGCACCAGCATGAACAAATGCTTCAGAAATACTTTTATAAGCATCTTTTAATTCAATATATTTTCCGCAAATAGCGATATGCACGCTGCCGGTTGGTTTTTTTACTTTATTGACAAATCGAAGCCATTGTTTTAAGTTAGGTTTAGCACATTTAAGATTTAATTTTTCGATAACGATACCAGGAAGATTTTCTTTTTCATAAATAAGCGGAACTTCATAAATAGACTGGACATCTCTTCCTTCAATCACTGAACGGGTTTCCACATTGCAGAAAAGGGCAATTTTTTCTTTCAATTCTTTTGATATAGGTTTTTCTGTGCGGCATATAAGTATATCAGGCTGCAATCCAATTTCGAGAAGTGTCTTTACGCTGTGCTGCGTAGGCTTAGTTTTAATTTCCCCCGCTGATTTGATGTATGGAATTAATGTCAGGTGGATATTAATAGCGTTGCGCCGCCCAACATCGTGCTTAAATTGACGTATCGCCTCAAGAAACGGCAATCCTTCGATATCACCAACAGTTCCTCCGACTTCCACAATAATGACATCATATTTACTGGTTTTAGCAAGATTCCATAGACGATTCTTTATTTCATCTGTGATATGTGGAATCACTTGTACCGTTGCACCGAGGTAATCACCACGCCGCTCTCGTGAAATTACTTCGTAATACACCTGACCCGTTGTAGTGTTGTTTTGACGAGTCATATTCTCATTGAGAAACCGCTCATAGTGGCCAAGATCTAAATCTGTTTCCGCGCCGTCTTCAGTTACATATACTTCACCATGCTGAAACGGATTCATCGTTCCAGGATCAACATTGATGTAGGGATCGAACTTTTGAATTGTCACACGCAGACCGCGTGCTTTAAGCAGCATTCCGATTGAAGAAGCAGCAATTCCTTTGCCAAGCGATGAGACAACACCGCCTGTCACGAAGATAAACTTTACATTGTTTCTAGCCATTGGTCTCTCGTTTAAGTGCTCGATATTGTTTGCCGTAATATTGCAACGACACGAATAACATCTTCCGGTGTATCAATAGGAATGCTATCGTATGTCGTTATACCAGCTTTAATTTTATGTCCCGCTTCAAGAATGCGCAGTTGTTCTAATTTTTCCGCGTTCTCTAGATTAGAAATCGGTAATTGTGCATATTGGACTAAAAACTTGCACCGAAAAATGTATAATCCGATATGTTTATAAAAAATACACCGCTTAAGCCATCGTTTCTCGTCTGCTTCACCGCGAACAAAAGGAATAGTTGAACGAGAAAAGTAAAGTGCAAATCCGTCATGGCTGCGCACTACTTTTACTACATTCGGATTAAATAATTCTTCCTGCGAAGAAATTTGCTTTATCAATGTTCCAACTTGAACAGATGTGTCATCAATAAGAAGTTGGATTCCCTGATCAATCATCTCTGGAACAATCAACGGTTCATCTCCCTGAATGTTCACGAAGATGTCACCCTCTACTTGCGATGCGATTGCGGCAACACGGTCACTTCCACTCGTAATCTCCTCTGATGTAAGCATCACGTCACCACCGAATTGACGGACGACTTCCTCAATCCGTATATCATCTGTTGCAATCACGACGCGGTCAAGTAACCGGGATTTCTTTGCTTGTTCATATACTCGCTGTACCATAGGTTTGCCGCATAAATCAACCAGCGGTTTTGCAGGCAGACGCTGCGCTGCGTATCGTGACGGAATAACTCCAACAACAATTGGTTTTGCAAGCATCAGGATTTCTCGCTAATTACTTTTGGTACTTTGAAAAACTGTTCATTCTTCTCAGGAGCATTCTTCAGAGCTTCTTCAGTTGATACACCGTACTTTACTTCATCTGCGCGGAATACATTACTGAGTTCAATAACATGTGACAAAGGTTCGACATTCTCTGTGTTCAATGTATTAAGTTGTTCCATGTAGTCTAAAATTTTATTCATCTGATACGTGAACTTTTCCTTCTCAGCATCCGTGAATTCTAATTTCGCAAGTTTAGCTATGTGTTCAACATCTTTTATCGTTATTGCCATATTTTATCTCACGATTGATCGACATAATGCTTTTCGATTAGTTTATGCACCTTATTCATTAATTCTAATTCGTCAGTTTTATTTTCAAGCCCATCTATCGGAATCGGTTTCTCTAATATCACTGAAATATCTGCACGCTTGACGTTAAGAGATCCTTTTGGCATAATACTAAATGTATTATTGATAGTCATTGGTACAACTGGAACTCCGGATTTTGCCGCCAGAGTAAATGCGCCGCGCTTAAATGGCTGCAGTTTTCCGTTTATAGTTCGCGTTCCTTCCGGAAACAAAATGACAGATTGACCGCTGCGAATAGTTTGTACCGCTCGTTCGATACTTGCCATCGCATCCCGTGGATTCGAGCGGTCAATCATAATAAAATGCCCGTATCGCAACGCCCATCCCCAGATAGGTACCAAAGTCAATTCTTTTTTAAACACAATATTAACTTTACCATTCAGTGCCACCATAACTGTAGGAATATCAGCCATGCTCGCATGATTCGATACAAAAATGTACGGCTGATTGAGATTAATATTTTCAAGCCCCTTCACGGTTACTTTGATGCCAAAAGTCCAGAGAATACACTTTGACCAAGCCCATGGGCACCAGCGAAAAAAATTCCCCTTTTTATCAAAAGGAATAGATCCAAATGCCAATAATGAAAGCACTAAAGAAATAGGAAACAGAAAAATTATTTTTGCAATTGTTAAAAACAACAAACACTCCTTCCTTTAGCAATATTTGTAATAGCATTTGCTTGCAGCTGATTCCAGTGATAATTTAATTTTGAAGATGGTGCAGGGGACTCGTATTCCGTGGAGCGAGATGAGAAGAAACAGATTTGTAGTTTTAGGTCCAGACGACCTGCTTCGATTTTCTCCATTGGCTCGTATTTATATGGATACGCATATTAAGTTCAATCTTAAAATAGGAAAGCCTTATGCAAAATGCAACGGCTGAAAAAGGAATTTTTCAATTGATCTGCTGTTCAAACAAACGACGTTAGTATTTTGATAAAACTGATAACATTATTATTTATATAAAAGATATTTTTCTCGCTTTATCATAAACTCTGTTCGCAACTGGTCAATCCTTCGAAGTATTTCATCCACGGAAGTATTACTCTGAAGATCGCGTCGAATATCATCCGTTCCAACAGCTTTATCAAAAGAATTTATTCTTTCCGGTTTTGCGCGATCAAAAATATTATTATCTGGAAAAAGATGAAGCAGGGCTTCAAGAATTGCAATCTGCACTTGAGTCATATTCAGTATTTTCCGGTCGATTATGTGTATTTGTACGCCTTTGTACCGAATTCCCGTTGTGTCTTTATAAAATGGAATATACGTAACCGGACGGAATTGAACACCGGGCATATTAAGACTATTTAAGTAACGGGCAAGGGCGTAGCCGTCTATCCATGGAGCACCAACCAATTCAAATGGAAGTGTGTACCCAACACCTTGATTTGCAGTGCCAAGTTCCCCTAAAAGTCCTGTAAGCACAGAAAAAATTGTTGTAAAGGAATGCGGAATATGCGGAGATGTTGGAACCCACATTAAACCGGTTTCATCCCACCACATATCTCGTGTCCATCCTTTCATTGTCACAACTGTTAGATCGCATTTACCCGGCGCACCAGGCGAGCCGCCGTTGTTAAGCCATTGCTCTCCGTTTATCATTTGCGCTAATTCGCCTGCGGTCATTCCGTAGATATAAGGAATCGGGTACTCGCCTATAAACGATTTAAATTTTGGTTCTAGCATTGCCCCTTCTACACGTTCGCCTGTTAATGGATCAGGTCGATCAAGGACAATAAATTTAATTCCATTTTCCGCAGCAGCTTCCATTGCCAATCCCATCGTTGAAATGTAAGTGTAAGAACGCACGCCAATATCTTGAATATCGTACACAAGAACATCTACGCCTTGCAGCATTTCTTTAGTCGGTCTGCGCGTTTTACCATATAGAGAGTACACCGGTAATCCAGTTCTAGCATCATTGAAACTACTGACTTCTTTTCCAGCATCAGCATCACCGCGTACGCCATGCTCTGGACTGTAAAGCGCGACAAGTTTAACTACGGGAGAGTTAAATAACACATCAATTGTGCTTTGTAAATCTGAGGTGACACCTGTAGCATTGGTAATCAGACCGACGCGTTTACCTTTAAGGATATCAAAGCCGCGATCGCGCAGCACATCAATTCCCGGCTTCACCGCTGGCTCTGCAGAAAATAATTGTAATGCGAATATCAATATTATAACCATTAACGAGGAAAATATTATTTTCATTTGAATTATTTTTAAAGTCATTTTTTAGTTAAGGAAAAACATGTTGATAATAATATACGCAAGCAATGTTGAATTCCATAGTGGAAGGTTTAAAAATTTTTGCATTCAAAATGTCTCCAAGTTTGAATTTCATATGCTCTTTGCCTATCTTCTTTCAATATTTAAATGAACGCAAAGTATTAGTACAATTTTAATTAATTAAATTATACAATGACTCTAAATTCACAGTCACCTCTTCAATACATTAAAGGTGTGGGGCCTAAACGTGCAGCGGCGCTGGCAAATCTCGGTATTCGCAGGTTCAAAGATCTCTTTTCGTATTATCCGCGAGGTTATTTAGATCGCAGTCAAATTGTCCGTATTGCTGATTTGAAAAATTATGTTGAAAAAGGTGAGGCAGTAACTATATTTGCTGAAGTGTATCGGCAAGAAGCAAGGCGCACTAGGCGCAGCAACAAATTAATTTTTATGCTTACTGTGAAAGACGAAAGCGGCTTTCTTGTTTGTATCTGGTTTGAAGGATTCTTCTGGTTGAAAAATGCGTTTGAGATCGGCGAGTTAATAGCACTTTCTTCAATTCCAACGCTTGACAAACTTGATCGCCCGCAATTCGTTCATCCGCAATTTGACAGATTGAAAAGTGTTGAAGAGGATGAACCGGATTGGAGCAAATTATTCAACACAGGCAGTATCATTCCGAAGTATCGCTCTAGCGCTGAACTTGAAAAAGTCGGCCTTGACAGCCGCGGCTTTCGGCGTATCATTCGCAATGCAGTGGATCATAATCTTACGGTCCTTGAGGAAACCATCTCACAGGATATTTTACTTCGTAATTCGCTTTGTGATGAACAATCAGCAATACGTTCAATTCATTTTCCGGATAGCTTTCAGGAATTAAATACAGCACAGAGACGGCTTAAGTTCGAAGAGCTGTTCTTTATTCAGTTAATGTTAGCATTGCGAAAACGCGAAACACAGCAAACACTGCGCGGATTGACTTATAATGTGGAAAGCACTCTCGCACGTAGGCTTGTAGATTCACTTCAATTTGCATTGACAACTGCGCAAGAACGAGTGATACGAGAAATAATTAGTGATTTAAAATCTCCTTTCTCAATGAACCGTCTTTTGCAGGGCGATGTAGGAAGCGGAAAAACAATAGTTGCGCTTTGTGCTGCGCTCATCGCTGTTGAGAACGGCTTGCAGGTTGCGTTTATGGCACCTACAGAAATTCTTGCGGAACAACATTATCAGACAATTAAATCTTTTCTAAAAAATTTATCGGCGAATGTTCGCATGTTAATAGGTGGCCAGCGGAAAAAATTAAGGGACGATGTGTTAGAAGATATCCGGAGTGGAAGTGCAAATATTGTTGTTGGTACGCATGCATTAGTAGAAGAAAAAGTTGAATTTGCAAAGCTTGGTTTTGTTATTGTAGATGAACAGCATCGATTTGGCGTAATGCAGCGTGCAACATTGCGTGGAAAAGGCATCAATCCTGATGTGCTTGTGATGACGGCAACACCTATTCCGCGCACGCTTGCGATGACATTGTACGGCGATCTTGAAGTATCTATCATTGACGAACTGCCTGCAAACCGCAAACCTATTCGGACTGCACTTAGGACTGAAACTCAAAAGCAAAAAGTCTATCAATTTGTTAAAGATGAAATTGACCACGGAAGACAGGCATATATTGTTTTTCCTCTCATCGAGGAATCGGAAAAGATTGATCTTAAAGCTGCAGCAAAAGAGTATGAGTATTTACAAAAAAGTATTTTCCCGAATTATCGGCTTGGTCTTTTGCATGGCAGGCTAAAGTCAGAAATAAAAGATGAAGTTATGCAGGAGTTCAAATCTGGCGAAATTCAGATTCTTGTTTCAACAACAGTAATAGAGGTAGGTATCGACGTTCCCAATGCAACTATTATGATTATCGAAAATGCAGAGAGGTTCGGATTATCGCAGTTGCATCAATTGCGCGGCCGTGTGGGACGAGGGGCCGATCAATCTTACTGCATTCTTATTGCAAACTATAATTGGTTCGACACTCACACAAAAGGTAAGGAAATTTTAGAACTGCACGATGAAAAAGAACATGCACGTACACGTTTAGAGACAATGGTGCAAACAACAAATGGATTTAAAATAGCGGAAGTAGATTTGAAATTACGAGGACCAGGCGAATTCTTTGGTACACGACAAAGCGGGCTGCCTGTACTTCGGATTGCAAATCTTATTGATGATGCAGATTTACTTTCATTAGCGCGAAAAGAAGCGTTTGATCTTATCAAGAACGATCCGCATCTTCGTCAGAAATCAAATGAATGTATTCGAAAACAATTTGAAGGAGAGTTTAGAGAAATTCTTGAACTTGGAAAAATTGGGTAAGGTTAAAAACAGAAATCAAAAACTACTGACGAAATTATTTGCATCCTTCGATCTTCAAATCTCAAATTCAAAATCGTAAATCAGGAATTTGTCTTTTCGTAGACCTTATCTCTTGCCGACATTTCATGGTCAAAAAGAGCGAAAAAACTTGACAACAAGATATAAAGGATTATATTAGTATCAACATTTGTTGTTCATTGAAACAGCAAAATAGATTAGTTCAACAATTGAAAGGTTGATCTTACCGCTTGCTACAGCGACTGAACGTAGCTCTCGTCTACAACGTGAAGAAAGAAAGTGTAGAAGAAGTTTTAACTGGCGACGATGATCCGGATAAATTTCCTGGAAGAAAAAAAAATGTCGCAGAAAAAACTGAACTTCATCAGGCGAAAGCAGACATATACGCAGAATGGGATAAGGAAGAAACTATTCTCGCCGTAAAGACAGCACTCGAATTGTATCACGACGTTACTCTTATCGAAGCAACCGAGGAAGCATATCCGGCTCTTCTAGCTGTGAAACCCGACATTGTTTTTAATATTGCTGAAGGTTTGCGCGGTCCATCACGTGAAGCACAAATTCCAGCAATTCTTGAAATGCTCGGCATTCCTTATACAGGTTCTGATTCGCTCACGCTGGGAATTTGTCTTGATAAATCAAGAGCGAAAGAAATATTATCACATCATAAAATTCTGACTCCGCCGTTTGCTGTCATAAATTCTCTTCATCAATTATCGAAATTAGATTTTTCTTTACCTTGCATAGTGAAACCATTACATGAAGGATCGAGTAAAGGCATTTACAATGCATCGGTTGTTCGCACCGATGAAGAACTCCATCGTCAAGTTAAAAGAATAATCGGAGAATATGAAGAACCTGCGTTAGTAGAAAAATTTTTGACTGGACGGGAGTTCACCGTAGCAATTCTTGGCAACGACTCCGATATTCGTATATTGCCGATTGTAGAAATCCGCTTCGATTCACTTCCGGATGATGTAAATCCTGTTTATTCGTATGAAGCGAAATGGATTTGGGACACAATAGAAAATCCCATCGATGTGCATGAATGTCCGGCTAAAATTCCTTCAAAACTTCAAAAAGAAATTGAAGATGTTTGCCGCAATGCATATCGAATATTACGCTGCCGAGACTGGTGTCGAATTGACATAAGATTAGATGAACATGGGCATCCAAATGTGTTGGAATTAAATCCTTTACCTGGAATATTGCCAAATCCTGAAGAACATTCTTGTTTTCCACAAGCCGCCAGATCGGCAGGTATGGATTATAATACTTTGATTAATGCTGTTTTAGATGAAGGAATTAAGCGATATAATTTGCTTAAGAATTGAAAATAAATGACGAAAATAGCACATATCGCAATTATTTTCAACGAACCTACAATTACAACAGAAAAAGGACGAATGTTTATTTCTGCGGAAGGACAAATCGGGGCACTTGCGTCTCATTCAGAAATAGTCGCTAATGTACCAAGTCATTTAGTTGATATGTCGGAAGTCGGCGTAATCGAAGAGCGCGAACAAGTAGAAAAAGCGCTTCAAAATAAAGGATATCGTACTTCACTATTTAATATTGATGGTGATATCAAGCGCCTAATAAATTTTGTCGAGATACAAAAACCTGATCTTATTTTCAATTTATGTGAATCGCTAATGGGAGAATCACTTCACGAGATGCACATTGCAGGCATTTATGAATTGATGAATATTCCCTATACAGGTGCTGCAACGCTTGCATTAGGAACATGCTTGAATAAAGTCCGCGCAAAGGATATTCTTCGGGCATATGGAATACCGACTGCACAGCATATAATTTCTGCAAATGTTGAAGCCTGCCATATTGACGAGGCACATTTGCATTTTCCATTTATTGTCAAACCAATACATGAAGATGCAAGTATTGGCATACAAAATTCGTCTGTTGTTTATGATATACCTTCGCTTCAAAAACAAGTTGCCTATATTTTGAAAACCTTCAACGAACCGGCGTTAGTTGAAGAATATATTGAAGGAAGGGAATTGAATGTCGCTATCATTGGCAACGAGCAGCCGACAATATTGCCGATTTCTGAAATTGATTTTTCAAAACTACCGTCCGGATATCCGAAGATTGTTACTTACAATGCGAAGTGGGTCGAAGGGACACCGGAATACGCAGGAACTGTTGGAACATGTCCGGCACAGCTTGATACTGATGTAGAACAACGCATAAGGAAAGTCGCATTGCAAGCGTATCAATTAATGGAAATTAGAGATTATGCACGTGTAGATATCCGGCTTGATGCTTCTAATACACCGTACGTTTTAGAAGTGAATCCGAATCCGGATATATCATGCGATGCAGGTTTTGCTCGTTCAGCCCGCACAGCCGGAATGACATTTGACGATATGATTTTAAAAATTGTGGAGACCGCTTTTGAGCGGTCGCGCCGGTAGCGATATGCCGATTAGAAAGTTTGAAAAAGAAGATATCGAACCGCTTGCAGAAATTGTAAGGGCGACCGGAGTGTTTCGTAAAGAGGAAGTTGATGTCGCGATAGAACTGATGGACATTACTGCAAACGATAAAGAACAAAAAGATTATTTTCTTTTTTCTTATGTGGATGATTTCGGTACCATACAAGGATATTATTGCGCGGGTCCTACACCGATGACGCAAAAAACATTTGATTTGTACTGGATTGCCGTGCATCCGCGTGTACATAAAAAACGAATTGGACATGAATTACTTGAACATTGTGAAGAACATGTAAAAACATTGGGCGGTAAATTACTCGTTGTTGAAACATCATCACAACCAAAGTATGAACCGACGCGGCGGTTTTATCTTCGGCATCAATATATAGAAGCGGCTCGTATCAAAGATTATTATGCACAAGATGACGACCTCGTCATCTATTCTAAATACTTTTAAGGAGCAATAGTATTATTTATGGAACTCTGGCAAGAAATGCTTAGACAGAGCGTTGACAGCGCAAAAGATTTAGTTGAGCGTTTTGGATTTAGTAAAGAAGCTGCAGAGAAGCTCGATAAATTTTTTCATATTAGAATTAATCCGTACTACCTAAGTTTAATTCGTTATCCGAACGATCCTATCTGGCGGCAGTGTATTCCTGATGCAATCGAACTCCAGGATGATAAAGCACCCGTCGATCCTCTTAATGAAGATGCCGATAGCCCGGTTCCAAGTATCACACATCGATATCCTGATAGAGCACTATTCCTTATCACCAGTCAGTGCTCTATGTACTGCCGGTTCTGTACTAGAAAAAGAAAAGTCAGCGATTCTACGAAAATCAATGCAAAGTACATTCAAAGAGGATTGGAATATATTAACTCTCATCCTGAGATACGGGATGTTGTTATCTCCGGCGGCGATCCATTAATGGTGACAGATTATGCCTTAGAACGCGTTCTGGCAGGATTGCGGGAAATTCCACACGTAGAGATTATTCGCCTTGGAACAAAGATGCCCTGCGTACTGCCGCAGCGCATCACTGTAAAGTTATGTAAAATGTTGAGGAAGTATCATCCGCTTTACATTAATACGCATTTTAATCATCCATGGGAGTGCACACCGGAAGCTGAACGCGCATGCAATATGCTGGCTGATGTCGGAATACCTGTCGGCAATCAATCTGTGTTGATGAAGGGCGTGAATGATGATCCGGATGTAATGCTGGAATTACATCGTAAGCTGCTTAAAATGCGCGTACGTCCATATTATATTTACCAAGCTGATCTGACGAAAGGCACGAATCATTTTAGGACTCCAGTTCGTGTTGGGTTGGAAATTATGGATAAACTCCGCGGACATACTTCGGGTCTTGCAATTCCGTATTATGTCATTGATGCACCTGGCGGCGGAGGAAAAATTCCGCTGCTTCCGCAATATGTTCTTGGAAGGAATGGGAAGGATATTATTCTCCGCAATTATAAATATGAAATTTATACTTATCCCGATGTAGAGGAAGAGCTAATTGAACAACATCCGGTGGAGCATAAATATTTAAGGAAGCGTCAGAATGGAAGACGAAAACCGGTGATTGTTGCAGATATAGATGAAAGGATTGAAGAAAAAGCTTCTATGGAACAAGTTCCAGTTGAACAAGTTGGAAAGTAAACGACTGAATCGTACATTAATCCTGTCCTGATAATCTGGGACAGGATTTTTTATTTTATATCATTCCCAAATACAATAATAAAGAATATTCTCAATCGGAAGGTTTAGATTATGTGCGCAGTGAAAGATTACTCCGTGTTGATTTACGATATCCAGAAAGTATTACAGGCAGAGCAAATAGACGGCTGGCTTTTATATAACTTTCGTGAATCGAATATTTTTGCTACTCGCCTTCTATCGCTTCCCAAACATATTATGTTCACTCGAAGATATTTCTATTATATTCCAGCTAAAGGTGAACCGCGTAAATTAGTTCATAGGATTGAAGAATGGAATTTAGATGCTCTCCCTGGTGATAAAAAAGTTTATCTCAGTTGGTGTTCGCTGGAAGAAGGACTTAAAGAACTTCTCTCCGATGCAAAACAAGTTGCGATGGAATATTCCCCTCGATGTGCAATTCCGTATATCTCGACCGTTGATGCAGGCACAGTTGAACTTGTTCGAGGCACGGGAGTCGAAATTGTATCGTCAGCTAATCTTATCCAGTACTTTGAAGCAAGATGGGATGATGAACAATTAAAGGACAATATTGAAAGTGCGGTACATTTACGCCAGATTGTCGATGAAACATTTAATTTTATAAGCAAAAATATGAAATCCAATATCGCGATTACAGAATATGATGTTCAGCAGTTCATGTTATCGGAATTCAAGAAACGAGGATTAGAAACATCGAGCGACCCGAATTGCTCTGTGAATGCAAACAGTGCAAATCCGCATTATGAACCGACTAAAGAAATTAATTCTCCGCTGCATAAAGGCGATTATGTATTGTTAGATTTATGGGCGAAGAAAGATAAACCGCGATCAGTTTATGCCGATATCACATGGATGGGATTTCTTGGAGAAAAAGTGCCGGATGAATTTGAAAAGATATTTCAAATTGTTAGAGGTGCACGGGATGCGGCGTTAGATTTTATTCGCTTATCAATAAAGACAGGCAAGATTATTCATGGATATGAAGTTGATGATGCCGCGCGCAATTTTATCACGCAGCATAGCTACGGCGAATATTTTGTTCATCGGACAGGACATTCGATAGGAGAGGAAGTACATGGGAACGGTGCTAATATGGATAATCTTGAGACTCGCGATGAGCGCGCTATTATCCCTCAGACATCCTTCTCTATCGAGCCTGGAATTTATCTGCGCGATAAGTTTGGGATTCGCAGTGAGATTGATGTCTATATCTCGAAGGATCGGGAAGTGATCGTTACCGGATTACCAATGCAGGAAAATGTAGTACCGGTATTGCGATAAATGATTATTTTAACTTGCTCTAGAATAGATTTTATGCAGAGACGGAAACTATATCTTTCTTTTTTGTAGTTAGTGGATGCAATAAATATTAATAATGCGGAGAATTTATGCGCGTCAATCAATTAAAAATATTGCGTATAGCGTTTTTAGCGGGAGCAATCACCGATGCACTGGCAATATTACCTATGCTCTTTCCAAAACTTGCAAATATATTCTGGGGTATTACAGAATTCAACGGAGCGTATCAATTTGCGATGGGGTGTGGTGCCTCGCTTATGTTGGGATGGACAATATTTTTAATATGGGCATATCAAAAGCCGGTTGAAAGAAAATATGCAGCGATATTGACAATAATAGTAATTTTAGGTTTTGTCTTGACAGAGATATGCGCTGTTATATCTGGAACTATTACTATTGAGCGAGCTGTACCATCTTGGTTGATGCAACTAATATTACTTATTCTATTCACTTGTGCCTATCGTTATCCCGCCAACTATAACAAGGATACTGATAGATAAGGTTGCATCTTGCCAGTGCAATATTCTGACACAATGAGCGCGCGTGCAATCAAGATTACTTTTAAAGATTTTAGTTTTTGTTTTTCACTTTTTCAGTATAAGCATTTTTCAATTAATGCAATTTAAAAGTAATCAGTGCGGCAGCTTAACAACTGTTAGTTAGATGGTACATTAAATTCCATCAAAGAGTGAGAAATGAAAGCACTATTAATAATTGACATGCAGGTGGGATGTTTTAAACCTGAAACTCCGCGTTTTAATGCTGAAGCTATAATTCAGAAAATCAATTTATTGTCAAATTACTTCAGACAAAATGGAGATAAAGTAATCTTTATCCAGCATGATGGAACAAAGGAAAATGCTTTTCTTCCAGGTACATCTGATTGGAATATTTTATCAACGTTAATTCAGGATGCGAATGATATTATCGTAAGTAAAACGGCAAACGATTCATTCTATAAAACGGATTTGGAGATTGTTTTAAAAAAATATGGAATAAAGGAATTGTTCATTACAGGTTGCGCAACAGATATTTGTGTCGATGCAACAGTTCATTTTGCTTTAAACAAGGATTATAATATTTTCGTTATTACAGATTGCCATACAACAGCGGATCGCTTTCATCTAAATGCTGAAAAAGTAATTCAACATCATAATTGGCTTTGGGAAAATATGATGCCTACAAACGGAGAAATCAAATTAATTTCATCAGAGAATTTGTTAAAAAGACAAAACGTAATCTGACTAATTGTTCAATCTGATTGAACGAATCAGATTGCCGGCAGTTAAATGTGATTTCATTTTATGAGTATGGTAGAAATCTAAAGAAAATCCTACGTATTGTTCATCAAACCGGACATATTTTCGTAGAAAATATTTTTAATATCAACCATAGGCAAACGCATTTCCTGCACTAATTTCAATTGGTTGTCCACAATGTCATATCGGTAGCCGCGCGGCAGCAGACCGGAATCCGATCCAAATATTATCCTTTTCGCTGTATAAACCTCTAGAAATTTCTGAAACACACGACGCATATCCGGCTTAGTAGGATGTTCGGTAATCCAGGAATTTGAGCCGGCAGTATCGACATAAACATTTGGACATTCTTTGCCGAGTTCCAAAGTTTCTTCAAACATCCCAGCGCCAAAATTCGGGATTATGAATTTGATACCTGTAAATTTTTTTGCTACCGGTATCAAATCTTTTGGGTTAGCGAACTCGTCGTTAGTTATCGTAGGAATTCCGGCGTATTCACGCGGGCGTACAACTAACTTGCCGAATTGTATGAGGATAATTCCGTTGCATTCCTGAATAAGGTTGTAAAGAGGATACAGCCACTCATCGTTGACATTAATTTGATAAAGAGAGGGGTAGAGCAGCACTCCTTTCAAATTATCTTCCTGCATTCGCTTTGCGGCATTCTCCATCAATAAATTTGAGTTGGGATCGACTGTGAACATTCCCGAAAAGCGTGCCGGGAATGCCTTCACTGCTTTAACGATCGAGTCCTCATCTCCGGGAATACTGCTAAAAAGCATCAACCGCTCTAACTTCCATTTATCGATAATATCTATCCAGCGTTTCGCAAGCTGCACAGGATCTTCACCGGGGATTTCGATGTGTCCTTTCGAAGCAAGATTCCGAAGCTCGGTATTGATGTCTGCACGATTAAATTTTTGCTTTACCAAAAACTTGAAAAAAGAATTTGAATAAAAGTGAACGTGAGCATCAAATATTTTATAAAGACCGATCAATTTGAAAACATTTCTTTCTTTGCAATATAGATAGAAGTGATGCCGAATGTCTGCGGTAAATATGTCACCTCTGCGAATCCTGCAGAACGCAGTATAGCGCAAAATTCTTCGCCATCAGGGAATTCCGCTATTGTGCTTTGGAGATATTTATAAGCCGCACGATTGTTTGAAATGACTCCTCCAAGAAAAGGGAGAAAGTACCGTGAATAAAAACGAAAAATTTGTTTTATCGGAAATTGTTTCGGCTTAGAAAATTCTAAAATTAATGCATTGCCTCCTGCGTGCAAAACACGATAGAATTCTTTCAGTCCAAGTTCAAGATTTGTAAAATTTCTTACACCGAATGCAGCCATCACTAAATCAAATGAACCTGATTCGAAACGCAGATGTTCTGCTTCGCCGGGTTCTAGTGTGATGAAATGCTCAAATTTTCGAGCTTGAATTTTATTACGGCCTATTTCCAGCATTTTTTGTGAAATGTCAATACCGATAATTTGTTCAGGATTTAACTGAACGGCTTCAATAGCAAAGTCGGCAGTGCCTGTGGCGACATCAAGAATTTGTTTTGGTTGAAATTGTTGAAGAAGCCGAATGGCTCTTCGCCGCCAAATAATATCAATACCGGAACTTAGTATATGATTAATAAAATCGTACCTATGCGCAATGGAATCAAAAAGCGAATGCACATATTTCTTTTCATAAACATGCCGATCTAGTATTTGATAATTGGCCATTTATTATTAATCAAACCTCTAAGCCGTTGAACTATTAGGTTTATCAGCCAATCGCTAATCTAATCATAATTTATAATCATTTAAGCTTAATTATATAAAATATACGTAAGAGAGCTAAGAATTCCAATTCTTAAACAATTTATAGATTTAAAGAATGATATTGAATAAATTAAAATATAAATGTATTATTTTACCAATAGCTGCCTGGCGGATGCAAACTATGATGCCAAGTTACATTGATTCTCATGCTCATCTATTTTTTAAGGATTATGCAAATGATCTGGCGGAAGTTTTATTGCGTGCAAAAGAAGCGGGAATAGATATCATAATTGTTCCGGGAACTGATTTGAAGTCAAGCAGGGAAGCAGTATTGCTTGCAGAGCAAAATGATAATATTTTTGCATGTGTAGGCATCCATCCGCACGAGACATTAAAAGCTGGCGGCCAAGATATAGCGGAAATCGAAAAGCTATGTGAGCATCCCAAAGTAGCTGCTGTCGGTGAAATAGGATTGGATTATCATTATGATTTTTCGCCAGGTGAGTTGCAGCGCAAATATTTTATAAAACAAATGGAGATTGCTGTACAAAGGAACCTGCCGGTTGTTTTACATATGCGCGAATCGATTGAAGATTCTTTTTATATTGCAGAGAAGATTGTGAAAGCCAACCCAAATTGGAAAGAAAGCAGTAAAAAACAGATGCGCGGAGTATTTCATTGTTTTCAGGGAACCGCAGAGCAAGCTGCTTTTGTGCGCGGTCTTGGATTTTTCATTTCATATCCTGGTATTGTTACGTTTAAAAAATCAGACAGTTTGGAAGTGATAAAGCAAGTCGGAATCGAAAATATTTTACTCGAAACGGATTCTCCATATATGACGCCAGTTCCGTTGCGTGGAAAAAGAAATGAACCGGCGAACTTAATATTGATAGGTCGGAAGATAGCGGAAGTACTTGATATTTCTGAGGAAGAAGTCGCTTGTGTTACAACAAAGAATACGATTCGGTTGTTCAATCTTAATTTATTAGAAAAAGATAAAACGATGTAAAAGCAATCTGCAAATGATTTCAATTTGTAAGATGTATGCTAAATAAGGGGTAAGAAGTTGTGAAAACAATAGTTTTAATCATTCTTGTCATATGTTCTTGTTCGCTTCAATACGCACAGCCTGTTTCGCCGGGAGAACGGGAAATCCTTCAACTGCAGGATCAGCGTTCATTAGGCAATGGGAAACTAATATCCTTCCTTAAAAATCAGAATGTTCAACTTCGATACCGAGCCGCTATTGCTCTTGCAAACCTACAAGATTCTTCAACGGTAGAACCGCTTGCGATCTCATTAAAGGATAATGATAAGAATGTTCGTGCGGCATCGGCACTTGCATTAGGGCAAATTAAAACAGAGAAAGCGGTTGATGAATTGCTTTC
Source organism: Ignavibacteriota bacterium (assembly GCA_963833465.1). Lineage (GTDB taxonomy): Bacteria > Bacteroidota > Ignavibacteria > UBA10030 > UBA10030 > Fen-1298. The sequence continues at coordinate 31,820 of CAWHXW010000001.1, read as the reverse complement.
AGCTAGTTCAACTGAAAAGGATACAAATGTCATTGCAAGAATATTAGAGGCAATAGGAAAGTGCGGTTCTCAAAAATATTTGGATTCACTTCTTAATATCAACGAACGGGAGCCAAATATTTTTTCGCCAAAAGAATTTTCGATGTGCATTGCCCGATTTGCAATTCGTCAAATTAAAACGGAACGGTCCATTTGGAAATGTTTTGAGTATGCCGGCAGCAAATCGCAGGAAGAATGCTCAGCCGCACTTTTTGCACTTTGGCGGTCGGCACCAAATGGATTAATTGATCTCGAAATTTCAAAGCATAAAGAAGAATTAATTTCTTTGGCTGAAAATTATAATTCGAATATTCGAATGCATTTGGCAACGTTGCTTGGAAGATCGAAGTCCGAAGATTCGCGAGAAATTTTAGACACACTTGAAAAAACAGAAATGAATTTAAATGATTGGCATGTGTGGGTGCAAATTATTCGCGCGCGTGCATCCTTTTCAGCAATAAGCAATGAGTCACTGTTGAAATATATTGGGTATCTCACGGCTAAGAATAATCATATTAGAATTGCAGCGTTACAGGCGTTTAGCGCCTCGCCGCCTCTGGTCGCCGATCAATCACACCTAATAGATTCTATGCGATCGGTGCTGCGTGCTATTGCAAATGATAATACTGAAAATGAAGCTGTACGTGGAGAAGCCCTTGTTGCGCTTGGAAAACATTTTCCGAAGGAACTTGAGATATTTTATATTTGGATTAACGATCATCAAGTCACTCCACGATTAAAAGCAAAACTCCTGGAAGGAATAGCGCAGCAGACAACTAAAGAGCATCTCAATATTCTTTATAACAATCTTAATCATAAATCGACTCGTGTTGCAATGGCGGCTTGGGATTTTATTAAACAGATACTCAATCCGATAGTCATTAAAAATCTTGGGTTTGATTCAAGCGAAAGCACATTATTGATTAATAATATTTTTAAGGAAGCAAGAAATGCACTTGCCAAAAATGATATAGGTATCACCACTATTGTTGCTAATCTCTTTGCCGATACGATAGTATTTAATAACTTTAGAAATGCCGGGCTTACTGACAATATTGTTGATGAATTTATCTCGGCATTTGGGGAAATGAATCTTAACGATGATTTAGAAGCGAAGCAGTCCATTATTGAAACATTAGGAAATATAAATAATGTGCGCTCTGTTGCGTTTTTAGAAAAAGAATTGTTCGAATCAGAACGATCAATTGCCAATGAAGCTGCAGCATCTTTGCATAGAATTACAGGCAAGGATTATTCAAGTAAATTGCCTCGGCAAATAATTAAAAGTAAAACTGAAGATGACTGGGAACTTTTAGAGAATATTAAACCGAATCAGCAAGTTAGCATTGCAACTAATCGTGGTGAATTTATAATTGAATTGATGAAAGAACAATCACCATTCACGGTGTTGAATTTTGTGAAATTAATCAAAAAAGGATTTTACAACGGTTTGTACTTTCACCGTGTTGTGCCGGATTTTGTAGTTCAAGGCGGTGATCCGCGCGGCGATGGCTGGGGAGGACCTGGATATACAATGCGCACGGAAATATCAGATGTGAATTACGAGCGAGGAAGCTGTGGGATGGCAAGTGCAGGAAAAGATACGGAGGGAAGCCAGTTTTTCATTACGCATATTTCAACACCACAACTTGACGGACGCTATACTATATTTGCAAAAGTAGTAAAGGGAATGGAAGTTATTGATCGTCTTCAAATTGGAGATACGATCAATTCAACTCAATTACTGCAGGAATAACATGTGCTATTATTTTGTTTTCCATTCTTGATATGTGGAACGATGCTCTTCATCGTAATTTGATAATGTTTCATACACGCTGCGATCAGGATAATTTTGGAATGCTTCAGCAATCTCTCTGTACTTGGCATCAAAGAATTGCTTTACAATGACACTGGTAGAATTTTGACGTAGGCGAATATTATTAATTGCCTCAATAGCTGCAAGCATATTGACAAGTCCTTTTTGCCGTTCTGTAGAGAGCAGATCGATGCCGTCAAAATGGTAATTGTTGAATGCAATGCGAAAAGGATTGTACTTTACATTGGAGAGTTCATCCACAATACCGAATTTGCTGTAGCTGGTAGAAGATTGCTGCCAGTCTTTAGCTGTTGCTGAGTTAGTTGCTAATTGTACTATATTTAATGCTTTCTGGAAGCAGGCAGATCCAGACATAGGGACGTACGTTTCCAGATCATATCCAATAATTAAATATGCATAGAAATCAAGAAATCCCATTAATGGATCAAAAATCATTTCATTATGGTCCATACGCTGATTAGGAGTGTAAGTGAAGTTCCAATTATTATCCATAATTCTAATAACAAGTGTTGAACGATCACTTTTTTCATTACCGTTGTAAATTGGGCGCTGACTTAATATAACAGCCTGCACTTGATATTGGTTGTTGCTTGCTGCTGATATAAAGGAAACATCTAAACTGCATTGGATTCTTTCTCCATCAAGATCTTCGGTGGAGAAACGTGTGTTATTCATGTAGTGCTCTATATCTTGAGCAAAAGTGCGCAGATAACCGAGTTGTCCAGATTGGATAGCTTCCGTATGAATCGTGACAGTGCAGTTGAGTTCTTGAGAAACAAGAAGAGGCGTAACGGCTAATAAAAGAGCGCAAAATAGGACTGCTAATTTTATTTTTTTCATAAGGGGACATTCCATGTTTATTTTAGAAAAATATACCCAAATTCTACTGCCTCAGCAAGTAAAAAGGTTAGGTTGTTCAATAATAATTTGCTTGTCAATCTATCACCCTCACCTTTTTACAATGGAAAATAATGGGCTGGGCACAAAGGCAATTGGAATGGCAAATGCTTTCGTTGCTGTGTCTGATAATTGCTGGGCAATCAACTATAATCCAGGGGGTCTTACCAATGTAACTGCTTTTCAATGCTCCGCATTTACCGTTCCAGAACAATTTGGATTGCAAGAATTGAAAACAACTGCGCTTGCAATAGCAGCGCCGCTTCCTTTTGCAACAATTGGAATTAAAGCAGAAAAATTCGGTTTCGATTTATATTCAGAATCAGAATTTGGCTTGGCGCTTGCAAAAGAGGCCAATGGAAATATTTCAGCTGGATTAAGCTGCCAATATTATCGGCTTGATATTGCTCGGTACGGTACCGCCGGCAGTTTTATTACAGATGGAGGATTAATTGCACATGTGTTGGAAAGAGTAGATATCGGCTTTTGCGTTCACAACGTTACAGATGCAACTCTTGGAAGAACAGGTGAAAAGCTCCCGCAAGTATTTAACTTGGGAGCTTGCTGGTCGCAATTACACGGTATTCAAATTTCAATAGAAATGGAAAAAGATATTCGTTTTCCTGCAAACATAAAAATGGGTATTGAGCAAATTGTTTTCGATGTTATTGCAATTCGTGCAGGGGTCGCAAATAATCCAGACAAGTATGCCTTAGGAATTGCTGCCAGATATTCATTTTTTGAATTTGGATATGCAGGATACAGCCATCCTGATCTTGGCTGGACTCATCAGATTGAACTTTCTTTCAAGCTTGGTAAATAACTATGCGTCCTTTTTTGTTTATCTTATTTTGTGCTGCCGTTGCATCTATTGCAATTGCGCAGGAGCGATCAACAGCAGATACTTCGGATTTCTGGGAAGATAATCAATGGGAGAAATTTTTAGAGAGTGCCATTCAAACTGATGAGAATTCTATTCTCGCTGAAGAAATGACTCAGCTTGAAGATAATCCACTTAATCTTAATACGGCTTCAGCAGAAGAACTGCATAGAATTCCGGCGATATCAAATCTCATTTCTTCTCGGATTGTCGAAAGACGCAAACATAAACGATTTACTTCTGTAAATGAACTTTTAGAAATTGAGGGAATAACACCGGAATTGTTTTCATTCATTCGCAGGTTTGTGAAAATTGGAAGGATGAAGAAAACGGCAAACGTCTATGCCTTTTTTCTCAGCAGAACATCAACAGAAATTGAAGAGCGGCAGGGATTTATCAATGGCGCGTATCCTGGCTCGCCGGAAAAAATCCTCAATCGGTTTTGCCTCTCGCTTGAAAATTTAAATTCGTCTTCATCATCTTCGGTATCTGATATAAAAGCCGGCGTGTTGACTAAGAAAGACCCCGGTGAACGAGGTCTCGCAAATTTCTTGACTTATTATGCCAGCTTTTCCATTCCGTCGCTTGCAACGCATTGCATAATTGGGGATTATCAAATGGAAGATGCAGAAGGATTAATTTTTTGGACTGAATCCGCATTCGGGAAAGGAAGCGATGTCATTACACCTGTGAGGAAAAATGGCTGCGGAATTCACCCGTACCTTTTGTCCAATGAAAATTCTTTTTTCCGAGGCATCAGCACATCCATTGGATTAGACAATATGCAGATTCAAATATTTTATTCCAATAAAGCAATTAATGCGACAATAGATTCACTCGGTTATATATCGTCTATCGATAAAAGCGGATTATTTCGTACAGCAAGCGAACAGCGCAATAAAAACTCTTCGCGGGAAAAACTAATCGGATGCCGTGCATTTACATATATTTTAGACGGATTGAAAATCGGAGGTACTTGTTATCGCACTCAATTTGTTAATCCTTTAATTCTTACAGGTAAAAACGGCGAAAGTGCTTCTGAATTATGGATGCGGGGAATGGATGTTTCATTCACTAATAAAAATGTAGATGTGTTTTCAGAATGTGCCCTCGACCGCGCAAATGCGCTTGCTGCAATTACAGGAGTTGTTTATGAACCGACAGCATCACTTGCCTTGACAATTGTAGCAAGAGATTATCCATCAGCATTTCAAAGTATTCACGGAAATGCTTTTGGTGAATCAAGCGGACAGGTGCAAAATGAAAACGGCGTATATGCTGGAATTCGAACACAACTGATTCCATGTCTGCAGTTATCAACATATTACGATCAGTTTCAACATCCTCAGCCGATGTACTTGGTGCCGGCTCCGTCGCATGGCAACGATTTCCTTATGCTTGCCGAATGTAAACCGACTGAGCAATATGAAATCACGTTTCGTTATAAAAGGAAAGACTCGCCGTCAGCAACTTATGAGAATGATTTATACGGCAGATTGGTTCAACAGACATTTTCTCGTGTTCAACAAAATTATAGACTTACAAGTGAATTCACTTCATCTCAATCATTACGTTTATCAAGCAGGATCGAATGGATAACGGTACAATATAACGGATTGAAAGCGGAAGAAGAAGGAATGCTAATGTCTCAAGAAATTAGATGGAATTTATCTCTTCCACTGACAATCCAAGCACGGCTTGCTGTCTTCGATACGTATTCCTATGATTCGTCAATTTATGAATTTGAAGATGACTTACCCGGAGTGTATTCAAATCCAGCTCTATACGGACGCGGTATGCGCTGGTATTTTATCTTGCGGTACCAGATCTTTTCAAAAATGTACATTGCTGCAAAATATGCTCAAACTGTTATGGAAAATGTCAAGTCAATAGGAACAGGTAACGATGAAATCAATGGAAACAGCCAGAGTTTTGTGAATATGGAGGTAGAGGTTCAGTTCTGATACATTTTGATATCTCAATTTACGATAATCAATTACTTATTTTAGAAAAATCTTTACGCCAAAATAAAGATTCCAATTAGCATAGAGATTTCTTTTAACATGCAAAAACGAAACATTTGTTCCCATTTTGTTATATCTTTCACAACCCAAACATATTTCTTGCTTTTCCTTCATTGTTTTTAGATATTCACATTTAGCAGAATATATTATTCAACTTCATCAACCAACAGAAGGAAGACTATTATGACACATAATGCGCATCAAGAACCCAAGTTGCATTGGAAATGGGTCATCTTATCGGTTATTGTAGGACTTATTATAGTAGGAGCATCTTATTTAATTGTGGCGCCGATGTTTCACAGTCGTGAAATTCAAGCACTGATTATGTTAGGTGGTTTTATTGTTACCGGAGCTATTATTGGATACTTTTCTCCGGGCATAACAATTAATGAAGCAACAGTAGGCGGAGCTATTGTAATGGTAGTGATGCTGATTTTACTCATAATTACTAATGTCGAAATTCAATTCTCAAAAGCTGTCAACTTGCTTCTATTGCTTCTTGGCGTTGGCTTTTCGTGGGTTGGCGGTTGGGCAGGTGAAAAATTGCAAGGCGATGAATCTTCGGCTGAAGAAAAAAATATCAAAAAGTTTCTTTGGAAGTGGGTACTGGTCGGCGTAGTTATCGGTTTTGCTCTTAACGTATTATTAGTTTTTATACTCTCAACTCTTTTTCCTCCTCATATTTTCAAGTTTGCATTTGCCGGCTTCATCGGAAGTTTTGTGGCGACAGGATTTGTCGTCGGTGTTAAGTCTCCAGGTGTTACACTGAGAGAACCTGCCGTTGCTGGATTGCTGGTAGTAATTCTCGATTGGGTTTTTCTCAGATTCGTTATTTTACTCAGCTCACAAACATTAACAACAACTTATCTCATTATAGGATTGATTTTGGGATTTATAATTTCATTTTTTGGCGCTTGGTTTGGCGAAAAATATCAACAGAGTGCAGAGGAAAAGAAGAAAGAAGCATAATTTGCTTTTTTGATTTTAAAAGAAGCCTCTCCAGTGCCGATTGGAGGGGCTTCTTTCGTTTTGTTGAGTCTGTGGAATCAGATAGCACTTTTTTGTATCTTACCAATGGAAGAATTATTCACAATTGAAATTAAAAAATGAAAAATAATTTGAAGAGAATCGGAATACTTACCGGCGGCGGTGACTGCCCCGGCTTGAATGCAGTTATCCGCAGTATAGCAAAACCGGCAATGACACAATTTAATGCAACCGTTATTGGAATTCTGGATGGCTTTGAAGGCCTTGTAGAAGGACGAATGCGTGAATTAACACCTAAAGATATCGGCGGCATCATTAATAGGGGCGGAACAATTCTTGGTACTTCCAATAAAGGAAACCCTTTCCAATTTCCTGTGGGGACACCGCAAGGCATCGATGTGCTGGATTATTCGAGTCAGGCAATTCAGAATTATCGCAATTGGAATTTAGATGCGCTTATTGCAGTCGGTGGAGATGGAACGATGCACATTGTAGATCGCTTCACAGAGCTAGGCCTCAATTTTATTGGTGTACCTAAAACTATCGACAATGATCTTTCAGCGACTGATGTGACATTCGGATATGATTCCGCAGTCTCTGTCGCAACTGAGGCAATTGATCGTCTTCATACTACAGCTTCCTCGCATCATCGAGTGATGGTAGTAGAAGTGATGGGAAGGTATGCCGGATGGATTGCACTCGGAGCTGGAATTGCCGGTGGTGCAGATGGGATTCTGATTCCTGAAATTCCATTTATATGGGAGAAAGTATTTGAGCACGTTCTGCTCCGCAGCAAAAGCGGAAATAGGTTCAGCATTATTTGTGTAGCAGAAGGAGCAAAACCAGCCGAAGGTGATGTTGTAGTGAAAGAAATGGATAAAAAGCGCACGGACCCAGTTCGATTAGGTGGAATTGGTGATCTTGTGGGACGAAAGATCGAAGAGGCAACCGGACTTGAGACTCGCGTTGTCGTACTGGGACATACATTGCGTGGCGGCAGTCCAACTGCATACGATCGTATACTCGCCACAAGATATGGTGCGATGGCACTTGAGTTGGCAGAGGAAGGTAAATTTGGACATATGGTAAGTTTGTGCGGAACTGAAGTTGTCGCTGTTCCTGTGAAAGAAGCAATTTTAAAACTCCGCACTGTACCGCTCAATTCGCAGCACATACAAACGGCGAAAATGGTTGGGACTTCTTTCGGAGATTAAGATATGAAACCTTCTTTTAGAATTTTCTCTTAATATAGGACCGCCAAAAACATATGCAAGTACACTCATCACAAACGAAGATAATCGATCCACAATTTTTGTGTACAGCATATTGCAACGGTTATTTTCCGATGGCAGATTCGAAAACCGGGGAAATAAGCTGGTACTCGCCGGATCCGCGCACAATATTTGATTTGAATGAATTTCATATTCCACGCAGTTTAAAATTGACGCTTAAGAAGAAAGAATTCGAAATACGAATTAATAAGCAATTTGAAAAAGTAATACGCACCTGTGCGGAACGTGAAGAAACATGGATTTCGGAAACGATTATTCAAAGCTATATTCAGCTTCATAAGTTTGGGCTTGCTCACAGTGTCGAATCTTGGAAAGATGATAGTCTTGTCGGCGGTCTCTACGGTGTTGCAATTCGCGGGGCATTTTTCGGCGAGTCAATGTTCAGTCGAGTGCGCGGCGCTTCTAAGATTGCTTTAGTGAAACTTGTTGAAAGAATGAAAGAACGCGGTTTTACATTGCTCGATACTCAATACATCACACCGCACCTAAAAATGTTTGGAGCATGCGAAATTCCGCGCAGCGAGTACATAAAAAGATTAGAAGAAGCGCTTAATGTCACCCGTTCATTTATTGACGAGGAATTATGAATATCAATATTACAGAGCCGGTTATTATTCAAACAAATTTTCCTGGGTTAAAATTGAAGAATCGCGGCAAAGTGCGCGACATATATGATTTTGGTGATGCATTACTTATCGTTGCAACTGACCGTCTTTCCGCCTTCGATGTTGTTATGAACGAAGGAATTCCGTTCAAAGGAAAAGTGCTGACACAAATTTCTGATTTCTGGTTTGAACAGACAAAGAGCATCATTCAGAATCATCTACTTTCTTCAATTATATATGATTTCCCTTCTGAATGCAAACCGTATTGGGATTTTCTTAGTGACCGTACAATGTATGTAAAAAAAACAAAACCTTTACCTGTCGAGTGCATCGTACGCGGTTATCTCTCCGGTTCCGGATGGATTGAATATCAGAAAAGTAAAAATGTATGCGGCATTCAATTACCGGATGGACTTGTCGAATCGTCCAAACTTCCAGAGCCGATATTTACACCAACGACGAAAGAGGAAGTAGGCAAACACGATGAAAATATTTCTTTTGATCAGATGACAAACATCATAGGAAAAGAACTTGCGGAGAAAGTTAGAGACGTCTCGCTTAACGTCTATTGCCATGGTTCAGAATTAGCAGAGAAAAAGGGAATTATTATTGCCGACACTAAAATGGAATTTGGATTGAATGAAAACGGCGAACTGATTCTTATTGACGAATTGCTGACGCCTGATTCTTCCCGCTTCTGGCCTAAAGATAAATACGAAGCTGGCCGCGGACAAGAAAGCTTCGATAAACAATTCGTTCGTGATTATCTTCTTTCGATTGATTTCAACAAAAAACCACCTCCGCCAAAATTACCCATCGATGTTGTTTTAAAAACATCAGCTCTTTATTTAGAAGCACTGAAGCGATTAAGCGGAAAGACACTTATGTAAATCAGGTGCTATTTTTGTTTATCGTAAACAAAAATTTTAATTGAAGAACCATATTTGACAAAATCAAGGAACCGAATTTCCTCAATAATCGTTTTAGATTTTAAATTAAGCATTTAACTATCTTATTAAAAGAGAATTCATTCTTATGATGAAACTAACAGAAGAAAATGTTATACAATCACTTAAACAAGTCAAAGATCCTGATTTGCATAGAAATATTGTTGAACTCGGATTTGTAAAGAATTTGACTATCACAGGCAATAACATCAAGTTCGATTTACAACTCACAACGCCGGCATGTCCAGTTCGGGATCAATTCGTTATGGATTGCGAAAAAGCAATTCGTAGCGTCATCGAAAAAGTGGAGAAAATCGATATTAAGATGACATCAAACGTACAGCGAAATACACATGCGCAAAAGGATAATATTTTGTTTGGCGTCAAAAATACGATTGCTGTGGCAAGCGGAAAGGGCGGCGTTGGTAAATCTACAATAGCAGTGAATCTTGCGGTTGCGCTGGCTATGGACGGCGCGAAAGTCGGACTTGTAGATGCTGATGTTTATGGTCCAAGTATCCCGCTTATGTTTGGAATCAACGAGCGGCCAAATGTATTGAATAATAAACTTGAACCTTTGGAACGTTATGGTGTGAAAGTTATGTCGATCGGCTTTCTTGTTGATCCGATGGAAGCAGTTATTTGGCGCGGACCAATGGCAAGCGGCGCAGTTAAGCAATTTATGTCTGATGTCAACTGGGGCGAATTAGATTATCTTATTTTCGATTTGCCTCCGGGCACAGGCGACATCCAGCTTACACTTGTGCAAACAATTCCTTTAACCGGCGCGGTTATCGTTACAACACCGCAGGACGTAGCGCTTGCAGATGCAAAAAAGGGATTGGTAATGTTCAATAAAGTTAATGTGCCTGTACTTGGTATAATTGAAAATATGAGTTATTTTATTTGCAGTCACTGTGGACAGCGCGAAAATATTTTTGACAGCGGAGGCGGCAAACGGACTGCGGAAGAACTTAATGTCCCATTGCTTGGTGAAATTCCGATTGACACAAGCGTGAGGGTCGGAGGTGACAAAGGTGATCCGATTGTTCACGGAGAACCGAATTCCCAGCAAGGGAAAATTATGAAAGACATAGCAAGGCAACTTGCGGCGCAGATCAGTATTCAATATCTTGGATCACCGTCTGTGCCAAAGATAGATATATTAATTCCTAATCATAATTAATTAAATAAGGAATTATCAAAAGAAAAGCTATATTGTTCAAAGCAAAATAAAATATGATTGCGGAAAATATTTTTAATAAGTATTTAAAGGTTGCAAGTATTTGGAAATCAGAGTTGGAAAATTATTCTGAAGAACAATTTACCAGAAAACCATCCTTAGAAAGTTGGTCGATTGGACAAGTGTATGAGCATCTCGTAAATGGAGCTCTAAATTTTCATGTAAAGCAAATTGAACTTTGTCTTATAAACGATGAAAATAAACAGGAGAAAAAAACTTTTATAGGGAAGCTGATGTTTTTTATGAATTCATTTCCACCGATTCGAATCAAAGTACCGCCGTCTCCAGCTTATACTCCTAAGCAGCCGGAGAATAAAGGAAAAATAGGCGCAGGGATGCGTTTGTTGCAAAAAAAGCTCCAAGATCTATCTGCTGAAATTGATAATGCAGTTCATTTTGGAAAAACCAAGCATCCTAATTTAGGATATTTGGGAGCAAAAGAATGGTACCAATTAATTGTAATGCACTTTAGACACCATTTCTTGCAAAAAAAGAGAATAGATTTGTTTTTAAAGGATCATTAGATGTTGACTCAAGAAGATATTGAATCAAGTCTGTCTCGTCTTCGAATATTTCTTGCGATCGACGGAGGAGATATTCAACTTGTAAAGGTCAAAGAGGATGGAATTGTCGAAGTGCGATTGTTAGGATCGTGCATCGGCTGCCCGATGTCTTTAATGACTTTGCGTGCAGGCATAGAACGGGCATTAATGATTGAACATCCTGAAGTAAAACGTGTTGAGCAAGTAAAATAATCTTTCGTGTTGGTGCTATTTTTACTTTCCTTTTTTCATTTCAACTTCGGATAATTTTCCTTCCTTCAATTGAACAACTCTGGCAGGATATTTCTTCACGAGGTCGTAATTATGCGTGGCCATCAAAATAGCAGTGCCGCGCATATTTATTTTTGTTAGAAGTTCCATAATTTCCGCAGAAGATACAGGATCAAGATTTCCTGTAGGTTCATCAGCTAATAAAATAACCGGTTCATTCACAAGAGCTCTTGCAATAACAACACGCTGCTGTTCTCCTCCAGATAGTTCGTTCGGCATTTGGTAACGCTTATGACTCAAACCGACATCGGCAAGTGTATGTAATACCTTTTTCTTTATTTCGCTGCGGCGAGCATTCGTAACAAATAATGCAAATGCAACATTATCATACACATCGCGGTCTTCAAGTAATTTAAAATCCTGAAATACAATTCCAAGCCGACGCCGCAAGCGCGGTATTTGACGGCTTGTAATGGTCGAAGAATCATAACTGGCGACTCTTACTTTTCCGGAGGATGGCATTAAATCAAAATACATTAATCTCATTAATGTACTTTTACCCATTCCTGTCTGACCGACTAAATAGACGAACTCGCTTTGCTTCATCGAAAAGTTTATCGCATCGAGCACATGCTGATTTTCAAATGAAACACTGACGTTTTTTAAATCAATCATTCTTCCGCCTGTTTTTTAAAATTGTGAGTGCCAATTTGATTGCTTCGAGCATGCTGGAAAGGTTGGCTTTATTCTTCCCCGCAATATCGTATGCGGTGCCGTGGTCAGGAGAAGTGCGTATAATTTTAAGTCCAGCCGAAAAGTTCACGCCTTTACCGAACGAATTCATTTTAAGAGGAATCAATCCTTGGTCATGGTACATTGCAATGATTGCATCGAAATTTTTGTATAAATGGTTGCCAAAGAATGCATCGGCGGAAAAAGGTCCTTCGGCAAGAATTCCTTTCGCCTGAGATTCCGCAATTGAAGGAATAATAATTTCGTTCTCTTCCGTTCCTATCAACCCGTTTTCGCCGCAATGCGGATTAAGTGCAAGAACGGCAAGTTTTGGTTTCTTCAATCCAATATCTTTTTTCAGAGAATCATCAACAATAGAAATCTTTTCGACAATTTTTTCCTTGAAAATTTGTGCTGCAATGTTCTTCACTCCTGTGTGGATTGTAACCAATCCGACACGCATTGTGTCCGAAATCAGCATCATTGCTACGCTTTGGGAGCGCGTAAGAAGAGCAATCATTTCTGTCTGGCCGGGGAAATTGTATCCTGCAGAATTAAGCGCTTCTTTCGAAACCGGAGCAGTTACCATTGCCGATACTTTATTTTGCGAACATAATTCGACAGCTCGCTCAAGAGCGATTCCGGCAGACCTTCCGGACGCTTTAGTAGGAATTCCGTATTGTATATCGGCACTGATGCCGTCGGCAACATCAAGGATAGGAATTATATTTTGCGATAAATTATGAAGCGATGCAAGAGTTGCTCTTTCGAATTTCAATTTTATCTTGAATTGTTTCGCCGCGTATTCAAAGATATTTAATGGACCGACAAGTAGAGGAGTACAGCTTTTCTTCACCGATTGATTTGCTGCTGCCTTAAGTGCGAGTTCCGGACCTACACCGTTAAAGTCGCCGATCGTGATAGCTATTATTGGTTTCAATAGTTCTCCATCTTAGTAAGAATATAATTCCCTGATTTATGCTCATCGGTAAAAATAAATCGCCGTTTAAGTTTTTCGTAAGTCCAGATTTCTGTAGGTGCTGAATTTGGTTTCAATAAACGATTTGTGTAAGACGGTGAACCGAACAAAATGTAAATTCGCCCTCGATCTGTACGATAACCATCGGCTTCGTTTTGGGAAGAAAACCGCTTTATCGTTTCGTCAACACGGCGGTAGTATTCAGCCATAGCAGGATTAAATGCTCGAGTCGTGTCATGATTTTGTTTGCGCCAGAATGCCCGAAAAGCTGCCTCTGATTTGCTGGAACTAAAAGCCGTCATGTTGTCAAGCTCTGCTTCTGTTGCAATATGGCGTAATGCATCAACAGCTATTTTGAAGTTAGAAAGAGAATGAGGTTTTGACGGCCAGATAACATCAAAAAAGGAATTTTTTATGGATTTCAGTGTTCCTTGTTTTATAGCTATGGCTATTTGATATTTGCCGGTTTCTAATCGTTCAATTGGAATTGGAATAAAAATTAACCGGCTGTGTTTTGAATCCTTTTTTACTGAAATTGACGCGTGTTTTGAATTTTCTATGACGACGGGTGTGCCATATTGCTGAAGGCATTTATCGCCGGATAATTCTTGCAGATTGTCTTCATCAGTTTCATTTTTGCTGTTCACTTTCCATGAAAGATTTATATCCATATTTGTGTCAGGTGAAATTACTTGAAGCAGACAACCGCCGGTTTGGCCGATAATTACACCGCCTCCTCGGTTGACTGGGGAAAAAATATTTTGTTCTTTTGATGTTTCAGATGAGATTGGCTCAACAAAAATCGGAGAGGATATATTTAAGTCGAAAATAATAGAACGGGCATCAATTTTCGTGTCGCGATTTATATATGTTTTTTCAGATTCACTGTCTTTTATCTCCACAACAATTTTATAAAATCCCTTTTTCAACTTGAATGTAAGTGTACCTTGTATTTCCTCGGAAAATGGAGCATCTTCTATCGGAATCGAATTTCGTTCGATAATTAACGGCCGAAAGTTACGTGCAGCGACAGCATCTTTTTCGTCATAAATTTCAAATGCTAATTCACCTTTTGCTTCATAAGCTTCTTGTTGCCCGTTAGAAGTTTTAGCAAAGAAGAAAAGAGACGGGTTGATTCTGTAAAAAACTGTAAGATCAACGGATGTTGTGTCCTCATTCCAGTAGGGAATTACTTCGAATGTTACCGGACTAAAAGGATGTTGATCCGATCTATGTGCATCTTCGTTAAATTGAGCGAAAGATATAGTAAAGAAAATAACTAATAGAAGGGAAATAGTTCGTATCATTAATGTCCTGCAATTATAATACTAATTAGAGAAAATTAATTTTTCTACAATCGGAAAATACAGAGAAAGCGAAGTAAATGCAAACAAAGCATAATAGTACGAATTGTGTTATCTTGTTCCCAAACTCTTAGACCATGTAAAAGTATTCATTGCAAATCAATAACCACAATCGATTAAAACTGTTGACGAAATAAATTAATCCATGTCGTGAAGGAGATATCCTCCCGAATCGAATATTGTCTGCGATGATTTAACCAGGTGGTCGGGAGTGAAATTCCTTCCCAGCTTATGCTTGTTGTGTGGATGTTTAGTACTTCTCAGAAATTACTTACCAGCGAGAACTTTCTCGTAGTACTGTTCGTATTGGCTTATGATTTTTGAGGATTCAAATTCGATTGCTCGTTTGCGTGCTGCTTCCGCAAATAATTTATGCTTCGATGAATTTGTAAGCAAGTCAATTGCGTAGCGAGCCATTCGGTCAATATCGCCGATCTCGGCAATAAATCCTGTCTGTCCATGCACTTGAAGTTCAGGCAATCCGCCGACACTGGAGGAAATTACAGGAACTTCACACGCCATTGCTTCGAGCGCGGAAAGTCCGAAACTTTCAGATTGACTCGGCATCAAGAAAAGATCTGCGGTAGAAAGAATCGGCACTAACTCTACTTGTTTTCCGAGAAAGCGCACTTTGTCTTGAATTCCAAATTCGCGGCATAACATTTCGCATTGTGAGCGGTCGGGACCATCTCCAATTAAAATTAGAACACTTGATATTTTTTTCTGAACTTCATTAAATATCCTAATCACATCCGTTACGCGTTTCACAGGCCGAAAGTTTGAAGTATGCATTAAAACTTTTTGACCTTCGGACGCGCAATTCAAACATGATGTTTCCGATTGCAGTCTTTTGTATTTTACGGTATCAATGAAATTTGGAATTACTTCTATTTCTTTTTCAATTCCATAATTCGTTTGAGTTTTTTCCTTCAGGAAGCGGGAGACAGCAGTAACGCCGTCGCTTTGTTCTATGCTGAATTTCATCACAGGCAGGAAACTCGGTTCCAATCCGACAAGTGTTATATCCGTTCCATGCAATGTTGTTACAACCTTTATATGATTGCCTAAAATTTGTTTTGTCAGATAGGCGCTTACCGCATGCGGAATAGCATAATGACAATGGAGAAGATCGAGCTTCTCGTACCGCGCTACTTCTACCATTTTGCTGCTTAGTGCAAGTGTGTACAGTGGAAAGTCGAAAAGCGGATAGTTGGACATTTCTACTTCGTGATAAACAATATTGTTCTGGAATCCGCTCAAGCGCATCGGCAGCGCGTAACTGATGAAATGAATTGAATGTCCGCGAACGGCAAGCGCTTTTCCAAGCTCGGTTGCGACTACACCGCTGCCTCCGTATGTAGGATAACATGTTATTCCGATTCTCATAATGTCCTCGTCACTATAAAAAAGGTAGGCAGAAATTGAATGACATTCAAATGATAGATATTAAGGATATTAGTCCTGCCGCGTGTTTAGAAATCTTGCCGCGAAAAATACCATATCGAAAGAAAATAAATAAGACAACTTGAAAAAAAGGAATATATGAATGGCATAAATGTGAAATTCGGCGGGTTGGATACGTAGGAAAGTTTGCCAATTACACGAGTCGAATTTTCGAGCATCGCATTTAATTGCGGAGTTAGATAATAAATCGCGTCCAATAAACGGTGATAGACAACATTATCCCAGAGTCTGTACAATCCGTTTTCTCTCACTTCAAGTCCCCATGAAATAATAGAAAAAACAAATGCCAGCATAATCGAAAATCCGGAGCTTCGTGTTATTAATCCTACAATTGTGACTATTGAGAAGAAACATACAAATGCGTAAATAACGTAAATAGTAGAAGAAAGAAATCCCCAGTGCCATATTCCGACTTTTAAACCAAAAATCATCCATATGCCAAGAAAGAAGTAGATAAGATTAAGGACAATACCGGAGACGGCTCCAAGCGCACGTGCCATAAGCAATTCTGCTCGTGTAAGCGGTTTACTGAGAAATAGTTCGATTGTTCCTTTTTCAAGCATTGACGGAATTAATCCTGCTACACCAAACATACCGAGAAGAATGATCCAAAAAATGGATAATGAATGCAATTGAATAAGAATAAATTCTACCACATTAAATCCGCGTTGAGAGAGACGAGCGAGTGGAGCGCCAAAGAGAGTAACCATATCGGTATCATTTGGCGGATGACTTATACCCAATATAAAAAGCAATAAAATAATTGTTGCAATGATAAAATAGAAAATCAGCGTTCCTTTGCGCAATGCTTCTTCAACTGTGAATCTAAACATGCCCCAGAATCTCACAGCTCACTTTCTCCTTTCATAATCTGTATGAAATAATCTTCCAGCGAAGTCTTTTGCTGAGTTAAGCTTTCAATTCCGATGCCACTTTCGCGGAGAATGTCGATTACTGTATTAAGCTCTGACTTGTTATTTAGTGAAACAATTAAGCTCGTATATTTATATTCAATAGGGAGGATAGTTTGGTGCATCCGTTCGCGAATGGCATCTGTGATAGGAGAAGATAACTGAATGACATAAGCTAATTTTTGTGCTGTCAGTTCTAAAATTGTTCCAGTGCGAACTACTTTTCCTTTGTTCAAAATTGCCACACGGTCACAAATCATTTCTACTTCAGAAAGAAGATGCGAGTTTAAAAAGATAGTTGTGCCTTGAGCTTTCAAATTTAAAAGTAAGTCACGGATTTCTTTTCGTCCAATAGGATCCACGCCGTCAGTTGGTTCATCTAAAAACAATATCTTTGGATCATTTATAAGAGCTTGTGCAAGCCCGAGCCGCTGCAGCATACCTTTAGAAAACTTTTTCGTTTTGACATGTGTCCAGTCCTTCAATCCAACTTTTTCAAGAAGTGAACACACTTTGTCCTTCAATATTGATTTCTGAATGCCATTTAGTCTTCCAAAAAAAATTAAGGTATCTATGGCATTGAGAAAACCAGGATAACGATGATTCTCTGGTAAGTACCCGCATTGCTCTTTCAATATTCTTTGACCTAAAGGATAGCCAAGAATAGTTGCCGTGCCCAAAGTAGGGTGTACTATTGAGAGGAGGAGTTTGACGAAGGTAGTTTTTCCTGCTCCGTTTGGACCGAGCAATCCAAAAATTTCACCCTGTTCAACAGAAATGGAAACTTTTTCGAGCGCTGGAATGTTATTTCTTTTAAATGCACTGGAATGATAGTATTTAGTGAGATCAATTGTATGTAATGCTTCCATATTAATAGTAAGATAAAAAAAAATGTCTCTGCTTCAAATATGATTTAAAGAAGATATATTACTTGAATTAATAGAAAAAGAAAAAGATATTTATATAGGAAGAGTCGAAATTGACTCTTTTTTTTAAAGCAATATAAGACTGGAATAGTCGTATTTATGTTACAGCTTTCAAAAAAAGTTGAATATGGTTTGATAGCTCTTCGGCACATGGCAATGCATCCGCGAGGGCAATTATTCACTGCGAGAGAAATTGCCGCGAAATATGATATTCCGTACGAACTGCTCGCAAAGGTTTTACAGAAATTAACAAAAGCCGAAGTTGTTGTTTCGATTCAAGGAATGCACGGCGGCTATTCGCTTGCGAAAAAACCGAATGAATTACATGTGTCGAGTATCATAAACATTATTGAAGAAGAAAAGCCGACTATTGCTGAATGCTATGCTAAAGGCGGAGAGAATTGTTTTATTTTTAATGCCTGCACGATTCGCAAGCCGCTCGGGAAAATGCAGCACAATCTAAATTTGCTTTTGGAGAATACAACTTTAGAACAAATTGTTTGACTGGTTTCATACAAAATAAATTATGAACAACGAAACAAATACCATAGAAGAATTTGCAGATCAAGAGTACAAGTACGGATTTGTCACAGACATTGAAGCTGACTCTGCACCTCCCGGTTTAACCGAAGACATTATATGTTTGATTTCTAAGAAGAAACATGAGCCGGTTTGGCTGCTTGAGTGGCGTCTGAAAGCATTCAGGCACTGGCAAACGATGGAAGAACCGCACTGGCAGAATATAAAATATCCGCCGATAGATTATCAGGCAATCGTGTATTATTCGGCACCGAAACAAAAATCGCTGCTTAAAGATTTATCAGAAGTGGATCCGGAATTACTCAAGACTTACGATAAACTTGGAATTCCGCTTCGTGAACAAGAATGGCTCGCAGGTGTTGCCGTGGACGCAGTGTTTGACAGTGTTTCAGTGGCAACTACATTTAAGGAAAAACTGAAAGAGCTGGGAATAATTTTCGGATCTTTTTCCGAAGCAGTTCAAGAACATCCTGATTTAGTAAAGAAATATCTTGGTTCAGTTGTGCCGGCAAACGACAACTATTTTGCAGCATTGAATTCGGCAGTTTTCAGCGATGGTTCGTTTTGCTTTATTCCCAAAGGAGTTCGCTGTCCGATGGAGTTATCGACTTATTTTCGCATTAACGCTGCCTCGACGGGACAATTTGAGCGGACTCTCATCGTGGCTGAAGAAAGTGCACAGGTGAGTTATTTGGAAGGATGCACAGCGCCGATGAGGGATAAAAATCAATTGCATGCTGCTGTTGTAGAATTAGTTGCGTTAGATAATGCAAAGATAAAATATTCTACGGTGCAGAATTGGTACCCGGGTGATAAAGAAGGACGCGGCGGTATTTACAACTTTGTAACGAAACGCGGCAAATGTGCAGGTGTAAATTCCAAAATTTCTTGGACGCAGGTCGAAACCGGTTCAGCGATCACATGGAAATATCCAAGCGTTCTTTTAATAGGCGATAATTCGGTAGGCGAATTTTATTCTGTTGCGGTCGTAAATAATTACCAGCAGGCAGATACCGGCACGAAAATGATTCATATCGGAAAGAATACAAAAAGCACAATCGTTTCTAAAGGGATTTCTGCCGGGCATGGACAGAATTCCTATCGCGGATTGGTCGAGATGAAAAAGAATTCATTGAACGCACGAAATTATTCTCAGTGTGATTCGTTGTTATTAGGTGATAAGTGCGGTGCGCATACTTTTCCATATATTGAGGTCAGAAATACTTCTGCAAAAGCTGAACATGAAGCAACCACATCAAAAATTGGCGATGACCAAATATTCTATTGCAAACAGCGCGGACTTTCTGCAGAGGATGCGATGAGTCTTATCGTCAATGGTTTTTGCAAAGAAGTATTTCGCGAATTACCTATGGAGTTTGCAGTTGAAGCACAAAAACTGCTTGGCGTAAGTTTGGAAGGAAGCGTCGGTTAAATTGACGAAATTCAATTTAGAAATCTGATAATCTGTTTATTCATCAGGTCATAAAATTTAAAATCATTAAGTATAAAAGGTTAAAGGCAGGAAAGAAAAATGAGTTTACTTGAAGTAAAGAATCTGCATGCGAGTGTGAAAGGAAACGAAATCTTGCGCGGTATCAATCTGTCCGTAAATACGGGAGAAGTTCACGCAATAATGGGACCGAATGGTTCAGGAAAAAGTACGCTTGCCGGAGTACTTGCCGGGAGGGAAGAATATATTGTAACCGATGGCCAATTGTTGTACAAAGGAAAGAATTTATTGGAAATGATTCCTGAGGAGCGGGCGCGAGAAGGGTTGTTTCTTGCATTTCAATATCCGGTAGAAATCCCAGGCGTAAATAATTCCTATTTTTTAAAGGAAGCACTAAATGCTATTCGTAAGCACAAAGGATTAGATCAGCTTGATGCGATTGATTTTCTTGCAATCATTAAACAAAAAGTGAAAATAGTAGAAATGGATGAAAGCTTTTTAAATCGTCCGGTGAATGAAGGGTTTTCCGGAGGAGAAAAGAAACGCAACGAAATATTTCATATGGCGGTGCTGGAACCGGTACTGTCGATATTAGATGAAACAGATTCCGGTCTCGACATAGATGCACTCAAAGTTGTTTCAGAAGGAGTGAACAAGCTTCGTTCAAAAGAAAATGCGACTATTATTGTGACTCATTATCAGCGGCTTCTAAATTATATTATTCCTGATTTTGTGCATGTAATGAAGAATGGAAGATTAGTCAAATCCGGAGGTAAAGAACTTGCACTTGAACTTGAAGAACGCGGGTACGATTGGGTTGGCGAAGAAATCGAGCAGACGATATAATTTAGAAATAGAGAAAAAGATGCAGTTGATCGATCAAAATATTAAATGGTACGAGTCGAAGTTTGAAACATTTG
This sequence comes from Ignavibacteriota bacterium, assembly GCA_963833465.1. Classification (GTDB taxonomy): domain Bacteria; phylum Bacteroidota; class Ignavibacteria; order UBA10030; family UBA10030; genus Fen-1298. Next base: position 11,010 of record CAWHXW010000001.1, on the reverse strand, counting down.
AACAAAGTTTGAATGGTGAGAAGTCGACATCAGAACATGCGATTCGCCGCAATGCGATACACCGGTTTGCAGAACTTGGCTTTCCGACAAAACGGCAGGAGGAATGGCGCTTTACTGACATTTCACAGATCGCTAAAATGAAATTCCATCCAGTCCTTCACTATGAATCAAATGGAGTGATGAAAAGTGATATTAAACCATACATGCTGAATGATGCATTACATTTGGTGTTTATCAATGGAATCTTTTCGTATGAATTGTCTAATATTAATTTGATCCCGGCAGGAATGACAGTTGTAAATTTGGCTGAAATGTTGAAGAAACATCCCGAAACAATCCGGTCAAACATCAATCATTCTGTAATGGGAGAGGAAAATGCTTTCACAACGCTTAATACAGCTTTCTTGTGGGATGGAGCTTTTATTTCGGTTCCGCAAGGGACTATTTTAGAGAATCCGATTCAACTTCTTTTTGTCGCAACTGATTGTGAACAAATTTATGCCGCTCAACCCAGAAATATTATCATCGCAGGAATAGATAGCCGATTTAAGCTTGCTGAAACATATGTTGGCATTTCAATGAACACATATTTAACGAACACGTTTACAGAAATAACGCTTGGCGATAATTCAATTGTCGAGCATGATAAGTTTCAAATAGAAAGCATCAACGCGTATCATATTGGAACAACTCAGGTGCAAATGAACAAAGGAAGCCGTTACTATTCAAATGCGATTTCGCTCGGTGGCTCGATTGTTCGGAATAACTTAAATGTCCGTTTTGATGCTGAAGGTTGTGAGTGCGTACTAAACGGATTGTCGCATAGCAGAGGTGCACAGGTCACCGATAATCATACAGTTATTGATCATTCTAAATCGCATTGCTCAAGTCAAGAATTATACAAGTCGATTCTGGACGGCGCTTCTAAAGGTGTTTTCAATGGGAAAGTATTTGTCAGAAAAGATGCACAGAAGACCGACGCAAAACAAACGAACAAAACACTTCTATTATCCGATAATGCGACAATTAACACAAAGCCGCAATTGGAAATATTTGCGGACGATGTGAAGTGCACACACGGCGCCACTATTGGACAGTTGGATGATGAACAGGTATTCTATTTACGATCACGAGGTATTAGTATCAATGCTGCGCGCAACATTCTCATCTCTGCGTTTGCAAGCGATGTAATCAACCGGATAACGATTAAATCGCTTCGCAAGCAAGTGGAACAGGTAATTCACGATAGACTATTTGCAAATCAGAATTCAAACTTACGAGCATGAATCATATATCAATAACGGATAAACAAGGTATAATTGACTTTAAAGTTGGACAGATTCGGAAAGATTTTCCAATTTTGTCCACAAGAATTCATGGTAAACCGTTAATATATCTTGATAACGCAGCATCAACGCAAAAACCTCATATTGTGATAGATGCAATCAAGCAGTACTATCTTAAAGAAAATTCCAATGTGCATCGCGGTGTACATTATCTTAGCGAGTTGGCGACAAAAAAATATGAAACGGCACGCGTAACTGTGCAGAAATTCTTGAATGCTGAATCAGAAAGAGAAATTATTTTCGTTCGAGGTGCTACAGAAGCAATAAACCTTGTTGCTGCAACATTTGGCAGAAAGAATGTTCAATCGGGCGATGAAGTAATTATTACCGAACTGGAACATCATTCTAATATTGTTCCATGGCAAATGCTATGCGAAGAAAAAAAAGCAAAACTTCGCGTTGCTCCGATTAATGACAACGGTGAAGTTGTGCTGGAAGAATTTGTTCGCTTGCTCTCTAGTAAAACTAAAATTGCTGCCATAAGCCATATTTCTAACGCGCTTGGGACCGTTAATCCGATGAAACAAATGATTGAAATAGCGCATCAGCACGGAGTCCCAGTGTTGGTAGATGGAGCACAAGCAGTTCCGCACGTACGTATTGATGTACGCGACCTCGATGCCGATTTCTATGCTTTCTCATCTCACAAAGTTTTTGGTCCAACCGGATTAGGGATACTTTACGGGAAAGCTGACCTACTTGAATCTATGCCGCCGTACCAAGGGGGCGGTGATATGATAAAATCGGTGACGTTTGAAAAAACAATCTTTAATGATATTCCGCATAAATATGAAGCAGGAACGCCGCATATCGCCGGTGCGATAGGATTGGCGGCTGCAATCGATTATATAAATTCATTTGATTGGAGTGTTGTTCAGCAATATGAACAAAAGCTGCTGCGTATTACTCATGAAAAACTTGCTGAAATTCATGGGCTGAAAATAATCGGAAAAGCGAAAGAGAAAGCAGGAGTTGTGTCGTTCGTACTGGAAGGAATTCATCCTCATGATATTGGAACGATTCTCGATCAAGAAGGAATTGCAATCCGTACCGGACATCATTGTGCTCAACCAGTGATGCTGAAGTATAACATTCCGGCAACAGCGCGAGTATCGTTTGCATTTTACAATACAATAGAAGAGGTCGAAACTCTTGTACGCGGGATTCAGAAAGTTAAAGAGGTATTCGGGCATGTCTGATCTTAAGGCATTATATCAGGAAATTATACTCGACCACAATAAGAATCCTCGTAACTTCAAAAAAATGGAAGATGCCAGCTGTTCGGTAGATGGATACAATCCGCTTTGCGGCGATCATTACACTATTTATCTTAAGTTGGAAAAAGAAGTTATTTCTGAAATTTCTTTTCAGGGATCGGGCTGTGCGATTTCAAAAGCATCCGCATCTGTAATGAGCACGGTGTTAATAGGAAAAACGCTCGCAGAAGCAGAAGTTATGTTTGAAAAATTTCATCACTTAGTGCGTGGTGAAAACGAAAACAGCAGAAGCGTGGAAGAGTTGGGAAAGCTGGCAGCTTTTGCCGGTGTAAGCGAGTTCCCGGCACGTGTAAAATGCGCAATTCTTCCGTGGCATGCAATGAAGAACGCCCTGGATGAAAAAAAGGAAACTGTTTCGACAGAATAAATGTTATACAAAAAAGTAAAGAGGATGAAAGTATGAATATGCAAGAAACAGAAGTATCAACTCGGGCTGTAAAAATCACACTGGAAGCGGCAGAACAGATTCGGAACATTCGCCGGGAAAACCAAATCCCGGATACTCACGGATTGCGAATCGGAATACAAAACGGTGGGTGCTGTGGACCAGCGTATCTGCTTGCATTTGATGATAAAATAGAAGCAGAAGATATGATTTTTCAAAGCGAAGGTGTTTCAATTTATATAAATGGGGAAGACTTGAAAAGTCTTTCAGGAACTATTGTGGAATATATCGATGGTTCGAACGGAAAAGGTTTCAAGTTTAACAATCCAAATCAATCAAGCTTTTGTGACTGCGGTGATATGTCTGGCGAAGAAAAAACCTGCGATTGCGGTGATCATAAATAGGATACAGCAATGACTTCAAAAGAAAAGGATGAATTACCTATACAGGTTGAATCTGCAGGAATGAGTGTCGCAGTTGAACAAATGCAAATGGTTCCAGAAGGCAGAGTATGGGAGGCGTTAAGGCAATGTTACGACCCTGAAATTCCGGTAAATATTGTTGACCTTGGCTTAATTTATGAAGTGAAAGTTGAAGAAGAATTTCCTGGCAATGCGAATGTGTATATCAGAATGACACTAACAGCGCCGGGATGCGGAATGGGACCAATGATTGCGGCAGATGTGAAACGGCGCGTTCAGCAAATTCATGGTATAAGCAACGTGTTAGTAGAATTGGTTTTCGATCCAATCTGGAATCCGGATATGATGTCTGAAGCTGCGAAACTCTCGCTCAATATGGGTTGATATTTAGTGTAAATTTCAATTCTCAAATCACAGATAATAAACAAAATGCAAATTCTATTTTGATGTCTGGAATTTATATTTTAATCTTTTTGATATTTTTATTTTATTATTGGAACTAATTTCATCCTTTTATCGTTCCATATTTTGAATTGAAACAAAACAGAATCATATAAACATAAAGGATTAGGCTATGGCATACGAATGGAAGTTCAATAAACGGCCGTACACAGACGAGGAGGCAAAGAAACTTCTCGCAAATGTTATGAGTCCGGAAACAACCGACTGGCATTACAATACCCATCAGAAGGGATATGTTACTGCACTAAATAATATTGAAAAAGCTTTAGAAACAGCCGATCGTTCTGCTGCAAACGCCAACTTCAGCATTATTGGCGAATTGAAACGGCGATTCAGTTGGAATCATTCAGGTGCACTTCTTCATGATATTTATTGGGATGTGCTCGGCGGCGACGGTGATCCATCGAAAGGCCCGGAAATCAAATCAGCAATCGAAAAAGATTTCGGTTCGTTTGATGGCTGGAAAACAGATTTTAAAGCTACAGCAATTTCAGCGAAGCTTGGTGGATGGGGGTTGCTTCTTTACGATCGTCTTTACTCCGGTCGTTTATTAAATGCATTGGTGGATGAACATCAGTATGGCGCAATATGGGGTGCCGTACCGCTGATACCGCTTGATGTCTTTGAGCATGCATATTATCACAAAGATGGTCCTGCCCGTGCTAAATTCATAGATAACTTTATTACAAATCTGCATTGGGGAAGAATAAACGAGCGATATAAGCAGTTAGTTTTAGGAAAGTAATCACTTATCAGCAGTCAGCTATCAAATAAAAAGCCTGACATTGTTAAATTAGGGTAATGTAACAGTGTCAGACTTTTTTATATCTGGCGAGCGAAAATTCTATTAGTTATCGTTTGTTTAAAGAATTATTTATAACTTCTATCAATAAGTATATATCCGTTTAAACTTGGGGAAATTTATGCGTCAATGGAAGACTATCAAGAAAAAAACTATTCTTGATTTCAATAAGTTTTTGCGAGTTGAACAGCACACTATTGAATTGCCAGATGGTAAAATCATTAATGATTGGCCATGGATTGTTTCACCTGATTATGTACTAATTCTTCCGGTCACAAATCGGAAAACCGTTTTATTGTTTCAACAAACAAAATATGCAGTCGATGGTACTTCCTTAGCTCCAATCGGAGGATATCTTGAACCGGAGGAAGATGCGCTTGATGCCGCAAAGCGAGAGTTGCGGGAAGAGATGGGTTGCGACGCATCAGAATGGATACCTCTCGGCAGCTATCCTGTTAACGGCAATCATGGCGGAGGTAAAGCGCATTTATTCCTTGCACTCGGTGCTCATGAAGTTTGTAAGCCTATTGTAGATGATTTGGAAGAGATGGAACTCGTTGAATTTGCAATTGAAGAGGTTGAGCAAAAATTATTTCAAGGCGAAATAAAGGTGCAGGGCTGGGTTACGATAGTTGCGATGGGGTTGTTATATCTGAAGAAAATGCGCTCTTGCGTCTCTTCTCCGAAAGAATAGTAAAACGTATTATAAATTACGAGTAATGAATAAATACGAAATCCTATTATTTAATTTGTTAATTAGACATTATTTTGTATAATCTACTATTCCAATTTTTACTTCGGATAATATTTTATGACAACTATCGCTCAACAAAAAGAAAAGCGTATTCTTTTTATAGAAGATGACCAGGTTTTCCGAACTTTAGTGATATCAACATTACGCAAAGCTGGATTTCTTTGCACATTTTGCATAGATGGAGATCATGCAATCAAAAAACTCTCACAGGAGAAGTTCGATATCTTGATAAGTGATTATCTTTTACCTGGAATCAATGGAGTTGAGATTATCCGATTTGCCCGCAAACAAGGAATTGACATCCCAGCACTGCTTATAACAAATTATCCTTCGGAAGTATTACATCTTAGCAACAAAGCGCTTGGGCGCACAAAAATTTTAGCAAAGACATCTTTCAATCCTGCTAATATGATTAAAACTGTTGAAGGAATGCTCAACTTGTGAATTATTATCTCTTTTCATTTTATTCTGCAATCGAATCTACAAAGATATGACTAAGTCTTATCTTTGAACTGCTCTCGCTTTTATTTTGTTATTAAAAATGTTTTGTTTCTTTCCAAATACAATTTCAATTGACCCTAGCAACTCAACGAACCATAGACTCAAATTCTAGTCGGTTTAATTCCTCCATTGCTCCTCTCGGAAGATTTCGGTATTATTCCACTGCGAGATTATTTTTTCAACATTATTAGCACATTCTGAATGACACATCGGCGCTGGTTTATTTTTGTAATTATATTCCGTATTTGTGTGCAAACATTGCTTCGCGCACAATCAGCGAACGAGGAGAAATTCATTTCTAAGGTTTCACTAAAGCGACTCCAAAAGACTGTGCACGATTTAGTAGAATGCGGAAACCGGCTTGGCGGAACAAAATCAGGAGACAAAGCGGCGTGGGTCGTAATCAATAAATTTAAAAAATACGGTTTCAAACCGGAAATGATAATTGATCCTCAAAAACTTGTATATTCTAATGACAGCTGGAAGTTGCAAATTGAACAACCAAAACGACTCAGTGGACTTATTCAGCATGAATGGCTTGCAGGATATTCACCTTCTGTAAAGCAAGATACCGCGCATCTTATATTTATCAATTCCATTCATGATATTGATGATGGGAAAATCAATAAAGGCGCAGTACTGTTAAGTCAGCATCCATCTGAAAAAATGTACGAAAAGTTAGTTGATGCAGGAGCACGCTGTATTTTATGTTATGTGACCGTGAATTCTTCAGCATATTCTAATTGGGCAATGATTTCGACTTTAAAAGAATCAAATAAAAATTCCATTCCGGTATTCAACCTTTCTAATATAGCCGGTCAGAGGTTGCAAAAAGAATTAGAGAGAGGAACGTACGTTTCGATAAAATATTCATCTAAAACATCTATATCGCCTGGAAATCCGAAGACAATAATTGCAACACTTCAAGGACAAACGGATGAATATTATATTGTGTGTGCTCATGGCGATTCTGATTCCGGCGGACCCGGCGCAGACGATAATGCCTCCGGCGTATCTGGTGTGTTAGAAGTTGCACGTATTTTCAAAACATTTGTGAATAATAAAACGTTTCAGATTCCGAAACAAAGTATTCGATTTATTGTATGGGGAAGCGAATATTATTCATCAGGCAGTTATATTAAACAGCATAAAAAGGAATTTAAAAAAATACTTGGTGTAATAAACTATGATGAAATTGGAATCGGAAAATTGCGGCAATGTCTCTACTTTGAAGGGAACGATGTGCCGCACAATTACAAAATATTGAAGCTCTTTGAAAAAATCGGTGAGGAATATGTAGGTAGAAAAGGATTTTGGAAGGAAGCTACAACAAATCCGTCTCAGGGCGGTACTGATTCCTATGTCTTTTTGCCTAAATATCTTGATTACTTAGATTTACCGGAAGAAAAAATTCCGTCTATTACAGTTTTTACAGCTGCATGGAATGAACCCAAATCTATGCGGCAGACTCGCGGCTGGTTGTCAAAAGCATGGAAAGGAAATCCAGACTCTGTCATAATTGATTATTCTCCATATTATCATTCATCATTAGATATCCCTGTATTCACCACAGATAAGGAACCGGCAAAGATGGCTTGGGGTGTTAAAGCCGTAGGTATTGCACTCATTCGATTGCTATGGCAATAATTATTTTCTAATGAAATTAAATCTCAAATATCGTTTTGGATCAGTTGAATATGATCTTGCATCGCGGACTCATGTAATGGGAATTTTAAATGTAACACCGGATTCATTCTCAGATGGCGGGCGATATCTGAACTGTGAAAAGGCGGTTGAACATGGGCAGAAGTTAGCAGAAGATGGTGCGGATTTTATTGATATCGGCGGAGAATCGACAAGGCCAGGTTCAGAATCGGTTTTGATAGAAGAGGAAATAAAGAGAGTCATTCCAGTTATTGAATTGCTTGCAAAAAAAATAAGTATTCCAATTTCGATCGATACTTATAAATCGGAAGTAGCAGAAATCGCATTGCAAACTGGAGCAGTCATAGTCAACGATATTAGCGCTATGACATTTGATACTAAAATGGCATTCATCGCAGCGAAGCATAAAGCCAGCGTCGTATTGATGCACATAAAAGGCACACCCAAAACTATGCAAATGAATCCAAGTTATAAGAATGTAACCGAAGATGTAAAACAATTCTTACAAAGACGAGTTGAAGCAGCAAAAGAAGCCGGGATAAGGCAGATAATTATAGATCCGGGAATTGGTTTCGGAAAAAAATTCGAACACAATATTCAGCTTCTTAAGGAATTAAAAATTTTGACTTCTCTTGGATACCCAGTATTAGTGGGAGTATCAAAAAAATCATTTCTTGGCGCAATTTTAAATTTACTTCCGAACGAACGAGCAGAAGGAACAGCCGCCGCCGTAACAGCATCTATCTTGAATGGCGCCAACATCATCCGCGTGCATGATGTAAAAGAAATGAAACGTGTTGCAATGGTTAGCGATGCTTTGAAATCTGCTAATATGTCGGAAATGAATTGATATGGAATTCACAGCTAAGGCAATTGCGGTTCTTATTCCGGCTTTCAATGCAGAAAGTTCGTTGATAGAACTTGTAACTCGGCTTCGCAAAGCAATTGGCGAAATTTTGGTTGTTATTGTTGATGACGGCTCGACTGACCGAACGAATGAAATAGCTGTTTCGATTGGAGCAATTGTTTTGCGGCATCTGAAGAATCTCGGTAAAGGTGCTGCGCTTCAGACCGGCTTTGATTATTTAAATAAACAAAGCCAGATTGAATTTATTATTACGATGGATGTCGATTTGCAGCATCAACCGGAGGATATTTCGAATTTTCTTATTGTCCAGCGACAAACCAACGCAGATATTGTAATCGGCTGGCGTGAAAGAATCGGAACGCGTATGCCATTGCATCGCAGACTATCCAATTTAATCACGTCGGCGTTGGTAGGAATGCGAACTGGAATCAAAATTAAGGACAGTCAATGCGGTTTTCGTCTAATTCGCCGGTCTGTTATTGAAAGTATTCAACTTGAATCGGCTGGCTTCGAAGCAGAAACAGAGTTTCTTATTAAAGCGGCGCGCAGAGGTTTTAAAATAGAATTCGTGCCGGTAAAAACAATTTATGGAAACGAAAAAAGTTATATGACACATTGGGCAACAACATTAAATTTTATCAAAGTTATACTTCGGAAATATAAATGAATCGATTTGAAAAAGAACGTGCAGAAATGATTGAGTTGTTGCGTCAGCGTGGAATCAATAATGAACAATTATTGAGTGCTATGCAGCATGTAGAACGTGAACAATTTGTTTTACCGGCTTTTTTAAATAATGCTTACGACGACAATGCTTTGCCAATTTCAAATGGACAGACGATTTCTCAGCCGTACACAGTTGCATTTCAAACAGAGAAATTGCAAGTCGGAAAAGATTCAAAAGTTTTAGAAATTGGAACCGGCTCAGGTTATCAAGCGGCTGTTCTTGCTGAGATGGGATGCCGAGTATTCACAATAGAGCGGCACATGGAATTGCATCTCCAAGCACGCAAGCTGTTGGAGAAATTGGGTTATCATGTTGCGGCGCGTTGTGGAGATGGGACAGTTGGATGGAATGAATATGCTCCTTATAATGGCATAGTTGTAACGGCAGCAGCACCTGAAGTACCACAACCATTGCTCGATCAACTTGCAGATGGCGGACGGCTTGTGATTCCAGTCGGTGATTTAGAAGCGCAGTCGATTCGAGTAATAACTCGGATAGGAGATAAGTTTGAATCAGTCGAAGCACATGGATTTAAATTTGTTCCGTTAATTGGGAAAAAAGGGTGGAGCGAAAAGTAGGGGTACGATTCATTATGTCTGTAAGGTTTTACCTCGATCCCAAACTTTATTTAGTATCGGAAAAGGAAACCGAGTTTCCAAGAAGAAGATTCCAAAATAATTTGGGAAGCGAGATTAAAAAATTATAATACTCCTAACGATATATTTCAAGTTTAATATTGAATCAACCAGAACTTTCAAATGATTAGTCCACTGCTTCTCGCTATCGTTGGTCCTACAGCATCGGGCAAAACTAAACTCTCGATTTGTCTTTCTGAAAAGTTAGGCGGAGAGATTATCTCTGCGGATTCACGGCAAATCTACCGGTTTCTTGATATCGGTACAGCCAAACCAGCGCCTGAAGAACTTAAACGTGTTACTCATCATTTTATGAATATTCTTAATCCAGATCAATATTATAACGCAGGAGAATATGGAATACAGGCGCGTGCGAAGATAGAAGAACTTTTAAAGAAAAGCACACAGCCGATTCTTGTTGGAGGTTCTGGTTTGTACATTCGTGCAGTTATTGATGGATTTTTTGAAGGACCAGGGAAAAATTCGGAGATACGCGAACAGCTTGAAATTGAAGCACGTACGTTTGGTTCTGATAAATTGTTTGAACGTCTAAAAAAGATAGATCCAATTTCAGCAGCGAAGATGGATGCAACAAAAGTGCGGCGAGTTATTCGTGCATTGGAAGTGTATTATACAACAGGCAAACCGATTTCAGATTTGCATTCTATTCAAGAAAAAAAGATTTCATTCGAAGCTGTACAATTTGGATTAGAGTGGGAACGAAAAGCGCTTTATCATCGGATAGAAAAACGCGTTGATTGGATGATTGAAAACGGATTGATTGAAGAAGCGCGCAGACTACTTGTTAAAGGATATTCGCGCGATGCAAATGCGCTGAATACAGTCGGTTATAAAGAAGTGTTCGATTTTATAGAAGGAAAAATTACAAAAGAGGAAATGATTCGGCTCATCAAACAGAATACACGTCATTTTGCTAAACGGCAATTGACATGGTTTCGAGCAGATAAACGAATCAGATGGATTCAAGTGAATGATGAAACAAATTGGAGTGCACTCGCAGAACAAATACAAAAAGAATTCATCTCAGCTCAGAAAAACTCTACTTTGCCAAATTGATTTTCCTGTAAGCGATTGCTATATTGTCTTATGCAAGTACTAAACGGGGCGTAGCGTAGCCTGGCTAGCGCGCTTGGTTCGGGACCAAG